>CAWCBA010000013.1:0-8509 GCA_963793675.1 uncultured Gammaproteobacteria bacterium | reverse complement strand
ATCGTGGCCGGCACGCTTGGCAACAGCCTCGGAACGTACCTCGGCTTCCTGATGGCGTGGTTGCTGCAGGCCATGCCCTCGTCGATCAGCGCCGCACACGCCGTTCCCCCGCCGCCCGATCAGGTCGTGGCCGACTGCAGCCACCCGACCTATGCAAGTGACATGCTGGTGTGCGGCGATCCTGAACTGCTCGGCCTCGATCGACAGGTGGCAGACGCGTTGGAGCGGATCCGACCCGCCACCGTGGCGACACCCGCGTCGCTGCTGGAGACGCAGGAGGCGTGGTTCCGCAGGCGCAGCCGGTGTGCGTTCTCCGCGCAGCACGCAGGCTGCCTGAAAGCGGCCTATTCCGAGCGCGTCATGGTGCTGGACGTCCTCGGCCAGGACCCCCGCGCGCTGGCGCAAGCTGGGACCGTCGCCACTTGCAGTCGTGCGCCGTGGGGGCCTCTGGAGGTTCGGTTAGTCGCCGCTGGCGGACCGTTGATCGTCCTCGACGACGCCGGTCACGTGCTGGCCGTGGCGCTCGACATGCAACCGCGCGAGGACTGGGCTGCGTTCGTACGTTTTGTTGCGGACGGCGAGACTATCCGCCTGATCCCGCTCGAGCATCCTCCCTTTGGATGCCGTGCCAGCCCCGACCCGAGTACCGCAACCCCCAGATCAGTACCGGCCACAAGAGCAGGTTCATGACGAGTGTGCTCGCGACCGCGCCGTAAACCAGCATCACCGGGATCAGGGGTGACCCCTCCGCGATCGTGGTCAAGTCCAGGCCAGCCTTCTGCGCCGGCCCGATGAGCAGTTCGATCGCCATCGGCCCCGGGTGCAGGCCGAAATAGCGGACATAGGTAGGCCACGCATAGACGACGCCAGCGAGCAGTAAGGCGACGACCGCCCACCGCCCGCCAGAGCCCACCGGCATGGCCGCAAAGCGACGCGCTATCGGCAACTGCTCTCGAAGGCGTTGGCAATCGACGAGACGTGGCGGCTGGCGTTGAAGTGAACGACGACGCAGCGGGAACCCTTGCCCCAGTACGAGTAGACCTCGTCCCCCTGGACTTCATTCTTCCCCTGCCTCCAGCCGCGCCTCATCAGCTCGTCGTCGACCTCGCCGCCGACCCGGCGACCGTGCACGAGATCCTGCAAGTCGGCCGGCGTCTCGGTCATGCTGCCGCCCGACGAGGACGATGACGACGACGCCCCGAAGGTCACGGTCACCTTCTTGCCGCCTTCCCACTTGAACTCCTGCGTGTTGCCGCCCGCCTGAGTGCGCACGACCTTGTGGCCCTTCTGGTCCTTGAAGTGGTTCGGCTGGTTGCCCGGGCTCAGGCTGTAGGTCTCGCCGTTACGCAGGTCGAGATCAATGTAGCCCTGCCGCTGCGAGAACGTGCAGGGGCCCGACTGGCCCTGCTTGGTCTCGCCGTCCTTGCGGACCTGGCACGTGGCTTCGTTCGAATCGGCGCGGGCAGGTGACGAGCCGGCGCTCATGGCGATCGCGACCAGGGACGCCGACAGGAATGCAGACCTCATCATGGAACCTCCAATGCGAATATCTCGTTATGGGACTGTGGGACTGATCACGCGACGAATCGCGAGCAGGCGCGGTGCGCCCCCGATCGGCCGCCTGGCCGATCAACCGCCGAACACGAGCGCATCCGGAATCTCGTAGACCTCCACCGCGCCGATCCGGACGATGGACCAGTCGTCGCGTCGCTCGACCCTGAAAGGCGCGTCGGCATCCGTCGCGAACACCTTGCCGTCGCGGAAGGTGATCACACGACTGCCGCCATCCGGCGTCGTGACGTGTACGGAGCCGCCGCCGGGCGTGCGCTTGACGCCGGCCTCGCACTGGCTCATCGGCTTGCCCGGTTCGGCGACGCACGGGATCTGCGTCGTCGCGTGGTAGCTCGTACCGGGAACCAGCGCGTCAGTGCTGCCCGCAACGTGGGCCGCGCCATGGGCGGCGCCCGTGACGATCATCTCGAGGCGGTAGTTGGCGACCTCGTTGCGGCGCGCCGCGCTGCGCATCATGTACACGCGGATCCGGTAGTCACCAGTTGCAGGCAACGCACCCTCGAACTGGTTCTCGCTCGTCGAGCCGTTGAAGAAGGCGACCTCGGTCTCGCCGGGCGCCAGGATGTTGAAGTAACTGGCGGAATTGTCGGTCGCCATGCTGACGTTCATGTACTGGCCCTGCGCCGCGCCGAGCAGGTAGTCGACCGTCTCGTAGCCCTTGATCGTGCCTTTCACCGTCGCGCTGGTGGCGCCTTTGGCGAACTGGACTCGCTGGGTGCGGATCTCGCCCGCGGCTTGTGTGGGCGAGATCAAGCCCGTAAACAGCGCGAGGACCAGCGGCAAGCAAAGGGCACGGCTGAATGAGTTCGACATGGCCATCCTCGGTAGCGGATCAGTGACGTGTTGAATGTTTCCAGTGACGCGAGGGAGGCTCGCGGCGCCCGTCGCCGGATCGGCTGGTGACAGTATCGTTCCCGGGAACCTCCAGCTATCCGAATTCCGCACGCAGTCGGCGATGCTGGCCTGGCGCGTGCAAGACGGGCGCAGTGCGTCTACTGGTCCAGCTGCTCTGCGTGGCCTGCTTCACCGCGTGCGTCGAGGAATTCGACCGGTACGTCGCCGCAGCCGAGATCACCCACCACGGATTTGCACGCGATGGCGCAGCGTTGCGTGACCTGGACGGCCGCACGATCCGCGTATCGGGATTCGTCGACCCCGCGAATCTGTACGGTGACGCCGCGGCCCGCGAGATTCTCGCCGGGTGGTGGGCCGGCGAGGCAAGGGACGCCGCGACCTGGAGCTTCAACGTCAAGGCGAGGGAGAGCGACGGGGCGGGACAATCGTTCACGGTGTTCGTGCGCACCGACGACGGACGGGACGCCCTGCTGGCGCGGATCGTCGCGGATGCCCGGGCGGGCCGGACGACGAAAGTCCTTGTGACAGGCACCTTACGCACGTTCGACGCGCCGTTGAATGCCGTCACACGGACGGGGCTCTACCTCGAGTCGCAAGGCTCGCACGATGTCCGATTGGGTCGCCCGACCGGGTGACCGTTCGGCGGCTCGGCGCCGCGGCACCGACGTCACGCGAAGATCGTCAGGCCTTGCCGCAGCCTCCCGACCATGGCAACCAGAGCGCCCGTCATCAGGAGGATCGTGAGGACCAGCAGCAGACCCAGCACCAGCCGGACGACCATCCACGGCACCGCCGGTTCGGCCGTTCCGGTCCCGTCGCCGCCACTAGTCGAGTGCTTGCGAATCCGCTCGAGACTCCAGTGCAGGCCGAAGATGGCGGCGCCGGTCGCAGCGAATGCCAGTGCCGCAACCACCGTCATGGCGAGGTATTGCGAACTCAACCGTTCGGCGTGCACCAGGCCGTCAAAGAGGAGGATCCCGGCGCTCAGGCCTGCGAAGGCCAGGGCCAGCCACGACCCTGCACGGTAAGCGATGGTCAGCACTTGGATCCATTTGAAAGGTCGCTGCACATTGCGCGGCTCGTCGGCGAGGCACTCATGCACGAGGGCGACGTGCCAGCCATATCGACCACAAGGTTAGCAGCAGCAGTGCCGGCCAGATCAGCAGCAGGTCGACCCGGATGTTCGCGTCCGGCGTCCGCACCTTGACCAGCCACTCCCACGCCGCGAACGCAACGCAGTACGCGGCAGGGGCCAGGAGAGCGTTGGTGCGACGGGCTGGCAGGGCAAGGCGGAGCGCACCCCACGCAGCAACATAGAGCCCGCCGAGGGCAAGAATGCGCAGCGGATGTTGAACGAACCATCCGATGAGCTCGAACAAGGCCGCTCCGTGGAATCAAAACCTGAACTTGTAACGAATCCAGTGACGCTTCACTATCCGAATCCCGTACACAGGGGGCAACATTTCCCCCACTGGTTCGATCGGCCATCCACCCTCTCAGCTCGTCATGCTTCCCGTTGTCACCCCACCCCCGTACGCGCAATGCGCCCGCAGCGACGACCTCGATGAAGTGACGTCGTGGGTCGCGCAGCGCGATGGTGAACACTCGCGGGTCGCCCATGAGGCCGGGCCGTATGGGTACGAAGCCGCCATCCTGACGGGCCAGACCGTGAAGCTCGGCTGGTTTCGTGCCGGGCTCCGGCAGACGGTCCGTGCTCGCTTCCCCTGGTCCTGCGTCCACGTGCCGCTCAACAGGACGCATGAGTACGCGTTTGGACGTCGACGCTTCAGCGTCGCCCCCGGCAGGTTGGCGTTCATCCCTGCCGGCGCCGAGACAACCAGCCAGTTCGCGGCCGGCTCGACGTTCGCCCTGCAGGTCGACGATGCAACACTGGCCGACGAAGCCCAGGCACGTTGCCCTTCCAGCGCGCTCGCATGGCCCCAGACTCCATTGGCCCTCGAGCTGCCGATGCCGGTGCGGAAGAGATTCGACGACGCCGTTGCGGAGTTGGTCGGGGTCCTCGGTCCCGACGCATCTGCGACCGAGCAGACGCGAAGCGAGCGTCGCGTGATCGCAGCCATGGTGGATGCACTGACGATTTCATCCGGTGCGGTCACCTCGACCCGGCTCTCGATGCAACGGCTCGCGGATCTCGAGGATTGGATCGACGCGCATCTCGGCGAAGCAATCACGATCGGACGGCTCAGCTCGGTGGCCCAGGCAGGCGAGCGTTCGCTGCAGATGGCCTTCCAGGCGCATCGCGGCATGTCGCCGATGCGCTTCGTCTGCGAGCGGCGCCTTGCCGCCGCGCATCGTCGCATCGCAAACGCCGGCGCGGCGGACGCGATCACCTCGATCGCCACCAGCCTCGGATTCACGCACCTCGGCCGCTTCTCCATTGCGTACCGCGAGGTCTTCGGCGAGTCGCCGTCGCGAACGCTCGAGCGCGGCCGCTTGAAGGCTGCCCGACGCTAGCCCCGTTCCCACGACAGCAGGTTCAGGAACTCGCGGCGCGTCTTCGGCCCGTAGGTGACGAACGACGGATCCGGCTGCTGCCGGTACTCGGCTCGCTGCCTCGCCACGCGGTCGCCCCGCAGATGCGCCTTCAGCACGCCCTCGGGTACCGGGTAGATGCCGAGCGCATTCAACCCGAAGATCTTCGCCCGCAGTGCAGGCGTCATCTCCGCATACCCGTGCCGCTCGCGCAGCTCGGGCGCGATCTGGAACGTACGGAACGCCTGGATCTGGTCCTGCGGCGATCCGTACCAGATCGAGTCCGTGCCCCACAGCACGTTCGACTCACCGCAATATTTGACCAGCTTGCCGAGTGTGTGCGCCGCCGTATCCGGGTCGCGCATGCAAAGCCGCCACGTCGAGCCGAGCTCCGCGTACACGTTCAAGCCGGGCGCGACCCCGTTCTCGAGCAGGCTCGTCACCAGCGCGTCCACGCCGTCCGTGCGCGCGGGGTCGTAGGGACCCTCCTTCGCATCGGCCACGAAGCCCGAGTGATAGACGAGGAAGTTGACGTCGGGAAAGCGCTTCGCAACGCGCCCGATGTCCTTGCAGGTCGAGTGCTCGTAGGACTGCGGCCCGAAGGAAAGGCCCTTGTGGATGGCGATGTTGCGGACGCCCAGCTTGCGGGCCTTCTCGATCATCGCGATGCCGGGCTCGTCGTCCATCCAGAAGCCCTTCTGCTCCGGGCCCCACTGCGTGTAGGTCTTCCAGGCCGCGACCTTGTGCTGCTCCGCGAGCACGTCCATGCGATCGAGATCGCCGGGCTGGTTCGGATTGACGCGGCCGTGGATATACAGGCGGTGCGTACCCTCGAGCTGCTCGACGATGCGCGCGGTGGCCTCCGCTTCCTCGATCTTGAGCGGCTCGCCCTCTGCGGTGGACGGCACGAAGGACAGCACCATGAGATCCGTGTCGGAGTCCATGAAGACGTCCTTCACGAACTGCTCGGGACCGACGCAGCGCAGGTAATCGAGCTCGCCCGGCCCCCGGTGGGGTTCGCAGCGCGGGTCGGTCGTGAAGCCGCGCAGCGGGCGCTGCGCCCTCGGGCAAGCGCTTGAGCCACGCGCCGGTCGGGTTCACGAAGTGCCCCTGCACGTCAAAGATGAACTCCCCGCCCTCAACGGCACCGCGCGCGACCTCGGCCTCGAGGGCGGCGAGCGTCGGCACGTCGTACCAGCCGCCCATACGGCCGGCCCGCGCATACGCTGCATTCATGCCTAGCAATGCAGTGGCCGCTCCGCAGGCCGAGACGAGGAACTCGCGGCGTTTCACGCCGAGCCGCTTCGCGTTCGACGTGGCCGCCTCCATCGCGACTTGAATCGCCTCGCGATGCACCGGCTCGAGCGGAATGGGCGCGTACTCGCCGTTCGACGTCGCGTCGAGCTTGACGGGCAGCCGGCGTCCCTCGGGGTCGTTCCTGATCGTCATGACCGGTCCTCCTCGTTCCCGCGGAGCCCCTGCAATCGCAGCGACTCCGTGCTGGCACGGTCGATCCGCTACTCCTCGAGCAGCGAGCGAAGCATCCAGGCAGTCTGCTCGTGAACGGTCAGGCGCTGCACGAGGAGGTCGGTCGTGGGCTCGTCGCTGGCGGCCTCGACCACCGGCAACAGGCTGCGCGCCGTCCTCGCCACGGCCTCGTGCCCTTCCATCAGGATGCGCACCATCTTCATCGCCTTCGGCGGGTTTCCGGGCGCATCCGGAAGGGAGCCCAGCTTGCCGAACTCGGCGTACGACCCCGGTGCCACGTGGCCGAGAGCGCGGATCCGCTCCGCGATCGGATCGACGGCGTTCCACAGCTCCGTGTACTGCGTCATGAACATTTCGTGCAGGCTGTTGAACATCGGGCCCGTCACGTTCCAGTGGAAGTTGTGGGTCGTCAGATAGAGTGTGTACGTGTCGGCGAGCAGGCGGCTGAGACCTGCCGAAATCGCCGCACGGTCCGACTTGCCGATGTCGATGTCGATACGCGACGTGGCCTCGGTACGTGTTCTGGCTCGCTTTTTCATGGTCCGCCTCCAGGTGCATTGACGCTCGGACACCATGGTGCCTCGTCAGGCGCCGTTGATCCAATTGCCTGATCGGATCCCGTTCATAGCCTGCCCGAATCGCGTCCGCGTGCTTTGGATGCATCGGGCTTCGCTATAGTAGCCGTCGATTCCGCATCGAGGCGACCGGCATGACCACGGGCAACATCACGCTGCAGATACACCGCCTCCGGCACGGCGAGTCGCGGCTCTGCGAGGCCACTATGCCGGGCCTCGCGGAAGGGCAGGTGCGCTTGCGCGTCGAGCGGTTCGCAGTGACCGCCAATACGGTGACCTACGCGACTACCGGCGACGTCCTCGGCTACTGGGATTTCTTCCCCACCGGCGAGCCGGAGTGGGGCTGCGTCCCCGCGATGGGTTGGGCGGAAATCGTCGAGTCGCGGCACCCCGAGGTCGCCACCGGGGGTCGCTACTACGGCTGGTTCCCGATGGCGCGGTACGTCGACATGCAGGTGACACCGGTCGCCGAAGGCGTGCGCGACGACGGCCCGCACCGCGCGGCACATGCGCCGGTGTACCGCTCGTACGTGGCCACCGATCGCGACGCGTTCTACCGGGAGGGCGTGGACGCCGAGGACAGGCACGCGTTGCTGCGCGGGCTGTTCATCACGGGCTGGCTGGCAGAAGACTACTTCGCCGACAACGACTGGTTCGGCGCTCGACGCGTCGTAGTCCTGTCGGCCTCGAGCAAGACGGCCATCGGCTTCGCGCACTGTGCCGATGCGCGCGCCGGGATCGAGATCATCGGCGTCACCTCGTCGCGCAATCACGCGTTCACGCATCGCCTGGGCTGTTACGACGAGGTCGTCACCTACGACGAGATCACGCGTCTCCCTGCGGCGACGCCGCTCGTGTCGATCGACATGGCCGGCAACGGCGCGGTCCTCGCGGCGGTTCATGCCCACCTCGGCGACCAGCTCAAGCACTCGATGGCCGTGGGCCGCAGCCACCACGAGGCACCGGCCCGCACCGCTGCGCTCGACCGGTCCGAAACCGGCCTTCTTCTTCGCACCGTCGCAGGTGAAGAAGCGCGTGCAGGACTGGGGCATACGCGCCTACCAGGAGAGGGTGGCCGCTTCGCTCGAGGGTTTCGTCGCCTGGAGCCGCGAGTGGCTGACAGTCAAGCACTCGCTCGGCGCGGACTCTGCCGCCGCGACGTGGCGCGAGGTGCACGCGGGACGCGTCCCGCCCGAGGTGGGTTGCGTCGTCTCCCTGTGGGATCGAGACTCCGGCCCAGCCTGACCGCCGGCGCGCGAAGCGCGTCAGCCGAGGGCGGCGCTCGTGACGGGCTCAGTCCCCGCCCCGCTGGTCCCTCGGCTTCGAGGAGGCGCGCACCATTCGTCCGAAGTCCCGGTCCTTCTTTCGTCGTTCGGCGTACGACAGATCGTGGAACGCAGACTCTCTCCTGAGCTTCAGGTAGTCCTGCAGGCGCTCCTCGCCCAGTTCGTGCCGTTCGATCGCCGCTCGCACGGCGCAACCCGGTTCCCTCGAGTGAGTGCAATCCGCGAACCGACAGTTCTCCG
>CAWCBA010000012.1:0-8872 GCA_963793675.1 uncultured Gammaproteobacteria bacterium | reverse complement strand
TCTTGAATACGCCGTTCGTCAGCTGCTCCGCGGTAATTCCCAGTGCGTTCAATGCCGGCTCCGCGACCGTCGCGCCGAACCCGAGAACCCAGGCGAACAGCAGCGCCAGTGCCAGGCCGACGGAATAGACATACAGCGGCGAGCCTTCCACGCCGTCGACCGCCATGAACGCCGTCGGCACGAGCCCGCCGGCGCTGCCCCCGAGCCTGGACAGGCCATAGGTGAGGCCGAGGTTGAAGATGCACATGCCGATGATGGTCAGCGCGATGCCCAGGAAGATCTCGTTGCGGTGCTGCAGGCGCTCGCGCAGCACGAACCTGAGCACCAGGAACAGGAACAGGACCAGCGGCAGGATGGCGCGGACGCCAAGAATGATCTCGACTCCCGGGCTGCGCTGATACCATGCAAGGGGTCCGCCCAGGGTTGCGGCCTGGCCGGCGGCGGCCTGGATGATCTCCGCCGGCGACACGGTCGAGGCCACGTACAGCAGCAGCAGCAGCACACCGCCGACCGGAAACAGCGAGGCCAGCGTGACGATCCCGAAACCCGACAGACCGGAGCCGCCTCTGCCGGCGGCAGCCGCGATGCCGATACCGAGCGACAGCACCAATGGCACCGTGACCGGCCCGGTGGTGACCGCACCGGTGTCCCAGGCGAGCCCTAGCGCGGTCCGCAGGTCCGGATCGCCGGCGGCATGCAGGCTCAAGCCGAGCACCGGCACCAGCGTGGCGTAGATCAGCGGCTTGAGGCTCCACCCGTAGAGAAAGCGCAGCGTCCCGATGACTGCCGCCAGGCCGACGCTCGCGCCCACCACCAGGACCAGCGCCCCGGACCAGTCGTTCAGCACGGCGTACAGGTACGGCGCCCGCTCGACGGCCACGTTCTGTCCCGCCGTCTTCAGTGCGCCGATCGCGGGCTCGGCGAAAGTGACGCCGATGCCGAGCAGCAAGGTGATGACCAGGACCAGCGGCAAGGGCGACTTGCGCGGCAGGGTGTCGCCGATCACGGTACCGAACGGCATCAGGCCCAGCTTGAGTCCTTCCATGAAGAACATCAGTCCGACGATGACCGCAAGCAACCCGCCCGTGACGGTCCACGGGTCGGCGACCACTTGCCGCAGGATGAGCAGCTGGAACAGGACCAGGTACGCGGCCAGCGGCACCACGGCCCGGAACTGCTCCATGAAGCGCCCCGACACGTAGGGCCGGAGCAGCTGGAACACCTCGCGCCACGAGACCTTCGAGATCATCGGGCGGATGTAGGTGACGCGACCCGATTCGTCGCAGACGGGTTCCGGATACAGGCGCCCGAGCTGCACTCCGTCCGACGCCGCCGCGACGGCGCGCTGATATTCCGAGTAACGGTAAGGCTTGTTCATCAGCTGCTCAGGGGCGCAGTCGGTGGCTTTGACGCATCCTACGTCATCAGGGACCTGTTCGATTCAGCCGCTCGGCCGGCCGCCTGCATTTCCTTGTAACGCTCGATCGCCGCTCGGGCGTTGAACAACAGCCGTTCGCGGCCGAGCCGATCGGCCAGTCCGGCGTGGCGCACCATCTCGAGCACGCCGGGGTTCAGCCCCGCCAGCCAGAGAACGGCACCGCGTTCGGTGGCGCGCTGCTCGCCTTCCATCAGCGCCTGCAAGGCCGAGTATTCGAGATCGGGGACCCGGCTAAGGTCGAGTGCCACCACGCGCGGCTGGTACTGCGCGACCAATGCATCGATCCGGTCGGCCACGTACTGCACGTTGACGAAGAACAGGCGCCCCTCGGGACGCACGATCAGCAACCCATCGAAGGTTTCGTCGTCCGGGTGCTCGGGCGACAACGGCCGCAGCACGTCGGCGCCGCGTTTGCGGCCGATGACCGACACGCGCGGGTGTGCCGTCTGACTCGCCAGGCCGATCATCGACACGATGATCGCCACCACGATCCCCTCGAGCGTGCCGAACAACAGCACGCCGGCGCAGGCGATCACGGCCCAGCGAAACTCCATCGAGCGCACGTTGCGGATCGTGTGAAACTCCGCTGGCTGGATCAGCCCGACCGAGTAGACGATCACCACCGCCGCCAGCGTGGCGTTCGGCAGCAGCCCCAGGATCGGCGCCAGCAGCAGCATCGTGGCCACCGCGGCAGCGGCGGTCACCAGCGATGCCTTCTGCGACCGCCCGCCGGCCGAGCGGACCACCGCGGTCTGCGAGGTGCCGCCGCCCGCGGGCATCGCGCCGAGGAACGCGCCGCTCAGGTTGGCAACTCCGGTGGCGACCAGTTCGCGGTCGGCCTGGATCGGCGGATCCGTCGGCCGGGCAAAGGCGCGGCCGGCGGCAATCGTCTCGGTAAAACTCATCAGCGCGATGCCGAGCGCGCCCGGCACCAGCTGACCGATCAGTTCGGGGTCCGGCAACGTGATCGCCGGCAAACCTTGCGGGATCAGGCCGACGGTCGAGACGCCCAGCGCGTCCAGGCCGAAGAACCACGAGGCGGCGATGGCGCCCCCCACCGCCACCAGCGGCGCCGGGGAATGCGGCCACAGCCGCTCCATGCCGACCAGGATCGCGAAGGTCGCGGCGGCAACCGCCAATGTCGTCAGCGACGCGTCCGGCACGTGCTGCGCGACGCTCACGACATCGCGGAAGAAGCCGTGCTTGTCGATATGGAGGCCGAGCAACTTCGGTAGCTGGTCGAGCACGATCACCAGTCCGATCCCGGCCTTGAAGCCGGTCAGCACCGGCGCGGAGATGAAGTTGGCGACGAAGCCGAACCGCAGCAGCCTCGCCGCGAGCAACATCAGGCCGACCAGCACGGTCAGTGTGGCCGTCGCGGTCACGAGTCTGGCGGGGTCGCCGTCGGGCACGGCCATGCCGAGCTGCGTGCCCGTGAGGATCGCCAGCGTGGTGGTGGAGCTGACGCTGAGTACCCGTGACGAGCCGAGCAGCGCGTAGAGCGCCATCGGGACGAAGGCGGTGTACAGCCCCACCTCGACGGGCAGCCCCGCGACCGACGCGTAGGCCATCGCCTTCGGCAGGACGACGGCTGCGGCCACCAGTCCGGCCACCACGTCGAGGCGCAACGGTGCGGTGCCCGGCTGGCCGGCATTCACGGCCGTCGATGGTTGATGCATGCCTCGTACCCCCGAAGGGCGAACAGTCCTGCCGGCGCCACGGGCCGCAGTGGTCCGGAACACGAAATTCATTCTATTCCGCGCCGCGCCGCCGCGTTGCATTGAACGGATGGGCCCCGTGTGGCTTGTCGATGCAAAGACGCCGAGATTTCACCGCCGGCGGAATCGCGATGAATGCACAGAAGCGCGCTGACGCTGCACCCCGCAAGCCGGTGCTCGCGCGCATCGTCGAGCATTTCGCCAAGTGGCGGCTGCCCGACGACGTGATGCTGGTCGAGCGCCTGCCGATGACGGCCACCGGCAAGATCGGCAAAAAAAGGACCTGCGCGAGAAGCTCCGCGATCAGCTGATCAAGAGCACCTGGGCGGCGGTTCCGGGCGTCACTGGATGCGGTAGCCGAAGTACGCTGAACCCATCAGGGCCAGGGCCATCAGGACCACGACCTGCGCGGAGTGTACGGACGGTCGCGCACTCACGAGCCCGGGGACGAGCATCGCGAGTATCGCGAAACGAACGAGCTGCGCGGGTGTGGCCGCGAAGCTGTCCATGATCAGCACTTCGTTGGCGGTCTGCACCAGCAGAGTCGCGGCCAACAGCCCCTGGATGAGCCGGTAATAGCCGTAGTAGAAGCCCCTCATGTCGTGGCGCTCGTCACCGAGTTCGTCGATCTCGGGCACCGCGAGGTGGCTGACGAGGTACAGCAGGATCGGGACGAGCAGCAGCATCATGCACTCGAGCGCGGTCCAGCTCCGGAGGCCGTGGTACTGCCAGAGTGCGAACCAGCTGCCCACGTGCGCGATGAACACCAGCACCAGCCAGGCGTTGTGTACCCAGTAGAAGCGGATGCGTTCCCGCGCGTCGATCATCTGGCCGACGCTGCGCACCAGCAGCGAAATGCCGAGACCGACGATGATCGTGTACAGACCGATCAGGAACTCGAACGGATCCACGGCAACCCCACGTCCGGCGGATTTGCGAAGGTTATGGCACGGGGCGCGTCCCGGCCAGTGCGGCGGCTCACCGTCGGGTACCCGATGGGGCGTGCAGCACGAGGTGGCGCCTCATGCTGGCGCCCTGCCAGCCCCACCTGGCCGCTTCGTCGAGGCCGCGAGTCCAGCGCCCCACGCTGGACTCACGGTCGCAGGCGAACCCGCGCTCGCCGCCGCCTCGCTGCCGGCAACGGCGCAGTTGCTGCCGCTGGACGCCTATCGTTCGTGGCGCACGCCGCGGCCCCGCGGGATCGTTACAATCTGCGCCCCCGAGCCCCGGGTTGAATCCGAAGGCCATCCGATGAGCAAGCACCGCCGCCTCGCCACGCTCGCCTGCAGCGCGCTGCTCTGCGCGCTGCCGCCGCTCGCGGCATTCGCGAAGACGCCGCCGAGGCACACATCCACGATCGGAGTGGCGGTGGACACGCCGCCCTCGCGCCTCGAGCCGGGCCAGTTCATCTGGCACCCGGAGATCGCACCCTCGGGCCCGATCGTGATGATCGTCTCGCTGCCGGAGCAACTGGCCTACGTGTACCGCAATGGCGTCGTGATCGGCGTCACGACGGTTTCGACGGGCAAGAAAGGCCACGAGACGCCCACCGGCGTGTTCACGATCCTGCAGAAGAATGCGGACCATTACTCGAACATCTACGACAGTGCGCCGATGCCGTACATGCAGCGGCTCACGTGGTCGGGCGTCGCGCTGCATGCGGGGCGTCTGCCGGGATACCCGGCCTCGCATGGCTGCGTGCGGATGCCCTACGAGTTCGCGCGCCTGTTGTATGCCGAGTCCTCGACCGGGCTGACCGTGGTGGTCTCCGACGAGCAACAGTTCCCGAGCACGGTGGCCCACCCCGGGCTGTTCAGTCCGGTGGATCTCGCAGGCACCACCGCCACCGAGCCCGAGCGTACCGGCGACTACGCCTGGCAGCCGGAGCTCGCCACGGAGGGCCCGGTCACGATCCTGATCACCGGCGAGGACCGCCGGATGCGCGTGTTCCGCAACGGCGTCCAGATCGGCTGGTCGCTGTATTCACAGGCGGACCCGGCGCGGACGCTTTCGTTCCACGTGCTGACGCGCCTCGAGGAACCAGGGTACGACCCGTCGGCACCATTCGCGAGCCACAGCGACGTGCCGCGCTGGATGGTGGTGACCGGTGGCCGGCCGGAGACGACCGTCTCGACGGCCTGGTTGCTCTCTGGCGTGCAGGTGCCGCAGGAGTTCCTGGACGGAGTCGCTCGCGTCGTTGCCCCGGGGACGACGCTGGTGACAACGCAGCTTCCTGCGTCCG
Organism: uncultured Gammaproteobacteria bacterium; assembly: GCA_963793675.1. Taxonomy (GTDB): domain Bacteria; phylum Pseudomonadota; class Gammaproteobacteria; order Steroidobacterales; family Steroidobacteraceae; genus RPQJ01. The sequence continues at coordinate 3,474 of CAWCBA010000012.1, read as the reverse complement.
GCTCCACGACCGGAGTGGACATGACGGTCGTCACGGCCGACCCGGCAGCCGGCGGACCGTAGCACCGGGATGGGGCTGCATTTTCCATGGAGGCCAATCCTTCGACCGACCCCGACCGGCCGGGCAGCGACAGTACCTGGGACAAGCTTCGTCGCCGCAAGGTGGGCCGCGCTGTATTCGGAAACAGCGTGCGCATTCATGTGAGATTCAGTAGGGGCCATCAACAAGGCGCTGCGAAAGCCACCACAGGATTCCGAACTGATCCTTGATGCCCCCTTGTCTGTCTTCATACGGCATGTCGGCCACGTCCGTTATCCTGGTAGCACCAGCGGCCATGGCCTTTTGCATGGCTTCGTCCGCGTTCTCGACGTAGAGGTAGTACGAAGCGGGCATGGCTGGGAATCCAGTCGATGCTTCGCCCACCATGACCGTTGAAGTGCCGTGCCGTAGCGCAGCCCCCGTGAATCGCTGCCTGCCAGCAGGAGTTGCACGGTCCTGAAGAAGCCCTTGTTGAAGATCTCTTCCAGGTTGTTCATGAGCTGGCGCACGCCGTCGGCCACCTCCACTTCTCCCGCAGCAGCGCCGCCTCGATGGGGCGGTTACCTTCGCCGTGTCGGCAGTCCAGGCCGCTTGATCAGCCGGATGCCCTGCAATCGTCCTCAGACGTCGAGGTTCGATGCCGACAATGCATTCCGTTCGATGAACTCCCTTCTCGGTTCCACCTGGTCGCCCATCAGCGTCGAGAAGATCTCATCGGCGCCGATGGCGTCCTCGATCCGCACCTGCACGAGGCGGCGCGATTGCGGATTGATCGTCGTGTCCCAGAGCTGCTCGGGGTTCATTTCGCCCAGACCCTTGTAGCGCTGGATCGTCTGGCCCTTGCGCGCCTGCTCGAGCAACCAGTGCATCGCCTCGCGGAAGTTCGCGATCTCGGCTCGCGCTTCGCCGCGCTTGATGTAGGCGCCTGGGCCGAACAGGCCGGCCAGCGTCTTCGACAATTCGGCGATCCGTCGATACTCGCTCGAGTTGAAGAACTCGCGGTGCAGGTGCTTCTCGGTCGTCAGTCCATGCTCGCTGCGCGCCACGACCAGGTGCGGCGTTGCACCGGCCTGGATCGAGACTCGATAGACGCGGCCCGCCGGCTGGTTGATGTTCAGCATCGTCTCGAGCTGCGCACCCCACTGCGTGAGCCGCGCCTCGTCCTGCTGCTCGGTCAAGGACAGCTCGGGCAACTGCACCATCTGCTCGAGCACGTGCAGATCGTAACGGCGCGCGGCGCGACGCGAGCCGAGCTGGAATTCCATGTAGCGCCGAGCCAGCGCGTCGAGCGCGGTCACTGGCATCGCCTCGGCGCCGGCATTGACGTGCAGCTGCGCGTCTTCCAGCGCGGACTTGAGCAGCAGCTGGTTCAGCTCCACGTCGTCCTTCACGTAGATCTCGCTCTTACCCTTCTTTACCTTGTAAAGTGGTGGCTGTGCGATGTAAATATGCCCTCTTTCTAGCAAAAGTGGGATTTGCCTATAGAAAAACGTCAATAATAGCGTACGGATGTGGGATCCATCGACATCGGCATCCGTCATGATGATGATCCGGTGATACCGCAGCTTGTCGATGTCGAACTCATCCTTGCCGATGCCGCAACCGAGCGCGGTGATCAGCGTGCCGACCTCAGCGGAGGAGATCATCTTGTCGAAGCGCGCGCGCTCGACGTTGAGGATCTTGCCCTTGAGCGGCAGGATCGCCTGAGTACGTCGGTCACGCCCTTGCTTGGCCGAGCCGCCGGCCGAGTCGCCCTCGACGATGAAGATCTCGCAGAGCGCGGGATCCTTCTCCTGGCAGTCCGCGAGCTTGCCGGGCAGCCCGGCAATGTCGAGAGCGCCCTTGCGACGCGTCAGTTCGCGCGCCTTGCGCGCGGCCTCGCGAGCCCGAGCGGCATCGATGATCTTGTTGACGATCGCCTTGGCCTGGGTCGGGTTCTCCATCAGGAACTCGCCAAGCTTCTCGGCGACCAGTGACTCGACAATGCCCTTTACTTCGGACGAGACGAGCTTGTCCTTGGTCTGCGACGAGAACTTCGGGTCGGGCAGCTTGACCGACAGTACCGCGGTCAAGCCCTCGCGAGAGTCGTCGCCGGTCGTCGGCACCCGGTCCTTCTTGCTCGCGAGCTCACGCTCGATGTAGTCATTCAGCGTGCGCGTCAGCGCTGCGCGAAAGCCGGCCAGGTGCGTGCCGCCATCCTTCTGCGGGATGTTGTTCGTGAAGCACGACATCGTCTCCGCGTAGGCATCGTTCCATTGCAGCGCCAGCTCGACGCCCATGCCGTCGCGTTCGCCGCGGAACCAGAAAATCGTCTCGTGGACGGCGGTCTTGCTGCGATTCAGGTAGCGGACGAACTCGCGGATGCCGCCCTCGTAGTGGAACGTCTCGCGCTTGTCGTCGCGCTCGTCGATCAGCTCGATCCGGACTCCGGAGTTCAGGAACGACAGCTCGCGCAGTCGCTTCTGCAGGATCTCGTACTCGAACTCGATGTTCGTGAAGATCGTGTCGCTCGGCATGAACCGGATCGTGGTGCCGCGCTGCGTGCTCGGTCCGACCACGGCCAGCGGCGCACACGGGGACGCCGAGCCGGTACTCCTGCTGATACTCCTTGCCATCCCGATGGATGGTCAGGTGCAGCGTCTCCGAAAGGGCGTTGACGACGGACACACCAACGCCGTGCAGGCCGCCCGAGACTTTGTACGACGAGTCGTCGAACTTGCCGCCGGCGTGCAGCACGGTCAGGATCACCTCGGCCGCGGAGACGCCCTCTTCCGGATGGATATCCACAGGAATTCCACGGCCGTCGTCGGAAACCGTGACCGACTGGTCGGCGTGAATCGTCACCGTGATGTGGGTGCAGTACCCGGCCAGCGCCTCGTCGATCGAGTTGTCGAGGACCTCGAACACCATGTGGTGCAAACCGGTACCGTCGTCCGTGTCACCGATGTACATTCCGGGACGCTTACGGACGGCATCGAGGCCCTTTAAGACTTTGATTTTACTCGAGTCGTAAACGTCGGCGCCGCTCATGGGATACCCGGTTCAAGTTGACAGGAAATTATAACAGACGCGTCACCGAGCCGTGTTCCACGTGGAACCTTCGTCCTGCCGGAAGGGACTGCGAGCGATGGGTTCTGCGGGTCAAGGGCGGTCACGAACAGCTGCGCGGGCAGGCTGACGACCTCCGCCAAGCAGTCGCTCCAGGTTGCTCGAATCGAGCTCCGCCGCAGGATCATCCACAAGTAGCGCAGCGACATCGGATCCCTGCTCCGCGTCACAGCGAAGCTGGCCGAGCAGCAGGGACGCGGCGGCCAGCTTCTGCTGGCCACGAGACACCCGATCGCGAGCTGCGGTACCGCTGAACCTTACGGCGACGTCGGCCCGATGCGGCCCGCTGTGGGTTAATCCCCGCTCCGCGTCACGCGCCCAGGCGAG
>CAWCBA010000011.1:0-49659 GCA_963793675.1 uncultured Gammaproteobacteria bacterium | reverse complement strand
AGGCTTGCGCAGCCGCCGGTTGGCGCTCGGCGCGAGCTCCTTCACGAGCCGCGACTCGAGCAGCAGCGCCCCGAGCTCGCCGCCCGTCTCGATCCACTCCACGCCGCGCACCTGGCGCGTGAGCTTCGCCTCCTTGGCCCGAGCGGTGCTCGCTGGCGAAGTGCTCGAGCACCCGGCTGCGAAGATTGCGGCTCTTGCCCACGTACAGCAGCGCACCGCCCTCGGCGCGGAACAGGTAGACGCCGGCACCCTCGGGCAGTTCGTCGGCGAGGTCCGGCGGCAGGTGTGGCGGCAGGCGCGACTCGCCGAGCACCGCCGTCGCGGCCTCCTCGAGACGCTCGCGGCCGGCGGCCTGCTCGAACGCCACGAGCAGCGGCGGCAGCACGGCCGCGTCGCCGAGCGCGCGGTGCCGCTGCGCGCATTCGAGTCCGTAGCGCTCGATCAGCGCGTCGAGGTTGTGGCGCGCGTGCTCGCGGAACAGCAGCCGCGACAGTCGCACGGTGCAGAGCACCGGGGCCGCGAACTTCTCGCCGAGGCGGCGGAACTCGTTGCGCACGAAGCCGTAGTCGAAGCGAGCGTTGTGCGCCACGAACAGCCGCCCGTCGAGGCGCTGGCGAACCTCGCGGCGCAGGTCCTCGAAGGGCGGAGCGCCCTCGACCATCTCGTTGCTGATGCCGGTGAAGGCTTCGATGGTCGGCGGGATGCGCACGCCCGGGTTGACGAGGCTGCTCCACGACTCCACGACCTCGCCGCCGTCGAGCAGCACGATGCCGACTTCGGTGACCCGGTGGTGCACGGCCATGCCACCCGTGGTCTCGAGGTCCACGCAGGCGACGGGGCCGCGCAGCGCGGGCGCGCTGAGCGGGACATCGAGCGGCGTCCGGACAGGCACGGGCGTCAGAGTTCGCCCGACCCGTCGAGCGTCAGCAGCGGCGCGTAAAGCTCCGGGCGACGGTCGCGGAACACGCCCCACGCGTGGCGCTGAGCGCGCGCGGCGTCGAGGTCGAAGGTTGCCGTGACGACGGTCTCGCTGGCGCGATCCGCCTCCACGACCTTCTCGCCAGTGGGTCCGGCGATGAACGAGGAGCCGTAGAAGGTCATTTCGTACTTCTCACCGCGCTCGACGCCCACCCGGTTCGAGGCCACCAGCGGCATGAGGTTCGCAGCCGCGTGGCCCTGCATGCAGCGCTGCCAGTGGTCGCGCGAGTCGATGCTCGAATCGTGCGGCTCGGAGCCGATCGCCGTCGGGTAGAGCAGCACCTCTGCGCCCATCAGCGCCATGCAGCGCGCCGCCTCCGGGAACCACTGGTCCCAGCAGATGCCGACGCCGAGCACGCCGTAGCGCGTGGGCCAGACGCGGAACCCGGTGTCGCCCGGTGAAAAGTAGTACTTCTCGTGGTAGCCCGGCCCCTCCGGGATGTGCGACTTGCGGTAGATGCCGAGCAGGCCGCCGTCCGCGTCGATCATGGCGAGCGAGTTGAAGTAGGCGTTGTTGGCGCGCTCGAAGAAGCTGAACGGCAGCACCACGCCGAGCTCGCGCGCGAGCCCCTGGAAGCGCTCGAGCACCGGGTTGCCCGCTACCGGACGGGCCAGCTCGAAGTGACTCGCGAGGTGGTCCTTGCAGAAGTACGGCGTCTCGAAAAGTTCCTGCAGGAGAATGACTTGCGCACCCCGTCCCGCCGCTTCGCGGACGGCGTGCTCGGCCTTGGCGAGATTCGCGACGGCGTCGGGCGAGCAGGCGAACTGGGTCGCGGCGAGCGTCACTTTCATGGCAGGGCCTCGGGGCGGAACGGGTGCAGGCCGGCAGTGTAGCGGCCTGCCGAGGCGCGGCAAGCGGACGTGTCGATTGGCCCCCGGGCTCCACGAGCGCCGCGAGGCATGCGCGGGCGCCCGCCGGTGCCCCGTTGCGAATTCCGGCGGCGGCCGTGACGCTCGCTCGTCAGCGGAACTGGTAACGCACGCCGACCGTGACCTCGCCGTAGCTGATCGAGTCGAGGCTGGCGATGGACGTGTAGTCCACGAAGGCGGAGAAGTCGTTCGCCAGGACGGCCGACAACCCGACGTTCCAGCGCAGGAAGCTGGTGTCCGGATCGTCGGACGTCACGTCGAAGTAAGAGCAGGTCGTCACGCCGGAGTCGGCCCGTGCGCAGGGATCGGAAAGGTAGCGCAGCCGGAACGAGTCCTGGTCGTTCTTCTGCTCGCTGATGAACACGACGCTCCCGTAGGGCACCACGACGCCGCGGGACGTGCTGACCGTGTACGCGAGGTTCAGTCCCAGCTGCAGTTGCAGCGACTCGGCGCTCTGGTCGTCATAGAGCAGGTTCAGTTCGTCGGCGCCGCTCTCCGAGAATCCGTCCACGCTCAGGTCCAGGTAGTTGACTGCGACCACTGGCCCGAACAGCCACGGTCCGCGCGCCCAGTCCATGCCGGCGCTCAGTCCGACCGATACCGTATCGCCGCTGGTCCGTCCCCGGGCGATGCGGTTGACGGAATCCGTCGTCGGCAGCACGACGTCCCCGACCATCCCGGCAGGGGCATCCACGGTATAGACGATGCTGCGCGTCGAGTCGAAATCCACGTCCCCGTAGGACGCGATGAGATCCACGTAGGCGCGCTCACCGTACCAGGAGCCGTACAACGAGAAGGTGAAGCCATCGGAGTCGAACCCGCCGTCGATCTTCGTGCCGGTCGAATCCCGGGTGAAGTCCGACTCCGCCTCCGAGTAGGCCAGGGCGACGCCGGCCACCAGCGAATCCGTGAACCGATAATCGGCCCCGCCGCTGAATCCGAGCGTGTCAACGTCGTAGCCGGCTTCGAAACGGGTCCGGTCCTTGTCACCCGTGCCCAGCTTGCCCTGCAGATAGACGCCGAGCCGGCCGGCGGAGAGCCCGGTTTCATCACCGCTGGCGCCTCCCGTGAACGAGAACTGCATCTGGCCGGGGGCTGACACGGAAGCAAGGGCCGCAGCGCCACCCGCGTTCCGCAGCGTCGCCAACCGACCCAGAATGCTCGTCCGGCCGGCGGTACCGATCTCGATCGTGTTTGTCCGGGCCGCGTTCGCCTCCTCCGCCGTGAGCGCCTGCAGCGCCGGTGACTGCGAGTCGATCCCACCGGTCGTGTTGATGACGCGATTGCACCGGACGAACAGGTCCGATTCAGCCGTCGTTGCCGCACCCGTTCTGACCAGCTGCGCGAGCTGCGGGCAGACCTGCCGGATCGCGGCGTCCATCGACACCTGGTTGTCGTTCAGGACCTGCTCACTGGACTGGGCACGGGCGCTCTGCGGGGCGAGCGAGGCCATTGCGAGGATGAAGGCCGTGCAGGCCGCCCATGCCGGAAGGGAACGAGCCAGCGGCGGCGCAAGGTCTCTGGAATTCATATTGTCATCTCCCTGAGTTTTTCCACGTTTTTGTCTGTTGCCAGAACGCACGGACACGTCGGCGCCGCGACCCACCCAGCCGCGACGCATCGCGGGCTGGCCAGCCACCACCCGTTGGAGCTCAAGCCGCGGGAATGAAGAGAAACTCCCCATTGCGGTGGCCCGCGTCGGCGAGGGCAGAGTATCTCGGGCTCTGCTCCACCTTGTAGCGGGCAGCCGACCGTCGCACCTCGTCGAACAGCTGGTTGTAAAGGGACGTCCCCTCCAGCACCTTGTCATTGGAACGAAGCACGCCGATGAACGCCCGCGCGAAAATACTGTGCCCGCCGCCGCCCGCGTCGAGCACCGGCTGCAACCCGCCCGAGGTGAGGACGGTACGCGACGGCACCTTGGCGAGCCGGGTGAGTCTCTTGATCTCCTCGTCGGTCGAGCCCGTGCTGCGGATCACCACGCCGCTGCTGCGCGTCATCGCCCCCGAGTAACAGGAGTCCGCAACGACGAGCACGTGACGGGCCGACATGGTCTCGATCTGTGAGGTGACCTGCTGGTCGGAGATCCACTCGGTGTTCTCGTCGCGCTGCGCATCCACCGGCAGCCAGTAACCTCGCATGTTCTGGGCGTCGAGCTCGCCGTGCCCGGCGTAGTAGATCAGCAGGCTGTCGTCCGGGCTGAGGATGCCGCGATACTCGTTGAGGGCCGAGATGATCTGGGCGCGCGTGGCATTGAGCAACACGCGGGTTCGGAATCCGTAACGGGTCCGCAGCAGCTCATCGACCGCCTGGGCGTCAGGCACGGCGCTCTCGAGGTTCGGCAGGTTGGCGTAGCGGTTGTTGCCGATCACGAGCGCGTAGTAGTTGCCGATGCGCAGTTCCTTCGGGACCTTGCTCGCAGGCAACCCCAGCTTCGTGCCGGCGGAAGCGCTGCGCGTCGCCACGCGCTCGACGGGAAGCGACTGGAGCCGCTCGACCTGCTGCTGGTAGGCCCTGGACTCGGCCTGCAGCGACGCGACCAGCGACTGCTGCTTGGCCAGATCCGCCTCGCGGGCGGCGAGCATCTTGCGCAGGCTGTCAATTTCGCCCTGCTGGGCCGACGTCGCGGCGGCGGCGCGCCGGTTGATCTGCTCGCGCTCCCGGGCAATGCTGCCGCGCTCCGCCTCGAGCTGGGCCGTGAGGTCGGCGACGCGCTGCTCCGTCTCCGCCAGGCGCCGCCGCGTGCTGGCCAGCTCCGAACGGGCTTCCGTCACCTCGGCCCGGGACTCGCCCTGACTACGGTCGCGCGCGGCCAGCTGCGTGCGCAGCCGCGTGACCTCGGCCAGGTACTGGCGCTGCTGCTCGGTGAGCTGCGCGATCTGCGCCTGTTGCCTCGACAGGCTCGCCTCTCGCGCGGCGATCTCGGCCGCGGCCCTGCTGCGCTGCGCCTCGACGGCGGCCGAGGACGTCCCTTTCGACTGCATCGCAACGGCCTCGCGATCGGCCGCGATCCGGGCCCGCTCGGTCGCCAGCGTGGCCGTGAGCTTCGCCGCCTGCTGTTCCGTTGCGAGCAGCCGCCGCTGCGTCTCGACCAGCTTCTGCTGCAGCTCGTCGCGGGCCTGGGTGGCCTGCTCGAGCTCGCTGCGCAGCGCGAGGTCCCGCTCGGCCGCGTCGCGCATCTGGTCGGCCAGCCTGGACCGCATGCTTGCGGTATCGGCCTCCAGGTCCGCAACGGCCCGTTCCTCGCGGAGCAGCCGCTGCTCCCGGGTCTCAAGCTCCTGCTCGAGCTTCTGCAGCTCCGCGACCCTCGCCGGATCGACCACGGCCTCGCGGCGCAGCTGCACGACCTGCTGCTGCAGGGCGCGCGTGTCGCCCTGTGCGCGGGCCAGCGCCGAGCGCTGCGATGCCAGCGCAGACTGGCTGGCATCCAGATCGGACCGGAGCGCAAGCACCTCTGCGTTCCTGGCCTCGAGCTGATCGGTGAGACCGTCGATGGTGCGCTGCATTTCGCTGCGCACCTCGGTGAGTTCGGAAGCGAGCACCAGGCTGTCGTCGCTGATACCCGAGGCCACGCGATAGAGGTTCAGCGCCTTGAGGGGATCCTTCTCGACGCCGAGGCCCTGCTCGTACAGGTACGCCAGGTTCATCTGCCCGCGCGCAAAATTCTGGGCAGCGGCCTTCTGGTACCACTGGGCCGCCGCGGTGTAGTCCGCTGGCCGGCCGAGCCCCTTCTCGAAGATCTCGCCGACGTAGACCTGCGCCTGCGGGTCCCCGCCTTCGGCCTGCGGCATCCATACGGCAAGCGCGGTCGCGTAATTGGCCCGATCGTAGGCAACGTACTCGCCGCCACGTATCTCGCAATCGACAGCGGTGCTCTTCACGGCCTTTCGCGGACTCAGATACGTCATCTGGCCGCCGAGCTTGCGGACCTGCCCCGGCAACAGGCAGTCGACGATGAGCAGGCGACTGGGGTCCTGTGGAATCGCCGACGATTGAGCGAGCGCGGCCCCGGTCGAGCCCGCACCCGACATCAGCGTCAGCGTGGACGCCGTCAGGAAGGCGGCGAGCCGGTGATGGCTCGTCCGGGATACCAGTGCTCTTCGAACCAGCATCGGAACGTTCCTCATCCAGCCACGAAACGGTTCTCGTTTACGTCCGGAGACTATACGCCGCGACGACGAGTTAACAAGCGCTCGCGGCCGTGATCCGCCGACGCGCGATGATCTGGTGCGACTCCAGCGCGTGCTTCACCGTGTTTCCTCGAGCAGCAGGCGCCACCGCGCGGACCAGCAGCACGAGTGCGCGACGCCGGGAACGACCTCGACTTTCGCCGTTCCGAGTCGCGCTGCTGCGTCGCGGATCATCCACGCCGGCACGACGTCATCACGCTCGCCCGCGAGGTGCGCCTGCTCCACCGAGTTCGGCAATCGGCCCAGTCGCGACGGATTCAGCGAATCACCCAATGGGGCGTAATCGTGGAAACGCGCCCACGCGTCCGGATCGAGATTGCCCGCGAGCGTGACGACCCGCTCGACGCCGGGCAGCCGTGCGGCCAGCAGCACGGCCAGCGCCCCGCCGCCACTGTGACCGAACAAGCGGATGGATGATGGGCCGCGATCCCGGCGCACCTGCTCGATTGCCGCCGCAAGACTGTCGACCGCGCGCTCGCTGAACCGCCCGATCGTCCAGTCGAGCGGCGTACACGACGGGTCGCGTGCCAGTCCGAAATAGCACGGTCGACCGACGAGGACGGCCGGGCCCGGATCGAGAGTCATCAGTTCCAGCATCACGGGATCGCGCGGCGTTGGATCGCTTGCGATCGTCCAGCGATCGAGATAGGGACGCCCGTCGCCCTCGAGATAGATGTGCAGCGGACGGGAACGATCGCGAATGCCATTGTCGTAGACGACATGCCGGAACTGCGCGCCGGTCACGACGGCGCGACTCCAGCCGTGCCGCGCGGCGACGGCGTCCGCCCGTTCCACGGCCGTTGCACAGCCCGCCAGCGACGACCCAAGCACGCACGCCGCAATGACCGCGCTGGCCGGCATCGCAGTGCCCGCAGCACTCGATCGAAGGCCGCTCACTTCTCCGCGTCGCGGCGCGCTTCCGCCTCGGCCCGGAGGTCCGCAAGGGCCTCGCGCGTCGGGTGAATCCTGAGCCCGTAGTCCGCGACCCGCACGGCGTCGTCGAAACTCCCCGCATCGAAGAGCCGCTCGGCCTCGGCGTGGTAACGCCGCACGATCTCGACGATGCCCTGGACGGCCGCTTCGTTGGTGGGATCGATCTGCAGTGCGTTGCTGAAGGCACCGTAGGCGCTCGAGACGCCTTCCGACAGCAGTATCGGGTCAAACTGCGCAGCGGCGAGCGTGAGGTAGTCGTGGCCCTGCTCGAGCAGGACGTCGCGCAACTCGAGGTCCTGCTCGACCATCTTGCCGCGCGCCCGGTCCTCCTCGAGCTGCAGCTGCGCAGCATGCGACAGCTGGCGCGCCAGCTGGGCATCCGGATCCGACCGGGTCGTCCACCAGACTCCGCCCGCCACGCCCGCCACGACGACGGCGGTGACCGCGATCGAGAGGATCGCCTGCCGGGCCGCACGGCCGCGCGCGCCGAGCGGCCCGGCGATCTCGTCGAGAAAGGCATCCACGCTCTTCGAGCGGTCCGCCTGGCGAAATGCCAGTCCGCGTGCCAGGGCACGGTGCTGGCGGCGGGTCATGCCGCGCGTCCGCTTGACCGGCATCGCGTCGTGCGCGGCCTTCACGGCGGTCGCACCGTCGAACGGGTGGCGCCCGGTCATGAGCTCGTAGCTGACGCAGGCCAGCGCATAGACGTCATCGCGCGGATCGGGCTGCTCGCCGAGCAACATTTCCGGGCTCGCGTAGGCGGGCGTCAAGGCCCCGAGCGAGGCCGCGTCGAAGCGCGTCCCCTGCGCAGGGTCGATGCCGTGATGCTGAACCGCCCGCGCGATGCCGAAATCGAGCACCTTCACGCGCCGCTCGCCGCTCACGAAGACGTTGCCGGGCTTGAAGTCCGCGTGCACGACCCCCTGCTCGTGCGCGTACGAGAGCGCACGGCTGCAGCCTTCGATGACGGGCCAGGCTTCCTTGAATCTCACGCCTTGCGGATGCCGCAGGATGTACCGGTCGAGCGGCTCGCCCTCAAGGTACTCCATCGTCATGTAGATCAGCGTGCCGTCCCGGTCGAAATCGTAGACGGTGATGATGTTCGGGTGAGCAAGCGCCTGGGCACGGCGGGTTTCCCGCTGCAGGGCCATCAAGGCCTCGGGATGTCGGCGGAACTCCGCGTTCAGGAACTTGATGGCGAGGTATGGATCCCGGTCGCGCGCCTCCTCCTTGCGGAGGTCCCGGGCCTTGAAGACCACTCCCATGCCGCCTTCGCCGAGTCTCCGGTCGAGCACGAACCGGTTCTTGATCACCGACCCGGGCTCCAGCGGCTGCTCGATGACCCAGGTGGCAGTCTCCGGTGCGTGCTGTCCCGGGCGGGTCGAGACCGGCGGAATCGACGCGCCCGCGGTGGTCGACTCGCGTGGCGGCGGCCGGGTCGCGGATCTCAGCACGGTTCGGTCGGCCGGCACCGGCGCGCGCAGGTGCGTCGCGTCCCCCGCCGCGGCGCGCCCGGCCGGTGCAGCGCACCTGGGCAGCGTCCCGGCGGGAGCCGGCGGTGGAATCGTACGACGCGGCGGCTGGGTGAGCGTCAACGCGTCCTTGATGCGCAGGTAGAGATCGAAGTGGATTTCGTTGCGTCCGTACAGTTCGTCGACCGCGGCACGAAGCGCGTCGGCCGCCTCGGGGGAGCGCAGCACGGCGTCGTCGATTGCAGCGAACAGGATCTCCGGCTGCGCCTCTCCGCGCAGGACCGCCTGCAGAAGTTCGAGCATCTCCGACTGCTTCATGGCGGGCGCCTCATCGGGTGCCGCCTCAGCCGCTGCCGGGCTGCGCGTCAACCACGACCACGGTGACGTTGTCTGCCGCCTCTCCGCGCAGGACGTGCTGGAGCAGCGTCTCGACCGTCGAGATGGCGTCGCCGCTGCGCAGCAGTTCGGCGATCTGCCCGCTCGACATTTCCCGATACAGGCCGTCGCTGCACAGCAGCAGCCGATCACCGAGCCTGACGTCGAATCCGAGGTGCTCGACCTCGAGTTCCTCGCAACCGCCGATCGCGCGCGTGATCACGTTGGGCCGCGGCGACATGCCGGCCACGGCCGCGCCCTCGACTTCCTCGCTGTGATCCATGCTCAGTTGCTCGAGCACGTCGTCGCGGAGCCGGTACAGCCGGCTGTCGCCCGCCCAGAGGCAGGCAGCCCGGACGCCCTGCACCAGCAGGGCGACGACGGTGGAGCCGCTGACGACCGGACGCACCTCGCGCCGCGACATCGAATACAGATACCCGTTGACGTGGGCAAGCGCCTCCCGGACTGCCTTGACGCCGGCTGCGAGCGACGGCTGCGGCCCGATGGCCGCGAGCGCGTCGCACACCATGCCGCTCGCTACGTGACCTTCCGAGTGCCCGCCCATGCCGTCGGCGACCACCCAGAGGCCGCATTCGGGCTGGGCGACGTAGGCATCCTGGTTCTCGCTGCGAACCTTTCCCGGGTGTGTCGAGCCCGCCGACTCGAGGTGAAGCGCCACGCCAGTCGCGGCAGCCGCCTCCCCGGACGCCTCGCATGAGGTCCACGGCCAGTCGTGCCAGTCTCCGGTCAGCATCGACCCGAACGCAGCCGGCTGCGGCAGTCCCCGTGTCACGAGCCAGCTCGGACGGACGCTGTTCGATCCGCTGCTCCACCAGAACACCGCGTCGCCCATCGAGCGAATCACCATCTGGTCGAGCCACGTGAGCGCGGCGGGGCCAACATCGAGCCGATCGCCCAGCGGAACGTGCAGCAGGTCGAGTCGATCGCCCCCGATCTCGGGAAAACCGCGGTTCCAGGGACGGGCTGCGACCGTCCCGAGGTCGGTCATGAGAAGCGCCCCCGTCGCTGCAAGCGCTTCCTCGAACCCGTCCACGTCGCGGCTTTCATCGTCGAGTTGCGCCAGCACGAGGTCCTCGACCCGTTCGAACCACCGTGCGCAGCGGTCGGCCACGACCAGCCCCACCGCATCGTCCGGCAGGGTTGCGAATACCGTGACCGGGAAGTAGCGTCCGACGCGATCCACGCTGGGAAACACGACACCTCCCACCGGCTGGCGCCCCAGGACGCCGGGGTTGGCGAAGAATCGCCACATCGGAGCCGTCAGGTAGAGATCGAGCCAGCGCTCGCCGAGAGACGCGCGGCTCGCCGCCACGGCTTCCTGCAGCCAGTGGTCCCAGCGCTCGACGACCTGCTCCGGGACACCCCGCCCGACGAAGTCGCCCAGCGACGGCAGCTTGCCGTAGAAGCCGACAGCAACGTCAGTGCTCATCGTTCAGCCGCCACAGCGGAACTTCGCGAGCAACGGGTCCGCGAACGGGTTCCTGATCGAGCTCGCATCGAGCAGCAGGCGCGCCGTCTGCCCGCCGGCCGAGACCGTGAGGCGGAATCGTGTATCCGTCTGAGGGGCGGGCGACGAATCGTCGATGAAGCGCAAGACTGCCCACGGGCCCTCGTAGACCTTCACCGGGCCAGGACCCGCGCCCGCATCGAAGGTCACGGCCACCTGCTCGCTCGCGGTGCTCGGCCATTTCACAGCCCATCGCGGCTGCGGCCCATGGCTGTATTCGAGTCGCTGTCCGTCGATCTCGAGCGTCAGGCTTCGGGCGGTCGCGTCGAGGTACTCCGGGGTCAACGCAAACCGCAGTTCGGGCTCGGCACCGCCCGCCCGGAAGAACTGCTGCCTGATCCGATGGACGGCTTCGAACTGCGCGAGTATCGACCCCGGGAGACCGAGCGAGCCGCCCGACGCTTCGCGCCAGCGCCAGCGCGTACCGCTGGTGTCCACGAACGGCGCCAGGTGGGTCGTGAAGAACGCGTCGAAGAGCCCGCCCGCGCCGAACAGCCGTGCGAAATCGGCCACCGGAACGTCGGTGACGGCGCCACGTTCGAACGGATAGCGACCGCTCAGCATTGCGTTGCACTCGGCCACGACCTGGCTCCGATACAGGTCGGCCAGCTCGCCCTTCGCCTGATCGCGGACCACCGCCTGGGTCTCGCCCGCGAGCGACCCGACGATCCCCGCGGCCCCGGCTGGCAGCTGGCCCGCCTCCACTTCCAGAGCCCGCGCAAGGTCCGCGCATCCCCCGGCGGTCAGCGACTGCGCCGCGCTCGCCGTCCCGACGGCTTCTCCCATCCGGCCCAGGCACTGCGACATCTGGCCCAGCAACGCGATCGTGCGATCGATGGGAGCCTGCCCCGGCGGACCGTCCAGCAGACGATGCAGGTCGGCGAAACGCTCGGTCACCAGATCGCCGGGCTTGCGCGTCGACGCGGCTGCCCCGCTCGCTCCCTGCTCGAGCAGCAGCTTGCCGAGCGGCGATGCCTGGCCGGCCTTCGCCAGCGCCTTGCCCGCCGCTTTGTCCGCCAGGCCCTCCGCGGCGGAATCGCCTGCGCCATCATCCCCGGGTTCGCTCAGCCTCGTGTTGTCGCTCGCGATCCCCAGCAGAACCTTGAGGGGCGAGCCGGCGCTGCCCAGGATTCCGAGAACCCGGCTCGCCTGCTGCGGATCGTTGCCGAGGGGCACCCGCTGGATGTCGGCCAGCAACTCGTCCCACGCCGCGATGTAATCGCGCTCATAGAGCGCCAAAACGTCGTACACGAGGCGGGCCGTGGCCGCCTCGACTACCGCGTCATCGCCAAATACCCACGCGTCCTCCTGCAGGCGCTTCGCGATCTCGTCCGTCCCCGCCCCGCTGATCTCCTTGAAGACGGCCTTCGTGTAGAGCGCGGGCAACGGCTCCGCCAGAGCGCGACCACTTCGCCGACGGAACACCGACTCGATCCCCTGCACTTCCCGGTCGAGTCTCAGCGGCGGGTACTTGTCGCCCGCGAAAAGCAGCTTGAGCCGGCTGTACGCCAGCGACGCGGGTGTCGCGGCCCGCAACGTATTCCTCGCGCGGGTCACGAGGTCCTGGTCCAGGTCCGCGGGGTTGAGCCTTTCCCCGGTCAGGAGCGCTTCGAGGTGCCGATCCAGCGCGTCGCGAACATCAGGCTGCTCACCGTAAGCCCTGCTCCACTCGACCTGCGCGAGGAAGCCGAGCTGACCCGGGTCGAGCCGACGCGGGTCGCCCAGCATCAGATAACCCTTGAGATACTCATAGAGCTTGTCCGGATCCGCCGACAGTTCGTTCATGCGCGAAGCGAATGTCTGCGCGAGCTGCGGCACCAGCAGCGCATTGAGCTCGCGGGCATAGGCATCGCGCGCCGCCTCGCCGACGGAATGTCCCTGGTAGAGCCCGGAGCGCATCGACCACGGCACCTCGTCGCCACCACGCTCGGCCGCAACGACGACGCCACGGACGGCCTCGAGCCTCGGGAGCCAGTCGACGACGGCCGGCGAATCCACCGGTGCGCCGGCTCCCGCGTCCACCAGCCCGGCGGCAGCCGTCTCGACGTCGGCGAGATAGGAAAGATTCTTGCGGTAGCTCACCGTGAGCGCGACCAGTCCGCCGACCACGAGCGCAGTCAGCGCGACGTAGGCCGCGACGTGCAACGCGGTCTTGCGGAGCGTCGCGCGGCGATCGGCGCCCGCGAGTCCTGACTCGCGAAGGACGACTTCCTTCAGCAGGCGCTCGATGAAATACGCGCGGCCCTTCTCGCCGACGAGCTGCCGCAGGTCCGTCGCGACGCCGAGCGACCGCGACATCGAGCCGAGCAGTCGATCGATCGGCGTTCCTTCCTGCGTGCCGCTCGTGAAGTAGACGCCGCGAAGGAATGAACGTCGGTCGAAATCGGTGCCGCCGAAGGTTCGATTGACCAGCTCGAGCAGGCGCGGCCTCAAGGCCGCGAACTGCTGCGGGAAGGCGAACAGCACCGAGCGGCGTCGCGCATCCTTCTCGGCTTGCAACCGCGCGAACAATCCTCGGTTGAGCCGGTCTGCGAGTGCGTCGAACTCGGACGGCAGTTCGCCGAGCGCGCGCCCCGTCTGGCTGTCCTCCAGCGGGAAGGTCACGCCCCAGACCTGGGCACGCCCGGCCGTGTCGAGATCGTCGAAGTATTCGCGGAAACCGCCGATCAGGTCGGCCTTGGTCACGAGCAGGTAGACCGGCAGCGTGATGCCGAGGTTGCGATTGAGTTCCTCGATCCGCTGCCGAATCGCGGTGATGTCGCCCTCGAACTCCTGCTCGGACCGCACCATCAGGTCGGAGGCGCTGTATGCGACCAGCACGCCGTTGATCGGCTGCCGGCGGCGATGCTTCTTGAGAAGCTGCAGGAACTGCGCCCACCCCGCGCCGTCGGCAATCCGGTCGGAGTCCTGCGTGGTGTAGCGACCGGCGGTGTCGAGCAGGATCGCCTCGTCGGTGAACCACCAGTCGCAGTTGCGCGTCCCGCCGACGCCGCGCACCGACCGCTTGCCGATCTCCTGCTCCATGGGAAAGCGCAGGCCCGAGTTCACGAGCGCCGTGGTCTTGCCGGAACCCGGCGGCCCGATGATCACGTACCAGGGCAACTCGTAGAGGCCGCCGCCACCCTTACGGCCCTTCTTCAGCCTGGCGACCGCGTCCTCGAAGCGCTGCTTCAGTTGCCCGGCATCCGCGGGCTCCGCCGGCTTTCCCTGGTCGACGACGGGCGCGTCGGCCTGCCCGGCCACCTCACTAGCGAGCTTGCGGTTGGCACGGATCGCGCGCAGGTACTGCCATTGCAGGATCCCGATCCAGATCGCGAACAGCACGAGGACCGCGATGACCCGCCCGAGCACGCTGGCGAACGGGCGTGCCTCGCCGAACGCGAAGTAGGGCCCGAGGAACCACAGGACCAGCGCGAGCAGGACGATGCCGACGGATCCGAGGAACCAGCGGTTGAGCAGGAGCTTCTTCATGGGCCGACCGCGCCGTTCGCGACGTGAACGATCTCGACACGGCGATTGCGCGCCCGATTCTCCGGCGTGTTCGGCGGTTCGTAGCGTGGCTGGGAGGATCCGACGCCGGTGGAACGCAGGCGGGCGGGCTCGGCGAGCGTCGCCTCGAGGTCCTTCACGACCGCCGCCGCACGGTCTGCCGACAGTTCGAAGTTGTTCTGGTATTTGAAGGAGCGGATCGGCTGGTCGTCGGTGTGTCCCACGACCAGCACCGGGCCCGGCAGCTCGTTCAGTGCCGAGGCGATGCGGGCGAGAATCGCGTGGTACTGATCGTTGATCCGCGCGCTGCCCGAAGCGAACAGGTCCGATCCGGCGATCGTCACGGTCGAGCGGGCACCCTCCTCGGTCACGATCAGCCTGCCCTGCTGCTCGAGATCCGCGAGCAGGATCTTGAGGGTCTTGTCGGGCGCGACTGCGGGCATCGGGGCAGGCGCGCCCGCGCTGAAGCCCTGTACCCCGACCTGCGACAGCGCGGCGAACGTCGGCTCGGCGTGGTGACCGAGCTGGCTCCTGAAATACAGGAAGGCGCCGGTCAGCACCGCGAGCCCGGCGACTGCGACGACCCACATGGGCACGAACCGCAGCAGCGGGTTGGTCCGGTCGTGCACGCCCTCCCAGCGCTCGGACAGGGCCGGTGGCGCCTGCTGGCGGACAGCGCGGATCCGTTCCAGCAGTTCGTGCTGCAACCGGTCGCGCTGCATCTGGCCCTGCGGATCGAGCGCGTACTTGCCGGCGAATCCAAGGCTGATGCAGGAATAGAGGACGTCGAGCAGGCCGGAGTACTGGCGCGGATCCGCCTGGGTGCGCTCGAGCAACTGGAAGAATTTCTCGCCGCCCCAGGTCTCCCGATGGAAGATCACCAGCAGCGGCTGGGAGCCCCAGTCGCTGTTCGCACCCCACGGCGTGCTCAGGATCGCCTCGTCGAGCGTGGCGCACAGCGCATAGCGCGCAGCGGCAACCTGCTCTGCTACGACGCCCGAGTTGCGCGCCTTTTCCTCGAAAGCGCGCACCTCGCCTACCAGTTGTCTTCGCAGGACGGCGGTGTCCAGCGCCTGCGTCGAGTGGCGCAGTCGCCCCGCGAGCAGCAGCAGCGGTCCCGCGGCATGGAACAGCGGATCCAGCCCGCCGCGCGCGAACTCGATCGGCGGCGCCGACGGGCCGGGCCCGGCGCCGCCGACCTCGAGCTGGGGCGACGACGGCCCCGGCTGCGGCGGCGGCATCACCGGCGGCGCGGGACCGGCGACGCCCGGGGCACGCCCGGCCCCCGGTCTCGGCTTGATGATCGTGCGGTCGCTCGGCGGTCCCCCACCCTGCTGGCTGGTCATGTCGGTTACCCGCGAATCGCCCACAGTTCGACCTGCAGCCCTGGGAACTCGCCTGCCGCGTGGATGGCGATGCCACCCGACGCACGCAGCTGGCGCCACAGCTCCCCGGACTGCTCGATCTCGAAATACTGGAACCCGGAGTGATAGGGCACCTGGCGCGGCGGCGCGGGCATGCTGCGCAACGTGAGCCCGGGCAGGCCGAGGTTGACGAGGTCTGCAATGCGCTCCACCGGCCCGGCCTTCACCTGCGCGACGAACATCCGCTTGAACTCCTCGGCCGGCAGGTCGGCGCGCGAGGCCAGCACGAATACCGCCGAGTCGAGCAGCGAGCGGTCCTGGATGACGCCGACCCGGATGCCGAAACGCTTCACCTCGAGGGGAATCGGCACGGCCGACTGCTCGAGTACGGCGCTCAGCACGCTGCGCACCGAGGCGAACAACGGGTCGAACGTGGCACGAAGGTCGTCGTGCCGGTACGGCTCGAGCGGGTTCGGTCGCTTGCTCGGCAGCGTATAGGTCGCGAGCTCGCCAGCCAGCGACGCCGCGAAGCAGAAGAGGTCCTCCGGGTGTACGTCGCCGCTCTGGGCCAGGTGAGCCGCAACGGGTTCGAACCGGTTGATCGCCTGCAGCATCAGGTAATCGGCGACCTCGGCGGTCGCGCCGCGCCCTCCGGCCGTCACGCGGCCGCCGATCGCTTCTCCCCGCTGGTGCAGCAGGCCGTTCAGCTCGCGGAGGAACGAGGCCAGCCGCGGTGCCGCGTCGGCGCGGACCACGGTCGGGATGAAGCGATCGTCCAGCAGCACCTGCCGATCGGCCTTGCACTCCAGGATGCGCGCGAGTGGTATGCACGAGTATTCATCGAGCGGCTCGTTCTGCAACACCAAGCGGCCGCTGACTCCAGCGACTTCGAGCAGTGCCGGCTCGTCGGTCACGCCGCCGTTGTCGCGGACGCTTAATTCCTGCAGCTGCAGTCGCGTGACCTCGCCCGCGGATTCCGCACGACGGATCTCCAGCGCTCCGGCCCGCCGCAGCGGCAGCGCAAGGAAGACCGTGCTGTCACGCGTGGACTCCGGCACTTCCATCGCGGGCGGCAAGGGATCGTCGTCGGGCATGCAGAACGGCGTACCGTCCGGGAATACGCCCCGCGCGCGCCGCAGCGCGAGCTTGCCCGTCGCGAGCAGGTCACGCTCGAACTCGAGGTCCGAAAAACCCCAGGCGTTGGCACGCAGCGCCGAGGCCCGAAGTTCGACGTAACGCTCTACGTGACGGTCCTGCTGCTGGAAATGCTGTGGCCGGAGGAAGAGTCCCTCGCTCCAGACGACCCGGTTGTTGATGGTCACTGCGCTGCTCCCGCGTTCGTCTTCGGCATCAGGCTCGCGCTCACGGAGCTGGCATCCAGCGCCACGGCGAGCGCCAGCTCCGTGCCGGGCACGGGTGGCTGCGGCGTCGCCGTGACGACCCGCCACGCGGCGCTGCGGAAGTCCCGGAAAGCCGCGGCGACGGCGACATGCCGCGTCGCCGGCTCGAGCTTCATCGACGCCTGCTTGCCGCCCCCCGGGACGAGCATGAACTCCTGGCGCGACACGAGCGATGCGGCCAGCACCGCCGCATCGTCCGCCCACAGCGCGGTCAAGTCCGCCTTGAGGAAATCTGCGTCGTCGGCGAGCTGGTAGACCCTGACCCGCACCGGCGACGGGCGTCCCCCTGCGTCGGGGTTCACCGACTCAGACGCCCTGACGTCGATCTCGACGGTGATGGGACGAGGCGGATCGACGATCACGGGCTTGCCGCAACCCGCTGCCATCGCGACCAGCATCATGGCTGGAATACCGGTCCATTGCGCCTTGCGGCACTGCTTCTGCATATAGTCGTCCCCATCCCCCGCGGCTCGCGCCAGTAAGCTCAGGATCGTGGTTCGTCACCGCGCTTGAGCAGGCGCAGACGTTTCAGTTGTTCTTCGTACGACCGAGCGAACTGATCTCCGAACAGGCGCCGGAAGCAGTCGTCGTCGTCGGCGGTCAGTTCCTTGTAGAACTCCTCGAAGCTTTCCCAGTATCGCCCACCGGAGCCGAAACTCAGCGAGACTTTGCGTCCCGGCCGGGCATCGAACTGGGTGCGCAATGCCTGCGGACTGAACCGCTCCAGCATGAAATCGAACGCCGCGCGCATTCCGGCCAGCATCGCGAGCTGGTGCGCCCGCACGTCCGCGAAGGCGTCCTCGAATGCGGACGGCGTGTCGAGATAGGCCTCGTTGCGCTTGACGAGCAGGTTGTGCAGAGCATCCTCGACGTTGGCCGAGAACTTGAGCGGATTGTTCTCGCGCGGCTTGAACGTCGTCTGCTGGAGGCGGAACTCGTTCTTGATCTCGCCGCGCGCGCGCAGCACCTCCATCAGGCCCTCGACCACCACCCGCAGCACCTGGCCGAGCTGCGCCGCGACCTCGGGCGACATCGAAGCGTCCGGCAAGCCGGCGCCACGGAGCAGCATCTCGAGATCCGAGCCCGCCGCCGACGGGCTCGCCGGGGGTCGAGTGAATCCGACCGCTGGTGGGGTCGGCGCCACCGGGGGCGGTGCCGCGCCCGGAATCGGCCCATGGACGACGGCGGGCGGCGGAAGCGGCGGCTCCACGTCAGCGGGCGCGTCGAGAACGTCCCAATTGGTCGGGATCGCCGGGCCGCCAGCGGGCAGCGGCGTGGCGGGCGCCGGTGACCGGATCTCGAACGCGTCGTTGATCACCGGCTTGCCGATGAGATCCCTCCCGGCAGGCGGCGGCGCAATGACCGGCTGTGCCGCCGGCGAGTCCAGCAAGGGGTTGAATTCGGCGGGTATTCCGTCGGTGCCCATGCCGAGGAGATCGCCAAGGCCCTGGGCCGGCGGGGACGGCGCCTGAACGACGGGCGGCGCCACGCTGGTTGCCGACGCGTGGACCTCGGTCGCCGCGCCCGGCATCGACGCGGTGATCCGCACCGAGATCTCGAACGGGTCGATGAAGATCGAGTCGCCTTCCTTGAGCGGGAACGGCTCGCCCTGGTGCAGCTTCGTGCCGTTGACCAGCACCCCGTTGGCACTCTCGGCGTCCTCGAGAAAGAAAGTGCCGCCGACCGCGCGCACGCGCGCGTGCCGGCCCGAAACGTGTGGGTCGGCCAGGACCCAGTCGTTCCCGGCCCGGCGACCGATGGTGCCGCCCTTGGTCGTGAACACTGCCCGCGACGCCGCACCGAGCGCCGCTGCATTCGAACCGGTGACTTCGAGTACGAGAAACATTGCCCGTCAGTATGACCGCCGATTCACTGCAACGTCACCCGCCGATCAGCACCGTCGGACAACCCGCGACGATGACGCCGCCGTGGGCGGTCTGGTCGCCCATCCGGGCCGCCGGCTTGTTGCAGATCAGCACGGTCATGGAACCCATCACGATGACGTCGGGCGGTCCCACGCAGACGCATTGCGATGTCACCGTCGCCGCGGGCAATCCGCCGATGAGCACGGTCGGCCCGCCCGGCGTCACGATCGGGCCGCCGACGTGCGGGATGGGCGGCAGGCCCGGGGTCACCATGGGGCAGACGTGCATGTCCGTGATCCGGGCCGCGGGCTTCATGGCGGATGTCGTCTCATGAGGATGCCGGGGCAAAGGCGGCGAGAGCCCGGTCCACGAACGCGCCCATCCGTGCGTCGAATTCCTCGGGTTCCTCCGCGGCGATCAGGATCACCGCCGCCGACACGGCCTCCCCCGACAGCGTGGGCGGCGGAGGCACCTCGGGCTGGCCGGGCGGCAGCACGCTGCCGCCGCCCCAGCCCGCGGCGGCCGCCAGCCACGCCGCCGCCGAGCGGTACTGGAGCCGGTCGGCCAGTTCGAGCGCCGCCACGCGATTGGGTTCGGTCGGCTCATTGAGCCAGCGCTTCGCGGCCCCGAGCGCACTTCGGTCCGACGGATCGAGCTCGGTGCCGGCATGGTGTTCCTGCCAGCACTCGCAGCCCCAGGCGAGCGCGTACTGCCGGGGCAGCACGTGCGTCAGCACGCTGACGGCATCGGTGAGCAGGCCGTCGCGCCGCAGCAGGTCGAGGAAGGCCCGGACGTTCACGGCCGGGTCGAGGCGCTGGCGCGCGTCCTCGCTGAGCTTGCCGAGCGAGGCCAGCACGCCGGCCGACACGTCCGAGTTCACGTCGAGCGCGTTCAGCATGGTCACGTCCTCATCCGATCTTCGTCAGGGCGCCCTTCAGCGACGCAATGGCGGAACCGGACAGATCGAGCATCGTGCCCTCGACCTTGGTGTTCAGGCTGCTCTTGATTCCCACCAGGGTCGTGCCCTCGACTTCGACCTTGAGCCCCTTGACCGCGACGGCGGTCGTTCCCTCGACCTTCACGTCCAGGCTCTTCACGCCCACCTTCTGCTGGCCGTTGATCTGGACCTCCTTGGACGCCTTGAGGTTGATCGCATCGCTCGCCTTGACCGTGAGGTTCTTGCAGGTGATGTCGATGTCGCCGTTCTTCTTCATGACGATCTTCGAGTCGCCGGTCTCGAAGGTGATCATGTCGCCGACGTCGACGTGCAGGGTCTTGCCGACCAGCATCTTCGCCTGGCCTTTCTTGCTCTTGGCCGGGGAGTCCTCGTCGAGGCCGACCCGCCACGTGGCGTCGTTCTCGACGTCCACCTTGAGATCCTTCTCCGCGTGGAGCACCAGTTCTTCCGACCCCTTCTTGTCCTCGAAGCGGATCTCGTTGAACGTCTTGTCGTTGCCGCCCTTGCTGCTGCGGCTCTTGATGCCGCTCTGGGTGGCGTTGGCCGGCAACCCGTAAGGCGGCTTCTGCATGCCGTTGTAGACGCGCCCGGTGATGATGGGCCGGTCCGGGTCGCCTTCGAGGAAACTGACGATCACCTCCTGGCCGATGCGCGGGATGTGGATCGCGCCCCATTGCTGGCCGGCCCAGACCTGCGCCACGCGCACGCCGGCAGGAGCTCTTGTCGTCCTTGCTGCCCTTGCGGTCCCAGTGAAACTGGACCTTGACGCGGCCGTACTCGTCGGTGTCGATCTCCTCGCCCGACTTGCCGACGACCGTGGCGGTCTGGGCGCCCTGCACGACCGGCTTGGGCGTGACGCGCGGCGGCCGGAACTGCGTGCGTGCATCGATCGCCTCGACCGCCACGTGAAACTGCGCGTCACCTGACGCCCCGGTCTCGTAGGCGTTCGAGGCCAGCGAATAGCTCGCCGCCACGACGATGTACTTCACGTTGAGGTCGGTGCGTGGATAGTCCGTGAGTTCGAACTGGGCGCCGGCCGCGAGCCCCGTCGCATTCCCCTGGCCATGGGCTACCAGGTGGCCCGACTGCAATTCCTCAATGCGGATCCTGGCGACACGCGCCGACTCGGCCGAATCCTCGAGCGCCGCGCCGTCGTCGTCGCGCTTCGCGGGCAGTTCCGCCGGATAGTCGAAGATCTCGAAGCTCGCGGCGGCGTGCTGACGCTTGATCGCATGGGACTTCAGCAGCGACGTTGCCGGCTTCTTGAAGTCGTAGTCGGTCGTCGCGTACGAGCCCGGCTGCATGGTCCTGACGTGGGTCCAGGAGGTGAGGTGATCCCGCACCCGGCGGGTCTGCGGCAGCGACGGCGGGTAGTAGGGAACCTTGGCGTACCCGGCGATTTCCTTGTGCGAGGCCGAATCGTCGACGAGCACCATGGTGTGCTTCTGCTCGGTGTGCTCGAAGAAGAAGTATATGCCTTCCTGCTCCAGCAGCCGGCTCAGGAAGTTGAACGCCGTCTCGCGATACTGGACGCAGTAGGCAAGCTTCTTGTACGTGCCCTTGAGGGCAAAGCGAAAATCGGAGAAGCCGTGCTCGCGGGCCAGTGATTCGAAGATCTCCTGGACCGTCATATTCTGGTAGACGCGACAATCCGCCGTCCGGCTCAGGAACCAGAACCAGGGCCGCAGCGTCACCTGGTACTCGTGGTGGCGCAAGCCGTAGCTCAACTGGGTGAAGTCGCTGACCAGCCCGTGGAAAACCCGCTCGCCGTTGCCTGACTCCGTCGGGAACGTGACGGCAACCGGGCATCCGAGGATCTTGTTGCCGTCGAGCTCACCGTTCTCGCTGAGCAGGCTGAGTTCGAACTGGAACGGCTGGCTGAGCCGCTCGGACCCGGACAGCTGCGAGAACAGCAGCACGTCCCCGCCGAAGGGAGTCGTCAGCTTGATCGGGCGATTGTCATCGGTCGCTGGCATGAGGCTCCCCCAGCAGTCTGCTGCCTCTTCGGTGGACGCTGGACTGTCTGTTGCAGCCAGCTTCGCACAATCCGCGGCCGGAGTCGGCCTATTCCAGCGTCACGAGCCGAAGGCAGGCCTCGTCGTCGCGGGAGTAGAAATAGAGGCCGTCCGTGTCGCCCCCCTCCGCGATGATCACGGGCACTGCGGTCTCGAACTTCTGGCGCGCAATTGCGGTCGCCGCCACTTCGTTGATCTTGTTGGTGCGGACGTAGTCCCCCCAGCGGGCATCCGACTTCTCGAGCCGTTGGCCGGCGTTTCCGGCTCGCTGTGAGATACGCAGGAATTGGTAGTAGTCGAAATCGACTACCTTTGCACGGGCCATTCTTCTAGTCCTCGCGTGGGCAGGCACTAATAGCAGGAAACGTGATGATTCATCAACACTTTTGGCTGCTCGATCACCTGCCTCGCGAAGCGGCCGCGCCGCCGCCTTCGTGCTCTGTTGCGCGGCGTGGTCCTGGTGTGTATTGCGTCGCAGCAGGGCCACGGCCGGACGGCGTCCTCGCGATGATGTGCTAGGTTTGGCGCCGGAAACCAACAGTCGAAGCACGACGACCGAGACGATGGCCAGGCGCCCCTCCCCTTTCCATAACCTTCTCGTCGAGTTGAAGCGTCGCAGCGTCTTCAAGGTGGCGACGGTCTATGCAGTCACCGCCTGGGGCGCGTCGCTGGGGGCAGCGGAACTGCTGCCCGCGTTCGGCGCCCCGGACTGGGCGGTACGCGTATTCGTGTTGACGGCAATCCTTGGCCTGCCGATCGCGGTCGTCCTGGCCTGGGCTTACGAGATCACGCCACAGGGCATCGTTCGTGACGAAGCCCCGGACGACCCCCAGGTTCCGCAGGCGCGTTCCGTCAGCGCCCGCCAGACCACGATGATTTACGGATCACAGGGAACCGTGCGCGTCGCCTGGCTGGACGGCAGTGGCACCCACGAGCGCGTATTTGCCACGACCTTCAGGATCGGTCGCGACGAATCGTGCGAGCTGCATCTCGACGATCCCCTGATCAGCCGGCAGCACGCCGAAGTGAGCCACAGCGAAGGACTCTGGTGGATCAAGGATCTGGGCAGCCGCAACGGCACGCTGCTCGACGATCGACGCGTAACTCGTGTTCCGCTGCCGACGCGTTGCACGGTGAAGCTGTACGAGACCGGACCGGAGCTGCGCCTCGAGGTGAAGGCCGCCGCGAGTGCGCCGACGGTCACCGCTGCTCAGCTGAGATCGCCGTCGCGTTGACGTCGAACCGTGGCTTACGGGCCACGACCACGAGACCGTGGACGTCCGTGCCGAGCTCCGAGCGAAGTATGGCGGGCGTGATCTCGCCGGCCTCCAGGCCGGCAGTGGCCAGGACGGCCTCGACATAATCGCCCGCGTGCATGTACCGACCGTGCGCGCCCATGCTGAAACGCGCGTCCGCAACCGGGGTCTCCCATCGCTCGACCGTGAAGGCGAGCAGCCCCCCGGGCCGCAGGCAGATTCGCGCGGCCGCAAGCGGCTCGTCGAGCGCCCCGAAGTACACCAGCGTGTCGGCGGAGACGACGATGTCGAAGGCGGCCGGCCGGCTGCGCATGAACTCGCAAAGTTCCATGACGACCAGTTCGTCGTAGAGACGACCGGCGCGTGCTTTCTCCAGCATGCCGGAGGACAGGTCCACGCCGACCAGCGTGCCGGCTCGATCCCGCAGCAGGGGCCCGCACAGGCCGGTTCCGGCGCCCGCGTCCAGGACGTCGGGTTTGACCGCGTCACCACCCGCACCACGGTATCGTTCGACGGCCTCGACGACGAGTTGCGGCGCCTGGTAGCCCAGATCGCGAAGGTTCTCATCGAAGGCGTCGGCGAAGTGATCGAATGTCCTGCGAACGTATTCGTCGCTCGCCCTGTCGGGCATCGCCTCGCCGGCCGCGGCCGCGTACATGTGGCGAGCCGTCGGATTGTCCGGGTTGTACTTCACCCAGTCGCCATACAACTCGGCGAGTTCTTTCTTCCTGCCCATGACATAAAGGATCATGCCGAGGCGCTCGTACGCGAGATCGTGTTCGGGCTTCAGACGGATCGCCGCCTTAAAACACTCGATGGTCTCGTCGAGTCGCCGCAGGCGCCGCAGGCAGATCGCGCGATTGAACCATGCCTGCCACGACCCCGGGGCGAGATCGGTCGCCCGCTCATGGGCGCTGGCCGCGCCCTCGGACTCGCCGATCTCCATCAGCATCTTGCCGAGATTCAGCCAGGCGTGAGGATTGCCCGGCGCGCTCTTCACCGATCGCTGCAGCAGCGCAACCCCGCGGGCCGTATCGCCCTGCTCGAACACGAGCATGCCGAGGAAATTGAGCGCATCCGGGTCGTTCGCCCGACGGCGCAGGATCCGCTCGTACATCGCCCTGGCTTCGGCGATCCGGCCCGCCTGGTGTGTGGCGATGGCCTTCAGCAGCCTCGGATCGGTTGAACTCACGCGCTCACACCTGTTTCTCAGCGCCGTGCAGTCGGATCGCTCTGGTGCAGAGCGACGTCTGATGCGACGGCAAGGCCACGGGAGTCTACAATCCCGGGCAGAATTCCAAGAACCAATCGACGTTGCGCGGGAGACCAGATGCCGGAGCGAATCGGGTTCGAGGTCAACCTCGGCGGTGCCGGCGACGGCCGGGGCGGCGTGCTGCGGCACAGCGACGAGATGCGAATACTCGTGCTCGCGGACTTGAGCGGACGCGCAAACCGCGGGCTCGAATCGGCGGCGGATCTCGGCGGCCGTCCGATCATGGCGCTGGACCTCGACAGCTTCGACACGGTGTTCAGGCGACTGGCACCGCGGTTGGCGTCTGGAGCGGGCATCGGGGGCGCGGCGAGCGTCGCGGTCGAGTTCGATTCACTCGACGACTTCCACCCGGACCACCTGTACGCCACCCTCGAGCCCTTTCGCGTCCTGCGCGAGAGCCGGGCCCGGCTCCTCGATCCGGCGACCTTCGAGCAGGAGGCGTCGCGGCTGATGGAGAACCCGCCCGCTCCATCCGCCGCCGCGGACGTCGCGCCCGAAGCGGAACCCCCGCGCAAGGAAGACCCGTCGGAATTGCTGCAGCGCCTTATCGGTGGGCCTGCGCAGTCGGCAGCGCGACCCGCTGCCACGCAGAGCGTGGTGGACGGCCTCATCCGCAGGCTGGTGCAACCTCACATCACGCCGGGAACCGGACGCTCTGCGGCACCTTACGTTGCCGCATTGGACGCGTCGCTGACCGAACTGATGAACGCAGTGCTGCACGGGGCTGATTTCCAGCGACTCGAGGCGACCTGGCGTGGCGTACGCAGGCTCGTGGACTCGCTCGACCTCGGCGACGCTTTGCAACTGTACGTCGTGGACGTCAGCAAGGCCGAGCTGCTTGCGGATCTCGATGCGTCGCAGGGAGACCCGTCGAAGTCCGCGGCCCACCGGCTCGTGGTGGATGCCAGCCACCGGGGCGCGGACGAGCAGCCGTGGTCGCTGCTGGTCGGTCACTACAGCTTTGGCGCCAATGCGGACGACATCGCGCTGCTCGGTCACCTCGGCGTGATCGCCTCCCGAGCCGGCGGACCGCTGCTGGCAGCGGCGGAACCGGGTCTGCTGGGGTGCGAACGCCTGGGCGAAGATGCGGAGCCGCGCCGCTGGGCTTTCGCTGATGAAGGCGTCGAGAAATTGTGGACCGAGCTTAGAAGCAGCCCGATCGCGCGCTGGCTGAGCCTCGCCTTGCCGAGGATGCTGCTGCGACTACCGTACGGCGCGAAGTCCGATCCCGTGGAGGGCTTTGGGTTCGAGGAGCTCGGCGCGGTCGTGAGGCACGAGGACTACCTGTGGGGCAATCCGGCGCTGGCCTGCGCCGAGGTCATCGCACGGGGCTTCCTCGAGAATGACCCGGGGATGCCCATCGAGGGTCCGCTCGAGATCGACGACCTGCCGGCGCACGTGCGCGACCAGGATGGCGAGCGGCGGCTGCAGCCCTGTGCCGAGTTCGCACTGCCCCTCCGGGTCGGGGAGGAGATGATGCAGCGCGGGTTGATTCCGTTGCTGAGCTACGCGAATCGCAATGCGGTGCGGGTGATGGGGATCAGGTCCATCAGCAGTTCCTAGCTACGATGACTCGAGGCCCACCGATGTCGCACACGTCACGAAGCAGCGACTCCGCCGTCACCGTAAGCTGGTCGACCGCAGGAACGGTCCGCCGGGTCCGGTTCACGGAGCCTTTCTGCATCGGGCGCGACGCGCACGGCCGGCTGCAGACCGAAGAGGCCTTGATCAGTCGCGCGCATGCGGCGGTCTTCCTCCGGGATGGTCAGTGGTGGGTGAGGAATCTCGACAGCGCCGACGGCACCTTGCTCAATGGCGCGCCGTTCCAGGGCACGGCACTGGCGCGGCGTGCCGTGCTTGCCATCAACGGCATCGACGAGCAGGTCATGCTCGAAGTCGATGGCGGGGCAACGGCCGGGACGAGCGAATCGGCGGCCCGGACATCGACCGATCCGCTGGCCGACCGCACCAGGCTGCACACTGCCGTCGTCCCTGGCGCACCTGCGGCTGCGGGCAGCACTGCGCGGCCCATCCGGATACAGGTTGGCCGGGATTCCGCTGCTCTCGAATTCACGGATACGATCCGGGTCGGCCGCGATGCCGCTTGCGCGATCCGCATCGACAACGAGGGCGTGAGCCGCGCACATGCCGAGATCTTTCGCGTGGGTGACCACTGGTGCGCGCGCGACCTGGGCAGCAGTAACGGGACCTATCTCGATGGCGAACGAATCGAGGAGGCGATCCTTCCGTCGCGCTGCACCTTGAGCTTCGGTGTGGACGAACCACGACTGGAGCTGAGCTACGAGGCGCCAAGGCGCACCGAGTCCGCGAGCCCGTCCGGGCCGCGCTCGATCGAGGAAGTCGCGGCCCATTACTTCGACCCGGACTCGAGCGCGCCGGCCGGAGATCGCACGATGTGGGTGCGACGCGCGTACGGCACCGTGCAGCGCCGCCAGAAGCGTCGCTACGGCACCGTTATCGCGACGGCCCTCGGCTTGCTGCTCGTGGCGGTCGGCATCGGCCTCTACCAGCACCAGCAGCTGCAGCGCACGCGGGCCCTCGCCGAGCAGATTTTCTACAACATGAAGACCATCGAACTGCAGCTCGCGCAGCTCGAGACCCAGGTGCAGGCGAGCCGGGACGGCCCACCGCGGTGACGCCGACCAGGCACGGGCACGGCAGCTCGCGGAGATGTCCTCGCAGTACGACGGCCTGCTCGAGGAGCTGGGCATACTGAACCAGCAGACGCTGCCCGAGGACCGGCTGATCTTTCGAATGGCCCGGCAGTTCGGTGAGTGCGAGATCGCGATGCCCGAGGATTTCGTCGCGGAGACGAAGCGCTACATCGACATCTGGCGCTCCGACGAACGCCTTCGAAGGCGCTGCGGCGCGCCCAGGAGCAGAACCTCCCGCCCGTGATCGCCCGAAGCCTCGCGCAGCACCACATGCCGCCCCAGTTCTTCTACGTGGCACTGCAGGAAAGCGACTTCCTGCCCAAGGCGATCGGCCCGCAGACGCGCTTCGGCATCGCCAAGGGCATCTGGCAGATCATGCCGGAGACCGCGATCCAGTACGGTCTGCGCCCCGGACCGCTGCTGGACGCGCGCGAGTTCGACCCGGCCGACGAACGCTTCGACCCGGCGGCGGCCACGGACGCCGCGGCCCGCTACCTCGCCGACCTGTATCGAGGCGAGGCCCAAGCGTCGGGCCTCCTGGTGCTCGCCTCGTACAACTGGGGAACGACGCGAGTGCGCAAGCGGATCCAGGCCATGGCGGAGAACCCGCGCGACCGCAACTTCTGGCGGCTCCTCGCGCAGACCGACATGCCTGCGGAGACGCGCGACTACGTCTTCAAGATATTCTCCGCCGCGGTCATCGGCGAGGATCCGAAGCTGTTCGGATTCGAGTTCGACCAGCCGCTGACTGACGCGGCATCCGTGCGCGAGGGCACCTGAAGGGATGCCTTGTAGTCAGACTTTCCAGCCACCCATCCGGTTGGCGTCCAGGCACTGGATGAACGCGTCGATGCCGTGACGCCCGGCGCCCGGCACGTCGTACACCTTGCCGATGTGGCAGCCCCAGCGGCTCACGATGTCGGCATCCGATCGGAAATTCAGCACGTTCTCCGCGTTCGGACGGCCGAGGTCGAAGCTGCACGTCCGCCGACGCATCCACGAACTGCCCGAGGCCCGGCGCGTTGAACGTCACGCCCCGAACCGGCACCCAGGTGACGGCCGCGGAGACGACGGCCGCGAGTCCGCCGCCGAGCGAGTGGCCGACACGACGTAGCGACTGCAGCCGGCGCGCTCGAGCGCACGGTAGGCCGAGGCGAAGAAGGCCAGCGCGCTACCGAACTGCCGCTCGGGAATCTGGCGGCGAATGATCTCGAGGTTGGCACCCTTCCAGTCTTCCATCTCGCGCGAACCGCGGAAGGCGATGACACCGACGCCGTCGTTGCCCGCGTAGGCGCCGCCGGCGAACTCGTTCCGGCGCAGTAGACGTCCTGCTCCGGCACGCGGATCGGCCGGTGCCAGTGAACCGTGGTCGGACGGTCGTGGTAGACGTCCTCGGCGATGCGGGCACAAATGACGAGCGACGGCATGGGATACTGCGAAACGCCCAGCTTAGCGAATTCGAGTTCCGACAGGGTCGGTTCACGATCTCCTGTTTGCCGATGCATGTAGTCGGCGACTACAGAGGCTCTGATCGGTTACTCGGCATCTTACAGTTTCGCAACGGCAATTCGAACAAGGCAGACCGACGCAGCCGACGCTCGCGGCGAGCGGGTTTGAGCACTGCCGAAAGCGCTTGCGGCGCGATAGTAGCGTACGGCAGGTACCTCTCCTCGTATGCCGTTGAGCCGGCCAGCGACCGCCCTCGCCCTTCAACCTTGTGGCAGGCTAGCCGCGTAGCGAGGCCATGGCCGTATTGAACAGACCCCCTTTTGTCCAGACCTGTGGGTGCGGCCGCACCATCGTCGGCGCAGTCTGCGGAAAGTCGTCGCGGGGTCATCCCGGTTAATCGAACAAGCCGCGCGGCGGCGGCGCCCGGCAGGGCGGGGGCCGTCCTGATGATTCGGTGGTTTTCTGATCCAGGCGGGCGAGGATCTTCTCGATGACCTCCGGATCCTCGATGCAGGCGATGAACCGCACTGTCTCGCCGCAGGCCGCGCAGGTGTGGATGTCGATGCCGGTGCCCCTGGGCGGCGACGACGTCTACGATGAACCGGGTTCCAGCACTGGGCCGTCGTTCGCGTAGGTTCCCGGTGCCGCGAGGGAACGTCGGTCTCAGCCCGAGCGCGTTCGCGAACCGCTCGAAGGCCGCCGGCCCTGAATCGGTTCCGATGCTCGCCTCCGGGAGACCCTGATCCGCCGGCCAGGCTGGCTCGATCGCGTCTTTCACACGTTGAACGTGTCCAACGCGCTCATCTTCACGGCGTGTAACAGACCCTTGTTGCTCTTCGTCTGATTGACCTGGGCCTGGCTGGTCAAGCCTTTCTTCGCCGCGGTGGTGACCTGGTAGATCTCGTTGAAGGGGAGGCCCGCCTTGCCGCGCCGGTTCATCTCCGCATTGTTCATGCCGATCTCCCGCGTTTCGGAAGTGGCTGCGAAGCTCGCAGTGAAGTCGGCCGGAGCGGTCATCTTGGACATGCGCTTGTAATAGATGCCCAAGCCTGCCCCTCCGAGCACGAACTCGACATAGGTGGCTTCGTCCGCCTTGATGCCCGTCCGTTTCGCGGTGTCGAAGCCACTGACGGGTCCGTGATAGCTCAGCGTGTTCGCAATTCCTGTCATTTCCTGGGTCCAGCCGCGCACCTGCGCGGACTGATCGGTCGAACCGTAGCGGCGCGACCGGTAACAGACTCCATAGAGGTGGGTCGCCCCCGCGACGCGGGCGGTGAAGAATTTCTGGAACTCCCCAGCTCGCACGGCAGCACCCGGCATAACATGAAACCCGAGCATGCCGCCGGGTACGGCTAGTACCAGCCCCATGCAATCGCCGAGGTTGGGGAAGCCGACCGTGGTGGTGTCGAAGCCGATCTGGTGCTCGTTCAGGAAGATGGCCATGCATTGACTCCCGGTGCGAAATGCACGTCCTGCGGCGGCTCACACGGCCGGCGGGATCGGCAGGTAGTAGCAGACCAGCCCGTCCAGGTCCGGGTCGGGCAGCAGCCGGCCGATCTTCGTGACGTTGCCCGTCCCACTGTACTTGGTGCCCGCTATGTCCAGGGCTTCCGACTTGATGTTCAACACCTTCGGAGCGGCAAGCTTGCGACTGAGCGTGACGTTGTAGTCGCCCGGATTGTTCCTCTCGAACAGGGCCGTCTGCGACCTGCCCCCAGGAAGTGACAGCGTGAATTTCTGGAGGTTCTGCTGACCGCTGCGCTCGACCCCTGTCGCCTTCAATGTGGTCGTCTTCCCGAACCCGACCAGTGCGTCGATATCCGCTGTCGGGCCGGTGCCGGTATTGGGTGCGAGCGGGATCGCAATCATGCGCTTGACGCCGTCCAGATCGGTGAAGTTGTAAACGTCCTTGCCCTCGTCGCGCCCGTGCATGCCCTT
Organism: uncultured Gammaproteobacteria bacterium; assembly: GCA_963793675.1. GTDB lineage: Bacteria > Pseudomonadota > Gammaproteobacteria > Steroidobacterales > Steroidobacteraceae > RPQJ01. The sequence goes on along the minus strand of CAWCBA010000011.1, from coordinate 19,631 downwards.
GCCTCGACTCAGAGCCCAGACGCCGTTCCTGAATTCGGATTCCGTGGGCTTGCTGCTGTCGCACTGCACGAAGGCGCCACCGTCGCGCACTGCGATCTTGTGAATCTGGGAGTTCCCGAAATGGTGCGCCATGGTCGCCGAGATCACGACCATCACGTCCACATGCTGCCCGCCGAGCGTCAGGTGCAACTGTCCCGCGTTCAGGTCGCCGCAGACGTCCAGGCCGAAGCGCAGGCCCTCCGCCCTGAAGTCCTGCCTCGCGTGGTCACCGCCGCGCCCGCCCGAGACAAACTCGGCGACACCGCCAGGCGCCTTGTCGACTTCGCCATCGTTGTACTTCTTGTCGTAGTCGAGGAGCAGCTGTCCGGTCTGGTAGACCGGCGCGGAGTTGTACCCGTCGAACGCCTTGTTCCCCGCGACCTGCTTCGGAACCTGCCAGTTCACCGTGCCCGGGAACATGATGAGGCCGTTGAAGTTGCGGCTGAGGCTCTGGCACCAGGTATAGATGTCGTTCTTCTCGGTCGGGTCGTAAAGCTTGAACTGCGGCTTGACCCAGTAATACTCAGGCGCGGCGAACACGTAGACCGGCTTCGCCGCGTTCATCCGTTTGCTCGCAGCGCGCAGGAACATGTACGCCTTGACGACGGCCCGGTTGAGACGCGCCTTCTTCTCGATCAACGTAAGGCTATGGATTGTCGAGACGTTGACCTTCCAGATCGCCGCGTAGAGGTCGTGCATCATCGGCTCCTCGGTTATTCGTATTGGAAGCCCGGTCATCGGGCGCCGTCCGGCGCCGGCGCATCGCTTCACACGCTCTGTCGATCCTCGCGCGCTCCTTCCGTCTCGCCATCCGGCCTCGGCGGCAACCCAGAGGCCGGGACGAGCCGGGCCCGATAATTCCCGGGTCGCGCGTCTTCTCCATCGCCGTGCGGGAGTATAGACCGTAATAAGCACCATTTTGCTAGCCGGTGCCCGCTCCTCGCCGACGCCGATACCTGCGCGCAGCGTTCGCCTCCGCGCACTGATCGTCACTCAGTCGTGTCACGGCACCCGCATGCGCCGCTGCGACAGGCTCGTCTGCGCCACGCCCAGCCCTGCCACCCGCCCAGCGGGCATCTTGACCGCACCATCGTCGGCGCAGTCTGCGGAAAGTCGTCGCGGGGTCATCCCGGTTAATCGAACAAGCCGCGCTGCTGCGGCGCCCGGCAGGGCGGGGGCCATCCTGGTGATTCGGTGGTTTTCTGATCCAGGTGGGCGAGGATCTTCTCGATGACCTCCGGATCCTCGATGCAGGCGATGATCCGCACTGTCCCGCCGCAGGCCGCGCAGGTGTGGATGCCGATGCCGAACACCCGCTTGAGGCGCTGCGCCCAGTTCATCGCCGCGCGACGTTCGGCTGGCGTCGGCGCCTCTACTCGATCAGTCCTCCCAGTGTGCTGACTGCCCCGGCCACGCCTCGCCGGGGTCACCCGCGCGCGGCAGCTGCTGTTGGGCGGGAACACCCCGTGGAAACGGTTCAGATGGACTCTCGGCTTCGGCACCAGTGCCGCCAGCTCGATGCTGGCGACGATCCTGAGCGTGCCGCCGCAGCGCTGGCACGTGTCGATCTCGATGCCGAACACGCCCTTGAGCCGCTGCGCCCACCCCATCGCCACGTGCCGCGGTGTCGGCGGCTGGGCCGGATCAGCCACTGGCTGCTTCGCCGCCCCGACTCCCCGGTGTGCGGGGGGTCACCGCCGCGCGCAGCTTGCTGTGCGGCGCGAACACGCCGTGGAAGCGGGTCAGCTGCAGGCGCGGCGGCGGCACCAGCGCTGCGAGGCGGCCATCGATGGAGTCGCTGCGAACAGCGGGTCGGCCTATTGGCTTCTCAGACCGAGTTCCGCGCTTCTTGGCGTGAGCCAGGCCGGAGCGCACACGCTCTTGCAAAAGGTCACGCAGGAGCGCCTTTCTTTAAGTCAATGAGTCTGTGACGTTGCCACCCGTCGTTATGAACGGCGAGTCGCTTTTGCAACGTTGCTGAATAGATGTATTTCGCGTCGAAGCAAAAGGCGGAAAACAGCGCTTCGAACGTGGGCGCCTGTAAGTCGTGTTGTTTCGTCAGGAGACAGTACGCGCCTTCCCAAATATCTTCCAGGGTCCCTGTCCCGTGCTTGGCGCCGACGTTCGAGACCTCGCGTTTGTAGTAGTTGTCTTTCAATTCTCCTCTCACTTCCGTCTTGTTCGCGTGGCGGGCGTTTTTTGTTGCTACCTTGTTTACACGCATGTCCTTCAGCCATTCGAGCGTATCCCGAATCCGATCCTGGCTACCTTTCGTGATACAGATCATCTTTGCCGCTTGATAGCACGAAGCGACAAACGCGCAGCACGTGGCGCCGTGATTGACAGAGTAAGAGGCACCGGTTCCGCTCTTCATCGCCCACTTCACGGCCCTGTACAGCGCATCGAATTCGAACGGAGGCAGGATCCCGGACTTGTTCTGTAGGGCGACGCCGCGCGACCGATCTTCGGAGTATTTGGTAGATGGCATGTCGTCCGCACCAACGGCAGCGAAGCTTTCCGCAACACGCGCTGCTTCCCGCGCCCACTCGCCGTCGTTGCTGCGATACACGAACGGCTGATGATTCGACCAACTATCAAGATCCTCTACGTCTTCGCTGATGACGCCAAATATCATCGCGTGCACAGCTTGCTTGATATTCGTGCCCACGATGGCGGTGTGGCACGCGGCGTGCGGATCGATGAGGGATTGACATTCGGGCGTGCAGGTGTGGCTACTGCCGCCTTTGTCGGCGAAGATCAGGATATCGCCTGCCCGGAGATTTCTCATTTCGATGTCCACGCGTGGCCTCCAAAGTTGTGTAGAGCAGGGCCTGATTTCAGCCGGTGACCCGAGCGTGGCCGCTTCCAGGAGAGAACCCGGCGAACGGCCGCTCGGAACGCAAGATCCCCGGCCAAGGCTGTTGTGTGGTCGCTGGCTGGACGACTCCGGCATACCGCCTGAGTGTGCCGGGATCTCAGAAATCGGTGTCGAATTCGCGATTCTCAACGCTACGGCACACTGAGAATGGGGTCAAGATAGCTCGGCCTCGCCGGTCTCGGTGTGGGGCGACGACGCAAGACGCAAAGCGTATGCGACAGGCTCAACGCGACAACGGAACCCGGCTTCGTGCCGGGTTTCTTGTTTCCGCCAGTCAGATCCACCGAATCGGGCCAGGCAACCGATGGTAGCGTGACCCGGTACCCTAGTGGCCTGTACCAACTGATTGTGTACCGATGTGTCGCGACGGATCAGCGTATTTACATTTCACCGTCCACGGCGATTTATTGCAGTGGCGGATGTAGCGCATCAGCTTTCGCTTCAGGTCGGAGACGGAAGTGAACACGCCGCGGGCGATCACGTCGCGCTCGATCTTGCCGAACCACAGTTCGACTTGGTTGAGCCAGGACGAGTAGGTCGGGGTGAAGTGCAGGTGAACCGTCGGGTGCGCTTCGAGGAAATCCTTGACCGTCTTGCTCTTGTGAGCCAAGAGGTTGTCGGCAATCACGTGGATCACTTTGCCGCGCGGCTGGTTGATCACGATGTCGGTGAGGAAGGCGATGAACTCAGCGGTGGTGTGCCGCTCGGCGGTCTTACCCAGCACTTCTCCGGTCTTGGTGTTGAAGGCCGCGTAGAGCGACAAGGTACCGTGACGGAAGAACTCAAAGCCGTGGCGCTCAGCGCGGTCCGGGGAGAGCGGCAGGACGGGATCTTTGCGATCCAGAGCCTGAATATGTGTCTTCTCATCGACGCAGAACACGGCCGCGTGCGCCGGCGGGTTCAGATACAGACCGATAATGTCGGCGGCCTTGCTCTCGAAGTCCGGATCGTTCGAGGCCATGTAGCGCTCGATCCGATGGGCCTTGAGTCCGTGCTTGCGCCACACGCGGGCCACCATCATGTGGCTGACGTCCAGATGAGCCGCCAGCTTGCGAGTGGTCCAATGGGTCGAGCTGCTCGGTGCGTGGCGCGTCGCCTCTAGAATCCGCGCTTCCAGCTCAGGCGTGAGCACCGTCGCCACCTGGCCGAGATGCCGGCTGTAGAGCCCCGCAATGCGCTGCTCCGCAAACCGCCTGCTCCAGCTGGCCACGAAGCCACGGCTGCAATCGATCCGTTCCGAGGCTTCATCCCAGGCATGGCCCTCGGCCAGCAGCAGGATCAGTCGGGCTCGCCGGGCATCTTCCGCCCGATCCGTCCGGCTGTTGGCTCGCCGTGTCAGTTCCATACGTTCTGCATTGGTCAGCGTGATGGCGTCTTTCATAAACGCCGTTTTAGTCTATAAATGGGTGTTACAGTTCACTAGGATCCTGCTGCGACTTTCGTACGGCGCGAAGTCCGATCCCGTGGAGGGCTTTGCGTTCGAGGAGATCGGCGCGGTCGCGAGGACTACCTGTGGGGCAATCCGAACTTGGTGGCGTTACCTGACACGACGGCGCCCAACGTCTCCTGCTTGAAGACGACCTTGGTGCGCTGGAACTGCCGCATGAGCGCCATCTGCTGCTCGCGACGGATGTACTCCATCGCCTCGCGCTCTTCCTTGCTCGGGATCTGCGGGATCTGGAATGCGCGGAACAGGCTCGTCATCGAGTTCGCCTTGTTGCGCGCGCTCTGCGTCCAATCCCTGCCCTGCTTGCTCTATTCGAAGCGCCAGCGGTCGAATGCGGTCTTGATCCTCGCCCGGTCGCCCGCCTTGATCGCGGCGTCCAGCGCCTTCAGGGCGTCACTGCGGGGCAATGCCAGCGGGCTCGTGCTCTTGATCCGCTCGTCATGAGCTGGAGTCGCGGCCATGGCTCGTCTCCCTTCCGGTCAGTTGACGCCCTGGTCAATCCGTGTTCACTGAATGCCAGTTTTCGCCGTTCGAAACTCTGTCGGACGCCGCCGGACGCTGCAGGGTCCGTTCGGACCCCGCGGGCGGCTTCTCGGGTTCCACCCGTTACGCTCCGAAGTCGTAGGCGAAGCCGGCTTCAGTAACGCCAACCCGGACACGTTCTATCGCGCTTCCTTCCATCATGCGAGTAAGGAACTCGCGACTGATGTCGGGCAGCATCGTGTTGGTCAGGATCGCATCGATCATGCGCCCGCCCGACTCGCTCTCGGTGCAGCGAGAAACGACGAGCTTGATCACCTCATCGTTGTACTCGAACGGAATCTTGTAGCGCGCCTCGACCCGCTTCTTGATGCGGTTCAGCTGCAGCTTGACGATCTTGCCCAGCATCTCGTCGCTCAGCGGGTAGTAGGGAATGGCCACCAGCCGCCCCAGCAGCGCCGGCGGAAAGATCTTCAGCAGCGGCTCGCGCAAGGCCTTGGCCATGCCTTCGGGGTCGGGCATCAGCTCGGGGTCCTTGCAGAGCCCTGCGATCAACTCGGTACCGGCATTCGTGGTCAGCAGGATCAGCGTGTTCTTGAAGTCGATCGTGCGGCCTTCGCCGTCCTCCATGTAACCCTTGTCGAAGACCTGGAAGAACATCTCGTGCACGTCGGGATGGGCCTTTTCGACCTCGTCCAGCAGCACCACGCTGTAGGGCTTGCGGCGCACGGCCTCGGTCAGTACGCCGCCCTCACCGTAACCGACATAGCCCGGAGGAGCGCCCTTCAGCGTGGAAACCGTGTGCGCCTCCTGGTATTCGCTCATGTTGATGGTGATCAGATTCTGCTCGCCGCCGTACAAGGCCTCGGCCAGTGCGAGCGCGGTCTCGGTCTTGCCAACGCCCGACGTGCCGGCCAGCATGAACACGCCGATCGGCTTGCTCGGGTTGTCGAGCCCCGCGCGCGAGGTCTGGATCCGCTTCGCGATCATGTGCATCGCGTGGTCCTGGCCGATCACTCGCTGCGCGAGGCTGTCGGCGACTTTCAGGATGGTCTCGATCTCGTTGCGCGCCATGCGACCGACCGGGATGCCGGTCCAGTCGCCCACCACCGCGGCCACGGCCTGGTAATCGACGGTGGGCAGGATCAGCGGTGTCTCGCCCTGCAATGCCGTCAGCTTGTCCTGCACCAACTTCAATTGCGCAAGACTGGCTGCACGCCCGGTCTCGCCATCGTCCGTCGGCGCACCCGCCAGTACCGCCACGGCCTCCGCATCAGCTTCGAGCTTGCTGCCGGTTCCCTCGACCGGCTTGATGCCGTCGCGCAGTTTGGCGCGCAGTTCCAGCAACTCATCGACCAACGCTTTCTCGTCAGCCCACCTCACGTTCAATGCTTCGAGGCGTGCACGCTCGGTCGCCAGCAGTTCGTTCGCTTCGGCCTCGCGCTTGCCAATGTCGATGCCGATGGCTTTTTCGCGCCCGATGATGCCGAGCTCGGTCTCCAGGGCTTCGATCCGCTTGCGGCTGTCGTCCACTTCCGCCGGTGTCGCGTGCAGGCTCACGGCGACCCGCGCACAGGCGGTGTCGAGCAGGCTCACGCTCTTGTCGGGCAACTGGCGCGCCGGGATGTATCGATGGCTGAGCTTCACCGCGGCTTCGAGCGCCTCGTCGAGGATCTGCACCTTGTGGTGCTTCTCCATGGTGCTGGCCACACCGCGCATCATCAGGATGGCCTTCGCCTCGTCGGGCTCGTCCACCTGCACGGACTGGAAGCGACGGGTCAGCGCAGGGTCCTTCTCAATGTGCTTCTTGTACTCGGCAAAGGTCGTGGCGCCGACCGTGCGCAGCGTCCCGCGCGCCAGCGCCGGCTTGAGCAGGTTGGCCGCGTCACCCGTGCCCGCAGCGCCGCCGGCGCCGACCAGCGTGTGCGTCTCGTCGATGAACAGGATGATCGGCTTCGGCGCTCGCCTGCACCTCGTCGATGACCGAGCGCAGCCGCTGCTCGAACTCGCCCTTCATGCTGGCGCCGGCCTGCAGCAGGCCGACGTCGAGCGCGCGCAGTTCGACGTCCTTCAGGCTCGGCGGCACGTCGCCCCGCGCGATGCGCTGTGCGAAGCCTTCGACCACGGCGGTCTTGCCCACGCCCGCCTCGCCGATCAGGATCGGATTGTTCTGCCGCCGCCGCATCAGGATGTCGACCACCTGGCGGATCTCGTCGTCGCGGCCGACGATCGGGTCCATCTTGCCGCTGCGCGCCTGCTCGGTGAGGTCGACCGTGAACTTTCTTCAACGCTTCCTGCTTGCCCATCGCCGCCGGTGCGATGGCGCCGCTGGACTCTCCCGGCGCCGCCTGGCCGCCAAACTGCGTGCCGTCGCTCGCGCCCATGCTCGACTCGGGCGAACCGGCGCAGATCTTCTCGTAGTTCGTCCGTAGAGCTGGTCCGCCTTGATCTTCCGAACTCGCGCGAAATGCCGCCCAGCAAGTTCTCGCAGGCTCCGGCGTCTTCAGCATGGCGACAATCAGATAGCCCGTACGTACCTGCGTGTCGCCGTACTTGAGTGTCGCCCACACCCATGCGCGCTCGACCGAGTCCTGCGATGTGCGGCGAGAGGTCCGAGATCGAGGTCGCCCCGCGAGGCAGGCGATCCAGGGTCTCGGTAATGTCGCTCGCCAGCTTGCCCGGATCGAGCGCAAACGCCTTGACGATGCAGTGCAGGTCCGAGTTCTGCAGCTGCAGCATCTGGTGCAGCCAGTGCACGACCTCGACGTACGGGTTGCCGCGCAGCTTGCAGAAGACGGTGGCGCCTTCGATCGCCTTGTAGCCGACGTTGTTGAGCTTGCCGAACAACGCGACCCGGCTGATGTCACTCATTCTTGATCTCCACCTTTGTCTGTCGAATTACTGTCAGGTCCGCATCGATTGCGCGGTAATTGTCGTCACGCCGCCACCGCCTGCGCGTCACGCAGCACTACGTCGGCCGCAACGTCGGCTTTGCGCCCGAGCCAGCTCGTCCAGCCCAGGCGACCGACCTGGCCGAGCGCGACGCCGGGCGCATCGCCCTTCTTCACCAGCAGGCGCACCTGCCAGGCCCACTCTCCGCTGGTATAGAACCGGATGAAATCTGCGAGCGATCGCAGCGCCCGCGATCCGGGCAGGAACCGGAGGAAGGCCTCGAAAGGCATGGGTCCGATCACGACTTCGAACGTGCCCTGTCGCTGCCACGACTCGGCACCCAGCGTCGCGGCCCGTCCCAGCACGGCCGAGTCTTCCTTTCCTCCGAGTCGCGTGCGCAACTCTTCGGGGATGCGAAGCCAGCTCCCGACGAACTCCCGCACCTCGATTTTCTGGCGAAAATAGTCCGACAGGATCGATTCGAGATCGTCGGCGGACCTGGAACCGGCGCCGATCTGGCCGGCTCGGCACAGCTTGGCATAGTCCGGAACCGAGTCGCGGTTCCGTGCCGACTCGTCGAAGACACCGATCAGCGCGCCGAGAAAGGCGGCGAAATCGTCGTCTTCGGGCCGCGAGTGGCAGGCGACGGGATCGGAGTCGGCCCACGCCCTGTAGAAAAGCGCCGTCAGGCGATGCTGGAACAGGTTGACGAAATCGCTGATGGCCGCATCTTCGTGGTGCCGGCGCCGTTCGAACACGAATTCCGTGAGGTGGAACGGCAGTGCTCCATTGGGACCGAACATGCCGAACCCGTATTGCGCGAGCCGGAGCCGGCCGTGGGACCCCGGCTGGACCGTGGCGACGTCGCTCGGCGCGAACGTCAGGTGCGGGGGCTGCTCGAACCGAACCGACTCGTCAGCGGGCCGACGCGCCTCGCCCAGCCGCGGCCGGGCCGGCTCCAGCTGCTCGAGCAATCGCAACGCCGCGAACAGGCTGAACCGGTGGGGTTCCTGCCTGAGGCGCTGCAGGGCCGTCAGAGGCTGTGACGCGTACCCGTCCGCACTGGCCATTGCTTGATCTCACCGCGCGCCGCAGAGTGCAGTCGGGTCTCGACGAACGAGTTGATGGAAACGTGACGGGCGAAGAATCGCTCCAGCACGGCGCCGAGCCGCAACGTGCCGAGGCCCTCGTAGGCCGAGTCGTCCAGCGTCACGCCGATCTGGATTCCCCTGCCGTAGGTGATCGGCCCGCCGCCGGGGATGCGGCGAACGACGGTCTTGTGACTCACCCGGCGCACGCCGTCGACCTGTCGCTGCGCCACCGGGTCGTTCGGGTCCGCATGGAGCGCAAGCAGGTGCCGCAGCATTTCGGCGCCCTTGTCGGGATCGGTATCGCTCAGCGACAGGTAGTTGAGCGAAAGCTGCCCGATCAGGCGCCAGGCCGTGTCGCCGAACGCGGGCGACGGGCGCGGCATCGTGGGGCCCGCCAGGCAGCGGACCGTCTGCACCGGCGCGCCACCCTGCAGCTCGAACTCCAGGCCGGACTTGCTGAAACCAAGGCCGATCGGCAAATCGCGATTGGTGCAGCGCGCCGTGACGTCCAGCTGCCGGATCTCGCCCGTGAGCTCCCGCTGCCGTGCGTCCACGATCGAGACGAAGCACTCGCTGCCGAGATAGTTCGTCCTCACGCCGGTGCGCTGCTGGCGTGGCGAAGGCAGCCTTGCGCGACGCTGCACCGAGTAATAGGCCTGGGTTTCGCTTTCCATGCTGCGATGGTCCGTCGAGTACATCGGCAGGATTTCCACCAGCGATTCCCCGCCCGCGCCGATGCCGAGAATTCGGTCGATGGCGTAGACCTCGAAATCCATCGGCCGGCTCAGGTCGGGCACGACGTGATGCTCCGTGTCGTGCGGCGAGAGATGGATGCGGTCCAGCGAGCGCGGGAAGATGTTGACGACGGGCGTGCAGTTGAGCCGGAACTGCGAGGCATCGAGTGCGTTCTCGAGGTCCGGCAGGTTGCGATCGACCAGGAACAGAAGCTCCGCTTCCTCGCCGCCGACCTCGGCGAGCGCCTTGCGCAGGCCGTCCACGGCGAAGAACAGGAAGCGATCCGGGAATGCAAAGTACTCCTGGACGAGGCGGTATCCCTGGAAGCCGCGCGGAGAGACCGGCAGCATCGACTCGTCGTCCTCGAAGCCAACGGCGCGCACCGAGCCCGCCGGCAGCAGCACCGCGCGAGTGCCCCCGGGCGAACGGACGACGATGCCCGTGCAATTGGCGACCAGCTGTTCGCAGATCTTTCCCGCCAGGTCGGCGGTGGCGGAAATGAAGAACGTCAGCGAATCGATGGGCAGCTCGCGAAAAGGGATTTCGCCGTCGGTCCGCAGGCCCAGCCGGATGGCGCCGCGGCTACGGCTGTCGAACTGGAGGCCCGGCGTGGCGAACGCGCTCGTGCCGACGACATACCTCGCCTCGGAGACCAGAAGGGGCCAGAGGACGACGTCGTGGGCGCTTCGGAACTGGCAGGAAGTGCGGTCGGTGGCCCCGCCCTGGGCGTTCATCGTGCTGCCTCGTGGGACGGTGTAGCCCTCCTTCAGGCTGCTTTCCGTGAGCGTGGGGACCAGCTCCGCGACCGCGCAGGACGGCACCGGCGCCAGGAAGGTCGGATAGACCATTTCCATCAGGTGCTGGGTGAAATCCGGGTGGCGCGCATCGAGCTTGAGCTGCACGCGGGCCGCGAGGAACGCGACGGATTCGATCAGGCGCTCGACGTACGGATCGGCGCAATCCAGCCCATCCATCCCGAGCCGTGCCGCGATGCGCGGATAGGCTTCCGCAAACTCTGCACCCATGCCGCGCAGGAACTGCAGCTCCCGGTTGTAATACTGGAGGAGACGGGTATCCATTTTCAGGCCTGGGGTCGTCCGGCCCGATCGGCGACGACGACGTCACCGGATTCGACGTCGATGCTGGTCCGCAATGAGAGTTGCTGGGCCATCGGTTGGCCCCACAGTTCCGCCTCGACCAGAAAACTGAACGTCACTCCCGCCTCTGAATCGTCGCGTGTTTCCGGTGTGACACGGACCTGGCTCAGCCGGGGCTCGAAGTAAGTGATCGCATCACGAATTCGCCGACACAGTTCGAGTGGATCGATCGAGGTGACCGAGCGGCCGGCGAGAGAACGCAGCCCGAAGTTGAGCACTGAGCGCCTGACCTCGGGATAGGGTTCCAAGTCGACGATATCGTCCATGCCAGAGGCATTGAAGAGCCAGCCCAGGTCGCGTAGCACGGCCTCGCGCAGCTTGCTCATGGACATCGCGCGCCGGTCCGGGGACTCGAGCTGTGCGTTCACTGTGGCGGTAGCGTCGACCTTGCAGAATTCCGTCAGCGGAATGTCCGTCTGGCTGGTCGCTGCACGAACTCGCAGCGAACGTGGCGAAATGTGCCTTCCGGATCGCGCGACCGCCAGGTACTCACGCACCGTCGCGTCCTCGTCCACCGCGACCGCAGGTCCGATCGGGCGCAGCCCCTGCAGCCCCAGTGCTCGCTCGACGTCCTGTTCGCTCAAACCATGCTGTCGCAGCCGTTCGTGGCTGAGCGTCAGGCGAAAGACTGTGACCATTCTTTCGTCGTCGGTCAGGCGATCGAGAAGCGCGGGCTGTAGACGGTCCTTGAGGCTCAGCTCCGCCACGGAGTCACCTTCTAAGCGACTGCAACGTCAGGAATTCCCCTCTCACGAAGCCGCTTCGAGCCGCAGCTCTCTCAAGTCCAGCAACCCGATTTCCGGGCCATCGGTCGTCAGGACGCGTTGACCGAGGCCGACATACGCATCCGGTCCGATCTCCCGCCACTCGGTCTTGCGCGCCAGCCGGATCGCCGCGTCATCGCTCTGCTCTGAGCCCGGGTAACGCACCGGAATCAGGCCCATGGCCTCGCCGCCATTGCTCCATTGGAACTGTGCCGGAAGCCAGACCAGGTCACGCGCATCACTCGGCGCTTCGACGGCGACTCGCGTAACCCGGTGCAGCGGCACCCAGTAGTAAGCCCCGTTGAGCAGCACTTCAAGGATAGGTCCGAGCCGCGAATCGGCGTCCGCAATCCACTCGAAAGGCACGCCGTTCAGCGTTCCGGAGGTCGCAGGCGCGGCATCGAACGCCTGCACCCTGAGGTCGGCTGCCTGCTGCGTGTTTCCCTGGCCCAGCAACGTCAGGCTCTGCATCAACTGCGCGATCCAGGGCTCCGGTTCCCCGAACAGCAAGGGGCCTCGCGCGCCGGCGAATACGTCCGCTCGCAACCTCTCGCACTGAATCGCCGTGCTGTACGCGTGAGCCATCGGCAGGGCGCTCGCGTCGATCTCGCCGACCACCTTCAACTGGTTGACCGCGCGGTCCCAATCTCCCTGCAACATCAGCAACTGCGCAAGAAACACCCGCAGTTTTGCGTTCGACGGCTCCTGCCGCACGCCTTGCTGTAGATTCTGCAGCGCCTGAGCGACGTCTCCTGCCTTGAATGCAGCTTCTGCCGATGTGACGCTCATCGGGCGTACCGTGATTGCATGGGAGCCCCGCAGCCGTGACTAAAGTTCGCACCGCCGCCAGGACGGCGGCGATGCGTCGATTCGACCAAAGATCGCCCTACTTGATGTTCGCGGCGATATCCCAGGTGAAATTACCATCGGCCTTACCCAGGCCCTTATTATCCTGAGTCTTGTATTCGATCGCGGCTTTGCCGAAATTCAACGAGACGTTTTCGGTCAGCCTGTCCTCGCCGCCGCTGCCGCCAGTCGAGTAGGAGGAGACGAGCACGTTTGTGAGGGTTATCACCAAATACTCGACCGGCGTCCCGCCTGCCTTGCGAACGGTCAGCTTGGCCTCTGGGATGTGCTCTCCTGAAGCGCAGGCAAACATCAATGCGCACGATGCCTTGTCGATGTATTTCGTAACGCTGATGTCCTGGAAGTTTGCCTTGCCTGCCCCACTGCCGCTGCCAATGTGAGTGGTGCCAGAGTTCGACAGGCCCCAGCTCCACGCCAGGATGTCGATTGTTCCCTTGTGTTTGGCGTCCCCGTCAATGGATTCGCCCGGAATACCTTTGCCCAGATTCAGAAACATGTCCATAGCCATGACAAGACTCCTAGTTGCTATTGCCTGAAAAATTCCGACGTCGATCCGCCGGTGCTACGTATCGTCACGCCGCCTTTGCCGAGGGCAGCTTCGACGTCAGGCTCAGGGTCACGTTGACACCCTCGAGCTGGTAGTGCGGCCGCAGGTAGAACTTGGCTGAATAGTAGCCGGGGTTCCCCTCGATCTCCTCAACGACGACTTCCGCGCCGGCCAGCGGCTTCTTGGCCTTCATCTCGTCGCCTGCCCGCGACGGGTCGCCCAGCACGTATTGCTGCACCCAGTTGTGCAGGTAGCGCTGCATCTCCTCGCGCTCCTTGAATGAGCCCACCTTGTCGCGGACCATGCACTTCAGGTAGTGCGCGAAACGGCAGCTGGCAAACAGGTACGGGAGGCGCGCCGAAAGGCGTGCATTCGACGTCGCGTCCGGGTCGTCGTACTCGGCCGGCTTCTGCAGCGACTGGGCGCCGATGAATGCCGCCACGTCCGTATTCTTGCGATGGATCAGCGGCATGAAACCGCTATTCGCCAGCTCGGCCTCGCGCCTGTCGCTGATCGCGATCTCGGTCGGGCACTTCATGTCGACCCCGCCGTCGTCGCTCGGGAAGGTATGAACCGGCAACTCTTCAACCGCACCGCCCGACTCGACGCCGCGGATCGCCGTGCACCAGCCATACTGCTTGAACGATCGATTGATGTTGACAGCCATCGCATAGGCGGCGTTCGACCATGTGTACTTGCTGTGATCGCCGCCGCCCGTTTCTTCCTCGAAGTCGAATTCCTCGACCGGACTGGTCTTGGCGCCGTACGGGACGCGGGACAGAAATCGCGGCATCGCGAGGCCAACATACTTGGCGTCGTCCGATTCGCGCAGCGAGCGCCACCCGGCGTATTCCGGCGACGAGAAGATCTTGGCGAGGTCGCGCGGGTTCGCGAGCTCCTGCCATGAATCCATGCCCATGGCCGTCGGCGAGGCTGCGGCCAGGAATGGCGCATGCGCAGCGGCGGCAATCTGTGCCATCTGCCCGAGCAGTTCGACGTCGCCCGGGGTGTGGTCGAAGTAGTAGTCACCCACGAGGCTGCCGTAAGGCTCGCCGCCGAGCTGGCCGTATTCTTCCTCGTACAGCTTCTTGAATATCGGACTCTGGTCCCACGCCGTGCCTTTGTACTTCTTGAGGTTCTTCGCGAGGTCCTTCTTCGAGATGTTCATCACGCGGATCTTCAGCATCTCGTCGGTTTCGCTGTTGTTGACGAGATAGTGGAGGCCGCGCCACGCGCTCTCGACCTGCTGGAAGCGCTCGTTGTGCATGATCGCGTTAACCTGATCCGACAATTTCTTGTCGATCTCCGCGATGATCGCCTTGATCGTGCCGGTCACGTCGTCGGAGACGACCGCGGTCTCCCGTAGCGCCTGCTCCGCCAGCGTGCGGACGGCATTCTCGACCTCGGTTCGCGCGCGGTCGGTCTTGGGTTTGAATTCCTTCTGCAGCAGCGCCGCGAACTGGTCGCTTTCCAGTGCGACTGCCTGCGCCCCTTGGTCTTGCTTTGCTTCAGCCATTGGTCGTCCCCGAAGTGGTTACTTGGATTCGTCCGAGCCTTCCGGCTTCGGTTGCGCGGCCAGCGTCTTCAGCAACGCCGGGTCGTTCAGCACTTTCGCGATCAGGTCCTCGGCCCCTGCCTTGCCGTCCATGTAGGTCATGAGATTCGAAAGCTGCGATCTCGCTTCGAGCAGCTTGTTCAGCGAGTCGACCTTGCGGGCCACCGCGGCCGGCGAGAAATCGTCCATGCTCTCGAACGTGATGTCGATGGCCATGTTGCCCTCGCCGGTCAGCGTATTCGGCACGCTGACGGCCACGCGCGGCTTCATCGACTTCATGCGATCGTCGAAATTGTCGACGTCGATCGCCAGGAACTTGCGCTCGTCGACCGAAGGCAGCGGCTCCTTCGCATCGCCGGAGAGATCGCTCATGACGCCCATGACGAAGGGCACCTGGACCTTCTTCTCAGCGCCATACACCTCGACGTCGTACTCGATCTGCACGCGCGGTGCGCGATTTCGACCGATGAACTTCTGACTACTCTGCTTTGCCACTGTGTACCTCCATTTCGGATTTCGATAATGGCCGGACGATTCCCGCCTTCAATTCCTCATTCCTCATCCCGTATACCACCAACGAGTTTCGCCTGACTGAGTCCATCCGGGGCGATGTCGGTGAGCACCTCAAGAAAGTCCTTTGATATGAGCCTCTTGGCACGTTCGACGAACATAGGAACCGGACTGGAGGGCTCATTCTTGCGGAAGAACGCGATGACGGCGTCGAGGGCGCGCATGGCGTCCTCCCGGGACTTGATGCTGCCCACGCCGATGACTGCCCCGGCGCCGGGCGACTCGTCGCTCCCCTCTGCACCCGCCGGCATTGCGTTGGCGGCACGGAGTGCGAGCTCGTCGGCCAGGATCTTGCGCATCGGTTTGATCAGGTCCAGCAACGGCCCGAAGTCAGGAGTCGCTTCGTAACCATTGGCTGTCCGCATCGACTCTTCGATTTGCTGTAATGCGTCAAACCCCAAGCCGAGACTGACTTCCGTCGCGCCGATCTGTTCTGGCGTGGCAGCGGCGAGGACTGCACTGAGCTGCGCCTGGCTTGGCGGCGTGCCGTCGGCCTCGGCGGCCGGAAGCCTCCCTGCCGCAATATCAAAGTGCCGCAGGCTGAACGCGCCGAGCTGGGGATTCGACACGATCGGCTGCCGCCGAAGCGCGTCGAGGATGGCCATTCCATCCGCAAACGCATTCAGTGCGTTCTTGCGCAGGATGGCGTCCTCGTCCACGCGGGGGAAAAGCGCTTGCGGATATTCGGCGAACCAGCGTCCCGCGACCGTCAGGACCTCCGCGAAACCGGCGAGCCCACCGATCCGCAGTTGCGCCGCGCCGAAGTGCGCCAGAAGACGAAGGTCCTTGCTCTGCGCGAGGGCCTCGAGCGCCTTGTCGCGGATCTCCCGCCAGTTGGTCTCGGCGGGCAACGGCGACATCTGACCGAACAGCCGGTAACCGTCGAAGGCCGCCAGCAACTGCGTGTCCTCGAGGTCTGCACCGCAAGGGTCGTCGGCGGTGATGGGGGCGATGAGTTGTTCGATGGATGAATCCATTCTTCGTGTGCTTGTGCTCTGAGATCGATCATGAAATGGAAAGGAGCCGGCCAACGTGGCCGGCTCGCCGCCTCAATCCTTCGCTGAACCCCTGACCCTTCCCGCGCTGTATTGTTATGTGGACCGAAGATTGGCCATTTCGGAACGATTGTCAACCGCAGGGACGCGCCGCCGCGTGGTGCGGCGCAATATCATTGCCCGATCGCGATCCTGAAGCCGATGTACGCCGAGCGCGTGTAACCAGGGTGATGCGAGAGTGCCGAGGACGTCGATCCATCGGCCTCGCTGGTCCAGTTCCCCCCGCGCACGACGCGTGCCGCGCAGCCCGATGGGGCCTCCCGATCGGGTTCGGCGCAGTCCGCCACCCACTCGGAGACGTTGCCCAGCATGTCCTGAAAACCGAACGGATTCGGCGGGAATTTTCCGACGGGCGCAGTACCCGTCTCCCACTGATCGCGACCCGCCGCGCCCAGCCCGTTGCCCATCTCCGGGTCGAAGGCGTCTCCGTACCAGTACCTCGTGGCGGTTCCGGCCCGCGCGGCGTGTTCCCATTCGGTCGATGTCGGCAACCGGAATCTCACTCCGGACCACTGGCTCAGCCAGGTCAGGTATGCGCTCGCGTCGTCCCAGCTCACGCAGACCACGGGGTGATCGCCGGCCTGCTCGAACCCGGGATTCGTCCAGTCGTCCGATCCTGGATCGCAGCCGTCCGCGCCGCCGCGGTCGGTCTCCTTCGGCCGGTATCCTGTGGCGGCCACGAACTCCATGAACTGGGATCGCGTCACCTCCCGGATACCGAGCGAGAACGGGCTGATGACGACTTCGCCGCCGGCCTTCGGCTGCAGGACGAGACCCTGCGACGCCTGGTCGGTGCGCGCGACCCCACCCGGCACCGGCATCATGCCCTCGAGCAGGTTCCAGGCGGTCTCTGGAATGTCTCGCTTGAGCTCCGCGTAGACACGCAGCGCCTCGCTGAAGACTTCGCCCTCGGACGGCGAGACGCGGAAGTAATCATCGAAGGCGCGCATCGTCCGAACCGGATCGTTCATGGATCGCGCTGCAGCTGCCTCGGAAAAGAAAAGCCCGGGCGGAACTTCCGCGCCTTCCTTCTCGAGGAGCCGAAAATCGTCCATGGCAGCGTACAGCGCGAGTGTGTCGCCGGACTTCAGCGCCTCCACCGCCCGCTCCTTCAGCAGGTTCTGGCGTACCTCCAGCGATTCGCCCTGCGCGAATACATCGGCGGACAGGAACTGCGCGCAACACCATGCGCAAGCGAGCAGCCCCGACCAAAGATACCGTCGCTTCACGCCCAGACGCATGTCAGAGATCCATGACCTTGACGGCGGACTCAGCATATTCCGGGGGCGGCTTCTCGCCGAACTGGACGACGCCATTGCGGTCGGTCCACTTGAATAGCGCGGTCTCGGATGTCTCGTCCGGCTCCGCCACGGCCGCCTGCGGCTCCACGGCGACTGCATCGACAGGGCGCTGTGTCGCGCCGGTTTCCCCACCCAATGACTCAGAAGGCCTGTCCGGTACCGCTCCGGCAGCCGATGCCGGGATGGCGCTGGCGACCGGTGCCGAGGCAAGGACGGCCGGTGCCTCCTGCGCGGCGACGGACGACTCGACGGGCTCGACAGCGGCGGGCCGAACGGGACCCGCGACCCGCTCCGCCTCGTCGGGTGGCACATCCGGCGCGGTCGGCGCCTCCGCCGGGACCGGCGCCTGCTGCGAGGCGTCTTCAACCCGTCCCTCGGGCTCCTCGCCATCGCGCGCCGACCAGTAGAACCCGAGAAAGGCGAGCCATGCGACCGCAACGACGGACAGGGCCACGATTCGCGATGACTTCGAGCGAGCCACGCCGGTCTCGGCTGCGGCCGGCCGATGACCGATGCGGTCGGTGGCGGAAATGAATTCTCCGGTCTCGGAGGTGAGCGACTGCACGAGTTCCGTGATGTCGCCGAGGCGCTGATCCCGGTCGAAGTGCAACGCCGAGGCCAGGACCGCATTCTGGCGGTCAGTGAGCGCCGCCACTCGCTCCACCTTCATGTCCCGGAACTTCGCCTCGACCGCGGACTTCCGACCGAACGGGTGCTTGCCGGAAAATACCTCGTATGCAACGAGACCGAGGGCGTAGATGTCGTCCTTCGGATCCGGCTCCCCGGCATCGAGCATCTGCTCCGGGCTTGCGTACGCGTTCGTGTATGCGCCCAGCCTGCCGGCATCGAAGACCGTCTGCACGGCCTGGCCCGCCTGCGTCGTGTCCTTGGCGATGCGGGCGATTCCGAAATCGATGACCTTGATCTCGCCGCTGCGGGTCACGAACACGTTGGCCGGCTTGAAGTCCGAGTGCACCAGGCCCCGGGAGTGCGCATGCTGGAGCGCCCTGCCGGTGGACTCGATGACGTTGCGCGCCTGCTCCACCGGCAGACCGACATTTGCATGACGAAGCAGAACCCGATCGAGCGACTCGCCCTCGAGCAATTCCATGACCAGGTATACGTGCGGACCGTCGCGATCGAAGTCGTACACGGAGGCAATGCTCGGATGCGAAAGCTGCTGCATCCGCCGCGCCTCGCGCTGAAGCGCGATCAGGGCGTCAGGGTGGCTCTTGAACTCCGCGCCGAGCACCTTGATCGCGACGAACGGATTGCGGTCGCTCGCCTCCTCGCGGCGGCGATCCCGGGCGCGGAACACGAGGCCCATCCCGCCCTCGCCGACGACTTCCTCGATCAGGAAACGGTCGCGGAGGACCGTCCCGACGCCGACCTCCGTGCCGGCGACGTCCTCGGACGCCCATTTCCGCCAGCCCGCGGAGCTTGCCCCCGACACGTCCGTACGCAGCGGGGCGGTCGAGCCGGAAGGCACGCCGGCACCGGCCGTCGCTGACGGTCGCAACAGGGTCAGGCCCGCCGGGTCCACTGCCGGCCGAGTCGCACTCGTCAACGCAGCCGCCGCGACGGGGTCAAGACGACCGTCCTCCAGGAAACGGTCTACCGCCTGCCGGACCTCGAGGCGAGCGAAGGTCCCGTCGCCGATTCCGCGCGCGAGGGTCTGCGCGACGGACTCCAGCGACTCGCGACCGCTGCACAGGTTCTCAAGCACCGCCTCGACTTCGGACACTCGACATTACCCCCGGCCGCTCGCCGAAAATTCGAGGCTAAAGGTAGCACTCCGGCAGGGGACAGCGCCCGCTCTTTCGACGGCGAGCCGGACGGGCGGTCGCCATTCACCCGGAAATCTCCGGGAAAGAACAATTTGCCGCGGCACGAGCGGCCACCCGCGTCGGTGCGAGGATCGGGCTACTCGCCAAGCAGCCGCGCGACGTGCCGCGCGATCATCAGTTCCTCGTCCGTCGGCACCACCCACGCGGAGACCCGGCTGCCCGCCGTGATGATGCGGGGTCCATGGCGCGCGTTGGCCTCGTCGTCGAGATCCACCGAGGGCCGTGCGCCGCTGCGCTCGCAGATGCGATCAACGATGGCGTCCCTGGACTTCTGTGCCGCGAACTGCGTGTGCCCCGAGCTCGCCGCCCGTCTCGATCCACTCCACGCCGCGCACCTGGCGCGTGAGCTTCGCCTCCTTGGCCGAGCGGTGTTGGCTGGCGAAGTGATGGCGTCCGGCGAGCAGGC
>CAWCBA010000010.1:0-959450 GCA_963793675.1 uncultured Gammaproteobacteria bacterium | reverse complement strand
TCCACGACTCGCTGCGATGGGTTGCGAGGTCGAGGTCGTCGTGCGTTCGCCTTTCGTACCGAAGGGAGCGACCCACTTCGGGCGGATTCGCCTGCATCGCCTGTGGTCGCCAGCGACGCGGGGACTGGAAGCGTTCGTTCACTCGCTGTTCGGCGTCATCTACGCCGGGATCCTGCGGCCCGATATCCTGCACATCCATGCTGTTGGCCCGTCAATCGTGACGCCTGTCGCACGGATGCTCGGGCTGAAGGTTGTCGTGACCCACCATGGCCCCGACTACGAACGGGACAAGTGGGGTCCAATTGCCCGTTCGATTCTGCGATTGGGCGAGCGCCTGGGCATGCGCTACTCGCACGCCCTGGTATTCGCGATTTCGGAGATCATCGTTGATCTGATCCGCGAGAAATTCGCCCGCGATTCAGACCTGATCCCGAACGGAGTCGACGTGCCGGAGTTGCAGCCCGACTCCGACCAGGTGCGCGGCTTCGGCCTCCAGCCGGGGCGCTATTTCCTGCAGGTCGGGCGTATGGTGCCGGAGAAACGTCAACTCGATCTGATAGCAGCGTACCGCGCCGCTGCGCCTGGTGACTGGAAGCTCGCGGTCGTGGGTCGGATCACGGAAGACGCATACTCTAGGGCTGTGGTCGAGGCTGCCCACGAGGCCGGCGTAGTGATGACTGGCTTCCTCAAAGGAGTCGCACTACGCCAGATCTACACCCATGCCGGTGCATTCGTATTGCCTTCGTCCCACGAGGGGCTGCCGATCGCGATGCTTGAGGCCTTGAGTTTCGGGTTGCCCGTGCTCGCGAGCGATATCCCGGCAAACGTCTCCGTGGGGCTGAATGCGGACCGCTATTTTCCGGCTTGGGAATGTTTCGGCTCGCTGAACTACTGCTTCACGCGGTACGGGATCCGCTGACACCGGAGTCACGCGCAGCCCGTCGAAACTGGGTCGCATCCCGGTACAACTGGGACCGGATCGCCGAGCAGACGCATGCCCTTTACTTGCGCACGGTCATGATATGAGCATCAAGCCAACATTCATCGGACTTGGCGGGCAGAAATGCGCCTCGTCGTGGCTGTACACGGTTTTCCACGACCATCCAGCACGCATTCGTCAGCAAGCCGAAGGAGATCAACTTCTTCTCCTCCTGCTGAGCGCGGCTTCCAGTGGTACGAGCAGCATTTCGCGACGGCTGGTGGGTGCGCCGCCATCGGAGAGATCTCGCCGCTGCGAGCCCGCCGGACTGGGATGCCCCGGCCCGGGCCCGGGCGTATCATCCTGATCTGCGTATCCTCGTCGCACTTCGGGACCCCATCGAACGCGCCTATTCGAATCACCTGCACAACATCAGGCTCGGGATATGACGTGAACGACGATCTAACTTTCGAGGCAGCCCTCATGAACAATCCTATGTATCTTGAGCAGTCTCGCTACGCCAAGCACGTCGAACGCTGGCTGGAGTTCTTCCCGAAAGAGCGGGTGCTGATAGTGCTGCAGGAGGATATCCGCGCGGATCCGCAAATAGAGGCCCGGCGTGTTTACGAGTTTCTGGGCATCGGCACGGAGCATGTCTCCGATTTCGTGGGTCGTCGCGCCAATGAAAGCTACCTTCCCAGGTCGCGCGGCCGGAGCGGCTCATCCGCTCCGCCGGGGCCTTCACGCGCAGGATCGGACTCGGAGGGCTGGACCGGCTGCTGCGACGTACGGGCCTGGTCTCAGCCATCCAACGCAGAAATCGGCTGGAGATCCGTGATGTGGTCCCGCCACTGCGCGCCGAAACACGTATGCGGCTGCACGAGCTTTTCGCCGACGATACACTTCGCCTCGCGGCGATTATGGAACGCGAGAGCCCGCCTTGGAAGATATCGGCGCACGCGGCCCCCTCCGGTGTGGCGCGGTGACACAACGACGGATCCGCATGATGTTCTTTCCGAGGGAAACGTTTCCCACGGATCGGGTGCGACTGACGACGCTATTCGGTCGAGAACTGCTTGGTCGAGGCCATTCGATCGATCTCGTCATGCAGTCCGGCGACCAGTCCGTCAAGGTTGGACGGCATGACTGGTTCGGTCGCAGTGTCTGGGTCGGACCGACAAATGACGGTCGTGGCATCGTCGGGCGGACCGGCAAGACCCTGCTCGGCATATTCCACGACCTCAAGTGGCTCTGGCGCGCACGCGCGGACCAGTACGACAGCTTGCTCGTAAGTGATAAGTACTTGCTCGGTGCAATCGCGTGCGTAATAGCACGCATTCGGGGGCTCAATTTCTTCTTCTGGATGACCTATTCGTACCATCAGGCGCAGGTAGCTTTGGGCGAGGAGCGGCTGGCCAGAAACCCCAGAATGGCGTTGCTGCGCGGAAAGTTGAGCGGGCACCTTCTCCACCGCTGGATCATTCCACGCAGTGATCATGTCTTCGTCCAAAGCGAACGCATGGCCCATGATTTTGCCGAGGCAGGCGCGGACCCAACCCGGATGACACCGATTATCACGGGCATCGATCTCGATGGCGTCGAATCTGGAACGCACTTGCGCAGGAATCTAGCACAGGGGCCCCTGACGATCGGCTACCTCGGGACACTCGTGCGCCAGAGGCGTCTGGAGATCCTCGTCGACATGCTCGACGAGATCCGCCGTCGCGGCGTCACGGCACGTCTCCTGCTAATCGGCGACGGCGCCACGCCTGACGACCGGCTGAGCATCGAGCGCCGGGCCGACGAACTGGACCTGCGCGACCAGATCAAGATCACGGGCTTCCTGCCCCGTCGGGAGGCACTCGAACTGATCAAGACCGCCGACGTCTGTGTGTCACCGATTCGACCATCACCGGCCCTCGACGTCGGCTCGCCGACCAAGCTCGTGGAGTACCTTGCCCTCGGCCTACCAGTGGTAGCGAACTCCCACCCCGACCAGACGAAGGTGCTCCGGGAAAGTCGCGCCGGCGTATGTGTTCCATGGGCCGCCCGACACTTTGCACGTGCAGTGCTGTGGCTCGCCCGGCGAAGCGACGACCAGCTCGCCGACATGGCCAGACGTGGCAAGGAATGGGTCGCACAGAACCGCAGCTACGCCGCATCGCCGACGACTTCGAGCGCGCCTGCCTGGACTCCCGCGACCGCGCGCCGAAGCGTACCGTCAGCGCGTAAGCGGGCCCGCTGCCAGGCGCTGGATCTCCTCTGAAAACAACCTCTGCAGGAACTCTCGATGGCGATCGGGCAGGTCCGCATCCTCTGTCGGGTTGACCCGAACGTGCAGATACTCCGCGACGTACTTGAGATCGTCCGCCACACCAAGGAACGAGAGCAGTCGACGCAGCAACCCGCCGGGATCCGCTCCGATCTCCTCGAAACGACCAACGAAAAGATTGCCCGATTGCAACGCCTGCGACCAGTTTCGGAGAATGTTCGAATAGGTTCCGCAAGCCACCTGGTAAGGGTCGCTGAAGAACTTTCGAATTCCTCGTCCGACACCTCGCTGATGCGCCGATTCCTCGCGATTAGCAGGTCCTTCTTCGCGTGGGACCACGCACGAGCGACGGGGTCCCGGATCATGACGATGGCTTTTACGTCCGGCTTTAAGGTGACGACACCTGGCCAATGATCTCCGGATCCATGGCTGCGTAACTTGCCGTCGCCTCCCCGCGCGCAATGGGTCGATACGGCTCGCGGTACTTGCTGAGAGACATGGCCATCTTCATGGCGTAGGAAACCGGATTGTCCCTGAATCGCCTGAGATACCAGCGCAATTGGTTTGAACGGTAGTATAGGTGGTCCGGCTGATTCAGAAGGTTGAAAAAGTAGATCTCCTTCGGGAAGGACATCAGCACCTGCGGGTGTCGCCACAGAATTTTGCCGAGCCAGGTCGTGCCGGTTCGCTGCGGTCCTATGATCAGGAAGGTCGGAAAGTACCGTAGGCTTCGCTGGCCGACCCACGAAACCCCGACGTGCTTCAGTCGACCAAAATCCACGGCGCCTACATTTCGCATCTGCAATCTTCCCGAGAAACTCACGTAAGCCACGCCGATAGGTCACGCTCGACGAGGTCCTGTGTGCGCAGAATGTCGTCTCGACAGACCTCCAGAATCTTCTCACGGACTATAGGATCCATCGGGACCTTACGCAGCGACGCCTTTTTTACCCTACTCCACGTTTTGAGCAGCGCCGCCGGTGGGCTGCCGAAGTGCTTCAGATGCTTCTTGCCAGCCATGATCATTGAGAATGCTAGCTTGCTATGCGGGACTCCTCCCTCGTTCTTGACTTCGAGGTCGGGTGAAAAGCCTTCGTCTACCCCCAGGAATCGATAGAGGTCCCGGGCAACCGCCCCGGCATCGGCGATCAGATCGTCGAACAGGACGATTCTGATGCGGTCCCTCTGAAATTGGTCGAAGAAACGCTTGAGGTCAGCCCAGTAGTAATTGCCTTTGATGAAAAGCGCGTTGTTTCGAAAAGCCATCTCCCCGAATCAGCTCTTGTTGCGGCCTTCGCGAAGATCCATCTGGTACGCAGAATATAGCCGGTCGGCCGGATTACGGAGACTGGCGACAATGGTGACGTCCGGCAAAGCCGCCCTGATCCGCTCGGCGGCGATCGGACTGCGTATGTAATTTGGCGACGCCTCCCCTACCGCGCGCTCTCCGCGTGCACCGTCGAAGCTTCGCAGGTAGTCCTCGTACGTTCGCACGCGATACGCCTGCGACACTACGTGGTACGGATTGTCGGGATCGAACGCGAAATACCTGAGTTCCTTCACGCCGGGCATGAATACGTCCGGATGCTGCTGGAGGTAATGATAGATGGATGTCGAACCAGCCTTTAGATCGCCGATCACGAGGAAATTCGGTTTGATCATCTACCTGCTGCCCTTAGGCCCACGACATGCCTGCGGCATCATCGCAGCCGCGGCGCCGCGTTACTGAGACTTCGATCGCAAGTCCTCGGACCGGACGACAGTCGGACGATCGCCCATGGGTGTCGATCGACTGGAAAATGGGTGGGACAATCCATCACGCATACCCGTGGCGTTCGAGTGTCGGGCCGAGGCAGTGTTCGAGTTCGGCCAACTGGATGGGCGTCAACTCGCGTTCGAACGGTCGTTTCCGGGAAGAATCCAGTTGCATTCGGGCGATCGCGCGCGAAATCCTTTGGGACCATGGCATGCCGAAATAATCGACGATTACCCGCAACGTCTGCTCAGGCGCATTGAGGAAGTCCTGACCGGATCTCCATGTACCGGTCCGGCCCGACGGACGCAGCGGCCGAGCGATAGGAATCCATCAATAGCCGCCAGGACAGCCCGGCAAGCACAACATAGGACCGGCCGGAAGCCTCCCACTCCGATTGCATTTCCTCCGGAAGCGACCCCATGGCCAGAGCTCCGGACCGCGGTATCCACCCCACCATTTCATTTGCAACCAGGAATTGGCTACCGCCCGTCCGTCACGGACGATGTTGACAAATCTCGCCTGCGGGAAAATCTCGCCGAAGAAGCCGAGCCTGGGCCAACCAGTATACTTATGCAGGAAGTACATTCGCCTCTGCGATCGGGAGCGCGTTTCGAAGAAATCTTCGAACTGTGTCCGCAGCCAAGGCGTAACGTCGTTCGCGAGCAGGTCCCGGCACGAATTCTCGTAAATTGGCGAGATTTCCCGCGTGACAAGCCGAAATGCCTCGGACGGGGCGAACCTTAGCCGCCCCTTGCGTGTCCAGGCGCCCTTAGTGAGCGCGTAAAACCGGTTATTGAAATGCCCTTGCGACCCCAGCGACGGCAGATTGTCATCGACATTCGAGATGAACCCCACTTCTTCGTGATACGCGAGTATTTCGTGTAACAGTGAGGAACCACAGCGACCGGTTCCTACGACGAAATGAAGCTTCACCCAATTTCCTCCCCAAATCGAACATCGAAGCTGCTCCGGGCGCGCAACATCAATCCGAGCCCGGTACCTACCGCCACAAAGCGCGCCGGGCCCCGATCGCGGACCCGGCTTATAGGTTGTCATTGAGCGCACGCGCTCAGAAACTGCGACTCCCCTGCCGCAGTTTCGACCAAAACTTGGGTTGGAATTATGGAAATTCGCTCGGAGGTGTCGCGACGTACGACGACGGGTTGGCCGTCACATAGTCGATGATAGCTTCAAAGTTCCTGGCGCTAGGAATGTACTGCCAGAAGAAGTAGTTCGCCTTCTGTTCAATGCCCCACTTGATCAGGTCGGAGACCACGTACGAACTGTTGGTCAGGCCCGAAGTTTGGTCGCCGACCTGGATGCCGATCTTTCCACGATAGTCCGTCGTACCGCGACTGCCATTGATGAACTGACGGCCTGCAGTCTCATTCAGATAAAGAGAATCCGGGCCGCCAACCACGTAGTCCGCCTTACGGGCTGCGTCGAGAATCGGCTGGAAGTAGTTGCCACCGCCGGTACCGGAGATGAAGTTGATGTAGAGCAGCAGCTGCTTCTTGGTAAATGCCGCCCGCGAGTGCGGCATCATGCGGATCAATTGCTCGGCAAAATCTGCCGGGTTGTAGCCCGTACCAGCCTCGTTATTTGTGAGGCCAGTGGCAGTCTCAGAAATAACAACCCCCCTCGAATTTTGCGGCGTCGTCGTAGCGATTTGCAAGCGCATGAATCGACGCGATCTTACGGTCCATCACCGCCGAGTTCCAGGCCAATGCAATGGCCCGGTCCCCGGTCTGGAGGCAGCCGCCACCGTACGTGGGGCTCAGTAGGTATTGTGGACACACATTCGAGGGCACGGCGCTTGCTCCGAAATCAACTCCCTGGATGTGGACCCAGACATACTTGTCGTCCTTGAGCGAACTGAGCGCCTGATCAGGGATCAGCTCGAAGTTGTAAATGCCCTCTGACGTCTCGAGGTCCGCCCAGAAGATGCGCAGCACCACACCCCGCAGGGCCGAGTTCAGGTTGACGAAATTCACGACATTCGCGACGTCGCGCGAATCCGTCCCCATGGCGGCCGCTATGTAGTGCCCCGGATGCCAGTCCAAGGCGCCTGGTGTCGGCTGTGTCGACGGCGTCGCGGAGCAGTTGTTGTCAACACACAACTGCGAAGGCGGCGCAGGCACTTGCGCCGTAGCTGCAACGGAAAACACAAGAGCTGCTAGAAACGCTACTGCTTTCATCATGTGGCGACAGTATCTCCGAGAGGATTGCTGATTGCACGTGACGGATCTCTCCAAACGCGATAAGAGACTTCGACGCGTTTGACAGCATGTAGTTCAAGACGTTCCGGATCAGGGCCGGCGATAACGCTGCCGAAGATCGCTGGATATACTCTACTCGGATAAATTTAACATAACTCGTGCAACGGCAAAACTCAGAGAAGTCAACCTCACGCGTGGATTGAGGCTGGTCCACGCATCCTTGCTGCCGCGATAAGTCCAGCGAAGTACCAGAATACGAACGACAGTGAGGCATGGACTATCAGATCCTTGTAGAACATACCTAGCACGATAAGCACCGTTACCCCAGCCCAACCGGCCGCAAGCGGCGGCAGGACCTCGCCAGGCCGCGACGCCACTATCAGGCAATCCCGGAACACGGCCCACATCACGGCCGCAATCAGGATCGTGCCAATCACACCGAGTTCCAGCAGGAACCACCCAGTGCCGGTGATCAGGAACGGTCCGTATGTCGCGAAATACTCGCCGGTGAAACCACGCCCAAGGGCTGAATTTGACACGTTACCGATACCGAGTCCGAACGCCAGGCGCGGCGGGTCCGCCGACAACCGCTTCAGTGGGACGACGATCGAGTCCATACGCCCGGGTGGGCGGTCCGCACCGATGTCCTTAGTCTTGGACACATATGATTGGAGATTCTCCGAATCCGTCAGCAGCTCGCTCAAGGGCTTCCCGTACTTTCGCGATGCGTTGAAATGCTCGTAGACAGGAAAGTAGACAGTACCGAAAGCGGTCACCATTAAAGACAGCAGCAGCACGACACGCAGGCGCCTACCTGGGCGCGCCGCCACCAGGAATGCGACAAGCAGGCTGAGCGGCAGCAGGAACACCGTCGCCTTCGTCTCGTTGAGCGTCGTCGGCACAAGGAGCAGCACGAACAACACCGCGAACTGCCAACGCTTGACCTGCCCGCGGGCGTACATTGCCGCGACGACGCACATCGTTCCGATCAGGAAAATCGACATGATCGACGAGATCAGCAGGGATCCGCTGGTGAAGTCGCCGGTGAAGCTGCCTTGCGCCGATGTCGCCAGGCGCTGCTGCGCGGCGAGGGGCAGCTGCAGCAATGAGATGCCGAGCAGCACCTTGAGCTGCGACTTGATCTGTTGGTCCGTGAACGCGAACACCGCTGGAATAAAAAACCACGGCATGGCGCGCAGGAAATTTCTGAGTCCGGCGAAAACTGGGCCTGCGCCCACGTGGTTGACCACGACGCCACAGGCCATCGTCAGAAGCAGCGCTCCGAAAAGGATCCAGTACTGCGCCCTGACGTACTGGAAGCGATTGCGCGTGCCCGCCACCAACACCAAGACGACCGCAATCATGGAGGAAATTTCCGGCAGGTATTGCGCTCCGTCTGGCAGGATCGCCCAACGCCCCCATCGGTCCCCTCTGACAAGGAACTCGAAGGTCGTGACGACCACAAGCATTGCGAGTGTCAGCCGCTGCATACTCTACTCAACTGAATTACGCCGAGCTTGGCCCACGTCCGGAAGTGCGTAGTATCCCGAGACGCCGCAGCCACTTTGCCTCGCGACCGCGCAGCACCGTCGACAGGATAGTACGATCCCCGGCCGAGATCGCCGGCCCGCGCACATGAATCAGTGCGCCCAAGGCGACTACGACGGCGCCGATTCCCAAGCTCACAATCGGTACCTTGTGAAACATCACCCCGACCGCCCGGCAGACCAAGATCACGCCACCCCAAACGAGAATGCCGGAAATCAAGGCGGCCCCACCGTTAGTCCAACGCGCACGATGTCGGACGTACCACCAGATAAAGCCATTCTTCATGGCCTGTGCAGTACCACTAGCAATCGCCGCGCCATACACGCCGGCAACCGGCAGCAGCAGAACGCGCCACCACATTATAAATGCCGAACACCTTACTCGTCAGGAGTACGCGAGCCGCTCCTCGTACTGCGCGACCAATGTGACCGGTGTCGCGACCACGTTGATGATCGCAAACCCGACGATGAACGGAAGCAGCCAGGAGACCTTCGACGAACTTGCCGCCGAACACAACCTGGACGATCTCCGCGTGGTATGCGGTCGCGAACGCAAGCATCGGCCACTGCAATGTCAGATTAAGGTTCATGAGCAGCGAAAAATACTGAGGCAACTTGCGATCCGCCTCGTCCCGGCCACCGCAAAGAACACCGGCTGCATCACATTCTCGAATAGATTGACTGGCAGCAGGTGCAATCCCGATTGAGCCGTGAATAGAACGAATAGACGCCGACCGCGACTGGATCGATGATCGCCGCGATAAAGAAGTTATCCGTCCTCGTCGTCAGCATCAATGTGCCGGCATCGTTGAAATTGTTGAACAGCCCGTAGCGGAACAGGCGGCGCTTTTCTTCCGGATCGGGTCCGGACTCGCGCCGCGCGACGCAATACCGACGATATGCGCGAAGCATGGACGGGTACGCAATGGCGAATGCGAAGGTCTCCGCGAGAATGACGTTCCCGACCGTCAGCGATTCCTGCCAGGCAAGGTGACGTACGCAACCAGCTTAACCATCGAGAGTACTGCCAGCGACCCCACGCTGTAGCGATGCAGCATGCTCCCAGCCAATGAGAACTGCAGGACGCGCGACTGGAAGAACAGCAGCACGAACAGGCAAAAATACGAAACTCCACCCTGTACGGGTCCAGCTTGAAAAGCGGAGCGACGTAGTTCCAGTCAACAGGATCGCGCCAACAGGATGACGTTCGTGCCGAAGCGCGCCGAGGCCACGAACCGCACGAGCCATGCGGCGGCGGCCTCGTTTCCCGCCCGAAGGTACTCCGGCTGGTACCGTCGCAGCGTCTGCTCGAGCCCCAGCGACGCGACCGTGCTGAGGACCGGGATGAACGAGTACAGCAGGTTAAGACGCCGAAGTCTTCCTTCGTCATGCCTCGGACCATGACGACGTAGCCGAGCATCGTCGCGACCTGCGACACCGCCCGGTAGGCGACCGTGTCGATCAGCGAGCGACGGGCGCGGCCGCGGGTGTAAAGCGACATGGAGTGTGCGAGGGACCCGTTTAGTGAGGCGCGATGGCGCGCGCTCGCCGACCTAGTAGCCGTAGTAGTCGCCGCCAGCTCCTGCTCGACCGGTTCATGATGATGCCGGCGACCGTGAAGTCGCTCAGCAGGTCGACCGCCTTGGCAAGATCTGTCACGCCGAGTAATGCCCTCGCGACCGACGAGGAACATGGCATCGGTTCGGGGCGCCACCACCAGCGCCTCGTCCGTGCTGAGCACCGGCGGCAGGTCGACGAGTGATCAGTGCGCCCGGCGACCGGCGCCGAATGTACTGCGAGCAGCTCGTCGAGTCGCGTTGAGCGAGCAATCTCCGAGGGCCCTGCACCGGAAATGCTCGCGCCGGCAATCACCAGATTGACTACGCTGGTCGCATACAACACGCTCTCCGGCGCCAGAGCGTCCGTCAAAGACTGCGACAACGGTCTGGGCGGCCGACTGCCGACCCGCTCGAAGGCGCTGGGATTGCGCATGTCCAGGTCCAGCAAGTAGACCATCCGCTGCTTTTCCCGCGCGATGCTGATCGCGAGGTTGAGCGGTCATCGTCTTGCCCTTCGCCCGGCCCTGGGCTCGTGATGCCGATGCACGACCAATTCGCCGGCCCTAAGCCGGTGCAGACCGACTGCGCATCAGCCGATAGGCCGCCGCCGCTGACCGGCCTCCGCCATCTGCTCGTCTGTGACGAGAATATTGTTCTTGCGAGCAGTGCCTCGCCGATCGAACTCGATTCGCTCGAGGTCCGTAATGCACGGCCGGCTCTGACTCCGGCAGTCTCCTGCTCCGGAACGACCGCGAAAGAAACCGTCTCGTCCAGCGAGACGCGTGCCCGCTCGTCGCGCGCCGTCCGACTTCCCTCGCGCGTCTTGCGCAGCTGCTTGGCCCGCTCGAGGGCATCCTGAATCGTCATCGCATCACCCCGTCAAGCCGTGAACACGGTGGCCGCCACGAAGGCGGTCGCCACGATCAGGACGCACGCGTATGAAACCCACCAGAGTGAGTTCCGGCGGCGGTCCGCCTCCGTTGAGCATGACCGGCACGGACGCGATGGCGGGAATACTGGTGATCTCCTCGCAAGTCGCGGGCGCTGCGCACCGAAGGATCGGACGACTCGGCCAGTGCCGCAAAGCCCACGGCGAGCCTGCCGCCAAGTACGATCCCCAGCAGGATGATGCCGAGTCGATTGGGCGAATACGGCGTGCTCGGGACGCTGGGCGACCGGATCTGGGTGAACCGGTCGCCCTTCTGCTCCGTCTCGAGATTGCGGGCGATATCCGCCTCGCGCAGCTTCGCCTGGATGTCCGTCGAACTGACTTTGCAGCACGTCACGGTTGCGCGCGAGCTCCGCATAATCCTGCTCGACGTCCGGCGCTGCGGCGGCCATCCCGCCTCGTACTCGTAGATCTGACTGCGCGCTCGCGTGCCGCGCTGCCTGCAACGCCGCGATCTCCGCTTCGAGTCGCATCGAGCTGGCTCTGCACCGCCGATATAGTCCGGGTTGTTCGGCGACGATTCGCCGGCGCTCCGGTTCGGATGCGCTGTCGCAGACAAGGGCCTCGATCTGCCGCTGCAGGCGCTTCACGTCGGGATGGTCTGGCGTGTAGCGAACGCGCGCGTCGGCAAGCTGCCCCTGCAGTACGGCGAGTTCCGCCTGCGCGTTTCCAGTGGTGCTGCCGAGCGTCGGACTGAACTTGCTCAACTGCACTTCAAGAGGGCCTCGCGCTCCTCGGCCGGCGCGGATCTGCGCCTCGATGCCCTGAGGTCTCTGCGAGGCGCGTTCGGCGGCACCGTGGTTGCGCACCTGCGCCTCTGGCAGGGCGTCGCCATGGCGTGCCTTGAACTGGGCGACCTTCATCCACCTCGCTGATGCGGCGCTCGACGTCCTTGCGCCTGACTCAGCAGGAAATCGTACGCGGACGTCGCGCGCTCGTTGCGCGTCTCGCGATTGAAGTCGAGGAACAGGTCGCTGATACGCTGCGCGACGTCCTTGGCGCGCGCTGGATCGGCGTTATGATAATGGATAGAGAATGCGTTGGACTCCTGCAGGACCTCGAGCGTGATCGGGTCCACTCGCTCGACCAGCGTGTCCGCGATGACCTGCTGCGCCTTGTCGTTTGCAGTCAACTCGGGCTTGTCTGGGTACGGATCGAATTCTTTGACCAGCGGCGCCAGATTTTCCGGCGTCAGCACCCGGCGTTGCACCAGCTCGATCTGCTGGTCTGCATAGCTCGTCACCGTCGTGCGTACGAGCTCCGTGGAGATCGACGACGGCTCGAGCATGATCGTCGCTGTCGAGCGGTACTGTGGTGGCAACGCATAGGCGAGATACACAGCCAGCAACAGCGCGGCCGGGATCACCGTAAGCAGGAAAATACTCCGGCGACGAAGGATGCCGAGATAATCGCCAAGGGTGCTTGGAATATCTTGGTTTTCATTCAGCGACGCTGCCTATCGAGGCCCTGGTAACCGACGCTGACGAACAACCTGTTGTTGTCGGCGTCCCCGCTGGCGCTCGCCCGGTCCTGCCAGATGTAGCTGTAGCCGCCCTCCAGGTACCATGTCGGCGACATCATCCAGCGGAACGAAAGATCCGCGCGTGCGTAATCGCGATCTTGGGCCTCGGTTTGGGCGGTGAATCCGGTGCGCGACTCGTAGCGGGCCGCGCCCCGTGAACCGCACGCGTTCCGTGAAGTCACGGTCATATTGCAGCCGGAACTGATCGGACTGTACCTTGCCGCCGTCGCCGGTCGGGATGTAACTGCGGCCAGCCGAAACGCGCCAGTGCTCACCTCGCCTTGTCGATAGGCGGAGACGGTGCCGCCCCAGCCGGACGTGCTCTCCTTTGAGGGCACCGGCAAGGTGCGCGTCGCGTCGTCTTGTTCATAGAACAAGTCAACTGCGACTCCGCCAACCTCCGACCAGCGATACTCGTAGCCAAGACTGCCGCCGTAGGCATCCGTGTTGACCGAGTCGTCCTGGGCTTCATAGGTACTCACGAAAGCGCCGACCCTGAAGTCGCTGCGAGGATTGAGCGACCAACCGACGAAGCCATTGCCACCGTGTAGTCGTAATCGACCTGGTGGACTCCCCGTCGGAGTCGTATCGGACGGTCTCGTAGTCGACCGCCAACCCAAGCTGCGTACGTTCGGTCGCGTTGAACGTGAACTCCGGATGGATCAGAACGCGCTTTCGAGTTTCGCCAGTCAATACGCTGCTGGTGTCCGTACTCCTCGCCGCACTCGGGATCGAGCGGATCGAACTCGCCGCCCACGGTCTCGACGTTGTATGAATCCTGCCGCGAGTATCGACCTATCAACCGCAACTCAGCCCGCTCCCACTTATACAGCGAGCGCAGGTCAAGAAACGACTCGACCTTTTCGAGGTCGTCGCGGTCTGGGTACTCCTGGATTCAACGCGCGGCCGCACCGAAGTGTCGCTGCGGGGTGTCGCGATACCGATTAGGGCTTCCAGGTCCGCAATGAAACCGTAAACGTCGCATTCTGCGCTACCGCCTGGGATCGAGGTTGAAATTATCGTTGTTCTCGACGCGAACGTCGGCCTGTGGTTGCCAGTACGTATCCGCCGCGAACGCGCTGCTGACCGGTACGGCCACCGTGGCGAAGACCGCAAGGATTCGTGGCACTGCGCCACGAAGACCAGTACGTTCAAGGGTACAACGACGACATCGCCACTCTCCAGGAGGATGTTCTGACCGAGTGACTTGCCTTCGGTGACCTGGCTGTAACGGAACGGCAGCGATCGCTGCGTACCAGCCGCGCCTCGGATCACGATGATATCGTCGAGCTTCGCGAAGGGGGTCATTCCGCCGGCGAGGCTGAGCGCCTGCAGCACATTAACCTCCGGGTTCATTACGAACACCCCCGGCTTGTTGACCTGGCCGATGACGAAGACTCGGTTGCCCGCCGTATCCTCCACCGTCACCGTGACAACCGGCTCCGGAATGTACTTTGTCAGCCGACCCTCGATGTCGACGCGCACGTCGTCGGCCGTGCGGCCAGCTGCCTGCACTTCGCCGGTCAAGGGAACGAGAATTTGCCATCCGGCCGGATAGTAACCGGGCGCTGCAGATCCACTTCCTTCCAGACCGACACCTGGATCTTGTCACCGGCATGGAGCTTGTAGCTGGCCTCGGTGCCCTGAGCGTTGGCGTGAACGCAAGCTGCCGCGGCAAACAACAGGAAGGTACGCGGCAGCCAGTGGGAGCCAGTGAAGGCCAGCCGACGGTCGTTCGAGTTTACCGTTGTAAGCAGTTGTGACAACATAATATTTTACCGAAGTATCCGGCGCAGAACTGTATCACAGAAGCGGGGATAGAACTGCCTCCGAGCTCGTCCCGCCGCCGCTATATCGAATGTCAAATTGGTGAGCGGCCGAAAACGAGGTTCCATGGCATACACGGCATCGGCGGGACGAAAACCGTACATTCGTCACAATTCCAGCAGCGTTGGTCGAGCCTTGCCAAGAAAGTTGTTAGACGGCTTCGCCGGTTTCGAGCCGGCGCTCGATCCGGCTGTCGGCGTCCGCGCTGCCGCTGTCTGCAACCAGTCGCTCGTGCATCTGGATCACGATGTATGCACGCAGACCCACCCATCGCAGGTCGAACGGCTTCTGCTTGGCTTCCTTTCTGACGCGAGCCCGCACGCCAGCGGGAATCCACAGCCTGAGATATCGCCGCATCCTTGCCAACCCACCAACCCGACTCGGAGCGCCCTTTCGGATCAGCCACGCCGCCGGCCGGAAGTCCGTGAAATCCCGGGTAAAGACGTTGCGGGCGCGTCGCGAGCCGAGTTCGTCGCACACGATCTCGCGCAGCCTACTCTCGGCAAGCAACTTGCCCGACGGAACAATGGCGCCGTCAACGGCGTACGGCACCGGTACGTCCCGCGGCCCGACGACATTACGGAACAGAGTCTTGCCGTTCCGTAAGTGCTCCGGGTGAGTGCGTGTGAGTTCGAGGATCGGTTTTGCAAAGAATGGGCTGCAGATTTCCACATACGCCGATTTCAGGTCACTCTGCCCGGCGTGATACGCGGGCACCCGGTACAGCTGGTAGAGCCGGTCACGCCAGTCCTCTGGCGTCTCCCCGTCGTGGGCTCGAACGATGGCGGAAGTGCCTGTTCATCGAACTCCGGCAATGCCGAAGCTCGCAAAGCTCGGTAGTCCGGCATGGTCTTGCCAGCGTGTCATGCTGTCGAAATGCATGGCGTGCGCATGGTCCCTGAGCGGCGGGCACGGACCGGGTCCGAAGCCGTGATCTCCACGAATCACCCCGCGAATGCCACTTTCATGGAACTTGCGCCAAGTGTCGAAACCGTCCATGTAGGCGAGCACGCCATCGGTCCGGCCATCGCCGGCAACGAGATAGCGGTTGAACAGCCTGTCGATCGGCTCTTGCGAGAGGTCCGTAGGAAAATAGCTGTGCTGGACACCAAACCGTTCCGCGACCCGCCGTGCGACATAGGCGTCATTGCCACGCTGTCCAAGCGCTTCGGCGCGACCCCACGTCACAGCGTGCAGCCCTTCACGGTTCTTCATCAGCGTGAGGATCGCGCGACTGTCGAACCCCCCGGATAACGGCAGTACCCAGCGCGACAGGTCCAGCCGCAGATTGCCGACCACGGACTCGAGGGCCTCATCGAGGCGGCGAGCGTGCACGTCGTCCGGAGCCGGATCAATAGTGAACTCGACCTCGGGCTCGTGGATCGAAAGCTGCCAGCGAGCACGGTCGAACCGCGCAATTCCGGCCGGGCAAAGCGCACGTGCACGCCGGTCCCGACCCTGCGACGGACCGAGAGTGCCACATGAGAGCATCCAGGCCTGCGCCAACGGATTGGGCTGATGGGAGCCGAGGAAATGCGGGATCGCGCGCTGCGAGGTCGACGCCACGAAGACCTCGTCATCCTGCCCGATCCAGATCGTTCTTGAGGCGGCGAAATCCGCGAGCAGCTCAACGACCGCGGCATTCGACCGGAAGATCGCGTACGACCCGACAGGTGCCGCGGAGCCCACTGCCGACCAGGCACTGCTGCGCATTGGCGAGCCAACCGACGTATGCGTTGCAATCGCGCGTCGCGGCCGGGTCAGCGGGATTGAAGACTCCGAGGAACAGTCCACGGCGGTCGGATGACAGCACTGGACTCGCAGGCGATAGGTTGTCGGGGCAGAGCTCGGTCAGGAAGCGCCGGAGTCGTCGCTGCATGCGCGCTGACTCGTGCGGCGTCGGATTGCGCAGACAAACTAATACGATCTTGGCCAAGTCGCGTCTCCAGAACCGCCAGGAGACAAGTCCCCCGCTGATGCCGCGCGATACTAGAGACGTAAGCGTCGGGCGATGGCGCACTGGTTCACAGTTCCCATCGACTCGATCCGCGCGCAGTAATTGTGATCTGGCGCACACGATGAAGACCGCACACCTGCACATAATTCGCGCGGGGGTGCCGAAACTCGGCAGAGCGGACGCACCAGTGGAAAGGCGGAAATAACACGGAACTGTTGATGAAGACGCTGCTGATCGACAACTACGATTCTTTCACGTTCAACCTGTACCAGTACCTGGCCGAGGTGAACAGCACCCCTCCCCTGGTCGTGCGCAACGATTCGGCGCCCTGGGAGGAGATCCGTGACCTCGATTTCGACAACATCGTGATCTCGCCGGGGCCGGGGCGCCCGGAAATCGAGCGCGATTTCGGCATTTGCCGGCAGGCGATTCTGGAAGCAACGGTACCGGTCTTGGGCGTCTGCCTCGGCCACCAGGGCCTCTGCCACCTGTTCGGCGGCAAGGTGGACTACGTTCCCGCAGTGATGCACGGTCGGCCCAGCCGCATCCACCACACCGGCACCGAGATCTTTGCCGGAATTCCTTCACCCTTCTCCGCCATTCGCTATCACTCGCTCCACGTTCCGGAACTTTCGGACGAGCTCGAGGCGCTGGCATGGACCGAAGACCGGATCCTGATGGGCGTGCGGCACAAGAGCCGGCCGATCTGGGGTGTGCAGTTCCACCCGGAATCGATCGGCACCGAGTTCGGACACCGCCTGCTGGACAACTTCAAGTCGCTCACGTGCGAATACCGCCGGCAGAATCCCCCGCGACGGCGCTGTTCCGACCAGGTTCGCCCGCCCCGGTCGCCGGAGTTGTACAACGTCGTGCCCGCGCCGCAACCCGTCGAATCCGCCGGAGCAGCCGCACGAGCAACGCTGCACGGCAAGCCTTTCTCCGTGTATTACCGGCGTCTGCCGTTGCCCCTCGATGCCGAGCAGGTGTTCATGAACCTGTATGCGGATTCCAAGCCCGCTTTCTGGCTCGACAGCGCCCTGGTACGCGAATTCTCACGCTTCTCATACATGGGCGATGCCAGCGGTCCGCACGCGGAGTTCGTGAGCTACGACCTCGCATCGAAGCAGGTAACGGTCAAGCACCGCGGCAACACGTCGACCCACGAAGAATCCATTTTCAGCTACCTCGACCGCCAACTGCGCGAGCGCCACATCGACACCGAAGGCCTGCCGTTCGACTTCAATGGCGGCTATGCGGGCTACCTGGGCTATGAACTCAAGGCCGACTGCGGCGCGAATGCGGCGCACCAGTCGCCGACCGCCGACGCCGCATTCATCTTTGCCGACCGCCTGATCGCCTTCGACCACGAGGAGGACATCGTTTACCTGGTCTGTCTCGACGACGAGGATCACGAGGCCCGAGCCAGGCAATGGCTGAACGACATG
Organism: uncultured Gammaproteobacteria bacterium; assembly: GCA_963793675.1. Lineage (GTDB taxonomy): Bacteria > Pseudomonadota > Gammaproteobacteria > Steroidobacterales > Steroidobacteraceae > RPQJ01. The sequence continues at coordinate 941,478 of CAWCBA010000010.1, read as the reverse complement.
GCCGACCGACTCCAGAGGCTCGAGCCGATCCCGCAATGGAGCCGGGCACTGCACCCGCAGACGGTGCGACAGACGTTCCGGCACCCGTCGGACCGCTACCTGGAACTCATCGCGGAGTGCAAGAAGGAGATCAAGAAGGGCGAGAGCTACGAAGTGTGCCTCACCAACATGATCACCAACCACGTCGAGATCGACCCGCTGAACACCTACCGGGCGCTGCGCTCGCGAAACCCCGCGCCGTACGCGACGTACCTCAACTTCCCCGGTGCGGCCGTGTTGAGTTCCTCACCCGAGCGGTTCCTGACGATCGATCCCTATGGCGTCATCGACGCCAAGCCGATCAAGGGCACGCGCAAGCGGGGCAAGACGGTTGCCGAAGACGAGGCCCTGTACGAGGACTTGCGCACGAACGAGAAAGACCGGTCCGAGAACCTCATGATCGTCGACCTGCTGCGCAACGACATCGGCACGGTCTGCAACATCGGCAGCGTGCACGTGTCGAACATCTTCGCGGTCGAGAGCTACAAGACCGTCCACCAACTGGTCAGTTCCATCCGTGGGCGACTGCGGCGGGGAATCTCGGCGGTGCAGGCGGTCCAGGCATCGTTCCCACCCGGATCGATGACCGGCACCCCGAAGAAGCGCACGCTGGAAATCATCGACCGGCTGGAGGCCGGCCCCCGCGGCGTCTACTCGGGATCGATGGGGTTTTTCGGCCTGAACGGCAGCGCCGACCTCAGCGTGGTGATTCGCACCATCGTCGTGACCGACAAAGCAGTCACTGTGGGTGTCGGCGGGGCCATCATCGACCTGTCCGACGCGCAGGACGAACTGGAGGAGATGTTGCTCAAGTCGCGCGCCACCGTAGGCGCGCTGTCGGAAAGCGACCTGACCGTGATTCCCATGACGGCGGCGGCCCGATGAGCGCCGCAGCACCCATGGACACTTTGCTGAACTTCCGTCGGGAGCTGAATTCCGTCGACGAGCAGATCATCCGGCTGCTGGGTCGCCGTTACGAGATCTGCCGGGCAGTCGGGCATTACAAACGGGAGCACGACATCCCAATGATGCAGCCCGGGCGCGTCGCCGAAGTGAAGGAGCGCTGCGCACGGATGGCTCGCGAGCACCATGTCGACGCCGAATTCGCCGTCCGACTGTTCGCAATGATCATCGACGAGGCGTGTCGCATGGAAGACGAGATCATCGAGACGAGAGCATCTCGCTCGTCGTCAGGCCAGTGACCAGTCCCCGGCCATCAACCGTGCCGTGGTCGTCGGCGGCGGCGGCGCCGTCGGAGCGCTACTCGTAGAGCGCCTGCGGCCGCGGGCGTGCCTGCGCTGCACGTCATCGACAGACGCAGTCCTGGCGCCTGCCACGGCGCGTGGACGCAGGACGACGTCTGCAATCCGAACCACCAGACACTGCGGCTGATCGAGTCAGCCGACCTCGTGATCCTCGCCACGCCGGAAGAAGTGGCCATTGTAGGCCTTCCGAGCCCTGCTGCGAATGAACACAGGATCGCTCCTGGTCGACACCCTGTCGGTCAAGACCCGCTTCGCGCAGGCGCTCGAGGGGATCGGCACCCAGGCGGAACTGCTCGGCATCAATCCCATGTTCGCGCCGAGCCTTGGATTTGCCGGGCGGAGCGTCGTGGCAGTGCCGTATGCCGCAGGGGAACGGGCTGACGCGTTCCTGGACTTTATCCGCTCCGCAGGGCTCCGACGTCGTGCGCCTCAGCGCGGGCGAGCACGACCGGGCCTGTGCCGCGCTGCAAGTCGCCACACACGCGGCCGTCCTGGGCTTCGGCATCGCGCTGCGAGCCGCACACTACGACCTCACGGCTGCGGCAAAAATCGCGCCGCCGCCACACCGAACGTTGCTCGCGCTGCTGGCTCGAATCGTGAGCGGCGACCCGGAGGTCTACCGGGACATCCAGGTGGCGAATCCATTCGCCGCCGAGATGCGCGCGCAGCTCGTGGCGGCGCATCGGCATCTGGATGATGTCGTCGGCGAGGAAAACACCGAGTCGTTCAACCGGCTCATCGTCGACCTGCGCTCGATCTTCGCGGACTCGAAGACCGACTATGCCCAGCTATGCGCGCGGTTGTTCGAGGTGGATCCGCGAACTCAGTAGGCCTTGCGGTCGTACAGCACCGTCACGCCGTCTTGAACAGGATCTTGAAGTCGAGCCCCGGCGACCAGTGGCGCAGGTAATCGAGGTCGTACTCGATGCGCGCCCGCATGTCCTCCAGCGAGTCGTCTCGCCGCGGCAGCCGTTGACCTGCGCCAGGCCGGTGATGCCGGGCCGCACCTTGTGGCGCATCATGTAGCCCTTGATGAGCTTGCGGTATTCCTCGTTGTGCGCGACCGCATGCGGCCGCGGACCGACCAGGCTCATGTTCCCCAGCACGACGTTGATGAGCTGGGGCAGCTCGTCGATCGAGTAGCGGCGCAAAACGCGGCCCACGGGGGTAACGCGCTTGTCGTCACGCGTGGCCTGGCGGATCGTCGCGCCGTCCTCGGTCACGGTCATCGTGCGGAACTTGTAGACCTGGATTTCCTGGCCGTCCAGGCCGTAGCGCCGCTGCTTGAAGATCACGGGCCCCGGCGAGCTCAGCTTCACCGCCATGCGAGACCGCGACGAACAGCGGGCAGAGCAGCAGCATGCCGAGCAGCGACAAGGACAAGTCCATCAGGCGCTTGACGACGCCGCGATAGCCGGAGAACGGCGTCTCGCACATGGCCACGACGGGCATGCCGAGGATCTCGCCGGTGCGCGACTGGATCAGGTCGAACACGAACACGTCGGGCACGTAGTAGATCGACGCCGTCGTGTCGCGCAGGTCGTCGAGCAGGTCGAGCACCCGCTGCACGTGCCGCATCGGCAGCGCGACGAAGATGACCTCCGTCTTGTGCGCGTTGACGTAGTCGGCCAGATCGCTCAGCCGGCCGAGCACCCGCGCGCCGTCCTCCATGCCGAGCCGCTCCGGGCTGCGGTCGTCGAAGAATCCGTCCACCGCGATGCAGATTCCGGGGTTGTCCCTGAGCCGTCCGGCCAGTGCGACGCTGGCCTCGCTGTAGCCGGCAAACACGGCTGAACGCACGTTGCTCCGCGAGTACATCAGGCGCTGCATCGCCTCGTTGAGCGCGAGCAGCACCAGGATGAGCGGCACCGGCGTCACGACCGCCCAGGTCAGCACGACGCGCCGGGAGAAATCCTCGGAGAACTTGGTCACGTAGCCGATGGCCAGCAGGACGGCGAGCAGGAACAGCCAGCGCGCCAGCAGGCCGGCCACCGCCGACCATTTGCCCGTTGCCAGCTGCAGTGTGGTCATCTGCGGCGGCTGGATGATGAGCGGCGACAGGATGGCGAGCAGCACCGACAGCATCATGAAATGGCTGCCGAATCCGACGCCGAATGCGCGCGCAATGCCGACCAGCATGCCGATCGCGACGATGGCCGGGGCCAACGTCCGCAGGACCGTCAGGAGGGCAATCGGCAGGCTGCGCTTGAATACGACCGGTTCAGACATCAACGGCTCTGGGTGAGACTTGGCATGGGGCTACCCGGCACCACGGCCGGAGTCGCATCATCCCTGATCGACCGGAACAAAAGCGTGACCTGCCTCAAATCGTGATTATGTCCGCTTGCCACGCGATCTAGAAATTGACCGCCGCCCCGCCATCCACCGCGATGCCGGCGCCCGACACGAACTTCGCCTCGTCCGTCGCCAGGAACAACGCCGCGGCCGCCACGTCCTCCGGATCGCCGATGCGGCCCATCGGCGCCTTGGCCTCCCAGTACTTGACGAAATTCGGGTCATCGAAGAACGGCTGCGACAGTGCCGTCCAGATCGAGCCGGGCTGCAGGTAGTTGACGGTGATCTTGTACTTGCCGAGGTCGACCGCCATGCCTTTCGACAGGCCGGCGACCGCGTGCTTGGTGGTGCCGTAGGCCGCGAGGCTCGGGCCCGCCGTGTTCGACATGATCGAACCGAGGTTGATGATGCGACCACCGCCGCGCGCGCGCAGATGTGGAACCGCGGCCTTTGAAATGCGGAAGATCGCCGTGACGTTGATGCCGAGGATGCGGTCCCACTGCTCGTCCGTGGTCTCCTCGAACTGCGCGCCGATCGCGATGCCGGCATTGTTCACCAGGATGTCGAGGCCGCCGAACGCCTGCACGCACGCGTTCACGACCTTGTCCGGCGCGTCCTTGGCCGTGACGTCCTGATCGAGACACACGACCGCCGGGTTGCCCTTGAAGTGCGACTGCCAGTCGCGACCCGGCAGGTCGACCGCGAGCACGCGCGCTCCATTCGCGGCGTAGACGTCGACGATCGCGCGGCCGATGCCGCTGCCACCGCCGGTGACGATCGCGACCTTGCCCGACAGCTTGCCCGCGGCGCTCACGAGTTCACCGCCTTCTTTTCAGTTGCGCCGGTGAGTTCGCGCAGTGCCTCGATCACGATCCCGAGGCCTTCCTGCACGATCGCATCCGAGGCCGTGAGCGGCGCGAGGAAGCGGATCACGTTGCCGTACAGGCCGCACGAGAGCAGCACCAGGCCCTTCTCGCCCGCGCGCTTGACCAGCGCCTTGGTCAGGTCGGGGTCGGGCTGGTGCGCGTCGCCGTTCCTGACGAGTTCCATCGCCACCATGGCGCCGAGTGCACGCACTTCGCCGATGGCGGGCAGCGACTTCTGCGCGGCGCGCAGCGTGCTGGTCATGAGCGAACCGATCGCTGCGGCACGCTCGCAGAGGTGCTCTTCCGCGATGACCTCGAGCACGGCCAGCGCCGCCGCGCAGGCGATCGGCGAGCCGGCGTAGGTTCCGCCGAGGCCACCCGGGGCCGGCGAATCCATGATGCTGGCCTTGCCGACCACCGCCGCCAGCGGGAAGCCGCCCGCGAGGCTCTTGGCCATCGTCATCAGGTCGGGTTCGACGCCGGCATGTTCGATCGCGAACATCTTGCCGGTGCGCGCGAACCCGGTCTGGATCTCGTCGACGACGAGCACGATGCCGTGCTGGTCGCACAGCTTGCGCAGCGCCTGCAGGAACTCGGGCGGCGCGATGTAGAAACCGCCCTCGCCCATCACCGGCTCGATGATGATCGCGGCAACGCGCGCCGGCTCGATGTCGTACTTGAAGATGTGCTCGAGCGCGTCGAGGCTGTCCTGCACGCTGACGCCGTGGTACGCGATCGGGAACGGCGCGTGGTAGACCTCGGCCGGGAACGGCCCGAAGCCCGCCTTGTACGGGACGACCTTGCCGGTGAGCGCCATCGCCATGAACGTGCGCCCGTGGAAGCCGCCACCGAATGCGATCACGCCGGCGCGTCCGGTGTGGGCGCGCGCGATCTTGATGCAGTTCTCGACCGCCTCGGCACCCGTCGTCACGAAGATCGCCTTCTTCGGCGTCGGCCCCGGCGCAAGCCGGTTGAGTTTCTCGGCGAGTTCGACCGCGACGCCGTAGGGCGTGACCATCAGGCACGTGTGACTGAAGGCGTCGAGTTGCTTCGCGACGGCAGCCTGCACCTTCGGGTGCAGGTGTCCGGTGTTGAGCACGGCGATGCCGCTGCCGAAGTCGATGTAGCGGCGACCCTCGACGTCCCAGATCTCGGCATTGCGCGCCTTTGTCGACGTACACCGGCAGCTGGTTGCCGAGTCCGCGCGCGAACGCGGCGTCACGACGCCGTTGCAGGTCCTGGTTGGTTTCAGTCATGTGCTCCGCTCCGTTGCTCTTGCGCGACTTCAGCGCTCCAGGCCCTCGGCGACCCGCCGCCTCAGGTAGTCGGCGAATTGCCGGCCCAGCCTGGGATGCTTGAGGGCGAACTCGACATTGGCCTCGAGGTAGCCGAGCTTCGAGCCGCAGTCGTAGCGCCTGCCCTCGAAGGCATAGGCGAAGATCGGCTGGTCCGCGAGCAGCGCGGCGATGCCGTCGGTCAGCTGGATCTCACCGCCCGCGCCGCGACCGATGGTCTCGAGCTTGCCGTAGATCGCCGGCGTGAGCACGTAACGGCCCACCACCGCGAGGTTGGACGGCGCGTCCTGCGGCTTTGGCTTCTCGACGATGCGCGTGACGCGCGAAACTCGCTCGTCCACGGCATCGGCCGCCACGATGCCGTACTTGTCGGTCTCGTCGGGCCGCACCGTCTGCACGCCGAGCACGCTGCCGCCGTACCTTTCGAACACCCGCGCCATCTGCCCGAGACAGGCTTCCTCGGCGTCGATCAGGTCGTCGGCCAGGTGCACGAAGAACGGCTCGTCGCCGACCGCAGGGCGCGAGCACAGCACCGCGTGGCCAAGGCCCAGCGGATACGGCTGCCGGATGAAGATGCAGCTGGCGTAGGAAGGAACGATGCCCCGCAGCGTGTTGAGCGTCTGCTCGCGGCCCTTGGTCGCGAGCTCCTGCTCGAGCTCGTGGTCGGGGTCGAAATGGTCCTCGATCGCCCGCTTGGCCGAGCCGGTGACGAACACCAGCTTTTCGGCGCCGGCCTGCAGCGCCTCTTCGACCGCGTACTGGATCAGCGGCTTGTCGACGATCGGCAGCATCTCCTTGGGACTGGCCTTGGTGGCCGGCAGGAACCGCGTGCCGCGGCCTGCCACTGGAAAGACTGCCGTCCTGATCTTCATGCCGCGTATCCCTGCTTGCGCCGACCTTCGGCCGATCCCGCATGATACTGGATAGCACGGCGGGCGCTCCATGCGCCCATGCCACGACGAGGCGCCGGACGTTGCCGTCCGGGCCCCGCAGGTCTGGACCTCAGCGGCCGGTGGAAGGCGCAGCCGGCCTGGATGCCGGCTTGGGCGCGGACTTGCCGGCCTGGGCAGGCGCGGCGGCCGCCCCGTTCAGCCGGATGTTGCCGCGATTCTGCTCGAGCACGCGCTCACCGATGCCGTCGACCTTGAGCAGGTCTTCCGGGCTCCTGAACGGACCGTTCTTCTGCCGGAACTCGATGATGGCCTGGGCCTTCGCGGGGCCGATGCCATCGAGCTCCCTGGCGAGCGTCGCGGCGTCCGCGCTGTTGAGGTTGACCGGTCCCGCCAGGGCAGCGCCTGCCGGCAGCAGGCTGAGGATGAGTCCCTGGACCAGCGTCCGGATTGTCTTGTCTTGCATGATTTACGCCTCCTTGGTTGCTTGCGCACCGCGGCAGGACGCCACGGCCGGGAGCCAAGGTACCGCCGAGCCTGTCGATGGACCCGGCGCGAAACTGGCGGATTTGCGCGGAAACGCGGGAGGGGTGTTCGGGCGGCGGTCCGGGATCAGCAAGAGCACTGCCTGCTTGCAGTGTACGTACAACGTCAATACACTTTGGCCATGCGGATCAGCTACGAGCTGCAGGGCGTCTCGTTCGAATGGGACTCGGAGAAGGCCGACACCAATGTTCAGAAGCACGGCGTGTCATTCCACACGGCCTGCGAGGTGTTCTTCGACCCGTTCGTCCGGCTCCTCGACGCCAGCGACCCTGCTGAACCCCGCGAGGCTGCCGTCGGCTACACCGAAGGTGAACAACTTCTTTTCGTCGTACACGTGATCCGCCATGAAGAAATCATCCGCCTCATCTCCGCGCGCGAAGCGACCCGCGACGAGCGCCGCCAGTACGAGAACACGTAGACTGATCGCGCGCCGGCTACGCACGGATCGACCGATGAGCTCGGTCACGCTGCGCATGCCAGAGGATGTGGTCGAAGACCTCAAGCGCGTGGCCCCAACGCTGGGTTATGCGGGCTATCAGCCGTTGATCCGCTCGTATATCGGCAAAGGCCTGCGCGTCGATCTCGCGCGCCTGGACGAAGGGTCCTTACCGCGCCTGATCGCGAGTCTGAAGCGGCGCGGCGTGGCCGAGAGCGTGATAAGACAGGCTCTGGCCGAGACAGGGCAAGTCAGTTAGCCCGAGCGGCGCAGCAGAGAAACCGTTGCTTTCTGCAGGAATCTGACGCCCACCCCACAAATCAGCCGGCCGAACGCGGCAGCGCGGCCTTCGGCAGGAATTCGAGCGCCGCGACGCCGCGCAACGTGTCCCACGAATGACAGGCGGGGCAATGCCAGAGGAAGGTCGAACTGTCGAGGCCACACTGGCTGCAGCGATAACGCGCGTGACGCAGCACCACGTTGCGCAGCGCGCCCGCGATCGCGTGCAACTGCTCGCGCGTGGGTTCGGCGGCGGCCGGCAGGAAAGCGGCCGTCATGTCGCGCAGGTCGCTGTCGATGGTCAGCATCTGACGCACGCAGTCGAGAATGACCGGGTCGTCGTAATAGCCACTCACGATCGCCGCATACGCGATCTCGGCAGGGTTGCCGGCGCCCTTGCGCACCAGTTCCTCCAGCGTCTCGTCGAACTGCTGCGGCTCACCGGCCTGCTTGGCGGCATCGGCCAGGCGTGGCAGCACCAGCGCCAGCAGGTGGAAGTCGCGCCGCACCACGCTGCGATACAACTGCAACGCGAGCCCGGGGTCGCCCTGCCGTCGCGCCAGGTCGCCGCGCAGGATCGCACCGCGCCCGAAATCGTGTTGTTCCCGCGCCGCACTGTCGAGGTGTTCGATCGCGCGCTGGTAGTCCTGCGCCGCGATCGCCGCCTCCGCCATCTCGCAATAGAAATGCGCGATCGCGGCAGGCTGCTCCGGCACGCCGACGCCGCGCAGGCGCTTGTGCGCGTCCGCGGCCTGCTGCCATTCGTGCTGGATCTCGTAGATGCGCACCAGGTGCGACAGCGCGAGCGCGGGTTCGCGGCCGCTGTCGGCCTGGGCCAGGAACAATTCCTCGGCGCGGTCGTACAGGCCCGCGCGGAAGTAGTCGCGCGCGAGTTCGGTCAGCGCCGCGTCGCGCGTATCGGAGCTCAGGTTGCCGCGGTCGACGATGTGCTGGTGCACGCGGATCGCGCGCTCCACTTCGCCGCGGCGCCGGTACAGGCTGCCCAGGGCGAAATGCGTGTCGACGGTTTCGTCGTCGATCTCCGACAGGCTCAGGAATACTTCGAGCGCGCGGTCGGGCTTGTCGTCGAGCAGGTAACGCACGCCTTCCAGGTAGCGCGCACGGCGTTGGTGACGTCGCTTGCGCCGCACCAGCGTGCGCCAGGTCGTGACGCCCCAGCCGATCGCGAGCGTTCCGGCCAGCGTCCACCAGAACGTCTGCTGGACGTCAGTGGGCATCGGAAGTTGGGGAAGGTGAGGAAGGCCCGGAAGGAGAGGAAGGGGCGAGGGCGAGCGCTGCCCAGGCGGCGTTCGGCGAGCCGCAGCGCCCGCCGCAAGCGGCCACGTTCGGCCAGCAACTCGGCGACCCAGCGCGAGCGCGCAAACGCGCCGGCGAGCAGGCCCGCGGCAAAGGCGATCAGCAGCGCGAGGCCTGAGGAGACCGCGAACCTGGCGAAGGCGATGTCGACGTCGAACCGCTGCTGGTTCAGCGCGGTGAACAACATGGCGAGCAGGAGCAGGAACGCGAGAACGATGCCTAAGGCGACACGTCGCAGCATGGCTGGGGACACCGTGGAAGGCTGTCTCTGGGAATCCTGAGTCTAGCACCCGCCTGCGCGGGTGACGGTCAATCGACCGTGCCGGGGCTCGACGATGCGAGCGGGCGCGAAGATGGCGACGGCGACAGGTCGTCGTCCGGCTCGTTGACGCGTTCGCGCAGGTCCTTGCCGGGCTTGAAGTGCGGGACGTACTTGCCCGCGAGCGCGACGGTTTCGCCGGTCTTGGGATTGCGGCCCTGGCGCGGCGGGCGGAAATGCAGGCTGAAGCTGCCAAACCCGCGGATCTCGATGCGCTGACCCTGGGCCAGCGCGTCGCTCATGATTTCGAGGATCTGCTTGACCGCCAGTTCGACGTCCTTCGCCGGCAGATGGCTCTGCTTCGCGGCGATGAGCTCGATGAGCTCAGACTTCGTCATGCTGCGCTCGCCGTCCACTCGAAAGCTCCCCGGGTCTTTTTCGTTTCGAATCTGCGTCGGGACTCCGCGGCGGCGGTCGAAACCGCCGCGGGTCCGTGCGGGATCAGTCTTCCTGACCGGAGATCTGCTCCTTGAGCAGGTCGCCGAGACTGGTGCCGGTCGTGGAATCGGAGCGATAACTCTGCATCGCCTCGTGCTCCTCGGCCATGTCCTTCGCCTTGATCGAGAGCGCAACCGTGCGGACCTTGCGATCCACCGCCGTGAACTTGGCCTCGACCTCGTCGCCGACCTTCAGCAGCATGCGCGCGTCCTCGACGCGGTCACGCGCCAGTTCGGATGCGCGCAGGTAACCGTCGATGCCGCCGCCCAGGTCGACGATGGCGCCCTTGGCTTCCACTTCGCGAACGATGCCGCGGACGATCGACCCCTTCGGGTGCTGGGCGATCCAGTTCGAGAACGGGTCCTGCGCCAGCTGCTTGACGCTGAGCGAGATGCGCTCGCGCTCCGGGTCGATCGCGACGACGACTGCCTCGACCGTCTGGCCCTTCTGGTAGCTGCCGCACGGCCTCTTCGCCGGTAACGTCCCAGGAGAGGTCGGACAGGTGCACCAGGCCGTCGATGCCGCCGGCCAGGCCGATGAAAAGGCCGAAGTCGGTGATGGAACGGATCTGGCCGCTGACCTTGTCGCCGCGGTTGTAGTTGTCGGCGAACTCACGCCACGGGTTCGGCTGGCACTGCTTGATGCCGAGCGAGATGCGGCGACGCTCTTCGTCGATGTCCAGCACCATGACTTCGGTCTCCTGACCGATGTGCACGACCTTGGACGGGTTGACGTTCTTGTTGGTCCAGTCCATTTCGGACACGTGGACCAGGCCTTCGACGCCCTCCTCGATCTCGACGAAGCAGCCGTAATCCGCGATGTTGGTTACCTTGCCGAACAGTCGGGTGCCTGCCGGGTAGCGCCTGCGCGATGTTCTGCCAGGGGTCGGCGCCGAGCTGCTTCAGCCCGAGGCTGACGCGCTGACGCTCGCGGTCGAACTTGAGGATGCGAACTTCGATCTCGTCGCCCACGTTGACGACTTCCGACGGGTGCTTGACGCGCTTCCACGCCATGTCGGTGATGTGCAGCAGGCCGTCGATGCCGCCGAGGTCCACGAACGCACCGTAATCGGTGAGGTTCTTGACGACGCCCTTGACCACGGCGCCTTCCTGCAGCTTGTCGAGCAGTTCCGAGCGCTCGGCGCTGTATTCCTGCTCCACGACCGCACGACGCGAAACGACGACGTTGTTGCGCTTCTGGTCGAGCTTGATGATCTTGAACTCGTGGACCTTGCCCTCGAGGTAGCTCGGATCGCGCACGGGGCGCACGTCGACCAGCGAACCCGGCAGGAATGCACGGACGAATTCGATCTCGACGGTGAAGCCGCCCTTGACACGACCGTTGATGAGGCCCTTGACGACCTCCTGCTTCTCGAACGCGGTCTCGAGGCGCTCCCAGGTGCGGGCGCGCTTGGCCTTCTCGCGGGAGAGGCGCGTTTCGCCGGAGCCGTCCTCGACGCTGTCCAGTGCGACTTCGACGTCGTCGCCGACGGCGACTTCGATTTCGCCGCGTTCATTCTTGAACTGTGCGACAGGGATGACGGCTTCGGACTTGAGTCCTGCGCTCACCACGACGACGTCGGGACCGACTTCGATCACGCGTCCGGTGAGGATCTGGCCCGGGCGAATCCGCTGACTCGCCAGGCTCTCTTCGAACATCTGGGCAAAACTTTCGATCGTGCTCATGCGCTTTACTTCTACCTGGGGGCCTGGGGCCCTTTGCCTTGCGCGCATCCCGCACGCACAGGGTTGATGAAAAGACGCCTGGCTTCCTGCCTGGCGCCGACAAAAATGCACCGCTCCCGCACTCGCGGGCGCCGGCGCGCTCAAGAAATCGCGGGGAGGCGGCTCCGTGCGAGCGCGAGGACCTGATCCACGACCTGTTCGATGGTGAGCCCCGTCGAGTCGAGGATGACCGCGTCCTCCGCCGGGCGCAGTGGCGCCACTGGACGGCTGGAATCGCGCAAATCCCGCTCGCGGATCTCCTGTGAAAGGCCGGCGATGGTAACCGTAAGTCCCTTTTCTTTCAACTGCTTATAGCGCCTTCGGGCCCGCTCTTCCGGGCTCGCGGTCAGGTAGATCTTGAGCGGCGACCCGGGGAAGACCACGGTCCCCATGTCGCGGCCGTCGGCGACCAGGCCCGGTGGCTGGGCAAAAGCGTGTTGCCGGTCGAGCAAAGCGGCGCGGACCGGCGGCATTGCCGCGACCCGCGAGGCCTCCGCGCCGGCCGTTTCCGTACGAATGGCGCGGGTAACGTCGGTCCCGGCCAGCAGGATCCGCTCCTCCCCCGCCTCGTCCATCCTGAACTGCACGTCCAGCGCGCGGGCCACCGCGGCATGGCCCGCCTGGTCGTCGGCGGCGACCCCTTGCTGGCTACCGGCCAGCGCGACCAGGCGGTAAAGGGCCCCGCTGTCGAGCAGGTGGAAGCCGAGCGAAGTGGCCACCCGGCGGGCAATGGTGCCCTTGCCGGAGCCGCTGGGGCCGTCGATGGTGATGACGGGGACTCGCATTGCTCGTTCAGGGGGGAAGGGCAGGAAGGGCAGGAAGGGCAGGAAGGGGTTAGGGGTTGGGCGGAGGTGCGGCGAACAGGGCTGAAGCCAGCCACTATTATTCAGCATTCGAGGGATCTGGTTGCGACTTAGACGCAAGCACCAGGGCGGCCGTTGCCCGGCCAGGCTCCCTTTCGCCCGGCAATCCTGTCTTCGGCCTCGATTCCCCACCCCTTCCGACCCGGCAGAGGCGGAGCTGCAATCGCCCCGCCGGCTCAGCACCAGTTGTTACGCTTGACGTAACGCATACCCGTGCCTACAGTCGCCGGCGACATGATCCGCAGCTACCGCGATAAGCGCACGCGTGACTTTGCCGACGGCAAGCGGGTCAAGGCATTTGACGGCATTACACACAAAGCGTCGATGAAGCTGGATCAACTGCACGCGGCGATTGCGCTCGACGATCTTGCAGCGCTGCCCGGCAACCGCTTCGAGGCGCTGAAAGGCGATCGCAAGGGCCAGTACAGCATCCGCATCAACGATCAATGGCGGGTGTGCTTCGAGTGGCCGAAAGGATCCAAGGGTCCGCTCAACGTCGAAATCGTGGACTATCACTGAGGTCGTTATGGCACGCACGGCAATTCATCCTGGCGAACACCTGGCCGAGCAGCTCGAGGAACTCGGCATGAGCGCGGCGGAACTCGCCCGCCGGATCAAGGTACCCACCAATCGGGTGACACTGGTCCTGAACGGGCAGCGTGCGATCACCGGTGACACGGCGCTCCGGCTCGGTCACTTTTTCGGCACCAGCGCCGAGTTCTGGCTGAACCTGCAGAAGCTCTTCGAGCTGCGCGTCGCCGAACGTCAATCCGGCAAGGCAGTGAAGGCGCTGCCCACGCTGGCGGACGGCCGTAACCGACCACGCGCCGCCTGAACCTCCGCTCCGACTAACCCCTAACCCCTACTCTCAGGCCAACGGAGTTGGCGAGTTCGGCGAAACCAGGGAAGCTGGTGGCGACGTTGGCGGTGTCCAGGATCTCGATCGGCGCAGTCGCACGCAAGCTCGCCATGGCGAATGCCATCGCAATACGGTGATCGCCACGGCTGTCGATGGTGCCGCCGTGGATCGGGTTGCCGCCCACGATGCGCATGCCGTCGGCGAGCGCTTCATGCTGCACGCCGAGGACTTCGAAACCGCGTGCCATCGCCGCGATGCGGTCGCTTTCCTTGACGCGCAGTTCGGCGGCACCCGTGACCAGCGTCTCGCCTTCCGCACACGCGGCAGCGACGAACAACGCCGGAAACTCGTCGATTGCGAGCGGCACGAGCCGCTCCGGGATGCGCGCACCCTTGAGCCGCGACGGCCGCACTTCGATGTCGGCCACCGGTTCCATGCCGAAGCTGCGGTGATTGACCAGGCGCAGGTCTGCACCCATCAGTGCCAGCATTTCCAGGATGCCCGTGCGCGTCGGGTTCACGCCGACATCGCGAATGGTGAATGGCTCCCGCGCTCCGAGGCACGCCGCGACCAGGAAAAACGCCGCGGACGAGATGTCGCCCGGCACGCGGATGCTCGTCGCCTGCAATGACTTCGGAGCAGCGAGACTCACCACGCCATCGCGGGCGCGAACCTGGCAACCGAAGCTCTGCAGCATGCGCTCGGTGTGATCGCGGGTAACCGCCGGTTCGACCACGGTGGTCTCACCGCCCGCGTACAGCCCCGCGAGCAGCACTGCGGATTTCACCTGCGCGCTGGCAACGGGCATCTCGTAGCGGATGCCCTGCAGTCGTTGCCCGCCCATGGATACGTACCGGTGGTTTGCCGTCGTGCGTTTCGATGCGGGCACCCATGGCTCGCAGCGGCTTGGCCGCGCGCTCCATCGGGCGGCGCATCAGCGATTCGTCACCGACCAGTTCCGAATCGAACGCTTGCGCGCTGAGCAGGCCCATGAATAGACGCATCGCGGTGCCGGCGTTACCCATGTCGAGCGTGACGCCCGGCGCGCGCAGGTTTCGCAGTCCGACGCCGTCGACGATGACTTCGCCGGGACCCGGTCGTTCGACATGGACGCCGAGATGCGCGACGGCCTTCATGGTCGAGAGACAGTCTTCGCCCTCCAGGAATCCCGCGACGTGCGTCCGCCCCTCGGCGAGGGCGCCGAACATCACGGCGCGGTGCGAGACCGACTTGTCGCCCGGGACGGTGACCTCCCCGGCGACCTGGCCGGCCGGGTCGACGACGTAGGACGTCATCTCAGAGGATCGCCTTGGGGTAGGCGCCGACGACGCGGTACAGCGACGCGCGACGCCTGAGCTCGGCGAGCGCCGATGCGAGCGGCTCGCGCTCGGCATGGCCCTCGACGTCGATGAAGAACACGTAGTCCCATTTCTGCTTGCGGGACGGGCGCGATTCGATGCGCGTCAGGCTGATGCCGTGCTGTGCCAGGGGCTCGAGCAGGCGATACAGCGCACCCGGTGCATCGGTCTTCGCAGCCGACACCAGCAGCGTGGTCTTGTCGGCCTCGCCAGGGCTCACGGCCTTGCGGCCGATCACCAGGAAGCGTGTCGTGTTGTCGGGGTGGTCCTCGATCTCGGGCACGAGCAGGTTCAGGCCGTACACCTCGGCGGCGGCCGCGCCCGCAATCGCTGCCGTGCCGTCTTCGTCACGGGCGCGACGCGCACCTTCGGCGTTGCTGCTGACGGTGACGCGCTCGACGCCGGCCATGTGCTCCTGCAGCCAGCCGCGGCACTGCGCCAGCGACTGCGGGTGACCGCATACACGGCGGATGTCGCCGAGCATGGTCATGCGGCCCATCAGGTTCTGGTGGATGCGCAGCTCCACCTCGCCGATGATCTTCAGCGGCGAGCTCAGGAACATGTCGAGCGTGTTGTTGACCGTGCCTTCAGTCGAGTTCTCGATCGGCACGACGCCGAAGTCAGCGGCGCCCGATTCCACCTCGTGGAAGACTTCCTCGACCGACGTCAGCGGCAGCGGCCGCACCGAGTGGCCGAAGTACTTGAGCACCGCCTGCTGCGTGAACGTGCCTTCAGGCCCGAGGTAACCGATCTTGAGCGCGTTCTGCTGGGCGAGGCACGCGGACATGATCTCGCGGAACAGCCGCAGGACCTCCTCGTCCCGCAGTGGCCCGCCCTCCTGCCGGTTGCGCTGCAGGGCGAGGCGCAACACCTGCGATTCGCGCTCCGGGCGGTAGAAATCGACGGTGTGGCCGGCCGCGTGCTTCGACACGCCGACCTGCTGCGCGAGTCTCGCCCGCTCGTTGATCAGCGCGTGCAGCTGCGAATCGACGCTGTCGATGCGCTCGCGAATCTCCTCGAGCGGCACCTTGAGTGCGGTCGCGGCCGTGACGACCTGCGCGGCCGCCGGCTTCGTGCGTGCCGCCGTTGCCGGCTTCTGCGGGGATCGGCGCTTGCTGCCTGCGGACAGGCTCCGGGATCGCTTCGTCTTGGCCATGGCTCTGGTCGGTCAGATCAGTCGGGCGCTCAATACGCCGGGAATGGCGCGCAGTTTACCCAGAACTTCCGGCCCGATTGGGGCGTCCGTGTCGATCAGCGTGTAGGCGATGTCGCCCCGCGACTTGTTGAGCAGGTCGGCGATGTTGAGGCGGGCGTCCGCCAGGCAGGTCGAGATCTGGCCGACCATGTTGGGCACGTTCGCGTTGGCGATGGCCAGGCGGCTGACGCCGGCCCGCGCCAGTACCGCCTCGGGAAAGTTGACCGAATGGCGCACGTTGCCGCTCTCGAGGAACTCGCGCAGCGTGTCCGCCACCATCACCGCGCTGTTGTCCTCGGCCTCGCCCGTCGATGCGCCGAGGTGCGGCAGCGCCACCACCCTGGGGTGCGCGCGCAGGGCATTGGTCGGAAAGTCGCAGACGTACGCGCTCAGCTGGCCACTGTCGAGACCGGCCAGCACGGCGGCCTCGTCGACGATCTGTCCACGGGCGAAATTCAGCACCGCGCTGCCCCTGCGCATGAGGTCGATACGCGATGCACTGACGAGCCCGCGGGTGTGGTCGTTGAGCGGAACGTGCACCGTGACGGCGTCGCAGCGGGCGAACAGGTCGTCCAGGCTGAGTGCCTGTTCGACGCCCGAGGACAGCTGCCATGCGCGCTGCACGGTGATCTGCGGGTCGTAACCCAGGACTTTCATGCCGAGATGGAGGGCCGCGTTCGCGACCTCGACGCCGATGGCGCCGAGCCCCACCACCCCGAGCGTACGCCCCGGCAATTCATAGCCGACGAACTTCTTCTTGCCCTGCTCCATCGCCGTTTCGAGCGCGTGATCGTCGCCTTCGAGCGTACGCACGTAGTCCCAGGCCTGGCAGATGTTGCGTGCCGCCAGCAGCAGCCCGGCAAGCACCAGTTCCTTGACCGCGTTGGCGTTGGCGCCCGGTGCGTTGAAGACCGGGATGCCACGCTGGGTGAGCTGCGCGACGGGAATGTTGTTGGTGCCCGCGCCCGCCCTGGCCACGGCCAGCACGCTCGGCGGGATCTCGAGCGCGTGCACGTCGGCCGAGCGGACCAGCAACGCGTCCGGTCGCACCAGTTCAGACGCGACCTCGTAGCGGTCGCGCGGCAGGCGCTCGAGACCGCGCAGCGAGATGTTGTTGAGAGTCTGGATCTTGAACAAGCTAACCCCTCACTCGCTGGAACTCGCGCATGTACTCGACCAGCGCTTCCACGCCCGCCATCGGCATCGCGTTGTAGAGGCTCGCGCGCATGCCGCCGACGGAGCGGTGGCCTTCGAGCGCGACCAGGCCCGCCTGCTTCGCGCCGTCCGCGAACGGCTTGTCCAGCGCGGCATCGGGCAACGTGAACGGCACGTTCATCCACGAGCGACACTCGACCGCGACCGGGTTACGGTAGAAGCCCGACGAGTCGATCGCGTCGTACAGCTTGCGAGCCTTGGCCTGGTTGAGACGACCCATGGCCTCGAGGCCGCCCTGGCGCTTGACCCACTGGAACACCAGGCCGGCCACGTACCACGAGTAGGTCGCCGGGGTGTTGAGCATCGAACCGTCGGCGGCCATCGCCTTCCAGTCGAACACGGTGGGTGTGTCGGGCCGCGCCTTGCCGAGCAGGTCTTCACGCACGATGACCACCACGAGTCCGGCCGGGCCGATGTTCTTCTGCGCGCCGGCATAGATCACGCCGAACTGGCTGACGTCGATCGGACGCGACAGGATCGTCGAAGACAGGTCCGCCACCAGCGGGATACCGCGACTCCCGGGCACGAACGGGAACTCGACGCCGTGGATGGTCTCGTTCGGCGTGTAGTGCAGGTACGCCGCCGCTGGCGATCGCTGCCAGCCAGCCTCGGCCGGGACGGTGGTGAACTTCGTCGCGGCAGCATCGGCCACGACATTGACCTGGCAGTAGCGCCTGGCTTCGGCAATGGCCTTGGTCGACCAGGTGCCCGTGTTGACGTAGTCGACGACTGCGCCCGGGGCCGTGAGGTTGAGCGGGATCGCGGCGAACTGGGCCGTGGCCCCACCCTGCAGGAACAGCACCTTGTAGTTGGCCGGAACGGCCATCAGCTCGCGCAGGTCCGCTTCGGCCTGCTGGGCAATACCGACGTAGGCCTTGCTCCGATGGCTCATCTCCATGACCGACATGCCGTGACCGTGCCAGTCGAGCATCTCGTCGCGCAGCTGCTCGAGCACTGCGACGGGCAGCGCGGCGGGGCCGGCGCTGAAATTGAACACGCGGGTCATGACGGAATGCTCCAGAAGGTCTTTTCGCACCGCAGTTTAGCAGGCGCGATCCTCGCGCAATCCGTCAACGCGGCATTTGCTCATGCTGCCGCGTGACGCGGCTCAGGGCGTTGCTTCGGTGCCTTCGTCTGCAGCGGCAACGTCGTCCGGCGGGAGTTCGCCTTCGACGACTTCCGGGTCCGAATCCGGCTCCGGCTCGACCGACTCCACGCCGATCAGGCGCTCGCCCTCGTCGAGTCGAATGAGTCTCACGCCCTGGGTGTTGCGACCGAGCACCGACACTTCGGAGGCCCGGGTGCGCACCAGCGTGCCGCCGGAGCTCATCAGCATCAATTCGTTCGTCGTCGCCACCTGCGTGGCCGCGACCAGCTTGCCGTTGCGCTCGCTGGTCTGGATCGCGATGACGCCCTGGCCGCCGCGGCCGTGCACGGGGAACTCTTCGACCGACGTCAGCTTGCCGAAGCCGTTCTCGGAGGCGACCAGGATCAGGCCCTGCGGGTCCGGGATGATCAGCGAGATGACACGCTCGTCGTCCGGCAGACGGATGCCGCGCACGCCGGCGGCGTTGCGGCCCATCGGACGCACGTCGTCTTCGGCGAAGCGGATCGCCTTGCCTTCCGTGGTGAACATCATCACGTCGCGCTTGCCGTCCGTGATGTCGGCGCCGACCAGCTGGTCACCCTCTTCCAGGCCGACCGCGATGATGCCGGCCGTGCGCGGGCGCGAGAACGCGACCAGCGAGGTCTTCTTGACCGTGCCCAGCGCCGTGGCCATGAAGATGTACTTTTCTTCCTCGTACTCGCGGATGGGGAGCACGGCGGTGATGCGCTCGCCTTCCTGCAGCGGCAGCAGGTTGACGATCGGCTTGCCGCGCGAGGCGCGGCCGGCCATCGGCAGCTGATACACCTTGAGCCAGTACAACTGGCCGCGGCTCGAGAAGCACAACAGCGTGTCGTGGGTATTGGCGATGAACAGCTTCTCGACGAAATCCTCGTCCTTCATCGCCGTCGCCGAACGGCCGCGGCCGCCTCGACCCTGCGCGCGGTATTCGCTCACCGGCTGCGACTTGGCGTAACCGCCGTGGGACAGCGTGACGACCACGTCCTGGGGCGTGATGAGGTCTTCGATCGTGAGATCGGACTCGTCGCGCTCGATGCGCGTGCGGCGCTCGTCGCCGTACTGTTCGCGGATCGCGATCAGCTCGTCGCGGATCACCTGCAGCAGGCGTTCTGGACGCGCAAGGATGTCGGTCAGGTCGCGGATGACGTCGAGCAGCTCGGCGTACTCGGCGAGGATCTTGTCCTGCTCGAGGCCCGTGAGGCGGTGCAGCCGCAGGTCGAGGATCGCCTGGGCCTGCGTCTCCGACAGGCGATAGATGGCGCCGTGCAGGCCGAGCGCCTGGTCGAGGCCCGCGGGACGTGCACTGACGTCCCCGGCGCGCGCGAGCATCTCGGGCACGGACCCGCCGCGCCATTCGCGGGCAACCAGCGCTGCCTTCGCTTCCGGCGGCGTCGGCGATGCCTTGATCAACGCAATGATTTCGTCGATGTTGGCCAGCGCGACGGCGAGGCCTTCGAGGATGTGGCCACGGTCACGGGCCTTGCGCAGGTCGAACACCGTCCGGCGCGTCACCACCTCGCGGCGGTGACGAACGAACGCCTCGATCATGTCCTTGAGATTGAGCAGCCGCGGCTGGCCGTCGAGCAGCGCCACCATGTTGACGCCGAACACCGACTCCATCGGCGTCTGCTTGTACAGGTTGTTGAGGACGATCTCGGCGTTTTCGTTGCGCTTGAGCTCGATGACGACGCGCATGCCGTCCTTGTCGGACTCGTCACGCAGCTCGGAGATGCCTTCGAGCAGCTTGGCGCGCACGAGGTCGGCGATGCGCTCGAGCAGTCGCGCCTTGTTCACCTGGTACGGCAGTTCGGTGACGATGATGGCCTCGCGGCCGGCATCGTCGTATTCCTCGATCTCGGCCTTGGCGCGGACGACGATGCGACCGCGTCCCGTCGTGTAGGCGTTATAGATTTCGCGGGCGCCGTTGATGATGCCGGCCGTCGGGAAATCCGGGCCCGGCACGTGCTCCATCAGCTCCGGGATGGTGATGGCCGGATTGTCGATGTACGCCACGCAGGCGTTTACGATTTCGACCAGGTTGTGCGGCGGGATGTTGGTCGCCATGCCGACGGCAATGCCCGACGACCCGTTGATCAGCAGGTTCGGCACGCGCGTGGGCAGCACCGACGGCTCGATCTCGGACCCGTCGTAGTTCGGGACGAACTCGACGGTTTCCTTGTCGATGT
Source organism: uncultured Gammaproteobacteria bacterium (assembly GCA_963793675.1). GTDB lineage: Bacteria > Pseudomonadota > Gammaproteobacteria > Steroidobacterales > Steroidobacteraceae > RPQJ01. The sequence continues at coordinate 920,967 of CAWCBA010000010.1, read as the reverse complement.
CGGCGAGCAGCTCGCCCGCGAGGCGCGACATGCGGACTTCGGTGTAGCGCATGGCGGCCGGCGAGTCGCCGTCCACCGAGCCGAAGTTGCCCTGGCCGTCGACCAGCAGGTAACGCAACGAGAACGGTTGCGCCATGCGCACCATGGTGTCGTACGCGGCCGTGTCGCCGTGCGGGTGGTACTTGCCGATGACGTCGCCGACGACGCGCGCCGACTTCTTGTAGGACTTGTTCCACTCGTTGCCGAGCTCGCGCATCGCATACAGCACGCGACGGTGGACCGGCTTGAGGCCGTCGCGGACGTCCGGCAATGCGCGCCCCACGATCACGCTCATCGCGTAATCGAGGTACGACTGCTTCATCTCGTCTTCGAGGTTGACGTGCAGGAGTTCGCGCGCGATTTCTGCCATGGAATCCAATTGCCCCAAAACGATCCGAAATGATAACACGACGCGGCCGTCAAACGCCCCCCAAGGGCAGTCACGGCAGGTCATGACAGGGCGTCGCCCGGTATACTGCCGGCCCCGATCCGCGAGACCCTGAATGGAGCCGGTAGACACGCTCGTTTGCGCCCGCTGGGTGCTGCCCGTCGAACCCGACGGCGCCGTGCTCGCCGACCATTCGGTTGCGATGCGCGACGGACGCATCGTCGCCGTGCTGCCCACCGCCGAGGCGCTCGCCACCTACTCGCCCGCCACGCTCGTCGATCGTCCGCAGCACGCGGTCCTGCCGGGGCTGGTCAATGCGCACACGCACGCAGCCATGACGCTGCTGCGCGGCCGGGCCGAGAACCTGCCACTGGCGCTGTTTCTGCAGGATGCGATCGCGCCGATCGAACGGCGCTGGGTCGATCCTGAGTACGTGCGCGACGGGACGGAACTGGCCATTGCCGAAATGCTGCGCGGCGGCGTCACCTGCTTTGCCGACATGCAGCTCTGGCCAGAGGTGGTTGCGCGCACAGCGGCCGACGCTCACATCCGCGTCAGTGTCGGACTCGTGGTGGAACAGGCCGCTTCGCGCTGGGCTGCCGATCCCAACGAATACATCGAAAAGGGCATGGCGTTGCGGGATGACTACCGCGGCGACGCGCTGGTGGCCACGCACTTCGCGCTCGAACCCTCGCATGCCCTGGACGACCCCACCCTGGCCCGGGTGCGACGGCTCGCCGACGAGCTCGAGATTCCGGTTGCCCTGCCCGTGCACGAGTCGGCGTGGGAAGTCGCGGAAAGCGTGGCTCGCCACGGCGCGCGGCCACTGGACCGGTTGCTGCGACTCGGGTTCGCCAGCCCGTTGCTCGTTGCGGTACATGGCACGCAACTGTCGCCGGCGGACATCGATGCGCTCGCCGCCTGTGGCGCCGCCGTCGTGCACTGCCCCGAAGCGAACCTCAAGCTCGGCAGCGGTGTCTGCCCCACCGCGGACCTGCTCGGCCGCGGCGTGCGGGTGGCGCTGGGCACGGACGGTGCCGCATCGAACAACGACCTCGACATGCTTGCGGAGATGCGCACGGCCGGGATGCTGTCCGCTGGCGTCAGCGCGCGGCCCGGTGCGCTGGTCGCGCGCGACCTGCTCCGCATGGCAACGCTGGAGGGCGCACGCGTACTCGGGCTCGGCGACAGCACGGGCAGCCTCGTGGCGGGCAAGTGGGCGGACCTCTGCTGCGTCAATCTGCGCACCGCGGGCAGCTGGCCCGTGCACGACGTCGAGGCCGCGCTGGTCTATGCGTGCAGCTCGCGGCAGGTCACGGACACCTGGGTGGCGGGCCGCCGCGTTTTCTCCGAGAACACGCTGCGTTACATCGACGAAGAATCCGTGCTCGAGCGGGCCGAAGCGTGGCGTGCCCGCATCGATGCAGCGCGCGGCGGGAGTAATGACTGATGTCGGCAACCCCAGAACACGCCAACGAACACCGCAACGTCGACCCCGCGGAAATCGCCCGCTTCGAAGCCGCCGCCAGCCGTTGGTGGGATCCGCAGGGCGAGATGCGTCCGCTGCACGACCTGAACCCGGTGCGCCTGCAGTACGTCGAACGCGCGGGCGGCCTTGCCGGGCTCAAGGTGCTCGACGTCGGCTGCGGCGGCGGGCTGCTGGCCGAGGCGATGGCGCGCAAGGGCGCGCAGGTCACGGGTCTCGACCTTGCCGACGACCTGCTGCAGGTGGCGAAGCTGCATGCGCTCGAAGCCGGCGTCGAGGTGAACTACGTGCTCGAAGCGGCCGAGTCGCATGCACAAGTCCATGCCGGCGAATACGACGTCGTCACGTGCATGGAAATGCTCGAGCACGTGCCCGACCCCACGTCGGTCATCGATGCGCTCGGCCGCCTGGTGAAGCCGGACGGCCACGTGTTCGTCTCGACGCTGAACCGGACGCTGAAGGCCTATGCGCTGGCGATCCTGGGCGCCGAGTACGTGTTGCGGTTGCTGCCGACCGGCACGCACACCTACGAGAAGTTCATCCGCCCGTCCGAACTCAGGCAGTGGTCGCGTGCGGCCGGACTCACCGTGATCGACATTGCCGGCCTCGATTACGACCCGTTTACGCGCCACGCACGGCTGACGATGGACGCGAGTGTCAATTACCTGGTGCACCTGCGGCGCCAGCGGCCGACTGCGGCGGCATGACCCGCGCCCACGCCATTCTGTTCGACCTTGACGGCACGCTGCTCGACACGGCGCCGGACATGATCGGCGCGCTCAACCTGCTGCGGCAGGAAGAAGGCCTCGAGCCGCTGCCGTTCGCCTCGGTGCGCTCCTCCGTGTCGCACGGCGCGGTGCGCCTGATCGCGGTGGGTTTCCCGTCGGCGCAGGCCGAAGAATTCGAGCGGCTGCGCCAGCGGTTCCTCGCGCTCTACTCGGCGAATCTCGTCGCAGGCACCCGGCTGTTCGCGGGACTCGAGCAGGTGCTGTCCGCCTTCGAAGCCGAGGGCCTGCCCTGGGGCATCGTGACGAACAAGCCAGGCTGGCTCACCAATCCGCTGCTGGACCAGCTCGACCTGGCCCGGCGTGCCTGCTGCGTGGTCAGCGGTGACACGGTCAACGAACGCAAGCCCCATCCCCTGCCGCTACTGCACGCTGCGGCCGTGACCGGGGTATCGCCGGATCATTGCGTATACGTCGGCGATGCCGAGCGTGACATCGTCGCGGGACGCGCCGCCGGGATGCAGACTGTGGTCGCTGCCTACGGCTACCTCGCGGAACAGGACCATCCGGAAACCTGGAACGCCCACGGCATCATCGAGCGTCCCGAAGCAGTGATGGACTGGCTCACGCTCCGGCACTTCGATTCAATGGTCGCTTCATGATCGAACTCACCCCCCAATCCTTCGTGCTTGCGGCGCTCGGACTCGGGTTCGGCCTGCTCATCGGCTGGCTGATTGCGCGTCGACGCACCCACGAGGCCGAAGTCCGCCTGGCGACGGCCGAGGCGTCGCTCAAGTCAGCCGCCGACGTCGCGGCAGAACGCGACCAGTCGCTCGACATGGCGTTGCAGCGCTTGCGCAGTGGCTTCGACTCGGTGGCCGGCCAGGCGCTGCGCGGCAACAACGAAGTGTTCCTGCAACTCGCACGCCAGACCCTCGGCCAGCAGCAGGAAGTGGCGCTCCGCAATCTCACGGAACGCGAGAAAGCCGTCGAATCCCTGCTCGCACCCGTGCGCGAGGCGCTGCAGAAGACGCACGAACAGATCGCCCGCATCGAGAAAGAGCGCGCGGAGAGCTTCGGCGCGCTGCGCAGTTCGATCGAGAGCGTCGCGCTTGGCCAGGTCACGCTGCAGCGCGAGACCCGCAACCTGGTCACGGCACTGCGCCGGCCCGAGGTGCGCGGCCAATGGGGTGAAATGACGCTGCGCCGACTGGCGGAACTGGCCGGCATGGTCGAGCGTTGCGATTTCTTCGAGCAGGTGCACGTGCCGGGCGAGGACGGCTCGCTGCGTCCCGACATGATCGTGAACATGCCCGACGGCCGGCAGATCGTGGTCGACGTCAAGACGCCGCTGGATGCCTACCTCACGGCCGCGGAAGCCACGACCGACGACGACCGCGACCTCGCCCTGCGCCGCCATGCCGTGGCCGTGCAGGAACGCGTGCGACAACTGTCGCAGAAGGCGTACTGGTCGCAGTTCGAGCAGAGCCCCGACTTCGTCGTGCTGTTCATCCCCGGCGACCAGTTCCTGAGCGCGGCCGTGGCGGAAGTGCCTTCGCTGCTCGAAGATGCCATCCGGCAGCACGTGATCATCGCCACACCGACGAGCTTCGTCGCGCTGCTGAAAGCGGTCGCCTATGGCTGGCGCCAGAACGCGCTCGCGGAAAACGCGCTGCGCATCCAGGAACTCGGCGAGGACATGTACAAGCGGCTCGCGACGTTCACCACGCACATTTCGAAGGTGGGGCGGACGCTGGGGCAGAGCGTGGAGGCGTACAACGCGGCGGTCGGTTCACTCGAGCGCCAGGTGCTGCCTGGCGCCCGCAAGTTCACCGAACTCGGCCTGCGACCCGCAAAGGAGATCGAGGAGCTCGCGCCCATCGACAAGCTCGCACGCGCCATTACCGACGAAACGCCGGAGCCGTGATGCCCGCCCCCACCTCCGCTGAACTTCGCCACTACGCGCCGGCCGAAAACCTGCTTGCCGACCGGGTCATCCTGGTCACCGGTGCGAGCGGCAGCATCGGCGGCGCACTCGCGCAGGCCTGTGCGCGACTGGGCGCGCGCGTGATCCTGAGCGGACGCTCGGTCAGGAAACTGGAAAAAGTCTACGACTCGATCGTCGCGCAAGGCGGGCCGCGGCCGTCCATCGCGCCGATCGACTTCGAGAAGGCCGACGCCACGGCGTACGACACCCTGGCCGAGGCCATTGGCAGTGAGTTCGGTCGGCTCGACGGCCTCGCGCACGTGGGCGCCATCCTCGGCGACCGCTCGCCGATCGCGCATTACGACGTGCCGACGTGGCTCAAGGTAATGCACGTCAACGTCAACGCGCCCTTCATCCTCACGAGGATCCTGCTGCCGCTGCTCGGCAAGTCGGCGGATTCGTCGATCGTGTTCACGACCAGTGGCGTGTCGATCAAGGGACGCGCGTACTGGGGCGCGTATGCGGTGTCGAAGTTTGCGAACGAGGGAATGATGCAGGTGCTGGCGGATGAGCTGGCGACGGATTCGCCGATCCGCTCGAACAGCGTCAATCCCGGCGCCGTGCGCTCACCGATGCGTGCCCGGGCGTACCCGGGCGAGGACGCGGAGAAGCTCGCCCGGCCCGAGGCCGTGCTGGCGCCGTTTCTCTACCTGCTGGGCCCCGACAGCCGGGGCGTCACCGGTTGCCGCTTCGACGCGCAGTAGATTTCTTGCGGCGACGGTCCGGGGCTGGCCGCGGTCGGGGACGCGGCTTGAGACCGGTCGTCGCTGCGGTCGCGACCCGCCAGCGTATAGAGAGGATCGAGTTCCACGCCTTCGAGCGCGCGCGAACGGCCTCGCGGCAGATCGCGTGGCAGGGCGATCGGACCCCATTTCACGAGCATCGTGCGGCTGATCTTGAGGCCCGCGGAATCGAACAGCGCGCGGATCGCGCCACGCGGCAACGTGCGTTCACTCGTGACCTTGAACCACATGTTGGTGCCGCTCGGGCCTGCGGGCTCCACGGTGCTGAACGTGGCCGCCTGACCTTCGACGTCGACTTCCGTCGGCATCTCGGGCCATGGCTCTTCCTGGCTCGGTCGCAGCGCGCGCACCCGATACTCGACCGGAATCTCGTGATTGTGACGGGCGATTGCCAGCGCGAACTTTCCTTCGCTCGCCAGTACCAGCAGGCCGTCCTCGCCGAAGCCCAGGGCGTTGACCGCCACCCAGCGGCCCGCGTGCAGCGCCGGCAGGTTCATCTCGACGCTTTCACGATCGTCGCCCGCCCGGCTGCGCAGCATTTCACCCGCAGGCTTGTGATACAGGATGACCTGCAGCTTGCGGTCCACTGCAAGCAGTCGCGTCACGTCCTTGCCGTCAACGACGACGCGTTCGCCCTGCTGCAGCGCATGACCGATCTCGGCCGGCCGGCCGTTGACCAGTACGCGGCCTTCGCGAATCCAGGCCTCGACCTGGCGGCGCGAGCCGATGCCGTGCTGAGCGAGCAGCTTGTGCAGGCGTTCGCTCAACGTGCCGCTTCGTCCGATTCGGTCGTCGTCGCGCGCTCGACGTCGGTGTCGAGCACGGCGGGCTCTTCCGCCTTGCCTGCCTCTGCTGTCGCAATCGCGGCCGGCAGGTCGAGCTGGTCCTTGATGTCTTCGAGGTCGCGCAGTTCGGCGAGCGTCGGCAGATCGTCGAGGCTCTTCAAGCCGAAGTAATCGAGAAACTCCCGCGTCGTCCCGAGCAGTTCCGGGTGCCCCGGCACTTCACGGTGGCCGACGACCCGGATCCAGTTGCGCTCGTGCAGCGTGCGCATGATGGTCGTGGCGACGGTGACGCCGCGGATATCCTCGATCTCGCCGCGCGTGATCGGCTGACGATACGCGATCAACGCCAGCGTCTCGAGCAACGCGCGCGAATACCGGCTCGGCCGCTCCTGCCACAGGCGCGAAACCACGTCCGCGTGCTGCGGACGGATCTGGACGCGCCAGCCGCTCGCCACTTCGCGCAGTTCGACGCCGCGACCTTCGTAGTTCTGCTGCAGCTCGGCGAGCGCGGCCGTCACTTCTTCGGCCGTCGGACGCTGCCCCTCGTCGAACAGTTCGAGCAGTTGCTCGACCGAAACGGGGCGGCCGGCGGCCAGCAGCACGGCTTCGACGACGCCGCTCAGTGGGTGTTGGGTCATGATTCGGTGCCTTGCGGGCCCTGCAGGGCCCGGTCATCGATGTCGTCGATCTGTTCCGCCTGGCGGGGAGTGCCGGCGCGCACGTGGATCGGCGCATACGGTTCGGACTGCACGATCTCGACCAGCCCCTCGCGGAGCAGTTCGAGGATCGCGACGAAAGTGACGGTGACGCCCATGCGTCCTTCTTCGGCGCGGAACAGCGTGACGAACTCGACGAACGCCTGCGAGCGCAAGGTGCCCAGCACTTCGGACATGCGCTGGCGCACCGAGAGCCGTTCGCGGCTGACGCGATGGTGCGCGAACATCTCGGCCCGTCCCATGACGTCCTTGAGCGCGACCAGCATCTCCTGCAGCGAGACGTTCGGCTGTACCTTGACGACGCGACGTTCGACCAGTTCGGCCGAGGCCGGGAAAGTGTCGCGATCGATGCGATGCAGTTCTTCGATGTCCATCGCCGCGCGCTTGAAGCGCTCGTATTCCTGCAGGCGGCGCATGAGTTCGGCGCGCGGGTCGGCTTCTTCCTCGCCGGCCGACGCCGGTCGCGGCAGCAGCATGCGCGACTTGATCTCGGCCAGCGTGGCGGCCATCACGAGGTATTCGCCCGCGAGTTCCAGTTGCATGCCGCGCATCAGGTCGATGTACGACATGTACTGCCGCGTGATCTCCGCGATCGGAATGTCGAGGATGTCGAGGTTCTGCCGGCGGATCAGGTAGAGCAGCAGGTCGAGCGGGCCCTCGAAGGCCTCGAGAAAGACCTGCAGCGCATCCGGCGGGATGTACAGGTCCTTCGGCATCAGCGTGACCGGCTCGCCATCGACCACGGCGAACGGCATCTCGCCCTGCTCGTGCGACTCCGGCACGTGCGGGTCAGCCGGCGGCTGCTGCCCCAGCCCGCCTTCGATCAACTTGAGGTCGGGTTTCGTCATGCGTCGTCCTGCCTCAGCGATATGCCAGGCCCATCGCCTGCTTGACGTCGTCGATGGTCTGGCCCGCGACCGCGCGCGCTTTTTCACAGCCTTCCGCGATGATGCCGTGCACCAGGTCCGGATTGTCTTCGTATTCCTGTGCACGCTGGCGCATGCCCGTGACTTCCTCGACGATCCTGTCGATCACCGGCTTCTTGCATTCGAGGCAACCGATGCCCGCCGAACGGCAGCCCTGGTCGACCCAGCGCTGCGTATCCGCGTCCGAATAGAGCCTGTGCAGGTCCCACACCGGGCACTTCTCGGGATCGCCCGGGTCGGTGCGCCGCACGCGCGCCGGATCGGTCTGCATGGTCTTGAGCTTCTTCGCGACTTCGTCCGGATCCTCGCGCAGGCCGATCGTGTTGCCGTAGGACTTCGACATCTTGCGGCCGTCGAGACCCGTCACCTTCGGCGTCGACGGTCAGCAGTGCCTCGGGCTCGGTGAGGATGGTGCGGCCAGTGCCTTCGAGGTAGCCGAGCAGGCGTTCGTGGTCCGCCAGCGTCAGGCGCGAATTGCCGTCCAAGAGTGCGTGGGCCTTCACCAGCGCATCTTCCTGGCCCTGCTCCTGGTAACCCTTGCGCAGGCTCGCGGTAGATCGCGGCATTCTTGCTGCCGAGGTTCTTGATCGCGCGCTCGGCCTTGGCTTCGAAATCCACTTCACGGCCGAAGATGGAGTTGAAGCGGCGGGCAATCTCGCGGGTGATCTCGACATGGGCGACCTGGTCCTCGCCGACGGGCACGCCCATCGGGCGATACAGCAGGATGTCGGCGCTCTGCAGCAGCGGATAGCCCAGGAAGCCGTAGGTGGCGAGGTCCTTCTCCTTGAGCTGCTCCTGCTGGTCCTTGTAGGTCGGCACGCGCTCGAGCCAGCTGAGCGGCGTGATCATCGAGAGCATCAGGTGCAGCTCCGCGTGCTCGGGAACGCGGGACTGGATGAACATCGTGCAGACCGCCGGGTTCAGACCCGCGGCCAGCCAGTCGATGACCATCTGCCAGGCGAAGTCCTCGAGATGCCGGGTGTCTTCGTACCCGGTCGTGAGGGCGTGGTAGTCGGCAATGAAGAAATAGCAGTCGTACTGGTACTGGAGTTCGGTCCAGTTCTTCAGCGCGCCATGGTAGTTGCCGAGGTGCAGGCTGCCGGTCGGGCGCATTCCGGAGAGCACTCGACGCGGGGTCGTGACGGTAGAACTCAAACGGGTTCCCTGCGACCTTGTCGCGGTAGAGTCATATAAAAATCAGTGGCTTGAAGAACAAACATCGGGCATCACTTCAACTCAGGTCGACCCGCCAAGCCAGCCGCAAGGCGCGATTATACGCAGCCGCTCCGGCCACGTTCACTCGAACGCGGAGACATCGCCCTTGCCGCGTCGCACGATGACTGGAGCGCCGCTCGACAGGTCCACCACGCTGCTCGGCTCGATACCGCCAATGCCACCGTCGATCACGAGGTCGACCAGGTGGTCCAGCTTCTCCTTTATCTCCTGCGGATCGGTCGGCGTCTGCGACTCGCCGGGCAGCAGCAGCGTGGAACTCATGATCGGCTCACCCAGTTCTGCCAGCAGCATGCTCACGATCGCGTTGTCCGGGACACGGATGCCGATGGTGCGACGCTTCGGGTTCTGCAGCCTTTTTGGCACCTCGCGCGTGGCCTCGAGCAGGAAGGTGTACGGGCCCGGCGTGAAGGCCTTCAGGGTCCGGTACTGGCTGTTGTCGACCCGGGCGTACTTTGCGATTTCCGACAGGTCGCGGCAGACCAGCGTGAAGTTGTGCTGCTTCACGTCAACGTCGCGGATGCGCCGGATGCGCTCCATGGCCTCCTTGTCGCCGATCAGGCAGCCGAGCGCGTAGCTGGAGTCCGTCGGGTAGACCACGACGCTGCCATCGCGGATGGCGGCAATGGCCTGGCGCACCAGGCGCGGCTGCGGATTCTGCGGATGAATGGAGATCAGGAAGGCCATGAAACTCGCCCAGCCGCGGGTGGCACGGCCAAGTTGGTATGATACGCGACCCTTTGCTGACCCGCCCCGAGCGCACCACATCCTGATGCAAATGCTGTTCGACCTGCTGCCGGTCGTGTTCTTTTTCATCGCTTACAAGATGGCGGGCATCTATGTCGCGACGGCGGTCCTGATCGTCGGCGTGCTGGTGCAGACCGCGATCAGCTGGTTCAAGCACCGCAAGGTGAGCCCGATGTTGCTCACGTCGGCGGTCCTGGTGCTCGTGTTCGGCGGCCTTACGCTGGTCATTCACGACGCGACCTTCATCAAGTGGAAGCCGACGATCGTGAACCTGCTGTTCGCCGGCGCGTTCCTCGCCAGCCAGTTCATGAAGGGACCGACCATCGTCCAGCGACTGATGGGCGAGAAGATCAAGCTCGAACCAGCGTCCCTCTGGACACGCCTCAACCTGATGTGGATCGGCTACTTCGTCGTCTGCGCAGTGCTGAACCTCTACGTTGCGTACAACTTCAGCGAAGACACGTGGGTGAACTTCAAGCTGTTCGGGCTCATGGGCCTGACGATCGTCTTTGCGCTCGCGCAGGGCTACTGGCTGGGGCGCAAGCTCGACCAGGTGGAAGCCGGCACGGCACAGACGGAGTGAGCCGGTCTCCAGCAATGTGGTACGTAATCATCGGCCAGGACAGTCCCAACGCACTCGAGATCCGCAGGCGCGTGCGTCCTGCGCACCTCGAACGCGCGCAAAAGCTCCTTGATGAAGGCCGCCTGCTCGTCGCAGGCCCCTGCCCTGCGATCGACTCGCCGGACCCGGGACCCGCCGGCTTTACCGGCAGCGTAATCATCGCGGACTTCAGCTCGCTCGCCGATGCCCAGGCATGGGTGGCGGCCGATCCATACGTGACGGAAGGCGTGTTCGAATCGCATGAAGTCCGCCCATTCCTGAAGTCGCTGCCATGACCCAGACGCATGCACCCAGCCGCGCTGAAAGACTCGAGGCCCGGCTGCGCACGGCCTTGCAACCGTCGGAACTGCGAGTCGTGGACGACAGCCATCTGCATGCCGGTCATGCGGGCGCGGCGGGCGGTCACGGCCACTTCACCGTCCAGCTCGTTGCGGAACGATTCGCCGGCCTGCCTGTCGTACGGCGGCACCGGCTCGTTTACGAAGCAGTCGGCGACATGATGACCACCGATATCCACGCGCTGTCTATCCTGGCACTGGCGCCCGGCGAAGGCTCGCTGGCCTGACGACGACGCTCTCCCATTTACGCGTCCGCCCGGACGCCCTGACGAACCATCCACAGAGGCTCATCGATGCGAAACCTGAAGACCGCCCTCCTGCTCGGCGCCACCATCGCGCTTGGCACCACCGCATGCACAAAGCCCGCCGAGAATGCAGCAACGCCTGCAAGCCCGGCGTCGGCGCCCGCAGCCGCCGAAAAAGCCTCGCCGACGCTCGTCACCGTGAACGGCAAGGCGATCAACTCGCAGCTGCTCGACACGTTCCTGCAGGCCGTCACCGGCAAGCCGGCCGCCGAAGCGACGAAGGAACAAAAAGACGCGCTGCTCGAGCAGCTCGTGAACATGACGCTTGCCGCGCAGGCCGCCGAGAAGGACGGCCTGGCCGCTACCGCGGACGTGAAAGCGCGGCTCGACCTGCTTCAGACGCAGATCCTCGCGGAAGCTGCGAGCGAGAAGTACGTGAAGTCGCATCCGGTGTCGGATGACGAAGTGAAGGCGGCCTACGATTCCGAAGTGGCGAACATGCCCAAGGAATACAAGGCGCGGCACATCCTGGTCGAGAAGAAGGAAGCCGCAGACGCCATCATCAAGGAACTGCAGGCTGGCGGCGACTTCGCGAAGCTCGCGAAGGCGCAATCCAAGGACCCGGGCAGCGCGGCCAAGGGCGGCGATCTCGGGTGGTTCTCGGCGCAGACGATGGTCAAGCCGTTCGCCGATGCGCTCGCGACACTCGAGAAGGGCAAGACGACGACCGAACCCGTGCAGACGCAGTACGGCTATCACGTCATCCAGCTCGAAGACGTGCGCGCCCCGAGCGCTCCCGCGTTTGACGAGGTCAAGGAACAAGTGAAGATGTTCGCGCAGCGGAAGAAGCTGCAGTCCTACCTCGACGATCTTCGCAAGACCGCGAAGATTCAGAAGACCGGCTGACGGTCAAGTTTTATTTTTGCTGGCCACGGCCGGTTTCCTGCGAGGGGAACCGGCCGTTTTCATTAGGCCGGTCGGGACGCCAGCAATACGTCGAGACTGTGGACAGGGCTTGTCGCCGAACCCCTAAGCCACACGTTCAAATGTGTGCATTGCACGTGTCTGGGCAGACGCGTGACAAATCGAACTATTTACTTTAATAAATTCTATTATCTATTTGTCTTTTATAGACTTTGTTGGATTGTGTGACGTAGTTCACAGAATCCCGGTTTTGACTCGTTTGCACCCAGTTCCAGCCCGCCCGGAGTTTACATATGTCAACAGAAGGGGTGGTCGACGGCCCCTCCGATACACCTCCAGGCTCATTGAGGGTTGCCTCCCAGCCCCCTGATCTGGTTGAAATTTGACCAGTTTTGCCGTCCCAACCCTCTCCCAGAGCGTCCCTCAAGACGCTGGCGTAACCCCGCGAATATGTTGAAGTCTTGACCCGGACCGGCCGGCAGATATAGTTAACTCGGGGAGTTAACAATAACCCGCATGTCAGCCGTACTAGCAATCTGTTCGGAGCCGGCCTTTTTCGGGCTAGGAATGAGCGAAAACTTCAAAGCAACGCTCTTGTCTGCGTTCAGGCCGCTGATGCGTCCGCTCGTCCGAATTCTCGTGCGGAACGGCGTTTCGTACGGTGAGTTCTCGGAGTTGTTGAAGTCTGTCTTCGTCGATTCAGCGCAGGACGTTTTGCAACTGCCGGATTCGCGACAGTCAGTTTCGAGAATCGCAATCACGACGGGTCTGACCCGCCTTGAGGTCTCTCGCCTCCTCACCCAGACCGACGCAGACGCCGAGGCCTTGTTGGGTCGACTCAGTCGGGTTGGTCGGTTGTTGACTGGCTGGCATCAGGACTCGGATTTCACGGGACCTTACGGAATTCCTTACGAAGTCCAGTTTGAAGGCCCCGTTGGCCGCCGGAGTTTCACAGAGCTCGTTCGCCGGTATACGAGCGACGTTCCGGCAGACGAGATGCTTGATGAGCTGAAGAGGATTGGAGCGGTACTTGATTTGGGCAATGGTTACTACCGCGTCCTTATCCGACTGTACATTCCATCCGCCGCAGACCCCGCGAAATTCCATGCGATGTCAGTCGCATTCACCGACCTAGCAAAAACGCTCGATCAAAACCTTCGCCCCGACGAAGACCAAAAAATCTTTGAGCGACGTGTTTGGGCGCCGAACGGGATTACGCCAACGGACGCATTGGACTTCGATCTCTACGTTAAGGATCGTGGACAGCAGTTCTTGGAATCTTTGGACGACTGGCTTTCAACGCGCGAAATAGAAGCCGCGCGCAGTGGCGCTGATCAGAGCGTGAAAGTCGGCGTAGCGATGTACATGTTTGTTCGTCCGGTGGACGAGCAGTCCGATCAAGAGTCGATTCAGTAGCAATCGATTTCGATACGTTTGAGCCGATGGATTGGCTGCGAGAAGATTAAGGGGAAGATGGCAATGAACGGCAAGGGCTTCACAACTTCAAGTCTGGCGGTTGCGATTGCAACCACCCTAGTGGTTAGCGGAGCACTGGCTCCTGCGCAGGGTTACGCCAAGCCCTCAACCGACGCCATCATCGGTACCGGCAAGGGCAAGCACGCCAACGACGCCATCATCGGCACGGGCCTCGATGCCATCATCGGTACCGGCCGCTCCAAGCTGGTCTCCAGCGACGCCATCATCGGCACCGGTAAGGGCAAGCACGCCAACGACGCCATCATCGGCACCGGCCTCGATGCCATCATCGGCACCGGCCGCTCCAAGATGGTCTCCAGCGACGCCATCATCGGTACCGGCAAGGGCAAGCACGCCAACGACGCCATCATCGGCACGGGCCTCGATGCCATCATCGGCACCGGCCGCTCCAAGATGGTCTCCAGCGACGCCATCATCGGTACCGGCAAGGGCAAGCACGCCAACGACGCCATCATCGGCACGGGCCTCGATGCCATCATCGGCACCGGCCGCTCCAAGATGGTCTCCAGCGACGCCATCATCGGCACCGGCAAGGGCAAGCACGCCAACGACGCCATCATTGGCACGGGCCTCGATGCCATCATCGGTACCGGCCGCTCCAAGATGGTCTCCAGCGACGCCATCATCGGTACCGGCAAGGGCAAGCACGCCAACGACGCCATCATTGGCACGGGCCTCGATGCCATCATCGGCACCGGCCGCTCCAAGATGGTCTCCAGCGACGCCATCATCGGCACCGGCAAGGGCAAGCACGCCAACGACGCCATCATTGGCACGGGCCTCGATGCCATCATCGGCACCGGCCGCTCCAAGATGGTCTCCAGCGACGCCATCATCGGTACCGGCAAGGGCAAGCACGCCAACGACGCCATCATTGGCACGGGCCTCGATGCCATCATCGGCACCGGCCGCTCCAAGATGGTCTCCAGCGACGCCATCATCGGTACCGGCAAGGGCAAGCACGCCAACGACGCCATCATCGGCACCGGCCTCGATGCCATCATCGGCACCGGCGCTCGATGCCATCATCGGCACCGGCCGCTCCAAGATGGTCTCCAGCGACGCCATCATCGGTACCGGCAAGGGCAAGCACGCCAACGACGCCATCATTGGCACGGGCCTCGACGCCATCATCGGCACCGGCCGCTCCAAGATGGTCTCCAGCGACGCCATCATCGGTACCGGCAAGGGCAAGCACGCCAACGACGCCATCATTGGCACGGGCCTCGATGCCATCATCGGCACGGGCAAGACTCAGGTCCTGAATCCTGGGCGCTATCGACAGAGTCGATGCTGCAACTGGCACGATCAGCGTACTGGGTCGTCGCTTGAAGTTGCCCACCGTCGCAAACGTTGAAGAAACTCTTGCCGGCGGTCGCCAGCTGATGGTCGCGGTTTCCGGACGCATATCCGATTCAGGCACCGTCGACGACATGAAGTTGCGCTTCATGCCGGCCGACTATGTTGCCGGCTCATCGAAGGTTGTAGTGAGTGGCCGCGTCACCGACCTAGATACGGGTGTTGGCACGATGAAAGTCGGCGGAATCGCAGTCGACATTTCATCATCTCAAGCGGCCAGAATGCCGACTGCCGGCAGCTTCGTTGTTCTTGTCGGCACGCAGCCCGTTCGTCAGGGTGTCGTGCTCGCTGAGCAGTTGTTCGTAAGGTAACGCCGATACCCGACGGGAAAAAGGCGCGCTACTAGCGCGCCTTTTTTTATTTCTTATGATCGGGCTCGGGTCTTGGAATATCTACCGCCTCGGGACCTTCATAAAAAAATACACCCATACCGCTAATCGGATCGTTAGTGCTCTCATCGCCTCGAACTTCTCTAGCGGTAAGCCAGTCATCGATAGCTTCGATGAAGCGTGTCGCTTCGCCCCGTGACCAAATTCGAAAAGTCTCACGATCGTCGGGACTCAGCCTCGCGTAGGCGATCCGCTGGATAAATCCAGCAGACTTACGGGCAGGGTTGGAATTGTGATCGACGCCCGAAATAAACGGGAAGAGCATACCCGACATAACGGTGATCGCCTTCTCATCGAAATCACCCGGAACAAAGTATCTTTTCGTCGGACGAAGCAGGCCGTTTTCCAACTCCTGCACCGCCGCGGCACGCACAAGTTCGGCGCGAACTGCCCCGGGGGGTACATCTCCGCCGACGGCTTTCACTAGTTCGGCAAAGCTCGGACTTTCTCCCTCGAAACATAAATCTAAAGGAGAACCATCAGTACCGACGAATCTCTGATCGAAATGCCATGCGTGCAACACCCGTGCAGGTGGTCCCGCATGGTCCGCTGCCCCACTCTTGGGACCGTCCTTGACCAACGTCAGCTCGGATACCCGACGGACTTCCTTTCGAGACAACCCGGTTCTGACAGCGACGCGCGATGCGTTCGTGATTCTCCCCTTTACATCACGCTCAAGCATCGCCTCATGAACAAAAGCCGCCTTTGCGATTTCAGCAAAGCTCTTGTATGTCACGCCAGATCGAAGCAGTACGCGAGCGAACGGGCGCAAACACGCGTACACCGTGGTCAACAATCTCGACTGCACATCGCTATTCATATGGAAACCAGTGCATGGTTCTGACAGCGTGTCTGTTTCTCAATCATCGCCTCACACCACCCTGAAGAAGTGACGGCGATAATGTTCCAGCTCACTGATCGACTCGCGGATATCGTCCAGTGCAAGGTGAGTCGACTCCTTTTGAACCCCGGCGAGAACGCTGGGCGCCCAACGCCGGGCGAGTTCCTTGACCGTGCTGACGTCGAGGTTCCGGTAATGGAAGAACTTTTCAAGGGCAGGCATCTCGCGCGCGAGAAACCGCCGATCCTGACATATGCTGTTGCCACACATCGGCGATGCTCCAGCCACTGCGTGCTGCACCAGGAAATCCAGCGTCAGCGTCTCCGCGTCTTGCGCGGTAACCCGGCTGTCACGGACCCGCTGCAACAGGCCGGTGCCGCCATGCGTGGTCCTGTTCCATTCATCCATCGCACCGAGCGCGGCGGCGTCCTGGTGGATCGCGATCACCGGGCCTTCCGCCACGATACGCAGAGACGAGTCGGTGACGATCGTCGCGATCTCGATTATGTGATCGGCCTGGGTGTCCAGGCCAGTCATCTCGAGGTCGATCCAGATCAGGTTGTCAGTTTTCAAAGTGTGGCCAGGCGGTACACGAGGTGGCGTTTCGAACCCGGACGGTCGATTGTAGGGGATTCTAGCAAAGGCTAAGCTCCGCACCCTTCGTGGAGCGCGCACGCCATTGTTAAATCCGTCACCTCGATGACCCATTGGATGACCATTGCCTTCCTGGCGGCCCTTGCCATGCACCTTCTCGTGCAGTTCTGGCTGTCCCGTCGGCAGACACGCCATGTGGCGGCGCATCGGAACGAGGTGCCCCCAGCCTTCGCCACGGCGGTCAGCGCAGCGGAGCATGCGAAGGCCGCGGATTACACGGTTGCCCGGCAGCACCTGGGTCGGCTCGAACTGGCCTATGACGCCATCGTAGTACTGGTCCTGACGCTCGGCGGCGGGATCGCGGCCCTCGGTCGACTCGCTACTGCAGTCGCGGGCCCGAATCCCATTGCCTCAGGAACGCTGCACGTGCTGCTGGTGCTGCTGGCGATGAGCTGCGCCTCGCTGCCGTTCTCCGTGTGGCGGACGTTCGTGCTCGAAGCACGCTTCGGCTTCAACCGAACCACCCCCTCCGTCTTCGTGGCCGACCTGCTGAAGGCCGCGGCACTGGGCGGGCTGCTGGGCGGCGGCATCGTCGCGCTCGTTCTCTGGACGATGGAAGCCAGCGGCACGCGTTGGTGGCTGGTGGCCTGGGCCGTGTGGATGGCCTTCTCGCTGCTGCTGCTCTGGGCCTGGCCCCGCTGGATCGCCGGCTTCTTCAACAAGTTCACGCCACTCACGGACGCAGCCTTGCGCGAGCGCATCGATGCCCTGCTCGCCCGTTGTGACTTCCATGCGCGCGACGTTTACGTCATGGACGGGTCGAAGCGATCCGCGCATGGCAACGCCTACTTCACCGGGCTCGGCCGCGAGAAGCGCATCGTCTTCTACGACACGCTGCTGCAGTCGCTGTCGCCGGTGCAGGTCGAGGCCGTGCTTGCCCACGAGCTCGCGCACTTCAAGCTCAGGCACATCCCACAGCGGCTGCTGGTGAGCGCCGCGACGTCGCTCGCAGGCTTCGCCCTGCTGGGATGGTTGTCGACCCAAGCCTGGTTCTACGTCGCACTGGGCGTCGATCAGCCCGGCAACTCGGCCGCCCTGCTCTTGTTCGTCCTGGTTCTCCCCGCGTTCACGTGGATCCTTACACCACTGGCTGCCGCATGGTCGCGGCGCCACGAGTTCCAGGCTGATGCGTTCGCTGCCCGCTTCAGCGACGGTCCCGAACTGGGCCGCGCGCTGGTCAGCCTGTATCGCGAAAATGCGAGCACCCTGACGCCCGATCCGCTGCATTCCGCGTTCTACGACTCGCACCCGCCGCCGGTCGTCCGGATCGCCCGGCTCGTCGATCCTGGCGGCGCGCAAGGGTCCCTCACCGCCCGGCAGGCGTTCTCGTCCACGTGAGCACGCGTCGCAGCAGCAAGCGCCAGCCTGGCCGCAGCGGCAGCAGTTCAAAGCCGCCGTCGACGACCGAGGGCAGGACGGGCTGCGTGGTCGAGTCCTATGGCCGCCGAGTCGTCGTACTTACGGCTGACACCGCGGAGCGCCTTGCCTGCAAGATCCGGGGCCGCAGGACAGCCGTTGTGGCGGGCGACGTGGTGCGGCTCGAGCGCGAATCCGGTGCCGCGGACTCCGAGTACTGGGTGGTCGCGGAGCGCCTGCCACGCCGCAACGTCCTGCAGCGGACGGACAGCCGGGGCGGAGTCGAGGATATTGCGTCCAACCTGGACCAACTGGGCATCGTCGTGGCGCCCCGCCCCACCTGCGACCCGTTCATCATCGACCGCTACCTGGCCGGGGCAGGCTATGCGGGTATCGAGCCGCTGCTGATCCTTAACAAGCAGGACCTGATTGGCGCCGGTGAGTTCGGCCCCGATGACTTCGCCTTTATCGACACCTACCGGCGAATCGGGATCCCGGTGGTCACGGTCTCCGCCAAGCGCGGCATCGGCCTCGATGCCCTCAAGGAGCGCCTGCAGGGGCGCCGCACGCTGCTGGCCGGCCAGTCCGGGGTCGGAAAGTCGTCATTGACCAACGTCCTCTGCGAGGGCGCCTACCGGGCCACGTCCGACCTGTCGGCCGGATCGGGCCAGGGCAAGCACACCACCGTGTCGTCTGCGATCGTACAGCTGCCCTGGGGTGAGCTGACGGACTCCCCGGGCGTTCGGGACTACGCCCCGCCCGTCATGCCCCTGCCGGACGTCCAGCGGGGCTACCTGGAGATCATCCAGCGGGCGCCCGGCTGCCGGTTCCAGAACTGCCTGCACCTGCGGGAGCCGCAATGTGCGGTCCAGGCGGCCGTCGAATCCGGGGAGATCGATCCCCGGCGGCTCGAAAGCTACCGGCGGCTCGTCAACCTGACTCGCCAGCTCGACGAAAAACGGGGCTGGTAGGGGCTGATTTCCATTGCTTCGAGGCCAGGCCGGCCGGTCGCCGCAGGCGGTCGGACTGGTATGATGTTGCGTTGCAAAGCCCCAGCTGAACAGGAGTGAGCGCGTGCGCAGAATCATGGTCGGTGTGAAACGCGTGGTGGACTACAACGTCCGGGTCCGGGTCAAGCCGGACAACACGGGCGTCATCACCGAAGGCGTCAAGATGAGCATCAATCCCTTCGATGAAATCGCGCTCGAACAGGCGCTTCGCATCAAGGAGCAGGGCCTGGCGGACGAAGTGCTGGCCGTCAGCATCGGCCCGGCAGACACCCAGCAGCAGTTGCGCACCGCGCTCGCAATGGGCGCCGACCGCGCGATCCTGGTGCAGACCGAGGCCGCCGTGGCACCGCTCACGATTGCCAGGATCTTCCAGAAGGTCGCCGAAGCCGAGCAGCCGTTCCTGACGCTCCTGGGCAAGCAGGCCATCGACGACGACAACGGCCAGACGGCCCAGATGCTCGCTGCCCTGCTCGACCGTCCCCAGGCGACCTCCTGCTCGAAAGTCGACATTGCCGACGGCAAGGCCACGGTCACGCGCGAAGTGGACTCGGGCCTTGAAACGCTCGAGGTCGACCTGCCGGCCGTGCTGTCGGTGGACCTGCGCCTCAACGAACCGCGCTACGTGAAGTTGCCGGACATCATGAAGGCGAAGAAGAAGCCGCTCGACATCAAGGGCATCGCCGACTACGGCGTGACGGAAGCTGCGGCGTTCAAGACCGTCAAGGTCGATCCGCCGCCGAGCCGCCAGAAAGGCATCATCGTCAAGGACGTCGCCGAACTCGTCGGCGTGCTGAAGCAGAAGGGGTTGGTCTGATGAGCAAGATCCTGATCGTCGCCGAACACGACGGCGCGAAGCTGAACGCCAGCACGGCGAAGAGCGTCACCTGCGCGGCGAAAATCGCGGGCGCCACCATCGATGTCGCCGTGCTTGCGGCCGATGCGGCGGCCATTGCGGCTGAAGCTGCGGCGCTCGCGGGCGTGAGCAAGGTGCTGGTCGTGGAGAACCCGGCAAACAAGGAGCCGCTCGCGGCGATCTTCGCGCCGCAGATCGCGAAGCTCGCGGCCAACTACACGCACGTGTTCGGTCCTTCGACGACCTTCGGCAAGGACGTCATGCCCCGCGTCGCCGCGCTGCTCGGCGTGAGCCAGGTCTCGGACATCATGGCGGTGGACGGCTCGCACACGTTCAAGCGGCCGATCTACGCGGGCAACGCGATCCTCACCGTCGAAGCGCCGGCGGGTGCCCCGGTCGTCGCCACGGTGCGCGTCGCCTCGTTCGAAGCGGCTGCAACGGGCGGCAGCGCGGCCATCGAAAAGGTCGACCCGGGTGCGGCCCTGCCCTCGCACACGCGTTTCGTGTCACGCTCGGGCGCATCGACCGGTCGTCCGGACCTGCAGTCGGCCGCCAAGGTCGTCTCCGGTGGCCGTGCACTCGGCAGCGCGGAGAACTTCAAACTGATCTATTCGCTCGCCGACAAGCTCGGCGCGGCGGTCGGCGCATCGCGCGCTGCAGTCGATGCGGGCTACGTCCCGAACGACCTGCAGGTCGGCCAGACCGGCAAGATCATTGCGCCACAGGTGTACTTCGCGATCGGCATCTCGGGCGCGATCCAGCACATGACCGGAATCAAGGACGCGCGCACGATCGTCGCGATCAACAAGGACGGCGAAGCGCCGATCTTCGAGAGCGCGGACATCGGCCTCGTCGGCGACCTGTTCACGATCGTGCCGGAGTTCGAGAAAGCACTCGGCTGATGCTTTCTTCACCCCTCTCCCGCTGCAGCGGGAGAGCACTGGGGTGAGGGCTTGCGAAACAGAAAACCCGGCAGCCTTGCGGCTGCCGGGTTTTTCTTTGGCCTCAGTCTGCCCAGCCGAACGAACGGACCAGCAGGTAGCCGCTGAGCACCAGGATCGACGTCCACGAAATCGCCGAGCCGTAGAACCGGCCGAACGACCGCGCCCGCACGGTGCTCAGTCCGTAGGCATGCAGCAATCGGCCGATCACGAAAGCCGCACCCAGCAGGTGCAGGAACCAGAACGCGGCGCCGCCCAGTTCGGCGAGCAGCAGCAGGATCAGGAACGTCGGCGTGTACTCGGTGAAATTACCGTGCACCCGCACCGGCTGCTCGAGCGCCGACCCCTCGCCCATGCCGAGTGGAATCTTGCGTCCAAGACGCAGGCGCACGACGTTGAGCGCAAGCGCAACGAGCAGCACGCCGCAAAGCGCGGCATAGAGCATCGTCACGACGGGTGCATTGAAAGTCATGGGTCAGGCTCCAATGCGCGAACGGCGTGCCGGAAAGCACGCCGCTGCGCAGGTCGTTGGTGGACCGGAAAGACTTACAGCTGGCTCAGCACGTAGTCCGCGCTCGAGACCTTGAACTCGCCCGGGCCTTCGACGAAGAGTCCCGTGACCGTGCCGTCCTTCGCGATGATCGCGAAGCGCTGGCCGCGGATACCCATGCCGAAGCCGCTGGCGTCGAGTTCGAGTCCCAGCGCCTTGGCGTATTCCGCATTGCCATCGGCCAGCATCAGCACGCCTTCGCCGACGTTCGAGCTCTTGCCCCACGCATTCATTACGAACACGTCGTTCACGGCCATGCACGCGATCGTGTCGACGCCCTTGGCCTTGATCGCTCCGGCCTTCTCGACGAAGCCCGGCAGGTGCTTGGCATCGCAGGTCGGCGTGAATGCGCCCGGCACCGAAAACAGCACGACCGTCTTGCCGGCGAAAAGCTGGTCAGAGGTCAGGTTCTGCGGGCCGTCCTTGGTCATCGTCTTGAACTTGCCGGCGGGCATCTTGTCGCCCACTTTGATCGTCATGGTCGGATCCTCCCCGGAATGGTGACCGGATGGTGAAAAAGGCGGTACCGAATCTTATCAGGACGGACTGTCCGCCTGTTCCTGCGGTTTCGCGTCAATTTCATGCCCCGCTTCGCGCTTCGCATCCTGCCGCCCACTGCGTAACATACGCGGCCTCGACCCACTCCCGGCCTCAGAGGTTTCGCCATGTCCGGCTTGTCTTTGCGTGAGCAGTTGCTGCAGGCCGGCCTGGTCAGCGAAAAACAGGTCAAGCAGGCCGAGCAGAGCCAGAAGCGCCAGAACTTTACGGACCGCAAACAGGTCGGCAAGAAAGACCGTAACTTCCGCGAGGAACAGCGGCAGGCCGAACTGCAGAAACAGGCGGCGGCCAAGGCCCTGAAAGACGCGGCGCTCAACCGCAAGCGCGAGGAAAAGGCCGCGGCCAAGGCGCGCTGGGCGGAAATCCGCCAGCTCGTCGAGCAGAACAGGATCGCCAAGCCGGAGAGCGACGACTACTTCAATTTCGTGATCAACGGCAAGGTGGGCCGCATCCCGGTGGATGCGCCGCTGCGTGAGCGCATCGTCCGCGGCGAGATCGCGATCGTCCGCTGCGACGGGCACTACGAACTGGTGCCGGCTGAAACGGGCGAGCGCGTAAAGGAGCGCGAACCGCGTGCGGTCGTGAACACATCGGACAAGGTGGAGTCGACGCCCGTCGACGACGCGTACAAGGACTTCGTCGTTCCCGACGACCTGGTCTGGTAAGCAACACAGGGAAATTGGGGACGCTCACCTATTTCACAGGGAAATTGGGGACGCTCACCTATTTCCCAGGAAATTGGGGACGCTCACCTATTTCCCTCACCTATTTCCCGTCATCTGTTTCTGCGAGTTCCCGCTCGGTTTGGCCGCACCGGTTTCCCGTGGAGTCACGCACAGTATCTGCATGCCGCGGAAGGCCAGGTCAATCGTTGCGGGTGGCTGTTATCACGTCATCAATCGTGGCAACAATCGCGGCACCATATTTCATGTCGCCGCGGAGTATGCCGCCTTCATCGGCCTGATCAGCGAGGCTCAGCAGCGCATACCGATCGAGCTTTTCGCAGCTTGTCTGATGCCCAATCACTTCCATCTGGTCGTGCGTCCTGACGGCCGCCACGACATCGGTCGTTGGATACACTGGCTGCTCACAACACACTCGCATCGATACCACCTTGGCCACGCAACCACCGGCCGGGTCTGGCAAGGGCCGTACAAGGCCTTCCCGATTGAACAGGACGGACACCTGGTTACCGTGCTGCGGTACGTTGAGCGAAACGCGGTGAGGGCCGGATTGGTGACGCGATCCCGCGACTGGAACTGGGGAAGCGCGGCTTGGCGTCATGGGCCACACCACTTGAACAGGCTGCTGACTCAGGCTCCAGTGGAGCTTCCGTCAAACTGGGATGACTTTCTGGATGAGCCGCGCAGCTCGCAAGAAGTTGAGGCACTGCGAGCCTGTGTCAATCGACAACGACCGTTCGGTAACGACCATTGGATTCAGGCCGCTCCCGAATGCCAGGGTTTCGACAGCACCCCTCGTCCACGGGGTCGGCCGAAGAAAGAATAGGCGAGAATAGGTGAGCGTCCCCTATTTTCCTATTTCCTGTTTTCCCGGTCAGGCGGCAGCCGATCCCTTGGCGAAACGCGGCGCCGAACGCAGCCTTTCGTCCAGCGAGAGCAGCAGTTTTTCGGTCGTTTCCCAGTCCACGCAGGCATCCGTCACCGAGACACCGTACTGCAGTTGGCTGCGATCTCCGCTGAGCGGCTGGCTGCCCCAATGCAGGTTGCTCTCGAGCATGAATCCCACCAGCGAGCGATTGCCTTCCAGGACCTGGTTGGCCAGGTTTTCGGCCACCAGCGGCTGCAAGCCGGGATCCTTGTTGGAATTGCCGTGACTGCAGTCGACGACGATGTTGGCCGGCAATCCGGCTATGTCGAGCTCGCGCTCGGCCAGCGCCAGGCTCACGGAATCGTAGTTCGTCCGCGAACCGCCGCCACGCAGCACGATGTGACCGTACTTGTTGCCGCGCGTACGGAAGACGGCGGACTGGCCCTGCTGCGTGATGCCCAGGAAGTGGTGCGGGTGGCGCACCGACTGCAGCGCATTGATCGCAACCGCCAGCGAGCCGTCCGTGCCGTTCTTGAATCCCACGGGCGTCGAAAGCCCGCTCGCCATCTCGCGATGCGTCTGCGATTCCGTCGTGCGCGCCCCGATCGCCGTCCAGGTGATCAGTTCGGACAGGTACTGCGGCATGATCGGGTCGAGCGCTTCGGTGGCCGCCGGCATCCCGAGGTCGGCCAGGAACAACAGCAGCTCGCGCGCGACGCGAATGCCCTTCTCGATGTGGAAGGAGTCATCCATGTCGGGATCGTTGATGAGGCCTTTCCAGCCCACCGTCGTCCGCGGCTTCTCGAAATAGACACGCATGACGAGCAGCATCGTCCGGTCGACCTTCGCGGCCAGCCCGCCCAGGCGCTGCGCGTACTCGCGCGCGGCCGTCGGATCGTGGATCGAGCACGGGCCGACGACGACGAACAGCCGCGGATCGTCACGGTCGAGGATCCTGCGCACGGCCTGCCGGCTGCGATACACGAAGTCCTCGGCCGCCTGCGTCAGGGGCAGATCGCGCTTGATCGCCTCCGGCGTGGGGAGCAGCTCGCTCGAGACGACGTTGATGTTCTGGAGTCTTTCCTGCATTACGCGCGCCTGGTGGGGCCGGCATGGCCCGAAGCCAGCGCATTCTACACGCGTCAGATCGAGGTTCGGACGCTCCAGAGTTCCGGAAAGAACCGCAGCTCGAGCGCCTTGGCCAGGTAGGCCACGCCGCTGCTGCCGCCCGTCCCACGCTTGTAGCCGATGATTCGCTCGACCGTCTTGAGGTGGGCGAACCGCCACAGCTGGAAGCGCTGGTCGAGGTCGACCAGTTTCTCGGCCAGCTCGTACAGGTCCCAGTGCTCTTCCGTGTTGCGATAGACGGTGAGCCACGCGGCCGTGACCTCGGCATGCTCCGCGTACGGCACGCTCCAGTCGCGCTCCAGGACCTCGGCGGGTATCGGCAAGCCGCGGCGTGCCAGCAGCCGCAGTGCCTCGTCGTACAGGCCCGGACTGTGCAGCGCCTCGTGCAATTGCGCATGGATCTGCGGTGTCCGCCGGTGCACTTCGATCATCGCCGCATTCTTGTTGCCGATCAGGTACTCGAGCATCCGGTACTGGAAACTCTGGAACCCGGATGACTTGCCCAGCACGTCGCGGAACGCGGAATAGTCCGCCGGCGTCATCGTGCTGAGCACGTCCCACGACTGCGCGAGCTGCTGCTGCACGCGCGAGACGCGCGCCAGCATCTTGAACGCCGGACCGAGGTCGTCACCGCGGATCTGCGCAATCGCCGCCTTCAGCTCGTGCACGCAGAGCTTCATCCACAGCTCGGAGGCCTGGTGCATCACGATGAACAGCATCTCGTCGTGCTGGCCGGAAAGCGGCTGCTGCGCGCCGAGCACCTTGTCGAGGTGCAGGTAATCGCCATAGCTCAGCGAGTCGCCGAGGTCCCAGTGAATGCGCTCGCCCTCGAGCTCGACATGAGAGCCGAGCGAGGGCTTGCGTGATCCGCCGTTGTCGTCGCGCGACCCGCTCACGGGAAGACCCAGGCCGGCACGTGCCGCCAGCCCTGCAGCAGTTCGACGTCGAGCGGCTTCCAGCCCGGCTCGAACGAGGCGACCAGCGACCAGAACCGCTTCGAGTGGTTCATGTGCCGGCGATGGCAGAGCTCGTGGATCATCAGGTAGCGCACCACCTGCGGGCGCTGGAACAACAGGCAGACATTGAGGCTGATGTTACCCCGCGTCGAGCAGCTGCCCCAGCGCGTGCGCTGGCGACGCACGGTCATGCGCGAGTAGTCGATGCCGAGTTCGGCTGCCAGCGGCCGCAGGCGATGCGAAAGTTCGTGGCTCGCAAGGCGCGTGACCCACGGCACCAGTGCCTGGCTGACATGGCGATCGGTGACGGCGGGTGAATGCACGCGCAGCATCGAATCGCCAACCTGCTCCGCCCGCACGCGCCGTCCGGGCACGTACTCGACGGACCACTGCCGGTCGAGCAGTCGGATTTCCACCGCTTCGGGCTGGCGTTCTGCCGCCGTCGGCGACAGTTGCTGCAATTCCTTCGAACGGCGCTCCGCCCAGTCGCGGTGCCGGGCGACGAAGCGCTCGACCGCGGGCAGGCCCGCGCCCTGCGGCACGATGACTTCGACGCGACCGCCGGGAAACACGCGCATCGACATGCGTCGCGCGCGCCGGCTGATGCGCACGTTCCACGCCACGCCGACCTCACGGTCGGTCCAGAGCGTCAATTGCAGCGGGTGCCCCGCGGGTAATCTCCCGGCTGCACCGCGACCCAGGCCACGCATCGGCTACAGTTCCCTCAGCCCGGTCGTCACCGGCATTCTTGCGGCCCGGATTCCCGGCAGCAGGCCGCCCACGATGCCGAGTATGAGCGAGTACCAGAGGCCGGTCACCAGCAGTCGCGGCGTGACGGTGAAAGCGAACGTGAGCTGGCTGAAGCTGCCGAAATTCAGCGTCGTCGCCTGGTAGCCGTTCAGGCCAAAGTACACCAGCAATCCGCCCACGACGCCGCCCAGCAGGCCGAGCACCGCCGACTCGAGCAGCACGGAGGTCACGACCGGCGCCGCGCCGAAGCCGAGCGCGCGCAAGGTCGCGATCTCGCGTGTGCGCGAAGAGACCGCCGAGTACATCGTATTGAGCGCAGCGAACACCGCGCCCACGCCCATCAGCACCGCAATGGTCGTACCGACGTACTTGACCAGGGCGAGCAGGATGCGCGACTGGTCCGAATAGAAGGCTTTTTCGCTGCGCACCGAGACACTGAGTCGTGGATCCTGCTCGAGGGCCGCGCGAACCGTCTGCAGTGCCGCGGGCGAAGTGAGCTGCGCACGGACGATCTGCACCGTGTTGCCGCGCCGATAAATCCCGCGCAGCACGACCGCGTCGGTCCAGATCTCGGATTCGGACACGCTGCCGCCCGCCTCGAAGACACCGACGACGCGCCACGTCTGCGAGCCCCATTTCACCTCGCGTCCGAGGTCGACGTTCTCGAACTGCGAGAACGCGCCTCGACCGACGATCACTTCGTTCTGCCCGCGCTGGAACATGCGGCCGGCGACGATGCGGAAGCCGTCGCGCAATTCCATGCCGCGTTCACCTACGCCACGGAGCGGCACGTTGGCACCGGTCCCCGTACTGCGCATCGGCAGGTCGACGATCGAATACAGCTCGCCCGAAACGATCGGGCCCCGCGCATCGCGCGCAATGCCGGGCGCAATCACGATCGCGTTGTACTCCTCGCGCCCGATGGAGCTGGAGAGCTCGTCGGGCGAGCCGCCGCGCAGGATCATCGCGATGTCCTCGCGGCCCGAGAGGTCGAGCGCGGCGCGAAAGCCCTCCCCCATCGACAGCAACGAGACCAGCACCGCCACCACGCCACCGATGCCGATGACGGCGACCAGTGAAGTGCCTACCCTCGACGGCAGGTTCCGCAGGTTCATCGCAGTGACCGTGACCAACTGGTTGAAGGCGGCGCGAAGACTCATGCCTGCCTCAATCCCTGCGCAGCGCTTCGACGATGCGCAGGCGCATCGCCTGCCAGGCGGGCACCGCACCCGCGACCACGCCGAGCGCCAGCATGTACAGCACCGATCTCATGAACGCATCGGGCGGGACACGGAAACCCGGCAGGTACTGGTCGAGGGTCGGGCCGAACTGCACGCAGGTCCACCAGGCGAAGAACATTCCGAGCAGCCCCCCGAGCGTCGTCACCAGCACCGACTCCGCCAGCACCATGCCCAGCACCCCGCCGTTGCTGAAACCGAGCGTCTTCAACACGCCGAGTTCGTTGGTGCGTTCACGCACGGACTGCGCCATGGTATTGGCCGTCACCAGCAGCATGGTGAAGAAGACCGCCGCGACGATCGCCTGCAGGATCGCCCCGATGTTGCCGATCTGGTTGACGAAAGACTGTGCCATCGCCCGCTCCGACGATGTCTTGGTCTCCGCCGGCGAGTTCGCGAACATCGCGTCGATCTGCTTGCCGATGACCTGGGCACGGTTCACGTCGCGGACCTTGATGACGTACCAGCCGACGAGACCCTTGGCCTGCTGCTTCGCTTCCTCGAAATAGTCCTGGTGGAGCACGATCTGCCGGGTGTCGCCGCCGTCCGGCAGGTCGTAGATCGCACGCACCGTGATGTCCCACGTGTCGGAGCCATCCAGCCGGCGCCAGATGGCCGACTTCAGCGGAACCTGGTCGCCCACCTTCCAGCCATAGAGGTCGGCAATGGCGCGCCCGACGAGAGCCCCGGTGCGATCGGCGAACCAGTCCTGCTTCTGCGCTTCGCTGAGCTTGATCTCCGGGTAGATGCGCAGGTAGGCCTCTGGGTCGCTGGGGAAGGTGGGGAACTGGTTGCGCTCGTCGCGAAACCACGCGCCGAACCAGGTCTGTGGCGATACGGCGACGACGCCGTCCACGGCCTTGATGCGGCTCTCGTAGCTGGCCGGCAGCAGCTGGGTAAACGACACCTTGTGCATCGTCAGCAGGCGATCGGCGCCGGCAACGTCGACGCCTGACTTCAGCGCGAACTGCATGGACGCCGCGAGCCCGTACAACAGGAATGCGACCAGGATCGAGGCGATCGTGAAGAACGTGCGCAGTCGCTTGCGGCGCAGGCTCGACGCCAGCAACGGCAGGTACTTGCCGATCATCCCGGTCCTTCGCTCAGCATGCCCTTGTCGAGGTGGATCACCCGGTGCGCGCGTTCGGCGGCGTGAGGGTCGTGCGTGACCATGATGATGGTCTTGCCGTACTCGTCGTTGAGCGCCTCGAGCAGCGTCAGGATCTCGTCGCCCGACTTGCGGTCGAGGTCGCCGGTCGGTTCGTCGCACAGCAGCAGCGTCGGATCGGTGACGATGGCGCGCGCGATCCCGACGCGCTGCTCCTGGCCGCCCGAAAGCTCGCGCGGGCGGTGCCTGGAGCGGTGCTCCAGGCCGACCAGCTTCAGCGCCGCCGCGACCCGCTTCATGCGCTGCCCGCGATCGAGGTTCGTGAGCAGCAGCGGCAGTTCGACGTTGCGCTCGGCGGTCAGCACCGGCAACAGGTTGTACATCTGGAAGATGAAACCGACGTGGTCGGCGCGCCAGCGGCCGAGCGAACCTTCCGACAGTTCGTCGACACGCAGGCCATCGACCTCGAGCGTGCCCGAGGTCGGACGGTCGAGGCCGCCGATAAGGTTGAGCAGCGTCGACTTGCCCGAGCCCGAAGGCCCCATCAGCGCCACGAAATCGCCTTGCTGGATGTCGAGCGAGAGCCCGTCGAGGACGCGCACGGTCTCGGAACCGCGACGGTAATCCTTCACCAGGTCGCGGATGCGGACAACGGACGTTCCCGCCGCGGCTGCAGCCGGCGTTGCGTTCATGTCGCGGCCTTCAGCTCCACGGCCGCGCCGTCGCGCAGGCGCTTCGGCGCGTCGACGACGATCGACTCGCCATCCGTGAGACCGTCCGTGACCGGCACCTGGCCGTCCTTCGTCGCACCGATCTTCACCGCGCGTTTCTCGACCTTGCCGTCGCGCACGACCCAGGCAAAGCTGGCTGCGCCGTCCCTGACGATCGCATTTTCGGGCACGAGCACCGCGTCCTGCCGCGCTGGCTGCGTGCCGTCCTCGAAGAAGCTGACCTTGATGCCCATGTCCGGCAGGATGCGCGGATCGAGCTGGTCGAGGCCGATGCGCACACGCACGGTTGCTTTCTGGCGGTCGGCCGTCGGCACGATGCTGATGACGTGCGCGGGAATCTTCAGGTCCGGGTACGCGTCGAGCACGCACTCGACCTTCTGGCCGGCGCTGACGCGATTGATGTACGACTCGTTGACGTCGACTTCGACTTCGCGTGAATCCATGTCGACGATCGTTGCCACGCCCGTGCGGGTGAAGCCACCGCCAGCCGACATCGGCGACACCATCTCGCCCGGCTGCGCGTCCTTCGAAATCACGACACCCTTGAACGGCGCGCGGATTTCCAGGTCGGC
The DNA here is from genome assembly GCA_963793675.1 of uncultured Gammaproteobacteria bacterium. Classification (GTDB taxonomy): domain Bacteria; phylum Pseudomonadota; class Gammaproteobacteria; order Steroidobacterales; family Steroidobacteraceae; genus RPQJ01. The sequence goes on along the minus strand of CAWCBA010000010.1, from coordinate 891,021 downwards.
GAGTTCCTGCTCGATGAGCCCGACCTGTGCGATGGCGACGTCGACCTCGGAGCGCGCAGCCGCAAGACGGGCGCTGAGCGCGGCCACTTCGGCCTCGGAGCTGTCGAGCACGCTCTGCGCGATGAGCTTGCGCTCGACCAGCGAGCGATTGCGCTCCAGCGTCCGGCGCGCCTCGGCGAGCCGCACCTCGATCTCGCGCAGGTTGCGACGCGCCGCCTCGGCGCTGCTGGTGGACACGTTGAGTTCAGCGTCGACCGTGGAACGATCGAGCCGCGCGAGCACCTGGCCCGCCTCGACTTCGGCGCCTTCCTCGAACAGCACCTCGGCGACCCGGCCGGTGACTTTGGAACTGACCGTCGCCAACCGCCGCGCCACGACGTAACCCGATGCGTTGAGGACGGCTCCGCTGGCCGACGTCGGCGATTCGACGGTGAACGTCTGCACCGGCACGGCACTGTTGAACGAGCGCCATGCCAGCGCCGCCACGACCACGGCGACCGCCGCGAGCACGTACCAGAGTTTGCGGCGCGAAGCTGCCGCGCTCGCGATATTTTCCTGCGTCGGGATCGCGTTCGAGGCGCAGGCTCTCGAGCGCTGCCTTGTCCAGTGCCATGCCGACTCGCTAGTCTGGGGAAGCGGCGCAATCTAACACAGCCAACCCTGCATGACTCCGGCCCCCACCCTCGTCGACATCGGCCTCAATCTCGCCCACGACAGCTTCGACCGCGACCGTGCCGACGTCGTGGCCGCCGCGCTGGCGTCCGGCGTGCGCCACATGGTGATCACGGGCAGCACGCTCGACAGCACGCGACGCGCCATCGACCTGGTGCGGACGGATCCGGTAACGTTCAGGGCCACGGCGGGCGTCCATCCCCACCATGCCAGTGAACTCCGCCACGACGACCTGCCGCGACTGCGCGAACTGCTCGATGCGCCGGAGGTGGGCGCGGCCGGTGAGTGCGGACTGGACTACTTCCGCAATTTCTCCTCGCATGCCGACCAGGAGCGTGCCTTCCGCTGGCAACTGGAACTGGCCGTGGACTGCGGCAAGCCGGTCTTCCTGCACCAGCGCGACGGTCACGACGCCTTCGTCGCCATTCTCAAGGACTACCTGCCCCGGCTCGCGGGCGGCGTCGCTCACTGCTTCACGGGCGATGGCCGTGAGCTCCGTGACTACCTCGAACTGGGCCTTTCGATCGGCATCACCGGCTGGATTTGCGATGAGCGCCGGGGCCACCACCTGCGCGACCTGGTGCGCGAAATCCCGCTCGACCGGCTGCTGGTGGAAACGGACGCGCCATACCTGCTGCCACGCGACCTGCAGCCCAAGCCCGCGCATCGACGCAACGAGCCCAAATACCTGCCGCACGTGGTCAAGGTGATTGCCGCCTGCCGGGGTGAGGATTTTCCGACCGTTGCGGCGGCGACGACCCGCAATGCGCTAAAGTTCTTCGGCTTTGCGGAATGGCGCGGCAATGTCCTGACAGGCTACTCTAGATTTAACCAGTAATCAGTTGAATTTAATGGATATTTTAAAAGCAAAGACTTACATCGACGCGACCTGGTCGGACTCGATCCTGCCGCAACTGGTCGACTACGTCCGCATCCCGAACAAGTCCCCCCTCTTCGACCCGGACTGGGAGGCGCACGGCCACATGGAAGCGGCCGTCCAGTTGATGCTGCGCTGGGCCACGGCGCACGCACCCGCCGGTTCCAGAGTCGAGGTGCTCAGGCTCGAGGGCCGCACGCCGGTGCTGATGGTCGACGTCCCGGGTGAGGTGGACGACTGCGTCCTGATGTACGGGCACCTGGACAAGCAACCGGAGTTCACCGGCTGGTCGGACGGTCTGGACCCGTGGACGCCGGTGATCCGCGACGGGAAGCTGTACGGCCGCGGCGGTGCCGACGACGGCTATGCCCTGTTCTCATCCATCGCAGCGATCCGCGCGCTGCGCGAGCAGGAGATTCCCCACGCCCGCTGCGTCGTCCTGATCGAGGCGAGCGAAGAAAGCGGCAGCCCCGACCTGCCCGCACACATCGATGCGCTGGGCGCCCGGCTGGGCACGCCGAGCCTGGTCGTCTGTCTCGATGCCGAGTGCGGCAATTACGAGCAGCTGTGGTGCACTACGTCGCTGCGCGGCAACCTGATCGGCACGCTGCGCGCCGATGTCCTGACCGAAGGCGTGCACTCCGGCATGGCCAGCGGCATCGTGCCGTCGAGCATGCGCGTGCTGCGCGAACTGCTGGCACGCGTCGAGGACATGCATTCCGGCGCCATCCTCGTCGATGAACTCAACACACCGATCCCGGCCGACCGTCGAGCGCAGGCCGAGGCCGCGGCGAGGATATTGGGTCCGATCGTCGCGGGACGTATCCCGTTCGTACCGGGCATGCGGCCGATGTCGAACGACCCGCTGGAACTGCTGCTCAACAGCACCTGGCGGCCTACGCTGAGCGTGACGGGCGCCGAAGGCATCCCGCCCTTCCACAGCGCCGGCAACGTCCTGCGGCCGTACACGAGCCTCAAGCTGTCGTTCCGGCTCACGCCGACCATGGATCCCAGGCTCGCGTCCGCGGCCCTCAAGCGCACGCTCGAACAGGACCCGCCCTACGGCGCCAAAGTCAGCTTCAGCGTGGAATCCGCCATGGCAGGCTGGAACGCGCCCTCGTTCTCGCCGTGGCTCGAGGAATCGATGCAGCGAGCGTCACGCGCGTTCTTCGGCAAGGACTCGATGTACATGGGCACGGGCGGCAGCATCCCGTTCATGGGCATGCTCGGCGAGAAGTTTCCGGGCACGCAGTTCCTGATCACGGGCGTGCTTGGCCCGAACTCGAACGCACACGGGCCGAACGAGTTCCTGCACCTCGACACGGCCCGCAAAGTGACGGGCTGCGTGTCGCAGGTGCTGGCGGATCACGCGGTACGCAGAAAGGCCGGAAGATCGCCGCCTGAGCAGGTATTCGCGGGCTGCGGCGGGAACGAACCGCCGCACGGTCCGTGCAGCCGGGACTCTCCGGCCCTATGCGCCGGAGCGAGCGGACGCTATCCAGCCACGAAGCTCACGGATGTCGAGCAACCGGTTCGCTTCGTCAGTCAGCGAGTCCAGTTGCCTGGTCGCCTGGACGAGTTCCGCGGCCCGGCGGGGATCGGCCGGCGGACGGGCCAGTGCGTCGACGTACAGCGCATAGGAGTAGTCCTTGGAGAAAGACAGCCCGCCGGCGCCGCCCTTCAGCTCGTCCCGATAGCGCGCAATCTCAGTCTCCATGATCTGCCGGGCCTCCACGGCCCTGCCCTGCAATGCAATGGCGTGCGCCAGCGTGACCTGCGCCCGCGATTGCTCGTCTTGCGGGTCGAGTTCGGAATTGGGATTCGGCGGCAAGGCGTGGCGCTCGCGCGCCGCGGCTTCCGCTTCCCCGTAGCGACCGGTGCGGATTGCCGCCAGGGAGACGGTCGCCAGCGTGTAGCGCAGCACGTTGTCGCGGAAAATCGTGAGGCCCTGGACGCTGTCGCCGGATGCGGCCGCAGCAAGGTCGAGTGACTGCAATTGGTGGACGGCCTGCATCGCCTGGTCGAAGGCGGCCTGATTCTTCCCCTTGGCCAGGTTGACGCGGGACCGCACGTTGGCAATCACCAGGTCGTACAGGACCTTGCGCGGACCGCTCGCCGCATCCAGGGTCGCCGAAGCTTCCACCGCCGCCACGCCGTTCTTGAGCGACTTATCGACCGCGGTAAAGTCGCCCGTCCGGGCCTCGTTGACGATGAGAGTGCCCCAGGTACCGAAGAGCAGCGGTGCCAGGCTCGCCGGTTTGCGCGTGTCCTGGTCAAGCGCCACCGTCGCACGAAAACCATCGATTGCGGCGCCGACGTGTCCCTGCTCCAGCAGCACCGATGCGACCTGGTCCTTGCCGCGAACCCAGTAGATCCAGGAATTGAGATCGGAGGGGTTGAAACGCACGTAGTTCTCGCCGGCCACGGCAGACCTTGCCGCATAGTCGCCCGCGGCCGCGTAGTCATATCGGCGGAGCGCCAGCGTCCCCAGGAGACCGGCGGCCAGTGCCCGATTCGCCATCGAACGCAGGTCACCCGGTCGCTGGGCCAGCACCTTCTCCGCGATCGAGTAGACCTCGGTTTCGAGCTCCTCGGCCGCGGCCACCTTGCCAAGCAACAGCGAATGACGGGCCTGCGAGTCACTGGTGTCCGCATAGATGGATGCCGCCCGCAAGTCCGAGAGGTCGCGGGCACCGACGTCGCGCAGGATCGCACGCGCTTCCTCGCAGATCGCTATGCGCTTGTCCAATGGCTGGGTGTGGCTCAGGTAGTTGAGCGTGTCGGCGTACAGCATCCGGGTCTGGGCCGACGCTCCTGCAGCCTTGGCCCAGGGTCGCAGCAGGTCCGCGGCTTGCTGGAGATCCTGCGGCTTCGATCCTGGCGCTCCACTGACGCCCCAGCTCGAAAATCGCGTGAATTTCGCCAGCGCGAGCCCGACCGCCACCTGCTCACCCTTGTCGCCGCCGGAGCGAAGCTTGTCGAAGATGGCCCACGCCTCGTCGAGCTTCGGACTACCCGCCTCCAGATCGCCGCGCGCGAGCAGTGCACCGCCCTCGCGGATCAGCGCCATGCCACGGTAGACCTGCGTCTGCGGTGTCAGCAGTTCCTGCGGCAAGCCGTCGTAATAGCTCACCGCCATGTGCGCAAGCTTGCCCATGGTCTCGAGCCGACCCGTGGGTTCGAGCTCGGCGTAGAAATCCTCGATCAGGAAACCGACCAGTTTTTCCGCGTCTGCACGGGCTTTCTGCGCGAGCTGGTCGGCAGCCCGGGCACGGTTCCAGTTGATCCAGCCGAAGATGGCGCTCGCGAGCGCGACGACCATCAGTCCGGCCGCGATCATCGCGAACCGTCGCGTCTTGCGCAGCGTGCGGCGTGTCTCGGTCGCCCTCTCCTGCTGTGCCGCGAGTTGCTTCTCGGCCTCGTCCCGCGCCTCGCGTTCGTGCCTCAGGTTGCGGCTCGAGCGGACGACGCTGCAGAGAACATCGTGCGTGAGCTCGACACGGCGGACGTCGAGACGTTCTTCGATGCGCAGGAGCCGCCGGTCGACGAGCTTGGCCAGCGCATCGGGCGCTGCGCCGGCAGCCGCCAGGGCCTTGGCCACGCGTTCCTCGGCCAGGCTCTCGCGGTAGCCGGATTCAGTCAGCAGCTCGTCTTCGATGACACGGCGCACGTCGGCCGGCTGGTCGGCCAGCGCGCGCTCGTAGAATTCCGAAAGGATGGTGTCGCGGGAACCGGCCAGCAGGTCGGCGGAAATTTCCGACTTACCCTGCGCCTGCCGCACCGTATTGAGTTCGTGACAGATCAGGCTGAGCAGCGACGGCTCGACTTCGGCGTTCTGCAACTCGGAGCCGCCGGCGACGAAGCGCACGATCGATTCCGCGACTTCCTGCGAAACGAGCTTGCCGCCCGGCTGCATGACCGCGCTGAGCGCCTGCGCGCCTGTCATGCGGGCGAGTCGCATGCGGTTCTGCGTGATCGACGGCATCACGCTCTTCACGCTTTCGAGGTGCGCGAGGTAGTCCTCGCGCAGCGAGATCAGGATGCGGTAGTCGGCGCGGGCAAAGTCGAAATCGTCCGCGTTGGCCTCGTCGTTCTCCAGGCGCCGCTCGAGGTCGGCCGGCGGCCGGTTCTCGACCAGGTCGGCAAGGTCGTCCAGGAACCGCTTCGCACGCTGCCGCCCCGCGTCGTCGGCCTGCGCCAGCGTGAAGATCTCCTCGAACTGGTCGAAGATCAGCAGCGGCAGCAGCGTCTGTCCGTTCGCATCGCGCAGCAGGTCGCCGCGGTGATGCAGGAACTCCCAGAGCGATTCGCCTTCGACGGCCGACCCCGGGCGCGTCCAGTGCCCGGCCTCGGCCGTGACCTTGAAGATTGCCTGCTTGATCTGCTCGGCCGGCGGCGGCGACTCCGGCGCGTAATCGATGCGGACGTAGACGGGACAGAACCCCGATCCGCGCAAGCGCGGCACCAGGCCCGCGCGCAGCAGCGAGGTCTTGCCGAGTCCCGACTGCCCGAACAGCACCGTGAGCAGCTTGCGCTGCACGCGCCGCGCGAGTTCCGCCGCCTCTTCGTCGCGACCATGGAAGTAGGCCCGGGTCTCCTCGGAATAGCTCGACAATCCGAGCCACGGGTTCTCGGGATCGATCGCGGTCTCGGTGGCGGCGCCAGGCTGCACGGTCTTCATGAACGACGGCCGTGCGAGAGTTCCTGCAGCCGACGGATGAAGTCCGGCGACGGCTCTCCGTCAGGCAGGCGCGAGATGTGGACCGCCTTGAATTTTTCGGGGACCAGCGCGTCGGCTTCGGCCGTGTCATCGATACAGACGGGCAGGATGAACACGGCGCCTTCGGCCATGTTGCGCGAGCGGTCCACGGCATAGCTCCACTCCCGGCGGAAATAGGCTTCGAGCCGGCGCTGCGTCGAGCCCGAGATCACGGGCAGGAAGAAGCTGCAACGCCCGATGTTCGCGCGGATCTTGTGGTCGTAATCGTCACCGCCTTCGAGCCGGTCGAGGTCGAACCAGGTGACGAGGCCGGCCGCGTCCAGCGCCGCCTTCAGCCGCTGCACGGCAGCCAGGTCTTCCCGCGCGTAGCTGATGAAGATCGCATTCTCGGGCATCTCGCGCGCAGGCGGCAGGAACCGTTGCGGCGCCAGCCCCATGTTCGACGTCGCAGAGGCCGGCTGCTGCCGGCGCAACCAGCGTTGATGCAATTCGGCAACGAACGACTCGGCGCCGCTGAACACCCGCGTGCGCACGCTCACCTGCTGCAGGAACGCGAGCAGGCGCTCGTCCTTGGAAGTATGGTCATCGGCCAGAATTTCACCGAAGTCACGCGGATCGGACAGCCGCTTGCGCTTCGCCATGCGCAGGAACAGGCGCGCCAGCCAGTTGGAGAAGTCGCTGCCGATCAGCAGCAGGTGACTGTGCTCCAGTTCGTGGAACAGCTTCTCGGGCGTGAGGTGCTCGGACTGCAGGGCGCAGATGAACTCCAGCATGTCCTCGTCAGAGACGACATACGTGGGCGAGGCCGAGAGTTTGCCGAGCATGTGATAGACGACCGGCCGCTGCAGCTGGCTGCGTTCCACCGGCAGGTCGGACACGCGGTTCGGGGCGTAAGCGATGACTTCCGCTTGCGGCTGGCCACCGAAGCGCTCGAGGTTCACGGCTTGCTCGAGCAGCGGGTCGAACGTGGTGGTGACGAAGAGATCGAAGTCGGTGATCTGCGCCAGCTGCCGCAGCGCCATCGGCGGCGCGATCTGCACCTCGCGCATGATCGAACGCAGGCGCGTGTAGGCCTCTTCGCGGCGACCGCGCTGGCCCAGGTAGCAACAGACGACGTCGTTGAGCGTGAGTGGTTGCGGCAGGCCGGACGGATCGACCGACAGCTTGACGGCCAGTTTCTCCGCCAGCCACTCATACAGCAGCCGTGGTCCCTGGTCGGTATCGACGCGCAGCAGGTCCGGCCCGACGATGGGAATGACCCGGCGCTCCTCGATGTAATTGAGGAGATCGTCCCAGGCGTCCTCGTCGAAGCCACGCAGGTTGTCGCTGTCGCGCAGCACCGCTGCCGCACCCATCAACCTGCCTGCCCTGGCTCTCTGCCCGTCGCGGTCATGCGCCGATACCCCCCTGGAGTTCGATTTGCGCGAAGTCTAGCGGTAATGCCGCGGGGATGTGTATCGGCGACCCGGCGGGCCGCGGCACTCAGCCTGCGAGCGGATTGGGCTGTGAAGCGAGCTTGATGCGTTCCCACACGTCCGCGAACGCGGCCGCGGCACCGCCTGCCGCGCGTTCGACCGCAGGGAACTGGTCCTGCAACTCGTCGAGCCGGATCACGGTTTCGGGCCGGCCCTTGGGAAATTCACCCCGCATCGAAAACACGATGCGGCCTTCGACCGGCACGGCGTCACCCGCGAACTGCCGGACCACGGCCACCCGGTCGTACAGCATCGGCAACGGGTTGGTGATCATGAAGTGCCGCTTGGGACCGAAGATGGACCACTGCTCCATCTTCTCGCCGGCAAAGATCATGCCGTGGGCATCGAACAGGTCGAGTGCCAGCAAGCCGTTCTGGGTAAGCAGCAGGTAGTTGATGTGGATCTGTTCGCCCGAGCCCGTCGGCAACAGGACGTTGCGCAATTCGTCGAACGCGACGGACGAGATCACGTTGTCGATCGCCCGGCGCGCGCGCACCTGCCGCACCTTCTCGCGGATGAAATAGCCCGCGGCGCCGAGCAATGCCAGCGCGCAGATGACCCACAACCACAACGGCAGTCCCAGGAGCGTCTTCAAGCCGGATTCCCCTTGAGCACGTTGCGTAGATCATCAAGGCTGGGCGCCACGTCCTGTTGCAGGGACGGCAGCGACAACAGATCGGCGAGCGCTGACGGCACCGGCACTTCCGCGCCGATCAGCGGCTCGACGACGTCATTGAACTTGGCGGGATGCGCGGTACCGACCAGCACCCAGCGTTCCTTGCGCCGCTCGGCTGGCAGCTGCCGGTACAGGTGCGCCGCCGTCGCTGTGTGCGGACACCACGTCTGCCCGTAAGCTGAGTAATCGCGCCGGATCGTGGCACGGATCTCATCGTCGCTGACCGAGTACGCGGAAAACGCAGCGCGCAGCTCGTGCAGTTCGGGGAACAGCCAGCGCAGTCGTTCCATGTTGCTCGGGTTGCCTACGTCCATGGCGGACGCAAGCGTAGCGAGGCTCGGCCGCGGTTGCCACTCGCCCGTGCGCAGGTAGTCCGGCACGGTCAGGTTGGCGTTCGTGGCCAGCATCACTTCGCCGATGGGCAGGCCCAGCTTGCGTGCCCAGAGGCAGGCGGCGACGTTGCCCAGGTTGCCCGAGGGCACGATGTAGTTCGGCGCGCGACCCTCGCGCCGGAAAAGCTCGAGGCTCGCCTGCGCGTAATAGGCCATCTGCGGCAGCAGCCGGCCGACGTTGATGCTGTTCGCCGAGGACAGCAGCAGGTCACGACCCAGGGCGGGATCGACGAACGCCTCCTTCACCATGCGCTGGCAGTCATCGAAGGTGCCGGCAACCGCCAGCGTGCGCACGTTCCCGCCCCAGCAGGCGAGCTGCTTTTCCTGGCGTGCCGAGACCAGGCCCTTCGGATAGAGCACGACCACGTCGACCCAGGGGCGCTGATAGAACGCCGCGGCCACGGCACCACCGGTGTCACCCGAGGTCGCGACCAGGATCGTCAAGCGACGCGGATCCCTGCGGGGAATGCGTTCGAGCGCGGCCGCAAGAAACCGTGCGCCGAAATCCTTGAAGGCCGCAGTCGGGCCATGGAACAGCTCCAGCACCGACAAGGGCCCGGCGGCTCCCTCCACTTCCACGACCGGCGCCGGGAAGTTGAAGGCGTCACGGACGATGGCCGGCACCTGGTCCGCGATCGCGTCCCCGGCCGCGAAGGGCCGCAACAGCACTTCCGCCACTTCCGCAATCGTGCTGGCGCCGTCGAACTCCTTGCGGTCGAGCTGCGGCAGTTCGGTCGGGACGTAGAGGCCGCCGTCCGGCGCCAGGCCGCGCGCGATCGCGTCGCTCAGGCCGACACGGTGCCCCGGGTTGCGGGTGCTCTGGAACTGCATGGTCAGTCACCCACCACGCGCGCGCCGGCGCGGTCGAAAGTCGATACCCAGCTGTCGGAATCGAGGCCGTGACGCGCGAACGCATCGACCATCCCGGCACGGACCTTTTCTGCGTCAGCTGCATCGACCCACGCGAATACCGTGGGACCCGCGCCGGAGATGGATCCGCCCAGTGCGCCGGCCGCGAGTGCCGCCTGCTTCACCTCGACGAAGCCCGGAATCAACACCTGCCGCTGCGGCTCGATCACCACGTCGAGCAGCGACTCGCGGATCAGCGCGATGTCGTTGGTGAAGCAGCCCGCGAGAAAACCGGCAAGGTTGGCCTGCTGCCAGATCACGTCCGACAACGGCACGGACTTGCTCAGGATTGCGCGCGCCTCGCGCGTCGGCAGCACCATGTGCGGATGAACCAGCACGCAGCGGATCGTGTCCGGCACCGGGATCTGCTTCACGAACGGGTTGTCGATGCCGACCGTGAGCACCAGGCCGCCGTACAGCGACGGCGCGATGTTGTCGACGTGCACCGAACCGCTCGCGACCGCCTCGCCCTGCATGGCGAACTTGAGCAGTTCGGTGCGATCGAATCGCTCGTCGACCAGCGCAGTCGCGGCCACGATGCCGGCAACGGCCGAAGCCGCCGAACCACCGAGACCGGAGCCGAGCGGGATGCCCTTTTCGATGTCGAGGTCGAAGCCGTACGGCAGGTTCAACTCGCGGCACAGCGCGAGCACGGCCATGCCGGCAGTGTTCTTCTCGGCCGCGAGCGGCAGGTTTTCGACCGTGCCGGTGATGGAGCGGATCGCGACACCACGCTCGACCCGGCGCGTGGCTCGCACCTTGTCACCGAGGGCAGCCACCGTGTGGCCGAGAATGTCGAAGCCGACGGCGACGTTGCCGACACTCGCCGGCGCAAATGCGGTGGCCGAGCTGCGGGCGGGGTCGCCGGTCACAACTTGGCTCCAAGGTAGGCACAGACGCGCAGCAGGTCGGCAAAGACGCCGGCCGCCGTGACGGCTGGGCCCGCCCCGGGACCCTGCACGATGAGCGGATTCTTGTCGTAACGCGCGGTCTCGAAACGGACGATATTGTCCGTGAGTGCAATGTTGGCGAACGGGTGCGACTTCGGCAGTTCGACCAGCCCGACCTCGGCCTGGCCCTGCGCGTCGACCGACCCGACGTAGCGCAGCACGTGTCCGCGCGCGGTGGCCGCCCGCAGGCGCGCGAGCATGGTCTGGTCGAATTCCGGCAGTCGCTCGAGGAACGAGTCGACGCCGCATTCGTTGAGCGCCGCCGGCACCAGGCTCTCGACCTTGACCTCGGCCATTTCCGTGCGCAGGCCCATCTCGCGCGCCAGGATGATCAGCTTGCGCGCCACGTCCATGCCCGACAGGTCGTCGCGCGGATCAGGCTCGGTGTAACCGAGCGACTTCGCGTGCCGCACGACCTCCGAGAAAGGCTGCGAGCCGTCCCAGGTGTTGAACAGGTAGGCCAGGGTGCCCGAGAACATGCCTTCGATGCGACGGATTTCATCGCCGGTCTCGCGCAGGTCACGCAGCGTCTGGATCACGGGCAGACCCGCGCCGACAGTCGCTTCGTAGAGATAGTGCGACCCGGCCGTGCGCCTCGCATCCTTGACGTGCTGGTAGTCCGCGTAGGGAGCGCTGTTCGCCTTCTTGTTCGGCGTGACGATGTGGATGCCTTCCGACAGCCAGTGCGGATAGTGCTTCGCCACCTCGGCGCTGGCCGTGCAGTCGATGATCACGGCGTGCGGAAAATGATCGGCATGCACGTGGTCCGCAAACCGGTCGAGATCGACTGGGTCGCCGCCCGCCCTGTATTCGTCACGCCAGCGCGCCAGGTCGATCGCGCCGGCCGCGAGCCGCATCGACTTCGAGCCCGCAATGGCGCGCACGCGCAGGTCGAGCTTGAAGTCGCGAGCCAGGCGCTGCTTCTGACCCGCGATCTGCTCGAGCAGCGCACCGCCCACGAGTCCCGGGCCGATCAGGCCGATCGAGACCGTGTGTGCCGAGAGATAGAACGCGGAATGCACCGCGCGCAGCGCTCGCGCGCTGCCACGACCGTCGATCACGACGGAAATGTTGCGCTCGGACGCGCCCTGGGCAATCGCCCGGACGTTGACGCCCGCCAGTCCCAGCGCCGTGAAGACCTTGGCAGCCACGCCGTGCGCGCCGGCCATGCCGTCGCCCACGACGGCCAGGATGCTGCAGCCGCGGTTGATCTCGATGCTGTGGATCTGTCCTTCGCGCAGCTCGGGGTCGAACGCACGACGCACCACGCGCTCGGCACGGTCGGCCTCGAGTTCCGGCACCGCGAAGCAGATCGAGTGCTCGGAACTGCCCTGCGAAATGAGGATGACCGAAATGCCCTCCTCGCGCAGCGCACCGAACAGGCGGTGCGCGGTACCGGGCACCCCGATCATGCCGGCGCCTTCGAGGTTCACGAGCGCGATACGGTCGATCGTGGTGATGCCCTTCACCAGCGGATCGGGATCCGAGTGGTCGTGAATCAGGGTGCCGGACCTGTCGGCCGCAAACGTGTTCTTGATCCAGATCGGGATGCGCTTCTGGATCGCGGGCGCCATCGTCGACGGATGGATGACCTTGGCGCCGAAATACGCGAGTTCCATCGCCTCGTTGTAGGAGAGCGTCGTCGATCACCTGCGCCTCGGGCACCAGGCGCGGGTCGGCGCTCAGCACGCCGTCGACGTCGGTCCAGATCACGATCTCGGCGGCATCGAGCAGCGAGCCGAAAATCGACGCCGAGTAGTCGCTGCCGTTGCGGCCCAGCGTCGTCTGCAGGCCATGCGTGTCGGTTGCAATGAACCCGGTAACGACCAGCGTGCCGACGAACTCTGGCGACACCAGCGCCGCCATCTGCGCCCGGGACTGGTCCCAGCGCACGCCGGGTCCCATCGGACCCCACTCCACCAACAGCGCCTTGCGGGCGTCGAGCCACTGCACGTGACCCGCCGCGCGGCGGCGCAGCAGGCGCTCGAACAGGCGCGTCGACCAGATTTCGCCGTAGCCCGAGATGAGATCGCGCATCGTGGTCGATGCGTTGCGTACCAGCCGGACCGTCTGCAGGATGCCCGCGATGTCGCGGCAGTCGAGGTCGAGCGCGGCGATGTATTCGTCGCAGAGCTCGCCCGCAAGCAACTCGCGCGCGATGTCGATGTGGCGCTGACGCAACTCCTGCAGTCGATCGTCGAGTGCCGGCAGATCCTGCTCGGCGAGGCCGATCAGCGTGAGCAGCGCATCGGTCACGCCCCGGCAGGCCGAAAGCACCACCGCCTTGCGCGGCGCCGGATCGTTCTCGATGATTTTTGCCACGCGGACCATGCACGCGGCGTCGGCGACGCTCGAACCGCCGAACTTGTGGACTTTCCAGGATTGCACGCTTCGGACTCGCTTTTTCGGTCGCCCGCCGTGCCACCCACCCTGCCGCTGCTCGCGGTGGGCTGACGGCGGCAGCTCACGGGAAAATTCGTTGATTCGAACCTTGAAACTCTATCTTCTTGCAGCGCGGCAGGCAAACTAAGGGACATGGACGATCAGGCCTCCGAACTGCACGCGGCGATCCTCGCTGCCGGGCCCGCATCCCGCTTCGGCGGCATCAAGCCGCTGGTCCGGCTGCGGGGCGAACCGGTGCTGCACGAACTGGTCGCGAGCGCCGCGTTCGTAGCCGGTCAATCCGTCACAGTCGTGATCGGGGCATACGCAAAAGAGATCGCGCCCTCGCTGCGGCAACGTGCGATCTCGATCGCGCTGAACCGCGGTTGGGAGGAAGGCGTTGCGAGTTCGATTCGCGTCGCGGTGAATTCGGCGCCGCCCGCTTCGGCAGCCCTGCTGCTGATGCTGGCGGACCAGGTAGCGGTCACGGCGGACGACCTGCGCCGGCTGCATGCGAGCTGGAAGCGCCACCCGATCCTGATCGCCGCCGCGTTGTACCAGGGCGCGCCCGGCCTGCCCGCGATCTTTCCGCGCTGGGCCTTCTCCGACCTGCTGTCGCTGCGCGGCGAACGCGATGCGCGAAACGTATTGAGACGCAACATCGACCGGGTCGTCCGGGTTCCCATGAGCAATGCAGGGATCGACCTCGACACACCCGACGACCTGCTGCTGGTCGATGTTGCGCAGGTTCGCGGCGACGCCGACCCCACCTGAGTTATTATGTCAAGCGAACGAGCCCGGCCTTGAGAGGCATGTCGTGCTTTCGTTGCGTGCTGTGCGAGGCCTGGCCGGAGGGACCTATCCTCGCCCCACAGCAGTCCCTGTTTCTTCGTGGAGTCGAGCGCATGACCCGCAGCCGTTTCCTGCCGCTGATCACCGGATTCACCCTCTTTGCCTGCACCGGCGCGGCTTTCGCCGGCAACGTCGCCGCCCAGTTCCGCAGCGGCGCCTTCGGCCTGCCGTGGAGTGCCGACAGGTCTGCCATCCAGGCCAAGTACCCCGGCGGCAAATGGGACAAGGATGAACTGGTCGGCACCGACCGCTACTGCGCCCCGAGCAGGCAAGTGCTGCTCAAGCTGCCGACGCAGCACCAGACCAAGGAACTCTGTTTCCTGATGGGCAGCGACAAGACGCTTGGCGCCGCCACCGCACGTCTCGAACCCAGCCTGCCCTCGCTGCTGGCCGTGGTGAATCGTTCGCGTACGATGTTCGGTGACTTCGACGCGGTGAAACGCGACGAAGGCGCGATCCAGTCCAAGTTCACCTACATGCTGTGGCTGAAGGACGCGCCGATCATCGCGGTCGTGAGCAGCGCGAACGGCGATGACGGCAAACCCAACCTGGTTGCGTTCTCGGTCGCGGATGAAGCGGCGCTGTTCGCGAAGGACGTCGACAAGGTGTCGAACAAGCCGTCCGGCAAGTAATCAGCCGCGCGCGCCCTCGCCGACTTCGACGGTCGAGGGCGGTGCCAGCGCTGATGCCTTCGCCCGCGGATGCGCTGCCCGAGCGATGCTCGAGCCAGTCGACCAAGGGCTTCCAGCGTATCGAGGTCTTCCTGCAGCAGGGCACCCTTCATTTCGTGGATGCCCATTCCGCATTCGGCTGACCGCACGTACGCCTGCGAGTCCCGCAACACCGCACCGACCGGGATGCGCAGGCTCTCCAGGAACTTCATGAGCGTCGAGAACGCCTTGGTGTAGCGCCGGGCACGGTTGGCCACGATGACGAGTCGCCGCTCGGAACGATGCACGCGGCCGGCCAGCAGCAGGTCGGCAATTGCGCGCGATGCCGCGTGGATGTCGATATCCGAAGGCAGCACCGGCACGATGATGGCGTGCGCGTCCTGGGTCAGTTCGGGCAACTGGAACGGCGTGACCGCGGCAGGGGTATCGACGATCAGCTTCTCGGTTCCCGGCGGCGTGCGCAGGGCAAACGCACGCGTGACGCCAAGCTTCTTTTCATAAGCCGCGATGCCATAGATGGCCGGCAGGTCGGCTGGGCGTTGCCGCAGCCAGCGCATGCTCGAGCCCTGGGAATCGTGATCCATCAGCGCAACGGACCGCCCCGACCAGGCGTAATACGCGGCCAGGTTGGTGGCGATGGTCGACTTGCCCGACCCACCCTTGGGATTCAGGACGACGATTTTACGAAAGCGAGAAGTGGAGGACTGTTCCATGGCCAACGGTGGGTAGTTCCTGCCGCGACCGTACCCGACCGCCGGGTCCGGCCGCAAGCCGACGTGCAAAAAATGCTTTGGCCCGCGCGCCGTCCGTCAGTCGCGGTTCGTCGCGCCGGTAGCTCGCAGCTTGGCCGCGATGAAACTGGAATGCGGCACGTGCAGCAGACCCGCGACGCGACGAATCAGGTGCTCCTCGTACTTGTGCACCGTCGCGTCGGCGTCCGCCACGCGCCACAACGCTTCGAGCAACCGGACCTTCTCCGCCTCGGAGAACGTGCGGTTGACTTGCGACGTGAACTGGTACAGGTCGTGTGATTGGTCGATGTGACGCTCGGCCTCCTCGACCAGCGCCTGGGTTTCCTGGGGTCCAAGCCCAAGCAGCGCCGAGACCGAGGCCATGACCTGCTGGCGTTCGGTCGGCGCAACGTCATAATCCGCCCGCAGCACCTCCACCAGCAACGCCGCCACCGCAAGGTTCGGCCCCAGCTCCGTCGATCCTGCCGCCTGGCTGCCCGCACCGCCCGGCAGGTACCGCGTAATCCAGTCTTTCAGGCCCATGTCTGTGTTCGGCTCGCCGGGGAGGGTCCGACCATGCTGCCACCGCCCGACCACTAAGCCAACCTGCTCGCGCCGTACGCGGACCTCTGTTCATAATGATGCGCAGCGCGACCCGGCCTGCTGCAACCTGCAACGGCCACCGCGGTCATGAGCGCAGCCTGCGGGTCTCGCAGGAGAAACCAACGACGCAAGAGGACTCGACCATCATGAACATCAAGCACGTGACGATCGCAGCTGCCATCGGCAGCCTGCTCGCGGTGGGCGTTGCCAATGCCGACGACCAGGAAGGCAAAGATGCCAAGGTGAAGTGTTACGGCGTGGCCAAGGCCGGCAAGAACGACTGCGCGACGGCGAGCCACAGCTGCGCCGGGTCGTCCAAGAAGGACAACGATCCCACCGAATGGAAAAAGATGCCGCGGGAAGAATGCGAAAAGGCCGGCGGCAAGGTCGACGGCGACGACAAGAAGCCGATGTAATCGATCGTGACAGGCGGACCATTGCCAGCGCCTGTCCGCGGAGCGATCCCGGTGCGAGCCGGGATCGGCCTCCGTTCGCCGCACCATGAGGCAATACTGAACACGGCTTCCCCGCCGGCGTGGCTCGAAGCCCACACCGAGAACTACTTTCATGCAGGTGGCCCTGCCGTCCGCGCCCTCGAGCGCGCGCGCTCGCGGTTTCCGCTGAGCCTGCACGGCGTCGGGCTCGGGCTCGGCTCGGCCGACCCCATCGACCGCCGTCACCTCGCAATGCGTGCGCGATGCCGTGCGTCGTTATCGAACCGGGCCTGGTGAGCGAGCACGCATGCTGGGGCCACGTCGACGGTGAACATTTCAACGACCTGCTGCCGCTGCCCTACACCGAGGAAGCCGTGGAGCACCTCGCTGCCCGCGTGCGTGAGGTGCAGGACTTCCTCGGTCGCCAGATCCTGGTCGAAAACCTGAGCGCGTACGTAAGTTTCGCGTGCTCGCAGCTCAGCGAAGGCGAATTCCTCGCGGCCCTCGTGGAGCGCAGCGGCTGCGGCCTCCTGCTCGACGTGAACAACGCGTATGTGAACTCAGCGAATCTCGGCCTCGACCTCGATGCGTTCCTGGCGGCATTGCCGCGGCAGGCAATCCAGGAAATTCACCTCGCCGGCCACGCCCGACGCCGGGTGGGATCGCGCGAACTGCTGATCGACGATCACGGCAGCGCCGTCTGTGACGACGTCTGGGCCCTGTACGAAGACGTGTTGCGACGTTTCGGTCCGGTACCGACCCTGATCGAATGGGACAATGACGTGCCGCCCCTCGCAACGCTGCTCGCGGAAGCGACTCGCGCCGATCAGCGACTGGAGCGGTGCCGTGCAGCAGCCGCGTGATGTTGTTCCGAACCTGAAGGCACTGCAGGCGGCATTCCGCCGCAGCGTGCGCTCGGTGATCTGCAGACGATGCGGACCTGCATCTGCTCGCAGGCAGCGACGACGCCACCGTTTTCGGTGAGCGGATCGACGTCTACCGCAACAACGCATGGCAGTTTTTCCTCACCGCACTCGAGTGCACCTACCCCGTGTTGCGGCGACGCGTGGGTGCCGATTTCTTTCGTCAGCTCGCGCACGACTACCGTGACGAGCATCCATCGCGACACGGTGACCTGCACTGGATCGGTGAGGCATTCCCGGCATGGCTCGCCGGACCGCATGACGGGCACGCGGCTACGAATGGCTCGCCGACCTCGCGCGTCTCGAATGGGCCTGCGAGGCGGCTGTCGCCGCGGCGCGGCGCGACCCGATCGGCCTGGAGTCGCTCGGTCGCTTCGACGCGGACGTGCTGCCGCACCTGGCGCTGGTATTACAGCCTTCGTTGCAGCTGGTGGCTTCGCCTTTTCCGATCTGGAGCGTGTGGCAATCCAACCAGCGCGAGGATGCGGCCTCCCCCGTCGACTCGATGCGGGTGCCGAACACTGTGCGGTCGCTTGCACCGCGGACCGAGTGGCGGTGTACAAGCTCGACGGACCCGATCATCGACTGCTGCAGCACCTGTGCGCGGGAATGTCGCTGGGAGCCGCCACCGAAGCTGCCGCGACGGATGCCGAGGCACTGGGCCGATTGCTGGGCTGGGCCTTTGGCGAAGGACTCGTCGTGCAGATCGTCAGTCCATCCGCTCCGGTCTGACTGCCACCAGCCGCCCCTCCTCCGCTTCGCAACCGAGCTTGATCGAGCTGACGCCAGGCATACGGATCGGCCAGCGCCGTGGGCGACCTGGTTCCGGGTAGAATCGCGCCATGCCTACCGGGTTCTCACAGGTCCTGGCTTCCATCGAGCCTTGCACCGGTCCAGGTCCTTCAGTGACCGTCCCTCCCGACTGGCTGCAGGGCCGCACCGTCTTCGGTGGCATGCAGATGGCCCTGGGTGGCCGGGCGATGCGGGCGGTGCTGCCCCTGCAGGCGGCTGCGATGCCCTTGCGCAGCGCGCAGATGACTTTCGTCGGCCCCTTGCTCGGCGGTGCACCGATCCGGATGAAGGCCGAAACCCTGCGCGCTGGAAAATCGACCGTCCATGCACGGTGCGACCTCATGCACGACGATGGCAAGGTGGCCTGCACGGTAGTGGGTATCTTTGGCGGGCCGCGCGAATCACGGTTCGTGAAAGAAATGCCGCGCCCGGAGCCCGGTGTGTCGGCGGAAGACGCCCGCGTCTCGGTCGTCGGCCCACCCTGTCGCCCGCGTTCCTGCGGCACTTCGAAGTCCGTGTCGCGCGCGGTGCCCAGCCTTACTCCGGTCACACCGAGCCCAGATCGCTGATCTATGCCCGGTTGCACGATCGGGAGTGCGGCTCGGAGGATGCGTTGCTGGCGCTGGCGGACGTGATCCCCACGCCGGTGCTGTCGATGCTCACCGAGCCGGCGCCCGCGAGTTCGGTGAACTGGATGATCGAAATACTGCGCGATCCGGCGTACCTCGACCTGCACGACTGGGTGTTGATCGATACCGAGGTGCGCGCCGGTACGGCGGGATACCTCAGCCAGACGTCGCTGCTGTACGGTGCCGACGGGCACGCGTACTCGGTCAGTCACCAGACCGTCGCGGTCTTCGGCTGACCGCGTGATGGCCCCAAGTCACGGCGCGTTCGCCGAGTTCTCCCACACCTACGCGGCGCTTCCGCAGCGCTTCTACGCCCGTGTGGCGCCGACGGCGGTCGCTGCACCTGCGCTGGTCACATTCAACGACAGCCTGGCCAGCCAGCTTGGGGTCGACCGAAATCGACTGTCCGACGCGCAACTCGCAGCCCTCTGCGCCGGCAACCACGTGCCGGCCGGCGCGCGGCCGCTCGCCATGGCGTACGCGGGTCATCAGTTCGGCTCATTCGTGCCGCAACTCGGTGACGGCAGGGCGCTGCTGATCGGCGAGGTGATCGATGCGCAGGGGCAGCGCCGCGACCTGCAGTGGAAAGGCGCGGGCCCCACGCCGTTCTCGCGGCGAGGCGATGGCCGTGCGGCACTCGGGCCCGTCCTGCGCGAATACCTGGTGAGCGAGGCGATGCACGCGCTCGGATTACCGACGACGCGCGCATTGTCGGCGGCCACCACCGGTGAGCCGGTACTGCGTGACAATGGCCCGTTGCCGGGAGGCGTGCTGATCCGCGTCGCGGCCAGCCACCTCCGCATCGGCACGTTCGAATTCTTCGCCGCGCGTGGCGACGTGGACGGCGTACGCGTGCTCGCCGATTACGCCATCGCGCGCCACTACCCGCAGCTGCGCGACGACCCCGACCGTTACTTCGCCCTGTTCGAGGCCGTCGCCGAGCGGCAGACTTCGCTCATCGCGCGCTGGATGCAGGTCGGCTTCATCCACGGCGTGATGAACACGGACAACATGACGGTCTCAGGCGAGACGATCGATTTCGGGCCTTGCGCGTTCATGGACGAGTACGATCCGGCGACTGTCTACAGCTTCATCGACCGTCGCGGACGGTATGCCTACGGCAACCAGCCCGCCATCCTGCAGTGGAATCTGGCCCGTCTCGCCGAAACGCTGCTGCCGCTGATCAATACTGACCCGGGACTCGCGGTCGAACGCGCCACCACGTCCCTGCAGGGCGTCTCCGCGCGCTTCGAAAGGCATTGGCTCGAAGGATTCCGCCGCAAACTCGGCTTGAACGCAAGCGAAGACGATGACCACGCGCTGGTAACGGATCTGCTCGCGCTCATGCACGCCGATGCTGCCGATTTCACCAACACGTATCGCGCGCTGGCCGACGCCGCGACGGACGATACGGCGCTGCCGGATCCTTTCTCGGCGTGGGTGCGTCGCTGGCGCGCACGGCTGGCGCGCGAGCCCGGCGGTCTCGCGAGCTGCGTCGCAACCCTGCAGCGAACGAACCCGGCCTACATTCCGCGCAATCATCGCGTCGAGGAGATTATCGAGGCGGCCGTGCGGGACGGCGACTTCAAACCGTTCCATACCCTGCACGCCGTGCTGTCCCGACCCTTCGAGCATCAGCCGGGCCACGAATCGTATCGCTCGCCGCCCCTGCCTCACGAGCGAGTGCCGAACACATTCTGCGGAACGTGAATCGGCGGCCGCGTCCGCTCAGCAGCGCGCCATCGCGCCCATCAGTTCCTTGATCAGCTTGACGGCCACGATGGCAGTGGCATCGCCGCTATCGTGCACCGGGTTCAGTTCGACGACATCCGCGCCGACGACCGGCGTGCGGATACGGGCAATCACCGCGACGATGTCACGCACGCTCAAGCCAGCGGGTTCGGGGTGCGACACGCCCGGCGCGAAGGCCGGATCGAGCGCGTCCAGGTCGATCGTGACGTACAGGGGTCCCGTGGGAATCGGCACCGTCGCAGGCGTGAAATCGGCCCATTCGACGACTTCGACGCCGAACCGCTGCGCCTGCTCGCGGTTGTGCCTGTTCCACGTGCGTACGCCCACCTGGACGAGCCGCCTGGCGAGGCCTCGCTCCATGATCCTGGCGAAAGGGCTCGCGTGTGAACGCGGATTGCCGTCGTAATCGTGATAGAGATCGGGATGCGCATCGAAGTGCAACAGGTTGAGGGGCCCGTGCACCGTGGCCAGGCCTTCGATGAGCGGAAACGTGACCGAGTGATCGCCCCCCACCGACAACAGCGGTCCAGCTCGCGCCGCCTTCGCCGCCGCCGCCGCGATGACGGCATGGTCCGACTCGTCTTCGTGAACTGCAACATCACCCAGATCGACGATGGTCAGGTCGCTGCCGATCTCGAGCCCGCTCTCGGTGGCGGAGTTGCCGAACTCCGCATAACGGCGCCAGGCCGCCCGGATGGCCGCCGGCGCCGTCGCGGCACCGCGCCGGTACGAAGAATTGACGTCCGTCGGAACGCCCAGGATCTGGATCTGCATGCCTCGCGGCTGCCTCCAATCAGTGCAACGGCATCCGGAAAGTGAGCATGACCCCGCCCTGTTCGCCCGGCGCGATCGCAAAGGCAGTCTGCTCGGAACTGGCCTCACGCCTATTCATCACGAATCGCGCGGTCGACAGGCCGAGTGCGGCGCCCGCGGCCACGTCCGACGCCCAGTGCTGGTTGTGATCCAGGCGCAGGTAAGCCGTGGCGCCGGCAAGGCCGTAACCCAGGAACCTGCGCGTCCAGCGATAGCGGTCGTCGCCCGACTCTGCGAGTACCGTCCCGATCGCAAATGCGATGCTGGTGTGCCCTGACGGAAACGATGAGCCGCTTTCGAACCACTGGTCGGGATCGGTCGTCTCATTTGGGCGCCGGCGACCGAACGACAGCTTCAGGACCTCCGAGCTCACGAGGGTAAAGGCCGTCGCCTCGATCATCGAACCGACTTCCCGCCAGGCACCCGGTTCGTCGACGACACCGGCAAGGAGCCAGGTGCCCGCAAGCATGACGGCGGCAGGCAGCGCGTCATCGAGGTTGTTCGGGTCATCGCCGTCGAGCGGTGCATCGGCGCCTGCGAAGTGGTCCCGCACGTCGCCGTCGAATTCATGGACGATGCCGATGGCGACCAGCGTGCTGCCGAATTCGATCCAGTCGCGGCCATCCCAGCGTAGTGGCGCGGTGAAGTACAGCTTGGTGTCCTCCAGCGCCTCGCGTGGCTGTACCGCCTGGGCGTCGCTTGGACGCGGATGCATCAGGGTAACCGCGAAAGCGCAGACGAGGAGTAACGCAGATTTGGTCTTCATCGTGTTGCGGATGGTACACACGATCGCAGCAGTATGCGGTGAGTCGTGACCCCGCTGCGACGACGCCAGGTCGGTCGAGATGGGTCGGACGGGTTAACATGCGGCAACCGGAGGGACCCAAATGCGAACCACGCTCCTTTGCCTCGCGCTCTGCACCGGCCTGGTCCCCGCCGGCCCGACCGGCGCGGCGAGCGCTCCGGCTGCGGCGGCCTGCAAGTCGACGGTCAGCGGTGACCTCCGCCTGCATACGCTGAAGAGCACGATCTTCGGCAATGAGCGGACGGTCCGCGTACTGCTGCCTCCGGGCTATGGTGATGCTGCCAACAAGGATCGCCGCTACCCTGTCCTCTACATGCTCGATGGCCAGAACGTGTTCGACGCGTGCCTGAGCGACGTCAGTCACCATGAGTGGGGTGTCGACGAGACCGTCCAGCAGCTCATCGCAGAAAAGAAAATCCCGGCCATGATCGTGGTCGGCGTCGATCACGCTGGCAAGGACCGCGCGCGCGAGTACCTCCCGTACAAGGATTTCATCGGCGACCCCGACATGGACGAGCCGGCCGGCAGGCTCTTCCCGACTTCATGACCAGGGAAGTCATGCCGCTGGTCGACAGCCAGTACCGCACGCTGACGGGCCAGCCGAACACCGGTATCGGCGGCTCGTCCTACGGTGGCGTCGCGACGCTGTATGCGCTGCTCGCGAAGCCCAACACTTTCGGTTACGGGCTGATCGAGAGCCCTACGATGTGGATCGGAATGGGGCAACTGGTGCGTGACACGAGCCCGCTCGTGGCCCTGCCGGTCAAGGTGTTCGTGGCGTTCGGTGGCAAGGAAGCCCCCGACCCGGTCATCAGCGAGAAGATGATCGGCCTGATCCGCCAGGTGGAGACGAATTTCCGCGCCGCCGGCTACGACGATTCGAACTTCCGCTTCGTGGTCGATCCGGATGCCATGCACACCGAGGCCGCCTGGGAAAGACGCCTGCCCGGCGCGCTGACCTTCCTGTTCGGTGACTGGAAGCCAACGCCACCACCGCAGCCCTGAATCAGCCTGTCGTGGGTGGACGACGCCGGGTAAAATCCGTCGTCTGAACGCCCGCTTCCCTACCCCAGGAATCCCATGCTCGCCACCCTGCTCGCGACCGGCCGCACCCTGCTCGCCGACGGCGCCACCGGCACGAACCTGTTTGCGATGGGCCTCACCTCCGGTGACGCCCCGGAAATGTGGAACCTCGAGCATCCCGATCGCGTGCGGGCACTGCACCAGGGTTTCGTCGACGCGGGATCCGACATCATCCTGACCAACAGCTTCGGCGGTAACGCCCGCCGACTGATGCTGCACGGCATGCAGGACCGTGTGCGCGAGATCAACCGTCTGGCTGCCCAGCACGCGCGTTCGGTCGCTGACAAGGCCGGACGCCCCGTCGTCGTCGCGGGTTCGGTGGGACCCACGGGCGATCTGTTCGAGCCGCTCGGTGTGCTGACCGAAGCAATGGCCATCGAGGTGTTCGAAGAACAGATCCGCGGCCTCAAGGAAGGCGGCGCCGACGTCGCCTGGATCGAGACGATGTCGTCGCTCGAAGAGATCAAGGCCGCCGCGATGGCCGCGGCCAACGTCGGCATGCCGTACACGTTCACGGCGAGCTTCGACACGGCCGGACGAACGATGATGGGCATCACGCCTGCCGCGCTGGTCGAGTTCGCGCAGTCACTGAATCCGCCGCCGCTCGCGATCGGCGCCAACTGCGGCGTCGGCGCATCCGACCTGGTCGTCAGCATCCTCGGCATGACGGCGAAGGAAGCCGGCATCCCGATCATCGCCAAGGCCAATGCCGGCGTGCCGAAATTCGTCGGGGCCGAGGTCCACTACTCGGGGACGCCCGAACTCATGGCCACCTACGTGGACCTGGCCGCCGACTCCGGTGCGCGCATCATCGGCGGTTGCTGTGGCACGACGTTCGGCCACCTCTCGGCCATGCACGAAGCGCTGCATCACCATCACCCTGGCGCGAAGCCGGACGAAGCGAAAGTGATTGCCGAACTCGGTCCGCTGCAGGCGCCCGGCGCCAAGGGTGGCCACAAGATTGGCGGTGAAGGCCGACGCAATCGCCGGACGTAAGATCCGCGCCGCGTCGCGACCGGTCAGAATCGGTCTGCCAAGACGACGGCCCCGCAAGGGGCCGTCTTCAGTTGCGCCGGTCGTCCGGCCTGGAGCCTGGCGTCAGCCGTCTGGTTCCGAATCCTTGCGTCCCTTGTAGCGGCTGATCGCGAGCGGACGACCGCGGACTTCGACCGTGCGCAGGTGCGCAAGCGTCTTCTCGGAAATCTCGGCCGGCAACCGGACCAGCGTGTGATCGTCGCGGATGCTGAGTCCGTTGATCTCGGTGCCATGCAGGTCGCCTTCGTGGGCCAGCGCGCCGACGATGTTGCCCGGCAGCACGCCGTGCTTGCGCCCGACCTCGAGCCGGAACGTCGCCTGGGGCGCTTCGCTCTTGTTTCGCTGGCGCGGACCACCGCGACGAGGGGCCCCTTCGTCTTCACCGCCTCTGTCGGAAAAGCCTGCTGCGCGCGGCGCCGCCGACTCGCCCTTCGACTCGCCTCGCGGCGCTTGGTCACCGCGAGCGACTTGCCACCTCGCGCCATCGAGGCCAATGCCGCCGCCACGTCGAGCAGGTCGGCATCGGTCTCGCGCAGGTAGTCTTCCAGGACGCCGCGATATGCATCGCCGGTTTTCGATTCGACGGCGTCGGCTATTTCCTGCTTGAACCTGGTTGCGCGACGCTCGTTCACGTCCTCGAGCGTCGGCAGGCTCATGGCCTCGATCGGCTGGCGCGTGGCCCGCTCGATGATGCGCAGCATGTTCCGCTCGCGGGGCGAGATGAACAGGATCGCTTCGCCACTGCGTCCCGCGCGGCCGGTACGGCCGATACGGTGCACGTACGATTCGCTGTCATAGGGCACGTCGAAGTTGACGACGTGAGTGATGCGATCGACGTCCAGCCCGCGCGCGGCAACGTCCGTCGCGACGACGATGTCGACCTTGCCTGCCTTCAGCGCCGCGACCGTGCGTTCACGCTGCGCCTGCAGGATATCGCCGTTCAGCGCCGCCGACGCGAAGCCGCGGGCCTCGAGTTTCTCGACGAGTTCGACCGTGGCCTGCTTGGTGCGCGCAAACACCAGCATCGCATCGAAGGTCTCGACCTCGAGGATGCGCGTGAGCGCGTCGAGCTTGTGCATGCCCGAGACCACCCAGTAGCGCTGCCGGATGTTCGTCGCCGTCGTGGTTTTCGAACGGATCGTGACTTCGCGCGGCGAACGCAGGTGCTTCTGCGCGATGTTGCGGATCGGCTTCGGCAGCGTCGCCGAGAACAGCGCCACCTGGCGCTCCTTCGGCGCCATGCCAAGGATCTCGTCGATCGCATCGACGAACCCCATCTGCAGCATCTCGTCGGCCTCGTCGAGCACGACGTACTTCAGTGTCGCGAGACTCAGCGTGCCGCGCTGGAGGTGGTCCATCACGCGTCCGGGCGTTGCAACGATGACGTGCGTACCGCGCTTCAGCGCATTCAGCTGCGGCGTGTAGCTTTGACCGCCGTAGATGGGCAGCACGTGCAGTCCCGGCATGTGGTGGGCGTATTTCTGGAAGGCTTCGGCGACCTGGATCGCCAGCTCGCGAGTCGGGACGAGCACGAGCACCTGCGGCTCGCGGCGCGAGACGTCCAGCATCGACAGGAACGGCAACGCGAACGCCGCGGTCTTGCCGGTGCCGGTCTGTGCCTGACCGATGAGATCGTGACCCGCGAGCAGCACCGGGATCGTTGCTGCCTGGATCGGGGATGGGGATTCGTAGCCGACGTCCTTCAAGGCCGCGACGAGAGGCGCGGACAGGCCGAGTTCGGCAAAAGTCAGGACGGGTTGCTCGTCAGAGGGATTGCTTTGCATTTGGTTCTCACGCGGGACCGGAAATGCAGGCATCGGGCACGGTGGGTGAAATCCCACTCGAAATCGAATCGCACGCGAAAAATGCGCTGGCCCTGGTCAAGAAACCAGAAAGCCGGCCGCCCCTTTCGAAGCGACCGGCCTATGTTCTGTAGAGAGGCGATGTTCCGGCAACCCTGTGCCAGCTCGCCCAACCTGCGGGTAGTCCCAAACTTCGGGCCGTAGGATAGCATGGTCGAGCCATGGGCGCCCTGCACTCCCGCCGTCAGGACCCGCCGGTGCTCGACACTGACACGCTGCCACTGGCCGCGTCGAGCGCCCGGACGTTTGTCTCGCTCTTTCCGTGACTTGCAGATCACAATTCAACTGGCCTGGAAGAGATCTCTCAGAATTGCGTTCAGGCTCGATCTCCCCGCTGGAGACATTTGCTGGACCTGCACGGACTCATGGCCTACAACAAGACTCCTTCCTGACGGCACACTTTGCACTGGCACCATGGGTTTGCAGCACTTCGGAATAAAGACCATCGCAATGGCTGAGCGGGACCGCGACATGACGGCTCCGCTGCCGGCAGAGCTGACCGACCGTGCCCCGAGCATCGCTCTGCCGCCGATGGCTGCAGCGGCGCTGAATTCCGACCGGAGCGCCCATAGTCTCCACTGGTCCCGCCGTGGGCCCGGGGACCGTGCTGCGTCAGCGCTATGTGCTCGAGCAGGAACTTGGCCGCGGCGGCATGGGCACTGTCTACCGGGCACTGGACCGCAACAAGGAAGACCTTCCGCCGCAGAATCGTTACGTGGCCGTCAAGGTGCTGCGCGAGGAATTTGCACGTCGTCCCGATGCGCTGCAGGCACTGCGCCGCGAGGCGCACCAGGCGCAGTCGCTGTCCCATCCAGGCATCGTCAACGTCTTCGACTTCGATCGCGACGGCGACGTGTATTTCATCACGATGGAACTGCTCGAGGGCGAGCTGCTGAGCGACCTGATCCAGCGCATCAGGCCCGGCAAGCTGCCGCGCCAGGCGGCGATCGACATCCTGCGCGACCTCGGCGATGCAGTAGCGTACGCGCACTCGCGTGGTGTCCTGCACATGGATCTGAAGCCCGGCAACGTGATGGTCACGACGCAGGGCGAAGTGCGCGTGCTGGATTTCGGCCTGGCGCATCCGCACGTGACGGAGCCATGGATATCGGATCACCCGCCCCCGTTCCATGCGGCCACACCGACTTACGCGAGCTGCGAGCAGCTGGATGGCGCCGCTGCGGACGTCCGCGACGACGTATTCAGTTTCGCCTGCGTGGCATACGAGCTCTTGAGTGGTGAACATCCGTTCGGTCGCAGTTCGGCACGGGAGGCGCGCGACCAGGGTCACCGTCCGCGTCGTATTCGCGGCCTGTCGCGAGCGAACGTGGCGGGCGCTGCGTCAGGGCCTCGCCTGGACCCGCGGCGATCGGCCGCGCAGCCTCGCCGATCTGCTACAGGGACTCGGGCTCGTGGCGACGCCGCAGCGTGCCCAGCCCGGGCACGGGTTCGAGCGGGCCCCAGCGCAACCTGGTATGTCGCGCTGGTGGTTGGCCATCGCTGGCCTCGGCATCCTCGCGGTTGGGCTCTATGCCACCTGGGTCCGACTGGCGCCCGACGGCGGTCGCAACAGCGTCCCTGGCACGATGCGTGATGACATTGCAGGTCTGGCGCCGCGGGAAGAACGGCCGCAGGTGACTCCGGCAGCAGCCGCTGCCACTGCCACTTCAACCGATTCCGGACCAGGCGATTCCGTGCCAGCCGACGCCCGCGTGACAGACGAGGATCTCGTTCTGCCGGACTTTACCGCGGCCATTGCCCTGACACGGGCACCGACACCAATCATTACGACCAACGGGCCCGGGCGACTGGGGTTCGCGGCAGACACCATCACGGTCAGCGAGTCTGCCGGGGTGGTGCCGTTGCGAGTGGTGCGCCGCGGTGGCGCGGCGGGTACCGTCTCCTTCAGCTGGAGAGCCATCGACGACAGCGCAGTAGCGGACCGGGACTATGCAGCGTTGGGCACGGTCCAGGAGTCGATCGGACCGGGTGAGACGAGCAAGACATTCCTCATTCCGATCGTTTCGGACGCGATCGCGGAATCCACCGAGCTCTTCGACGTAGTCATCGAGGACCCGACCGCTGGCGCAACGCTCGACGCAATCACGCAGATCACCGTCATCGTCGTCGACGATGACTGAACCGGTACACGAAATGAAACTGCGCTTCCGACGTCGTCGACATCGATGCAAGGATCCGTCCCTATCGGCCGCAGGCCCCGGACTACTCTTCCTTCTTGAGGAACTTCCCGGTCGCCGCGTCGATCGTGTAGCTGAAGTCGCGGTCGGACATGAACCACTCTGCACGCTTCGACATCTTCAGGGACATCTTCATGCCGAACTTGTTCGTCTTCATGCCGGCTGCAACTGCCGCCGTCATTGCGCGGTCGCTGTCGACGAACTCGCCGAGCGGCTTCGGAACGCGCCGACGATCGACGTCGGCGTCAGGCTGATTTCGCCCTTGTCGTCGACGATCACGACCGCCTGCTGCTTACTCGCGCGGGAGTCGTAGAGTACATCCATGCGTACGCCCGCCCGTCGGGCTCGGCGGTGCTGGTCTCGACGACAACGAGGACGGCGTCGGCCTGCCACTTGTGCGCCGCTGCCGCCGCAGCCGCGAGCCCGGTCTTCGCGGTCGGCAGAGCAGTCGCTGCCGCGGAGGTAGCCACCCCGACCGGCAGAATCGTCAGGGCCAGGAAAATGAAGAAGCTCGCCATGGGCCTGGTGTTCACGGGTCTCTCCTTTGCTGCCAGAGGAATCCTCTAACGCCCCGCCGACGCCCCCGCCTCAGCAGGTTCTCCACCCACCAGAGTAGACGATCACGACCTGACAGTCGACGCCTGGCGGCGCCGCGGCCTGGCGCGGCGCAGCGGCGCAACCAGATTACAGCCTAGCGCAATCCCGCGCAGCATCGCTTCGATCCTTCGAGTCGTTCAGATGACGTAGCGAAGCGAAGGGATGCCGTCGCCGGAGCCGCGGCGCGGGCAGGTCGCGCAAGGATCGCCGATGAACTGGTAAGCGTGACGAATCGCCAGGATCGTGCTGGTGAGCGGGACTTTCTCTTCGAGAAAAATCGGATCCCCGCTGCCATCACCAAGCTTGCTCGTCTTCAGCCGTTGCGCGAGGTCTGCACGCACGCCGCACAGCAGCACGTGCACGCCGCGAGCCTGGACGCGACCGACGAAGTCCTTGAGCAGGATCATGCCGGCGGCATCCGCGTTACGAGCGCGCTTGAGTCGCAGGACGACCGCGCGCGTGTGCTCGTCGATCCGCTGCTCGATCCGCTCGAAATGACCTTCGAGCACGGCCGATGCACCGAAGAACATTTCGCCTTCGAGCCCGTAGATCAGCAAGCGATTGCAGCGCGCGTCGTCGGGAAATCGTTCGCGTATCGCGCCGTCCGGCGTGATGGTGAACTCGGTGAGCAGCATGCGACCCGCGCGCCGCACCGTCAGCAAGGACGACAGCACCACGCCGATCAGGACGCAGAACTCGATCGAGATGGCAACCGCCGAGAACGCTGTCGCCGCCACGATCACCAGGTCGAAACGCGTCACGCGGAGGTGGTAATAGGAGCCCGCGCCAGTCGATCATTCTCCACGCCGAGACGAAGCAGTATGCCGGCCAGCGCCGCGCGGGGAATCAACCGGGCGTACGGGGCAAATACCACCATGATCAGCGCTACCGCCACCGCGGACACGACGCCCGACCACTGCGACACGGCCCCCGCCTGCTGGTTGATCGCCGAGCGCGTGAGCGAGCCCGAGCCCGGCATGCATTGAAAGAAACTCCCGGTGAAATTGGCGAGCCCTTCGCTGAGGCATTGCTGGTTCATGTCGAGCTTCTGGCGCGTGTGCGCGGCGATCGACTTGGCCATCGCGATGGCCTCCAGCAGGCCGAGGATGGCGATCGCGAGCGCGCCGCCGGAGAGATCACGAATCAACTGGTAATCGATCGTCGGGAGCCGCGGCGTCGGCAGCCTGGCCGGGATCTCGCCCACAACCCGTACGCCCCTGGCCTCGAGCCCGAGCCATGCGACCACGACTGCCATCGCCAGTACCGTGATGAGGAGTTCGGGCAACAGGCGCAGTCCGAGGCGGTTCTTCAACCAGCGCAGCGCGATCACCGTCGCGATCGTGGCAAGGCCGATCGACAGCGTGGCCGTGTTGACGTCGCCGCCCTGGGTCATCGTCAGCCAGAATCGATAAACGAAGGGGTCGTGGACCCCGCCCATCGATGCCAGGCCCAGCAGGTTCTTCATCTGGTCGAGAACGAGCAGCGCGGAAGCACCCAAAGTGAAGCCGACGATGACCGAATGAGAGATGTAGCGGGTGAGGTCACCAGGACGCATCGCGGTGATGACGAGTTGAACAATGCCGACCATGAACGCCAGCAGCACCGCGGCCTGGATCTTCTCGTCCACACTGGGAATGATGCTGAGGACACTCAAGACCGCGATCGAGATCGCGTTGGTCGGACCGTTGATGAGCTGCCGGGACGAGTCGAAGAGCGCTCCGACAGCGGTCATGATGATCGCCGTATAGAGGCCGTATTCCGGCGGCAGTCCCGCGGCCATGGCGTACGCCATCGCCTGGGGAACCGCCATGGCGGCGACCGTGATGCCGGCGAGCAGGTCCGCGCGCGCGTCGGGAAGCCGGTACCGGCGCAGCGAGTCGAACGCCGGGACAACTCTGTAAATCCAGGGAGGCCGGCCGTCTTGGGTCGTCACAGTCGTTTGATCTCGGTCACAGCGCGCCAAGTTATCAGCGAGGCCCCTTCCCGCGAGCCGACATGGGTCACGTATGTATCATTATTGACGCATGACCCGGGCCTAAAATGCCAGCGCGTGGAACGGCTGACAGGCGATGTCTCTTGCGCGTTACCGCCGTGGGGGTGCAAATTCTAACGGCAAGCGTGGCTTCTGGCCCTTGAAGTTAGCGGAGCTAAAATGCCGGGCAGACCGACGGTAACTTGGGAAACCCTCAGCCAGCATGGGTTATCGGGGCACTCGGACTGCGTCCTGCTGCGCGCAAGGGTCCCCGGCGGCTGGCTCGTACTCTTTCATGAACCCCATGGGCGTGAAAGCGGCTCGCTCACTTTCTACCCGGACCCGCATCACCTTTGGGACGGCGGCTCGCTCACGCCTGGCGCGAGGCCCGTAAGGTAAGCCTGCAGGGCCGTATGGGTCACGGCACCCGGCCGAGGTTCAGGTCGAGTCCGTCGCGCGTCTTCCGCCTTGCGCCGACGGCTTGGACCCTGACCGGCGACGGTCCGCCCGGACACCGCGCGCGTGCCGCTCACAGTTGCGAAGCAGCGCCTCTGGGGTCACGGCGAATTGGCGCAGCACCGCCAGTGCGCGCACTCCGTTGTCGGCGATGATCCATTGCACCTGACGTTTCTTCAACCCCCAGGCATCGCCAACCGTGCGCCACGCCACCACGGGCTTCACATGCATGAGTTTCGTGAGACACAGGTAGTGAATCGCGATACGAATCGGGTCGGAAGGTCGGCGGGCGTGAGCCCGCCTGATTCCGATCAGGTCCGAGACATCCTGTCCGCGCAGCAGCGCTGCCAGGATCGCTTCCAGCAGGTCACTCTCGGACTGCGTCACGGACTGGGCGTCGGCCGACTTGCACATCGCCCGTATGAACTGGCGCTGTCTATCGACGCCGGTCTCTAGCTGGGTGTCGGAGCTTTGCATCCCTTGCCATTCTGGACGCGCGCAGGTGGCCAGTAGGAGCCCTTTAGATCACAGTTGCGGCACGCGTCACGATAACTTGATGACATGTCGTCCAATTGCCGGGAGCGGCCGCTCGCTTATGTCATCTGCCGGACTCGCCCGGCAGTCGCCCCGCCGACCGGGTCGGAATCATCGAGAAATTGTCGCACCGAAAGACCTTCGGCCCGTCTGCCCTTCTACGTAGATCAGCGGATTGCCGGCCCCCGCCTGGAGGGGGAACGTCCTGTGCAACAGCGAACCATTCGCGGAGTCTTCATGAACACGAAATTCCTGCGTTGTGTCGCCGCGGCTGCGGTCGCCCTGCCGCTGCTCGCTGGCTGCCAGCGGGCGCCCGAGATCAGCTACGTCAAAGACGTGACTCCCATCCTCGACAAGCATTGCAAGAGCTGCCACGTGCCCGGACAGGCGGGATACGTAGTGAGCGGTTTCGAACTCGGGAGTTATGAGACCTTGATGAAGGGCACGCAATACGGGCCCGTGGTCCTGCCCGGCGAGCCGCTGACCAGCGTACTCGTCATGCTGATCGAAGGCCGCGTGGACCCGTCGTTGAAGATGCCGCATGGCGATGCCAAGCCGCTCGACCCGACGGATATCGCGACCATCCGGCAGTGGGTCGAGCAAGGCGCGAAAAACAATTAGCCAGCGGGCCTCCTCCGGCGTCAGTTCTGCGTCACGCCCTCGTTCCTCAGGGCTTCGAGTCCTGCCAGGTCCCGACTTGCAACGGCAGCCTTGAGTTCGGTGATGCTCGAGGCTTCGCCGCTCAACTTGACCGAGAATCGCTCACCCAGCACGGTCGAGTATTCGCCGCTCTTCCGCTCCGTGTCCCACTCTTCGTGGACGAGCCGTCCGTCCTGCCTGTACGTCTTCTCGTAGCCGCGGTCCGTTTCCCGCTCCTGCTCCCCGGCAGCCCAGCCTGCAAACGCCATCATTCCCTTCATGCCGCCCATGTCGACGATCTCGAGGTGCAGTGAACGCCCCGCATCGTCCGAGTAGGTCCCGCGCGCCTCGCTGACCTGCATTCCCATGGCGTTGTTACGTTCGGCCGATATCTCCGTCCGCTTCAGGCCGGCAAGGGACTCCGGCACGAAGGGCTTGATCCTGTCGGGCGCCAGTGACTCGACCTGGGCTCCCCCGCCTGCCACCGCCGACATCATCTCCCCTGCCGCTTCGCGCTGGGCCTGTACGTCGCCGGACTTCTGCGCAGCTTCCATCTTCTTGCCCGCCTCCTCCGCCTGCCGCGCCATGGACTCCAGCTTGCCCATTGCGCTGTCCTTGTCGAAACCGCCTCCGTCACGCGAGTCGCTGACGCCGGGCAGGCCCGAACCGCGCATGCTGCCGCCTACGCCGATGACGCCACCCACGGCGAAACTGATCAGCCAGCTGAGGAGGATCGCGATGACGATGGTGACCGCGGTGTAGCCCACGGCCTTCTCCGCCGGGCACTTCATTGTCTGCGGGAGGCCGAGATAGAGCAGGTAGATGCTGTAGACGCCACCGGCCAGCAGGATCAGCACCGAGACCCATGGCAGGACCTGGCCAAATCCGGCGATCCAGCTGGCGGTCGAAGCGTAAGCCACGACCTTGAAGGCCTGCACGCTGTCCTTCTGGCCGCCGAACCTGGGGGCCAGCGCATCGACGATCAGTGACAGGACGTAGACGGACGCAAGCCCGAGGACGTAGCTCATGACCATCCCGCTGAGTCCCGCGCCTATGCCAGCGCGATAGGTCCCGAGGAACGGCAGGCTGATACCGATGACGCTGTACTTCAGGAACCCGAACACCGCCGGGATCGCGGCGAGGATCAGCACGTAGTCCTTGTAGATGCCCCCGACCGTCGCAGGCTCGGCGGCGATGACGGGCCACTCGGCGCGCGGAGTGCCCAGGATGGCCTTGACGCGCGCAATCTGCCTGCTGAAGTCCATGATCGCTTCCCCCCTTGCGACGATGACGGCCCGAGGTCCGATCTTGCTCCCAAATTGTGGTGCGCAACAAGGCGCGGAGCGTCGTCCCAGGTCCCCGGAACGCTAGGGGACCAAGACTGCAGTTGGACAGCCGCCGGACTGTCGGGCTAGTCGGGCTAGTCGGGCTTGAGATCCCGGATTCGGCGCCTTAGGGCAAGGAGCGCCGCTTCCTCCCAACTGGATTCGCTCAGTGGGCCCGACTGGGAACTGTGGTCACCCGAGAGCGACTCGACATGGCGCTCGACCCGCTTGAGCACGATGGTCTCCCAGTCCGTGGCACACATGTCCTCGCGCGGCTGCTCGCGCCGCTCGACCGGTGCATCACGATTCGATTCCGCGGGCTTCTTTTGATTGGGCACTGGCTCTGCCTCTGCCGACCTGAGGGAAGAATAGCCCTGGCCGTCGACCGCGACCGCGACCGTGGTCACATCGTGGGAGTCGCCGTTCAATCCTGACTACGACGGCCTTTGGACTTCCGTCGTTGCGGCTCCGCAACCCACGTCGAGTGGATGTCACTACTGAGGTAGCGTCGATCCTCGTCGTCTTCGCGCCGGTCGGAAAGTTTCCTGAAGCGGCACTGGCACCGGGACGGCAAGGTGCAGTCGGCCATCGGCAATCTAGGCGCCGTGGCGGCGAGAATCTTTCGACCAGCAAGCTCCTGCACCGCCGGGCAGCATTCGCGTGCTGCGACAATCGTCACGGCGGAGAATTTCGCGGGATCCATGGCTCGGGCAGTGTCCCCCCTGCGGGCTAGCGAAATCCGTGATCCAGATCAAAGAAAATCAGCCCGCATCGACGAGCAGAGCTTGCCGACGAGGCGCGCGCCGGCGTTCTGAAGACTTGCTGGTGCGCCCAGTCCGGCAGCCTTTGGCCCCCGGGGCACAAGTCAGCAAAGACAGGCGGGCATCGGTATCTCGGCTGGCAAAGGACAAGAGGATCGGAATCGTGGCGATCATCGCGATTGCGAGCCACTTGAACAGGTTCATTGAATTCATCTGAGCCTCCACACCGCGCATTGGCTGCCTGCGGGGTCGCCCCGTGTGCAACCGGCGGCAAGGAACTTCGTGCAACGTATTCCCTGGCAAAGTGCCCGAGCGACCAACGGCAATTCCCTTGGTGCACATCGGCCGTATGCCCACCTCCTGCACCTGTATGGGGTGCGATAAAGTCGACGCTCAAACCCCTCACGCCGCAATCGTGGAAAGCGCTGATTTGCCCTGCGGCCGCTGATAGCGGGTTGCCAATGGCCTCGCTATGCTCTGAGCATCTGGTGCATGGGAGTGTCGGCATGTTCGGAATCTGGGGCGCGCACGCGCAGACGTACCTCTTGTTCCTGATGGCAGTGACAACGGTGGTTTTTGCCCTGCCCATCTTCCTCGTGCCACTCAGGTGGGCCGCGTGGTTCGGCTGGAAAATTCCGGAGCAGACGGACCTGGCCATTTATTTTGGTCGTTGTCTTGGGGCCTTCATCCTGATCGTCGAACTCCTGATGCTGCAGGCGGTAGTGAACGGAACAGGACTGATCTTCACGTTCCAGATACTGCTTGCGGTATCGGCGTTCATGATCGTCGTGCACGTCTGGGGCGCGCTGTTACGCATCCAACCCATTTCCGAAACGCTTGAGATCGGTATGTACAGCGGACTGGCCCTGCTCACGGTTCTCTTCTATCCAGCGCAGGGTTAGGCGGGCAGCCTTTAGTGCACTTGACCACGATCCCGGACGGCCGCAGCCGGCGATCACCGGCAGACTGGATAGCACCGCTCTGTCAGGCAAGAAACAGAGATCCCGGCGCCGGGCCGGGTCGCTGATTTTGGTGGCACCATCCGGTTCGCAGCGGTGAAACGACTCGCAGCCGACTTACTATCAGCGCAGCGGCCCGCATGGTGCCGATTCGATCTTGCAGATACTTAAACCATGCGGCGACACACGTTACAACGCTTTGCAGACATAACGCAGAACTTCATTCAGTGCGGCGAGGTGCGCGGCCACGCCTTGCTTATCCCGCCAACGACAGGTTCGCGTGGCCCCTGTGTTCGTGGCGTGAGTGGGCCGGAAGAGGTTGCTATAGACGCCGGATCACATGCGTCACGTCCGAGTTCAGCAGCGTCCAGGCGCGTTGCAACAGCGCGGCCGCAACGTAAATAACCAGTGATTTCGTCATCATCCATGTGATGCCGTTCATGAGTGCGGTGCGGCGGCCGCCTCGTCGTCGTTCGACCGGATGGGAGTTCCTCATGGGCTGCCCCCTCGTTCTTGTAGTCCCGTTCCAGAATCTACGCCAGCCGGGACCGAGACGGCACGCGTTTTGACTTAACTCTCCGCCCGTGCCGACACGCAGACTGGGCGGATGGATGGAGACCATTGCACCCGCGCACATCCAGGGTTCAGATTACCTATGCACGTGTGTGGGGACTGGTCAGGAGACAAATTTGAGCGATGCGAAAAAACCCTGCGTGGGCATTGCCGACGTCGCGGCAAGGGAACTCCCGGCATGGCTGAAGGGGGACCCAATAGCTGAGCATCTGCGCAGCCTGGGCGACCCGTGACTAAAGCTGCCTGGCTTGAATGCGCCTATGGGTCGAGCAATGAAATTGTCCTCGAGCAGGACAAGGAAACCAGAGCCTGGATCAAGAGCAACTTTCCCGTGGACCCGGATGAAGTCGTAGCCTGAGTGCCTTTGCCCCGATGCCGGGACACTGGCGGGTTGGTGAGTGGCTCGATAAGGCACATAGCAGAACGACCCCAGAGGGGCCGTTCGCTTCGATTCGATGGTAGCGGGGGTAGGATTTGAACCTACGTCCTTCGGGTCATGAGCCAGCAGGTCAGTCGCACGCCAATCAGGACGCCTCAGTCAACGCGGCCAAGGAGGGTCTCCACCACACTCGCCGTGTCGCGGCCAAACCGTTGCGCCAGGCGACGCAGCAGGTCTATGTCGAACGACGAACGGTCCAGATCCAGCACCGCGCGCGCGTCTGCCAGATCCACGGGTCCGCCAGCGAACGCCTTCATGGCGACGAAGTCCTCGCGGCCGACAATCTCCAGCGTCGATCCCGCCAATTCGACTTGCCGCGTTCGGTTCATTGCCTGAGGGTCCAATCCCCGCAGACCGATCAGCAAGTCGACACGATTGCTGTGTCGGTCCCGGACTTCGAGCAGCGCTGGAATCGGGTCGTCAACATCGCCGACCCTCAGGTCGACTTCGTAACCGGAATCGATGAACGCCTGCCGGAGGCCATCGGCCTCGCGCACCTGCATCGCGACAACCGCATCCGCATCCAGACTGGCGCGCACGACCCCGTACACGGCCGCGGCCATGGCACCGACGACAGCGTAACGGATGCGCTTCGCCGCCAGCAGGTCAGCGGCGTCGAGCATCAACAGCGCGGACTGACCGGGGGCGCTAGTCCGCATCGCGTGGAGCAGGATTCGCCGAGCCTTGGCGCGCTGTTCGGCCGGCCAGGCAAAGTTGAGCCATTAGCTGGCAATGGACGAGGTAAGCCGCCAACCGCTGCTCGGGCGTCATGCGTCGCAGGTCTTCACTCAGCCCAAGACGAGCGTTGTCGGCCAACCGTGATTTCATCTGGTGATGGGAAACCCTGCGTATGGGTGGTGTCAAGAAGTGCCGTCGACGGACGAGCGGTGCGTGGACGGCCGGGACAGCAAAACGGCCCCAGAGGGGCCGTTCGCTTCGATTCGATTGGTAGCGGGGGCAGGATTTGAACCTACGACCTTCGGGTTATGAGCCCGACGAGCTGCCAGACTGCTCCACCCCGCAATCGAGCCGCCTATTATACATAGGCGGCGATTCTTATCAAATCATTTGCCCCTGCAGGCCTCGAAGGCCCGCCGGACGCCGCTACGGGATGACCCGAGCGCAGAGTGCGAGCAGCAGTCCCGGAAACAACCCGAGCACCAGCACCGCGAGCCCGTTCAGGCTGAGCACGAAACGCATCGCCCGCTGCCGCCCTGCAGTGCCGCCTTGTCCGTCGGCTCGTCGAAATACATCAGCTTCACGACCCGCAGGTAGTAGTAGGCGCCGATCACCGAGAGCGCGACCGCGAGGATCGCGAGCCACAGGCTGCCGATGTTGAGCACGGCCTGGATCACGGCCAGCTTGGCCCAGAAGCCGACGAACGGCGGCACGCCCGCCATGCTGAACATCAGCATCAGCATGACCGCTGCGAACCACGGGCTGCGCGCGTTCAAGCCCTTGAAATCCTCGAGACTGTCGGCCTCGAAGCCGTTGCGCGACAGCAGGATGATCATGCCGAAGCCACCGACCGACATGATCACGTACGTGATCGTGTAGTACAGCGCGGCCTCGTACCCCTGGCTGGTGCCGGCAAGGATGCCGAGCAGGATGAAGCCAACGTGCGAGATCGTCGAATACGCCAGCATGCGCTTGATGTTGGTCTGCGCGATCGCGACGACGTTGCCGACGATGATCGACAACACCGCGACCATCGTGATCATGTCCTGCCAGCCCGTCGCATGAACGGCGCCGAGACCCTCGGCGAGCAGCCGGAACGCCAGCGCAAACGAGCCGAGCTTCGGCGCGGCGGCCAGGAACAGCGTCACCGGCGTCGGCGCGCCGTGATAGACGTCCGGCACCCACGTGTGGAACGGCACCGCACCGAACTTGAAGGCGACACCGACGACGATGAAAGCCAGGCCGAACAGCAGGCCGATCTGGCCTGCCGGCATCTGCAGCGCCGCATTGCTGATGACGCCGAGTTCGAGCGAACCCGTGACGCCGTAGATGATCGACATGCCGTACAGCAGCGCGCCGGAGGCGATCGATCCCAGCACGAAATACTTGATCGCGGCCTCGGCGGCGATGCCGGAATCGCGGTTGAACGCAACGAGCGCGTACAGCGACAGCGCCAGCAGTTCCACGCCGAGGTACAGCGTCACCAGGCTGTTGGCCGACACCAGCACCATGATGCCGAGAAGCGCGAACAGCCCGAGCACGAAGTACTCGCCCTTCAGGATGCGCCGCACCTGCAGGTAGCCGTGTCCATACAGGAACGCGACCGCGACCGAACCATACGCCACGATCTTCAGCAGGCCCGACAGCGGGTCGGCCACGTAGGTACCGTGCCAGCCGACCGTGCGTTCGGAGAACCCGGTCACCGTCGTGATCCACGAGGCGCCGGCCAGCGTGAGCAGCGACAGCGCGAAAGTGACCCAGCGTGTGCGCTCGGTCAGGAACAGGTCGACGAGCAGCACGATGCAAGTCGCCGCAAGCACGAACATCTCGGGCGCCGCGAGGGTGAGGTCCAGGCTGGTGATGGATGCCGGGTTCATGGTCAGAGCTTCGTCATCATCATCTGCTGCACCAGTTGCTCGATGGTCGGGCGCATGACGTCGAGCAGCGGCGCCGGCCACAGGCCCAGCGCGAGCACGGCGACGGCAAGCACGCCCAGCACCAGGAATTCACGGCCGTTCAGGTCCTGCAATTGCGCGACCTGGTCGTTGCCGACGGGACCGAACACCACCCGCTTCACCAGCCACAGCGTGTAGGCCGCGCCGAGGATCAGCGTGACCGCCGCGAGGAACGCGTACCAGAAGTTCGCCTTGAAGGCCGCGAGGATCACCAGGAACTCGCCGACGAACCCGGACGTGCCCGGCAAGCCCGCATTGGCCATGGCGAACAGCACCATGAATGCGCCGAAGATCGGCATGGTGTTGATCACGCCGCCGTAGTCCGCGATCTGGCGGCTGTGCATGCGGTCGTAGAGCACGCCGATGCAGAGGAACAGCGCGCCGGAGACGAGCCCGTGCGAAATCATCTGCACCATCGCGCCGTCGAGGCCCATGGCGGCGCCCTGGACCTGGCCGGTAGCGCGGAAGATCTCGAAGGCGATGAAAGCGCCGAGCGTCACGAAACCCATGTGCGCGATGGACGAATACGCGATCAGCTTCTTCATGTCCTGCTGCACGAGCGCGACGAAGCCGATGTAGACCACGGCCGTGAGCGACAGCGTGATCACGAGCCAGTCGAGCTCGTGCGCGGCATCCGGCGTGATCGGCAGACTGAAGCGCAGGAAGCCGTAGCCACCCATCTTCAGCATGATCGCGGCCAGGATCACCGAGCCGCCCGTCGGCGCTTCGACGTGCGCGTCGGGCAACCAGGTGTGCACGGGCCACATCGGCACCTTGACCGCGAAAGCCACCAGGAATGCCGAGAAGATCAGCACCTGCTCGCGCAGCGTGAGCGGGAGCGCCTGCAGGTCCGCGATCGAGTAGCTGCCGCCCTTCAGGTACATGTAGATGAGCGCCACCAGCATGAGCACCGAGCCCAGGAAGGTGTAGAGGAAGAACTTGACCGTGGCGTACACACGCCGCGCACCGCCCCAGACGCCGATGATCACGAACATCGGGATCAGCATGGCTTCCCACAGCACGTAGAACAGCATCGCGTCGAGCGCCGCGAACACGCCGATCATCAGGCCTTCGAGGATCAGGAAGGCCGCGAAGTACTGCGTTGGCCGTTTCTCGATCACGGTCCAGCCGGCAATGACGACCAGTGGCGTGATGAACGTCGTCAGCACGATCAACGGCATCGAGATGCCATCCACACCGAGCGTGTACCAGGCATTGAAGGCGCCGATCCACGGCTGCTGCTCGAAGAACTGCATCGAGGCGGTCGATGGGTCGAACTCGCGCCAGAGCAGGACGCTGATCACGAACGTCGCGAGGCTGGCAGCGAGCGCGAGCCAGCGGCCGATCGCGGCATTGCCCTCGCCGACGAGGAGCAGCAGCACCCCGGCAGCGATGGGCAGCCAGACGAGGACGCTCAGGATGGGCCAGTCGAGTTGCATGATTCTTGGTGCTCAGCTTCGCCAGAGGAGCCATGCGAGCAGGACCGAAAGGCCGATGATCGTCGCGAAGGCGTAGTGATAGAGGTAGCCCGACTGCAGGCCGCGGGCGGTCTGGGCCACCCACGCGACGAGCTTCGCTGACCCGTTGACCGCCGCGCCATCGATCAAGGCGACGTCGCCGCCCTTCCAGAGCGCGGTGCCGAGCATGCGACTTCCCGCGGCGATGACCTTCTCGTTGAACCAGTCGAAGTAGTACTTGTTCTCGAGCAGCGTGTAGAGGCCGCCTGCCCTCTCCCGCAGCCGGGCCGGGAGATCGGGACGCTTGAGGTACAGGAACCAGGCCAGTGCTACGCCGGCTGCGGCCAGCCAGACGGCCGGGCCCATCAAGCCATGCAGCACGAACTGCGCCGACCCGTGGAACTCCTCGCTGATGTGATGCAGAACGTCGTGCTGCTCCGCCACGCGGATCGAGCCGTCGAAGTAGCCCCCGAACAGCAGCGGCTCAATCGTGAACCAGCCGATGGCCAACGACGGGATCGCGAGCAGCACCAGCGGGACCGTGACCACCCACGGGCTCTCGTGCAGGTGCTCCTGTGTGTGGTGATCCATGCGCTCCTCGCCGTGGAACGTCATGAAGACGAGCCGGAACGAATAGAACGCGGTGACGAACACACCGACGATCACGCAGAAATAGGCGTAACCGGCGCCTGGAATGCGCGAGGCGTGCACGGCCTCGATCAGTGCGTCCTTGGAGAAGAAGCCCGAGAAACCCGGAAAGCCGATCAGCGCCAGTGAACCGATCAGCGCGGTCCAGTACGTGATGGGCATGTACTTCCTCAGGCCGCCCATCTTGCGCATGTCCTGCTCGTGGTGCATCGCAATGATGACCGAACCGGCCGCGAGGAACAGCAGCGCCTTGAAGAACGCGTGCGTCATCAGGTGGAAGATCGCGCCGGCATACGCCGAGACGCCGAGCGCCACCGTCATGTAACCGAGCTGCGACAGCGTCGAATACGCCACCACCCGCTTGATGTCGTTGTTGACGATGCCGAGGAAACCCATGAAGAGCGCCGTAGTCGCGCCGATCACCAGCACGAAGCTGAGTGCGGTCTCCGACAGCTCGAACAGCGGCGACATGCGGGCGACCATGAAGATGCCCGCGGTGACCATCGTGGCCGCGTGGATCAGCGCCGAGATCGGCGTCGGGCCTTCCATCGAATCCGGCAGCCAGACGTGCAGCGGCACCTGGGCAGACTTGCCCATCGCACCGATGAACAGGCAGATGCAGATGACCGTGGCTGCCTGCCAGGTGTGCCCGGGAATGAGCTCGAACGTGCTGCCGGCGATCGTGTCGGCCTGCGCGAAGACCTCGGAGTAATGCAGCGTGCCGGTCAGGTGGATGAGGCCTGCAATGCCGAGCAGGAAGCCGAAGTCGCCGACGCGGTTGACCAGGAACGCCTTCATGTTCGCGAAGATGGCCGACGGCCTCGTGTACCAGAAGCCGATGAGCAGGTACGACACCAGGCCCACTGCCTCCCACCCGAAGAACAGCTGCACCAGGTTGTTCGACATCACGAGCATCAGCATCGCGAACGTGAACAGCGAGATGTAGCTGAAGAACCGGGTATAGCCCGGATCGTCGTGCATGTAGCCGATGGTGTAGACGTGCACCATCAGCGAGACGAAAGTCACCACGACCATCATCAGCGCCGAGAGCCGGTCGACCAGGAAGCCGACCTGCATCTGGATGCCGTCGCTGACCAGCCAGGTGTAGACCGCGCCGTCGAACACCGGTGCGCCACTCAGCAGGCCCAGCAGGACCTTGACCGAGAGCGCGCAGGAGACGGCGACGCCGGCGATCGTGAGGCTGTGGGTAGCCACGCGACCAATCCGCCGGCCGAGGAACCCCGCAATGACCGATGCGGCCAGCGGCGCCAGGACGATGGTGAGCAGCGTCTGTTCCACGGCTCAGCCCCTCATCGAGTCGAGGTCTTCGACGTTGATGCTGCGCCGCTCGCGGAACAGCACCACGAGGATCGCCAGCCCGATGGCGGATTCGGCGGCGGCGACCGTGAGGATGAAGAACACGAACACCTGCCCGGACAGGTCGCCGAGGTAATGCGAGAACGCGATGAAGTTGAAGTTCACCGACAGCAGCATGAGCTCGATGCACATCAGCAGCAGCAGCACGTTCTTGCGGTTGATGAAGATGCCGGCGACCGCGAGGCTGAACAGGATGCCGGACAGCAGCAGGACGTGCGACAGCGGGATCATTGCCTCGCCTCCGCGTCCATCTTGACGATGCGCACACGGTCCTTCGCCCTGACCGCAACCTGCTTGCCGATGTCCTGGACCTTCTGTCCCGGGCGCTCACGCATGGTGAGCGTGATGGCCGCGACGATCGCGACCAGCAGGATGACCGCGGCGATCTCGAACGGATACAGGTACTGCGTGTAGAGCAGGTGCCCGAGCTCCTGCGTGTTCGAATAGCCCTCGGGCCGGTTGACGACTGCCGCGGCCGTATCGTCCAGGCCGAGCCTGCGGACATAGACCACGAGGCCGATCTGCGCCACGACGATCAGGGCAATCAGGGCGCCCAGCGGGGCATAGCGCGTGAATCCCTGCCGCAGCTTCTCGACGTCGACGTCGAGCATCATCACCACGAACAGCCACAGCACCATCACCGCGCCGACGTAGACCACGATCAGCGTGAGCGCGAGGAACTCGGCCTGGAGCAGCAGCCAGATCACGGCACTGTTGAGGAAGGCCGCGACCAGGAACAGCGCGCAGTGCACCGGGTTGCGCGCCGTGATGACGCCGAGTGCGGTCACGACCAGGATCGCGCCGAAAACGTAGAACAGGACGTTGACGATCATTCCAGTGTCGCCTCGGTCAGCGGTAGCGCGCGTCGGCGGCCTTGTCGGCCGCGATCATGGCTTCGTAGCGCTCGCCCATCGCGAGCAGCTTGTCCTTGGTCATGATGTTCTCGCCGCGGTTTTCCATGTGGTACTCGTGGATGCGGGTCTCCACGATCGCATCGACCGGGCAGGCCTCCTCGCAGAAGCCGCAGTAGATGCACTTGAACAGGTCGATGTCGTAGCGCGTCGTCCGGCGCGTGCCGTCGGCGCTGACGTCGGACTCGATCGTGATCGCGAGCGCCGGGCAGACCGCCTCGCAGAGCTTGCAGGCGATGCAGCGCTCCTGGCCATTGGCGTAACGGCGCAGCGCATGCAGGCCGCGATAGCGCGGCGACTGCGGGGTCTTCTCCTCCGGGTACTGGACGGTGAACTTCGGCGCGAAGAACGCGCGCAGCGTCACACGCAGGCCCTGCAGCAGTTCCCAGAGGAAAAATGTCTTGATGAAGCTGCGCACGCTCTCGCTACCTCACGCGGCCCAGGGCCCGATCTTGTAGATCCACATCGCCGCCTCGGCGCACAGCCAGACCAGCGTGACGGGAATGAACACCTTCCAGCCGAGCCGCATGATCTGGTCGTAGCGGTATCGCGGGAACGTCGCGCGGAACCACAGGAAGCAGAACAGGAAGAAGCAGGTCTTGAGGATGAACCAGTGCAGGCCGGGCGCCGCGAGCACGGTGATGTCGCCGAGCACCGGGTAGCCTTCGACCGGCGACAGCCAGCCGCCGAGGAAGAAGGTGGCCGACAACGCCGAGATCAGGATCATGTTGGCGTATTCGGCCAGGAAGAACAGCGCGAACGCGATGCCGGAGTACTCGACGTGGAAACCGGCGACGATTT
The DNA here is from genome assembly GCA_963793675.1 of uncultured Gammaproteobacteria bacterium. Lineage (GTDB taxonomy): Bacteria > Pseudomonadota > Gammaproteobacteria > Steroidobacterales > Steroidobacteraceae > RPQJ01. The sequence goes on along the minus strand of CAWCBA010000010.1, from coordinate 846,703 downwards.
CCGACTCGCCTTCCGCGACGTCGAACGGCGCGCGGTTGGTTTCGGCCACACCCGAGATGAAGTACACGACCATCAGCGGGAACAGCCAGAGCCAGTACCAGCTGCCCGGCCCGCCCGCCTGCGCCTCCACGATCTTGCCGATGTTGAGCGTGCCGGCCGCCATCACCACGCCGACCAGCGCGAATCCCATCGCGATTTCGTACGCGACGATCTGCGCCGCCGAGCGCATGGCGCCCAGGAACGCATACTTCGAGTTGGCAGCCCAGCCGGCGAGGATGATGCCGTAGGCGCCGAAACCCGCGAGCGCCAGGATGTAGAGCACGCCCGCATCGATGTGCGCGATCGCAAAACCGGGCCACAGCGACATCACCGCCCAGGCAGCGAAGGCGGGAGTGAGCGTCAGCAGCGGTGCCACCACGAACAGGTAGCGGTTCGAGCGCGACGGGACGACGACTTCCTTCAGCAGCAGCTTGATGACGTCGGCGAACGGCTGCAGCAGGCCGAACGGGCCCACGCGGTTGGGCCCGATGCGGACCTGCATGTAGCCGATCACCTTGCGCTCAGCCAGCGTCGTGTAGGCCACGCACAGGATCACCGTGATCGTGACCGCGAGGATCTGGCCGATGCTGACCAGCGTGGTACGCAGCCATTCCGGCTGTGACAGCCAGAGCGCGACGATCGTGTCGGTCACGCCGCACCTCCGGCAGCGCCTGCCTGGCCATCCACCGTGGCTTGCAGCGGCGCGGAACGACGCACGACGGCATCGATGCCGTAAATGGCGACTTCGCGCGTCACGTCCATGGACGCCAGGCGACCCGGGGCGAACGCGGCCGCGGCGGCCATCCCGCCCTTGTACGTGTCGAGTTCATGGCGGAGTTCGTCGCGCACGTCTTCCGAGCTGACGTACTCGAATCCGTCGAGCCCGAGCAGGTTGCCGAGCACGCGCAGGATCTTCCACGCAGGCCGGGCCTCACCGGCCGGCTTCGACGCACCCGCGACACTCTGCCAGCGCCCTTCGACGTTGACCCAGGTGCCCGAGGTTTCGGCGAACACCGCGCTCGGCAGGATCACGCTCGCGTTGGCGAGGATTTCCTCGCTTGCGTACGGCGTGACGGCGACGACGCAGTCCGCACCGCGTAACGACGAGTCAATGGCCGACGAAGGCACGAGGTCGGCGGATTCGATACCACCCACGAGCACGTACGCCTTGAGCCGCGCCGCGAGCATCTCGACGGCGTTGAGACCAGGCGCAGCGACTGCACGACCGCCCGTGGCGCGATGCGGGAGAACGCCGGCCAGCGCCGCTCCGACGGCGTTGCCGCCCTCAGGCAGGAACCCGAGCCTGGCGCCGGTGGCGCCGGCCAGCGCCGTCGCCAGCGCACGGAGTTCTGAATACGCACCATGATGCTGCGCGAGCGCACCCAGCAGGATGACGCGCAGTTCGCCCGCGGCCAGCGTTGCCGCCACGGCTTCGTGCAGAGCCGTCGGCGTGACGCCCGCGAGCGCGGTCGCCAGGTGCGCCGGCGCGGCCTTGCCTTGCGCATTGAGCGACGCGACGAGCACGGCCGCCAGGTGCTGCGCCATGCCGAGCCCGTTGCTGGTGAGATCGGCGGTGACCGGGAACCGCACGTCGTACGCGCGCGGGTTGATGAACGAGACCTTCGCGCCGCGGCGCACGGCGCCCTGGCGGACGCGATGTGCGATCAGCGGCACTTCCTTGCGCAGGTTCGAGCCCACGACCAGCACGCCTGCCGCCTGCTCGATCTCGGATATGGAGCACCCGAGCATCGGCGCGACCGGGTCGTTCGCCTGGTCACGGAAATCGACGCGGCGCAGCCGGTGGTCGATATTGTTCGTGCCGATCGCACGAGCGACCTTTGCCGTGAGCACGAGTTCCTCGAGCGAAGCAATCGGCGACGCGAGCACGCCGACCTGGGCCGGGCCGGCCTCGCGCACGACCTGCTGCAGGCCCTTGGCCGCCGCCTCGAGCGCGGTTTCCCAGTCGACTTCGCGCCAGGCGCCGCCTTCCTTGACCATCGGCTTCAGCGCGCGGTCGGCCGAGTAGAAGCCGTCGCAGCTGAAACGGTCGCGGTCGGCGATCCAGGATTCGTTGATCGCCTCGTTCGCGCGCGGCACGATGCGCATGACCCGGCCGCGCAGCACGTGCGCGCTCAGGTTGGTGCCGACGCAATCGTGCGGCGACACGAGCGGCGCCTGCGTCATTTCCCAGGCGCGGGCGCGGTAACGGTACGGCTTGTTGTTCAACGCGCCGACCGGGCACAGGTCGATGATGTTGGCGGAGAGTTCGTGATCGATGCTCTGCTCGATGAACGTCGAGATCATCGTCTGCTCGCCGCGACCGATCGTGCCGAGCGCCGGGGCGCCCGCGATTTCCTGGCCGAACCGCACGCAGCGCGTGCAGTGGATGCAGCGCGTCATGTCGGTGGAGACCAGCGGGCCGAGGTTCTCGTCCTTGAACACGCGCTTGCGCTCGGCATAGCGCGACACGTCGCGCCCGAAGCCCATCGCGAGGTCCTGCAGTTCGCACTCTCCGCCCTGGTCGCAGATCGGGCAGTCGAGCGGGTGGTTGATCAGCAGGAATTCCATCGTCGCCTTCTGCGCCGCGATCGCCCTGGGCGACCTGGTGAAGATTTTCATGCCCTCGGCGACCGGCGTCGCGCAGGCGGGCATCGGCTTCGGCGCTTTTTCGACCTCGACCAGGCACATGCGGCAGTTGGCCGCGATGCTCAGCTTGTCGTGGTAGCAGAAACGCGGGATATAGACGCCGTTGGCATCCGTGACCTGGATGACCATGGCGTTCTTGCGCGCCTGCATCGGCACGCCGTCGACTTCGATATTGACCAGCTCTTCGCTCATGGTGACCTGATCACGCTGCCTGACCGCGCGCCGCGACGATGCTGTGGCCGTGCTCGACGAAATATTCGAACTCGTGCCGGAAATGACGGACGAAGCTCTGCACCGGCCACGCTGCGGCGTCGCCGAGCGCGCAGATGGTATGGCCTTCGATCTTGTTGGCGACGTCGACCAGCATGTCGATGTCGGCCTGCCTGCCCTGCCCCGCCAGGATCCGCTTCAAGGTGCGGTTGAGCCAGCCCGTGCCTTCACGGCACGGCGTGCACTGGCCGCACGATTCCGCGTGGTAGAAGCGCGAAAGGCGCTCGAGCACCCGGACCATGCACGTGGTCTCGTCCATGACGATGACCGCGGCCGAACCGAGCGACGAGCCCGCCTTCTTGAGCGAGTCGTAATCCATGTTGGCGGCCATGATGGCCTCGGCCCTGAGCACGGGCACGGACGAACCGCCCGGAATCACGGCCTTGAGCGCGCGGCCCTTCCAGACTCCACCTGCCATCGCGAGCAGGTCGGGGAACGGAATGCCGAGCGGCACTTCGAAATTGCCCGGATTCGCGACGTGGCCCGAGACCGAAAAGATCACCGTGCCGCCCGAGTTGGGAGGCCCAAGGCCGGCGAACCACTCCGGACCCTTGCGCAGGATAGTCGGCACGGACGCATAGCTCTGCGCGTTGTTGATCGTCGTCGGCTTGCCGTAGAGGCCGAAGTTGGCCGGGAACGGGGGCTTGAAGCGCGGACGTCCCTGCTTGCCTTCGAGCGACTCGAGCAGCGCGGTCTCTTCGCCGCAGATGTATGCACCCGCACCCATGAAGGAGTAAAGGTCGAAATCGACGCCCGACCCCAGGATGTTCCTGCCCAACAGGCCCGCGGCGTAAGCCTCCTGCACCGCGGCTTCGAAGCGCGGAAACGGCTCCGCCATGAATTCGCCGCGGATGTAGTTGTAGCCAACCGTAGAGTTGGTGCAGTAGCCGCCGATGGCCATGCCTTCGATCAGCGCGTGCGGGTTGTAACGCAGGATGTCGCGGTCGTGGCAGGTCCCGGGCTCGCTCTCGTCCGAGTTGCAGACCATGTACTTCTGCATCGGGGCGTTGCGCGGCATGAACGACCACTTCAGGCCGGTGGGAAAGCCCGCACCGCCACGGCCGCGCAGGCCCGAGGCCTTCACCGCTTCGATGACCAGCTCGCGCGGCGGCTTTTCCGCCAGGATCTTCTTCCAGGCGTCGTAACCGCCGATCTTCAGGTACGTCTCGAGCTCCCACGAGCGCTCGTACTTGAGCGGCTCGAAGCAGACGAGATTCAGCGAAGCGTTCCAGTCGGCCACGCGGGGGCTCCTGCTAACCGGCTTACTTGTGATCGTCGAGGATCTGATCGACCTTCGCAGGCGTCAGGTGCTCGAAGTACACGTGGTTGACCATCATCATCGGCGCGCCGTTGCACGCCGCGAGGCATTCTTCTTCCTGCTTGAGATAGAAGCGGCCGTCGGCGGTGCTCTCCCCCACCTTGATACCCAGGCGCTTCTCCAGGTGCGAGAGGATGTCCTCGCCGCCGCACAGCATGCACGAGATGTTGGTGCACACCGAGATGTGGTGACGGCCGCAGGGCCTGGTCTCGAACATCGAATAGAACGACGCGACTTCGTAGACCTGGATCGGCGGCAGGCCGAGGTAGCCGGCGACCGCGTCCATCGATTCCTGCGACAGGTGCCCCTTCTCATGCTGTACGGCATGCAGCGCGGCGATCACGGCCGAGCGCTGCCGGTCGGCCGGAAACTTGGCGCGCCAGTGGTCGATCTCTTCGCGCACGTGTGCCGAGAGCGCCCCGCCGGCGTCCAGGTGAGGATGGGAGTCACTCATCGGTCGATCTCTCCGAACACGATGTCGAGCGTGCCGATCACCGCCACGACGTCCGCCAGCATGTGACCAGTGGTCATTTCCTCGAGCGCCGCGAGGTGCGGGAAACCCGGTGCCCGGCACTTGAGGCGGTACGGCTTGTTGGCGCCGTCCGACACGAGGTAGATGCCGAACTCGCCCTTGGGCGCCTCGACGGCGGCGTAGGACTCGCCCGCCGGCACGCAATACCCTTCGGTGAACAGCTTGAAGTGATGGATCAGCGATTCCATGTCGCCCTTCATCTCTTCGCGGCGCGGCGGCACGATCTTGTGATCGTCGATCATGACCGGGCCGGGATTCTGCCTGAGCCAGTCGACGCACTGCTTGACGATGCGATTCGACTGGCGCAGTTCTTCGACCCGGACCAGGTAGCGGTCGTAGCAGTCGCCGTTCACGCCGACAGGAATGTCGAAATCCATGCGGTCGTAGACTTCGTACGGTTGCTTCTTGCGCAGGTCCCACGCGACGCCCGAACCACGCAGCACCGGGCCGGTGAAGCCCAGGTTGAGCGCGCGCTCGGGCGTGACGACGCCGATGTTGACCGTGCGCTGCTTCCAGATGCGGTTGTCGGTGAGCAGCGTCTCGTATTCGTCGATCGCCGCCGGGAAACGCGCCGTGAAATCGTCGATGAAGTCGAGCAGCGTGCCGGAGCGCGCCTCGTTCAGCCGGGCGATTTCCTTCGGGCTCCGGAAGCGCGACGGCTGGTATTTCGGCAGCGTGTCGGGCAGGTCGCGATAGACGCCGCCCGGGCGGTAGTAGGTCGCGTGCATGCGCGTGCCCGAGACGGCTTCGTAGCAGTCCATCAGGTCTTCGCGCTCGCGGAAGCAATACAGGAACATCGTCATCGCGCCGATGTCGAGGCCGTGCGCACCGAGCCACATCAGGTGGTTCAGGATGCGCGTGATCTCGTCGAACATGACGCGGATGTACTGCGCACGCTCGGGCACCTGCACGCCGAGCAGCTTCTCGATCGCCATGCAGTACGCGTGTTCGTTGCACATCATCGAGACGTAGTCGAGCCGGTCCATGTAGCCGATCGACTGGTTGTACGGCTTGCTCTCGGCGAGCTTTTCGGTCGCGCGATGCAGCAGGCCGATGTGCGGATCGGCCTTCTGCACGACCTCGCCGTCCATCTCGAGCACCAGGCGCAATACGCCGTGGGCCGCGGGATGCTGCGGGCCGAAGTTCATCGTGTAGCTGCGGATCTCAGCCATGCTTCGGTGCGTCCTTGAGCGCGGCCTCGTAGCGGTTGTCGTCGCGGATCACGCGTGGCACCAGCGTGCGGGGCTCGATGCTGACCGGCTCGTAGACCACGCGGCCCTTGGCTGGGTCGTAGCGGACCTCGACGTTGCCCGAGAGCGGGAAATCCTTGCGGAACGGGTGGCCGATGAAGCCGTAATCCGTCAGCAGGCGCCGCAGGTCAGGGTGGCCGCGGAACAGGATGCCGAAGAGATCGAACGCCTCGCGCTCGAACCAGTCGGCGGCCTTCCAGATTTCGATGACCGAATCGACCATCGGCGGTTCGCCGGGCTCGCACCAGGCGCGCAGGCGCAGGCGGCGGTTGTGCTGCACGGAAAGCAGGTGGTAGACCACCGCGAATCGCCTGCCTTCTCCCTGCTCCCGCCTCGTGGGAGAGGGTTGGGGAGAGGGCATCGCGCCCGCGGCTGAAGCCACGAAACGTGGCTGTGTCGGTGTTCCATTCGTCCTGGCCGTAGGACACGTAGTCGACGCCGCACAGGTCGATGAGTTGCTCGAAATTCCACTCGGCCTCGTCTCGCAAGGCCCGGCAGACCGTGAGCAGCGCGGACGGTGCGACTTCGAACGTCAGCTCGCCGCAGCGCGATTCCACGCGGGCGACCTGCCCGGCGAAGCGGCCCGAGATCGTCTCGGCGAGTTGTTCCAACGCCTGGTTCATGAATCTGCTCGACCGTGCTCAGCGCGCAATCGTCTGCGTGCGGTGAATTTTCTTCTGCAGCTGGATGAGGCCGTAGATCAGCGCCTCGGCGGACGGAGGACAACCCGGCACGTACACGTCGACGGGCACGATCCGGTCGCAACCGCGGACCACGGCATACGAGTAGTGGTAGTAGCCGCCGCCGTTCGCGCACGAACCCATCGAGATGACCCAGCGTGGCTCGGGCATCTGGTCGTAGACCTTGCGCAGCGCCGGCGCCATCTTGTTGACCAGCGTGCCGGCCACGATCATCACGTCGGACTGGCGCGGGCTCGGACGGAAGACGATGCCGAACCGGTCGAGGTCGTAGCGCGCGGCACCCGCGTGCATCATCTCGACGGCGCAGCACGCGAGGCCGAACGTCATCGGCCACATCGACCCGGTGCGCGCCCAGTTCATGAGCGCGTCCACCGACGTCGTGAACACGCCGCGATCCGGCGCGTCGCTGCTGCTCGGCGCCTCTAGTCCCATTCGAGCGCCCCTTTCTTCCACTCGTAGACGAAGCCGACCACGAGCACCAGCAGGAACACGCCCATCGCGGCGAGCGCGACGATGCCGATCGAGTCGAGCGCGACGGCCCACGGGAACAGGAAGGCGATCTCGAGATCGAAGACGATGAAGAGGATGGCGACGAGGTAATAGCGCACGTCGAACTTCATGCGCGAGTCCTCGAATGCCTCGAAGCCGCACTCGTAGGGCGAGAGCTTTTCCGCGTCGGGCCGGCCTGGCGCGAAGAGGTAGCCGAGCACGAGCAGGAGGACGCCGAGAGCGCCTGCAACCGCGAGAAAAATCAGGATCGGCAGGTATTGCGCGAGCATCTCGAAGGGCAGTCTCGAAGCGGTTCGACTAGCCCACAATTCTAACAGCACAGATTGCAGCGCAGTAAGAGCGCAAACGAAAAAGGCGAGCCTTGGCTCGCCTCGTTCGTTCTGGTGCGGATGGAGAGACTCGAACTCTCACGCCTTTCGGCACTAACCCCTCAAGCTAGCGTGTCTACCAATTCCACCACATCCGCGTCGTCGTTCAGTTCGTCCCCGCCTCAGTTGCCAGCCGGCGCCTGCGCGGGCGTCGCCGGAGCCTGCTGCGCGGGAGCAGGACCGGTGCCCGTGGCCGGAGCAGCAACCGGAGCAGTGTTGTCCGTGGCCGGGGTTGCAGGCAGCGACGGCAGCGGAGCGGGCGTAGTCACGGGTGCCGGGGCCGCCTGCGTGACCGTGTCGACGACGCTGGTTGCCTCCTTTTGCTGGCTGAACAGGAACGTCAGGCCCAGGCTGGTCAGGAAGAACAGCGTGGCGAGAACCGCCGTGGTTCGCGACAGGAACGAGGCGGAACCCCGCGCGCCGAACACGGTGCCCGAGGCACCTGCACCGAAACCGGCACCGGCATCCGCGCCTTTGCCGCGCTGAAGCAGCACGATGCCGATGATGGCAACCGCCAGCAGCACGTGGAAGACGACAGCGAGGGTCTGCAGCCAATTCATCGCAAAGAAACCTTATGCCTTCTGGCGACGACGCTTCGCCGTCAACCTGCACCAGCGCAGATCCGTGCGAACTCGTCCGCCTTGAGTGACGCCCCGCCGACGAGTCCGCCGTCGATATCGGGCATCGCAAACAGTTCCTGGGCGTTGGAAGCCTTGACGCTCCCCCCATACAGGATCCTGACCGATCCGCCTATTGTACCATCCCGTTCCGCGACCTTGGCACGAATCATCGCGTGCACTTCCTGGGCCTGCTCCGGCGAGGCGGTGCGACCCGTGCCGATCGCCCAGACCGGTTCGTACGCGATGACCGCGTGCGCCAGCGCCTGCACCCCGGTCACCGCCAGGACAGCCTCGAGCTGCCGGGAGACGACGCTGGTTGTCTGGTCGCCCTCGCGCTCCTCGAGGGTTTCACCCACGCAGAGCACCGGCACCAGCCCCTGGCCCTGGACCGCCACGAATTTCCGCGCCACGAGCGCGTTGCCCTCCCCGAACAGCTGGCGACGCTCCGAGTGGCCGACCAGCACGTAGCGGCAGCCGACGTCCTTCAGCATCGCGGCGGACACCTCGCCCGTGAAGGCGCCCTGCGACTCCGCGCAGACCGACTGGGCGCCGAGCACCACGCCGGAATCCTTCAGCAGGCGACCGGTTTCCATCAGGTAAGGGAACGGCGGGCAAAGCAGGATTTCCGCACGCTTTCCCGGCTGCAACAGATCGAGCAAACCGCTGACGAGACTCGCGTTTTCCGCGCGCGACCCGTGCATTTTCCAGTTGCCCGCGACGAGCGGCTGACGCATGGCTGAGCTACCCCCGAAAACTGTGAGCGATCCCGGCCCAGAGGGGCCGGCCGCGAAAGGCGCGCGATCTTAGCGGCGGGTCCGGGTTAAAGCAATGCGGGACGGCCGCCGCTCAGATGGCCGTGCGCACGACCTCCGCGAGTTCTTGTGCGTATCGGGAGGCGACCGCTTCTTCCTCGGCCTCGATCATGACGCGGATCACGGGTTCGGTACCGGACGCCCGCAGCACCACCCGCCCCGTCGAACCGAGGCGCGCCTCGACGCGCCTGACGGCGTCCTGGATGACCGGCGACTGCGACGGATCGATGCGCTCCCTGACGCGGACGTTGATCATCACCTGCGGGAACTTCGGCATGCCCGCAACGAGTTCCGCGAGCGGCCGGCCCGTACGCTTCATCACGGCGAGCACTTCCAGCGCGCTGATCAGACCGTCGCCTGTCGTCGTGCGATCGAGGCACAGCAGGTGACCGGACGTTTCGCCGCCGAGCACGCCGCCGTGCTCCTTGAGCATGGCCAGCACGTAGCGGTCGCCGACCTTCGCGCGCAGGAATTCCACGCCCTCGGCCTGCAGCTTCTGCTCGAGCCCGAGGTTGCTCATCACCGTGCCGACCACCGGCCCCTGCAGCGTGCCCGCCCGCTTGCGATCGGAAGCGATCACGTACAGCAGCTGATCGCCGTCCGCGATGCGACCGAGATGATCGACCATCACCAGCCGGTCGCCGTCGCCGTCGAGCGCGATGCCGACGTCCGCGTGCACACCCGACACCGTCGCCTGGATCAGCTCGGGCGAGGTGGAACCACAGCGCAGGTTGATGTTGCGGCCGTTCGGTGAGCAGCCGAGCGGGATGATCTCGGCGCCGAGATCGGTGAGCACCCGCGGCGCCACCTTGTAGGCCGCCCCGTTCGCGCAGTCGATGACGACTTTCAGTCCCGACAGGTCGGTGCCTTGCGGCAGCACCGACATGCAGAATTCCTGGTACGCGACGCGCGACTTGTCGACGCGCGCGGCCTTGCCGAGATGGATCGATTCGCGCGTGAGGGCCGGCTGGTCGAGGTACGCCTCGATCTGCTCCTCGAGTTCGTCGGACAGCTTGCTGCCGTGCTCGTCGAAGAACTTGATGCCGTTGTCCTCGTACGGATTGTGCGAGGCGCTGATCACCACGCCGAACTTGCAGCCGAACTTCTGCGCCATGTACGCGATCCCGGGCGTCGGCAGCGGACCGATCAGGCTCACGTTGACGCCGGCGGCGACAAAACCCGCCTCGAGCGCGGCTTCGAACATGTAGCCGGAAAGGCGCGTGTCCTTGCCGACCAGCGCGGTGCCACCGTTCGGCGCGAGCACGCGGGCCGCGGCGCTCGCGAGCCGCAGCGCGAACTCGACCGTCATCGGTTCCTGGCCGACCCGACCGCGCACGCCATCGGTGCCGAAATACTTCCTTGCCATCTGCTGCTTGCTCCTCTCCGTGACGCGCTCCCCGCCGCTCGCGCCACCGTACTGTTGTTCGTTCCGCTATCTCGACTCGCGCCGGCGCAGCGCGACCGCCACCTTGACCGCATCGACCGTGGCCGCGACGTCGTGCACGCGGATGATCGCCGCCCCGGCCTGCACCGCAAACGCGGCTGCGACGGCGCTGCCCACCACCCGTTCCGAGGCTGGCCGGCCCGTCATGATACCGATGACCCCCTTGCGCGAGACGCCGATCAGCAGCGGATAGCCCAGATCCGTGAACGCGCGCTGGTTTCGCAGCAGTTCTACGTTGTGCTGGTACGTCTTGCCGAACCCGATGCCGGGATCGATGCAGATCGAATCGCCCGCGATGCCTGCCTCCAGGCAGGCGTTAGCGCGCGCCAGGAGAAAGTCCCGGACCTCGGCGACGACGTCGTCGTAGCGTGGGTCGGCCTGCATGCTTGCAGGCTCGCCCTGCATGTGCATCACGCAGACCGCGGCGTTCTGCGCCACCGCGGCGGCCAGCGCTCCCGGCACACGCAAGGCGCGAACGTCGTTCACGAGGTGCGCGCCGGCGCGCAGGGCGGCTGTAATCACCTCTGGTTTGCTGGTGTCGACGGAAAGCGCCACGTCGGCACGGGCCGCGAGGGCCTCGATCACCGGCACGACGCGGTCGATTTCCTCCTGCACGCCGACCGCCGCCGCGCCCGGCCGCGTCGACTCACCGCCGACGTCGACGATGGCCGCGCCCTCCTCGACCATGCGCAATCCGGCAGAGATCGCGGCCTGCCGTTCGAAGTGCAGGCCGCCGTCCGAGAACGAATCCGGGGTGACATTGACGATGCCCATGACGGCGGGGACGTCGAGGGACAGCGATCGGTCGCGGCAGCGGAGCAGCATGAAGAAGGGGTCAGGGCAGGAAGGACAGGACGGGCAGGAAGGGCAGGAAGGGCAGGAAGGACAGGAAGGGCGTCAGCGCATTGCGTAATGCCAGCAACATCTCACACTGCAAAAGGAAAGGGCGGCAATGCCGCCCTTCCGACTGACCCTTAACCCCTATCGCCTAACCCCTCGGCTAGTGCTGCGGGGCAGGCCGTCCGGACGGCGCATCGCCCTCACCGCCGCGCGTCGGCAGCGGACGGACATCGGGCGGCGGGCCGAGGTCACGGTCTTCCCAGTCGGCCGGCGGCTTCGGGTCGCGGCCCTGCATGATGTCGGCGATCTGCGAATCGTCGATCGTCTCGTACTTGATCAGCGCCTCCGCCATCTTGTGCAGCTTCTCGATGTCGCGCTCGAGGATGCTCTTGGCACGCTGGAAGTTGGAGTCGATGAGGACGCGGATCTCCTCGTCGATCACGTGCGCCGTGACGTCCGACACCTGCTTGTGCTGCGTGACGCTGCGACCGAGGAACACTTCGCCCTCGTCCTCCGCATACGTCTGCGGGCCGAGCTTGTCCGAGAGGCCCCACTTCGTGACCATGCTGCGGGCGATCTCGGTCGCGCGTTCGATGTCGTTCGAGGCACCCGTGGTCACGTATTCCGGCCCGAAGACGATTTCCTCGGCGACGCGGCCGCCGAACAGCGTGGCGATGCGGCTCTCGAGCCGGCGCTTGCTGGTGCTGTAGCGGTCGGCTTCCGGCAGGAACATCGTGATGCCCAGCGCGCGGCCGCGCGGGATGATCGAGACCTTGTACACCGGATCGTGGTCCGGGACGCTGAGGCCCACGATCGCGTGCCCGGCTTCGTGGTATGCGGTGAGCTTCTTCTCGTTCTCGTCCATGACCATGGACTTGCGCTCGGCGCCCATCATGATCTTGTCCTTGGCGCGCTCGAACTCTTCCATGGTCACGGTACGACGGTTCGCGCGGGCCGCGAACAGGGCCGCCTCGTTCACGAGGTTGGCGAGGTCGGCGCCCGAGAAGCCCGGCGTGCCGCGCGCGATGATCGAAGGCTTGACGTCCTCGGCCAGCGGCAGCTTGCGCATGTGGACCTTGAGGATCTGCTCGCGGCCACGCACGTCGGGCAAGGGCACGACGACCTGGCGGTCGAAGCGGCCCGGGCGCAGCAACGCGGGGTCGAGCACGTCGGGACGGTTGGTGGCCGCGATGACGATGACGCCCTCGTTGCCTTCGAAGCCGTCCATCTCCACCAGCAACTGGTTAAGCGTCTGCTCGCGCTCGTCGTGACCGCCGCCGAGACCGGCGCCGCGATGGCGGCCGACCGCGTCGATCTCATCGATGAAGATGATGCAGGGCGCCTGCTTCTTGGCCTGCTCGAACATGTCGCGGACGCGCGAAGCGCCGACGCCGACGAACATCTCGACGAAGTCCGAACCGGAAATGGTGAAGAACGGCACCTTCGCTTCGCCGGCGATCGCCTTGGCGAGCAGCGTCTTGCCGGTGCCCGGCGAACCGACCATCAGCACGCCGCGCGGAATCTTGCCGCCGAGGCGCTGGAACTTGCCCGGGTCCTTGAGGAAGTCGACGATCTCGGAGACTTCTTCCTTGGCTTCGTCGACGCCCGCGACGTCCGCGAACGTGACCGTGACCTGGTCTTCGTTGAGCAGCCGCGCCCGGCTCTTGCCGAACGACATGGCGCCACGGCCGCCCGCTCCGCCCTGCATCTGGCGCATGAAGTACACCCAGACGCCGATCAGCAGCAGGATCGGGAACGACGAGATGAACAACTGCATCAGGAACGACTGGCGCTCCGGCGGCGCTGCGCTGAACGTGACGCCATTCTGCTGCAGCGTGCCGATCAAAGCCGAGTTGTCGGTCTCGGGGTTGTACACGACGAACTGCTCGCCACTGGAACGGAGCCCGCTGATCTTGTCGCCGGTAAAGGTGACCTGCGAGACCGTGCCGTCCTTGACGTGGGTCAGGAACGCGGAATACGGCATCTCCTGCACGACGTGTCCGCGCGAGCTGAAATTGCTCACGACCGTGGCGAGCACCACGGCAATCACGACCCACAGGACGACATTCTTGGCCAAATCGTTCAACTTCCTGACCTCGGATTAGCCGGACATGCGGTGCGCATCGTGCGCGCGCTTACGGCCGAATTCACACTACACCAATCGATACCCGCGTGCCAGAACGTACACCTCGGCACTGCGTGCTCTCGATGCTTTCGGCTTGCGCAACTTCACGGATTCAAAGCGTGCGCGCAGCTGCGCAACGAGCGGCTGGAATCCCCGCCCCTGGAAGACCTTGGCGAGGAAATCGCCACCGGGACGCAAGGTCCGACCGGCGAAGTCAGCCGCAAGTTCCACCAGCTGCATCGACCGGTCGTGGTCCACGTCCGCAATGCCCATCATGTTGGGGGCGATGTCGGACATGACAAGGTCGACTTTAGCCGGGCCGACCATGGCGAGCAGTTGCTCGAGGACCGCGTCGTCATTGAAGTCACCCTGCAGGAATTCGACGCCGGGGATGACCGGCATGTCGAGGATGTCCATGGCGACGATCCGCCCTTTGCCGTCCAGCAGCCGCTTCGCGTATTGGCTCCAGCTGCCGGGAGCTGCTCCCAGGTCGACGATGGTCATGCCCGGCCGCAGGATCCGGTCGGATTTCTGGATTTCCTCGAGCTTGTAGACCGCCCGCGAGCGCCAGCCCTCCTCCCGGGCCCGTTTCACGTACGGGTCGGATTCGTGCTCGGCGAGCCAGGCAGCGGAGGATTTGGTGCGTTTGGGCAAGGGAGGGGAGGAAGGCCGAGGAAGGCCAGGAAGGACCGGAAGGGGCTAGGAGAGACAGGAGAGACAGGGGATAGTCAGGAGAGGGACGAGTGTCAGTGACCGGATGAAGTTGGTGTCGATTTCCCGGGCGGATCAATGTCAAATTCGTGCGAAGTCGGTCCTGGCTCAGGGATGATAGCGGCCCTTGGGGTCCAGCCGTGCTGGCTCGATCTGCTCCTTCCTGGCCTTCCTGGCCTTCCTGTCCTTCCTGGCCTTCCTGTCCTTCCTCCCCCTCCCCCATGCTGTCCGACGCCCAACGCAAATATCTCCGCCGTCTTGGCCACGACTTGAACCCGGTGGTTCTGATCGGCAATTCCGGGCTCGGCCCGAACCTGGTTGCCGAAATGGACGGGGCGCTGGCTCACCATGAACTGGTCAAGGTGCGGGCACGGGTGGGTGATCGCAAGACACGGGACGGGGTGCTGGCCGAACTGGCCGTCTCGACGCGCTCGGAGATTGTCCAGCGTATCGGTCACGTAGCCTTGTTCTACCGGGCCAACCCCGAGAAGACGACGATCCTCCTGCCAGACGCGTAACACCGCTGTCGGGCAGTTTCCGTCCACGGGCCCTGACACGCCATCGAACATCAGGATCGCGGCGAGCGATCGCGAATCGCCCCTACTCGTAGCGAACGATCACGATCTCGTACGAGCGGGTGCCGCCCGGCACCGCGACATGAACCTCGTCCCCGGCTGCCTTGCCGACCAGCGCCCGTGCAATCGGCGACGTGATCGAGATCAGGTTGAGGCGGATATCGGCTTCCTGCTCGCCGACGATCTGGTAAACGACCTCCTCGCCGGCGGCCGTTTCGAGATGCACCGTGGCGCCGAAACACCACCTTGTCGGTCTTGGGCAGGCTCGAGACGTCGATGATGTGCGAGTGCGACAGCTCGTGCTCGAGTTCGTTGATCCGGCCTTCGCAGAAGCTCTGCTGCTCGCGGGCCGCGTGGTATTCCGCGTTCTCGCTCAGGTCGCCATGGGCGCGCGCTTCGGCGATGGCCTGGATGATGCGCGGCCGCTCGACCTGCTTGAGCCGCTTGAGCTCCTCCCGCAGGCGCTCAGCACCCTTAGAAGTCATAGGCTTACGCGTCATATCCAAACTTCCTTGTGAAGATCCTGCAGGCGGTTCACCTCGACGTCCAGGAGGTGGTCGATGGCCTCGCAGGTTGCCAGCGCCCCCGCCAGCGTCGTGTAGTAGGTCACCTTGCGGGCCACAGCCTCGCGCCGGATCGAGTTGGACTCGCGCACCGCCTGCTTGCCCTCGGTCGTGTTCACGATGAGGCTGAACTCGTCGTTCTTGATCATGTCGACGATGTGCGGCCGGCCCTCGCGGACCTTGTTGGCGCGCCGGCACTCGATGCCGTGCGCCTCCAGCGCGTCGGCCGTACCCTGGGTCGCCACTATCTCGAAGCCCTGGGCGCGCAGCCGTTTGCCGAGCTCGATTGCGCCTGGTTTATCGCGCTCGCGAACGCTGATCAGGCAGACGCCCCGCGTCGGCAACGTCACGCCGGACGCCGCCTGCGCCTTGGCGTAAGCCTCGCCGAAGCTGCGGCCCGTGCCCATGACCTCGCCTGTCGACTTCATTTCCGGACCCAGGATGGGGTCGGCGTCCGGGAACTTGCCGAACGGGAACACCGCTTCCTTCACCGAAAAGTACTTCGGGACGCGCTCGTGCGTCAGGTTGAGCTCGACCAGCGTGCGCCCGGTCATGACGCGCGCGCCCGCCTTGGCCATCGCCACGCCAGTCGCCTTCGAGACGAATGGGGCCGTGCGCGAGGCGCGCGGGTTCACTTCAAGCACGTAGACCACGCCGTTCTGGATCGCGAACTGGACGTTCATCAGGCCGATGACGTCGAGCGCGAGCGCCATGCGGCGCGTCTGCTCGCGGATCTGGTCCTGCAGTTCCTTGCTCAGGCTGCTCGGCGGCAGCGAGCAGGCCGAGTCGCCCGAGTGCACGCCGGCCTGCTCGACGTGCTCCATGATCCCGCCGACGTAGACGTCCTTGCCGTCGCAGATCGCGTCGACGTCGACCTCGATCGCAAGGTCGAGGAAGCGGTCGAGCAGCACCGGGCTGTCGTGCGATACCTGCACCGCCGTGTTCATGTAGACACGCAGGTCGTCCTCGCTGAACACGACTTCCATGGCGCGGCCGCCGAGCACGTAACTCGGGCGCACGACGAGCGGGAAGCCTACCTCCGCCGCCAGGCGAACCGCTTCGTCTTCGGTGCGCGCCGTGCGGTTCGGCGGCTGTCGCAGGCGCAGCTTCTCGATCAGCTGCTGGAAACGTTCACGGTCTTCGGCGACGTCGATCGAGTCGGGACTGGTGCCGATGATGGGCACGCCCGCAGCTTCCAGCGCCTTCGCGAGCTTGAGCGGCGTCTGGCCGCCGTACTGCACGATCACGCCGAACGGCTTCTCGACGTGCATGATTTCCATGACGTCCTCGAGCGTGAGCGGCTCGAAATAGAGGCGGTCGGACGTGTCGTAGTCGGTCGAGACCGTCTCCGGGTTGCAGTTGACCATGATGGTCTCGAACCCGTCCTCGCGCAGCGCGAGCGCCGCATGCACGCAGCAGTAGTCGAACTCGATGCCCTGGCCGATACGGTTGGGCCCGCCACCGAGGATCACGATCTTGCGCTTGTCGGTAGGCGAGGATTCGCACTCGTCCTCGTACGTGGAATACATGTACGCGGTGGACGTCGCGAACTCGGCGGCGCAGGTATCGACGCGCTTGTACACCGGACGGACGCCGAGCGCGCGACGGTGCGTGCTCACCTCCGCCTCGGGAACGCCGATCAGCTTCGCGATGCGGCTGTCGGCGAAGCCCTTGCGCTTGAGACGCGCGCACGCGGGATTCGTCGAGCGCCGGCTTGCCGTCCGCCGCGATTGCGTGCTCCTCGTTGATGATGTCCTCGATCTGGGCGAGGAACCACGGGTCGATGTGCGAAGCCCGGTGGACTTCGTCCAGCGCCAGGCCGGCGCGGAACGCGTCCCCGACGTAGCGCAGGCGGTCCGGGCCCGGCATGCGCAGTTCCTCGAGCAGCGCGTTGCGCGCATCGTCGTCGACCAGCGGCAGCGTCGCGATCGGCGTCAGGCCGTCGATCCCGGTCTCGAGGCCGCGCAGCGCCTTCTGCAGCGACTCCTGGAAGGTGCGGCCCATCGCCATGACCTCGCCCACCGACTTCATCTGCGTCGTGAGCCGCTGGTTGGCACCCGGGAACTTCTCGAACGTGAAGCGCGGAATCTTGGTGACGACGTAGTCGATCGTCGGCTCGAACGACGCCGGCGTGGCGCCGCCCGTGATGTCGTTGCGCAGCTCGTCGAGCGTGTAACCGATGGCGAGCTTGGCCGCGACCTTGGCGATCGGGAAGCCGGTGGCCTTCGACGCGAGCGCCGACGAGCGCGACACGCGCGGATTCATCTCGATGACGAGCAGGCGTCCGTCGGTCGGGCTGATCGCGAACTGCACGTTCGAGCCGCCGCACTCCACGCCGATCTTGCGCAGCACCGCGATCGACGCGTCGCGCATCAGCTGGTATTCCTTGTCCGTCAGCGTCTGCGCGGGCGCGACCGTGATCGAGTCGCCCGTGTGCACGCCCATCGGATCGAGGTTCTCGATCGCGCAGATGATGATGCAGTTGTCCGCCTTGTCGCGGACCACCTCCATCTCGAATTCCTTCCAGCCGATCACCGATTCCTCGAGCAGCACCTCGCTGGTCGGGGACGCCTCGAGCCCGCGTGCGACGATCTGCTCGAACTCCTCGCGGTTGTACGCGATGCCGCCGCCGCTGCCGCCGAGCGTGAACGAGGGGCGGATGACCGTCGGGAAACCGATCTCGGCCTGGATCGCGAGCGCCTCCTCGAGGCTGTGCGCGACGCGCGAGCGCGGGCATTCGAGGCCGATGTCGCGCATGGCGTTGCGGAAAAGTTCGCGGTCTTCGGCCATGTCGATCGCTTCGCGCGACGCGGCGATCAACTCGACGTCGTACTTTTCGAGCACGCCTTCGCGGACGAGATCGAGCGCGCAGTTGAGTGCCGTCTGACCACCCATCGTCGGCAGCAGCGCGCTGGGACGCTCCTTTCTCGATGATGCTGGCGACCGTGCGCCAGTTGATGGGCTCGATGTAGATCGAGTCGGCCATCTCGGGATCGGTCATGATCGTCGCGGGGTTGGAGTTGACCAGGATGACCCGGTACCCCTCCTCGCGCAGCGCCTTGCACGCCTGGGCGCCGGAGTAATCGAACTCGCACGCCTGGCCGATGACGATGGGACCGGCCCCGATGATCAGGATGCTTTCGAGGTCTGTGCGCTTGGGCATGCGGGCGGGGACTCCTGCGATCAGACCGTCTTGCGCATCGGCGTGTTGCCCGCCTTGCGCAGCATGGATTCGACGAATTGCGCAAACAGCGGCACCAGGTCGCGTGGGCCCGGGCTGGCTTCGGGGTGACCCTGGAAGCTGAACGCCGGACGATCGACGCAAGTGATGCCCTGCAGCGAACCGTCGAACAGCGACTTGTGGGTGACCTTCACGTCCGGGGGCAGCGTCGTCTCGTCGACGGCGAAGCCGTGGTTCTGGGAAGTGATCAGCACTCGACCCGTCTCGATTTCGAGCACCGGGTGGTTCGCGCCGTGGTGGCCGAACTTCATCTTGACGGTCTTCGCGCCCAGCGCGAGGCCCAGGATCTGGTGGCCGAGGCAGATGCCGAAGAGCGGCGTGCCGTTGGCGAGGAATTCACGCGTGGCATCGATGGCATAGGTGCACGGCTCGGGATCACCGGGTCCGTTCGAGAGGAAGACGCCGTCCGGCGCGAGCGCCATGACCTCCTCGGCCGGGGTCTGCGCCGGCACGACCGTCATGCGGCAGCCGTGGTCGGCAAGCAGGCGCAGGATGTTGCGCTTGATGCCGAAGTCGTAGGCCACGACGTGCAGGCGTTGGCCGGCACGGCGACCAGGACCCTGCTCCAGCGACCAGTTCGTGCCCTCGTTCCACTGGTAGGACCGGTCGGTGCAGACGACCTTGGCGAGGTCCATGCCCTTGAGGCCCGGGAAGCGGCGTGCCGCCTCGATCGCGAGGTCGGGGCGCAGGGCAGCGTCGCCGCTGGCGATGCAACCTGCCTGCGCACCTTTCTCGCGCAGGATGCGCGTCAGCTTGCGGGTGTCGATCTCGGCGACGGCGACCGTGTTCCGGCGGCACAGGAACTCGGTCAGGGATTCGGTGGCACGCCAGCTCGAGTGCAGCAACGGCAGGTTGCGGATCACGAGACCCGCGGCGTGAACGAGGCTCGACTCGTGGTCGTCGGGGTTGGTGCCGGTGTTGCCGATGTGCGGGTAGGTAAGGGTGATGATCTGCCGGGAATACGACGGGTCGGTCAGGATTTCCTGGTAGCCCGTCATGGCGGTGTTGAACACCACCTCGCCGGTCGATGTGCCGGCGGCGCCAACGGAGACGCCGCGAAACACAGTGCCGTCCTCTAGAGCCAAGACAGCAGGTGTCGTCACGGGTTACCTCCGGCGCAGCGATCAGTTGCCAGCGCGTGCGACTACCGCCGGGGTTGAGCTGTGCTCACTCCGGTGAAGATTTGTCTCACGGGCTAAGTAGGGAATTCTACGCGAGCGATCCGGGTTGTGCCATGCGCTCTTCCTGCACCACTCCCGTGCAAGCGGGCGAGGCGAAAAAGTCGCTCAGCCGCGCAATGTCCAGCGCCCGGTCCGGTTCTCCTTCCGGCGAGCGGAAAGGCAGACACGCTCGCCGGAAGGACAACCGGGCCGGACGCTACACACCCTCCGACGGCATCGGGCGTCCGATCCGGCTCGTCCTGTCGAGATCGTGTCTGCCTTTCCGATCTCGACAGGACGAGCCGGGTCGGGTGCCCGAGGACTCGTGATTCGTGGAACCTCTCCCGCCCTGTCAGCGGGACTGGCGTGGACGTCAGAGCCCGAGCACGTCGGCCATCGAGTACAGCCCCGGCGGACGCCCGACGACCCAGCGAGCGGCCACCAGCGCGCCACGGGCAAAGCCTGAGCGGTCCTGCGCGTGATGCGAGAGTTCGATGGTCTCCCCGGCGCCCGCAAAGATCAGGCGGTGATCGCCGACGATGTCGCCGCCACGCACCACGCTGAAACCGATCGTGCCGACCTCGCGGGCGCCGGTATTGCCGTGCCGCGTGTACTCCGCGACAGAGTCCAGGTCGACGCCCCGGCCCCTGGCAGCGGCCCGCCCGAGACCCAGCGCCGTCCCGCTCGGCGCGTCCACCTTGTTGCGATGGTGCGCTTCGAAAATCTCGGCGTCGTACTGCTCCGCCTTGAGTGCCCGCGCCGCGAGCTCCGCCAGCTTGAACAGCACGTTGACGCCCAGGCTCATGTTGGGAGCGAGCACGACCGGCAACCCGCGTGCGATCGCCTCGAGCTCCGCGAGCTGCGCGCCGTTGTGACCGGTGGTACCGATGACCATCGGTACGTCCAGTTCGCGACAGCGGGCTGCATTGCGGACCGAGGCTTCGGCCAGCGTGAAATCGATGGCGACGCTGGCCCCGGCCAGGGCGCGCCCCAGATCGTCGGTGATCGCGATGGCAAGCGGCGCCGAACCCGCGAACGAGCCCGCATCCTGGCCGATCGCATCGTCGCCGCGCGCGACCAGTGCGCCGCTCAGGCGCAGGCCGTTCGGGTCGCCCGCAATCAGCGGAATGATGCTGCGGCCCATCCGGCCCGAGGCGCCCAACATCGCGACGCTGATCGGTCGGCCACGTGCATTACTCGCCGAGGCTGGTAAAGAAACGCTTCACGCCGTCGAGCCAGGAGTCTTCGCGCGGGTGATGGTGCTTGCTGTCAGCTCGCAGCGACTCGTCGAACTTCATGAGCAGGTCCTTCTGTTCACGCGTGAGGTGCACGGGCGTTTCGACCACGACGCGGCAGAACAGGTCGCCAGTGGTGCCGCCCCGGACGGGCTTTATGCCTTTCTCGCGCAGGCGGAACACCCGGCCCGACTGTGTCTCGTGCGGCACCTTGATCGTGACGTCGCCGTCGAGCGTCGGCACATCGATGCTACCGCCAAGCGTTGCTGTCTTGAAGCTGATCGGCACTTCGCACGAGAGGTGCGCGCCGTCGCGTTCGAAGATCGCATGATCGCGGACGCGGACTTCGACGTAGAGATCGCCGGACGGGCCGCCGTTGCGTCCCGCCTCGCCTTCGCCGCTCAACCGGATACGGTCGCCCGTATCGACACCGGCCGGCACCTTCACTGCGAGTGTCTTCTGCTTGCGCGTGCGGCCCTGCCCACGGCACTTGCCGCAGGGATCGCTCACCACCTGGCCGCGGCCCTGGCAGCGCGGGCAGGTCTGCTGCACCGTAAAGAAGCCCTGCTGCATGCGCACCTGGCCCTGGCCGTGGCACGTTTCGCAGGTGACCGGTTTCGCGCCCTTGGCCGAGCCCGAGCCCTTGCAGTCTTCGCACTCGCCGAGTGTCGCGAAATCGACGTTGACGGTGTCGCCGAACACGGCCTGCTCGAGGTCGAGCTCGAGTTCGTAGCGCAAGTCCGCACCGCGGAAGACCTGCGAACGACCACGGCGTCCGCCGCCAAAGATGTCGCCGAACACGTCGCCGAAAATGTCGCCGAACGCGTCGCGCGGATCGAAGCCCTGCCCGCCGTGGCCGCCACGCGCAGCGGCATCGACGCCCGCGTGCCCGAACTGGTCGTACGCGGCACGCTTCTGTGCGTCCGAAAGAACCTCGTAGGCCTCCTTGACCTCCTTGAACTTCTCCTCGGTCTCGTGATCGGTCTGGTTGCGGTCCGGATGCAGCTTCATCGCCAGCCGGCGATAGGCCTTCTTGATCTCGGCCTCCGTCGCGGATCGATTGAGTTCCAGGACCTGGTAGTAGTCGCGCTTCGCCATCCGCTTCGGCTCGTCGTATCTCGTTTGATTCAACGCAGAAACGCCGCGGGGTTATGCGCCCCGCGGCGGTCGATTCTCAGCGCGTGCATCATAGCCATACGCGCCACCGCGCGCGGGCCGGATTGCGCCTCAGCCCTTGCCGTCCTTGTCCTTGTTGACCTCTTCGAACTCGGCGTCCAGGACCTCGTCCTTGCCGCCGGCCTGGCCACCAGCCTGGCCCCCGCCGGCAGCGCCCTGGGCACCCGCTTCGGGTCCCGCCTGGCTGGCGTACGCCTGCTGCGCGACTTTCGCCGAGGCTTCGGCCAGGGCCTCCGCCTTCTTTTCGATGATGTCCTTGTCGTCGCCCCGCAGCACGGCTTTCAGGTCCGAAGCGGCGGATTCGACGCGGGCACGATCCTCCGACGAAACCTTGTCGCCGAGGTCCTTGAGCGACTTCTCGGCCGCATGCACCAGCGCGTCAGCACGGTTGCGCGTCTCGGCGAGTTCGCGGAACTTCTTGTCCTCTTCCGCATGCGCTTCGGCGTCACGGACCATCTGCTTGATCTCGTCCTCGGTCAGGCCGCTCGAGGCCTTGATGACGATCTTCTGCTCCTTGCCCGTGGCCTTGTCCTTGGCCTGCACGTTGAGGATGCCGTTGGCGTCGATGTCGAACATGACCTCGACCTGCGGCATGCCGCGCGGTGCGGGCGGGATGTCCGAGAGATCGAACCGGCCGAGCGACTTGTTGTCCTGCGCGCGGTCACGCTCGCCCTGCAGCACGTGAATAGTCACGGCCGTCTGGTTGTCGTCCGCGGTCGAGAACACCTGCGTCGCCTTGGTCGGGATCGTGGTGTTCTTCTCGATCAGCTTGGTCATGACGCCGCCAAGCGTCTCGATGCCCAGCGACAGCGGGGTGACGTCGAGCAGCAGCACGTCCTTGACCTCGCCCGTCAGCACGCCGCCCTGCACGGCCGCGCCCACGGCGACGGCTTCGTCCGGGTTGACGTCCTTGCGCGGCTCCTTGCCGAAGAAGTCCTTCACGTACTTCTGCACCAGCGGCATGCGGGTCTGGCCGCCGACGAGGATCACCTCGGCGACGTCGTTGATCGAGAGGCCCGCATCCTTCAGCGCGATCTTGCACGGCTCGATCGTCTTCTGGACGAGTTCCTCGACCAGCGACTCGAGCTTGGCGCGCGTGAGCTTCATCGCCAGGTGCTTCGGACCGGAAGCGTCAGCCGTGATGTACGGCAGGTTCACTTCGGTCTGCTGGCTGGATGAAAGCTCGATCTTGGACTTCTCGGCCGCTTCCTTCAGGCGCTGCATCGCGAGCGGGTCACGACGCACGTCGACGCCGCTTTCCTTCTGGAACTCGTTCGCGAGGTAGTCGATGACGCGCTTGTCGAAGTCCTCGCCGCCGAGGAACGTGTCGCCGTTGGTCGCGAGCACTTCGAACTGGCGCTCGCCATCGACGTCCGCGAATTCGATGATCGAAACGTCGAAGGTGCCGCCGCCGAGGTCGTATACGGCGACCTTGCGGTCACCGCCCGACTTGTCGAGGCCATAGGCCAGGGCGGCCGCCGTCGGCTCGTTGATGATGCGCTTGACGGTGAGGCCCGCGATGCGGCCCGCGTCCTTGGTCGCCTGGCGCTGCTGGTCGTTGAAATACGCGGGCACCGTGATCACGGCTTCCGTCACCGGCTCGCCGAGGTAGTCCTCGGCGGTCTTCTTCATCTTCATGAGCACGCGCGCCGAGATTTCCGGCGGCGCCATCTTCTTGCCGTGGACTTCGACCCACGCGTCGCCGTTGTCGGCCTTGACGATGTGGTACGGGACCATGCCCACGTCCTTCTGCACGACCGAGTCGTCGTACTTGCGGCCGATCAGGCGCTTGATCGCGTAGAGCGTGTTATGGGGGTTGGTGACGGCCTGGCGCTTGGCCGACTGGCCGACCAGGACCTCGTCGTCCTTGGTGAAGGCGACGATGGACGGCGTGGTGCGGTCACCCTCGCTGTTCTCGATCACGCGGGGCTTGCCACCCTCCATGATCGCGACGCAGGAGTTGGTGGTACCGAGGTCGATGCCGATGACTTTTGCCATGGTGGTGAAAGCTCCGAGAAAAGGCGTGAAATGTCGTTGCCGGGTAGTTGGGGGTCGATCGGCCGGGATTCAAGAACCGGACGGGTCTAGTTGGCCGGATCCGGGCCGCGGGCGATGACGACGCGGGCTGGCCGCAGCAGGCGTCCATTCAAGCGTAAAGCCCTTCTGGACCACGGTCAGGACGCTGCCAACCGGGTGCTCCGCCGTGGGTTGCGTCATGATCGCCTCGTGGAAATCGGGGTTGAAGCTCTGGCCGGCGGGGTCCAGGACTGCGATGCCGGCCCGTTCGAAGGCCTTGTCGACCATCCGCAGGGTGGCCTGCGCACCCTCGACGAACTTGGCGGCCTCGGGGGCCGCACCGGCCGCCGCGAGCCCGAGTTCGAGGGTGTCGCGAACTTCGATCATGTCGGCGGCGAAGCGCTCGACCGCGAACCGGTGCGCCGACTCCACGTCGCGCTGGGCCCGTTTGCGGACATTTTCCATCTCGGCCAGGGCCCGGAGCTGGGCCTCACGGGCCTCCTGCAACTGGGCCTGGACGGCAGCCAGTTCGTCCGCGACCGGGGCAACTGGGTCGGCTGGGTCCTCTCCAGGGGGTTGGGCCGCCGGATCGATGTCGAGGTTGCTGCTCATTTGACCTGCCTGCAAGCAATGGATGCCCTGCCAAAGGTCCCCAGACGAGGCCCCTGGCACGGCTACTTGCCCGCTAGATCGGGCCTAGCGGCGGGAATTCAAGGCAGAGCCCAGTAATCGGGCCGTGACGTCGACGATGGGGATGACGCGGTCGTAGGCCATGCGGGTCGGGCCAATGACGCCCAGGACCCCGACGGTCTCGTTGTCGAGGGCGTACGGGGCCGTTACGAGGCTGCAATTGTCGAGGATCTGGTAGCCCGATTCCTGGCCTATGAAGATCTGGACACCCTCTGCCCCCAGGCTCTGGTCGAGCAGGTGCAGGATGTCGCGCTTCGACGTGAAGGCATCGAACAGGCGGCGCAGTTTTTCGACGTTCGACAGTTCGGCGAACTCCATCAGGTTGGTCTCGCCAGCAAGCACGTACTCGGGACCGCCCTGCTGGCCGCCCTCGCCCACGGCCTGCTGCGCCACATGGATCGCATCGCGCATCAGCTGGTTCAGGGTTTCGCCGGCCTGGGTGAGCTCTGCCACGATGTCCAGGCGGATCTGGGCGAGTTCCTTGCCGACGAACTGCTGGTTGAGGAAGTTCGCGGCACGGCGCAGCTCTTCGGCCGAGTAATAGCGTTCGAGGTGGACGACGCGGTTCTGCACGTCGCGACCGTTGATCACCATCACCGCGAGCACGCGGTTCTCCGACAGCGGCAGGAATTCGATCTGGCTCAGGGACTGGTGGGGCTGGCGCGGGATCGTCACGACGCCGGCCAGGTGCGTCAGCGAAGACAGCATCTGTGAGGCGACCGCAACGAGAGCCTTGGGGTCGCGGTCTTCCTCCTGTGCGAGCCGCTGGCTCAGCTCGTGCAGCATGTGCGCATCGTCGGGGCGCTGCCGCTGGCGCAACAGCGTGTCGACGAAGAAACGGTAGCCCTTGTCGGTGGGCACGCGACCGGCCGAGGTGTGCGGCGAGGTGACGAAACCGTATTCCTCCAGGTCCGCCATGACGTTACGGACCGTGGCAGCGCTGAGATTGAGCCCCGAATCACGGGACAGGTTGCGCGAGCCGACAGGTTGTCCCTCGCGGATGTAGCTCTCGACCAGCACCCGCAGCAGGTGCTGCGCGCGTTCGGTCAGGGGATCGTCGGGTATTTCGTTCATGGCCACGGCAAACCTAGCGTGTGCTTTTCCGCCAAGTCAAGCAATGCATTTGCGCCATGCAGCCCATGGAATCGCGCTGGCCGCTGCGCTCGGCCCCATGCTAAAAGGCAGGCCACCCTATGGACAAACGCCCTCCCGGCCGAACCTGTGTCGCTCTCGCTGGCCGTGCGGTCGATCTGCGCGTGGGCGAAGCCATGCGCACGCTCGCACATCACCTGCTGGGCAAGGGCCACAGCGTGCGCGTCGTTGCGGACGAAGCGCTGGCGCTGGAAGGCGCAGGCGTCCATACCGTGCTCGAACGCGATCTCGCACTCGACGCCGACCTGATCGTCGCGGTCGGCGGCGACGGCACGATGCTGCATGCCGCACGCATGGCCGCCATGGCCGACGTGCCCGTGCTCGGCATCAACCGCGGCCGGCTCGGGTTCCTCGCCGACGTCGGACCTGAGCAGATGCTGCAGAGCCTCGACGACGCCCTCGGCGGCCGCTGCCAGGCCGAGCAGCGCATGCTGCTCGCGGCACAGATCCTGGCGGACGGCAGACCCATCGGCGCACTGGCCCTGAATGACGTCGTCGTCGCCAAGCGCGAAACCGGACGCATGGTCGACGTGCGCACGTGGGTCAACGGCGCTTACGTCAACACCCACGTGGGCGACGGCTTCATCATCGCCACGCCCACGGGCTCGACAGCCTACGCGCTCTCGTGTGGCGGCCCGATCCTGCATCCCAGCCTCAACGCCGTCGTGCTCGTGCCGGTTTGCCCACACACGTTGTCAGACCGACCGATCGTCGTGCCAGCCGGCAGCGTCGTCGAAATCGAACTGGCCGACCGCTTCGAATCGCGCGCCCAGGTCGTCTGCGACGGCATCGTGCTCAGCGATCTCGACCCGGGTGTGCGCCTGCGGATCGAGCGCGCCAAGGTCAACGCCACGCTGCTGCATCCGCCGGGACACGACTATTACAGGATCCTGCGGTCCAAGCTGCACTGGGGCCGCGGCACGCGCGAGGGGCAACCACCCGGCGCCTGAATCCCCGGGCTCACCTGAATGCTGACGCACCTGCAGATCCGGGATTTCGCCATCGTCGAGGCCGTCGAACTCGGTTTCGACCGCGGCTTCACCGTGCTCACGGGCGAAACCGGCGCGGGCAAGTCGATCCTGATCGATGCGCTGATATTGGCCGTCGGCGGCCGTGCGGACAGCGGATCGGTGCGGCATGGAGCGGAGCGCGCCGAGATCAGCGCGACGTTTGCGCTGGCCGGCAATACGGCGGCGCTGGCCTGGCTCGACGAGCAGTCGATCGAACACGAGGGCGAATGCCAGTTGCGACGGGTAGTCGGCGCCGATGGCCGCGGCCGCGCGTACCTGAACGGACTGGCGGTGCCGGTGCAATCGCTGCGGGCACTCGGCGAGCTGCTGGTCGACGTGCATGGGCAACTCGAATTTCAATCACTGTCGCGACGCGGTTACCAGCGCGAAACGCTGGACGGCAGCGGCCAGCTCGCCGCACAGAACGCAGCCGTGCGCAGCGCTCACGCAGCCTGGCAGGAGCTCGACCAGCAGCGCGCCTCCTTCGAACAGCACCTGCGCGAGCGCGAAGGGCGCCGCGATCTGCTGCGACATTTCGTCACCGAACTGCAGGCGCTCGATCCCAAGCCGGGCGAAGCCGAAGCGGTGATCGAGGAGCGCAAGCGGATCGCGAGCCTCGGCCGCCTGGCCGAAGGCACCGCACAGGTCGAGGCCCTGCTCGCTGGCGACGACGGCGGCATCACGTCGGCACTGGCGCGCTCGCAAGGCGTCGTGCGGCAGCTCGTCGGCCTCGACGCGGCGCTCGAGCCCGTGGCGGCGCAGCTCGAGGAGGCGACGATTGCCGCGCGCGAAGCTCTTTCGAGCCTGCGCCGTTACACGGACGCGCTCGATGCCGATCCTGCGCGACAGGATTGGATCGAAGCGCGACTGGCGGCCCTCGAAGCGGTGGCACGCAAACACCGCGTTGAACTGCGTGAATTGCCGCTGTTGCGCGATACGCTTGCTGCCGAATTGACCGGGCTCGAGGCCGGCGCGGTCAGCGAAGCGGAGTTGCAGCAACGGCTTGCGGCCGCGCGTGATCGTTACCTTGCCGCGGCGAGACTCCTCACCCAGGCGCGGCAGAAGGCCGCGACGGCCCTGGACCGCAAGGTCACTGAATTCATGCAGGCGCTGGGCATGCCGGGCGGCGTTTTCGCCACTCGAGTCGAGCCCCATGACCCGCCGGTGTTCTCAGCGAACGGCAACGATGAAATCGAGTTCCTCGTCAGCGCCAATCCAGGGCTGCCGCCGCGCCCCCTGGCGAAAGTCGCTTCGGGCGGCGAGCTCTCGCGGATCAGCCTGGCGCTGCAGGTCGCAGCTGTCGAGGCCGCTCACCTCCCCTGCCTGGTCTTCGACGAAGTCGATGCCGGGGTGGGCGGCGCCGTCGCCGAGATGGTCGGACGTCAATTGCACGAGCTGGCCGGCAAGGGCCAGGTGCTGTGCGTCACGCACCTGCCGCAGGTCGCGTCGCAGTCGGATCATCAGCTGCGCGTGTCCAAGCACGTCGTACGCGGCAAGACGCGCACGCGGATCGAAATCCTCGACGGAGCGGCCCGGATCGAAGAGCTGGCCCGCATGCTGGGTGGAACGACCATTACGGACCGCACGCGCGAGCACGCGCGCGAAATGCTGGCCTCGGCGCGTCAGGCGGGAGCCCCGCCCAAGGCTGGGCGCACTACGGGCGCTTCGGGCGGTAAGGACAAGCCTCGCGCACGCAGTGGCCGTGCAGGGTGAGCGAGTGATCGGTGATCTCGAAACCGAGACGCGCGGCAACCTGCCGCTGCCGCTCCTCGATATCGTCGTCTGAGAACTCTTCGACGTGGCCGCAGTCTATGCACACGATGTGATCGTGATGCGTGCCCTCGTTGAGTTCGAACACCGCGGTACCGCCCTCGAAATGATGGCGCGTCACGAGGCCTGCGGACTCGAACTGAGTCAGCACCCGGTAGACCGTGGCCAGGCCGATGTCCTCGTTGAGTTCGAGCAGGCGTCGGTAGACGTCTTCCGCGCTCATGTGACGCACGGTCGCACTGGCGAGGATCTCGAGAATCTTCAGGCGCGGCGCTGTGATCTTGAGGCCGGCGCGACGCAGTTGCGAAGGTTCCACGGATTTCTTCCTTGCAGGCCGAGTGCCGCGCCTAAGCGCGGTTGGGTTATGATCGCGCCGCATTATCGCCGGCCCGGCCCGGTAACTCCAGACAGCAGAAGCCAACACGCATGAGCGCGCATTCCCGAGCCGCCCTTTCCCTGATCCTGGCCCTGGGCGTTGCGCTCGGTTCGGCCGGCATGCGTTTACCGGCCGAACATCCAGCAGGGCAACCTGCTCAAGGTGGAAGACGTCGACCAGGTCACCGTCGGCATGACCCGCAGCCAGGTCCGCTACCTGCTCGGCACGCCGATGCTGGCCGACCCGTTCGACCCGCAGCGCTGGGACTACATCTACTCCCTCCAGCGCGGGCGTGAAAAGAAGAAGGATCGCGCGCATTTCATCGTGCGGTTCGAAGGCGACAAGGTGAGCCGCGTCGAGAAGCCCGGCCTGGCCTTACTGCCACAGCTCAGCCAACAGCCGCAGAACCCTCCGGCCGAGGCCCCGGCCCCGACCGCAGGTACTGCCCCGGCGCTGCCACCGGATTCCGCGGTCGAGCAGTCCCCGCCAGCACCCAGGCCGGACGGCACGACCAACTGATCCCCGGCGCTGGCGCCCCGCGCCTCGTTCTTTCAGCGTCTGCGACTTTTGCGTGCCGTCTTCGCGGCCCGCTCGCGCCGTTGCGCGCGGGGGTCGACGCGGAGCGGTCGATAGACTTCGACTCGATCCCGATCACGCAGTGGACGATCCGGCGCGCAGACCGTCCCGTAAATACCGAGGACGAGTGCCCGGTCGCGCAATTCGGGGAATTCGTCCAGCAGGCCCGAGCGCTCGACGGCCGCCTGTGCCGTGAGCCCCGCCTCTGGCAGGGCCAACGTCACGACCCTTTGCCGATCGGGCAGCGCGAAAACGACCTCGACCTGCGCCGCGCCCTCGCCCACGGCTACGACGCCGCGCCGTGGACTTGCCTGGCGCGCGCCACGAACGCATCGATCAGCTCGCCGACACTCTGCTCGAACGCCCGCCCGAACAGCATCGACGCCACGGGGTTCGCGAACTCGAACTTCATGTCGAGCACGATCCTGGTGCCGGCCGTGCCG
This sequence comes from uncultured Gammaproteobacteria bacterium, assembly GCA_963793675.1. Classification (GTDB taxonomy): domain Bacteria; phylum Pseudomonadota; class Gammaproteobacteria; order Steroidobacterales; family Steroidobacteraceae; genus RPQJ01. The sequence goes on along the minus strand of CAWCBA010000010.1, from coordinate 816,534 downwards.
ATCGCCGTGAACGTCCACAGGCCGTCCAGCTGCCTGAACGGGCCGTTCACGAGTGCGAGCGACATCCAGTCCGGCCGCTGCATGAGGTTGCGCGTGGTGAAAGTCTGGCGGATGCCGGCACGTTCCATGGTCAGGCTGGCCTGCAGGTCGCGCTCGGTCTTTTCGTGCACTTCGGCGCCCGCAACCCACGGCAGGAATTCGCAATAACGCTCGACGTCGACCACCAGGTCGAACATCTGCTCAGGCGTGAAGGTGACGAGCGCGGTGCGCTTGATTTCGCGGATGGCCATGGTCGATTTCGGTCAGGGCGCGCGCAGTGTAAGCGGGGCGGATAGAATGCGCGACCGGCTCCGATATTCCCCCCATGACCACCCCGCGCAAGGACAAGGACCGCAAGTCCGACGAGAACCCCACGATCGCGCAGAACAAGCGCGCGCGGTACGAGTATTTCATCGAGGAGAAGCTCGAGGCCGGGCTCGCGCTGCAGGGCTGGGAGGTCAAGAGCCTGCGCGCCGGCAAGGCGCAGATCACCGAAGGCTACGTGATCATCAAGGACGGCGAGGCTTTCCTGATCGGCGCGCACATCACGCCGCTGCGTACCGTGTCGACACACATCGTGGCGGACCCGACTCGCACCCGGAAGCTGCTGCTGAACCGCAGGGAACTGGACAGCCTGGTCGGCGCAGTCGAGCGCAAGGGGCACACCATCGTGCCGCTCGAGCTGTACTGGAGCCAGGGCAAGGTGAAGCTCGAGATCGGCGTGGCGAAGGGCAAGCAGGCGCACGACAAGCGCGACACCGAGAAGGACCGCGACTGGCAGCGCGAGAAATCGCGCCTGCTCCGCGGCGCTACGAGGCTGACGGAAGGGCCAGGAAGGCCAGAAGTGACCGCGTCACATCCTGACCTTCCTGACCTTCCTGGCCTTCCTGGCCTTCCTGCCCTTCCTCCCCTTCCTCCCCTTGTATTCAGCTGCTTTGGCCCTACACTGGGGTTGTTCACGGGGGCGACCGGTTTCGACGTGGGTCGCGAAACTCCATGTGCATGCCGAGGTGCAAGATACCTCGTTAAACCACTTGCAAACTATTAGTTGCCAACGACGACAACTACGCTCTAGCGGCTTAATCCCGCTTAACCCCCGACTGGCATGTGCCTGTGCATCCAGACCCGGGGGACGCGCTCACAAGCTCGCGTGTCCAGTGTGCTGAGGGCTGGCTCGCTAAAACGTTCCTGAGCTGGTCGGTCATCTTCCCTGCCGCTTGGGTAGTGAACGACGAGAATCAAAAAGACGGCTAAGCATGTAGGTCCTGGAATGTAGGGCTTGCGGACGCGGGTTCGATTCCCGCCGCCTCCACCATCCCCCTGGGGAAGAAGGCTCTCGAAAGAGAGCCTTTTTCTTTTCGCTGCCGGTCGGTCCGTGCTCAGGCGCTGGCGACGACGGCCAGCGGCAGGGAACCCTGGTCCTCGAGGTCTAGCGCGACGGTTTCCCTGAGCCGCATGACGCATGCCAGGGCCACGGCGCAGGTGGCAGCCATGTAGGTCGCGATCCACACGTTCGTGTGATACCTGGCATACAGGCTGGTTGCGAGGATGGGTGTGACGGCGCCTACCGACGATCGCCGCGAACTGATACGCGAGCGACATGGCCGAATACCGCACGCGGGTATCGAAAAGCTCCGAGAACATCGCAGCCAGCGGCCCATAGATCACGCTGTTGCAAGCCGCGGAGACCGCCAGCGCCACGCTGATCCACAGGAACGCGCGCGTCTCGATCAGTGCAAAGAAGGCGAAGACCCATGCACCCAGCAGCGCGATGCCCGTCATGATGACGCGGCGACGCCCATAACGATCAGACAGATTGCCAGCCAGCAGCAATGCAGGCAGGGCAACGACACTGGCGACCAGCACCGCGCCGAGCATGGTGCTGCGCGACAACTGCAGACCCGCAGCACTCGTACCATAGGCCACGACGTATGTGATCCCAAGGTAGAAAGCCGCGTTGCACGGGACGAAAACACCTGCCGCCAGCAGGATCCGTCCCGGATACAGGCGCAGCGCCTCGATGATCGGCGAGGGCCGTCGTGGCAGCGGCTGGGCCAATCGCGCATTCATTGGCAGGACCGCACGGTCGGCAGGCACGTCGGCCGCCGGTGGATCGGTGATTTGCAGCCTGCGATAGGCTCGCGTCTCCTCGACGCGAAAATGCACATACAGTCCAAGGCCGACGAGCGCGACGCTCAACAGGAACGGAATGCGCCAGCCATAGGACAGGAACGCGTCGGCCGACAGCGAACCGCTGACCGCAAGGAAGGCAACGTTGGCCAGGATGACACCCACGGTAGGCCCGCCCTGGGCGATGCTGCCGTACCAGCCGCGCCTCCCCCTGGGGGCGCTCTCGGTGGCGAGCAGCGCCGCGCCACCCCATTGACCACCGACGGCAAGACCCTGCAGCAGCCGCAGCAACACCAGCACGATTGGCGAGAACACGCCCGCCGATTGGTAGGGCGGCAGAAAGGCGATGAGCGTCGTCGCGACGCCCATCAGGACCAGGGCCGCGGCCAGCGTTGCCTTGCGCCCCGCCCGGTCGCCCATGTGCCCGAACAGCACCGCACCAAACGGTCGCGCCACGAAGCCCACGGCAAAGGTGCTGAGCGAGGCGATCTGCGCGACGAAGGGCGGCATGGTCGCGGGGAAAAACACCGCTGGAAACACCAGTGCCGCCGCAGTGCCATAGAGCAGGAAGTCGTACCACTCGATGCTGGCGCCGGCGAGGCCCATCAGCGCGTGCCGCAAAGGGGACCGCGCCGGCGCTGCGTTCGGCTCGGGGTCGACCGCAACAGCGGGTGTAGCCTTCTCGCTGCTCATCGTGCCTCCCCGCAATGTAGCTCGGGCCGAATTGAGTCGTGCCGGATCGACTTTGATGACTGCTCCGATGGACGCGTGGCGCCGAGCCATGCCGGTACGGGCGCAACCCCACGACGCGCGAACCGGTCGCTCAGGTGACGAGAAAAGCTGATCCCCGCGCCGTCAGCGAACGCCGGACTGAACGCTCACTGATCCCCTGCCTGCACTGATGTCCCGGTCATTCGTCTGGACCGTTTGGCCCCCGTATACCCGCATCCGCGAGGCTCGTTCAAGACGCGTCGCAGCAATGCACCTCACCCGGGGAGCGTCGGCCGCCCGGCCGGGGAAAAATGACGACGCTACGCCGCAGTCGTGCCGGCAAGCATCCCATGCGGGGGAATCGCGACGACCTCGACCGGCGTGCCGTTGAGTACCGCCGTGCCCGTGAGCGGATCAACAAGGCGGTCGTCGACCAGGTCGTTGATGCTGACGCCGGCGTTGGCGCTTGCGATGCCGAGCCGCACACCGGCACGCCCGTGGCCCCAGCCGTGCGGCAGACTGACCACGCCCGGCTCAATGTCCGGCGTGATTTCCACGGCCACTTCGACCATCCCCACGCGCGAGGTGACGCGCGCGATCGCGCCGTCGGCGAGGCCTCGCTCAGCCGCGTCATCCGGGTGCAGCATGAGCGTGCAGCGCGGCTTGCCTTTCACGAGGCGCTGGCTGTTGTGCAGCCATGAATTGTTGCTGCGCACGTGGCGCCGGCCGATCAACGACAGCGACGGCACGGGCGCGTCGAGCGCAGCTGCCGCGCGGCCCAGATCCGCGACGAACATGGCGGGGGCGAGATCGATGCGACGGTTCGGCGTCGCGAGACGACGCGGGAACGCCGTCTCGAGCGCGCCGAGGTCGACACCGTTCGGCGCATCGAGCAGGCGCTGCAGGCTCAGGCCCACCGGACGGCGATCGGGCGCGCGCATGAGTTGGCGCAAAGCACCGAAGCCGGGCAGCGCGCCCAGCAGCTTCATCTTGCCGGCATTCGGGACGCCGTAACGTCCCGTCTTCAGCATCCAGTCGAGCGTGCCGTCGGGACCCAGTCGCCGCGACAACACATCCTTCACTTTCTGCGACATGCGCCCCGACACCGAACCCGGCGTCTTGCGCAGGCGTTGCGCAATCTGCGCCAGGATTTCGTGGTCGTGCAGTGAGCCCGCGGGTTTCGCGAACAGCGGCGGCGAATACTTGGCGACGTTGCGCACCGCAAAGCCGCTCAACGCGATGTCGTAGTGGCTGCGCTCGAGCGGACTCGACGGCGGCAGGATGAGATGGGCATGGCGCGACGATTCGTTCAGGTACAGGTCGATCGACACCATGAACTCGAGCTGCGCGAGCGCGGCGTCGAGCTGTCCACCGTTGGGCGTCGACAACACCGGGTTGCCCGCGAACGTGAACAGCGCGCGCACCTGGCCCTGGCCCGGCGTAGTGATCTCTTCCGCCAGCGCCGCCACGGGCAGCTCGTTCGAGAACTCCGGCAGCTGGCGCACGCGCGAGTGGAACTTGCCGTAGTGGCCGCGCGAGCCGTACGCGCGTGTCAGGTCCACGGCTGGCTCCGCGAACATCATGCCGCCCTCGCGATCGAGGTGACCCGTCACCGCATTGAGGCAATAGATGAGCCACATGGTGAGGCCGCCGAACTCCTGCGTGCACGCGCCCACGCGCCCGTAGACCAGTGCGCGCGGCTCAGCCAGCAGGTCATGCGCGAGCGCGACGATCCGCGACAGCGGCAGGCTGGTACGTGCCGCAAGCGCCTGCGGGTCGAACTCGAGGACGGCCTGGCGCAGCGCATCGAGGCCGTCGATGTGCGGCGCAAGGTGCGCCAGGTCGATCCGACCCCGCTTGAACACTTCGTGCAACAGCGCGAGCAACAGATAGACGTCCGTGCCTGGCCGGATGCCGAAGTATTCGTCAGCGATGGCCGCGGACTCGGTGCGTCGCGGATCGATGACGACGAACCGCCCTCCCCGCGCCCGCAGTGCGTCGATGCGTTTCTCGAAACCGGGGGCGCCCATGATCGAGCCTGCCGACGCGACCGGGTTGCCGCCGATACAGACGAACAGCTGCGTGCGATCGACGTCCGGTACGGGCATCAGGAACTGGTGACCGAACAAGGCCCATGACGCGACCATGTGCGGCAACTGGTCGACACTGGTCGCGGAATACAGGTTCTTCGTGCGCACGGCGCGGATGAAATCGCCGACGCCGAGCATCGCGCCCAGGTTGTGCACTGTCGGGTTGCCGGCATAGATCGCGACCGCGTCGTTGCCGTGGCGCGCGCGGATGTCGCCGATGCGCGCCGCGATCTCGTCGAATGCCGCGGCCCAGGAGATTTCCTCCCAGCCGTCTGCCGTGCGCCGCAGCGGCGTGCGCAACCGGTCGGGGTCCTCGTGCAGGTCCTTGAGTGCGACGGCCTTCGGGCAGATGTGTCCGCGGCTCAGGACGTCGTCGCGATTCGGCTTGATCGAGAGCACCTCGCCGTCGCGGTGCTCGATCAGGATGCCGCACATCGCCTCGCAGAGGCAGCAGGTCCGGTGATGCAATCCCTCGCTGGCCATCGCCTTCCCCCTGCGTTTGCGAATGGTCAGGCTGCCCAGCGCCTCAGCAGGCCGAGCCCGGCGAACAGCAGGAGCACGGCAAACCCAGCGGAGCCGCCACCACTGTTGTTCTTCTTCTGGCCGCACCGTACGTTGCCGGCCACGGTGTCGCCCGCCAGGCTGTAGCGGAACATGGTGCCGTAGCTGCAATTGCCGGTAGCGGTGGCGATGCCGACGAATACGCCGGTGGCCGTCTCGAGCAACCTGCTCGACGGCACCGAGCCGTTCTTGCCATCGAAGCTGTAGAGCCCGGTGAAATTGGTGCCCGCCCGGTCGATCGAGAAAATCGTCCCGAGCGTCGTCGTGGTGCCCGCCGTATTCACGCCGCCCGATGACGTCACGCCGTAGAGCTTGCCGCTGCTCGACACCATCAGTTCCGCGACCGGACGCGCGCCATCCGCACCGCTGAAGGAATGCAGCACGGTGAACGTCGAGCCATCCGCCGGGATCGCGAAAATGACGCCGTTGCCGGCGCTGCCGCCCTGCGCGGTCATGCCGTAGAAGAAGCCGTCGCCACCGTCGATCAGGCCCCCGAGCGGGGTGGCTCCGTCCGCGTTCTCCAGCAGGCCCGTCGTCGTGTTGGTGGTGGTCGCGCTGAAGTGATGGAGGACCTCGAAACCCGTGCCGTCGAAGGCGATGCGGAAGACCGTGCCGCGGCCGTTCGTGCCGCCCTGCGAGGTCGTGCCGTAAAACAGGTTGTCGGTGCCCGCCACCAGCGGACCCGTCGGCGCCGCACCGTCGACCGTCACGGTGAGGCCGGTGGTGGTGCCGGAGGTCGCCGCGGAAAAGCTGTACAGCAGCTTTGAAATCCGTGCCGTCGCGCGCGACCTTGAAGATCGTGCCGGTGCCGTTCGGGCCTCCGGCGCGTGTCGCACCGTACAGGTAGCCGTCAGCGCCTTCGACCAGTTCCGCCTCCGGGTACGCGCCGTCGGTGTTGATTACGTTGACGTCCTGGTTCGTCGACGTGATCGCCGCGAACCGGTGGATGATCTGGAAGCCGGTGCCGTCCGCCGCGATCCTGAAGATCGTGCCTGCCCCGTCGAGTTCCCCGGCCCTGCCGAACTTGGTAGTGCCGTACAGCAGGCCATCGCTGGCCAGCATCAGGCCGCCGGCCGGTGCCAGCGCATCGTCCGCCTTGAGTTGATACAGCGTGCGGACGTCCGAGCCGTCGAGCGTCGTGCGGTAAATGACGCCGCCGGCGACCGACGTGGCCGCGCTCGCGACGCCGTACAAGGCGCCGTCTGCGCCTTGCACGAGGTTGCCGACAGGGTTCGAGAGGCTGAATGCGACGATCGTCGAAACGGCGGGGGTCGTCTGGGCATGGCCGGCAACGGCAAAAAAGCCCAGCGCGACGAGCGCCAATGCTGAACGGATACGGGACATCGGATCGGTGACTCCGGGGCCCGGCGGACGGCCGGGCAAGCTGACTGGTCGTGAATTGTGCCGCACTTCGCCCCTTCCCGCCAAAGTGGGAGAATGCGCGCCCCTCCTGTGACAGCCTTCCCTTGATCCAGTTCCGGCAACTTACCCTGACGCGCGGCGTACGTCGGCTGATCGAGGACGCCTCGCTGCAGATCCACGCCGGCTGGCGGGTCGGCGTCGTCGGCGCCAATGGCAGCGGCAAATCCAGCCTGTTCGCGCTCCTGCGCGGCGAAATCCAGAGCGAGGCCGGCGATTGCCTGATACCGCGCGACTGGCGGGTGGCATCGGTCGCGCAGGAAACGCCGCCCTTGCCGCGGGCCGCGATCGAATTCGTGCTCGACGGCGACGAGGAGCTGCGGCGCGTCGAGCGGGCGATCGCGGCCGCCGACACGGCGCACGATGGCCGCGCGCTGGCAGAACTGCACGCCCGGCTCGCAGCGATCGATGGCTACAGCGCCCGGGCCCGGGCTGCCGCCCTGCTCGCGGGTCTCGGCTTCGAGACGGCGGACCTCGAGCGACCCGTCGCCGATTTCTCCGGCGGCTGGCGCATGCGCCTGAACCTGGCACAGGCCCTGGTGAGCCGGGCCGACCTGATGCTGCTCGACGAACCCACCAACCACCTCGACCTGGACGCCGTGGTCTGGCTCGAGCGCTGGCTCGCGGGCTACCGCGGCACGCTGCTGCTGGTCTCGCACGACCGGGACTTCCTCGACGGCACCGTCACGCACGTCGCACACCTCGAGCGCGGCGTGCTCACGCTTTACACCGGCAACTACACCGCGTTCGAGACGCAACGCGCCGCACGCCTCGCCGTGCAGCAGGCGATGTTCGAGAAGCAGCAGCGCGAGATCGCGCACATGACGAGCTTCGTCGAGCGGTTCCGCGCGAAGGCGAGCAAGGCGCGCCAGGCGCAAAGCCGCCTCAAGGCGCTCGACCGGCTGGAGCACATTGCGGCCGCGCACGTCGATTCGTCGTTTGATTTCGAATTCCCCGAGCCGCTGCGCGCGCCGGATCCACTGCTGACGCTCGAAGACGCCGCCGTGGGCTATGGCGACCGCGCGGTCGTGCGCAACGTGCAGTTGTCGCTGCGTCCTGGCACCCGGCTCGGCCTGCTCGGCCCGAACGGCGCCGGCAAGTCCACGCTGATCAAGTCGCTCGCCGGCGGACAACCGCTGCTGGCCGGCCGACGTGTCGCCGGCCACGGTCTGGAAACGGGTTACTTCGCGCAGCACCAGGTCGAACAGTTGCGTGGCGACGAGTCGCCGCTGCGCCATCTGCTGCGGCAAGACCCGCGGTCGCGCGAGCAGGACCTGCGCAATTACCTCGGCGGGTTCGATTTCCGCGGCGACATGGCCGATGCACCGGTCGAGCCGTTCTCGGGCGGCGAGAAATCGCGGCTGGCGCTGGCTCTGCTGGTGCGCAAGCGGCCGAACCTGCTGCTGCTCGACGAGCCCACCAACCACCTCGACCTCGAAATGCGTCATGCCCTGACGCGGGCGCTGGCCGGTTACGAAGGCAGCCTGGTGCTCGTGTCGCACGATCGGGCGCTGCTGCGCACCGTCTGCGACAGTTTCATGCTCGTGGCCGACGGCCGCGCCGTTCCGTTCGACGGCGATCTCGAGGATTACCTGGCCTGGCTGACGGCGCGACGTGAATCGGCCCCGCAGGACGCGGCTGCCGCGGGCACGGCCGAATCGAAAGAGAACCGGAAGGCGCAGCGCGAGACGGCGGCTGCGGAACGTCAGCAGAAGCTCGCACGCCGTCGCCCGCTGATGAAGGAGTCGACGCAACTCGAGGCGCGGATGTCAAGGCTCGAGGCCGAGCGCAAGGCACTCGAGACGAGACTCGCGGATACCGACTTCTACGCGCGGACGTCGCCGGCAGAGGTGCAGGCCACCAGCCGACGGTGTGCCGAAGTCGTCATTGAGCTCGGCGACGTCGAGGAACGCTGGCTCGAAGTGCACGCTGAGCTGGAAGAGATCGGGGACGCGTGAAGCAGGGGATTCACCGGACGGGACCAGTCGGTCCTCCGGCTGACCCCTAGCCCCCGTCCGCTACCCTCAAGTGGTGCGCAGCACCACTTCCCAACGGCACGACGCTGTTCCAGCGAGGCGAAGGCCTGCGCATAGTCGGCCAGCGGGTGGACCTCGCCCACCACCGGCTGCAGCTTGCCGGCCTCGAACAGCTGCCACAGTTCGCGCACGTTCTGCAGCTGCACCTGCGGCTCGCGCTGCGCGAAGCTGCCGAAGAACACGCCCACCAGGGCCGCTCCCTTCAACAACAGCAGGTTCATCGGGATCTTCGGGATGTCGCCCGCCGCGAAACCGACCACGAGATACCGTCCCTTCCACGCCAGGCTGCGCACCGCCGGCTCGGCATACGGTCCGCCGACCGCGTCGTAGACGACGTCCACGCCCTTGCCGCCAGTGATCTCCTTGATCCGCTCGCGCAGGTCCTGCGTCGAGTAGTTGATCAGGTGGTCCGCGCCGATGCCGCGCGCGACCTCGAGCTTGGCATCGGTGCTCGCGGCGGCGATCACCTGCGCGCCCATCTGCTTGGCCAGTTCGATGGCGGTCGTGCCGACGCCGCTGGCCGCACCCAGCACCAGCATCGTCTCGCCAGCCGCCAGTTGCGCGCGTTGCTTCAGCGCGTGGTAGCTCGTGAAGTAGGTGAGACAGATGCCGCTCGCCTGTTCGAAGCCGAGCGTCGAGGGCAGCGGCAGCAAGCGCTCCTGCCGGACGACGGCGCGTTCCGCGGCGGCGGCGCCCCCCGAGTATGCGACGACGCGATCGCCCACCTTGTGACGCGTCACGCCCTCGCCGACCGCGGCTATCACTCCCGCGAGCTCGAGACCCGGTATGAACGGCAGCGGCGGCCGCTCCTGGTACAGCCCGCGCAGCATCAGCACGTCGGGAAAATTCAGCGCCGTCGCTGCAACCTCGATCAGCACCGATCCCGGCGTGAGCGCGGGCTCAGGCCAATCGTGCTCGAGCCGCAGACCTTCGATGCCGGTGAGTGCATGGCAGACGAGCGCTTTCATCGGGACTCCATCGCAATCATGCCCTGATCAGGTGCGGACCGAGCTCGTCGAGAGTGTGACAGCCGAGCAGCGTCATCGCGCGCTCCATCTCGACGCGCAGCAGGCTGAGCGCATGGGCCACGCCTGCTTCGCCGCCCGCTGCGAGGCCATAGAGGGCTGCGCGTCCCAGCATCACGGCGTCGGCGCCGAGCGCGACGGCCTTGAGCACGTCCGACCCGCGACGGAACCCGCCGTCGACGATGATCGACAGCCGGTCGCCCACCTCCGCCGCGCACTGGCCGACGAGTTCGATGCCCGTCGCGCACGAATCGAGCTGCCGTCCACCGTGGTTCGAGAGCACGATGCCGTCGGCGCCCGCCTCCACGCTGCGCTTCGCGTCCTCGACGCAGAGGATTCCCTTCAGCACCAGCTTGCCCTTCCAGCGGCTGCGCATGCGTTCGATGTCGGCCCAGGCCAGCGTCGGGTTGATCTGCGTGCCCATGAACCGCACGCCCTGCAGGGCCGAGCGCGCGCCGGCGGGCAGGAATTCGGTCAGGTTCGCAAATTCCGGGGCGCCATTCGGCAGCATCACCTGCCACAGCCAGCGCGGATGCAGCAGGACGTCGAGCACGCTCGACGGGCTCAGCTTGAGCGGGCGCGAATAATTGCGCTGGTCCCACTCTCGCGCACCGAGCGCCGGGACGTCGACCGTCACGACGAGCTTGTCGCAGCCAGCCGCCTGCGCGCGTTCGATCAGGCGGTCGGAGGTCATCTGGTCCTTGAACGGATACAGCTGGAACCACGAGGGCCGCTGCAGCTGCGGATTCAGCGCGACGACGTCGTAATTGCTGACGGTGCTGAGCGTAAACGCGATTCCGGCGGTGTCGGCGGCCTTGGCCAGCGCCAGATCGCCCTGCGGCCACACCATCCCGTTGAAGCCCGTCGGCGCGATGATCAGCGGCAGGTGCAGCGAGTCGCCGAGCACTTCGCGCGAAAGGTCCGGCAGGCCCGTGCCGACGAGCATGCGCGGCAGCCAGGTGATGCGCTCGAAGATGGAGCGGTTGCGCCTCAGGGACACTTCGTCCTCGGCGCCGCCCTCGAGATATTCCATCTCGAAGCGCGGCAGCCGGTTATGCGCCACCCGACGCAGTTCCTCGATCGAAAGCGCGCGGCGGAAGTCCGCGCCAGCGTAGTACCGTCGCGTCATCGGCGTGCGTCGTCCTGCACCATCTGCGTGATCTTCGTGGCCGTCTCCAGCGCGTGCAGGCCGTCCTCGCCCGTGACCACCGGTGGCGTGCCTTCGCGAATGGACCTGAGGAACGCCTCGATCTCGAACTTCAGTGCGTCGCCCTGGTCGTAGGTGCGCTCCTCGATCAGCACCTGGCCCTTTGGCACCTCCGAACCCGCGGGCGGCTTGCGAACGATGGTCAGCACCTTCTGCTGCAGATCGATGGAAATGTACGCGTCGTCCTGGAACAGGCGCAGCTTGCGCTCCATCTTCATGCTGACGCGGCTCGCCGTCGTGTTTGCGACGCAGCCGTTGGCATAACGGATGCGGGCATTGGCGATATCGAGGCCGGCCGAGAACACCGAAGCGCCCACGGCATCGATCGACGCGATCGGCGCGCCGACGAGGCTCTGGATCAGGTCGATGTCGTGAATCATCAGATCGAGCACGACATTGACGTCGGTGCCCCGCTCCTTGAACGGCGCGAGCCGGTGCGACTCGACGAACCGCGGCGTACCGAGCGTGCCCGCGAGCGCGAGGATTGCGGCGTTGAACCGCTCGAGGTGGCCCACCTGCAGGACGCGGCCGACGCGTGCCGCCGTGTCGACCAGGCTGCGGGCTTCCTCGAGCGTCGTGGTGATCGGCTTTTCGACGAGCACGTGGATGCCGCGCTCGAGGCACTGCTTCGCGATCGGATAATGCAGGGGCGTCGGCGTGGCGATGCTCACGGCATCGATCTCGCCGAGGATGTCCCGGTAGTCCGCCACCGCGCGACAACCGGTTTCGGTGGCGACTTTCTCGCGGTTCTCGACGCTCGCGTCGACGACGGCAACGAGTTCCGCTTCAGGCAGCGCGGCGTACTTCTGCGCGTGGAACCGACCCAGGTAACCCACGCCGATGACCGCGGTTCGTACTTTCTGCATGTTCTGCGGCCCCTGGCTGCGCTCGTGCGCCACGATTCCCGATGATACTCAATGGCGGGGGCTTGCGGCCGGTGCGTCTTGCCGTCACGATCAGGCGGCGGTCCCCGCGGCCGATTCATCGAGACCGACGAGACCATGTCGAATCCGCGCCGCAACAAGCTCTGGCTGCTGGCCGCCCTGCTGTTCGGGCTCCTGGTACTGCCATTCCTCGTGCACCTCACGGGCGTGTTCGTGCTCGGCGAGTACGCCGGCGGCGGCGCAGCCGCGTTCTTCGGCGACTACCTGCGCGGTCTCGCGACCCTGCGCTGGTATTCCTGGGTCCTTGCGCTGGGACCGCTCGTCATCGTCGCGTCGTGGGGCCTCCTTGCCAGGAGGGGGCCCTCGTCACGGCGGTTAGCCCCGGGTCCAGGCGTACAGCGCCGCGAGGCCGGCCAGCGCGGCCCACATCGCCCCGACCGCCCAGCGCCGCCAGGCTGGTTTCGCGTGCCTGGCCGATGAAACTGACCGCCGCGAGCGCTGTCAAACCAGCGAAGATGGCCACGTACACTGCCAACAGCGGCAATTCTTCGCGAAAACGCGGGGTTTCGCCCGACAGCACCAGGAACACGATCAGCGTCGCGCCCAGGCCGAAGGTCGTCGCCACCGACGATCCGAGCACGATGGCGGTCAATACAGTGAGGGGTCGCACGGATTCGCTCGCTCCGGGGTGGGTCCGGCCCTTGCTTGGGTGCCGGGGTGTCTCTAGCCTAGCGTACCGGCAGAACCTTCCGTGTCCGCCGTCCAGTCCGATGTCCGCCGAGGAATCCGTAAGTGTATCAGCCTGCTGAACAGGGACCGTCCCCGCCGTCACCCACCCCTGCAGCCCGCCGCGGGGTCAACCGCGCTGGCGCGGCGGTGCTGGTCGCCCTGCTCCTCGTCGTGGGCACGCTGCTGCTGGGAACGGCCCGCTCACCGACGGCTACCGCCAACGCCACGACCACCACCGATCTCGCGCCGACCGAGCGGCATGCCAAAGTCGCCCGGCTCGTCAGCAGCATGTTCGAGCGCTCGCACTACCGGCAGGCCCCGGTCAACGACCCGGTCTCGTCGCTGGTGCTCGACCGCTACCTCGATTCGATCGACGGCAGCCGCAGCTACTTCCTGGCGAGCGACATCCAGGAATTCGAGAAGTACCGCTACGAGCTCGACGACGCCATCACGACCGGCAGGCTCGAACCCGCCTTTGCGATTTTCAACCGGTTCCAGAGTCGCAACCGCGAGCGCATGGCCTACGCGATCAAGCTGCTCGACACGGAACCCGACTTCACGGTCGACGAGTCCTTCGAGTTCGACCGCGAGCACGCGCCGTGGCCCGCCTCCAGGGCTGAGCTCGACGAACTCTGGCGCAAGCGTGTCAAGAACGATGCCCTCTCGCTGATGCTCGCGGACAAGACGTGGGCCGAGACACGCGACGTCCTCAGGAAGCGCTACGAGCGTGTTGCGAAGCGGTCCGAGCAGATCACGGCCGACGACGTGTTCGAAAACTTCATGAACGCGTTCGCCCACGTCTTCGACCCGCACTCGAGCTATTTTTCACCGCGCAATTCCGAGGAATACCGCATCGCGATGAGCCTGTCCTACGAGGGCATCGGCGCGTCGCTGCAATCGGTCGACGACTTCGTGACCATCATGGAAATCCTGCCCGGCGGTTCGGCGCAGCAGAACGGTGAGCTGAAGGCCAACGACCGTATCCTCGCCGTGGGCCAGGGCAAGGACGGCAAGATGGTCGACGTCGTCGGCTGGCGTCTCGACGACGTGGTGCAGCTGATCCGCGGCCCGGATGGTTCGTTCGTGCGCCTGCAGATCCAGCCGGGCAATGCCCCTCCGGGCACGCAGGAGCACATCCTCACGCTGCCGCGCACCAAGATCACGCTCGAAGCACAGGCGGCCAAGAAAGAGATCCGCAAGGTGAAGCGCGGCGACAAGGAGCTGAAGGTCGGCGTCATCACCGTGCCCTCCTTCTATCAGGACTACAACGCGCGCGCGGCGGGCGACGAGGACTATCGCAGCACCACGCGCGACGTGCGCAAGCTCCTCGACGAGATCAAGGCCGAAGGCGGCGTCGACGGCCTCGTGCTCGACTTGCGCGAGAATGGCGGCGGTCACCTTTCCGAAGCCATCGGCCTCGTGAACCTGTTCGTGCCCAAGGGTCCGGTCGTGCAGTTGCGCGAAACCGGCGGTCGCGTCGAAGTGCTCGAATCCGAGGACAAGGAAGCGGCCTACACCGGCCCGCTCACGATCCTGGTCGATCGTTTCAGCGCGTCGGCGTCCGAGATCTTCGCGGCTGCCATGCAGGACTATGGCCGCGGCCTCGTGATCGGCCAGCAGACCTACGGCAAGGGCTCGGTGCAGAACCTCTACCCGCTCGACCGTTACGCGCTCGGGCAGGATCCGGGCTACGGCCAGCTCACGGTCACGATCGGCATGTACTACCGGGTGACGGGCGACAGCACGCAGAACCGCGGCGTGATGCCGGACCTGACGCTGCCCTCCGCCATCAGCACCGACGAAGTCGGCGAAAGCTCGCGCGATGGCTCGCTGCCCTGGAACCGCATCCGCTCCTCGAACTTCAGCCGCGAAGGCGCGTTCACGCCGCTGCTGCCCGAACTGCAGCAGGAACACAATTCGCGCATCGCTGGCGACCCGAACTTCCAGTTCGCGGTCAACGAGATCTCGGCGCTCGAAAAGATGCGGGCTGAAAAGTCCGTCTCGCTGAACCTGGCCAAGCGCAAGGCCGAGCGTGAGGCGCGCACGCAGGAACAGCTGGCGCGCGAGAACGCGCGGCGACAGTCGCTGGGCGAGCCGGTCCTGAAAGTCGCCACCGAGATCAAGGATCCGCCGGACGCGATCCTGGGAGAGGCCGCCGAGATCACGGCCGACCTTTCCCAGCTCGAGCCGAAGTTCGTGGCCAGGGCCGGCGGCTCCGACAGGGGCGGCTGAGGTTCGGCAGCGCCCCCCCGACAGCCGGGTGTCAGGTAGGTAGTGTTGTACTTGACTACAACACTAGAGTTCCATACCATCGCGCCTAGTTCGAACCGATCCACAGGGGCTCGATGTCCATGACGAATCAACACCTGCCGTCGCCCGGTCCGTGGCGCAACTCCATACGCTGGCTGGCGTTGGCAGGCCTGGTGGGCGCGCTGGCCGCCGGCTGCAAGAACGGCAAAGCCACGGAAGACGCCGACGCGGAGAAGAACGCGACCGTGCCGGTCGAGGTGCAGCCCCTGAAGCGCGCCGAGATGGTGGCCGTTTACTCTGGCACCGCACCGATCGAAGCCCACGAAGAAGCCACGGTCGTGGCCAAGGTCGGCGGCGAGGTGCGGCAGATCTTTGTCGAGGAAGGCGACGCGGTGAAGACGGGCCAGGTGCTGGCACGGCTCGATGGCGACCGCCTCCGCCTCACGCTGGCCCAGACGGAAGCCAACCTGCGCAAGCTCGAGCGCGACTACAAGCGCACGCTCGAACTCGCCGAGAAAGGCCTCGTGCCGAAGAGCACTGCCGAGAACACCAAGTACGACCTCGACGCCCTGCGCGCAGGTTACGACAGCGCCCGCCTCGAACTGAGCTACACCGAGATCCGCGCGCCGATCGACGGCGTCATCTCGGCGCGCAATATCAAGGTCGGCAACACCATCGGGCCGAACGATCCGACGTTCACGGTCACCGACCTCGATCCCCTGCTGGCCTTCGTGCACGTGCCGGAAAAGGAATTCCGCAAGATCGCGCCGGGACAGAATGCCGAAGTCGTCATCGACGCGCTCGGCGGCGCCCGCTTCATCGGCACGATCTCGCGCATCAGCCCGACCGTCGACCCGCAGACCGGCACCTTCCGCGCCCGCGTCGAGGTCCCGGATGCGACGCGCACGCTGAAGCCCGGCATGTTCGCGCGCGTCAACATCGTCTACGAGCGGCGCCAGGACGCGCTGCAGCTGCCACGCACGGCGATTATCGAAGCGGACGGCCAGCAGTCCGTGTTCGTCGTCGCGAGCGGCAAGGCCGAACAGCGCACGATCGACGACCGGTCTCGCGAACGGCGGCTGGATCGAAGTGCTCGACGGCCTCAAGGGCAGCGAGCAGGTCGTGACGGTCGGCCAGGCAGGCCTCAAGACCGGTACGCTGGTGAAGATCGTCGGTGACGGCGCGCCGCAGCCGGCCGCGGCACTCGCGTCCGACCAGGCCAAGGCGAAGTAAGGCAAGCTGCGGGACGCCGCCCGGGCGGCGTCCTTCCCCCCGGGGACAATCCATGCTCAAGTCACTGATCGACTTCGCGATCGAACGCCGCGTCACCATCGTGATGTTCACGGTCGCCATCGCCCTGTTCGGCTTCGTGTCGCTCTCGCGGCTGAAGCTGAACCTGCTGCCCGACCTCTCCTACCCCACCATCACGATCCGGACCGAGTTGCCGGGCGCCGCGCCGCTCGAACTGGAGACGCTGATCACGCGCCCGGTCGAGGAAACCGTCAGCATCATCCGCAACGTCCGCGAAGTGCGCTCGGTCTCGCGCGCCGGCCAGTCCGACGTGACGCTCGAGTTCCTCTGGGGCACCGACATGGACATCGCGGGCATCGACGTCCGCGAGAAGCTCGACCTGCTGCAGCTGCCGATCGAGGCCAAGCGGCCCCTGCTGCTGCGCTTCGACCCGGCGAGCGAACCCGTCATGCGCATCGCGCTGATGGACGAAGGCGCCGCGACCGGCGCCGACAGCATCGAGCGGCTCAAGGCGCTGCGCCGGTTCGCGGAAGACCGGCTGAAGCCCGACCTCGAAGCGGTCGAGGGTTCGGCCGCGGTCAAGGTGAGCGGCGGTTACGAGGACGAAGTACAGGTCTTCGTCGACCAGCAGAAGCTCGCGCAGCTGGGGCTCTCGATCGACGTCGTCACGCGCCGCATCCGCGCCGAGAACGTGAACCTGTCCGGCGGCCGGCTCGAGCAGGGCACGCAACGCTTCCTGGTGCGCACGCTGAACGAGTTCGAGAGCGTCGAGCAGATGGCGAACGCGATCATCGCCACCAGGGACGGCCAGCCCGTCTACCTGCGTGACGTCGCGAACGTCACGCGTGGCTACAAGGACCGCGAGGCGATTACGCGCGTCAACGGCAGGGAGTCGATCGAGCTCGCCGTCTACAAGGAAGGCGACGCGAACACCGTGGCGCTCGCGAACGGCGTGCGTGCACGCATCAAGGAACTCGAGAAGAACCTGCCCCAGGGCACCAGGCTGCGGCAGGTCTACGACCAGTCCACGTTCATCGCCGCGGCGATCAGCGAAGTGAAAACCTCGGCGCTCATCGGCGGCCTGCTCGCGATCCTGGTGCTGTACGCGTTCCTGCGCGACGCACGCGCCACGCTGATCAGCAGCATCGCGATCCCCGTCTCGGTGCTCGGCACGTTCGTGCTGATGTACGCGTTCGACATCACGCTCAACATCATGTCGCTTGGTGGCATTGCGCTGGCGGTCGGCATGCTCGTCGACAACGCGGTCGTGGTGCTCGAAAGCATCGTGCGCAACCACGAGCGAGGCCTGACACGCGTCGAGGCCGCCCGGCGCGGCACGACCGAGGTCGCTGGCGCGGTGTTCGCTGCCACGCTGACTTCGGTCGCGGTCTTCGCGCCGATGATCTTCATCACCGGCATCGCGGGCCAGTTGTTCAAGGACCAGTCGCTGACGGTCGCCTTCGCGCTGCAGCTTCTCGCTGCTGGTCGCGCTGACGCTGGTGCCGATGCTCGCCGCGGGCCGGGCCCGCGCGGCGGTGGCCGCAGCAGCCGCACCCATCGAGCCGAAGCCGCTGGGCCGGGTCGGGCGTGGGCTGCGGGCCGCGCGTGACGGCATCGCGCGCCTCGGAGGGTTGATCGCCAGCGGCTGCAAGCTCGCGCTGAGCCCCCTCGTCAACGCGACACAGGCCGTGAACCGCTGGGCGGACCGCAAGTACCCTGGGAGCCATCACCTGGGCGCTCGCGCACCCGGGCAAGGTCATCGGCGCCGCCGTGGCATTGTTCGTGCTGACGATGACGCTGGTGCTGCCGCGGCTGGGCACGGAGCTGATTCCACAGATGTCGCAGGGCGAGTTCAACGTCGACCTGCGCCTGCCGCCCGGCACGCCGCTGGAACAGACCGACCGCTCGGTGCAGGCCGCACAGCGCGCCAGCGACTCGCTCGGCAACGTGGAACTGGCCTACAGCGTCGCAGGCACGGGCAACCGTCTCGACGCCAACCCGGTCGACGCCGGCGAAAACACCGGCCGGCTCAGCATCACGCTGCAGGCCGGCGCGGACCGCGAGGACGAAGAAAAGGCGATGGCCGGCATGCGCACGGACCTCGAGCAGATGGCAGGACTGCAGTATCGCTTCAGTCGCCCTGCACTCTTCAGCATGGCGACACCGCTCGAGGTGGTCGTCTCCGGCTACGACCTGGACCGGCTCGGCGTGGCCGCCGAGTCGGTGCGCCAGGAGATGCTCAAGGACGGGCGCTTCGCCGACGTCAAGACGACAGTCGAGGCCGGCAATCCCGAAATCCAGATCGTCTTCGACCAGGAACGTGCGACACAGCTGAACCTCGT
This sequence comes from uncultured Gammaproteobacteria bacterium, assembly GCA_963793675.1. Taxonomy (GTDB): domain Bacteria; phylum Pseudomonadota; class Gammaproteobacteria; order Steroidobacterales; family Steroidobacteraceae; genus RPQJ01. The sequence goes on along the minus strand of CAWCBA010000010.1, from coordinate 797,860 downwards.
CGTCCGCGACATCGCGAACCGCGTCGTCAACAGCGTCCGCGGCGAGGTGGCGACGCGCTACAAGCTGCGCGACAAGCAGATCGACGTGCTGGTGCGCAGCGTCGATTCGCGCGCCGCCTCGATCGAGGAGGTGCGCAACCTGATCGTCAACCCTGGCAGTGACTTTCCCGGTGCCGCTCAGCGCGGTCGCCGACGTCAGGCTGGCGATGGGCCCGGCAGAGGTGCGGCGCGTCGGGCAGGAACGCGTCGCGGTGATCTCGGCCAACCTCGCGCGCGGGGACCTCGGCTCGGCCGTCGCCGCGCTCGACACGATCGTGAAGAAGGTGGAACTGCCCGTGGGCACGACGGCCTTCCTCTCCGGCCAGAGCGAGGAAATGACCGCCTCGTTCAAGTCGCTGCAGTTCGTGCTGGTGCTCGCCATCTTCCTGGTCTACCTCGTGATGGCCTCGCAGTTCGAATCGCTGATCCACCCGTTCGTGATCCTGCTCACGATCCCGCTGGCGCTGATCGGCGCGGTCTGGGCGTTGTGGCTCACCGGTACGACGGTCAACGTGGTCGCCTACATCGGCCTGATCATGCTGGCGGGCATCGTGGTCAACCAGTCGATCGTGCTCATCGACGCAGTCAACCAGCTGCGTGCGGGTGGCATGCCGAAGTTCGACGCCATCGTCGAAGGCGGCAAGCTGCGCCTGCGCCCGATCCTGATCACCAAGCTCACCACCATCCTCGGCCTGCTGCCGATGGCGCTCGGCATCGGCGAGGGCGCGGAAGTCCGTGCACCGATGGCGATCACCGTGATCGGCGGAGTACTGCTCACGACCTTCCTGACCCTGCTGGTGATCCCGGTCGTCTACTCGGTGCTGGACCGCAAGCAGTTCGTTGCACGGCGACCGCAGACGGACCTGCCGGGCACTGCTGCCGCAGAAGTCGCCGCCAGCTGAGGAGCGGACGCCATGCTGCATACCAAGGTCGCCCTGGCCCGCCCCGTGACCACGGTCATGGTGGCGCTCGCGCTGCTCGCCGTCGGCCTGATCTCCGGCAAGCTGCTGCGACTCGAGGCCATGCCGGACATTTCATTTCCCGGCATGCAGATCGTCGTGCCGTACGCCGGGTCGACCCCGCAGGAGATGGAAGAGCTCGTGGTGCGCCCGGTCGAGGAGGCGCTGGCAACGCTCTCGGGCATCAAGGAGATCCGGGCCAGCGCGCAGTCCGACCAGGCGACCTTCACCGTGCTGTTCGACTGGGGCCGCGACGTGGACGCCGCCGCATTCGACGTCCGCACCAAGCTCGACTCGATCCGGCCGCAGCTGCCGGTCGGCGCCGACCGGCTGCTGATGTTCGCCTTCAGCTCGGGCGACCAGCCGGTGGCCGTGATTCGCATCTCGTCCGACTATGACCTGACGGACCAGTACGAGATGCTGGAGAAATACCTGCAGCGGCCGATCGAGCGCATCGAGGGCGTCGCGCGTGTCGAATTGCAGGGCGTGCAGCCACGCGAAGTGCGCATCCTCGTCGACCCGACCCGGCTCGCCGCCTACAGCGTCGACGTGCGCCGGCTGCGCACCCTGCTCGAGCAGAGCAATTTCTCCGTGAGCGCCGGCGAGATCACCGAGAACAACTCGCGCTTCACGGTGCGTCCGATCGGTGAATTCAACAGCATCGATGACGTCCGCAACCTGCTGGTCTCCCCCGGAGTGCGGCTCGGGGACATCGCCCAGGTCGAGCTGGTCTCGCCTGAACTCACCGTGGGCCGCCGCATGGATGGCCGCCCTGCCGTTGGCATCAATGTGTACAAGGCAACGCAGGCCAACGTGGTCGATGTCGCCGATCGCGTGCTGGAAGCCGTCGGCAAGGCCCGCGAACGGCCGCAGTTCCAGGGCATCCAGGTCCTGGTCGTCGGCAACCAGGCCGACAGCATCCGCAGCTCGCTGAGCGAACTGCGCAAGGCGGGCCTGATCGGCGCCGTGCTCAGCTTCTTCATGCTGCTGTTCTTCCTGCGGCACCTGCCGACTACCATGATCGTCAGCCTCGCCGTGCCGGCGTCGTTGCTGGTCACGCTGGCGGCCATGTACTTCCTGGGCTTCACGCTCAACATCCTGACGATGATGGGCATGCTGCTCGCGATCGGCATGCTGGTCGACAACTCGGTCGTGATCACGGAAAGCATTTTCCGGCACCGGCAGCTGCACCCGGGCCATCCGCTCGAATCGACGCTCGCGGGCGTGAAGGAAGTGGGCGTAGCGACGCTCGCCGGCACGTTCTCGATGATCATCGTCTTCCTGCCGCTGGTCTTCGGCGAGCGCAACCAGATGTCGATCTTCCTGGTGCACGTTGCGGTGCCGATCATCGTCGCGATGCTGGCGTCGCTGGTGATCGCCCAGACGCTGCTGCCGATGCTCGCCGCGCGCATGTCGCCGCCGCCGCCTGTCAAGGACGGCTCCTGGTTCGGTCGGCTGCAGAACCGCTACGAGAAGGTGCTGAACTGGGCCCTCACCCACCGCAAGTGGATGGCACTGATCACCGTCCTGATCGTCGTCTCACCCGTGCCGCTTTTCATGCTCAAGCTGACGAAGGTGGATCCGTTCCCCCAGGAAGCGAGCCGCGTGCTGATGATCAACTACCACCTCGAAGGCTCGCACCCGATGCAGCGCGTCGAGCAGGCGGTGCGGCGCGTGGAGGCGTACATCGGCGCGAACAAGGAAAAGTTCGACATCGACACGTACTACTCGTACTGGCAGAACGACCAGGCCAGCACCCGCCTGTACCTGACGGCCAAGGAGGACGCAAAGGTCCCGGCGCAGCAGGTCATGGAGATGGTGCTGAAGGACATGCCGGAGATCATCATCGGCAAGCCGAGCTTCACCTTCGACGACAGCATGAGCGGCTCCACGTCGTTCAGCCTGCAGCTCGCAGGCGAATCCACGGAACGACTGGCGGACATTTCCCGCGCGGTCGCGCACCGGCTGTCGTCGGTGCCAGGGCTCGAGGCCGTGCGCTCCGAGGCCAGCACCGGCGAGCAGGAAGTGCAGGTAGTCGTGAACCGGGACCGCGCCTCGCAACTCGGCCTGACCACGCAGGACATCGCCATGACGGTCGCGGGCGCGATGCGCGGCGACCGCCTGCCGGAACTGCGCACGTCGGAGCGTGAGATCACCATGCGGCTCGCGTTCCGTGAATCCGACCGCCAGTCGGTCGAAGACCTGGCCCGCGTGCCGGTGATGCTGCCCGACGGCTCCCGCACCGACCTCGGCGCGGTCGCCGAATTCGTGGTGCAACCGAGCGACCGCGAGATAACGCGCCTCAATCGCCTGACCACGGTGTTGATCGACGCGAACCTGAGCAAGGGCACGACCATGGAGGAAGTGCGCAAGCGCGTCGAGCCCGTCATGGCCGCGTATCCGCTGCCGGCCGGCTACACCTGGAAATTCGGCCGCGGCTTCGAGGAGAACGACAAGGCCATCCAGACCATGGCGCAGAACATGCTGCTCGCGGTGGTGCTGATTTTCCTGGTGATGGCCTCGCTGTTCGAGTCCGCGCTGTACCCGCTCTCGATCATCACCTCGATCGTCTTCGCAATCGTGGGCTCGATCTGGTTCCTCACATTGACCGGCACCACCATCACCATGATGGCGATGATCGGCTTCATGGTACTGATGGGCGTGGTCGTGAACATCGGCATCGTGCTGATCGCGCACGTGATCGACCTGCGACACGCCGGCATGCCCAGGCACCAGGCGATACTGCAGGCCGGACACGACCGGCTGCGACCGATCATGATGACGACGCTCACGACACTGCTCGGCATGTTGCCGCTCGCGATCGGCGACGCGCAGGTGGGTGGCGGCGGCGAAGGCCCGGCGTACTATCCGCTGGCGCGCGCCATCATCGGCGGCCTCGCGTTCTCGGCGATGGTCTCGCTGATCATCGTGCCGCTGTTCTACGTCTGGTTCGACGACCTGAACCTGTGGCGCAAGCGGGTTTTCACCCGCGAGCAGCCCGCCGCCGAAGCACCTCCGACCGGCACGCCGCAGGCTGAGCCCGGGATCTGAAGCCGACGCTCGCCCGTCCGGGGGGCCGGCAGGCTCACCGGACCAGGGCGCGGTAGATGTCCCAGTACTCGTCGAGCAGGACGTTGGGCGCCATGCGCCGCGTGCCGGCCCGGGCGTCTGCCGGCGCGATGGAGTCCGCGTTCGGCACCGTTTCCTCCGCGCTGCGATAGACGACGGAACCGCGTAGTCGATCCGACCGCGACTTGATTTCCGCCAGGTCGTCGCTCATGCGCTCGATGTCGGCGACCGCCTGCGACGCCTTGTGCATCAGCGCCTGGCATTCCTGCGGCGTACCGTAACCCGCGTCGAACACCCGCTTCAGCGTGCTCTGGCGCGCGAGATCCGCCAGGTCCCCCGGGGCCAATCGCTCATAAAGCAGCTCGGCGTAGCCGATGACCGCGACGTTCACTGCACGCCGCCCGTCCACGCTCAAGCCCTCGTACACGGGCGGTGGTTCGGACTGGATCGCCTGGACCTGGGCGACGATCGACTCGATCTGGTCATTGGCCGCGACGATGCGCAGCTCGCGCGCCTGGATCGCTTCGAACAGAGCACGCCGCCGGAAATAGTTCCAGAAACCCTTCAGTGAACCGAGCTTCTGCCTGGCGAGTTTCTGCTCGGCCTGCAGCTGTTCACCGAGTACCCTCGCCTCGACCAGTTCGCGATCCACCAGGGCAATGCGCTCGCGCCTGCTGCGGTCGAACTCGGCGAGCTGGGTCTTGCGCTCCCGGTCCTTCTGCTGTCGCGCGAGCTCGGCGCCGAACTGTTCCAGTCGCTTGCACGCGACGCGCCACAGCGCTTTCAGCTGGAAATACGCGAGGCTCTTGTAGCCCTCGTCCGGCCGGCCGAGGTACTGCTCGAGCGACGCCATCTGCTCTTCGACGCGCATCGTCGCGCCTTCCTGCAGCTTGAGGCGGTCGAGCAACCGGTGGCGCTCGTCGTCGAGCGCCGTGAGCTCTTTCTTCAGCTCGACGCGATTGCGGAACAGCGCAAACAGCCGTTCGTCTTCGATGGATGGTTCGCGGCCGGCGAGCCGGTATGCCAGCCGGCGCAGTTTCTCAGGCAGGCGCATGCGCCGCAACCTTCGCTGCTGGCGTAAATTCGTGACCGCGCTCGAGGCAGTAATCGAGCCACTTGTTGAGCATCATGTTGCGCAGCCAGCGCTCGCCAAGCTGCGCCGGGATGCCGGCACGCACGTGCTCGAGGCTCTGGTGGCGAATCCACCGGCCGCAGGCGACGACTTCGGCAAGCCGCGCGTCGTGGTAGACGCGAATCTCGAGATCGGGGTCGGCCACCGCGGCGGCGCTCTCTTCGAAGACGTACGTGAGCCGCACCGCCGACGTGTAAGGCGTGTGCTCGAGCACCGACAGGTGCAGGTCGCAATCCGCTTTCGTGCGCGACACCCTGACGCCATGGTGGCGGCGGATGTCACCTGCCAGTTCCTTCAGGCGCAGGAAGTTGCTTTCGTAGAGCGACATGAGGCTCACGAAGCTCACCGGCCGTGCGCGCCAGGACGTGATGCAGAGGTGGTCGAGCAACATGCGCCGAATATAGCACAGGGTTTCGGCGCGTCTGTGAAGCGGCCCGCAGCTGTGCGATGCGTCGCGTTCGGGCACAAGCGCGGCAACCCGTCCGGGTCACCGCGCCGGGACTCACCCGCGATACTCACAGCGGTGCCGCTTCACGGCCGCAGGCGGCGCTCGATGCCCTTGCGGTCGATGATGCGGCTCGCGATCTCCTCGATCGAGCACTCCGTCGTGTCGATCGCCGGGATGCCGTGGCGGTGGAACAGGTTCTCGGCGCTGCGCACCTCGAACTCGCACTGCGAGATCGAGGCGTAACGGCTGCCGGGCCGGCGCTCGTTGCGGATCTGCTGCAGCCGCAGCGGCGCGATCGTGAGCCCGAACAGCTTGGGCGTGTGCCCGCGCACCGACGCCGGCAACTGCTTGCCTTCGAAGTCGTCTTCGGTGAAGGGATAATTGGCCGCGAACACGCCGTACTGCATCGCCATGTAGATGCACGTCGGTGTCTTGCCCGAGCGCGATACGCCGATGAGAATCACGTCGGCGCGCTCGTAGTCCGCCGTGATCGCGCCGTCGTCCGCCGCCAGCGCGAAGTTGGTGGCCTCGATGCGCGTGCTGTAGACGAGCTGGTCCGCGATGCCGTGCGCGCGACCAGCCCGCTCGCTCGACTTGATCATCAGTTCGCCCTCGAGCGGACCGAGAAATGCGTCGAAGAAATCGAGGAACAGGCCGTTGCTGGCCTTGACCACACGGCGCAGGTCTTCCTTCACCAAAGTACTGAAAACGATGGGTCGCAGGCCATCTTCATGACCCGTCGCGTTGATCTTTCTTACGGCTTCCTCTGCCTTGTCAACACTGGCTATAAATGGCAGAGTCACCTGTCGGAATTCCTGGCCCTCGAATTGCGTGAGCAGACTGTGTCCCATCGTTTCGGCGGTCACGCCGGTCTGGTCAGATACGAAAAATACCGTTCGGCGATTCATCGGCACGGCGGTTCCCGGGGCGCAGAAGTGTGCGCAGTGTTTCACCTAGTCCGCTGACCTAGCAAGGGGTCGCTCGTGCGTCCTTACACCCTTCCCTTTTCCAGCCTCGGCCGCCGTGACGTGGCTGAGGTCGGCGGCAAGAATTCCTCGCTCGGCGAGATGATCTCGAACCTGGCGCGGCTGGGGGTCAGCGTGCCGGACGGCTTCGCGACCACCGCTGACGCCTACCGCGAATTTCTCGCGCACCAAGGCCTCGCCGCCCGCATCAAGCAGGAACTCGACGCGCTCGACGTCGACGACGTCGCGAAACTCGCCGAGACCGGCGCCCGCATCCGCGCCTGGATCCTGTCCACGCCTTTCCCGCCGCAACTGCAGCAGGATATCGTGGACGGTTACGTCCGCATGTGTGGCGGCCGCGCGGACGTTGCCGTCGCGGTGCGCTCGTCCGCCACGGCGGAGGACCTGCCGGAAGCGTCGTTCGCGGGCCAGCAGGAAACCTTCCTCAACGTCTGCGGCGCCGACAACGTCGTCAAGGCCGTGCACGAGGTCTTCGCGTCGCTGTTCAACGACCGCGCAATCTCCTACCGCGTTCACCAGGGCTTCGATCACTCGCTGGTCGCGCTCTCGGCCGGCATCCAGTACATGGTCCGCAGCGACCTCGGCGCGAGCGGCGTCATGTTCACGCTCGATACCGATTCGGGCTTCCGCGACGTCGTGTTCATCACCGCGTCCTACGGCCTCGGCGAAACCGTGGTGCAGGGCGCCGTGAACCCGGACGAGTTCTACGTGTACAAGCCGGCGCTGCGCGACGGCCACCAGCCGATCCTGCGGCGCACCCTCGGCGCCAAGGCCATCAAGATGATCTACGCGCCGGCGGCCCAGGCCGAGAAGCGCGTGCTGACGGTCGACGTGCCCGAAGTCGACCGCATGCGCTTCTGCATCAGCGACGCCGACCTCATCGAACTCTCGAAGCAGGCGCTGATCATCGAAGATCACTATGGCTGTCCGATGGACATCGAATGGGGCAAGGACGGCGATACCGGCAAGATCTACGTGCTGCAGGCACGGCCCGAGACGGTCCAGAGCCGCGCCGGGCGCACGATCCAGCGCTACACGCTGCAGCAGAAGGGACCGGTGCTCGCGACCGGCCGCAGCATCGGCCAGCGCATCGGAGCCGGCCCGGCCCGCGTCATCCGCGACATCCGCGAGATGGCGCGCGTCGAGTCCGGCGACGTGCTCGTCGCCGACATGACCGACCCTGACTGGGAGCCGGTGATGAAGCGCGCGTCGGCGATCGTCACGAACCGTGGCGGCCGCACCTGCCATGCCGCGATCATCGCGCGCGAACTGGGCATCCCCGCCGTCGTCGGCTGCGGCGACGCGACCAAGAAGATCAAGGAAGGCCAGCCCGTCACCGTCTCGTGCGCCGAAGGCGACACCGGATTCATCTACGACGGCCAGCTCGAGTTCAGCCATTCGCAGATCGAGCTCGACTCGCTGCCCGACCTGCCCGTCAAGATCATGATGAACGTCGGCAATCCCGACCGTGCGTTCGATTTCGCCGCGATCCCGAACCGGGGCGTCGGCCTCGCGCGGCTCGAATTCATCATCAACCGCATGATCGGCGTGCACCCCAAGGCGCTGCTCGAATTCGATTCGCTCGACCCCGACCTGCGCGACACGATCCGGCGCCAGATGGCCGGCTACGCCGACCCGGTGGAGTTCTACGTCGAAAAGCTCTGCGAGGGCATCGGCACGATCGCCGCCGCGTTCGCACCGGAGCCCGTGATCGTGCGCCTTTCCGATTTCAAGTCGAACGAGTACGCGAACCTGATCGGCGGCCGCAAGTACGAGCCCGTCGAGGAAAACCCGATGCTCGGCTTCCGCGGCGCCGCACGTTACGTCGACGAGGGCTTCCGGCCGTGCTTCGAGCTCGAGTGCCGCGCGCTGAAGCGCGTGCGCGAGCAGATGGGGCTCAGGAACGTCTGGGTAATGGTGCCTTTCGTGCGCACGCTGAAGGAAGCGGAACAGGTCGTCGGCCTGCTCGCGGACAACGGCCTGAAGCGCGGCGAGAATGGCCTCAAGGTCATCATGATGTGCGAGATCCCGACCAACGCGGTGCTGGCGGATCGCTACCTGGAATTCTTCGACGGCATGTCGATCGGCTCGAACGACATGACCCAGCTCACGCTCGGCCTCGACCGGGATTCGGCAGTCATCGCCCGGCTGTTCGACGAGCGCGACGACGCGGTCAAGGCCATGCTCGCGATGGCAATCAAGGCGTGCCGCAAGGCCGGCAAGTACATCGGCATCTGCGGCCAGGGTCCGTCCGACCACCCCGACCTCGCGCGCTGGCTGCTCGACCAGGGCATCGAGAGCATGTCGCTCAATCCCGATACCGTCGTTGAAACCTGGCTGTTCCTCGCGAGCGAGGCCAAGATCTAGCGCGGTTTCTGCCGCTGCTTGAACGCGCCGATCAGCGCGTCCGCATGGATCAATTCCGGCCCGGAAAGCTGCGGCTCGACCAGTGCACGGGCCTCGCGGGCGCGCGGCGCGACCAGGTCGCCCCACTGGGTGTCCTCGGTCGCGAGCACCAGGTAGGCGAAGCCCTGCGCGTTGTCGCGCTTGATGTACTGGCCTTCCAGCAGGTCGAGACCGACCAGGTACTGCGCCCGTGCGTCCCCTGCCTCGGCCAGCTGCTGCAGCGTGACCAGCGCCTCGGCCTGCTTGCCATCCTGGTACAGCCGGCTCGCCGTCTCGAAAGGCGTTTCAGTCGCGGCTGTTGCAGCGGCAGCTGCGGCCGGCGTCGCTGCCCCGGCCGGCGCGGGCTCGGCCGTAAGAACGGCGGGTGATGCCCCGAGCAGGAGCGTGGCGAACAGTGCGATTCGAATCGTCGCTGCGTGTTTCATCGTCATCCCAGTCGTCAGAGTGCCGGCGTGCGGCCCGCGAGCGCGTGCGCGAGCGTCCCGCCGTCGACGTATTCCAGCTCGCCGCCCACCGGCACGCCGTGCGCAATGCGCGAGGCGCGCAGGCCGAACCGCGCCGCGACCTCGGCCAGGAAATGCGCGGTGGCCTCGCCCTCGACGGTGGGGTTGGTGGCGAGGATCACTTCCTTGACCTCGCCTTCGCCCAGGAGTTTCTCGAAATCGCCGATACCGATCTCGGCCGGGCCGACGCCATCGAGCGGGGACAGGTGGCCCATCAGCACGAAATAGCAGCCGCGAAAACTCGCGGTCTGCTCGATCGCGACCACGTCGGCCGGCGATTCCACCACGCACAGCAGCGACGTGTCGCGGCCCGTCGCGGCGCACACCGGGCACAGTTCGCCCTCGGCGAACATGCGGCAGCGCCTGCAGTGGCCGAGCCTTTCCATGGCATTCGCAACCGACGCGGCGATTTCGCTGCCGCCGTTGCGGTCGCGCTCCAGCAGGTGGAACGCCATTCGCTGCGCCGACTTGGGGCCGACGCCCGGCAGGCAGCGGAAGGCTTCGATCAGCCGGCTGAGTGAGGGCGGATAGAGCATTGGCGGGGTTGCAGCGCGCCGCTCAGAACGGCATCTTGAAGCCCGGGGGCAGGTTCATGCCGCCCATGACGCTCGACATGCGCTGCTGCGTCGCGGCTTCGACGCGCTGTGCCGCGTCGTTGATCGCGGCCGCGACCAGGTCCTCGATCATCTCGCGATCATCGAGCGGCACGCTCGGATCGAACTGCACGCGCCGCGCCTCGTGCTTGCCGTTCATCGTGATCTTGACCATGCCGCCGCCGGACTCGCCGACGACTTCCATGGCCGCGATCTCAGCCTGCGCCTTCTGCATGTTCGCCTGCAGCGCCTGCGCCTGCTTCATCATGTTGCCGATGCCGCCTTTCATCATGTGCGTCTCGCGGAAGTGAGGGTGGGTAGTGAAGAGTGACGCGCGCTCAGTTGAGCGGCTTCACCGAACCGGGTCGAACGGTCGCGCCGAACACTTCGCGCATCGCGCGCACGGCGGGATCGCTGTCGATCGATTGCTCCGCGGCGCGGCGCCGGTCTTCGGCGGCGAGCGCGTCGCGGTTGGCGGGCGTGAAGATTTCTCCGGGCGCCTCTGCCTGCGTGATTTCCAGGCGGATCGTTTCGCCATAGTGCCGCGACAGCGCCTCGGCCAGGCGGCTCTCGATCTGCGGCCGGCGGAACGAGTCTCCGGCCGGATCGAGACGCAAGCGGACCAGACCGGCCCTGCGCTCGAGCATCACGCAGTTCGCGGCGAAATGCCTGGTCGTGCCCTGCAGACCGAGCGTATCGACGAGCGCCTCCCAATCGGACACGGCCGCTGTCGGTGACGGCGCCCGCGACGGACGAGCAGTCGCCGCCGCACGTGCCACGACCGCCCCGCCACCGCCCCCGGTCGCCGCCGGCGGCACGCCCTGCGGACGGAACGCGAGCATGCGCAGCAACGCCATTTCAAACCCCGCGCGCGCATCCGGCGCGTAATCGAGGTCGCGGCGCGAGTTGATCGCGATCTGGTACAGCAACTGCAGGTCTTCCGCCGTGAATTTCGCGGCGAGTCCGGCGAGCAGCTGGTCTTCGTCCTCGTCGTCGCCGGGCGGAAGATCCGGCAGCGCCTGCAGCAGCGCCATGCGCTGGATCGCGCCCGACAGTTCGCCGAGCGCCTGGTGATAGTCCGGCGCGCGCTCGTCGAGGTGCGCCGCCTGCCGCATCAACGCCACGCCGTCCTTCTCGACCAGCGCCGTCAGGATGCCCTGCACGTGCTTGCGGTCGAGCGTGCCGAGCAGGGTGCGCACTTCCGCTTCCATGGCGCGGCCGCCACCGAATGCCAGCACCTGGTCGAGCAGCGACAGCGCATCGCGCATGCTGCCTTCGGCGCCACGCGCGATCGCCCGCAGCGCAGCCGGCTCGAATTCGACCTTCTCGGCCGTGGAGATCTGTGCGAGGCGGTCGTAAATCAACGGCAACGGCAGGCGCCGCAGGTGGAACTGCAGGCAGCGCGAGAGCACCGTCACCGGCAGCTTCTGCGGATCGGTGGTCGCCAGCAGGAACTTCACGTGCGGGGGCGGCTCCTCGAGCGTCTTCAGCAACGCGTTGAAGGAATGGGTCGAAAGCATGTGGACTTCGTCGATCAGGTAGACCTTGTAGCGTCCGCGCGCCGGCGAGTACTGCACGTTGTCGAGCAGTTCGCGCGTGTCGTCGACCTTGGTGCGTGAAGCGGCGTCGACTTCGAGCAGGTCGACGAAGCGGCCGGCGTCGATGTCGACACAGGCCGGGCACTGGCCGCACGGTGTCGACGAGACGCCTTGCTCGCAGTTGAGCGACTTCGCGAAGATGCGCGCGATGGTCGTCTTGCCCACGCCGCGCGTGCCCGTGAACAGGAACGCGTGGTGGATACGGCCGGAATCGAGTGCGTTGGTGAGCGCGCGCCGGACGTGGTCCTGGCCGACGAGCTCGTCGAACGTGCGCGGGCGCCATTTGCGGGCGAGGACGAGGTAGCTCATCGGGAGAGTGGGTGCTCTGCGTTTCGCTCGGGCCGTGGACGGACTCTGGGTTGGGCGGCGGCCCGCGCCAGAATACCCCCGGCACCCGGCGTGGCCGCTACCGTTGCTCCCTTCCGGGCCTGGCGGGGTTCGCGGCTGGCCGTCGCGAGGGATCCGACGCGAGCCACCATTGGAGAGTCGCGATCATACCATGCCGGATTCGCGGCGAACTCAGCCGCGGCCGCGATACGGCGGCACGCCCTGGTCCGGCAGCCACAGGCCTGCGGGCGGTCGCCCCGTCTGCCAGAACACGTCGATCGGCATGCCGCCCCGCGGATACCAGTAGCCGCCGATGCGCAGCCAGCGGGGCTGCAGGAAGTGGACCAGCCGGTCCGCGATGGCGAGCGTGCAGTCCTCGTGGAACGCACCGTGATTGCGGAAGCTGCCGAGGTACAGCTTCAGCGACTTGCTCTCGACCAGCCACCTGGCGGGGGCGTAATCGATCACGAGGTGCGCGAAATCGGGTTGGCCGGTGATCGGACACAGCGACGTGAACTCGGGCGCCGCGAACCGCGCCAGGTACACCTTGCGTGGGTGTGGATTCGGCACGCGTTCGAGCACGGCCGATTCGGGCGACGGCGGCGGTGGGGTGGTCGCGCCGAGTTGCCGCAGGCCAGCGTAGGCCGAGCCAGCCTTCTTCCGCTCACTGCTCACCGGACGGTGCCCTTCGCGTAGATCCGGTCGATCTCGTCCATGATCCGGTTCATCTCGCGCATCGCGGCGTTGAACGGCTCCGAGGTCGTCATGTCGACGCCGGCGTCCTTGAGCAGGTCGATCGGATACTTCGACGAGCCCGCGGCCATCAGGCGCAGGTAGGCCTCGCGATTGTGCCGCGCCTTGCCGGACTTCACGGCGGCCTTGCCGATCATGCCGTCGGCCAGCGACATCCCGCCGATCATGCTCGTCGCGTACTGGTAGACGTAGAAGTTGCGGTAGAAGTGCGGGATGTACGCCCACTCGGCAGCGTACAGGTCGTCGATCTTCACGACGCCCGCGTCGTGCCCGTAATACTGGCGCAGCAGCCCGAGGTAGAGCTTGTTGAGCGAGTCCGCCGTGAGCGGCTCGCCGCGCTCGACCGACTCGTGGATCTTCAGTTCGAACTCGGCGAACAGCGTCTGGCGGAACAGCGTCTGGCGCATGCTGTCGAGGTAGCTCGACAGCAGGAACAGTCGCGTGCGGTCGTCCTTGGTCTGGTCGAGCACGTGATGCAGCAGGAGGTTCTCGTTGAGCGTCGACGCCACCTCCGCCACGAACGTGGAGTACGAGTAGGTCGCGTACGGCTGCTCCCTGGAGGACATGAAGGAATGCATCGAGTGGCCGGACTCGTGCGCCAGCGTCGACACGTCGTCCCAGGCGCCGTTGAAGTTCAGCAGCTGGTACGGGTGCACGCCATACACGGTATTGCTGTAGGCGCCCGAACGCTTCCCGGTGGTGGGCATGAAATCGACCCAGCGGTCGGCGTAGCCCTTGCGCAGGGTCTCGACATACTCGGTGCCGAGCGGCGCGAACGAGTCGAGCGTCATCTTCATGGCCTGTTCGGGCGTGTACTGCAGGTTGACCTGCTGCACGATCGGCGCGTACAGGTCCTCGTACCCCAGCTGCTCCACGCCCATGATCTTCTGTCGCAGCTTCAGGTAGCGATGCAGCGTCGGCAGGTTTGCGTGCACGTCGTCGACCAGGCGCGAATACACGCTGCGGGGAATGTTGAAATCGAACAGCGCGGCGTCGAGCGAGGTCGGGAAGTTGCGCACGTCCTTGAACGTGACGTGCGACTGCACGTGGGCATTCAGCGTGGTCGCGAACGTGCGCGTGAACTGGTTGTAGGACGTCCAGAACATCCTGAACGCGAGGTCGCGGTCGGCCTTGTTCGGCGACGCGCGCCACTTCGAGTACGCCGCGTCATCGAGTCGCACCTTCTCGCCCGTCGAGAACGTGACTTCGGGAAACGGCAGGTCGGCGCTGCGGAAGACGGACTGCAGCGTGCTGCCCGCCTCGCCCAGCAGGGACATGCGCGCGAACACCTTTTCCTCAGCCGGCGTCAGCGTGTGGGGGGCAGCGCGCAGGATGTCGTCGAAAAACATCCGGTACTGGCCGAGCTGCGGCTCGGCCGCCAGGTACGCGTCGATCCGCTCGCGGCCGAGCGCAAGGATCTCGGGCCGCATGAACGACGTGGTCGACTGGAAGCTCGAATACACCTGCGACATTTCCTGCTGCATCTGCAGGCTGCGTCCCACGCGCGTGTCCTGGTCATAGACCTGGAACGCGTAAGCGTAGAGCCGGTCGGCCCGACGGCTGGCCTGCTCCCAGGCCGTCATGCCTTCGAGCAGGCTGGCGGGCGATGCGCCGAGCTTGCCCTGCCATGCGGCGAGGGCCGGCAGCGATTGCACGAGTTCCTGCTTGCCAGCCACCCAGGCGGCCTCGTCTACGTACAAGTCCTTGAGGTCCCACTGGTACCTGGCCGGCACCTCGGAACGCTCCAGGGCCTGGACCGGGCCCGCCAGCGCAAGCACGGAAATGACGAAAACCGCACGGAAACTGGCCATTAAACTCATCGAAACTCCCTGCAACAGCCGGTCTGGCCGTAAAAATGTGACGGCAAGCTTGCCTAGACGTGCGGCTGGCCGCAACGATGGACGTTCCTGCTAGTATTGCTGCGGTGCAGCCAGACCAGATTGATCCGTTGACCAACGGGGCATAGGCACAGAGTGGCGAAAGCAACGAACGGCTCGCGCATCCCGAAACCTCCCCGGGCCCTGTATACCTTGCTCGAGGGCCGGGCGTTTTTCGAAATGGCGCTATTGCCCGCGCTGTATCCCTTGCTGCGCGGCACGCCGCACGGCGACGGCCACCCTGTCCTGCTGGTGCCGGGCTTCACCGCCGGCGATGCCACGCTGGTCGGCCTGTCGGCCTTCCTGCGCTCGCGCGGCTACCACGTCGAGACCTGGGGTCTCGGCCAGAACACCGGTTTCAAGCTCAAGTTCAGCCAGGCGCTGGAGCAGAAGCTCCGCTTCATGCACCACCGGCATCGCCGCAAGGTGAGCGTGGTCGGCTGGAGCCTTGGCGGCGTCTACGCGTTCTATGCGGCGCACTGCGCGCCCGAATGCGTGCGCTCGGTCGTGTCGCTCGGCAGCCCGATGAAGTTTTCCACCGACGAACTGCTCGACGTGCCCATCGTCGTAAAGGTGGCGTACCGGTACCTCGCGCATCCGATGGGTCCGGTCGCGCACCTCGCGAACGTGCGAGCCAAGGTCCTGCGCGCGCCTCCGCCCGTGCCATCGACCTGCGTGTTCTCGATGACAGACGGCATCGTGCCACCCGAGGCTGCCCGCATCGAAGACAGCGACGACGACCAGCACGAGAACATCTGGGTGCCGGGCAGTCACGTCGGGCTCGGCTTCAACGCCGCGGTCATGTGGATTCTCGCCAACCGGCTGGCACAGGCCGAGGGCGAATGGCGTCCGTTCGATCCGGACGGCATGGCCGGCAAGGCCTACCGCAAGATGGCGAAATTCCTGGGACCGCCCGAGCAGGGACTCAGGAGAGGCGTGGCCGTCCCGGGCTGAGGAAGGCCAGGAAGGCGATGGTCGGAACACGCCGCTTACGCGGCTTTCCGCTTCCGCGAGCCTTGCGCTTCGCGGACGCCTTGGACTTCACCGCCGCCTTTCTCACGATCACTTTTTTCTTCCTGCCCTTCTTCGGCTTCTTCGTCAGCGCCAGCAATTCCTGGAAGCTGTCACGGATGCACTGCGCGAAGAATTCCGGGTCAGGCAATTGCTCGCGGCACGACGTCGGCGAGATGAAGATCATCCCGTCGTAACTCGTCACCGAGAAGACGAGCCCCATGCCGTCCGCGATCGGCATGATCGAAGAAAAGTACGTCATGCGCGCGCCGTCCAGGTAGAGCGGGAATCGCGGGTCCGGGCACGTTCATGATCGTGCAGCCCGCGAGCGGCTCGCGCCGGGAACTGAGCGATGAACCCGCCAGCAACTTCGCCGAAAGCGCGAGCGTGGCCGCTGGGGCGTGCTTGTCGAACTCCGTGAGTTCTTTCGCGCGCACCGCCTGGTCGATCTCCGCATGCGTCGACGTGTGCTTGTAGATCGCACGCAGGCGTTTCTTTGGATCATCGATCTCGGTACCGAGCGGCACGCGGACCAGGCTCAGTTCCGGGCGCACCTCGCTCCTGGCTCCCGCAGCACGCACCGAGAACGGTGCGAGCGAAACCACGCTCGAACCCGGCAGTTCCTGGTGCGCCAGCAGGTAGCGGCGCAAGGCGCCGCCGCAGACTGCGAGCACCGCGTCGTTGATCGTGGCGCCCGGCACCAGGTCGCGGATGCGCTTGAACTCGCCGATGAAGAAACGGCGCGAATCGAAGACACGATGCTGCGAAACCTCGGAGTTGAAACGCGTGACCGCAAAGCGGTCCTTGCGCAGCAACTCGCCGAGTGACCCGAGCACGGCCGGGGTCACCCTGCCGACCGCCCGCGCGAGCGGTCCCGCGAACATCAATGGACGCACCACGTTGTTGATCATCGCGCGCGCGAGCAGCGAGATCGATCCCGGTGGCGACTCCGGGAACCACGGCTCGGGTGGCTCGGGCGCAGGCGGCAGCGCCGTCGTATCGTGCAGCAGCGTCGTGATCTCGGCACCGCCGCGCACGTCGATCGCGGCGTGATGAACCTTGGCGAGAATGGCGAAGCTGTCTGGCGGCAGGTCCAGGAACGAATCGAGGCCCTCGACCAGGTACAGCTCCCACAGGGGCTTCGACAGGTCGAGCGGGCGCGCGTGGATGCGCGACGCCTGGATGCAGAACTGGCGCCAGTCGCCAGGCTTCGGCAACGCAACGTGGCGCACGTGGTATTCGAGGTCGAAGTCGTCGTCCTCGATCCAGTACGGGAAATCGAGTTCCATCGGCACGCGCAGCAGCTTCTGCCGGAAGATCGGCGACAGGTGCAGCCGGCTTTCGATGTGCTTCAGCAGGCCCTTGAAATGGACGCGACCGTCGCCGGCAGTCGACGGATCGTAGATCGAGATGAGCGTGATGTTCGAATTGGCGTGGCCGGATTCGCCGTACACGAACCGGGCGTCTTCGCCGCGCAATTGCCTCATGAGCGCATCGTCCTTCCGCTGCCGGTGGCACGGATCCTGATTTCGCCTGAGTCTATCATCTGCGGACTTTCAGGAACCCTGCGCCCTTCCGCAATCCCTCCCGCAGACGGCGCATGCCACCGACCCAGCGGTCGTAATCCGACGCCTTGCGCTGGAAGTAGGTCAGGACTTCGGGGTGGGTCAGGATCAGGAATGACTCGCGTTCGAGCCCGTCCACGATCGCCGTGGCGGCCTGTTCGACCGAGAGCAGGCCGGCAGGTGCGTCGGCCGGCAGCTTCTCGTCGAGACCGGTGATGGCCGTGGCAACGTACTGCGGACAGACGACGGACACGCGGATGCCCCGCTCGCCGTAGGTGATGGCAAGGGATTCTGCGAGCCCGACCGCCGCGTGCTTGGTCGCGCTGTAGGCGGCGTCGCCGACCTGGCACAGCAGCCCGGCAGCGGACGCCACGTTCACCAGGTAGCCCTCACCGCGTTCGAGCATTCCGGGCAGCACCGCGCGCGAGGCATAGACGTGCGACATCACGTGCACCTGCCACATGCGGGTCCAGAGATCGTTGGGCTCGGCCAGGGCATCGTCGAGATCGAGTTCGGAAGAGCCGAAACCCGCGTTCGACAGCAGCACGTCCACGCGACCGTAGTGCGCGATCGCTGCGGCCACTGCCGCCTGCACGGCGGACTCGTCCGACACGTCGCACTGCAGGCCCAGACAGCCGAGTCCGGCGGCCACCGCCCGCGCCTGCGCGCCGTCGAGGTCGGCGATCACCACGCCCGCGGCGCCGCGCTCCAGCATTTCCCGGCACGCCGCACGCCCGATACCGCGGCCCGCGCCGGTGACGAACGCGATCTTGTCCTTCATCTGCATGCGGGATCCTCAGGACGCCAGGTAGCGCGACAATTCGAGCTTGGCGATGTGGTTGCGGTGCACCTCGTCGGGGCCGTCCGCGATGCGCAGCGTGCGCGCCATTGCATAGGCCCAGCCGAGACCGTGGTCGTCAGTGACGCCCGCGCCGCCGAAGAGCTGGATCGCCTGGTCGATGATCTGGCACGCGACGTTCGGCGCGACCACCTTGATCATCGCGATTTCCTTCTGCGCGGCCTTGTTGCCTGCAACGTCCATCTTCCACGCGGCGTGCAGCGTCAGCAACCGTGCCTGGTCGAGCTTCATGCGCGCGTCTGCGATGCGCTCGCGCCAGACGCCCTGCTCCGCCAGCTGCTTGTGGAACGCGGTGCGCCGCAGCGACCGGCGGCACATCGCCTCGAGCGCACGCTCGGTCGCGCCGATGATGCGCATGCAATGGTGGATGCGGCCCGGGCCGAGGCGACCCTGCGCGATCTCGAAGCCGCGGCCCTCGCCGAGCAACAGGTTCGAGACGGGGACGCGCACGTTCTCGAAGTCCACTTCGGGGTGGCCGTGCGGCTCGTCGAGGTAACCGAAGACCGGCACCGGGCGCACCACCCGCACTCCGGGCGTGTCCATCGGCACCAGGATCATCGACTGCTGCCGGTGCACGTTGGTGTTCGAAGGGTCGGTCTTGCCCATGAAAATGAGCACCTTGCAGCGCGGGTCCGAGGCGCCCGAGGTCCACCACTTGCGGCCATTGATCACGTAGTGATCGCCGTCACGCACGATGCTGGCCGAGATGTTGGTCGCATCCGACGACGCCACGGCCGGCTCGGTCATCGCAAAGCCGGAGCGAATCTCGCCAGCGAGCAGCGGCTTGAGCCAGCGCTCCTTCTGCTCGTCGTTACCGTAGCGCACCAGCACTTCCATATTGCCGGTGTCCGGTGCCGAGCAATTGAGCGCTTCGGGCGCGATGTGCGAACGGCCGGTGATTTCGGCGAGCGGCGCGTACTCCAGATTCGTGAGTCCGGCGCCGTGCTCGGATTGCGGCAGCCACAGGTTCCACAAGCCTGCGGCGCGCGCCTTGTCTTTCATCTCTTCCATTACGCGCGTCGGCACCCAGCCATTGCCCTGCGCCTTGTTCGCCTCGACTTCGGCAAAAAAACGCCCCTCGTTCGGATAGACGTGCTCGTCCATGAACGTGGTCAGGCGCGCCTGCAGTTCCTTGACGCGTGGGGAATGTTCGAAGTCCATGATGGTGTCCTCGGTCAGCTTCGCTTCTGCCGCGGCGCCAGCACCGCAGCAGGCAGGATCTTCAGCAGTTGGGCGATGATCGTCCACGGCAGCACCGGCACCCAGCGCTTGCCCACCTGGCGCTCGATCATGCGCGCCATGATCGCGGCACCCTGCTCCACGTCGATCAGGAACGGCCGCGCGCCCTTGTCGCGATTGATGTCGGTGTCGATGAAGCCCGGCGCCAGTTCGGTGACCACCACGGGCGTCCCGCGGAGTTCGGCACGCAGGGACTGCAGGTAACGATGCAGGCCCGCCTTGCTCGCGCTGTAGGCGCCGAATCCGGGCAGGCCCTTGGAACCCGCGACCGATGTCACGCCAACGACGTGGCCGGACCCCTGCGCACGAAAGATCGGCAGCGCGGCTTCGATCGTCGCGATCGCGCCGACGAGATTGATGTTGATCGTGTCGCGCATCAGGGGCAGCTTGCCCCTGCCGGTGGGCGTCAGGGGACCAACGCCGGCGTTGGCCACGATCACATCGAGCCGGCCGAGCTGGGCGGCGGCTCGCTGGACAGCGGGCTCGATCGCAGCGGTGTCAGCGACGTCGAGCGCGATCGTCGCGACTTGCGCGGCACCGGCCGCGAGCAGCCGCGGCGCCAGCGCTTCGAGGCGATCGAGGCGGCGTGCCGCAATGGCGAGGCCGTATCCCCGCCTCGCAAACTCGAGGGCCAGGGCCTCGCCGATGCCGGAGGACGCCCCCGTGATCAACATGCACCGGGCACCTGTCGTCTTCGATGCTGCCGTCACCACGACCCCCTCGTGCTCTTTCTGTATGACATTCGATGATACGCCCCGGCGGCATGCCGCCGCCGCCCCGGACTTCGTCCATGCCCTCCAACAAGCCCGTCTGGGCAGCACGACCGACCTCTGTTAGCTTCGCTTCCATGGCGAAAACACCTGGCCTGATGGACCTCATCGCACTCGTGCC
The DNA here is from genome assembly GCA_963793675.1 of uncultured Gammaproteobacteria bacterium. Lineage (GTDB taxonomy): Bacteria > Pseudomonadota > Gammaproteobacteria > Steroidobacterales > Steroidobacteraceae > RPQJ01. The sequence goes on along the minus strand of CAWCBA010000010.1, from coordinate 777,605 downwards.
GGCCGCGGACATCGCTCGAGCCGCAAAGTCACTGGGCCTGGACCCCGAAGCGCTCACCAGACGCCTGCTTGCACTCGATTCGTCCGGCATCAGCACCCGACTCGTCGACACCGCAACGCGAGCGCTCAGGCCCGGCGAGGCCGGTCGCCTGGTCATCGACCACGCTGCCCGCATCTTCACGCAGGCGCGCGACCTCACGCGCGACCTCGAGGAACTCGCCGGCCTGCAGGCGCCCGAACTGCATTTCGGCACCGACATGTTCGCCGCGGGCTTGCCGTTGGGCGCGGCACTGGGTCGCATGGCGTCGGCCAACTCGCGGCTGCGCGTGCACGCCGAGACCAGCGATTTCGAGCATCTTGCGCGCGAGGTGCTGGCAGGCAAGCTCGAGTTCGCCGTCGGGGACACGGCGGGCGCCGAGCGGCATCCCACGCGTCTCGCCATCGAACCCGTGGCCGAACACCGCATGTTCTTCTTCGTGCGGCAGGGACACCCACTGGTCGCCGCCAAGGAACACTCGCTCGAGACCATCCTGGTGTTCCCGCTGGTGTCGCCGCGGCTGCCGCAGCGCATGGCCGTGCACCTCGGCAAGGACGCCGCACACGCGCGCGTCGACCGCGAAACCGGCGACCTTACGCCCAGCCTCATGGTCGACAGCTTCGCCGTTGCACGCAACGCGGTCGTGGCGGGCGATGCCGTGGGGCTGGCGCCGCTGGTGGCGCTGGAACAGGACCTCCGCGCCAGGCAGATCTCGCTGCTGCCCTTCACCGCACCGTGGCTGCAGTTGAGCTACGGCCTGTTCTACCTGCGCAAGCGTCCACTCTCGCGGGTCGCACAGCTGTTCATGACCCAGCTGCGACAGGTCGAAGTGGTGCTGCAGGCACGCGAGCAGCGCGCGCTGGCACGGCTCGAAGGCAGGAAGCGCACGCGCCGGTCGGCGTCGAAACGCAAGACCAAGGCCACCGCCGAACCGGCGGCCAGCGCCGCAAAGTCGACCACCGCAACCACTTCCGCCGCTCGCCGCGCCCGGACCCGGACACGCCAATGAAGCGCCTCGTCTTCGGCCTGGTGTCGCTGGCGATGTCCGCCGTGGGCCTGGCCGCCGCTGCGGTCCCGGCCACCCACCGCCTCGACCTCTTTCACACCGGCGGCAAGGGCATGGAGATTCGCGACTGCATCATGTTCACTCGCAACCACGTGCCTTTCTGCCGCGTATGCGAGTCGGCCCTCGAGCAGGTCATCGACTCGATCGTACCCGGTACGGCGCGGCCCTAGGAGCGGGCGTGCCGGAACTCGACCTCACCCTCGTCTGGAATTTCGCCACCGCGCTGCTGATCGGCGCATTGGTCGGCATCGAGCGCGAGCGGCACAAGCAGCGCCAGGAACACCCAGAGATCGCGGGTCTGCGCACCTTCATCCTGGTGGCGCTGTTCGGCGCGCTGAGCGGCTGGGTCGGTCTCGTCCTCGAAACGTCGTGGATGCTCGTGGCCGGCCTCATGGCGGTCACCGCTGCGGTGCTCGCCGGCTACGTGCTGAGCGTACGGCTGAATCCAGGCGGCTTGGGGCTGACGACCGAGATCGCCGCTGTCGCGACCTTCCTGCTCGGTGCGCTCGCGACGCTTGGCCAGCGTGAACTCGCGGTCGGGATCGGCGTGATCGTGGCGGCAGTGCTGGCCTACAAGCAGCCGCTGCACGGGTTCGTCGGCAAGCTCGGCGGCGACGACGTTTACGCCGTGCTCCGGCTGCTGATCGCGACGTTCATCATCCTGCCCATCCTGCCGAACGCGACCATCGACCCGTGGGACGCGCTGAATCCGCAATCGCTGTGGTTGCTGGCGCTGCTGATTGCGGGCCTGTCGCTGGTTGGCTACGTACTGACGCGACTGCTCGGCGCGCACCGCGGGATTCCTCTCACCGGCCTGTCGGGCGGCCTCGTCTCGTCCACCGCGGTCACGCTGTCGTTCGCACGGCAAAGCCGCGAGCCGCAGTACGCGGCGGCCAACCCGGCCATCACGAGCGGCATCCTGCTCGCCTGGACCGTGAGCTTCGCGCGCGTGCTGGTGGAAGTGATGGTGGTCAACCGCGCCCTGCTGCCCTCGCTGCTGCCCGCCGTGGTCACGATGACGGTGGTGTGCGCCGCTTTCGCGGCATGGCACCAGCGGCGTGCCGGGCAGGGGATCCAGGCAAAGGACGTGCCGCTGCGCAATCCGTTCAGCCTGACCTCCGCCATCAAGTTCACCGCGCTGTTCGCGGCGGTGCTGCTGATCGTCAAGCTCGTGCAGGCGCACGCGCCGGAGACGGGCCTGTACTACGTCGCCGCGCTGGCCGGCACGACCGATGTCGATGCGATCACGCTGTCGATGGCGCAATACGCGCGCACGGGCAGTCCGGACGTCGCGTCGCATGCGATCACGATCGCGGTGCTGAGCAACACCGTCATCAAGACCGGCATGGTCATGGCACTCGGCAGTCCGGCCCTGCGTCGTTCGATTCTGGTGGCGACTGTCGGCATACTCGTCGCTGGCGTCGGGGCAATCTTCCTGGCCTGACCCACGGCAGATTACGCCAGGAGCGCCGACCGATGCCGCAGGGAACGCCTGACCTCACGCTCGACCCGCTCGCCTCGCCGTTGCGGCAGCCGCGGGTAGCGCGCGCGTTGACATGGACCCTCGGGCTCCTGCTCGCCTTCGCCGCGCTGATCATCTGCGCGGTCGTGGCCGGACTGGGTTCCGCCGCCACGGGCGTGTTCATGCGCGCACTGGGCCTGTCATCCGCGATGTCGCTGATCCCGGTCCTGATCCTGTGGTACCTCGACCGCCGCGAACGCGAGTCGCCCTATGCGTTTGCTGCGGCTTTCCTCTGGGGCGGGCTCATCGCCACCACGGTCGCGCTGCCGCTCAACACGGCGGCGATCATGGCCGTCACGCAATGGCTCGAGCAGTTTCCGCAGCTCGGCGAGATGCTGGGCCCCGACGCCGCGATGATGATCGGCGCGCCGCTTTCGGCACCGATCGTCGAGGAGACGACCAAGGGACTCGGCATCGTGCTGCTGTTCTGGCTGCTGCGCGGCGAGTTCGACAACGTCCGCGACGGGTTCATTTACGGCGCGTTGATCGGCGCCGGCTTCAACTGGTTCGAATCGGCGCTCTACGTGCAGCAGAACTTCGTCGAATTCGGCACCGCGCCGTACGGGTTCCAGATCGGCACGCGCTTCGCCTGGCTCGGCCTCGCCGGCCACGCGCTGTTCTCCGGAATCTTCGGTGCCTCGCTCGGCGTATCGCGCGCCACGCCCAAGCCGTGGCTGCGCATCATGGCGCCCATCGGCGGGTTTGCGCTGGCAATTCTCGGACACGCGTGGAACAACTCGCTGCCGCTGTTCATGGCGCTCGCCGCTGCGCAGGCCGGTGAGGCCGCACCGACCGAAGTGCTCGCGCCACCGACCTACACCGTGTGGGACGCCATGATCACGGCCAGCCTGACCAACCTCATCGTGTTCCTGCCCTTTGCGCTGCTGCTCGCGTTCATCCTCTATCGCAGCGGCAAGGCAGAGCGGCGCGTGATCGCCGAGGAGCTCGCAGACGAAGTGGGGCGCAGCGTCACCGCCGAGGAGTTTGCCGCCATCGCAGCGGACCGCACCTTCCGCACGCGACGCATCGATCCGGGCCAAGCGCGGCTCTCGGCGGCCCTCGTCAACTCCCAGAACGAGCTCGCGTTTCGCAAGCGACGGTTGAAAGACCGCGGTTTCGACCCGGCAGGCGACGCCGTCCTCGAACAGCGCCGGGCGCAGATTTCGGCGTTGCGGCAGAGGCTTGCGGGGTGATGGCGTAGAACGCGACCAATTCGCAGCAATTACGTATTCCGGCCGCGGCTCCGTGGACGCACATTGCCCGTGCTAGCAAAGAGCCCCAGGAGCCTTCCATGTTCAAGAGCCGTCACGTCCTAATCAGCCTCGTAGCCGCCGCTGCCTGCTTCGCGATGCCCGCCCAGGCCGACAGCGTGTTCACGGCAGCCATGGACGGGGCACAGTGCCTGCCTGACCCGATCAAGACGCCGGCCACCGGCACCGTCGAACTGCGCGTGAGCCCGGACGGCAAGAAAATCAACTACAAGATCACGGTCGACAAGCTGTTGAATCCGTCCCAGGCGGACCTGCACCTCGGCCCCGCCAGCCAGAACGGACAGGTCGTGGTCAAGCTGTGGCCGCAAGGCAATGCCGCGGGCAAGCGTGGTGAATTCAACGGCGTGCTGGTGGAAGGCTCGTTCAACGCCGGTGATTTCGTCGGCCCGATGACCGGCTCCACGATAGCCGAGTTCGTCGAGGAGATTCGTGCCGGCAACGCGTACGTCAACGTGCACACCTACGACGGCGTGGACCCGCCCTACTCGGGACCGGGTGACTACCGCGTCGGCGAGATCCGCGGCCAGATCAAGTAACCGGGCCCGCTCCGGGTCCTGGCGGCGGAACACCCGCCGCGCACCGGCGCCGAGGCGGCATGCCGCGACCTCGGCGTCGATGTATTCCGCGGCCATGCGCGCGAGGACGGCCCCCAGGTGCCGCGGATCGATCACCAGCGCGACATCATAGGTATTGCCTATCGAGTATCGAAGAACAATCTATTGGCTCTACCGGCGCGCAGCCCGGACAATGCCCGCCATCGAAGCTTTAACCCCTCTGCCGTCCCGGCAACACAACCTGGAGCCAATACTCATGTCGCTGATCAACACCACCGTCCCCGTCTTCAAGACCCAGGCCTTCCACAATGGCAAGTTCGTCGATGTCAGCAACGAGTCGATGAAAGGCAAGTGGTCGGTCGTAATCTTCATGCCGGCCGCCTTCACCTTCAATTGCCCGACCGAAGTCGAGGATGCGGCCGACAACTATGCCGAGTTCCAGAAACTCGGTGCCGAGGTGTACGTCGTCACGACCGACACGCACTTCTCCCACAAGGTGTGGCACGAGACCTCGCCGGCCGTCGGCAAGGCGCGGTTCCCGCTGGTCGGCGACCCGACCCACACGCTGACGCGTGGCTTCGGCGTGCACATCGACGAGGCGGGCCTCGCGCTGCGCGGCACGTTCGTGATCGACCCGAACGGCGTGATCAAGACCCTCGAGATCCACGACAACGCCATTGCGCGCGACGTCAAGGAAACCTTGCGCAAGCTCAAGGCCGCCCAGTACGTCGCCGCGCACCCGGGCGAGGTGTGCCCCGCGAAGTGGAACGACGGTTCCAAGACGATCAAGCCTTCCCTCGACCTCGTAGGCAAGATCTGAACCGATCGGAGCTCACGGAGGACCACTCTGACCCCCGGACTGGCCTCCCCTCCCCCTCCCTCCGTCACGGCGGGAGGGGGCTTTCTGACAGGTGACACCGCCATGCTCGAAACCGATCTCCGGGAACAACTCCAGGGCTACCTCGGCCGGCTCACGCAGCCGATCGAGATCACGGCCGCCCTCGACGACTCCGACGCAGCGCGCGAAATGCAGGAACTGCTGCAGGAGATCGCGCCGCTGTCGAGCCTGATCAGTTACCGCGAAATGCGTGGCGGCGAGATCCCGGCGGGTAAGCGCACTCCGTCCTTCCGCATCACGCGGGTCGGCGCCGACATGGGCGTCGAATTCGCCGGCATCCCGCTGGGCCACGAATTCACCTCCCTCGTGCTCGCCCTGCTGCAGGCCGGCGGCTACCCGCCCAGGGTCGACGCGCCCGTGATCGAGCAGATCAAGGCGCTGCAGGGTGAGTTCAACTTCGAGATCTTCATCTCGCTCTCGTGCCACAACTGCCCCGAGGTCGTGCAGTCGCTGAACCTGCTGGCCGTGCTGAACCCCGCCGTACGCGCGACGATGATCGACGGCGCGCTGTTTCAGCCCGAGGTCGAGTCGCGGCAGATCATGGCCGTTCCCTACGTCTTCCTGAACGGCAAGGAGTTCTCGCAGGGCCGCATCAGCCTCGAGGAGATCCTGGCCAGGATCGACACCGGCGCGGGTGACCGCGCCGCCGGGACCATCAACGCGAAGGAAGCATTCGACGTGCTCGTGGTAGGCGGTGGTCCCGCGGGCTCGTCCGCGGCCATCTACGCGGCCCGCAAGGGAATCCGTACGGGCGTCGTGGCCGACCGCTACGGCGGGCAGGTGCTCGACACCATGGGCATCGAGAACTTCATCTCGGTCAAGGAAACGGAAGGCCCGAAGCTCGCCGCCGCGCTTGAAGAGCACGTCAAGCACTACGACGTGGACATCATGAACCTGCAGCGCGCCGCGGCGCTGGAACCGGCGGGCGACGACGGCCTGTTCACGGTGAAGCTGGAAAGCGGCGCCCAGGTGAGGAGCAGGACCGTGATCATCGCCACCGGCGCGCGCTGGCGCAAGATGAACGTGCCGGGCGAGACCGAATACAGCGGCCGCGGCGTGGCGTACTGCCCGCATTGCGACGGCCCGCTGTTCAAAGGCAAGCGCGTCGCAGTGATTGGCGGCGGCAACTCCGGCGTCGAAGCCGCGATCGACCTCGCAGGCATCGTCGCGCACGTCACGCTGATCGAGTTCGACGGCAAGCTGCGCGCGGACGAAGTCCTGCAGCGCAAGCTGCGCAGCCTGCCGAACGTGCGCACGATCGTCGCGGCGCAGACCACCGAGGTGCACGGCGCTGACGGCAAGGTCAACGCGCTGAGCTACAGGGAACGCAGTTCGGGCGAAGTCCACCGCGTCGAACTCGAAGGCGTGTTCGTGCAGATCGGCCTGCTGCCCAACACCGACTGGCTCAAGGGCACGGTCGCGCTGTCGCCACGCGGTGAGATCGAGGTGGATGCCAGGGGCGAGACGTCGCTGCCCGGCGTGTTCGCGGCTGGGGATGCCACGACGGTTCCCTACAAGCAGATCATCATCGCGATGGGCGAAGGCTCGAAGGCGGCACTGAGCGCTTTCGATCACCTGATCCGTGTGCCGGTGCCGGGGGCGGGCGAGGCCGCGGCGGCGTAGGCGCCCTCACCCTGGCCCGTACTAGCGGTTTTCACCACTTTCCGGGCGTGCCGCTCCGGGACTACCGTTCAGCGGACACGACGGGCACACCCCGGAGCATCCGATGGACAAGTTCAGTCTGCTGTTCACGACCGACTATGGGCTGATGAGCCTCGGTGTCATCCTGTTCATCATCGTGATGGGCTTCTACCTGTCGGGGAAGCTCAAGAAGTTGATGAACCAGCAACCCGGCAAGGAAGGCTGGGACTGAGCGCTAGTCCCGCACGAATTCCAGCAGGTGCGCCCCGACGGCGAATACGTGCAGCACGCCGGCCGCGATCAATATTCGCGCGAAGACGATGTGCAGAACGCGCCAGGTGAGCGCCGCATCCGAGCCCTGCAGCAGGAACCACGTGACTCCCGACGTGCCGGCCGTGATGAGCGCCAGCAGCAGCAACCCCTCGATCGCGCCGCAGAGCCCACCACCCTCCGCCGTCGGCGCCTTGCCGCGCAACAGCCCGGCGAGATCGCGGCCGACTGCCGCGGCGTTGCCCGCGGCCAGGGGAAAGTAGAGCTTCCAGCGCCCACCCTGCACGACCACGATGCCATAAAGGATGCCGGCCAGGAGCGCGAGGACGCCGAGGATCACGTGTGCGTAGTCGAAAAAGCCGGCGCTGTCCGGGACTCGACGCAGCATCGAGACCCAGGGACTTGTCAGCACCAGCCACAGCGCCAGCAGCACCACGGCCAGGTGCAGCCGGTTGACCATCGCTTCGCGTTGAACGGCATTCATGATTGCGACGGAACCGGCCACATCAGCCCGGTGTACCGCCCTCGGCCAGCGCCGCCACGCGTCCTGCGAACCGACGCACTTCGTCCCACGGCGTGAACTCGACGTTCGTGTGCAGGTCGGTCGGGCCGCCGGTCAACCGCATGATGAAGCGAATCACGTGCCGGTCGAAGGGCCCGTAGCGCTGGTAGTCGAGCACGCCGCCGAACACGGCGAGCAGCCTGGGGCGCCACGTCGTGAGCGCAAGGAATTTCTGCATGTAGGGGTTCGTCTCCGGGGTGTTCTTGTGCGGCTTGCGCGCGACCAGGCTCACGGAGAAAAACGCGTTCGGCTTCGAGTCGAGCAGCGCACGGTGCTCTTCGATGAACCCGTAGACCGCTGGGTTGTGCTTGCCATGGCGGATGCTGGCGCCGAGCACGATCGCGTCGAAGGTCGCGGCATCCTGCGGTCCGTCGACCAGTGGCCGCACCTCGGCCGTGTGCCCGAGCCGCACCAGTTCGTCGCGCATCACACCGCTGACCTTGAGCGTGTGACCGTACACGCCGTGGTACAAAAACAGGATCCTGGCCACGCAGCAGTCACCTTCGGTTCGAGATCGTCGCCCGGAATTCTAGCCGCCCAGCCCGTCGGCCGGGGATCGGTAGTCACCCCGCGCCGGCTGCGGCGTCGCTGCGTCACGAGCTTGTCAGGAAGGCGTGGCAAGCTAAGGTAGCGCCCTGCCACAGACTGCCGTACCTCGAGTCGCCCAATGTCCACGAAGCTTCGTTTCCCTGCGTCGTTCCTGCTCATGGTCGGGGTGGCCGTCTCGCCCACCCTGTTCGCCGAGCCTGCAGAGCCGGCCGCGGTGGCCTGGTATCGCTCCGGCGCCGAGGCTGTTGCACAGCACGAAGACGCACAGGTCGACCGGCACCCGGCACGCAACGTGATCCTGTTCGTCGGCGATGGCATGGGAATCTCGACCGTCACGGCGGCCCGCATCCTCGCAGGCCAGCGCGCGGGCGGCAGCGGCGAGGACCACCAGCTCGCCTTCGAGACCCTGCCCTTCCTTGCGCTCTCCAAGACCTACAGCGCGACACAGCAGACGCCCGATTCAGCGCCCACGGCGACGGCCATGGTCGCCGGCATCAAGACGCGGGACGGCGCGATATCCGTCGATGAAACCGTGGATCGCAACGAGAAGGATGCGACCGTCATCGCGCGGCACGCCGTTACGACCATCCTGGAGCAGGCCGCAGCACACGGCCTGTCGACCGGCATCGTGACGACCGCGCGCGTCACTCACGCGACGCCCGCCGTCAATTACGCGCACATCGCCAATCGCGACTGGGAATCGGACGCCGGACCTGCCCGCCGGCGCGAGCGTCCTGGACATCGCGTCGCAACTCGTCGCGGCGCAGCGCAAGTACGGCATCGAAGTGGTGCTCGGCGGCGGACGCACGGCGTTCATGCCGGTGACGGCCACCGATCCTGAATACCCCATGCGCCACGGGTCCCGCCAGGACGGCCGGTCACTGGTCGACGAATGGGTCACTGCACGACCCGATTCGGCGTACGTATGGAATCGCGGACAATTCGCTGCGATCGACCCCAGGTCCACGCGACACCTGCTCGGCCTCTTCGAGCCTTCGCACATGCAGTACGAGGCGGACCGCGGCACCGGCGACGAGCCTTCCCTCGCCGAGATGACCGCCAAGGCCATCGGCATCCTGGCGCAACAACCGCAAGGGGTTCTACCTGATGGTGGAGGGCGGCCGCATCGATCATGCGCACCACGCCGGCAACGCCTATCGCGCGCTCACGGATACGATTGCGCTGTCGGATGCAGTGCGCGCTGCTCGGGAACTCACGGATCCGCGCGACACGCTGATCATCGTCACGGCCGACCACAGCCACGTCTTCACGATGGCCGGCTACCCGAAGCGCGGCAACCCGATCCTCGGCCCCGTCATCGAGCCCGGCAGGACCGAACCCGAACTGGCCCGTGACGGCAAGCCCTACACGACGCTCGGCTACTCCAACGGATCGGGCCATGCGGTCCTGCCGGCCCGGAGCGATCCAGAGGTGAGAAGGCCGATCAATGCGGGGCGTCACGCGGAAGCCGAGGACGACACGGATTCTCCCGGCTTCTACCAGGAAGCCCTGGTGCCGCTGGGTTCGGAGACCCATGCCGGCGATGACGTCGCGATCTATGCCGGCGGCCCGTGGTCCTACCTGTTCCGGGGCACGATGGAGCAGCACACGATCTACCACGTGATGCGCCGGGCCCTGGGGTTCTGAGCGTCGGCGGTGGTGCCAGCGACGGTGCCGTTGCGGGTTTGTCGATGCGATCCTACAGCTCTGCCACCGTTCCGAGCCCGCGCTCCAGCGCATGCCGGTACACCACGAGCGCACTGACCAGGTCCTGCGCCGCGACGCCCAGCGATTTGTAGACCGTGATGTCGTCGTCCGCCAACCGGCCCGGCACCGTGCCGCTCAGCACGTCGCCGATTTCACCGAGGATGTGGGTTTCCGTCACCCTGCCAGCCTTGATCGCATCGAGCAATTCGCCCGCCTGCGCCATCGCGCTGCCGCGATAGTCGACGAAGAAGCGCGACATGGCGACCAGGTCGTCGTCCACCTCGCGCGAACTGGGGATCGACGCACCGACCAGGCACAGGTGAGTGCCCTTGCGCACGTCGCGACCAAACAGGATGGCCCTGGTTGAGCCGGTCACGGTGCAGATCACGTCTGCATCCGCAGCGGCTGCCGCAATGGACGACGCGACTTCCACATGGGCGCAGCCTGCGCCGAGTGCGTATTCCGCACACTCACGCATGGCGTCCGGATTGCGTCCCCACACGATCACCCGCTCGAAGGGGCGCACGGCCTGGAACGCATCGATGTGCGAGCGCGCTTCCTCGCCGGTGCCGATGATGGCGAGCGTGCGCGAGTCGGGGCGTGCCAGGGCTTGCGTCGCGACGACGCTGGCCGCCGCCGTACGGACCGCGGTGAGCGCGCTCGCCTCCATGATTGCGACGGGCCGGCCGTGAGCCGATTCGTACAGCACGTACAGGCCGACGTGCGACGAGAGACCTACCTTGGGGTTACCCGGGAACAGGCTCAGCAGCTTGATACCGAAGCACTCGGGATCGCCGAGGTAACCCGGCATCCAGGCGAGCCTGCCGTCGCCCGCAGGCAACGGCATGAACTGTCGCAGCGGCATCAGCACACTGCCGGCGCTGACGCCCCGCATTGCCTGTTCCACCGCTGCGACGCAATCCCCGAAAGGCAGCAGTTCGCGCACCTCGCGGGCGGAAATGACGCGCAATTCGAGGGGCGGCTGTTGCATGCGCAGAGCCTAGCGCACCGGTTCGACCGCACAAAGCAAAACGGCCCCCGAAGGGGCCGTCTGCTGCATCCTCTTTCCGGCCGGCTGCCGTCAGGCCGCCGACCAGTCCGGATCAGCCGGAACGATTACCAGCGGCGGGGACGCTCGGTCTTCGCCTGGGCTTCGTTCACCTTCAGGGCGCGGCCGCCCATCTGGAAACCGTTCAGCGTCTGGATCGCCTTGGCGGCCTCGGAGTTCGAGGTCATCTCGACGAAGCCGAAGCCACGGGGCTGGCCCGTGTCACGGTCGTTGATCAGGGCAACCGAGTCGACGGTGCCGTGGGCCGAGAACAGCTCACGCACGGCGTCTTCGGTGGCGGAAAAAGGCAGGTTACCAACGTAGATCTTGCTCATTGAAATTCTCACTAACAAAAAGCCCTTTCAGCCGTGCCCGATCGAAACGACGGGCTTAGCGGCCTGGGGACTCAAACAGACAAGGCATGAGGCAGCGCGGCTGAAAGAACTCCCGGTTTTACGCGGGACGATCACAGTCGCGTGGCAACGGTGCCACGTGGATCGGAAACTCTTCGGCTTAAGCGCTGGGCCCTGAACTGCGCGAGAATTCGCGAGGGCTGCCCAAACAGAAAGTAGAAGGGAGACTACCCGCGGCGGACTATACGCCCTTTTTCCCGCCCGGGTCGGTTTATTTCCAGACGCGGGTCACATGCTTCCTGTATCGTGCACGCGCCGAGTCCTGCAGCAGCCTTCGTCTCTCAGTGTCCGCGGCATTACCCGCCGTACCGGCACACCCAGGTGAATGAATGGCTAAGGAAGAACTCATCGACATGCAGGGCACCGTCAACCAGGTGCTGCCCGACACGCGCTTTCTCGTGACGCTGGAAAACGGCCACGAGATCACAGCCTACCTCTCCGGCAAGATGCGCAAGCACCGCATCCGCATCCTGGCCGGCGACAAGGTGACACTGGAAATGTCGCCGTACGACCTGACCAAGGGTCGCATCAACTTCCGCGAGAAGGATGTCCGCGGCCCCTCGAGCGGCGCCCGCCCGAGCTTCGCCCGCCGCCGCTAGGGTTTCCGGCTGAACAGCCGATCGAGCAGGCCTGGCCTGGCTCGAGACGTCACGACCGACTTCGCAGCAGGGCGCTTCGCTGCGCCTGACGACGATCGCACCGGATACGTCCGCACCGTGCCCATCTGGGCACGGTCGCCGGCGTGGCCGGCATCCAGCGGCACGCTCCGCTTTGGCACCGGCGTTGCGGACGGCTTCTTGACGATCGCCGTCGCCTCGATGCTGAGGGGCGGCACCATCTTCCGCACGAGCGTCGTGCTGGCGTCACGCACATACCGATGATCGGCGGTGCGCAGCTCCCACACCGCATTGCCACGGGCGTCGAACGCGACTCGACCCGACGTCTGGTGCGGCTGCGGGTTGCCCTGGTCGGCATGCGACGTCCGCAACGTCGGTGTCCGGCGGGTGGGAGCGGCATCTTTGCGATGGGTCATTGGCGAGACGGCTTGGGAAGACTCTGACGCTTAATTTACGCCCGTTCGCCTGCGCTCCCCGAATCCGTCAACCCGGCGAGGTGGATTCCGGGACCTGGATCACCTTTCCGCTGCGCGTACCCGTGTTGCCACCCCTTCATGCGCGCGGTAACGTCCGCCACGTTTCCCTCCCCACTGTTAAGAGAATGAGCCATGACCATCACGAGCCTTCGCCCGTCGATCCGCCTCGCGCTTGGCCTCGTCGCCCTGGCGGGCCTGCCTGGCCTGGCCGCTGCCGACATCGTGACCGGCACCGTCACACCGGCTACCGCCAAGGCTGTCGTCGTCGACGCCTCCGATAAGACCGTGGCCGAACTGAAGGCCGGTGCCTACCAGCTGCAGTTGCCCCCCGGCCGCTACAAGGCCAGGTGCCTGGCACCGACGCAGCGTGAGCAGGAATTCCTGAGCCTGTCGGAACCCGTCACCGTCAACGTCGACTGCAGCTGACCGGCGCCCGTTCGTGACGCACGAAACCGACAAGCCGCCGCGCCGCGACTGGCGTGAAAACGCCAAGTTCACGGCCAACATCGTCAACTCGCTCGCCATCCCGCTGCTGACCGTCGCGGCCACCATTGTCGGCCTGTACGCGACCAACACGCTCAAGGAGCGTGAGATCGCGATCGCCAACAAGAACAACTCGCAGTCGCTGCGCAACCAGCGTGAAGAATCCGAGACCAACCTGCGCTCGGCGATGTTCCGCGAACTGGTGGGACCGCTGTTGCAGAGCGAGACCGAGCAGGTGAAAGCCGGCGCCAACGCCGACCTGCCGCGTGCCCAGCGCCTGGCCCTGCTGGCCGAACTGCTCGCGCTCAATTTTCACGAGCATTTCGAGCTTGGACCACTGCTGCGCTACGTCGATACCCTGCCCGGCCAGACCGAAGACGCGCGTGCCCGGCTGCGCAGCACCTCCCGGCGGGTGATCTCGCGGCAACTCGCGCCGCTGCTGTCGACGGCGGTGGGCGCCGAGGGACGCAACCCGTCGTTCCTCGAGATCTCGTTGAACTCGGACGGTACCGAGGCGGCGGACAAACCGCTGTCGTGCGCCGTACCCGGCACCGCGGATTCGGCCAACGTTTCGCTCACCCTGAACTGTTCGAGCACCGCGCAAGGAACTCCCCTGCGCATCGTCTCGCCCGACGGGCGGGACAACCTGCAGCTCAACATCCGTGCGGTCAGCTGGGCCACGCAGACGGTCGGCGTGTATTCCGTGCTGCTCGGGGCCAAGGGCGAGGCACAAGCGCACACGCCGCCGATCGAATTCACGCTGTCGCCCTATTCGTTCCCGTTCTCGGACAACACGTTGCTGCCGAGCGGCAACCGGTTCGGCATCTACCTGACGCGCATCGACGACATCCCGGGCGTCGCCCGGATCATGCGGCTGTCCTTCGTCTGGTTCCCGAAGGACTTCGTGCCGCCGCGCGAGCGGCCATTCGACCTCGACGTGCATGAACTGGTGCAGGACGTCACGGATCCGGTGCGGAAGGAAAAATCATAGCCGTGGATTTCGACAACGAGCCCGACCGTCCGCTGCGGGACGACATTCGCCTGCTCGGCCGCCTGCTCGGCGACACGGTTCGCGACCAGGAAGGCAGCCCCGCGTTCGACGTCGTGGAGCGCGTGCGACAGAGCGCCATCGCGTTTCACCGTGACGAAAACCTCGCGGCCCGGCGCGAACTCGAACGCATCCTCGATGGATTGAGCCGCGAGCAGACGATGATCGTGGCGCGCGCGTTCAGCTATTTCTCGCACCTGGCCAACCTCGCGGAAGACCTGCACAACAGCCGCCGCAAGCGCCAGTCCGACATCAATGGCGAACCACCGGCGAACGGCAGCCTGGCGCGGGCGCTCGATCGCGTCGAGGCGGCCGGGGTTGCAGCGGAGTCGCTGGCGGCGTTCTTCCGCGACAGCGTGGTCGTGCCGGTGCTGACGGCGCACCCCACGGAAGTCCAGCGCAAGAGCGTGCGCGACCTCGAGATGCAGCTCGAGCAACTGCTGCAGGCGCGCGATCGCACCCGCCTGACGCCGCAGGAACAGGCGGCCAACGACGAATCGATCCGTGGCGCGGTGCTCTCGCTGTGGCAGACCCGCATGCTGCGGCTCGAGAAACTCGCAGTGCTCGACGAAGTGGCCAATGGACTGGCGTTCTTCGAGCAGACGTTCCTGCCGGAAGTGCCCATGCTGTACGGCGCGCTCGAGGACGAGCTGCAGCGGCGCCACCCGGGCACCACGGCGCCCGAATTGCCCTCCTTCCTGCGGATCGGGTCGTGGATCGGCGGCGATCGGGACGGCAACCCGTTCGTGACGGCGGACGTGCTGGAGCGCACGTTGCGCATGCAGTCGTCCCGGGTGTTCGAGTACTACCTCGAGCAGCTGCACACGCTCGGGGCCGAGCTCTCGCTGACGACCCTCGTCACCGACGTGTCCGCGGAACTGAACGAGCTGGCCGATCGCTCGCCCGACAAGAGCCCGCATCGTCGTGACGAACCGTATCGGCGTTCGATCACCGGGCTGTATGCGAGGGTCGCCGCGACGGCGCGCGATCTCGACATGCACGAGCCGTTGCGGCACGCGATCGGCGCAGCCCCGCCGTATGGCGCAGTGGCCGAGTTCGCCGCCGACCTCGAGGTCATCCGTCGCTCGCTCGAAGCGCACGACTCCGCCCTGCTCGCCCGCGGCCGGCTGCGCCGCTTGCGACGTGCCGTCGACGTGTTCGGCTTCCATCTCGCGGCGGTGGACCTGCGCCAGAATTCGGACGTGCATCAACGGGTCGTCGCCGAACTGTTCGCATTGGCGCGGCCGGACGTCGACTATTCGTCTCTGGACGAGGCCGGGCGCGTGCGGGTGCTGGCCGAGGAGCTGGCGACCCCACGACTGCTCAGCTCGCCCTACGTCGAATACTCCGCCGAAACACGCAGTGAACTCGCGATCGTGCAGACGGCGGCACGCATGCACCAGCGTTACGGCGCGGCGTGCATCCCCAATTACGTGATCTCGAAGTGCGACGGCGTGTCCGACGTGCTCGAAGTCGTGCTGCTGCTGCGCGAGGCAGGCCTGTACCGTGCGGCCGATGCCCACCTCAGCTGCAACGTGATCCCGCTGTTCGAGACGATCGCGGACCTGCGCAACGCCGCGGGCGCGATGGATGCCTTGCTGTCGATTCCAGTGTACGCGCGCATGCTGGGATCGCGCGGCCGGGCGCAGGAAGTGATGCTCGGGTATTCCGACAGCAACAAGGACGGCGGTTACCTGACATCCCGCTGGGAGCTGTTCAAGGCACAGACCGAACTTGTCGCGACGTTTCGCAGGCACGGCATCCGCATGCGGCTGTTCCACGGCCGCGGCGGCTCGGTCGGCCGCGGTGGCGGTCCGACGTACGAGGCGATCCTGGCGCAGCCAGGCGGCACCGTGCAGGGACAGATCCGGGTCACGGAGCAGGGTGAAGTCATCGGCGCCAAGTAT
This sequence comes from uncultured Gammaproteobacteria bacterium, assembly GCA_963793675.1. GTDB lineage: Bacteria > Pseudomonadota > Gammaproteobacteria > Steroidobacterales > Steroidobacteraceae > RPQJ01. Next base: position 761,537 of record CAWCBA010000010.1, on the reverse strand, counting down.
TCGAATGCCGAAGTCGGACGACGCAACCTGGAAGTGCTGGCCGCGGCGACGCTCGAGGCCACGCTGCTGGGGGGCGCGGGTGTTGCGCCGAAACCCGCTTATCTCGAGGTACTGGAGCAGCTCTCGAGCAGCGCGTACGCGGCCTATCGACACCTCGTCTACGAGACGCCCGGATTCGAGAACTACTTCTGGGAATCCACCGTCATCAGCGAAATTGCCGAGCTCAACATCGGCAGCCGCCCTGCGTCGCGCAACCAGTCACGCTCGATCGAGACGCTGCGTGCGATTCCCTGGGTGTTCTCCTGGGCGCAGTGCCGGCTGATGCTGCCCGGCTGGTACGGGTTCGGGTCGGCCATCGATTCGTGGCTCAGCGAGCACGGCGATGCCGGCCTCGCGCTGCTGCAGGAGATGCACCGCGAGTGGCCGTTCTTCGCGTCGGTGCTGTCGAACATGGAGATGGTGCTGTCGAAAGCGGATGTCGCGATCGCCTCGCGGTACGCCGATCTCGTCACCGACCCGCAATTGCGAGGGACCATCTTCGGCCGCATTCGCGCCGAGCTCGAGTCCACGGTCTCTGCCCTGCTCCGCATCATGGCAACCGGCGAGTTGCTGGCCGGGAATCCGCAGCTGGCGCGCTCGATCAAGTACCGGTTTCCGTACCTCGACCCGCTCAACCACATCCAGGTCGAGTTGCTGCGCCGCTATCGCGCGGGTGACAAGGATGAGCGCAGCCGTCGCGGCATCCACCTGACCATCAACGGCATCGCGGCGGGCTTGCGCAACAGCGGCTAGCGCAACACGGGCGACGGCAAGGTGGTCGTCACACACACTTTAACTAGTGCGTATAAGTTACTGGTAATTGGGCGATTTTTATTGCCCGGGCCTGAGCTTTCGCGGCGCCGCGGCAGCAGCAGCCATAGGTACAACTGGAACTGCCGCGATGCCGAAACGCGGGGTAAAAAGGCAGGCGAGTCCCGCGTGTCGATACCCGCTGGCGGTCGGCGACACGGGGGTCAGGTGGGCCTGGGCCGCAGTCGATCCTCGCCTGCAGTCCGCCCCCTGCATCTGCGGCGCGTTCGCGCGGCAGCTTGCCTTGGTTGACCGGCGACTGTCTCCAGCTCCGCCCGGCAGCGAGGCTTTGAGGTCCGAAGCCAGCACGGCCGAGCGCGCCCTGTCGACGCTCGGCCTTTTACTGACTGCCCTCCCCGATCGTCAGCAGACAGGCCGGCACCCGAGCGCACCTGCACGAGCGCATTTACAACGCACCGTCGCGGGCATACAAACGCCAGGCAAAACGCGCCTGGATCCGTATCCGCAGCGGGCACCAAAGCCCGGATCGGGCCGTCACACCGGGAGGGGGATCGACATGAACGAGACAAGCAACCGGGTCCCGCGCCATCTGTGGATCGTGGGCGCTCTGACCTTGTTGTGGAATGCCGTGGGCGCGTTCGACTACTCCGCCACGCAGTTCCGCATCGAGTCCTACATGAGCCAGTTCACGCCGGAACAGCTCGCCTACTTCTATGGATTTCCGGCCTGGGCCGTTGCCGCGTGGGCGATCGCGGTCTGGAGTTCGCTGCTCGGCTCCTTGTGCCTGCTGTTGCGCAAGGCCTGGGCCGTCTGGCTGTTCGGCATTGCGATCGTCGGCATGGCGCTGACGGCACTTTACAATTTCGTGCTGACCGACGGCATGGCGATGATGGGGGCCGGCGAGGCGGTGTTTACGGGCGTCATCTGGCTGATCGCGATAGGCCTCTTCTTCTACGCGCGCGCCATGGCACGACGCGGCGTGCTGCGCTGACAGTCGATCCACGCCGCGACCGCCAATGGCACCTCGAGACCGGGCGCGAGCCCGCGCTGCGGCAACAGTCAGAACTGGTAGCTGACGTATGCCTGCGCGGTGCTGCGATCGCGCAGGTTGTTGTACGTGCCGCCCCAGGTGGGGTTCCACGAGACCGCAGCGGTCCAGTGGCCCGCGAGCGCGGCCTGCAGCGACACGATCGCGAGCATCCGGCCTTCGACGATCATCATGGTCGCCTGACCAGCCCCAGACATCCTGTCCGAACACGACCGACGGAATCAGGTCGAGCTCGCCGATCGCCTTCGGGTACTTCAGCCCGGCGCGCAGCCGGTAGCCGAACGCTTCCCGGGAAACGTAACCATCGGACGAGCACGACACAGGTGCAGCCGGTGGCGGGCACACACCGTTGACCGGCCCTTGCCCGAACACTTCAGCGCGCCCGAATCGCACGACCGAGGAATTCGGCAGGTCCGGCACCAGCTTGTAGATGACCTCCGCACCGTAGCTCAAAGCGGTCGATCCCAGCAGCTTCGGCACCTGTCCGAGTGCACCGAACTGCAACTGCAGGGCCTCGTGACGCTCCCATGCGCGGACTGTGCCGCCCGGCGCAACCGCGTCGGTCTTGTCGCGCAGCGGCGTCGGCGCCGTCCGCGAAACGGCGGCGCTGATCAAGTCGACGGAGTTGTACTGCAACGGCTGGTTCGGGCGGTAAGTGAGTTCGCCGAGCAGGATGCCGCCGCGCCACTTCTTCTCGAACGCCAGGCCGAACATCCGGATGTTCTCGGGGTATTCGGTGAAGTAAGTCGGATTGAGGCCGCCCGGGTCGCCCGGCAGAAACAACGGGCCGCTCTCCCGACCCGACTTGGTCCCGCTGTAGAACGGCATGCGCGAGTGAAACTGCGTGGCGTACACGCCGAACTCGGTCGCCCAGGACTCGACCGTGTGTTTCAGCGCGAGGCCGCCCTGCCCCGAGTTGGACGGATCCTGCGTCGCGGTGCGCTTCACGTAGACGCCGGTCGCGACCGCCGTCCGGTCGGAGAGATTGCCGAACATCGCCTTGTCGCAGCCCTCCGCCATGAAGTCGACCGCCGCGAAGAACGTGCCGCACTCGTTCAGCGCGGTCGGTTCGAAGTGCAGCTGGTAGAACGCCTCGAGGCTGGTGGCTTGCGACAGGCCGATGCGCCCGGACAGTGCCGGGAACGTGATGCGCGTTTCGTGCGCGCGATCGACGCCGGGCCGCAGCGTGGCAGCGAAATCCTGCGGATTGAGGTCACGCAAACCGCCGAGCGCCATCAGTCTGCTGCCCCAGTCGAGCGCCTGCCACCCGAGTTTCCAGTCGACGGGCACCTGGTCGAGCTGGTGGTGACCGTGACCGTACAGGTTGTCCAGCACGACGCCGCTGAAGCGCTCGCGAGCCAGGGCACCGGCGTCGCTCAGCGGCTGATCGGCCGCAAAGCCGTTAGGCACGTTGCCCCACGGGTGACTTGCCTCCGCGGTGGCGTAGTCGTACCAGGCCTGCCCGCTCGCCTCGATGCCGTAGTTGCGCCAGGTGTAAGACAACGCCAGGTAGCCCTTGAGCACGGTCGCGACCGGATCGCCACGATTGAAGTTGAGGTTGCCGTCGTCGCCGTTGCGGCCTGAACTGGGTGTCACCGCATTGCCGGCCATCCCGACCAGCGAACTGTTGACGTCGGCGAGCAGCTTCGGGTCCTGCCTGTCGGTGCGAAACGCCGTGCCGAGGTACGCCGAGCCAGTGACGCTCAGTTTGCCCTCGCCGATCCTGTAATCTGCGCCCTGCGCGCCCGGGATCGCCACCGCCGCCGCGAACACGAGCGTCGCCAGCCGACAATGCGCGCTGATCCAGACAACCATCGTTCCCCCGACGGGTGTGCCGCGTCGGGTGATGTTGCTGCGCGTCCAGCTCGCGCGCATCGTGGTTAATCAGCCGCGCGTCGTGGTTAGTCAGCTGAACTGCGGGTTGCATCCCGGGTTGCCCGGCCCAACACTTGGCAGTTCGGCCAGCAGATTCATAACGGATCACCATGAAATCACTCGGCGGCAAACCGGACGGCCTGCGACGCGAGCGCGCGCAGTCGTCGCCGCTCTGGCACGACGGCACGTTCCGCAACGTGCATCCGGTGCTGCCCAGGTTGCTGCGGACGGACGTGGCAATGCCGACCGTCCGCGAGTTCCTGTTCGGCGGTGATCGACGCGTGCCGCAAGGACCGCTGCCGTCGATGGATCCGACGGCGGGCTGGACGAGGAAGCCGCAGAGCGGATTGCGGACGACCTGGCTCGGGCATTCCACGGTGCTGATCGAGATCGACGGGCTGCGCGTACTGACGGACCCGGTGTGGGGCTCGCGCGCCTCGCCCTCGCAGTGGGCGGGCCCGAAGCGGTTCCAGCCGGTTCCGATTCCGGTCCGTGCGCTGCCGCCCCTCGATGCGGTCGTGATCTCGCACGATCACTATGACCATCTCGACTACACCACGATTCGCGCGCTGGCGAAACGCGAAGTGCCGTTCATCACGTCGCTCGGCGTCGGCGCGCACCTCGAGGCCTGGGGCGTGCCGGCCCACCGCATCGTCGAGCTCGACTGGTGGGAGTCGTACGCGCTGCCGAAGGCGGGCCTGACGGTCACGGCTGCACCGTCGCAGCACTTCTCGGGGCGTGGCCTGCGCGACCGCAATTCCACGCTGTGGTCGTCGATGGTCATCCGATCGCGGCGGCACGCGGTGTTCTTCAGCGGCGACACGGGGCTCACGACGGAATACGCCGAAATCCTGCGGCGACTGGGCCCCTTCGACCTGGTAATGCTCGAGGTCGGCGCGTTCCATCCGGCCTGGGGGCACATTCACCTGGGGCCGGAGAATGCGCTCGAGGCCTGGGCCCTGCTCGGCAAGAGTGCCCTGCTGCCGGTGCACTGGGGGACGTTCAGCCTCGCGATGCATGCGTGGGATGAGCCGGCGGAGACCCTGTTGGCGCACGGATCGAAACGCGACGTGCCGCTGGTGATGCCGCGGCTCGGCGAACCCGTCGAGCCGGCGCACGTGGAGCGGGTGTCGCCGTGGTGGCGGGCGGTGGAGAGGCGAAAGCAGCGCGCACCCGTCGCGGCTCAGCACGAGTCGATCCAGGAACCAAGTGAGACCAGGGCAACGCGCAGCCTGCCCTGGCCGTTCGATTGATCGGGCCCAGCGGCGGCCGTGGCGTGGAGAACACCGATGCTTGATTATGTCTTTCTAGGACTCGTGGTCGCGTATTTCGCGTGGCGCGTATTGTCCTCGCTGCTCATACGGCGCCGGCTGCCGGCACTGCTGCAGGAAGGCGCGCAGGTGGTGGACGTGCGCAGTCTCGCGGAATTCGCGGGCGGTCATGCGCAAGGGAGCGTGAACATTCCGCTGCCGGAGCTTTCCGGACGTGCCGGGGAGCTGGATCGGAACCGGCCAGTGATCGTGTGCTGTGCGTCCGGCACGCGCAGTGCGTTGGCGGCGCACCGTCTGCGCGGGCAGGGCTTCAAGAAAGTCCTGAATGCGGGATCGTGGCGCAGCCTGCGTCTTCCAACTGCGTGAAGCGTGCGAGCGCTTGCCACCGGGACGCTGCAGGCCCGATGAAGGTGCAACGGGGCCCGGGCGACGGAACATCGTCGCCCGGGCCCGGGAATACGCCAGTACGCGACCTCAGGAGGTCGCGGCGTCCTTCAGCTTCTTCATCGGACGCACCTTGACCTTCACGGTCGCGGGCTTGGCCTTGAAGGTCGCCGGCTCACCGGTGAAGGGATTGATGCCCTTGCGTGCCGGCTTCGCTGCAACCTTGGTGACGGTGATCTTCAGCAGTCCCGGCAGCATGAAGGTGCCGCCGCCCTTCTTGCCGATCGACGCGCGGATCGCGTCCTCGAGCGCAACGAGCAATGCGCGCACGTCCTTTGCGGCGACCTTCGCTGCATCTGCGAGGTGAGCGACCAGCGCGGACTTCGTCAGCACGCCCTTGATCGATTGCGGGGCCTTCGGGGCAGCCTTCCGCACGGATTTCTTCGCGGGTTTCCGGGCGGATTTCTTCGCGGACTTCTTGGCTTTGGCCATGGGGGTGGTTCAACCTCGTGAGTTGGTGAATTCACGGCCAGCGGATGCCAGCCTCGGAGCGAACGGTAGGGCAATGTCGTGCGGAAGCCAAGGGCCGCGGTGCAGTGCGAACCCGCAGTCGATGCCGAGTTGATGCGTGCAGGGTGCGAGGCTCTCGTTCATGAACTCGCTCAATTCTGCCCTAACACGCCGGCTGCCAGTTCGAATGAACGCAACCGTGCCGCATGATCGAACACGTTCGCCGTCAGCATCAGCTCGTCCGGCCGATGCCGCTCGATGAACGCCTCCACACCGCGTGCCACGGTCGCAGGCGCGCCGACCACTGCGCACGCCAGCGCTCGATCGACGCCTGCGCGTTCCTCCGGCGTACTGACTGCAGTGATGTCCGCGACCGGCGGCTGCACCAGCCCGGGCCGGCCACGCCGCAGGTTGATGAAGCCGAGTTGCTGCGACGTGAACAGCCGTCGCGCCTCCGCGTCGCTGTCGGCCGCGACCACGTTCAGCGCCAGCAGGACGTGCGGCCGCTGCAGGCGATTCGAAGGACGGAACTTCTGGCGATAGATCGCCAGGGCCTGCTCCAGCAGCGTCGGGCGCGAAGTGCGAGGCGAATGCATAAGGTAAGCCGAGGGCAGCCGCGAGCTGCGCGCCGAACAGGCTCGAACCGAGGATCCACGCCTCGACCTCGACACCGGCCCCGGCACCGCACGCACCTGCTGGCCCGGCTGCACTTGCTCGAAGTACTGCAGCAGCTCCACGACGTCGTTCGGAAACTCGTCCGCTCCCTGGTAGTACCGCCGCAAAGCGCGGGTTGCCGCCTGGTCGGTGCCTGGGGCACGACCGAGTCCCAGGTCGATGCGCCCCGGATACAACGACGCCAGGGTGCCGAACTGCTCGGCTACCTGCAGCGGCGCGTGGTTCGGCAGCATGATGCCGCCGGACCCGACGCGGATCGTGGACGTGTGACCGGCGACGTGCCCGATCAGCACGGCCGTCGCCGCACTCGCGATTCCCGGCATGTTGTGGTGTTCGGCCAGCCAGTAGCGCCGGTAACCCCTGCGCTCCGCGAGCCGGGCCAGGTCGATCATGTTGGCAAAAGCGGTGCGCGCATCACTGCCTTCGGTGACCGGCACGAGATCAAGGATGGAGTACGGAATCATGCCGGGCATCTTGCCCGAACCGGCGGCATTGCGTTCTGGCCGATGGACCACGCGGGCTCTCGGCTACATGCAGTCACCCTAGGTACAACTGGAGTTGCCGCGCCATCACGGCCGGGCGTAAAAAGAAGGTGACCCCGCTGTGAGTGCCGACTGGCGGCCGACGACACGGGGTACCGGCGGCCACGGACCGCAGGCTCCCCCCTGCTGGAGGTCTGCCGCTGCGACCCACGCGCAATGTCGCGTCGGGTGCCTTGACCGGCCGATGCTCTGCGACGCTGTCGCCGTCGGCACCGGGGCTTGGTACGTCAGAGCCAGTTGGGCCGAGCGCGCTCAGTCGACGCTCGGCCCTTTCATCACGCCTTTGCGGACGGCACCGATGCAGCGGCGCCCGCTCCAGTCCGCACGCCGGGTTCCAGCAGCGCGGCCACCTCATCGCGGCGCGCCATCGTGTCCGCATACCCAAGCGCGATCAGCTCGCGGGTATAACCCGACTCGAACAGGAGGTAACTGAGCAGTTCCGAGCCGCCACTGTCGGCGGCGCCGATGATTCGCAGCAGCGCGCGCACGGTCCGCGGCATCTGGCGGGCGTGCCTGGCGGCGATGGCGCCGAGGTCCGTGCCAGGCACGAGCACCAGTGAGTCGATTTGACGCAGCCCCTCGGGGTTGGGGACGCTGGACTGTGCGACCAGTCGATTCAGCCGCTCGAGTTGTGCAACACCGGCGTGCAGCGAATCCATGAAGAGCGTGTCGAGCATGAAGCCGAACAACTTCCCGAAGCTCGGCGTTGCCGTCGAGTCCAGGTTACGAGCCGCCTGCTTGTGATCATGACGCACGCCCACGATGAACAGCCGATTCGCGCCAAGCCGGATCGCCGGGCTCAGCGGCGTGACCTGGCGCATCGCACCGTCGCCGAAATACTCGTCGTGCATGCGAACCGGCGGGAACAGGAACGGCACCGCACTGCTCGCCATCAGGTGATCGATCCCCAGTTCGGTCCACACGCCCCGCGACCAGGCCGCGGCGTCGCCCGCCGGATGCACGCGACTCTCGTAGAAAGCGAATGACCTGGCACTGCTGTACCCCGCCGCCGAGATGGCGAGCGCATCGAGGTGCCCGGTCGCCAGCGCCTCGCGCAGGCGGCTGAAATCGATCCGACGCTCGAGCAACCGCCGCAGTGGCGCGTTATCGAACAGCGAATCCGGCGGCGAAGCGAGCCGTCCGACGGACAGCAGCGCCGCCATCCACCGCAGACCGGCGCGCAGCATGCTCGGCGTGTCCGTGCGGAACACCTGATCCACGTGGAAGTTGCGCCAGACGCGTTCCAGCGTCACGGCGCCGGCGCGGAAATGCGAGGCGTACGTGGCGATGTTGGCGGCCACGATCGCGCCGGCCGACGTGCCGGTGATCACGTGGAACGGCGTCGGCGCGTCGCGCGGCAGCAGGTCGGCGACCGCCCGCATGACGCCCACCTGATAGGCGGAGCGTGCGCCGCCACCGGTCAGCACGAGTCCGGTGCGCGCAGCTCCGGGTCGTGCCGGGACATCCGGGGCAACGAACAACGCTTCGACGTTCACCCGCCCATGATGAAAGAGTCCCGGCGCCCGGACCGTCGATCAGTTCTCAATCCTGCAGCGGGTTTCGACCTGGCCTTGATGCCCCGGCGAGCGTCGAGTCTGCCGCTCCAGCGTCGCGAATGCCTCGCGCGTGTAGCGGGCAAGGCGACCGGCGTTGGGCAACGCGGACGCGTTCGCGGTGAAACCGATCACGACCTGCCCGGCGTACGACATGAACGTGATGTTGAGGCCCATGCCCGCGATCAACGTGGACACCGGGCAGAGCGCCTCCAGGCGTGCCCCGCCCAGGTACAGCGGTTCACCCGGGCCACGCACGTTCGAGATCAGCACGTTGGCCGGCACGAAGTAGTCTGCGGACCCGCGCGGGATGAGCGCGAGCGTTTCCCCCAGCGCAAAGGTGAGCACCGCATACGCGTAGGCCACGTCCCTGGGCAACGAGCGAATACGTTCCTTGGCCACGCGGGTGTTGGCCATCACCTGTTGTCATGCGCCGGCCGATCGATGCCGAGGGTGGCCCGAGCGGCGTCCAGAAGACCGAAACCCGTGTCGTCAGCTGCTTGAGCTTCCGGTCCTGCAGCGAGACGGGGCAGATGGCGACGAGCGCACGTTCGGCCGGCCGGCCGATGCCGCGCAGGTAGCGGTTCATGGCCGCGTCGAGCACGCAGAGTGCGACGTCGTTCAGCGTCGTGCCCCTGGCGCGCGCCACGGACAACATCGCCTGCAGCGGCAGGACCGTGTGCGCGATCGTCCGTGCGTTGCGGATCGGCTCGTTCATCGGGGTCAATGGCGCGGTGAACGGACGATTCGACTTGTCCGAGTACCCGCGCAGTCCCGCCAGGCTTTCCTCGAGCAGGCGCTCCCATCCCCAGCCGATCGACAGGGCCGTGTGCGCGGCCTTGCCGACCTCGTGTTCGAGACGCGGCAGCAGATCCTGGCGGCAGCGGCCCGGGACGTTGCAGGAAGACTGGTCGCGATGACGGTACGAATGCGCCGGTCCTTGCGCGATCGGGACAACGACCGGTGCACCAGGGCGATGCCGGACTCGCCGTCCACCAGCGAGTGATGGATCTTGATGAAGACCGCGAATCGATTCCGCGCCAGGCCGTCGATTACGTACACGCGCCAGCCCGGATGGCTGCGTTCGAGCATCGGCGCGTGCAGTTCGGCGACGAGTTCGTCCAGCTGTGCGTCCGAGCCCGGCGACGGCAACGTCCGGTGCTGGAAATGGTAGTTCGTGTCGAGCCGCTCGACCTCCTGCCACTCGGGCAGCCCGGCCCTGCGCAGCACGGGGATACGATTGAAGGGTGGCACCGGGGTGGCCCGCCGGTACGCGGCGACGATCTTGTCCACGACGCCTGCGCCGCCGCGAAGCGGTCGCTGGAAAATCAGCACCGCGCCGACGTGCCGCGGGTTGTCCTGGTTCTCCGTAAGGAGGAACATCAGGTCGAGCATCGGTATCGGGATGGCCATGGCTTCCTCTCCTCACGCCGCCGGCGTGAGTTCAACCTGGCGCTGCGACGAGCAACCGTGACTCCACTTCGTAGCAGGACCCGTCCAGGGCCACGAGGTTGAGCTCCCACAGTTCCTCATCCGCAATCTGCGTTCGTTCGCGACCCGGTAACTCACGCTCGTCGTCGACCTGCAGCCCCCACACTCGAACGCTGCGGATGTCTTTGACCGGGATCCGCCGCGGGTCGAACTTGGCGCGAAAGCCGGCCGGGACGTCGTCGCCCGCCCAGATCGCGTAGCCGCAGTCGCGGATGGCCTTGACGGCCTCGGGCATGCCGGACATCGCCGTCTTGTCGCCCATGGGGATTCCCCTCGGTTGATCAGTAAGGACGACGCTAGTCCTCGGACCAGCGCCTTCGAATCCGGAGGAACCGCAATGGTCGGACTGGCCGCCCGCCCGGTCAGCAGCCAATAGCAAGACCAGCAGCTGGAGTATTCTGGGCAACTCGGGCATGGGGTGCGCAGCACATGAAGCCTTTGAGCGGACTGGACGGCCTGTTCCTGCACCTGGAGACGCCGGCTACGCCCATGCACGTCGGGTCGTTGAGCCTGCTGGAACTCCCGGCAAATCATCGGGGAGACTTCTGCAAGGCCGTCCAGCGTCTCTACCTGCGGCGCCTGTCCCTGGCCCCGGTGCTCAGTCGCACGCTGGCCGGGATGCCACTGCAACTGGCGAACCCGGTGTGGGTACAGGCCGACGACGTCGACATGAAGTATCACGTCCAGCGCGTGGTGCTACCGCGTCCCGGCACGCAAGCGCAACTCGAGGAATGTGTCGGTCGGCTGCATTCCGTCCTGCTCGACCGGACCCGTCCGCTGTGGATGGCGTACATCATCGAAGGCTTGCGATCGGGACAACTCGCCTACTACACGAAGATCCACCACGCGTTGCTCGATGGACAGGCCGCCATCCTGCTCGCCCGCATCCTGTTCGACCTGACGCCCCGGGGCAGGAGGATTCCACCCGAAGTCTCCAGCCAGCTGAGCCCCGGCGAGCACCCGGGCCTGGGCACGCTGGCGGCAGCGGCGCTGCAACACGATGCCGCGCAATACCTGAAGTTCGTGCGGACGCTACCCGACATCGTCAGGACGCTGACCGGTCTGCGCGGTGACGGCGACGCGTCTGCGCAGTTTGCGGGGACGTCAGGATTCGCACCGAGGACCCCGCTCAACGTCGCCATCACCGGCAAACGCGCCTTCGCCGGCATCTCGGTCCCGCTCGACCAGGTCAAGGCCATTGCCGCGGCGCACGACGCCAAGATCAACGACGTCGTGCTGGCCATCTGCAGCGGCGCGCTGCGCCGCTACCTGCAGGACGACGGCAGCCTGCCGCGCGAGTCGTTGCTGGCCGCGGTGCCGATCTCGCTGCGCGAACCGGGCAACACGGAGTACACGACGCAGGCGACCATGGCCCGGGTCAGCCTTGCCACCGACATTGCCAACCCGGTGCGGCGGCTACGCGCCATCCGCGACGCGGCCGCCGCCGCGAAGTCGGCCACTGCCCGCGCCAGGGCAATCCTGCCCACCGACTTTCCGTCGTTCGGCATGCCCTGGATCCTGCATTGGCTGGCGTCGATCTATGGGCAAGCCATGCTCGCGAACCTGGTCCCGCCGCTGGCGAACGTCGTCATTTCCAACGTGGCCGGACCGCAGGTACCGCTCTATTTCGCGGGTGCCCGCATGACCCGCTACTGGCCACTGTCGATCGTGGCACATGGCCTGGGCGTCAACATCACGGTCGACAGCTACGCCGGCGCGATGGGATTCGGCATCACCGCGGCACGCAGCGCCGTGCCGGACCCGCGCACGATCGCCGGGTACATCCGGGCCGCGCACAAGGAGCTCATGCCGCGCTGATCCAGCCCCGATGCCGCTGCAGGACCCGGTGATGAGGATGGTCTTCTGCATTTGCCCTGGTCGCCGCGGGATCGACAGGCACCTGCCCGGCCGAGCGTATCGCGCTTCTCACGGCTGCGGCTGGAGCCGTGCGGAACCGATTGCTGCAAACTCACCGCCTGCCGTCGTAAGCTACCGGCGCTGTGGCGTCGCCGCGGTGACCCATTGGGCTGGAGGCTCGCGCGACATGGCCGACGTCTTCGTGTCCTACGCCAGGAAGGACAAGGCGCGCGTCGCGCCCCTCGTCGCCGCAATCGAGGCGCAGGGATGGTCGGTCTGGTGGGACCCGGCCATCGATCCCGGACAGCAGTTCGACCAGATGATCGCCGGTGAACTGGAACGCTCCCGCGCGGTGCTGGTGGTGTGGACGCCCGACTCCGTGGAGTCCCGCTGGGTGCGCGGTGAAGCGCGCGAGGGGGCCGATCGCGGCATCCTGGTGCCGGTGCAATTCGGCTCCGCGCGATTGCCAATCGACTTCCGCGCATTCCACACCACCAACCTCGACCACACCGGCGACGTGGCTGCCCACCCACAGTTCCAGGAAGTGGTTCGCGCCATCGAAGCCCTCCTCGGCCGTCCGCGACGACCGACCGCCACCATGCCAGGCGCGAAGGGGCTCGAGCCCGGGGTCGCCTCCGGGCCGCCACGCATTGCCATCTGCGTGTTGCCCTTCACCAACCTGAGCGGTGATCCGGAGCAGCAGTTCTTCAGTGACGGGATCACCGCGGACATCATCACCGAGCTGTCACGCTGGCGACTGCTGGCGGTGCGATCCCGCTCGGCCTCGTTCCGCTATCGCGGGCCCGCCGTGGATACCGCGCAGGTTGCGCGTGAACTGACCGTTCGCTTCGTGGTGGAGGGCACCGTCCGGCGCATCGGTGACCGCGTGCGCATCAGCGTGCAGCTGGTCGACGCCGAGACCGGCACCCATGTCTGGGGCGAGCGCTTCGACCGGGCGCAGGCCGAGCTCTTTTCCGTCCAGGACGAGGTCGTGCAGACGATCGTGAGCACGCTGGTGGGGCGTGTGCATGTATCCGACGCGGAACGGGCGCGCCGCAAGCCGCCGACGAGCCTGGACGCCTACGAATGCGTCCTGCAGGGCAACGCGCTGCATTGGGACGATCCTGCGGGCGGGGCCGAGGCCACCCGGCTCTTCGAGCGGGCCATCGAGATCGATCCCGGGTACGGCCTCGCTTACGCGCTGCTGGCCACGATGAAGCGCGCCAAGTGGCGCGACGATCCCGGCACGTCGAGCGCGCTGCTCGACGAGGCCTACCAGCTCGCGCTGCGCGCGGTCGAACTCGACGACGGCGAGAGCACCTGCCATTCGCTGCTCGCGCAGACCTGCCTGTACCGGCGCTCCTTCGAACTCGCGCTCGAGCACATGCAGCGCTCGGTGGATCTCAATCCGAACAACCAGTGGAACGTGGCGGACATGGGCCTGGTCCTGGTGTACATGGGTCGGGCGGAGGAAGCGCGCGCCTGGAACCTGCGGGCGCGGCAGATCGATCCCTATTTCGACCAGCCCTGGTACTGGCGCCAGTCCGGCCTGACCTGCATGGTCCTCGGGCAGTTCCAGGAAGCAGTGAAACTGTTCGCCCGCCACCCCGTCCGGACGTACTACATGGCGGCCTTCATGGCCGGATGCTACGCACAGCTGGGCGACACGGAGCGGGCAAAGGCCAGCGTCGCGGAGTGCCTGTCGCTGCGGCCGGAGTTCTCGGTCCGCCGTTGGATGTCGAAAGAGCCGTTCAATAACGAAGCTGACGCTGCACGCATCGCCGCGGCATTGCGCCTGGCCGGCCTGCCCGACTGACGACGCTTGCTACGGATCGAACACAACCGCATTCCGGGAGACACGATGCCTGCCAACGAGTCGACAAGCGCCGCAATCGAACCGGCCTGGGTCGGGGACGTGCTGCAGTTCTGGTTCGGGGAGCTGGGGGCCACGCAGTGGTTCGCGAAGAGCGACGCGATCGATCGCATGATCCGCGCGCGCTTCCTTGCGCTGCACGAGCAGATCGTGCTGGGCGATGGGATCGACGTCGCCGTCGTCACGGCCGCTGCTCGCGGCAGTGATCGTAACGGACCAGTTTTCGCGCAACATGTTCCGGGGCACCCCGCGCGCCTTTGCCACCGACGCACTGGCGCGTCGACTCGCCCGGCAGGCCATCGAGCGGGGATTCGACCGCGCCATGACGCGCGAGGAAAGACTCTTTGTCTACCTCCCCTTCGAGCACAGCGAGGATCGCGAGGACCAGGCGCTTTCCGTCCAGCTGATCGGGCAGCTGGGACGCGAGGACTGGACGACCTACGCGCTGGCACACCAGTCGATCATCGATCGATTCGGCCGCTTTCCGCATCGCAATGCCATCCTCGGCAGGACCTCGACCCCGGACGAGCTGGCGCTGCTGGCTGAACCGATGGGATCATTCTGACGACCCAGGCCAGGCCGCCACGCAGACCTCCCTACGGGGATGACGGCACGCTCCAGACCACGGCGCGTCCTGCGGCGACGAACTCGCGTCGCCGACGATGCTCAGCCCTCTTTGGAAATGCCTGCCGCCGCAGACGTCGTGCTCAGCGGCGGCCTGCTCCAACCCAACCGCGGATTGCTCGCGATCCATCGCCGGGCCTCGGCGACGGTCGCAAAGTCTGCGAGACAATACGGCGAGACGCCGAGCGATTCGTAATACCGCGCGAACGTCACGGTCTTCGGGTCCGTGGCGACAACCGCCTGCACGGTGTCCGGGCTGCTGTAGAAGTACAGCCTTTCGAGCTCGGCGTACGTCTGCAGATCCCGCTCGGTGATGTCCGGAGCCGGCTGCGCTTCCAGGTAATCGGAGATGATGTAGCGGATGCCTTCATAGCGCACGTCGCTGCGCATTTCCCGGTTGGCTTCACGAAACTCCGCAAGGGTGATGACGCCGAAGAAGCGTCGGTAGACCCCGTGCCCTTCCCACCTGATTCGATACGGCATCGCGGCTGCCCCTCCGCAATCAATCCGGTTCCGAACGTTTCAAGGTTGGCGCGCCGGGCCCCGGAGTCAATCCGTAGTTACTGAAAGCGGCGCACAGTGCAGACTGCCGGTGAGGCGCATCGGCGCGTACCGCGCGCTGCAAGCACGATCTGACCGTCGAAATTCCCGTCCTCCTGCACGATCGCCCAGGCTGCACGAGGTTTGACATCGAGGCTCATGCGCTTAACATGAAGTCCTGACCACGCGCTCAAGACAGCGTCGAGGCGGCTTGGGAATTGTCCCCTCGGACGGTCATCGCGACCCGCGCACTGCGCGGCGTCCGCATGGCGTGGCACGTTCCTTCCAATCAATCGAGGTCCATATGGTTGCAACCGGCGCGTGGAACTTCGACGATTGCCTGTGACGCGGGAGCCTGAGATGAGCAATGCGACCGCCTCGGGCAACTGGTTCGACGACCCGCTCTGGTTCAAGGACGCAGTCATCTACGAGCTGCACGTGCGGGCCTTCTGCGACGGCAATGGCGACGGCATCGGTGACTTCCCGGGACTGTGCTCCAGGCTCGACTACCTGCAGGAACTGGGCGTCAACACGATCTGGCTGCTGCCCTTCTATCCGTCCCCGATGCGGGACGACGGCTACGACATCGCCGACTACCGGGGAATACACCCGGACTACGGCACGCTGCGGGATTTCCGCCGCTTCGTCCGCGAGGCGCACCGCCGTGGCCTGAAGGTCATCACCGAACTCGTCATCAACCACACCTCCGACCAGCATCCGTGGTTCCAGGCCGCGAGGCGCGCGCCCAAGGGGTCGGCCGCGCGTAACTTCTACGTCTGGAGCGACTCGGACAAGCGCTTCGAAGGCACGCGCATCATCTTCACCGACACCGAGACGTCGAACTGGGCATGGGACCCGGTCGCCGGCCAGTACTACTGGCACCGGTTCTTCTCCCACCAGCCCGACCTGAACCACGACAACCCGCAGGTGGTGAAGGCCGTGATCCGCGTGATGCGGTTCTGGCTGGACGCTGGCGTGGACGGGCTGCGGCTGGATGCCATCCCTTATCTCTGCGTGCAGGAGGGCACCAGCAACGAAAACCTGCCGCAGACCCACGCGGTGATCCGGCAGATGCGCGCCGTCGTCGACGCGCACTACAGCAACCGCATGTTCCTGGCGGAGGCCAACCAGTGGCCCGAGGACGTACGCGAGTACTTCGGCGAGGGCGACCAGTGCCACATGGCGTACCACTTTCCGCTCATGCCGCGCATCTACATGGCGATCGCGCTCGAGGACCGCTACCCGATCACGGAGATCCTCGGCCAGACGCCGGAAATCCCGGACAACTGCCAGTGGGCGATCTTCCTGCGCAATCACGACGAGTTGACGCTGGAGATGGTGACCGACAGCGAACGGGACTACATGTACCGGATGTACGGGCACGACCCCCGCATGCGCATCAACGTCGGCATCCGGCGGCGCCTCGCGCCGCTGCTCGACAACGACCAGGAGCGCATCAAGCTGATGAACAGCCTGCTGCTGTCCATGCCGGGCTCGCCGATCCTGTACTACGGCGACGAGATCGGCATGGGCGACAACGTGTTCCTCGGCGACCGCAACGGGGTGCGCACGCCGATGCAGTGGAGCCCGGACCGCAACAGCGGATTCTCGCGGGCCGACCCGCAGCGGCTGTACCTGCCGGTCATCATGGACCCCGTGTACGGCTACGAGGCCGTGAACGTCGAGGCGCAGAGCCGCGACTCCTGGTCGCTGCTCAACTGGACCAAGCGCATCCTGTCGATTCGCCGGCAGCACCGGGCCTTCGGACGCGGCACGCTCGAAATCGTGCGGCCGCGCAATCGCAAGATCCTCGCGTACGTACGCGAGTACGAAGGCGAGATCGTCCTGTGCGTCGCCAACCTGGCGCGCACGGCGCAGGCCGTGGAACTCGATCTGCACCGCTACCGTGGCCGCGTGCCGATCGAACTCACCGGCGAGAACCCCTTCCCGCCCATCGGCGACCTGCCGTACCTGCTCACGCTGCCCGGACAGGGATTCTTCTGGCTGCGGCTGGCCGAGACCGGCGAGGCGCCGGCCTGGCAAATGGAGACTCTGCCTGCATCCGAGTTGTCGGTACTGGTGCTGTCCGGTGGGTTGGGCGCATTCGTCACGACGGCCCAGCCCGCGTCCGAGCGCGACGTTGCGCGCCGCGCACTGCGAGGTCTCGAGCAGACCGTGCTGCCGGAATTCCTGGCGAGGCGTCGGGCGAGGCGTCGTTGGTTCGCCGGCACCGATTCACCGATCGACAAAGTCGTCCTCGGTTCGCGCGGCTTGTGGACCACGGCGGCCGGTGAATGGCTGCTGGCAATGCCGACGGTAACTTTCGCCGACGGCTCCGAGCAGCGCTACTTCCTGCCGCTCGCCATCGGCTGGGAACGGCGCGGCGAAGACGAGCATCACCGCGCGGCCGGATGGGCGCTGGCCAAGGTGCGGGAAAAGGCCGCGGCCGGCGTGCTGATCGATGCCTTCGGCAACCACGAGTTCTGCCTCGCGGTTGCCACTGCGATCGGCACCAACCACGCCGTGCCATTCGACGACGGCGAACTGCGATTCCAGTGCACGGATGAGTTCGCCAGGCTCGCGACCGTCGCACCCCGGACGGTCGAATACCTGCCCGGTGAAAACAACAATTTCAGCGCGGTGCTCGACGACACGGTCGTCCTGAAGGCTTACCGCAGGCTGCGACCGGGCATCCACCCGGACGTCGAAATGGGTCGCTACCTGACCGAGGTGATCCGCTACCCGCACGTCGCACCGTTCATCGGGGCGATGAGTTACGCACCGGCGGCGGAGCAACCGACCGTGCTCGCGGCGCTGTTCGGTTTCGTGCGCAACCAGGGCGACTGCTGGGCCTGGACGCAGAACCATCTCGAGCGCCATGCCACGGTGCTGATCGAGCAGACCGCGGCAGGCAGCGTGGACCCGCACGCGATGTATGTCGCGCAGATAGAGACTCTGGGACGGCGTGTCGGCGAACTCCACGCCGCGCTCTCACGACCGAGCGACGACGATGCGTTCGCACCGGAGGCGATGACGGAGCGTGACCTGCGCCAGTGGAGCCTCGAGGTGCGGCGCGAGGCGACGCTGTCGTTGCGCCACCTGCAGGAGGCGCTGCCGCGCCTGCCGGAATCCGTGCGCGCCGCCGCGAAGTCGCTGCTCGGCCGACGCGCGGAGGTCCTCGATCTGCTGCGCGACATCTCCCCGGACAACCGGACAATCAAGGCGGCCAAGACGCGCTGCCACGCCGACCTGCATCTTGGCCATGTGCTGCTGGTGCGGGATGACTTCCTGATCATCGATTTCGAAGGTGAGCCAGACCGGTCCTTCGAGGAGCGGCGTCGCAAGCACTCCGCGCTGCGGGACGTGGCGACGATGCTGCGCTCTTTCGACTACGCGCGCGCCGTGGCGCTCGATCGCGCGAGCGCCCGGCGGCCGGAGGCCCGGGATCGACTCGCCGCCAGCTTCGAGGCGTGGCAAGAACAGACGCGCTCGGCGTTCCTGGTCGGCTACGACGCCGGGATCGACGGCGCGTCCTGCCGGCCGCGATCGAACCGGGATACCGAGCGTCTCATCGCCTTCTTCGAGCTGGAGAAAGCGCTGTACGAGCTCCGTTACGAGCTCGACAACCGGCCTGCCTGGGTCGGGATGCCGATCGACGGCATTCTCGGCCTGCTGCATCGTCACTGAAGGCCGCCCTGACCATGGCTGATATCTGTCACTCGGTCTGGCCAGGCAGTCCCAGCACCCGCGGCGCAACCTGGGATGGCGAGGGCGTCAACTTCGCCCTCTTCTCCGAGCATGCCGAGGGCGTGGAACTCTGCCTCTTCGACAACCGCGGCCGCCGCGAGCTGCAGCGCATCCCGCTGCGCGAGCAGACCGACCAGGTCTGGCACTGCTACCTGCCCGAGGCGCGGCCGGGACAGCTGTACGGATACCGGGTGCACGGCCCCTACCGACCGCACGACGGGCACCGCTTCAACGCCAACAAGCTGCTGCTCGATCCGTACGCCAAGTCCATCGTCGGCCAGCTGGCCTGGAGCGACGCGCACTTCGGCTATCGCATCGGCTCGCCGCGGGCCGACCTGTCCTTCGACCGGCGCAACAGTGCGCCGGGAATGCCGAAATGCCAGGTCATCGATCCGGCTTTCACCTGGGCCGACGACCGGCCGCCGCGCACGCCCTGGCACGACACGTTCATCTACGAGCTGCACGTGCGCGGATTCACGATGTTGCACCCGGAGGTTCCCCCGCAGTACCGCGGAACCTACGCCGCGCTCGCCACGGCGCCGGTCATCGAGCATCTGCAGCGCCTCGGCGTGACGGCCGTGGAACTGATGCCGACGCACGCCTTCATCCACGACCGTCACCTCGTCACGAGGCGGCTGCGAAACTACTGGGGCTACAACTCCATCGGCTTCTTCGCGCCGGCGTCGCAGTATTCCGCGTCCTCGCAGCCGGAACGCGAGTTCAAGACCATGGTGAAGACGCTGCACTCCGCCGGGATCGAGGTGATCCTCGACGTCGTCTACAACCACACCGCGGAGGGCAGTCAGCTCGGGCCGACCCTCGCGTTCCGCGGCATCGACAACGCTGCGTACTATCGGCTGACGGCACCGGACGCGCGCTACTACATGGATTACACCGGCTGCGGCAACACGCTCAACATGCGTCACCCGCGCGTGCTGCAGTTGCTGATGGACAGCCTGCGCTACTGGATCCTCGAGATGCACGTCGACGGATTCCGGTTCGATCTTGCCTCGGCGCTCGCCCGGGAATTGCACGCGGTCGACCGGCTCGGCGCGTTCTTCGACATCATCCGCCAGGATCCGGTGATCTCGCAGGTGAAGCTGATCGCCGAGCCCTGGGACCTTGGCGAGGGCGGCTACCAGGTCGGCGGCTTCCCGCCCGGCTGGACGGAGTGGAACGGGCGCTACCGCGACGCGGTGCGTGCCTGCTGGAAGGGCGAAGGCGGCTTGATCGGCGAGATGGGTTACCGGCTCACGGGCTCGAGCGACCTGTACGGCCACAGCGGACGCAGGCCCCATGCCAGCGTCAACTTCGTCACCTCGCACGACGGCTTCACGCTCGCCGATCTCGTGAGCTACGACCACAAGCACAACGAAGCCAACCTCGACGGCAACCGGGATGGCGACAATCACAACCTGAGCTGGAACTGCGGCCACGAGGGTCCGACCGCGGATCCGAAGATTCGCGCCCTGCGCGCACGCCAGCAGCGCAACCTGCTGGCCACCCTCTTCCTGTCGCAGGGCGTGCCGATGCTCGCCGCGGGCGATGAAATGGGTCGCACGCAACTCGGCAACAACAATGCCTACTGCCAGGACAACGAGATCTCGTGGCTCAATTGGTCGCTCGCGCCGGAGGATCGCGCGCTGCTCGACTTCGTGCAGCGGCTGGTCGCGCTGCGCAAGGCGCACCCGGCGTTCCGCCGGCGCAGCTTCTTCCAGGGTCGCGAGATCCACGGCAGCGGGATCACGGACATCCTCTGGTTCGACCCGTCGGGCGCGGAGATGACCGAAGTCCAGTGGCGGGCGCACCATGCCCGTTGCCTCGGCATGTATCTCGCGGGCATGGCCGCCGCAGAGCACGATGAGCGGGGACGGCCGGTCAGCGACAGCGACTTCCTCGTGATGCTGAACTCGAGCGCGGAAGACGTCGAGTTCCGGGTGCCCGCGGGCCACGCGGACACGCACTGGGAACTGGTGATGGATACCGGACGGGAGCCGCCATTCCCCAGGCGCGCGGGCGAGCACCTGGGCGTACCGGCTTACCCACTTGGCGCGCGCTCGGTAGCGGTCTTCGAACGCCTCGCTCGTGGCACCTGACATGCAACGGCGTCACGCCATGCCGTTCGGTGCCGAGATCGATGCGCAGGGGCAGACGCACTTCCGCCTGTGGGCGCCCACGGCTGCCCGGGTCGACCTCGAATGGTCGCTTGGCGATCGTGCACCGCAGAGCGTCCGCATGCCTTGCGACGACGGCTGGTACCGGGAAGTGCGCGCCGATGCGCCGCCGGGCACGCGCTATCGCTATCACATCGACGGCGAGCTGTTCGTGCCCGATCCAGCATCACGCTTCAACCCGGAAGACGTCCACGGCCGCAGCGAGGTGATCGATCCGTGCGCCTATGCATGGCGGGACGGCGCCTGGCGCGGAAGGCCGTGGCAACAGGCCGTGATCTATGAACTCCACGTCGGCGCATTCACGCGTGCCGGAACCTATGCGGCCATCGAGCCGCGGCTCGCGGAACTCGCACGCCTCGGCGTGACGGCGCTCGAGTTGATGCCGGTCGCGGATTTTCCCGGCCGGCGCGGCTGGGGTTACGACGGCGTGTTGCCGTTTGCGCCGGAGAGCGCGTACGGACGGCCGGAGGCGCTCAAGCACCTGGTCGACTGCGCTCACGCCGCCGGCCTGATGGTGATCCTGGACGTCGTCTACAACCATTTCGGGCCGGAGGGCGCCTATCTGCACCGTTACGCGCGCCCGTTCTTCACCGACCGGCATCGCACGCCCTGGGGCGACGCCATCAATTTCGACGGGCCCGGTTCGGCCACGGTGCGCGAGTTCTTCATCCAGAACGCGCTGTACTGGCTCGAGGAATTCCATCTCGACGGGCTGCGGATCGATGCAGTGCACGCGATCATGGACGACTCGCCGCGGCACTTCGTCGCGGAACTGGCGGAACGCGTGCGGGCGGCCACGGGTCCGGAGCGGCACGTCCACCTCGTGCTCGAGAATCACGCGAACGAAGCGCGTCGTCTCCAGCGTGATCCGCACGGGCGGCCGCGGCAGGCGACGGCGCAGTGGAACGACGACCTGCACCATGTCCTGCACACGCTGCTCACCGGGGAACGCGACGGCTACTACGTCGACTACGCCGCCGATCCGGTGCGGCTGCTCGGTCGCTGCCTCGCCGAAGGTTTTGCGTTCCAGGGTGACGCTTACGCCTTCGAGGGCGGCAGGCCACGGGGCGAACCAAGCGGTGACTTGCCGGCAGACGCGTTCGTGGCGTTTCTGCAGAACCATGACCAGGTCGGCAACCGGGCCTTCGGCGAGCGGATCGCGACCCTGGCCAGGCCCGAGGCGCTGCGCGCCGCGTTCGCCATCCTGCTGCTCGCGCCATCGCCGCCGATGCTGTTCATGGGTGACGAGTACGCAGCCACGCAGCCGTTTCTCTTCTTCTGCGATTTCGGCGCCGACCTGGCGGCTGCGGTGACCGCGGGGCGCCGGCGCGAGTTCGGGCGCTTTGCGAAGTTCAGCGATCCGGCGGCCCAGGCACGGATCCCGGATCCGAATGCAGCCTCGAGCTTCACGGCGAGCCGCCTGCGCTGGTCGGATCGCAAGCGCACCCCGCATCGGGAATGGCTCGCGCTGGTGCGCCGCCTGCTGCGGATTCGACAGCGCGAGATCGTGCCCCTGCTTGCGCGGCTGCAGGCCGGCGCCGCGCGGTACGAGGTGATCGACGGCCGCGGCCTCAACGTCAGCTGGCCGACACGGGACGGTCGCGAACTGCAATTGCTGGCCAATCCTGGTCAACAGCCGCTGGCGCTCGGCTCGCGAAGCGGGCGGGCCAGGACGCTTTATTGTTCCGCGGATCGAGGCACGGCGACCGCCGGGGCGCTCGCGCCGTGGGAAGTGCGCTGGCGTTGCAGTGCGCCACGGAGGAAGTCGTGAGCCGCGCCCGTGCACGCAAGCCTGCCGGGACGGCCTCCGTGGCCCGGCGGGCAACGTATCGGCTGCAGATGAATCGCGGCTGCACCTTCCGTGACGTCGAGCGGCTCGTGCCCTATTTCGCCCGCCTGGGCGTGAGCCACCTGTACCTGTCGCCGATCCTGAAGGCACGCCCCGGCAGCCTGCATGGCTACGACGTCATCGACCATTCGAGCCTCAACCCCGAGATCGGCACCCGCGAGGACCTCGATGCCCTGTCCGCCGCGCTGCGCGCGCGGGGCATGGGCCTGGTCGTCGACGTCGTGCCGAATCACATGGCGATCATGGCGGATGACAATGCCTGGTGGCTCGACGTCCTCGAGAACGGCCCGGCGGCGGCGTATGCCGACTATTTCGACGTCGACTGGCAGCCAGTGCGCGCCACGATGCGCAATCGGCTGCTCGTGCCGGTGCTCGGCGCGCCGTTCGGCACCGTGCTGGAAAACGGCGAACTGCGCCTGGTCTTCGACGCCGAGGCCGGCGCCTTCAGCGTGTGCTACTACGAGCACCGTTTCCCGGTCGACCCGCGCGAATATCCGCGCCTGTTCGAGGCCGGGCTCGCCGCACTCGACGCCCGCGTGCCGGAGACGGATCCGGACCGGCAGGACTTCGAGAGCCTGCTGGCCGCGTTCGGGCGGCTGCCTGAGCGCAGCGACACCACGGACGAGGCGCGTGCCGAGCGTTACCGGGACAAGGAGTCGCACAAGCGGCGCCTGGTGCGGCTGTGCCAGCGCAGTCCCGCGGTGGCCCGCTTCATCGAGGAGACGGTCGCGCAGGTCAACGGCCGGCGTGGCGACCCCGCGAGCTTCGACGTGCTCGATCGCCTGCTCGGTGCGCAGGCGTATCGACTGTCTTACTGGCGGGTCGCGGTCGACGAGATCAATTACCGGCGATTCTTCGACGTGAACCACCTCGCGGCCCTGCGGATGGACGACCCACGCGTCTTCGACGCCACGCACGGCCTGCTGCTCGACCTGGTGCGGGACGGAATCGTCGACGGGTTGCGGATCGATCACCCCGATGGGCTGTACGACCCCGCGCAGTATTTCGAGCGGCTGCAGGCGCCGTTTCGCGGCGGCGGCGACGCTGCCCGGCCCCTCTACGTCGTGGTGGAGAAGATCCTCGCCGCGCACGAGCGCCTGCCCGAGAACTGGGCGGTGCACGGCACGACCGGTTACGAGTTTGCCGCAGCGGTCAACGCGTGGCAGGTCGATGGCGGGGCCGAGCGTGCGCTGGACACGACTTACCGCGGCTTCATCGGGCGGCCGTCGGTCCTCGACGACATCGGCTACGAGAGTCGCAAGCTCGTGATGCGGTCGGTGCTCGCCGCCGAAGTCGGCGTGCTCGCGACCCAGCTCGATCGCATCGCACAGATGGACCGGCACACGGCCGATTTCACCCGTGCCGCGCTGCGGGAAGCGATCGTCGAGGTGATCGCGTCGTATCCGACCTACCGCACCTACGTCTGCGCATCCGGCGCGGGCGAGGACGACCGCCGCCACGTGCAGTGGGCCGTGAACGTCGCCCGCAAGCGCAGTCACGCCGACGAGGACAGCGTCTATGCGTTTCTCGGCGACGTCCTGGTCGGGGAGGTGACGGGCCGCTCGGCGAGCGCCGCCGCCGCCGTCCGCGCGTTTGCGATGAAATTCCAGCAGGTGACCTCGCCGGTCATGGCCAAGGGCATCGAAGACACCGCGTTCTACCGTTACAACCGGCTGCTCTCGCTCAACGAGGTCGGCGGGGATCCGCGGCGGATGAGCGTCACCTCGGCGACCCTCCACCAGTTCAACCTGGATCGATCGAAGCGCTGGCCGCAGTCGATGCTGGCGACTTCCACGCACGACACCAAGCGCAGCGAGGACGTTCGCGCGCGGATCAGTTCGCTGTCGGAGCTGCCCGACGAATGGCGGCATTACCTCGGCAGGTGGAACCGTCTCAATCGCACGCACCGGCGGCAGGTGGACGGCTTGCCGGCGCCGACGCGCAACGACGAATACCTCATCTACCAGACACTGCTGGGCGCCTGGCCGCTCGAAGAGTGCGCGGAGCTCGCGAGCCCGCAGTTCCTGGAGCGCCTGGAGGCCTACGTGGTCAAGGCGGCGCGCGAGGCGAAAGTCAGCACCTCGTGGATCGCGCCGAACGATGCGTACGAGCAGGCGCTGGTCGAATTCCTGCGCGCCATCCTCGACGAGCGGCGGCCCAGCGCGTTCCTGCGCGACCTGCTCGACCTGCGCGCACCGGTCGCGTGGTTCGGCATGCTCAACTCGCTCTCGCAGACCTTGCTCAAGCTCACCTCGCCGGGGATCCCGGACCTCTACCAGGGCACCGAACTGCCCGAGTTCTCGCTGGTCGATCCCGACAATCGACGACCCGTGGATTTCGCACGCCGCGATGCGATGCTCGCCGCACTCGAGGCACGCTGGCAGGACGCCGCGTCCCGCGCCGGCCTTGCGCGCGAACTGGTGGCCAACTGGCCGGACGGACGCCTCAAGCTGTTTACGACCTGGCGCGCGCTGAGCGTACGCGCGTCGCTTGCGGACGTCTTCAACCACGGCAGTTACGAGCCCTTGAAGGTGAGCGGGAGGCATGCGGAGCACGTCTGCGCATTCCGCCGGGTGCTGGACCGGCGGGAGGTCGTGGTGGTGGCGACGGCGCGCCTGGCGGCGCTCACCGGCAAGCGTCTCGAGCCGCCGGTCGGCGCCGACGCGTGGCATGACACGCGGATCGAGCTGCCAGCCGGCGCCAATGCCGCACGGTTCGTCGACGCCTACACCGATGCGGCCTTGCTGCCGCGGGGCACGAAGAGTCGCGGCGGCACGCTGCCGGTCGGCGACGTACTGCGGATCCTGCCGATCGCGCTGCTCGCGACAACGGACGGAGAATCGCGATGACCGACAAGCCGGACCAGGCTACGCGCTGGCGACTCCTGCGCGATGTCATCCTGTTCCAGATCAAGCTGGGGATGGAAGCGGCGCTCGACATCACGCTCATCCCGGTGTCGCTCGCCGCGGCAGCGCTGGACCTGGTGCTGGGTAACTGGCGGCGACCGCGATGGTTCCACGCCGTGCTGCGGTTCGGCGAGCGCTGCGAACGCCGGATCGACCTGTGGGGCGTCCCAACGCCCGGTTCGGAGACGCCTCGATCCGACGCCGACGCGATCATGCGCAGCATCGAGGCCCTGATCCTTCGCCCGGGCACGGGACCGGAAAAGGTGCGCGAGTTCAGGCGCTGGGCTGCAACGAAACTTGCGCCGCGCGATGACGGCAACCCGCCACCGACCGACCGTCGCGACGATCTCCCGAGTTGAGCGCAGCTGCCGATGCAGCGCCGGCGGGGCTTCAGTCGCCCGGCGACTCGGCATAGGCAACCCGGTCATAGCCGAGCGCCAGCAGCGACTCGTTCGATTCGCGCAGCGCCGTGCGCACGGTGTCGTTGCCGTCCGCATAGACCTCGCGCAGCACGCGCTCCAGGTCATCCTGCGTCAGGCCTCGATCTGCGAGCCTGGCCACCATCGTGTAGGTTCGCCGGCGATCGTTGCGTGTCTCGAGATCCAAGGCTCGATCCCCCCGGGCCGCGAAGAACGGCAAGGCTGCCGCATGGAGCCATGACCCGCAATCCGGGAAATTGCCGAGCCGGTCACCCTCGCGACCCAGGGCGCACGGGAGCAATCGAGCGCGGCGGGTCACTCACTCCGCCGGCAACATGCCGAGTTGCCAGCGCATGAACAGCTGCTGGTCCGCGACGTCGCGGATGCGCAGGTTGAGCGGCTTGCCCTGGCCGTGGCCGGCCTCGCGGTCGACCCACAGCAGCACCGGGTTCGGATCCGCGGCCTCCGCGACAGCGGCCTGCAGCCGAGCGGCCATCTTGCGCGCATGCAGCGCGTGCACGCGC
Source organism: uncultured Gammaproteobacteria bacterium (assembly GCA_963793675.1). Lineage (GTDB taxonomy): Bacteria > Pseudomonadota > Gammaproteobacteria > Steroidobacterales > Steroidobacteraceae > RPQJ01. The sequence continues at coordinate 734,865 of CAWCBA010000010.1, read as the reverse complement.
GTGTCGTTCTCGCCGGCGGTGAGGAAGACCGCCGGGTAGCGCGTGCCCGGCTTGACGTTCTGGTACGGCGAGTACGCGAGCAGCGTCCTGAACTCGTCGGGCTTCTCGGCCGAGCCGTACTCCGGCACCCAGTAGCGCGCCATCAGGAAGTCCTGGTAGCGCAGCATGTCGAGCAGCGGCACGGCGACGATCGCCACCTTGCAGAGATCCGGTCGCTGCATGGCGACGGCGCCGGTCAACAGCCCGCCGTTCGAGCCGCCGAGGATCGCGAGCCGGTCGCGACGGGTGTAGCCGTTGGCCAGCAGCCATTCGCCGGCAGCGATGAAATCGTCGAACACGTTCTGCTTGCGGGCCAGCATGCCGGCCTCGTGCCAGGCGTCGCCGTACTCGCCGCCGCCGCGCAGGTTGGCCACGGCGTACACGCCGCCGTCCTCGAACCAGGGGAACAGCGTCGCGCTGAAGCTCGGCGTCATGCTGATGTTGAAGCCGCCGTAGCCGTAGAGGATGGTCGGGCGTGCGCCGTCGAGCTTGAGTCCCTTGCGATGCACGATGAACATGCTGACGCGGGTACCGTCCTTCGACGGGTACCACACCTGCCGCACCACGACGGTCGACGGGTCGACCGGCACGTCGGGGCGCTCCCAGACCTCGGGTCGCGCCCTGGCGTGGCGCAGGTCGACCCGGAAGATCGTCGGCGGATAGTTGTAGCTGGTGAAGGACAGGAAGCCCTCGGTCGAGTCGACCTCGGTGGCGAGCGCGCCGAGCCGATGCCGGGCAACGCAATGCGTCCGCGCCGCTTGCCGTCGAAGTCGAACAGGTCGAACGCGCTCGAGGCCTTCTCGAGGTACTCGACCGCCACCACGCCGTCGGCCACCGAGACATTCTGGATCGCGGCGTCGGACCGCTCGGGCACGAGCACGGTGCGCTTCATGCTGGCGAGGTCGATGCGATCCACGCGGCCGTTCGGCGCGCCCTGGGTCGTCTGCACGAACAACTGTCCGCCGACCGCGGTGCCCCGGATAGATGCCTTCCTGCCCGACGGAGATCTCCCGCTTCTCCAGCTTGCCGGTCTTCAGGAACTGCCCGAAGTCGGCGACCCAGAGGTCGTTGCTGCGGGTGCTGGTGGAGTAGCTGAGCTGCAGCGTCCGGCCATCGCGCGAGAGGCTGCCTGCCGGACCCCAGGTCGTGGCCAGTGCTTCGTTCTCTTGCTTCGTGTACTGGCGCAGCAGGACCACGTCGTCGGCCACCTCGCTGCCGAGCCGGTGGAACATCACCTGGCCGCTGTACGGATCTTTAGGGTCCTGCAGGTTGCGGTACACGAAGCCGGAGCCATCCGGCAGCCAGTCCGGTGCCTCGACCCGGTTCGGGATCGTCAGCGGCAACTGCACGCCACGATCCACGTCGAGCAGGTGCAGCATCGCGTTCTCATCACCCGCGCTGTACGTGCCGTAGGCGACCCGCTTGCCGTCCGGGCTCGGCGCGATCCAGGTGATCGTGGTGAGCCCGGTGGGATCGAGCCTGGCCGGATCGAGCAGGACCTTCGATTCGCCCTTCGCGCCTTCGCGCCAGTACCAGACGGGCTGGTTCTGCGTGCCTTCGCGCATCGAGAAGAAATAGCGGCCGGAGCGTACGGTCGGCGCGGAGACACTGCCGATCTGCATCAGCGGCCGGATCCGTTCCTCCAGCGCCTTGCGGCCCGGCAGACCGTCGAGCACCGCGCGGGTGTAGGCGTTCTGCGCGTCGGTCCACTCAGCGACCTCCGGCGTCACCTGCCCCATGCGGTCGGGATTGGCGTTGTCGCCCTCGAGCCAGCGGTATGGGTCGACGACCTCGACCCCGTGCAGTGAATCGCGCACGGGCTGGATGCGGGTTGCGGGCGGGCCGGGCGTTGCCGGGGTTCCTGCCAACGCGCCTGCGCCAACAAGGGTCAAGACCAGGCCTGTAAGCACACTCTGGAACATTCGAGCCTCCCTGCCCCGCCATCCTTCGGCATCGCCATGCAACCGTGCCCGCGGCGCGAGACCCTCAAGACCTGGCGTACCAGGACTTCACGCCGGGGTGATCGCGCACGGCGTCGTGCACGCCGACGAGCCTGGGATAGTCGGCGAAGATCGTCGCGGGAATGTGGTCGACCTTGCCGCCGTTGAACCAACGCACCGCCATGTGGATCTTGAGGTCCACGACCTGGATCTTTTCGCCGCCGAAGAATGGCCCGGCAGTGATGTTGCTCTCCGCAGCCCGGGCCCATGCCGGCAGGAATCCTGCGACGAGCGCCTCGCGAGTGGCCTTCTTCTCGGCGTCATCCATGCGGAGCGTGGGCGAGACCTTCGCGCGCAGATCCTCCACGTGCTGCATCATCCCTTCGTGGCGCGCCGCCTCGAAGTCGTCGGCCGGGTGCAATCCGTGGCGACGGCCGATCAGCACCAGGATCGCGTTGGAGTGCGCGAGCGGCGGGCTTCCCGGCAACTCCAGCACCGGCAAGCCGCCGTACGGCGTCCGCTCCTTCATGGCCGGCCAGTCGGCGGGCTTGATGCGCACGTCCTCGAAGTCGATGCCCGCGAGATGCAGGGCGAGACGGCACTCTTCCCCGCGACTCACGGGGGCATCGAAGTAGATCAGTCTGGGTTTGTTCATAGTGGCGAAAGCATATCACTGCCGGGGACGACGGCCGACGCCGGCGCACGGACCGAGGTCCACGCTCTGATGGGGACAGCGGACAGGCCTTGCGTCGTGGCTCCTGCGCCGCGCCTCACCAGGGCAGCGGCGAGCCGTTGGCGTGCAGGAAGCGGCCGCTGCTCGCCAAGGTGAGTTCGTCGATGCGAGCGAGGAGACCGCGCGCCGCAGTGGCCGGGTCGACGTCGCCGCGGCCAGCCGTCATCGGAGTCTGGACGAAGCCAGGGTGCAGCATCACGACTGCCACGCCGCGTGGGGCGAGGTCGTGCGCGAGCGAACGGCCCGCCGCATTCATCGCCGCCTTGGACATGCGGTAACCGTAGTAGCCACCGGAGGTGTTGTCGGCCATCGAGCCCATGCGGCTCGTGATCAGGACCAGCTTGCCGCCCCGGACCAGTTGCGGCACCAGCCGGGCCGTCAGTCGCAGCGGTGCCAGCGCGTTGACTTCGAACTGCCGGCGGATATTGGCGACGGCGTCCTCGTCGAGCGCATCGAGCGACTCGTCGAACAATACCCCGGCGTTGTGAATGACCAGGTCGAGCGGTACGCCGGCCACGCGCGCGGCGAGCGCCGCGCAACCCGCATCGGTTGCGATATCAATGTCCGCCTCCACGCGCACCGGCAGTCGCGGGAGTTCGACACCGGGCTTGCGACAGACGGCGATGACCGTCGTGCCGCGCGCCGCCAGTTGTCGTGCCAGCTCGCAGCCGATCCCCCCGGCTGCGCCGGTGATGAGTGCCGTGCTCATGCTCATGCCTCCTGTCTGTGCACCGCCGACACGCCGGCCACCGTGAGCGTGAGAACGACCGGGCGGTTGCCACTGCAGCGTACGTGACCGGCCACGACAATGCAGTAGCGGCCCGTGCCCATGCCTCTCTGCTGTTCGAGTCCTGCACCCAACCCGTCCCGGGCGCTGAGACCGGGCCGACCCAGGATTCGTGGGACAATCAGCGTCCAAGCCTGCTGCGGAGATTGGCCGTGATCACCTTGTTCCACCATCCGAAGACCCGCTCGACGCGCTTCATCTTCCTGCTCGAGGAAATCGCGGCGCCCTATCAGATCAGGCTGGTAACGACGCGAAAGTCGGACGGCAGCGGAGCGGTGGATCCCGCGAACCCGCATCCCCTTGGCAAGGTGCCCGCCATATCGGACGACGGGGTCGTCGTGTTCGAGTCGCCGGCCATCACGCTGTACCTGACGGACCGGTTCCCGCAGAACCGAATCGGACCGCTGGTCGGCGAACCGGAGCGCGGCGCCTATCTCTCGTGGCTCGCCTACTACACCGGCGTGCTTGAACCCGCGTTCATGTCCAGGTTCATGAACGTGGAGGTGCCTCGAGGCACGGCCGGCTGGGTTGCAGTGGATGAAGCCATGGCGGCGGTCACCCGAGTCCTGTCGGCCGGACCCTACATGCTGGGTGAGCGCTTCAGCGGGGCCGACGTGCTTTACGGCACGACGTTCGCGATGTTCGGCCAGAGCCCCATGATGCCGAAGTCCGCGATCATCGACGACTACGTGCAGCGGGTCGTGTCGCGCCCGGCCTTCGCGCGTGCTCAAGCACGTGACCTGGGCGGATAGTCGCGCGCGCCCGCTGCTACTTGAGTTCGATGTCGACGATTTCGATCGGTGCGTCGCCGACGTTCTGCAAGCGGTGCGTGGTTCCCGGTTCGATCCATTGCACGGCGCCAGGCTTCAGTTCGACGGTTTTCGTGGCGTCCCCCGGATCGGAGATTTGCAGGCGGCCCGCGGTCACGGGCACGCCCACACCCCTCGACGCGTGCGTGTGCATGGCCGTCGATTCGCCGGGCGCCAGGATTCGCCGCAGCGCGCGCACGCGATCATTCTCGAATACGACGCGCGGATCGGATGCGGCCGTGGGTGTGTGAGCGGTGCTGACGCCAGGCGCGGTCAGCAACTCGATGTACGCGAGGTGGAAGCTCGTCTCACCGATGTTCCGCACCCGGTGCGTCCGTGCCATCGGCGTGGCGCCGTAGGCCACCTCCCCCCGATGCAGGCGAATCGCTTCGGCCGGCCCGTCCTGTGGCTGGTCCTCGATGTTCGCGTCCGACAGTCGCACCGACGCTCCATCGTGACGATGCACGTGCCAGAGCGTCGCGTCGCCGGGCGGCAACCGGACCTCGAATACCCGCACGAACTCGTTCTGCAGCACGAGCCGATGCGCGGGCTCCTGCTCGATCGGCACCGCGGACGGCGCCGACGCCTGCGCCTCGCCCGCAGCGAGGTTCCCGCAGAGCATCGCCAGAACCAGAGCCAGAGCCACCGAGCGGACCATCCGCCGCATACGACATCCCCCTTGTCACCTGCGTCCACCCGCCCCGATCCCGGCCTACCCGTCGCCTGCCGCGGCGGGTACCGGGACCGCTGGGCCAGCAGGTTGCAATCCGCCGGCAGGCGCCTCGTCCCGCCCGCGCAGGAACGGGATCAGCCCGATCACCAGCAGCGCGATCGCGGCGTCCAGGTACAGCGCCGTAGCGTACCCCATGCGCTCGGCGACCATGCCCTGCCAGTAATTCCCGAAACTGATCGCCAGGTTACTCATGCCCATGAAGGCGGTGAACTGGGTGGCTGCCACCGCCGGGTTCGTCATGCCCATGAAGATCGCGTTGCGCGAACCATAGGCAATGCCGAAGGAGAATCCGTGGGCGACAATACTGCCGAAGAAGAAGCCGGGCGCTACGGATGTCAGGCCGGCCTGGGAAATCTGCGTGGCCAGGCCGAAGGCGACCAGCGCCGTGAGCGCGAAGCCCGCAACCACCGTGCGCTTGGTGCCGAAACGATCCCCCAACACGCCGCCGAGCACACAACCGGCGGCAGCCGCAATGGTGTTCCACACCTGCAACTGGGCAATCTGACTCGCGTCGAGCCCGTAGTCGACCTGGATGGTCGAAAGCAATGGAGTAAGCGAGCGCCATCGCCCCGCAGGGAAGCAGCGCGAAGGCGGTGCCGAACATCGGCCCGCGCCCCGACTTCCAGAAGCTGGCGTAGACCTCCTTCACGAAACCGATCAGACGAGTGACCAGCACCGCGACGAAGTCCGGCTGGCGCGGAGCCGGAGGACGCACGCCGGGGTCACGCACGAACAGCAGCACGAAGGCCAGGCTCATCAGGCACATCATGCCGACGTAGGCCAGCGCGCCGAAGAAGCCCACGCGGCCGGACACGAAGACCGCCGCGCCGCCGCCCAGCATGATGCCGAAGTACTGGCCGGCGAACATGAAGCCATTGCCACGGGCTCGCTCGTCGGCTCTCAGCGTACTGACCGCCAGGGAGTCGATGGCCACGTCCTGCGTCGCGCAGAAGAAGTTGTGCACGACCACCATCGCGAGGAGCCACCTGAAGTGTTGCTCGGCATCGATGCGCCCGATGATCAACAGACTCACGAGCATCATGGTGGTGCAGGCGACGATCCAGGCTCGACGGCCGCCCCAGCGGTCAAGCCGGATGAGGTCGACGAGCGGCGCCCAGGCCCACTTGAAGGCCCAGGGCAGGAACAGCGCGGCCGAGAACGCGCCGATCACGTCGAGGCCCAGGCCATGCTGGCGCATGAACGTCACCATGGCGACGGACGTGAACCCGTAGGGGATGCCTTCGGAGATGTAGAGCAGTCCGAAGGTCAGGAAGCGCCCGTTGCGCGTGCCCAGCAGGTTGCGTTGCTTCAAGAAGGTCTCCCCCGTCACTTGACGACACTCGGTCTCCGGCATGCACAACCCCTCGAAGGCGTCGCAGTGCGACGCGAGCGGGCGCTGAAATCGGGGGGCAGGTCACGCAGGGCGAGGCCCAAGGTGAGCCGGATGCATTCCGTCACAGTACTGAACGTGCTGTGACCCGGCGAACGCACCCCGATCAGTCATTTCACTCGTGAGTTCGATCGGCTGGCAGCAGACCTGGCAGTCTTCGACGTAGCTGAACGAACCCGCCGACAGGTCCACCGCGGTCTCGAACCGCTCGCCACAATAGGGACACTGCACGCTGACAAACTCGGCGGCGTTCACTGCAGCGGCCGGGCCGCCCGGCTCAAACACGGGCTCGAGCCCGTACAGCGCATCGATGGTCTGCGGATCGAGTGGTTCGCGCGGCTTCTTGCTCACGTTGGCAATCTACACCACGCCAAACCACCCCGAGGCGTTGCCGTTGCAGCGCGAGAACGCAACAACGGCCTGCGTTCGTCTACCTCACTGCTCGTCTTCTCCGACCCCCGTCCCACCAGAGTGCGGTAGGTCGAACCCATCCGGCCGCTAGGCCTGGACGAACGTCGTCATTCGCCGCCTGGTGCGTTCACGCAGCGAGCACTCGCGCAGCGAATCCGCGAGCTGCTCGAGGTTCGGGATCCCATACAGGACGACAGTGGCAAAACTGCTGTCGGACGACCGCAGGTGCAGCAGACACTCTCCGAGCAGGCGCATGCCGAGCGGCTTGTGCAGATCGAAATGATCGATGCGGAATACCTCGACGCTGTCCTTGATCTTCGAGAGAATTCCGCGCTCGATGCGCACGCGCTGCGACGTGATCTCGTAGCGTGTGCCGATACTCTTGATCCAGTAATAGATCCAGGCAAGGCCCAGCGTGAGCACGACCGCGATCCACTGCCACGCGCTGTAGATCACCGCCGGGTGCCCCGTAAACAGCATCGTCTCGACTTCCGCCGCCCGCTCGGCCTCAATCGCAACCAGGTCCGTATTGCAGAACCGGCACTTGATGGCCGCCGCCTTGATGGTCTCGGCGCAGACTGGACAGGTCTTCGTGTCGTCGCTCAAGTCGAATACCCGAGTTTTCCATGAAGGCGTCGATTATGCACTCGTGCTGGCAGGAGACCCTAACCGCGCAGTCCGCCCTATGAGGGTTCCGCCCTCTTCTTAAAATTCCAGAGCGAAAACACCAGCGCAGCCACCCCGCCAGTCGCAGGTCCATCCGAGCAACAGGTTCAGGACAAATATCGGCAACGCCTGGGGATGGCCCCGCATCTCCTGATCGATTGGTGGCTCGTCCTCGGCCACCAGCCTCTCGTAGTGGCGGAATTCGTGACAGCTGTGGGCCCAATGCCGGTTGGTGGCAGCCTCAATGCCGACACCGACCAGAGTGCGGCCGCCGCGTCCTTCTCGACTTTGCGCATCTGCTCGAGCGCATCCGCGCTGTGCGCGCGCCGGGCCTCCAGCAGGTCCAGCTGCGCCGACGGCAATGCCGATCAGCTACGCGGCGTCTTCAGCGGCTCCTGCGCCGCACACATGCCGGTGATGATCTGCCACCGGCCGTCGGTCTTCTTCCAGGTGTGCGTGAACTTGCGCCAGATTCCGGCGCCGCTGCGGGTGCCGTCGCCGTATTCCGTCACGTACTCGGCGGCGTACTGAACGACGGCCACGTCGCCGAACACGCGCACCGCCTTGGGCTGCAGCTGGTACGTGAACTTCAGGTGCTGGTCGCGGATGTCCTGCACCCAGCCGCCGATCGTGCGCTTGTCGGACGGCTCGGAGGCGAAGCACGGCCAGCCGACGAACTCGTCGTGCCACAGCGTCAGGTAATGCTCCACGTCGCCGGCCTGCACGTCATGCCAGTAGATCTCCTCCATCCGCCAGACCGCCTGCTCTTCAGCAGTGAAATCGACCGCAGAAGCTGCACCCGAAAAACCAATCCCGATCAGCAGTGCGCAGATTGCACGACGCATGACGACTCCCGTCCGTTGTGACTCGCCTGAGCTTACCAGCGTCCTGCACCGCGGCAACGCCATGCCAGCCCAGCTCGTCACCGGCCGGGGAGAACAGCTGGTCCGTGAAGTGATCCGTCATGCGCAGCAGTTCCCGCGAAAGTCCGGCCTCGTCCATCCAGATCCGTCGACGCACATCGGCGGGTACCGCCGTGCTGCTGTGCGGAATGTGCAGGACAAGCGAAGACGTAATCAATTACCCAACCTTCCCCGCCATCAGGCTGCGGTCAAACCGACCCGAACTCACGCAGACCACTCGCACCGTCTTGCCGCGGAACCGCTCGAGGTGCCCCCGCTGAGTCATGGGAACGTCGTAGACATACGACTCCCCGATGCGTTGCAGGTGATAGCGTGACGGGTGCCCGTCGAACCGGTAGTACTTCTTGCGCTTGAGCAGCGCCAGCAGTTCGTCGAGCAGATCGACCGCCTCCTGCGTCCACCCCGCCCTGGCATTGAGCTTGCGCAGCAGTGCGCCGACGTCGTCGGTCAGCGGGTCCGGTCTGGTGTCAGAGACGTCTGGCATCGAATCGCTCGAGGTTGTACGCCCACCGCAGAGCCACACGAACTCCCGGTCCTCTCGCCTCAATCTGGAAAAGAGGCATGTCTGTTGCCGGTCTCCAGCGACCGTGGCCCGAGAGTACCGGAGGGTGCTCCGACCGTTCCTTGCTGAACGCGGAAGGCCGGATGCGACGTGACGTGCGGGCGCGGCGGTCGAAGGTTGCGTGTCCCTGGGGAGCCGGGGAGAATCAGCGCGGCGCCTCGCCCATGAGCCAGACAGTTCGGCTCCTGGCATTACCAGCCTGATTCTTGAATCGATCCTGCGTGAGTAATCCCCAGCAAGCCGTTTTTCTCAGCTATGCATCGCAGGACGTCGACGCCGCACGGCGCATCTGCGACGCGTTGCGCAGTGCCGGCATCGAGGTGTGGTTCGACCAGAGCGAACTTCGCGGCGGTGACGCGTGGGATGCCGCGATCCGCAGGCAGGTTCGCGACTGCACGCTGTTCATGGCGCTGATCTCCGCCAACACCAATGCACGCAGCGAAGGCTACTTCCGTCGCGAATGGAACCTCGCGGTGCAGCGCATGCTGGACATGGCCGACGACCGGCCGTTCCTGCTGCCGGTGCTGATCGACGACACGCCGGAGCCCGCGGCCCGCGTGCCGGATCGCTTCCGCGAGCGGCAATGGACACGGCTGCCGCAGGGCGTGGTTCCGGCGGAATTCGCCGAGCGAGTGGCGCGACTGCTCGGCAGCCAAACCGCGCCTCCCGTTGCGATGCCCGTTGCGGCGCAGCCGTCCGCACCGGCCGGGGGAGCGGCTCGCGGGGAAGAGGGCTTCTGGGTCGCGGTCCTGCCCTTCAGGCACGGCGGAGCCAGCGGCGACATCGCCGCCCTCGCCGATGCGCTGTCCGAGGGCGTTGTGATGGGCATGCTGCGCTTCCCGTACCTGCGGGTGATCGCGCGCAGCTCCACGCTTCGCTACACGAGCGAGGCGGCCGACGTGCGCGCCATCGGCAGCGAGCTGGGCGCGCACTACGTGATCGAAGGGACCCTTCGCCAGGCGGCAAGCAAGGTCCGCATCGCGGTGCAGCTCGTCGACACCCAGTCGGGCGCCCATCTGTGGGCCGAGACCTACGATCGCCCGTTCAGCCCGGAAGGCATTCTCGAACTGCAGGACGAGCTCGTCCCGCTGATCGTCTCGACCGTCGCGGATGCGCATGGCGTCCTGCCGCGTACGCTGGGTGAGGCGCTGCGCAACAGGAACCCCGAGGAATTGAGCCCCTACGAGGCCGTGCTGCGCAGCTTCAGTTACTTCGAGCGCCTGACACTGGAGGAGTTCGTGGCATCGCGGACTGCACTGGAGCGTGCAGTCGCGCTGGCGCCGGGCTACTCGTACGCCTGGGCCGCGCTGGCTCTCATCATCGAGAACGAGTACGCCCTGGGCTTGGAAGGCAAGCCCGACCCGCTGGGCCGGGGACTGCAGGCGGCCCGCAAGGCGGTCGAGGCCGATCCCTCCAATCACCGTGCGCACCAGGTGCTCGCCGAGATCCTTTTCTATCGCAGGGAGATTCCGGCCTTCCGGACCGCCGCCAAGCGTGCCCTCGAGCTCAACTCGATGGACAGTTGCGGCGTCGCGGGCCTGGGTGGGCTCATCGCCTACGCCGGGGAGTGGGAGCGCGGCTGCGCCCTCGTGCACCAGGCCCTGCGCCTCAATCCCCATCATCCCGGGTGGTACTGGTTCCCCCTGGTCTTCCACGCCTACCGGCAGGGTGACTATCGCAAGGCGCTCGATCTTGCGCTCAGGATCGACTTGCCGGGCTTTCGCGACACGCAGGCGGTGCTCGCTGCCGTATACGGACAGCTCGGCGAGCATGAGGCGGCGACGAGGTGCCTGCGGGAGCTGCTCGCGCTGGAGCCGCAGTTCGCCCAGGAGGCGCGCACGGAGCTCGGGAAGTTCCTGGATCCGGAACTCGTCGAGCACGTGATCGACGGGCTGCGTAAGGCGGGACTGGATGCCGCGGCGGACAACCATGCCGACGCGCGGGCGCCCGAGCCCCCGAAGTCGTCCGCGCCGGCCGAGGTCGCGGCTCGTGGGGACGACGGCTTCTGGATCGCAGTGCTGCCTTTGAAATACCGCGGCGCCGACGCCGATGCCGCGGCACTGGCCGAAGGGCTCACGGAAGAGATCATTACCGGTCTGTCGCGCTTCTCCTATCTCCGCGTGATCGCACGCAGCTCGTCGGTGCGCTTCACCGGCGAGGCGCAGGACGCGCGGGCCGCAGGCAAGGAACTCGGCGCGCGCTACATCATCGAGGGCAGCCTGCGTCAGGCAGGCTCCAGGCTTCGCCTTGCGGTCCAGGTCGTGGACGCGGTCTCCGGTGCCCATCTCTGGGCGGAGAATTTCGAGCGATCGTTGAGCAAGGAGGCGGCGTTCGACCTGCAGGACGACCTCGCGGCGCGGATCGTCTCCAGCGTGGCGGACATGTACGGCGTGCTGCCGCACTCGATGAGCGAAGTGGTCCGGCGCCAGGATCCCGACACACTCAGTCCTTACGAGGCTCTGCTGCGCAGTTTCGGTTATCGCGAGCGCATGACGGTCGAGGAACACGCGGCGAATCGGGTCACGCTGGAACGAGCCGTCCAGCAGGCTCCGGGGCATGCCGATGCCCTGGCGATGCTGGCCTTGCTCTACACGGACGAGCACTCCCTCGGATTCAACCCGCTTCCCGACCCGCTGGGTCGTGCACTCGAGGCGGCGCGTCACGCTGTCGACGCGGCCCCGTCCAATCACCGCGCGCATTTCGCCCTGGCCGTCACGCTGTTTCACCGCAAGGAGTTCCAGGCCTTCCGCAACGCCGCGGAGCGCGCCCTCGCGCTCAACCCGCTGGACGGCAGCGCCGCCGAATATCTTGGCCTTTGCATGGCGTACGCCGGCGACTGGGACCGGGGATGCGCCCTGAGCGAGCGCGCGATGCAACTCAACCCGAGCCACCCCGGCAAGCTCTGGTTTCCCATCTGCGTCAATAAGTACCGGCAGCGCGACTACCTCGGCGCACTCGACATCGCGCTCAAGATCAACACGCCGGGTATCCACTATTTGCCGCTGTTCGTTGCGGCCGCCAACGGGCAACTCGGGAATCGTGATGCCGCCGGCAAAGCCCTGCGGGACCTTCTCCAGCTGAGGCCGGACTATTCTGTGATCGCGCGGGATGACCTCGGCAAATGGTTTGATCCGGAACTCGTCGAGCACGTGATCGACGGCCTGCGCAAGGCCGGGCTCGAGATCGCGCCTGCGAACCGCACGGCACTCTAGCGTCTCCCCGACGCTGGTTCGACCTCCAACAGTGAAGGATTCCACCGATGAAGAACCCCGCTGGCGCGGCAACAGGCGTTGAATCGTTCGGCTACAAGCAGGAACTGAAGCGTTCGTTGAGCCTGTCCGACCTGCTCGTCTACGGCCTTGTCTTCATCGTTCCCATTGCGCCGATTGCCGTGTTCGGCATCGTCTACAACGCGAGCAAGGGCATGGTGCCGCTCGTCTACCTGGTCGGCCTGGTCGCCATGGTGTTCACGGCGCTCTCCTACATGGCGCTCAGCCGTGCCTTTCCGATAGCCGGTTCGGTCTACACTTACTCGGCGCGCAGCATCGGCCCCGCCGCCGGCTTCTTCTCCGGCTGGGCGATCCTGCTCGACTACCTGCTGCTCCCGACGCTCGTCTACGTCTCCTGCGCCATCGCGCTCCACGCGACGTCGCCTGCCGTGCCTAAGCCTGTCTGGGTGGTCCTGCTGCTCGCGCTGTCCACGCTGATCAATTACTTCGGGATCGAGGCCACCGCGCGCATGAATTTCGTTCTGCTCGGCCTGCAACTTGTGCTGCTGCTCGTCTTCATGAGCGTCGGCCTGTACGCGCTTTCAAATCATGTCGGCGGCGCACACTTGTCGCTCGCACCGTTCTACAGTCCGGTCGAGCTGACGCCGAGCCTGCTCTTTGGGGCGCTGTCGCTCGCGGTGCTGAGCTTCCTGGGTTTCGACGCAATCTCGACGCTCTCGGAGGAGAGCAAGGACGGCCCCGACGCGGTGTCGCGAGCCACGATGCTTTCGTTGTGCATTGCCGCCGTCCTGTTCATGGCGCAGACTTATCTTGCGTCGCTGTTCGTCCTGGGGCGCACGAGCTTCGCGCCGGGCGAAGAGACCGAGGCCGCGTTCTACAACATCGCTGCGATGATCGGAGGCAACTGGCTGAAGGTCATGCTGACCATTCCAGCCGTGCTGTTCGCCGGCATCGCCGGCGCGCTGACTGCGCAGGCGGCCACGGCGCGGCTGCTGTACGGCATGGCGCGCGACGGTCAGCTGCCGCACTTTCTCGCCCACGTCCATCCGGTGCGCAAGGTGCCGGACCGCGCGATCTTCCTGATCGCTGCCATCACGCTGGTCCTGGGCATATGGCTGGTGGACCAGCTCGAACTGCTTGCCTCGATGGTCAGCTTCGGGGCGCTGCTCGGCTTCATGATGTTGCACTTTGCCGTGATGGCGCACTTCCTCGGACGAGAAAAAAGCCGCAAATGGCTGCGCCACCTGGTGGTGCCCACCGTGGGTCTCGCCATCGTCGTCTATGTTCTCGTCAACGCCCACACCGAAGCCAAGATCGCCGGCACGCTCTGGATGGTCGCAGGCCTCGCGTTGTTCTTCGGCCTCAAGCTTGCAGGTCGCCCGACAGCACTGCCGGTGGAAGAGCCTCGGGCGGAACTCTGAAGCGCGCGCCCCTCACCAGTTGCACCCATGACTTGCGCTGCCATCCATAGAAGCAACCCTGCACCGACAGGTGGATAGCAATTTCAAACCACCCGTCCAGGCCGGCTGATTCGTGGAACCGGCGTTCTGGTGAGCCCGCGCCGCCCGCCGGCAGCGCCCGGGCCGAGTAGCCCGCAACGCGGCCGTCCGCCCTACTCCTGCTCTTTGCCTTCCACCGCTGCCGACCCGTAGGAGGCGAGTCTTTACTCACCCCGTCACCCTGCATCAATCATCGCTTCGGAGCGATGATCTCCACCGTCGGAAAATACGACCGATGCCGCGCACGACGTGGCCTGTCGCCTTCTGTTGGGTTGCCGGCCCGATGTGCATCCATTGCGCCAACCCAGGCGCCGCAGTGGGCTGCGGGAAAGCGTGATCCTTGCGTTCACATCAGGCGGTTCGAGGCCTCAACCCCCGAGGCTCTCCAGGAATCGGGCCGTGCTCATCCAGGCCGCGGTTCCCGCGACGTAGACCGACAGCAGGTTACTGAGCATCATTGCCGCCGCGCCGTAGACGTACACCGCGTGCGGTCGCCCTCTCGTCCGCCAGTCGTGCACCATGGCCACGACGACCAGCAGCACCGCGACGACCGTCGGCGGGATCGACACGAACGCGGGTGGTGGCCCCGCGCTCGCCGCTCCGGCTGGCGCGAGCAGAGCGATGAACACCCGCGCCATGGCGGGCACCGTCAAGCCGGCCATCACCACGTACATCAGCCGCTTGTGAATCTCAGGGCGGCGAACGTTGGCGATCGCAAGCGCGAACAGGACGATCAGCAAGGGCAGCGCGCAGAACCCGATGGCGGAAAAGCGCCGGGCCGCATCGCCGAGGCCGCGGGCATCGTCAAGCCGGATCATCGTGATCTTCAGGACGATGATCGAGCAGAGCATCACGCTGAACAGCGCGATGCCCGCCATCCCCCAGGCGCGGTGGGCCGGTGTCCGCCCCGCCGCCACCCACGCCGTTTGCGCGAGATAGAACAGCGCCCAGCTGAACAGCAGGATGCCGTGAATGTGCGCAATCGGCGGCATGTGAAACGTACCGCTGAAAACGGGCGCCCAGTAGGACGGCGTGAAGCCGCCGAAAGCTATCAGGACGAAGACCACCGCCATCCGCAGGTGGAACCGCCGCGTGTCGAACTGCACGCCATCGCCGTCGGCCAGTACTGCGTTCACGGGGCCCCCTTGTCGATCGGATCGATCCCATCCCGGGCCGTGACCGCTCGTTCACGGACGGCGCTAAGGGTTGTACCAGATGGGCGACGGGTACGCGCGGTCCCGTGTGGTCATCGGCACTTCCGGCGGCCGCTTGCCGGTGGCGCCCGGTGGCGGTGTCGCCAGTCGCCCGGGAGCAGAGCCGTTGCAGTCGTGCCCAACACCCTCTGCCGACCCTTTGGAGCTGGGGCTCCAATCGCCCCGCGATGCCGCTCGAGCGCCGTTCAACCGGGCACCATGCTCAATCCGCCCTGCGTGCGATGACGCCGACGAACGCACCCCGATCAGTCATTTCACTCGTGAGCTCGATCGGCTGGCAGCAGACCTGGCAGTCTTCGACGTAGCTGAACGAACCCGCCGACAGGTCCACCGCGGTCTCGAACCGTTCGCCACAATAGGGACACTGCACGCTGACAAACTCGGTGGCGTTCACTGCAGCGGCCGGGCCGCCCGGCTCAAACACGGGCTCGAGCCCGTACAGCGCATCGATGGTCTGCGGATCGAGTGGTTCGCGCGGCTTCTTGCTCACCTTGGCAATCTACACCACGCCAAATCACCGCGAGGCGCTGCCGCTGCAGCGCGAGGCTGCAGCGATACAAGCACCACGGGCCCCATGCTAGCCTCGGCCATCAACCACCCATCAGCTGCCTGGCCCAGTCTGGTTGAACAACGTCCTCAGAATTCACACCTGGCCCAGGCAACTGTCGCTTCGTCGCGTCACCCGGAAGCCCGGGCTCAGCTCACGAGCCTCGCGTGCCGCACCCTCTACGTTGCCTCCCTCTACGCCCAGCCAATTCCACATTAATAAGCTCCCGTAAGCTTCTGAATAAGAACGTTATTTAGTGCAACGTATCCGCTCCACACTGCTCCTCTCCGCCACCGACCTCGTGAACTTCCACGAGTGCGCGCACCTGACCGCGCTCGACCTGCGCGCACTCGACGACAAGGCGCTGAAGGCGCAAGAGACCAAGCCCGACGAGCACACCGAGCTGCTCTTCCAGAAAGGCAACGAGTTCGAAGCGGCCTACCTGGCCGAGCTGAAACGCGAAGCGCAAGCACCGGCGCCACCGTCGTCGAGATCGCCAAGCACCTGCGCAACCCCGCCAAGTCCGCCGCCGCAACGCTCGAAGCCCTGCACTCCGGCGCCGACCTCATCTACCAGGCCACCTTCCTGGACGGCGACCTCGTCGGCCACGCGGACTTCCTGCGCAAGGTGCCGCGCCCCTCCGCGCTCGGCGACTACAGCTACGAAGTCATCGACACCAAGCTCGGCCGCAACGCCCAAGGCGTCGTACGTGCTGCAGCTGGCGTTCTACGGCGACCTGCTGGCCAAGGTGCAGCAGCTCGACCCGCACGCGATGCACGTGGTGCTCGGCACGCGCGAGCAGGTGACGTTCACCTGCAACGAGTACTCGCGGTACTTCCGCCGGCTGCTCGGTCGATTCACGGAAACGATCGACAACCGCGCGACCGCCGAGCCGACCAACCCCAAGCCCTGCGCCAAGTGTCCCCAGTGCCACTGGCAGGACCACTGCAACGCGCAGCTGCGCAGCACGAGGACAGCCTGCACCAGGTCGCCGACATCCGCGCGAGCCAGGTGCAGAAGCTCGAAGCCGCCGGCATCCACACGCTCAAGCAACTCGCGCAGCTCGAACCCGCGCACGCCGTCCCGCACCTGGCCGCGGAGTCGTTCGCCAAGCTGCGCGACCAGGCCGCGATGCAGCAGCTGGGTCGCGAGCACGGGCAAGCCGCAGTTCAAGCTCATCGAAGGACCCACCGGCATCCCCGCCGGGCTGCTGCAGCTGCCGGACCCCGACGACGGCGACGTCTACTTCGACATGGAGGGCGACCCGCTCTACGGCGACGACGGGCTCGAGTACCTGTTCGGCGTCTGCTACCGGACAGCGAGGCCGGCGCCTTCGAGTTCAAGGCGTTCTGGGCGCACGACCGCGCGCAGGAAAAGCACGCGTTCGAGTCCTTCATGGACTGGCTCGAGGCCCGCATGGAGAAGCACCCCACATGCGCGTCTACCACTACGCCGCCTACGAGGACACCGCGCTCAAGAAGCTCGCGGCCCGCCACGCCACGCGCGAGGCGTTCCTCGACCGGCTGCTGCGCGAGAAGCGGCTGGTGGACCTGTACCGCGTCACGCGCGAGTCGATCCGCGCCTCGACCTCGTCGTACTCGATCAAGGACATCGAGACGTTCTACCGCGGCAAGCGCAGCGGTGACGTGCAGACCGCCGGCGCCAGCATCGTCTACTACGAGCGCTACCTCGAGACCGGCGACAAGGAGTTGCTCGAGAAGATCGAGCGCTACAACCAGGACGACGTCGAGTCGACGCAGCAGTTGCACGACTGGCTGTGGAGCATGCGTCCCGGCACGACATCCTGCGCAGCGGCGGCACGGACGACACGACTGCGGCGGGATCGCTGCCGCCTTCAACCCGCCCTCGCCGAAGCTGCAGGCGTACCTCGACCGGGTCGATGCCGTGCGCAGCTGCCGCTGACTGCGCGACAGGCCGATGGACCGCGGCCGCCGCGCGCTGATGGCCGACCTGCTCGAGTTCCACCGCCGGCAACGAGAAGCCGCAGTGGTGGGACATGTTCGCGCGCGCCGAGCTGCCGTTCGACGACCTGCTCGACTCCGTGGACGCGATCGCGGGCCTGACGCGCGTGCCGGGCAGCACGGTGGACGAGTACGAGTACCCCGAGCAGGAGATCAAGTTCGACGCGGGCGAGCTACGCCGTCTGGCTCGAGCACCCGGAGGCCGCGAAGCGTGACGATGCTCGAGGTGGACGAGGACCGGCGTCGCGTCCGCCTGGCGGCGACCAAGAAGAGCGGCCCGCTGCCCGAGCGCACTGAGCCTGGGCAAGGCCGGGCCGCTCAACTCCGACGTGCTCAAGGAAGCCCTGCTCCGCGTCGGCCAGAGCATCGCGCGATGGCGACCACCGCTACCGTGCGCTCGAAGCCGTTCTTCGAGAAGCAGATGCCGCGCCTCACGGGCCGCAAGCCCGGCGAGCCCATCGTCGCGACCCCAGCGCCCCGCTCGAGCAGACGCATCGACGCCGTGCGCCGCCTCGACGGCAGCTACCTGTTCATCCAGGGGCCGCCCGGCGCGGGCAAGACCTACACCGGCTCGCACGTGATCGCCGCGCTGCTGGCGGACGGCAAGCGCGTGGCCGTCTCGTCGAACAGCCACAAGGCCATCAACAACCTGCTCGAGGCCGTCGAGAAGATGCTGGTCGAGCACGGGACGAAGTACGTCCGCGCCGCGCAAGAAGTCGTCCGCGCGGGACGACGAGCAGCTACCTCAACGGCCAGCTGATCGTGGACGTGGACGAGACCGACAGCCGCGCTGCACGACCAGCTGGCAACTGGTCGGCGGCACCGCCTGGCTGTTCGCCGACGCCGCGGCCGACCAGCAGTTCGACTACCTGTTCGTGGACGAGGCCGGCCAGGTGTCGCGTGGCCAACCTCGCCGCCATGGGCGCGTGCGCCCAGCAACATCGTGCTGCTGGGCGACCAGATGCAGCTGGGCCAGCCGATCCAGGGCGTGCACCCCGGGCGCTCGGGCGAGTCGTCGCTGGAGTACCTGCTGGACGGCCTCGCGACCGTGCCGCCCGACCGGGGCATCTTCCTGCCCACCACGTGGCGCATGTGCCCCGACGTGTGCCGGTTCATCTCGGACGCCGTGTACGACGGGCGCCTGGAGCCCGAGCCGAAGAACGCGAACCAGACGCTGGTGCTGGGCGCCAAGCCGCACCCGGCCCTGCAGCCGACGGGCGTGGTGTTCTGGCCGATGGACCACGCCGGCTGCGCGCAGAAGATCGCTGGAGGAAGCGCGGGAGATCGAGCGGATCTACCAGAGCCTGCTCAAGCAGGGCTCGTGGATCGACCGCGACGGATGAAGCGCCGCCTTACACCCGACGACATACTGGTAGTCGCCCCCTACAACCTGCAGGTGAAGCTGCTGCAGCGGACGCTGCCGGCGAACGCGCGCGTCGGGCACGGTGGACAAGTTCCAGGGCCAGGAAGCGGCGGTGTCGATCGTCTCGATGACGACCTCGAGCGAGGAGGACCTGCCCCGCCACCTGGAGTTTCTGTTCAGCAAGAATCGGCTGAACGTGGCGATCTCGAGGGCCAGGTGCTTGAGTATCGTCGTGGCGAATCCGAGGCTGCTGGATGTGCGGTGCAAGACGCCGGGGGAGATCGCGTTGGTGAATACGTTGTGTTGGGCGAGCAACGCGCGTTGAGGCTAGCTACCGTAAGGCGATGCGTTTCAACCCGAGATCAAGACGTTCTAAAAATCAGAAGCAAGACGGCATTAACGTGCTCGGAATTCTAGCCAGCCATGAGATAATTTCCGCGGAGATCCTAGACCGAGCGCTGGTCACTCCATCAAGGCTCCAATTTGCAACATTCGCACGCAAGTAAGATTCGTCGAAAAGGTTGAATCCGAATGAATATCCCTGCGCCCTATGTAATCCCCCCATCCACTCTCTACGGAATCAAAGATTCGAATCTCGTAGCGGGAATGACCTTTGGGGAAAGAATCAATTCAACAGCGCATTCCCTACCGCCCTCTGCTGCTATATGCGCGACAAGGGCATAAAGCCGGTTTACATATCCACAACTGACACTTATTCGAGCACTGCGAACGACAAAACGCTGACCTTTGATGATGTCTTCAATACAACCCTCCCCAATGATCAAATAAAATTCCTCTTTGAGAGTCCGTACGCGCCGTACGCTGGATTTGTCCGAGACAAACTCGATCACATAGATTTGGTTATATGCGCCGGTGGCACGCCAGTTAGACCGCTCGAGGTCAAACTCACGGTACTGCCCGATAACGCGACGGGAAAGAGCGAGGACCAATCGAAGTGGGGAAGCGAACTGGTAATACGGCCAGACTCAATTTCTTACGCATGCCTTGGCATCTACAGCAGTCTTCGAAATCAAGCGAAAGACGTGCTTAAAATAATCGAGCCCGCCGCGGAAGCAATCGAAAAATGGGACTCCGCCGCAGACATTGCCCGCAACGCACCCGCAATGCGTGAAGCCTTGACCGAGCTATTCCGAAAGTACCACGAGCACCAATCCCCATTCGTGATTCAACCACTATGGCGAACGGTAGGAACGACACCGCAGCTTGACGAAAACGCGTTCGATGTATTCGTCTGGAGTGACTTCGCTCTATTAAAAACCGCAATGGATCAGGCATTCCCACCAGCTAAGCCAGCTCCCGCGACAAAAAGCGCTGGCAAGAGAAAGAAGACCTCAAAGAAAAAGACCGCAGTCAAAATATCGCGGCCACTTCGTTCTGTGGCCCGCACGCTGCAGGCACTTAATGAACTTTTTTCAACGGAAAAAGTAAATGTCAGCAGAATATTCAGAGGGACTGCGTAAAAGCAAACAGATAAGGAATTTGCTCTAAACGGCTTCGTGACGCGACGCTACATGTCTCACGATCGACTTTCCTCTCCAGCATTATCAAAAAGTACCTTACGCGAGATAATTATCGGCGGCGGACAAAAGATGCTTAGCCCGGAGCGTCGGTTCGACGCGACCGTCTATTTCACAGCGAACAACATATTTGATAGCGATGAAAAATGACAATTCGAGTTGCTGACCTTTTCTGCGGTGTCGGCGGGCTAAGCCTAGGATTTCAACGCGCCGGGCTCCCCATTGTATTGGCGGCGGATAACTGGCCAGCGGTGCTAAGCGTCTACAAAGCCAATTTCGAGCACCCGGCGGTAACGCACGATTTATCCAACGTTAAGGCCACGGTCGCTCTGCTAAGAAAAAGAGAAGGCAAACGTGGTCATTGGCGGACCACCTTGCCAAGACTTCTCGCATGCAGGTAAGCGTACAGAGGGCGCACGGGCGAACCTAACCGAATGCTTCGCCGAGGTTATTGCCGGACTGAAGCCCGTGGTGTTCGTTATGGAGAACGTTGCGCGCACGCGCAATAGTTCCGCCTACGCCGAAGCGGACGAACCTTCAAACGCGCCGGTTATGGCCTTACGGAGGTGATCTTGGACGCATCCTTTTGTGGGGTACCCCAGAAGCGAAAACGCTTCTTTTGCATAGGGATTCGTGGCGGTTCCGATGCTGAATTGCTGAATACAATCGAGGCATCACTCTCGAAGAGTGCCATGACTGTGCGGGACTATCTTGGGAAGGAGCTAGATACTGAGTTCTATTACGGCACCCGCGAATCTCTCGCGACGCGCCGTCTATTCGGATAGACGAGCCGTCGGCCACAATCCGCGGTGTCAACAGACCGATACCGCCAACTATCCCGGTCACTCCCTGGACGCGTCCCCTGTTTCACGAGCACGACCGCTGACGACCCAGGAGAGAGCCAGAATCCAAACCTTCCCAGCGAAGTTCAAATGGCAGGGCACCAAGACTGATATCGAACAAATGATTAAATGCCGTGCCACCAAACCTAGGATTCTTTGTCGGGAGATGCCTAATTCATTCCTAAAAGCACCCGTCGATAATGGCGAAGCTCTCCTGATGTAAGGCAGGAGCGTTTTCCGATGGTTATGTCGGCACTCGAAGCACCATCGCAACTTCGCAGCAGAATAATGCGATCGGTTGGACGCGCGAATACGCAACCAGAATTGGCGGTTCGCAGAATAATTCATGCCTTGGGCTTTCGATTTCGTTTACACGCGAAGGGCCTGCCGGGAACGCCGACATTGTCCTCCCAGGTCGAAAGAAAATTGTGCTCGTAAACGGGTGCTTTTGGCACGGGCACAAGTGTCGGCGAATTCGTAAAGTCAAAGTCAATTCTAGCTATTGGAACTCAAAACTTGAAAGGAATAGGCTCAGGGACCAGCGCGTCCTGCGTCAGCTGCGAAAGCTCGGTTGGTCAGTAACCACAGTCTGGGAGTGCGAGCTGAAGAATCCAAGGCAGCTAACCGATCGACTTAGACGATTTCTCGATGCAGAACAAACGAAGAAATCAAGTATCAAGTGAAATGATAAGAAGCCATGATCTGTCTGCTTTCTTCGAGCCTGGGTGAGTTCGAAAGACGGACCAAGCATTAGGACTCTATGGTCGATTTTCCTGCGGGAGCCAGCTCACATACCCACGACAGCGCAACACTACTCGGTGTCGCGACCTGTCAGAACGAACTCAAGTCGATCAGATTCGGATGCGACTTGCTGCACTGCTGTCAGGACCTCTTCCTTAGCCAGGCCCTGCCTTGGGAGCCAGGCATGACCGATCAGGCGCTTCTTCGCATCGAGTCTGAAGCCCACCACACTTGGCGAGCGGTTCAACCGCCAAATTGTCAGCGGAAGGTCATCGAGGGCTTCAACAACACTCGCGCGCACGACAATCGCAGTCACGTCGATGTCGCCGTCCCCGTCTTGAATCCGCACCTTGTGGCTTCTGCCGCCCGTGAACTCGATGCGCACCGAGTCACGTTCGACTGCGTAGCCGGCTTCCTTCAACCAACCAGCAAGCCTATCGTCCATCCCTGAACTCCGTTTCGAGTTGCGGGGTGAATTCGTTGAGACTCGCGTCGGCACCCGGCATGAGCAGACGTTCGAGTTCATCTGCTTGACGGATGACACGGCGCAACAACTGACCCACCCGCACTGAATCGCTTGATTCGTCCAATCCCAGCGGCACGACGTCCTCCACAGTCAGGTCATACTTGCCATCCCGCGAGATCGCCAAACCTACTCGCGCCGGCACACTCGCCAGAAGGTCGAGAATTTCGTCCTGTCGCCCATCAGGTACGACCCGGCCGATCGGACTTACGCAGCGTATGCACAGTTGGCCGTCTCGCGACTGGATGTATAGCGTCAATGGCTGTTGGCGGGATCCAAGTTGCGCTGTTCCGAGGAGAACGCCGTCCGGAGAGGACGACTCCCACTCGATCGCTAAGCCATCTAACTGCGATTCGGTGAGCCGGTGCAGTCTGGCTAGCGCCCAACCGACATCCCGTGTTACAGCTAGCGTCCTGCGGCTGCCCTTGAGCCACTGCTCCTGGATCGGAAAAGCTGACTCGAGCTTCTTCAAGATCGGCATGGGGATTGCAGCGCTGCGCGCAAACTCTTCCCGCGTATTCACCTTTCGATCGTCGGCGAGTTGCACGGCAAGGTTTGAGTGCATGAGCCGCAGGAACGTGTCCATGCGTCCGAATACTTTCTTGACCTGTAGCAGCTCGACCGTGTCTCGCAAGTAAGGGAAATAGACCTGGAGCTTCTCGTCGCCAATCGGCTCGCGATCCAGCCCGGACAGGCGACGCTCGGAGAGGGACAGCACCCGGTCGATCCGACCGGTGCGTTGCTCCATCGCCGAGGGCGTCCAGGAAATGCCGTAATGGAAGACCGAGTCACAGAAAGTGTGCAGATCCTCGCCCTCCTGCAGGAGGTCCGTCGTGACGAGCACGAACGGATAGCCAGGCAGCCGGAACTGGCGGATCAGAGTCTGATTGACCTTGCCCGACATGCCGCCTATCGGTTGCTGGCTGCCGAATAGCTGCCCCACACGCGCGGGACACTCCGACAAGTCTTGGGCATTCCTTAGCCCTGGCAGGTTCTGGTCGAGTACCAGTTGGTAGCACCCGGAGATCTGACTGAGTTCATCGAAGCGCGCCACGCCCGGTCAGCCAGCGGGACCTCGAACTGACGTTCGAGGAGATCGAGTGCAGCTATCCGTAAGAGACCCAATCATGGACTGCTCAACATCCGGCATCGCCCCACGGAGCGGGAAGTTGGTCCCCTGAACGACAGTCACATAGAGATCGACAAACGCATGCCCTGTCGGGATGCCGCCTGCAGCAGCTCCCTTCGAAGTTCGCGCTCTCGGAACTGCGCGGCAGGGCTACCTGGGCCCGACAAAGGGAAAAGCCTCTCCCGCAATGCCGGCCGCTGTTCGAGCCGCGTGAAAAACGTCTCCTCATTGAGGAACGCGTCTATCTCCGGTGGGTTTGGGCGCGCCTTGGGTCGCAATAGCGATGAAAGCTTCGAGAACCAAACCGCGGACGCGCGGTCTTGCCACGCACCTGGCCGTTCTCGCAGCCAATTGACTGCGGCGGCCTGTACGGCGAGGAAGCGATCTCCTCGAGCAAGCTTGGTGGCCCCAGGGAGAAAGCTCGCCGATCGAACCTGGAGCAATTCACGCAATAGGGCTTCCGGGCGCCCATGGCTTGCGCCAGTTCGCTGCTGACTTGCGCCGGGCTGCAGTTGAGAACCCAGGCAACGTAGTTGTCTTCAAAGAATGTCGCGAACGCAGAACCTGCGACTTGAGTCGCTCCTGCAGGCGCGCACCGCTAAATGTTCCCTTCGGGCCAGCACCACGAAAAAACCATGCAAAAAAAGTATCCCGGCCACCCTCGTCAACTGACTGCTTGCCAATTACGCCACCCGCGTCTTGACCAGCGCCCCACTCCAACTCGATGCCTTCCGCTCTTTCCCTGCGGAATCGCTTCACGATCTCGGCGAATTCGACCTTCCGTTCCGCCGGCAGATCAACATCGACCCCTGGCGATCAACCACTCGTTGTATCGTTCATCGAGCTTTCGCTTGATCTCCTTGACCGAGGCGACGCGCCGAACGAACACCAGCGCCTTGCGACCCGTGCGCCACGTGTCGCCGAGCGAGTCGACGAGTTCGTCCATCTTGGGGTGTGGTAACTCGGCGCCTTCGAAAGCCTTGCGATACGAACGCGCGAGGCTGTTCAAGTTGTCGATATCAATGCCGTCCCGCTCGTCAGCCCGCTCGGCCTGTTCGGCGTCGTCAAACGGGCTCTCGTCCGTTTTCAATTTTGCTGTTTCGAGAAAGCTCTCGAACGATGCCAGCATCCCCATCTGAAAACATGCGCCGAAGCGCTCATGCTGCAGCAGCTCCGAGACCTTCTTCTGGATAAGGGCGACCACGAGCCGGCGACGGTCGTCCTGAACCACGATAGGTTCGTCGTGTGTTTTCACGCCGCCATGGCGCCATTCCCGCCGGTACATGTTTCGCGTGCGTACAGAGCCCCCGATGTCCATTGCCGTGACGCGCCGGACCAAAAATCGCCCTGCCGCCTTCTTCTTGTCGTCTTCGGACACGTCCGGGGAGATCAGCTCCGGAAATTTGTCCCCGAGCCCAAATATCTCGAGCTGGTTCCAAAGATGGGTATATGACTCCTCGATCGGAGTCGCTGACAGGAACAGCACACGCTTTGCCCTTGGCCCGTAACCCGGGAACAGCTTGCTGTTCGCCATCCCGGTGCGATGCCCAAACGCGAGCGCCATCACCCGGTTTCGTGCCGCCGAGTTCGTCCGAAAACCATGCTTGAGATTGTGACCCTCGTCGACGATGAGCAGGTCGAACACCGGCAATGCGCAACAGATGGCCTGGGCGACGTTGTCCTTGAATCTCTGCCGGTTGCGCAGGTCGAAGACTTCGTTGGAGAGCCACGGCACGTATTTCCGAATGGCGTCGCGCAGGCGCGCCGCAGCGTCAGGGTCGATCTCGTTCTTTCCGCCGAGTCCGAGGCTGAAGCTGGTAATGCGCCCGAAGAAGTCCCTGTCTGGATCCAGCACGCTCTCCGAGACGAGCTCGATCAGGTTGTCGCAGGAGATCGTCGGTCGAGCGGGACGCCCATCTACACCGCGGACGCGAAGGTCGCTAACCAGCACGTTGTGCTCGACGAAATTCCGCAACTCGTTGACCCACTTCTGCTGGATGTTGCGTCGCGGCGAAACGACCATTACCCGAAAATCGGGCTTGAAGTGACGGAACAACGCCATGGCCCCTAGCGCTACGTACGTCTTCCCCATCCCGACCTCGTCTGCCAGGTAGGCCACGCCGTTCTTCTCGAGCAAGTTGTGTATGGCCACGGCACCAGCCAGTTGCTCGCGGGCGCGAGCCCGGGCGCTCGGGTCGTTGCCGAGTCGGCGCGAGAAATCCAGCAGTTGCTCCGCCGCCTGAAGGTCAATCATCGCCGACAACCCTAGGCTGAGCTCGTTTCAAGAAGTGCCCGTCAAACCAGTCGAGGAAATTGCCCATTTCGCCAGGCGATCGCTCGACGAGTCGTACTCGGAGTGCGTCATTGGCAGCCATACGACCAGAGAGGCGAGCAACCTGCTGGGATCGCTCATGCCAATACTCGGGAAACGCCTTGCCGATCACCTGAACGAGCTGCCTGCAACAAAGCAGCACGACATACCTCTCTATATCGTCCGTCACCCTGGGGTCCGACTCGAGACGGTCCAGCAGGGTGCCTAGCGAGTCGTACTTCTCTCCGAAGAGCCGATACTCCGCGACCGAGGGATTTGCCGCTTCCAAACCAGCCCGAACCTCGCGTTCGAGGCACGAGAACGCATGAAATATGCCCGCGAAACGATCGAAGAAGGTTTCATGCCTAGTTAGCGATTGGGCCACCCGCTCGATTTCGATTTCGCTCCCAGACGGCGCGGCTCCCGACAGACGATCAGCGACGAATGCCGCGCGCTGATCAGGACTCAGCAGGGCCCAATACTCGAGAATCTCCGAGGATGTCAGATTCATCAGGAGAGACGGCTTCACCGCCATGTTGCGCTCCTGCACGAGCACACGTGCCAGGCTGGAGTCCGGAAATACAACTTCGATCAGCGACGACTCCCTCAGGCGCTCCGCCAGAGCACGGCATACAGCATCCGGCAGTTGCCGCCACGTACGGACTGGCAGCGCAGGCACCTCGCCCAATTCGACACCTGCCACACGAAATTGCAGAGCTGGACAAGGGTCGTCACTGTCCCAGTAGGCCTCCCCCTCCTCAGACTCCCAGTCGAATCGAATCTGGATGAACCCAGGCGCATCCGGCTTTGATGCGTCGTCAGGCTTCTCCGCTTTGAATTCGACAGGGGCTCTCTCGATCGGCCGCATCCAGAAATCGGGCTGCCTCGGCGGCTCGACCTGCACAAGTACACCGGACTCGAGATTGCCTCCTTCGCTGAAAGCGGCGTTCGTCAGGTTCGGCGAGCCCAGAAAGATGTACTCGCGCTTTGGTATCCGCGAAAAGAAGCGATACACCTTGGCATGAACAAACCGCTCCCCGGAATCCGCCGCCTTGCCGTAGGAGCGAAAGTCCTTGGGCAGTTCGCCCCACTGCGCGTCTGGCAGCGATCGAATGTCCTCGAAGATACCTTTGGCTACGAGCGCTTCGCCGGCCTGACCTCGCGGCAGGTGGATGAGAACTTCACGGGGTGAAATCGCTCGATCAAGTCGCGAAGCGGTTTGCAGCGCAATGCTTGATCGAAATATGGGGAGATCACTTCCAGGTTGAGACCTCGAAGCTTCTGGCCCGCAACCTCTTCAAGAAACTCATCGACAGCGCCGGTACCGTTGAAAAAGTGGCTGTGCAGCACGGAGCGCAGACTCCTGTGCGTGGCTTGCTCGGTCTTCTTCAAGAATGCCGAAACCATTTCCAGGGCCTCGTGCGACTCGCCAGGAGCGCGCTCTTCTTCAAACCTGCGAGATAATCGAGCAGGCTCTGGCGCAGGGTGGTCAACGAACCTTGCTCAATCTCGTCGACATGGCAGGCTTCGACGTTCTGCCACCATCCAGACTTCGTCAGGTTTGCTGACATGGTCGCGACCAAGAGACTCCGCTCCAGCTCCTCGCCGTCTTCGGGCCTACGTTCGACCAGCAGAAAGACATTCTTGGCGTGGAAAACACCGGTCTTTTGCCGAACCGGAATTCGAGCGCAATCCAAGCGGGCACTGCCTGCGTCGGCCTCGATCAAGCCACCAGCGTCGTAGTAAACCGCGACCAGGCCCGCCAGACTGCGAAGCTGGTCCTCGAGTTGTATCAACCGCACCTTGGCGATATGACTGAGCGGCGACTCGAATAGAACTGGCAGAACTTCCTGCTCGAAGAACGCCGGATCGAACTGATAACTCGTGAAGACTGCAGCGATGACCCGCCGAGATCCAATACAGTCCTGAATCTGCTCCGACAGCGTCGTGCTGGGAATATCCGACATCACTTGGCCTCAGCCAGCCCTGCGGCAACTGCGCGCATAGACTCGAGGAAGTACGGAAATCGCCACAGAGATGAAAGCTCGGCGCGTGTCGGCAGCTCGCCGGCCTCCTCCCGAAGCTTGATCCGGAGCCTTCCCTTGTCGAGTTCGGCCCAAGGCGCGCCCCCTCGACCAGCCATCACGAGCGCGTTCTGCTTCAGTAACGCGTGCACCAGACTGTCGTAATCGCCACCTGCACAGAATTCAGCCAGCGCGCACCATGAACTCTTCAGCTCAACGGGCAATGAAGTGCTGCCATTGATAGAAGCGGAAAATTCGTCGGAGTGAACTTTCAGTCCTTTGCCGCCCCATTGCTTCGACAAGAATTGCCGCCACCTCAGTGACCTTTCGACCCTCGAGCGTCAGGACGTACGACCAGAGCGCAGACATGGGCGCCAGCACCGACTCGCAAGTGACGATCGAGCGCAACCGGTTAGCAAGCTCTTGCCCCCTCTCCCCGTGTCGCTCAGCACTGCGCGCGATGGTCAGCATCGCGTCAGGCGACCAAACAAAGTTCGCATCTCGCGATACCGTAGTGATCAGGCTCGCCAAGATGGGCTGCAAACCCCTCGTCGCATCGCTCGGCCCGCCTTGCAGCAGATGAAAAGCATAGAACTCGCGTTCGCGCTGCGTGATCGAATCCCGCAATGCACTGGCAATGGCATCCACGATGCCGGTCAGATCTCGATCGAGATCGATCGTCAGCTCCTGTTTGGTAATCAGTCCTTGCAGGAACCTGTCGAGCTGTGGGGATTTTGGCTTTAGGAACTGTGGGTGTTGTCGCTCGACAAAATCGCGAATTGACTGCCCAGCAGTGGCGGATCCGGCAAGCCGAACATTCTCGCGCTTCGAGAAGGCCCGAAGCCCTCGCGGCTCCGATATACAGGCCCCAAATTCCATACATGCGTTGCGAACTGAGAATCTGATGCTCACGTCCCGCCGACAGCTTTACTCGAGACGTCTCGGCAAGGATTTTTGCGACCCGCTCCACTCCACGGAAGGGTTGTTCGTATGCTCGCCATCGGACATAGCTGGCCAACTGCTCCCATCGCAGGAAGGCGTCTATGTCGCCCGTCAGATCAGACTCCTGTCCGCGTCGTTCGAGCAGAGCGGCGCCCAGGAGCAGGACGGTGAAGTCGCGGACGGAAGTGGTGACCGTCGTCAGGTTGCCGACCACCTGACGGCCGAGTGCGGTCCAGACCGCTTGCGCACCCAGAGGGTCCCGCGAGCCGCGGACCCGGGCACGACTATCTAGGGCAGTTAGGAAGGGTCCCTGCAGCATTCTTGCCTTTGATCCGCATCGACTTGCACTGATTCCGGAGGTTTATGGCTCCATATCATGGAAGGCCCTCGGCCCAGCCTGATGTGCTTTTGAAGCTCCCAAATTCATATCGTTCTTTAGCCCATTGTTCCATCCCGAAAGGTCATTACATGAGCCTGACGGCGTGATAGATGCTGCGCAAGCGTCACACGTCCGAAGGGACCTATACGTACATGCCCAAGGCCACCGGACTCGACGGCCACGTGAGGGGTTTCCGCTGGGCCAAATGCGCGCTACGGAAGTGAGCTACTGGAGGCATGGCCAAAGTGCCTGCAAGTCAAAAGTGGTAGGTCAGGGCCGTGCCTGAGACCGATATCTGCCGGTTGTGAATCAGGCGGTCAATCAGCGCCTCGACCTCGGGGGCCGGCAGCTTCTTTTGGTAGAAGGAGCCGATATGCGCCGCCAAGGTCTTGCGCTTGCGCGGTCTGGCCTTCTTTTCCACGGCGCTCAGCAATTCGATCACACGCTTCATCTTGTCTTCATGCGCCACAGAACCGTGCCCGTCGAGCTGCGACAGATTCGATATCCGGCGGCAATCGCATTTGCGACTGGTCAGATGGCGTACGAGCGGATCAAACCCCTTGTCGCCTGAGAGGATGACGAACTTCGCTCTGGGTCGTTCGGTCAAGTATTCGCCCAGGTAGAAGGCGATGTGGAAATCGAGTGCATTACTCGCTGCACCATCGATTCGCACGACCTTGGTCGGCCCACCGCGCTCCAGAGCCTGCGTCAGAAGTTCTGTTGGAACCCGCGACTGGGAAGCGCCGATAAAGATTCGCACGTCGAAGGCCACCGGCACCTTCGACAGGTCGATTTCCTGGACGTTCTCGTAGTCCACGAGCAGGACGGTTTCTGTCATCAGGTACCCCAAAGCCCTTGGCCGCCGAGGCATCCTGCCATCGGCTTCGCGATCTTAGCGGCACTTTGCCCCGCGGTTGGTGACTCTGGTCACGTCGCAGCCAAAGAAATTCCGCAACCTCGCAGACACCGCCGATGGGCGAGGTCCCCCAGCACCGGATCCCGCGCCTCCTCCGTGCATCGCTTCTCCACCCGAGGCGTCTCGATCACGCAACCGAGATCGAGCCGATCTGCATCCCAGAGGGCAAAGACTCAAAGGTGGCGCCCCCAAAGAATGGGGTGTCATTCGAGAAAGGTCCGATGGTCAGCTAGACTTCTGGGCTTCTTGGCTGTCGCCGGTGCCGCATTGAGTCTGCCCTGCCCCTTCTGCTCCCTGCCCGCCGATCGCGTCGTCCATCCAGCGCGAACTCGCAGTCGCCATTCGCGACGGCTTCCCGGTCTCGCCCGGCCACACGCTGATCATCCCGAAGCGGCACGTCGCCTCGTTCTTCGAGGTCACCGACGCAGAGCGCACCGACCTGATGTCGCTCCTGGCCGCGGCCCGTGACGATCTCGACCGCCAGTTCCATCCCGCGGGCTACAACATCGGCATCAACGACGGTGCCGCCGCCGGCCAGACGGTACCGCACCTGCACATTCACCTGATCCCGCGATACGTCGGGCGACCGCGACGATCCGCGGGGCGGCGTTCGCTGGGTGCTTCCGGACAAGGCCGCGTACTGGGACAAGGACTGACCGTGGGCAAGGTCAGGGACTCCGGGACACCGCCGCCGTACCTGCCGGCCGCACCTCGCGCCCGTCGCCCGAGGACCAGATCCGGTTCATCGCCAACATCGAGCGCATCCTGTCCGAGGGCTCGTTCGTCGCGACGTACAAGTACGCCCTGCTGGTCGCGCTCGTGGAACTGGCGATCGAACGCGGCGACGATTCCAATCGCGAGCTGGTGTTGCCGATCCACGACATCGCCGACAAGTTCGCGGAGCTGTACTGGCGACAGGCCGCGCCCTATGAGGCGGATGGCGCCTCGGGCACTGGACTCGTGCTGCACCAGAACCAGGGCAAGCAGGCCAGCGCCATTTCGCGGCTCGCCAGGTTGCGGGACGAGATGCAGGGAAGCCGATCGACGCTCGCGGAGGCGCGGCGCACCGCGCGACTGGAAGCGACTGGTCGGCCAGATGCGATCACTGCTCAAGACCATGCCGCTGTGGAGACTGCAGCGAGTCGGCCACGAGGACATCCGGTTCCTGTACGAGCCCGGTCCCGGGACCAACTGCATCACGCTGCTGCCGGGCGTCGCGTGCCACCTGCGCGAACGCGCCCCGCTCATTCGTCGGCTGGCGCAGACCGAGTGGCTGCGGTTCGTGCTGTCGCTCAAGCAGAACCAGCCGGTGCTCGGCCGCGCCGTGGGCCTGTCGGAGTTCCTGTTCGGCTCGAGTCGGGCGGCGCTGTCGCTCAAGGTGAGCAAGCCGCTGCGCGAACTGCAGGACGGGCGGTGCTTCTATTGCCAGCGCAGCCTGCCTGTCGGCGGCCGCCGTCGATCACTTCATCCCGTGGTCGCGATACCCGCGCGACCTGGCGCACAACCTCGTGCTGGCCCACGGCGCCTGCAACTCCCGCAAGAGCGACCTGCTGGGCGGCGAGCCCTATCTCGAGCGCTGGGCGGAGTTCGTCTCGGATCACGATGCCGACCTGCTGCAGATCGGCACCGAGGCGGGCCTGCTGGTCGATCGTGCGACCTCCGTCGCAGTGGCCGAGTGGAGCTACGGGCATGCTGAGCGCGTGCAGGCCGAGGTCTGGCTCGGCGGGACGGAGTACGGGCACCTTTCAGCGGGCTGGCGACAACTGCTGCGCTGAAAATACCGCCCGGCGCCGGTCCATTTTTGGAACGAGGAATAGCGAAATGTCACGAGCCAAGGAAGCGTTCGACTTGGGCATGGCCGATGCCGAGGTGCTGCTGGCGCGCCTGAACGATAAGGACGCCAAACTGACCCAGGAGCAGGGCGAGGTGCACAAGCGCGCGACCCTCCTGCTTGCATGCGCCGCATGGGAAACCTATGTCGAAGAACGAGTCAACGAATCACTGACAGCGAAGATCGACGCCGTTGGCAGCAACGATTTCACGGAGTTCGTGAAGAGGAAATTCGACGAAGAGTTGAAGAGCTTCAACAACCCCAACGCGGAGAAGACCAGAAAGCTCTTTCGGGATTTCCTGACCGTGAAGGATGTGACCCGCTTCTGGCGGCTGTCGGGCTACACACCGGAGCAGGCGAGCGAGCGTCTGGACACTTTGCTCAAGAAGCGGGGTCATGCGGCACACCACACGCGGCCAGCTAAACAGGGCACGCCTGCGGCGCACTTGATCACCAAGCCGGAACTCGAGAAGGGTCTGAATTTCCTGAAGATGCTGGTCGATGCGACGGAAAAAGGCCTTGGCGTTTGACGGGCCCATAGTGCGCCAGACCATCCGAAGGGACGCGCACGTCGCCGCCTGACACCTCCACCTGCACATCCAGCGGCTCCGCCACATTCGGCGCATACACCGCCCTGACCAGGCACTCCCTCGCTCCTTTCTTCACCGCCTCGATCGCCATCTCCCGCGCCTTCCGCGCCCCGAACCGATCCACGTGCATCGGATCCTTGCCGTAGATCGCCCCTCCACCGATCGGCACTCTCGGCCCGTAGTAATCCATCACCAGCTTGCGGCCGGTCTGGCCGTTGTCCTTGCGGCTGCCCGCATCCGAGAGCGGCCCGTTCGGGTTCACCATCAGCTCCACCTCGGGCCACGTCGCGTTCCATCGCTTATCAAGCGGCACGCAGCTTTCCGTAGTGCTGCCCGAGCACCGCACTCACCCGCTGCGCCAGCTCGAACACGCTCATCGCCTGCGGGTGCTCGAGCGTCACCAGCACGTGCTCGAGCGCGAACCCGTCGTCGTCCTCGCGCAGGCGCACGATCAGCTTGCCGTCCGGCCCGCAGCGCGCGAGCTCCCCGCCCTGGCACGCCTCCCACAGCGCGGTGCGGAACTCCAGCGCCAGGAAGTGCTCGGGCGGCAGGTACTGCACCTTGTCGTCGTAGCCGGCCCAGCCGATCACGATCGCCTGGTCGTTGACGTGGCGCGTCCAGAGCGTCGGGTCCACGTCATATCGGCAGACGGCATTCGTCACCTGCCACGGGTCGCGCTTTGCATCGGGGTTCACGGCCCGCGCGATCGAATCGAGCGCCTCCACCGCGATCCGCTCGACGTCGAGCGCCGCGCCCCGCGCCGCATACCCGCCCGAGAGCCACAGCTGGTCGCACCAGATCGCGGCCTCGATCTGCGCGTACGCCTCGCGCGTCCACGGCGAGCGCCGCCTGCACGAGGCTCTCCGCCACGAAATCGCACAGCTTGTCCGGGTGGCCCGGCAACACCGCTTCGCTGACCCTGATCATTTCGGCAACCTCCCGAGCTGCGAGTAAGGGATCCCCGCGGCCTTGAGCAGCGACGGATTCCCGTCGCGCGTGACGATGGCGTGCAGGAACGCGCGACGGTCGGAGGTGGACATGTGTCGCTCCTTCGTTGCCCTGAGGTCGGGCCGCATCCGCCGAAATGGCGCGCCACCTTGCCGAGCCTGGCAGGTTGGCCGGAGCACGTGCTCCGTCTTGATGCTGCGGTGATTATACGGCGGGGGAGGCTCAGGGGGTGAGCCTTTGACCGTGCAGTTCCATCATGAATCCCTACTGCGAACTGTCGTCCCATGGCGCAAATCCTATGCGGCGCTTCGAGCCCAGTGGAGGCGTCATCAGCTGTCGAATAGCATCGAAAACCACCTTGAACTGCTTGTCGTATTTCGCCTCCAGCACGGCAAGTTTTCGAGCCAGGTCGGCATTGGAAGAGAGGATGCCTCTAAGCCTGACGAAGGCGCGCATGATCTCGATGTTGACGAGAACCGCACGATTGCTGCGCAGGACGCTCGACAGCATCGCAACCCCTTGTTCCGTGAAGGCGTTTGGGAGGTACTTCGCGTGTCGACCGCGGCCGACTCGTCGCTTGGAAGCGGCGACGGATCTGGCGTCACTTTCTAAGATCACAGATTGTGATCTTAGAAATTCCGCCTCTTCCGCAGTCAACTGGAACATGAAGTCGGCCGGGAATCGGTCCGGGTTCCGCTTGACGGCCTGATTCAGCGCGCGTACTTCAACGGAGTAGAGGCAGGCCAGATCCTGATCGAGGATCACTTTGTGTCCACGAACCCAACGGATGACATCAGCCAACTCAGACTCTGTCGAACCTTCCTGAGCCCTATTCGACGCCATGGATGCGCTCCGCGGGTCGCCTTGACGCATCGTCCCGCAGGCGCAAACCTCGCTGCAACGGAGAATCTGGCGTGTTTAATCGAATCTGGAGGAACTTCCGGCAGGCAGCGGGTCGCCGGATCCGTCGGTCGCTGGGCCAGACGCTTTTCACGGATGTGACTGCTCGGCCCGCGTCGGTCACGCCGCCACTTCGACTTCGCGGATCGTGGCGCCTTTCAGCTCGCCATCGACGACCGCGAGGTACTCCTCGATTGCCTGCTTGATGTTCTCGAGTGCCTCCGCCTCGGTGCTTCCCTGTGACCAGCACCCAGGCAGCCCGGCACCTGGCCCGGCAACACCGCTTCGCTGACCCTGATCATTTCGGCAACCTCC
Source organism: uncultured Gammaproteobacteria bacterium (assembly GCA_963793675.1). Classification (GTDB taxonomy): domain Bacteria; phylum Pseudomonadota; class Gammaproteobacteria; order Steroidobacterales; family Steroidobacteraceae; genus RPQJ01. The sequence goes on along the minus strand of CAWCBA010000010.1, from coordinate 700,108 downwards.
CGAGCTGCGAGTAAGGGATCCCCGCGGCCTTGAGCAGCGACGGATTCCCGTCGCGCGTGACGATGGCGTGCAGCCGCGTCGTGCCTCGCGAGCGCGGCGATGCGCTTCTTCGGGATCGTCTCGACGAACCCGTCCGTGACGATCACCGCGCTGGCGGGCCGCGTCTTCTCGACGTGCGCGATCACGCACTCGAGGCTGGTGCCGCCCGACGTGCCGGCTTTCAGCACGCCGCGCTCGATCACCGCCGGCACCACCTCCGTGCTGAACGCCCAGAACGGCCGGCGGATCCACCGCGACAACCGGCCGAGCAGCGCCACCACCAGCGGCATCTCGGCGTTCATCGAGCCCGAGACGTCGAGGTACACCTGCGCGCGCCCCTCGGGACGCAGGGCCGTGGCGCCCCACTGCGCCTCGGGCAGGAACGGCGACCACGTGGCGCGCAGGAACGCGCGGCGGTCGGAGGTGGAGAGCACGGGCAGCCGCGCGGTGACCGGCACGGGCGCGGACGGCGCGCCGGGCGCGGGCTCGAGGTGCTTGCGCAGGACTTGCAGGGTCCTGGCCTGCCATTCCGCGATGGCGGCGTGCTTGGGCGTGACGAGGAGTTCGTAACGGTTGGCGCCCGGCCCCGGGTTGCGCCAGATGCCGCCGCCGTTCATTTCCTTGCGGGCGCGGTCGAGTGCCTGCTGCAGCGCTTCGGAGAGCGGCGCGTCGTCCTCGTGGTTGCCGAGCAGACTCTCGAGCGGAATCGGCTCGCCACCTCGCCTGCTGCGTGGCCTGGCCACCGAGTTGCCGAGATCGCGGGCGAGCTGCTCGATGTCGTCGGCGAGCAGCTTGCCGTCGTACAGCGCCGGCCCACGCCTGCCACCACGACGGCAGCGGCGGGTACCGGGCCTGGCCGAGTGCCAGCGAGGTACGCGCCGCGCTCCGTCGGCGCGCATCGGCCGCAGCAGCTTCGCGAGGCCCTGCGCCTGGCCGTAGTAGCTCGCCATCATGCTGGAGTACGTCTCGCCCAGCTGCCGGTGGATGATCGCGTTGATCACCGCGTCCGAGCGCCAGGTGACGCGCCTGGCGTCGGCGCGCCCGGGCTCGTCGGTGTGGCGCAGCAGCACGTGCAGGAACTCGTGGCACAGCAGCGCCTTGACGTGCTCCTCGGTGCTGGCAGTGCTCGGCGACGAACTCGAGGTTGATCAGCAGCCGGGGCCGCGGCTCGTTGGTGACCGCGAGCGTCGGCACCGCGTTCGTGAACTCGACCGACAGGATCCTGAGCACCGCGCGGATCGCGAACGGGTTCTCGTCCATCAGCTCGTGCACCAGGGCACGCACCTGCATGCGGCGTTCATGCGTAGAACCCCGCGGGTTCGTACAGCTCGACGCGGCGCGTCAGGCTCGCGCGCGTCCACAGCACCGGACGCGACGGGTCGTACTGCCAGGCCGTGCACAGGCCCAGCAGCAGCGCCTGCCGCAGGATCGACTCGTCGCGTGCCCTGCCCGACCTGCACGCCCCAGCGCGCGTCGGGCACGACGCGCACGAGCAGCGGCGTGCGCCGGGGCCGTCGTAGCGCTCGCGCAGCAGCTCGGCGTCGTCGAGGCCGACGCGCGCGAGGGATTCGAGCACGGCCGGAGAGCGGATCCCGGTCGCCGAAGTGCAGCGCCGGCGCGGATCACCCGCGGCAGGTGGATCCGCGACGCCTCGTCGCGCAGCACGCTCGCGACCACGCGCTCGGTGCGGCGCCGGGACATCGGGCCGCCGCTGTTGGCCCACTGCTCCCGGTCGCGCTGCTTCGCCGCAGCGTACCGGGTCCACTGTTCGTAGGCGTTCACGGCCGCGCTCCCGCGGCGAGCCCGGCGCGCGCAGCAGCTTCACGCACTCGTGCAGCTGCGGCTCGAGCGCGGCCGGCGACGGCAGCGCGATGCCGCGCACCACGCAGGCCGTGAGGAACTGCCGCGCCCGCGCGAGGCGGGTGTCCCTGAGCGGAGCCAGCACCTGGCCGATGCTCGCGATCACCGGGTGGCTGGTGCCTTTCTCGCTCAGCCGCTCCTGCCACGAGAGCTCGCCCTCGGCGTCGAGCAGCGGCACGGCGAGCTTCGCGAGGTCGTTCACGCCCTCGGCGCCGATCGGCAGCCTGCCGGCGAGCGCGGCCGGGTACGTCGCGAACGCGAACGCCGCGGCGCGGTCGGGGGATTCGTTGGCAATGAGTTGCGCGATCGGCCTGCGAGCCCTGGTCCGGGTCCGGTGCAGTTGTCGAGCAGCAGCGAGAGCTTGCGCGGCAGGCTCTGCTCGGCGAGGAACGCCGTGGATCCACGCGCCCGCCTCCTCGCGCGAGGCGTCCCAGCCGGCACGGTGCGCGGCGCGCGATCACCGCGTGATCGATCGCCTGGCCCCACGTGCGTGTGCGGCAGGCTGCACTCGAGCACGCTCTTGAAGATGGCCGGAGGTCGCGCGGCCCGCGACGATGGTCGCGGCGACCAGGCTGCGGGCGAGCAATCGCGCCCGTCGCGGCGAGATGCGGATGCAGGCGCCGTTCAGCGCGCTCACCACCGTGGTGACGTAGGTGGTCACCTGCGGCGGGCAGGCGTTCACCTGTTCGGTGAACTGACGCACGCCAGGCGTCGACCGCGTCGCACAGCGCGTCGTTGCGCGGCGTGACCATGCCCTCGCCCGACGGCGCGACGATCGCCTGCTGCTGCGCGTTGGTGAGATCGCTCCAGTCGGCCGCCGTGACGATCAGCGCAGAACCGGTCGGCGAGCGCGGGGTCGAGCGGCTCGGAACCCGAGTAGTCCTCGGTGCCGCCCTGGTCGGACGTGCACGGGTTCATCGCGGCCCAGCGGTAGCGCAGGCGCTTGAGCGGCAGGCCCTGCAGCTTGCGCTCGTGCACCAGCGAAAACAGCCGGTTCTGGTGCTCGGGCTTGCAGCGCGAGATCTCGTCGATGAGCACCGACTCCGCGCCCCACACGGTGGCCGGCGTCTCGAGGAAGCGCACGGTCGAGTGCGCCTCGTCCGGGTACGGGAAGCCGACCAGGTCGTCGAACGAGATCAGGCTCGCGTTGTAGTGGCGGTGCTCGAGGCCGAGCGCCTCCGAGAGCGTGTTGAGCAGGAAGGTCTTGCCGGTGCCGCTGCGGCCGACCAGCAGCAGCGGGTCTTCGGTGACGAGTGCCGCGAGGATCGTCGTCTCGTGACGGTCGAAGCCGTAGACGCCGAGGTCGGCGAGCTTGAAGGCCGGGCCACTGGGCGCTGCGGGCAGCATGGGTTGCGGAGACTGCGCTGGCGCGTGGCGCGCGAACGCGCGGCGATCGGACGGACTGGACATGTGTCGCTCCTTCGTTGCCCTGGATCGGGCCGCATCCGCCGAAATGGCGATCCACCTTGCCGAGCTGGCAGGTTGGCCGGAGCACGTGCTCCGTTCTTGATGCTGGGTGAATTATACGCGCGCGGGAGGCTCAACGGGTGAGCCCGCGTCCCCTCACTTCACCACCGGATAAACCGCGTCGCCCCACAACGTCCCCGGGTTGTCCATCATGATCTCGACGACCAGCGGCACCAGCTTGCCCATCAGGTTGACGCAGTCGCGCATCTGCTCGCGATTGACCGACCCGTTCCAGGTGGCACCGCCGTGCACCAGCTGGTTGCGCAGCGTGTAGATCCGCGACAGCACCACCGCCAGCACCGTCACCGTGTCGCGAGCGGCGAGCGCCGACTTGGCTGCCTTTTTGGCACCCGCGAAGCGTCGCTTCCACTCCTCCTCCGCAAGCGTCCCGTTCTGAAAATTCCAGAAGTCTTGAAAGACAAACTTGTTGTCGAGCAACACCCGGATGCTCTTGGGGAATTCCGTCCACACCAGCTCGGCAATGCGCCCCGTCGTGTCCAGCTCGACGAGCTTTTGCAGGAATTTTCGGAACGTCTCCTGCTCGGACAACCGGTACCGCTCGTCGATCTCGGTCGCGTACGCCGCGTTGAACGCGATCCACAGCAGGATGAACTGCCCGTCCGCATCGCCCTGCTCGCCCAGCTGCTCCGCCCGGTCGAGCCACGACAAGGCCCGGTGCACCCGCAACGACAGGTTCGGGTGCCAGGCACCCCGCTCTGCCCGATGCCGGTCTTTCAGCCGCGCGTAGTCCATCATGTCGTCACTGTGGCGCGCAGCGCCTGCCGCAGACTCGCTGCCCGCAGCAGGACGGCTGGCCGGTCGCTACTTCTGCCCATATGCCAACTCATCCATCATCTTGGCGAAGCGCCCCCAGCTGACACGCTCTTCTTTCTGCCGGTGTTCGTCGCCATGTGTCCCCCTGCCCTCCTGGTAATGCGGTCCCGGCTTTCGGCCATGGTTGCCCGCGGCGAAGTCATCCGGTCGACAGTCACTCAGCACCGGTCTCGCTTACGGCTCCGGCGTGCCGGTGTCGGCAAAGCCCTGCGTCGCCCCCATTCTTGCTGCCTTGGCCAGTGCTTGATACCTGGCCCGGAACGAATCGAGCGTTTCTTCCTCGAGTTCTTCGAGATCGAGCAGAGCGTTGTGGGCACCCTGGGTCGCACGGATGAGTTCGTCGAGTTTCACCTGGATCGCCTCGGTGTCCCGGTTCTGGGTGTTCTGGATCAGGAAGACCATCAGGAAAGTGATGATCGTGGTGCCAGTGTTGATGACCAGTTGCCAGGTGTCACTGAAGCCGAAGATCGGGCCGCTGGCTATCCAGAACACGATGACGCCCACAGCGATGACGAAGACCCTTGGCCGGCCGCAGAAGTGCGCGGTCGCCTTGGCAAATCGCGAATACCACGTGACATTACTCATACACAACCTCTGTGCTCACGCTGATTGGGCGCCTCCACCCCCTGCGCATCGCGATCAAAATCATCTGGATCCCAGGAGCGCCCTTCGGAATCAATCAGGATCTCCGGCGCGTTCTTTCTGCTCATGTCCTGCATTCCTACCGTCGGTGTCGAACTGGCACGCGAATCCGATATTCGGTACGGCCATTGCCGCGACTAGGTGGAGCACCCCCGCCAAACCTACCCCCGGACCCCTACCCGGGCATGGATTTTCCGCCAGTTCACCCGATGAGCCAACACCGGACGACACTGGGCACCCGAACCACGAGACGCGAGCCCATGGACACCACCGCGCCGCGCTGCAGCGGATGATCGACGCCGGCAAGCTCGACGAGATCCCGGAGTTTCTGGCGAAAGAAAAACTTTCCGAGGGCGAACGCGCGGCCATCGGTCGCATTCGCCCCACCCTGATGGGCGGTGAATACCTGCCCGACATGACGGACGACGAAGTGGAAATCGCCCGCATCGACATCCGCTCGACCACTCACGACGTCACCAGCGTCTACGCCCGCCGCGAGGACGGTCAAATCCACTACCGCGTGGTCAACGACGATGCCGCCGAAGAGGACCGTGGCTAGTTGAACGGGTCATCCGAGACGCGCGGACAGCGCGTTCGATTCTGCTCAGCTGTCGACTGCCCGATCGAACAACTTCCCCACCAGCCCCGCCATGGCGGGCACGACCTCGAACTTCGACGACGGCAGAGTCCAAACACGCTTCTTTTGTCGCGTGATGCCCTTGGCATTGAGCCCGCCTTTCTTCAACCGCTTGAATCCCGTGAGATCCTGCAACGGTGCGCCCGCAGTGAGGTTGCGTGTCATCGGGCAACGCGCAGTTGACGAAGCCTGCTTTCCAGTGCGGCGGCGTTCAGCACGCCAAAATGTGCATCGACCTGCTGTCCCTGGGCATCGTAGAACAGCGTGGTGGGCAGCCCGCGCGACCCGACGGCGGGACCGAGTTGCGAGCCGGCGTCCAGCAGAACCTCGCGCAGCGGCAGGCCTTGGTCCGTCAGATAAGCGCGCACGGCGCTGTCAGTTTCGCCCTGGTTGACGAACAGAAAGCCCACCGTTGACTCACGCTGCTGAACCGCCGCCAGCATCGGCATTTCTTGTCGACAGGGCCCGCACCAACTGGCCCACAGACTCACGACCACCGGGCGGCCGCGCGCCGGCCTGGGAGAGCGTGAGTTGCGAACCGCCGTTCAGCTCGGTCAGCAGCAGTGACGGCATCTCCTTGGCTTGGCCCAGGCTGGTGGCAGCCGTTGCGGCGAGCCAGAAAGCCATCCCCGCCACGCCACTCACGGCCAGAGGCCGGCGCAACGCCGGCAAGCGCCAGCCGCGCCATGCCAACCACGCGCCGCCGGCCACTACACCGGTCGGCAAATGCCAGCCAGCGTCGCGTACATCCAACGCAGACCACGGTGAGGCGATGTACAGGTCCGCGTGAAGTGCCAGGTGCACCAGTCGTGCCGCCAGAAAACCGAACAGCGCGGCGTTGAGCACGGCATTGCCGGCGGAAGCGGATGAATCCCGCTCGGTACCCTTGGCCGCCAGTCGCGAGGCCAGCCATGACGCACCCCAAACGGCCAGCAACAACAGCAGAGGTGCCACTGGCAAAGCGAATGGCCCCAACGAGATGGACAGCATGGCTTCAGGCTACATCGACACACGGCAGGCGGTCGATCGAATTGACCACCGGGTCGATCAGCAGCGCCTGAGCGCTCTTCTCGCACCCTGGCACGCAGGTGTAGGTGCCCGACACCGGCTCGAAGAGTTGCCCGAAGATTGTGGTCGCACTTTCCTCACATTCGCTTCGACGGCATGAACGGCTTCGGCGCACCGCCGGCGTTGTCACCGCGTCAGCGTCTGGGCACGCGATCGGCATCGGCGGTCTGCCCGCCGAATCGGATCCAGACTGCGGGTTACCGCAAGTTCCCACCACTCGACGGCGTGCTAAATACGACGCAACGGATCAGGGAGGAACGACCATGGCGTCCTGGGTCTCGCACCAGCGACTCGACAACGGCGACATCCGCATCAGCTGGCCCGACGTGCAGCAGCTGCTGGGTCGGCCCTACCGCGGGGACGACGAGGACGACAGTCGCATCGTCGAATTCCTGCGACGCGATGCCGGCCTGCCCGAATGGATCGAGGAAGCGGAGGGCTACCAGGACCCGCACGGCTGGTACCTGAAGAGTCCCGTGCAGTTCGACCGCGCAGCGTTCATGGCCTGGCTCCGCAAGGTCGCCCAGACGACGCTGGTGCCGAACGCAGTGGCCGACGCGGCCAGCCAGCTGTTCGCCGAAGCGGTCGATCGCGGTTGGCCGCCGCGCTACGAGCTCCCCAGGACCTTCAGTCGAACCGGCGAGGTGTGCGTCTACGAGCCGTAGTGGGTACCGCGCCGCCGCGCCGGACGCGTCGTCAGGCGTCGTTCCTCTACTCGCCGAGTCGACCGTCACTCCCACGCTCGCTCCCGGCCGAGCCGTCGCAGGCCGACGAGCTCCTCACCCACCGTCTGCGCGATACACTCGCACTCGTCGACATCCGTATCCTCGACCACCTGCTCGTCACCGGCGACACCGTCGTCAGCTTCGCCGAACGCGGGCTCCCGTAAGCCCGCCATCTCCGCATCGGCATCGGAATCAGAATCCCGGCTGAGGCCGGGATTCTCTTTCTATGCAAACCCGCCACACATTCGAACGACTTCCCGCCGCCGCCGCTGACGTCTTGCCCCAGTGTCAGGAAGGGGTCGCCCGGCCCCTTCCTCCTGTCGGGCTTTCAAGAGCATTTGCCGGATGAGAACGTATGTGTGAAAATGTGTGTGAGGTATCACACATGGCGACCAATCTGTCGATCGATCCGCAGACTCATCGAAGCGGCGCTCGAGGTGAGCGGCGAGCAGACCAAGCGCGCTGCGGTCACCCGTGCGCTCGAGGAATTCGTCGCCCGCCACCGCCAGAAGCGCCTGCTCGAGCTGATGGGCAAGCTCGAGTGGGACACCGGCGTACGATTACAAGGCTGAGCGCACCCGCGGATGACGCTGTTCGTTGACACCAGCGTCTGGTCGCTCGCGCTGCGTCGCGATGCGCCGGTCGACGTACCCGAAGTCGACGCGCTCGCGGCCGCGATACGCGGCGGAGAGAGTCTGGTGACGACCGGGCTTGTGCTGCAGGAACTACTGCAGGGTTTTGCGGGCCCGCGGGCCCGCAAGCAGATCATCGAACGCTTCACTGCCCTGCCGCTGATCGTGCCGGACCGCCGCGATCACATCGAGGCCGCGGAGCTGCGCAATGCCTGCCGGCGCAAAGGCCTGCAACTCGGCACCATCGATGCATTGTTTGCACAGCTCTGCACGCGGCACGACCTGCTGATGCTCACCACGGATCGCGATTTCCACCAAGCGGCCCGACACATCGAGCTTCGCGTCTGGTCCGCCCGCCGCCCTCGCCACTGACGACCCGATCGGCGCAACCGCTGCCCCAGGATCCGGTGTCTCTCGTTTGCCATGGCGCCATGCAACGCCTGCTCATCACGATCGGACTGTTGATCGCCGCCATCGGCCTGCTGTGGCCATGGATCAGCAAACTGCCGCTGGGTCGCCTGCCGGGCGACATCGTCATCGACCGACCCGGTTTCAAGCTCTTCGCGCCCTTTACGACCATGATCGTGTTGAGCCTCGTGCTTAGCCTGGTCTTCTGGCTGCTGCGCCGCTAGATCGACCACACTCGCAATGCGAGTGGCAACGGCCCCACGTGCCGCAATCAACGTCGCAGCCGCTGACGCGCACGACCAACGCCGGCGCGCCCTGCTGTCAGGTAAGATGCGGGCGTCGCCAACCCGACTCGCAGACTTGGAGGAGCGCCCCGGCGGCACGGACACCGCCGGGCAGAGCAGCTCCGCATCGTAGCGTTACAGAATCGAGGGGCCGCAAGGCCCCTTCTTATCCCAGAACCCGCCCACCCGGCGCTATGCGAATCTCGAGCGGCCTTCCGGCCATTCGTACACGTTGACTCGCTGACCGGACCACGATCCCTGTGGTCCCGCTCTCCTGTCGAGCATGAGGTGTGACTGATTGCCCATCGCATCAAAGCGTCGGGCCAGTCTCAGCCGCGCACTCACCGCTTCAAGGGTACCGTCGACGAATACGACGCGGGTAACGGTAAGAAGGCCAAGACCTGGGTGAGCGAGGTGCTGACACGACGAGACTGAATGTCTCGTCGTCGGCGCGAACGCTCGAGCGGTAGCGAGAGCCGGACCCGAAGGGCGCATCGGAGCCTTGCGACGTACCTGCGCGTGTCCATCGACCACCGATACGATATAAACGCTTGTTCGCCCGCGATGACCGCACCCGGCGGTGGCCGCCTGCGGCAGGCGACTCATGATCAGTCCTTGAACATGGCAGTTCTCGATGTCCGACCCGGCTGAGGAAAATGGCTCTTACTTCGAGCGTTGGCGCCGTGCCACGCTCGCCCCGTTCCAGCACCGCGCGTTCGCGCTGTTCTGGTGCGGCTCGCTCGTCTCCTCGTTCGGCGGCATGATCCAGACGGTCGGCGCCTCGTGGCTGATGACGACGATCGCACCGTCGGCCGACAAGGTCGCACTGGTGCAGACGGCTGGGGCGCTCCCCTTCTTCTTTCTCTCGCTGATAGCCGGTGCCCTCGCAGACACGCGCGATCGCCGGATGATCATGCTGGCCTCGCAGTTCTTCACGCTGACGGCTTCGATCGTGCTGGCAGCGGTCACGCTGGCAGGCGCCATCACGCCGACGGTGCTGCTCCTGCTCACGTTCCTGGTCGGCTGCGGCTCGGCTGTCATGGCGCCCGCCTGGCAGGCATCGATCAGCGATCTCGTACCGCGCGCCCAGATTGCACCGGCCGTCATGGCCAATGCCGTCGGTTTCAATCTGGCGCGCAGCCTCGGTCCGGCGATCGGCGGTGCGATCGTCGCCGCGGCCGGAGCCGCCGTCGCGTTCATCGCCAATGCCGTCTCGTATCTCGGCATCATCGCGACGCTGCTCTGGTGGCAGCCGCACCGCGTGCCGAGCGAACTTCCGCGCGAGCCGCTGGCCTCCGCCATCGGCGGCGGCTTGCGCTACGTCGGCCTCTCGCCCCATGTGCTTGCAATCCTGGCGCGTTGCGCCCTGCAGTCGATCCCCGTTGCAGCGGTCACCGCACTGATGCCGATCGTCGCGCGCGATCTCCTCCATGGCGACGCCCTGACCTACGGCATCCTGCTGGGCAGCTTCGGGATCGGCGCCATGCTCGGTGCGCTGGCCAGTGCCGGCCTACGCGGCCGATTCACCAGCGATGCGCAGCTCCGGGCACTGTCCGCGTTGGCTTGTGTCGCGATGATCGCGATCGGTCAAAGTCGCTGGACGATGCTCACGCTGCTCGCTCACGTGCTCGCCGGGTCCGTGTGGACCCTGGGCTTCGCCAATTTCAACATTGCCGTGCAGCTTTCCTCGCCGCGCTGGGTGACCGGACGCATGCTGGCGACGTACCAGACCATCGCATTTGCGGGAATAGCGCTCGGCAGCTGGTTCTGGGGACAGATTGCCAATGCACAGGGCGTGCGTGAGTCGCTCACGCTGGCCGGGCTGGCCGCGCTGATCTCGCTCGCCGCTGCGCGCTGGCTACCGGTCTCGGTGGCCCCCCTGGGTTCGCTGGACCCCCGGGCCAGGGCCGAGCTGAACCCACCCAGCGTTCCGATTCACCCGGCATCGGGGCCCATCGTCGTGACGATCGAATACCGCGTCCTCCCGCAACATGCGACGGAGTTCGTCTCGGTGATCAACCAGCTGGGCCGGGTCCGGCGTCGCGACGGCGCGCGCGGCTGGTCGGTGTGCCAGGACGTCGACGCAACAGATCTATGGATCGAACGCTTCGAGAACCCGACGTGGACCGACTACCTGCGCTGGCGGACCCGACCGACGGAATCCGATTACGCAATCCGCCAACGCATCGGTCCCCTGATCGTCGGCGAGCACGGCCACGTGCGCCGGTTTGTTGGACGCCCGACCGGCGCGGAACCGATTCGCGCGGCGCCCGAGCAGGGGCGGAGCGCGGCGGGCACTGGCGACAGGAGTGTCGATCCCGAGCTGCACGGCGGACTTCCTTGAACGCAGCTGCACAGTGGCGTACCTCAATGCCGCGCTCGCTGAAGGGGATGCACAGGCCATGGTGACGGCCCTCGGAACGGTGGCACGCGCCCGGGGCATGTCGCGAGTGGCGAAACGATGTGGCCTGGGTCGCGAGAGCCTCTACAAGGCACTGAGCGACAGCGGCAACCCCGCCTTTACGACGATCGTCGGAGTCGCGTCTGCCTTGGGATACACGTTCGAGATGCGAGCGGCACCGGCAAAACGGGCGGGATAGATCCGCAGATTACCTCGCCGCGTCAATCATTCGAGTGATTGCCAGCTCGACGTCCGCGGCCACGCGTTTCAGTTCCTGCGAGTTCGACAGGCTCGCGAGCATGGCCGTAGGCTTCACCATGCCGATGCAGGTCTGCCCGCCGTCCTCGTAGACCGAGATGCGACACGGAAGTGCGACGTTCATTCCCATGTCCTCGGTCAGCACGCGCGCCGCTTGCGTCGGGTTGCAGACGTCGAGGATCCGGCACTCCTGCGGCAGGTCAACGCCCTTGCCGGCCAGGGTCTTCTTCAGGTCGTACTGGTGGAGTATCCCAAATCCGTTCTGGCGCACGGCCACCTCCAGATCCGCCACGGCCTGATCGACGCTCTTCTGGCTGTTGACGACATATCGCATCGCACGCTCCTCTGCAGAACATTCTCCCATCATCCTCCAAAGCGCGGTGCGGGCCATCGACGCTTTCCACCGCGACCCGCCCCCCCGGTCCCGCGGAACGAACAAAACAACTCGCGTTGCCGTTTCGAGTCGTGCATATTTTCGCACCCCGGCATTTGCCAGCTCAGGAGCGCAGCGGATTGAATGACTTCAGCGCCGCGAGCCGCGCCGCGATGAGCCTCATTGCCGGCGGTGACCCGCACCTGCTGGGCATCGTCCTCCTGAGCCTTGAGGTCAGCCTCTCGGCCGTGTGCATCGCATCCGTGGTGGGCCTGCCGCTCGGGGCCGCGCTCGCGGTCAGCCGTTTTCCTGGCCGCCGGCCTCTGGTCGTGGCGACCAACGCACTGATGGGCCTGCCGCCGGTGGTCGTGGGCCTGGTCGTGTACCTGCTCCTCTCGCGCGCCGGGCCGCTGGGTGAGTTCGGCCTGCTGTTCACGCCATCGGCCATGGTCATCGCACAGAGTCTCCTGGTCCTGCCGATCGTGATCGCACTGACGCGCCAGGCCGCGGAAGACGCCTGGGTCGACTACGCGGACCTGCTGCACTCGCTCGGCGCCGGGCCGCTGCGCTCCGCGGCGACGCTGCTCTGGGACATACGCTTCTCGCTCGTGACCACGGTGCTGGCGGGCTTTGGCCGCGCGGCGGCCGAAGTCGGCGCGGTGATGATCGTCGGCGGTAACATCGACGGCGTGACACGTGTGATGACGACCGCGATCGCGCTCGAGACCAGCAAGGGCGACCTGCCGCTGGCCCTGGGACTGGGCGCCATCCTGATCGGCATTGTCGTCGCGGTGAACGCCGCTGCCTTCCTGTTGAGGGAAGCGTCCGTGCGGCGCTACGGGTAGCGCGCAGGATGGTCGACGTGGCGCCACTGCTCCCGCTGTGCCTCAACGACGTCAGCTACGCGGCGGGCGGCAAGCAACTGGTCGATCGGGTCAGCCTGACCATCGACGCCGGGCCGCGCACCGTCCTGCTCGGGCCGAACGGCGCCGGCAAGAGCGTGCTGCTGCGCCTGTGCCACGGCCTGCTCCAGCCGACCTCGGGACAGGTGCGGTTCAACGGGCCGGAATCGATCGACGGGCGACGACGCCACGCGATGGTCTTTCAACGTCCGGTGATGTTGCGTCGCTCCGCGCTGGCCAACGTCGCCTACGGACTCATGCTGGCCGGTGTGCCGCGCGCGGCCAGGCTCCACGCCGCCGGGGAGGCTCTCGATCGCGTGGGACTCGCGCACCTCGCCGCGCAACCTGCGCGCGTGCTGTCGGGGGCGAACAGCAGCGCCTCGCCCTCGCCCGCGCCTGGGCCCTGCGGCCGGAACTGCTGCTGCTGGACGAGCCGACGGCCAACCTCGATCCGTCCGCCACCCAGGCCATCGAATCGGTGATCCAGGCCGTGCACGAGGCCGGCACCAAGATCGTCCTCATCACACACAACCTCGGCCAGGCACACCGGCTCGGCGACGAGGTCGTATTCCTTTCCGGCGGCCGCGTCGTCGAACACGCGTCGGTCGGAAAGTTCCTGCATTCCCCCGCCTCTGCCGAAGCGGCGGCCTTTATCAATGGAGAACTGCCTTGGCAATGAGACGATGCATGTCGGTCGCGACCCTGGCCATCCTTGCCGTGGCGACGCTGTCTGGTCGACCCGCAGCCGCGGCGCCGGCAGCAGAACGCTACATCACCGTGGCGTCGACGACTTCCACTGAGAACTCCGGCCTGTTTGGCTACATCCTGCCGATCTTCCAGCAGCAGACCGGGATCGCGGTGCATGTCGTGGCGCTCGGCACTGGACAGGCGCTGGATGTCGGCCGGCGCGGCGATGCCGACGTCGTTTTCGTTCATGACCGGCAGGCCGAGGAGCAGTTCGCAGCCGAGGGGTCCGGCATCGACCGACGCGATGTCATGTACAACGATTTCGCGCTGGTCGGGCCGAAGGCCGATCCTGCACGCATCGCGGGTGGGCGGGACATTACCGCGGCACTGAAGGCAATCCTTGCCGCGCAGGCGCCGTTCGTGTCGCGTGGCGATCGCAGCGGAACCCACGCGGCGGAACTGCGACTGTGGGCCGATGCCGGCATCGACATCGCGGCGAGCAAGGGACCCTGGTACCGCGAGACGGGTGCCGGCATGGGCGCGACGCTCAACACCGCGTCCGCGATGGACGCCTACCTGCTGTCGGATCGTGGCACGTGGCTGGCGTTCAAGAACCCCGGCAATCTCGCGATCATGGTCGAGGGCGACAAGCGCCTCTTCAACCAGTATGGCGTGATGCTCGTGAATCCCGCGCGGCACCCGCAGGTGAAGCGCGCCGAAGGCCAGCTGTTCATCGACTGGCTGGTGTCGCCGCCCGGTCAGGCAGCAATTGCGGCGTTCCGCATCAACGGCGAGCAGGCTTTCTTTCCCAACGCCCGCGTCGAAAGTGCGCCCGCCAGGGACTGACCTGCCATGACCAGGCATGACTTGAAATGTCCGCGCGATGCGAAACCCCTCCACCGCCTGCGCGTGGGCGGCGTCGACACCGACGTCTGCGAAGACTGTGGCGGGCTCTGGCTCGATCGTCTCGAACTGTCTCGTTTCGCGCATCCCCACGCCGCCTTCGGCGACGCACTGGTTGCCCACCTGAGCCAGTTTCCCCCGACGCTCCTCGACCACTCGCTGCGACTGCGCTGCCCGCACCACCCCGATGTCGTCATGATGCGTCGCCCGTTCTCGTCGACGGCACCGGTCGATATCGACGAATGCCCCCAGTGCGGAGGGCTGTGGTTCGACACTGACGAGCTCGCCGCGATCCGCCGCTAGCCCCCCGGGAATGTCGCCGCAGACCGCGCATTGGTATGCTATGCGCGGCATTTCGGCACGGTCATGCGCGAGCGGGACCACGACCCCTGGTTCCACGCTGGCGCGAGCGAAAGGGGAGAGTCGCAATGAGCGCGAAGCGTCGATGGATGCGATGGATGCTGGCCGCCCTGGCTGTTGTCGTCGTGGCGCCGCCAGCGCCTGCCGACAACGTGGCCTCGCCGGAGGAGGTCCGCGCGCTGCGCGCGAAGCTCGCCAAGTCGCCGCCCAAGCCGGCGGATTACGCGGCGCAGCCCTACCCGGGCGCAACCTTCGACGCGGACTGTTCGGCCGAGCACACGGCTCCCCGGCTGCCCGACGCGGCGGTCTACTGCTTCTACACGCGCGACCCCATCGACAAGGTGCAGGCCTTCGTCAAGGGCGCGGGCAAGCCGCACAACGGCGGCGTCTCCGTAATCGTCAGCGAGGACGACGTGGTCGCCGACGGAATCGTCAAGATCAGTAACGTCACGATGATCACGTACTGGACCAGCCGGTCCGGAATGGCGTACTACGACAGCTTCCCCGACAGCCCGCCGCCCGCGGCAGAGTTGATCGCCCCGCTCTATCCCGGCGCGACCTACGACAAGGAGTGCTCGGCCGCAAAGAGCAGCGAGGCCAAGGGCAACCCGAAGTGGCGGCAGGTGTGGTGCTTCGTCGCCAACGAACCGTATGCAAAGGTCCGGGACGCATTCGACCTGGACGTCCGCTCGACCTCGAAGCGCGGCGTGCAGGTCGACCTCAACGAAGTGAGCGTCACGCCGCCGGTCACGCAGATCCAGTACTGGCTGACCACGGCGCCGCCACAGGCCGCGGCGGCGGCTGCACCGGCGGCATCCCCGTCCGCACCATCGTCCGCGAGCACGACCTCACCCGCCGCAACGTCGACGGCCGAGCCCGCGCCGGCGCCGACGGATGCCGTGAAGAAGACGAAGGAGACCGTGGACAAGCTGCGCGGCTTGTTCGGTCACTAGCAGTGCTCGCACGCGCCCGGGCGCTGGCAATGGTCGCGTGAGCCAGCGCCGACTGATCCTGGACCATGTGTACGATCACGAGGTCGCGTACCGCGACCACGTGTTCCTGACCCAGCCGCTTGGCGGCGGCCAGGTGGCCGATTACACCTGGGGCCAGGTGCTCGACTCGTCGCGCCGCATGGCCGCGCATCTCAGGAGCCTGGGGCTGCCGCCGGGCTCGCGCATCGCGATGCTGGCGAAGAACAGCGCGCATTTCTTCATGGTCGATCTGGCGGCGTGGATGGCCGGTCACGTGACCGTGGCCATCTTCCCCACCGAGACTGCCGACAACATCCGTTTCGTGCTCGACCACAGCGAGGCCAGCCTGCTGTTCGTCGGCAAGCTCGACGCCTGGGATCACCAGCGCGACGCGGTGCCGGCCGGGCTGCCTTGCATCGCGCTGCCGCTGGCACCCGAGACCGGTTTCGAGACCTGGGACGACATCGTCGCGCGCACGCCGCCGCTGCCGGGCCGGCCGCAGCGCGGCGCCGACGAGCTGGCGCTGTTGCTCTACACCTCGGGCTCGACTGGCCAGCCCAAGGGCGTGATGCAGAGCTTCGGCAGCATCACCGCCGCAGCCGAGTACATCGTCAAACGGCAGGTCGACCGCGATGGTCCCGGATGCCGCAGCGCTGTCCTACCTGCCGCTGGCGCATTGCTACGAACGCGCCTGGGTCGAGTGCTTCGCGTTCGTGCGCGGCACGCCGCAGGTATTCTTCAACGAGTCGCTGGCGACCTTCATGGACGACATGCGCCGCGCCAGGCCGACCCTCTTCATTTCAGTGCCGCGGCTGTGGGCCAAGTTCCAGCAGGCGGTGCTCTCGCAGATGCCGGCCGCCCAGCTCGACGCCATGCTGGACAACCCGGCGACGGCGGCAGCGGTGGGCAAGAAGGTTCTCACCGGCCTCGGGCTCGAGCACGTGGTGGCAGCCGGCAGCGGTTCGGCGCCCCTGCCGGCGGAACTGCTGGCCTGGTATCGCAAGCTGGGCCTGAACCTGCTGGAAGGTTATGCGATGACCGAGGACTTCGGTTACTCGCACGGCACGCGCCCCGGCGAAGACCTGCCGGGCTACGTTGGCCATCCCAACGAAGCGGTGCAGGTGCGCGTGGCCGAGGACGGCGAGATCCTGGTCAAGTCGCCCGGCACCATGATGGGTTACTACAAGCAGCCCGACCTCGACGCCGAGGCCTTCACGGCCGACGGCTTCTTTCATACCGGCGACCTGGGCGAGTACGACGCCGCAGGCCGGCTGAAGTTGACCGGTCGCAAGAAGGAGCTCTTCAAGACAGCCAAGGGCAAGTACGTGGCGCCGGCGCCGATCGAGAACCGGATCAACGCGCACCCGATGGTCGAGTTGTCGATCGTGTCCGGCGTCGGCCAACCGGCCGCCTACGCGGTGGTGGTGCTGGACGAGTTCCTGCGCCCGCGCACGGTCGAACCGGAGGTGCGCTCCAGCGTCGAGGCCGAACTCGCCAGGCTGCTGGACGACGTCAACGCCAGCCTCGCCTCGCACGAGCGGCTGCGCCTGCTGGTGGTGGCGCGTGAGCCGTGGACGATCGAGAACGGCCTGCTGACACCGACGATGAAGATCAAGCGCAGACGCATCGAGGCCGCGGTGGAGCCGTACGTCGAGGACTGGTTCGCGGGGCAAGCGTCCGTCTTGTGGGCATGATCCCGCGCGGGTCCTGTCCCGGCGCTGCAGGCCAGTCAGTGGCCGTGGTTCAGGATTCCCACCAGGTGCGCACCGACGAGTTGCGAGAACGAGTCATCGAGCGCGGCAGTCCGTTCCGCTGCAGCATTGCCGGCGGACTCGCTGCGACCCGAGTCGATGCTGGCGGTTGCCACGGTTCGAGTCTGCACCGGCAGCACGCGTCCCTCCTGGACTGTACCCCAGACCTTGATGTCCTTGATCTTCATCGGATCGATGGTCACCGGGTTGTCCGCCAGGACCGTGAAGTCGGCGAGCTTGCCCGGCACGATGCTGCCCACATCCTTCTCCAGCCGGAGCGAATAGGCCGCGTCGAGCGTGACCGCCTTGAGTGCGCCGAGACGGCTGACGCGCTGCTCGGGTCCGCGCACGTTGCCCATGCGGACCATCGAGTCGGCACGCGCAGGATCGAGGCCGTTGACGCGGTAGTTGTCGGCGAGCGCCACTGGATAGTAGGGGTTGCCGCTGACGATCGCGCCCAGCCGCTTGATCCGGGCAACCTGGTCCGGCGTCGAGACGGCGAAGTGCACGATCACCGTGCGGTGATCCATGCGCGGATGACGCTGTTCTGCGCGTCGTGCTGATCGCGTCCAGTTCGGCCTTACTCAGCGGGCCGTGAAAGTACTGGTGATAGCCCCAGGTCAGCAGCACCGCGTCCGGATCCTTGAGCCGTGCGTTCGCCTCGGTCAGTCGCTGGATGTATTCCGCATGGCTCCTGGCGGCCCTGGACGTTCCCTGCGGCAGTACCCAGTCCTCGATCGCGATGATCTCCGAGGTCATCGTCAGCGCGGCGAGCAGCGGATGATCGTGTTGTGCGATCAGGCCAGGCACGATCACCTGGTCCGCGAACGTGTCGTCCACGGAGTAGGGTTCCTTGGCCGCGGCCTGCTTGAGCTCGTCGAGCGAACCGACGCCGACCACACGGTCTCCCCTCACCGAAACGGCCTGCGCACTGGGCCTGGCCGGATCCAGGGTGACGATTTCCCGCGCACTGTAGATCACGAGGCCGCGCGTCGCGGCCCCGGTCTCTGCCGCCTTTGCAATGTCTTGCCGCAACGGCGCCTGGGCACCAGCGACCTGTGCACCAAGCGCCGCAGCGATGACCGCCAGCGCCGCTTTCCTCACACCGCACATGACCGGATTCATGGTGTTCTCTCTATCTTTTTTTGCCGGCTGCCTGAAGACCAGGAATGTATCGTCGCGACTGCAAGAAGATCCAGCTCGACCATCGGGCGGCCCCGCGCATGAGCTATCGCGGCCTGCGGGTTCCGCTCGTGGCGGCGGCACGACGCCGCGGCCGCCGCCACACCCAGCCCGCGGGGCCGTCATGCCCGGTCAGCACGTAGTTACAGATGTTCGGGTTGAACAGCATGGGTTGCTGCCGCTCGCGCGCGGCGCTGCGGCCGGCAAACAGCAGGTGGTCGCCCGGCTCGAGCTGCAGCGCGTGGTCCGGCAGCGCAATCTTCTTCGAATCCCGCTCCAGGTACAGCGGCAGGCATGCGAGCTGCGCGTCCCGCTCGGCAGGATCCCGGACCAGGTCGCCAAGCGTCGCGTGCCCGCCGTCCATCAGCAAGCTGTAGAACGCCGGCGCCTCACTGATGTTGAGCGTCACGCTCCACATGGCCGGCGCGCGCCGGCCGATCCGCTGCTCCAGCCGCTCGAGGAGCGCATTGGCCCATTCGGCGCTCTCCGTGCGTGCGATCTCGAGGAATGGCACCAGCAACGGGGCGCGGATGACGGCCAGGCATTCGCTTGCGATCAACTCGCTCGAGACCATCGTCATGTCGGCATCGAAAGCGTCGAACAGCGAGTGGTTCGCGCGGAGGTTCTGGCGGACGATCGTGTAAAGGTTCGAATTCAATTCGCGCGCGGTCACGACGATCGACAGGTTGTTCACGTCGTCGTCGGTGCCGGCGACGATGCCGGACGCCTCTTCGATGCCTGCGGCTGCCAGCGGCCCGGCCTCGGTGCCAGTGCCGCGGACGGTCGGCAGGTCCGCTCCGGTCGGCGCATTCGGGTCGATGACGGTCACATCGAGCCCATGCGCGTGAAACGCGCGGACAACCTCGCGTCCGAAACGGCCGTAGCCGCAGACCACCCACTTGCCCCGCGGCGGTGCCGCGACAGGCTCCAGGATCGTTCCCGGCAGGCCGGTCAACCACGAGACGAGCCGGTGGTTCACCGGCGCCGCAATGGCGAGCGCAAGGTGTTCCCCGAACCGCGCGAACGGGTTGATGATGTGGTGCGTGCCAAACGACGCCATGTTGCCTGCCGTCTCACGGCTCATCGCGCGGGCCAGCACCGGTACGTTGGGCTCGAGCAGGCGCACGGACATCGCCACCGCCAGGTTGGCCTGGTCGTCGTTGGTGAGCGCGAGCACGCCCCGGCACTGGTTCTTGCGCAGTCCGGCGGCCGTGAGGTGGTCGGGCAGCCGGGCGTCCGCTGCCAGCGCGAGCGGCACCTGCCGGAAGTCCATCAGGTCCATTTCCTGGACCCGGGTCTCGTCGACTTCGACCACGACGAAGCGCCGACCCCGCAGGTCCAGCGCCTTCGCGACCAGCCTGCCGGTCTCGCCGATGCCGCAGATGATGAAGAACGGCTCGACGATGGACTGCACGGCGCGGTTGAAGCGCGCATCCACGTAGGCTTTGCGCACGGCCTTGTCGCGCCCGAGCGCGAGCAGGCTTGCCACGAGGTAGGCCCAACCGAGTACGGACGCGAAGATGATGGCGACGACCCACAGTCGCTGACGGTCGGTAAAGGCATGGGGAATCTCGCCGAAACCGATCGTGCTCGCGGTGTAGGTCATGAAGTAGAAGGCCTGGAACAGCGACATGTGCCAGGGCTGGCCGTCCTGGTCCTGGCCCGGGATCAGCACCAGGCCCACCATGCCGACCGCGAACACGACGATCAGCACGATGATCGGCGCCCGCAGGCGCCGCAACGTGAGCAGCAGCGTGCTGTTCACGTCAACTCATCTCCGCATCATGGTCGTCTCTACGATGAGGATGACCACGGAGACGACGTTTGCCAGCAGCGCGCCTGCCGACAGCGACACGACGCTGACGATCGTGTCCTCCGACAGCGGTCCCGGCGGCGCAAAGAACCACACCAGAGCCGCCGCAGCGAGCTGCAGCACGGCCACCAGGCTGGTCGACAGGTGCACCGCGCCGATCTGCGTGCGGTCACCGAACTTGAGCGCAGTCGCAATCACGTTCACCACGAACACGGCGAAGAATTCCCACAGGTGGTGCTGGCCGGGATCGGTCGGATCCCCGTAGACAAAACCGAAATTCAGGGTCGCGGCCAGTACGATGACGAAGCCGAAGATGACTTTTTCGAGATTCATGCGAAAACCCGCTCGTGGCTGGCGTAGCTGCCTTATGCCACACGCGGACCAGCCAAGTCACCGGAACCCGGCCCGGCGCGTCCACTCGACCCAGGTCCGGACGCACCTGGCGTCCGCCGGGTCCCGGCCGTTGCGGAAGACCGCAGCCTGCTCACTCCTGCGGCTTCTTCGGACGCTCCATCGCTTCCAGGCGGACCATGGCCGCCTTGAACATCCCGGTCGCCTCGGCGCTCGAGAGGCCGCGGGCCGCCGCTTCGCGCACCGCCTTGAGCAGTGCTGCCTCGAAGCGTATCTGCGTCTGGTCCCCGACACTCGTCTCACATCCGCGGCTCGTGATGCAGAAGACGCCGTCCGCGCGCTGCTCGAGAAACCCGTCCGCAAGCAGGCGCTCATACGCCGCCTGCACGTCAGCAGGTGCGACGGTCAGTTCACCCGCGACCCGTTCGCTGGTGGGCAGCAATGCCCCAGCCGGCAACTGCCCCGCGTCCACGTCCTTGCGGATCACCTGGTAGAGCCGCTCGGCCAGCGGCGGTCCCGCCTGTCCCTGCATCGCCCGTCGCCACCGTCCCGTCCGCGTGGCCCAGTACTCCTCCATGCCCTGTCACCTCTTGCTGCTGCCAGACCTATCCATGAGCGCCCTCCGCCGGCCAGGATCTCGTCGCCCAGGTGATGCCCGTACCGGTCGTTTATGTCCTTGCTCACGCGGGATCGCACGCTCAGCTTCCGCATCCACCCGCAGTGCGGCAAGGCAGAGCGTGGCAGATCAAGCAGGAATTTCCTGTAACCCGTCACAAATTCGGCACGACTCGAACCAGCGGGCCTGCTGACCTGCGTCACGACCGTGTTGCGGCAAGGAACGGGCGGGTTGCCGGAGTCGACCGGCCCGTTTCCGGCGGTCCATGACGCCACCGCTGTCCGAAAGGCCGGCCAACAGTTACCCTGACTCATTTCCACCATCTCGAAAGGAGAGCCGATGGCCAGACCCCCCAACTACTCACAGCAGAAAAAGCAGCGCGAAGAGGCCGCCAGGAAGAAGCGCGAGGAGAAGCAGCAACGCCGGCAGCAGCAGAAGGACGAGACACCGCCGCCGCCACCGAATTGACGATGGGTCCGCGAGGGCGAGCGCATCCGTTCACCCTGCCGCGCTGAGCGCCTGTGTCGCAGACTTCGCTTTCTCGAGGGCCTGCAGCATGATCCCCGTCGCCTCGATCACGAGCACGAACGCGCGCTCGTTGGTCTCGTCGTGCTCCGCGGCTTTCTCCAGCGCGTCCACGACGTCCGCCATGGCCGCCACACCACGCATCATCAATGCGTCCATGCTGGAGAGGCGTTGCACCACCGTCCCGGCCGCCGCTGTGCCCTCAGCCATCTCGGTTTGCAGCAGAGCCAGCTCGAACGTCACGCGGCTCGCCGCGTCCTTGAGCCCCGCACCGAGATCAATGGCCGCGGCCCGCAACCCCTCGTCGATCGCCACTGCCGGCAGCGCCTGCAGCAGACTCGCCGCCTGGGTCTCCATCGTTTCCGAGCAGTCCCGCACTGCGGCCATGGCCGCCCGCAATAGCTTCTGCCTGTCATCCGTGGTCATCGTTCGTGCACCGCCACTTTTTCCATGGGCCAGTTCATCCATCGTTCCGGCGAAGCGCCCCGCAGCCCGAGCGAATGGCCGGGCAGCCGCGAAATGCCGCCCCGTTCGGGCGGGAGCTGAAGCAGCAGGGCCGTGGTCAAGACCTCAGGCTTCGTACTTGAACGACAGCGACACCCGGGCCCGATAGGCGACGACTTTCCCGTCCTCGACCTTCATGTCGAGCTTGCTGACCTCCGCGATGCGCAGGTCACGCAGCGACTTTGCTGCCGCCTCGATGGCACTGCTCGCAGCGTCCTCCCAGGACACGGTGCTGGTGCCGATGATCTCGGTGACGCGGTATACGTTGCTGTCTGACTTCCTGGCTTTCTTGGCCATGCCCGCTCTCCTTTCTGGTTGAGAAGGCGCGAGCCGCCAGCCCGCGCCTGGACCTGGTCATCATACGCCCGTGCGCACGATATTCGCGTCCCGCTGTCGCCAAACGGGAACACTCTTGCATCTGGTTGCACTGCGAATATGACGGATAATCCACGCGTCGAATGGGACCGCGAACGGTCGCGTCCCGTGGCACAGCAGGAACGCGAGGAACACCGATGCGTTGGCCGACGAGCTGGAATGACACCGTGAAAGCGGCCGCACTCGCCACCCAGGCAGAGCGCACCGCCGCGACCGTTCGGATTGCCGTCGACGCGCCGTGGAACTGGAACCACCACGCCGTCTGGCTGTCACGCGCCAGGCCGTCCCGCGAACTTCAGGTCAGTAACCGAACACCGACGTCTTCGGGTCGCACAGGATCACCGGCTCCCCCCCCCCGGCCCTGCGGACCCGAGGGCGACGGCACTTGGTCAGCCTGACCCGATGCGCAACATGACCTGGACCGTTCTCCCCTGACTTGTGCCAGCGGCATCATTTCGCGCTGCCGGCCTCTTGTCTCATCGCCTTGAGCGGCTGACAGGCCGGGCGCACGTAAAACGCCTGCACCGCCGCGAGTGACGGAAACTCGAAGACCACGAGTCGAGTCGGCTTCCAGTCGCCCTCGATCACCATGTGCTGTCTCCCCCTTTGCATCCGCGCGCCACGACAACAGTTCGTGGCGCCGCGCCGCAAGCTTAAAGCGCCCATCGCGAGGCAGGAGGATCCGTACATGCACGTCTTCCTCGACCCGGTCGTTGGCAACATCCTTGCCTTCTCCGGATTCCGAACGCCCCGCCGCGGGAGCAGCGCAGATCCTCATGACCAACTCACCCGAATCCCGTCACCGTCGCCCCGCGCACCGCTCGTGGGCCGAACCCTGGAAGGTCAAGGTGGTCGAGCCCATCAAGATGACGACTCGCGCCGAGCGTGCGCGGGCCATCGCCGAGGCGGGCTACAACACCTTCCTGCTGCGCTCCGAGGACGTCTACATCGACCTGCTGACCGACAGCGGCACCAGCGCGATGAGCGACCGGCAGTGGGCCGGCATGATGCTGGGCGACGAGGCCTACGCCGGCAGCCGCAACTTCTACCACCTCGAAGCGGCGATCCAGCAGCACTACGGCTACCGCTACATCGTCCCGACCCACCAGGGCCGCGGCGCCGAACACCTGCTGTCGCACATCCTGATCAAGCCCGGCGACTACGTGCCCGGCAACATGTACTTCACCACGACGCGGCTGCACCAGGAGCTGGCCGGCGGCACCTTCGTCGACGTGATCGTGCCCGAGGCCCACGACCCGACCGACGAGAGCCCGTTCAAGGGCAACGTCGACCTCGGCGCGCTCGAGGCGCTGATCCAGCGCGTGGGCGCCGACCGCATTCCGTACGTCTGCATCGCGGGCACCGTGAACATGGCCGGCGGCCAGCCGATCTCGATGGCGAACATGCGGGCGGTGCGTGAGCTGACGGCGCGCCACGGCATCCGCGTCATGCTCGACGCCACGCGCGCGGTCGAGAACGCCTACTTCATCCAGCAGCGCGAAGAGGGCTATCGCGACAAGCCGGTGGCCGCAGATCCTGCGCGAGTTCTGCACCTACACCGACGGCTGCACCATGAGCGGCAAGAAGGATGCGCTGGTCAACATCGGCGGCTGGCTGGCGCTGAACGACCCGCACCTGTACGAGGAGGCCAGCAACCTGGTCGTCGTCTACGAAGGCCTGCACACCTACGGCGGCATGGCCGGCCGCGACATGGAGGCGATGGCCCGCGGCATCGTCGAATCGGTCGAGGACGACCACATCCGCGCGCGCGTCGGGCAGGTGGAATACCTCGGCCACAAGCTGATCGACATGGGCGTGCCGATCGTGCGGCCGATCGGCGGGCACGCGGTCTATCTCGACGCCAAGGCGTTCTACCCGCACATCCGCCAGGACGATTTCCCGGCGCAGACGCTGGCGGCGAACCTGTACGTGGACGCCGGCGTGCGCGCGATGGAGCGCGGCATCGTCTCGGCCGGCCGCGACGCCGCAACCGGTCGACACCACTACCCCGCCCTCGAACTCGTGCGGCTGACGATCCCGCGCCGCGTCTACACGCAGGCGCACATGGACGTCGTCGCGGAATCGGTGGCGGCGGTGTTCGACGAGCGCGACACGGCACGCGGCCTCAGGATGGCCCACGAGCCGCGCTACCTGCGCTTCTTCCAGGCACGGTTCGAGCCACTTGCGGCCATGCCTGAGTCCGCAATCAGTACGTCCAGCCGGGCAGACCCAGCCCGATGACGTTGAGCGCAGGTTGCACGATCACCGCGACGCCTGGGCAGAAAAGTGCCCGGAACCACGAAACGCTCGCATCAGTCTAGAATCGGGCATCAGGGCGACGCTTTCACGAGGACGATCATGAGCAACTTCGAGCAGCAGAAGGCCAAGTTCCGCACGCAGGCAGGCTTCATCGCCGCGCTGGACCAGAGCGGTGGCAGCACCCCGAAGGCACTGAAACTGTATGGCATCGCGGAAAGCGCCTGGTCCGGCGACGCGGCGATGATGGACCTCATCCACGCCATGCGCGTGCGCATCATGACCAGCCCAGCCTTCAGCGGCGACCGGATCCTGGGAGCCATCCTGTTCGAGGACACCATGGACCGCGACGTCCTCGGCCGGCCGACGGCTGAGTACCTGTGGGAGGTCAAGAAGGTCGTCCCGATTCTCAAGGTGGACAAGGGCCTTGCAGCTGAAGCGGACGGCGTACAGCTGATGAAGCCGATGCCGGACCTCGACCAGCTGCTGGCCAGGGCCAGGGCGAAGGGCATCTTCGGCACCAAGATGCGTTCGGTGATCAAGCAGGCGAACCCGGCCGGCATCCACGCGGTGGTGGACCAGCAGTTCGAAATCGCCCGCCAGATCATCGCCGCGGGTCTGGTGCCGATCATCGAGCCCGAAGTCGACATCAAGTGCCCCGACAAGGCGGCCGCCGAAGACCTGCTCAAGGCAGCCGTCATGACCCATCTGGACAAGCTGCCGGAAGGCCAGCAGGTGATGCTCAAGCTCACGCTGCCGAACCGGGACAACCTCTACGCGGAGTGCATCACGCACCCGCGCGTGCTGAAGGTGGTCGCACTGTCCGGCGGTTACTCGCGCGATGAAGCCAACGCCCGGCTGGCTCGCCAGCACAACATGGTGGCCAGCTTCTCCCGGGCCCTTACCGAGGGCCTTACGGCCCAGCAGTCGGACGCGGAGTTCAACGCGGCCCTCGACCGGTCCATCGAGAGCATTTTCCAGGCCTCGAAAACCTGAACCGCGCGCAACGCGTTCGGTCGGCGCCCGGCCTCGTTTTCACGAGGTCGTACGGGCACGATCGGCATGCAGACGCCAGAGCACCCAGGCGTAGATCGCCACGTTGACCGCCAGCACCAGCGCGCCGAGCAGAGCTGCACGCGACGGGTTAATCCGTCCGGATACAGCACCGCCAGGAAATAGTGCTCGATGAAACCACCCGGGTAACCGAGTTCGCCCGCCAGCCGTCGCCAGTGATTCTCGAGCGGCGTCAACGGACAGATGCCGCCCAGGAACTCGATGCCCGCGCCCCACAGGGCGACCGGCACATGCGCCCAGGCGATCCGCGGCCAGCGCAACACGAGCAGTGCGCCGAGCATCACGAACGCCACGAACCCGGCGTGCAGGATCAGCACGAGGTCTGCCAGCAGTCGGTAAGGCATTGCCCAAGAATGATCTCACCGGCCGTTCCACGGCAAGGTCGGCCGCGCACGCGGCAGTAAGTCATTGGATGCCGGCGTCAGCCGCGATCAGCATTCGAACCGCGCTATAGCAGGTGCGATCGATCCGTCGCACAGTATCCGGGTGACCTGCCTGCCCTCTCGCACCAGCGAAGGAGCAATCAAGATGAGCACCCTGACCAAGCTCGCACTCGGCGCAATGGGACAGCTGCGCCCGCGCCCGACCAAAGGCGATTCACGTCCCGTCATCAAGCTGCCCGCACCCGACAAGCGCGGCGGCCTGCCGCTCATGCAGGCAATCGCGAAACGCCGCTCATCGCGTGAGTTCGCACGCAAGCCGCTGCCATTGCCCGTGCTCTCGAGCCTGCTGTGGGCCGCATTCGGCGTGAACCGCCGCGCTGGCGGACGGACCGCTCCTTCCGCCATCGACGCGCAGGAGATCGACGTCTATGTGGCGCTGCCGGACGGCGCCTATCTCTATGACGCGCGGAAGCACGAATTGCGACTGGTTGCGGGCAGCGATCTGCGGCGCGTCACCGGCTACCAGGATTTCGTCGACGATGCCCCGCTCGATCTGGTCTACGTCGTGGATCACTCGCGCATGAAGCTGATCCCGGTGGCAAGCCGCGAGAGCTACGCGTCCGCGGCTGCAGGTGCGATTGCACAGAACGTGTACCTGTACGCAGCGAGCAGCGGCCTGGTCACCGTGATCCGCGCCTGGATCGATCGCTCGGCCATCGCGGACGCGCTCGGCCTCACCCACGACCAGCACGTGCTGTTGTCGCAGACCGTTGGTTACCCGAGGGCCTGACGCGCCAGTCAGCGGATGACGGCCGGCGACGGCTTGACTCACCCCGTCTTGCCGTCGTCCATCATTCGCCGCAGCAGCGTGCTGGTCGTGACCGCTGGATCCCAGCTGCACACGCGGTTGCGCCCGGCGGCCTTCGCCACCAGCAGGGCCTTGTCCGCCCGGTCGATGGACTCCTCCACGCTGATGTCCGGCTCCAGCAATGCGAGCCCGAACGACGCCGTCGTGGTAATCGAATGGGCGCCGGGACTCGCGACGATCGTCGCCGCGGCGATCTGCTCGCGTATGTGACCGATCACTTTCTGCCCCACTTCCACGTCCGCCCCGGGCAGCGAGATCAGGAACTCGTCGCCGCCGTAGCGAAACACCTTGTCGTACGGTCGCAGGTGCTCCATGACCTCTCGCACCACGCCGGCCAGCACCTCGTCGCCCACGGCATGGCCATGCCGGTCGTTGATCTCCTTGAGGTGGTCCAGGTCCATGAAAACGATGCAGCAATGCTGCACGTTGCGTCGGGCCAGCTCGCGCCACTCGCGCAGGGCCGGCAGCATCTCGACGCGACCGTAGGCTCCGGTCAGCGCATCGCGGTCCCGCAGTGCTCCCGCGATGGTGTGCTTCAGCGAATCCAGCTCCAGGTTCAGGCGCTCGCCCCCGATGACGAGGTCGTCATAATCTTCATGCGAGACCGGCATGCCGTCGGCCGCCTGTTGCAGCATGCGTGCCGCGATCTGGTGCAGCCACTTGTGCTCCGCCTCGATCGCCGCGAACGCCGGCTGCTCCCAGAACTCGACCGGAGTCTGCTCGTAGTACCACCGGCCGAAACGGCAGAGACGATGCGAGTTGGCCTCGAGATCCTGCGGATCGCACGGCAGCCGGCAGATGATCGAGCGGATGAGGTTGGCGTGCCAGTGGGCGTGGTCGTGCGCAGCCTGTTCCAGCTGCTCCAGCGATCTTCCCAGCGTGGCCGGGTCCATGTGTGACATCGGCAAGCACCTGCCACGCCGTGCGTGGCTGCTGCAGTGGGACCACCCCATGCAGAGAGTCACGCAGGTCCGCCCGGGCTTCAACCTCGCTCAATACATACGCCGCATGCGCGTTGCCCCCATTACGCTCCCGCCCACGTCGGCACGCTCACCGGCGCAGCAGCAAGCGGCAGCCAAGGGGTCGCAAGCCGGGCGCATTCTCCATCACGACCTGGCTGCCAGAACGCTGTCGACGGGCAGCGCGAGCATTTCCGCGCCGAGGTGTCCAACCTTGACGTAGATGATCGCCCCTTCGGCGCCGGTGTAAGGCGTGTGCCGGCTCCAGCGCGGGCTGCGCAGCCACGACCCGGCCGGGTACGCGCCGTGCTCGTCCCGGAACAGGCCCTCGAGCACGAAGATCTCCTCGCCGCCGGGGTGTGAGTGAGGATTGAAGTGCGTGCCTGGTGCCCAGCGCACCAGCGCGGTGCTGACGCCGTCGAATTCGTGCAACGGCATTACCCCGAGCCCGGGCACCAGGCCCGGTCGCCACCCGGTCGAGCGCGTGTCGATTCGTACTGGCTGCACGTCGCCCTGTGCGAATTGCCAGAGTTTCACGAACAGCGTGCAGCCCTCGCGTGAGAACGGCGCGTGGACGGTCCCGGGCGGGTTACGCAGGTAGGTTCCCGCTGGATAGTCGCCCTGCTCGTCCGAGAATACGCCCTCGAGCACGAGAATCTCCTCGCCGCCGCCATGTAAATGGCGCTTGAACTGCGAGCCGGGCGCATACCGCACGAGGCTGGTGGCACGCGCGACTTCGCCGCCGACACGGTCGAGCGGCCGACGAAGCACGCCGCTCATCGGCGACGGAATCCAGTCCGCCGGCGAGGCGGGTTGCATAAGCACTCGCTGGGCGAAGTCGGCGTTGATGTGCTGCTCGATCACTCCGTGGAACTCCCCTGGCCGTCATGCGTCACGAGCGGTTCCCTGATGGCCATTGCCGGAGCATAGTGCCGAACCTTGAAGAATTCGAACCTCCGGGGGAAAAATCATGGACCGTCTCTGCAGGCGTGGGAACTGGAACCGGTCGTGCCCTGATAGCGTCGGCGCTGCACGGCGCGGCCCGCGGTCCGGCAGTGTATCTTCGCGGGCATGAAGTACACGCAGGACGAGACCGACCTCGAGATCACGCTGTCGCCGCAGGCACCGGCCGCAGCCTCGGTGATCCTGCTGCACGGGCTCGGCGCCGACGGCCACGACTTCGTGCCGATCGTCGGCGAACTCGGCCTGCCCGACTCGCTGCCGGTGCGCTTTGTGTTTCCGCACGCGCCCATGCGACCGGTCACCGTGAATAACGGGTACGTGATGCGCGCCTGGTACGACATCACCGCGTTCACGCCGGAGGGGCGCGCCGACAAGACCGGTACCGCCGAGTCGTCGCGTCGTGTCGCGAACTACATCGATCGTGAACGGCAGCGTGGCGTAGCTGCCGCGCGCGTGGTGCTGGCCGGCTTCTCGCAAGGCGGTGCCGTCGCGTTGTACACGGGACTGCGCTATCCAGAGCGGCTGGCGGGAATCCTCGCCATGTCGTGTTACCTGCCCTTTCCGGAGACGCTCGCCGCCGACAGATCCGCCGCGAACCGGACGTGCCGATCCTGCTGTGCCACGGCCGCAACGATCCGATCGTGCCGGTCGGCATGGGCCTCGAAGCGCGCGAAGAGCTGAAGGCCCAGGGCTACGCCCCGGAGTGGCACGACTACCCGATGCAACACGCGGTGTGCATGGAGGAGATCGCCGAAGTGGCGCGATGGCTGATGCGACGGTTATCGACGTCCAGCGAGAACTAACGCGCGTCCGCAACACGCGCGACCGGCGCCTCCAGCTGCTGCCCCTTGCGTCCACCGCGCGTCAGCGCACCCTCGCCGAGCGAACTCGTGATCATGACCTGCGCCATCTCGGCGCAGCGGCGCGCGAGCGCGGCGGCGCCGTCGTGCAGTGACGTGGAGTTCTGCACGAATTTCTCGTTGTTCTCCATGTCCTCCGCGCTCCAGCCGCGGGAGTGCGCGACGTAAGGAAACTGCGGGAACTGGCAGCCGACCTCGGCGAAGAACCCGAGCAGCTGGCCAGCAACGCCCTGCACGTTGTCCTGCCCGCCGGTGATGATGAAGCCCGCGACCTTGTTGCGCAGCAGGTGCTTGCCGGCGATGGTCTCCTGGTTCTGGATGCAGTTCATCCGCTCGACCATCTTGTAGTACAGGCTGCTCGCCCCGCCCCAGCGGATCGGCGTTGCCACCAGGATCACGTCGGCCCAGTGCACGACGCCTTCGTACACGCGGTCCATCTGGTCCGAGGCGTCCATCTGCGTGATCGAACACGGCCAGGTGCACGCACGCGATGACTTCGAGTAGAACCCTTCGCACTCACGGAAGTCGAGGTCGCGGATGCGCAGCAGTTGCGTCTCGCAGCCCTGGATCTCCGCGGCGCGTTGCAGCGCATGGGACAGCAGGTCCTCGGACGTGCTGTAGCGCGGGTGCGCCGCGGTCATGGCCGTGGTCGAAATTCCCAGCATGCGGATCGGGCCCGGCTCGCGCTGCGGCGTCCTGGCCAGCGGATGAGGCGCGTGCGGCTTGCGGCCTCGCTTCGAACGCGCCTCCGGGTTGACGAGCACCCGTCCGTTTTCGACGAGCACGTCGTGGACCGGAACGCGGTCTTCTTCGTAGCCAGGCTCGCCTTCACCGGTGCTGCAGTGGAACTTCCAGTAGTGCCATGGGCAGACGACGTAATCGCCGTCGAGCTTACCCTCGCCCAGGGGCCCGCCTGCGTGATTGCACACGCCGGAGATCGCGCTGAACTGGCCGTCCTTGCAGACCAGCGCGATCTTCTTGCGGCCGAGCAGCACCTGCTGGAGTGGCCTGCCGGCCAGTGCATCGGCTGCGCCGACGTCGATCCACGCGTCTGTGTCGATCTGCATTCGCTTCCCCTGCGTTCGGGTTTCGACGCCCCAATGGCTTACGCAGCAACCTGCTCGAAGGTCACATGTGGTATGTCGGCCCGATCGCGCGCGTGTTCCAGGGTCAGACCACAAAGGTTTCCCTGCGAATCGATGTCCAACAGCGTGTTTTCATCGAGCTCGCGGGTCTCGGCCACCTCGGACTCGCGGAACTCGATGTACAACGTATCGGTGTCCTGGAAGTAGGTGATCTTCATGGTTTATACGACCGGTCGAAAAACGCGTTATGCACAGTCACCCTGTCGGGTAACAACACCACCCGGAGGACCCGGTCACCCGCTTCGGGAACCAGGCACCACATGCGAATGCGCCCATCCGTCTGTATAACCTCGCGGATCGGCTGTCGAATGGCTCGCCGAATCCATTCATCGCGAATAATCGCACGGTCCGGCCGCTCACGCACTGCCCGGAAATACTCCGTGCTTGGAAAACGCTCCATCTCCATGGAGCGCAGTTAGCCAATCTTCCTGGACCGTCAACCACGCACATTCTTGCCGCGGACCGCCGAATTCGCAGCAGCGGACCCGTCATGCGTCCGCCGTCATGGCTTTAAGACCTCTCGTCCGCCGAGCATGACGAACGACACCTTCTCGAGCACAGAGAGATCACGCAGCGGGTCGCCAGGCACCGCGATGATGTCGGCGAGCTTGCCCGCCTCGACGGTACCGATGCGATCCTGCCAGCCGAGCAGTTCTGAATTCACGCGGGTGGCGGCCTGGATGGCCTGCATCGGCGTCATGCCAGCCTCGACCAGCAGCGCGAGTTCGCGCACGCCCTGCTTGACCGGGAAACCGACGTAGTCCGTGCCGACGCCGACGTGCACGCCCGCCTTGATCGCCTTGCCGACTGCCGCAATGTGCTGCGCGCGATACTTGCGCGTCAGCTCGTTCATCTTGGCCTGCGCCTCGCTGCCGGGCTGCTCGTTGAGGTAGTAGTCGCCGACGTAGAGCGTCGGTACCAGGTAGACGCCCTTCTCCTTCAAGAGCCGGATGCCCTCGTCGTCGATGAAGGTGCCGTGCTCGATCGAGCGCACGCCGGCGAGGATCGCCGCCTTGATCCCCGCCGCCGAGTGCGCGTGCGCCGCGACGGGCACGCCGAGACGCGTGGCTTCGTCGACGATCGCGCTCAATTCCTCGGGACTGTAGTGCGCCCTGTCGGGGTCGTTGCCGGCCGACATCATCGCGCCGCTCGCCAGCACCTTGATCCAGTCGCTGCCGTGCTTGATCTCTTCGCGCACCGCTTTGCGCACGGCATCGACGCCGTCGACGACGAGCCCGTCGGCCGCGACCTGGTGCTCGGGTGCGAGGAAGTTCAGGTCCCCGCCGCCGCCCGTGATCGAGAAGTAGTGTCCGGCGCCGGTGAGCCTTGGACCCGATGAACAGTCCTTCCTGGATCGCGGTGCGCACGTCGAGGTGCGCGTAGAACAGGTCCGCATCGCCGAGAATGCGCACCGTCGTCCACCCGGACCGCAGCATCTGCTGCACCACGTTGAGACCGCGCAACGCCTTGTAGGCCGAGGAGCGTCGCAGGTGATCGACCTGGTAGTCGTCGGTCTTGATCAGCACGTGGGCGTGCGCGTCGATGAGGCCGGGCAGACAGGTGTCCTGCGAGCGGTCGATCACCGTGCCGGCGTTGACCGAACTGAATGGACCGACGGAGGCGATGCGGCCGTCTTCGATACGGACCGCGACATTACGCCTGGGAGATGCGCTGACGCCATCGATGAGCGTGCCGCAACGAAGCGTCGTGACCCCGGTCGCGGACGGTGCCGCAGCGTCGGCCGCTGCCGCACCCGCATGTGCTTGCCACGAAAGAACCAGGCATGCCATGGCCAGGCAGGTATTTGCTGCAGCTGAACCCATCGAATTTTCCCCCTTCGAGACGACTACCTTCGGTGCGAGACCCGGTTCAGCCTCGCGCCATGCGCGCCACTGTGCCCGCTTTGCTGCGCGCACGGACGACAAATGCTGGCCGACCCGCTCCGCGGCGCTGCGCGTCCACACCGGTGCCGCGGTCTTCTGCGCTGCGCCGTCGATCACTGAACCGCTGGTCGCGATCGAGCTGGCATTCGCGCGGTCGGCGAACACGTCCGTGCGATTGGTCGTGTCGCCGGTGTTGGTGCGGGTGTACAAGGCGACGAAGGTCGACCCGTCACCGGTCAGTCCCTGGTAGTCGCCGAGGAACAGCCCGTTGGCGTTCGGGGCGTCGAGCAGGTCGAAGTTGCCGGCCAGCCGTGTCTCGCGCCACGTCGCACCGTCGTTGGACACGGCCAGCCAGAGGTCCGTGGGTCGATAGGTGGGCGTTCCGGCCTGGCGGAAATCGTAGTAACTCACGCCGATCAGTCCGCTCGGCAGCACGGCCAGCGTCGGCGTGAACGCGGGCACCGCCGCATCCGCACTGACGCGAACCGGCGCGCTCCAGGTACTGCCGCCATCGGTAGAACGCGCCAGCACGATCGCGTCGTGGGCCCCACCCGTGAAGCGGGAATCCTGCCAGGCCGCGTACAACGTGCCGTCGGCAGGACTTGCAGCGAAGGTGCCCAGCACCTCGCCCGCCCGCACGGTGATCGACGCCTGCGACGGCACGACCGTTCCCACCGCCAGCAGTTGCGCGATGCGCGTGGGCGCCGACCAGGTCACGCCCTTGTCGGCCGACTGGATGACGGCGAGGCTCCCTTCGGTCGCCGCCGGGTTGCCGGCGACCGGACCCAGTTCCGTGAAGAAGACGTGCACTACGCCGTCGGGTGTCGTCACCGCCACGTTGCCGATGGTCTGCCGTCCGATGCCCGGATCGTAAATGGTCACTGCGGGCGACCAGCTCACGCCGCCGTCCGTGGAACGCGCGAGCAGCGTGGGTCCGTTGTCGCCCGGATCCACGCGGTCCCAGAGCGCGTACACGTAGCGCGGGTCGGTGGAGTCGATGGTGAGGCTCTCCTTGTCGTGGAAGAACCTCGAACCGTCGTCATCGACGAGGGGAATCGCAGGACCCCAGGTGGCCCCGCCGTCGCCGGATCGGCTCACCAGCACCGTACTGCGCGCGCCGGCCGTCGACGCCGAGCCGCTGAAGGCGATGCCGATCTGCAAGACCGCGGAATCGCTGACGGCAACCCAGGGGTCGGACGCCCGGGCATATGAGTTGCCCGCGCACTGCGTGAACGGCGACGCCTGCGGACGACTCCAGGTCGTGCCGCCGTCGACCGAAACGGCGGTCGCCAGTCCGCGTGCACCGCCGTCAGACAGCCGGTCCTGCTGCCACGCGGCGACGAGGTGATTCGGGTTGGACGGGTTGATGGCGAGATGCGGCTCGACCTCGGCGTTGCGTATAGGTCGTCGCCCCCGCCGGCACGGCGAGACAGTTGGCGCTGAAAGGCGTTGGCCCCGTCACCCGGACTGCAGTGGCCGTCGAGAACACCGGCGGCTCCTGCGGTGGTGGGGGCGGTGGAGGTTGGCCGCCGCCACTGGAAGCACCACCACCTCCACCTCCGCCGCCGCAGCCCACGACAGCCAGCGCGATGAGCAGGATCGTAACCGCTCGCCAGGTGCAGGGAGGATGCGTGCGCAGTCGATTCGATCAAGGCTCCTCCCGTGGCCACGGAGTCCAGCCGAACCGTACGCTCGTTCACGGATCGCCGGGCGCGAAGCCGAGCTGGCCAAAGGAATTCAGCCCCCAGCAGAGCATGCGGCCAGACATCGTTACACCGCAGGTCGCCGTGCCACCACCCGACAGTGAGGCGAACTTCTCCCTGGTCGAAACGCGCACCGGTGCGACGCGGTCCGTCGTCGTGCCATCACCCAGCACGCCGGCACCGTTCATCCCCCAGCACCATGCGTCGCCGGCAACATCGATCGCGCAGGTGTGCTGGAAGCCGGCCGTTATGCGCTTGAACACCAATCCGCCCTCGACGGCCTGCGGCGTTCGCGCGCCATCCGCCGATACCGCCCCGCCGACCGATCCCGTGAAGCCCCAGCAATAGGCCCGCCCGTCGGTGGTCAAGGCGCACGCGTGCTGGCCGCCCACGGCCAGCGCCGAATACTTGAAGCCACCTGCGACCAGCACCGGAACGGTCGTGGAGCCGGCCACACCCGTGCCCAGCTTGCCGTAAGCGTTGCGCCCCCAGCAGTAGATGTCGCCCGCGTCCGCGAGCGCACAGGCGAAGTCCTGGCCCGATCCGACCTCCCGAAACGTCGAACTGCTCGAGACGGGCGTCGGCGACAGTGCGACGTCGACCGTACCATTGCCGCCCTGCCCGTCGGCGCCAATGCCCCAGCAGTAGAGAAGTCCGGCCTCGCTGATGGCACAGAGGTTGTTCGATGCCTGGCCACGGCCGAGGTAGCGAAACCGGACGCCCGTTTGTGTCCGCACGGGCGTGGGGCTGCTGGTGCGCAAGCCGTCGCCGAGCTGGCCGCCCTCACCAAAGCCCCAGCAGTAGATGGCGCCGTCGATCGCGAGACCGCAGCTGTCGCGCTGATCCAGACCGAGATCCTTGAACGCGAGCGCGCCGTCGACTGCAAGTGGCGTCGGGCTGCAGGGAAACTGGCCGCTCTTGCAGCGCTGCATCGGTGCACTCGTACCGAGCTGCCCGTACTCGTTGTCACCCATGCAGAAGGTACGCGCGTCGGAGGTCAGGCCGCAGGTATGGCCGAAGCCCAGTTCGACGCGCGTGAACTTGACGGACAACGAAGGTTCAAACGGCGTCTCGCGCAAGCCGGCGGCTGGGCGCTGCTTGAAGTCTCCCGTGCCACCGCCCGAGCCGCCGCAGCCCGTCAAGCCGCACATTGCCGCGAGCTGGATGAACACCAGCGATACCCAGGTGCTGCGCAGGCGCATGGCCAAGCCCTCCTCAGAAGGTCCCCTTGCGATGCACCATGGACCCAAGCATGAACATGCGCAATCGGCGGCAGCTCAGGCCTTGAGCTCGGCCACCACCTCGCCGGACACGGGATCCGTCAGGCCGAGTCCGTTGCCCAGGTCTTCGAGCGTGTCACGGAATCGGTCGAGGTTCGCGATCATCGCCGGCCGAGCCGCCGCGATGCTCGCCATGCCGTCCCACTCGCCGACCAGGCAGTAGGCACGGTCACCGGTCTTGATGAGCCCGCCGCGTCGCAGACCGGGAAAATCACGCTCCAGACCGCGGTGTGCATCCAGGAATTCCTGCTCGCGTCCGGGTTTCACCTTGAACCGCACCACGTTGTAGGCAGTCATGTGTCTCCTCCTGTCGTTCGATAGTTTCGGTGTCATGCGTGACACCTCAGGCTGGCGCTACCCTCCTCATCCAGTCGCGATTCAGCGCCGAGCGCGGCTTGAGTGCCAGCCGCTCGTTCAGCAGCGCGCGGGCCAGCCGGAGCTGGCCCGACTTCTCGGCCGCCGCCAGCAGCGTCTGCGCGAGGAGATCACGCTGCGCATGCGAGCCCCCGGCACGTGCCGCGATCGCCTTGACGGGAGCCAGCCGCTCGACGGCCTCACCGTATCGCCCCTCCGCGTAGGCCAGGATCGCACTGGCCACGGGCAAGCCGACGGTGCGCGTCATCGTGCCGTTGTCCGTCGACGCTGCAGCGGTCCTGTTCATGACCGCCAGCAGCCGCTCTGCGAGGTCACGACGATCTGCACCCGCGAAGGCCATCATCGCGTGGGTGTCGTTGAACGAATACCACGCATCGTCGATGCGCGGTTCCCAGGCTTCCGCCATGCGCTGCCAGCGGTCCCCGACGTCGACATCGTGCAGCTTCAGTCGCCACAGCAGCGAGCTGGCATCGAGCATGTCCATGATCACGGTCGAGTCGCTGCCGCGGACTCGCGTATCGTAAATCCGCAGAACCTCGTCCCAACGCTGCTGATCGAAGTAATAAAGCGCCAGGTGCCACCAGTTGTGCACGGCGAAGAAGTTGTCGGGCGACCAGTCGTCGGACCGCGTCGAAAGCCAGGCCTGGCCGTCCTCGATCCGGTTGGTCATCTCCATGACATGTGCGACGGCATGAATCGCCCAGGCATCCCGCCGATCGCTGGTGACCGCCCGCTGCCCGGCTTCTTCCGCTCGAGCATAGTCGGCCATTTCCTCGAGTCCGAATGCGTACATCCCCTGGTAATAGCCCTCGAGCCGGGAGCCCCTCTCGACCGACGCGAGGCGACGCGCGACACGGTCACGCAACTCGCTCGACTGGCCGAGAAAGAAATCGCTCTGGTGCGCTGCAAGCATCGCCAGCGCGTCGCTGGGCTCATCGACCAGGATGTCTTCCCAGATTGCGCAGGCGTCGTACAAGCGCCCTTCGATCCAGGACTCGAGGCTGCGCAGGTGTTTACGCTCGCGTTCGGAAGCGCCGCCTGCCACCGATTTCCCCGCTGCGAGCGCCGATTGCGCGTCGGGCAGCAGCGACTTCTCGGTGCCGAGCACGCATAGCAGGCCTTTGAGTACATGACCCATGACCAGGCCGGGATCGATCGCGGTCGCCTGGTCGACCTCGGCCACGGGATCGTTGTTGAAGATCATCAGCTTGGCGACGGCCGCATCGTAGTGACGGAGCGCAGCTGGATCGCCTGCCGTCAGCGGAACGCCGAACTGGTCGCGGTAACTCACGTGCCCCCCCGCTTTCCACGGCAGCCGATACTACGCCTGCCGCCTGCCGCCTGCAACCGACATCCGCACACGGACGCAAGACGCTACGCTCATTCCCGACGAGGACACGCTGACAGATCCCGCGGCAGCCGCTAGGCTCCCACCATGCACACCAGAACCAGCCTTCGCCCCGGACTCTGCCCACTGCGGCGCAACATGCAGTTCAAGACGCTGCTCGCAGCGGCATTGCTGACGGTCTGCACGGCCGCACAGGCCGATGCCCCGGTCTTCCCCGACGCCTCCTACCGCAAGCACATCGAAGTGCTGTCGTCGGACGCCTTCGAAGGCCGCGCGCCGGGCACCGAGGGCGAGAAGAAGACGCTCGCCTACATCGAACAGCAGTTTCGGGCGGCAGGCCTGCAGCCCGGCATCGGCGACAGCTTCCTGCAGCCGGTACCGGTGGTCGAGATCATGCCGCACGCGGATGCCGCGCTACAGTTGACCGGACCGGATGGCAAGTCGCTTGCGCTGCGCAGCCCCGACGACGTGGTGGCGTGGACGAAGCGACCCGTGCCCGCCTCCGGCCTCGCCAACGCCGAGGTGGTCTATGCCGGCTACGGCATCGTCGCACCCGAGTACGGCTGGGACGATTACGCCGGCCTCGACGTGCGCGGCAAGCTCGTGCTCGCCCTCGTCAACGATCCCGGCTACGCCACGCAGGACGCCAGGCTCTTCACGGGCAACGCGATGACCTACTACGGCCGCTGGGACTACAAGTTCGCGGAAGCCGTGCGCCACGGCGCGGCCGGCATGCTGGTGATCCACGAGACCAAAGCCGCGGGGTACCCGTGGGACGTGCCGCGCAACGGCGCAAACAAGCCGCAGTTCGACCTGCGCATCGACGACTATCGCGACCAGCCGGCTCGCACTCGAAGGCTGGATCACGGAGGACGCCGCATCACGCTTGTTGTCGGCGGCCGGCATGGACTTCGCCGCGCTGAAGCAGGCTGCGTCGACCCGCGGCTTCAAGGGCAAAGCGACTGGCCTCACGGCCAGCATGTCCGTGCGCAATGACGTGCGCAACGCGACGTCGTACAACGTCGTGGGCATGGTGCCCGGGAGCAGTCGTCCGAAAGAAGCGTTCGTGTACACCGCGCACTGGGACCACCTCGGCCAGACCGCGAATGCCAAGCCTGGCGAGGACGCGATCTTCAACGGCGCGCAGGACAACGCCACGGGTATCTCGGCGCTGATCGAACTCGGGCGCGCGTTCGCTGCGACGCAACCGCGGCCGGAGCGCTCGCTGCTGTTCGTCGCCGTCACGGCCGAGGAGTCGGGCCTGTTGGGCAGCGAGTACTTTGCCGCGCATCCGCCGATCCCGGTCGCGCAGATGGTCGGCGGGTTGAACATGGACAACCTCTACAGCGTCGGCAAGACGCGCGACATCACCGTCATCGGGTTTGGCAAGTCCGAACTCGAGGATGACCTGCGTACGGCCGCTGCCAGGCAGGGACGCGTGCCGGTGCAGGAGCCGTCGCCCGAGAAAGGCTTCTATTACCGCTCCGATCATTTCAACCTGGCGAAGGTCGGCGTGCCGATGCTGTACACGAAGGCCGGCGTCGACAGTCCAACCCTGGGCGCCGACTACGGCAAGCGCTGGCTCGAGGACTACACCGCCAGTCGTTACCACCAGCCGTCGGACGAATACTCGCCGGACTGGGACGTGAGCGGCACGCTGCAGGACCTGCAGCTGTACTACGAGGTGGGGCTGGGCATCGCGAACTCGTCGCGGTGGCCGAACTGGCGGGCGGACAGCGAGTTCCGCGCGATCAGGGACCAGAGCCGGAAGTAACCCTCGCCTCACCCCTCTCCCACGCAAGCGCGGGAGAGGGAGCGGGATCCGCTACGCGGCTTTGCCCGCGGCGAGCGCCTTCACATCCGAAGTCTTGAGCGCCTGGCCGCCGATGGCCCAGTCGCCGCTCTTGAACTCGTTGATGCGGACCGTGGTGACGCCACGCATCCGTTCGCCTTCGACTTCGATCATCGCCGCGGTGACCTTGGCGATCATGTCGGCCTTCTGCTGCGGCGTGAAAACTTCCTCGATCACGTCGATGGTAACCAGGGGCATGTCTTTTCTCCTTCCGGTGGTTGAACGCAGGTTCCCAGGTTGAGCCCGGGACTCAGGGCTTGAGCTTGGATTTCAGGTGGTCGATCACGACGCCCATCGGGCCCGCCGGGCTGAACTCCACCGCTTCGTAGTCCTCGTCGACCCACACCGTGTGCCCGGGCGGCCAGTAGTAGACGTCACCGGCCCGGACCGTCTCCTCCGTGCCGTCGGCATACCGCAAGTGGATCGAACCCTTGAGCACCGTGCCCCAGTGCGGGCACTGGCAGAGGTTCTGCGGCAGGCCCTCGAGCAGTGGTGTGGCATTGGCGCCTTTCGGGAAGCGGATGCGCGCGACGTTCAGGTCGGCCCAGTCCTGCGCCTGGATACAGACGCCACCCGCCTCGAGGCGGGTCGGTAGCGTGTTGCGGTCGTGTTTCACCGTGATCTCCTCCTGTGCCCGCCGTGAGGTGGTCCCGCGGCGCGTGGACAGAGATTGACAGCCCGCGCCCACCCAAGCTTGCAGAGGGCATGGAGATTTCATGGAGTTTCCTGGCGGTTTCCGCCGAGGTTTCTGGGCGATCACACCGGTCGGCGGTATCCTTCGGACCATGCTCTACCGGTTCGACACTTTCGAGCTCGACACGGCCAAGGCCGAACTGCGCAGCAACGACGCGCCTCAAGCAGTCGAACCGCAGGTTTTTGCCCTGCTCACGCTGCTGGTCGAGAACCGCGAGCGCCTGGTCTCGCGGGACGAAATCCTCGACAAGATCTGGGACGGGCGCGTCGTGTCGGATGCCGCGCTCTCGAGCCGCATCAAGTCGGCGCGCCAGGTGCTCGGTGACGACGGCCAGTCGCAGCGGTTCATCCGGACGATCCAC
Source organism: uncultured Gammaproteobacteria bacterium (assembly GCA_963793675.1). GTDB lineage: Bacteria > Pseudomonadota > Gammaproteobacteria > Steroidobacterales > Steroidobacteraceae > RPQJ01. Next base: position 659,536 of record CAWCBA010000010.1, on the reverse strand, counting down.
GGCCAGGGTTTCCGCTTTGTCGCGGAAGTGAAAGTCGCGAGGGCGGTGCAGCTCGACGACATTTCGCCCGTGGAACCGCCCGCACCACCGCAGGCGGAGCAGCCGACGCGCCCCTCGATCGCCGTGTTGCCGTTTCGCCTCGTCGGCGACGCCGGGCGATACGCGGCGATCGCCGATGCGCTGCCTCACGAACTGATCACGGAACTGTCGCGCCTGCGCTGGCTGTTCGTCACCGCACGCGGCTCGTCTTTTCGCCTGCGTCCTGAAGACGCCGACATGCGCGAAATCGGCCGCGTGCTCGGGGTGCGGTATTGCCTGTGCGGCACCGTGGACGTCGCGGGCACGAACCTCGTCGTCACCGTCGAGCTCGTCGACACGCGCAGCGGCGGCGTGGTCTGGGCGGACCGGTTCGCCGGCTCGATCGACGACGTGCACGCGATCCGCGAGGATATCCGCTCACGGATACTCACGGCACTCGAGCTGCAGATCCCGCTGCACGAGGCGAACCTTGCTCGCCTCACGGTGACCGAGGATCTCGATGCGTGGTCGGCGTATCACCTGGGCCTGCAGCACATGTACCGCTTCAACCGCACGGACAACGCCGCGGCCACGGCGCTGTTCCAGCGCGCCATCGCCAAAGATCCGGGGTTCGCACGCGCGCACGCAGGACTGTCGTTCGTGCACTTCCAGACGGCCTTCATGCACCACACGGACGACATCGCCGGCGAATCCGACCTGGCCCGGCGCTTCGCGCAGCGCGGACTGGAACTCGACCCGCTCGACCCGTTCGTGAACTTCACGATGGGCCGCACCTTCTGGCTCTCGGGCGACCTCGAGGGCGGACTGGCCTGGCTCGAGCGCGCCACCGCGATCAGCCCGAATTACGCGCAGGGCATCTATGCGAAGGCCTGGACCGAGACGCTCGCCGGTCGCGGCCTGCAGGGCCGCGCACACGTCGATCTTTCGATGCGGTTGAGCCCGCTCGATCCGCTCTATTACGCGATGCTGGGCACGCGCGCCTTTACCCACATGGTCGTCGGCGAAGACCTTGCCGCGGCCGAATGGGCCGAGCGGGCTGCGCGCTCACCGGGCGCGCACGTGCTGATCGCGATGATCGCCTCCGCCACCCACGCCATGATCGGCGATGAGGTGAAGGCCGCGGCGTGGGCCAGCGATGTCCGCTCCCGCAACCCCACGCTCACGCGCGAGGATTTCTTCCGCGCCTTCCCGATGAAGTCTGAAGTCACGAGAGCGCGCCTCGCGAACGCACTCGTCCGCCTCGGCTTCTGAAGCTTGGAATCGTCCCTACCCTTCCTTTCGAGGAGATGTCCGTGCCGCTCGCACTCAGGAAAAGCGTCAAACAGCTGGTGGACGAGGCCCTCGCCGAGATCGAAACGCTGGGCGTCGATGAGGCGCGTGCCCTGCTCGGGCGGCCGGACGTCACGTTCATCGACCTGCGCGACCCGCGTGAGCTCTGGCGCGAAGGCGGCATGCCCGGCGCAGTGAACGTCACGCGCGGCATGCTCGAGTTCTGGATCGATCCGGCTAGTCCGTATCACAAGGAATTCTTCGCCTCGGGCAACCGCTTCGTCTTCTTCTGCGCGGGTGGCTGGCGTTCGGCACTCGCCGCGAAGACCGCCCAGGACATGGGACTCACGCCGGTCGCCCATCTCCACGGCGGGTTCGGCGCATGGAAGAAATCCGGGGCGCCGGTCGAAGCGGTCGAACCAAGGCCCGTGCGGTAGGATCAGCCCATGGCCAACCCCATCGACTCGCTGCTCGAAACCCCCGATGTCCTGACGCAGCTGGCCACGCAATACGGTCCACGAGTGCTGTCCGCTGCGCTGGTCATGGTGGCCGGCGTCTTTGCGATGCGCTGGGTCGCGCAGCTGGCAGCACGCGGGCTCACTCGCCTGCCGCTTGAGCAACCGGTACGCGAGCTGCTGCTGCGTGCCATCAGGATCCTCGTGCTGTTGCTGTTCCTGCTGATCGCGCTGCAGAACCTGGGCATCGACCTGCTGCCGCTGCTCGCAGGACTGGGAATCGCAGGCGCGGGGATCGCATTGGCACTGCAGGGCGTGCTGGGCAACATCGCAGCTGGCCTCACGATCATCTTCACGCGGCCGTTCCGCGTCGGGGAGTACATCTCGATCGCTGGCGAGGAAGGCGCCGTCGACAGGATCTCGATCTTCAGCACGACGCTGCGCCACAGCGACCTCTCGCTGGTCGTGATCCCGAACCGCAAGATCGCCGGCGAGATTCTCCACAACTATGGCGAAATCCGGCAGTTGAACCTCAGCGTCAACGTGGCCTACGGCACCGACATCGACGTCGCCATCGGCGCGGTCCGCGAGGTGCTGGCGAACAACGCGCGCGTGCTCAAGGATCCGCTGCCGCTGGTTGCCGCCGCCGCGCTTGGCGATTACGCGATCTCCGTCGTGATCAAGCCGTGGGTCGCGGTCAAGGACTACGCCGCCGCGGCCGGGGAGATCAACCCGGCGGTCGTCGAGGCCTTTCGCCTGCAGGGCGTGCAGATTCCCCTGGTCGGCTACCGCCCCGTCCAGTTCTCAGCGTGAGGCACTCCATGCAGAGCACGTTTGCTTGCTTCATCGTGTCGGCCAGCCTGTTCTGCGCCATGCAGCCCGCGCTCGCGAGAAAGCCGGATCCGCCATCATTCGAACCGGCGACGATCCAGCGCATCGACGAGGCAGCCGCGGAAGTACTCAAGCGGACGGGCGTGCCGAGCGCGTCAGTCGCGGTGGTGAAAGACGGCCACATGGTCTACTCGCAGGCGTACGGCAGTGCCGAGCTGGAACCGAAAGTCATGCGCGCCCGGCCCGCGATGCGCTACGCGATCGGCTCGATCTCGAAGCAGTTCACGGCGTCTGCGGTGCTCCTGCTGCAACAGCAGGGCAAGCTCTCGCTCGACGACAAGGTGGCGAAATATTTTCCGCGGCTGACCCGCGCGAGCGAGATCACGATCCGCCAGCTGCTGACCCACACCTCGGGCTACCAGGACTATTGGCCGCAGGACTACATGTTTGCGGCCATGCGGCAGCCGACGCAACCCGCAGCGATCCTCGACCGCTGGGCCCGCCAGTCGCTCGACTACGAGCCCGGGGCGCGCTGGCAGTACAGCAACACGGGCTACGTGCTCGCGGGGCTCATCGTCGAGAAGGTCAGCGGCGAGCCGCTGTACCGGTTCCTCGAACGCCGCATCTTCGCACCGCTGGGGCTCGAGTCGGTCAGCGACTTCGACACTGAGCCACTGGCCCACGGCACGGTGCCGGGCTACGAGTCGTATGCGCTGGGACCCCCTCGTGCAGCGGGGCACAGTGGCCCAGGCTGGCTGTTCGGGGCGGGGGGCCTCGCCATGAACGCAGCAGACCTGGCTCGCTGGGACATCTCGCTGATCAATCGCACCTTACTGAGTGCCGACTCATACCGCGCGCTCGAGACCGAGACATTACTGAACAGCGGCGCCGGCACCGATTACGCGCTGGGGCTCGACGTCTCGATCGACCGCCAGCGGCGCAAGCTGGAACACGGCGGCGAAGTCGCAGGATTCACGGCTCTGAATGTCGTCTATCCCGACGACGGCGTGGCCATCGTAGTGTTGACCAATCTCATGGCGTCACACGCGCCTGACCAGCTGGCGACAAAGATCGCGGACATCGTCTTCGAACACGTCGACGCGACCGACACGGCGCGGACAGCGCAGGCAAAGGCAATCTACGAAGGCCTGCTGGCCGGCCGTATCGACCGCACCCTGTTCACGCCGAATGCGAACGGTTACTTCTCGGCACAAGCCCTTGCCGACTTCCAGGCGAGCCTCGAGCCGCTCGGCGCGCCGAAGGAATTCAAGCATGTCCGCACGTGGCAGCGCGGTGGCATGACGGGCCGCTCGTACCACGCCGTCTATCCCGATCGAAAATTGCGCGTCTGGACCTACGAAATGCCGGATGGCAAGCTCGAGCAGTTACAGGTCCAGGCGATCGAGTGATCACGGCCGTCAGCCGGCGCACGCGCTGGCGGACGCGCTAAGCCATCGAATGCAGCCCGATGAGGTTGCCCTCGGTGTCGACGGCCAGGACGATGTGACCGTACTGGCCGATCGACATCTTCTCGCGCTGGATCTTGCCGCCTGCCTTTTCCACTCGTCCGGCCTCGACTGCGCAATCACCGCAGCCGAAGTAAACCATCGTGCCGCCTGGCCCCGAGGGTATGCCGGGCATGCGCACGAGCGCCCCGCCGGCACCGGGCCGGTCGCCCGACATCTGGAAACTCCACATTTCGAGGTCGCCGCTCTCGAGTTTCTCGAGCTTCACCTCAAAGACGGTCTCGTAGAAGCGCCGGGCGCGCGCCATGTCCTGCACGTAGATTTCGAACCAGCGAACCGCGTTCTCTGCCATGACTGTCCTCCTCACGTGGGCGATGGGTGAGGCGACAGGTTGCCATCGAAAGGGGCAATCGTCGAGCCGACGGCCTACGCCAACGAGCTTTTAATATCGACTCGCGATGTCGTCGATCGCCTGCGTCGCCACCGGCGTGATCTGTGGCAATCCCGCAAAGCCGTGCACCATGCCCGCGTAGCGACGGGCGATGACATCGACGCCTGCGGCCCGCAAGCTCGCGGCGAACGCCTCGCCTTCATCACGCAGTGGATCGCACTCGGCTGTCACGACGCTGGTCGTCGGCAGTCCGGCGAGATCCGCCCGCAGCAAAGCCACGAGCGGGTTGAACGCATCGTCCGGCGCGCCGAGGTACTGACTCCAGCACCACTGCACCGCGCTGCGGGCGAGCAGGTGCCCGCGCGCGTAGACGTGCATCGATTCGGTGTCGCACGCCGGATCCAGCATGGGATACAGCAACGCGACAGTGACGCACGCACGGGCCCGTCGCGCCTTGCGCGCAAAGCCGTTGCCGCGGCGAGATTACCGCCGGCACTGTCGCCGCAGAGCGCGATACGGCTCGCCGTCGACGTCCAGGCTGGCCGAGTGCGCCGCAATCCAGCGTAGCGCTGCCTCGCAGTCGTCGACAGGACCGGGAAAACGTGTTTCCGGCGCGCGGCGATAATCGACGGCAACGACCGCGCAGCCACTGCTGGACGCGAGCCGATGGCAGACCGAATCGTGCGTATCGAGATCGCCGAGCACGAAACCACCGCCGTGGCAGAACACGATGGCCGGCAGTTGCGACTCGCTCGTAGGCCGATAGACCCGCACCGTCAGCGGACCCGCCGGTCCCGGTACCACTCGATCCGCGACCGCATGAATCGGCGTCTTCGGTGCCGTGACCAGGTAGGCCTTGTTTCCCGCCCGCATGTCGTCGGCCGAAACGTGCGCGGGCGGCGCACGCAGTTCGCTGCGCCTGTCGGCGAGCAACTCGGCGAAGGCCGGATCGACAGGCATGCCGCAGGCGCCGGCTTTCAGCGCGCCGCCACGACCTCGATCTCGACCAGCGCGCCCGGCACGGGCAGCGCCACAACCTGTACGGTGGTGCGCGCCGGCAGGTTGCCCTTGCTCGCTTCGCCGAAGTGGCGCGAGTAGGACTTCATCAAACCGCCGAAATCCATCGCCCCGCCCTTCGCCGGGTCGCCCACCATGAAGACGTTCATCTTCACGACGTCGGCCATCGTCAGCCCGGACGCTGCCAGTTCCTTTTCGATCCTGGCGAGCACGCTCGCCGACTGGGTTTCGGTGTCGCCGAACCGCTCCGTGCTGCCGGCCGGTGCTTCCGGCTTCGCGACGTCCGCCAGCGTGCCACTGACGAACACGATTCGCGCAGTGCCCGGCACGGCGACGCTGCTCGCGATCGGGAAATCGGCGAGTGGCCGGCGCACGATCGCATCGGCGGCCGAAGCTGTGAGCGATACAACGAGGGCTGCACACGTCACTGACGATATGAGCAGTCTGCGGCCGGATGTCTTCATGTAACCTCCTGTCGGGCTGGCGCTGGCTCGCGGCAACGCAAAACTGCGCAGGGCCGCGGCAGACATAGCATACTAAGTCCACAACAAAGCTCGCAGGGGATCGCAATGGAATCGTACTGGCACTTCCCGCAGGAAGTTCCTGCAGGCCTCCGGTGGCTCGCTGGGCCTGGCCTGGCTCGCGGCCAGCTGGCCCCAGGTCGTCGCCGCAGCCGAGCACGCCCATCAGATGGCGGTCGACACGGCGGATCGCAGCAAATTCCTGCTGCTCACGCCCGCACAGGCCCGTGACGTCGACGCGATCGCCTCGCAGATCGTCCCGAGCGGCGCCACGCCGGGCGCGCACGAGGCGGGTGTCGTCTACTTCATCGACCAGGTGCACGCCGGCCTCTGGCAGGACCACGCAGCGGACTTCGTCGCCGGGCTCACCGAGTTCCAGGCGACAGTGCGCGAAGCACCACGCGGGCGTCGCGCAGTTCGCAGAGCTTGCGTTCGACGACCAGACCGCTTACCTCAAGCACATGGAGCACACGCCGTTCTTCGGCGAGATGCGCTTCCTGACGGTACTCGGCCTGCTGGCCCTGCCCTCCTATGGCGGCAACGCGGGCAAACTGGGCTGGAAACTCGTCGGCTTCGTCGACCAGCATGCGTGGCAACCACCGTTCGGACATTACGACGCCGAGTACGCCGGGTTCGTGCCCTATGCGAAGGCCGCGGAGCAGCAGTCGTGAGCGCGCGCAAGTTCAAACCGAAGGACACCGTCGACTTCGTCGTCGTGGGCTCGGGAGCCGCTGGCGGCGTGATGGCACGCGAACTGTCGCAGGCCGGGTTCGAGGTGCTGGTGCTCGAGCAGGGACCGCGCTTCACCGCCGCGGACTTCCGCCACGACGAACTGGACTACTGGTTCAACGGCGCGATCACCAACAAGCTCGACACGAACCCGCAGACGTTTCGCAAGTCCGCGGCGGAGAAAGCCGAACGCGTCACGGAGTTCCCGGCAGCGTGGTACGCGCCGAACGTCGGCGGCAGTTCCGTGCACTTCACCGCGAATTTCTGGCGCTTCCACGAGGTCGATTTCGACGAACGCAGCCGCCTCGGCGCGATCGCCGGCACGACGTTCGCCGACTGGCCGATCACGTATGAAGAACTCGAGCCGTACTACACCAAGGTCGAGTGGGAGGTCGGCGTGTCCGGGCTCGCGGGCGCGAGCCCGTTCGACCCGTGGCGCAGCAAACCGTACCCGATGCCGCCGCTGCCCGTGAAATCGTCGGGCGTGCTGCTCGAGCGCGGCGCCCGCAAGATGGGCTGGCATCCGTACCCGGCGCCGATGGCGATCGCCTCGGTTCCCTACAAGGACCGCGCCGCCTGCGCTCACTGCGGGTTCTGCATCGGGTTCGGCTGCGAAATGCAGGCCAAGTCGTCGACGCTGTACACGATGATCCCGGAGGCCGAGGCCACGGGACGTTGCGAAGTGCGTCCGCTGAGTTACGTCTCGCGCATCGAGACCAACGCGGCGGGCCGCGCGACCGGCGTCGCCTATTTCGACAAGGACAAGCGCGAGCACTTCCAGAAGGCGCGCGCGGTCGTCGTCTGCGCCAACGGCGCCGAAACGTCGCGGCTGCTGCTGATGTCGGCCAATGCGCAGTTCCCCGACGGGCTCGCGAATTCGAGCGGCTATGTCGGCAAGAACCTGATGTTCAACACCTACGCCCAGGTCAACGCGCTGTTCGAGCACGAACTGAACGAGTTCAAGAGCGCGCAGGTCACGCGCGTCGTGCACGACTGGTACGACAGCGACCCGAAGCGCGGCTTCTACGGCGGCGGCGGCATCGATTCACGCATCGGGCCGATGCCGATTGCGTGGTCGCTGTTCGCGCCACCGCCAGGTCGCACCTGGGGCACCGGGTTCAAATCGCTGTTGGAGGCCCTGCCGCGCGCGATGATCGTCGCCGGTCACGGCACGTCGCTGCCGCTCGAGACCAATCGCATCGACCTCGATCCGGAACTGAAGGACGCCTGGGGCCTGCCCGCGCTGCGGATGACGTACAAGGACCATCCGGACGACCTGGCGATGGCGCGTTACCTGCAGGATCGTGGCGTCGAGTCCATGCAGGCAGCCGGCGCGCTCGAAGTCTGGAAGGACCCGGTCGCCGAATCGACCGGCGGCCCGCACCTGCTCGGAACCGCGCGCATGGGCAACGACCCGAAGACGTCGGTCGTCGACAAGCACCACCGGTCGCACGACATCCGCAACCTGTTCGTCTGCGACGGCTCGAGCTTCGTGACCTCGGGTCGCGGTCAGCCGACGATGACGATCCAGGCGCTCGCGTTCCGCGCGGGCGACCACATCGCACGGTTCGCGAAACGCGGCGAGATCTGACGCTCAGCCACCGTTAATAGGGGACGCTCACCTATTTCCTTTAATAGGGGACGCTCACCTATTTCTACTATTTCTCACCTGTTCAGGCGCGCATGCCCTCGAGCCGGCGCGCGATGATCGAGTCGGCTTCGGCCATGATCCTGTCGACGAGCTGCTGGCACGTCGGCACGTCGTGGATGAGGCCGGCGACCATGCCGCACGACCACGCGCCCGCCTCCATGTCGCCCTGCTGCATGACCTTGACGTAGGCCCCGGCGACGTACTCGCGGACGTCGTCGATCGTGGTCGCGGCGCCCTTCTGTTTCTCGATCTCGACGACCTTGTCGACCGCCGCGTTGCGCAGCACCCGTTCCGTGTTGCGCAGCGGCCGCATGATCAGGCGCGTGTCGAGTTCGCTGGCCTGCACCAGCGCCTGCTTCACGTTCTCGTGCACCGGCGCCTCCCTGGTGGCGATGAAGCGCGTTCCCATGTTCATGCCGTCGGCGCCGAGTGCGAGCGCCGCCACGAGACTGCGCCCGTCGGCCATGCCGCCGGAGGCGACGAACGGAATCTTCAGCGCCTCGGCGGCGAGCGGCAGCAGGATGAAGTTCGGCACGTCATCCTCGCCCGGATGACCTCCGCACTCGAAGCCGTCCACGCTCACGGCGTCGCAACCGATCTTCTCCGCCTTGAGCGAGTGCCGTACCGACGTGCACTTGTGAATGACCTTGATGCCGTGCTGCTTCAGCACCGGCATGTACTGCTCGGGGCTGCGGCCTGCGGTCTCGACGATGCGCACGCCGCCTTCGACGATCGCCTGGATGAGCTCGGCATACGGCGGGTTCGCGAACGTCGGCAGGAAAGTGAGGTTCACGCCGAACGGCTTGTCGGTCATTTCGTGGCAGCGCTTGATCGCGGCTGCGAGCTTCTCCGGCGTGCCGAGCGTCAGCGCCGTAATCATGCCGAGCCCGCCCGCATTGGATACAGCCGACGCGAGTTCGGGCAACCCGACGAAATGCATGCCGCCCTGGATGATCGGGTGCTGGATGCCGAAAAGTTCGGTGATGCGGGTCTTCATGGGCGGCCTCGGATTCCTGTTGGCGGGAGCTCTTCATTGTCGCCGATTCGGTGACGAAGCGCCCACCCGCGCGGGTGGGCGACATGACGCACTCGACACGCGTGCCGGTGAAGACACTCCCTGACGTGGGCGTCCGCAGATGCCGTACGAATCCCGCGCCTGCGTCACTTCCTGGACGCGGCGACCTTCTTTGCTTCAGCCAGCGCCTTGTCCGCGGCCCGCTTCGCGCACTCCTTGGTGTTCGGCCCGGAGTCCGGATAAGCCTTGCCGAGCTTGTCGCAGACCACCGTCGCGGCCTCGTTGATCCGCCGTTCCAGCGTCGCGACATCCGTCGCCTTCGCCAGGTCGAGGTCGGAGTAGCTCACCCGGCTCGACATGACGACCTTGTAGTACCCCGGCGCCGGGCTGGCCGTGTCGGTCTTGCTCTCCTTCACGATGGGCGAGGCCTCGACCACGATCTCTTCCAGCGGCTGGGCGAGGACATTGCCCCAGGCCATGCACGCCGCGACTGGCACCGCGACCGCGAGGAATTTCCTTTTCATGACGCACTCCTTCCCTTTGGGAGCCGGACGTGCCGGGGCGGCACGCACTGCGCCCCACGTCCCAAGGCTAGTGCCGGCCATAGCCGAGGAGAATTCGGAGTGTTGGAACAGCGGGCCGGTATTAATCGCTAGCCCGCAAACACCAGCGAGCGCATTGGCGCTCGATGTGCTGCCCTGACGTGTCGAGCCTCCCCTGATTCCGGAAACAGGTGAGTGCGACCCGTGATCCTCCTATCATTCGGACATGAGCCTGACCCGCCGCATTGTCCTGGCCGTGCCCGCTGCCATCGTCGCCTTGATCGCAGTGATCGCGTATCGCACGGCAACCTATACCCCTCCCGCGCAGATCGTGTCGGCATCGGTCGACCTGGCACCGGAGGTCAGGATCGATGTGGCGCCAGCAGCGCAACACCTCGCGGAAGCGGTTCGATTCCGCACCGTCAGTCACCAGGACGCAACAGACAACGACTGGGCGGAATGGGACCGCCTGCACGAGTGGCTTGCCGCGACCTACCCTGCGGCACACTCGGCCATGACACGCGAAGTGGTCGCCGGCCACACGCTCATCTACACCTGGCGCGGCGCTGACCCGTCGCTCCCGCCGATCGTGCTGATGGCTCACCACGACGTCGTTCCAGTGACGCCGGGCACCGAGCAGGATTGGTCGCACCCGCCTTTCGACGGCGTGATCGCCGATGGAGCCGTGTGGGGACGGGGCTCCGTCGACGACAAGGGGTCGCTGATCGGGTTGTTCGAGGGCATCGAGTCGCTGGTCACCACCGGGTTCGTACCGCGCCGCACGGTGTACGTCGTCAGCGGGCACGACGAAGAAGCCGGCGGTAAAGGGGCGCACGAAGCGGCGCAGTTGCTCGACTCGCGTGGCGTGCACGCAGAGTTCGTGCTCGACGAGGGCCTGGCCGTCATCTCCGATTTCCCGCTGCTCGGCCGGCCCGTGGCACTGATCGGAATTGCCGAGAAAGGCTATGCGACGCTGAAAGTCACGGCGCCGGCCAAAGGCGGGCATTCCTCCGCGCCGCCGCCGCAGACCGGCGTCGAAGTGCTCGCCAGGGCCGTGCTGGCCATCACTGGCGAGGCGTTTCCGCTCGAGTTCAAGGGACCGGCGGCCGACATGGTGCGCGCACTCGCGCCGGATGCACCCCTCCTCGTACGCGTCGCCGTGGCGAACGAATGGTTGTTCCGCCCGCTGCTCGTGCGGCAGATTGCGGCAACCGACGCGGGTGCTGCAACGCTGCACACGACGATCGCGCCGACGATGCTGCGCGGCAGCCCGAAGGAAAACGTGCTGCCGCAGGACGCGACCGCCTGGATCAACTACCGCATTGCGCCGGGCGTGACTGCGGACGACGTGATGCGGCGCGCCAGGGATGCGACCGACGGTCTCGGCGTGAAACTCGCCTGGGAAGGCCCTGCCTACGATCCTTCGCCAGTGTCGTCGAGCACCTCGAGGGCTTACCGCGTCATGGCCGAACTCGCTGCCGGCGCCGAGCGAACGCCGGTTGCGCCAGGCCTCGTCACGGCCACGACCGACAGTCGCAACATGACCGGACTGGCCGACGACATTTACCGCTTCCAGCCAATCGTGGCGTCGATCGGCGAGCTGCAGATGATCCACGGCACGAACGAGCACATGACGCTGGACAACCTGCGCCGCACGGCCGGGTTCTACGCACGCCTGATCGCGACCGTAGCGCGCTGACCCCCTGTCCACGCACTGCCGCAGCGCAGCTTGACGCCGCGGATTATCGGGCGTATCCGGTGGCGCTGCTGCAGGGCGACCTGCAGCTGGTGTAACGCAGCCACCCACAATCGCAGGAGGGAGCCGGCCATGCCTACACATCATCAGCTCACGGAGCACAAGACGTTTACCCACCCCGACGAGACGCGAACGTTTCCGCACGGCAAAGCGGAAATCCTGAGGATCGGTGACGGCGAAGTCGGCAGGCTGGTGTTCGAGCCAGGCTGGCGCTGGTCGAACGATGTACAGCCGATCGCCAAGACGCGCAGTTGCGAGGCGCCGCATTTCCAGTACCACGTCAGTGGACGCCTCGCGATCCGCATGGACGACGGCACCGAAATCGTGGCCGGCCCGGGCGACATCACCTCGCTGCCGAGTGGCCACGACGCCTGGGTCGTCGGCGATGAGCCCGCCGTCGTCGTCGACTGGTACGGTGCCAGCAATTACGCAAAGATGCGCTGACGAGTCCGCTCCGGCGCCGTGGCAACGGCGCCGGAGCCTGCTCACGCGCGACCGGTTACGGCCGCCAGCCGCCCCAAAGAACCGGCAGGCATGAGTTCCTGACGCACCGGCATTAGACGGCAGAGCAGCCTTGCGACGACCATCCGTCCATGAGCTATACCGTCCGCGACCTCGTCGCCGCCGCCAAGTCCAATATCCGCGAGATCGGCCCGGCCGAATTGCTCGAGCTGCAGAAATTCGGCTGTCCGATCGTCGATGTGCGCGAGCCGGAGGAATTCGCCGACGGTCACCTGCCCGGGGCAGTCAACATTCCGCGCGGTCTGCTCGAGTTCGAAGTCGACGGTCATCCCGCCGTGAATTACCAGACGGCCGAGGCGCTGTCTCACCGCCAGCGGCCCGTGGTGTTGTATTGCCTGAGTGGTGGCCGGTCCGCGCTCGCGGCCGATGCGCTGCTGAAACTGGGTTTCGTCGATCCGATGTCACTCGCGGACGGCATCCTGGGCTGGGCCGACGCGGGCCATCCGCTGGTCACTCCGGCGTCTGTCGCATGCCACGCTTCGACGACGGTCGTGGCGGGAGCCGCAACCGTGAACTGCGGATGAGATCGAGCCGCGCAGCCCTTTCCAGTGCGCGGTTGATTGGCTGAGAGGGTGGGGTTCGAACCCACGGCAGGATTGCACCTTCGTGCAGACTTCAAGAGCGGTGGATTCAACCGCTCTGCCATCCCACGATGCTCGCGTCCCGTGCTGTGTCAGCGGCTGCCGGTTGCCGTATTGCGCTGCGTATCCCGGCACGGATAATGCCGCTAATGCGTCGGCACCCGGTGCATGTGCGTCAGTGGCGCCCGCGATCATGCCTGGAGATCTGAATGATGAGCACTCCGCCTGTTGATAATTTGGCGGACGACGATCTGGATATCACCGCCAAGCTACCGATCTTGAGCTCTGCGGATATGGTTGACGGGCCGTCCGGTCTCGACGACGCCACGGGCGAGCACTGGGACCCTGTGGGTGAACTGGCTTCGGTAAGGGATCGGATCGTCAGCCTGGAGGCTGCGCTGGCGGATACCGGAATCAAACTCACTCAACTGCAGACACAGCATGATTCCCTGCAGTCCCACCACGGCGACTTGCTGGCCCAAAGCCAGGCAGTTTCGCGGGATCGTGACCGACTCGCCGAGGAAAGCCTGCAATGGCAGGCAAGCTGGCAACAGTTGCGGGATCAGCTTGAGCAGCAACGGGTCGCGGCGAGCACCACACTGCTGAATCTGCAGCAGTCCCTTGAACAGCAACAGCGTACTGGTGGTGAACTGCATCAGCAGCTGATGGAGCAGCGCGCTGAAGCAGAGCAGCTGCGCCAGCAGCATACACGCCAGAGCAGTGACCTGACCCGGCAGCTGGAGGAGCAACGGCAGCTTGGCGAAGCGCTGCACACCGAGTTGCTGGCCGCGCAACAGCAGTTCGCAGAGCAGCATGCCTCGGCTGCCGCACTAGCGCGCAGCATGGCGCAGGTCCTGCTCGAAAAGGACGATTTGCAGCGCTCCCTGCTGGCTCGTGAGCAGCGCATTGCCGTACTGGAAGGCCGCCTGAGTGATACCTCAGCACAGCTGGCCAGTGCGATCGCCAATGGAGAATCGCTGATGCAGAGCGTAGTGACGCACCAGCAGGAGATCAGCGAACGAGCTCGGCAGGCGGACGAGCTGCAGCGTGACCTGACGCTGACGGGCGAGCGCATCGAGCATCTGGTGAGCCAGGTTGAAGCCGAAAAATCGCATTGGCGCTCTGCGGAGCAGGACAACGAGCGTCTATGCCAGACGGTTGCAACCGAACGCGAGACGCTTGCAAGCACGCGCCGTGAACTGTCGGAACGCCAGGCGGAGATTGATGCCTTGCAGGACGAATTGAACCGCGCGGTGATCGAGAATGGCCAGCTGGGCCAACAGCTTGCCGAGCGCAATACCTTGCTGACTACGCGCCAGGAGGCGATTGCCCGCCAGGATCGCGAGTTGCTCGTGCTACGAGAAGCGCAGGCCACCCTGATGCAACGAGAAGCAACGCTGCTGGAAAGCATGACGCTGCTGCGTGAGGAGCTCGGGCAGGCGCAAGACCTGGCACGCGAACTGGATCGCGTCAACTGCACCAATCAGGAGTTGACCGGACAGATCAGACACCGTGACGAGACCATGGCGGTGCAGGCCGAGCGCATTGTCAACTTGTCGGCGGCCATGCAACGCTTGCAGGATGAGTGCGCGCGCCAGGACAACTTGCTGCAGCAGGCACAACGGGAACTGGCAGCCAAGCACCTTGAACAGGGTGCCAGCGCCCGACAGGTCGAGGCTCTGCAGGTTGAGTTGCACCAGCAAGCCGAGGCGATGGAAGCCATTCGTCGCGACATCCATCAGGTGGCGTATCAGACGCGCAAGAACGATGGCGGGACACCGCTCAGGACCCTTACGCGGGATGATGCCGAGGGTGTCGTGCACCTGCTCAATAAGAGTTCCATTTCGATCGGCCGCGGCCAGGAATGCGACATCCGGCTTCGGTCCAGTTCGGTCAGCCGGCATCACGCAATTCTCAGGGTCAGCCACGACGCCGTCATCTTCGAAGACATGAGCAGCACCAATGGTTGCTTCGTCAATGGCCGGCGTATCAAGCGGCAGTTGCTCAAGGATGGTGACAGGCTGAAGGTGGGCGCGGTACCGCTGCGCTTTGCCATCCGCGCCACGCAGGACTGACCAGCTCCAGCGCAGCGCGGCATTGCCGAATAACCTACCCAGCGCGGTAGATGTCGGCATGGGCAAAAGTGAATGGCGGAGAGGGTGGGATTCGAACCCACGATCCCCTTGCGGGGACGCCGGTTTTCAAGACCGGTGCATTCAACCGCTCTGCCACCTCTCCGAGCGGAACCCATTGTAGCCGGGTGAGCGCTGGCCTTTGCTGTCAGCCGCGGATGATCTCCGCGCCACCCATGTACTTGCGCAGCGCCGGCGGGATCACCACGCTGCCGTCAGCCTGCTGATAATTCTCGAGCACGGCCACGAGCGTACGGCCGACCGCGAGGCCCGAGCCATTCAGCGTGTGCACCGGCTCGGGCTTGCTGGTCGCGGGATTGCGCCAGCGCGCCTGCATGCGGCGCGCCTGGAACGCCTCGCAATTCGAGCACGACGAAATCTCACGGTACTTCTGCTGGCCCGGCAGCCACACTTCGATGTCGTAGGTCTTGGCGCTGCCGAATCCGACGTCGCCCGCGCAGAGCGCGACGACCCGGTACGGCAGTTCGAGGCCCTGCAGCACCCTCTCGGCGTTGCCGACGAGCACTTCGAGTTCGGCGTACGAATCCTCCGGCCGCACGATGTGCACGAGCTCGACCTTCTCGAACTGGTGCTGGCGGATCATGCCGCGCGTGTCCTTGCCGTACGAGCCGGCTTCGCTGCGAAAGCACGGCGTGTGCGCGGCGTAGCGTCGCGGCAGCGTGTTCGCCTCGAGGATCGATTCACGCGCGAGGTTCGTGACCGGGACCTCGGCGGTGGGGATCAGGAAGAACTCCATGTCGCCCGAGGTAACCCGGAACAGGTCCGCCTCGAACTTGGGCAACTGCCCCGTGCCGACCAGCGCGCTGCGCGCAACGAGGTACGGCGCATAGATCTCGGTGTAACCGTGCTCGCCGGTGTGCAGGTCGAGCATGTACTGGATCAGCGCGCGGTGCAGGCGCGCGAGCCCGCCTTTCAGCACCACGAACCGTGCACCGGAAATCCTGCCGGCCGCCTCGAAGTCCATCGCGGTGTTGGCGAGCTTTTCGCCGATCGCGACGTGATCGAGCGGCGCAAACTCGAACTGGCGCGGCGCGCCCCAACGGCGCACCTCGACGTTGTCGGCTTCGTCGCGGCCGCTCGGCACGCTTTCGTGCAGCATGTTCGGCAGGCCGAGGACGAGCTCATCGAACTCCGCCTGGACGTCCGCGAGTTCCTTGTCGAGACCCGCCATCCGCTTGCCGAGTTCTTCGCCCGCGGCCAGCAGCGAAGCGATGTCCTGCCCCTGGGCCTTGGCCTTCCCTACGTTCTTTGCGTGCGCATTGCGGGCCGCACGCACTTCATCCGCGGCAACCTGGGCGGCCTTGCGGCGGTCCTCGAGCAGCTGGAAACGCTCGACGTCGAGCGTGAAGCCACGACGCGCGAGGTTCGCGGCGACCGCGGCAGGATCGGAACGAAGCAGGCGGGCGTCGAGCATGGCAGGCAGCCGGAAGGTTCGGGAAAGCGCGAATTGTAGCCGAGATCAACCGCGCTTCAGCGACCGGAACCGTTCCAGGGCCTCGGCAATCCTGATCTCGAGTCCCCGCGGCACCGGCTCGTAATAGCGCGCCGGCTCCATTTCATCGGGAAAATACTTCTCGCCCGCCGCGTAGCCTTCGGGCTCGTCGTGGGCGTAGCGATAGCCCTCGCCGTAGCCGAGGCCCTTCATGAGCCTGGTCGGCGCATTGCGCAGGTGCATGGGCACGTCGAGCGTGCCGTTCTTCTGGGCGTCCGCCATGGCCGCCTTGTACGCGACATAGACGGCATTGCTCTTGGCCGCGACGGCCATGAACACGACGGCCTGGGCGAGCGCGAGTTCGCCTTCCGGGCTGCCGAGTCGCTCGTAGGCCTGCGCGGCTTCGAGCGCGAGCTGCAGCGCGCGAGGGTCGGCATTGCCGATGTCTTCAGACGCCATCCGAATCACCCGCCGGCACACGTAGCGCGGATCGCACCCGCCATCAAGCATGCGGCAGAGCCAGTACAGCGCCGCATCGGGATCCGTGCCGCGCACGGCCTTGTGCAGCGCTGAAATCTGGTCGTAGAACTGCTCGCCCTTCTTGTCGAAGCGACGATAGCCACCGGCGGAGACCTCGCCGGCGATCTCTTCGGTGACGAGGCCGGTGCCCGCACGCGCAAGGTCCGCGGCGACCTCGAGCAGGTTCAGCGCCCGGCGTGCATCGCCGTCCGCCGCCCGTGCGAGCGTCGCGATGGCGTCGTCGTCGGCCCTGACGGCCTCGGTGCCGGACGAGAATTCGCGCTCGAGCGCGCGTCGCAGGACCTGCTGGATGTCGTCGACCGTGAGCGAGCGCAGCACGTACACGCGGGCGCGGGACAGCAACGCGCTGTTGATCTCGAACGACGGGTTCTCGGTCGTGGCGCCGATGAAGCAGACGGTGCCGTCCTCGACGTAAGGGCAGGAACGCATCCTGCTGCGATTTATTGAAGCGATGCACCTCGTCCAGGAACAGCACGGTGCGGCGGCCACTGCCCGCACGCACCTGCTGCGCCTGTTCGACGGCAGCGCGCACGTCCTTCACGCCGGCCATCACGGCCGAGAGCGCGATGAACTCGGAGTCGCAGGTTTTCGCGACCAGGCGTGCGAGCGTGGTCTTGCCGGTGCCGGGCGGCCCCCACAGGATCATCGAGTGCAGGCTGCGGCCTTCGAGCAGGCGGCGCAGTGGTTTACCCTGCGCCAGCAGGTGCGACTGGCCGATGAACTCGTCGAGGCTCGCGGGCCGCATGCGGTCGGCGAGCGGGCGAAAAGGTGCTACCGCAGCCACGACTCGACTCGCTGCGCCCAGCCTCCGGTCAGCAGCGCAGCCAGCAGCAGTCCGACCGCGACGCCCGCCGTGTTGGCCGCCATGTCGTAGAGGTCGGCGGTGCGACCGGCCTGCATGAGGTACTGCCCGGCTTCCATCGCAGCCCCCAGCGCCAGCAGCACGACCGCAACCGTCCACCAGCGCGGGCGGGCAAAGAGCCCGGTGAACCACACGGCAAGGAACAGGTAGGTGCTGAAATGTTCGACCTTGTCGAAGCCCTGCGGCAACTCCCCACCGAGCGAGGCCTGCAGGCTGCCCCAGACGACGCCAAGCACGAGGATCGCACTCGCGGCGATCCAGAACGGTCGATAGTGGAGATTGAGCATCGATATCCCGTGAAACATACTGGCCGCGCGACCGCGTCCGGCTGTCAGCGTGCCGCGGCTTCGCCGATCACGTCGGCGCCCTGCGGCGGCACGAATCGGAACAGCGCATCGTCGAGCGCTGCGCCACGCTTGAGCAGCGAAAACTCGATCGTCGTGGTCTGCCCGAGCTTGTCGACCAGTTCCATCGCGGCAAGTTCATTGCGACCGTCGAAGCCCAGGCTCACGCGCTCGAAATCGGAGCCCTTCTGCTTCGGCACCAACCGGCACCACGTCCAGCTCTTCTGCTGCTCGACGGGCCCGGCCGAGAACGCGTCGGCCACCTTGCCCGAGCCCGACAGCAACATCGCTGGCGTGGCACCGAGCCCGTGCTCGAGCGATCGCACGGTGACCTGCTCGAGATCTGGATCGTAGAGCCAGAGCTTCTTGCCGTCGGCGACGATCGTCTGTGCGTACGGCTCGCGGTAATCCCAGCGGAAGCGGTCTGGGCGGGAAATCGACAGCGTGCCGGTGGCGCGCTCGGTGACCTGGCCCTGCTTGTCCTGCACGATCTGCACGAACGTGGCCGTGAGCGTCTGCAGCGAGGCGAGGTAGGCGTCGACGCGCGCGACCGAGTCGGCCGCAAACGCCGCGACGGGAACGAGCAGCAATGCGCGAGGAACGCAGCCCCCCTCACCCGCGCCGTGGTCATGTTCAATCGACCTCGGGTGGTGGCGGCGCCAGGACCTCACGCGAACCGTTGGTATTCAAGGGCCCGACCAGACCCGCGGCCTCCATCGCCTCGATCATGCGGGCAGCACGGTTGTAGCCGATCTTGAGACGGCGCTGGACACCCGAAATCGAGGCCTTGCGGCTCTCGGTGACGATCCTGACCGCCTCGTCGTAAAGCAGGTCCTGCTCGGCGTCGGCGCCTTCACCGCCGTCCCCTTCCTCGCCGGGCAGGCCGGGAATCGGCATCGATGGACCGTCGAGGATCTCGTCGATGTAGATCGGCGCCGAATGCTTGCGCAGTGACGACGCGACCCGGTGGACTTCCTGGTCGGACACGAACGCGCCGTGCACGCGCACCGGGTGCGAGGTGCCGGGCTGCATGTACAGCATGTCGCCGTGCCCGAGCAGGCTCTCGGCGCCGCTCTGGTCGAGAATCGTGCGCGAGTCGACCTTGGCCGACACCTGGAACGCGATACGCGTCGGGATGTTCGCCTTGATCAGGCCGGTGATGACGTCGACCGAAGGGCGCTGCGTCGCGAGGATCAGGTGGATACCCGAGGCACGGGCCTTCTGCGCGAGGCGCGCGATCAGCTCCTCGACCTTCTTGCCGACGATCATCATCATGTCGGCAAGTTCGTCGACGATGACGACGATGAACGGCAGCGGTTCGCAGAACGGCACCGTCGACGGATCGCCGCCCGGCGGCAGCCGCTTCATTTCGATCGGGTCCTTGATCGGCGTGCCCGCATCGGCCGCATCCTTGACCTTGCGGTTGTAGCCGGCGAGGTTGCGCACGCCCGCTGCCGCCATCAACTGGTAACGGCGCTCCATTTCCGCCACGCACCAGCGCAGCGCGTTCGCCGCCTGCTTCATGTCGGTGACGACCGGCGCCAGCAGGTGCGGAATGCCCTCGTACACCGAGAGCTCGAGCATCTTCGGGTCGATCATGATCAGCCGCACGTGCTCGGGCGTCGACTTGTAGAGCAGCGAGAGCACCATGGCGTTGACCGCGGTGGACTTGCCTGAACCCGTGGTGCCGCCGACCAGCAGATGGGGCATGCGGCCGAGGTCGGCCACGACCGGGTTGCCGCCGATGTCCTTGCCGAGCACCAGCGCGATCGGCGAGGCCATTTCGTCGTAGGCCCGCGACTTGATGATCTCGCCGAGCGTGACCATCTCGCGCTTCTCGTTCGGGATCTCGAGACCCATCGTCGACTTGCCCGGAATGATCTCGACGACACGCACGCTGATTGCAGAGAGAGAGCGCGCGAGGTCCTTCGCAAGGTTGGAGATCTGCGCCACTTTCACGCCCGGCGCCGGACGCAGCTCGAAACGCGTGATGACCGGGCCCGGGTGCACTTCGACGACTTCGGCTTCGACGCCGAAATCGCGCAGCTTCAACTCGACCAGGCGCGACATGGCTTCGAGGGCTTCGGCGGAATAGCCGCCGACCCGCGCGGGCGGGTCGTCGAGCAAGGAAAGCGCGGGCAACGCCGTCGCGCCCGGTCGTTCGAACAGCGCCACCTGCTTTTCTTTCTCGACGCGCTCGCTCTTCTCGACCTTCGGCGCCGGCGCCTCGATCTTCGGCGGCTTGCGCTCGGATACTTTCTTCTGCTCTTCGCGCACGACGACTTCGCGCGCCTGCCGCACTTCCTTGCCGATGCTCTGGTCGCGCCGCTCGGACAGGCGCTCGCGCACGAACGAGAAGCCACGCAGCACCCAGGTGCCGACCACGTCCATGACGTTGAACCACGACACGCCGGTGGCCAGCGAGACCGAACCGAGCCAGACCGCCAACAACAGCAGCGTCGCGCCGAGGAAGCTCATCGAGTTGGCGAGACCCTCGCCGAGCAGCGAGCCAACGACTCCGCCCGCCGTGTTGGGGAAGCCGTCGCCGGAGAAATGCAGCGTGGCGAGGCCGCAGCTGCTCGCGAGCGCCAGGAAGAATCCCAGGCCGCGGAACGAGGCCGAGCGCCGGTCGACGGGCTCGCGGCTGCTGCGCACCTGGAACAGGCGATACCCCGCGATGCCCAGCATGATCGGGAACAGGTAGGCCGGGAGACCGAACAGCACGAAGAACAGGTCGGACAGCCAGGCTCCGAACGGGCCGATCAGGTTGGTGACCGGGCCGGGCTGACCGGTCGAGGAAAAGGCGGGATCCGCCCGGTCGTAACTGACGAGTGCGGCAAACAGGATCAGTGCCAGCGCACCGAAGATCCAGAGCGCGCCTTCGCGCAGTCCCCGGGCCACGTGGGCCGCCTGATCGCCGCCGTCCGCGCGCTTTGCTTCCGCCTTAGCCAAATCACATCACCTGATAGTTCAAGAGTCGTCCGTAACCCGTTGGTTTACATAAGGCTACCGCCAACGGAGGCATGCCGCCACCCCGCAATCAGCAGACACTCACGCAACTCCGGAAACCGGGGACGCCCGCCTGACTTCGACCTGGAATCAGGTGAGCGTCCCCGGTTTTCGGAATGCGCATGAGGGCAGCACCTGACGGTGCTTTCCGTCAGTCGGTGGGAGGCTTACCATGCCGCGCCTTCCACGGCGCAATGCGCGATTTTCGAGCAAGGAATTATACATGAGCGATTCCCGCCACTCGCGGCTGATCATCCTGGGATCCGGTCCCGCCGGCTACTCAGCGGCCGTCTATGCAGCACGGGCCAATCGCCAGCCGCTCCTGATCACGGGCATGGAGCAAGGCGGCCAGCTGATGACGACGACCGAGGTCGATAACTGGCCCGGCGACCCGCACGGCCTCACCGGCCCGGGCCTGATGGAGCGCATGCGCGAACACGCCGAGCGCTTCCACACCGAGATCCTGATGGACCACATCAACGAGGTGGACTTCAGCAAGCGCCCGCTGCTGCTGAAGGGTGATCGCGGCGATTACACCTGCGACGCGCTGATCATTGCGACCGGCGCCAGCGCCCAGTACCTGGGCCTGGAGTCCGAAACGAAATTCCGCGGCCGCGGCGTCTCCGCCTGCGCTACCTGCGACGGCTTCTTCTTCCGCGGCCAGCGCGTCGCGGTCGTCGGCGGCGGCAACACGGCTGTCGAAGAGGCGCTGTACCTCTCCAACATCGCTGCGCACGTCACGCTGATCCATCGCCGCGACAAGCTGCGCTCGGAAAAGATCCTGCAGGACCACCTGTTCGAGCGGCAACGCGCGGGCGCGGTCGACATCGTCTGGAATCACACGGTCGACGAAGTGCTGGGCGACGACACCGGCGTCACGGGTGTGCGCGTTGCAGCCACCGACGGTTCGGGCACCAGGGACATCGCGGTCGCCGGGCTGTTCATCGCGGTCGGCCACGTGCCGAACACGCAGATCTTCGCCGGGCAGCTCGACATGAACGGCGGCTACATCGTCGTGAAGTCGGGCACGGCTGGCGGCGCAACGGCGACGAGCGTACCCGGCGTTTTCGCCGCGGGCGACGTGGCCGATCACGTCTATCGCCAGGCGGTCACCTCGGCCGGCACGGGCTGCATGGCGGCGCTCGACGCGGACAAGTACCTGGACGCCGTGGATGCCGCTGCCGCGCACTGAGCGACTCGCGCCGCTCCCGCCCGGCGGGAGAGCCTTGGGTCGAGGGCCGGCGTGAGGACTGGCGCGTGCAATGCCGCTGAAAGCCGAGATCATCGGTCGCATCGCCGACGTCGACGCTGACGACTGGGACGCACTCGACTGTTCCGGCCATCCGTTCCTGAAGCATGCGTTCCTCGATGCTCTCGAAGCCACTGGCTGCGTCGGCGTCGACTCGGGCTGGATTCCCGCACACCTCGTGATCCGGGACGCGCGCAGCGGCGGGCTCGTCGCCGCCGTGCCGCAGTACCTGAAGACCCATTCGTGGGGCGAGTTCGTCTTCGACTGGAGCTGGGCACAGTCGTACCAGCGCTCGGGGCTCGAGTACTACCCCAAGCAACTGTCGGCGATCCCGTTCACGCCGGTGACGGGACCGCGATTTCTGCTGTCGGCAGAGGTGGCGGGTAACCACGCGGCTGGCGTCGGGACAGTTGCCGACGCACGCGCCGGCGGCGCCGCAACCGACGACGATGTGCAGGCAGGGCTGCGCGATCAACTGGCGGCCCTGCTGCTCGAGTCGGCGCGGCACGCAGGCGCATCGGGTGCGCACGTCAATTTCACGCTCGACGAGGACCAGGCTGCGCTGGAGCGCGCGGGTTTCATGCGGCGGCACGATTGCCGCTTCCTCTGGCACAACCGTGGCTACCGCACTTTCGAGGACTTCCTCGCGACGTTCCGTGCCGACAAGCGCAAGAAAGCGAAGACGCGAACGGCGCAAGGTCGAGGAATCGGGCATCGCCTTCCGCTCGCTCGCCGGCGAGGACATCGACGCCGGCCTGTGGCACACGATCTTCAGTTTCTCCGAGCGCACGTTCCTGCGCCACGGCAACGGGCACTACCTCAACGTCGAGTTCCTGCTGCGGGTCTCCGCCGCGCTGCCAGGCTCGGTCGTCGTGAAGGTCGCGGAACGCGCGGGAACGCCGGTTGCCGCCGCCATCTTTTTCGCAGGCGGCGGCTGGCTCTATGGCCGCTACTGGGGCTCGGCGGTGCAGGAAGATTCGCTGCACTTCGAAGCGTGCTACTACCAGGGCATCGAGCACTGCATCACGCACGGCCTGCAGTGCTTCGACCCGGGCACCCAGGGTGAACACAAACTCGCGCGCGGCTTCGAACCGACGCGCACGACGTCGGCGCACTGGCTCGAGCACGCGGGCTTCCGCAACGCCGTCGCACGCCATCTCGAGCGCGAGCGCGCAGCCGTCGACGATTACATCGAGGCCGCTCGCCGGCACCTGCCATTCCAGCGCACCGCGACCTCGACGACGAGCGACGACCCCGCAGCGTCATGATTCCCTGGCTCAAGCCCACGGATCCGCCCGATGCGTTTCCGCCGGTGACACGCGCACTGACCGATCCCGACGGCCTGCTCTGCGTCGGCGGCGACTTGCGCCCGGAGCGCCTGCTGGCGGCCTACCGTCGCGGCATCTTTCCCTGGTACTCGGAGGGCCAGCCCATCCTGTGGTGGTCGCCCGACCCGCGCATGGTGCTGTTCCCCGACGAATTCAAGGTCTCGCGCAGCCTGGGCAAGACGCTGCGCAACCGCGGCTTCCGCGTGACGTTCGACACCTGCTTCGAGACGGTGATCGCGCAGTGCGCGGACAGCGGCACGCGCTCGCTCGAAGGCACGTGGATCTCGCCCGCCATGCGGGCCGCGTACAGCGAACTGCACCGACTCGGCCACGCACACTCGGTCGAGGTCTGGCTCGACGCAACGTCTCGTCGGCGGCCTGTACGGACTGCTGCTCGGCCGGGTCTTTTTCGGCGAGTCGATGTTCAGCACCGCGGCCGACGCCAGCAAGGTGGCACTGCACGGCCTGGTGCGCTGGTTGCGCAACCGCAACGTGGAGTTGATCGACTGCCAGGTCGCCAGCGATCACCTGTTCACGCTCGGCGCGAGGCTGATTCCGCGCGCCGAGTTCATCGCGCAGCTCGAACGCGGGATTCCCGCTCATCGACCCGGACGTCCCTGCCGGCGACACCCCCTGACATGGCGGCGGACCTGTTGCCAGCCGGCGCATTCCGCGCCGGCAGGCCACCCGTCCACGCGGGGCCGGAATCTCGGCGACCGGAGGCAGGCTCTCATTGCTTTCAAACGGGCCTTTATGCAGAATTCGCGCGACTTTTGGGGTGCATGAGAGGATGCATGTCGAAGGAAGAGGCGATCCAGATGGAAGGCCGCGTGGTCGAAACGCTGCCCAACACGACATTCCGCGTGCAACTGCAGAACGGATACCTCGTCACGGCTCACATCTCCGGCAAGATGCGCAAGAACTACATCCGCATCCTCACGGGCGACACCGTCACCGTCGAAATGACGCCGTATGACCTGAGCAAGGGTCGAATCGTTTATCGCGGACGCTGAGCGTCCTGCGTCACCCGTACGGTTCTGCGCCGGCGGGTCGTTGGGTTGAAGAGGGCCGGCTTTGCCGGCTTTTTCGTTTCCGGCCCGGCGAGCGATTTCAAGGCGTTCGGAAGCGACAGGGACGGAGTCCCGTTCTTGTTCCGGCGAGCGGAAAGACAGACACGCTCGCCGGAACAAGAACGGAACTTCGTCCTGCGTTGCCGGCGCCTGAGCGGCTCGTCGGGCGGAAACGAATGGCGGCAATAGCGGGCGTTCTTCAGGCCCGACGATCCGCACGGCGCATGCAGCCGGACGGATGAAGAGGCGCTCAGTGTCGGGTGGGTGCGCGCTGCGACGGGCCACAGGAAGTTGGCTGCGCAGGTTGCACCAGGTCTGCCTTCCGACGACGCTGCCAGGACGCTGCGCCCTCGAGGACGGACGCTGAAGTCGAACACGCAGCGCCGACAGCCTGCGTGCGTCGTCGACGCCCTTCTCCACGTATGCGTGCGCCGTGCGACCTTTTCCGCTCCGGCGGAAAAGTCGCTCAGGCGCGGACGTGTCCGGCGATCGTTCCGGTGTTCTTTCCGGCGAGCGTGTCTGCCTTTCCGCTCGCCGGAAAGAACACCGGAACGATAGCCGGGACCCTCACCCGCCCTGCATGCGACCGCTCCCGCCGCAGCGGGAGAGGTGCCAACCGGCGAGCAAGACGCGGGAACGGTTACTCGAGCAACGCAGGCTCATCCGCGCTGCGCGACTCGATCTTCAGCGCATCGTCCTGGCCGACGCTCACGAAGGCATGCCCTCCGTGCTCGAGGCTGCCGAACAGCAGTTCTTCCGCGAGCGGCCGCTTGATGAACTCCTGGATGATGCGAGCCATCGGCCGCGCGCCCATCTTCGGGTCGTAGCCGCGCCTGGCGATCCACGCCCGCGCGTCTTCGTCGATGTGCAGCTGCACACCCTTCGTCTCGAGCTGAGTCTCGACTTCGACCAGCAGCTTGTCGACGACGCGCTGGATCGTCCGCTCGTCGAGCGGCCCGAACTGCACGACTGCGTCGAGGCGGTTGCGGAACTCCGGCGCGAACATCCTCTTGATCGCTTCCATGCCGTCGCTCGCATGGTCCTGCGTGACGAAACCGACCGACGGGCGGTTCATGTCCGCGGCACCCGCGTTGGTCGTCATGACGATCACGACGTGGCGGAAGTCCGCCTTGCGGCCGTTGTTGTCCGTGAGCGTGCCGTGGTCCATGACCTGCAGCAGCAGGTTGAACACGTCCGGATGCGCCTTCTCGATCTCGTCGAGCAGCAGCACGCAGTGCGGGTGCTTGGTGATGGCTTCCGTGAGCAGGCCGCCCTGGTCGAACCCGACGTAGCCCGGAGGCGCGCCGATCAGGCGCGACACCGTGTGCCGCTCCATGTACTCCGACATGTCGAAGCGCACCAGTTCGACGCCCAGCGTCAGCGCGAGCTGTCGCGTGACCTCCGTCTTGCCGACGCCCGTCGGCCCGGCGAACAGGAACGAGCCCACCGGCTTGCGCTGGTCGCCGAGACCCGAGCGCGCCATCTTGATCGACGACGACAGCGTTTCGATCGCCTTGTCCTGGCCGTAGATCACCAGCTTCAGGTTGCGCTCGAGGTTCTTCAGCACGTCGCGGTCGTTGCTCGACACGGTCTTCGGCGGGATGCGTGCGATCCGCGCGACGACGTCCTCGATCTGTTCGACCGTCACGAACTCGGCGCGCTGGTCGATCGGCTTCAACCGCTGGCGCGCGCCCGCCTCGTCGATCACGTCGATCGCCTTGTCGGGCAGGTGCCGGTCGTTGATGTGGCGGGCGGACAATTCCGCAGCCGCCTTGAGGGCCTCGTCAGCGTACTTGACGCCATGGTGCTCCTCGAAGCGCGCGCGCAGGCCGCGCAGGATCTCGATCGTCTCGGCCACGGTGGGCTCGACCACGTCGATCTTCTGGAAGCGGCGCGTGAGCGCGTGGTCCTTCTCGAAGATGCCGCGGTATTCCTGGTACGTGGTCGACCCGATGCAGCGCAACTCGCCGTTCGCGAGCGCAGGCTTGATCAGGTTGGACGCGTCCATCACGCCACCCGAGGCGGCGCCCGCGCCAATCACCGTGTGGATCTCGTCGATGAACAGGATCGCGCCCGGCTGCTTCTTGATCTCGGCGAGCACTCCCTTCAGGCGCTTCTCGAAATCGCCGCGGTACTTGGTGCCGGCGATGAGCGAGCCCAGGTCGAGCGAGTAGACGGTGCTGTCCGCCAGCACGTCGGGCACCTTGCCCTCGACGATCATGCGCGCCAGGCCTTCCACCAGCGCGGTCTTGCCCACGCCCGCCTCGCCCACGTACAGCGGGTTGTTCTTGCGGCGGCGGCAGAGGATCTCGACGGTGCGCTCGATTTCGAGCGCGCGGCCGATCAGCGGGTCGATGCGGCCTTCCTGCGCCAGTTTGTTCAGGTTGGTGGCGAACTTCTCGAGCGCCGAGGCGCCCTCCGCATCGCGCTCCGCTTCGGTCTGCGCCGGCGCTTCTTCGGCGGCGCGCGGCGCATCCTCCGACTTCGCGAGCCCGTGGGAGATGAAATTGACCACGTCGAGGCGCGCGATCTCCTGCAGCCCGAGCAGGTAGGCCGCGTGCGAGTGCTTTTCGCTGAAGATCGCGACCAGCACGTTGGCGACCGAGACTTCCTTCTTGCCGCTCGACTGGACGTGGAACACGGCCCGCTGCAGCACGCGCTGGAAACCCAGCGTGGGCTGGACTTCGCGGTCGTCGTCCTGCTTGAGGCGGGGCGTGGTCTGCTCGATGAAGTCCTTGAGTTCGTTGCGCAGGCGCGTGACGTCGGCCCCGCACGCACGCAGGATCTCACGGACCTTCGGGGTATCGATGATGGCAAGCAGCAGGTGCTCGACCGTCATGAATTCATGCCTGGCTTCCCGGGCGCCCTGGAAGGCCTCGTTCAGGCAGATCTCGAGTTCGCTGCTCAACACGGCTTCAGGCCTCTTCCATGGTGCAGAGTAATGGGTGCTGGTGCTGCCGGGCGTAGGTGGTGACCTGCGCGACCTTGGTTTCAGCGATTTCGAAGGTGTACACGCCGCATACCCCCTTGCCCTTGGTATGGACCTCCAGCATCACCCGCGTGGCCGTGGTGCGGTCCAACCCGAAAATGTGTTCAAGCACGTCCACCACGAACTCCATCGGGGTGTAGTCGTCGTTCAGGAGCACGACCTGGTAGAGGGGCGGTCGCCTGGTCTGCGGCCGGGCCTCCTCCACGATCAGACCGTGGCCCTGTTGTGTATGTTCCTCGCTCATCGCCCGCCTGAATCAACCGAAGGTCCTATATAGGGCCACCCCCCCTCCCTGACAAGCAGCGGGGCTGACTTCGTGAAACTGGTACCGGACCGCCCAAAACGAGAGACGGCCATCCGTATGACACGCAACTGCCTTGAGAGCCTGTCGTCCAAGTCCGTATGATGCCGCATCCCGTGGAACGGCCCTGCCGAACTGCCACTTACAAGAGTCCTGATGCAACTGCCCCTGAGCGTGAATGAGCGTTTTGGCCGAATCGCCTCAGCCGCGCAGCGCGTCCGGGCCGATGGGTGGCAGAAACTCCTGCCGCTGGCCGTTGCCGCTCTGCTGGTGATCCTGCTCGCCTGGCAGCTGGTGCAGCTTACATGGGCCGTGCTCGGGGCCAATAAGGGCGTTGCACCAACCACGAACGCGCCTGGCGTCCTCGGGCCACCGCCGGCCCGCACCGTGGACGTCGGCGCGATCGTCAATGCCCACCTGTTTGGCGAGGCCAACGCCCCGACCGCGGGCTCGACCGACCCGAACGCCGTGGCGGCCTCGCAGATGCCCCTGGTGCTGGTCGGCACCATCGCCAGAACCGATCCGACGCTCGGGTACGCCATCATCGGCGAAAACGCGGTCTCCGCCAAAGTGTACGCGGTCGGCAAGACGATCACGGGGGGGACCAAGCTGCATTCGGTCTACCCCGACCGGGCGATTCTCGACCGGGGTGGCAAGCTCGAGGCCCTGTTGCTGCCCAAGAAGTTCCAGGGGGGCGGCATGTCTGCCGGGGCGCAGGCCAGCGCCAGCCCGGCCGACCCGATGCTCGGCGACCGGCTGCGCCAGCTGGCGGCGAACAACCCGGCGGCCATTACGGATATCCTCCGTCCACAGCCCGTTTTTGCGAATGGTCAGCAACGCGGTTACCGCATCTACCCGGGCCGCAACCGAAGCCAGTTCAACCGGCTCGGCTTGCTGCCCGGCGATCTCGTTACGGCCATCAACGGCACGCCGCTCGACGACGCGTCGCGCGGCATGGACATCCTGCAGACCATGAACACCGCCTCGGCGGTCACCATGACCGTTGAACGCAACGGCGAAACGATCCAGGTCAACGTGAACAATGCCCAGATCGCCGCTGACGCAGCGGCTGCGGCGGCCCTGCCGGAGGCGATCCCGGTCAATGAAGTGCCGGACCAGCCCGGCAGTTCCGCGGAGTGACGATGAAACTCAAGCTGTTCCAACGATCCACGCGGCTGGCCGCAATCGGCCTCGCATTGGTACTGGCGGTGGGAACCCTCCCCACGCCTGCAGGGGCGCAGGCGCAGGGTTCGATCACGCCCAACTACAAGGACGCCGATCTCTCGCAGATCATCGAGGCGGTCAGCGCCGTGACCGGCAAGAACTTCATCGTCGATCCGCGCGTCAAGGCGCAGGTAACGATGCTGTCGTCCACGCCCATGACACCGAACGCGTTCTACGAGGCGTTCCTCTCGATCCTGCAGGTGCACGGCTTCGTCGCGGTGCCTTCGGGCGACACGATCAAGATCATCCCGGATGCCAATGCCCGGCAGGTGCCGGCCAACGACCTGCCCGGTCGCGTCAGCTCGACCTCGGATGAAATCGTCACGCAGGTGGTCGCGGTCAAGAACGTGAGCGCAGCGCAGCTGGTGCCGATCCTGCGCCCGCTGATCCCGCAGTACGGCCACCTTGCGGCCTACCCCGCCTCCAACATGCTGATCATCTCGGACCGCGCCTCGAACGTGAACCGGATCATGCGCATCGTCGAGCGCATCGACCAGCAGGGTGACGAGGCGGTCGACGTCGTCCAGCTGCAGCACGCGAGCGCGGCGGAAGTCGTGCGCATCGTCAACAGCCTGTACACGGGCGCCGGGGCTGCAGGCGAAGGCGCCGGCATGCCGCAGGTCAAGATCATCGCCGACGAGCGCACCAACAGCGTGCTGATCAGCGGCGAGACCTCGCAGCGGCTGCGGCTGAAGACGCTGGTCGCACACCTCGACACGCCGCTGCAGTCGGGCGGCGACACGCAGGTGCGCTACCTCAAGTACGCCGACGCTGAGAAGATCGCCGCCAAGCTGCGTGAACAGATCCAGGGCATCGCCGCCGCCGCGATGCCGGCCGGCGCGGCCGGCGCTGGCGCGGCAGCGCCGCTGCTCTCGAGCAGCGGCGGCGACAAGAGCGTCACCATCTGGGCCGAACCGCAGACCAACGCGCTGGTCGTGACGGCGCCGCCGAAGGTCATGCGCTCGGTCATGGCCATCGTCGATCGCCTGGACATCCGCCGCGCGCAGGTGCTGGTGGAGGCGATCCTGGTCGAGATGTCGGCCGACAAGGCGATGGACCTCGGCGTGAACTGGCTGATCGCCGAGACCGACGCCGACGGTCAGCACGCTGCCGGCGGGCGGCTTCGTCCAGCCCGTGGACGGCACCGGCATCGGCGAGATCATCCAGGGCGTCCTGAAGCCCGATGCGATCGCTGGCCTGCCGAGCGGCCTGACGATGGGCCTCGGCCAGATCGTCAACGGGCGGCACCAGCTGGGCGGCGCTGATCCGCGCCGTCGGCGGCATCGGCAACACCAACATCATCGCGACGCCGTCGATCGTCACGCTCGACAACGAAGAGGCCGAGATCAAGATCGCGCAGGAAGTGCCGTTCGTCACCGGCCAGTACACGAGCCAGGGCATCCCCGGCGCCGGCGGGCAGGTCAACCCGTTCCAGACCATCCAGCGCGAGGAAGTCGGCAACATCCTCAAGATCACGCCGCAGATCAACGAGGGCAGCTCGGTGCTGCTCAAGATCTCGCAGGAAGCATCGAGCATCGCCGCCAGTTCGCAGCAGGTCAGCTCCAACGACCTGATCACCAACAAGCGCACGATCACGACCAACGTCATGGTCGAGGACGGCGGCATCATCGTGCTCGGCGGCCTCATCTCGGACGAAGTGCGCGAGAGCAAGTCGCAGGTGCCGTTCCTCGGCGCGATCCCGATCATCGGCGAGCTGTTCAAGACCCGCAGCGTCAACAAGGTGAAGACCAACCTGATGGTCTTCATCCGCCCGCGCATCCTGCGCGACGGCACCGACGCCGCCATCGAGAGCAACGCCAAGTACAACTACATCCGCAAGCAGCAGACTGGACCGCAACGACGGTCGCGTGCCGCTGATGCCGGGCGAGCGCCAGCCGACGCTGCCGCCGCTCGAGCAACTGGTGCCGCCGGAGTTGTTGAACCCCTACCGTGAACCCAGCGCGCCGGACGCGACACCAGCCGAACGCATGCGGGGTTCGAGCTCCGGCACGACGGTGAGCGAACCGACCACGGGCATGACCGAGCCGGCGGCACCGACCACGCCGTTCGGCACTCCCTCGACCGGGGCACCGCCGCCCCCGTCGCCGCAACCGCCTCCCGGAACCAATCCGTGAGCACCACGGCCACCGACGAAGCGATCCTGGCTGCGGCCGGCCGGGTCTCCGACCCGGTCCGTCCGCTGCCATTCGCCTTCGCCAAGCGTCACGGCGTGCTCGTCCGCGAACTGGCCGACGACAGTGCCGACGTGGTCGTCCGCGACGGCGCCTCGCCGCTGGCCCTGGCCGAGGTGCGCCGCCACCTGCGCCGCCCGCTCAAGCTCGAGCGCGTGAACCTCGAGCGCTTCGACCTGCTGCTGCGCGAGGCCTACGAGGCCGGCTCAGGCACGACGATGGACGCGATGGGCGGGCTCGACGAAGAAACCGACCTCGCCAACCTCGCCCAGGACATCCCGGAACAGTCCGACCTGCTCGAGAGCGAGGACGAAGCCCCGGTCATCCGCCTGATCAATGCGCTGCTCACGCAGGCAGTGAAGGAGAACGCCTCCGACATCCACGTCGAGCCCTTCGAAAACCGCCTCGTGATCCGCTTCCGCGTCGACGGCATGCTGCGCGAAGTGCTGCAGACCAAGCGCGCGGTCGCGCCGCTGATCGTCTCGCGCATCAAGGTGATGTCGCGACTCGACATTGCCGAGAAGCGCCTGCCGCAGGACGGCCGCATTTCACTGCGCATCGCGGGCCGCGCGGTGGACGTGCGCGTCTCGACCATCCCGGCCGGCCACGGCGAACGCGTCGTGCTGCGACTGCTCGACAAGCAGGCGGGGCGGCTCGACCTCAACTCGCTCGGCATGGACACCATCACCCAGAACCACATCGACGAGCTGATCCACAAGCCGAACGGCATCCTGCTCGTCACCGGCCCCACCGGCTCAGGCAAGACCACCACGCTGTACGCGGCGCTCGACCGCATCAACGACCGCACGCGCAACATCATGACGGTCGAGGACCCGATCGAGTACTACATCGACGGCATCGGCCAGACCCAGGTCAACACCCGCGTCGAGATGACCTTTGCACGCGGCCTGCGCGCGATCCTGCGCCAGGACCCGGACGTCGTGATGGTCGGCGAAATTCGCGACCTGGAGACTGCCCAGATCGCGGTGCAGTCGAGCTTGACGGGCCACCTGGTGCTCTCGACGCTGCACACGAACACCGCCGTCGGCGCCGTCACGCGGCTGCGCGACATGGGCATCGAGCCGTTCCTGCTCGCCTCGTCCGTGGTCGGCCTGCTGGCCCAGCGCCTCGTGCGCGTGTTGAACCCCGCGACGCGCGAGGCCTACACGGCCGGCGAATACGAGCGCCGCCTGCTCAACCTGCCGGACGACGCGCCCTCGCCCACGCTGTACCGTCCGAATCCGCGCGACCCCAGTGGCGGGTATCGCGGCCGCACCGGGATCTACGAACTCGTGATCGTCGACGAGCACCTGCGGGCGATGATCCACGACGGCGCCTCGGAACTCGAACTCGAGCGCTATGCCCGCATGCGGACACCTGGCATCCGCGACGATGGGCGCGCCAAGGTGCTCGCTGGCGTGACCACGATCGAGGAAGTCCTCAAAGTCACGCGCGAGGACTGACGGCGCACCATGGCGGCTTTCCTGTACGTTGCGGTCGACGCGGGTGGCCGGGAGCGCAAGGGCGTTCTCGAAGGCGATACCGCGCGCCACGTGCGGCAGTTGCTGCGCGAGCAGGCACTGCTGCCGGTCTCCGTCACCGAGGTCGTCGGTGAGCAGAAGCAGGCGGCTGCGGCAGGCGGCTCGGGCCGCCAGTTGTCGTTCAAGTTTCAGCGCGGGTTGAGCGCCGCGGACCTCTCGCTGGTCACGCGCCAGCTGGCGACGCTCGTCAAGTCCGCGCTGCCGCTCGAAGAGGCGCTGCTCGCCGTTTCGCAGCAGACGGACAAGCCGAAGGTGCGCAATACCCTGCTCGGCGTGCGCTCCAAGGTCATGGAGGGCTACACCCTCGCCGACAGCCTCAACGAGTTTCCGAACAGCTTCCCCGAGCTGTACCGCGCGACAGTGGCGGCGAGCGAACAATCAGGCCACCTCGACGCCGTGCTCGAACGGCTGGCGGACTACACCGAGAACCGCGAGGAATTGCGCAGCCGCACGATGGGCGCCCTGCTCTACCCGGTGATGCTGTTCCTGGTCTGCATCGCGATCGTGTTCTTCCTGCTGGTGTCCGTGGTGCCGAAGGTCGTCGAGGTCTTCCGCAACAGCGAGGCCGAGCTGCCGCTGCTGACGCAGGCGCTGATCGCGGGCAGCGACTTCATGCGCGCCTACGGCGTGTTCCTGATCGCCGGCATCGGACTGGGATTCTGGCTGTTCTCGCGCTGGCTGCGAGTCGCGTCCAACCGCCGCCGCTGGCACGAACTGCTGCTGCGCCTGCCGCTGATCGGCAAGATCGTGCGCGGCTCGAACACGGCGCGATTTGCACGCACGCTGAGCACGCTCACCGCCAGCACCGTGCCGGTGCTCGATGCGCTGCGCATCTCGGGCGAGGTCGTCACCAACTTGCCGATGAAAGCGGCGGTCGCGGATGCCGCGATCCGCGTGCGCGAAGGCGCGCCCATCGGCAAGTCGCTCGGCCAGAGCCGGCTGTTTCCGCCGATGATGATCCACCTGATCTCGAGCGGCGAGTCGAGCGGCGAGCTCGACACGTTGCTCGAGCGTGCGGCGCATCACCAGGAGCGCGAGCTGGACACGCTGCTGCAGGCGCTGGTCGGCTTGCTCGGCCCGCTGATGATCCTGGTGATGGGCGGGCTCGTGCTCATCATCGTGCTGGCGATGCTGCTGCCGATCTTCGAGCTGAACCAGCTCGTCAAGTAGCGCCAACGGCTCCCGTCACAGCGAACCCGGACTTTCTCCGCGCCACGAAGTCTCGCGCGCATCGCAGAGGAATAGGGGATGCACTCACCTATTTCCGAGATGGGAGAAAGGATAGGGGACACTCACCTATTTCCCACAGGGAAATAGGTGAGTGTCCCCTATTTCTTTGCGATGCGCGCGAGACCCGGGGTGCAGTGGAACGCCGCAACCGGCTCAATGCGAAACGCTGCGCGCTCCCACTGGCATGGGAGCGTTCACGGTCTACGCAGCCGCCTCGGCTTTCAATCGGGCGGCCTCGTCGCGACCGAGGAAGTTCTCGATCCACCGTCGCGACAGGTACAGCAGCGGGCTCAGGCCCACGGCCGCCGCCATCTTGTAGCAGTAGTTCACCGTGCCGACCGCGAGGAACAGCGAGATCGGCCACTGCTGCGGCCCGAGCACGAACGCGATGTAGAGCACGACGAAGCTGTCGATCAACTGCGAGACCGCGGTCGACGCCGTCGCGCGCAACCAGATCCAGCGTTCGCCGGTCAGCCCGCGGATGTAATGAAAGATATTGACGTCGATCAGCTGGCCGATGAAGAACGCGGTGATCGAACCACCGATCGTCCACAGGCCCTGGCCGAAGACGCTGTTGTAGGCGGCCTGCATGTCCGGCACGCCGCGTTCCGCGTTGACCGTCACCCAGAACCCGGCGGGCGCGAGGTGTATCGATGCGTACGCGAACAGGAAGGCGTACGAGATCATCCCGATCGCGGCGTACGAGATCAGGCGCACACCGCGGCGGCCGAAGTATTCGTTGATGACGTCCGTGAGGATGAAGACGATGGGCCAGATCAGCACGCCGGCCGTGAAGCTGAGCGACCCTTGCCGGCCGAACAGGTTCCAGCCAAACGGCGGCAGGCCGAACGTCTGCTCGAGCGCGAAGATCTTGACGCCGACGAACTCGGCGACGACGGCGTTGCCGACGAAAAATGCGGTCAGCAGGACGAAGAGCCGCGTCGAGCGCGACCCCAGCGAGGACACTGACATCGGCGGGATCCCCTGCGTTGCTGGAATATGCGTGTGCGGCGCGGAGCTTACACTGCCTGGCACGCCTGGCCTGCGTGGCCGGCCATCTCCTCTCGCCATCGACCGTGCGGGTCGAACGCGGTTTTCGATGCGTCCGCAAGGACCCGCTGCTTACTCCGCTGCGCCCAGGCGCTTGCGCAATATCTCGAGCACGCTCGCTTCCCAACCGAAGTCTTCCGCTTCCTCCGGCAGCGCTGGCGGGTCCTCGACCAGGGCGCCCACGCGGCTCAGCGCCACGGATACCCGGTCGCTGGCAACAGGTTCGTCGTTCGGCTTCGGTATGTGGCTCATCTTCCAGGCTCCCCGGCAATGCGCCCAAGGTACCCGGCCGTTGCGAGGAGGGATGTGAGCCCGTTCACGAACCCGGGGGGACGGGCACCCTAGGGCAGGTCGTCGTCCGGGAGGCCACCCCGGCCCTTCACGATCCGCATGAGGTCGCGCCTCTCCCGCTTGTCGGGGCGCCCGGTGGAGACGGGCCCGGCCAGCCGGTTCAGTTCGCGGACATGCGCCCGGGCAGCCTCGCTCTCCGCGGTTTCGCGATAGTGCTCACGGGCTTCGGCCGCCGGCCCACGTCGCACGGGGATCGACACGACGTCGACGACGAACTGCTCGCGATCCCGCGTGATCTGCAGCCGATCGCCCGGCTTCACCACGCGTGATGCCTTTATTCGATCACCGTCCAGCTGCACGTGCCCGCCTTCGACGGCCTCCTGCGCGAGGCTGCGGGTCTTGAAAAACCGGGCGCACCAGAGCCATTTATCGACTCGCAGCGAGCCGCCCGAGCCACCGGCGCCACCGGGGCCGCCCTGTTCATCGTCGTCGCCACGCCGGCGCGACGGGTCGTTCTTGCGGGATACCACGCCGCGATTATAAGGCCCTTATAATCCGCGCTCCGTAGCCGCAGGCGCCCCACCCCATGGATCGTGGTTTTCTCGACCGACTGGCCGCCCAGACCGAAGACCTGAAAGGCGCCGGGCTGTTCAAGCCGGAACGCGTGCTCAGCTCGCCGCAGCAGCCCGTGGTCAGGCTCGCCGATGGCCGCGAACTGATCAATCTCTGCGCCAACAATTACCTCGCGCTCGCGAACCATCCGTCGATCCGCGAAGCCGCGCACCGCGCGCTCGACCGTTACGGGTACGGCATGGCCTCCGTGCGCTTCATCTGCGGCACGCAGGACGTGCACAAGGAGCTCGAGGCGCGCCTGAGCGCGTTCCTCGGCATGGACGACACGATCCTGTACTCGTCGTGCTTCGACGCCAACGGCGGACTGTTCGAGACGCTGCTCGACGAGCAGGACGCGGTGATCAGCGACGCGCTCAACCACGCGAGCATCATCGACGGCATCCGCCTGTGCAAGGCGCAGCGCCTGCGTTATGCCAATGACGACATGGGCGAACTCGAGACGCGCCTCAAGGAAGCGTCAGGCGCGCGCGTGAAGCTCATCGCGACCGACGGCGTGTTCTCGATGGACGGCGTCATCGCTCGTCTGCAGGAAATCTGCGACCTGGCGGATCGCCATGGTGCACTGGTGATGGTCGACGACTCGCACGCGACTGGTTTCATCGGCAACCGCGGCAGGGGCACACCGGAATTTCGCGACGTGATGGGCCGCATCGACATCCTCACGGGCACGCTGGGCAAGGCTCTCGGCGGCGCAGCGGGTGGTTACACGGCGGCGCGCGGCGAAATCGTCGGCTGGCTGCGCCAGCGTTCGCGCCCGTACCTGTTCTCGAACAGCATCCCGCCCGTGATCGCGGCCTCGACGCTGCGCGTGCTCGACCTGATCGAGGACGGCGACGAGTTGCGTGCGAACCTGCGTCGCAACACCACGCATTTCCGCCGCCGCATGAACGAGGCGGGCTTCACCATCGTGCCGGGTGAGCACCCGATCGCACCGGTGATGCTGGGCGACGCGGCCCTGGCCGCGAAGTTTGCCGAGAAACTGCTGCAACGCGGCGTCTACGTCATCGGGTTCTCGTACCCGGTCGTCCCCATGGGCAAGGCCCGCATCCGCACGCAGATGACCGCGGGTCACTCGCTGGAGCAACTGGACCGGGCCATCGAGGGATTCATCGCCGTCGGCCGCGAACTCGGCGTCATCCGCTGATGCCGGGCCGGCGAACACACCGATCGAGGCGCGACCCGCGCCGCTGGAGCATCGCAGCATGAAGGCACTGGTCAAGGCCAAAGCCGAACCCGGCATCTGGATGGAGGAAATTCCGGAGCCCCGGGTCGGCCCCAACGACGTGCTGATCAAGGTCGGCAAGACCGCGATCTGCGGCACGGACATGCACATCTACCTCTGGGACCAGTGGGCGCAGAAGACCATCCCGGTGCCGATGGCCGTGGGCCACGAGTACGTGGGCAGGATCGTGGAACTGGGCAGCGAGGTCCAGGGCTTCAAGGTCGGCGATCGCGTGTCGGGCGAAGGCCACATCACCTGCGGCTACTGCCGCAACTGCCGCGCCGGGCGCCGCCACCTCTGCCGCAACACGGTCGGCGTCGGCGTGAACCGGCAGGGCTGCTTCGCCGAGTACCTCGTGATCCCCGCGTTCAACGCGTTCAAGCTCAGTGACGCGATCACGGACGAGGTCGCGTCGATTCTCGATCCTTTCGGCAACGCGACGCACACGGCGCTGTCGTTCAGCCTGGTCGGCGAGGACGTGCTGATCACGGGCGCGGGCCCGATCGGCATCATGGCCGTCGCGATCGCGCGTCACGTGGGCGCGCGCCACATCGTGATCACCGACGTCAACGACTACCGGCTCGACCTCGCGCGCAAGATGGGCGCGACCAAAGCCGTCAACGTGAGCCGCGATACGCTCGACCAGACCATGGCGGACCTCGGCATGGTCGAGGGCTTCGACGTCGGCCTCGAGATGTCGGGCAATCCGGCCGCGTTCCGCGACCTGCTGCGCACCATGCATCACGGCGGCAGCGTCGCCCTGCTCGGCATCCCGCCCGAGGACACCGCCATCGACTGGAACCAGGTGATCTTCAAGGGCCTCGTGATCAAGGGTGTCTACGGGCGCGAGATGTTCGAGACCTGGTACAAGATGTCGGCGATGCTGCAGAGCGGCCTCGACATCTCGCCGATCATCACGCACCGGCTGCCGATCGCGGAGTTTCGCGACGGCTTCGAAATCATGCGCAGCGGGCAGTCGGGGAAAGTGATCCTGGACTGGGCGGCTTGAGGGAGGGGTTAGGGGCTAGGGGTTAGGGGTTAGGGGTTAGGGGTTAGCTCGCTTGAGATCGGCGGCTTGCTGCAACGTCCAGTTCAGCGACACCTCCGACTAACCCCTAACCCCTAACCCCTATCCCCTAGCCCCTGGTTTGCGGCCTTCCCGGGTCGTTGAGCGGTCAAAACCCGCTAAAATCTCCCAACGGATCTCCCCACAGGAAGCGAAACCATGCCCCTCGTCTCGATGCGCCAGCTGCTCGACCACGCCGCCGAAAACCACTATGGACTGCCGGCGTTCAACGTCAACAACCTCGAGCAGGTCCGCGCCATCATGGAAGCGGCAGACGAGACCGACAGCCCGGTGATCATGCAGGGCTCGGCAGGCGCGCGTAAGTACGCCGGTGAGGCGTTCCTGCGCCACCTGATCCAGGCGGCCATCGAGGCGTATCCGCACATCCCGGTAGTCATGCACCAGGACCACGGCCAGTCGCCGGCGGTCTGCATGAGCGCCATCCGCTCCGGTTTCTCGAGCGTGATGATGGATGGCTCGCTCAAGGAGGACGGCAAGACGCCCTCTTCCTACGAATACAACGTCGAGACATCGCGCAAGGTCGTCGACTTCGCGCACTCGATCGGCATCACGGTCGAAGCCGAACTCGGTGTGCTCGGCTCGCTCGAGACGATGAAGGCAGACAAGGAAGACGGTCACGGCGCCGAAGGCCACATGACGCGCGAGGACCTGCTGACCGACCCGGACCAGGCCGCCGACTTCGTCAAGCAGACGCAGTGCGACGCGCTGGCGATCGCCATCGGCACCTCGCACGGTGCCTACAAGTTCACGCGCAAGCCCACCGGCGACATCCTCGCGATCCAGCGCATCAAGGAAATCCACGCGCGCATCCCGAACACGCACCTGGTGATGCACGGCTCATCGAGCGTGCCGCAGGAGTGGCTCGAGGTCATCCGCAAGCACGGCGGCCAGATGAAGGAAACCTACGGGGTGCCGGTCGAGGAGATCGTGACCGGCATCAGGCACGGCGTGCGCAAGATCAACATCGACACCGACATCCGCCTGGCGATGACCGGCGCGATCCGCAGGCACATGTCCGAAAAGCCCTCCGAGTTCGATCCGCGCAAGTACCTGGCCGACGCGCAGGCGGCCGCCAGGGGCATCTGCAAGCTGCGCTACGAGGCGTTCGGTTGCGCGGGCCAGGCATCGAAGATCAAGCCGCTGTCGCTCGAGAAGATGGCCGAGCGCTACCGCAAGGGCGAGCTGAACCAGATCGTCAACTGACGGCCTGCCGTGACCCGTCGATCGTGACGAGTGACGGGTCGGAGGGGCGCCACGGCGCCCCTTCTGCCGTACGAGGCTCGGCCGCACTCAATCCGCAACGAGAAACACGCCCCCATGACTTCCCTGTTCGACCCGGTCCCGATGACCCGCGGCCCCCGCCTGAAGAACCGCTTCATGCTCGCGCCGCTCACCAACCTGCAGAGCCACGCCGACGGCACGCTCTCCGACGACGAGTTCAACTGGCTCGCGTTGCGCGCACGGGGCGGCTTCGGCGCCACCGTGACCTGCGCGTCGCACGTGCAGGCGCAGGGCCAGGGATTTCCCGGCCAGCTCGGCTGCTGGTCGGATGCACACCTGCCCGGCCTCACGCGACTTGCCGCGGCCATCAAGGCGGCGGGCAGCGTCGCCTACCTGCAGGCACACCACGCCGGCATGCGCTCGCCGCAGGACCTGATCGGCACGCAGCCCGTCTGTCCGTCGGCAGACGCCGAAACGGGCTCACGCGCGCTGACGCTGGCGGAGGTCGAACAACTGCGTGAGGACTTCATCGCCGCCGCGGTCCGTGCGGAACGCGCCGGCTTCGACGGCGTGGAACTCCACGGCGCGCACGGCTACGTCCTGAGCCAGTTCATGAGCAGCACGTACAACCGGCGCGAGGACCGCTACGGTGGTTCGCTGGAGAACCGCTGCCGGCTCGTGTACGAAATCATCGCGGGCATCCGTGCGCGCTGCCGTCCGGAATTCACGCTCGGCATCCGCGTCTCGCCCGAACGCTTCGGGCTGCTGCTCGCCGAGATGCGGGAAGTCGTGCAGGGCCTGATGCACGACGGCCGGCTCGATTTCATCGACCTCTCGCTGTGGGACGTATTCAAGGAACCGAACGAGGACGGGTTCAAGTCCAGGCCGCTGGTCGACTGGTTCGCGGACCTGGACCGGCGCGACGTGAAGGTCGGCGTGGCCGGCAAGATCATGGATGCGGCTACGGCGCGCAGGTGCCTCGAGCACGGCGCGGATTTCGTCACGATCGGACGCGCAGCGATCCTGCACCACGACTTCCCGGAGCGCGTGCGTGCGAACCCCGACTTCGTCGCGATGCCGTTGCCCGTGAGCGAGGAGCACCTGCGTGCAGAGGGCCTGGGCCCCGCGTTCGTCGGTTACATGAAGACCTGGAAGGGCTTCGTCGCGGAGGCGTAACTCCGGCACCGATCCCGCGCATGCGTCGAGAGTGGATGATCCGGAGCCTTTCCCCAAGCGCGTGTCTGCCTTTCCAAGCTTGGGGGAAGGCTCCGGATCGTCCGCTCGTAGCACCGCTGCGTGACCGCTCAGGCGCTCCAGTTAATCAGGCCGCTCCAGGCCGTAAACAGCACCAGCACCCCGAAAGCGATGCGGTACCAGGCGAACGGCACGAAGGTGTGCGTCG
Source organism: uncultured Gammaproteobacteria bacterium (assembly GCA_963793675.1). Lineage (GTDB taxonomy): Bacteria > Pseudomonadota > Gammaproteobacteria > Steroidobacterales > Steroidobacteraceae > RPQJ01. The sequence continues at coordinate 618,381 of CAWCBA010000010.1, read as the reverse complement.
CCACGTAGCGGATCAACCAGCGCACGCAGGCAAACGCCGCAAGGAACGCGGACACCATGCCGACGACCCAGATGCCGAGGTCGTCCAGCGCGAGCAACTCGCGTTCCTTGTACAGCGAGTACAGGGTCGCAATGCCCAGCGTGGGGATCGCGAGATAGAACGTGAATTCCGTGGCGACCTGGCGCGACAAGTCCGAACAGCATGCCGCCGATGATGGTGGCGCCCGACCGGCTGGTGCCCGGGACCAGCGCGAAGGCCTGCGCGATGCCGACCTTCAGCGCATCGAGCGGCGTCAGTTCGTCGACCGAGTTGATCCGCACGATGTGCGTGCGCCGTTCCGCCCAGAGAATGACGAGGCCGCCCAAGATGAAGGCGGCTGCCACCGTCGGCGCGTTGAACAGGTTGGCCTTGAGCGCGCTGCCGAACACCATGCCGAGCGCTGCGAGCGGCACGAACGCAATTGCGACGTTGAGCAGCAAGCGGCGGGCGAGCGGATCGCTCGTCGCGTTCGACAGCACCGTGCCGATCTTCGCGCGGAATTCCCAGACGACCGCCAGGATCGCACCCGACTGGATGACGATCTCGAACAGCTTGCCGCGCGCGTCGTGGAAATCGAGCAGTTCGGCTGCCAGGATCAGGTGCCCGGTGCTGGAGACCGGCAGGAACTCGGTGAGGCCTTCGACGACCCCGAGGATGGCCGCTTTCAGCAACAGCACTGGGTCCACGGCGGTCAGTCCAGCGAGCAGGCGAGGCAGTACATGTAGGTGTTGCGCGGATCGCTGAGGCGCGACACGCGTTCGATCTCCGTAACCACCGGCTGCACGCCGCGCGCCAGCAGCTTCGGCCACATCGACTGCGGCACCAGCGGCGCCAGCAACCGCGCGATCGAGGCCTGCACGCGCAGGCCGAGTGCCGCGCCCAATCCGACCGCGACGTCGTAATACTCGACGTCGTAGTTCTTGCCGAGCTTGGCGAGCTGGGCCGCCAGCTTGACCGCGTCCTCGTAGCCCCCGAGCTGGTCGACGAGACCGAGCCGCTTCGCATCGACTCCCGACCACACGCGGCCCTGCGCGATCGCATCGATCGCAGCGACGTCCTGCTTGCGCGACTTGGCCACCATGCCGATGAAGCGGCGGTATTCGTGCTCGATGCTCTGCTGCAGGACATCCTTCGTCGGCTCACCCATCGGCCGCACCGGGCTGAACTCGCCGGAGAGCGCCGTGGTGCCCACGCCGTCGACGTGCACGCCCACGCGCTCGAGCGTGCGCTGGAACGTGGGGAACATCGCGAAGATGCCGATCGATCCCGTCAGCGTCGCCGGGCTGGCAACGATGCGGTCCGCATCCATTGCGATGTAATAACCGCCCGAGGCCGCCATGCTGCTCATCGACGCGACCACCGGCTTGCCAGCGGCCTTCAGTTCATCGATCTCGCGGCGGATCACTTCACTCGCGAAGGTGCTGCCACCCGGGCTGTCGATGCGCAGCACGACCGCTTTCACGTCGTCGTCGAAGCGCGCGTCGCGCAACTCGCCTGCCAGCGTGTCGGAACCAATGGTGCCCGACTGCTGCTCGCCCGGCACGATTTCACCCGAGGCGACGATTACGGCGATCTTGTCGACCGGCTTGCGCGACAGCGCCTTCGAGGAGTTCACGTTCGCGAGGTACGACCATTGGTCGATACCCTTGTACGAATGCGCGTCTTCGTCGGTGCCCGTGATCTCGGCCAGGCGCTCTTCGACCCGGTAACGACCTTCGAGGCCGGTCACGAGCCCGGCATCGAGCGCGAGCCTGGCGAGGTCGCCATCCACCTTGCGCAGCGACACGGCGGCGTTGTCCGCGTAGTCCTGCAGGGCCGCGGGCTTGATGCCGCGGGCTTTCGCCACGTCGGTCTTCCAGGTCGTCCAGACGGAGTTGAGCCAGGCCAGGCTTTCCTCGCGCTCGGCGGCCGACATGTCGTTGCGCGTGAACATCTCGACGGCCGACTTGTACTGGCCGACGCGGAAGACGTTCCAGTCGACCGACAGCTTGTCGAGCGCGTCCTTCACGAACAAGCCGTAGTTCGCGAAGCCATCGATGTAGGCGATGCCCTGCGGATCGAGGAAGATCTCGTCGGCATGCGCCGCCAGGAAGTACTGGGGCTGGTCGTAGTACTCGCCGAAGGCGATGACCGGCTTGCCGGTCTTGCGGAAACGATCGATGGCGGCCGCCACTTCCTGCAGCTTGGCCGTGCCGCCGCCGTCGAGCCCGCCGAGATCGAGGTAGAGCGAACTGATGCGCTCGTCCTTGCTGGCGGCGTCGATCGCATCGACGACGTCGCGCAGTCGCGTCTCGGTGGGACCCTGGCGCAGGCTGTCGCGCACGGTGCGCTCGAGCGGATCGCCCGAGAGCTGCTCGACGAGCGGGCCTTGCGGCGCGATGACGAGCGCCGCACGGTCCGGAACCAGCGGGATCGGCCGCGAGAACAGCGCGCCGATCACGCCGAAGATCAGCAGCAGCAACAGCAGGTGCAGGATCTTGCGCAAGCCGTCGAGGCCCGCCCAGATCCAATGCAGCAACCTGCGGATGGCACGCATTCCCGCGCGCCCCTGCCGGCTCAGACCTTCTCTTCGATGCGGGCCGATTTGCCCGTGCGCTCGCGCAGGTAGTAGAGCTTGGCGCGGCGGACGTTGCCACGGCGCTTGACCGTGATCGCGCCGAGGGCCGGGCTGTAGCTCTGGAACACGCGCTCGACGCCTTCACCGTGCGAAATCTTGCGCACCGTGAACGACGAATTGAGGCCGCGGTTGCTCTTCGCGATGACGACGCCTTCGTACGCCTGGACACGCTCGCGCTCGCCTTCCTTCACCTTCACTTCGACGACGACGGTGTCGCCGGGACCGAAGTCCGGAATCTCGCGGGTCATGCGCTCGGCATTGAGCGCGGCAATGATGTTGCTCATTTCTTCACCTTAAGTCTCGGTTCTATCCCTGCTCTCGTCGCGTCGCGTCCTGCTCCGCCTGGTATTCCGCGAGAAGCTTGCGCTCCTCGACACTCAATTCTCTCTGCGCCAGCAGGTCCGGCCGGCGCTGCCACGTGCGGCCGAGCGCCTGCTGCAGGCGCCAGCGCGCGATCGCGGCGTGGTTGCCGCCGATCAGCACCGGCGGCACCGCGCTGCCCGACCAGACCTCCGGCCGGGTGTAGTGAGGCCAGTCGAGCAGCCCGTCCGTGAAGGACTCCTGCACCGCCGACTCCGCGTCGCCGAGCGTGCCAGGCAGAAGCCTCGCGACCGCGTCGATGACCATGAGCGCCGGCAGCTCGCCGCCGCTCAACACCACGTCCCCGACCGAGACCGATTCGTCGACGCACTGCTCGACGAAGCGCTCGTCCACTCCTTCGTAGCGACCAGCCACGAGGACCAGCTCCGGGAGCCCGGCGAACTCGGCGACCTTCCGCTGCTTGAGCGGGGCGCCGTCGGCTGCCAGATACACCCGGCGGGCCTGCGGCACCTTTGCCGCCGCCTCCGCCATGGCGAGCCGCAAGGGCTCCGCCTTCAAGACCATCCCGGGGCCGCCGCCATAAGGCCGGTCGTCCACCGTCTTGTGCACGTCCGTGGCGAACTGCCGCGGGTTGACCGTTTCGACCGCGAGCACGCCGCGTTCGAGAGCCCGCCCGAGCACGCCGAACCCGAGCGCGTGCTCGACGAACTCGGGGAACAGCGTCACGACGACGATGCGCATCGACCGCGTCTCCGTCCCCAGTCTGCCGCCCAAGTACGCAGCTCAGTCGTCCGGGTGCCAGTCGACCGTCACCCTTCCTGCCTCGAGGTCCACGGCGACCAGTCGCTCGGGAACCACGGGCACCAGTCGCTCCAACTTGCCGTCGCGCAGCACCATCACCGGGTGCGCCGGCATCTCGAGAAATTCATCGACCCTGCCGAGCAGGACACCGTCGCGATTCACCGCTTCGAGCCCCAGCATGTCGTGCAGGTAGTGCTCGTGCGGCCCGGCTGCGGGCAACTCCGAGCGGTCCACCTGGATCTCGGCACCGTTCAGCAGCCGTGCTGCATCCATGCTGTCGATCACCTTCGAGCCGCACCGCAAGGTTCTGGCCTGCCCGTTTCGATTCCAGGACCCTGACCTGCCGGGACTGGCCCGCGTGCACGAGCGTCCACCGCGGGTAGTCTGCGATGCCTGCCGCAGGCTCGGTGTAGGAACTGACCTTCACCCAGCCACGCACGCCGTGAGGCGCGCCTACCCTGCCCAACACCACTGCGCGGGGGCTGTCAGGCCCGGAGCGCGCCGTCATGTCGATTCAGGCGTGACCGCGGCTTCAGGCCGCGGCCGCGACCTGGGTCTTGCGGTAGACCTTCAGCAACTGCTTCACGCGATCCGACGGCTGGGCGCCAACGCCGAGCCAGTAATCCACGCGCGGCAGGTCGAGGCGCAGTTCTTCGCTGTTGCCGCGAGCAACCGGGTTGAAGAACCCAACCTGCTCGAGGGAACCACCACCGGCGCGGCGGCTGTCGGTCACGACCACGTGATAGAAGGGTTCCTTCTTACCGCCGCGGCGCTGCAATCGGATCGTCACCATTCTTGTCCAAGCCTCAGTGTACGCGGCCGGTCACAAGGGCTGTGTCCGGCCAAAAAAGAGCCGCGAACTATAACGAAATCTCAAGGCAAAAGAAATACTTGAGGAAGGGCAGGAAGGAGAGTGAAGGGAGGAGGCTTAAGACCCTTCGGGCCTTCCGGTCCTTCCGGGCCTTCCTGTCCTTCCGGCTGCCTTCCTCCGCGCCTTCCGCGCCTTCCGCGCCTTCCTTAGCGCAGGCCCGGCGGCATCCGCCCGGCCATCGACCGCATCATGCGGCCCAGGCCACCCTTGCCCATGCCCTTCATCATCTTCTGCATTTGCAGGAAGTTCTTGAGCAGCCTGTTGATTTCGGCCACGTGGGTACCCGAGCCGGATGCGATCCGGCGCTTGCGCGAGCCATCGATGTTCTTCGGGAAGCGGCGCTCCCTGGGGGTCATGGAACAGATGATCGCGATCTGGCGCTTGACCTCCCTCTCGTTGCCCTGGGGCATCTGGCCGGCCTTGGCGGCCAGCTGGGCGGGCAACTTGTCCATCAGCGCCGCCATGCCGCCCATCTGCTCGATCTGGCGCAGCTGGCCAAGGAGGTCCTCGAGATTGAAGTCCTTGCCGGAGGCGACCTTGCGGGCGAGCTTTTCGGCGTCCTCGCGGTCGACCTGGCGGGTGACCTGCTCGACCAGCGAGAGCACGTCGCCCATGCCGAGAATGCGCGAGGCCATCCGGTCTGGCTGGAATGCTTCCAGGGCGTCGGGCTTTTCGCCCGTGCCGACGAACAGGATCGGCTGGCCGGTGATCTGCCGCACCGACAGGGCCGCGCCACCGCGCGCATCGCCGTCCGCCTTGGTCAGCACGACGCCCGTGAGGTTCAGCGCGGCACCGAACGAGCGCGCCGCGTTCACGGCGTCCTGGCCCGCCATGCTGTCGACGACGAACAGGGTCTCGATCGGGTTCAGTGCCGCCGACAGCTCGCGCACCTCCGCCATCATTTCCTCGTCGACGTGCAGCCGGCCCGCCGTATCGACCAGCAACACGTCGTAGACGCCGCGCCTGGCCGCGGCGAGTGCATCCAGGGCGATCTGCAGCGGCTTTGCCGTGGGACTCGCGGGTGCAACGTCGATCTCGAGCTGCTGGCCCAGACGCTCCAGCTGCAGCAATGCCGCCGGGCGGCGCACGTCGGTGGACACGAGCAGGACGCGCTTCTTCTCCCGTGTCTTGAGCCACAGCGCGATCTTCGCCGCAGTGGTCGTCTTGCCGGCGCCCTGCAGGCCGGCGAGCAGCACGACGGCGGGTGGCTGCGCGCGCAGGTTGAGCGGGCGCACGCCCTCGCCCATCACGCGGACCAGCTCGTCGTGGATGACCTTGATCAGCGCCTGGCCCGGCGTGAGGCTCTTGTGAATCTCCTGGCCGACGACCTGCGCCTTCACACCGTCGATGAAGGTCTTGACGACCGGCAGCGCGACGTCCGCCTCGAGCAGTGCCATGCGGACCTGGCGCAGCGTGTCGGAGATGTTTTCTTCGGTCAGCCGGCCCCGGCCCCGGAGGCCTTCGACGACGGACGCTAGACGGGCGGAAAGCTTGTCGAACACGCGCTGGGGACCTCGATGGAGTGGCAAGGCCTGGGGGCCGGCCTGCAGTTGGGCGATTATAGGGCGTGCGGGGATCTGGTTTACCGTCCTCCTCAGCCTGTCGGGTCCATGGCATCATGGCCGTCGTCCAAAGCCACGCTGGTTCCCGCGCTTGCTGCTGCCACTGATCGCCGTCGCCTGTTACGTCATCGGAGCCGTCTGGCTCGCCGCCGCCACGTACCAGCACCGCAGCGAACCGTTCTCGGCCCAGGGCCGCGGCGGCCGCATCGCGGCAGTCGCAATTGCCGGCGTCGGCGTGCTGCTCCACGCCATCGCCCTGCTGCAGGAACGCCGCATGGCGCCAGGCGCCGCGCTCTCGCTTGGCGACACCCTCGCCCTCGTTTCGCTCACGATCGCCATCACGGCGATCGTGATGGCGGTGAAGCCCGGTCGCCGGGGCATGGCCGCGCTGCTGCTGTTCATCGCCGCGGTGCTGGAGGCGGCCTTCTCCGAAGGCGCCCGCAAGTTCTCGATCGGCCAGCCGGGCTGGGAACTCGCGTTCCACGTCGCGATGGCGACGACGGCCTTCGCCTTCCTGACGATCGGCATGGCGCTCGCCATTGCGCAGGTGGTCGTCGATCGCCGGCTGCGCAGCCGCCAGCCGCTCGGCCTGCTCAAGATCCTGACGCCGCTCGAGTCGCTCGAGTCCGGTTGCTTCCAGAGCATCTTCGCGGGTTTCGCCGTCCTGACGCTCGCGCTCGTGAGCGGCGCGTTCTTCGTGCAGGACCTCTTTGCGCAGCACCTGATCCACAAGGTCGTGCTCGCGATCATCGCCTGGATCGTCTTCGGCGTGCTGCTGCTCGGCCGGCTCAGGTTCGGCTGGCGCGGCCGCAAGGCGCTGCGCTGGACCTTCGCAGGCTACGCGCTGCTGGGCCTCTCCTATTTCGGCAGCAAGCTGATCCTCGAGAACATCCTCGGCAAGCACTGGGGCTGAGCCGGACATGGGCGACTTTTCAGTCAGTACGCTCGTCTTTCTGCTCGTGTCGGCGGTATTTCTCTCGGCGTTCTTCTCCGGCACCGAGACGGCGCTGATGAGCGTCAACCGGTATCGCTTGCGCCACCTCGCACGCGAAGGCAGCAAGTCCGCCAAGATCACCGAAAAGCTGCTCGAGCGCCCCGACCGCCTGATCGGGATGATCCTGATCTGCAACAACTTCGTGAACACGGCGGCCGCGGCGCTCGTGACCATGATCGCGCTGTCCCTGGGCGGCGAGGCGTATGCCGCCATCGGCATCGGCATGTTCACCGTCGTCCTGATTCTCTTCAGCGAGGTGGCGCCGAAGACCTTCGGCGCGCTGTACCCCGAGCGGATCGCATTGCCGGCCGCCGTCATCTACAACGCGATGCTCAAGGTGCTCTACCCGCTGGTCTGGCTCACCAACCTGGTGGCCAATGGGCTGCTGCGCCTGATGGGCGTGAACCGTGACCAGGTCAGCCGCACGTCGCTCAGCAGCGAAGAATTGCGCACGGTCGTCGCCGAAGCGAGCACCGTCATTCCGCACCGCCACCAGCGCATGCTGATGAGCATCCTCGACCTCGAGAAGATCACGGTCGACGACATCATGGTGCCGCGCAGCGAAATCTACGGCATCAACCTCAAGGACGAATGGGACGAGATCGTCGAGCAGATCCGCGAGTGCCGCCACACGCGCATCCCGGTGTACGACGGCGAGCTCGAGTCGCTGGTCGGCATCCTGCACATGAAGAAGGTGGCGCGGATGCTGGTGCGCGGCGAGTTCGAGCGCGAGCAGCTGGTCGCCCTGGCCAGGACGCGTGAACCGTACTACGTGCCGGAAGGCACCTCGCTCAACCAGCAGCTGCTGCAGTTCCAGCGGCAACGGCGTCGGGTCGCGTTCGTCGTCGACGAATATGGCGACGTGCAGGGCCTGGTGACGCTGGAAGACCTGCTCGAGGAAATCGTCGGCGAGTTCACCTCCGACACCAGCATCCTGCACAAGGATGTCCACCGCGAGCGCAGCGACAGCTTCGTGGTGAACGCGTCGGCAAGCGTGCGGACGCTGAATCGCAAGATGGGATGGACGCTGCCGACGACCGGCCCCCGTACGCTCAACGGCCTGATCGTCGAGCAGATGGAGACGATCCCGGCGCAGGGCCAGCGGCTGCGCATCGGCGATTACTCGCTCGAAGTGCTGCAGGTGACGGACAACGCGGTGAAGACCGTGCGGCTGACGCAGTCTGCGATCTCGAAGCTCGACAAGCCGAGCTGAGGCTTCCGCGTGCCGGCGTTTGGTTGCAGGCGCCGACTCGACCTCCCCCGAGCTCGGCAAGGCAGCCACACCGTGGCAGAAGCGACCGACCCGGGACCTGCCCCCGAGCTTGGAAAGGCAGACACGCGCTCGGGGGCAGGTCCCGGATCGGTCACCTGAGACACCGCTTACGCAACGTTGCGAGCTTCGGAACGCTGGCCCCGGCCTCGGTGCTTCTATGGACGGCTGCGTGCGACGTGCGAGTTGACGGCGCCCTGGCCGGCAACTCGCTCAGTCGCAGTCGCGCAAGCGGTTGATCCGGAGCCGTTCCCCGAGCGCGTGTCTGCCTTTCCAAGCTCGGGGAACGGCTCCGGATCGACCGCCGCGACGCGCTCGTTGCCGCAACACGGGCGATGCGTCAGAACGCCTTGTCGAGCGCTTCCGACAGCCGGCTGACGCCTTCGATCTCGATGCCGTCGATCACGCCCTTGCGCGGCACGTTCGCCGCTGGCACCAGCGCGCGCTTGAAGCCCTGCTTCTGCGCCTCGCGCAGGCGCTCTTCGCCGAAAGGCACCGGACGAATCTCGCCGGTGAGGCCCAGCTCACCGAAGCACACCGTGTCGGTGACCACGGGTCGATCGCGCAGGCTCGAGAGCACGGCGAGCACGGCCGGGAAGTCGGCGGACGTCTCGCCGATGCGCACGCCACCGACCACGTTGACGAACACGTCGCGCCCCGCGGTCGAAACGCCGCCGTGACGGTGCAGCACCGCGAGCAGCAGTGCCAGGCGGCTCGATTCGAAGCCGACGGCCACGCGGCGTGGATTCATGCCCTGGGCCTCGTCCACCAGCGCCTGCACTTCGACGAGCAGTGGCCGGCTGCCTTCGCGCACGACGGTCACGACACTGCCGGACACGGGCTGCGGATGGCGCGACAGGAAGATCGCCGACGGATTGCGCACCTCGCGCAGTCCCTGCTCCACCATCGCGAACACGCCGAGTTCATTCGCAGCACCGAACCGATTCTTGACCGCGCGCACCACACGGAACCGGCTCGCGGGATCGCTTTCGAAATACAACACGGTGTCGACCATGTGTTCGAGGATGCGCGGACCCGCGATCAGCCCCTCCTTGGTCACGTGCCCGATCAGCAGCACCGCCGTGCCGGTCGCCTTGGCGAACCGCACCAGCCGCGCTGCGGACTCGCGCACCTGCACGGCCGAACCGGCCGACGACTCGCTGAGTTCGGTCTGCATCGTCTGGATGGAATCGATCACCAGCACCTGCGCCCGTGACGCCACCGCTTCCTCGAGGACCGTTTCGACGCGAGTCTCGGCGGCGAGCCGCAGCGTGGTCGCGTCGAGCCCTAGGCGCTGGGCACGCGAGGCCACCTGGCGCACCGACTCTTCGCCCGACACGTACAGCACCGGGCGCTCGCGACTGAGCGCATCGGCCGCTTGCAGCAGCAGCGTCGACTTGCCGATGCCGGGATCACCGCCGAGCAGCACCACGGAACCGGCCACCAGGCCACCGCCCAGGACTCGATCCAGCTCGCCGATCCCGGTCACGGCGCGGACGTCGCTTTCCTGTGCGATGTCGGTCACGGTGCGGCTGGTGGATGGGCCGGCCGCCACCGCGCGGGCGTTGCGGCTCCCACCCGCGGCGGCAAGCGAGGACACCGCGATTTCGAGGGTGTTCCAGGCTTCGCAGGCCGGGCACTGGCCCTGCCACTGGGCAGTGCGCGCGCCGCAATTGCCGCATACATAACTGGTTTTTTGACGTGCCATTGCGGGCTGCCGTGGGCGTTGCACAGGGGAGCGGGGAAGGCCCGGGATGCTAGCACGGGGCCGCGAGGCTGCCGGAGTGTGACGCCGGCGGCAATTCCGTCCCCGGGGCGCACCCTATACTTCCGCCCACGCATGCGCAGTCAATCCGAACCCACGGTAATTCTGGACTCGAAGGGCGGCCGCGGCCGGGAACTCCCGGCCCGGGCGTCCATGCCGGCGCGCCTGGGTCGGTACGAACTGAGCCACGAACTGGGCAAGGGTGCGATGGGTGTCGTCTACCGGGGCCGCGACCCGCGCATCAACCGCGAGGTGGCGATCAAGGCGATCCCGCTTGCCGACGAATTCGACCCGGAAGACCTGGAGCAGGCGCGCACGAGCTTCTTCCGGGAAGCCGAGATGGCCGGCCGCCTGTCGCACCCCCATATCGTGACGATCTACGATGCCGGCGAAGACGGTGGCACCGCGTACATCGCCATGGAACTGCTGCGCGGCCAGCACCTCGTCGAATACACGACCCCGGAGCGGCTGCTGCCGCACGCCATCGCCATCGAAATCGTGGCGCGCCTCGCCGACGCACTGCACTATGCGCACCAGAACCAGGTCGTCCACCGGGACATCAAGCCCGCCAACATCATGTTCGACGCGCCGAGCGCAGAGCTCAAGATCACGGACTTCGGCATCGCCCGGCTCACCGACTCGGGCCGCACGCGCACGGGCGTCGTGCTCGGCACGCCGTCGTTCATGTCGCCCGAGCAGCTGCAGGGCCGCCCCGTCACCGGCCGCTCCGACCTGTTCTCGCTCGCCGTCTCGCTGTACCAGCTGCTCACCGGGCAGTTACCGTTCCGCGGCGATACGATGCCCGGCCTGATGATCAAGATCGCCCAGGAGCCGCATCCCCGCATCTGCGCCATCAACCCGGCCTTGCCGCCGGGGCTCGACGCGTTCTTCGATCGCGCGCTCGCCAAGGACCCGGCGGAGCGCTACGACAGCGGCGCGAGTTTCGCCCAGGCGCTGCGCGACCTGAACCAGCCGGACAGGCGCTGACCGGCCATGCGGCTGAAAGGCAAGTTCCGCTGCGTCGGGGGGTCCGATACCGGCCGGGTGCGCGAGCACAACGAGGACACGATCGGCACCGACGGCGACATCGGGCTGGTCGTGCTTGCCGACGGCATGGGTGGCTACAAGGCCGGTGAGGTCGCGAGCGGCATCGCCGTGCGCACCGTGTTGACGCTGGTCAAGGACGCCGTCGACCGCGAAGACCTCTCGCTGCGAGATGAAGCCAATGGCCTCAGCCGTCCCGGCATCCTGCTGCGCGACGCGATCCAGCGCGCGAACAAGGTGATCTACCAGACCGCCAGGACGCAGTCGAACTGCGAGGGCATGGGCACGACGGTCGTCGCCGGGCTGTTTTTCGACGACAAGCTCACCATCGCCCACGTCGGCGATTCGCGCATGTACCGGTGCCGCGACGGCAAGCTCGAACAGGTCACGCAGGACCATTCGCTGCTGCAGGAGCTGGTGAGCCGTGGCTTCTATACGCCGGAAGAGGCCCAGCGCGCCGCCGCCAAGAACTACGTGACGCGCGCGCTGGGCGTCGAACCGACGGTGGACGTCGAAATCACCGAAATGCCGGCGCTGAAGGACGACGTGTACCTGCTCTGTTCGGACGGCCTGTCCGACATGGTGGAGGACGACGACATTCAGTTAACCATCAACACCTTTGGTGCTAATCTTGAGACCGTTGCCAAGCAGCTGGTGCTGCTCGGGAATGACAACGGGGGCCGGGATAACATCTCGGTGGTGCTCGTCAGGGTGCTTGACACGTTCCCGGCGCAGCGTGGGGTCATCGACCGGATACGCAAGTTGTTCGGTTAAGGGAGCGCAGGTTCACTAATGGCCAGGCTGGTATTGCATCTCGATGGGCAAGTGCTCGCCGAGTACAACATGAGCAAGGAGCGCTACACGATCGGGCGCCTCCCTGACAATGACATCCGCATCGACAACCCGGCAGTGTCGGGTCATCACGCGCTCGTCATCAACATCCTCAACGACTCGTTCCTCGAAGACCTCAACAGCACCAACGGAACGTACGTCAACGGCAAGATCATCAAGAAGCACGCGCTGCAACACGGCGACGTTCTCACCATCGGTCACCACGCGCTGCGATTCGTCGACAGCGAAGCGGAAGAGTCCGAAGACGAATTCCAGAAGACCATGGTGATCAGCTCGCGCGATGCCGCGGCGCTGGTGGCAGGCTCGCCCAGGGCTGCTGCAGCCATGCAACCGCCGCCTGCGGGCGGCTATTCCGGGACTGCGAGCGGCGCTGCGTCGCCTTCGTTCCCGAACGGCGTGTTGCCGCGCGCAAAGCTGCAGGTGCTGTCGGGCCAGTTCGCGGGTCGTGAACTCGAACTGGTGAAGACCCTCACCACGCTCGGCCGTCCGGGCGTGCAGGTGGCGGCGATCACGCGCAGGGCCGACGGCTTCTACATCGTGCACGTCGAGAGCGGCAAGGAAGACGATTACCCGCTGGTCAACGGCGCTGCCATCGGGCCGCAGGCGCGCCGGCTCCACGACAACGACGTCGTGCAACTCGCGGGCGTCAAGATGGGGTTCTTCGAAAGCTGAAATTGATCCTCGCCTCTCCCGCCCACGCGGGAGAGGCGGTGCGCCTCAGCCGATCTCCAGCGGCACGCGCTGGCTGACGCCACAGAGCAGGTCCCACGCGATCGTCCCCGCGTGCGCGGCCACCTCCTCCACCGGAAGCCCGCTGCCCCACAGCACCACGGGGTCGCCGACCGCCACGACCGGCAGGTCCGTCACGTCGACGGCGATCATGTCCATCGACACTCGCCCGATGAGCGGCGCGCGCCGGCCGCCGATCTGCACCGGCGTGCCCGAACCGCTGCCGCGCGGATAGCCGTCGCCATAGCCCGCCGCGACCACTGCCATTCGCGTGTCGCGCGTTGCGGTCCACGAGCCGCCGTAACCCACGGCTTCGCCAGACTTCACGTTCTTGACCGCAATCACCTCGGTGCGCAGCGTCATCGCGGGGCGCAGGCCGAGTTCAGCGCCGGTGCCGCTCGGAAACGGCGAGACGCCGTAGAGCATCAGGCCGGGACGGACCCAGTCAGCTCGCGCCGTGGGCCAGGCCAGGACGCCCGCGCTGTTCGCAATGCTGCGAGCGCCCGCCAGGCCGGACGTGGCCGATGAAAACGCGTCGAGTTGCCGGCGCGTCTGCGGATCGCGCCGGTCGTCGGCGGACGCCAGGTGCGTAACCAGTGTGGGTTCGGCGTGCACGTGCACGTTGCGCCGCAGGCGTGCGTAGGCTGCGCCGAATTCGTCGAGCCGGAAGCCAAGGCGATTCATGCCGGAATCGACCTTGATCCAGGCGGTCAGCTGCGCGTCGCCCGCCAGGGCGTCGAGCAACTCGAGCTGCTCGAAACTGTGCACCATGAGTTCGAACCGCGCCTGCGCGGCGGCGGCCAGCTGCTCCGCGCTGAACACGCCTTCGAGCAGGAGGATCCTGTTGGTGAGCCCGGCAGCGCGCAACGCCAGCCCTTCGCCCAGACGTGCGACGGCGAGCCCATCGGCTTCCGCAAGCGCCTTCGCCGCCGGCACGAGACCGTGACCGTAGGCGTTGGCCTTGATCACCGCCATCACCCGGCTGCCTGGCGCGACGCGCCGGGCCTGGTGGAGGTTGTGGCGCAGTGCGGCGGCATCGACCACCGCGCGGATCAGGCTCTGGCTCTGCACGGCGATCCGCGCCTCAGCCGCCGTAGTCGCCGTAATCGCCGTGCGCGAGGTTCTCGAAGCGGGTGTACTTGCCGAGGAAGGTCAGGTGCACTTCGCCGGTGGGGCCGTTGCGCTGCTTCGTGATGATGATGTCGGCGATGCCCTTGCGCGGCGTGTCCGGTTCGTACACTTCCTCGCGGTAGATCATCATGATCAGGTCCGCGTCCTGCTCGATGGCGCCGGATTCACGCAGGTCCGACATCACCGGCTTCTTGTCCTGGCGCTGCTCGACCCCGCGATTGAGCTGCGACAGCGCGATCACCGGCACGCGCAGTTCCTTTGCCAGCGACTTGATCGAACGCGAGATCTCGGAGATTTCGGTCGCGCGGTTTTCCTTGTTGCCCGCCACCTGCATCAGCTGCAGGTAATCGATGACGATCAGCCCCAGGCCGCCTTGCTTCTCGCAGTCACGGGCCAGGCGGCGCGCGCGCGCGCGCACTTCGGTCGGCGTGAGCGAGCCGCTGTCGTCGATGTAGATCGGCGCCGACTTCATCTGCGCGATCGCGCTGTTGATGCGGGCCCAGTCCTCGTCGCCGAAGTTGCCGGTACGCATGTGGCCCTGGTCGACGCGGCCGAGCGACGAAATCATGCGGAACGCCAGTTGCTCGCGCGACATTTCCATCGAGAAAATGGCAACCGGCCTGTTGTGGGCGATCGCCGCGTTCTCGGCGATGTTGAGCGCGAGCGTCGTCTTGCCCATCGACGGGCGGCCCGCGACGATGACGAGGTCGCCGGGCTGCAGGCCCGCGGTCATCTTGTCGAGTTCGGCGTAGCCGGAGCTCAGGCCCGTCAGCTGGCCTTGCGACGCGTGCAGCATGTCGAGGCGGTCGATCGTGGCCCCGAGCACCTCGCGCACCGGCACGAAGCCGGAGCCCAGCTTCCGGCCTTTTTCCGCGATCTGGAAAATGCGGCGCTCGGCCTCATCGACGAGTTCGGCGGCCGGCTTGCCTTCGTTCTCGTAGGCGCTGCCCGCGATTTCGCCGCTGACGCGGATCAGCTGCCGCAGCAGCGAGCGCTCGCGGACGATGTCGGCATAGGCGCGGATGTTCTCGGCGGTGGGCGTGTCGCGCGCCAGGCCTGCGATGTAGGCAAGGCCGCCGGTCTCGTCGGCGAGTCCCGTGCTCGCGAGACGCTCGGCGAGCGTGACGGCGTCGCTCGGCTCGCCCTTCTGCGAAAGGTCGAGGATCGCCTCGAAGATCAGCTGGTGGTCGCGCCGGTAGAAGTCTTCGGCGCGCAGGCGATCGGCGATGGAGTCCCACGTGCTGTTGTCGAGCAGCAGGCCGCCGAGCACGGCCTGTTCGGCTTCGAGCGAGTTCGGCGGCACGCGCAATGCCGCCGCTTCGTCACTGACGTACGGGCGTGGCTTCCGGCGGAACCTGCCGCCGGAACCCGAACCGCTGCCGCTGTCTTCCTGCTCCATCGCTGACGGATGCTCCCCGCAGATGCGAGGAGGATCAGTCTTCGGCGGTGATCACGACCGGAAGGTCGATCTCGACGTCGGTGTGCAGGTGCAGCTTGACGTGGTGCTCGCCGATCAGGCGGATCGGACCGCCCGGCAGGCGCACTTCCGCGCGCTCGATGACGATGCCGCCCTTGGTCAGCGCTTCGGCGATGTCGGACGTGCCGACCGAGCCGAACAGCTTGCCTTCCGTGCCGGCCTTCGCCTGCAGGGTGAGCTTGAAGCCTTCGAGCTGCTTCGCGCGCGACTGGGCGCTCGAGAGCGAGTCGGCGGCGAGCTTTTCCAGCTCGGAGCGACGCGCTTCGAACTTCTTCAGGTTGGCGGCGGTGGCCAGCGCAGCCTTGCCCGAAGGCAGCAGGAAATTGCGGCCGTAGCCAGGCTTCACCTTGACCTTGTCGCCGATGTTGCCGAGGTTGGCAACCTTCTGCAGCAGGATGACTTCCATCGTAATGTCCTCGATCGATCGATCTCAAGTATTTGACTGTACGTCCGCAAACAATCGGCTCAACTCATTCACCGGCCCGCTCACGTCGCCGCGCTGCGCGCAGGCGGCTGCGAGCGCAGCCAGTTGTCCACGAACCCCAACGCTGCGAGCCCGATCACCGCGAACGGCGCGACGAACACCAGCAGCACGTACGTGACCCACAACCACGCCACGGCCAGCTTGCCCTGCGACACCGCCCGGTGCGCGGCCGCGAGGCCCACGAGCACCAGTGCGCCCAGGAACAGCCGACCGATGTCACCGACCAGCGCCTGCTGCGTGAACAGCGAAGCGCCGATGACCAGCGCCGCTGCGATTCCCAGCACCCGCCCCAGCCGCACCTGCCGGAACTCGGCGCCGAAGCTCCCTGCCCGCTCCGGCAGCGACTGCCACCAGCGAGCCAGGAACAACGCGCACATCGCCAGCGTCATCGTCAGCACCGCAACCCAGCCCCAGAGCGTGCGGGCCAGCGTGTCCGCGAGCCCGTCCTGCTCCAGGTCCATCGGCAGTCCGCGGGTCTTCATTTCCTGCGCGAGATCGCGCACGAACGGAGCCCAGAACTGTTGCGGATCGCCGAACGATACATGCAATACCACCAGCAGCACCGCGCCGACCAGCGTCACGACCTGCAGGCACAGCGACAGCGAGTCGGTGCGCCGCAGCAGGATCGCGAGCAGCAGCGGCGGGCCCAGCACCCACGCAGAGTAGATGAAGCCCACCGGCACCGGCCGCCCGAACATCAGCATCGCCGCCGCCAGCAGCAAACTTGCGCCGACCGCGACGATCGCTCCCTGCCGCTCGCCGCGCACCAGCACGATCAGTGCAGGCACGGCGCCCGGCAGGAAGAACGCGACACCGACGCCGAGCAGCGGCAGCAAACCCAGCAGGCCCGTCACGAGGACGGCCCCGACCGGATTACCGGCAAGCCACTGTGCCAGCGATCGGTTCATCATTGTGTGCGCTCCAGGGACGGCCCGCCTGCGGGAACGCCCGGACCACCCACGAAACGCCGGCTCAGTGCTGGTCCGTGTACGGGAGCAGCGCGAGGAAACGGGCCCGCTTCACCGCGAGCGACAGCTGGCGCTGGTAGTTCGACCGCGTGCCGGTGATGCGGCTCGGGACGATCTTGCCCGTCTCGGTGATGTAGCCCTTCAGCGTGGCGAGATCCTTGTAATCGATCCGCTCGACGCCTTCGGCCGTGAATTTGCAGAACTTACGGCGACGGAAAAAACGTGCCATGTAATGTCACCCGGTGTTATGTGTTGGTCAGTGCAGCGCAGCGCGCAACGAAGAGGCGGCGGGGCTCAGCCCGCGCCGACCGACTCTTCGCTGTCCCCGGTACCGATGGGGCCGTCGTCGCTGCGGGGCGCGCCTTCTTCCTCGGCGCGAGCCATCGGCGACGGTTCCGTCACCGCACTCGGCATGGCAATGACCATGTTGCGGATGACGGCGTCGCTGAAGCGGAAACTGCCCGTCAGTTCGTCGAGCGTGGCCTTGTCGCACTCGACGTTCATGAGGACGTAGTGCGCCTTGTGCACCTTGGCGATCGGGTATGCGAGCTGGCGGCGGCCCCAGTCCTCGAAACGGTGGATCGCGCCGCCGGCCGCGGTGATGATCCCGCGATAGCGTTCGACCATGGCCGGGACCTGCTCGCTCTGATCCGGATGGACCAGGAAAACGATTTCGTAATGACGCATCGACTTGAGTCTCCTTGCGGAATGATGTCGCCCTGGTACCAGAAAAAGCAGGTGCGACAAGGAGTTGGAACGACCGCGCAATCCCGGAGGAGCTGCACGGAGCCGCGCATTGTAGCGGAGGAAGGGGGGAACGGAAAGGGGAAGGGCAGGAAGGGCAGGAAGGGCAGGAAGGGACAGGAAGGACAGGAAGGACGGGAAGGCACGGGAAGGACGGGAGGGAAGGGGCGGACCGAATGCGCCGATGCTTCTACGGATCCCTGACCCCTTCCTACCCCTTCCTACCCCTTCCTACCCCTTTCGCCCCCTTCGCTGGCGCACCGCCTCGAACAGCGCGACCCCGGCGGCCACCGACACGTTGAGGCTTTCGACGGCGCCGGCCATCGGGATCGACACCAGCTCGTCGCAGGCTTCGCGGGTGAGGCGCCGCATGCCCTCCCCCTCGGATCCCAGGACCAGTGCCGTGGGACCGCTGAGGTCGAGGTCGTAGAGCGTGCGGGCAGCGTCGTCGGACGTGCCGACCAGCCAGACGCCCCGTTCCTTGAGCTCACGCAGGGTGCGGGCCAGGTTCACGACCTGCACCAGCGGGACGGTTTCGGCGGCACCCGCGGCCACCTTGCGCACGACGGGCGTCAGCCCGGCTGCCCGATCACGCGGCACGATCACCGCCGCGACCCCGGCGGCGTCCGCGCTGCGCAGGCACGCGCCCAGGTTGTGCGGGTCGGTGACCCCGTCGAGCACGAGCAGCAAAGGGGGGGTGTCAGCGAGCGACTCGAGCGCCTGTTCGAGCTGCGTTTCGGGATCGGCCGACTGCGGCGCGATTTCGACGATCACACCCTGGTGTCGCTCGCCGTCGGCGAGCCTGTCGAGTTGCGAGTCGTCGGCGTCGACGACGGTGATCGCCGCCTGCTGGGCCAGCGCGCGCAATTCCTGCAGGCGCGACGCGGAATCACGCGACGACGAGAGCCACAGCTGTCGCACGCGCTGCGGCGAGCGCTGCAGCAGGACACGCACCGAGTGGATGCCGTAGGCGACGCTGGCCGCCGGCCGCGCGCCCGCGATGAGCCGCGCGCGTCACGCGGATCGTGCCGGCGCGGCATCAGCGACGTCTCCGGCCGCCGCCCTGGCGCTGGAAGCGCCCTGCCGTCGGCCGGCGCGGCGTCTCCATCTCACCGGCGAGCTCGAAGTCCACGCGTCGATCATCGAGCGAGACGTTCGTCACGCGCACGCGCAGGCGGTCACCCAGCTTGAAGATCTTGCCCGAGCTGCGGCCAATCATGCGGAAGCCCGAACTGTCGCGACCGAAGTAATCCGCGCCCAGGGAGGAGACGTGCAGCAACCCGTCGACCTGCAGGCCGTCGAGTTGCACGAACAGGCCGAAGTCGACGACGCCCGAGACGATGCCGTCGAATTCCTCGCCGATGCGGTCCTGCATGTAGAAACACTTGAGCCAGGCCACGGCGCTGCGGGTGGCCTCGTCGGCGCGACGCTCGCGGAACGAGCAATCCTGGCCCAGCACGGGGAACTGGCCGTGCCACTCGATGAGTTCCCGCGGATCTCCTTCGCGCAACACCTGGCGGATGCCGCGATGGACCACCAGGTCCGGGTAGCGCCGGATCGGCGACGTGAAGTGCGCGTAGTGCTCGAGCGCGAGACCGAAGTGACCGATGTTGCCGGGCTGGTACACCGCCTGCGGCATCGTGCGGATCACCGCAGTCGAGATGAGCCCGGCGTCGGGCCGGTCGCCGATCTTCCGCAGCAGGTCGCGCAGGTGGTCGGGCGTGACCTCATCGGGGGCCGGCAGCCAGAGCCCGAACTCGCGCAGGAACGTGCGCAGGGTTTCGAGCCGGTCGAGCTCAGGCAAGCCGTGCACGCGATAGAGCGTCGGCACCTTGTAACGATCGAGGAACCGCGCGGCCGCAACGTTCGCCGCGATCATGCATTCCTCGATCAGGCGGTGCGCGTCGTTGCGCGGGTATTCGACCAGCGCCGCGACCTTGCCCTGCTCGTCGAACTTGAGCTTGAGCTCGGGCGTGTCGAGCTCGAGCGCGCCGCGCCCCGACCGCGCGCGGATGAACGACTTGTACACGCCGTGCAATGCCAGCAGCCTCTCGCGCATGCGCTCGAGCTTCGGCGCGTGCTTCGCCGACGGCTTGTCGAGGAACTCGCCCACGTCGCGGTAGGTGAGTCGTGCCGCGGAGCGCATCACGCCCTCGAAGAAGCGCGAGCGCGTGATGCGGCCGTCTTCGCCGACGCGCAGTTCGCAGCAGAGGCACAGCCGGTCTTCGTCGGGCTTGAGCGAGCACAGCCCGTTCGACAGCGCTTCGGGCAGCATCGGCAGGACACGGTTCGGGAAATACACCGACGTGCCACGCTCGCGCGCTTCGACGTCGAGCGGGCTGCCAGGGCGCACGTAGTGCGCGACGTCTGCGATCGCCACGATCACGCGCCAGCCGCCGCTCTTGCGCTCGCACCAGACGGCATCGTCGAAATCCCGCGCGTCCTCGCCGTCGATCGTGACGAGTTCCATGTCGCGCAGGTCTTCACGGCCGGCAATCGCGTCCTGCGGGATGCGGGCGCCGAAAGCCTCGGCTTCGGCCACGACGGTCGCAGGGAAATCGCATGGCAGGTTGTGCGAGTGGATGGCGATCTCGGTTTCCATGCCGGGCGCACCGTGGTCGCCGAGGATCCGGGAAACGCGACCGACCGGACCTGACGTGCGCGACGGCTGGT
Source organism: uncultured Gammaproteobacteria bacterium (assembly GCA_963793675.1). Taxonomy (GTDB): domain Bacteria; phylum Pseudomonadota; class Gammaproteobacteria; order Steroidobacterales; family Steroidobacteraceae; genus RPQJ01. The sequence continues at coordinate 598,039 of CAWCBA010000010.1, read as the reverse complement.
GGGTCAGCTCGACCATCACGATCTGGCCGTCCACGGCCGCGCCGAGCTGCTGGCTCGGCACGAGCACGCGATGCGGGATGCGCGGGTTGTCAGGTGTCAGGTACGCCACGCCCGATTCGATGTGCAGGCGGCCCACGACTTCCTTCGTGCGGCGCTCGAGCACTTCGACGATCGTGCCCTGCGCCTTGCCACGGAAGCGCGTCGCCTCGATGCGCACGGCGAGTCGATCACCGTGCATGACTTCGCGCACCTGCGCCGCGGGCAGGTAAATGGCGCCGGAGCCGTCGTCGGGCAGCAGCTGGCCGTCGCCATTACGCGCGCCCTGCACGGTGCCCACCACCAGGCCCGCAATCTGTTCGCGCAGGCAATACTGGCCGCGCCGATTGAGCATCACCTCGCCGCGTTTCACCAGTTGCGCGAGGTCCTGCTCGGCCTGCAGCGCGCCTGACGGACCGAACTCCGCCGTGACTTCATCGAGACGCAGCGGCCGGGCCGCCTTGCGCAGGGCGTTGATGACCGCCGATTCAGGGGATTGGGGCGCGCGCGCGGCAGCACGGCTGCGCGGTTGCGTCACGTTGTCGCGCGGGGCCTTGGCCGAACCGCGCCTGTTTCTATCTCTTCGCATTGTTCCTTACATTGACAGTCCGGGGGGCCGCCAGTAAATTGCGCCACCTTCCAGCACGGCCCCCGGGGCCCTGCCGCGACCTAAGCCCAGGTGGCGGAATTGGTAGACGCACTAGTTTCAGGTACTAGCGGGTAACACCGTGGAGGTTCGAGTCCTCTCCTGGGCACCACTCCGAAACAGGGGACATTCCCCTGTTTCGCGCTGAAAGCAGGAGCATGGCCCCTGTTTTCCGCCTTACTTTAGCACTCCGTCGCCTCAACTACCTGTTGCCGTTGGTTTTTCGGTGGCGTAACCCGGCGTTTGCGCCGACTACAATGGCGCGCCCGACCCGGGCTGACACGCGCCATCACCATGACTTACACGACGCTCGACTACTCGGTCGCAAGCCGCGTCCTGACGCTGACGCTGAACCGTCCGGAGCGGCTGAACGCCTTCACCGTCACCATGGCGGACGAACTCGAACACGCATTCAGGCGCGCCAGCACGGACGACGACGTCGGTGCGGTCGTGGTCACCGGCGCGGGCCGGGCGTTCTGCGCCGGAATGGATCTGGCGGCGACCGGCAACGTGTTCGGTCTCGACCAGACGCAGCATCCGACGCTCGCGGACATGCACGACAGGCTGGACGATCCCGCGATCCTGCGCGGTGTCCGCGACACCGGCGGCCGTGTCGTACTCGCGATTTACGACTGCATGAAGCCGGTGATCGGCGCCATCAACGGCGCTGCAGTCGGCATCGGCGCGACCATGACGTTGCCCATGGACATCCGGCTCGCCGCCGACGGCGCGAAGATCGGCTTCGTGTTCGGTCGGCTCGGCATCGTGCCGGAGGCGTGCTCGAGCTGGTTCCTGCCGCGACTCGTCGGCATCTCCCAGGCGCTGGAATGGGTCTACTCAGCTGACCCCTTCGACGCGGCCGAAGGCGTGCGCGCGGGCCTGCTCAAGGCCGTGGTGCCGGCTGACCAGTTGCTGGATGAAGCGCGCCGGCTTGCCCACAAGTTCATCGACAGTCGCTCACCGGTCGCGGTCGCGCTGGCGCGACAGCTGATTTATCGCAATGCCGCACAGCCGCACCCGATCGAGGCGCACCGCGTCGATTCGCTCGCGATGTGGCACCTGAGCCAGCACGACGGCGCGGAAGGCGTGCGCGCGTTCCGCGAGAAGCGCGCGCCGCAATTCACATCGAAGGTGTCGACCGACCTGCCGGATTTCGTGGCGGAGTGGATGCAGCGCTGATTCGTCGCCGAAATAGGTGTGCGCGATCGGGGCGTCCATTGGTGCGGGACGAGAATAGGTGAGCGTCCCCTATTTCGGTGCGGGATCAGCGTTTCTTCACCACGAGCCGATGCGCGTGCAGCAACGGCTCGGTGTACCCCGACGGCTGCTTCGTGCCGAGGAACACCAGGTCGCACGCCGCCTGGAACGCCTCGCCGTCGTAGCCCGGCGCCATCGGACGGTAGAGCGGATCGCCCGCGTTCTGCTGGTCGACCACCGCGGCCATGCGCTTCATCACATCCATCACCTGCTCGCGCGACACGACGCCGTGATGCAGCCAGTTGGCGATGTGCTGCGACGAGATGCGGCAGGTCGCGCGGTCTTCCATCAGGCCGACGTTGTTGATGTCCGGCACCTTCGAGCAGCCGACGCCCTGGTCGATCCAGCGCACCACGTAGCCGAGGATGCCCTGCGCGTTGTTCTCGATCTCGGCGTTGATCTCGGCCGCCGACCAGTTGGTGCCGTACGCGAGCGGGATCGTGAGGATGCCCGCCAGTCGATCCGCACGCCCGGCCTTGGCCAGTTCCGCTTGCCGCGCCTTCACGTCGTACGCGTGATAGTGCGTGGCATGCAGCGTCGCCGCCGTCGGACTCGGCACCCAGGCACAGGTTGCGCCGGCCTGCAGGTGAGCGATCTTTTGCGTGAGCATGTCGTGCATCAGGTCCGGCATGGCCCACATGCCCTTGCCGACCTGCGCCTTGCCCGGCAAGCCGCACGCCAGGCCGATCTCGACGTTCGACAATTCGTACGACGTGATCCAGGCCTGCGTCTTCATGTCGGCCTTGCGCACCATCGCGCCGGCTTCCATCGAGGTGTGGATTTCATCCCCGGTGCGATCGAGGAAGCCGGTGTTGATGAATGCCACGCGGGACCGGGCCGCGCGAATGCACTCCTTCAGGTTGACCGTCGTGCGGCGTTCCTCGTCCATGATGCCGAGCTTCACGGTGTAGCGCGGCAGGCCAAGCACCTGCTCGACGTGCGTGAAGATCGCGTCGGCGAACGCAACCTCCTCGGGTCCATGCATCTTCGGCTTCACGATGTAGACCGAGCCGTGCGTCGAGTTGCGCACGCCGCCGGTCTTGCGCAGGTCGACCATGGCGATGAGCACCGTGCACATGGCGTCGAGCAGGCCTTCGTAGGCCTCGTTGCCGTCGCGATCGAGCACGGCCGGGTTGGTCATGAGGTGCCCGACGTTGCGGACCAGCATCAGCGAGCGACCCTTGAGCGCCAGCGGCTTGCCGTCCGGCGCCACGTAATGGCGGTCCGGGTTCATGACGCGACCGAACGACTGACCGTCCTTTTCCACCCTTTCCACGAGGTCGCCACGCATCAGGCCGAGCCAGTTGCGGTACGCGTGCGCCTTGTCCTCGGCGTCGACGGCCGCGACGGAATCCTCGCAGTCCATGATCGTCGTGATCGCCGCTTCGAGGTACACGTCGGCCACACCCGCGACGTCGGTCTTGCCGACGCGGTTCGTGCGGTCGACATGAATCTCGACGTGCAGGCTGTGCTGCCGCAGCAGGATGGCGCGGGGTGCGGCGGCATCTCCCGCATGGCCGGCGAACAGGGATGGATCTGCCAGGGCCGTGGCGCCCTGCGTCGTCTCGACCTGCAGCTGTCCGCCGACGACTCGATAGCAGGTCGCGTCGGCATGGCTGCCTGCAGCGAGCGGCGCCACGGAGTCCAGGAACTTCCGCGCCCACGCGATCACCCGCGCGCCACGCTCCGCACTGTACCCACCGGCCGGCGGCCGGTCGCCCATCGCGTCGGTGCCGTAGAGCGCGTCGTAGAGGCTGCCCCAGCGCGCGTTCGCAGCATTCAGCGCGTAGCGCGCATTCATCACCGGCACGACCAGCTGCGGCCCCGGCATGCTGGCGATCTCGGGATCGACGTTGGTCGTATCGATCTGGAAATCGGGGCCTTCGGGGACCAGGTAGCCGATCTCGACGAGGAAGTCCTTGTAGGCCACCGCATCGATGGGCTGGCCGCGATGCACACGGTGCCAGGCATCGATCTGCGCCTGCAGGTCGTCACGCCTGGCGAGCAGTGCCCGGTTTTTCGGACCGAAGCCATGCACGAGGTCGGAGAGGCCCTGCCAGAACGTGTCGGAGGCGACGCCTGTCAGCGGCAGCGCTTCGTTCTCGATCATGTCGTGGAGCGGCCGCGCGACTTTCAGGCCGAATTTTTCGATGCGGGCGGTCATGGGCGTTGCTCCCGGGTCATGAGCCATGCGTTTTGCAGTGCACCATTATGGCCCGAGTCCGGCCATCCCCCAACCCCCGTCCGCCGTCCCCTAGAGCGAGCGCGAGATCAGCTCCTTCATCACTTCGTTCGTGCCCCCATAGATGCGCTGCACGCGCGAGTCCGCGAACATGCGGCAGATGCGGTACTCGTTCATGTAGCCATAGCCGCCGAACAGCTGCTGGCACTCGTCGATCACCTTCTGCTGCATGTCGGTGACCCACCACTTGGCCATCGCAGCCGTCTCGGTGTCGAGTTCGCCCTTGAGCAACTGTTCGATGCAGCGGTCGACGAACACGCGCGCCACCCGCGTGTGTGTCGCCGCTTCGGCGAGCTTGAACTTGGTATTCTGGAAGGCGGCCACCGGTTGGCCGAAAATCTGCCGCTCGTTGACGTACTTGATCGTCTCCTCGAGCGCGCCCTCCATCGCGGCGACGCCGCCCAGGGCGATCAGCAGCCGCTCGTACGGCAGGTCGCCCATCATCATGTGCATGCCCTTGCCCTCCTGCTGCAGCAGGCAGTCGACCGGCACGCGCACGTCCTCGAAGAACAGTTCGGCGGTGTCCTGCGCCTGCTGCCCCATCTTGTCGAGCACGCGACCGACGCGGTAGCCCTTCAGCTCCGTCGTCTCGACCATCAGGATCGACAGGCCGCGGCCGCGGTCGCTTGGATCGGTGCGCACGACCAGCATCAGCAGTTCGGCGCTGCCGCCGTTGGTGATGAAGATCTTCGAGCCGTTGACGACGTAGTGGTCGCCGTCACGCACGGCGCGCGTGCGGATACCCTTGAGGTCCGATCCCGCACCCGGCTCCGTCATGCCGATGGCGCCGATCAGCTCGCCGCGCGCCATGCGCGGCAGCCAGCGCTGCTTCTGCGCTTCCGTGCCGTAATTGAGCACGTAGTGGGCCGAGATGCTGTGCACGCTCTGGCCGAAACCCGACAGGCCGCGACGGTTCGTCTCTTCGTACAGCAGCGCCTCGTGACGGAAATCGCCGCCGCCGCCGCCGTATTCCGCCGGTATGTCCAGCAGCAGGAAACCGGCTGCGCCGATCTTGCGCCAGGCCTCCTTGTCGACACCGTGCTGCTTGCGCCATTTCTCGTCGAGCGGCATGAACTCGGTCTCGACAAAGCGGGAAATCGCCTCGCGCAGCATGCGCAGGTCGTCGTCCATCCAGGGGGATTCGTAGGGTTTCATGGGAAGTGGGGGAAGGTGAGGAAGGTCAGGAAGTCGTCGCAAGTACAGCGCATCGAGGGGTTGCCGGCCCGAAAGCCGAACGCCTTGAAATCATAGGTCCGTAGACGGGATTCGGGCATACGGGATAGTTGGATGCGCAAGTGGCTATCCATGATTGGCGCCTGCGCCTGCGGCAAGCCCCTTCCGGGCCTTCCTCGCCTTCCGGCCCTTCTCCCCTTCTCAGTCGTAAGGATGCCGCAGCACGATCGTCTGCGCCCGATCCGGGCCGGTCGACACGATGTCGATCGGCACTCCGGCGAGTTCTTCCATGCGCGCGAGGTAGCTGCGCGCGTTGGCCGGCAGCTTCGAGAAATCGGTGATGCCGTGCGTCGGTTCGGTCCAGCCCTGGTGCTCTTCGTACACCGGCACGCATTCCGAGAATCGGTGCGGCAGCAGCGGCGGCTCGTCGCGAATCTCGCCGTCGATCCGGTAGCCGGTGCAGATGCGCAGCGTGTCGAGGCCGTCCATCACGTCGAGCTTGGTCACGCCCAGGCTCGAGAGGCTGTTGTGCATGACCGCACGGCGCATGGCCACCGCATCGAACCAGCCGCAGCGACGCGGGCGGCCCGTGACGGCGCCGAACTCGTGCCCCACGCGGGAGAGGTGCTCGCCCGTTTCGTCGAAGAGTTCGGTCGGGAACGGACCCGCGCCCACGCGCGTGGTGTAGGCCTTCACGATGCCCAGAACGGCATTGATGTCACGCGGGCCGAGACCCGTGCCGACAGCCGCTTCACCGGCGATGGTGTTCGAGGACGTGACGAATGGATAGGTGCCGACGTCGACGTCCAGCAGCGCGCCCTGCGCGCCTTCGAACATCAGGTTGGCGCCGCGCTTCATCTCGTTGCGCAGCAGCACGCTCACGTCCGCCAGCAGCGGTTCGATGCGCTCGGCCTGGGCCACGAGTTCGTCCAGCGTGCGCTGGAAATCGACCGTTTCCGCGCTGAAATAGCGGCTCAGCACGAAGTTGTGGAAATCGAGAATCTCACCGAGCCGGGCCGCGAGGCGATCACGCTGCATGAGATCCGCAAGCCGCACGGCACGGCGCGCGACCTTGTCTTCATAAGCGGGACCGATGCCGCGGCCGGTCGTGCCGATCGCGTTGACGCCTTGCGCACGCTCGCGCGCGCGGTCGAGGGCGATGTGCGACGGCAGGATCACCGCGCAATTCGGGCTGATCTTGAGGCGGTCGTACACCGCGACGCCACGCTGGACCAGCATGTCCGCTTCGCGGAACAGGGCTTCGAGCGAGACCACCACCCCGTTGCCGATCACGCACTGCACGCCCGGGTGCAGGATGCCGGAGGGGATCAGCGACAGGATCGTCTTGGCGCCTTCGATGACGAGGGTGTGGCCCGCGTTGTGGCCGCCCTGGAAACGCGCGACCGCGCCGACCCGCTCGGTGAGCAGGTCCACGATCTTGCCCTTGCCTTCGTCACCCCACTGGGCACCGATGACGACTAGATTCTTAGGCATTTGGGAATGACTACTGATTGGTGACTGGTGCCCGCGGGACGGTCAGCCGCCCCCACGCACCAGAAAGAGCACGATGCAACCTGCGATCATGCTGCCCAGGCCGATCCGGCGCAATATGCGGTCGTCCAGCTGCGACATCGTGAGCAGGGCGCGCCTGGCTGCGCCCGGATTCAGGAACGGCAGCACGCCTTCCAGCACCAGGTACAAGGCAAAGGCCGCCCACAGATCGTTCCAGTTCATCGGCGAGTGAGGTGGCCGGGCGCTGCGGTCAGCGCCCGGATTCCTTCAGGTACTTGAAGAACTCGCCTTCCGGGGCGAGCACGAGCACGTCGCCCTGTTTGCCCAGCGAACGGCGGTAGGCCTGCAGCCCGCGGTAGAACGAGTAGAACTCCGCGTTTGCGCCGTACGCCTTCGAGTAGATGTCGGCCGCCGCTGCGTCGCCCTGGCCCTTGATGATCTCGGCCTCGCGGTAGGCGTTGGCGAGGATCTCGGTCCGCTGGCGGTCGGCCTCTGCACGCGTCTGCTCGGAAATGGCCGAGCCCTCGGCCCGCAACTGGGCCGCCTGGCGCGCGAAGTCCTGCCGCATGCGGTTGAACACCGATTCACTGACCTCTTCCGGCAGTTCGATGTTCTTCACGCGCACGTCAACCAGCGCAATGCCCAGGTTGCCGACGTTGGTGCCGGCGATCTTGAGCACCTCGCCGAGGAACTCGCTGCGGTCCGCGGCCACCACCTGCTGGATGGTGCGGCGCGCGATCACGGTCTTGATGCCGTCCTTGACGATTTCACCGAGGCGACGGTTCGCGACTTCCTCGCTGCCGCCGGAGGTGGACGTGTAGTAGCGCGAGACCTCATTGATGCGCCACTTCACGAAGAAGTTGATGCGCAGGATCTTGCCTTCGCTGGTCAGGAACTGCTCGGCCGGGTAGTCCTCGGTGAGGATCCGCTTGTCGAACTTGACCACGTTGTTCACGAACGGCGTCATGAAATGCATGCCCGGCTTGTAGTCGGCACGCACGATCTCGCCGAAACGGAACTTGAGCGCGAGCTCCGTTTCGCGCACGGTGAACGCCGCCATCGAGAACAGCAGCACGGCAGCGCCGACCAGGATCAAGGGCAGGTAACCACGGTTGGGCATCAGCGTGTCCCCCGCTCGCGACGCGCTTCAGGCGCAGCGGCCGCCGGCACGTCGTCGACGGCAACGGAAGCCCTGGGCTGCACGGTCGCCGGCACCTGGCGCTGCTCGTCGAGCGTCAGCGTGCGCGTGCGGCCCTCGGAGAGCTTGTCGAGCGGCAAATAGATCATGCTGCCCGTGCCCTTCGTGTCGACCAGCACCTTGTTGGTGTTGCCGAGCACCTCTTCCATGGTTTCGTAGTACAGGCGCTGGCGCGTGACGCCCGGCGCACGCTCGTAGCTCGCGAGGAGCTGCGTGAAGCGCTGGGCTTCACCTTCGGCGTCCGCGACGATGCGCGCCTTGTAAGCCGCCGCGTCCTCGGACTGGCGCGCCGCGGAACCCTTGGCCTTCGGCAGGATGTCGTTGGAGTAGGCCTGGGCCTCGAGGGCAAGGCGCTCGCGGTCTTCGCGCGCCTTGATCGCGTCGCGCTGTGAATTCTGCACCTGCTCCGGCACGTTCACGCCCTGCAGGTTGACCGTCGTCACCTCGATGCCCGTCTTGTAGGCGTCGAGCGTGCGCTGGATCAGCTCCTTGGTCCTGGCCGTGATCTCCTGGCGCCCCTGTTCCAGCACGAATTCGAGTTCGCTGCGGCCGACGGTCTCGCGAATGGCACTCTCGGCGACTTCCTTCAGCGTCTGGTCCGGATCGCGCACGTTGAACGCGTACGCGACGGGCTCCGCCCGCCGGTACTGCACGGCGATGTTGATGTCGACCAGGTTCTCGTCCGAGGTGAGCATGCGCGTCTGGTCGTTCACACCTTCGATCGTCTCGACGTTGATGACCTGCCGCGCCTCGATCGGCCACGGGATGTGCCAGCGCAGTCCCGGCTCACTGGTCGAGACATACTGGCCGAATCGGGTCACGACGCCGCGCTCCGCGGCGTCGACCACGTAGAACCCGGTGAGTGCCCAGATGCCGGCCAGCACCAGCGCCACCGTGCTGAAACCGAAACCGCGCATGGCATTGCTGCTGCCGCCGAAACCGCCGCCGCGGCCGTCACCATGGCCACCGTCGTCACCACCACCTTTGCCCCCGAACATCTGGGATAGTTTGCGTTGCAAGTTGCGCAGGGCCTCGTCAAGGTCGGCCGCTCCCTTGTCGGGGCGGTTGCCCCAGGGATTGCGATTCTTGCCCGGGTCGTTCCAGGCCATGGGTGGGAGTGCTCCGGATGCGTTGTTAGTCAGGGGCTTAAGGGCGAATCCCAGGCGCTTGTTGCGGGTACTGGCCGTCATGCCGCACCCCGGGTCGCCGAAGAATCCTTGGATTGTAGAAACCGGCCTGCGTCGACACAAGGCGCGTTTGCCGATGGTAGTTCGATCCCGTCCTCGCGGCAGATTCGTTCGAGGTCCTGGCGGCGCAGGCTGACTTCGGCCTCGACCACGCCGTCTTCGAGCGTCTTGTGCGCAATGACCGCTCCGGCGGCGAAGAGCCGGGCCCGCGCGCGGCCCGCCCGGGGAGGCAGGCGCAGCGTACCCCGCCAGAGGTCGGCACCGAGGCGCTCGTGCAGGGCCTGCAGCAGCAGGTCGACGCCCTGCCCGCTGTGCGCCGACAACCAGACCCGATCGATACGACCGTCCGCCCCCGTTTCCGACCGCGGCGGCTCGCCGGTGCGGTCGATCTTGTTGTACACCGCGATCTGCGGCACGCCCTGCGCGCCGATCGACCCGAGCACTTCGTCGACCTGCGCGATGCGGTCGTTGCGCTCGGGATCGGACGCGTCGATGACGTGCAGCAGCACCTCGGCTTCGCGTGCTTCCTGCAGCGTCGAGCGGAATGCGGCGACCAGTTCGTGTGGCAGGTCGCGCACGAAGCCGACCGTGTCGGCGAGCGCCGTCTCGAGGCCCGGCGCCAGGTGCAGGCGGCGCACCGTCGGATCGAGCGTCGCGAACAACTGGTCGGCTGTAAACGCATCGGCACGCGTGAGGCGATTGAACAGCGTCGACTTGCCGGCGTTGGTGTAACCGACCAGCGCGATCGTCGGCACTTCCTGCCGCTTGCGCTCCTGGCGCGTGGTCTCACGCTGCTGCAGCACCTTGTCGATGCGATCGTTGAGGGTCTTGATGCGCTTGCCGATCAGGCGGCGGTCGGTCTCGAGCTGGGTTTCACCCGGTCCGCGCAGGCCGATTCCGCCGCCGCGCTGGCGCTCGAGGTGGGTCCATCCGCGCACGAGGCGCGTGGACATGTGCTGCAGCTGCGCGAGTTCGACCTGCAGCTTGCCTTCGAACGTGCGTGCGCGCTGCGCGAAAATATCGAGGATCAGGCCGCTGCGGTCGAGCACGCGGCATTTAAGTTCCTTTTCGAGGTTGCGTTCCTGGCTGGGACTCAGCGCGCCGTCGACGACGACGAGGTCGGCGGCGAGCGCTGCCACGCGCGCGCGCAGTTCCTCGACCTTGCCGGAGCCGATCAGGAAGCGAGGATCGGCGGACTTGCGGGTGGGCGCCAGCACTTCCAGCACCTGCGCACCGGCCGAACGTGCAAGCGCGCCGAACTCTTCGATGCGGTCGGGTTCAGGGGCTCGACCGAGCCCCACGCATACCAGGATCGCGCGTTCGCCGCTGGCCGGCCTTTCGAACAATGCTCCCTGCCCTCGCCTGTACCGGCTCAGCCCGCGGGGGCGTCCTCGAGCGGCGGCAGGTCGTCATCGCCCGCCGGGAGGCGCACGTTGCGGGCCGGCACGATCGTCGAGATGGCGTGCTTGTAGACCATCTGGCTCACGCTGTTGCGCAGCAGGACCACGAACTGGTCGAACGAGTCGATCTGGCCCTGCAGCTTGATGCCGTTGACCAGATAGATGGATACGGGGATGCGCTCCTTGCGCAGAGCGTTCAGGAAAGGATCCTGCAGGGACTGGCCCTTGGCCATTGTCATGGTCTCCTAATTCTTCTCTGGTGCCGCTCGTTCCTGCACAGCTTCTTCCGTGAAACGGCCGGCCTGGATGCTCCAGGCACCCAACAAGAACGACGCGAGTCTAGCACAGGGATTTCGCACCGATTTTTCCGGCCGCGCTGGTCACGGCGTCGTATATCGGGACGAGATCACGTTCTGCAAGGGACGGCACCCAGGCGATGGCCGGATCGCCACGGAGCCAGGTCAGCTGGCGCTTGGCCAGGTTGCGGGTCGCCTGCCGGGCGGCCGCCACGGCGTCCTCCAGGCTGCACTCGCCGGTGAGATGCCGCCAGATCTGGCGGTAGCCGACTGCCCGCAGGCTGGGCAGGTCCGGGTCGAGGTCGCCGCGGGCCTGCAGCGCCCTGACCTCGTCCACCAGCCCGGCCGCGACCATCTGCTCGAACCGCGCATTGATCCGGACGTAAAGCTCCGGCCGCGAGACGGGCATCAGGGCGAACCGCGCGAGCCGGACCGCCGGGGGCTCCGCCTGCTGCTGCAGGTCCGAAAGTCGCTCACCGGTGAGTTGCAGCACTTCGAGCGCCCGTTGGATCCGCTGGGCATCGGCGGGTTGAATCCGGCTCGCCGCGACCGGATCACGCTCGGCGAGCTCGGCATGCATGGCAGGCCAGCCAGTCGATTGCGCGACCAGGTCCAGGGCGGCACGCACCTGCGGGTCGGCTTCGGGCAACGGCGCGAGCCCGTGGGTGAGTGCGCGGTAGTACAGCATCGTGCCGCCAACCAGCAGCGGTACCCGGCCGCGGGCGCGGATCTCTTCGATGCACCGGAGTGCGTCGCGCAGGAACCGGCCGGCGGAATACGGATCCGACGGATCGCAGATGTCGATCAGGTGATGCGGTACCGCCGCGCGTTCGGCCGCGGACGGCTTCGACGTGCCGATGTCCATGCCCCGGTACACCAGCGCCGAATCGACGCTCACGATCTCGAGCGGAAAGCGCCGGGCCAGCTGCAAAGCGAGCGCCGTCTTGCCCGTGCACGTCGGCCCCATGAGGCACACGGCCTCGGGCGTTTCGTCGACAGCGGCCGCGGAAATGTTCATCGCCCGCGCAGGAACAGCCGGTCGAGATCGTCCATGCTGACGAACGACCAGGTGGGACGGCCGTGCACGCACTGGTCGCTGCGCACGGTCTGCTCCATTTCCCGCAACAGCGCATTCATCTCGGGGACGCTCAGCCGACGGTTGGCGCGCACGGCCTGGTGACACGCCATGGTGCCGAGCGCCCGGTCGAAGGAAGCCGAGGTCGCGGCCCGGCCCTGCTCGCGCAAGTCCGCGATCATGTCCCTGAGCAAAGCGGCTGGATCGATGTTGGGCAGCAGCGCCGGCGTCGATCGCACGAGCAGTTGCGCAGGGCCGCTGCGATCGATGTCGAGGCCGAGGCTCGCCAACAACCCGGCTTGCGATTCCGCCTCGTCCGCGTCGGCCACCGCAACCTGTACTGCGATCGGCACCAGCAACGGCTGCGCCGGCAGGCGGTCGGATTGCATCGAGGCCTTCAGCCGCTCGTAGGTGGTGCGCTCGTGCGCGGCATGCATGTCGACGAGAACGAGGCCGCCCTGCGCCTGCGCAAGGATGTAGACGCCGTGCAGCTGCGCGATGGCGTAGCCGAGCGGATGTTCGGCGGCGGCGCGTTGATTCCGCGATTGCGCGCTGGCGATCAAGTACCCCGTATAAGTCCGTGGCGGAGACCTGCTGTCCCGCCGCCGAGGGGTTAGGGGTTAGGGGATAGGGGTTAGTCGGAAAGGCGCCTGCGCGCGACCAATCCAGCCCTGCTGTTCCAGGGAGCGACCAATCGGCACGAGCCGCAGGAATCGCGTCGGCTGCCGCCTGCGTCGGCCGCGTTTCGGCGAGCGCGCGCTCGAGCGTGCGGAACAGGAAATCGTGGACCAGGCCGGGATCGCGAAAACGCACCTCGAGTTTCTGCGGGTGCGCGTTCACGTCGACGCGCGCGGGATCCATCTCGAGGAACAGCACGTACGCGGGATGGCGGCCGTGAAAGAGCACGTCGCGATACGCGAGCCGCACCGCGCTGGCGATCAGCTTGTCGCGCAGCGGTCGGCCATTGAGGAAGAAGTGCTGCTGGTCGGCCTGGCTGCGCGCATACGTCGGCAGGCAGAACCAGCCGTGCAGCCGCAGCCCTGACCCTTCATGGTCGAGCTTCATCGCGTTGCCGATGAAGTCCTCGCCGAGCATCGCCGCCACGCGTGCGTCGCGCGAGCGCTCGTCACGCGCCGGCGGGTGATCCGCGAGCACCTTGCGCGCGGACGCGAGCCGGAATCCCACGTCGAAACGACTGAGCGCAAGCCGCTCCACCAGCCGCTCGATCTGCGACAGCTCCGTGCGCTCGGTCCGCAGGAATTTGCGCCGCGCGGGCACGTTGAAGAACAGGTCGCGGACCTCGACGGTCGTGCCGTGCGGATGCGGGTGCGGCGCGGGTCCGGTCAGGGCGCCGTCGACTGCGGCAACCAGGTACGCCGTAGCAGCGTCGCGCGGGCGCGAGATCATCCGCATGCGCGAGACGGACGCGATGCTCGGCAACGCCTCGCCGCGAAAACCCAGCGTGCGCACCGCCTCGAGGTCATCGATGCTGCCGATCTTGCTGGTGGCGTGGCGGGCGAGCGCGAGCAGCAGCTCGTCCGCGGCTATCCCCGCGCCATCATCCCGCACTCGACAGAGCTCGGCACCGCCCTTCTCCACCTCGATGTCGATCGCCAGCGCCCCTGCATCGAGGCTGTTCTCGACCAGCTCCTTGATTACGGACGCCGGGCGCTCGACGACCTCGCCGGCAGCGATCTGGTGAACGAGTTGCTCGGGCAGGACCCGGATCGGCATGGAGGAAGGGTACGTCTGGCGGCTCGCGCCGGGTGCGCGAGCATAGCAAAGCGGCGGGAATCAGCGTCCGGCGACGGTCGTGCTGCCGCCGGCAGCGCCGCCGCGCTGGGCCGCCACGATGGCCGCGAGCTTCGAGCCGGGCGGCGGATTGTCGTACCAGTAGTTGCGCACCCCCGTGCGCACCGCCGCGGCGATACGCGACTGGTGCTCGGGATCGCGCAGGCGGCGCTCGTCCGCCGCGTTGGAAATGAAAGCCGTCTCGATCAGCAACGACGGAACATCCGGCGACTTCAGCACGACGAAGCCCGCATGCTGCACGCGCGGGCGGTGCACGTTGCCCACGCCGCGCAGCGCTGCCAGGACACTGTCGGCCGCTTCCACGCTGTCGCTGATCGATTCCTTCTGCGCGACGTCGAGCAGGACCGACGCCAGCACGTCACCACTCTCGTCGAGCGACACGCCGCCCTTGAGGTCGGCTGCGTTCTCCGACTCCGCGAGCCAGCGCGCGGCCTCGTCGGTCGCGCCGCGCAGCGACAACACGTACACCGACGAACCGCTCACGTCGCGGTTCTGCACCGAGTCGGCGTGTATCGAGACGAACATGTCCGCGCCGAGCTGCCGCGCCTTGCGCGTGCGGCCGCCCAGGGTGATGAAGTAGTCGCCATCACGGATCAGCACGGCCTTCATGCCGTCCTCCGCATTGATTTCAGCGGCGAGCCTGCGCGCGATCGCGAGCGTGACGTGCTTCTCCCGCGTGCCGCCCCGGCCAATCGCGCCCGGATCCTGTCCGCCGTGGCCCGCATCGATTGCGATCACCAGGTCGCGGCCCTTTAAGGTCGAAGTCGCCACCTTGACGGGCAATGGATTCGACTCGGTGACCTTCGGCACCGCAGGCGCGGCCACCGCGCTTGACGTTTCGGCCGCCATGGCGAGCATTTCGTTGCCCGAGGGCGACGTGCGTGCGGCATTCATGGGTGCGGCGACGGCCGCCGGCTTGCCCGGCAGCTCGACGACGATGCGGTGCCCCGCGTTGCCGTCGGGACCGACCACGAAGCTGCGCGGCTTCAGCGCCTCGGTCATGTCGAGCACGAAACGCAGTCCCTGCCCTTCCTGCGGGCCCGAGCGCAACGACTTCACCGGGCCCTGGCCTGACGGCAGCGACTCGTCCGCAGGCAGCGTGGTGTTCGCGAGATCGACGACGACGCGGTCGGGGTTGTCGAGCGAAAAGACGTCGTACTCGACCGGCGCCGACAATTCGATCACCAGGCGCGTGCCTTCGGGACCGGACCACAACCTGACGTCGATGACGCGCGCAGGGCTCGCCCACGCCGGCAACCAGGCTAACGACAGCACCAACCAGGCGAGTCGCAGGGCGGTCGGGCGGGGTGCGAGCGTCGGCATGGCGCGTAATCTACCGCGCCGGAGGCGGATAATTCAATAAAATTATGGGGATACAGGACGTTCATGAGGTACTGTCAGAGCCGCTCGAGAACGGCCTGACCCGCCGGCGAGCACGCCTCGGCAACGAGCTTGCGTGCATCCGGACCGGCGTAGTCAAGCGTCAGTGTCAGGTCGGCCCCACCCAGCCGGCCCCCTGCCTTCTCCGGCCACTCCACGAGCAGCACGGAACCGGCGCTCCGCAAGTCGCGCAGGCCGAGGTCGTCGAGTTCATCCGGGTGACGCAGGCGGTACAGGTCGCAGTGCGTGATGTCGCGCCCTCGCAGCCGGTACGGCTCGATCAAGGTGTAGGTGGGGCTGCGAGCCGGACCGACGTGTCCCAGCTCTGCCAGCAACCCGCCCACCAGCGTCGTCTTGCCGGCGCCCAGCTCGCCCGAGAGCGTGACGAGCAACGATTCTGGCGCAGGCGCGGTCAGCAGCGCTCGCGCGAGTCGGGCACCGAACGCCCGCATCTCGTCCGCGCCGTGGGCGACGCATTGGGTCGTCACCGCGGGTTCACGCAGGCGCGCACCTCGCCGATGACGTCGGTGGCCAGCAAGCCGCGCTCACCTGCCGCCGCTGCGCGGTCGCCAGCGCAGGCGTGGACGAACACGCCGGCTTGCGCGGCGAGCTCGAGGTTGCCGCACTGTGCGGCGATGCCCGCGATCACGCCCGTGAGCACGTCGCCCATGCCCGCAACGGCCATGCCCGGGTTGCCGCGATCGCAGAGCCAGCCCGCACGCGCCTGCACCTGCACGATCGACCCCGCGCCTTTCAGCACGATCACGCCACCGTAACGCTGCTGCAAGGCGGCGGCCGCTGCCAGGCGATCGCGCTGGATCTCGTCCGTCGTGACGCCCAGCAGGCGCGCCGCTTCGCCAGGGTGCGGCGTCAGCACCCAGTGTTCGCACTTGCGAGGCTCGCGCGCCAGCAGGTTGAGCGCGTCGGCGTCGACGACGACAGGTTTCTGCGCAGCGAGCGCCAAGGCGAAAATTTCCAGTGCCCACGACGACTGGCCGAGCCCCGGTCCGAGCGCGAGCACCGTCGCGCGCTCGAGAGCGCGCTCCATTTCGCTGCGGTCATCGACGGCGAGCGACATCAATTCGGGGCGTGCGACCAGCGCACCCAGGCTTTGCGGATGTGCCGCCACGGTGACGAGGCCCGCGCCGGCACGCAGCGCCGCTTCACCCGCGAGGCGTGCGGCGCCACCCATGCCCGCGGCACCGCCGATCACCAGTACGTGGCCGTGACGCCCCTTGTGCGCCGTGCGTTCGCGCACGGGCAGTGCAGCCTTCACCACCGACTCGTCGAGCAGACTCAAGCTTGGTTTCGATGCTTCGTAGGCACCGAGCGGTACGTCCAGGTCGTCGAACACGATCTTTCCCGCGTAGTCCGGCCCGGCGCCGAGATAGCAACCCACTTTGCGCCCGATGAACGTAACCGTGAGATCCGCGCGCACTGCGCAACCCAGCACCTGACCGGTATCGGCATGCAGGCCGGATGGAATGTCGACGGCGACCACGGGACGGTTCGCCTCGTTGATGGCGCGTATGCATTCTGCTGGCGCACCGGTGACGTCGCGGGTGAGCCCCGTGCCAAGGATCGCATCGACGATGACTTCGCCCGCTCGAACCAACTGCGGGTGCCAGGGCTCGAGTTGCCCGCCCGCCGCGACGAATTCGTCATGCGCGCGAAGTGCGTCGCCCTGCAGAGCAGAGGGATTCGCGACGGCAACGACGTGGACCTTGAGCCCCTGCGCGCGCGCGATGCGGGCAACCACGTAACCATCGCCGCCATTGTTGCCCGGCCCGCACAGCACGACGATCGAGCGCGCGCCCGGCCAGCGCCGACGCAACGCGTTGAGCGTCGCGTGACCCGCGCGCGTCATGAGTTCGTAGCCCGGGAGATCAAAGCGCTCGATGGCTCGACGGTCGAGCTCGCGCACTTCGGCGGCAGGGAAGAGCCCGGCAGGGAGCGGGTGCATCTGCGCATTATACTGCCAGCCTCCTCGCCCGGACCGTGCCGTCCCATGCAGCCCCCATCGCAACGCCTTGTGTCGCTCGCGCTTTCGATCAAGGAATGGGGCCTTGAACTCGGCTTCCAGCGGGTCGGCATCGCGGGTGTCGACCTGGCCGAGGACGAGCAGCGGCTGGCGGCGTGGCTGGCGCAAGGGCGCCACGGCACGATGCAGTACATGGAACGGCACGGCACCCGGCGCTCGCGACCGGCGGAGCTGGTCCCGGGCACGATTCGCGTCGTGAGCGCGCGCATGGATTACCGGGTCGAAACCACGGACCCCGAGGTCGTGCTGAACGACCCCCTGCTCGGTTACGTGTCCCGTTACGCGCTCGGTCGCGACTACCACAAGGTGCTGCGTCACCGTCTCGCACAGCTGGCTGCGCGCATCGCTGCCGCAGCGGGCACTGCGGGCTATCGGGCCTTCACGGACAGCGCGCCCGTGCTGGAGAAGGCCCTCGCGCGCGATGCCGGGCTCGGCTGGATCGGCAAGCACACGAACCTGCTCGACCGTCACGACGGCTCCTGGTTCTTCCTCGGTGAGATCTACACCGACCTGCCTCTGCCCACCGACGCGCCGGTGAGTTCGCATTGCGGCTCGTGCACGGCGTGCATCGACGTCTGCCCGACGCAGGCGATCGTCGCGCCCTACGAACTCGACGCGCGACGTTGCATCTCGTACCTGACGATCGAGCACGACGGTCCGATCCCGGAAGAGTTCCGCGCCGCGATGGGCAACCGCATCTACGGCTGCGACGATTGCCAGCTCGTGTGCCCCTGGAACCGCTATGCGAAGCTCACGGCCGAACCCGATTTTCGTGCACGGCACGGACTGGACGCGCCAAGCCTGGTCGAGTTGTCGCGCTGGAGCGAAGAACAGTTTCTTGCGCGGACCGCGGGCAGCGCAATTCGACGCATCGGTTACCAGCGCTGGTTACGCAACGTCGCGGTGGCGCTCGGCAATGCGCCCGCTACGCCGGACGTGGTTGCCGCACTCGAATCACGCGTTGACGACCCGAGTGAACTGGTGCGGGAGCACGTCCGTTGGGCGTTACGGAGGGGATAGGAAGGCGCAGCGGAAGGGGAAGGGGTTAGGGGTTAGGGGTTAGTCGGAGGAGCAGCTGCAGCATCCGGTTCGTCTGGGGGAAATTGGGGACGCTCACCTATTACTTCACTAATCACCTATACCGTCCATTCCGAATCTCCCCTAGCCCCTGCGCGGCGCGGTGCACTGGATGTTGTCGATCAGCCGCGCCTTGCCGATTCGGCCGGCCGCGAGCACGACGACGTGCACGTCGTCTGCCGTCGGAACCGCCAGGCGATCCGCAGTGCGCACTTCGAAATACTCCGGGCGGAAGCCCGCCTTCGCGAGCGAGTCCAGCCCTTCGGCCTGCATGCCGGCGTAATCCGTGTCGCCCGCTTCGAGCCGACGCCGTGCTTTATCGAGCGCGCGATACATGGCAGGCGCTGCCGCCCGCTCTGCCACCGACAGGTAGCGGTTGCGCGAACTGAGCGCGAGCCCGTCTTCGGCGCGCACCGTCGGTGCGCCGACGATCTTCACCGGCAGGTTCAGGTCGTCGACGACACGACGGATCACCGTGAGCTGCTGGAAGTCCTTCTCCCCGAAGATCGCAACGTCCGGCTGCACCAGGCACAGCAGCTTGACGACCACGGTCGCAACCCCCTGGAAATGCCCGGGACGGAACACGCCGCAGAGAATGTCCGTGAGCCCGGGCACGTCGACGACGGTGCTGCCGACGCTGCCTGAGGGGTACATCTCCTCGACGGTCGGGTGGAAGAGCGCATCGACGCCGTATTCGCCAAGCAGGCTGGAATCGTCATCCGGGGTGCGCGGATAGGCGCTGAAATCGTCGGACGGCCCGAACTGCATCGGGTTGACGAAGATGCTGGAGATGACGCGCCTGCCGTGCAGGTGCGCAGCCGACATCAGGCTTGCGTGCCCCATGTGCAGGTTGCCCATGGTGGGCACGAACGCGATGCTCTCCCGCGCGAGCCGCCAGCGCGTGACGGTTTCGCGGAGCTCCGCGATCCGCGTGATCGTTTGCATCGGTCGGGCGATCCCTGGTGGCGTTGGTGCTGATGTGCTCAGAAACAATGTTCGGGCGCGGGGTACGCCCGACTCTTCACGGCTTCGCCGTAGGCCCGGATCGCGGCCAGCGGGCTGTCACGGCCCTGCTGGAAGTTCTGCACGAACCTGGGCTTGCGCCCCGGCGTGATGTCGAGCACGTCGTAGAGCACGAGGATCTGGCCGTCGGTGTCAGGGCCGGCGCCGATGCCGATCACTGGCACGTGCAACTCCGCCGTGATCTCCTTGCCGAGGTGCGACGGAATGCACTCGAGCAGCACGACGTCCGCGCCGGAATCCTGCAGCAACCGGGCATCGCGGCGCATCTGCTCCGCCGCGGCTTCCTCGCGCCCCTGCACGCGGAACCCGCCCGTCTTGTGCACCGACTGCGGCCGCAGGCCGAGATGCGCGCAGACGGCGATGTCATGTTTCGCGAGGAACTCGACGATTTCAGCCTGGCCGGCGCCGCCCTCGAGCTTCACCATCTTGGCGCCGCCTTCCTGCATCAGGCGCACGGCGTTCTTCAGCGCCTCGTCCTTCGAGGTGTAGGTCATGAACGGCATGTCGGCCATCAGGAACGGCCGGACCAGCCCTTTCGCCACGGCGCGGCAGTGATAGATGACGTCGTTGAGCGTCACCGGTACGGTCGTGTCGTAGCCCTGGATCACCATGCCGAGCGAATCACCGACCAGCACGACGTCGAGATCGGCCGCATCCACCAGGGCCGCGTAGCTCGCGTCGTAACAGGTGATGCAGGAGATCTTTTCGCCCTGCTCCTTCATGCGGCCGAGCGAGGCCACGTTGACGGGCGGTCGCGCCGAATCCCGCAGTTGCAATTGGGTGTACATAGGGCCGCCTCGTGCGAGGCCGCAAGGATGAAGCAGCGGCCCTGAAACATCAACGCCGGAATATGCCGGGGACTACAGCAAGTTCTTGAGCGGATTGAAGTAATGGCGCCCCTTGCGGGGCCGGACGATCTCGGCCAGCAGGTTCTGGTAGTCCGCCTCGTCGCCGATCGGATCGATCTCCGCGGCGTTCACGATCAGCACCGGCGAAGCGTCGTACTCGAGGAAGAAGCGCGCGTAGCCCTCGGTGAGACGCTCGAGATAGCGGCGCTCGATCTGCTGCTCGTAGTCGATGCCGCGACGGGCGATGCGCTCGAGCAGCACGTCGACCGGGGCCTGCAGGTAGACGATGAGGTCGGGCAACGGCGCCTCGATCGCGAGCCGCTCGTAAACCTGCTCGTACAGCGCAAACTCCTCGTCGTCGAGCGTGAGCCGCGCGAACAGCCGGTCTTTCTCGAGCATGTAGTCGGCGACGCGCACCTTTTCGAACAGGTCGGACTGGCGCAGGTCCTGCAGCTGCCGCGACCGCTGGAACAGGAAGTGCAGCTGCGTCTGGAACGCGACCGCGCGCGGGTTGCGGTAGAAGCGTTCGAGGAACGGGTTCTCGGCATCCTGCTCCAGCACCAGTTCGCTGCCGAAGCTGCGGCCAAGGCGGCGCACGAGGCTCGTCTTGCCGACGCCGATCGGGCCTTCGATCACGACGTAGCGGTGCGGCGTCGGCACGGCAGGCTCGGCAAGCTCGTCGTCGCCGGGGGCGCGGTCGAAAGTCATGCGTCAATTCGTTCCAGGGCAGACGGGGCGAGTCGTTGCAGCAGTGCGTCCACTCTACCAACGCCCGGCACGACGAGGGATGGGCTGATCTCTGCCAGGGGCACGAGCACGAAGTCGCGTTCGGCGATACCGGGATGCGGCAAGGTGAGCGCGGCCTCGTTGCAGCAGGTCTGACCGTGCACGAGCAGGTCGAGGTCGATGAGGCGCGGCCCCCAGCGTACGACCGGGAGCTCGCGTCCGAGCCGGGTTTCCAGCGCCTTCAGCTCGCGCAACAGCGTCGCCGGATCGAGCTGGGTGAGCAGCGCCGCCGCGGCGTTGACGAAATCGGGCTGCTCGACCGGCCCCATGGGACGCGAGCGATAGGCTGAAGAACGCAACACGAGCCGCGTCGCTGGCAATGCAGCCAGCGCTTCGAACGCGCGTTCGACCTGGCGAACGGGTTGCGCGAGATTACTGCCGAGCGCGACGTACGCCGGCACCCAGCGCGGCTTGACGGACGCGGCGGGTGGAGGCGCGAGGCCTGCGGTCACGAGGTCGGCGCCGGACCGGACGGTTTGCGACGACGACGCGGACGACGACGCCGGCGCGGCGCGGCGCTCTTGCTGGCTTCGCCCTGCTCCGACAGCGGACGGTTCTCGACCATCGCCAGACGATCTTCGTCCGAGGCTTCCTGCAGGTCGGTCCACCACTGGGCCAGTTCCGGATCGGCTTCGCCGGATTCGGCGCGCAACAGCAGGAAATCGTAGGCCGCCCGGAAGCGCGGATGCTCGAGCAGCCGCAGCGCGCGACGACCCGAACGCCGCTCGAACCGCGCCTGCAGCATGATCAGTTCGCGCATCGGCAGCGAGAAGCGCTTCGGCAACGCGATGCGCTGCAACTGGCGCCCGATGACCTGGTCGCTGGCGTCGAGCAGTCGCTGCGGATCTTCCGGCAGCGGACCGTCGGGCGTGCCGAGCGCCCGCAGGATGGCGGGCCACAGCAGCACGGCGAACAGGAACGTCGGCGTCACCGACTTGTCGGCGTGGACGCGGTCGTCCGTGCCCTCGAGGCCGAGTTGCACCAGTCGGGCGCCGGCGGACTCCGGTGCGGCTTCGAGCGCAGCGGCGACGTCAGGCAGCAGGTGCGGCAACAGCTCGAGGCGGATCAGCCATTCGAGCGAGGCTTCGGCATGGCCGGACAGCATCAGCTTGAGCGTTTCATCGAACAGGCGCGCTGCCGGCATGCGGTCGAGCATGTAGGCGAGTTCGCCGATCGGTTCCTGCGTGCCCGGGTGCAGCGTGAAATTGAGCTTCGCCGCGAAACGCGCCGCGCGGAGCATGCGCACCGGGTCCTCGCGGTAGCGCGTGGCCGGATCGCCTATCAAGCGCAGGATGCGATTGCGCGCGTCCTCGACGCCGCCCACGTAGTCCCAGATCGAGAAGTCCTCGATGCTGTAGTAGAGCGCGTTGGCCGTGAAGTCGCGGCGCCACACGTCCTCTTCGATCGTGCCGTAAAGGTTGTCGCGCAGGATGCGGCCATGCTCGTCGATCGCGCGGTGCTCGACTTCGTCGACACTGTGGTCCTCGTCGATCTCGGTGTGCGCCGCGCGGAAGGTCGCGACTTCGATGATCTCGTGGCCGAAACGCACGTGCGCAAGGTGAAAGCGCCGGCCGATCAGGCGGCAGTTGCGGAAGGTCCGTCGGACGTCCTCCGGATGCGCGTCGGTCGCGATGTCGAAGTCTTTCGGCTGCACGTTGAGCAGCAGGTCGCGCACGGCGCCGCCCACCAGGAAACCCTGGTAGCCGGAGTCCTTGAGGCGATAGAGCACCTTGAGCGCGGCCGGCGAAATATTGGAGCGCGAGACCGGATGGTCCGCGCGCGCGTAGATCGTCGGCTGGGGGGGCCTGCGGGGGCCTCGGCAGCCGCTGCGGCCTTGGCGTCGCGCGACCGGAAGAGTTTAGTGAACGAAAACAAGGGCGGGGAGCTTCTGCTGGACCGGGGAAAACAGCCGGGTATAATACGCGGCTTCGTCAGGACCCGGTTAGTCCAAACCGGTCCGGCACACGCTCCCATCGTCTAGAGGCCCAGGACACAGCCCTCTCAAGGCTGGTACGAGGGTTCGAATCCCTCTGGGAGCGCCATTTAATCAATGAGTTAGTCTCCGCGACACGCGACGGAGGAAATACGGCGCCGGGGCCACCAAGCATGTCACCGACCCGGTTTCAACCGCAGCGCTTTTCGGTAGCTTTCCTGCTGGGCGTCGCCGCCGCAGTGTTGATGGTGGTTCTGTTCGGGCAGCTTCCCGGCCACGGGCGCTGGGTCGCCGAACTCAGCAATTCCGCCCATGGGCCGGCGTTCGCCATCGTGACGCTGATCCTGATCGCCCTGCAGCGACGGCTCCCAGGCCGGAACGCGAGCATCCTGCGCGACTACGGACTGGCAATCGCTGGCGCGTTGCTGCTCGGTGCACTGGTTGAACTGCTGCAACTGGCGACCGGCCGCGACGCATCCTTCAGCGATCTGCGGCGGGACATGCTGGGCGCGCTGGCCGCCACAGGTTTCTTTACGCTCTTCGACCCACGCGTCCGTGCGCTGCCATCGCACAGACCGGCCCGACTCATCGGCTTGCTTGTGGGCGTAGCGAGCACGGCAGTCCTCGCCGCTCCCCTGGTCATCACAGGCGCAGCGTACCTGCAGCGCCACCGCAGTTTCCCGACACTGGTCGACTTCAGCTCACCCTTGAGCACCTACTTTCTCGGGGTCTATTCCGCGGTCACGGTCGAACGCGAAGCACTGCCGGACACGCTCGCCCGCGGGTCTCGAGGCGGCATCGGGCTGCACGCTCGCCTCGCGGGCAACAAAGGCTGGGCGCTCGCATTGTGGGAGCCTGACCCCGACTGGCGCGGTTACCAGCACCTGGCTGTCGATCTCGCGAACCCGACCGACCTTCCGCTGCTGTTACAGGTGCACGTGCGCGATCGTGGCCAGAGCAAAGACAGGCAGGCCGGCTACCTGGGGAAGATCGAGATCGCGCCACGCTCCCGCGCGACCCACGAGATTGCGCTGCGGGAGTTCACGGCAGCCGAAGGCCGCGCTTACGTCAACCCCGCCATCGTCGATTCGATCGTCCTGAGCCGAAACCCGTCGAATCGCGCCGGCGAGTTCTACCTCATGCGCATGTGGCTGGAGTAGAGCTGGCGCAACCGGATCGGACCGGCAAGGTGACGCTGCGCATCGCAGGCTGGAACGGACCGATCTTTCAATCGGCCGCGTCAACCATGCCGTCGCGTCTGAAGGGCTGGCGACGCCAACGCGTCAGCGACCGCCACAGCCACTCGGCCGGCCCGAATCGATACCGCTTCAACCACCAGGGACTCCATGCAAGCTGCATGGCCCAGATTCCTACCACGACGTAATACAGCTGGTAGCGCTCGAGCTGGCCGTACAGTGCCAGGCCGGCCCCGGTGAATACGAACAGGCAGATCACGCTGTGCGCGAGGTAGTTCGTGAGCGCCATCTGCCCGACGCTCGCCAGTACGCGGAACGCGCGACGGAACCAACCGCCCTTGATCAGCAGCATGATGAATGCGAGGTGGCCGAGAGTGAGCGGGATACGCCCGAGGTCGTAGGTGATGAACTCGGAACTCAGCATCGAATTCACGTCGAAGTCGTTGCGTACCTGGTGCGCAATCTCGAATGCGTTCACCAGGTAACCGATACCCCAACCCGTTATCAGCATGCGCCAATAGCTTGCGCTCGACCACTGTGCCGTGAGCACGCCGGACTTCATGAACGCCATGCCGAGCAGCATCATCCCCAGGTACTCGCAGAACGTGTCCGCAATCGAATGTCGGCTCGGAAGTCAGCGCAAAGGCAGATGCATAGCTTTCGCGCATGGCCTGAACGGTTTCGTCCTGCGTCTCGGCCGTTGGCTGCTCGTACCGCCAGTCGCTCGTGGAAATCGTCGATCACGCGCTGCTGCTCTGCCGTCAGCGTGCTGCCCTGCGACTGCAGCAGCTGCACCTGCTCGGCCTCTGCCTGCATGTCCTGGAAGTCCACATAGGCGATCGTGCCGATGATCGTCGGCACGCACAGCAGCGGAATCGCGAATAGCAGCAGCCGGCGAACCGTGAGATTGCGGAAGACGTAGAGCAACAGCCCCGCCACGCCGTAGTAGAAGAGGATGTCGCCGTCAAACAGCAGCACGTGGGCGTTGAAGACGCCGAAGACGATCAGCCAGAGGTTGCGCCGGAGATAGAGATCGGCCGACACCAGGCCCAAGCCAGTGCGCTCGAGGCGGCTTGTGTACAGCACGACACCTGCGCCGAACAGCAACGTGAACAGCCCGCGCAGCGTGCCCTCGAAGAAGAAAGACGTTGCGATCCAGGCCCAGAGATTGGCTCCGCTCGCGCCGCCGGCGTTCGTCGGGTTCACGTACGCGCCCGGCAGGCCGAACTCAATGATGTTGATCAAGAGGATGCCGAGAACCGCAACGCCGCGCAGGGCGTCCAGCGCGAAGATTCGCTCGCGGTCCGTGGTTGGAGTGGAGCCCACCTTCCCAGTCGTGTTTTCCATCGCCCCCCTTTTTAGCATGCGTCATGCCTCGCGGCCGCAGCCCGATAGGATATTCTGGTACTGGGTCACGTCCGCGTCGTGCCTCCTGAAGCTACTGTTTGCCAGGGTATGTCCGATGCGATGGAGCCCTGTCGGCACGCGGCGAAGAGTGGCGAGCGAGCGAATGATCGACGATTGGCGAAAACTCCTGTCTTTCTTCTCGGCCGGCGAAAAGCGCCAGATCCTGCTGTTGCTGCTCAGCACCACGGTCAGCGGACTGGTGCAGGCCATCGGGGTGGCGTCCATCATGCCGTTCATCGCCGTCGTCGCCGACCCCGCCCTGGTCGCGGAGAACCGTTACCTGACCTGGGCCTACGATGCGCTCGGGTTCACGACCACGAATGACTTCCTGCGATTCCTCGGCTTCTTCGCGTTCGTCATGCTGCTGGCGACCAACCTCCTCGTGGGCATCAACGCCTGGCTGACTTTCCGGGTCTGTCACCTCGGCGAATACAACCTGGCTCGCCGGCTCATGAGCAGGTACCTGGCGCGTCCCTACCTCTTTCTGCTGCAGCGGAACTCGTCAGAACTCGTGAAGATGGTGGTGACCGAGATCGACCGGGTAGCCATCGGCACGCTGATGGCGGGCATCAACGTATTCTCGGATGCGGTCACGACCCTCTTCATCGTCGTGCTGCTGGTGGTGATCCAGCCCTGGGTGATGACCGTGACACTGGTCGTGCTGGCGGTGGCCTACCTTTTGATCTACCTCCTGATCATGCCCAAGGTCACGCGGCTCGGAGCGGAGTTCGCGACCTTGAACACCGAGATCTACAAGAACGCCCACGAGGCGCTCGACGCAGCCAAGGCGATCAAGGTGCTCGGGCGCGAGGAGCATTTCGTCGAGCGTTTCTCGAGACCGCTGCTGCGCTCCTCGAGGAATGCCATCAGCTACAGCACCCTGGACATCGTCCCGGCCCAGAGCCTGGAGCTGGTCGCTTTCGGCGGACTCGTCTTCGCGACCGTCTACCTGATCGGCGATACTGGGGATGCGGGCGGGATACTGCCGGTGATCGCGATGCTCGCCTATGCCGCGTATCGCCTCATCCCGGCGCTGCAGGGGCTCTTCGATGGTGTCGAGGCCATCCGCTACAAGACGGCGGCGCTGGACGGCCTGTGGCAGGACTACTCTGATTCGAGTGCGGAGCCATCACCCACGGCAGGCGGCGTGCTGGTGCCGCGGCACTCGATCAGGCTGGATGACATTTCTTTCCGTTACCCCGACGGTCGCCAGGACACGCTGTCCGGGTTGAACCTGACGATTCCGGCGGGCCGGGCCGTGTGCCTGGCGGGCCCGACAGGTGCCGGCAAATCGACAACCGTGGACATCCTGCTCGGACTGCTGCCGCCATCGGCGGGCGGGGTCAGAGTGGACGACACGCTGGTGACGCCGGGCAACGTGCGCACGTGGCGGAACAGCATCGGTTACGTCCCGCAAGTCATCTACCTGATCGATGACACGATTGCCAACAACATCGCACTCGGCACGGAACCCGGCGAGATCGACTACGGCCGGCTCGAACGGGCCGCGCGGATTGCGGAGCTGCATGATTTCGTCGTCAGTGAGCTCGAGGCCGGTTATCAGTCGGTCGTCGGCGAACGCGGTGCCAAGCTGAGCGGAGGCCAGCGGCAGCGAATCGGCATTGCCAGGGCGCTGTATCGCGACCCGGCGGTGCTGATCCTGGACGAGGCGACCAACGAACTGGACCTCGCCACGGAGGCCCGGATCCTGGATTCACTGCGGGCGCTTGGGGACAGGACGATCATCTTCGTGTCGCACAAGCCATCCGTCGCAACGTTCTGCGACGAGGTCGTCGTGTTGGAATCTGGGCGCATCGCTGCGCAAGGCAGCTACGCCGAGCTCACGGCCCCCGGCAGCCGGCACCGCGCGCTGCTGCAGGAAACCTGACCGTCAGGGCCTGGCGATCGAGATTCGCAGGGGCTCTCCTGCCAGCCGGTCACGCAGGTAATCCAGCAAGGCGTAGATGAAGAGGATGATCCCGGACATCTCGCAGAATTCCTCGGCTGCGACCAGGAGCGAATACGGCAGGTCTTCCAGTTCCCCGTGCAGCGAAAAATACCACCCGCCGACGGACTCGAATCCAAGGGCACCGGCAAGATAGAGACTCCCGGCACCGATGAAGAGCCCGCGGGTCCGCACGGGCAGCGACCAGACGAACCTCAGGTAGAGCAGGCCAATGACCAGCACCGCCAGCCCGTACGGGATGACCCACGCGAAGAACAGCGGCCCGGCCACCGCTAGATGAGCGCGAACCGGCTCGATCAACAACTCATGCAGCGACGCATCCTCGTCAATCGCGAGGAAGGCAAAAATGATGGCCAGCCATTTCCAGTGTCGCGCATAGCGATCGGCGGTCGATTGGCTGGCGATGACGGTCAACAGGCCAGCGCTTGCCACGAGTATGAACGTGGAAAAAAACGTCGGCACGTTGTTCTCGACGTTCATGTCGAAGGTATCGACCAGGCCGAATACCTGCTCGTGATGGAAGACGTGACTCGAGACCGCCCCGGCGACGTGAGCAACGACCAGCAGGATCGCCACAGTCAGCAGCGACAAGGCGATCTTCCTGGGATTGATCTGGAATTCCATCGGGCTTTGCCCTCCTCCAAGCTTTGGTGAATCGGCAAGTCGCGTCAGCACCTGCAGTAGGCCGCTGCGGGCTCCGACTCGCGGCTCAAGTCCACGAGTTCGATCCCAGCGGTTGTGCGCGCCGCATCGATTGCTGCGTGGCTCGGCGGCTGCAACGAGTACAACCTGATCGCCCGCAGACCGGCGGTCGCATACACCTGTGCGGCCCGCGCGACATCGTCAGGTTGGATGGCTTCGGTACCGAGGCAGACTTTGCCGACGAGATCGTGGCGGCAACGGGTAATCATCGGGTGCCGCGTGAGGAAGCTGAGAGTGGCCTGCCCCAACTCGGCGGGCTGGAAGAAGAGGGTGTCCCGGCTCCAGCCGTCGTAGACATGCCCGCCCCAGCGCCGCTTCAGCTGGAATATCCCGTCCGACAGCAGTGGCCTGCTGCCGCAATAGTCCACCTCGCGATAACCGCCTTCGAACGCGTGCAACACGCCGAAGTAGTACAGCGCCGGGAACACGCCCTGTGACTGCTGCCCGAATTCCCCGCCGGAGGTTCCGGCCCAGAGCAATTGCATGCTCTGCCGGTCGCCGAACAGGACCTGGCCCGCCACGACCTCGCCTTCTCGCAGGATCTCCATCAGCGCGCCGCTTTCGGCGCAATAGCGGACCTTCCATTCCGGCTCGATGTACGCCGCACTGCCGAAACGATTGGTCAGGTGCGGCACGTACATCTCGCCATAGAAGCGGCGTATCGCCGTCTCGTCGCGGACGATCCGGTACTGCAGGCCGTGCTTGCGGATCTTGCGCAGATCCTCGCCCCTCGCCGAACTGCGCAACTGCGCCAGCACGTCCTGCCAGCGGTCCGGCAGCTGCAGCTTCTGGTTTACCCAGGCGGGGGCTTCAAGCAAGCCGCGGCCCGCCAGGACGCGGTGATATGGCCAGGGCAGATCCGCGGTGACGAGGTCGACCTTGTTGCGATAACCGTCCACCCAGCTCCGCGCCTGCCACGCGTTCAGGTGTCGATGCTCCTCCTCGACGCGGTATTCGTCGTAGAGGAGCCCGAGTACGTATGACAGGTGGTTACCCGATCCGAAATAGAGCGACCTCAGCGGCGTCCCGGAATGCTTTTCGGGACCGGAGACGAGCAGCGCGCTGGCCTCGCGGGTCGCGGCGGATTCCCGGTATTCCTGCCACTGCCAGTAGAGTCGCTCGGTCCCGGCTCGCACGCGTGCGAACCCGCGCGGCTGCCCGACGATGGCTGGACGGGTTCCCGCACACGGTGCGGGCAGCGCCGCGCCGACGGCACGAACCTGCTTGGGTCCTTGAGAATTCACAGTGGCTCCGTGTGAAGCGACATGCTCACAGGCCATGGGCCCGACGGTCGTGAACTGACGCACAGTTCTCGATCTCATCCGGCGTCGTCGCCTGGCGCGCCATCTGCGCACCGCGGCGGGCTGCGGCACGGACCAGGCAGGCCGGGTGCTTCTTGTGACCCAGGTCAACGAGGGAGGAGTAACGCATGTCAGAATCCGTTTTTATGCGGCGCACGCCCAAACGCCTTCCACGATGCAACACATACAAGTAAGACGGCTGTCAGTGAAGGACCGCGCTGCCGTCATCGCCGTGGAGCGTCGGGCATACGCCCGGGATATACAAGAGCCGGAACATCTCATCGAAGCCCGTCTGCGCTATGAAGACGATCACTACGGGTCGCTTAATCTTGGCCTGTTTGCCGACGACCGGCTGGTGGGCTATGTCCTGGCGCATCTCGACGATGGCGCGGAATTTGCGGGGCAGGCGATCGCGGAAAATGTCTACGTAGCGGACCTGGCGGTGCTTCCGGGCTATCAGCGCCACCTGCTGAAGCTTCTCAATGCATTCACGCGCGAGGTCCGCCTCGAGTATCCCGGACTGCCGATCGTCGCCCATTCGATCCGGGAGACCGGGAAAATGTGGCGACGGCACGACGCGGTCTTGCGGAAGCTCGGCTTTGCCTTGACCAATAGGCCCAGCGACGAGACCACGCGAGCAGGTGAAGCGGCATCGCTGGTCGTATGGGAGCCGCTGGCTGCGGAGCGCCGCAAGGTTCAGTTGCAGGCGAGCGAACGCTACCGCACGTCGTCCGGGAAGGAGCTGCGTACGAGCCTGATCGCCGACGAGGACGGCCTGCTCTGGCTGCGGGAACACTGGCAGCGAATCGAGGAGTCTGTCCCGGGACTGACCGTCTTCCAGACGCACCGCTACCAGGCCGCCTGGGTGCGGAGTTTCGCGGTCGACCTCAAGCTCATGATCGTCTGCGTCCACGACGACCATGAGTTGATCGGCATCGCGCCGTTCCAGGTCTCGCTGATTCGGATGCACGGCAAGGTTCACAGGCAGCTGAGCTTCCTCGGGGCGCCGTGGGAAGTCGACCGCCCGACCTTTCTGTTCAGCCGCGATGCCCGCGACTGCGCCGAAGCCGTCGCCCAGGCACTGCTGGCACGACGCGACCAGTGGGACGTCATCTGGTTTCATGAACAGGATGCATCCGACCCCGCGCTCGAATCATTCTGCGCCACGCTGTCCAGTCACAAGGTGCTGCACGGCAGGGTACCCAGTTCGCAGTGTCCGTACCTGACCTTCGAGGGCACCTGGGCGCAACTGCTGGCAACGAAATCGCAGAAGTTCCGCAAGAACCTCAAGGCAGCGCGCAAGAAGCTGCAAGGCGCGGGGCAACTCGAGTACGCGACCTGCGCGGGCGACGAGCAACGGCTGCAGCAACTCTTCGGCGAGTACGAAATGCTCGAAAGCCGCGGCTGGAAGCCGAAGAAAGGCGTGGGCGCGTCCCAGAGCGTGGAGCACCTGCGCTTTTACCGGCACTTGATCCATGCATTCGGCGCCAGCGGCCAATTCGTCTTCCGCTGCCTGCGCCTGGACGGCAACCTGGTCGCCGCGACCTTCGGACTGGTGCACGCGCGTCGGTTCTACTCCCTGCACATTGCTCACGACGCCGCCTACTCGCACTGCTCGCCCGGCACGTTCCTCGAGTCGCTGGAGATCGAGGAATGCTTCCGGGCAGACCTGGACGAATACGACTTCCTCGGCGGCTTCCTCAAGAACAAGGTCCGCTGGGCGACGCACGCCAGGGACACCGTCGAGGTGCACCTGTATCAACGACAGCCACGTCTCGTCGCCGCGTACCTGTATTTCTTCGTCGTCAAGCCGCGCCTGAAACGGCTCCTGTCGCGACTCGGCGTCCGTTTGCCGACCAAGCCCCGCATCGACAGGGTGGACGACGCAGCCTGACGCGGCCCTGCGGATTCAAGTCATCGCGGGGTCGGGTTGAGCCCGGTACACGCAAGCCTTGCCACCGCGAAAGCTCACGAATCGCGCCGCATCGAGACTTGCGACGAGCGCTGGCGACCAGCGCTGGACCAGCAGCCCGATGGTCCGCTGGGGAAAGCGGGTCGGCCGAACGGTCGCGCCGAAGCGGCTCTTGTAGCGCACGACACCGTCCGCAAGGCTCGGCCGGGAATGTCCCATGATGACGCGGCGGACACCCCTGGCAGCGCCCCACTCGATGCTGTGCGCGTCGAGGACCTCGCTGGCCCCCGCCCGCGGCGGTACCGCAGCAGAACCAAACCATCCCAGGTGCAACGTCTCGCCATGCTGCCGGAGCAACAGACCGGCGACCCACTCCCCCGCGGCCGTCAGCATGGCCAGCGTCATTCCTCGACTGACTGCGAGGAACTGCTCCTCGTCCACCAGGACGGCACCCGTACCGAAACGCGCCGACACGTAGGGACGATAGAGCCTGGCGTAGAAATGCCTGATGTCGTTCGAGTCCGTTGAGAAGCGGACGTCGTAAGCGTTACGCCGGCAGTGGCGCCTGACTTCCTTGCGCATCGACGCGGGCAGCGTGACCGGTGATTTTCCGGCGGCGAGCAGTTCCTGGGACACCCATGCCGGCATCCGCAGCTGCGTGCCTGCCGGAAGACAGGCCTGCCAGGCGCGGGGCACTTCCATCGCAACGATGTCCGCGCCTGAACACAGCCTGTGGAATGCGGCAACGCGCAGTTCGAGCGGACTGCCGAGCCTGCCGACGACCGTTCGCTCCTCGACTTCGAGCAGTGCACCCGCCACGAAGTCCGCCGTCGACGGCGCGCCAACGCACAGCATCATGACGGAACCATCCGACCCCGGCAGCCGCCCAACGAGGCGTTGAACCGGCAGCGCGATCGGCGCGGCCAGCGAGGCGATCGTCTTTACATGTCGCCACGGCATCGAGCAGCGACGAGCGATACTGTCAGCGCAGGGCTTGCGACGCCGGCGAAGCCTGCACTTCGACCGCGCGCGGGGCTGCTGGCGACCCTTTCGCGATCGCGGCCTCCAGGACCTCGCGGTAGCGTCCCACGATGTTGGGCCAGGTCAGGCTGGCGGCGCGCTGTCGGGCGCGAGCTGAGAGATCGCGCACGAGTTCAGGATCGCGCATCAGAGTTGCGAGCGCAGCACGGATGCCCTGGGGTTCGCCTTTGGGCACCACGAGGCCTGCGTCACCGACCACCTCGGCGCAACCCTCGGCGTTGGTGGTCACGATGGCGCATCCTGCATCCATCGCCTCGAGCAGCACCATCGGGAAGTTCTCCTGGATCGATGGAAACACCAGGACCCGTGACGACTCATACAGCGACCGCAGGGTCTCGCGATTGACGAAGCCGACGAAGCGCACGTTGGGCGCGACGCTGCGGGCGCGCGCCTCGAGCTGGTCCCTGAACGGACCATCACCGGCGATGACGAATTCCCAGTCGCGCCCGAGACCAGCGACGGCGTCGATGAAATGCTGGATGCCCTTGCGCGGAAACATCCGCGCGACGACCAGTACCCGGTTACGCCGCGTTTCGCCGAGGCCCGGGTGCGGCCGGTGACCGTTCGGCACGATCACGATCGGAACCGCGCAGCCCTGCTGCTGCATCAACCCGGCCAGGAAACGCGAAGGTGAGGTCACCGCCGCGGCGCCCTCGACGATCCGTCGCCAGGCGGGCTTGACCATCCGGTGCATCAGCCCGAACCGGTCGGGGTTGTAACCCGGGACGTCGGAGCCGTGGGCGGTCAGGACATACGGCACGTTGAAGCGCGCGGACAGCGCACGTGCCAACGGCCCGGAGGGCAGGATGAAATGCGCATGAATGACGTCCGGCTTGATGGCGCGGATCAACTGCGCTCCGCGCAGGTAGGTTGGCAGCAGGGTCGTGAGCAACTCAGCCGTCGTCGTGTAGTGACGATGTCGCCGGACGCAGGCCGTGCGGTGCACGACCACTCCTTCGACCGTTTCCTCGGCCGGCAGCCCCTTCATCGCCGACGTCAGCACGGTCACCTCGTCACCCATGCGGACCAGTTCCTCGTTGACCGCCGCGGCAACAACGCTGCCGCCGCCGCCGATCGGAGGGTATTCGTAGGTGAGGGACAGAATCTTCACGCGGGGCTCCTGGCAAGCGACCGG
Source organism: uncultured Gammaproteobacteria bacterium (assembly GCA_963793675.1). Classification (GTDB taxonomy): domain Bacteria; phylum Pseudomonadota; class Gammaproteobacteria; order Steroidobacterales; family Steroidobacteraceae; genus RPQJ01. The sequence goes on along the minus strand of CAWCBA010000010.1, from coordinate 564,457 downwards.
ATCGGGCGGAACTTCGTGCCCACCGGCCCCCGATGAATCGTCCCTGTGCGCAACCGCAGCGCCAGGGCGGTGCCCAGGACCGACTCGAGTCCGCGGCGGACCGTCGAGCAGGCTGGCTCGCCGCTGTCCGGCGCCATGTCGAGCGTCACGTCCAGGGAATAATCGGCCTGCTGCACGACCTCGAACGCCCGCAGGCCAGGCACGTGCTCGAGCAGGACGTCGAGACGGTAGGGAGAAACCTGGCCGCCGTCCGGCAGCAAGATGCAGTCCATCGAGCGCCCGGCGAACTCCACGAGCGGTCGCCCGGCAAGCTGCGGATCACGCCTGACGAGGTCTCCCGTGTCGTAACGGATCCAGGGCGACGTGCGCTCGGCAAGGTCCGTGACGACCAGACGCTCGACCGATGGCTCGCCGGCAATGGGAAAGAATTCAAGCATCAGGCTGGACCGGGCCAGCGCGAAACGCGGATTCCCGGGAGTGCGGTAAGCGACGAGCCCGAGTTCGGACATGCCGTAGAAATCGGCGACGGGCGCGCCGAATCCCCGCTCGAGTGTTGCACGGCGTTGCCGCGTCAACTGCTCCGCCGTCGAGACGACGAGGCGCGGCGCGGCCGGTCGCGGCGTCCGCTGGGCCCGCCACGCAGCCAGCAATTCCAATGTCGAGAGCGGGCCGTACAGCACATCCGGTTGCAGGGCATCGAGGCGCGACGCGAGCGCTGCCGTGTCCTCGCCGATGCTGGCGTACGACCAGCGCGCGAGCGTCGGCGAGTTCGCGGAGCGCCGGCTGGTGAGCAGCAGGCAACGCTGTCCCGGCCGGTAGCCACACGCCAGGAGCGCACGCAGGAAGGCCCAGCGGCGGCGCAGTTGGGCTGCGCGATCCTTGAAGACCGTCAGGGGCTCGCCGCTCGAGCCGCTCGAAAGCTCCTCGGCGAGGTGCATGCCGCGGCGCTTGCCGTGAATCCTGTCTGCGGGACGGCAGGCCCGGAGGGCTGCCTTGTCGAGCCACGGCAGGCGCTGGAAATCCCCCGCGACCAGCAGGTCATCGACGTCAATGCCTGACGCTGCCCACAGGCGGCGATACAGCGGGACGTGACGAGCTGCATCGGTCATCAGCCGCAGCAGCCGCGTGCCGGCAACGGGCTGCGAGGACGCGTCCGATGCAGCCGGACCCGTAACGCGCAGTGCGTCAAGCATCGACCACTTCCGGCGTTCGCCCTGGCATGTCCGTAAAGGCGACTTCGAGCGTGCGCCGCTGCACGGCGGCACCGAGCAACTCGGCGCGATGCCGCAGGTCGTCCCGTCCGTCGAGCGCCGCTTCGGCTGCGCCGATCAGTGCACTTGAGCCCCATCGATCGGGAAAATCGTCGAGCCGCAGCAGGCGCGGGGCAATGCCGAGCTGATCGAACAGTCCCTGGAACTTGTCGTTGTAGGACAGCCCGACCAGCGGGACGCCCATGCCGGCGCCGAGAATGAGCGGGTGCATCCTCGACGAGATGATCAGCGATGCGTGGCCCAGGACGGCCTTGTACAACTGCGGATCGGCGATGCGTGCAATCCGGACAGTGACGTCGCTCAGTCGCCGTGCCAGCGCTTCGCACACGACATCGTCTCCCTCGTGCGCGACGTTGTAGCTCGGCAGCAGCAGGACCGCAGCCCCGAGGCGCCGGGCCAGATGCATGAGTCCGTCCGCCAGCACGTCGAGCAGCAACTCGAAGCGCCGCTCATCGCGCGCGATGCCGATGCCAGCCTTGGCCTTGAGGACGTTGGGCACGAAACCGCCGCGACTGTGAAACCACCGCCTGGCCGACACGACGATGAGGGGTCGCCCGGGCATGAGATCGAGGCTCCGCAGGAGGTCGGTCGCGTCGCCGCGTGGCGCGGCTTCGAGCATGAACGCCGGATCGGGCACGACGTCGATCGTGCGCGACGTGCAGGCCGCCAGCGCTTGCTGCGCGAGGCCGTCGCGCACGGAGATGGTCGTCAACGCAGCGCAGGCGATTCCGGCGGCAGCCCGGCTCTCGACATGCCGCAGCGGTCCCGCACCGATCGAATGACCCGCGATGCGTGGATTCAGGCTTTTCAGCAGGGAGATGCGTGCCGCCCAGTACGGCATCTTGGCGCGGCTGTCGTCGTCCTGGAACAATCCACCGCCGGCAACGAGAATGCGGTCTGCGGCGACCGCGGTCCGGCACAACCCGGCGATTCCGGACGGGCCACGAGGAATCATCCGGGCAACGCCGCGAATCACCGGGCCTGCGCTGTGACTGGCGACGATCGAGACTTCGGCGGACTGGTCATGCGACACGATGCATTGGCTCAGTGCCGTCACAATGGCGCGGTCGCCGACGTTGTGGTCGGCATCACCCCCAAGCAGCAGGAGCCGCAGCCCCGTTCTCGACATGGTCGTCTGGTTACCCTGGCCTGGCCTTCCAGCCCAAGCCGACTCGAAGCGGATTGCAGCCTTGCCAGACCCATATAAGACACAGATGCTAGTCGTGACGCGCACACCCGATGCGGACCTGCGTCACAGTTCCTGGAGCGCTCGAGCACCCAACGACTATCGGGCCATCCACATTAAGTATCGGCCGTAACCTACTAATAGGTCAATGGTTTTTCTGTTCTCGGGCCCGGGTGCGAACAGATTCCGGTGTGGGTCGCCTGAGCTATCGACGTCCTTACAGATGCTGTTCGAACAGCTGCCCGATCGACTTGCGGAAGCGCTCGATCACGTCCTCGGGCGCCTCGAACTCCGCCGCCTGTGCCGGCGTCACTTCGCGGCTGTAGCTGAGATCGTTGTTGAAGAACGCGTCGCGCAGGCGACCCGACAGCTCCGGTTGCTCGAACACCATGGCCGTCTCGCTGTTCAATTTCTCGCTGCGCGGGTCGAGATTGTAGGAGCCGACCAGGCTGCGGCGGCCGTCGATCACCGCATACTTGGAGTGCATCGTGCCCTGCCTGCGCTCGGTCTCGGTGGCGGACTGCCCGACCCACTCCCAGATCCGCAGTCCCTTCTCGGTGCCATTGCAGGCGGCCACCTCCGGCGTCTCGTTCACCGCCAGCAGGTCCTTGTAGTGCCCGCGTCCGACGAGGCTGATCTCCGGCAAGTCGTTGGTCTCGGGGCTGTTCGAAATCAGCCGCACGGCCACGCACCTCTTGGCCGCGTCCTGCAACGCGAGCTTGATCGACGCCGTCGGCACGAAGTACGCGTTCGCGATCAGCACCTCTGACCGGGCGCGCTCGATGAGCTTGACGTAAGCCTGCTGGATGTAGGACTCCTTGAATCGCGGGCGGCTCTGGAAGAACCGGCAGGTCGCACCCGAATACGCGAGCACCGGCTGGCGCGCCTCGATCTCGGCCACGTGCGCCACCACGGCAGGATCCGTCTTGAAGTTCATCGGCACCTTGCCGGTCTTGTCGAGCACGTTGCGGGTCGCGTCCCAGTACAGGTTGGTATTGAAGATGCCGCGGCTTTTCTTCACGCCGACGAAGTAGTCGAAATTGCGGTCGAACGCGGTGACGAGATCCTGAACGATCGCGCCACGCACGACGACGTCCTGGTCGCGCCAGGTGGAGTCCGGATCGGCCGGGTTGGCGCGGAAGTACTCGTTGCCGATGTTGAGGCCGCCGGTGACCGCAACGGCGTCGTCCGTTTCCCCGTCGACGATCCACATCTTCTCGTGGAACCGCTTGTCGGGCTGCTGCGGGTCGTAATGCGGCGTGAGGTGCGGCACGGGCACCTCGTTGAGCCACTGCAGCGCCATGGCCTCGTACCCTTCGACCTCGATGCCGTGCTGCTTCAGGTCGAAATACATCCACTGGGTCTGCAACCAGGGATTCGAAAATGCGTCGACGATGATCCGCACGTCGAGCCCGGCGGCTTTCTTCTGCTTCAGGATTTCCGCCACGCGCAGACCGGATTCGTCGCCCTTGAACACCAGCGCCTGGATACGGATCGACTTCTGCGCGGCCTTCAGCACCTCCAGCCGCGCGGCCAGCGAGTCCTCGCCATTGGCGAGGACCGCCAGGCGGCAATCGGCCGGTCCGTGCGGAGGAAAGAGCCCCGACAGTCCGACATCCGCGTACGGACTGCCGACGAATACGCTGTCGGGCCCCAGCACCGAAGTGGCGCTGGTCTCCTCGACGAACGCCCTGGGTTCGCTGGTTTCTGCCGGCGTGCCGGCCGGCGGGGTTGCCGCACAGCCCGTAGCCAGGGCCGTGGCTGCCGCGAGTAGCAGCCTGGATGCCGTGGCTGCTGCGAGCAGCAGCCTGGATGAAAGACGCATTCTGAATACCGTGTCCCGACCGCGATCCGCACAATATAGCGGCGAATTCGCGAAGGTGCCGCCGCAGAAGAACTGAGCCTCAGCCGAGCTTCATGCCTTCCGTTTCCTCGATCGACCGCTCGCGGTGGATCAGGATCCACTGCGCGTGCTCCTCGAGGGCCGCGTCGCCCAGCACTTTCAGGATGCGGCGCTTGTCGCCGTCGTTGTCGGCGTCGTCGATGCGCCGGCGCGCGTTGCGGAAGATGCGGTACATGAACTCGTACTGCTTGATCAGTTCGGCCTCGGCCGTGGTCTTGGCGTACGACTGCCGCACGCCCACCATCAGCATCACGACGCCCATCAGGTAGACGACCGGGGTCTGCAGCTCTTCCGGCAGCGCCGAACCGCTGAACAGCAGCGCGACCAGGGTGATGATCGTGGTCCAGATCCCGAGCCGGCCAATCCGCATCGTGGAATCGTGCTCGACGATCCGCTGGGCGGATCGCTTGCGGTAATAGCCGAGCTGGCCGGACTTGTCGTCGCCGATCCATTCCTGCAGGGCGAACTGCAGGCCGCGCGGCTCGAGGTTGGGCGCCACGTCGCATTCCATGCCGGCCACGCGCATGACGTTGCGGATCCAGCCGAGCTCGGTGTCCTGCATCTGCAGGAAATTGTCGTGCGCGTACTTGGAGACGTTGCCGCTGGTGACGCCCGCTGCCGCCCAGTAGAACTGCACGCGCATGCCTTCGGCCAGCGTGCGGTAGTCCAGGTACTTGCGCTGCCAGCTGCCGCGCACCGCCAGCGCGTTGATGGTGACCGCGAACAGCATCAGCGCAATGATGACGCCGATGATGAGCGGCGTGGCCGTCAGGTCGGCGTAGGTCATGTAGCCGACGCCGGTCAGGAACACGGAAACGTGGCCGGCCTTCAGCGTCTTCACGACCTTCTTCTGGTAATGGATGGCCAGCCAGTCGGCCGCGCAGAACGCCTGGTTGATGTCCCGCAAGCCCGGGGGCAGCGTGGCCGCCTGCGCGTCGTCGAGCAGCGAGTAGCGCTCCTTGTCGATCGAGGCGGCGTTGTTCTGCGCTTCGCGGCTGAACTCGTTGGTGTACTCGAACACCTTGCGATGCCGCGCGGGAATCTCGGCAGTGCGCGGATTCGCCTCGTCGGTCGTGAACCACGAGCGTATCGAACGGCTTGAAGCCCGGCGCGGGCTCGCCGTCCGGCCGGTTGCGCGAGCAGACGATGTGATAGACGAGGTCGCTCTCGTCCTCGGTCAGGTTGAGCTTGCTCGAGGTCACCCGCGGCGTGTACCCGGGCATCACGTCGTGGTGATGGAACTGGATCGTCGCCGCCGTGCCGCCGAGCAGGTCGCTGTCCTTGCCGTCCCAGAGCGCGAGCATCACGTGACAGTGCGCGCTCAGGAACACGCCGAGCTGGGCGTACTGGCGCGCGCGGTTCGGCCCGTTGTCCGCGATGGACCGTGCCGTCGCACCCGGCAGCAACGGCAGCTCGAAGATCTCGGACGCTGCGTCGCAAAGCGCCGCGAACTCGTCGCGGGACTCCGCCGTGAAGTCTTCCTCGTAGATTGCCCGCGGCATCGGCAGCACGACGCTGAGCGGCAGGCCGAGCTTCAACGCCTCGTCCGCCACCAGGCGGTCGGCGCCGTCGGCCAGCGAGGAAATCACGACGATGATGCGGCTGGGGTACTCGTAGCGCAGGCTGAACAGGAAGTCGCGCACCCGGGACCGGATGATCGGGATCTCGTCGGGCACCAGGTCGCGGTGCCCGGTGACGGAGACGATGAAAGGAACGGCGTAGCTGCGCGTGCCCGCCCGGCGGTCCAGGGCCAGCGGTGAAGGGAACCTCAGCGGGTACTGCGTACTCGGGTGCCGTCGCCATGCGCGGGGATGATACCCATCCGTCGCATCGGGTGCGTCGATTGGTGTGATCGTCGGGGTCCCGCGGACGGGCTGCCTGCTGCCGGTGTTAACGGAACAGCGTCGCCAGCCTGCCAAGCGACTCCCAGCCCAGGTAGAGGGTGACCAGCCACGCCACCAGACCCAGCGCCGCCAGGTGGCGCGGATAGGCGTAGCCGCCCAGCAGATCGGGTCGCCGGGCCGCCACCCACAACAGGACGGCAATGCCGATCGGCAGGATCAGGCCATTGAAGGCGCCTGCAAACACCAGCAATGGCACGGGCGCCGCGCCCGCCGTCAGGTACACCGTCGCCGACAGGCCGACGAACGTCACCACCAGCAGGTTCCGGCGTCGCGCAAGGCGCTCCGAGGCGCCGACCAGGAACGACACCGACGTGTAGGACGCACCGATGACCGAAGTGATCGCGGCGGCCCACAGGATCAGGCCGAACACGCGCCTGCCGGCACTGCCAGCCGCCGCTGCAAACGCCGAGGCGGCCGGATTGGACGGATCCAGCCGCACGCCCGCCGCAACGACCCCGAGCACGGCCAGGAACAGCAGCACACGCATCAGGCCGGTCACCAGCACGCCGACCACGGAAGCGCGGGAAATCTCCGCCACGCGGTCCGGACCCTGCACGCCGGCGTCGAGCAGTCGGTGCGCGCCGGCATAGGTGATGTAGCCACCCACCGTGCCGCCGACCAGCGTCGTGATCGAGAGCAGGTCGATCCGCTCGGGCAGCACCGCATTGCGCAGCGCGGCGCCGACCGGCGGCTCGTGAGACGAAGGCGACGTACGTCGTCAGCGCGATCATGACCAAGCCAAGCACGACGACGATCCGGTCCATCGCGACGCCGGCCCGGCGCGACAGAAAGATGGCAATCGCGATCAGCGCGGATGCCGCCCCGCCCCACTTGGGGTCGAGCCCCAGCAGTGCGTCGAGCCCGAGCCCGGCGCCCGCCACGTTGCCGACGTTGAAGACGAAGCCGCCGAGCACCACGAAGAACGTGAGCACGTGCCCGAGACCCGGCGCGACACGGTTGCCGAGTTCCTGCGCGCGTAATCCGGACACGCCGATCACGCGCCAGACGTTCAGCTGCAGCGCGACGTCGATGAAGATCGAGACCAGGATCGCAAAGGCGAAGGCCGCGCCGAGCTGGGCGGTGAACTGCGTGGTCTGGGTGATGAAACCGGGACCGATGGCGCTGGTGGCCATCAGGAACAGGGCGCCGTACAGGCGCTTGTCGAACCGTCCGCCGTCACCTATGCGCCAGTACGCTGGGGTCAGCGGCCCCAGCGTACCGGGCCTTCAGAAAGACAAAGCCCGTGCTGCGAGCCACGGGCTTTGTCCGACGCCAGTTTAAGGTACTGGCTTGTAGGGAACGACCTTGACCCGCAGCATGAACACAATGTTTTCGCCGCGCATCAGGTGATCGCCGTTGTAGTTGAACGTCACGTTCGAGGGAAAGAGTACGTCGACGAATTCACCTTCTCACGAACTGCTGCATCGACTTGAGCGCGCCTGCCGGATCGTTCGCGGTGAGCTTGTCGATCGCGTTCTTCACCTGCGAGGCCATGGCCTGCCCGTCTGGATTCCTCACTGAGCCGGCCGATCTTGCGGTCGTCCACGGACTGCCTGCAGCAGCGAGAGCTTGTACTGGGTCAACTCGACGAACTGCTGGTAGTTCGCTCGCCGGATTGGTCGCATAGTCGAATCCAGTTCCGAAGTCGATGTGCATGCCGACCACGAAGTAGGACGCACCCCGGACCTTCGCGGCGGTACTGCCGCAACCGTTGGTGGCTTCGGTCGCCGCGCCAACGTAGTCGGATCGATCCGCCACGCGTATTGTTTTCGGCCATCTTGGCTGGGATCCGTGGTCTGCCACACGACCACGTCCTGGTACTGCGGATCCGCGTAGTAACGCGGATCCGAAGTCTGCTGCTGCCGAGGATCGGATCAAAGCACCTGTACAGGTTGCTGGGCAGTATCTTCTCGGTCGTCTGGTTCTCGACGAACACGGTGCCCTTCAAGATATTGAGCTGGCTCGAGTTCACCGTGACGACGACGAACTTGGGCGAACCGCACAGGTACGCCGGAATCCTCAACTGGCGCATCGGACCCGAATGCGACAGGATCGGTGAACAGCGTCAGTGGCCCCCGCGTCGTGCACTTGCCGTTGACGACGCGCGGATCCGTGAATTCGTAGGCCGTGAACTTGATCGTGTCTCCGCCCGTGAACGATCCCGTCGGGAAGACCAGCGTCTGGCCGTCGATGGTCTGGCAGTCTGTGTGGATCCGTAGATCCGGAGTGCATGTCGGCCGTACGCGGGACGTCGTACTCGACGATGAAGCCACCGATCGAGTCGAGAGCGGCGCCTTCGTCGTTCCAGCCGTAGAGATGTGTCGGGGTACCGGCCGATGCGTCAGATAGTTCTCGCTGCCGCCGATATTGTTCGGCTCGACTCGTCGGCACGTCGAATTGGTGTAGTCGACCGTTGCCAGGTTGTGAGCCGGAAAATGGCCCTTCGTTATTTTCCCAGCGCCAGCCGCCGCCGGTTCCGGCGAGCCCGGTATCCTGGTATCCACCCACCCAGACCTGGCTTTGCGCAAGTCACCGGACAGTGGCGCATGCAGCGCGGATCAGCAATCGTATCGACCCACTTGTTCTCGCTGGACGAGGTGATGGTCGCGAGGTGGCCCGTTAGGCGGCCGCCCGACGGTGTCGGCTTGGCTCGGCGCAATCCTGCGCCTCGCCCAGGAAATTCCGTTGGCCTTGTAGACTTCGAAAACGTGTCCGGTGTCGTCGATTGATTTCCGATGTCACCATTGCCGGACTCCGGGGCAAGCGGCTCCGCGCCGACCCCATCGCCAACAACGCCGTCAGACCGGCAAATAGACCGATTCTCTTGTCCACTTTCTTCACTCCTTACGTGCGCGCAAGGCCAGTGACCGTTGCGGTATTTTTTTTGCTTTCGGCGAGTCACAAAACGCCCCGTCGGCTCAACTTGAAGGCGGCGCTTTCTACCCGAAGACCGAAACCGATGCTTCGAATGTGCGAACCGTATCACAAATTATTCGCGAAAGTGGTCGCTATCAACGCGCACAGATTATGTCAATCGTGGGAGTCGAGCCCCACCCCGGCCAGGCGAAAAGTGCCCGAACGCCGGCGACCGATTCTCAACGTTCGTTGTGATCCTGCAACATGGCAGTCTGCTTCGGCGCGTCCTCCACGCCGCTCCGCTTGCGGTCGTACGCCGCCGCCCAGCGGTTCGCGTTGTCGACGAAAAAAGGCAGCGCACCGGCATCGGCGCGCAGCGCCGCCAGTCCCTCGATCATCAGCTTGGCGCCCTGTGCGGTCTGCCCGAGGCCCACCAGGGCGGCCCCTTCGGTGCTCGTTGCGGCCGCCGTGCGCCAGTGGCTCGCTCCCAGTGCCGGCAGGCAAATCGCCCGGGCTTCCGCGGCCGCTGTCCGCGCCTCCTCGAAACGCCCGGTGTCGACCAGCAGGCTGGCCAGCAGCGTCAGCGTGCCGGCGACGTCCGTGTGCTCGTTGCCGAGCAATTTTCTGCGCATCGCCAGCGCCTCGCGCAGCAGTGGCTCGGCCGACGCGTAGTCGCCGGCTTCCATCTGCCACATCGCCTGGTTGCCCATGCCGCGGGCAATCGACGGATGCTCGGGCCCGACCGTGCGACGGTACATATCGAGAGATTGCTGCAGCATCCTGCGGGCACCCTCGACATCGCCCTTGTCGTGCAGCACGAATGCCAGGTTGTTCAGCGCCGCCGCTATGTCGGGGTGATCGTCGCCCAGCAGCTTGTGCTGCATGGCGATGGCCTGGCGGTACATCGACGCCGCTGCGTCGTATTTTTTCTGGTCCGTCAGTGCATACGCGATGTTGTTCAGGCCCAAAGCAATTTCCGGGTGCGTGTCGCCGAGCAGGACGCGTTTCATCTGCAACGCTTCCCGGTACAGCTTCTCGGACTCCGCGTACTCGCCCACGTCGCCCAGCACCACGCCAAGATTGCTCAGCGCCTCGGCCAGGTCCGTGTGCGGCTCCTTGTGCAGTTGTCTCTGCATTGCAACGGCAAGGCGCATCGCGGGCAGGGCTTCGTCGTACTTGCCCTGGTTGTAGAGGTTCATCGCCAGGCCCTCGAGGCTCTTGGCCACCTCGACATTGTTGCCGCCGAGCAACTTGCGCCGCATCGACAGCGCGTCGCGAAACAAGGGCTCGGCGGCGTCGTAATCGCCCTTGCGGAAGAGCAGATCGGCCAGCTGGTACTGGCTGCGCGCGATGTCGACGTGCTCGGGTCCGAGCAGTTTCTGTCGCAGGTCCAGTGCCTTGCGATACATCACCTCGGCTTTGTCGTACTCCGCCGTCAGCGTGAGCACGCCGCCGAGCTTCTCGGCCGATTGCGCCGCTTCGAGGCTGTCCGCGCCATAGAGTTCGAGGCGCTTCTGCAGCGCGCTGTCGAGCAGGGACGCGGCCGAAGGATAAAGCGCCAGGCTGGTGTAGACCGTGCCCATGGTCTCCATCAGCGTGGCCTGGATCGCAGGCTGCGTGGCCAGTTCCGTCTTGATTCTCTGCGCGCCCTTGTCGAGGATCTCGCGCGCGGTAATGGTGTTGCCGCGCGCCTCGTTCGGGTCGGAGACGGCGAACAGGCCGACCAGAAAGTTCGTGGTCTGCCGGGCGGTTTCCGCCTCGGACTCCGCGCGCACACGCTCGCGCTCGGCCTGGTTGCGGGCGAGCCATGCGGCCGCTGCCAGACCGGAGGTGATCGTCATGCCAGCGATCGAGGCCGTGACCAGCACCATCATGCGTCGATGCCGTCGCTGCGCCTCACGCTGCTTCAACTCGTCGAGGCCGACGCCGAGCATCCCGGCGATCAGCTTCAGCCGGACGTCCTGCTTGCTGTCCTTTTGCGGCCGGGCGTCGGCGGCGATCGGCTCGCCGCGGATGTCGGTGAGCTGCCCGTCCTCCCCCATCTTGTAGATCAGCGCGTTGGGGAAGCACTCCTGGTCCGCGGTGGCCGCCGACGCGGAGGCGCCCGGCTCGCCGGAAACGATCAGGCAGAAGATCCGGTGCTCGCGACCCAGGCGCTTGAACGCGAGGATTTCCTCGTTCACCCAGCGCGACTTCGCGGCGGCCGGTGAGCAGATGACCACCTGGAACGCCGACTGCTCCAGCGCTCGCGTCAGGGTCTCGCCCAGATTGGTCGCCGTCGCGAGCTCGTCGCGATCGCGGAACACCGGCGCGAACCGCTCGGGCACGGGGCCAAACGGGGTCTCGGTGCCGACGAGGTGCTTCGGCACGGAGTACGTCTCGAGCGACTTGTGCAGCCACTTGGCCCACTGCTCGTCGCTGTGGCTGTAGCTGATGAAGGCGCGGTACTTGAACTCGGAATCCATTCGTCTCGTCGCGCTCCGGACGCACAGCGGCCAAGATAGTCGCCCGGCCCGCCGGGTTCTGTCAAAACGCGGGTCGGACCTTGCCCACAGCCCCTTTTGTCATGCGCCTGATTTGCGGCGACCATATGCCGCGGGCTTCGCATCCATGCGGACGGGAATAGAGTTGACAGCCTCCATGCGCTGCGTCGCAGTACTGCTGTCGCTGGCGGTCGCTGCCTGCGGATCCGATCAGGGTTCACCACGGTCGGGCAGGTCGTCGGCAGCAACCGTGACCCTTAACCGGGCCCTGGGAGGGGAACCGGCAACGCTGGACCCACACCTCGCCGAGGACAACCCGGCACTCGCGCTGTCACAGGAACTCTACGAGGGCCTGACGACGGAGGCGGCCGACGGCAGCATCGTCCCCGGTGCAGCGGAAGCCTGGACGGTCTCGGGGGACGGCCGGACCTGGACCTTTCGCCTGCGACCGGACCTGCGCTGGTCCGACGGCACTCCGCTGACCGCTGCCCAGTTCGTCGCCGGCCTCGATGCGGCGAGAGCCGCGGACTCGCAGGCACCCTATTCCGCGCTGTTGCACGAGATCACGTCTGCCCGCGCACCCGATGCGCGGACCGTGGTCCTCGAGGTGGCCCGCGCCGTACCCTACCTTCCTGCGGTGCTGGCGCTACCGGTTGCCGCGCCGCAATACCCAGTAGCGGATGCCGCCGGCCAGTCGGTCGTCGGCAACGGCCCTTACCGGCTGCTCGCACGTCATCCCGACGGAAAGATCGAACTCGAACGCAACCCTCACTATCACTCCGCGGGGTCGGTGGCGATCGAACGCGTGACCTACCTGACGCTGGACGATCTCAATACCGAGTTGAACCTGTACCGCGCCGGCGACCTCGACCTGACCAGCGAGGTACCCAACTCCCGGATCGATTGGCTGCGGCAGCACCTGCCGGGCGAACTGCACATTGCGCCGTACCTCAGCACGTATGCGTACGTGCCCAATCTGCGCCGCCTGCCGGATCTCGACTCGCGCGTAGCGCTCGCAATGTCGATCGATCGGCAGCAGATCACCGATCGAATCACGGGCGCCGGCGAGAATCCGGCCCTGAGCTGGGTCCCTCCGGGGATTCCCGGCTATTCACCGACCCGGTTCGCCTGGGCTCAAATGCCCAAGGACGAACTCGCACGCCGGGCCCGCGACCTCTGGGCCGCAGCCATGAAACGCGGGGCCACGCCGGCGCGGCTGACACTGTGCACGGACGCGAGCGCCAATCACCGCCGTACTGCGGTGGCCCTGGTCGACCAGTGGCGTCACACGCTCGGCGTGGATGTCGCGATCGTCGAGATGGAATGGAAAGCGTATCTCGCAATGCGCGAGCTGCCCGGCGAATGCGACCTGATTCGCTTCGGCTGGTCTGCCGACTTCGTCGACCCGGAAGCATTCCTCGCGCTCTTCACGTCGGGCCATGCGCAGAACGTGGCGGGCTATTCGAATCCGGCCTACGACGCGCTGATCTTGAAGGCGGGCGTTGCCGCCAACGCGGGCCAGCGTGCGGCGATTCTCGCCAGCGCGGAACGGAGCCTGCTGCAGGACGCCGTCGTCATTCCGAGTCTTCCACCGGGTTTCAAAACGCCTGGTGAAACCCTTCATCGACAGGCGTCGCGGCGAACCCGCTGGGTCACCTGCCCTCTCGCTACCTGCGGCTGCGCGAACCCAAAAAATAGGGCGGGAGGCTTGCGCCATCCCGCCCAAGGGGTGGACCGAGAGGTCCGGGGTTCTGTCAGTCGATCCTGTTTCGAATTGGCGAGTTACGGATTGGCCGCCGTGATCGCGGCTGCAATCGCCTGCACCTCTGCCGTCGTCAGTGACTTGAGCGATCCCATGCCGCCGCGGTTGTTGTTGATCGCAGTCTGGATCTTCGTTGCATCACGCGCATTGCGGCTGAAGATCGGCTTGATCGCACCGTGACAGGTCTGGCACTTGGCCGTGTAAAGCGCCGCGCCGTCGATGGTCGGCGGCGGAGGCGGTGTCGGCGCCTGGGCCGTGATCACCACGCTGGCCGATGACGTGAGCGCACCGTCGCTCACCGTCAACGTCGCGGTGTAGGAGCCGGCGACGTCGGCCACGAAGCTCGGCTGGCTGCTGGTGGCGCTCGACAAGCTCGCGCTGCTGCCACCCGGAACCTTCAGTACCCACGCATACGAGAGTGCCGCACCTTCCGGATCGCTGCTGCCGGTGCCGTTCAGCGCCACCGTGGTACCTGTCGTGACGGTGCGCGGCGTGCCCGCATTGGCGACCGGCGGCTGGTTGCCGCCGCTCGGCGGCGTGACCGGCGGAGTGACCGGCGGCGTCACCGGCGGCGTGACCGGCGGTGTGACCGGCGGCGTAACCGGGGCGACCGGGCGTGACCGGCGGAGTGACTGCGCTGCCGCCTTCGTGCTTGATCTCAACCTTGTCGGCCAGCAGCGAGGTGCCGTTCCAGCTGCCCTCGACGTCCACCACCTGGCCGCCCGCGCGCGCGAGGAACTCGCTGGCGCTGATGGAGACGTTTCCGTCCTCGTATCTCGTGCCCGGCAGCAATTCGACGCTGACGCCGAACACCTTGAGGCTCGTCGTCGCAATGTCGCTCGCCGGACCGCGCAATTCGACCTGGTCCTCGGAGTCGTCACGTTCGAACCGTGTCGCGATCAGCTGGCCAGTGCCCGCCGGGTCGGCATAGCCGCCGACTTTCACCCAGTCGCCGACGCGCAGGTCGCCGAGGCTGAAGAAGTGATCGTCGCCCTGGTGGTCTTCCTTGAACGTCGTGTTCGAAACCATGACGGTGACGCCCAACGCGCGGAACGTGCCGGCCGCCGTGTCGACGCTGTCGACCATGCCCGCGAGTTTCAATGACGACTGCCGCTTGAACATGACCCTGGTGGCAACGAGCGTGTCGGTCGAATCGAGCTTGCCCTCGACTTCCACCTTGACGTCGAGCTTGAGGTCGTCCGCCGTGCCGTTGACGAAGGCCGTCGACGCGTTGGTCGACACCTTCTGGCCGTCGACGTCGAAGTCCGTCGCGGAGACGAAGCGCGTCACGAGACCTTCGACTTCGCTGCCGGCGCCGCTGTGACCATCGAAACCATGGCCTTCGCGCTGGACCTTTGTCGCATGCAGTGCGCCGTCCGCGAGGAATGACGTGCCCTTGACCTCGACCATGACACCCGACTCGATGCCGGTCGAACCGAAGTCTTCGAGCGTCGCCGTCGCATAATCGACGACCAGCGTCCCGACATTGAAGCGCTTCAACGCAGTGTCGAGGTTCGTGACCATGCCGGTCACCTCGACCTCGGTCGCACCCGCACCGGCTTTTTCGATGCGCGTCGCGCGCGCCGGACCGCCGGCGGCTGCGAAGCCGTGCACCTCGATCACGTCGCCGACGACGATTCCCGCCAGCGTTCGCGTCGGGATCGAATCGTCGAACATCGTCTCGTTGTCGACGGTGATCACCTGTCCGGCGATCGTGAGCGTGCCAGACAACGTGTCGACTGCCTGCACGGCACCCTGGATCAGGTGATCCTGCGTGATCGACTTCGCCCGGGCGACACCCTGCGCATCGACCTCTGCGGTAAGGTGAATGACCTCACCGACTCGCAGCTCGCCCGCCGTAGCCGGCTTGTCCTCGATGCTGACCTGCGCCGAGTCCGTCTCGTAATGCACGCCATTGACGATGACGCTGCCGAAGCCGGCAATCGCGCCCGTGACGAACGTGGTCGTGGTCGTGCCGCTCGCAGGCGGCGGGTTCGAGGCCGCGCCGTCGCCGGTCGCACCCCCGCCGCCGCAGCCGGCGACCAGCAAGGCCACCGCTGCCACCTCCAGGAAATTCCATTGCACTGATTTCATCTCACACCTCTGCACAGCTCGGTACTGATCGGTTCGGACCCGTCGTTGCGGCTCCGTCTTTACCCCGGAACTCCGGTCAGTCTTCGAGTTCGGCCCTCGTGGCCAGCACGACGTTGCCCACCAGCGTGCCGCGCGCCTTTACCTTGCGGCCCGGGGCCGCCTGGAAGAACGCCGCGGCGCTGATGGTCACGCCGTTGGTATCCCTGAATTCGGTATTGCCGTCGGTCGTGACGGTGACGCCACCGACCGTGAAACCGGGTGCGGCCACGTTCTGGACGGCGCCCTCGAGCTGGACCTCACCCTGCGTGTCGTCGCGTTCGAGCTTGGTCGCCACCAGGCCGCTGCCGTCGTTGTAGACGTCGACTTCCACGTAGTCGCCAACGGCGATGTTGGCGAGGCTGAACCGTTGCACGTCGGCGCCGCTGTGATCCTCGAAGCGGGTCAGCGTATTGACGCGGATCGTGACGCCGAAGACGACCAGGCTGTTGCCCGCCGCGTTCACCGAATCCACGCGACCCGAGAACTCCGTGTCGCTGCTGCGACGGAACTGCACCTTGGTTGCGACGATGACGCCCGACGCGTTGAAGCGGCCCTCGACCTCCACGGGCAGGTCGAGCGCAAGGCTCGATGCCGTGCCACCTTCATACGTGGTCGACGCCGTCGTCGTGACGGGCTGCCCGGCCACCGCAAAATCCGTCGCCGACACGAAACTCGTGACCAGGCCTTCGTATTCGGCCCGTTCGTCGGCGGCGCCTGTCGTGCCACTGCCCTTGTTCTCGACGCGAGTCGCGACCAGCACTCCATTGCCATCGACCGTGCCGAACGCCTCGACGCGGTCGCCGTTCGCCGGCTGCCCGCTCGCGAAGCCGTTCAACTGCGCGCTCGCGTATGAGACCGTCAGCTGGCTGAGCGCAAAGCGGCGTGCGCTCGCATCGAGCGAGGCGATCGTGCCCTTCACCTCGACGCTCGACTGCGCGGTCTTGCGTTCGATGCGTGTCGCCTCGACGACACCCGTCGTCGCCACGAGCCCGCTCACTTCGATGCGGTCACCGATGGCCAGGCCTTCGAGGCTGCGCGGAGAGATGCGATCGTCGAAGGATGTCTGCGGACCGACCTGGACCGTGCGTCCGAGCACGACCATCCGGCGCGTCACGAGATCGACGCTCTGCACCGGACCTTCGACTTCGTCGTCGAAGATGACGCGCGTTGCCGTGCCGTTGATGCCGTCCTGGTCGAGGCGGCCTTCGATGCGCACGACCTGGCCGACGCGCAGGTCGGACTCGGTGCCGGGGCTGTCATCGAGCGTGATGGTGGCGCCCGTGGTCAGGTAGTGGACGCCGTTGACGTGCACGCTGCCGAAGCCCGTTATGGCTCCCGACGCAGAGATGAGGCCGCCGCGGTCGATGCCCGCGGTGATGCCGCCCGAACTGCTTGCGCCGCCTCCGCCGCCGCAGGCAGCGATCAGGATCGCGACACCGGTCGTCGTCCAGCGGCTCACCGCCATGCGTGCGTGCATCATCATTGCTCTCCGACCATCTGTTCCTGAATTGCAAAGACCCCCACGCCCAACCGCAGGGTGGCAACCGGCGTCCCCTCGTCCTGTTGCGCCTCGTGCGCGCTCAGCCATTCGTCGCAGCGCTCGAGGAACGCCTCGCCTTCGCGCTCCATGAACGCGCGAAATGCGGGCAGCTGGCGCGGATCGATGTGACGGTTCTGTGCGCGTCCCTCGAAACGGGGCGGCTGCGCAGCATCGCGCGTCAGGTTGTGCTCGACGGTCGCCGCGAGATCGGCGATCACCGCACCCGCGCGCTCGACGGCCTGCCCGTCCATGGCCCGCGGCATGTAGAAGCGACGCAGCGCGCGATAGCGACCGTCCGTCGTGCGCTCGATCGAGCTCGAGCGCACGAGTTCCTTGATCAGCGCCGTCGCCGGGATGTCGCCCGCGTAGCGACGCACCAGCTGCTCGAACGTCGCGCCCTCGCCTTTCGCGTCGAGTGCGCGCGGCTGGCCGAGCTCATCGATGAATTCGGAGTCGAGGTGCCAGCCCGCCAGCACTCGGCTCGCGTGGTTGAGGTCGTCCTCCGCGCGCACGTCCTCGGCCGGGGTCTCGACCTGGGACTCGCGGTAGCGACGCACTTCCCGGCGGGTCATGCCCGTGAGCAGCGCGATACGCGACACGTTGGTGGGGCGACCGCGCAGGCCGAATTCCTCGGCGGCGACGCTGACGAAGACACCGCGCGCAAGCTCGGCAAATTCCTTCCAGGTCACGCCCGATTTCAACAGCCAGCGGGCGATCGGCCGCAGCCAACGCAGGCTGGCGGTCACGATCGGGCGTTGAGACTGAATTCCCATATGTGAGACAGTGTGTCCCATATACGGTACTTTTTCAAGCCATCGTCGACCAATACTCGACCGCGCCCCGATCTGCGGGGCGGGTCACAGCTTCTGCAGCCGCGCCACGCCAACCGCCCTCCACCCGCTAGACTCCGACCACAGGACGGGGTTCAGGCACGATGTCGACGACTGACAGGCGCGTGGAGGAGTTGCTCGATCGCTGGCTGGCGAGTGTCGAGCTGCACCTGCGTTACCTGAAGCTGGACGACGCCGCCTACGCGCGCGCCGAGGCCTGGCCAAAGCACCAGCGACCGAACGCACTGGTCGTGAACCTGGCCCGCACCCGCCTGCTGGAGTTGAAGCGGCACCTGCACGAGCGCCGCGACGCAGGTGATGCGAAATTCGCCGAGTCGCTCGAGCTGATGTCGTTCCTGACCAGCCTGCTCGGATCGGAGCACCTCGAGCGCTTCATCCCGCTGGCGACCGGCAAGGCGCCCGATCCGGGCGTGTCCGCCACGGTGGAACAACCGCGTATTCGTGCCGTGGCCAAGGCTGCCTCGAACCAGAAGAGCACCGGCGCCGCACCCTCCCCCGCGAAAGCCACGCAGGCTGGCTCGGCCCACAAGTCTTCCACCGGCTCTCACAAGCGACCAGCACGGCCGCGTACTGCGCCGCCAGCGGCCGCGGCACCCGCTGCGAAGCCCGTTGCTCGTCCCGAAGCCACCCCGGCACCGCCAACCAGGCCCAATGACGCGATGACACGGCAGGTGATCGCCGACGCGGTTCGCATGCTTGAATGGGGCCGCGAATGGCCGGCGCTCGCGGGACTGATCGCGCGGATGGCCGATCGCCCGTCCGAGGCCGAAATCTGGAAGATCCTGCGCGCCCATCACAACGACATTCTCGCGACCTCGCGTCGCAAGGGCTGATCGCCGGCTTTGCCGCCGTGACACCGTCACGCGGCCTGCGGTACCTTGGCGGTTCCCCGAGGTCTGCCGCTTGAAGGAGCGCCCCACCCATGAAGTTTTCCCGTTCGTTCGCAATCGCCATGCTCACGACCACGTGCCTGGCCGCCGGCGCCGTGCAGGCCGAAGGCGCGCCGTCGAAGGGCGAGCAGGCGCTCAAGTACCGCAAGTCGCTTTACCAGGTGATGGCCTGGAACTTCGGCCCGATGGGCGCGATGGCCCAGGGCAAGGTGCCTTACGACGCCGTGGAATTCGCGAAGCGCGCGGATCGCGTCGCACTGATCGCACCGATGCTGAGTGAAGGCTTCCCGGCCGAAACCAAGGACCTGCCGCACTCGGAGCTGAAGCCCGCGATGTGGGCCAACCGCGCGGACTTCGACGCGAAGATGCAGGACCTCGTCGACCGCAGCGCGAAGCTGGCCACCGTGGCGAAGGCCGGCGACTTTGCGCAGAGCAAGGCGGCGTTCTTCGACACGGCGAACGCCTGCAAGGCGTGCCACGAGAAGTACAAGAACGAGTGACGGATTCGCGGCGGTACGGACCGCGTTCCTGTCAGAAGAAGCTGACCGAAGCCTCTGGCGCCGCACGGATCGCGAGCGCCAGGGCCACGATCAACGCGACCACGATCAGGAGCGCGAGCCCGCCGCGAGATGAGCGGATGCCCTGCGCCCCTGCCTTGCGGCCTGTCCAGAACGCACGCACCAACCCCAGCCGCCGCCGGCCGTCGTACCAGGCGATGGCGACCAGGTGCGCCACGATCAGCGCGATCAGCAGGCTGGAATTGAGATCGTGCAACGCGGTGAGCCGCTTGCTGGTTTCCTGCGTCACCCAGCCATAGAACGGACCCGCGTTCGCGATTTCATCGTTCGCGAACAGGCCCGTGCCCGCCTGGAGCGCGAGCGACCCCAGGAACGCCAGCACGCTGGCCGCGCCGACGGGATTGTGGCCCGCGATCGGGTACGGTTGCCGGCCACGCAGGTGTTCGATCATCGCGCCTGGCCCGCGCACGAACGACGTGAACCGCGAGTACCGCGGACCCACGAAACCCCAGGCGAGCCGGAATCCGATCAGCACCACGGCGACATAGCCGCAACGGCGATGCCAGTCGAACCACTCGATCCCGGCGTAGTGGGTCGCGAACGAACCGGCGACGGCCAGTACGAGCGACCAGTGAAAAACGCGCAGCGGCCAGTCCCAGACCAGCGCGGTCGCATTTGTCGAACTGTCGGCAGGAGTCGACGCTCATCGTCGCCCTGTTCGCGCCCGGCCAGGAGCCGGATTCCACGCTGGAACACCGTGACGCGCACGGAATTTTCGCCTACCGTTGCGCTCCAGCCGCATCGGCCCTTCACGCCGCCAACGGATTTTCATGTCGAGCCTGGATCCCGTCATCCTGTTCTTCCTGCTCGGCGCCGCCGCGGGCCTGGCCAGGGCCGAACTGCGCCTGCCGGCAGCGATTTACGAGTTCGTCAGCACCCTGCTGCTGCTCGCGATCGGCCTGAAAGGCGGTGTCGAACTCGCGCGTGCCGGTGAAGGCATCCCCCTCGTCGAACTCGCGGCCCTGCTGGCCCTCGGCTTCGGCTTGCCGATCCCTGCCTTTCTCGCCGCGCGCTATCTTGGCCGCCTCAGCCGTGCCGACGCGGCGTCGCTCGGCGCGCATTATGGCTCGGTCAGCGTCGGTACGTTCGCGGTCCTCATCGGCCAACTTGCCGTGCAGGGCATTCCGTATGAAGCGCGCGCCCCGGTGTGGGTGGTAGCTACTCGAGGTACCGGCGATCCTGGCAGGTATCGTGCTGGCGCGAGGATTGGGCGGTGACGTCGCCTGGCGGTCGCTGCTGCGCGAACTGCTGCTCGGGCGCAGCATCGTCCTGCTGCTGGGCGGCCTCGCCATCGGCTGGATCAGCGGGCCCGCGGGCACGGCTTCGATCCAGCCGCTGTTCTTCGGGCTGTTCAAGGGCATCCTCGCGCTGTTCCTGCTCGAGATGGGACTCGATCGCCGCGACTCAAATCGGTGCCCTGAAGCGCAATGCCGTGTTCCTGGTGCTGTTCGGCGTGCTGATGCCGTTGTTCGGCGCCGTGGTCGGCGCGCTGCTCGGCCGCGCGATCGGCCTGTCGCTGGGTGGCATCCTGGTCCTCGCGACACTCGCCGCGAGCGCTTCATACATCGCCGCCCCCACCGCATGCGCACCGCACTGCCCGAGGCCAATCCGGCGCTGTCGCTCACGGCGTCGCTCGCCATCACGTTCCCCTTCAACATCATCGTCGGCATTCCGATCTACCATCGGCTGGCAACGCTGGTCGCTTCCTTCTGAGACCACCCAAGTGCAGCACTACCCGCGACGCATGGTCACGATCGTCACCGAGTCCGCGCTCGAGCGCACCCTGGTGGCCGAACTGGAATCGCTCGGTGTCCGCGGCTTCACGATTACCGATGCGCGCGGCAAGGGCAGCCGCGGGCTGCGCCAGTCCGAATGGGCGCAGGAAGGCAACATCCGGGTCGAAGTGATCTGCGACCCAGCCGTCGCGGAGCGGATCGCCGCACGAGTCCGCGAAAAATTCTACGATCATTACGCGATGATCCTGTTTCTGCAGGACGTGAGCGTGCTGCGATCGGACAAGTTCTGATCGCTGCCGACCGCGACGCGCCGACGCCGTGACCAGCCCTGACGAAGAGTCCGTGAGTTCCGCCGCCACTGCTGCAGCGGCGCTGCCGCCCGCGGGATTGCTGCGGCGACTCGCGGCGATGGTCTACGACGGCCTGCTGGTCCTGGCGGTGCTGATGATCGTCACCGCCTGCTTCCTGCCGTTGACCGGTGGCGAGGCGGTGACGTGGGACAGCTTCCCGTTGCTGGCAGTGCCGTACTGGACGGCACTCGTCGCCGCCATCGTCGCCTACTTCGGCTTGCCGTGGACCCAGCGCGGACAGACGCTGGGCATGGCGTCGTGGCGGTTGCGCGTGCAGCGTGACGACGGGTTCCTGTTGACGTGGCGGGACGTGGTCGTGCGACTGGGCGCGAGCCTGCTCTCGTGGCTGCCGGCCGGTCTCGGCTG
Organism: uncultured Gammaproteobacteria bacterium; assembly: GCA_963793675.1. Classification (GTDB taxonomy): domain Bacteria; phylum Pseudomonadota; class Gammaproteobacteria; order Steroidobacterales; family Steroidobacteraceae; genus RPQJ01. The sequence continues at coordinate 542,648 of CAWCBA010000010.1, read as the reverse complement.
GGTGTGGGCGCTGTTCGATCGTGAGCGGCGGACCTGGCATGACTCGTTGTCGCGGTCGCGGGTCGTGGTGTTGCCGAAGGGGCGTAAAGGCGGGAAGTGACAGGCGTGCGATCCGGTTCATTTTCCGAATCGCGGGAAGAAGACACGCGATTCGGAAAATGAACCGGATCGCACGCTTGACACGCCGCGCCTGAGCGAGCCGTTCGGCGGACCGAACGACTCGCACGGCGCAAGCAGAGCGGCGCTGACGACCGGCTCAACGCACGCAGCCACGAGCAACGGGCGCCCGACAACCCAAGTTGCGACGCGATTCACCGTCACACGTGGCCGTGATGTGCCACCGGCACTTCGCGATCGATTCGCGGGCGTCGCTTCGACGCTGCTGCGCCGTGCGAATTTTCGGTCCGCCGAAAATTTGCTCAGGCGCCTGCTATCAGCGCCCGGTCTGGTTCCTCTTTCGGCGACGCGTGTCTGCCTTTCCGCTCGCCGAAAGAGAACCGACACCGGAGCGCCCTGCTTCCTCGCCTTCCAGCAACATCGCGTAGCCGCAAGACTCGCACGACGCAAGCCGCATCGAAGCGACAGCCGGCGAATCGGACCGCGAATCAGCGATTACGCCAGAGCAACGTTCCCGTCACCACGGCCAGCAACGCCGTCGGCAGCCAGCCCACCATCCACGGAGGCAGGGCGAACAACTCCCCGCTGCTCTCGAGCGTCTGGCTCAGCAGCACGAATCCCGCGCCGATCAGCATGCCGATCACGGTGCGCGCGCCCTGCCCTGACTTGCGCAGCGACCCCACGCAGAACGGCAGCGCCAGCATGATCACCAGCAGCACGGCAACGAACCGCGCGAGGCGTGACCAGTAGGCCGCCTCGAACCGGTCCGACTGCAGTTCGTTGCGCTGCAGGTGCGCGATGTAATCGCGCAGGTCACGCAATCCCATCGTCTCGGGCTCCGCGATGGCAAGACCGAGGAATTCAGACGACAACGACGTCCGCACGTCGCGCTCGCCCGGGCGATCCACGGTGGCCGTGAGCGAATCGCGCGCGAACGAGGTGCCCACGTATTTCTCCAGCCGCCACACCTTGTCACCCTTGACGCTCGCCGACTCGGCACGACCGACGCTCAAGAGCCTGCGTGCGCGATCGACCTGGAACACCTTGATGCCGCCGAAGCGGGTGCTGGCAGACTGCTGGTCGACGCTGATGATGGTGTCGCCGTCACGCACCCACGTCGCACGGCTGCCCGCGAGGTTGAACTCGTCGAACTTGGCAAAGATCTTGAGCTGCCGGGCGTATTGGCCGAGCGGCGGAGCGACGTATTCACCGATGACGAACATCAGCGACGACAGGATCAGCCCGGCCATGCCGAGCCACAGGCAGAAACGCAGCGTCGTCACGCCCGCGGAGCGCATGACGACGAGTTCACTGCCGCGCGCCAGGTTGCCGAGACCGAGCAGCGACCCGATCAAGGCCGCCACGGGCAACAACTGGAACAGGTAGCTCGGCAGGTTCAGGGCGACGAACAGCAGTGCCCTGGTGGCCGTGTAGTTGCCGACACCGATGTCGTCCTGCTGGCCGATGAACATGAACAGCGCGCCAAGCGCGAGCAGCACGGTCATGACCAGCGCGGTATAACCGAGCACGGTGCGGATCAAGTAACGGCTGAGAACTCCCATCATGCCGGCGTGACCTTCGCCTGGCGCCGCCGCTTCTGGCTGCGCCACGGCTTGCCGGGGTGGAGTTCACTCCAGAGCAGCCACGCAGCGAGCGCGAGCGGCACGAGATGGACCCACCACAGGCCGAGTTGCCCGCCCGCCGCATCCTTCTGGATCCAGACGCGCACCGCCGCCAGCAGGTTCGAGTACAGGAAGTACGCGAGCACCGCGTAGCCGACGCGCGCGAACCGCCCCTGGCGCGGGCGCAGGCGCGCGAGCGGCACCGCGAGCACCATCAGCACGAACGCCATGACGGGTACTGCCGTGCGCCACGCGAACTCGGCGCGATCCTTCGGATCGTCCGACGCCATCAGCGTCGCCGTGCTCATCATCTCGATCTTGCTCTTGCCCGCCTTCGCCTCGGGCAGGCGCACCGGAATCCCGTGCTCGCGGAACTCCACGATGCGCCAGTTCGGCATGCCGGGCACGCCCTCGTAACGGCGCCCGTCGTACAGGATGAACAACTGCTCGGGCTGACCCGCGCCGCGCTGTACCGCCCTTTCGGCCATTGCAATCTCGATCTTGTCGCCGACACTGCGCTGCACGAACACGCCGTACAGCTCGCCCGACTTCTCGACGCGCTCGGCGTAGAACACGGCGTCGCCGCCGGCGAAACTGCGGAAGCGCCCGGGTTCGAGCGCGCCGAACTGCGCAGCGCGCGTCGCCTCGAGACGAAGATCGTTCGATTTGATCCAGGCCGCCGGCACGATGCGGTAGGACAGCACCGCGAGCAGGGCCACCATGACCACCGCCAGCAGGGCAATCGGCCGGTAAATCCGCAACGGCCCGACGCCACAGGCCGTCATCGCCGTCATTTCGCTCTCGTGGTACAGGCGGCCGAGCGCCAGCACGATCCCGAGGAACAGGCCGATCGGCACCAGCACCGTCAGCTGCTGCAGCGTGGTGAGGCCGATCAGTGTCAGCACGATGCTGGCGGGAAAGCCGTTCGCTGCCGCCTGCCCGAGCACCCGCGCGAACTGGTTGGAAAGCAGCACGATCAACAGCACGCCGGTGACCGCGACGAAGGTCACGGTCACTTCGCGCAGTAGATAGCGGTCCAGGCGACTGAGCAAAGTTCGCGGGCCTCGGCGGGAATCGGTAAACTCGCCCGTTCAGTTTAACGGGCGAACCGGCCGCCGGGTACAAAGTCGACCCGCGCCGATGGCCTCAAGGATAAAGGACTGACCGATGCGCCTATTCGTAGCCACCGCCTCTCCCCACCGCCAGAAGACCGATTGCGCCATCGTCGGCCTGCATGAGGGCAGCGGCGGGCTCACGGGCGCGGCCGCAGCGCTCGATTCCGCACTGGAAGGCCGCCTCGGCCGGTTGATCAAGCGCGGCGACGTGCATGGCAAGACTGGCGAACTGCGCCTGATCGATACGGACGGCGCCGCCTGCCAGCGTCGTCCTGGTCGTCGGACTCGGCAAGAAGGGCGCCTTTGGCCGCAAGCAATACCGCAAGGCGCTGCTTGCCGCGCTGGGCGCGATCGCCAAGACCGGCGCCCGCGACGCCGTGAGTTACCTCGCGGAATCGGTCACCGAGCCCGACGCGTATTACGACGCCCGCCTCGCCGCCGAAGCGCTGGGCGCCGCGCTCTACCGCGTTCCCGCGATCCGCAGCGCGCGCAAGCCCGCGGAACCCGCGCTGAAGTCGTTCGGCATCGCCATCGCCGAAGCCGGCCAGAAGTCGGCCACGCAGCGCGGCCTCGACCATGGCCAGGCGATTGCCGCGGGCTCCGCCCTGACGCGCGATCTCGCCAACCTCCCGGCCAACGTCTGCACGCCGGGCTACCTCGCGCAGCAGGCCAGGGAACTCGCCCGGTCGTACAAGTCAGTGCGGACGCAGGTGCTCGAAGAACGCGACCTGAAGCGGCTCAAGATGGGTTCGTTCCTGTCCGTCACCAACGGCACCGACGAGCCGGCCAAGCTGATCGTCATGCGCTACGACGGCGGTCGCGCCGGTCAGGCGCCCGTCGCGCTGGTCGGCAAGGGCGTCACCTTCGACAGCGGCGGCATCTCGCTGAAGCAGCCGCCGGGCATGGACGAAATGAAGTTCGACATGACCGGCGCTGCCAGCGTCTTCGGCGCGATCAAGGCCGCGGCCGAGATGGGACTCAAGCTCAACGTCGTCGGCATCGTTCCGGCCTGCGAGAACATGCCGAGCGGCCGCGCGACCAAGCCCGGTGACATCGTCCGCAGCATGTCGGGCCAGACCATCGAAGTGATCAACACCGACGCCGAAGGCCGCCTGATCCTGTGCGATGCGCTCACCTACGCGCGCCGCTTCAAGCCGGCGGCGGTCGTCGACATCGCGACGCTGACGGGCGCCTGCGTGATCGCGCTCGGCGCGCACCTGAGCGCCGTCATGAGCAACGACGACGAACTCGCTGGCGAACTCACCGCAGCCGGCCTGCGCGCGGAAGACCGCTGCTGGCACATGCCGATGGCCGAGGAATACCACGAGCAGCTCAAGAGCAATTTCGCGGACTTCGCCAATGCCTGCGGTCGCGACGGCGGCGCCATTACGGCCGCGTGCTTCCTCGCCAAGTTCACGGACGGCCTGCGCTGGGCCCACCTGGACATCGCGGGCACCGCCTACCTCACCGGTTCGCAGAAGGGCAGCACCGGACGCCCGGTGCCCCTGCTGCTGGACTTCCTGCTCGGTCGGGCCTGATGCCGCGCCGCACGCACCGTGGGCGCGCCTAAAGTCGACTTCTACACGCTCGGTGACCCCAACCGCCGGGCTCGCCTCGTCACCGCGTGTCGCCTCGCCGAGAAGGCCTGCGACCAGGGCCTGCGGGTGGCCGATCCGCACGACCAGTGCCGCGGAAACCGCGGAATTCGACGAGCTGCTGTGGACCTTCTCCGACCGCAGCTTCGTGCCGCACGTCGCCTGGCCGGCCGAGCCGGACGTGGTCGCCGCAACTCCAGTAGTGGTGGGCAGCTCCAGCCTTCCCCCCAGTCACCGCGATGTGCTGATCAACCTCGCGCCCGATGCACCCTCCGACTTTTCCGCCTATGCTCGGATCTGCGAAGTGGTCGGCGGCGACGAAGACGCCAGGAAGGCGGGCCGCCACCGCTGGCGAACGTACCGTGACGCAGGCTGCGCGCCCGAGGCGCACCCGCTCTGAGCGAGGCCCCGCTGCACCATGAACAAGCTGCCCAGCGACGATATACCGGTCCTGACGGACATCATTGAACCGAACATCGGTTCAGCCTCGGCCTTCATCGACGACACCAGCCGGTTCCTCGGCGAGCTCGAAGCGCACCTGGCGGCCGTGGTGCACGAGCAGGCGGACGAACTGGTCCATAACGCCCTGCGTGACATGGAAGCCCTGTTGCTCGAACAGGTCTCGGACCGGCTCAAGGCCGAGCTGCCGCAACTGATCTCGCGGGTCATCGCCGAGCATTTCCGGGGCCCGGGCCGCGCGAACTGAGCCGGTCGACCGCAGGACTGCCGCTATAATCGGCGGTTCGCGCACGAGGCCGTCGATGGACAAGAGCTACTCCCCCCGAGACATCGAATCCCGCATCTACGCTGCCTGGGAAGCGGCCGGCTGGTTTGCGCCCGTCGGTGACGGCCCGCCCTACTGCATCGTCATCCCGCCGCCGAACGTCACCGGCACGCTGCACATGGGGCACGCCTTCCAGCACACGCTGATGGACGTGCTGACGCGGCTGCACCGCATGGACGGCGATCGCACCCTCTGGCAGCCGGGCACCGACCACGCGGGCATCGCCACGCAGATGGTCGTCGAGCGCCAGCTCGCCGCCGACGGCAGGACGCGGCACGACCTCGGCCGCGAGCAATTCGTCGAGCGCGTGTGGGAGTGGAAGGAGGAATCGGGCGGCACGATCTCGCGCCAGATGCGCCGGCTCGGCAACTCGGTCGACTGGTCGCGCGACCGCTTCACGATGGACGAAGGGCTCTCCGAGGCCGTGCTCGAGGTCTTCGTGCGCCTGCACGAGGACGGGCTGATCTATCGCGGCAAGCGTCTCGTGAACTGGGACCCGGTGCTGCACACGGCGCTGTCCGACCTCGAAGTGATCGCGGAGCCCGAAGCCGGCAGCCTGTGGCACCTGCGCTATCCGCTCGCGGACGGCAGCGGCCACATGATCGTCGCGACGACGCGTCCGGAAACGATGCTCGGCGACGCGGCCGTCGCCGTGAACCCCGCCGACGAGCGCTACCAGCACCTGGTCGGCCGGCAGGTCCGGTTGCCGCTCACCGGCCGCCTGGTGCCGATCATCGCCGACGACTACTGCGACCCGGCGTTCGGCAGCGGCTGCGTCAAGATCACGCCGGCACACGACTTCAACGACTACGAAATCGGCAAGCGCCATTCGCTGCCGATGATCAATATCTTCACGGCCGACGCGACCCTCAACGACGAAGTGCCGGCGCGGTATCGAGGACTCGATCGGTTCGAAGCCCGCCAGCGCGTGGTCGCGGAACTCGAGGCGGCGGGGCTGCTCGAAAAGATCGATCCGCACACGCTGCCGGTGCCGCGCGGCGACCGCAGCGGCGCGGTGCTCGAGCCGTGGCTCACGGACCAGTGGTACGTGCGCATCGCGCCGCTGGCCGCACCGGCCATCGCGGCCGTCGAGGATGGCCGCATCCGCTTCGTCCCGACAGCTGGTCGAAGACCTATTTCCAGTGGATGCGCAACATCCAGGACTGGTGCATCAGCCGCCAGCTCTGGTGGGGCCACCGAATTCCCGCGTGGTACGACGCGGAAGGCAACATCTTCGTCGCTCGCAGCGAAGCGGCGGCGCAGGCCGCGGCGACCAGGCAGCATGGCCGGCCAGTCGCGCTGCGGCAGGACGAGGACGTGCTCGACACGTGGTTCAGCTCGGCGCTGTGGCCGTTCTCGACGCTCGGCTGGCCGCGGCAGACGCCGGAACTCGCAGCCTTCTACCCCACCGCGGTGCTGGTCACCGGCTTCGACATCATCTTCTTCTGGGTCGCCCGGATGATCATGATGGGCCTCAAGTTCCAGGGCGAGGTGCCCTTCCGCGAGGTCTACATCACCGGCCTCATCCGCGACGAGCACGGCAACAAGATGTCGAAGTCGAAGGGCAACATCATCGACCCGCTCGACCTCATCGACGGCATCGACCTGGAGACGCTGGTCGCCAAGCGCACCACCGGCCTGATGCAGCCGCAGATGAAGAACGCGATCGAGAAGGCGACGCGCAAGCAGTTCCCGCAGGGCATTCCGTCCTTCGGCACGGATGCGTTGCGTTTCACCTTCGCCGCGCTCGCGACCATGGGTCGCGACATCCGCTTCGACCTCGGCCGCGTGGAAGGCTACCGCAACTTCTGCAACAAGCTCTGGAACGCCGCACGCTACGTGCTCATGAACACCGAAGAGCATGCGGCAGACATTGCGCGCGGCCCGTGCGAGTACTCGGTTGCGGACCGCTGGATCCGCGGCCGCCTCGGCGCCGCGGTTGCGAGCGTGCGCTCGAACCTCGCGGCTTACCGCTTCGACCTGGCCTCGCAGGCGATGTACGAATTCGTCTGGTACGAATTCTGCGACTGGTACCTCGAGCTCTCGAAGCCCGTGCTGCAGGCCGCCGACGCGGATCCCGCGGCACGGCGCGGCACCCGCCGCACGCTGCTCGACGTGCTCGAAGGCACGCTGCGCATGCTGCACCCGCTGATGCCGTTCATCACCGAAGAGATCTGGCAGAAGGTCGGGCCCCTCGCGGGGCGAAAGGACGGCACGATCATGTTGCAACCCTATCCGTCGGCGGCCGAGTTCGTGCCCGATGCAATGGCCGAGCGCGACATCGCGGCACTGCAGGCCGTGGTGCTCGGCATCCGCCAGATCCGCGGCGAACTCGACGTGCCGCATTCGCGCTCGACACCGGTGTACGTGCGCAGCGACAAGGCCGGCGACGCCGAAGCAATCCGCGCCCTTGCGGCGACGATCCGCAAGATCGCGAACCTCGAGTCGATCGAGCTCGTGCAGTCGGAAGCCAGCCTGCCGCCGTGCGCGATCGCGATCAGTGCCGGACGCACCGTGCTCGCCCCGTTCGACCGCCTCGTCGACGACGTGTCGGCCGAACTCACCCGGCTCGAGAAGCGCAAGGCCAGGACGCAGCAGGAGCGCGACAAGTGCGCCGGCAAGCTTGCCAACGCGAACTTCGTCGCCAATGCGCCGGAGAGCGTCGTCGTGCAGGAACGCGAACGCATCGCAGAGTTCGAGCGCCAGCTCGAGCAGCTGGGCGAGCAGATGCGGCGGCTGGCGGCGCTCGCAACGCCGGTGGGCGGCTGACATGTCGACCGCCACCGAACCGGTCGCGACCGCCGAGGCGCCGCTGAACGTGCTGATCGATGCGGCCGTGGCGGGCCTCAACGAGATCATCCTCGGCAAGGAAACGCAGGTCCGCCTGTGCCTCGCGTGCCTGTTCGCACGGGGACACCTGCTGATAGAGGACATCCCGGGGGTCGGCAAGACCACGCTGGCCCACGCCCTCGCCCGTTCGCTGGGCCTCTCGTACCAGCGCATCCAGTTCACCAGCGACCTGCTCCCGGCGGACATCATCGGCGTCTCGGTCTTCGAAGCCGACACCGGGCAGTTCCGCTTCCATCGCGGACCGGTCTTTGCCCAGCTGGTGCTGGCGGACGAAGTGAACCGGGCAACGCCCAAGGCGCAGAGCGCGCTGCTCGAGGCGATGGAGGAGCACCAGGTCACGGCCGACGGCCAGACCTACCCGCTCACGGAACCGTTCTTCGTCATCGCGACGCAGAATCCCTCGTACCAGGTCGGCACCTACCCGTTGCCGGAGTCGCAGCTTGACCGCTTCCTGATGCGCATCGAACTCGGCTACCCGGCTGCATCGCTCGAGCGGCAATTGCTGCTCGGTCGCGACCGGCGCGACCTGCTGACCGAGCTCACGACTGCGATCACCCCGCAGCAACTGCTGCGCCTGCAGGGCGCCGTGCCGAAGGTGCACGCGTCCGCAGCGCTGCTCGATTACGTGCAGGCGGTGGCGCGCTACACCAGGCAGGCTCCGGAGTTCGAGGCCGGACTCTCGCCGCGTGCCGTAATCGCACTGCTGCGGGCCGCGCAGGCATGGGCGTTCATGCACGGTCACGAAGGCGTGCTGCCGGAAGACGTGCAGGCCGTGCTGCCCGCCGTGGTCGGCCATCGCCTCGCGGCACGTGACGACGCCCGTTTCCGCAACGCCGGCGAGATCGGTCAACACGTGCTGGCGGCCGTCGCCGTTCCCTGAGCGCAATGCGCCGGCAGCTGCGGGACCTGCGGGCGCACGTCGAACAGCGCGGACGCGCGTGGATCCGGCGCCGACAGGGTGCGGACGCGGATCCCGTCGAACTGCGTCGCCAGCGCATCTACATCCTGCCCACCCGGCTCGGCGTCGCGTTTGGCGCGATGATCTTCGCGATGCTGCTCGGCGGCATGAACTACAACAACAGCCTGGGACTCGGCCTCACGTTTCTGCTCGCGAGTCTCGGCCTCGTGACCATGCATCACGCGCACGGCACGCTGGCCGGGGTGCGATTGCGCCTGCTCGAGGCGGTACCGGGATTCGTGGGCAGCGATGTCCGGTTCCGCCTGCTGCTCGAGCATGCGTCGAACGTCGCCCGACCCGCTCTCGAGATCGGCCTCACCAGGGACGAACCGGGCAACGTCACGGCCGACCTGCCGCCCCGGGGATCGAGCGAAGCCACGCTGGTCCTGCCCGCGCTGCAGCGCGGCCGCGTCGCACTCGAGCGTTTCATCGTTTCGACCAGCCACCCTTTCGGCCTGTTCCGCGCCTGGGCCGTCGTGCATCCGTCGTATTCGGCGATCGCCTGGCCCAGGCCCGCAGCGCGCGCAATGCCGCCGCCGCTCACGGCGACGGATACCGGAGGTGCGCAATCAGGGGCTATCGGTGCGGAAGACTTTGCCGGCTTGCGGCCGTTCCAGGCCGGCGACTCGCTGCGCCGCGTGGCGTGGAAAGCCTATGCACGCGGCCAGGGCCTGTACACCAAGCAGTTCGCCGGCACCGACGTCGTCTCGCACGTCTTCGACTACGAGAGCCTCGCGGGACTCCCGCTGGAGTCACGGCTGGAGCAACTCTGCCGCTGGGTGCTCGACGCCCATGACCGTGGCGAAGCCTACGCCCTGCGCCTTCCCGGCACGTCCATCGAAACCAACGTGGGACCGGCTCACCGCGAACGTTGCCTGAACGCGCTGGCGCTGTTCGAGGCGCCGGAGACTGCGCGTGCGTGAACCCAACGCGCCGTCGCGGATCCGTGGACTGGACTGGGTGCTGGCGGCACTCGCTGCCGCCGTGGGACCGCACGTGCCGCACCTGCCGGCCTGGGTCACGCTGCTGCTGCTCGCCGTCTGCGGCTGGCGCTGGACGGCCGACCTGCGCGGCTGGCGGCTGGCGCCGCTCCCGCTTCGCGTCGTCGTCGTGCTGTTGTTCACCGTCGCGATTTTCGGCACGTACCGCACGCTGAACGGCATCGAGGCCGGCACGGCTTTCCTCGTGCTGATGGCGGCCGCGAAGCTGCTCGAGACGCGCACGTCCCGCGACCTCACCGTCATCGTCTTCATCAGCTGGTTCCTGCTCTACGCCGCACTGCTGCGGGACCAGTCGCTGTCGCAACTGCCCTGGCTGCTCGGCAGCGCGTTCCTGACGGCTGTCGCCCTCATGCGCGTGCACGCATCCTCGGCACAGGCGCCGGCGCGCCACATCGTGCGCAGCACCCTGCGGCTGTTACTGCAGGCAGCGCCGCTCGCGGCCCTGATGTTCCTGCTCTTTCCGCGGCTGCCCGGGCCGTTCTGGGGCATCGATTCGCACAGCGAAGCCAGGACGGGACTGGATGACGAGATGACACCGGGCGACGTCTCGGACCTGAGCGCCTCCGGCGAGGTCGCCTTCCGCGCCCGGTTCTCCGGCGACACGCCACCGCCTGAACAGCGTTACTGGCGCGGTCCCGTGCTGCACGAATTCGACGGGCGCAGCTGGCGGCGGCCAAGCGCGCAGTCGTTCCCGCAGCCGCAGGTCACGTTCCGCGGACCCGCCATCCGCTACCAGATCACGCTGCAACCGCACGCGCGGCGCTGGGTGCTGGCGCTCGACCTGCCCTCGGAATGGCCGCAGCGCGAAGTGACGCAGTCGTACGACCTGACGCTGCTTTCGGCGCGCCCCATCAACAGCGTAGCTGCCTTTCAGCTGACTTCGCACCTGGGCTACACGGCCGGCCTGTCGCTGGCGGAATCGATGCGACGCAAGGACCTCGCGCTGCCGCGCGATGGCACCAATGCCCGCAGCGTTGCGCTCGGACGAGACCTGGCCGTTCGACACGCCGGCAATCCCCGCGCCATCGTGCAGGAGCTGCTGACCATGTTCCGCCAGCAGCCGTTTGAATACACGATGCAGCCGCCGCGGCTGGCCGACAACGCGGTCGACGAATTCCTGTTCACGACGCGCCAGGGCTTCTGCGAGCACTACGCCTCGGCCTTCACGGTCGTGATGCGTGCGGCCGGAGTGCCGGCGCGCGTCGTCACCGGATACCAGGGCGGCGAGTTCAATCCGTTCGGCGGTTACCTGATCGTGCGGCAGTCGGACGCGCACGCATGGTCCGAGGTCTGGATCGAAGGCCGCGGCTGGATGAGGGTCGACCCCACCGCCGCCGTGGCGCCCGAACGCATCCGGGGTGGCCTCATCGATGCGGTCGCCGAGGACGAACCGGTCCCCGGCCGGCTGCGCGACGCGAGCACTGCCTGGCTGCAGCTCGAAATGGGGTGGGACGCGGTCAACGATTTCTGGAACCAGCGCGTCGTGCGTTTCGACGCGCAGTCGCAGTTCGACCTGCTCGATCGGCTCGGCGTCGACGACCCCGACTGGCGCGCGCTCGGCCTTGGACTGGCCGGCAGCCTCGCCGCCTTCTTCGTCGCGCTGTCGGCTTACCTCGCCTGGCGTTACCGGCCGCCCCCGCGGGACTGGCCCGGCCGCCTGCACGATGTCGTCGTCGCGCGTCTGCGCAAGCGCGGGCTGGCACCCGGCCCCGCCGAAGGTCCCGTCGCGTTCATCGAGCGCGCGGAACGTGACTGTCCCGACCTGGCGCGGCAGCTGGCCGACGTCCGGAAACTCTACGCCGCGCTGCGGTACGGACCCGCGCCCCGCGCGGACGACCTGCAGCGCCTCAAGCACGCCGTTAACTCCCTGCGGCCCTGATGCCGCGGAGGCGCGCGGAGCGCGACGTCGGTTATGCTGCGACCATCTCAAGGGGAACCGACGATGGCAGTGACAGACAAGAAGTTCGAGGCAGCCGCGAACGACGTCAAGAAACTCACCAGGCGTCCGGACGACGAGGACATGCTGCGGCTGTACGCGCTGTACAAGCAGGGCGCCGAGGGCGACGTGCAGGGCGAACGCCCGGGCGCCTTCTCTTTCGTCGACCGCGCCAAGTACGATGCCTGGGCGAAGCTCAAGGGCACCGACCAGGCGAAGGCCCGCGAGAATTACGTCAAGCTGGTCGAGCGGCTGAAGAAGACCTACGGCTGAACCGGACGTGAGCGCCGCGATCGCTGCCATCCTGGCGGTCGCCCTCGCGGTGCTCGCGGGTCTGCTGGTGCCACCCCTGCTGCGCCGGCGCCGGCGGCGTCTCGCCTTCCGCCAGGCCTTGCCCGAGCCGCTGCGCGCCGCGATCGCGCGCAACGTTCCCGTCACGCGATCGCTGCCCCGGGACCTTTCCCGCCGGCTCGAAGGACTCGTCATTTCCTTCCTTGCCGAGAAGCAGTTCGTCGGCTGCAACGGACTGGCGATCACCGATGAGATCCGCGCGACGATCGCCGCGCAGGCGTGCCTGCTGCTGCTCGGCCGGCTCGGGCTGTACGACGAACTGCAGTCGATCCTGGTGTACCCCGGCGCGTTCTGGGTCGAGGACGAGGTGCACGACGACGACGGACTCGTGACGCACCGCCGCCGCGAACTCTCCGGCGAAGCCTGGGACTCGCACCGGATCATCCTGTCGTGGGAAGACATCGCAGCCACCGCACGCCGGCCGGCGGACGGCTACAACGTCGTGCTGCACGAGTTCGCGCACTACCTGGATGCGGAAGGACGTGGCCTCGCGCCGCCATCGCGTGAAAATTCGACCAGCGGCCGGGCGAGGGCCATCGACGCCTGGCACAAGGACCTGGTCGCCGAATACGAGACGCTGTGCGACACCGTCGATCGCGGCGAGCCGACGTTTCTCGATCCCTACGCCGCCGAGGACGAGATCGAGTTCTTCGCGGTCGTCAGCGAGGAATTCATCGAATGCCCGGCCGATCTGCGCACGGCGCATCCGCGCCTGTACGCGCTGATGCGCGAGTTCTACGGCATCGATCCCGCCGAATGGCCGGTGAAGGTGTTCGTTCCGGGTCTTCCCCTTGCGAGCGGAAAGGCAGACACGCTCCCCCGGGGAAGCACCCGGAACGAACGCCTGATCAACGCGCGCCAGTGCCGTACGCCGCAAGCGGACATTGCAGGTGAAAGAACGACGCAACGCAGACGGCCACTCTGCGTTGCGCGCAGCATAGTCACTGCCCGAGTGCGCCGCGATCGATCGCCAGCAGCGTGCGCAGCAGCACGTTGACCCCGTTCGCGACGTCGGCCGGCGCAGTGTACTCCTGCGGCGCGTGGCTGATGCCGCCTGCGCTTGGCACAAAGATCATGGCCATTGGCGCAACGTGAGCCATGTCCTGCGCATCGTGTCCTGCGCCGCTTGGGAGGCGTCGGTGTGAAAGCCCGAGCGAGCTCGCGGCCGTCTCGATAACCTTGCGCAGGCGTTCGTCGGTAGGCGCGGGTGCGAGCGCCACGTCAATCTCCTCGAACGAGATCGGCGTGCTGCGCGCGTCGGCGATGCGCCTGGCCTCGGCCTCGACCGCCTCGAAACACGGCCTGCATCTTTTCGGCAGAGAGGTCACGAATTTCGAGGCTCATCACGGCGCGGCCCGGGATGACGTTCGGCGCGCCGGGTTCAGCGCGAATGCGTCCCACGGTGGCCACCTGCGTACCCGGCATCGTCGACGCGACGCGATTCACGGCGAGCACCAGTTCAGACGCCGACAGCAGCGCGTCCCGCCTTCGATTCATTGGAGTCGTGCCCGCGTGGTTCGCCGTTCCCTCGACGGTCACGTCCCACCAGCGGATGCCGACGATGCCCTCGACCACGCCGATGTCGATGTCGGCCTCGTCGAGGACCGCGCCCTGCTCGATGTGCAGTTCGACGAAAGCCGCGAGGGTGCCCGGCGCTCGACGTGCCTCGGCGAGGCGTACAGGATCGCCGCCAACGGCGCGGATGCCGTCGCGGACCGTGAGCCCGCTGTGACTGACGACGTCGAGGGCCGCCTCGCCGACCCGCCCGGCCATGGCCTCGCTGCCGACAACGCCGCCCTCCTCGTCGGTAAAGACGACAAACTCGAACGGATGTCGCGTTGCGATGCCGCTCTCGCGCAGCAACTCCGCTACTTCGATCGCACCGATTACGCCCACGTCGCCGTCGTAATTGCCGCCTTGCGGCACGGAGTCGATGTGCGATCCGGTCATGATGACCGGCAACGTTGCATCGGTGCCGGCGCGGCGACCGATGATGTTGCCAGCCGTGTCGATGCGCACCTCGAGCCCTGCCTCGCGCATCAGCGACATGATGTACTCACGGCCTGCGAGATCCGCCTGGCTGAACGCCACGCGGCTGACGCCTCCGGCCGGGTTGGCGCCGAAGCGCCCGAGCGCCTGAAGGCGTTGCTCGAGCCGTTCCGCGGACGCCCGCGGACCGGCGTCGCCGACTCGGCGGCCGTCGCGACGACGGCCGCTACCAGCATCAGCAAGCCCCAGACAGCGCTGCGACAAACTATTCATCTGCGTGGCCCTCGAATGGTATGCGTTCCACCCACCAAACGGCTGCTTTCTAGCCCGGTGCGTCGTGCCGTGCGCTGCGCGCCGCGATCATCAGCATCCAGCCGCCACTGATGAACAGCAGCAGGATCGAGAGGATCGACAGGCGCTCGTCGTGCGTCACAGCGGCAGTCACGCCCACGAGGATCGGACCCACGATCGCCGACGCCTTGCCCATCATGTTGTAGAAGCCGAAGAACTCCGACGACTTGCCCTCAGGCACCAGGCGGCCGTAGTAGCTGCGGCTCAGGGACTGGATACCGCCCTGCACCAGCCCGATCACGACGGCGAGCAGGAAGAAATCGGACACGTCATCGACGAAATACGCGAAGCACGTGGCCGCGATGTACACGGCGAGCGCGATGAAGATGCCGTTGAGCGCACCGATGCGGCGCCCGAGCCAGCCGTAGGCGAGCGCCGCGGGAAATCCCACGAACTGCGTCAGCAGCAGCGCCTTGATCAGGCCGCCCTGGTCCAGGCCCAGCGACATGCCGTAGTCGATCGCCATCTTGATGATCGTGTTCACGCCGTCGATGTACAGGACGTACGCGACCAGGAACAGCATCAGGGACTTGTAGCGGCGAATCTCGCCGAGGGTATGGTGCAATTCGCCGAAGCCGAGTCGCACCGCTTCGCGCACGCCGACCGCCGCCCTTGCCGACGCCTTCTCGCGCACGAAGAACACGCACGGCAGCGCGAACACGAACCACCAGATGCCGGTCATGACGAACGACATGCGCACGGCCGCGGCTGGCGTCGGCCAGCCCGAACAGCGCGGGCTGCAGCGTCATGAGCACGTTCACGGCGAACAGCAGCCCGCCGCCGAGGTAGCCGAGGGCATAGCCGAAACCCGAGACGACGTCGTATTCGTCGGGCTCGGCCACGTGCAGCAACAGCGAGTCGTTGAAGACGATGCCGCCCCAGAAGCCGAGCGAGGCCGCGATGTAGAGCGCGGCCGCACCCATCCAGTGACCCTGCGCGACCAGCGCGAGCCCGGCCGTGGCCGCGGCGCCGAGCACCGTGCACATCAGCAGCAGCCGCACGCGCGAACTGCTGCGGTCGGCAATTGCGCCGAGGACTGGCGCCA
This sequence comes from uncultured Gammaproteobacteria bacterium, assembly GCA_963793675.1. Taxonomy (GTDB): domain Bacteria; phylum Pseudomonadota; class Gammaproteobacteria; order Steroidobacterales; family Steroidobacteraceae; genus RPQJ01. Next base: position 526,934 of record CAWCBA010000010.1, on the reverse strand, counting down.
GCAGCGCGACGATCAGGCTCGCGATGCCGCTGGTGACGCCGAGCCGGAACGTGCTCTCGGTGGCGACGACGCCTGCGTTCCAGTACTGCTTGAAAAAGACCGGGAAGAAGCCCGCCATCACCGTCGTCGCGAACGCGGAATTGGCCCAGTCGTAGAACGCCCAGGACAGGACCGGCCGGCGGCGCAGGACGGCCTTGCTGGTCACTCCTCGCTCACGCCGCGCTCGCCAGGTGCTCGCGCGTTTCGCGGAAGGTGACGTCGGGCCAGCGCTCGAGGGTCAGCTGCAGGTTGACGCGTGTCGGCGCGAGGTAGACCAGCGCGCCGGAATGATCGAGCGCCAGGTTGTCGTGCGCCTTGTCGCGGAACTCCGCGAGCTTCTTCGGGTCCTGGCAGTACACCCAGCGCGCGGTGTAGACGCTGATGGCATCCCAGCTGGCCTGCACCGAGTATTCGTCCTGCAGGCGGAACGCGACGACGTCGAACTGCAGCTGGCCGACGGCGCCCAGGATCAGGTCGTTGTTGCGCAGCGGCCGGAACAACTGCGTGGCGCCCTCCTCGCACAGCTGGTCGAGGCCCTTCTGCAGCGCCTTCATGCGCAGCGGGTCCCTGAGCACCACGCGACGGAACAGCTCCGGCGCGAAGTTCGGGATGCCGGTGAACATGATCTTCTCGCCTTCGGTGAGCGTGTCGCCGATGTTGATCGTGCCGTGGTTGTGCAGGCCGATGATGTCGCCGGCATAGGCCTCGTCGGTGTGCTGCCGGTCGGCCGCAAGGAACGTCACTGCGTCGCCGACGCGGATTTCCTTGCCATGGCGCACGTGGAAGAGCCGCATGCCCTTGCGGTAGCGACCCGAACAGATGCGCATGAACGCGATGCGGTCGCGATGGCCCGGATCCATGTTCGCCTGGATCTTGAAGACGAAGCCGGCGAGCGCGTCCTCGTGCGGATCCACGCTGCGGGTCGTCGTTTCGCGCGGCTGCGGCGGCGGCGCAATCTCGACGAAAGCCGACAGCAGCTCCGTCACCCCGAAGTTGTTGATCGCCGAGCCGAAGAACACCGGCGTCTGGCGGCCTGCGCGATATTCCCCGAGATCGAACGTGTGCGATGCGCCCCGCACCAGTTCGACTTCGTCGCGGTACGCCTGCGCGCGGTCGCCGAGGAATTCGGTCGCCTCGGGGCTGTTGATCCCCTCGATGATTTCGTTGGTGCCCGCGCGGCCCTTCTCGCCCGCCTGGTAGACGTAGATGCGGTCCTCCAGCAGGTGATAGATGCCGGCCAGGGCACGACCCATGCCGATCGGCCAGGTGACCGGAGCGCAGGTGATCTGCAGCACGCGCTCGATTTCGTCGAGCAGCTCCGTCGGCTCGCGGCCTTCGCGATCGAGCTTGTTGATGAACGTCATGATCGGCGTGTCGCGCAGCCGGCAGACTTCCATCAGCTTGATCGTGCGCTCTTCGACGCCCTTCGCGCAGTCGATGACCATGAGCGCCGAATCCACCGCGGTGAGCGTGCGGTAGGTGTCTTCGGAGAAGTCCTCGTGACCCGGCGTGTCGAGCAGGTTGACCATGCGGCCCTGGTACGGGAACTGCATGACGCTCGAGGTCACGGAAATGCCGCGTTGCTGTTCGAGCGCCATCCAGTCGGACGTCGCGTGGCGCGTGGCTTTGCGGCCCTTGACGGTACCTGCCAGCTGGATCGCGCCCCCGAACAGCAGCAGCTTTTCGGTGAGCGTGGTCTTGCCGGCGTCGGGGTGCGAAATGATGGCGAAGGTGCGGCGACGCGCCACTTCGTCGAGCGGTTGATTCATCCGCCGGATTTTACCGGCAATGACAGCTTGAGGACCAACGCATCCTCGCGACCGAGTTCGGCCTGGTAATAACCGCGCCGGCGCCCGACCTCGATGAACCCCAGCGACTGGTACAGGGCGATCGCGTGCAGATTCGACGGCCGCACCTCCAGGAATACGTCCTGCACGCCAGCCTGGACCGAGCGCTCGATCAGCAGCATCAGCATGCGGCGGCCGATGCCGCGGCCGCGCACGTGCCCGGCCACGCAGATATTGAGCACGTGCGCCTCGCCGGCGCCCATCGCCACGATGCCGTACGCGACCACTTCACCCGCGCTTTCCGCCACGCGGCACAGGTAGCCGACCCGCAGGCAGTCGCGGAAGATGCTTTCGCTCCATGGGAACGGATACGAGGACCGCTCTACCGCGCCGACGCCCGGCACGTCGAAGGGTGTCATTGCGCGAAACCGCAAGAGGTCCCCGGCAGCGGGCTCCGGCGTGATCTCGGCCGAACTCACGCCCGGCCTCCGCCGGCTGATTCCTGCTCGAGCCGGCCGAACAGCTGCCTGGCATGCAGCAGGTCCTGCCAGGACTTGCGTTTCTCGCCGGGACTGCGCAGCAGGTAGGCCGGGTGATAAGTCACCACCACGGGCCATGCCCGCGCGCCGAACGAGTGCACCTTGCCGCGCAGCTTGGCGATGGGCGTCTCCGTGGCCAGCAGGTTCTGGGCCGCGATGCGGCCCACCGCGACCACCAGCGTCGGGTTGACCAGGGCGACCTGCCGTTCCAGAAAACCGCGGCAACTGGCCGCTTCACCTGGTTTCGGGTCACGATTGTCCGGCGGACGGCACTTGAGCACGTTCGCGATGAACACGTCCTCCCGGCGCAGGCCGAGCGCACGAATCATCGACGTCAGCAGCTGGCCCGCGCGGCCGACGAATGGCTCACCCTGCCTGTCTTCCTCGACGCCCGGTGCCTCGCCGATGAACATCCAGCGAGCCTGCGGGTTGCCGACCCCGAACACCGTCTGCGTGCGCGTGCGATGCAGATCGCACCGCTGGCAGGCGGCCACGGCAGTCCGCAGTTCGTCCCAATCGAGGTTGGCGGCCACATCGGTCGACGCCGCCGCTTCGACTGCCTCGGCATGCAACGGCGGCGCGCCGCGCGGCACGTAGACGTCCACGCCGAGCGCCTGCAGGTACGCGACCTGGCGGGCATCCACCATCCGCTCAGCCTCCCGACTCCGGGCGCTTGCGGTGGCCGCGGCGCATCCTGCGCCAGGCCCACCACAGCGGGCCGGAACTGGCGTAGACCGCGAACAGCGCGAACAGCATTTCCGGCGGGCTCGAGCCAACGAGGACGAAACCCAGCGGCACCAGCACGATGAAAGCCACCGGGATACGCATGCGGGGATCGAGGTCCTTGCCGCTCAGGTAGCGGAAACGGCTGACCATCAGGCTACCCGCGATCAGCGCCACCGCGAAGGCCAGGACCAGGTCGCGCAGTCCCTCACGCTGCAGGGACTCCAGCATCCAGACGAATCCCGCGAGCACGGCCGCGCCTGACGGACTCGGCAGGCCCTCGAAAAAACGCTTGTCGGCCGTGTCGACCTTGGTATTGAAACGGGCGAGCCGGATCGCGACGCAGGCGGTGTAGAAGAAGGTCGCCAGCCAGCCGAGTCGTCCCCACAGAAATCCGTACTCCGCGATGCGCGCCACCCCCCACTGGTAGGCCACGACGGCTGGCGCCAGGCCGAAGGCCACCATGTCCGAGAGGCTGTCGAACTGCGCGCCGAAGTCGCTCTGCGTGTTGGTCCAGCGCGCGATGCGGCCGTCGAGGCCATCGCAGACCATGGCGATGAAGATCGCAATGCCGGCACGATCGAAATTGCCGTCCGTCGCAGCCACGATCGCGTAGAAGCCCGAGAACAGGACCGCGGTCGTGAACAGGTTGGGCAGCAGGTAAACGCCGCGTTTGCGCGGACGCGGCCGATTGGCGTCCGTCGCGGAGGATTCAGTCGTCATGGATGGCGCCACCTGGCGGGTGTGAGCGGCCTCCATGATAGGTAGCGCGACGTCTTCGCACAACGCAGCCTTGCGACACTCCCCTGTGGCACAGGGGAATGCGGCCTGCTCTGGTACCATGGACGCGTTTTTTCTGCTGCCCGGACGCGAAATGCGACTCTCGACCTACCCTGTCACGACCCTGCGCGACATTCCTGCCGATGCCGAGGTGGTGAGCCACCAGCTCATGCTGCGCGCCAGCCTGATCCGCCGCCTCGCCGGCGGCATGTACACCTGGCTGCCGATCGGCCTGCGGGTGCTGCGCAAGGTCGAGAACATCGTCCGCGAGGAGATGAACCGCGCCGGCGCGTTCGAAGTGCTGATGCCGACCATGCAGCCCGCCGAGTTGTGGATCGAGTCCGGCCGCTGGGACAAGTTCGGCCCGGAACTCCTGCGCATCAGGGACCGGCACGACCGCTCGTTCTGCTACGGCCCGACGCACGAAGAAGTGATCACGGACATCGCCCGCCGCGAGCTCAAGAGCTACCGCCAGCTGCCGGTCAATTTCTACCAGATCCAGACCAAGTTCCGCGACGAGATCCGCCCGCGCTTCGGCGTGATGCGTGCGCGCGAATTCACGATGAAAGACGCGTATTCGTTCCACCTCGACGACGCCTCGCTCGAAGCGGGTTACCAGGCCATGTACCGCGCGTACACGGCCATCTTCGAGCGCCTGCAGCTGAAGTTCCGTGCGGTCCGCGCGGACACGGGCAGCATCGGCGGCAGCGCGTCGCAGGAGTTCCACGTGCTTGCCGACTCGGGCGAGGACGCCATCGCGTTCTCCGACGGCGACGATTACGCCGCCAACCTCGAGATGGCCGAAGCGCTGGCGCCCGCGACGCCGCGCGGCGCAGCGACCGCGACCCTGCAGAAGGTCGCGACGCCGAAAGTCCGCACGATCGAAGATCTCGCGAAGTTCCTCGGCGTCACGGCCGACAAGTGCATGAAGACGCTGCTGGTCGAGGGCGACCAGGGTGGCGCCGTCGCGATGATCGTCCGCGGCGACCACGAACTGAACGCCGTGAAGGCGCAGAAGCTGCCGGGCGTGGCGTCGCCGCTGCGCATGGCGAGCATCGAGGCAGTCCTCGCGACGGCCGGCTGCGAGCCCGGTTTCATCGGCCCGCTGGGGCTGCAGTGCAAGGTCTACGTGGACCGCTCGGCGGCCCGCATGTCGGACTTCGTCTGCGGCGCCAACGAACGCGACGTGCACTTCACCGGCGTGAACTGGGGCCGCGACCTGCCCGAAGGGGAAATCGTCGACCTCCGCAACGTGATTGCGGGCGACCCGAGCCCCACCGGCAAGGGCACGCTCGGCATCGCACGGGGTATCGAGGTCGGCCACATTTTCCAGCTGGGCCGCAAGTACAGCGAAGCCATGAACGCCACCGTGCTCGACGAGCAGGGCAAGTCCGTCACCATGACCATGGGCTGTTATGGCATCGGTGTGACGCGCGTCGTGGCGGCGGCCATCGAACAGAATCATGATGAGCGAGGCATCGTCTGGCCGGAACCGATCGCACCCTTCGACGTGTCCATCATCCCGATCAACCTGCAGAAGTCCGCCCGCGTCCAGCAAGCGACCGAGGCGCTGTACGCGGAACTGACCGCGGCCGGCTTCGAGGTGGTGCTCGACGATCGCGATGCGCGCCCCGGCGTGAAGTTTGCCGACGACGAACTCATCGGCATTCCGCATCGCATCGTCGTCGGCGACAAGGGCCTCGAACGCGGCGTGCTCGAATACAAGCGGCGCCGTGACGGTCTCGCGGCAGACGTGCCACTGGCCGGGGTAGCGACCTTCCTGCGCGACCAGCGGGGCAACCCGCGCAACTGAACCACCATGCGCCGCACGTCGACCGCTGCCCTGCTGTTGTTCGCCACGTGCGTCCTGCCGTGGGCCGTCGCCCGCGCCGATCGGCAGATGGACCCTGAATTGCGCGGTGTCGTCGCTGCGGCCATCGAACCCACGCGCTGCTTCGACGACAAGTACGAGCGGGCGGTGTGGTTCGCAACGATGGAGCCGCGGCTGACGCGCTACGTCAGCCGACGCAACGGAGCGCGAACAGATCCTGCATGCCGTCCACTGCGAGGCGAAGCGGGTCAACATCCCGCCCGAACTCGTCCTCGCGGTGATGGACGTCGAAAGCCGTTTCGACCGCTTCGCGGTCTCGTCGGCCGGCGCCGTCGGCCTGATGCAGGTCATGACGTTCTGGCCGCGCGAACTCGGCATGACCAACGATCAGCTCGTGCGCATTCCGGACAACGTGCGCATGGGCACGACGATCCTCGGCTACTACCTGCGCAAGGAACGCGGCAATTACCAGCGGGCGCTGCAGCGCTACAACGGCAGCCTGGGCAGGCCGCAATACTCGGACATGGTGATCGACCGGCTGGCATCGCGCTGGGCGGTCGCAAACTGAATTGACGCCGGGCCCGTCAGGACGTGCGAAACACCTGCGGCCACGGCTGGACCGATTCCAGGGCGAGTTCCTCGATCACCACCGCGCTCACGCTCGAGGCGGGCGATCCCTGCCAGAGCCAGGCGCAGAGCGCGTCGACGGCTTCCGGTGCGCCACAGGCCAGGACTTCGACACGTCCATCCGCCAGGTTGCGCGCAAATCCGGTCACGCCCAGGGCCTCGGCACGGGCACGGGTGCTCGCCCGGTAGAACACCCCCTGGACGCGCCCGCCGACGAAGCAGCGCCGTGCGATCAAGGCTGTTGCGACGACGAGGCCTTGGCGGTTTCGGCGAGGCTGCGCGCTTCGACGGCCTTGGTGCGGGCACGCTCCGCTTCGTCGCGGGCGTCACGGTAATCACCGCGCCGCAGGTGGCTTTCCGCAGTCTTCAGCAATTGCTTGGCCTCGCCCAGGGCTTCGGGCGCCGTGGCGCTGGCGCCTGCGCGCTCGGCTGCGCGAACCGCCTGCCGGGCATTGCTCATTTCCTGCACCGGCGCGCCGGCGCAACCGCTCACGACCGCCCCGGAAAGCAGTGCAAAAGCCAGCAGTAGCGGCAAAAGGATGCGCGGCAAGCGAAGAAAGCCCTGTAAAAAAAGGCAGGACGCGCGCGACCGTAACAAGCGGTCCCTGTACCGTCAAGGCTCGCGGACCTAGAATCCGCGCGCCACATGCAGGACGAAATGAGTCGTCCACACCCAGGGGCGACTGCAACCATGACCGAAGTGCTCGTTCTTTACTATTCCAGGCACGGCGCCACGGCCGAAGTGGCCCGTCACATCGTCCGCGGCATCGAATCGGTCGCGGGTGTCACCGCCAGGTTGCGCACCGTACCGCCCGTTTCGCCGACCACCGAAGCCACCGACGCGGCCGTGCCGGAATCCGGCCCCCCGTACGCGACGCACCTCGACCTGACCGAGTGTGACGGCCTCGCGCTCGGCAGCCCGACCCGCTTCGGCAACATGGCAGCGCCGCTCAAGCACTTCCTGGACGGAACCAGTTCACTCTGGTTGAACGGCACGCTCGACCGCAAACCCGCCGCGGTCTTCAGTTCGACCTCGTCCATGCACGGCGGGCAGGAATCCACCCTGCTCACCATGATGGTCCCGTTGCTGCACCACGGCATGTACCTCGTCGGCCTGCCCTTCACCGCACCTGCCCTGAACCGGACGCGGACGGGGGGCTCGCCGTACGGCGCGACGCACCTCGCGGCACAGGGCACGTCCCAGCCGAAACTGAGCGATGACGAGCGCGAACTCGCGCAACTGCTGGGCCGTCGTCTCGCCGAACTGGCCGTTGCGGCGAGTGCGGTGCGCAATGGCTGACGCCCTCCCGACCAACGCAGCGGGTGCGGCGCGCGCGCGCGGCCTTGCGCTGGTGCTGCTCACGACGCTTGCGGCCGTTTCGCTGCTGGCCGCCTACCAGGGCGAACGCAATGCCGTGACGTTCTGGTTGCTGGCGGGGTTTCTCGCGGGACCGCTTGCGATCGCGGTGCCGGGCATGCTGGCGCGCAACCGCCGCACGTTCGCGTGGGCCACGCTTTGCGTCACGCCCCATTTCATCTATGCGCTGACCGAAATCGTCGCCAATCCCTCGATCCGCGCGCTGGCGGCATCGATCCTGGTGTTGAGCCTGGCGCTGGTGGTGGCGTTAGTCGCGTACTTGCGACTGACCAGGGGTTAGGTGCTGGTCGGAACGACCCACGGCGGACGGTCGGTGAGGGCGTACGTTCCGGGTCTTCCCCGGGCGAGCGGAAAGGCAGACACGCTCTCCCGGGGAAGACCCGGAACGAACGCCTGATCGACTGCGCCCTGAGCGAATTCCCGTCAAAGCCCGGGAATTCGCACGGCGCATGCAGCGTCAACGCGGTCACATCGCATGACCGTCGGCCAGTGATTCGCAACCGGCAGTTTCCGTGGCTCAGTCCCAATCGTGTCAATGGAACTCGTTCTGACGCGTGCCATAGGCCCAGAGCGGACCCTCAAGGCGAAAGAACGACCCCAAGCGGGCGCAATGCCTGGGCACGGTCGAGCAGGACACGACACCCTACTCCGGAAGATCACTTGACTAGGAATCGAGGAAGGCCCAGAAGATGATGCGAACCGGCGTCGTGACCGGGGCTCGTCAAGGGGGGCAATGTGCGGGACTCTGGCGCAATGCAGCGCTTCCTGGTCTGCCTTGTCGCGACCTCTCTGATCAGTGGCTGCACGACGACTCGACAGGTGACGGCGATAGGGTCAAAGCCGCTTGAGTCCCAGATCCGCGTGGGCGATTCCGTCGAGGTAGAGAAGCGGGATGGCACGACGGTCAAGTTCAGGGTTCAAGAGGTGTCGTCCGAAGGTCTTCGCGGAAAGGACGAGTTTGTTGCTGCGCCGGACATAAGTTCGGTACGTGTGGTCGACGGAACGCAAGCTGCATTAGTGGGTTTCGCAGTCCTCCTCGTAGGACTGCTGGTCTGGATGATCGTGGACTCGAAAAATGTATGTGGAGACTGGCCGGCGAAGCCATGTACGGATGGCGAGCCCTAGCGCAGGACCGGCCGTGCGTGGGTGCGATTCTTGTGACACGGCTGCTTCTGGCCGCAATCGGATATCAAGTTATCGGCAAGGTCCTGCGTTGTGTTTCTTGGATGGCCGGTCCGCTGATAGTATTCTTGAAGCGCAACAAGAACAGTCTTGGCCATAGGGGAATAGCCAATGAAGAAGTTGCACATTTGCACGGTTGTGCCTTTGCTCCTGGTTGCGCTTGCCGGCTGCGGTGGCACGAAGGTGCTGAAGGAGCCGAGACCGATACAGACCACGCAACCACTCGCCACGGCATCCGATCACCGAGTCGCCGTGATGCTCGACTGGGTCATCGTCCGCGACGGCCCTGGAACCTGGGCAAAGAATTCGGACTGGGACGAGTACTTGCTGAGAGTAAGTAATCTGTCGGATCAGCCGATCCGTGTAACGAGGCTGACTGTCGTTGATTCGCTCAGTACACGGATTGAGTCCCAGTCGACGCGTAAGGCCCTTGTCAGCGGCAGCAAAGAGACGGCGCAGCGTTACGAGAAAGCGGGGATGAAGTGAAGGCAGGCAGTGGCGCCGGAACGATGCTCGTTGCCGGTGCTGCGGCGACCGCGGTTGGGGTCGGGGCAGCAACCGCTGCGGCGTACGGAACCGCAATGTCCGCAGGTGCCGCTGCGGCGGGCACCGCTGGTGCAGCAGCTGGGGGCCTGTTGTTGCTCGGTCCCGCGCTTGTGATCGGCGGCGTTGTACGCGGTGTCAACAACAGCGCGGTTAACAAGGAAATTGTGGATCGGCAGACCCAATTGCCGCTCGAGATATCAGTGGGTAATGAAGTACAGCTCGATGTCTTTTTCCCACTTGGGCCATCGCCCAGACGTGGTCGAGTTGTCCTACGCAGATGCCACCGGCGAACACAGCCTCATCATTGACACCAGCGCGGCGCTGAACGGCCTACACACGGACCTCCCGGAAGCTTGATGCATGGAGGGGCGACGCGGTGCTCCTGGCGTCGCTGACCGGGGGTCGGTGATTGATGTCCGATCGGAAGCGCCGATTTATGCGGAGCAGTCTGTACGGCTGCTCCTGGCCGATTGTACGCATTCGCGACTGTCCGCCTTCCAATCGAGCTTGACGAGGACCCGAACACGATTCGGTGACTGAGCCACCAAGACAGTCTGGCGCGACTGCGCTGCCGACTGATCCCTAACCCCTGTCCCCTAACCCCTTCTCGAGCGCGTCCCGCAGGAACGGAATCGTCAGCTTGCGCTGCGCAGCGAGCGACGCCTCGTCGAGTTGATCGAGCACGGCGAACAGCGAATGCATGTCGCGCGGCAAGCGGTGCACCAGATACAGCGCTGCGTCCTCCGACAACTCGAGCCCGCGGCTGGCTGCGCGCAGACGCAATGCCTCGCACTGCCCTGCTTCGTCGAGTGCGGTGAGTTGATGCACGTCGGCGGCCAGCAGGCGTGAGCGCAGGTCTGGCAGCGTGAGGGGCAAACTCGCGGGTGGGGCATTGCTCGCAACGACGAGCCGGCCGGTGCCGTCCTGCAACAGCGTATGCAGGCGGAAGATCGCCGCGTTCCACCCCGGATCCGCGGCGACGGCCTCGAGCCCGTCGAGGCAGACGAGTTCAAGGGTGTCGCACCCTTCGAGCATTGCGCTGGATGGCGCCAGCGCCAGGTCGATGTAAGCCGCCGCTTCGTTACGCTCGCCCGCAGCTGCGCATGCAGCCTGCAGCAGGTGCGATTTGCCAGTGCCTGCACGGCCCCACAACCAGACGACTGCCGGCGCCGCCGGGCGCGAACCCTGCAATGCGGCGCAAGCCTGCGCGTTGTCGCCGGCGACGAAACTTGCGAAGCGCGCCGTGTCGCGCAACCGCATGCGCAGGGGCAACTGCTCCATCATGGTCGCAGGCACCCGCTCAGTGCCGTCGTGACGAGCGTTCACGCACGACGGCCTGCGCGCGGCGCACGTAGATCAGCGTGTAATCGATGCCGCTCACGCAGGTCGAGAACAGGACGGACGCGCCGAGCGTGATCACCGCCCATTGCGGCGGCCACTGGTACGCCGCCGCGGCGACGACTGCGAGGCAGAAGACGATCTGCGCCAGCGTGTTGATCTTGCTCGCGATGGTCGGGTTGCCGTTGACCGGGCCGAACAGCAGCTTGTAGGTGATGGCGCCGAAGACGATCACGAGGTCGCGCAGCACGACGAGACCCGTCAGCAGCCATGGCACGTCGCCTTGCACGCTCAGGCAGATGAACACCGTGAGCAGCAGCAGCTTGTCGGCGAGCGGATCGAGCAACTTGCCGAGCCTGCTGGTCCAGCCGAAGCGCTTGGCGAGGAAACCGTCGAGCGCGTCCGTCGACGCGGCAACCGCAAACAGCAGCATCACGTCGGCATGGCGCTCCTGCAGGATCCAGTGCGCGACGGGATACACGAGCAGGATGCGCAGGACGCACAGCAAGTTGGGCAGGTGTCGCAGGCTCATGGCTGCCAGACGAAGTCCGGTGACTCCTGCCTGGTCGTTGCGGCCTCGGCGCGCGGAGCCGGCGTGAGTCGCCCGTCCAGCGCAAAGATTCGCCGCAGCAACTCGAGATCGCCGCGGACGCCCAGGTCGAACAGCGCCGTGCTGCCGGACAGTTCGCGCAACGACACGCTCCGCACGAGGCTCAGGTCCGTCGAGATACGTGGTGAGGGCGGCATAGGAGCGCACGCCCTCCAGCCCGCCGATACGGACGGCTACCGTGCCGAGGCTGCGAGTGGAGCCCGGCGCATAGCGCGCCGCCAGGGTGTCGGCCGCGAGTCCCAGGCCTGCCGCGGGATCGCCCTGACCGCGCACAGACTGGCCGGCGTGCCCGAAAATCCAGTCATACCCGCCCGCCTCCGCTGCACCCAGCAGCACGGCGCCGGTAACACCCGCGCTGGTCGCACGGGCTCGCGCCGTGCCTGCGTCGACGGCCTCGGCGGGCCAGGTCACCGGCACGCCCCGCACCTGGGCTGCGCGTTCGATTTCAAGGCGCTCCGGCGGCCGCTCGGCCGCAGTCACCGCCCGGGCGCCGCCGGCGATCGCAGGGACGAACAGGAGCACGGTGGTCGTGGGCCGCTCGGACGGCCACAACGGCAAGCCGGCCTGCTGCAGCAACTGCTCCATGGCACGGCCATCGAAGCCGACCTTGAGCATCCGGTCGGCAGTAGTCGAATACTGCTGGACGTAGCGGGTGGGGTCCGCCGCCGCGGCCGCTATGGCCGCTGCATCCCCGGCATCCCGCCGGCCCGAAGCACGCACCGCCGCGACCTTGAGGGCCTCGCCGAAGGCGGCGGTCCGGTCGGCCTCAGCCGCGCTCTTCAGCGGCACCGCAGCCTGGTACAGCGCTACGTCACCCCAGGCAAGGGGCGACGCGATCAACAACAGGGAGAGCAGTCCGCGCGCGAACTTTCGCGCCGTTCCCTCGGTGACGACGTTGGTGCAGTGGGCAATCATGTGATGGAGCAAGTCGGCGCCGGCGGCCAGTGTGTAAAATACCACAGCCTCGAGCCAGACCCCGGGGCGCCAGCCCCCCGGAGCGTGAGAAAAATGGCCGAGAGCCCGACCAGCAGCACTACCTATCGCGACGCCGGCGTCGACATCGAAGCGGGCGACGCGCTGGTCGACCGGATCAAGCCCGCCGTGAAGCGTTCGATGCGCCGCGAAGTATTGGGCGGCATCGGCGGGTTCGGCGCGCTGGTCGAAGTGCCGATGGACCGCTACAAGAAGCCGGTCATGGTCTCGGGCACCGACGGCGTGGGCACCAAGCTGCGACTGGCGATCGAGACCGGGCGCCACGACACGATCGGCATCGACCTGGTCGCGATGTGCGTCAACGACGTCGTCGTGCAGGGCGCCGAACCGCTTTTCTTCCTCGACTACTACGCGACCGGCAAGCTCGACGTGGACACCGCCGAGCGCGTGATCAAGGGCATCGTCGAAGGCTGCCTGCAGGCGGGGTGCGCACTGGTGGGCGGTGAAACCGCCGAAATGCCCGGCATGTACGAAGGCGAGGATTACGACCTCGCGGGATTCTGCGTCGGTCTCGTCGAAAAGGACCAGATCATCGACGGCACCCGGACGCGCGCCGGTGACGCGATCATCGGCCTCGCGTCCTCGGGCGCGCATTCGAATGGCTATTCGCTGATTCGCCGGCTGCTCGCGCTGAGCGGCGCCGGCCCCGCGACGCAACTCGACGGCGAGCCACTGTACGACCTGCTGCTCGAACCCACGCGCATCTACGTGAAGTCGGTGCTGCAGCTGCTGCAACAGTCGGTGCCGGTGCACAACATCGCGCACATCACCGGCGGCGGTCCGACCGGCAACATTCCGCGGGTGATGCCACCCGGGCTCGAGGCCGTGATCGATGCCAGGCTGTGGCCGCGACCAGTCGTCTTCGACTGGCTGCAGCGCGTCGGCAATGTCACGCGCGACGAGATGTATCGCACCTTCAATTGCGGACTCGGCATGACGATCTGCGTGCCTGCAGGCGAAGCCGATCGCGCGCTCGGCGTCCTGCGTGCCTGTGGCGAAACGGCAGCAGTGATCGGCGAAGTCCGTTCCGGCAGCCGCGAGGTCGTCATCGTCGAATGACGGCCCCAACCCCGCCGCTGCGCGTCGTCGTGCTGGTGTCGGGGCGCGGCAGCAATCTCAAGGCCATCGCTGCACGCGCCGATGCGGGCGAACTTCCCGTGCGCATCGAGGCCGTAGTGAGCGACCGAGCGGACGCCGGCGCGCTCGAATGGGCCCGGGCACGGGGTATCGCCACGTCCGTGCTGTCGCCCCGGGACTTTCCGGATCGCGAAACGTACGGCCGTGCCCTCGGCGACATCGTGGAGTCGTATGCGCCGCAACTGGTGGTGCTCGCCGGCTTCATGCGCATACTGAGCGACGAGTTCGTGCTGCGTTTCTCGGGTCGCATGCTCAACATCCACCCTTCCCTGCTGCCGAAGTATGCCGGCCTGCACACGCACCGCCGCGCGCTCGAGGCAGGCGAGCGCGAGCACGGGGCCAGCGTGCACTTCGTTACGCCCGAACTCGACGGCGGCCCGGTGGTCTTACAGGCCAGGGTCCCGGTGCTGCCGGGCGACGACGAAGACTCGCTCGCCGCGCGTGTCCTGCGCGAAGAGCACCTGATTTACCCGCGCTGCGTCAACTGGTTTGCGGCGGGTCGCCTCGCCTTCCGTGACGGGGCGGCCTGGCTCGACGGCAGACGGCTCGACGCACCGGTGGTGCACGGCGACGACGCGAAGGAAGGTGCGTGATGGGGCAGGTGTCGAATTGGTTCGCCCGGTCTGCTGCGATCGCCGGGGCGTGGCTGTTCGCGGCACCAGGTATCGCCCTGGGAGATCCGGCCGCTGCCTCCGCCGGCCTCCAGCCTTACACCGCCCGCTACCAGGTGAGCTACCGCGGCCTGAACGGCGGCGAGATCGAATCGAATTTCAAGCGCGGCCCCGTGGCTGGCCAGTGGCAGTACGAAACGCGCGTGTTCCCGACCCTGCTCGCCCGGGTCGCGATCAGTTCACAGGCGCACGAACTGAGCGTGATCCAGGTGAACGAGGCCGGGATTCGCCCACTGTCATTCAACTTCGACGACGGTTCGGCCAACGCCGCCAAGGACGTCAGGCTGGCCTACGACTGGAATGAGATGACCGTCACCGGCAGCGTCGAAGGCAAGCCGGTAGCACTGGCGATCACGCCCGGGACGCACGACACGTCGTCCGTGCAGGCCGCAATGATCCTGGAACTGCTGGCGGGCCGGAAGCCGCAGAGCTTCAAGATCATCACCGGCGGCAAGCTGCGCGAATACCGCTACTGGCCGGAGGGCACGCAGCAGGTCATGACGCCTTACGGACAGGTCGAAGCCGAGGTCTGGGCGAGCCAGCGCACCGGCTCGAACCGCGTCACGAAGACGTGGCATGCGCCGTCACTGGGCTATGTGCCGGTGCAGGCGATCCAGTACCGGAAGGGCAACCCCGAAGTGCAGATGAAGCTCGTTCGCCTGCAGCGGCAGGCGAACTAGGGGTTAGGGGTTAGGGGTTAGTCGGAAGTACAGCAGTAGCCCGAAAGTCTGTCGGCTGGCATCCGTACTTCAGAGGCGGAGCTGCGCCTTCCGACTAACCCCTAACCCCTAACCCTATCCCCTAACCCCTGCGTGACGCGCCCAAAGCTACGCTTTGGGCAGCGTCACGCCGCGCTGTCCCTGGTACTTCCCGCCGCGATCCTTGTACGAGGTCTCGCAGACTTCGTCCGACTCGAAAAACAGCATCTGCGCCACGCCCTCGTTGGCGTAGATCTTCGCGGGCAGCGTCGTCGTGTTCGAGAACTCGAGCGTCACGTGCCCTTCCCATTCGGGCTCGAGCGGCGTCACGTTGACGATGATCCCGCAGCGCGCGTACGTCGACTTGCCCAGGCACACCGTCAGCACGCTGCGCGGGATGCGGAAATACTCGACCGTGCGCGCCAGCGCGAACGAGTTCGGCGGGATGATGCAGACAGGACCGTCGAAATCGACGAACGAGCCGTGGTCGAAGTCCTTCGGGTCCACGATCGTCGAGTTGATGTTGGTGAAGATCTTGAATTCGGCCGCGCAGCGCACGTCGTAGCCGTAGCTCGAGGTGCCGTATGAAACGATGCGCTGGCCGTCGACCACGCGCACCTGGCCGGGCTCGAAGGGCTCGATCATGCCGTGCTCCGCGGCCATGCGGCGGATCCAGCGGTCTGACTTGATGCTCACGGCTTGGTGCTCACGCTCAGGTGTCCTCGACGGTGATCCTGGGAAAACCCGCCGCGCCGATCGCGGCGACGGAAAGCCTGGCCGCCGTGCGGCGGGCGGTATCGAGGTAGGCGGTGCCGATGCGACCGCCCGGATCGGCGATCACCGTGGGACGGCCGCCGTCCGTCTCTTCGCGGATCCGGATGTCGAGCGGCAACTGGCCCAGCAGGCTGACGCCGTACTGTTCGGCCATGCGCCGCACCGCCGCCGCTGCCGAAGATCGGCTCTTCGTGGCCGCAGCTGGAGCACACGTGCGTGCTCATGTTCTCGACGATGCCGAGCACCGGCACGTTGACCTTCTGGAACATCCGCAGGCCCTTGCGGGCGTCGAGCAGCGCGATGTCCTGCGGCGTGGTCACCACCACGGCGCCGCTCACAGGGACGCGCTGGGAAAGCGTCAGCTGGATGTCCCCGGTGCCCGGGGGCATGTCGACGAAGAGGTAATCGAGTTCGCCCCAGTCGGTGTCGGTCAGCAACTGCTGCAGGGCCTGCGTCACCATCGGGCCGCGCCAGACCATGGGCTGCTCTTCCTCGATCAGGAAGCCGATCGACATGACCTTGATGCCGTGTGCCGCGAGCGGCTGCATGCGCTTGCCGTCGTGGCTGACCGGCCTCTGGCCCTGCAGGCCCATCATGCGGGGCTGGCTGGGCCCGTAGATGTCCGCGTCGAGCAGCCCGACCCGGGCGCCATCGAGCGCCAGGGCCAGGGCCAGGTTGACCGCCGTCGTGGACTTGCCGACGCCGCCCTTGCCCGACGCCACCGCAATCACGTTGCGGATGCCCGGCAGCGGCTGCAACTGGCCCTGGGCGACATGGGTTGCGACCTGCCAGCCGACAGTTACCGTGGCATCCTCGAGCCCGGGAGCCCGGTGCAGGAGCGCCTGGAGTTCGGCGGCCAGCGTCAGGGGCGTACCCCCCGGCTGGGAAGCCCAGTTCGACCTCCACCAGGGGTCGGCCGGCCTCCAACCGAACGGACTTCACAGCTTTGGCAGCGCCGAGAGGCATACCCAGATAGGGTTCGACATAATTCGCAACCAAGAGGCGGGCCTGGGCGAGGCGATCATCCAGCATTCGGGATTCCATCGGGACAGTGGGAGCGGCATGCGCCGGCAAACAAGGATTGTAGCGGAATCAGGCGGCATTCAGCGCCGGGTCGGCAGCCCGCGGGGCGCCGGGCCCGCGTGGCATAATGCGCCGACTTTCACCCCACCGGGGGCAATGGCGCGACGTTCAACCGTATTCACCGGACGCGTAACCGTCCCCACCCATGACGAGCAGATGATCCACCGACGTCGCCCATGAGTTTTTTCACGAACATGCGCGCTGACCGCCTGATCGCCGAGATCAAGGCGGCCGACGACAGCGACGGTCACAGGACGTCGCTGGAGAAGCTTGCGCGCCTCGGACCGTCCGCGATTCCACGCATCCTCGACGCGCTGGCGAGTGCCGACAAGCGGGAAACCGCCGGCTTCGTCGCGGTGCTGACGGCCCTGCTCGACAACAAGACGTTCCCGGTCATAGCCGGCGGACTCACGGAAGGCAACCAGCGCACCGTCTCCGCGGTCGCGACCGCCATGTCCAATTCGCGCAATTACGCGCCCAACCTGCTGTTCGGCCTGCTCGACCAGCCGGCGATGCCGAAGGGCACGGTCGTCGGCATCCTCACCGCACAGAAAGCGCGCCTGAATGCGCGCGATGTGCTGCAGCGCGCGTACAACCAGGACGCAGCCGAGAAGGCGGCCATGTTCCGCATCGTCTCCGACATCGCCGACGCTAGCATCGTCCCGGAACTGCTGAGCCGCCTCGAGGGCAAGGACCCGATCGCGCGCACGCACATCATCAACATCCTGGCGCGCTTCAACCGGCGCGACGTCGGCGTGGCGCTGCAGCGTCAGCTGAAGGACACCAACAAGTTCGTGCGGCAGGCCGTGCTGAACGCCCTGACCAACCTCGAGGGCAACGTCGACATCGGCCTGCTCTGCGACGTCCTGCGCGATCCCGACGTCGAGACGCAGCAGAAGGCGATCGATGCGATCGTGCGCGCCAACGACCCGGACACCATGCGGCACCTGATCGCCGTGCTGCGCGACGAGGACGAGAACGTGCGCCGCGCTGCGGTCGAGGTGCTGAACGAAATCGGCACGCCGGCGCACATCAAGGAACTGCTGCAGTCGATCAAGGACGACGACTGGTGGGTGCGCAGCCGCGCCGCCGACGCGCTCGCGAAAATCGGCGGCCCGCGAGTCATCGAGGCGGCACTCGAACTGATCCGCGACCAGGACGAGGACATCCGCCGCGCGGCCATCGAGATCCTGAACCAGACCAAGGACGAGCGCGCGATCGGCTACCTCATCGAAGCGACGCGCGACAACGACTGGTGGGTGCGCGAGCGCGCAGTCGACGCGCTTGCCGAAATCGGCAGCCCGCGCGCCCTGCCCACCCTGCTCGACCTCCTGCGTGTGAGCGACGCGCGTTCGCTGCCGACCGTGACACGCGCGATCGGCAAGCTCGGCGATCCGTCCGTGATCCCGCAACTGATGCCGTTGCTGCAGAACGCGTCGAAGGAAGCGCGGCTCGAGATCATCACCGCCCTCGCGCGACTGGTTGACGACAAGTCCGCCGACGCCGTGCGCGCCCGGCTGGAGTCGTTCAGCGGCGAATCGGCTGACCCGACGGTCAGCCACGCGGCGCTGCGCGCAGTCGAGGACATGGACGCGCGTTTCTCGACGGGCGTGCGCGACGCGCAGCAGGGAGCGGCCCGCATGGCCGAGCCCTCGCGGACACTGCTTGCCGAAACGACGGATTTCGACGGGCTCGCGCGCCAGGCGGCGCCATCGCAGCGTCTCGACATTTCCGACCTCAAGCCGGGCGACGTGCTCGAAGGTCGCTACAAGTACGTGCAGAAGATCGGCAAGGGGGCCTTCGGCACCGTGCTGCTGATGGAGGACACCGTCGTCGACGAACGGCTGGTGCTGAAGTTCCTGAACCCGAACGTCTCGCAGGACGAGGAGATGATGAAGCGGTTCGTGCACGAGCTGCGCTACTCGCGCAAGATCACGCACCGCAACGTCATTCGCATCTACGACTTCCTGTTGATCCGCGGCAACTATGCGATCTCGATGGAGTACTTCCCGTCGCACACGCTCGGCCACGAGATCAGCGACAAGCCGCTCCCGATCGACAAGGCCGTCCGCTTCGCGATGGACGTGGCCACCGGCATGGCCGTTGCCCACCAGTCGGGAATCATTCACCGCGACCTGAAGCCGGCCAACGTCCTGATCGACGACACGGGCCTGCTCAAGATCGTGGACTTCGGCGTGGCCGCCGCCCAGCATCAAGGGCGACACCCAGCTCACGAAGACCGGCTACGTGATCGGTTCGCCGAAATACATGGCGCCCGAGCAGATCCTGGGCAAGAAAGTCGACGAGCGTGCCGACGTCTACTCGCTCGGCGTGATCCTGTATGAGATGCTCACGGGCGAGCCGCCCTACCACCGCGGCGACCACATGGCGGTCATGTACCAGCACGTCCAGGGCAAGGCCAAAGCGCCGATCGAGGTGAATCCCAGCATCCCGCCGGGCCTGTCCGAGATCGTCACGAAGGCGATGACCGTGGACAAGGCGCGACGCTTCCAGACCATGGACGAGCTGCGTTCCGCGCTCGAACGTTACCTCTGAGGCCGCCGTGGCGCGCATCGACGCATTCCTGAAACTCGGCGCCTCGCAAGGCTGCTCGGACGTCCACCTCGCGGTGGGCGTGCCACCGATGCTGCGCATGACCGGTGACCTGCTGCCGATCAAGTTCCGCAACCTGGCCGAGGCCGAGCTCGAAGGCTACGTCACGGAGATCCTGACACCCGACGCACCAGGAGCAGTTCAGGAAGGGCCACGACGTCGATTTCTCGTACGTCTCCGAGGACAACGCGCGCTTCCGCGTCAACGTATTCCGCAAGGAGACCGGCGTCGGCGCAGTCTTCCGTGCCATCCCGAACGACGTGCCGTCGCTCGATTCGCTGAATCTCCCGCCGGTCGTCAAGAAGTTCTGTGATTTCCACCAGGGCATGGTGCTGGTCACGGGTTCCACGGGTACCGGCAAGTCGACGACGCTCGCCGCGATGATCGACCACCTCAACCAGACGCGCCGGCTGAACATCATCAGCCTCGAAGACCCGATCGAGTTCGTTCATCGCAGCAAGCAGTCACAGGTGATCCAGCGCGAGCTGCACACGCACCTGCCCTCGTTCGCCGAGGGCGTGCGAGCCGCGATGCGCGAGGACCCCGACGTGATCCTGGTCGGCGAACTGCGCGACGCCGAGACGGTGCGCTGGGCGATGACCGCGGCGGAAACCGGGCACCTCGTGCTCGGCACCCTGCACACCACCAGCGCGGTCAAGACGATCGACCGCATCGTCGACGCCCTGCCGCCGGAGGAGCGCGAGCAGACCAAGAGCTTCCTGTCGCAGAGCCTGCTCGGCGTCGTCACGCAGTTCCTGGTGCGCACGCCCGACCTGCGCGGACGCAAGGCCATCTGCGAGGTGATGGTCATGAACCGTGCGATCGGCAAGCTCATCACGTCCGAGCAGTCGCACATGATCCCGTCGCAGCTGCAGACGGGCCGCGAAGTCGGCATGCAGACGCTCGACCAGGCGCTGCTCGCCGCCATCCAGGCGCGCGAGATCGATCCGGAAGACGCTTTCAATTACGCCATGGACAAGAAGCCGTTCGCCCGCTACATCCCCGAGGGCACGGCGATCCTCAAGGCCGACGTGACGCAGGGACTCTGATGTCGACCGATACGACGACCCAGATCACCGGCACCGAGAAGACGCAGCACACGCCGCGGCGCATCGACGAATTCCTGCTGGACGTGATCAAGCGCGGCGGCTCCGACCTGCATTTCGTGGCCGGCGATCCACCGCGCATCCGCCACAACGGCGAGCTGCAGTTGCTGCGCGACGCGCCGCTCGAGAAGCAGTTCGTGCGCGACACGATCATGGATTTCATCACCCGCCGCGCGCAGCAGCAGCTCGAGGAAAAGGACGGCGCCGATTTCGCCTATTCCATCCCGGGCGTTTCGCGTTTCCGCGTCAACGTATTCAGGCACATCGGCGGGCTAGGCGCGGTCCTGCGGGCGATCCCGTCGAAGGCGCTGACGCTCGAACAGCTCAACATGCCCGCGGCCGTGCGCAGCCTGTGCCGCGTCAACAACGGGCTGATCCTCGTGACGGGCAAGACCGGCTCGGGCAAGTCGACGACGCTCGCCGCGATGATCGACGACATCAACGCACGCGTCAAAGGCCACATCCTCACTATCGAGGACCCGATCGAGTTCGTGCACCCGCGCAAGAACTGCCTGGTCAGCCAGCGTGAGGTCGGCCTGCACAGCCCGGGGTTTGCCGAGGCACTGCACTCGGCCCTGCGCGAAGACCCGGACATCGTGCTGGTCGGTGAATTGCGCGACCTCGAGACCATGAGCATCGCGGTCACGGCGGCCGAGATGGGCATCCTCGTGATGGGCACCCTGCATACCAACGGTGCCGCGCCCACCGTGGACCGCATCGTCAATGCCTTTCCTTCCGACAAGCAGGGGCACGTGCGGACCATGCTGTCGACCTCGCTGCGCGGCGTGATCTCCCAGCAGCTGATCCAGCGCGCGGACAAGCGCGGACGGGTCGCGGCGCTCGAGATCCTGATCAACACGCCGGCCGTTTCCAACCTGATCCGCCAGGGCAAGCTCGACCAGCTCGAGAACGCGATGCAGAGCGGCGCCGCCCACGGCATGCGGGTCATGGACTCGGCGATCAAGGAACTGTTCGAGAAGGGCGTGATCAGCGGCCGCGCGGCCTACGAAAAGGCCATGAACAAGCCGCAGTTCGAGCAGTTCAAGGACATGGGTTAGAACCCAGCCTCGACGGCGCCGGCCTCCGCGCATCAGCAGCGTTCGCACCGCTCCGGGTCTTGGGGCGGTCGCGTCAGGACGCCGCAAATCGTCCGTCCTCAGCCTGCGCATCGACCGGGTCTCGGGGACGTCCCCCGCGCCTTGGAAAGGCAGACACGCGGCGCGGAGGACGTCCCCGAGGCCCGGTCAATGCGCCTCACGTGCGGTGACAGCGGACCCATTGCGGCGGTGACATGCGCCGTGTGAGCGCTCGCCCATGGCGCGCGCGAACTCAGGCGCCGCGACGCACGGCGGCCGATCCGGAGCCTTCCCCCGAGCGCGTGTCTGCCTTTCCAAGCTCGGGGGAAGGCTCCGGATCGGCCGCTTGTACCGCGCGGGAGACGCACCGAATCCGCCGCATGGCCCACCGTAACGCGTGTCTGCCTGCCCAAGGGGTGTCCGGCGGGCCAAGCCGTCCGGGAGCGCGACTGGCATAATCGACGGTCCATCGACCCGGACCCCGCCGCCCCATGACCGCCCCCGTAAAGCGCACCCTGCTCGTCACCAGCGCCTTGCCGTATGCCAACGGCGCGCCGCACCTCGGGCACATCGTCGAATACGTCCAGACCGACATCTGGGTGCGGTTCCAGCGCATGCGCGGCCACGACTGCCTGTTCATCTGGGCGAACGACGCGCACGGCACGCCGATCATGCTCAAGGCACGGCAGGAAGGCATCACGCCGGAGCAGCTGATCGAGCGCATCGGCGCCGAACAGCGCCGCGACTTCGGCGACTTCGACATCTCGTACGACAATTTCCACACCACGCACTCGGACGAGAATCGCGAGGTCACCTACGAGATCTATCGCCGGCTCGTCGCGGGCGGCCACATCCGGCGCGAGACGATCGTGCAGGCATACGACCAGCAGGCAAAGATGTTCCTGCCGGATCGCTACGTGCGCGGCACGTGCCCCAGGTGCGGCGCGCTCGACCAGTACGGCGACAGCTGCGAGGTCTGCGGCGCCACCTACACGCCGGCAGACCTGCTGAACGCCGTCTCGGTCGTGAGCGGCACGACGCCCGTGCAGAGGGAATCGGAGCACCTGTTCTTCAAGCTCGGCGACTTCGAGCCGATGCTGCGGGCCTGGACCGGCGGCGATCGCCTGCAGTCCGCCGTCACTGCCAAGCTCGGCGAGTGGTTCGGCGCGGGCCTGCGCGACTGGGACATCTCGCGCGACGAGC
The DNA here is from genome assembly GCA_963793675.1 of uncultured Gammaproteobacteria bacterium. Taxonomy (GTDB): domain Bacteria; phylum Pseudomonadota; class Gammaproteobacteria; order Steroidobacterales; family Steroidobacteraceae; genus RPQJ01. Next base: position 504,200 of record CAWCBA010000010.1, on the reverse strand, counting down.
CGTATTTCGGCTTCGAGATTCCGGGCGAAACGGGCAAGTACTTCTACGTCTGGCTCGACGCACCGATCGGTTACCTCTCGAGCCTGCTGCAGTACTGCCGGCGCACCGGGCGCGATTTCGACCAGTACTGGAGAGCGGACAGCGACGCCGAGGTCTACCACTTCATCGGCAAGGACATCGTGTATTTCCACACGCTGTTCTGGCCGGCCGTGCTGGTCGGCGCGGGTTACCGACCACCGACGTCCGTGTATGCGCACGGCTTCCTGACCGTGAACGGGCTGAAGATGTCGAAGTCGCGCGGCACGCTGATCTCCGCGCGCACCTGGCTCGACCACCTGCCGGCGGAATACCTGCGCTACTACTTCGCGTCACGCCTCGGTGACGGCGTCGACGACCTCGACCTCAACCTCGACGACTTCGTCGCCAAGGTCAATTCGGACATCGTCGGCAAGCTCGTCAACATCGCGAGCCGCTGCGCCGGATTCATCGCGCGCGGCGCGGCGGGCAAGCTGGCCTCCGCGCTCGCCGATGCGCCCCTGCAGCAGGAATTCGCTGCGGCCGGCGAGCGCATCGCTGCGCTGTACGAGGGCCGCGACCTCGCCGGGGCGATGCGCGAGATCATGGCGCTCACCGACCGTGCCAATCTCTACATCGACCAGCAGAAGCCGTGGCTCATGGCGAAGGATCCGGCGCGTGCGGCCGAAGTCCAGGCCGTCTGCACGCAGGGCATCAACCTGTTCCGTGTGCTCGCGGTGTACCTGAAGCCGGTCATGCCGAAGCTCGCTGCGGGCGCCGAGAAGTTCCTCGGGCTGCCGTCGCAGGGCTGGGCGGATGCCGCGACGCCGTTGCTCGGCACGGCGATCAACGCCTACGAGCCGCTCGCGACGCGCGTCGACCCGGCCGCGGTCAAGGCGCTGCTGGCCGCCTCGTCGGAGAGCCTGAAGCCCGCCGGCATGCCGCACGCCGACGGCCCGCAGGCTCCCGTGGCGGCGACGCAGGCCGTCTCGGGCAAGCCGGCCGCGGGCGTCGCGAAGACTGCGGTACAGCCAGCGGCACCCGCCATACCCGCCGCTCCGCTCGCGGAACTGTCGATCGACGACTTCATGAAAGTCGACCTGCGCATCGCGCGCATCGACTCGGCCGAACTCGTCGAGGGCGCCGACAAGCTGCTCAGGCTGGGGGTCGATCTCGGCGAACTCGGCAAGCGGCAGATCTTCGCGGGCATTCGCTCAGCGTACGAACCGTCGCAGCTCGTCGGTCGACTGACGGTCGTGGTCGCCAATCTCGCGCCGCGCAAGATGCGCTTCGGGCTGTCCGAAGGCATGGTGCTCGCGGCCGGGCCCGGCGGACAGGAGATATTCATGCTCTCCCCCGATGCGGGCGCGACGCCCGGCATGAAGGTGAAGTGACGCCCGCGACGAGGAACCCATGACCGAGCTGCTGCTGCTCGCGCTCGGCGCGAGCCTGGTCAACAACTTCGTCCTCTCCAACTTCCTCGGGCTCTGCCCGTTCATCGGCGTGAGCCGTCGCTTCGAGGCCGCCGCCGGCATGGCCCTCGCGACGATGTTCGTGCTGACGGTCGCGTCCGGCCTGAGCTTCGCGCTGTGGCAATGGGTGCTGGTGCCGCTGGGTCTCGAGTACCTGCGCACGCTGGTCTTCATCCTGCTGATCGCAGGGGTCGTGCAGTTCACCGAGATCATGGTGCGGGCGACCAGTCCCCTGCTGCACCAGTTGCTCGGCATCTTCCTGCCGCTGATCACGACCAACTGCGCCGTGCTCGGAGTGGCGTTGTTGAACGTCGACCGCCAGCACGGCCTGCTCGAGTCGCTCGTCTTCGGTGCGAGCGCCGGCGCGGGCTTCGGGCTCGCGCTGCTGTTGTTCACGACACTGCGCGAACGACTGGACACGGCCGACGTGCCGCAGGCCTTCCGCGGTGCGCCAGTGGCGCTGGTGACGGCGGGCCTGATGGCCCTCGCCTTCATGGGTTTCGCCGGGTTGGGCGCGCGATGAATCCCGACGCGGTCGTCATGGCCGTGCTGGTGGCCGCGGCCCTCGCCGTCGTGCTCGGCGTCGCACTCGGCTGGGCGGCCTCGCGAATCGAACCCGACGCCGGCTCGCTCGTCGAGCGCATCGACGCACTGCTGCCGCAGACGCAGTGCGGCCAATGCCGCTATCCGGGCTGCCGGCCCTACGCCACCGCCATCGCAAGCGGTGCGGCAGGAATCGACCGTTGTCCGCCGGGAGGGGACGCCACGGTGCGCGCGCTCGCCGCGCTGCTCGATCGTTCGGCGCCCCTGCTCGACCCTGCGTTCGGCGCGCCGAAACCGCCGCAGGTTGCCTGGATCGACGAAGAAAAGTGCATCGGTTGCGCGCGCTGCCTGCCCGCCTGCCCGGTCGACGCCATCGTCGGCGCACCCAGGCAGATGCATACGGTGATCGCGGTGCAGTGCACGGGCTGCGAGCTCTGCCTGCCGCCCTGCCCGGTCGACTGCATCGAATTGCGACCTGTCCCGGCTGTGTCGCTGCGCTATCGCCAGCCGCGTGCCGCGTGATGGCTGCTCGAGCCGCGTTCCCCGCCGGCCTCGTGCTCGACGCGCATAAGCAGCAGGCAAGCGCTGCACCGATCGTCGAACTGCCACCGCCCATGCGGGTGGTGCTCGCGCTCGATCAAGGCACGGGGTACGCCGCCGAACCCGTCGTGGCCGTGGGCGAGGCAGTGGCCACGGGCACGCCCGTCGCGCGTGCCGACCACCCGTTTGCATCTGCCCTGCACGCGCCGTTCGCAGGCACCGTCGTCGCGATCGAGGCACGTGCAGCAGCCGTCGCAGGCGGGCGCTGCGTCTGCGTCGTGATCGACGGCAACGGCTCGGACCGGATCGATGACGGCGTCCGGCCCGTCGCCGATCCCGGCTCGCTCAGCCCGGAGGAACTGGCCCGGCGATTGCGTGACGCGGGTATCGCGGGACTCGGTGGCGCCGGCTTTCCGACCGCGACCAAGCTGGCCTCTGCGCGCGACCGGCGCGCGCAGACTCTGCTGTTGAATGGCGCGGAGTGCGAGCCGTGGATCTGTTGCGACGACGCGCTGATGCGATCCGCCGCAGACGACGTCGTGCTGGGCGCGCTCATCCTCAGACGCGCCGCGGGAGCCGTGCGTTGCATCATCGCAATCGAGGACGACAAGCCCGCCGCCATCGCGGCCGTGACGGGCGCCGTCGAACGCCTGCGTGATGCTGCATTGACGCTTGTCGTAGTCCCCGCCGTGTACCCGCAGGGCGCCGAGCGTCAACTGATCACGACCGTCATGGGTGTCGAAGTGCCGGCGGGCGGCCTGCCCGCTGATGCGGGCGTGATCTGCCAGAACGTGGCGACGGCCGCCGCCGTCGCGCGCTGGGCCGCGCGCGGGGAACCCATTCTGTCTCGCGTCGTGACTGTCACGGGCAGCGGAGTCGAGCGCCCATGCAACGTGCGTGCGCCGATCGGCACTCCACTCGCGGCGCTCATCGCAGCGGCTGGCGGTTATCGTGACACGCCGTTGCGCCTGATCGCCGGCGGCAACATGACGGGCCGCGCACTGCCGTCGGATGAGATCGGACTCACCAAGGCAATCAACTGCGTGCTCGTCGCGACGCGGGACGACCTCGGTCCGCGACTCGACGCCACCGAATTGCCGTGTATCCGCTGCGGCGACTGCGCCAACGTCTGCCCCGCTGGATTGCTGCCACAGCAATTGCACCGGGCCGTGCTCGCCGACGCACAGGACGCGTTGCGCCAGCTCGGCCTGCGCGAGTGCATCGACTGCGGCCTCTGCGACTACGTCTGCCCGAGCCAGATTCCGCTCACCGATCGCTTTCGTGGTGCGAAGCATCGCCTTGACGCGGCCGAAGCGACGGCGAGGAAGGCCGCGGACGCGCGGGAGCGCCACGAGCTGCGCACGCGCCGGCTGCAGGACGCCGCGACGGCCGCACAGCAGACATTCGAAAGCGTCCGCGATCGCGCACGAACACCCGGCAGCAATGCTGCAGGCGGTACGGACTGACATGCGTTTCGATACCTCACCCGCGCCGCACGTCATCGCCGGTTACACCGTGCCGCGCGTCATGTTCCAGGTGCTGTTCGCACTGGTGCCCGCAGGCATCGCTCACGTCGCGCTGTTCGGCCCCGGGCTGTTGCTGCAGCTGTCCGTGGCCTGCGTCACGGCCGTGCTGGCAGAAGCCGCGGCGCTGCGGTGGCGCGGTCGTGATGCGGCGCCTGCACTGCGGGACGGCAGCGTGCTGGTCACCGCGTTCCTGCTGGCATTCTCGATTCCGCCGCTGCTGCCCTGGTGGCTCGGCGCGCTCGGCACCGCGCTGGCCGTGCTGCTCGGCAAGCACGTCTTCGGCGGGCTCGGCCAGAATCCCTTCAATCCGGCGATGGTTGGGTACGCGATCCTGCTGGTGTCGTTTCCTGCCGAGATGACGCGCTGGCCCGTGCCGATGGACGTCGACGGCGTCCACACCTGGCCCGAACTGGCGCGGATGTCGTTCGCGGGTTTTTACGGCGCGGACCTGACGACGCGTTGGGACGGGTACACCGGGGCGACGGCGCTCGACTCGATTCGCAGCGGGCTCGGCCTGCGTTACACGCTGCCTGAACTGCTTGGACGCGGGGACATTGCCGGGACGCTCGGCGCACGTGGCTTCGGCTGGATCAATCTCGCGGCGCTCGCGGGAGGGCTGTACCTGATGATCCGCCGGATCGTGCGCTGGCACATCCCGGTGGCCGTGCTCGGCGGCCTGCTGGTGCCGTCCTTCATCGCGCACGGCCTGGATTCCGGCATCGCCCTGGGGCCGACGATGCAGGCATTCTCTGGCGCGACGATGCTGACGGCATTCTTCATTGCAACGGACCCTGTCTCCGCCGCGACGAGCGATCGCGGACGGCTCTGGTACGGAGCCGGCATCGGACTGATCGCCTGGATCATCCGCACGTGGGGCGGCTACCCGGATGGCTTCGCCTTCGCCGTGCTGCTGATGAACCTCGCCGTGCCCTTCATCGACCGCTATACCGTGCCGAGAATCTATGGCCGCCAACCCTGAGCGCCCGGCGCGCGGCATCGCCCGCGCCGCCGTCGTGCTCGCGACCGTGGCCGTCGCGGCCTTCGGCGGCGTTGCCGTAGTGCACGAGGCCACGCGCGACCGGATCGCTGCGACGGAACGTGCGCGCGAACTTGCCCGCTTCGACCAGGTGCTCGGTGGGCTGCTGCACGACAACGACCTGCTCGCCGACACCCTGACGTTGCGCGATCCGGAGTTACTCGGGACGACGGCAGCCATCACTGCGTACCGTGCCCGTTTCCACGGCCAAGCCCGTCGCAATCGTGCTCGAGCCCGTGGCACCCGATGGTTATTCGGGGGCCATTCGCCTGCTGATCGCGGTCGCGCCCGACGGCACCGTGCTTGGCGTAAGCGCCGCGAGTCACCACGAGACGCCCGGACTGGGAGATTTCATCGACGCACGCAAGTCGGACTGGATGCAGCGATTCACCGGCAAGTCCGCCCGGAACCCCGCGGTTTCGCGCTGGCGCGTGCGCAAGGACGGCGGCGATTTCGACCAGTACACGGGCGCCACGATCACCTCGCGCGCAGTAGTGGGGGCCGTCGGCCGCACACTGGAATTCTTCGCGCGTCACCGTAACGAGCTACTGGGCGACGAGTTGCCGGCCGCCCCGGCTACAATTCAGCCATGACGCCTGCAGCCATCCTCCGCGCTGGTTTCCGCGACCAGAATCCGGGTCTCGTGCAATTGCTCGGACTGTGCCCGCTGCTGGCGGTCAGCACCTCGCTCGGCAACGGCATCGGGCTGGGACTGGCGACCATGGCGGTGCTCATCGCCAGCAACGGCCTGGTCGCCCTGGTGGGACGGTCGCTGCCTGCCGAGATTCGCATCGCGGTGTTCGTGCTGCTGATCGCAGCGCTGGTCACGACGGTCGAACTCGCGCTCGCGGCCTGGCTGCCAGGGCTGCACACCGCCCTCGGCATCTTCCTGCCGCTGATTGTCACCAACTGCCTGGTGCTGGCACGCGCCGAAGCCTTCGCCTCGCGGCAGCCCGTTGCGAACGCGCTGCTCGATGGCTTCGCGATGGGCGGCGGCTTCCTTGTCGTACTGGTCGCGCTGGGCAGCGTGCGCGAAGTGCTCGGCCGCGGCAGCCTGGGCGGCGACCTGCACGTACTGCTGGGCGGCAGCGGGTCCACCTCCGGTCTGCACCTGTTCGGTGAGCAGCACGGGTTTCTGCTCGCGCTGCTGCCGCCTGGCGCATTCATCCTGCTCGGGCTCGGCCTGGCCTGGCGCCAGGCGCGCCGGGTAACCGCTCCTGCCCCGGCCTCCGGCGCTGCCGCGACCAGCGGCATGCCGGGCGAGGCCACATCGTGAAACCTGCGCAGGTCCGCGAACTCTTCCAACGGCTGCAGTCGCTGAACCCGCATCCGGTCACCGAGCTCGAGCATTCCACGCCGTTCGAGCTGCTGGTCGCGGTGATCCTTTCGGCACAGGCGACCGACAAGGGCGTGAACGTCGCGACGCGCAAGCTGTTCCCCGTCGCCAGCACGCCGGAGCAAATCCTGGCGCTGGGCGCGGACGGATTGACGTCGTACGTGAAGACGATCGGCCTCTATCCCGGCAAGGTGAAGAACATCCTCGCCACGTGCCGGTTGCTGATCGAGCGTCACGGCGGCCGCGTACCCGCGGACCGGCAGGCCCTCGAAGAACTGCCGGGCGTGGGACGCAAGACGGCGAACGTCGTGCTCAACAGTGCCTTCGGCCTGCCCACGATGCCGGTGGACACGCACATCTTCCGCGTCGCGAATCGCCTGGGCCTTGCCCACGGCGACACACCGCGCGCAATCGAAGACGGCCTGCTCAAGGTCATTCCAGCGGAGTACCTGCTCAACGCGCATCACTGGCTGCTGCTGCACGGTCGCTACGTCTGCAAGGCACGCAAGCCCGAGTGTCCGCGTTGCCCGCTGGTCGACCTGTGTGCTTTCAGGCACAAGACGTTGCCGCTGCCGACCGCCCTGCCGTTTGCGAAGACCGAAGAAGCCGCCGCCGCGATCCGGGGGCCAGCGCTGATGCCGTTCTTCCACGACCAGGGCCGCGAGTCGCTGCGACGCATGTACGTCGAGGCCTGGCGCAAGCACCGTGCGTCGCTGCCCGTCGAGCCGGTCGAGGACCAGATCATCCGCGTGGTCGCGTTGCATCCAGAGTACGCACAGCTGCTCGAGTCGGACCAGGGCGCGCTCGACCGGGATTACACGCCCGAGGCAGGCCAGACGAATCCGTTCCTGCACATGGGATTGCATCTCGCGATCCGCGAGCAGGTTGCCACGGACCGACCGGCCGGCATCGCCGTCGTCCACCGTTCCCTGGTCGTCCGGCTCGGCGACGTGCACGATGCCGAGCACGCCATGATCGAGCGTCTTGGCGAGGCGCTGTGGCATGCGCAACGTTCGGGATTGCCGCCGGATGAGGCGCAGTACCTGGAGTCGCTGCGCAGGCTTGCTATAAGACAGCGCCGCGATCGGGCGTGACCCGCACAGCAGGCGCCCGCGGCGACGACTACCAGCGCACCGGCCGGCCCAGCAGCTGCGCCAGCGCCGCATCGTACGGCACGAAGTAGTCCCGCAAGCGCGCAGCCGTGGCGGGATCGATCGGCGGATACTTGCGCGTGTTGCGCGGTTCGAGCTTCGCGCTACCCAGCGCTGGCAACCCGAGGTAAGCAAGCGCCTCGTTCGTCAACGACAGCGGATCCTGCACCAGGTCTTCGAAGCGCAGGATGAGCAACTGCTCGCGCGGATAGAACTGCAGCCAGCGCCCAAGCTGCTCCGCGTAGCGGCCGCGCGCCAGGTAGCTGAAGTACTGGTGCGCTGCACTGCGCTCGATCTCACCGCGGACGAGGCGCTCGTGCTCCCGGCCGATCCGGTCGGGCTCCGCAGCGATCGCGTCCTCGAACGACAGCGGTTCGCGTCCCTTGTCGCGCTCGTGCCAGTAATGTGAATACGCGCGCCGCACCGGATCACGCAGCAGGACGATCAGCTTCGTGCCCGGCACCAGCGCGTGCGCTCGCTGCGGCACCAGGGGATGGAACAGGTAATAGGGACTGCTGTCGATGTTGACGCCGTCCTGCCCCTCGCGGCCGAAGTTGGCCCGATACCAGGACTCCCCGCGCTCGAAGTTCAGGTCGAAGTAATGCACTTCCTTGCGCAGCGGCGCAATGACCTGCGGGTGCTGCGTCAGGTAATAATGCAGCGAGCTCGTGCCCGATTTCATCGCACCGATGATCATCGCGTCGGGCAGGGCCCGTGCGTCGCGCGAGCGCAGCCGCAGCTCGGCCCTGCGGCCCGTTTCGAGCAGGCCGAACCAGCGCAGCGTGCGGATCAGTGTCGGGTGCATGGGTCGGTACCGTCCCGCCGCAGGATGGCTGCGACGGCGTGCAGGCTATTTCCTGGTGGTCCCGCGCCTGGGGAGGTAAAGGTCGGTGAGCGTGCCGTCGAACGCCTCGGCGGCCATGGCCACCGTTTCGGACAGCGTCGGATGCGGATGGATAGTCAGGCCGATGTCGGCCGCGTCCGCCCCCATCTCGATCGCCAGCATCACTTCGCTGATCAGGTCGCCGGCATTGCTGCCGACGATGCCGCCACCGATCACGCGATGCGTCTGCGGATCGAACAGCAGCTTGGTGAAACCTTCGTCGCGGCCGTTGGCCAGCGAGCGTCCGCTCGCCGCCCAGGGAAACACCGCCTTCTCGAACGCGACGCCCTTCGCTTTCGCATCGGTCTCCGTGAGGCCCGCCCAGGCGATCTCGGGATCCGTGTAAGCGACCGAAGGGATCGAACGCGCGTCGAAGTAGCGCTTGTGACCGGCAATGACTTCCGCCGCGACCTTGGCCTCGTGCGTGGCCTTGTGCGCGAGCATCGGCTGCCCGACGACGTCGCCGATCGCAAAGATGTGCGGGACGTTCGTGCGCTGCTGCCGGTCGACGGGGATGTAGCCGCGCTCGTTGACCATGACACCCGCCGACTCGCATCGCAGGTGCTTGCCGTTCGGCGTGCGACCCACTGCCACCAGCACCTTGTCGTAGAGCTGCGGTTCAGGAGCCTTATCGCCCTCGAACGTGACCCGGAGGCCCTCGCGGCGCGCCTCGATGCCGGTGACCCTGGTGCGCAGCATGACGGTCTCGTACTGGCCCGCGATGCGCTTTTCGAGCGGGCGCACCAGGTCGCGATCGCAGCCAGGCATCAGCCCTTCGGTCAGTTCGACGACGCTCACCTTGACACCGAGGGCTGCGTACACCGTCGCCATCTCGAGTCCGATGATGCCGCCGCCCACCACGAGCATGCGGCTCGGCAGGTCGAGCTCGAGTGCACCGGTGGAATCGATGATGCGGGGGTCGTCGGGCAGGCCGGGCAGCCGCAACGACTCGGAGCCCGCGGCGATGACGCAGTGCGCGAAGGTAACGCGCTGGCCGTTGCTGTCTGCGCCAGTCACATTGACGGCATGGGTGTCGGCAAACACCGCGACGCCCTGGATGACGGTGACCTTGCGTTGCCGTGCCAGGCCCGTGAGGCCCGTCGTCAGACGCCCCACCACCTTGTTCTTCCAGTCGCGCAGCCTGGCAGCGTCGATCTTCGGCGGGCCGAACTCGATCCCATGCGCGGCCATCGCACGCGCGTCCTCGATGACTTTTGCGGCGTGCAGCAGCGCCTTCGACGGAATGCAGCCGACGTTGAGGCACACGCCGCCAAGCGTCGGCCAGCGCTCTACCAGCGCGACCCTGAGACCGAGGTCCGCCGCGCGGAACGCCGCCGTGTATCCCCCGGGGCCCGCACCGATGACGAGCACGTCGTAATCGAAACTGGTCGGTGCAGTCGACTTCGCAACCGCAGGTGCGGAGTCCGCCGCTGCCGCGCCAGTCTCTGCGGGTGCGCCGACCTTGAACGGCCGAATAGGAATCGTGTCGAGGTACGGTTCGCCCCCGAAGGGCTCGGACTGGCGCGGAGCCACCTGCGACGTAACCGCGGGCGCCAGGGCCTCCCCGACTGCGCCAGCGACCGCTTGACTGGACCCCTCGAGCTCGAGCACGGCCGTGCCCGTCGACACCTTGTCGCCCGGCTTGACGAGGACCCGCGACACCCTGCCAGCGGCCGTCGCGGGCACGTCCATCGTCGCCTTCTCGCTTTCGAGCGTGAGCAGCGCCCGCTCCTTCTCGACCTGGTCGCCAACCTTGACCAGCACTTCGAGCACGGTGACCTGGTCCTGCGTGCCCAGGTCCGGCAGGCGCACTTCGATCGAGGGCGCAACCGGGGGACTTGCGCCGGTCATGGAATCGCCCTCAGCAGGCCTTCGACGTTGCCCAGCGCCTCGGCCAGGAACGACGTGAAGCGGACGGCTGCGGCGCCATCGATGACGCGATGATCGTACGAAAGCGACAGCGGCATCATCAGGCGCGGCACGAAACCGCCGTCCTTGTATACCGGCTTGTACGCTGAACGCGACACGCCGAGGATCGCCACCTCGGGCGCATTGATGATCGGCGTGAAGGCCGTGCCGCCAATGCCGCCCAGGCTCGATATCGTGAAGCAACCGCCCTGCATTTCGGCGGCGGAGAGCTTGCCCGCACGGGCCTTTTCACTGAGATCCGCGAGGGCGCGCGCGAGCTCGAAAACGTCCTTGCGGTCGGCGTCGCGCACCACGGGCACGACCAGGCCGTTGGGCGTGTCGGCCGCGAAGCCGACGTGCACGTACTTCTTGTAGACGAGTTCGCCGGCATCGGCGTCCAGCGACGCGCAGAACTGCGGAAACTGCTGCATCGCCTGCACGCAGGCACGGATCACGAACGCGAGCGGCGTCAACTTGATGCCACGTTCCATCGCCTGCTGCTTCAGGTTGGCGCGGGCCTGCTCCATCTCGGTGATGTCGGCCTCGTCGAACTGCGTAACGTGCGGCAGGTTCACCCAGCTGGCGTGCAGCCGCGGTCCCGAAATCTTCTGGATCCTGGTCAACGCCCTGCGCTCGACCGGTCCGAACGCCGCGAAGTCGACGACGGGCACGCGGGGCAACCCCGCACCGCCCGGGGTCGCAGCACCACCGGACGACAGGACGCGCTTCACGTAGGCCTTCACGTCGACGTCGGTGATGCGGCCCTTCGCGCCCGAGCCCTGGACCTTCGACAGATCGACACCCAGTTCACGCGCCAGCTTGCGGATCGAGGGACTCGCGTGCGAGCGAGCGAACCCGGGCTCGTCGATGGAGCCCGTGCTCGCGCTGGCTCCTGCTTCCGCCCCGGCGGGAGCAGGCAGGGTTGAGGGCGCGTTGCCAGGACGCTCAGCGGGCGTTGCACCGACCTCTGCCACTGCGGCGGGAGATGTCGCGGAGGCGGGCGTGCCGGGACGGGTGGGAGAGGCAGCAGATGCGGCGGCCTCGACGATGGCGATGACGTCGCCCTGTGACACGCGCGCGCCGCGTTTCACCATCAATTCCTTGATCATGCCCGCGGTCGTGGACGGAACGTCCATCGTCGCCTTCTCGGTCTCGAGCGTGATCAGCGTGCCTTCGACGGCGATGCTGTCGCCCGGCTTCACCGCGACCTCGATGACCTCGACGTCCCTGTAGTTGCCGATGTCCGGGACGCGGATTTCGATGAGCCCGTTGCCTGCCACTTCGCTCACCCCGCGCTCAGACCGTCACCGGGTTCGGCTTCTCGGGATCGATCCCGAACTTCTCGATCGCGCTCATGACCGTGGCGCGGTCGAGCTTGCCCGCGTCCGCCAGCGACTTGAGCGTGGCCAGCACGACGTAGCGGTAGTCGACCTCGAAGAAGCCACGCAGCGCCGCGCGCGAATCGCTGCGACCGTAACCGTCCGTGCCCAGCACGTGGAACGTGCCGGGCACCCACTGGCGGATCTGGTCGGGCACGATCCGCATGTAGTCCGTCGCCGCGACGAACGGACCCTTCTGCTCGCCCAGCAACTCCTGCACGTAAGGCACGCGCGGCGGCTGGTCGGGATGCAGCAGGTTCCAGCGCTCGGCATCGAGCGCCTCCCGCCGCAGTTCGGAGAAACTCGTCACGCTGAAGACGTCGGCCGGCACCCCGAAATCCTGCTCCAGCACTTCGGCGGCCCTGACCACCTCGCGCAGGATCGTGCCGGAACCGAGCAGGTTGGCGCGCACCTTGCCCTTGCCGCCGCGCTTGAGCACGTACATGCCCTTGAGGATGCCCGCCTCCACGCCCTGCGGCATCGCCGGCTGCACGTAATTCTCGTTCATGCAGGTGATGTAATAGAAGATCGATTCGCGCTTCGCATACATGCGGCGCAGGCCGTCCCACACGATCACCGCGAGTTCGTAGGCGAACGCCGGGTCGTATGCGACGCAGTTCGGGATCGTCGTCGCGACCAGCTGGCTGTGGCCGTCCTGGTGCTGCAGGCCCTCGCCAGCCAGCGTCGTGCGGCCTGCCGTGGCGCCCAGCAGGAAGCCGCGCGCCTGCATGTCGCCCGCGGCCCACGCGAAGTCGCCGATGCGCTGGAAGCCGAACATCGAGTAATAGATGTAGAAAGGCACCATGTTGACGCCGTGGTTCGCGTAAGCCGTGCCCGCTGCGATCCAGCTGCACATGGCGCCACCTTCGTTGATGCCTTCCTCGAGGATCTGGCCCTTCTTGTCCTCACGGTAGTACAGCAACTGGTCCGAGTCCTGCGGCGTGTAGAGCTGGCCCATCGACGAGTAGATGCCGATCTGCCGGAACATGCCCTCCATGCCGAAAGTGCGCGCCTCGTCGGGAACGATCGGCACGACGTGAGAGCCGATCTCCTTGTCCTTGAGCAGGATGCCGAGCAGGCGCACGAACGCCATCGTCGTCGAGATCTCCCGCTCACCGGACGATTCGAGCAGCGGCTTGAACGCTTCGAGCGCGGGCGTCTTGAGCGGTGGCGCACGGTCGCTGCGCTGCGGCAGGTAGCCGCCCAGCGACTTGCGCTGCCCCTGCAGGTACTTGATCTCCTCGCTGTTCTCCGTCGGCCGGAAATACGGCAGGCTCGCGATGTCCTCGTCCGACACCGGGATGTTGAAGCGATCGCGGAATTCGCGCAGCGAAGCGTCGTCGAGCTTCTTCTGCTGGTGCGTGATGTTCTGCGCTTCGCCGCCCGTGCGGCCGAGACCGAACCCCTTCACCGTCTTGGCGAGGATGACCGTCGGCTGGCCCGTGTGCTTCATGGCCGCCTGGTAGGCATTGAAGACCTTGCGCGCGTCGTGACCGCCGCGGTTGAGGTGCCAGATGTCCTCGTCGGACATGTTGGCGACCATTTCCTTCAGCTCCGGATACTTGCCGAAGAAATTCTCGCGCGTATACGCGCCACCCTTCGCCTTGAAGTTCTGGTACTCGCCGTCGACGCATTCCATCATCAGGCGCCGCAGCAGGCCCTTGGTGTCCTGCTGCAGCAGCGGGTCCCAGCGCGAACCCCACACCACCTTGATCACGTTCCAGCCGGCGCCGAGGAACGCGGCTTCGAGTTCCTGGATGATCTTGCCGTTGCCGCGCACCGGGCCGTCGAGCCGCTGCAGGTTGCAGTTGATGACGAACACCAGGTTGTCGAGCTGCTCGCGCACCGGCATCGTGATGGCGCCGAGCGACTCCGGCTCGTCCATCTCGCCGTCACCGAGGAAGGCCCAGACCTTGCGGTCGCTCGCCGGCACGATGCCGCGGTGCTCGAGGTAACGCGTGAAGCGAGCCTGGTAGATCGCCATCATCGGACCGAGGCCCATCGACACCGTCGGGAATTGCCAGAAATCCGGCATCAGCCACGGATGGGGATAAGAGGACAGCCCGCCGCCGACCTCCTCACGGAAGCGGTTCAGCTGGTCTTCGGTGAGCCGGCCCTCGAGATAGGCGCGCGCGTAAATGCCGGGCGCCGAGTGGCCCTGGATGAAGACCATGTCGCCGGGATGCTGCTCGCTCGGGGCACGCCAGAAGTGATTGAAGCCGACCTCGTACAGGGTTGCCGCCGAGGCGTAGCTCGCCAGGTGCCCGCCGTACTCCGAGCTCTGGCGATTGGCCTGCACGACCATCGCCATCGCGTTCCAGCGCAGGTAAGCCTCGATGCGGCGCTCGAGCGCGCGATCACCGGGATATTCGAGTTCCTGCCCGGTCGAAATGGTGTTGACGTAGGCCGTGTTCGGCTTGAACGGCAGGTACGCACCGGAACGGCGCGTGAAATCGATGATGCGCTCGAGCAGGTAATGTGCCCGCCCGGATCCCTGCGTCTTCAGCACGGAATCGATGGATTCCAGCCATTCGCGCGTTTCGGCGGGATCGGCGTCGTCGATCTTGGACGTTTCGAACATCAGTTAAAGTCTCCATCCGTATCGAAAACGCGGCGCCGGCCGGCGGACGGTAATGATTTGCCCGGCACGGCCTGTTAGCATGCCGCCGCGCCGGAGCGCGCGTAATCGGCTCGCGCGCTGCACGCAGAATGTGTCCGTCAATGATCCGGTCCGGGCCGATCAGGGTCAAGGATTTCCCAATGCAGAAAGTGATCCCGCCCGAGCTGAGAATCGACGTGTCGGTGAAACCGTTCGTCCTGTCGGACGTTACGCTGTCGCGGGCCGATGGCGCGGTTGTCCTGCTCGAAAAAATGGGCAGCCAGGGCCGCGCGGTCGACAAGCTGCCACAGGCTGCCGTATGGCGGAAGTTGCTGCGGGCGCATCAGCGCAGCGGCCAGGAATCACCGATCCTCGTGACGCGGCTGCCAAATCGCAGCCAGACGCTGGTCGTGGTCGGATTCGTGAAGCCCGGCGCAACAGGTTTCGAGCGGCTGGATCTGGCCGGCAAGCTGGCGCGAGAGGTGCTCAAGCCCGGGGTGGCGCGCCTGCACCTGCATGCAAACGAATTCACTGCACCCGGTGAACGGTCAGCCGCGCTCGAAGCGGTGCTGAGTGCCGTGCTCGCTCACGCGGCCCCGATGCCCGAGCAGAAATCGAAGGCCACGGTCGCGCACGACCTGTCGCACGTCCACGTCGCGGATCGGGCATCGACGCTCTACGACCGCAGCCGCGCCATCGCGGCGGGCAACCACCTCGCGCGCTGGCTTGCCACCCTGCCGCCCAACGTGCTCGACTCGATTGCGTATCGTGCGGCGCTGCAGAGCCTCGCGCGCCGCGAAGGCTGGTCGTTCAGGTTCTACGGCATCGGCCAGCTGGAGAAACTCGGTGCCGGCGCGTTCCTCGCCGTTGCGCGCGCCAACCCGCATCGGGGCGCGGGCATCGTGCGTCTCACGTACCGGCCGAAGCGGTCGCGCCCCGCGGGGGCAAGCAAGGGTGCGAGCGGCATCGCCCTGGTCGGCAAGGGCATCTGCTTCGATACCGGCGGCATCAACCTCAAGCCGCACCGGGGCATGTACACGATGCACGGCGACATGCAGGGCAGCTCGGTCGCGGTCGGCACGCTGCTCGCGCTGACACGGCTCGAAGCCTCGTACCCGATCGACTGCTGGCTCGCGATCACCGAGAACCAGATCGGTCCCAACGCGTTCCGGCCGCAGGAAATCGTGCGTGCGCTCAACGGCGTGACCATCCAGGTCGTGCACAGCGACGCCGAGGGCCGCATGGTGCTGGCGGACACGCTGACGCTCGCTTCGCGCGAAAAGCCGCGTTTCGTGCTCGATTTCGCCACCTTGACCGGCGCCTGCGTCAACGCCCTGACCGATCGCTACGCCGGGGCTTTCACCAACCGCGCGGGCCTGCACGACTGGCTGCTGCAGGCGGGACGCCACAGCGGTGAGCGCGTCTGGTGCTTCCCGATGGACGAAGACTTCGACACGGAGCTCGAGTGCCCCGGCGCCGACGTCCTGCAGTGCGCGCTCGAGAGCAAGGGCGACCACATCCTGGCCTCGCGCTTCCTCAGCAGGTTCGTCGAGGCGTCGGTGCCCTGGGTTCACGTCGACCTCGCCCCGTCCGAACGCAAGGGCGGACTCGCCCACGTGCCGACCGAGATGACCGGCTTCGGGGTGCGCTACGCCGTGCACCTGCTGGGCGACGCCAAGGCACTGGACGCACAGCTGCAGTCCCTGGCGTGAACTCCACTCCGCAAACGCTGACTTTGCGCCGGCCGGACGACTGGCACCTGCACGTGCGCGACGGCGCGCAACTCGCGGCCGTGGTGCCCTTCACCGCGCGACAATTCGGCCGCGCGCTGGTGATGCCGAACCTGCAGCCGCCGATGACGACCACCGACGCGCTGGCGGCGTATCGCGCGCGCATCGTGGCGGCGGTCCCGGCCGGACTGAAGTTCGAACCGCAGATGACGCTGTACCTGACCGACAGCACCTCGCCCGACGAGATCCGCAAGGCGAAGGCCAGCGGCTTCGTCGTCGGCGCAAAACTCTACCCGGCCGGCGCCACGACGCATTCCGACGCCGGCGTGACCTCGATCGAAAAGGTCTGGCCCGCGCTCGAAGCGCTGGCAGAACAAGGCCTGGTGCTGCAGGTGCATGGCGAAGTCACCGAGAGCAGCGTGGACGTCTTCGACCGCGAGCAGGTCTTCATCGACCGCGTGCTGAGCCGCGTCGTCGAACGCGTGCCAGGCCTGAAGGTCGTGTTCGAGCACATCACGACGCGTATCGCCGCGGAGTTCGTCCAGGGCGCGCGCCAGGGCGTCGCCGCCACGATCACGCCGCAGCACCTGCTGCTGAACCGCAACGCGCTGTTCGCAGGCGGCATCCGCCCGCATCACTACTGCCTGCCGGTGCTGAAGCGCGAGCGCGATCGCGAGGCCCTGCTGGCAGCGGCGACCAGCGACGACCCCCGATTCTTCCTCGGCACCGACAGCGCGCCGCACGCCCGGCACACCAAGGAAACCGCCTGTGGTTGCGCCGGAATATTCTCGGCTCACGCGGCCATCGAACTCTACGCCGAGGCTTTCGAAAGCGCTGGCCGCCTTGACCGCCTCGAAGGCTTCGCCTCCGAACGCGGTGCCGACTTCTATGGCGTGCCCCGCAACGAAGGCACCCTGACCCTGCGCAAGGAATCCTGGAACGTGCCGGACAGCTACTCATTCGGACCCGCGGGTGACCGGCTGGTTCCTTTCCGCGCCGGCGCGTCGCTGGCGTGGCGCATGATAGACCCGGCATGACCGAAGACTTCGAATCGTACGAGTTCACCGAACCGCGAATTGCCGACCGATTCCGCGGCTTCCTGCCGGTAGTGGTCGACGTCGAGACGGGTGGATTCAATCACCAGACCGATGCGCTGCTCGAGATCGCCGCGGTAATGATCGAAATGACGCCGATGGGGGAACTGCGGCCGGGCGTGACGCACCGCTTCCACGTGCAGCCGTTCCATGGCTCGCGCATGGACCCGGCTTCGCTCGCCGTGAACGGCATCGATCCGCATCACCCGTTGCGGCCGGCACTGCCGGAAAAGGAAGTGCTGACGCAGCTGTTTCCGCGAAATCCGCAAGGAAGTCCGCGAGCGTGAGTGCACGCGCGCCGTGCTCGTCGGGCACAACGCGTCGTTCGACCTCAATTTCCTGAATGCGGCGATAGCGCGCACGGACATCAAGCGCAACCCGTTCCACCCGTTCTCGAGCTTCGACACGGCGACGCTCGGCGGCGTCGCATTCGGCCAGACGGTGCTGTCGCGGGCGATCGCGGCCGCAGGGCTCGAGTGGGACCCGAATGCCGCGCATTCGGCAATCTACGACGCGGAGCGCACGGCTGCGCTCTTCTGCATCATCTGCAACAAATTCCGCAGCCTGTACGAAGATGCGTGCGAACGCGCTCCGCAGCTCACCCAGCGTGAGCCGCCGCAGGCAGACGACGACGCCGTCTAGGCGGCGCCGCCCCGCGCGGGATCAACCGGCGCAGGCGGACGGAGCAGCAGTCCGGCCAGCCCGCCCGGGCAGGCTATCGCGTCAGGCCGTCCTGACCGTGGCGCCGGCTTCGGTCAGCACCTGCTGCAACTCGCCCTTCTGGAACATCTCGGTGAGGATGTCCGAACCGCCGAGCAACTCGCCCTTCACGTAAACCTGCGGGTAGGTCGGCCAGTTCGAGTAGCGCTTGAGCGCCTCGCGCAGTTCCGGGTCTTCGAAGATGTTCACGTACGCGAACTCCGCACCGCAGGCTTCGAGAGTGCGCACGGCCGAGGCCGAGAATCCGCACTGCGGGAAGTCAGGCGTGCCCTTCATGTAGAGCACGACCGGGTTCGACTTGAGCTGTTCCTGGATCCGCTGAGTAACGTCCACGTCCTTACCTCTCGGCCGCGAGACGCAGCCAGTTCGCCGGCACCAACGCCGGCCTTGCCAATGACATCAGGACGCAGCCGGCGTTCCGTTCGCCTCGAACCAGATCAGTTCGCAGGGACGGGACTTGCCGTTGCGGCCTCCTGCTGACGGACACGCTCCAGGCGCGCAATGACCTGCCACTGCTCGGCAGCGCTCATCCGGCCCCACCGTGCGATCTCATCCAGCGTGCGGCCGCACCCGATGCAAGTCCGGGCGGAATCGAGCACGCAGATGTTCAAACACGGTGAAGTCGGTGCAACCTGGGTCATGAAGCCTCCTGCGCCTGCCGCGCAGGACGTTGAATTATGGGGTCCCGTCGCCTATTCTTCAAACCATTCCAGGGCTCGGGGCAAATATAAGCCCCGGTTCCAAAAAGATTTTTTCCCGCAGGAACGCCGACCCATGAATCCATTGAACTCGGTTCGCGGCGCCATCACGACTGGTTTCGTGGTGGCTGTCGTGCTCGCGCTGCTGATCTCACCCACCACCTTCCATGAACTGGGCCTTGCCCGCTGGCTGCACATCCTGTCCGGCATCACCTGGATCGGCCTTCTCTACTATTTCAACCTGGTGCAGGTTCCCGGCCTCGCCGCCGCCGCAGCGGACAAGGGCGGCCCGGGCGGCGCCGGCATCAGCAAGTACATTGCCCCCCTGGCCTTGCTCTGGTTCCGCTGGACGGCGCTGGCGACGTGGCTCACGGGCGCCTGGTACCTTGCGCGTTCGGGCAACTTCCACGGCGCGTTCACGCTCGGGATGCTGAGTGACCCGGTCAACTACTACCAGCTCGTGATCGGCATCGGCGCCTGGTTCGGCACCATCATGCTCTTCAACGTCTGGGTGCTGATCTGGCCCAACCAGAAAAAGATACTTGGCATCGTGGCCGCGACGGACGAAGAAAAGGCCGCTGCGCGCAAGACCGCCCTGCTCGCTTCGCGCACGAACTTCGTGCTGTCGATCCCGATGCTGCTGTGCATGGGTTCGGCAACGCACGGCCTGCCGTTCTGATCACGATCGACGGACTGGCACGAGAAAACCCGGCTCCGGCCGGGTTTTCTTTTTGTGCGAGCGGAGCGGACAATTCGGCGCGCCGATCGAGGATGGACGGACGACAGCATGACGACGACCGCGACACCGGGCACGCCCCGCTCCCACGACCCGAACGCGGCCATCGTCCTGCCCGCGGATCTCCGCGAGACCGTCGCCGCCGCACTCAAGGAAGACATCGGTAGCGGCGATCTCACCGCGGCGCTGGTGCCGGCTGGCCGCATGGGGCGAGCCAAGGTGATCACGCGGGAAGCGGCGGTGGTCGCGGGCCGGCCGTACGTCGACGAAGTGTTCCGCCAGGTCGATCCTGCAGTCGTCGTGGAATGGCACGTGACCGACGGCGACACCGTGCAACCCGATCAGCTGCTGTATCGCCTGTCTGGCCCGGCCCGCTCACTGCTCACCGGCGAGCGCACCGCGCTCAATTTCCTGCAGGTGCTGTCGGCGACCGCGACCGCCACGCGGCGCTATGCCGACGTCCTGCGCGGATTGCCGTGCCGCGTGCTCGATACACGCAAGACGCTGCCGTGCCTGCGCAACGCGCAGAAGTACGCCGTGCGCTGCGGCGGCGGTGTCAACCATCGCGTGGGCCTGTATGACGGCATCCTGGTGAAGGAGAACCACATCCTCGCGGCCGGATCGATCGGTGCCGCGGTGTTGGCTGCCAAGGGGTCGCCAGCGAAAGTGATGATCGAAGTGGAAGTCGAGTCGCTCGACGAACTGCGGCAAGCGCTCGATGCCGGTGCCGACATGGCATTGCTCGACGAGTTCTCGCTCGCTGACCTGCGGGCGGCGGTCGCGCTCAACCGCTCGCACCCGCACGGACCGATCAAGCTCGAGGCGTCCGGGGGCGTCACGCTCGAGACGCTGCGGGCGGTGGGCGAGACTGGCGTGGATTTCGTCTCGGTCGGTTCGCTGACGAAGCACGTGCGGGCCGTCGACCTGTCGATGCGGTTCGAGTACGCGGACTGAGCGAGCATTTTGCTTCGGGCTGCCGGACGGCAAGGGCAGACGGTTCCGTGGTCTTTCTGGCGAGCGGCAAGGCAGACACGCTCGCCAGAAAGACCACGGAACCGCCCGCTTGCGATGCGGCGCCTGAGCAAGTTTTCGCCAGGGCGCGAAAACTTGCACGGCGCACGTAGCGTGGACGGCCCGCACGGACTTCGTCGCGCGATACGACCACAGCAACCGGGTAAGCTGGAGACCGCAGAGCAGAGATTCGCTTAGGCGTAAAAGCGGCCATAAGTTGACCTACGCAAGGGCGCCAAGTCTCGCGCCCGCTTCGGCCGCTTGTCCGGCAGCGCGGACTGCGCGAGCATCTCCAGATAAAGATTTACGCCGACATCGGCGGAAACTTGATGGGCACGGGCCGGCCTCATACCGACATCGGGTGCGTGAACCGACATGCAGTCGTTGAATTCAAAGGCAGGCGCCGCAGTCGCGTTACGTACGTTGAGAGGTAGAGATGAAAGACATCGAGGCCACAAACATCGCGGTCGTCCGCAAGTACTTTGACGGTTGCAACACCGGTAATCTGGAGGATCTGCTGAGCACGCTCGCGCCAGAAGTTTGTCACTACTTCTTGCCGCCATCGTTTCCACCCATCACTGGCGCGGAGCACCTCGCCCGATATTGGCGAAAGTACAAACTTGCGCTGGACCCGCTCTGGTCGATCGATCGGATCATTGCCAGGGGCGACGAAGTCGTCAACGAATGGAGCTGCCTGTGGACCCCACCGGGAAGCAAGCTCCGGCTTATGGCGCGAGGCACCGAGTGGTACGTCATGCGAGACGGCCGGATCGCCGAAGTCCGGGCGTACTTCATCGCGGATTCAGCCGCCAACGCCGAGCTGGCCACGTTCCCGTACGCGCAAAGAGGCTATCTGCTAAGCGACGGTGCATGACGCCCCTGGGCGGCCCCACCGTGGCGACGCCTAGCCCTTCGCTCCAGCCGACTGTCTCCGGCTGCCTTTGCCAGCCTACGCCAGCGGGTGAGTTCAAACGTTGAGATTCCGCTTTTCGACGCGGCCGATGACCGCTTCGAGTCGTTCTTCCCCCTTCGACGTCTGCTTTCGGCGTACGGGACGAATCAGAACGAGCTCCATCAACACGACTTGGTGACAGAGCCATGGAGACTGCCGGCTGCGAATCATCGGCATTCGGTCATGCGATGTGTCCGCGTCGACGTTGCGTGCGCCGTGCGGATTCTCGCGCTTTGACGAGAATCCGCTCAGGCGCGTTAGACCAGGCACTCGTTCCGGGTGTTCCTCGGGCGAGCGGAAAGGCAGGTACGCTCGCCCGAGGAACACCCGGAACGAGTGCCCTCACCGACCGTCCGCCCCACCTTTTCGATCGTGGCGTACACTGAACCACAGACGAATTGCCACAGGCCAGGAGGCCATCATCGTGCACGCGCCAGGAGCCGCGGCGTTCGCGGCCACCGTCGCAGTGCTCACGAGTTCAACCGCCATGGCTACCGAGGAACCGAGCTTTCAGGTGCTCGAGCAGGACGGCAGTTTCGAGCTGCGCGAGTACGCGCCGTACGTCGTCGCCGAAACACGCGTCGAAGCCGCCTTCGAAGACGCCGGCAGCATCGCCTTCCAGCGTCTGTTCCGCTACATCAGCGGCTACAACGTCGCGCAGCAGTAGATCGCGATGACAGCGCCCGTGGCCCAGTCGCGCGGCGAGAAGATCGCAATGACGGCACCGGTCTCGCAGGTCGCCGATGGCCGCGCCTTCCGCGTCGCCTTCACACTGCCGGCCACCTGCACGCCCGCCACTGCGCCAGCACCGCTGGACCCCACCATCCAGATTCACGAGTTGCCGGCGCAGCTCATCGCCTGCTGGCGCTACTCCGGACGCTGGACCGCAAGCAACTATCGTGACAGCGAAGTGTCGCTGCGTGAGCGCATCAAGGCGCGGGGACTGGTCACTCGCGGCGACCCCGTGCTCGCCCGCTACAACCCGTCCTTTACGCCCTGGTTCATGCGCCGCAACGAAGTGCTGATACCGGTCGCCCGGCGACCTGTGCGCTGACCGCTGCCTGCGCCGTGCGTAGTCTTCGGCCACGAAGACAAAGCTCAGGCGCGGTCGTGCAGCTGTCGCTGCCGTGGTCTTTTCGGCGAGCGTGTCTGCCTTTCCGCTCGCCGAAAAGACCACGGCAGCGACGGCCTCGCCGGCCTAGCCTGGGTATTCCTTACGGCTGAAAAGTACGCCCGGCGCCGAACGCGCTAGACGAGACGGCACTCAGCCGTTGGCCGCGACCTTGAGGATGCGCGTAGGCGCCGAGATGCCGTAGCCCTGCGCGTAGTCGACGCCCAGGGACCTGAGCATGTTGATGATCTCTTCGTTCTCGGCGAACTCCGCGATCGTCTGCTTGCCCGTCAGGTGCCCGATCTCGTTGATCGACCGCACCATTTCCCGGTCGATCGGGTCGCGCAGGATTTCCTTCACGAAGCTGCCGTCGATCTTCAGGAAGTCGACGGGGAAATGCTTCAGGTAACCGAACGACGACAACCCCGTGCCGAAGTCGTCCAGCGCGAACTTGCAGCCCTGCTCCTCCTTGAGGGCCGCGATGAAGCGGTTGGCCTGTGAGAAGCTGGCGATCGCCGCGGTCTCCGTGATCTCGAAGCAGATCTTGGTGCCGTCGATGCCGCTGCTCTTCAGCAGCTTCTGCACGAACGGCAGGAAGTCCGCGTCGCCCAGGCTCTGGCCCGAGAGGTTGATCGAGCACAGCGCGAGACGCTCACGCTCGTCGGCCTCGGAGACCAGCCAGCGCAGCGCGTGCTCGACCACCCAGCGGTCGATCTGCGGCGTGATGCCGTAGCGTTCGGCCGCGTTGATGAAGTTGTCGGGCGAGACGATCTTGCCGGTCTCGTCCCTCATGCGCAGCAGCAGTTCGTAGTGCGCGCCCGGTTCGTGCTTCTGCAGCGGCTGGATCGTCATCCGGAACAGCTCGAAGCGCGACTCCTCCAGCGCGTTGTTGATGCGCGCGGCCCACTGCATTTCGCGGCGGCGGCGCATGAGGTCGATGTCGTTGTCCTGGAAGCTGAAGACGCGGTTGCGTCCGCCTTCCTTCGCCGCCTGGCAGGCACTGTCGGCCGACGACAGCACCGTCGCCACGTCTTCGCTGTCGCCCGTGATCGGTACCACGCCGATGCTGCAACCGAGGCGGAACGTGCGCTCTTCCCAGACGAACTTGTAGTTGCGCATGGTCTCGCGCAGCTGCTCGGCCATCACCAGCGCGTCGTCGAGCGAGCAGCTCTCGAGCAGCACGCCGAACTCGTCGCCGCCCAGGCGCGCGAGCGTGTCGCGCCAGCGGATCTTGGTCTTGAGCAGCGCACCCACCTGCCCGAGCAGCGCGTCACCCGCACTGTGGCCACAGGTGTCGTTGATGATCTTGAACTGGTCGACGTCGAGGTGGCAGAGCGCGTATTGCGTCTCGCGCGCCTTCGCGCTGCGCAGCGAGCGCTCGAGCCGGGCCTCGAATTCCCGGCGGTTGACCAGGCCCGTCAGGATGTCGTGGCTCGCGTGGTACGAGAGCTTGCGGTTGAGTTCGCGACTTTCGCTCACGTCGTGGAACACCAGCACGCCGCCGCAGACCGCACCCGACCCGTCACGGATCGGCGAGGCGGTGCTCTCGATGTACATCTCGTTGCCGTCGCGCTTGATCAGCAGCGTGGGACGCACCGACTTGATCGCGCGGGCGCGGCGGATCGCCACGGACAGCGGATTCTCGAGAGGCTCGCAGGTCTCCTCGTGGAAACCACGGAAGATTTCGTCGACGCCCTTGCCCTGCGCCTCCTCGAACTTCCAGCCGGTGAGTTCCTCGGCGGTGGGGTTCAGGTACTCGACGATCATGTGGCCGTCGGTCGTGATGACGCCGTCGCCGATCGACTGCAGCGTGATCTGCGCGCTTTCCTTTTCCTTGAACAGCGCGTCTTCGTAGAGCTTGCGCTCGGTGATGTCGAATTCGACGCACACCAGGCGACGCAGGCGGCCGGAGCCGTCGACGCGCGCCTGGGCGCGGCTCACGACCCAGCGCCAGTCGCCCTTGACGTGCCGCATGCGGTGCACGCTTTCGAACATCGGCGTCTTGCCGGCAATGTGGTCGCGGATCATCGCCTGGACGCGTGCCAGGTCGTCCGGATGCACGAGGCGACGCCAGTCCGGCGTGACGTTCGCGTCGTGCTCGTCGTAGCCCAGCATCTTGCGCCAGCGCGGCGAGTAGTAAACGGTGTTGTTCTCGACGTCGAAGTCCCACATGCCGTCATTGGCCGCGGGGAGCGACAGCGCGTTGCGCTCTTCGAGCCTGGCCAGGTAACGCTGGACGCGCAGGCGTTCGAGGCCGGTGGCGAAACTCGAGCCGACCAGCTTGAGCATCAGGTGCAGGTTCGCGTCCCAGCCTTCCTTGCGCGGCTGGGACGAGAACAGCGCAATGAAGCCATTGACGCGGTCGTTCAGCGACAGGCCGCAGACGAGGGCCGATCGCACGTTGAATTCCGCCAGGCGCGCCGCATCGACTGCGTGCTCCCGGCGTGGCTGGAGCGTGTCGCGGATTTCCGCGATCCGCAGGTGCTCGAGCCTGCCGTTCAGCACCGGCAGCCGCTCGGCGGCATCGCCCTTCATGATCTGCGGATCGAACGGTGTGACCAGGCCGGTGGCTGCGGCCACCCGCTCGATGAGCTTGCGCTCACCGTCGAGCAGCACGATGCAGATGGCGTCCACCCCGGTCGCTTCACGCAGTGCGTCGAGGTTGCGCTTGACGCAGTTGTCCCCGGCCTCGCTGGTGAGTCCGACGAAGTCGACGGCAACCTTGGTGACCAGGATGTCGAGACCGACGGTGGGATGCCCGCCATTGCCGAAGACGAACTGTGTGGACAGGAAATCCGCAGTTTCCTGTTCCTCGGTTTCGATCGGCGGGGGTTGCGACGACATCGCGCTATCCGGTCTCCCTGGCGCGAACGCAGTCGCAGAATGAAACGCTGGCGACGCGACCCACGTGGCGCGAGCCGAATTCTGACAGAAAGTCTAGCGAACTCAAGCTAAGGCGCTGAATTTACTGACGCATTCGGCGGAATGTAGAGCCGGGCCCGACGCAGGTCGCCAGCTGCGACGCAGGCTGGATCGGCACTGCCACCGGTCACGAGGAACCAGTGCTGCCGATTGGCGCGGCCGAGTTCCTGCGCCTGCATGCCCTGGAAGCAGATCTCGAGCGTCTTCTGGTGCACGAGCAGCGCGCGCCCGGGCTTCGCGGCAAACCAGGCCGCAGCGTCGGCCGCCTCGGCTTCCTTCTCCTGCCAGCGCGCGTGGCCGAAGTTGATGCTGGGCCGGCGCAGTTCGAGCAGGTATTGCTCCTTGGCACCGACCAGACCGAGCTCCGCGATGCCAGTGGACGCCTGCTCGACCTCTGCCATGAACCCCCTGCCCGACCGCACGTCGTCCATGCGCGGATTCACGATGAGGCCGGCAGTCGCGAAAATTGCCGCGAGCGTACCGCCATAGGCGAGCCAGCCGTCCCGCACCCGGAACAGCGCGAGCGCAGCCAGACCGCCGACGCCCGCCACGACGAGCGGCAGCAGCGGAGCCATGCCGTAGTCACGAACGATCCGCGCGCTCGCCTGGCCGTCGACGGCGAAGTACACGGCGCCCAGCACCGTGCCGATGGCGAGAATCGCCGCGAGAGTGAAGGCGAGCCTGCGCGTCATCGGTTGACGCAGGACCTCCGGCAGCCACGTCGCCGCCGCCATCACCAGTGCGGGCACGGCCGGCAGCACGTACACGCCGCGCTTGCCCGAACTCATCGAGAAGAACAGCACGACGAGCACGACCCACGCGAGCAGCGTGGCGACGAACGTATCCCGCGAGCCGGGTCGCAGGGCCGCGCGCCACCGCGGCCAGAGCCAGGGCACCAGTGCGGTCAGTGGCAGCCACAGGACCGGGATGACATTGACGAGGTAGAACCAGAAAGGCTCGTGGTGGTGCCATGCTTCGGCGTAGCGCGTGACCGTCTGCTTGAACAGGATTTCGTTGCGGTACGCCAGCAGTTCGCCTCCCGCCGACGTGACCAGCATCATCGGCACGAACCACAGCGCGATCGCACCGAGGAAAAAGACCGGCCCGAGCCACCAGTGCGGGTCGCGATGCGGCACCTGCGTCGGCCACCCTCGCGCCGCGAGCACGACGAACGGAATCAACGACAGCAGCGGCAGGAAACCGACGCCCTTGGTGATGACGCCGATGCCGGCCGCAAACCAGCCGACGTAGAACCAGCCCATGCCCGGCCCGGCGAACAGGTGGCGCAGCAACCCGTACAGGCTGAGCGTGGTGAAGAAGCACAGCACGCCATCGATCTGCGCCTGCCGGAACTGCCACGCGAACTGGAACGTGAGCAGCAGCACCAGGCCGCCGGCGAACGCGACCTCGCGCCCGCGCACGCGACGCAGCAGGTCGTACACCAGCACGACCGAGCCGATACCCGCGAGCAGCGACGGCAGCAGGAAGCCGACCCGCAGCGACCCGGTCAGCGCCATCGCCGCGGCCATCAGCCAGAAGAACACCGGGGGTTTATCCGCGTACAGATCGCCGCCGACGCGCGGAATCATCCAGTCGCCGGAACGCAGCATGTCCTGCGCGATCAACGCAAAGCGCGGCTCATCGGCCGGCCAGGGGTCACGCAGTCCGAGGCCCGTGGCCATCAGCAGCAGCGCGAGCCCGACCAGCCAGAGCAGGTCGACGGTGACGTCGCGGGAGGAGTTCGCTCCCGGTCGCAGCCAGCGGTCGAGCAGCGAGGTCGACACGACGGCGGCGCCGGCCACCTTCAACGTTCCTCGCGGATCGCCACCCGGGGGGATGCGCGGCGAATCAGCCAGCTCATGCCCCACAGGTCGACGATGCCGACCCAGAGCCGGTTGTTGAGCCCGTACTTCGACGTGCCGCGCATGCGCTCGCGATGGTTTACGGGCAACGATACGACCTCATACCCTTCACGCTGAAAGAGCGCGGGCATGAAGCGGTGCATGTTCCTGAAACGCGGCATGTGCATGAACACGTCGCGGTCGAACACCTTGATGCCGCATCCCGTGTCCGGCGTGCCGTCCTTGAGGATCCAGCCGCGCACGCCGTTGGCGACGCGCGAGGAAACACGGCGCAGCCACGTGTCGCGGCGCGTGGTGCGGTTACCCATCACCAGCTTGAGCCGGGGCGATGCGGGCTGCATCAGTGCGTCGAGCAGGCGAGGAAAATCGGCCGGGTCGTTCTGGCCGTCGCCGTCGAGCGTCGCAATCCAGCGGCCACGAGCGTGGCGGACGCCGGTGGCCACCGCAGCGCTCTGGCCCGAGCGCGCAACGTGCTGCAGCAATCGTATTTCCGGCATGCCCTGCGCGCGCGCCGCGAGCACCATCTCGCCCGTCTTGTCGGTGCTGCCGTCGTCCACGAAGACCTGCTCGAACGAGTACTTGCCCGCCAGGGCCGCGTGAATTTCCTGGGCCAGCGGCAGGACGTTCTCGTCCTCGTTACAGACCGGTATGACGACGGAGACGTCGGGCGTCGAGGCCGGGGACGGAGCGGTGGTCACGGTCGAAAACGCCCTGCGGTTGTGGTTTGTGCGGCCGCCGCCTGCGGGAGCCGTCGGGTAGTATAAACACTCCCCCGTTCCGCGGCCGCCGCTGCTCGCCCAACCCTCCCCTTGAAAGACCGTCTCGCACATTCCCGCCCGCACGCTGCCGAAAGTCGCCGGCTCGGCTGGGCCCTGGCGATCACGGCGTCGTTCATGGCCCTCGAGGTCGCGGGCGGACTGATTTCGGGCTCGCTCGCCCTGCTGGCCGACGCCGGCCACATGCTGACCGACACCGCCGCGCTGGCGCTGGCCTTTGTCGCAGCCCGGCTCACGCTGCGCCCGACGAACCCTCGCCGCTCGTACGGTTACCACCGTGCGCAGGTGCTGGCAGCGTTCGTGAACGCGATCGCGCTGTTCCTGGTGGTCGTGTGGATCGTCATCGAAGCCGCGGACCGGCTGTCGACGCCGCGCCCCATCGAGGGCGGGACGATGCTTGCGGTCGCGCTGGCCGGCCTGCTTGCGAACGTTTCGGTGTACGCGATCCTGCGCAAGGGCAACCAGGACAACCTGAACATTTCGGCGGCCCGCCTGCACGTGATGGGCGACTTGCTGGGCTCGATCGGCGCACTGCTGGCGGCAGCCATCATCCTGGCCACGGGCTGGACACCGATCGACCCGATCCTGTCGGTGCTGGTCGCGGCGCTGATCCTGCGCAGCGCGTGGTCGCTGCTGCGTAAATCGACCAGCATCCTGATGGAGGAAACGCCGGATTCCGTCGATCCGGATGCCCTGCGCCAGGCACTGCTGGCAAACGTGCCGGGCGTGCGGGACGTGCACGACGTGCACTGCTGGTCGCTCACCTCGGGGCAGACCATGCTCACGCTGCACGTGGGACTCGCACCCGGCGCCGATGGCGGACTGGTGCTGAGTGAAGCCAAGCGCGTGATCGCGGAAGAATTCGCGATCGACCATTCAGCCCTGCAGCTCGAGCAGGCAGAATGCCCGGATGAAGTCTGACGAACCCGCGCCGCTGAAGAACACGCTCTATCGCAAGCTCACCCGCGGCAAGCGCAAGCTCACGCGCGGGCGGCTGCTGCTGTACCGCGTCGCCGTGGTCATCGCCTGGTGGACCGTGCGCACGATCTGGGCGAGTTGCCGCATCACGCACGTGGCCGGCAAGGAAACCGCCGCAGAGGCCATTCGCAACCTCAAGTCGCTGATCCCGGTGTACTGGCACCAGCACATGCTGTTCGGCGCGCGGGCCCTGCTCGACCTGCGCAATGCGGGGCTCAAGGCCGGCTTCCTGGTGAGCCCGTCCGTCGACGGCACCGGCCCGGCCATGCTGGTGCAGAAATTTGGCGCCCACGTCATCCGTGGCTCGTCCACGCACACCGGGGCGCGCGCGCTGCGTGATTACTACGAGACCATCGTCAAGCAGCACATATCGCCCGCGATCACGCCCGATGGGCCGCGCGGACCGCTGCACGAATTCAAGCCCGGAGCGATCATGCTGTCGCAGATCACCGGCAAGCCGATCCTGCCGATCGCGGTCGCTTATTCGTTCAAGCTCACGTTCCGCACCTGGGACTCGTTCGAGTTGCCGCTGCCCTTCAGCCGCATCGCGATCGTTTACGGCGAGCCCGTGAAGGTGGACCGCGCGATGGACGCTGCAGCGCTCGCCGGCTGGCAGCAGAAGATGGCCGGGCGCCTACTTGATCTGCGCCGCCAGGCCGAGGCTGCGCTCGAGCAGGGCTGACGTCAGGGCATCGTCCAGTTCCAGCGGCTGGATGATCGGCGTCAGTTTCTTCTCCGCGGCAAGGTGGCCGATGACGCCGGGCAGGTCAGCCAGCAACTGCAATTCGTAGCGTTGGCTTGCGCACGATCGCAGCCCCGAGCGAATCCGCGAGCACTACCTCACCCACCGCGCGCAGTCCCAGGCCCGCGGCCTTCAACGCCGCTTCGGTGGCAGTCCAGCGCTGCAGCTTCGCAATGTTCGTGGCATCTGCCGAATCGAGCCGATCCTCGATATCGATGCCGCAGCCGGTTTCGGCACAGACGACGCAGGTCACCCACGAATTCGAGTGCGAAATGCTGAAATGAGGGCCGCCAGCCAGTCGCGGCTTGCAGCCGGGGGGAAACGTGAAAGCCTGCGGCGGGAATTCCCGTTGGGTCATGCGGGCCGCCCCCACCAGGACGAGGCCCAGGCCAGCCAGGCTGGCTCGCCGCGCTGCCGGCTCGCGCCGCTCCAGGTCGAGACGACGCGCGTAAGGCAATGCCTGCAACAGCGACCCCTGCCACGACGGGCAGCTCAACGGCAGTCGCAAGTGCGCGTGAAGTATAATTGCGTCGGTCATCGTGCCCGGGAAACAAGGACAATTTGCCATGGGTACCGCGTGACCCACCCCTCCCGCCAGTGAACACCCATCGACCGAAAACCACCAGTGCGACTGCACCGCCTGCTGCGCTGCAGCCGCACGAAATCGGCAGCACGGACGAAACGATCGTCGTCCTGCGCCGCGCGTTCGGGGAACTCGGCGATCTGTTTCGCATCCACGTGCCAAGCCGCGGCGCCTCGGCCTGGGTCGCCAGCCATCCGGACGACGTCAAGCGCGTGCTGGTGACGAACCACCGCAACTACACCAAGGGCGTCGGCATCGACCGGGTCCGGCTGCTGCTGGGGCACGGCATCATGACCAGCGAAGGCGAGTTCTGGCGCCGGCAGCGCCGCATGCTGCAGCCCGCTTTTCACCGCCGCGTCGTCGAACGCTACGCGTCGCTGGTACGCGAGGAAAACGAGTCGCTCGCTGCGGAATGGAGCGCTGCCGCGCGCGGCAGCGGCAGCGTCAACGTCACTCTGTCGGTGAGCCGGCTGGCACTGCGCGTGATCCTGCGCGCGCTGTTCGATGACGACCTGCGGCAACTCGTGCCCGACCTCGACCACAATCCTTTCGTCGCCATCCTGCAGGACGCGCGCCGCGACACCCGCTTTGCCTACGAATTCCGCCAGTTGGCGCGCGACGTGAAGGCGCTGGTCGCAATCCGGCGCGCACGTGCGCAGAGCCGCTTCGACCTGCTGCAGTTACTGCTCGATGCCAGGGACGCCGACACGGGCGCGGCCATGAGCGACGCGGAAGTGGTCGACGAGGTCATGACGCTCGTCGTTGCCGGCCACGAAACGACGGCGAGCACGCTCAACTGGACGTGGTGGCTGCTGGCCACCCACCCCGCTGTCGCAAGGCGCGTAGCCGCGGAACAGAGCGCCGCAGGCGACCTGGGCCTCGCGAGCTATGCCGACCTGATTCGCCTGCCTTACACGCGGCAGGTCGTGGACGAATCGATGCGGCTGTACCCGCCGGGCTGGCTGCTGACCCGCCGCTGCATCGGACCGGACACGCTCGGTGGGTACGCGGTACCGCCCGGAACCGACGTCTTCATCAGCCCGTACCTGCTGCACCGGCATCCGCAGCACTGGAGCATGCCCGAGACCTTCGATCCGGGGCATTTCGATCCGCCGCAGGTCGAAGCCCGCCACGCATTCGCGTACATTCCGTTTGCGGCCGGACCGCGTCACTGCATCGGGCAGAACTTCTCGCTCTACGAGATGCTCCTGCACTTCAATTTTGCGGTGCGCCGGTTTCAGCTGACCGATCCACAGCCCGTGCAGCCTCGACTCGAGGCGCGCATCAACCTGCGGACGGCCGGCGACGTTCACATGAGAATAAAGCAGCGATGATCAAGTACCAGACTCTTCCCGACATGCTCGACGACCGCGCACGCGGCGACGGCGCGATCGTCTACCTCGAGGGCGAGGGTGCCGAGAAGACACTCACGCTCACGGACCTGCGGCGGCGCGCGCTCGGCATCCTGTTCCACCTGCAGCGTATTGGCGCGAAGCCGGGCGACCACCTGATCCTGCACGTGGCGAGCAACGAGCAGTTCATCGACGCGTACTGGGCCTGCCTTTACGGCGGCATCGTGCCCGTGCCGGTCGCGGTCGGGATCAGCGACGAACACAAGCACAAGCTGCTGCGCATCGCGAAGCAGCTCGGGCAGCCGTACCTCTACACCGACAAGAAGCTCCGTGACCGCCTCGCGACGTATGCCGCGACCTGCGGCGAACCCGAAGCCTGGAACGCGCTCAAGCCGCGGACGTTCCTGATCGATGCGCTCGACGACATTTCGCGCTCCGGGACACCAGCCGCCCTGAGCCCGGACCAGACGGCGTTCATCCAGTTCTCCTCCGGTTCGACCAGCGAGCCCAAGGGCGTGGTGCTCACGCACCGCAACATCCTGACGAACGCGGAAGGCGCGCGCCAGGCGGCGGGCTTCAACGAGCAGGACGTCTCGCTCAGCTGGATGCCGCTCACGCACGACATGGGCCTGATCGGCTTCCACCTGATCATGATGTACGCGGGCGTGCGACAGCACCTGATGCCCACGGACCTGTTCGTGCGCCGCGCCCTGCTCTGGCTCAAGTGGTCGTCGGCGAAGCGCGTCACGGTCACGTGCTCGCCGAACTTCGGCTACCGCCACTGCCTGCGCGCGCTCGGCGACAAGACGCTGGAGGACCACGACCTCTCGAGCATCCGGTTGCTGTTCAACGGCGCCGAACCGATCTCCGTCGAACTCGCCGAGGAATTCCTCGACCGTCTCGCACCGTACGGGCTGCGACGTACCTCGATGTTCCCGGTGTACGGCCTGGCGGAAGCATCGCTCGCGGTGAGCTTTCCGCCGATCGACACGCTGTACCGCTGCATCACGGTCGATCGACGCTCGCTGGGCGTCGGATCGCCGGCACGGCATGTCGACGCGACCGATCCCGCGGCGCTCAAGCTCATGTGCGAAGGCAGGCCCATTCCCTATACCCGCGTGAAGCTCGTGGACGACACGGGCGCGGAGGTTCCGCCGGGCACCGTGGGTCACCTGCTGATGCAGGGAGACAACGTCACGCGCGGTTACTTCCAGAACCCGGAGGCGAACGCGGCCGCGATCACCGCCGATGGCTGGCTGCGCACGGGCGACCTGGCGCTCGAGCACGAGGGCGACCTGTACGTCACCGGCCGCTCGAAAGAGATCATCTTCGTCAATGGCCAGAACTATTACCCGCACGACCTCGAATCCGTGCTGCAGGCCGAGCCCGGCCTCGAGCTCGGCAAGGTGATCGCTGCCGGCGCGCGTTCGACCGAATCGCCCACGGACGAGCTGGTGCTGTTCGTGCTGCACCGGAGCGACATGGCCGATTTCATCCCGCTCGCGACCAGGGCAATGCACCTGATCAACGAGCGGGCGGGCGTCGAGGTTGCGCGCGTGGTGCCGGTGAAGCGCATACCGAAGACGACCAGCGGCAAGCTGCAGCGCGGCGCGCTGGCCAGCGGCGTACGAGAACGGCGAGTTTGCGGCGGAACTGGCGGAATTCGACCGGGCGTGGGCCGCGCTGCACGGGCAGGGTCGCGCGGCCAAGGGCCGGGTCGAGGCTCAGCTCAAGGCGATCGTCGACGACGCCATGCCGGGCAAGCACGTGGACATCGACGACAACCTGTTCGACGTCGGCGCGAGCTCGCTCACGCTGATCCAGATCCACGAGAAGATCGACGAGGCCTACCCGGGCGTGGTCGACCTCACCGAGCTGTTCGATTTCCCGACCATTTCAACGCTGGCGCAGCATCTCGAATCGAAGTTGGGAAGCTGAAGGAAGTCGAGGAAGGCCAGGAAGGATAAGGAGCGTCGGTTCCATTCGCGTCACAGGGCGTCCGCGACCCTATAATCACGTGACGGGGGGTGCTGGCTCACGATGTCCGACCAGGTATCCAAGGCCGAACGCTGGTTCGCGGAACTCCGACGCCGAAAGGTGTTTCGTGTCGTAGTCGTGTACCTGGTCGTCGCGTGGCTGCTGGTGCAGGTGGCGGACGCGGTCTTCGAGCCCATGGGGCTGCCCGCGTGGACGCTGAAGCTCGTGATCACGCTGGTCGCGCTTGGATTCCCGCTGGCCTGCGCGCTGGCCTGGGCGTTTGACGTGACCGCGAAGGGCATCGAGCGAACGCCGGACGCGGACCCGGCAACGTCCTCCTCGGCTCCGGCTGCTGCAGCGCCGGAGTCGGTCGCGATCCTGCCGTTCGTGGACATGAGCCCCGAGCGCGACCAGGAGTACTTCTGCGACGGCATTGCGGAGGAAATCATCAACTCGCTTTGCTGCATCCGCGACCTGCGCATTGCCTCGCGTACGTCGTCGTTCCAGTTCAAGGGTCGCGCAGCCGACGTACGCGAGATCGGTCGAATGCTCGGTGTGGGCGCGGTGCTCGAGGGCAGCGTCCGCAAGGCAGGTGAGCGAGTTCGCATCACCGCCCAGCTGGTGGGCACGGCCGATGGCTACCACCTGTGGTCGGAAAGCTACGACCGCGATTTGAGCGACGTCTTTGCCATCCAGACCGAGATCGCGCAGAAAATGGTGGAGGCACTGCGCGTGAGCCTGAGCAGGCAGGAACGCGAATTGATTCAGCGCCGGGGAACGAGCAACCCGGAGGCCTACGACCTCTACCTTCGCGGGCAGGCGTACCTGCGCGACGGAACGGATAGCGCGATGGGCCCGGCAATCGATTTTTTCCGCGAGGCGATCCGGCGCGACGACCGCTTCGCGCAGGCCCACGCAGGCGTTGCAAACGCGCAGGCGACCAGGGGCCTGTGGCGGGTAGGAATGTCGCAGGCCGACTTCGACGAGGCGCTGGCCGCGAGCCGGCGGGCGCTCGAGCTCGAACCGCGCATGCCGGAGGCGTACATCGCGCGAGCCCAGATACTTTCGCTGCAGGGCCGCACCCAGGAAGCCCTGCAGAGTTTCGAGGAGGCACTTCGACTCAACCCCGCGTCGTTCGACGCACATTATCTTTACGCGAGGCACTGCTTTCAGGAGGGCGACTTCGAACGGGCGGTGTTGCATTTCGAGGCGGCGCAAAAGCTGAGGCCGGACGACTATCAGTCGCCGTGCATGCTGGTAGGTGCACTGATCAAGCTCGGCCGGACCGAGCAATACATCGACGTAGCCCGTCACGCCATGCAGGTGATGGAGCGACGGCTCCTGATCGATCCACAGGATGGGCGGGCGTTGCAGCTCGGCACCGTGGTCGCGGCGCGGCTGGGTCTGCGGGACAAGGCGCGCGATTTCGCCGCGCGGGCGATCAAGTCGCGACCGGACGCGTTCGCGACCTACTACAACGTCGCCTGCGCGTATTCAGTGCTGGGCGACGTCGACGACGCGCTCAGCATGCTGGACCGGGCAGTCCGGCACGGCCGTGGCAACCTCGAGTGGATCGGCAATGACCCGGATTTCGATCCATTGCGCTCCGACCCGCGGTTCGACGCCCTGCTGGACCGGATCCGGACGGCACGGGTCGCTGCCGAAACGACTCGGACGTGACGGCCCGGCGCTCGGCCCCGGCGAACCGCAGTACGCGAACTTCCTGTCCTTCCTGTCCTTCCTGTCCTTCCTGTCCTTCCTGGCCTTCCTGGCCTTCCCGGCCTTCCTACCCTTCCCTGCCTTCCTTCAGCTTCTTCCACCGCTTGTGCGACCACCACCAGCCCGCCGGGTCGGCATTGATGTCGCGCTCGAGCACCCTGGCGTACCGCTCAGTGGGTACGCCGGCCGCGGGCTTCTCACCGGCCGCCGTAAGTGGCTCGAGCTCGATTTCATACCGGCCGCGCGCCAGGCGATGTATCGAAACGTAAATGATCGGCGCCCGCAGCAGTCGCGCCATCCGCTCCGGTCCCTTGAAGAACGCGGTGTCCTGGTGCAGGAACGTCGTCCAGTGACGCTCGGGGCTGGTGCGCGGGGTCTGGTCCGCGACCAGGCCGAGCGCGCGCGCGTCGCGGATAACGCCGATCTCCTGCCGGATGGACTTCGACGGCACCATCCGCGCGCCGAACTTCGAACGGATCGAGCGGAAATACCGCTCGGCCCAGGCGTTGCCCAGCGGCTTGTAGATGCCGATCAGGCCGGACCCGAGCTCGAGCGACAGGCGCAGCAGCGCCCATTCGAAATTGCACTGGTGGCCGCAGATCAGCACGAGCCTGACCGGTGCGCCCAGCACGCCATCACGATCAACGACCTGCACTCTCGCGCGCAATTCATCCGCGCCCATGACGCGCGCGTAATCGAATTCGGCCAGGAGCTCCGATTGCCGCGTGACGAAATCCTTGCGGATGCGTGCCCGCGCGGCATCGCTCAGGTCGGGAAACGAACGCCGAAGATTCTGGCGGATGGTTCCGCGGCGCAGTCCGCCGAGTCGATAGCCCAGGAAGAACAGCAGCCGCGAACAGGCATAGCGCAGCCGCAGGCCGAACGAGTCGCGTGGCGATACCGGCGCAGTGCCTGATGCCGTCCTCTTATCCATAGAGCGGCTTCTCGCGCTTCCAGCGGTTGTAGGCCCAGAAGTACAGCTCGGGATATTGACGTACGTGCTGTTCGAGCGCCCGGGTGTAGGCCGTCAGGATCTGGTCCGGCTCGGCCCGGGTTCCGGCCCGGGAGAGTTCGATGAAGCGCACGACGTAATGGCCGCGCCGCTCACGGTGCATCGCGGCCAGGTACACCGAGTAACCGAGTTTCGCGCCGATCCAGCCTGGCCCACGGAAGAACGATGTCGGCTGGCCGAAGAAGTCGAGCCAGGCCTGCTGCTCGCTCTTCGCCGAAGGCGACTGGTCGGCAAGCATCGCCAGCAGGCGCACCTTGCCACGCTGTTCCAGCAGGTGGGGCACGAGATCTCCTGCCTTCACCATGGTGCACCCGAAACGCTCGCGCAGTCGTCGCAACACGC
This sequence comes from uncultured Gammaproteobacteria bacterium, assembly GCA_963793675.1. Taxonomy (GTDB): domain Bacteria; phylum Pseudomonadota; class Gammaproteobacteria; order Steroidobacterales; family Steroidobacteraceae; genus RPQJ01. The sequence continues at coordinate 467,495 of CAWCBA010000010.1, read as the reverse complement.
CGTCGACGCTTTCCCGACGGGTCGGCTTATAGGCCGCAGTCAGCGGCTCGTCGAACTCGCTGGAGCAACGCAGCAGGAGCCATTCCCAGTTGGCGTGGTGCGATGACAGGATCAGGGCGCGGCCGGGCGTGGCTTGCAGGCAATCCCGCACCAGTTGCGGGTTTTCGAAGCGGACGCGCGCCGCGAGGGCCGCCGGATCGAGAAAGCGCTGGGCGAGGACCTCGGCCGCGAGCTGCCCGAGGTGGCCGTAAAAGCCGACCTCGATGGCTCGTCGGCGGGAGTCGTCGAGTTCCGGCAGGCAGCGCGCGAGGTGACGGCGGACCAGGTCGCGGCGCCAGCCAAAGACGCGCAGCAGCCAGCCCACGAACCCCATGACCGCGTACAGGACTCCGAGCAACGCGGACTGGTGCAGGGTTTTCACTGGAAAAAATGGTGCCGACTCGCGGATTCGAACCGCGGACCTACTGATTACGAATCAGTTGCTCTACCAACTGAGCTAAGTCGGCTCTGCGCAGACCCCTCCGGCTCGAAGGGGCGCGCATTATAAGGATTCGACCCCGCGGGTGGAAGCCGGGCTCAGCTGGCCTGTGGGCGGACCCTGATCACGACCTCGATCCCGTCGATCTCGGTGCCGGGCGGCAGCGTGGGCATTCGCTCGAGAGTCAGCTCGTCTGGGCGGATGTCGCTCATCTCGCCTGTCTCGACGTTCTGAAAGTGATGGTGCGGGGTCATCGCCGAGTCGTAGACGCAGCGCTCAGGATCCAGGTGGATCTGGCGCACCAGGCCGTGATCCACGAACAGCTTGAGCGTGTTGTAAACGGTGGCCTTCGACACCCTGCTGGGCGACTGCCGCAGGCTCGTGAGCAACTGCTCCGCGGTGAGGTGCACGGGGGCCGTAAGCAGCACCTCGGCGACCTTGACGCGTTGCTGGGTGGGGCGGATGCCGTTTCGTTCGAGAAGACTGCTGACTTCGTTCACGGGAGTGGTCCGGGGAGTCAGAAAAAGTGGACTGATTATAAAGGCCGGGACCGGCCGGGCCTGAATCCGCACAAACCCCTGTGTTTTGCGGCAAGACCGCATTTCGGTGTGCTCCTAAGCTGTGCGCTCACCTGGCGGCGGCGGGCCGCCGGGCCCACTTCCGCCCGGGAAAGCAGCCATGGAAGGCAAGCGCCGCCACCGCCTGGTCCGGCGGTGGCAGGGTTACACGTTGCTCGAGTTGCTCGTTGGCTTTGGCCTGCTGGCCACGACCCTCGCCTGGGGCGTGCCGTCCTTTGGCGCCCTGGCGCGCGACGCGGCCCGGACGGGCCAGGTCAACCAGTTCGTGCAGGCTGTCTACCTGGCGCGGAGCGAGGCAATCAAGCGCAACGGGGTCGTCAGCCTGTGCCCCAGCCGCGACGGCGCGACGTGTTCCCCGATTACGCCGTGGAATGCCGGATGGCTGATTTTCGTCAACCTGGACCACGACTCCCCGGCAGCCCGCGATGCCGGCGAGCCCCTGCTGCGCGTCTACGATCCGTGGGACGCCGGTCACATTACGTCCAACCGCAGCACCCTATCCTTCCGGCCATTCGGGCAGATGGGGGTCACCGCGACCGTCACGTTCTGCGATGACCGCGGCTCGCGGGCCGCGCGCGCGGTGATCATCAGCCAGACCGGACGGCCACGGATTTCCAGCCGCAGCGCGTCGGGCGCCCCCCTGGTCTGCACATAGTCAAATAGCGCGCCGCTCGTCGTTTGCGGCGAACCGCTCGTCGGGACACGGTTTCAGGGAGAGCGCAGCGTCCTATGCTCCTGTTCAAGATGCACGCAAAGCAACCCGGTTTCACCATGATCGAACTGATGTTCGCCATCGCCGTACTGGCGGTGCTGGTGGGCATTGGCCTGCCGAACATGCAGGACTTCGTCCGCAACAGCCGCATGTCCGGTGCCGCGAACGACATCATCTCCGACTTCAACTTCGCCCGCTCCGAGGCCGTCAAACGCCGGGTCCCGGTCACGCTGTGCAAGTCGCAGGACGGGGCGGCGTGCGACGCAGACGATACCGACCCGTTCAATCGCTGGATCATCTTCGTCGACGATGCCGACCCGGCGCTTGTCGCGGGGACCGACGGCGACGGCGAGGTCGACGCCGGCGAGGTGATCCTGCGCGATCGCAGATTGCCGGAGAGCATCACGGTCGTCACGGACGCTGACGAAATCCGGGCAGTCTTCCTGCCGACCGGCTTCCCCGTCATCGAGACCGCGAACGTCAACCGCTTCGTGCTCTGCGACGTGCGCGGCAACGAGACCAGTGTCGGCGGCGATTCCGCCGCACGAGCGATCGAGATCCTGCCGACCGGGCGGCCGTCGGTGTTCCGCACCAAGGCGACGGTCACGGCTTTTGGAGGCTGCCCATGATCCGCACACCGCGCCAGTTCCGCGGCATTGCGCCGCGACCGCGGGTTCACCCTGGTCGAGGCGATGGTCGCCCTGATCGTCCTCTCCGTCGGCCTGCTCGGCATCGCCGCGCTCTATGTCGAGACCCTGCGTGCCAACCGCACTTCGCTCTACCGCACGCAGGCCGTGAACCTGGCCACGGACATCGGGGACCGCATGCGGTCCAACCGTAATCCCGCGAATGCCTACGCATGCGGCAGCCCGTGCGTGCCTGGAGAACGGTGGCAACGCCATCGCCGTCGCAGACCTCACCGACTGGATGAACCAGATTGCGGCGCAGTTGCCGGGAGGCACGCGCAAACGTGACCTATACCGCGCCCACGGCGACGACGCCCGCGGTATACGTCGTCGCCGTCAACTGGAGCGAGCTTGGCCAGGCCGACCCGGTCGACTTACCAGCTACGGATCGAGATCTGAGGACGCCGCAGTGAACGCAAGCACGAATCGAATGCGACAGTCCGGCGTGAGCCTCATCGAACTCATGGTGGCCATGGTGATCGGGCTGTTCCTGATCCTCGGCGCGGTCACGGTGTTCAGCCAGAGCCGCAACACGTATCGCACGGCCGAGAGCGTCGCGCGCCTGCAGGAAATCGGCCGGCTCGCCATGGACGTGGTCGAGACCGACGTCCGCATGGCGAATTTCTGGGGCATGAGCAATCGCGCGGACTACATGGTCAACCGCGTCCCAATCGGGCAGTCGCCGTCGGGCGCCGACTTCACTGCCACGCAACAGTCGAACGCCGCGGTCTGCGGCACGACCGGTGCTCCCAGCAACTATTTCGTGCTCAACCTGGACGAGTACATCGGCGGCTCGAACAACTCCTACACGCTCACCTGCGCGGCGAGCAATTACCTGGCCGGTACCGACACGCTGTGGATACGGCGTGCGAACGCGACGGCGCCAACGACCCTGGATACGAACCGCATCTACCTGCAGACCAGCCGGATTCGCGGCACCCTGTTCATGCCCGGCTGCACGGATCCCACCAACCAGGGCTGCATTCCCGCCGACTACCTGCCCCCCGCTTCCGAGTCGCGCGAAGTCGAGGCGCACGTCTACTACGTGTCCTCGCGCTCGACCAACCGCAACGACGTGCCGTCGCTGCGCCGCAAGCGCTTTGCCAATGCGAACGGCGCCGCGGCGAACGCCTTCATCGACGAGGAAATCGTCCCGGGCATCGAAGACCTGCAGGTGCGCCTCGGCGTCGACACGAACGGCGACACCAACATCGACCAGTACGTGAACCCGGGCGCGGTGCCCGCGAACGGCGTCGTGGTCTCGGCGACGATCTGGCTGCGCGTCCGCGCGGAAGAGCGCGAGATCGGTTTCGTCGACGACACGGCCTACCAGTACGCCGACATGGGCGCTGCGGTGACGCCCAACGACAATTACCGACGCATCCTTCTCACCAAGACCATCCACATCCGGAACACACGCGCATGACGAACCGTCAACGCTCGCCACTCCGCCTGGCTGGCCCGCGACGCGAATCGGGCGCGGCTCTCGTCGTCGGACTCATCCTGCTGCTCGTCCTGACGCTGCTGGCCATCTCCGGCATGACCACGGCCTCGCTCGAGTTGCTGATGGCCGGCAACGCGCAATACCAGGAGCGCTCGTTCCAGGCTGCCGATGCCGGCATCGAGCAGGCGCTCGCCGGCGGCATCTACGACACCAACGTACCGATCGGCACCTACGACAACGTCGCGGCGATCCGTCCGGTGCCCGACTCGCGGGACGGGACGGCAGATCGTCAACTGCCCGGAAGTCGACAACCCAGCCGCCGGTGAGCAGTGCGAGTACTTCATGCGTTTCGACCTCCAGTCCGGCCAGACACCCGTACCCAGCGGCGGCTACAGCATCGGCACGGGTTTCGAGGCCTATCACTTCGTCGTCGACAGTTACGGCACGTCGGATCGCGGCGCGCAGTCGGAACATCGACAGAGCTTCTACATCGTCGGACCGAGCGGCGGTTGAAGACCGCACCGCCACCGGAGAGGAACACCATGTTCAAGAAAGTGTTGATTGTCGCCGTCGCCCTGTGCGGCGCATGGCCCCGGCGGCCTGGAGCCAGGCCACGATGATCTCGCTACGAGACCGGCATCGAAGCGAGCACGGATTACGTCAACCTGCCGAGCACGGCCTACGGCGCGTGGAGCGTTACTCCCTGCGCGGGTTGCCGCACGAGCGTGCTGCGGCTCGACGACAAGAGCCAGTTCTTCGTCGGCCAGGAAGCGGTGCCACTCGCAACGCTGCGCAAGTACGCGGCGCGGGGCGCCAGCCACCTCGACGTCTTCTACGAAACCAAGACCCAGCGCGTCACGCGCGTGATCCTGCGGATGCAGCTCGATGCCGCCGACATGCCCGCGAAACAGCCAGTCAGGGCCCCGCAAGGCGGCGCCACCGAATCGAGGACCAGGTCATGACGACTTCCAGGATGCGATCGCGAGCCACACTGGCTGCTGCCGCGGCCGTTGCGATGCTGGCCAGCGCGCCCGCCGGAGCAGACGACACCGAACTGTTCATCGGCGCGGCCGTAGCAGCGGCTCCGTCACGACCGAACATCCTGTTCGTCATGGACACGTCCGGCAGTATGGATACGCAACGTGCGGACGCAGGTGCCCTATGAGCCGGCCGACTACGTACAGCGGCTCGTGCCGGACCGACCGGATCTACTGGTCGAGCGAAACGGCAACGGCGCCAAACTGCAGCACCAATCAATATGTCGCCGCGAGTGCATTTACCTGCGATGCGGCCCAGTCGAACCTGAGCTCGTCCGGCATCGCGTACGTCTCGAAGGCTGCGCGCTGGCGGTCGAGCAGAACTCGGTGGGAATCACTCGTCAGCCAGCGACAGCACCAGCTGGGTCGAGTGCGAGGCGGACGCCGGTCTGCATGGCCAGACCGACTGCGTCCACCAAGAAATACGCCGCGGACGGCGCGACCAACGGACCGTGGTCCAGCAACGCCGCCAACAAGATCGACTGGAGCCGCGGCGAGCCGATCACGTTCTATTCAGGCAACTACCTCAACTGGAAGACGAGTCCCTACGTCACGCGCACCCGCCTCGAGATCATGCAGAGGTGCTGACCACGCTGCTGTACAACCTGCAGGACAACGTCAACGTCGGCCTGATGCGCTACAGCAACGACACCGGCAACGGCGACGATGCCGCCGCGCAGGGTGGCATGGTGCGTGAAGGAGATGGGCAAGATCGAGGACAACCGCGCCGCGATGAAGGCCGAGATCAACTCCTGGAACGCCTGCGGGCTGGACCCCGCTGTCCGAGACGCTCTACGAGGCCACGCAGTATTTCCGCGGCGGCAAGGTGTACTTCGGGGGCGGCGACAACGCGGCGACGTATCCGAGCCAGTACAGCAAGTCGGACAAGTTCACGAGCAACCCCGACGGCGACTACGCCCAGCGTCACGGCGTCCCGGAATGCGTCGGACAAGACCCTGTACGACTCGCCGGCGGACCAGGACTGCCAGAAGAACTACATCGTCTTCCTGACGGACGGTCTGCCGACGCAGGACAACGAGGCGAATACGCCCATCCAGAGCCTGCCCGACTTCGCCAAGATCACCGGCAACGCCGCCTGCGACATCGAGCCCAACCTGCAATACAACAATTCGGGCCGCTGCACGGACGACCTTGCCAAGTGGCTGCACGAATCGGACCTGCGCCCGGACCGGCCGGGCGTGCAGAACGTCACGAGCTACTGGATCGGCTTCGGCAGCGACGTGGCCGACGGCACCGCCCTGCTGACGGAAGCGGCCCAGCGCGGCGGCGGCAAGTACTACTCGGCCGCCGACACGGCCGAACTGACCGAGGCGTTCTCGGAGATCATCTCCAAGATCCTCGAGCAGACGACGACGTTCACGTCGCCGACGGTGGCCGTGAACGCATTCAACCGCACCCAGAACCTGAACTACCTGTACATGTCGGTCTTCAAGCCGGCCACGTCCTATCGCTGGCTCGGCAACATCAAGAAGTACCGCATCACGCCGGCCGGCGTGATCCGCGACGTGAACGACAACGCGGCGGTCGATCCGAACAACGGCTTCTTCGAGAGCGCCTCGCAGAGCTACTGGTCCGACATGGCGGACGGCGCCGACGCCGAAATGGGCGGCGCGGCGGGTGAACTGAAGAACCCGGCGACCCGCAAGATCTACAGCAACCTGACCGTCAACTCGGGGACCCTGACCGAAGACCTGTCCGCCTTGAAGGCATGCGGGCAACCTGACGCTCGCCAACCTGTTGCTGCTCGGTGTCGCATCCAACGTGCCGGTGACGGGCCGGCCTGCGGTCAGCGATCTCGTGGACTGGGCGTATGGCTATCGACGTCCTGGACGAGAACGGCAACAACGACGTCACGGAAGCCCGCAAGGACATGGGCGATCCGCTGCACTCGCGTCCGGCGACGGTCATCTACGGCGGGCCGGCGGACGATCCGGACATCACGCTCTACGCGACGACGAACGACGGCTACCTCCAGGCCGTCAACTGCGAAGACCGGCGCGGAACTCTGGGCGTTCGTGCCGCGCCTGATGCTCAACCGCATCGAGAAGCTGTACGACAACGACGACGTGACTTCACGCGTGTACGGCCTGGACGGCGCGGTGCGGGTGGTGCGACTCGATCGCAACGGCAACGGCACGATCGAGCCCAATGGCACGGACATCAACGGCGACGGCAGTATCACGGAGTCCGAGAAGGACAAGGTGTTCCTGTACTTCGGCATGCGTCGCGGCGGCTCCAGCATCATCGGCCTCGACGTGACGGTACGCACCGCGCCGAAGCTGCTGTGGGTCATCGGACCGTCCGAGTTGCCGGGCGTCGGCCAGAGCTGGTCCGCACCCACGGTCGCGCGGGTCAACGTCAACCGCACCTGGACCAGCAGCAACCCCGACAAGATGGTGCTGGTGTTCGGCGGCGGCTACGACGTCGCCGCAGGACACGGTCGGCTACGTGGCGGACAGTGTCGGCAACCAGATCTTCATGGTGGACGCCATCACCGGCAGCCTGATCTGGCGCGCCGGCCCGACCTCGGACGGCGGCGCGCAGCTGCCGCTCGCCAAGATGACGAACTCCATTCCCGGCGACGTGCGCGTGATCGACCTGTCGGGCGACGGGTTCGCCGACCGCATGTACGCCGCGGACATGGGCGGACGCGTCTGGCGCTTCGACATCCGCAACGGCCAGTCGGCGGCCAACCTGGTCTGGGGCGGGGTCTTTGCCTCGCTGGGCAACGGCGACCTCGCGGTCAAGACCGATGCGACCAAGAATCGCCGCTTCTTCTATGCCCCGGACGTCGCGCTGATGAAGATTGGCACGACCAACTTCATCAACATCGGCATCGGCTCAGGGCACCGCGAAAAGCCGATCACGGACGTGACGGTGGTCAATCGCTTCTACAGCCTGCGCGACTTCAACGTCTTCTCGCAGGTGCAGAACACCCAGTACAAGGCCACCTGCGGCACGTCGGAGACCTCGCCGTGTCACCAGATCATCACGGACACCGACACACGGCTGGTCGACGTGACGACGGACATGAACCCGACCATCCCGGCGGGCGGGGTCGGCTGGAGAATGAACCTGCAGGATACGGGCGAGAAGGTCCTCGCGGAATCGCGCACGTTCCAGAACCGCATCTACTTCACGACGTATTCGCCGCAACAGCGCGCATACAACCCGGAGTTCTGCGTTGCGACGCGTCGGCCTGAACCGGCTCTACATCGTGGACGCGGCAACCGGCAAGCCAGTCGTGAACTTCAGCGACCCCACTTCGCCGCCGACCGACATCTCCGACCGGTTCAAGGAACTGGCACAGGGCAGCATCGCGCCGGAAGCGATCTTCGTGTTCCCGACCCCGGATAAGGATGCAAACAATCCGAACCCGCCCGCAGTTCCACCGATCTGCCTGGTCGGCCTGGAGAGCTGCGGCAGCGGCCTCACCAACCCGCCGGTGCGGACCTACTGGGAACAGCGCGGTTCGAACTGACCAGCCGGGGACGCCGGAATCATCCGGCGTCCCCGCAAGATTCCCCGAAGGAGCGAACCGATGCGGAAGAAGATGCGAGGCATGACCCTGATCGAGCTGGTCATCGTCGTGGCAATCGTTGCGTTGCTCGCCACCATCGCGGTCCCGAGTTACCGACAGTTCGTGTTGCGTTCGCACCGGGTGGAAGCCAAGGCGGCCCTGCTCAACCTGGCAGCCGCGCAGGAAAAGTTCTACCTGCAGAACAACACGTACACGGATGCGCTCACCGACGCGCCGCCGGACGGGCTGGGTCTCACCGCAACGACCGAAAAGGGCTACTACACGGTTGCGATAGACGACGCCGACGCCGACAGCTTCACGGCCACCGCCACGGCGACCGGTGGCCAGGCCGCCGACGGCGACTGCGCCACATTTACCATCGACCAGGCGGGTGCGCGCACCGCGACCTCGGACAGCTGCTGGTAGCAGGGCCGGCCATCAGGCCGCAGTCCCGAGACGGGTCAGTTGGTCGCCTTGTCGCGACCTGACGCCGCCGCGCGCAGTTCACGCGGCAGCGCGAACACTACGTGCTCCGCCCGCCCCTCGATCTCGGTCGCGCCCTGCCCGCCCCACTCCCTGAGGCGCGCCACGACGCGCTGCACCAGCAGTTCGGGCGCTGAAGCGCCTGCCGTGACGCCCACGGCCTGCTTGCCCGCGAACCACTCCGCACGCAGGTCGTCCGGGCCGTCCACGAGGTAGCCCGGCATGCCGGCCTTCTCGGCGATTTCACGCAGGCGATTGGAATTCGAGCTCGTGGCCGATCCGACCACGACCATCACGTCGCAGTCCGCGACCAGCTTCTTCACGGCGTCCTGGCGGTTCTGCGTCGCATAGCAGATGTCTTCCTTGCGCGGCGTCGCCAGCGTCGGGAACCTGGCCTGCAGCGCCTCGAGCACGTCGGCCGTGTCGTCCACGGACAGCGTCGTCTGCGTGACCACGCCGACCCGCGAGGGATCGCGCACGTTCAGGTGCTCGACGTCGTCGACGTCCTCGACCAGGCAGATGCGCCCGCCCTGCGACGCGTCGAACTGGCCCATCGTGCCTTCGACTTCCGGGTGGCCCTCGTGGCCGATCAGGATCACGTCGCGGCCGTCGCGACCGTAGCGCGAGACTTCCATGTGCACCTTGGTGACGAGCGGGCACGTGGCGTCGAACACGCGCAGGTCACGCCGCCTGGCTTCGGCCTGCACCGCCTTCGAAACGCCATGTGCGCTGAAGATGACCGTGGCGCCGTCAGGCACCTCGTCGAGTTCCTCGACGAACACGGCGCCCAGGCTGCGCAACCGGTCGACGACGAACTTGTTGTGCACCACCTCGTGCCGCACGTGGATCGGTGCGCCGAAGAGATCCAGCGCGCGCTCGACGATGTCGATCGCCCGGTCGACGCCGGCGCAGAAGCCGCGGGGATTGGCGGAATCCTGGCCCGACCGGCAGCGGCCATCTCCCGCAGGAGCGAGGCGAAGTCAGCGGCTCATGCGTGCCGCTCGCGGAAGGCATCCAGGATCAGCAGCGCCGCGCCGATGGTGATTGCGCTGTCGGCAATGTTGAATGCGGGGAAGTAGGCAGCGCCCCAGTGCGCATGGATGAAGTCGATCACGTACCCGTGCGTCACGCGGTCGATCACGTTGCCGAGCGCACCACCGATGATCAGCGCCAGCGCCAGCGGCAGGAACTTCTCGCCGCGCGGCAGCCGCCAGAGCCACACGACGAGTGCGGTGCTCACGACGAATCCGAGCGTGATGAAGAATCCACGTTGCCAGCCCGATGCGTCGGCCAGGATGCTGAATGCGGCGCCCGTGTTGTGCAGCAGCGTGAAGTCCAGCACCGGCAGCACTTCAACCCGCTCGTAGAGCTCGAGGAAGCGATTGACCAGGAACTTGGTCGCCTGGTCGAAGGCGATGACCAGCAGCGACACCCACAACCAGGCCGCGGGGTGCGTGCGTTGCATGCGCAGGCCCGTGAGCGTCGCGAGGCCGATCGCCACGGGCGTGCCCTTCCCGGGCGTTGGTGACGGCGGAGCAGGTGTCTTCGAAGGGTTCATCGCGTCATTGTCCCTCTCAGACGTACCGGCGGGTCTCGCCCGGGCCGTCGAGGTTGGCCACGCATCGCCCGCACAGCTCCGGATGGGCTGCCACGGTACCGACGTCGGACCGCTTGTGCCAGCAGCGCGCGCACTTCGCCGCCTCCGAGCGCCTGACGTGCAGCCAGAGCCCGCTCCTGCCCTCTCCATCCGTTGCCAGGGCTTCGGGTGGTCGAGTCACGGCGTCCGCCACCTTTGCCTCCGACGTGATCAGGACGAACCGCAGTTCGTCGCCTAAGGGAGTCAATGCCGTTGGTCCACGCGGGCGTGCCGTAAAGCGTCACCTCGGCATCGAGCGGCGCGCCGATCTGCTCGGCAACGCGCAGGCGCTCGAGCTCGCGCAGTACGGCGGCACGCGCCTCCAGCACCTTCGGCCAGTCGATCGGCCTGCACGGCCTCCCCGGTCGCGGGGAGGTCGGCCCAGGTCGTGAAGAACACCGATTCCGCGCGCGCACCCGGCATGAAGCGCCAGATCTCTTCGGCGGTGAACGACATGATCGGCGCCAGCCAGCGCACCATCGCCTCGGCGATCCAGTACATCGCGGTCTGCGCCGAACGGCGCGCCGGGCCTGTCGCCGGCGTCGTGTAGAGGCGATCCTTGAGCACGTCGAGGTAGAAGCCGCCGAGGTCGACGACGCAGAAATTGTGCAGCTTCTGGTAGATGACGTGGAAGTCGTAGCTGCGATAGGCGGCGATGACTTCGTGCTGCAGCTCGCGCGTGCGGGCGAGCGCCCAGCGGTCGAGCGCCAGCATCTGGTCCACCGGCATCGCATCGCGCGCGGGATCGAACCCGGCGAGATTGCCGAGCAGGAAGCGCACCGTGTTGCGGACGCGGCGGTACGAGTCCGACGTGCGCTTCAGGATCTCGTCCGAAACGCTGATCTCGTTGGCGTAGTCGGTGGCCGCAACCCACAGGCGCAGCACGTCGGCGCCGAGCGTGCTCATCACCTTCTGCGGCAGCACGACGTTGCCGAGCGACTTCGACATCTTGCGGCCCTTCTCGTCCACGGTGAAGCCGTGGGTGAGCACGCCCTTGTAGGGCGCGTGGCCTTTCTGCGCGACGGAGGTCAGCAGCGAGCTGTGGAACCAGCCGCGATGCTGGTCCGAGCCTTCGAGGTAGAGGTCGGCGGGCGACAGGATTTCCGGCCGGATCTGCGACACGCAATGGTGCGAGACGCCCGAGTCGACCCAGACGTCCATGATGTCGGTGACCTTCTCGTAGCTCGACGCATCGGCGCCGAGCAGCGTGGCCGGATCGAGATCGAACCAGGCATCGATGCCATCCTTCGCGACGAGCGCCGGCCACCTGGTCCACGAGCTCCGGCGTGCGCGGATGCAGTTCGCCCGTTTCCTTGTGCGTGAACAGCGACAGCGGCACGCCCCACATGCGCTGGCGCGAGATGCACCAGTCGGGACGGCCGGCGATCATGCTGTAGATGCGCTGCTCGCCCCAGCCCGGTGTCCACTCGACCTTGCCGATCTCGGCGAGCGCCGCGGCGCGCAGGCCTGCCTGTTCCATGCTGATGAACCACTGCGGCGTCGCGCGGAAGATCACCGGCGTCTTGTGGCGCCAGCAGTGCGGATAGCTGTGGCGGAACGCCTCGTGATGCAGCAGCGCGCCGCGTTCGCGCGAGCACCTCGACGACGTGCTTGTTCGCGTCGAAGACTTTCTCGCCGGCGAAGATCGGCGTGGTCGGCAGGAAGCGCCCGTCGCTGCCGACGGGGTTGTCGACCGCGAGGCCGTACTTCTTGCCGACGACGAAGTCTTCCTGGCCGTGACCCGGCGCGGTGTGCACGGCGCCGGTGCCGCTGTCGAGCGTCACGTGATCACCGAGGATCACGGGCACGACACGATCGTAGAACGGATGACGCAGCCTGCAGGTGCTCGAGCGCATCACCCTTGACCCGCGCCAGTTCGCGCGACGCTCGTCAGGCCTCGCACGCTTCAGCACCGACGGCGCGAGCTCCGCGCGACGATCAGCACGCTCCTGCGCCCGCACCCGCCTCGACCGCGCAGCAGCGAGTATTCGAACTCAGCGTGAACCGCGACAGCCTGGTTGGCCGGCAGCGTCCACGGCGTGGTCGTCCAGATCACGATGCTGGCGCGGCCCGCCGGCAGGCCTGACGCCCGCGCGCCTGCGCCAGGTCCGCGCCGTCGACGACGTCGAAGCGGACGTCGATCGACGGCGACGTGCGTTCCTCGTACTCGACCTCGGCCTCGGCGAGCGCCGAGCGGCAGTCGAGGCACCAGTGCACGGGCTTGTAACCCTTGTACAGGTGACCGTTGCGGATGATCTGGGCGAACGCGCGCAGCTGTTCGGCTTCGTAGCGCGGTGCAAGCGTCAGGTACGGATTGAACCAGTCGCCCATGACGCCGAGCCGGATGAAGTCCTTGCGCTGGACGTCGATCTGCTCGAGCGCGAATTCACGACACGCCTGGCGGAACGCCTTGGCGTCGAGCTGCTTCAATTCGCGGCCGCGGACCTTCTCGACCGCGTGCTCGATCGGCAGGCCGTGGCAGTCCCAGCCCGGCACGTACGGCGCATCGAAGCCGTCGAGCGTACGCGACTTGACGATGATGTCCTTCAGGATCTTGTTGACCGCGTGGCCGATGTGGATCGCGCCATTCGCGTACGGCGGACCGTCGTGCAGGATGAACTTCGGCCGGTCCTTCGCGATGGCGCGCAGCTTGTCGTAGGTGCGGTGCTGGTCCCACCACGCGAGCATTTCCGGCTCGCGGCGAGCGAGATCGGCCTTCATCGGGAACGCCGTCTCGGGCAGGTTCAGGGTGTTCTTGTAGTCAGCCATGGGGAGGGACTTCGGAGCGGGTCGAGCGCGCGGGCACAGAACCGGAAATAGTGAGGCAATTCATGGATTTAATCCAGCCTTGGCGGCGCGGGCAGCGCCGTGTTCAGGCCAGCAGCGGAATTTCCGCGAGCGCGGTCCGGGCCATCGCGGAATCGATGTGCATCTGCACGACCAGCGCGTCCAGCGAATCGAACTTCTGCTCGGCCCGCAGCCAGCGCAGGAAATCGACGCTCAGGTACTTGCCGTAGAGGTCGCCCTCGTAATCGAACAGGTGCACCTCGAGCAATGGATCGGTGCCGTTGACCGTGGGCCGCGTACCCAGGCTCACCACCGCGGGGTGGTCTTCGAGACCGGCGCCAGTGACGCGCACGGCCAGGATGCCCCACAGCGGCACCACCTTGCGATGCAGGGCGAGGTTCGCCGTGGGATAGCCGAGCGTGCGGCCGAGCTGGACGCCGCGTCGCACGCGACCGGTCATGCGGTACGGCCGGCCGAGCAGGTGCGCGGCACGCTCCATGTCGTTGCGGCCGAGCGCGTCGCGCACGAGCGAGCTGCTGACGCGTTCGCCGGCGACGAGGAATTCGCCGACCTCCTCCACCGAGAAACCGTGCCGCTCACCGGCCGCGCGCAGCGAGTGGATGTTGCCTTCGCGCTTGCGCGCGTAGTGAAAGTCGTGGCCCACGACCATGTGCCGCACGCCGAGGCCGTCCACCAGCAGCTGCTGCTCGAACTCCGCGGCGCGGAAGTTGCGCATGCGTGTCGTCGAATCGCAGCACCACGACGCGGTCGACCCCATAGAGCGCGAGCGCCTCGAGCTTCTCGCGCAGCCGCATCAGGCGCGCGGGAGCCGTCGCACCTTCGAAAAACTCGCGCGGGGTCGGCTCGAACGTGACCACGGTGGTCGGCAGGCCGAGTTCGTCGGCCTTGCGTCGCACGGCCTCGAGCATGTGCTGGTGGCCGCGATGCACGCCGTCGTAATTGCCGATCGTCGCCACGCAACCGCGGTGCTCCGGGCGCAGGTTGTGCAGTCCACGGACCAGTTCGAGCCGGCGAGCTCACGACGACGCGCCCCCAGCCCGCGGCGGCACCACGATCCTCTGATGGCGCAGGTCGCGCAGGCGCATGCCCAGCACGTACAGCGTGCCGAAATAAATGGCCGCTCCGCCTGCGACCAGCACGCCCATCCAGCCGACGCGGTGCCACGCGTTCATGTCGAGCCAGCGCTGCGTGTCGCCCGCGACGAACCACAGGAAGACACCCATGAGCACGTTGCCGGCCAGAACCTGCACCAGCGTCTGGCGCCAGCCCTTGGAGTGATGCAGCACGTGCTGCTTGCGCAGCCCGAGGTAGAGCCGCGTGGCATTGAACCAGGCGCCAATGCCGTTGTTCAGCGCGAGCAGCGCGTGCAGGCCGGGCCGGTTCGGGAAAATGAACGCGAGCGGCAGCACGACCGCGAGGTTCAATCCCATGTTGACTGCGAGCGACTGCACGCCGATCCGCACCGGGGTCCTGGTGTCCTGCCGCGCGAAGAAGCCCGGCGCCAGCACCTTCACCATGCTGAAGCCCATCAGGCCGCTCGAATACGCCATCAGCGCGAGCGTGGACATGCGCACGTCCTGCTCGTCGAACTTGCCGTAATGAAAGATCACGATCGTCAGCGGTCCGGCGAGGATCAGCAGCGCCACCGTGGCCGGCAGCACGACGATGGTCGTGAGCTTCACGGCCCAGTCGAGCGTCGAGGCAAAGCGCTCAGGTGACTGCGAGGCGTGATGCGCGGCGAGGCCGGGCAGGATCACGGTGGCGAGCGCGATGCTGAATACGCCGAGCGGAAATTCGACCAGGCGGTCCGCGTAATACAGCCACGCGATGCTGCCCGTGGCGAGGAACGAAGCGATCAGCGTGTCGAGCAGCAAGGCCACCTGCGACACCGACGAACCGAAGATCGCAGGCAGCATGAGCCGGCCGATCCGCTTCACGCCCTCGTGGTCCCAGCGCCAGCGCGGCCGCCTGAGCAGGCCGAGCTTGAGCATGAAAGGCAGCTGGAAACCAAGCTGCACGAGACCCGACACGAACACCCCGATGGCCAGCACGACGCCAGGCTGCGCGAAGTGCGGCGCGATGAAGGCGGCGAACACGATCATGACCAGGTTCATGAGCGTGGACGTCGTCGCGGGCACGGCGAACTTGCCGTAACTGTTCAGCACGCCGCCCGCGAGGGCCGCGAGCGAGACGAAGAGGATGTAGGGGAACGTCCAGCGCAGCATGTCGACCGTCAGGTCGAAGCGGCTGCCGTCCGCGCGAAAGCCCGGCGCGAACAGCATCACCAGCAGCGGCGCGGCGACGATGCCGACGACCGTGATCACCGACAGGAACCAGGCCATCGTGCCCATCGCCCCGTCGATCAGTTCGCGCACTTCGTCGTGTTCGCGCCGGACCTTGTACTCGGAGACGACCGGCACGAACGCCTGCGAGAACGCGCCTTCGGCGAACAGTCGCCGCATGAAATTGGGGATCTTGAACGCGACCAGGAACGCGTCCATGAGCAGGCCGGCCCCGAACATCCGGGAATAGACCATGTCTCGCAGCAGGCCGGTCACGCGCGAGATGAGCGTGAAGGCGCCGACGATCGAGGTGCTGCGGAAGAAGCCGCCGCCGCTCAAGGGAGGGTCACAGTCGGGGACATGGGCCGCGGATGATACTAGGGGTAAGGGGGAGGAAGGGGAGGAAGGGGAGGAAGGCCAGGAAGGACCGGAAGGACCGGAAGGGAAGAAGCCGGAAGTGCTGACGGCACGATCCGGGTACGGCAACTCCTCCACATACACCCTTCCTGGCCTTCCTGGCCTTCCTGGCCTTCCCCCCTTCCTCGCCTTCCTGGCCTTCCCCCCTATCCTCTCCTTGACCTTCCGCCCTTCGACGCCCAAAATACGCGGCTCTTTTAACCCGATTACCCGATGGTTGGCGTCCCCCTGGGTGGACACGCCGGCCGCAGGAGCTGAAGTCAGTGGCGAACATCAAGTCCGCAGAAAAGCGCGCCAAACAGGCTGTGAAGCGTCGCGCCCACAACATGGCCGCCCGCTCGCGCCTGCGCACGTCGATCAAGAAGGTCCTCGCCGCGATCGGCTCGGGCGACAAGGCCGAAGCCACCGTTGCGTTCAAGCAGGCCCAGCCCGTGATCGACACGATGGTGACCAAGGGCATCATCCACAGCAACAAGGCGGCCCGCCACAAGCGCGAGCTCAACGCCAAGATCAAGGCCCTGGGCGCCGCCGCCAAGTAAGGCAGCAGCCCGGCGCGGCTCCAGGGCCGCAGCCTGATCGACATGAAAAAGCCGGCTCACAGCCGGCTTTTTCTTCCGCCTGGCGCAGATCCAGAACAGGGCGCCCCGGATCAGAGCGGCCGCGACCACAGGCTAACCCGCGTCCGGGAGCTCCATGCCTGCGAGCCGGATTTCCTCGAGCCGCCGCATGACGTCGAAACACAGCTGCTGCGTGCCCGGCCCGGGTGACGCCGGAGATGCGGTACACGGGTCCCTTCCAGCGCAGGCGACGGACTATCTCCTTGCAGCGCTTTTCGGCTTCCGCCGGCAGGCAGCAGGTCAATCTTGTTGAGCACGAGCCAACGCTCGCGCGCGGCGAGTTCCGGGCTGAATTTCTTCAGCTCGCGCGCGATGGCACGCGCATCGGCGACGGGGTCGGCATCAGGATCCGGCGGCGCGATGTCCACGAGATGCAGCAGCAGGCGCGTGCGCTGCAGGTGTTTCAGGAAGCGGATGCCGAGTCCCGCGCCCTCCGCTGCACCTTCGATCACGCCCGGAATGTCGGCCATGACAAAGCTCTGGTGCTCGCCCACGTAGACGACGCCCAGGTTCGGGTGCAGCGTAGTGAACGGATAATCCGCAATCTTCGGCCGGGCCGACGACACCACGCTGATAAGCGTCGACTTGCCCGCATTCGGCAGGCCGAGCAGGCCGACATCGGCCAGCAGCTTGAGCTCGATCCGCAACTCGCGCTTCTCGCCCGGATTACCTGGCGTCGCCTTGCGCGGCGTGCGGTTGACGCTGCTCTTGAAGCGCTGGTTGCCCATGCCGCCCTCGCCGCCTTTTGCGACCAGAATGCGGTCGCCATCGGCAGCGAGGTCGCCCAGCATTTCTTCGGTATCGACGTCGTAGACCACCGTGCCGACGGGCACGAACACCTCTGCATCGGCGCCACCGCGACCGCTGCAGTCCGCACTGCCGCCCGGCTCGCCGTTCACGGCCTTGAAGCTGCGCATGTGGCGGAAGTCGGCAAGCGTGTTCAGCCCGGCTTTCGCGACCAGGTAGACGTGGCCGCCATCGCCGCCATCACCGCCATCCGGCCCGCCGAAAGGCATGAATTTCTCGCGGCGAAAGCTGACCATGCCGCGGCCGCCGTTGCCGGCCTGCACCTTGATCGTTGCTTCGTCGACGAACTTCATTTGAGGGGTTAGGGGTCAGGGGTTAGGGGTCAGTCGGAAACAAGAAGGCCCCGGGAACACCGGGGCCTCTCGTTTGCAATCGTCAGCAGGATTGGAACCCTCACCCGCGCGGTTGCCCTGCCGCTCCCGCAGGCGGGAGAGGTTGAGGATCAGCCTTTGCTGGGCTCGACGCTGACGTGCACGCGCTGGTCCACGCCCTTGCGCTTGAACTGCACGGTGCCGTCGGTGAGCGCGAACAGCGTGTGGTCGGTGCCGACGCCCACGTTGTCGCCCGCACGATAGGCCGTGCCGCGCTGACGCACGAGGATGTTGCCGGCAACGACGTTCTCGCCGCCGAACTTCTTGAGGCCGAGGCGCTTGCTCTCGGATTCGCGGCCGTTCTTGGTTGAACCGCCTGCCTTTTTATGTGCCATTGCAGAGGACTCCGAAGGGTATGTTCAGCGCCAGGCTCAGGCCTGGATGCCGGTGATCTTGACGTCGGTGTAGAACTGGCGGTGCGTGCCCTGGCGCAGGTAGTGCTTGCGCCGGCGGAACTTCACGATCGCCTTCTTCTCGCCCTTGCCGTGCTTGTGCACGACGCCCGAAACCTTGCTGCCCGCGACCAGCGGGGCGCCGACCTTGACGTCGATGCCGCTGCCGACCAGGAGGACCTTGTCGAATTCGACGGTGGCGCCGAGCTCGGCCGCCAGTTTCTCGATGCGCACCACGTCGCCTTCGGCGACGCGATACTGCTTGCCGCCCGTCGCAATGACCGCGTACATGAGCCTTACTCCAAACCTGTAACGATGGCTGCCGGGAGCCCCGGCAGAAAGACCGGCAATTTTATGGGATCGACCCGCCTGAATCAAGCGCTTAGGGGGATCCGTCCATTCCCTTGTGGCAGGGCGATGGGTACCATGCCGGGTTTCCCATAAGAACACCTTCCGGACGGCTTGTCGCGAGAATGCAACTCGAAGAGATCCGGGCGCTGGTCGCGGACGACCTGCAACGCGTCGACCAGACCATCGTACAGCGGCTGGCCAGCGACATCGTGCTGGTCAATCAGGTTTCCCAGTACATCATCGGCGGGGGCGGCAAGCGGCTGCGCCCGCTGAGCGTGGTGCTGGCGGCGCGTGCCTGCGGCCACCAGGGCCAGAAACACGTCCCGGCCGCGGCGATCATCGAGTTCATCCATACCGCCACCCTGCTGCACGACGACGTCGTGGACAGCTCCGAAATGCGCCGCGGCCGCGATACCGCCAACCACGTCTTCGGCAACGAAGCGAGCGTGCTGGTGGGCGACTACCTGTATTCCCGCGCCTTCCAGATGATGGTCGAGCTGGGCGACCTGCGCATCCAGGAAGTCATGGCGAACGCGACCAACACCATCGCCGAAGGCGAGGTGCTGCAGCTCATGAACGCGCACGACCCGGAGACCACCGAACAGCGGTATCTCGAGGTCATCTACCGCAAGACGGCAAAGCTGTTCGAAGCCGGCGCCCAGATGGCCGCGATCCTGTCCGGCTCGCCGCGCGAGATCGAGCAGGCGATGATCGATTACGGCCGGCACCTCGGCACGGCATTCCAGCTGGTCGACGACGCCCTCGATTACAGGGCGACGGCTGAAGAACTCGGCAAGAACCTGGGCGACGACCTGGCCGAGGGCAAGCCGACCCTGCCCGTCATTTATGCGCTGGCCCACGCTCCCGCGGCCGAAGCGGCCAGATTGCGCGACGCCATCGAAACCGGCGGCATCGACGACCTCGATCAGATCACGCGCCTGATCGAGACCTCGGGCGGGCTCGAATACACGGCCCGGATGGCCCGTCGGGAGAAGGAACTGGCCGTCGAGGCGCTCGGCAGGCTCCCGGCTTCGAATTACCGCGACGCCCTGGTGTCTTTGGCGGATTTTGCCGTTGCGCGAACGTATTGAGGCGGCTGGAACCGGTCTCGCCGCCCGCGTTCATTGAATCGGGGGCGGTCCTTCAGTAGACTGCGCGGCTCTCAGCGGGGCCTGCCCCGCCGCCCTCGCCTCCTGTCGGCTACCCGAGCCGGACGATCTTGCAGGCCCGCGGTGAACCGGATTCGGGATGTAGCTCAGCCTGGTAGAGCACTACGTTCGGGACGTAGGAGTCGAAGGTTCAAATCCTTTCATCCCGACCACTCCTTCATTACCCCATGGACAGAGTCATCGACACCGGCCGCCTGGTCCTCAGGCGATTCACGCTGGACGACCTGCAGCCGTTCTTCCAACTCTGCTCCAGGCCGGAAGTCATCCGCTATGCCCAGAGCACGCCGCTCGCCTCGCTCGAGGAGGCGCGAGCGATGATGCACGCCGCACCGCTTCACGATTACGCCACCTACGGCTACGGTCGCTTCGCATGCGTCTGGAAGGAATCCGGCGCAGTGATCGGTTTCAGCGGCGTGAAATACGTCCCCGAAATCGGCGCTACCGAACTCGGCTATCGGTTCCTACCCGAGTTCTGGGGAATGGGACTCGCCACGGAGGCCGGACGGGCCTCGATCGAATTCGCGCGCTCGGACCTGGGACTGGAGCGACTGGTGGCAATGGTTCACCCCGACAACGTCGCTTCCGCCAAGGTGCTGACCAAGCTCGGTTTCGCCGTCGAGAAGCAGTTGCGCTATTCGGGCCTGCCGGGCGTCGATGTGAATCTCTTTTCGCTGGACCTGCGTCGAGCGACTCCAGGGACGCCCCGTTGAGCCCGCCAGTCCCGAGTGGCTCCACCGGCGACGGCAAGCAGCCACCCGTGACCACGTTCGCCTGGGCCCTGATCGGGCCTGGCAAGATCGCCCGACGTTTTGCAGGCGCCGTGGCAGAAATTCCCGGCGCGGGGCTGCGCGCGGTGCTTGGTCGTGACGCGACGCGCGCCGCGGACTTCGCCGCGAACTGCACCAATGGCGATGGCTCACATCCCGTCGTCGCGAAAAGCATGGAAGCACTGCTGGCGGATCCGCTGCTCGATGGCGTCTACATCGCCACGCCCCACGCGCAACACGGCGAGTGGGTGCGGCAGTGCCTGGACGCCGGCAAGGCCGTGCTCTGCGAAAAGCCCCTCGTGCCGAACCTGGCGCAGGGCCGTGCGCTGATCGATCTCGCACGCGAGCGACAGGTCTTCCTGATGGAGGCGGTGTGGACTCGCTTCCTGCCGATCTATGCCGTCGTGGCCCAGTGGTTGCGGGACCAGGCTATCGGTGAATTGCGCGCAATCCAATCGAGTTTCTGCTTCCCCGCCCCTTTCGAACCGGCGGCACGGCTCTACAACCCGGCACTGGCCGGAGGTGCCCTGCTCGACCTCGGCATCTACAACCTCACGGTTACCCGCTGGGTTCTGCAAATGGCGCTTGGCGCGTGCCCCGCGCCACTCGCGATCCATGCCACCGGCGTGCTGGCGCCCACGGGTGTCGATCAGCGCGTGACGGCGACGCTGCATTTCCCCGGCGGACTCGATTCGCAATTCATCTGCGGCCTGGATGGCAGCGCCGAAAACGCGCTGACGATCTTTGGCGAGCGCGGCGTAATCAAGCTGCCGACGCGCTTCTGGCAGGCCACTGAAGCCCTGCTGCAGCGCCCGGGCGAGCCGGAACAGCGCGTACATGAACCCTTTCGCGTCAACGGCTTCGAGTACGAGATCGAGGAAGCGCAGCGCTGCATCCGCGCCGGCGTGATCGAAAGCCCGCGCATGACGCATGCCGACACGCTGGCCACGCTGGGCTGGATGGACGAGATCCGTCGCCAGGTGGGCGTGCGCTATCCATTCGAATGAACGGTGCCTGCCCGGCGTCGCGTGTGTCGCAACGGCAACACGCGATCGTTGCGCATCAAGGCAAGGCGCTGGGAGCTAAGCGTTGGGCAGGTCCTGGATGTCCGTGTTCTGCGACACCGCGATGTGCCACTTGCCGGCGCCGTCCAGCTTCAACACGTGCACGAGAATGCCGCGCCGCCGCTCGCCGGTCTTCCAGCCCGGCGCACCCGGATCACCGGTCAGCACCCACGTGTCGTGCACCACGGCCACCGATGGCGCCAGCACACGAACGTCCAGGTCTTCACTGACCAGCGTGGTCTGCCGCATGCGCGTTTCATGCAACAGCACGTGCATCCGGGCGATCTGGCTTGCTCCCTTCCAGCGCATGCCGATGACGTTCACGAAGTCCGCGTCGTCGGCGTAGATGTCGGCGAGACGCGCCATGTCATGTTCGTTCCATATGGCAACGAACTGCTCCGCGATGCGCGTGACCGCCGAGGCAACGCCTTCGTCGTGATTCATGACACCTGCCCGGGTTGGAGTCGTCTGCAGCAGGGCGGCGTCTCCGGCGTTGCCGGCAAACACAGCCCATGCACTTCTTATACGCGCATCCGCAGCTCGTGCGGGGCTGACGATCCCTACCCCATCTCGCCGACTTCGACCGGATCCGCCGGCTTGCCGCGCGGCGGCTTCAGCAGCCACACCAGCGGCAGCACGATGATGGTCGCGATCGCCATCAGGTGGAAGTCGTTGGCATAGGCGATCGCTGCGGCCTGCCGCTCGATCTCTCCCAGCAACTGGGCCGTGCCGAGGTTCGCGCCCGGAACGACGCCGGTCGCCTGCCAGCGTTGCGACGTCGTAGACCGAGAAGTGCTCGCCGAGGTAACTCGTGTTGATCTGGGTCGAGCGCGCCAGGATGGCGACTGCCGCGGAGATCCCGATCGTGGAACCGATGTTCCGCGCCAGGGTGAGAATCGCCCCTGCCTCGGCGCGTTGTGCCCGGCAGCAGCGTCGAATAGGCGATGACGGACAGCGGCACGAACACGAGCGGCGTGCCGAAACCCTGCACGATTCCCGTCAGGATCACCTGCGAGCGGGTCGTGTCGAGCGAGAATCCGCCGAACAACAACAACGACGTCGCGGAGAACAGCACCCCTGCCCCCACGAGGTAGCGCGGATCGATTCGTCCCACCAGCCGCCCCGCGATGATCACCGCCACGATCGAGGAAGCACCTCGCACTGCCTGCAGCGTGCCGGCCTGCGTCGGGGTGTAGCCCTGCAGGGACTGCAGGAACGATGGCAGCAGCACGGCCGGGCTGAGGATCGACAGCCCGACGATGAACATCAGCGTGACCGCCACCAGGAAGTTTCGATCCTTGAACAGGCTCGGGTCGACGAACGCATGCCTGGTCGTCGCCGAGTGCACGAAGAACATGAAACACAGGACGGCTGCAAAGAAACCTTCGGCGACGATCTCCGTGGAGTCGAACCAGTCGAGCGTCTGGCCACGGTCCATCATCAGCTGGAAGAGACCCAGGCACAGCGACAGCAGCACGAAGCCGGTCCAGTCGAACGGACGGCTCTGGTCGTCGTGCTCGGCAGCCAGGCCTTCGAGCAGCCCGAAATACGCGAGCACCCCGATCGGCACGTTGATGAAGAACGCCCAGCGCCAGCTGAGGGTGTCGGTGAGGTAACCACCGAGCGTCGGCCCGACGATCGGACCCACCAGCACACCCATCGTCCACAGGGCCATGACGCGCCCGTGCTGCTCGGGCGGGTATTCCTGCATCAACGCGGCCTGCGCCAGCGGCACGAGCGCCGCGCCAAACAGGCCCTGCACGACGCGAAATGCCACCATCTCGCTCAAGTCCGTCGCGAACCCGCAGGCCACCGAGCCCACCGTGAAACCGATGACGCTGATGGTCAGCACGCGCCGCAATCCGAACCGCGAACCCAGCCAGCCGGCAAGCGGCGTGCCGATGGCGCTCACGACGATGTACGAAGTGATGACCCAGGCGATCTGGTCCTGCGTCGCCTGCAGGCTGCCCTGCATGTGCGGCAGCGCCACGTTCACGATCGTCGAGTCGATCGTGTAGAGCAACGTGCACAGCACCGTCGCCAGCGAAAGCATCAAGCGACGGTCGGCCTGCGAACGGAATGTCACGACGCGCGGCCGTTGGAACACGCTGGCGCGGGTCAGTGCCGCGAACGGAACCAGCGATCAAATCGTGTATGCGGCCCGGTGTCGATCGACACGTCGGCGCTCGCACCACTGCGCAGCGGCGGATCGTCCGCCTTGCGGTCGATGCTGATGCGCACCGGCACGCGCTGCACGACCTTGACCCAGTTGCCGGACGCGTTCTGTGGCGGCAACACCGAGAACTCGGAGCCGGTCGCCTGCGCGATGCTGGTCACCTTGCCGGTCCATTCGCGGCCGGGATAGGTGTCGATCTCGACCGTTGCGCTCTCGCCGGGGCGAACCCACTCCAGGTCGGTTTCCTTGAAGTTCGCCTCGACGTAGACGCCGCCGTCCGTGACGATCGCGAACGCCGGCCGCCCGCTTCGACCCGGTCGCCCGCCTGCGGCAGGTGGCTGACGATGCCCGCGCGCGGAGCACGGACGATCGTGTGCTCGAGATCGACGCGGGCCTTCTCGAGCGCAGCCGCGGCACCGCGAACCGCCGGATGCTGATCCACCGGCAGATCCAGCGCTGCCGCCAAGCCTGGCCCTGGCCTGGTCCAGCTGGAGCTCCAGCACCGCGATCGTACCGATGGCCAGGTCGCGCGAACGGGTTGCGCTTTCGAGCGTCGCGGCGGGGACGAGCTTGCGGTTCGCCAGTTCCTGCTGCCGGGCCAGCTCGCTGACCGCGTAATGCGAAGCCTGCCGCGCAACTTCCACTTCACCGACCTTCTCGCGATAGGCGGCGCGCAGCGATTCGACGTCCATGCGTGCAGAGGCGAGTTCCGCCTCGGCATGCATCCTGGCGACCTGCAGCAGCGTGTCGTCGAGGACGAGCACCACCTCGCCCAGGCTTGACCGCGGCATTCTCGAGCACGCGCACCTCGCGTACGTCGCCGGAGATCTGCGGCGCGACGTCGACCCGGTCCTGCTTGAGGTAGGCGTTGTCGGTGCTGGCGTAACGCCCGCCACTGCCGTACCAGTAGACTCCGATCGCGACGACGACCAGCGGCAGCGCCCATAACAGGAGCGGCCGCACCCAGCGCGAGCCGGCGCTGGAGCGATGTATTTCCCGCGCCTCGGACACCGTGTTGTCGTCAGCGGCCAAGGGGTTTGCGCCTCGTTCTGCGGGTGGCAGCCGGTGCATCGGCCTGCAGGTTCTCACGCAGCTGCGCCAGCGCAGCCAGCAGTTCGTCGCGCTGGGCCGCACTCATGCCGCGGAACGCGCGTTCGCGCGTCTGCTGCGCCTTTTCGTTGAGCTGCGCGAGCAACGAGCGCGCTCCCGGCGCGACGAACACGCGTGGACACGCGTCGGTCGCCCGGCTCGCTTTCGCGACGCACCAGCTTCTGCTGCTCGAGGCGGTCGATCATGCGGCCGACCGTCACGGGCGTGATGTCGAGCCACTCGGCGAGTTCAACCTGCCGGCAGCCGGGATGACGGTCGACGTTGATGAGCAAGCGGTGCAACGCGGGGTCAGCGGCATGTCGCCGGTGCGCGAGACGAAATCAGCACGCAGCAGGCGCAGCACGTCGGAGGTCAGGAACCCGAGCTGCATCTGCGGCCGGCCGGCCGCTGGCTTGCGCGCGGTCATGGCGATACTGTGCCTTGCATATACTAAGCATAGCACACGATCTGGCGCAGCCAGAGCCTAGGATTCGAGGCCCTGGGCCTCGAGGTATTCGTCGTAGGTGCCGGTGAAGTCGATGACGCTGCCGTCGGGCTTCAGTTCGATCATGCGGTTGGCCAGCCCGCCCACGAACTCGCGGTCGTGGGACACGAAGACCAGCGTGCCCGGGTACTTTTCCAGCCCGATCTGCAGCGACTCGATCGTTTCCATGTCCATGTGGTTGGTCGGCTCGTCCAGCAGCATCACGTTGGGCCGCGTCAGCATCAGCTTGCCGTACATCATGCGGCCCTTCTCGCCACCCGACAGCACCTTCACCTGCTTCTTGGTCTCGTCGCCCGAGAACAGCAAGCGCCCGAGCGTGGCGCGCACGATCTGTTCATCGTCGGCCTTGCCGGTCCAGGTGGACATCCAGGTGAGCAGGTCCGTCTTCTGCTCGAACTCCGCGCTCGGATCCTGCGGCATGTAGCCGACCTGCGCGTTTTCGACCCAGGTGATGGTGCCGCTCGTCGGCGTCAGGTCGCCGGCGAGGCAACGCATCAGCGTGGTCTTGCCGATGCCGTTCGGGCCGATGATCGCGACGCGCTGCTCGGCCTCGATCGTGAACTTGAGGTTGGTGAAGATGTCCCTGGTCGGCGCCCGGGTAACGGAACGTCAGCCCGTCGACGGTCACCGCCGAGCGATAGAGCTTCTTCGGCCTGCTCGAAGCGGATGTACGGGTTCTGCCGCGACGACGGCCGGATTTCCTCGATCTTGATCTTCTCGAGCTGGCGCTTGCGCGAGGTGGCCTGCCGCGCCTTCGAGGCGTTGGCCGAGAAGCGCCGCACGAATTCCTGCAGGTCCGAGATCTGCGCCTTGGCCTTGGCGTTCGACGCCTCGACGCGCTGGCGTGCCTGCACCGACGCGAGCATGAAGTCGTCGTAGTTGCCCGGGTAGATCTTGAGCTGCTGGTAGTCGAGATCGGCGATGTGCGTGCACACCTGGTTCAGGAAGTGCCGGTCGTGGCTGATGATGATCATGGTCGCGTCGTACGCATTGATCGTGCGCTCGAGCCAGCCGATCGAGTGGATGTCGAGGTTGTTGGTCGGTTCATCGAGCAGCAGGACATCCGGCCGCGAGAACAGCGCCTGCGCCAGCAGCACCCGCAGCTTCAGGCCCGGCGGGATCTCGCGCATCGGCAGGTTGTGCTTGGACTCGTCGATGCCCGCATCGATCAGGATCGCGCCCGCCCGTGCTTCGGCCGTGTAGCCGTCGTACTCGGCCACCTTGCCTTCGAGCTCGGCCGCGCGCATGTAGTCCTCGTCGGTCGCCTCGGGGTTGGCGTAGATCAGGTCGCGCTCGCGCATCGCCCGCCACATCTCGGCGTGACCCTGCATCACGACGTCGAGCACGCGTTCGTCTTCGTAGGCGAACTGGTTCTGGTTCAGCTTGCCCATGCGCATGCCGGTCTGCAGCACGACGTCGCCGGAGCTCTGCTCCAGTTCGCCGCCCAGGATCTTCATGAGCGTGGACTTGCCGCTGCCGTTGGCGCCGATCAGGCCGTAACGATTGCCGTCGCTGAACTTGACGGAGACGTGTTCGAACAGCGGCTTGGCTTCGAACTGGATCGAGAGATTGGTCGTGGAAAGCATCAGGGCGCCATGGAAGAAGGACTGACGGACGAAGCAAGGCTGCCGGCGCGCTGGCGCCTGGCCTCGCGGACGGCGAGCTCGAGCGCCTCGAGAAATCGGGAACGATCGCGCGGACCGAACGGCGGCGGCCCCCCGCCGACACCGTACGCGCGCAGGTCGGACATCAACTCACGGGTCGCCAGCGCATTGCCGATGTTGTCAGCGGTGAACGGCTTGCCCGCCGGGCCTAACACGCACGCTCCTTTCTTGAGGCAGCGCGCGGCAAGCGGAATGTCCGCAGTCACGACCACGTCGGCGGAAACCACCTGCTCGACGATCCAGTCGTCGGCGGCGTCGAACGCGCCAGTGACCACCTGCATGCGCACGCGCGGTGCGCGGGGCAGCTGCAGCCAGGCATTGGCGACGAACGTGACGGGCAGCCCGTGCCGCTCGGCGACCTTCACGGCCTCCGGCTTGACGGGACAGGCATCGGCATCGACGTAGACGTGGGGGTCGGTCTGCATGGGGTCGCGCAGTTTAGCCGCTCGCGACCCCGCCGTGGCAGCGATGCGTCCAGCAAGGCAAGTCTGGGAGTAATCGATTGCAAATCAATCGGTTATAGACGCGGAACCGGACTGGCAGCATGCTGCGCGCATGTCCATTACCCTCATCGATAGCGTTGGTTTCGCCGCCGGCGCCCTGACGACCGGCGCATTTGTCCCCCAGGTCCTGAAATCCTGGCAGACACGCGACCTGAGCGGCGTCTCGCTGCGCATGTACGGCCTGTTCACCACGGGGGTGGCGTTGTGGCTGGCTTACGGGTGCATGGTCGTGAGCTGGCCGATCATCGTCTGCAACGCCATCACGCTGGTACTGGCGGGCGGTGTGCTGGCCCTCAAAGTCAGGCACCGCTGAGGGCAGCGCCGGATCGGCTCAGGTCTTGGCGAGTTCCGCCGCCATCAACGGCATCAACGTCTGCAGTGCCTTGACCGGGCGCACCATGACCTTGAAGCGCGAGATCCGGCCCTGCTGCGTTCCACTCGATCATGTCGATGCCATCGACTTCGATCTCACCCAGCATGCACTTGAACTCGAGCACCGCAGAGCGCTCGCCGTGCCATTCGCCCACGTAGTGAAAGCTGTCGTTCATCAGGACGACGCTCGCCGCGGCCAGGTACTTGTGGGTGATCGCCTTGCCGTGCTGCGGCGTGTGCACGGCCGGGGATTCGAAGACTGCATCGTCGGCCAGCAAGTCGTCGAGATCCTTGATATCGCGCGTCTCGACGACGCGGTGCCAGCGCTCGAGCGCCGAGGGCCTGGAACTCCTGCGCACCACGCAGAAGCGCTGACCCGTTGGCGCCTCCATGACCCACCACGTCTGGACCTGCGCCACGCGCGTGGCACCGAGTCCTTCGAGTCGCACCACCTCCGCCTCGACATCGGTCGATTCGATATCGAGGTGGACGCGGCTCGGGTGCGTGACCGTCTGCACCTCGACGTGCAGTCGATTCTCGGGATCGACGAGCCGCATGTACTTGCTGCCTTCCTCGGCCGGCAGTTCCCTGACGTCCATGTGCAGGGCCGCGCCCCAGAACGCCGCAGCGGCCGCCAGGTCCGGCACATTGCAGTCGATGATGAATCCTGCCAGTCGACTCTGGTGCATCGTCATTTCCCCTCTCGTCGGCGCCGCTATTGCGCCGGATTGTTCGCCTGCAGAAACACCTCGAGGTGCGTCAGCCAGTCGGCGAAATTGTCCTGGTTTTCGAACCCGTGGCCTTCACCCGGGTAGCCCACGAACTCGTGCCGCTTGCCGGCCCTGACCAACGCGTCGCGGTACAGCGTCGATTGCTTGTAGAGCACCGTCTTGTCCGCGTCGCCATGAGCGAGCAGCACCGGTCGCGTCAGCCGCTCCGACCTGCTCGAGCGGTGAAATCGAATCGAGTTCGAAGCCCTTCTCACCCCGCACCGTCGCTGCCAGTCGCCGCGCTCCGCGCCGCTCAGCTGGTGCGAGACGTACTTCAGTTGTCGCGCGACGTCGGTCACGCCGGCAAAGCTCGCGGCACAGCGGTACCGCTCGGGATTGCGGGTGACGCCCCACAGCGCCGCGTAGCCGCCGTAGGAACTGCCGTAGATGCAGACCCGCTCGGGGTCGACGATGCCGCGGCGCGCCAGCCAGTCGACGCCGTCGTCGAGATCGTCCTGCATCGCGCGACCCCACTGCCCTGTCGCCTTTCGCTGCGAACTCGGTGCCGTACCCCGATGAGCCGCGGTAATTCGGCTGCAGCACGGCGTAGCCGCGGTTGGCCAGGAACTGCACCTCGGGATCGAAGCCGAGCAGATCGCGGACGTCGTACGGCCCGCCGTGCGGCATCACGATCAGCGGCAAACCGCGCGCCTCGCGTCCCCTGGGCAAGGTCAGGAACGCGGGGATCTCGAGCCCGTCACGCGCCTTGTAACGCGTGTACTCGGTCGCTGCGAGCTGGGCCGGATCGAGCTGTCCATTGATGCGCGCGACCCGTTGCAGGACGTCCGCGGCAGGCGCAAAGACGTAATACGAGCCGGGATCGTTGGCGCCGCCAACCCAGACGACGAAGCGTTCGCGCGTTTCGTCGCGCGAGACGAACAGCACCGACATGCCGGGGAACCGGGCTTCGAGCTTCTCCTGGTTCGCGCGCATGGCCGGATCGAGCCACAGCACGCGATCGCGGTCGTCCGTGAAAGCTACCGCCAACACGCGCTTGCCGTCGCGGCTCAGCACGTAATCGTCGATGTCGTTGCTGGGGCTTTCGTACACGACCTCGCCGAGCTGCTGCGTCGCGTAGTTGTATCGGTAAAGCGCATAGCGCCCGGTCTGCTGGTCCGAGAGCAGGTAACCGTCGTCCGAGCCGCTCGCAAGGCCGAGCAGCAGCACCCCAGCCGAACCGTCCTCGTAACCGGCATGGTTCAGCTTGCGGAACGGCTCGTCGGCGCTCCTGCGATAGAGCATGAACCACGACTTGTCCAGGAAGCCGAGGCCGGCACGGACCACGCCATCCGAGTCGGCATACCACTCCCACACGTCGCGCTTTGGCTTGACCACTGTCGTGCGCTCGCCCGTCGCCAGGTCGTAGCGGAAGACGGTCGGATACTCGTCGCGCGACTCCTGCAGGGCAAGCAGCAACCACTGCCCGGCCGGGTCCACGTACAGCACGTCGTCGCCCTGCACGCCACCGAATCGGTCGCCCAGAATTCTCGGCGTCCTTCGTGGCGAGGTCGAACACGAACAGGCGCGTGACGTACGCCTCGTCGCCATCGATTGTCCGGGTCCAGCCGAGGCTGACGAGCACACGGCCCTCGCCTGCCCAGTCGAACCACTCGATCTGCGCATCGGGCGGCAGCGGCAGCAGCGTGGCCTCGTCCGCGACCAGGCTGTGGATGACGACCCGCTCGCGTCCGTCGACGCTGGCACGCGCCATGACCTGTGCGCCCCGCGGCGACAGGCTGGGATCCCAGTACTCCGGATCGCGGGCGAACACGGCCGCCGGAATCCGCGGCGGCGGGCTTTCCGCCGTGGCGATCGGCGCTGGCAGCGCCTCGACCGAACGTGCGAGCTGTTGCGCCAGTGCCAGGCCGCTGGCACACAGCAGGGTCAGCAGCGCCGCAATCGATCGCTTCGACAGCAAGCCTGCTTGCTGCCGTGCGGGCGCAGCGTGTCGGCGTGGGTCGCTCAATTGGATTGCGTGGTCGCCTGCAGAGCGGCCGCCTCCGCGCGGCAGTCACGGCCGGCAGGTGGGCCGTGCCTGCGCGCCTTCTGTACTTCACGCCTGGCAATCGCCATGTCGGCGACGAATTCCGCATCCTGGTGCAGGCGTGCGAACACGGCCTGGCCGACGATGCGGCCGGCATCGACGTCGCTCTGGCGGTGCACCCGGCAGACCACGCGGCTCTCCCCGAACTGGTAGGCGCGGGCACGGGCGGCCTCGGCTCGATCCGGCGCGAGTTCCGCCAGCACTTCGCCCCACACGTACCCCAGCGACGCGTGCCCGGATGGGTACGAGGCATTGCCACGCAGCACCTTTTCATCGTCGGGTACGCAGGTGGGATCGCCCGTCACTTCGAACGGCCGATCGCGCCGGTATTTCTGCTTGGCCTTGTAGCGTCGATTGCCCCGCATCGACGACCACTCGCTGCAGCAGCGCATAGAGGCGCGGCGTGCTCGCGTCCGTGCACGTTGATGCCGACCGCGCACGCGAACACGTTGGCAGCCCCGGGGAACTTGAGGTTGGCATCCGCGGCCGCCAGTCGCCAGCGAGGCGTGCCCTGCAACGCGCTCAACTTGCGATAGACGGCCTCGTCGGCCGCGAACTCGGGCGAACCCGGCGCAGGCGGTGGCGGAATGAGCGCGACGCTGTCGGGCCGTTCCTCCGGTGTGAGGTAGCCCGGGCCGCGCGCCGCAGCGGCCGCTGACGTGCCCTCCCGTCCGCCGGCCGCAGACGTGAGCACGTCACGACAGCCGCCGCACCAGGCCAGCAGCCCGATGAGCGCCAGCAGCGTCAAACCACGCGCGAGATTGGCTGGAGGGTTCACGGCGCCAGTGTAACGGGCGGTGCGGATATGCCAAACGGCGCAGTGCGAATCTTCAACTCTCCACCCTATTTGCGTGTGTTCGGCGAGGTCGCGTTGCGCGAAGGTGCCTGCCGTAAGCCGATGAACCGCCAACCAGGGAGACGGCGATGTGGAAAGACGCAAGGATGCAGCGACTGGCCCGGTACGGCCGCTCGATCGGTATCGCACTGTTAGCAGCTTCGATCACGGGCCTGTCGGGCGCCGGCGCGTCCGGCTCGCTGGCGAACGCGGCGACGCCCGGCACCTACGCCACCGACGCTGCTCGCCGGTGTCGCAGCTGCTTCGGCCGCCGGTCGTACGCCCGTCGAGTTCGGCGTGTCGCACTCGGGTGCCGCAATCTATCGCATCCCCCTGTGGACGCCACCGGGCGTCGGCGCGGTAGGACTCGACCTCGCGCTGGTCTATGCCAGCCGCAACGGCAGTGGCCCGGTCGGCGTTGGCTGGTCGATCGCAGGGCTTTCGACGATCGCGCGCTGCAACCGCAGCTGGACCCAGGACGGCACGGCGGCCGGCGTCACCAACACCCTCGCCGATCGCTACTGCCTCGACGGCCAGCAACTCAAGCTCGTGAGCGGCACGCACGGCATGGCCGGCGCCGTTTATGCCACCGAGGTGGAGACGTTCTCGCGGATCGTCGCGAACGGCGCGGCAGGCAACGGCCCGGTCTCGTTCACGGTAACGACGAAGAACGGCTTGATCTACGAGTACGGCGGCACTGCGGATGCGCGTGTCTACGCCGGCGCGTCGACCACGATTCGTGCCTGGGCGCTGTCGCGTATCCGCGACCGGGCAGGCACCGGCACTGGCAATGCCATCACCCTCACCTACGCCAACGAAGCACAGTACGGCGCATACACCAACGGCTCGCATCGCATCGCATCGATTGCCTACCCGACCACTGCAACCGGCGCGGGGCCGTTCTATCGCATCGACTTTGCCTATTCGCTCCGCCCCGCAAGCGACGTTCCCACGGGCTACCTCGCCGGCCAACTGGTGCGCGATCCCTACCAGCTCGACCGGATCACGATCCAGGCCGTCGGCGCGGCAACACCGATCAAGTCGTACGCCCTCGGCTATGAAACCGCGCCAGTCTCGGGACGCTTGCGGCTGACCAGCGTGCAGGAATGCGCGGCGGCAACCTGCCTGCAGCCCACTGCGATCACGTACCAGAACGGCGCGGGTGGCTGGCAACCGCTGGTCGACACCGGAGTGGCCGTCTCGACCAGCAGGGCGCCCGTGCCGCTCGAACTGAACGGCGACGGCGTCACCGACCTGCTCTATCCCGTCGATGCCGGCAGCGGCAGGCTGAGCTGGCGCATCCTGCTCGGAACCCCGACGGGCTTCGCCGCCCCGCTCGACACCGGGCTGGTGACGACCACCTCACACACGATCATTCCAGGCGGCTTCGCCGGCAACGGCCGCACGCAATTCCTGGTCGTGCAGAACGGGTACTGGTACGTAGCCGGTTACACCAACGCGGGCTTTCACGGTTGCGAACACCGGTCTCGTGCCTGCCGGGGAGTACGGCGCAGCGGATTTCGACGGCGACGGCCTCACCGACCTCATGGTGCAGACCGGCGGGTTTACGCCGACCATCAATGTGCGCCGCAACGTCAGCTCACCGGCGAGCACGACGCTTGCCGTTCAGTTCGCCACTACCGCGCAGCTGGTCTGGACGATACCTGACCTGCGACAGGCGACGCCCTGGGACAACCTGCGCGTCGCGGATCTCAACGGCGACGGCCGCGCGGACATCGTCGCGCTGACCTTCAACAAGTCGGTCCGTAACCCGAAGTTCTTCGCCACGCCATTGCTGTCGAACGGCTTCGGCAACGCGTTCACCGTCGGCACCGAGAAACTGCTGTCGCAGGAATCGATGGTCACGATGGCCGACTGGAACGCCGACGGCTGCTCCGACATCCTCCAGGTGCAGACCGTGTTCGTCTCGAACTGCGCTGGCGCATTCGTCGAGCTCGCGACCAGGGCAACGGCCGCGACCGGCAACACGCTGTACACGGCGCTCCCGGCGGACTGGAATGGCGATGGCCGCACCGACCTGCTGTACATCGATGCCGCGACGCGACAGTGGTTCGTCGTGCGCTCGACCGGTGAAGGCGCGGCTGCACCTGTCAGCACGGGCATCAGCGCGCCCGCCTCCACCGTCTGGTTCGGCCTGGACGCCGACGGCGACGGGCTCACCGATCTCGGTTACCGCGACGGCAACAACGGCAACCGATTGCGCTACCGGCTGCACGCAGGCCCGGCGACACCGGCCGACCTGGCTACTGCGTTCGTCGATGGCTTCGGCGTGCGCCAGAACCCGTCATACGTTTCGATCGCGCGCAGCAACCACGCGCGCCTGAACGACGCCGTCTTTCCGGCGGCCGATTTCCAGGGTCCGCTGTACGTGGTGAGCGAGTTCAGCGCCACCGACGGAATCGGCGGCACCTACCGCAACCGGCTGCAATATTCCGGCGCACAGCTGCACCTGCAGGGCCGGGGCTTCCTGGGATTCGCGACCCAGCGCGTCGAGGACACGCGCACGGGCCTCGTTACCGTCGACTCCGTGTCGCGGGCGTTCCCGTACACGGGGATGCAGGTGCAGCGCGACGTGTTCCAGGCCAACGGCACGACGCCGGTGCGTCAATGGCGAGCGGCCCTCGGCCTGCAGACGATGGGCACGGCCGGCAGCGAACAACGCGCCTTCCCCTTCATCGCGTCCACCAGCGAGAAGCAGTTCGAATACGGCGGGACTCTCAACGGCACGCTGGTAACGGAAGCGGCGGCGACGTTCACCTACGGCGACGGTTACGGCAATCCCACG
The DNA here is from genome assembly GCA_963793675.1 of uncultured Gammaproteobacteria bacterium. Classification (GTDB taxonomy): domain Bacteria; phylum Pseudomonadota; class Gammaproteobacteria; order Steroidobacterales; family Steroidobacteraceae; genus RPQJ01. The sequence continues at coordinate 433,091 of CAWCBA010000010.1, read as the reverse complement.
CAGGTGCAGACCACCACCTGGGATCGGGACCCCTACTCGCCGCACCTGAACAGCGCCTGGCATTCGACCTTGAGCCTCGGCTACGCGAACGATGCGTCGGGCAACTGGTGCCTGGGCCTGCCCGTCAGCCGCACGACGACGAGCACCGCGCCTGGCCAACTCGCCGCGACGCAGACGACGACGTACGTGACGGACCCGGTGGGATGCCGCATCACGCAGCAGGTGGTCGAGCCGAACATCCCGGCATTGAAAGTCAGCACGTCGTTCGGTTTCGACGGCTGCGGCAACCTGAACTCGGTGCGCACCGTGGGCTCGAACCCGAACGGCACGGCCATGCCGCCCAGGACGGCGAGCTTCAACTACGGGAGCCGCTGCCAGATGCCCGAGTCTGCCACCAACGCGGCCGCGGAAACGACGACCTACGCATGGCGCTACGACTTCGGGGTGCCAGTTAGCGTCACCGATGCGAACGGCCTGTCGACGACCTGGTCGCACGACGAGTTCGGACGCCGGGTCAACGAGACGGCGAGCGACGGCACGCGCCGGACATGGACCTTCCAGTCGTGCGGCACGACCGGATGCTGGGGCACGGGCGAACTTCGCTTCCTCGTGTACGACCGGAGCTACGCCGCCGACGGCACGCATGATCCGCGAGCACCATTCCTACTACGACGGCTACGAGCGCCCGCGGTCGGAGGAGTACCACGGTGCGCTCGGCACCTGGTTGCACCGGACCTACGAGTACGACGCAGCGGGGCGCATGACGCGCGAATCGCGGCCCTATGCGAGCGTCCCCAACGGCCACACTCTGCGGACGTTCGACGCCCTCGGTCGACCGCTCAGCGAGCGCGACTATGACGGCGGCGGCGCGACCGTTCGCAACTCGAGTCTGGCCTACGCCGGGCGGTCTGCGACGCTCACGGACACGCTCGGCCGCTCGCGGTCTCGCCTCGTGGATGTCGCCGGTAACCTGCGTCGCGTGATCGATCCGTCGCCCGGTGGCACGACACGGTACGACTACGACTCCTTCGGCCACCTCAACCGCATCCAGGACGCCATCGGTGCCGTCTCGACCGGCGCCTACGATGTGCGCGGGTTCCGCACGTCGTGGTCGGACGCAGACGCTGGAGCGTGGACTTTCACGCGCAATTCGCTCGGCGAGGTCGTCGCCTGGACCGACGCGAATGGGCGGTCCTTCACTTCGGCCTACGACTCTCTTGGCCGCAGGGTGTCCCGCACCGAACCCGAGGGAACCAGCACCTGGACGTGGGGATCGTCAGCGACCGCCCGCAACATCGGGCGGCTGCAGTCAAAGGCCGGTCTCGGCTACTCGGAGACGTTCGCCTACGACGGCCTCGGCCGTGTCAGCACGCGCACGATCAAGACTGACCAGAGCTACCGGTACGACTACACGTACAACTCGATCGGCGAGGTCGACACGCTCACTTATCCGTCCAGTCCGGTGCCCTCTGGTCAATCCGGCAGTCGATTCCGGCTGCGCTATTCGTACAGCTTCGGCGCGCCATCGCAGATCGACGACGTCACGCTGGCGACGCCGCGCACGCTCTGGAAGCTCGACGCGGTCAGCGACTTCGATGCACCGACCCAGGAGTCGATGTCGGGCAACGCCATCGCGCGATCGTCACGCTACGACTCGGCGACACAGCGCCTGACGGTGCAGCAGGCAGGCACCGCCGGCGCCGGCAGCGTCCGCCAGAACCTCGCCTACCAGTGGGATGCGGTCGGCAACCTGCTGCAGCGACGCGACCTGAACCAGAACCTGACCGAAGCCTTCACCTACGACGGGCTCGATCGCGTTACGAACTCCACGCTGAACGGTTCGGCAAACCTGTCCTTGAGCTACGACGCATCGGGCAACGTCCTGCAGAAATCGGACATCGGCAGCTACGCCTACGGCAACGCATCGCGGCCGCACGCAGTGACAGCCGCCGGCAGTGAGACCTTCACCTACGACCGTAACGGCAATCTTGCGTCGCGCAACGGCCTCGCCCAGGGCTGGGCGTCGTTCAACCTGCCAACCACCTTGCGCAAACCGGGGGTCCAGGCCCAGATCGCCTACGGTCCCGATCGCGAGCGCTGGCGCCAGGTGGCGAGCTACCAGAACGGCACCGAAACGACGCACTACGTCGGCAGCCTGCTGGAGAAGGAATCCACGACCTCCACGGGCCTGACGTACTGGCGGCATTACGTGCCGACACCCGGCGGATCGACCGTCGTCGTCTCGCGCAATTCGAACGGCACGGTTTCCACGACCTATGTCATGCCAGACCACCTCGGCAGCAGCGATACCCTGCTGAACGAAACGGGCGCGACGGTTGCCAAGGAAAGCTTCGGTACGTTCGGCACCCGGCGTGGCAGCAACTGGAGCGCGGCGACCGCGCCGGACTGGCTGGGCGTCGCCAACACGACCCGCCAGGGATTCACGGGGCACGAGATGCTCGACAACGTCGGGCTCGTCCACATGAACGGCCGCGTGTACGACCCGGCACTTGGCCGATTCCTCTCGGCGGATCCGCTGATCGGCGACCTGGGCGATTCGCAGTCGTTGAACCCGTATGCGTACGTCGGCAATCGGCCGCTGAACGCGACGGATCCCACGGGTTACGTCGTAGACGGCGGCCTTTCGCTCTATGTCGGCAAGTTTGTTGTCGATTCGATCCTGTCTTCGCTCGCCTACGGCCTGCTGACCCACGGTGGCTTGCCGCCGCCACCGGCCAGCGCATTGCCCGGCCAGTCAGCGCAGAACGGCGTCGGGATTGTGCGGCGCGGGGACGTTCTCGCCGACCTGCGGCGGCGCCATCTTGTACGCAGGCGCACCGGGCACGGGACGCAACGCCGTGGCGACGTCGACCTGGGCCGAGACCGCTGTCGACGACGAGTACGCGCAGGAAAACCTCGAACGTCTCTTCGTCGATCTCGGCATCAATGCAGTCGACATCCTGATCCTCTCGCCCGTCCACGACGCCAAGGATGCGTACGACGCTGCGCAACGGGGCGAGAGCGCCACGGCCATCCTCTATGTCGGTTTCACCGTTTGCGACGTCGTCAAACCGTGCCAGTCGATCCTGGCGCCTGCGAAAGCATTGCGGCGCGCCGCAAATTCCGCTCGACACTCAAGTCCGGCCGCCCAGAGATCGTCCAACGCGCGATGTCGCCGGCTGAACTGGAAGCAATGAGCATGACCGGTCTGTTGCGAGGAGGGCGCGCAGGATCTCATTACGTCAGCGATGCCGTGAATTCGACGGCCGGACGGCACAACAGCCTCTGGCATTGCCAAGACCACCCGAAATTGGGGCGAGTCCGATCGAAGTGAGACGCGGACGTTCTCATCCCCGTCGACCGTCGCCCCATACAGGCTACCCAACGGTACTAATCTCGTGGTGGCGGTACCGAGCAATCAAACTGCCGTCGGTGAGGTTCCAGTACGAATCTTGAGAGTCGACGAATTATGCCAGACCGTCGAAGTTCAATTGTCGTTTCGACCCCTGGGATGTGGCATCCGTTACTCGGAGGCGAACCGCATCGCTGGAGACTTCAAAATATGTACGGCCGAGTCCGCCACGCTTCACTTGGACCGGCCAGTACTCCTAAATGGCGTGGCGATGAAATCCGCGGAAGTGACCATTCGAAGCACCTTGGCACTACATTCGATACGCAATGCAACTGCCGTGCCGGCAAACATCGTATTTTGGTCGGTTGATCGAACAGCGACATGTTCAGCGATAGGGACCGTGACAATGGACTGACCGGCTGGCTCGGCGCTGGAATCTGGGCGAAGCAACCGCCCACGCCGGACACTGGGCCATCCCCCGTGCGAAGATGCTCCTTCGCACGAGGAGCACTCACCCCATGACCCAGACCTACCAGCGCATCGTCCTTGCCAGCCGCCCGCAGGGCGGCGCCGTCTCGCCGGATAACTTCCGGCTCGAGCGCGTTCCCGTCCCCAGCGCGGGTCCAGGCCAGGTCCTGGTGCGCAATCACTTCCTGTCGCTCGATCCGTACATGCGCGGCCGCATGGACGATGCCAAGTCGTACTCGGCGCCGCAGGCGATCGGCGAGACCATGCTTGGCGGCACGGTGGGCATCGTCGAAGCTTCGCAGAATCCGAAGTTTGCACCCGGCGATGCCGTGCTCGGCTTCCTCGGCTGGCAGGAATACGGGCTCTCCGACGGCACCGGTCTCAACAAGGTCGACACGAAGCACGTCCCGCTCTCCGCCTATCTCGGCCCGGTCGGCATGCCCGGCGTCACGGCCTGGTACGGCCTGAACGAGATCTGCAAGCCCAAGGCCGGCGAAACGGTGCTGGTCTCCGCCGCAAGCGGCGCGGTGGGTTCCGTCGTGGGCCAGCTTGCAAAAATGGCTGGCTGTCGCGCGGTCGGCATCGCCGGTGGTCCCGAGAAATGCGCCTACGTCCGTGACGAACTCGGGTTCGATGCCTGCGTCGACCACCGCGAGCACAAGGACGTCCGCTCGATGAGCGCCGCACTGAAGGAAGTCGCGCCGAACGGCATCGACTGCCTGTTCGAGAACGTCGGCGGCGTCGGCCTCGATGCCGCACTGGCCCGCATGAATGCGTTCGGCCGCATCGCGGTGTGCGGACTCATCGCCGGTTACGAAGGCGGCGACATCGCCATCCACAACACGCGCGCCCTGCTCGTCAGCCGGCTTTCGCTGCGCGGCTTCATCGTGTCCGAGCACCTCGAGTTCTGGCCACAGGCACTCGGCGAACTCGCGAAGGGTGTCGCGACCGGCAGGATCAAGTACCGCGAGTCGGTCGCGAACGGGCTGGCCGCTGCACCTGAAGCGTTCATAGGCATGCTGCGTGGCAGGAATTTCGGCAAGCAACTGGTCAAACTGACCTGAGTCTTCCGCGGTAATGACGATTCCCCACGCCGCGACGGTCCTGCTGCTGCGGGAAAGCGGCGACGGCCTGCAGGTGCTCCTGACCAGGCGTGCCGCCGGCCTGTCGTTCATGGGCGGGTTGTGGGTATTTCCCGGCGGTCGCATGGAAGCGTCGGACCTCGCGCCCGAACTGGCCGCGCGCGCTGACCAGGCCGCCATCGCCGACACCGGCTCCCGCATGCTCGGCATCCGCGCCGACCAGGACACGATCGACGTCGCAACCGCACGCGGCCTGCTGCTGGCCGCCTGCCGCGAAACCTTCGAGGAGTCGGGCGTGCTGCTGGCACGGCCACGCGGCGGCGGGCACTGGGGCTCGGAAAGACACTCGCGCGTCACCGCACGGCGCGTAGCGCGCATCGGCCGACGCCACCGAGTTCGCACGCATGCTGGTCGACGAAGACCTGGTGCTCGACGTCGAGCGACTGGTGTACTGGTCGCACTGGATCACACCGTCCTACGAGAAGCGGCGCTTCGACACGCGCTTCTTCGCACTGACGGTGCCGCCCGACCAGGAGGCGAGCGTCGATCTGGGCGAACTCACCCACCACGCGTGGCTCACCGAGGCCGGCGTGCGCGCGCACCTGGCGAGCGGCGAGATGAAGATGGCGCCGCCAACGCGCGCCACGCTCGAGGACTTGTGGAGCAGCAATCGCCTTCATGGCGGCCTGGCCGCGATGCTCGAAGCCGAGCGCACGCGGATCGTGCCGCCGATCCTGCCGAAGATGGTCGAAGTGGGCACCGACGAACTCGAAATCGTGCTGCCCTGGGACGAGCACTACCAGCAGGCGCCCGGTGAGGGGTGCAGAACGCTTGCGAGCTATCCGGACTATTTGACGGCCTTGCCGTCGCGGATGCGGTTCCCGCGGATGCGCTGAAGTCGCGTCCGGATACGAGCTCCCTCCCGTGGTGCGGGAGGGAGCGCCGGATTCAAGGAATCAGGACTACTTTTCGCCCGGCACCAGGTTGCCGACGGCGCTCTGCACCGTGTCGCTGACCTTGGTCGCCATTTCCTTGGCCGAATCCAGCATCGACGTCGCCTGCTTTTCGGCCGACGCCTGGGCGGCGTCGACCATCGAACCCGCCTGCGCGGCGGTCTTCGAGGCCTTCTTCTGCGCGGACTTCACCGCCTTGACGATGCTCTTTTCGGCCGACTTCAGGTTGCGGTCAGCCTTGCGCAGGGCGCGCTTGGCAGACGGCGGCAACTTGTTGACGGCCTTCTTGACGGCTGCGCGCGTACGAGCCGGCACCTTGCGTGCGGCCGCCTTCACTGCTGCGACACGGCGGCTGGCCGCAGTGCTGCGGGCCTTCGCGACCTTGCGCCTGGCCTTGGCGACCTTCGCTTTCCTGACGACTTTGCGCTTGGCCTTGGCGACTTTCGCCTTCCGGACGACCTTGCGCCTGGCCTTGGTGGCCTTCGCCTTCGTTACGACTTTGCGCCTGGTCTTGGTGGCCTTCGACTTGCGGACCTTGCGCGGCGCCGCGCGACGCGCTTTCTTCTTCGCTGCCATGTGAATCGATCTCCCTTTGCCCTTGGTTGGCGTGAGTTGCGTCGGTGGCGAACACCGTCGCGCCTGACCTGAGGACGCTATTCCTCGCGACTTGCGCAGTCAACAAGGGAAAACTGCAGTCGGAGTCAGCCCGTACCCTGCAGGCCGTGCGCGATGGCGTTCACGGACGCCACCAGTGCCGGAAACAGCCGCCAGTTCGGGTCGTCGCCGTCGCGGTGCTTGCCGTTCGGCGAGCCCGCTTCGCGCCAGCGACGCAGCAACTGCACCTGCATCAGGTGGATCGGGTCGACGTACGGGTTGCGCAGCCAGATCGATCGCTGCAGCGTGGGCTCGGCGTCGAGCAGCCGCGCGCAGCCTTTGAGTTGCAGGACGAGGCGGCGGGTCAGGTCGTACTCCTGCCGGATCACCGTCGAATACCGCTCGACGTTGCCCGGGTACAGGCTCTCGTAATGCCAGGCGATGTCCATGTCGGCGCGGGCGAGTCGCATCTCGACGTCGTCCACGAGCCCTTCGAAGAACGGCCAGTCCCGGTACATCTCGCCGAGCAGCGCCTCGCCGTGTGCGCCGATGACCGCCGTCAGGCCGGTGCCCACGCCGAACCAGCCAGGCAGCATGTGCCGGCTCTGGGACCACGCGAACATCCACGGCACGGCACGGATCGTGCCTACGCCGCTGCCGCTGCCCCGCACCATGGGCCGCGAGCCGATCTGCATGCGCTCGATCACATCGACCGGCGTGACCGCCTGGAAGAATTCGAAAAAGCCCGGATCCTCATGCACGAAACCACGGTAGCGCGTCCGGCTCGCTTCCGAGAGCAGCTGCACCGCGTCCTGCCAGCCCGGCTTGACGGTCTCGCGCCGCTGACCCGCGACGGCCAAAGCGAGGGTATTGAGGCCCTGCTCGAACGTGCGCAACGCGATCGGCTGCAGGCCGTAGCGGTCGTTGATCGTTTCGCCTTGTTCCGTAACGCGCAGTTGCCCGCTCGCGACGGCCGTGGGCAGGCTGCTCACGACAGCCTCGGTCCGGCTGCCGCCGCGACTGATTCCGCCACCGCGGCCGTGGAACACCGTCAATTGCACGCCGGCCTGCTCGCACGCAGCGAGCATGGCCTCCTGGGCCTTGCGCAGCAGCCAGCGCGATGAGGCGATCCCCGATTCCTTGTTGCTGTCGGCGTAACCGATCATCACGACCTGCCGGTTGCCGCGCGCGGCCAGGTGGTCGCGGTAAATCGGGTCGGCGAGCAGGCGCGCGAGCGTCGACCCCGCCGCATCCAGTGCGGCGACCGATTCGAGCAGCGGCGCGACGTCGAGGGGGACCTGGCCGTTCTTGCCATCGACGAGGCCCGCCCAGCGGGCGAGCAGCAGCACGGAGAGCACGTCATCGATGTCGCGGGCCATGCTGACGACATACGAGCCGACCGCGGCCTGGCCGTACCGGTGCCGGCAATAGTCCATCGCCTCGAACACCCAGAGCGCGCGCTTGCCGGCCGCCTCGAGCACCTCGGGCGGCGATTCGTCCCGGGCCAGCGCGTCCCGCAGTCGATCGATGCGCTCCGCGGCCGGGCGCGTATCCCAGTCCGGTTCCGCGAGGGCGCGACCGACGATCTGCCGGTGCACCTCGGCGTTCTGGCGCACGTCGAGTGTTGCAAGGTGCAGCCCGAAGGTCCGCACTCGACGCAGGAAGCGCCGGATGAGGAACAGCCCCGCGTAGCGGCCACGATTGGCCTCGAGGCTGTTCACGATGATCTGCAGGTCGTCGGTCAGCTGGTCCACGCGCTCGTACTGGCCCGAGCGGTGGTCGTACGTGGCGCGCAGCCGCTCCGCAATCTGGCCAAGCAGCACGCGGTACGGCATCTCATCGTGGCCCGACGGTGCGCTCGCGCGCGCGGCCGGCACCACCGACTTGTAGTGCTCGATGCGATCGCGCAGGGCCTGCGGGATGTCCGGCGTGCGCCGCCCGCTCTGGCTCAGCTTTTCGGCGAGGCGCTGCGCTTCAAGGAAGTACCGGTTGACGATCAGCGCGTGATGACGGGCGCAGCTCTCGCGGATCGTCTTGGCGTGCACGTCCGGCAGGCCGTCCATGTCGCCGCCGACCCACGAGCCGAAATGCAGCAGTTCGGGAACCCTCGCATTCCGAGCCTCATCACCGTAGATGAGCACCAGCGATTCCTCGATCTCTTCGTAGAAGACCGGGATCACGTCGTAGACGACCTCGACCAGGAAGAAGAGCACGTGCTCGCGCTCGTCAGCGATGGTCAGTTTCTCGCGCGAGTTGTCTGCGGTCTGCCAGCCGGTGGTGAGCTCGCTGCGCACGCGCTCCAGCGTCGTGCGGCGCTCGACCGGTGTCAGCGACGGATCGAGCCGTGTCATGAGCAGGCTCGCGATGCGCTGCTGCTGGCGCAGCAGGGTGCGGCGCGTCGATTCGGTGGGGTGCGCAGTGAAGACCGGCTCGATGCTCAGTCGCCCGAGCAGTTCCAGCACCTGCGGCAGGCTGTACCCGATCGAGCGCAGCTTCTGGAAGCATTCGGCGAGACCGCCGGGCTGGTGGGTGCTGCTGTCGTTCAGGTACTGCCGCCGCCGGCGCACGCGATGCACCTTCTCGGCCATGTTCACCATCTGGAACCACGTGCCGAATGCCCGGATCATTTCGGCGGCCTGCTCCGGGGCCCGGCTGTCGGCCCGCACCACGAGCTGCACTGCAGCCTCCGGGTCGCCGTCGCGGCGGCGGATCGCCACCTGCCGGTCACCCTCCACTTGGTCGAAAAAGGCGTCGCCGCCCTGGTCCCGCAACACCTCGCCCACGAGGCCGCCGAGCGTGTGGACGTCCTCGCGGAGCGCCACATCCTTTGCCGTGAACGAAATGTCTTTGCGTGCCATGACCGCGAGGAGCGGAAAACTTGGGTGAGGTCCGGGGCGCGGCGGGCGGTGGTGATGAATCGTGCAAGAACCAGTCCGCGCATGCTAGCAGAGCCGGCACCGGACCCACTGTTGCTACGGGGCAACGTCGGTGTGAGCTGGCCCGCCCCCGCCCCGGCTTGTCCTATTGTCTTACTTATATTGTAACTTCGCCGGAACGGATGCTATGTTCGCCGCGAGCATGGGGAGCTTGCCCGCTGGGGCACATCCGACCTTTCAGTACGGGGACCACACATGAAACATGGCAAGACTCGATTGTTCGCCCTCGCCGCCGCGCACGGCGCATCGCTCATCGCGGTGCCAACGGTGTTGCAGGCGGCAGAGACCGGTCAGCTCGAAGAGATCGTGGTGACCGCGCGACAGCGCGAAGAGCGCATCGAGGACGTGCCCGTCTCGATCACCGCCTTCACGGCCGCCGAGATCAAGAGCGCCGGCATCGAGCGCCCGCAGGACTTCATCGCGCTGACGACCGGCGTCTCGCAGGTGCAGACGGCCGAAGCCGGCGACATGCAACTCAACATCCGCGGCATCAACACCGGCCGCGACTCCGAGACCAACTTCGCGCTCGTCATCGACGGCGTGCTGCAGACCAACCCGCAGGCGCTCAACCAGGAGCTGTCGGGCGTCACGCAGATCGAAGTCCTCAAGGGTCCGCAGGGCGCGCTCTACGGGCGCAACGCCCTTGCCGGCGCGCTGATCCTGACGACGCGCAAGCCGGGCGACGAGTTCGAGGCCGAACTCAAGGCGGGCTACGGCTCCTACAACAGCTACAACGGCAGCATCTACCTGGGCGGCGGGCTCACGGACGGCGTGAAGGGCTCGCTCTCCGCCTACACGCGCAAGACCGACGGCCAGTGGAAGAACCTCAAGAACAATTGCGACGACTGCGTCGATCGTTTCGAGGAATCGGGCATCTCGGGCCGCCTGCTGTTCGGCCTGCTCGGCGGCGACATGGACTTCAAGGCGAAGTACTCGAAGCTCGATTCGGGCGCCATCAACTTCAATGCGTCGATCGCGCTTGCCGACGTTGCGCCGTTCGTCGGTCCGGCGTTCTACGAGGACCCGAACAAGCACAACTTCCGTTACATCAACAACGTCGACCCGCAGAACGAGCAGGAGAACATCAACCTCTCGATCAAGGGCGACTGGGACGTCGGCATCGGCACGCTGACGAGCTACCTGGCCTACAACGACCAGACCAACTACTTCCTGACCGACGGCACCAGCGACGCGTTCCTGCTGTATGCGCTGGACGCCACCTGCCAGGCCACCAACGACGCGAACCTGACGGACCCGGGCTATGAAGCTCCATTCTTCGGCATCCCGTCGAGCATCTGGTTCACGCCGGCAGGCGGCGGTGCCGCCGGCTTCCTGCCGCCGTATGGCCCGTCCACCTGCGGCGGCTACCAGTACCAGCAGCGCGACCAGGAAGACTTGAGCCTCGAAGTCCGCCTCACCTCCCCCGGCGACCAGCCGCTGCGCTGGGTGGCTGGCGCCTATTTCGCCAACATCGATCGTCACGTAGTCGTGTCGCAGGGCTCGGACCTGGCGCAGGGCTTCAAGGCGCGTCCGTTCGTGTCCGACCACCGGCCCGAACCCGACCGACCTGCTGTACGACGACGACTACAGCAGCAAGGTCTACGCCGTGTTCGGCCAGATCGCCTACGACGTGATGGACAACCTCGAACTGGCCCTCGCGCTGCGCTTCGACAGCGAAGACCGCCAGGTCAGCAACAACGTGCCGGTCTGCACCAGCACCGACACCACGTCCTGCCGCGCGCAGACGCCGGGCTTCAGCTTCTTCAGCAACCCCTACATCAACCCCGCCTACACCGTGAACCCGGCCTACGCGACGGCCGGGATCCCGGACCGCAGCAAGACCTTCGAGCAACTGCAGCCAAAGCTCTCGGCCAACTGGAAGCTCACGGACGACTTCGCGTTGTTCGCGTCCTACGGCTATGGTTTCCGCAGCGGCGGTTTCAACTCGTCGGGCAGCGCGGCCACCGTCAACACGTTCTACGGCCTCGCCGGCAGCACGCCGCTGTGCCTGGGGGACAACACCGAACGGAACCTTCCCGCCGGCCTGCGACTCGTCGTCCACGCTCAACCTGACGGACGTCAACGACACGTTCAAGAAGGAAGTCTCGAAGGCCGCCGAACTCGGCTTCAAGTCCTACTTCCTGGAGCGCTCGCTCAGCGTCAATGCAGCGTTGTTCTACACCAAGGTCGAAGACATGCAGTTCTTCAACTTCTTCGCCGGCCCGTTCGGCCTGCTGCGCGCCGTCACCAACATCGACGACGTCACGATCAAGGGCGCCGAGATCGACGCCCGCTGGCAGATCAACGACATGTTCACGGTCTTCGGCGGGTACGGCTTCACCGACGGCAAGATCGACAAGTACACCGGCCGTCCGTACACGAAGGGCAACGAGGTGCCGTACGCACCGGAGTACACGGGCAACATCGGCGCCGAAGCCAGGTTCCCGCTTTCCGATTCGCTGGCACTGATCGCGCGTGTCGACGGCTCGTTCGTCGGCGAGACCTGGTTCCACCCGGTCCAGCAGGACCGCCTGCCCAACCTGTTCGGTTACTTCGGCTTCGGCCAGGGCGAGTTCTCGAAGCAGGTGCGCGACCCGTACGCCGTCTTCAATGCCCGCCTCACCCTGCAGGGTGACAGCTGGGGCGTGACGGCGTGGGGCCGCAACGTCGGCGACGAGAAGTACCTCGCCGAGATCATCCCGGCGCCGGAGTTCGGTGGCTCGTTCATCCACGATGCGCCGGGCGACTCGTACGGCGTCGAGTTGAACTACCGCTTCTGATCGACACTGCTCTCCCTCCCTCTCCCACGCCGGTGGGAGAGGGTTGGGGTGAGGGCGCGCGGTGCTAAACTGGGCGCCGCTTGCATACCCCAACCGCATTCGTGCTCCGACCGATCTCCGCCGCTGACGACGCGGCGATGGCGCAGGTCATTCGCACGGTGATGCCCGAGTTCGGCGCCTGCGGGCCCGGGTTCGCCATCAACGATCCTGAAGTGCAGCACCTGAGCGTCGCCTACTCCGCGCCGCGCGCGGCCTATTTCGTGCTCGAGCGTGACGGCCGGGTCCTGGGCGGCGCCGGCATCGCGCCGCTCGCGGGTGGCGATCCCGACGTGTGCGAGCTGCGCAAGATGTATTTCCTCGGCGAGGTGCGCGGGCAGGGCCAGGGAAGACGCATGCTGCAGCACTGCATCGCGACCGCACGCCAGCTCGGCTACCGTCGTTGCTACCTCGAGACGCTCACCGGCATGGATGCCGCACAGCACCTGTATGCGGACGCGGGTTTCAGGCCGCTCTGCGCTCCGCGGGGCGCGACGGGCCACTTCGCCTGCGATCGCTACTTCGAGCTCGAGCTCTGACGCGCACCGATGCTGCCTGCGCTGCCCCTCACCGGCCTTCGTGTCCTGACGTTCGAGAACTTCGGCGCGGGTCCGTTCGGCTCGATGTACCTCGCCGACCTCGGCGCAGAAGTCATCAAGATCGAAAACCGCGCCCAGGGCGGCGATGCGACGCGCTCGATGGGCCCGTTCTTCCTCGGCGAGCACGACAGCCAGTTCTTCCAGGCGTTCAACCTCAACAAGAAGAGCGTGACGCTGAACCTGAAGCACGCAGCCGGGCGCGAAGCGTTCCACCGGCTCGTGCGCACGGCGGACGTCGTGCTGAACAACCTGCGCGGCGACCAGCCAGGGAAGCTCGGTCTCGATTACGCGGCCCTGGGCCCGCTCAACGCGCGCGTGCTCTGCGCGCACCTTTCGGCCTATGGGCGCGACAACGAGCGCAAGGGCTGGCCCGGTTACGACTACCTGATGCAGGCCGAGGCCGGCTACCTGCACCTGAGCGGCGAGCCGGGCTCGCCGCCCGCGCGGATGGGCCTCTCGATCGTCGACTACATGACCGGCATCACCACGGCGGTAGCGATCCTGTCGTCGCTGGTCGGCGTGCTGAAAGGCGGCCGCGGCCACGACATCGACGTCTCCCTGTTCGACGTCGCGCTGCACCAGCTCACCTATCCAGGCGCGTGGTACCTGAACTCCGGCTACCGTACCGAGCGCCTGCCACGCAGCGCACATCCCTCGACCGTGCCAGTGCAACTGCAGCGCACGAGCGACGGCTGGATCTTCATCATGTGCATGACACAGAAGTTCTGGAGCGAACTCGTCCGGACGCTCGAGCGCCCCGAACTCGGCACGCACGCTGACTACGCGACGGTCGAAGCGCGACGCGCGAACCGTGATGCGTTGACGGCCGTGCTCGATGAAGCGTTCTCGACTGCGACAACCGCCGACTGGCTCAGGAAACTGCAGGGCGTGCTGCCCGCTGCTCCGGTCTACGACCTGCCGCAGGCACTCGACAACCCCTACCTGCGCGACATCGGCATGGTGAAAGACCTGCCGCACCCGGCACAGGCGGGTTACCGCGTGCTCGCCAACCCGATCAAGCTCGATGGCGAGCGACTGCCGAGTCAGCGTGCGCCGCAACTCGGCGAGCACACCGAGACCGTCTTGCGTGAACTCGGATACGACGAAGCAGCGATCCTGGACCTGCGCGCCAAAGGCGCGGCCTGACTGCGCCTGACGAACGCTTGAATCGACGGACCCGGCAGGCCAGTAGCGCTCAGGGTGTGGCGGACGTGGCGTAATCGTGCAGCACACGCCACGAACGGCCCTCACGCTGCCAGACCCGCACGTACACTGCACGCACCAGCGGCTCGCTCCCGTGAGCCGCCGGCTGGTCCAGCAGTTCGCCGTAAGTGACCGCCAGGTCCGCACTGGCGGAGCCCGTCACGGAACCGACCGTAACCGCGTTGACGTCGATGTCCGATGAATCCGTCAGGCCCAGCTTGTGCAGGCCGGAGTTCCGGTCGCGCTCGGCCGCGAGCAATTCCCTGGTCGTCGGCGTCGTCTGGTCGCAGGCACCGCCCGCGGGCGACGCGGCTGCAGGCATCGACGGCGCATCGATCGCCTGATCCAGCACGATCTGCCACTCGCCGGCATCGGTACGACGCCAGACCGTAAGGTATTGGCCAGTGTCTGCGACCTTGCTGTCCTGCGCGGTGTAACTCCAGGTGCCGAGCGTCACGGCGAGACTTGAATCGCAGGCCGTCTCTGCCAGCGCCGGGGCCCACTCGAGGCGGCCGGTGGCCGGCTCGTGCGTGACCAGCCATTCCCGGGCGCGCACGGGCAAGGGCCGGAACATCACCGCATCGTCGGCAAGGAACCGGTCGTAGGCCGCACTCGTTCCGGATTCGAGCGCCATCTGCGCGAACTCGCGGTCCGTCGCGGCGACGTCGGGCGCGGCTTCCGCGGGAACTTCTGTCGGCGCCGCGCGACCAAGGTCCTGACCTGCAAGCGACGCGCAGGCCACGACGGTCGCGCCCAGGCAGACCTGGGCCAGGCCGAGCAAAGGGCGAAGCGTCTTCATTCTTTTCCGGCGCGGAGTGCCCCCTGGGCCAAGCTTATCCTGCCGCACAAGGCCGCGCCCACCCGCGCGGACGATCCGCGGGCACATTCTGTTAAAGTCACGGGAATCATCACCTTGCACATTACCCAGGCCACCATGAAGAGAATCGTCGCCACCTGCCTGTCGCTGTTGCTGGCAGCCACCCTGGTCCTGCCCGCGCAGGCACAGGCGGACTCCAAGACGGACAAGAGACTGCTGCATTCGCAGCGGGTTTTCGAAGCCTTCTCCGACCTCACCGAACAGAGCATCCCCAGCTGGCTGCTCGAACGCGCGTACGGCGTGGTCGTCGTGCCAGGCGTGGTCAAGGTGGCCCTCACGCTGGGCGGGCGCGGTGGCAAGGGCGTCATGTCCGTGCGCAACCCGGACGGCACGTGGAGCCCCCCGGCGTTCGTGACCCTGGGCGGCGTGAATTTTGGCTTCCAGTTCGGCGTGCAGTCGACCGACGTCATCCTGGTGCTGATGTCCCGCGAGAGCGTCGAAGGCATCGCCGACGGCAAAGTGACGCTCGGCGCCGACGCCAGCGTCGCAGCCGGACCGCTCGGCCGCTCCTCCTCGGCGGCGACGGACGCCACCTTCAGTGCGCAGGTACTCTCCTACTCGCGCAACTCGGGCCTGTTCGCCGGCGTCGCGCTCGACGGCACCGTCATCGCGATCGACAAGGGCGCGAACGAATCGGCGTATGGCATCTCGGGCGTGCTGGCGTCGCAGATCCTCAAGGGCGAGGTGGAGAACGTACCGCCGGCTGCGCAGGAATTCACCGCCGCGCTGACGCGCGCGACGAATGCGCCTGCCTCGAATACCGCACCCGCGGTCAGCCCGGCACCAGCCGTCACCCCATTGCCCGCGCCGGCCGACGAACCCGCCAGGACCTATCCGATGGAAGATACGAGTCCGGGTGCGCCGCCGCCTTCGGACTGACGTTGGACTGAGCAGACACGCGGTTCGGTGGCGTTCCGCGCCGCGGCCGACCCGGAACGCGAGCGCGGCGCCAGGAACGACGACTTACCGGGCAGTCACTCCCGATCCGATCGGGCACGACACGCCAGTCCCGCCGATCCCGCAGTACCCGTCCGGATTCTTCGCCAGGTACTGCTGGTGGTAGTCCTCGGCAAAGTAGAACTCCGGCACCTCGCGGATTTCGGTCGTGATCGCGGGATAGCCCGCCGCCTCCAGCTTCTCGCCGTACGCCGCAGCCGCCCGTTCCGCGGCAGCGCGCTGCGCACCGTCATAAACGTAGATACCCGAGCGGTACTGGGTGCCGACGTCGCCACCCTGGCGCATGCCCTGCGTCGGGTCGTGCGATTCCCAGAACACGCGCAGCAGCTCTTCGTACGAAGTCGCCTGCGGATCGAACACGACGCGCACGACCTCGTTGTGACCGGTGTAACCGGTGCACACTTCCTCGTACGTGGGATTCGGCGTGATCCCACCGGCGTAACCGACCTGTGTGCTGTACACGCCGGGAGTCGTCCAGAACTTGCGTTCCGCGCCCCAGAAACAGCCCAGCCCGAACATCGCCAACTGCATGCCGGCGGGGAAAGGCGCCTCGAGGCGGTTGCCATTCACGAAATGGCGTGCGGGCACCGACAGCTTCTGTGCCCGTCCCGGCAGCGCTTCGTCGGCCGCTGGCAGGTCGAGCTTCTTCTTGCGGAGTGAAAACATCGTGGACCCTCGTCAGTGGACGCGCATCGCCTCGGCCAGGCCTGCCCAGAACGCGGGGTCGCTCAGGATCATGCTGATGCCGTTGATGAGGAACTGCACGCCGATGGAAATCATCAGGAAACCGGTCAGACGCGTGAGCGCGACCATGCCCGTGGCGCCGAGCAGGCGATTGACGCGCTCCGCGCCCCGCAGCACGAACCAGCTGAGCATCGCCGTCAGGAAGATCGCCGTCAGCACGCCGACGAAGTCGACGATGCTGAGCCAGCCTTTCTGCGCGGCCGCTTGCGACGACAGGCTCATGACCACGGCGAACGACCCGGGGCCGCTGAGGCCCGGCATGGCGAGCGGAGTGAAGGCGATGTCGTATTTCTCACCGGCCGCCTTGGTCATCGCTTCCTTGTCCGAAATCGGGTTCGGAAACAGCATCTGGAAGCCGAGGAACGCGACGATCAGGCCGCCGGCGATGCGCATGCCCGGCAGCGAAATGCCGAAGAAATTCATGACCAGGCCGCCCGCCACGAGAAAGCCCGACATGAGGAAGAACGTGTAGACGCAGGCACGCCGGATCTGCCGCAGGCGTTCCTGTTCGGGCAGGTGCCCGGACGCCGACATCACCAGCGGCACCGCGCCGAACGGATTCACGATTGGCAGGATCGCCAGCAGCGCGGCCGCCAGCGAGCTGAAATAGAGACCAACCCAGTTCATCCGCGCACTTTAACCGGCAGCTAGAATGCCTGCATGGCCACGTGCAACCCGACCCCATGACAAGCTCCCGCAGCACACCGCGAGTGCGCCTGATGGCCCTGGCCGTCGTTGCCTGCATCTTCGTGGTCGCGCTCACCGAGCGACCCAGTTTTACGGGTCTCGCCGGCGACCTGGTGGGAGTGCTCGGGTTGGTGCTGGTCGCGATCGCGGCCCTGGGCCGCTTCTGGACCTCGCTGTTCATCGCCGGCCGCAAGGACGCGATACTGGTCCAGGTCGGGCCCTACGCCGCCTGCCGGCATCCGCTGTACCTGCTGTCGCTGATCGGGATGCTCGGACTCGGCCTCGCCACGCGCAGCGTCGTACTGCTGCTGGCGCTCGTTGCCATCGCCGCCGTGTTGCATGCGGGCGCCATGCGGGCCGAGGACGCGCTGCTCGAGAGCACGCACGGCGCAGCGGCTCGCCGCTACCGTGAACAGGTTCCGGCGCTGGTGCCGGACTGGTCGCGCTATTCCGTACCCGAGTTGCTGGAAATCCAGCCGCGCGTAGCCTGGAAAGCCGTCGTCGATGCCGGCAGCCTGCTGCTTGCGCTCGCGCTCATGCAGGTGGCGCACCTGCTGCAGCACGCCGGAGCCATCACCCCCTGGTGGCGCCTGCCGTGATCGAGGCCACGTCGCGGACCGTGCTGAAGCGTGATCTGCTCGGTTCCGTCTGTCGTGTCGACTGCCTGCGCTCGGTTCCAGCGCGGGTCTCGCCTGCATCGAGCGCAACACGCAGGACGCGCGCTGGTGGCTGCGGCTTGCGGCGCGACGACTCGCGGCGCGCGAAGCGCACGCACTCGCGGGGCTGCAGCAGGTGCCGGGCATTCCACGACTGCTGCAGTGGGATGGCCATCGCCTGCGGCGCTCCTGGCTCGACGGCCAGTCGATGCAGCGAGTCCAGCCACGCGATCCCGCGTATTACCGCGCAGCCCTGCGGCTGATCCGGCGCCTGCACGCGGCCGGTGTCGTGCACAACGACCTGGCCAAGGAACCGAACTGGCTCGTCACGCCCGACGGTTCCCCTGCCATCGTGGACTTTCAACTCGCGATGCGTCCGCGCTACCGCGGCTGGCGTTTCCGCGCGCTCGCCTACGACGACTTGCGGCACCTGCTGAAGCACAAACGCACGTATTGCCCGGAGCGACTGACGGCGCGGCAACGCGCCATCCTTGCGCGCCGCTCATGGCCGGCCGCAATCTGGATGCGCACAGGCAAACCCGTCTATCGGTGGGTGACGCGCGGGCTGCTCGGCTGGTCAGACCGCGAAGGGGCCGGCGACCGCGGGCACTGAGAGGCCGCCACGGCGATCAGTCGATGTTCAGCGGTCGACTTTCTCGAATTCGAGCGTGGGCGTGTCACCGGGACGGAAATACACATACCGGCCACTCATCTGCACCAGGGCGGCGTCACGCTCTGCACGGGTTGCGAACCAGTGTTCCTTCTGCCAGTCGTCGCCCACGAGATGACGGAACGGGTCATTGCGGCGCGCGGTCACGCGCAGGCCGTAGGGGCGCGACTCGGGCAGCGGCTGGCGCAGGTTCTGTTCGTTGGCGATGGCCATGGGCACTCTCCGGGAAGGCCTGCATTTTAGCCTTTCCGGATGCGCCCCGCCGGACGGCTCAGAAGGTCTTGCCGAGGTAGAGGTAAAAGGCCCGCTTTCCCCCGCTCGCCAGGCCCGCGGCCAGGTAGACGGGGCCAAACGGACTCTCGGCACCCAGGAACAGGCTGCCACCCGACTCCAGGTCGCCCCAGTCCACGTCGTCACGAGTCGCCCACACGTTCCCTGCTTCCACCGAAAAGCCGATGTAGGCCGGGAACTCGAAGAAACCCGTGCCGCCCCGGCTGATGCGGCGGTAAACGATCGCGCGTGCGATGCCGTACTGGGTGCCGATTTTTGCGTCGGGCGTGAGCCCGGACAGATCGAACAGGCCGCCGAGCGTGAAGAGTTCCTGCGGCGAGACGACCCGGTCGTCGAGAGCCGAGCCGCCGTCCATCGACCACACCACGCTGTAGCGGCCGCGACTGCGCGCCAGTTGCCACGACGCGCGCAGGATATCCGCATCCCGCGTGGCGCCGAGCGACTCGCGATCCGCGAGCCAGCTCGCGCGGAACGCCTGGCCTTGCTTCGGGAAATAGCCGCTGTCGAGCCGATCGTAACCGAAATTCACGAAGGCACCGCCGAGATCGAACTCGGCGTTCGGCAGCCCTGGATCGCCGATCATCGCGTGGCTGCTGCCGTCGCCGCGTCGCACACCCACGCGCACTTCGCCCCAGTTCGACAGCTCTGCGCCCACCGCCAGCGACACCTCGGTGTCGCGGGTGCGATAACGCGCGAGCCGCTGCCCTTTGTCGTCGACGATCTGCAGCGTGACATTCTCGTAACGGAACGCCGGCGCGATGAAGTACGGCCGGCGCAGGGACAATGGCTGGTAGAACTCGGTCAGCAGCTTCGGCTCCTCGCCGATCTGGCCGTCGATGATCCACTCGGCGTCGAGCGCATTGAGCCGCGTCATGCGCAGCTGCGCCGCCGCATTCGCCGTAGCGCCGCCTTCGTAATCGTTTTCCACGCCTACGCCGAGCCGCAGGAACGCCGGGCCCCAGGACTTGCGGCGCAAGTCGATCTCCAGCCCTCGCTCGCCCTCGCCCTCGCGCACGATCCGGTAATCGACGGCTTCGAAATCGTCGAGGCGATACTGGGAGGCCAGACGCGCCTGCAGTTCCAACTGGCCGAGCGGCTTGCCAGCCAGGTCGCCGAAGACGGCCTCGACCCGCTTCGCCTCTTGCTGCGACTGGGCATCCGGTCGCACGAACGCGACCTGCACGACGGGCTCCGCGGGACGAGCGCGGCCCGCGACGTACCGCTCGTAGTCGGCGGCGGGCAATGACAGCGCGGCGAGCGCAGGGGCCTGCTCGAGGGCAGCCGTTTTCCCCTGTGCCATCACTTGTGGCATGCGGCCGAAATCGATCGCGGTCATCGCGCCGAGGTCGGGTTCGAGCAGCACGTCACCCGGCCGCAGATGCTTCTTGGATTCGAGCGTGCCGCGCCGGACCATGATGCCGACCATCTGGTTCGTGATGTCGAAAGCCGAACCCAGTCCGTCCCGCTTCGCCAGCGGAAAACTCACGTCGACGACGATGAGCCGGTCGACACCCATGCTCTGCGCGAGCTCCACGGGCAGGTTGTCGACGAGGCCGCCATCCACCAGCAGCCGGCCGTTCATCTCGACCGGCGTGAGCACGCCCGGGGCCGACATGCTTGCGCGCAGGACGGTCACCAGGTCGCCATCGCCCATGACGACGGCCTCGCCCGTCTCGAGATCGGTCGCGAGCGCGCGGAAAGGCGTCGGCAACTGGTCGAAGTCCTGCACGTCGGCGACACGGATCGTGGCATCGCGCAGCACCTGCGTGATCTTGTGGCCCTGCACCAGGCCGAGCGGCAGCACGATGCCGTCGCTCGCGTTCACGCCGAGCGCGCCTTTGGCGAGGATGTTGCGATCGTCCTGCTTGCGACGATAGGCGCGGTCGCGGCGTGGCGCGCGGTCACGGATCACTTCCTGCCAGTCGAGTTCGCGGAACACACGCTCGATTTCATCGCCGCTGAGTCCCGCGGCATAGAGCCCGCCCACGACGGCGCCCATGCTCGTGCCCGCGATCGCGTCGATCGGCACGTGCATCTGCTCGAGCATGCGGATCACGCCGACGTGCGCCGCTCCGCGCGCGCCGCCACCGCTCAACACCAGCCCGATGCGGGGTCGCGCCGGCCCGGATGCAGGCTGAGTCGGCGCGTCCTGTACGGTACTCTCGGCCGCAGCCGCCGGCGCCGGCAGGCCATGAGCCATGCAGGCGACGCCGGCGCAGGCCAGCAGCGCTCGCCGCGCCCACGTCGAACCGGACGGAGATTGCAGTCGGGGTGCGCGCAAGCGGCGGGGCACGAATGGGATTCGCATTGCCAGCTCCAGGAGGTGCGGCGATGGTAGCAAACGTCGACACCGCTCCCGCGCCCGGTCGGTAATAATGACCGGCGAAACCACATCCCGCACCACTGCCGAATCCCTGCTGCATGACTTTGCTGAATTTTCGATCGGCGCGTTGTCGCGCATGCCTCATCGCAGGCGCAGGCATAGCCGCAGCCGCAACTGCGCGGGCAGCGTCCCCGGCGCTCGACGAAATCGTCGTGACTGCGCAACGACAGCCCGTGGCCGCGCTCGCGACGCCGCTCAGCATCGGTCGCGTCGACCGGGACGCCATCGACCTGCTCGGCGCCACCCACAGCTCGGAAGCGCTCAATCGCGTGCCCGGCGTGATGGTGCAGCGTGGCAGCGGACAGGAGAGCCTCACGGCGATCCGCTCGCCGGTACTGACCGGCGCCGGCTCGTGCGGCGCGTTCCTGTTCCTGGAAAACGGCGTGCCGATCCGGCCCGTGGGTTTCTGCAACGTCAACGAGATGCTCGAGGTCGACACCGAGCAGGCCGATGCGATCGAGGTCCTGCGCGGCACCGGATCGGCGCTCTACGGCTCGAACTCCGTGCACGGCACGATCAACGTGCTGCAGGATGCGCCAGCCGAGCTGCCGGCCTGGCAACTGGGACTCGGTCTCGGGCCGGACGACTACACGCGCGGCAGCTTCGTCGCTGCCCACGATGGCGACAGCACGGGTTTCGGCCTCAAGGCGCTGTACACCCACGACGGCGGTTGGCGTGATCAGTCCGGCTTCGACGAAGGCAAGCTCAACGCGACGCTCACGACCGGCGCGGGCGGCAGCATTCCGTCGCGGTTCGATCTCGCGGCGACGAAGCTCGAGCAGGAAACAGCCGGATTCATTCTTGGCGAGAATGCCTACCGCGACCCGGAATTGAGCAAGCAGAACCTGAACCCCGGGGCCTACCGCAACGCGCAGGCCGTGCGCGTCACCGGACTGGTACAACCGCAGACGTCCCTGCCCGGCCGACTCGAGCTGCGGCCTTACTTCCGCACCTCACGCATGGATTTCCTGCAGCACTTCCTGCTTGGCCAACCCGTCGAACGCAACGGCCAGGAAAGCGCGGGGGTGATGACCAGCTTCGACTGGGACCTGGGTGACCGCGTCTCGCTGATCACTGGTCTCGACCTCGAGTGGGCCGACACGTTCCTGGTAGAAGACCAGGCCGAGCCCACGACAGGCGGCAGCCCGGCTGCCAACGCGATCCGCCCCGCCGGCCTGCACTACGACTACGGCGTGACGTCAAACGTAGCCGGCGGCTATGCGCAGTTCGACTACGCGTTGACACCCTCGTTGCACGCCGGCGCGGGGGTGCGCGTGGAATACGTCGGCTACGATTACGACAACCACATGCTCACCGGCAACACGGACGAGAATGGCGTGCCGTGCCTGCCCTCGGGTTGCCTGTACAGCCGGCCGGCCGATCGCAGCGATTCCTTCACCAACGCAGCGCCCAAGCTCAGCCTGCGCTGGGACGCGGCCGCAGGCCTGATGCTGTACGCAAATGCGTCGCGTGGATTCCGACCGCCCGAAATGACGGAGCTCTACCGGTTGCAGCGCAATCAGTCCGTGGCCGCGCTCGATTCCGAGCAGGTGGACGCTTACGAAGTCGGGCTGAAGTTCGCGCGTGGCGACTGGCGCGGTGAACTCGCCGGCTACCACCTGCGCAAGGACAACGTCATCCTGCGCGATTCCAGCGGCTTCTACGTCAGCGACGGTCGCACCTCCCACCAAGGCGTGGAGTACACGCTGACGTGGCAGGCACTGGACGTGCTCTCCGCGACCGTCGCCGGCACCTACGCCAGGCATCGTTACGAGTTCTCGCGTGCCATCGAGGGCGGCGAGACGATCACCTCCGGCAACGACGTGGACACCGCGCCCCGTGAGCTGCTGCGTGCTGCACTCGAGTTCAGGCCGTTACCGGCGGTGGCCGCGGAAGCCGAATGGCTGGTGGTGGGCGACTACTTCCTCGATGCCGCCAATGCCCATCGCTACGGCGGCCACGAGCTGCTGAATCTCCGGGCGCGCTGGGAATTCGTGCCGCGCTGGTCGCTGACGCTGCGCGTCAACAATGCGCTCGATCGCGCGTATGCAGACCGTGCCGACTTTGCGTTCGGCAGCTACCGCTATTTTCCGGGACGTCCGCGGTCGGTGTTTGCGGAGTTGAGCTGGCTAGCCGAGTGACCGCCCGCGCGGACGGTCGTCAGGCCACTGCCCGCAATGCGCGCCACTGGACGGGCGCGGCTCCGAACCAGTGCAGTCGTTCGGCCAGGGCGGCCACCTCGCCCACGATGACGAGTGCGGGCGGCTGTACGGCTGCGGCGCGTCCGGCGTCTGCGAGTTCGGCGAGGGTCGCGAGCACCACGCGCTGATTCGAGCGCGAGCCGTTTTCGACGATGGCCACCGGCGTCGAAGGTGCACGTCCGTGCTGCATCAACTGGTCGCGAATCGTGCCCGAGCCCTGCCACACCCATGTAGAGCGCAAGCGTCTGCCGTTCGCGGGCCAGCGTGGCCCAGTCGAGGCCGTCGATCGAGTCGCCGCTGTGCGCCGTCACGAACCGCACCGACTGCGCGTGTTCGCGGTGCGTGAGCGGGATTCCTGCGTAGGCGCCACAGGCAATGGCCGCCGTGATGCCCGGAACGACCTCGAACGGAATGCCGTGCTGCTCGAGGAACTCCAGTTCTTCGCCGCCGCGGCCGAAGATGAACGGATCGCCGCCCTTCAACCGCACGACACGCCGGCCGAGCCGCGCCTGCTCGCAGCAGCAGCTCGTTGATGCGGCCCTGCGAGACGGAATGGCCACCGGCCATCTTGCCGACGCAGATTCGGTCCGCATCGCGCCGCGCGAGGTTCAGCACTTCGTCGGCGACCAGCCGGTCGTGCAGGATCACGTCCGCTTCCTGCAGCGCCCGCAGTGCGTTCAAGGTCAGCAGGCCGGCATCGCCGGGCCCTGCGCCAACGAGCACGACGCTGCCGCGCCGTGGCGCATCGGCGTGCTGCAACGTGCGTTCGAGTTCGCGCTCGGCGCCCGGCAGGTCATTGTTGCGCACCAGCGCCGAGACCTGTCCACGCACCACTGTCTCATAGAAGCGGCGGCGCGAGTTGACGTCGGGCAGCCCGCCTTTGATCCTGCTGCGCCACCGCTCCAGCAGGCCTGCGAGCTGGCCGAACGACCCGTCGAGCAGTGACTCGAGCCGCTCGCGCACCAGCCGCGCCAGCACGGGCGCGACGCCGCCGGTCGAAACTGCAATGACCAGCGGCGATCGGTCGACGATCGCCGGCACGATGAAGCTCGAGAGCTCCGCCACGTCGACGACGTTGACGAGCACGTTGCGGTCACGCCCGGCGGTCGCGACCGCTTCGTTCACCGCACGATCGTCTGTCGCTGCGATGGCGAGCACTGCCCCATCGAGGTCCTGCGGGCCGAATTGCTCGCGGTGAACCTCGATGCTCGGGTGCTCGCCCAGCCATGCCGTGACTTCGGGCGCGACGAGCCGCACCTGCGCGCCCGCCTCGAGCAGCAGCCGCACTTTCCGCTCGGCCACCGCACCGCCGCCGACGACGAGGACGCGGCGGCCGTGCAGGTCGGCGAAGAGCGGGAAATAGCGCATGTCAGCCTTCGAGACCGTGGATGCCGCACTCCCGCTTCAGGCCGAAGAAGCGCGTTGCCTCGGCATCGCCCGCTTCGGCCAGGGTGCGCGTCGTGTGCGAGTCGCCGATCGAGACATACCCTTCGTGCCAGAGCGGGTGGTAGGGCAGTTCGTGCTGGCGCAGGTAATCGAAGATCTGGCGATCGGTCCAGTCGAAGATCGGGTGCACCTTCCAGCGGCCAGCGCGCCATTCGAGCGGACGGATGCGGCTGCGCGTCTCGGACTGGTCGCGGCGCAGCCCCGCGAACCACGTGTGCACGCCAAGCTCGTGCAGCGCGCGTTGCATCGGCTCGGTCTTGCGTGCCTCGTTGTAGCGGTCGATGCCGTCGAGACCCTGCTCCCAGAGCCGGCCGTGACGGGCTTCGAGCCAGGCCGGCGAAACGCGCGGCTGGTACACCTTGAGATTGAGTTCGAGCCTCCCGACCAGGTCGTCGATGAAGCGGTAGGTTTCCGGGAACAGGTAACCCGTGTCGATCAGCACGACCGGCAGTCGAAGGCAATTCGCGCGTCACCATGTGCAATGACACCGCCGCCTGCGCGCCGAAACTCGACGAGAGCGCGTGCTCGCCCGGCAGGTTCGCCGCGGCCCAGCGCACGCGATCCTCGGCCGCTCATGCGCTCGAGGTCGCTGTTAACCTCGTCCATGCACGACCGGCTCGTGCATTGCCCGGCCCGGATCCCATGCCAGCGCTCTCATTCGTGCCAATCCTCCGCGGCTCATGCCGCCTGCGCCCCGACCAGGCCCGCGCGCCAGGCGAAATCGCCGAAACGTTCGCCCTCCGTGCGTTCCTGCGCGTAGCGACTGAATGCCGCGTCCAGCGCCGCGACGATCGTGGACTCGTCGACGTTCTCGAGGTGCAACGCGTTGAGACGCTGCCCCTTGCCGTCGCCACCGTAGAACAGGTTGTAGCGTCCCGGCGCCTTGCCGACGAGCGCGACTTCCGCGAGATAGGGACGCGCGCAGCCGTTCGGGCAGCCGGTGATCCGCAGCACCAGCGGCGCACCGGCCAGGCCGTTCGCGCGAGTCGTTCGTCGACCAGCTGCGTGAGCCGTGGCAGGTAAGCGCTCGGCCTCGGCCATCGCCAGCGCGCAGGTCGGCAACGCGACGCACGCGAGCGCGTTGAGCGCAACGGGGGTGGCCCGCGCGTGACGGTCGAGGCCGTAGCGGACGACGAGGCCGTCGATGAGCGCACGTGCGTTCCCGTCCACGTTCGCGATCGATCAGGTTCTGGTTCGGCGTCAGGCGGAAATCGCCGCGGTGCACCTTGGCGATCTCACGCAGGCCCGTGAGCCAGGCGCCCCTTGGCCGTGTCGGCGACACGGCCGGCCTCGATGCGCAGCGTCAGGTGCCAGCGGCCGTCGAACCCTTCGGTCCAGCCGAACCGGTCACCGGTCGATGTCGAACTTGAAGGGGCGCGCCGGCTCGAGCGTAAAACCCTTGCGGCGCGTCGACCTCCGCGACGAACCACTCGATGCCGCGGTCCTCGATCGTGTACTTGAGACGCGCGCGCTTGCGCACCGCGCGGTTGCCGAAGTCGCGCTGCGTCGTGAGCACGGCCTCCGCCACGGCCAGCAACTGCTCCGGCCGCAGGAAACCCTGCGACGTCCGCCGACTCGCGGATGGGTCTCGGCATCGCCGTGCGTCGCGCCCATGCCGCCGCCGACCGTGAGGTTGAAGCCCTGCAGCTCGCCGTTCTCGATGATCGCGATGAAACCGAGGTCGTGCGCGAAGACGTCGACGTCATTGACGGGCGGCACGACGATCGCGGCCTTGAACTTGCGCGGCAGGTATGTCGGACCGTAGAGCGGCTCGACCTCCTCCTCGGTGCCCGCCGACCTTCTCGCCGTCGAGCCAGATCTCGTGGTAGGCGTGCGTCTTCGGCAGCAGGTGCTCGCGAAGCTTCTTCGCCCATTCGTGCACGATCGGGTGCAGCGCGCGACTTCGACCGGGTTCGCGCTCGCCATGCACGTTGCGATTGACGTCGCCGCAGGCCGCCATGCGTGTCCATCAACGAGGCGTTGATCGCCTGCATCGTCGCCTTGAGCTCGGTCTTGATCACGCCGTGGAACTGGAAGGCCTGGCGCGTCGTGATGCGCAGCGTGCCGTTCGCATAGCGTGCGCGCGATTTCGTCCAGTTGCAGCCACTGCGTCGGCGTGCAGACACCGCCCGGCAGCCGCGTGCGGATCATGAAGCTGTACGCGGGCTCCAGCTTCTGGCGCCGGCGCTCGTCGCGGATGTCGCGATCGTCCTGCTGGTAGCTGCCGTGGAACTTGATCAGGACGGTGTCGTCCTCGCGGATCGCACCCGTGAGCGGATCCTGCGAGGCTCTCGACCAGCGTACCGCGCAGGTAGCGGCTGTTGCGCTTGATGCGTTCGACGGGTGATTGCTCGGTCATGCTCGCTCTTGCTCAGTACACGTCGCGCAGGTAGCGGCGGTCGTCCGCCAGCCTGCGCACGTAGGCGTCCGCGTCGTCACGGCTCTTGCCGCCGTGTTCCGCGACGATGTCGATCAGCGCCGCGTTGACGTCGGGCGCCATCTTGTCCGCGTCGCCGCAGACGTAGACGTACGCGCCGTTTTCGAGCCACGCATACAGGTCCTTGCCCACGCGGCGCAGACGGTCCTGGACGTACTCGCGCGCGATGCTGCGGTCGCGCGAAAACGCCAGGTCGAGGCGGCTCAGCGCGCCCCGCTTCACCGCGTCCTGCCACTCGGTCTGGTACAGGAACTCGCTCTGAAAGTGGCGCGCACCGAAGAAGAGCCAGTTGCGGCCCGTGGCGCCCTGCGCCTCGCGGTGCTGGACGAAACCGCGGAACGGCGCGACGCCCGTGCCGGGGCCGATCATGATCACGTCGCGCGACGTATCGGCCGGCAGGCGGAAGCGCTCGTTCTGCTCGACGAAGACGCGTGCCTTCGCCTGTTCGCCCTCCAGGCTGGCGAGAAACGCCGAGGCCGCGCCCATGCGGCGCCTGCGGTCGAGTTCGTAGTCCACCAGCGCGACGGTGAGGTGCGCTTCCTCGCCGACCGCTTCCGGGCTGGAGGCGATGGAGTACAGCCGCGGCGCCAGCGGGCGCAGCGCCTGCACGAACGACTTTGCATCCCACTCGCCGGGATGACGCTGCAGCACGTCGACGACCTGCAGGCTCTTCAGCGCGTGACGCAGGGCGGCCTCGTGGCCCGGTTGCAGCACGTCGGCAAGCCGCGCGTCTTGCGAACGCTCGGCCTGCTGCGCAAGGAACGGCCGCGTCAGGCGCGTGAGTTCGCGGCCGGTCGCGAGCCATTCGTGCAGCGGCTTCGCCGTGCCGTCGAGTTCGACGGACTGTCCGCCGTCGAGGTGCAGGGCCTGCAGCACTTCGCTGACGACCGCCGGCGGGTTCTCGTGCCAGACGCCGAGCGCGTCGCCCGGCTGCATACGTGAGGCCGGAGCCCGCGAGGCTGATCTCGAGGTGACGGACTTCCCTGGTCGCGCCGCGCCCCGTGAGCGAGTGGTTCGCAATCACTTCGGCCGCGAACGGCTGCTCGCGCGAGAACTTCGGTTCGACAGGCGCCGTGCGCAAGCGCGTCACTGATGCGGACTGCGAACCGCCACCCAACGCGTCGCGCGCGCCGGTGACTACGCGATCGAGCCAGGCATTCGCGAGGGCATCGTAATCGGCGTCGCAGTCGACGCGATCGACCAGTCGCTTCGCCCCGAGCTCGCCGAGCCGCTCATCCACCTGCTTGCCGGTTTCGCAGAACTTCGGATAGCTCGAATCACCCAGCGCGAGGACCGAAAACGACAGATGCGCGAGTCTCGGCGCGCGGCGCGAGTGCAGGAATTCGAAGAGGCCGCGCGCGTCGTCCGGCGGGTCCCCGTCGCCTTGCGTGCTGACGACCGTCACCAGCATGCGTTCCTTGACGAGGTCCTTCACCGGGTAATCTCCCGCGGCGTAGACGCGCGCAGCGAGGCCCGCGGCTTCGGCAGCGCGGCCCAGTCGTTCGGCGATGCGCTTGCTGTTGCCGGTCTGCGATCCGTAGACGACCGTCAGCCGCGCGGTTGGTTCGGACCGGCCAATTGGCGCCACGACAGGACCCGCCGGCAGCGCAACCCCCGGGCGATCCGTGTGGCGATCGTGCGCGACGCCCGCGGCAAAACCGGACAGCCACTGCAGCGTGGACGGCTCCAGGCCTTCGACGACACGCAGCAGTAGTTCGGTCCGCTCGGGGTCGAGCGGGCCGAGACGCAGCGTCGTCACGATGTTGGCACTCATGGCATTCCTCGCCCGCGAAACCTTGGCGCGGACGTGAATGCTAGGGAGTAACCCCCGGTTGGCGGAAAGGCCGGGCGGTTATGGACTCAGAACGGGTCTCAGGCAGGGAAGAACTCGATCGGCTTGGTGGTCGTCATCGTGGCCACGTCCCGGTCTTCGAACCGGAACATCTTCACGCGGGCCACCAGCTTGCGTTCGAGCTCCGCATCGCCCAGGTCACTGGAAATCACGTGACATTCGGTCACCTCACCCGTCGGCGCGATGGTGACTTCGATCACCACCTTGCCCTGCAGGGCCGGATTCTCACGGAGCGCCCGGCTGTACAGCGAATAGATGGCCGATTTGTTCTTGTCAAAGACCAGTTCGACCTCTTCCCGGGTCCTGGCGGCCTTGGCGCTCTTGCCAGACCGCTGGGCCTCGGGCGCCGCGCTCGATTCGGTGCTTGCGGACGAGACTTTCGCCGTCGCATGACCCTTCAAACCGGTCGAACCGCCGCCGAAACCCTTGCTGACCTCGCCGACCGCGATGCCGCCGCTGCCGTTGCCAACCCTGGCCGTGAGGATCGAGCGATCGACGCGGGTGCGTTCGCCGGCCCCGGCATTCAGGGACTTGGCGTCGACGTTGCTCTTGACGTCCATGTCCCGCAATTCGGCGAGCTGGTCCGAGAGCGCGAGCAGCCCGGACGCAGCGGCCTTCTTGCGCGGGTCCGGCCTGGGCTCGACCTGCGTTACGGGCACAGGGCGTTCGACTGGAGCCTGGAGCCTGGGCACCTCCACCGGCTTGGGCAGCGGCGCCTCGACCGGCTTGGGGAGCGGTTTCGGCTTCGGTTGCTGCAGGATGAATTCGACGATGCGCTCCGGCATGGCGGGCGCCATCGCGGGCGTGCGAGGCTTGACCGGCAGCAGCGGAATGACGATGCCGAAGCCTATGAACAACCCGAGCACCGCGCCCAGCACGCGCCGGACACGACGTTGTTCGTCGTCCGACGGCGTCCAGGGCAGGTCGTAGACCCGATAGTAGGTAGCGCTCATTGCCCGCTCCATCAGGCCCCGGCCTGCGCCGCGAGCGCCTGCTCGCGCTCGACGACCGCCAGGGACACCTTGGTGTAGTCGGCGGCCGAACAGCTTGCGACGATCTTGCGCAGCACGGCGTACGGCAGCGACTTCTCGGCCATGACGGTCACCTCGCGCTGCGCGTCCGAACCGGGCAGGAGCCCGGCCGATTGCCGGCCAAGCGCCGCGCGCAGCGGCTCCACGACCGGTTCCGCCGTGCTGCCCACCTCGGCCACCGAGACGACCGCCTCGCCGTTCACGTACAGCATGTCACGGGTCACGGTCACCACCGTCGCCGGCCGCGGCTTCAGGTCCGAGGCCGAGTACGGGATCGAGATGTTGCGGGTATTCGGCAGGATCTCCGTGTCGGCCGAGTGCACCAGCAGGTAGACCACGATGATCATCAGCATGTCGATCATCGGAATGAGCGTGAGCGGCCCGTGGCCGCCACTGCCGCCGCCGTGGCGCGAATGCCGTGCTTTGCCCGTGCGAATCATGTCGGCGCATCTCCGAGCGCAATGAGCGGGAACAGTTCGCGGCGCACGACCTTGCCGCCGACCGTGCTCTGGCGGACGCGGACCGCGTCCATGACCTGCACGATCGTGTCGTAGTCCACGTCCTCGGCGACGAGCAATGTCGCGTTCTGCTGGTCGGGGAAGCGCCCCTTGAGGCCCTCGAGGTACTCGGACACGCGCACGACGTCCTGGCCCGTCGCCGTGGCCGGTATGGTTTCGAGGACGCCCTGGTTGCGATCCGCGATCTCGACGGCACCGCGCCGCACGATGAGCTCGAGTTCGAACACCGGCACCGTCGATGTGGCCTGCGCGCCCGGACCGGGCAGGTTCACCTCCAGCACGCTGGTCTTCGAGAACACCGCCGTGAAGATCAGGAAGAACGAGAGGATGACCATCACGTCCAGCATCGGCACGATGTTCAGGTCGTTTCGACCGCGGTAGCGCGCGTGGTTGCGCTGCTGCCGGCGGGCGAGCGGCGAGCTCTTCATGCGCGCGCTGCTCCAAGGATCTGCTCGCTGGTGCGGGCCGAGGCCGACGCGGTTGCCGGCTGCGGCGCCGCCGAGCGGCGCTCGGTGATGCTGTTCAGGAACTTGATCGACGCCACCTCGAGGCTGTCCACCAGCTCCGTGGTCCTGGTCTCCAGGTACATGTGGCAGAGCAGCAGCGTGATCGCGAGCCCGAGGCCGAGCGCGGTGTTGTTCATCGCCACCGAGATGCTCGCCGACAGCATGGCGGCCTTCTCAGCCGGGTTGACCGCGGCGACCGCGGCAAACGCGTTGATCAGGCCGATCACCGTGCCGAGCAGGCCCATCAGCATGCCGATGTTGGCCAGGGTGGCGAGGTAGTGCGTGCGCTTCTCGAGGCGCGGGATCACCTCGATCAGGCTTTCTTCCATCGCTTTTTCGATGTCCTCGCGGCGGTGCGCGGTCGAGATCCGCGACATGCCATAGCGCATGATCGTCGAGAGCGCCGAGTCGTTCTTCTCCGCGATCTCCATGGCCTTGCGGAAGTTGCCGCCCTGGATGAGGGGCGCCAGTTCGGCCCACAGGCGGCGATTGCCACGCGAAACGCGGGTCAGGTAGATGAAGCGCTCGACGGCGAAGCCGAGGCCGACCGCGAATACCGCGGCGATCGGGTAGAGGAAGGCCCCACCCTGCTTGAAGAAATTCACGATCATGTCGATGGTATTCATGGCTCTTTGGCTCCGGGAGGCGAACGTTCCGAACTTTGCGATGTAAGGTCGCGGAAATATGTGATCTCGCGCCGGAATTCGTCACGATCCACCGGCGCAAGGACTTCGTCGATCAGGCTGCCCATCGGCCGGTCGGGTCCGGCCGGCGGTTCGGCGGCTTTCCACGGCACGATGCTCATGACCTTCGGCAACTCGCGACTGCCGGTGATCGACGTCGCATCGAGTTGCAGGCGGTCGACGGCCCGCGCGGCGGTCGGCGTCTTCTGCGGCGGGTCCGCTGCCAGGGCGGCCGTGGTCACGGCACCGAGCAGCAGCGTCGCCAGGCAGCGCCGGATGAGGGGGTTCACGGTGTGGCCTCCGCGGTACGGGTGACGGCCGCGAGCCGCGCCTTGAGTTCGGCGAGCCATGCGGTGACCTGGCTATCGGCGCCCTGGGTGAGCAGCTGGTAGCGCTCGTAATGCGGCAGGGCCGCCGCCGGGTCGTCGAGATACAGATCCTGCAGGATCGCGAGGTTGCGTTCGGCGTCGGCAAAATTCGGGTCGAGTGCCAGCGCGCGCTCATAGGCGGACCTGGCATCGGCGAACTGGCCGGCACGGCGCTGCTGCACCCCGATCAGGTTCTGCGCCGCTGGATCGGACTCCGGCGCCAGGCCGGAGCCGGCGGTTGGCTCGTCGGCAACCTCGAGACGCGCGTAACGGCCCGGCTTCAGCTGCGCGAGCTCGGCGTAGCTCTTCTGCACCCACTCGTCGTACACGCCCTGTGCCGCCAGGCGCGCGTTGCGCTCGTGGATGCCGATCGCCTTCTCCTCGAACGGGAACGCCTGCTCCTCGAGCAGCACGTCGTATTGCTCGAGTTCCTCGGCATCGAGGCCCTTGGGCCGGTCCGACTCGAGCAGCGCGCGGCCGAGGTCACGGTAGAGGTCCGCCATCGCGAACGCGGACGCAGTCGTGACCTGCGCCACGCCGTACTCCTCGGCGCGGCCATAGGCGCCGAGCGCGGCCTCGAGCGCCTTGCGCTTCGCGGCGAACGATTTTTCCAGCGGCAGGGCCAGCCGGATGGCGCGCGCCGCGAGGTCGAGCGGACGTGCCAGTTCCAGTGCCGCGGTTGCCGCCAGGTACTTCGTGCGGTCCGTGCGCTCGCTGCCCGCGCCGCGATCCGCGACGATGATGTCCTCGAGCCAGCGCTTGCGACCCTCGGGGTCGCTGGCGTCGCGCGCCAGGTCCGCGAGCGTCTGTCGTGCATCGAGCGCCGGTCCCGCCGGCGCCGGATACCGCGTTTACGTATTCGGCGTAGACGCGGGCGGCTGCAGCGCGGTCGCCCGCGGCCAGTTGCAGGTCCGCCGCCTGCCACAGCGCCGTCCTGCGAACCTCGGGTTCCTCGGTCTCGCGCGCCGCGACCCGTTCGAACTCGCCGGCCGCTTTTGCCTGCTGCCCGGACTCGACGTAGGCCACCGCGAGCTTGCGATCCACGTCGGCCGCGAGTTCGTGTGCCGGATACGTGGCCCGAAAGCCCTCGAGCACCGTCGCGGCGGAAGTCCACTGCTGGTCCTGCAGCAACAGCGTGGCCGCATCGAACTCCGCCTTCGCGCGGATAGGCGAGGCCGGCGCGACCGCGGCGACGCGCAGGAAGTCCTGCACGGCGCCGGCGTTGATCACCCGCCGCCTGCCGGGTCTCGGCCTGCCGGTACACGGCGGCCGCCTGCCGTTCGACTGCCTCAGCATGCTGCGGGTCGTCGACCTGCGTGCGCGCGACGACCTCACCGTAGGCACGTTCGGCTTGCGCATAGCGCGAGGAGTCAAAGTACGTGTGTGCGAGGACCGTCCAGGCAACGAGCTGCTGTCCGGCGTCGGCGCGGCCGCCCAACGCCAGCACACCCTGCGCGACCGCTTCCGCACGCTGCCGGTCGCCGAGATCGAACAACTGCTTGGTGGTGCGCGTCAACACGCCGGGAGTTTCAACGTGATCGGGGAACGTGCTCGAGAACAGCAACGAAGATTCGATGGCGCGCTGCCGCAGGGCCGGTCGCTCGGCCGCGGGCACCGTCGGTTCCGCCTTCTCGAGTGCCACCAGTGCGGCGTAACCGGCACGACCCGCTTCGGGCGCGTTGTGGTAGCTGTATGCGGCCTTTTCGTACTCGTCGGCCGCCTCGACGAAGCGCGAGCCCTCGAGCAGCAGGTCCGCCAGCAGCAGGCGGGTTGCCGGCGCCTCCGGCAGTGGCGTCGAAGCCGTCGAGGTATTCCCGGTACCAGCGCACGGCGGCGTTGCGGTCGACTTCCCCGCCCTGCTGCTGGGCCAGCGCATGATAATGACGTGCGAGATCGAGCAGGTTCGCCTGGACGGCAGCGCTCACGCGCGGATCGATGCCCGCGCCCTGTTGTGACCAGTAGGCGCTGCGCGGCCCGTAAAGTTCGACCAGCTCCTGCTTCGATTCGAGCACCAGCGCATTGAAGCCCGCCTTGCCGTAGGCTTCGGTCGCCTTGCCGAGCAGCAGCGGAGCTTCCGGATCGAGGGGTTGGCGACGCGCGAAAGAACGGTACACCTCTGCGCCGTCCTGGAAGCGTTCCTTCTCGACGTAGAGATCGCCGAGCGCGCGGTAGAGCCGTGACTCGTACGGGGCCGGGCCACGCTGCGACAGCGCCGCCTGCAGCGACGCCGCGCCATCGTCAGCGGCGAACATGAGGCTCAGGGCCCGCAGCGCGTCGTCGGACAGTTCCTGCTGAGGCCGCGTCAGCTGCGACGCGTCGCGGAGCCGCCCATCCTGCACCAGCACCGTATCAAGCAGGGCAAGAAAGTCACGGCTGCTCGCCGCGTTGTCGCCGAGCTTGAACTGCGACCAGCCGCGCTTGTAGAGCGCCTGCTCGTGGAACGTGCTGGCCGGTCCCATGGCGAGCACTGCCGCGTACGCCTGTTCAGCCTCGGCATAGCGTTTCGCGCTGAAAAATACTTCGCCACGACGGAACTGCGCCTCATCGGCACGCGCACCCTGCGGATGCCGCAGCACCAGTTCATCGAGCGCGGCCATCGCGGCATCGGCATCGCCCGCGACTTCGGACGCGCGCGCGAGCTGGTACAACACCGCGTCGCGTGCCGCGTAGTCGGGATAGTCGCGCAGCAGTTCCTGGTAGGCGGCGACGGCTTCACGGGCCTTCACCTGTGACGCAGCGTCGGGCGCGTCGCTTGCGGCGCTGAGCGTGGCCGCCTGCTCGAGCCGCAGGTCGCCCAGCCGGCGCAGTGCCTGCGCCTTCAGCGCGGGATCTGCGCCATCGATCTCGAGGAACGCTGCGTAGCTGTCCGCGGCGTCTGCGGGCGCCGCCTGCACCGGCAACGAGCGATCGACGGGCGCGCTGCGGCCGGCCAGCGATCCGAGCGTCGGTTCCGCCTTCCTGCGTGCGCTCTCGGCCGTGCCGGTCCAGCCGCTGGCAAGCACGCCAGCGACGGCGAGCCAGAGGTAACGGGAGGCGCTCATCGGCCACCTCCGGCCGTCGCGCCGTCGTACAACGAGGCGAGCGCGAACTGCGCCTGCGTGGAGTAACTGCCGAGGCGCTTCTGCTGCGCCTGCAGTTCCGTCACCGCCAGGTCCGCGAGCGCGTGCTCCTGAGCCAGGGCCGTGCTGTCGATCAATGGTGCGATGCGCGCGACGCGATCTGCAAGTTCGTTGACACGAGCCGCGAACCCCAGCGTGTCGCGCGGGACGAGATCTCCCGCCTCGCCGATCGCTGCGAGACGCGTGCCGGCCTCTGCCAGCGCCGCTCGTGTCTGCTGCAGGTCGCGACGGGTCTGCGTGGCGCGCACCTTGTACTGACGATCGAGCTCCCACGACAGCGAGCCACGCAGCAGGCGTGCACGCTCAGTGAACTCGTCGCGCTGGGGTCCCGCCGGCATCGACGCCAGCGTCGCGTCAATGCGTTCAAGCGCTTCCCACTGCGCCCGCTCCTGCGGTGACGCAAGCGCGGCGACCTCACGAGTCGCTTCCACCTGCGCAAAGCGGTCGGCCAGTTCCCGCTGACGCTGCGCCAGCGCATCGAGGTCCGTGCCCGACAGCATTTCCTGGCGGTGCGGTTCCCGCTGCGTCGCGGCGATGTCACGTGCCTCGATCATGGCTCCGAACGCCTCGAGCGAGTCGGTCCAGCGCGAGAGGTTGGCCTGCATCAGGCGCAGGTCGCGGTAGTTCTTGAGGCCTTCCTGGAATTCGTGCGAAGCCAGCAGGTGATAGAGGTAGCGCGTGTGCGGCGCGTCGGGCAACTGTTCGAGCTGCCAGAACCAGCCCGGACGGTCAGCCTGCGGAATCGTGGCCAGGATCGAGTCGAGAAAGCCGCCCTTGCGGATCGCCGCAATCGACTCGTCGATCCGCCGCGATTCGCGCGCGTAGGCATCGACCGCCGAGCGGTAGTACTGCGACGCCTGGCCATTCGATGCCAGCTTGACATAGGCATAGGGAACAGCGATCAGCGACTCCTGCACCGACGCGTCGAGCAGGCGCCGCTGCTGCAGTTCGAGCCAGGGCACCAGTGCACGGTCCGGGCGATTGGCGTTCGCCTCCGCCCAGCCCAGCGCCAGCAGCGCCTTGTTGGTGAACGGCCCGTCCAGACGGACGCGGCTCAAAGCCGTCGCCGGATCGTCGCCACCGTGTTGCTGCAGCAGCGCGAATCCGAGTGCGAGATTCGCGCGGTCACGCAGCGAGGCCTGCTCCTCGTTGGCCGCCTGCATCGTCCCGACCTGCTCGAGGAACTGCCGGCCGCGCGCGGTGTCGCCGGCGCGCACCAGTGCGACGCCCAGGTTGAACCGGGCGTAATTGGACCAGCCGCTGGTGTCGGTCCAGCTCTCCAGGCGCTTTGCCGCCTCGCCGTAGCGCCCGAGGCCCATCAGCACGTTCGCTTCCAGCAAGCGTCGCTCAGGCTCCAGCTTGCCGGCCAAGGGCCGCTCGATAAGCCCGAGATTGCGCAGCGCCGCTTCGTAGTACCCGCGCTGGTACCCGATCCGCGCGAGATAGAAGCGGGCGCGGTCGCGCACGGACGGCGCCACCGGACCGGCGAGCAACCGATCGAAGATGCGCTCGGCTTCGGTGTGGAGACCGAGCGAGAGGTAGAGGCCGCCAGACAGCAGATCCGCTTCGGCAGCGTGATGGCTCAGTCGATTGAAGTCGCGGTTCGCTTCCAGCCGGACTATCGATTCGAAGTAGTCGTCCTGGAAGAAATGAAACAGCACGTCGCCGTAGTCGAGATCACGGATGGTCGTGGGTGGTGGTGCGTCACGCGCCGGCTCGTCCGCGTGCGCCGTCCACGCCGCGGCCGCGCCCAGCACCAGGACGATGCAGAGGGCGTAGAGCCGGGCGGTGGAGGATCGCTGACGCATGGTGCGAATTTCGGGAAGCCGGCAGCCCGCCCTACTCCCACTGCCGCACGACGAACTCCGGCTGCAGCGACGCTTCGCGGTCGCTGATGCGGAGTTCGACGTACTTGGCGCCCACGGTCTTGTCGACCTTGAGCGTGGTGCCGCGGCGATAGTCGCGGTCGTGTGGGCCCTTGCCGGTGAAGAACGCGACGATTTCGTGACTGCCGGCCTTGAGGTTGCCCAGGTACAGCTTCTGCACGCCCCCGCGGTGCAGGGCCTGCACCTCGCGGTCGGTGTACAGGTAGTTGGCGACCTCCTTGTCGTCTACCTTGAGCGTCACCGAGTCGAGCGCGAAGAACGTGCCCACGTCCACCGAGAGAAACACGGCGACCTGCGTGCTGGCCGGATAGAGCAGTTCCTCTTCCAGCTTGAACAGGTCGCGATTGAGGTCGATGAGCTGCTTCTTCAGCGCCTGCACGTCCTGGTCGACCGTCTTGAGGTTGGTCGCGTCGCCCTCGGACGGCAGCGCCGCGATCGGGGCCGCGAGCAGGGCAAACACCGCGAACAGTTGCGCGACGCGCAGCAGCGGATGTGATTTAGGTTTCATGCGGGCGGAGCTCCGTCAATCCTGGCGCAGGCTTGCGAGTTGTGGCGTGAGAGCGGAAAGATCAGCCGGGACGCCCGACCAGGACGCACGTACGCGTCCCTCGGCATCGAGCAGCAGCGTGAGCGGCAGCTTCGCGACGTCGTACGCGCGCGCCACGGACTGCTGCGCATCGACGAGCGTCGGCGACTTCAGGTGCAGCGCGTCGGCGACCGCGGCTGAGCGGTCGGCGCCGTCGAGATTGACGCCCACGACGGGCGTGCCGGAGTTCACCCCAAGCGCATCGAGCGCGGCGACGGACTCACGGCAGGGCCCGCACCAGCTGGCCCAGAAATGCAGGACGACCGGTTCGCCGCGGTATTCCGACAGGCGCACGTTGCGGCCGTCCACGGACTTCAGGGCAAAGTCAGGCGCGATCGAATTCAGCGCGGGGGGCGCGGCAAACGCGGGCACGCTGGCGGTCACGGCGATCGCCGCAGCCATCCATGCGCGAAATACCCCTTGCGGGGCGCTTGAGTCGAGTGTCCTGCGTTGCACCTGGCAACCCCGCTGTCATGGGAACGTCCCGAAGACCGGTGGCTTTGCGTCCCCGCCTTTCGGCGGGTTTGCCTTTTTCAGTCGACCGCATCGTTGTCTGCGGCTCCCCGGACTGTCAAATCAGCGGGCCAATGGATGCCAGACACTTGCGGTGCGTCACATTTCCTGCGGCCCCGCCAGTCGCACCCGGTGCTCAGTGCGGGGGTTCCAGACCTGCCGAGTAGAAGATCTGGCCGTCGCGGTCGACGATGACCGCCTCGACGTCGCCGAGCTTGCGGACGAATTCCATGCCGCGCTCGACGCCGAGTATGAATACCGTCTTGGTCAGGCCGTCCGTACGCGTCGCATTGGCGCCGATGACCGTGACGCTGCGCACGGCATCCGGTGACTTCCCGGTGCCCGGCACCAGGATGTGGTGATAGCGCTTGCCGTCTTCCTCGAAATAGCGCTCGTAGTCGCCGGAGGTCGAAATCGCTTCGTCCTGCAGCGGGATGCGCGCCACCACCGCACCCTGCTTGCGCGGATCGCGGATGCCTACCACCCAGGGCTTGCCGAGCCGATCGCCGAGCAGAGCCGTGTCGCCGCCCGCATTGACCATCGCATGTTCGATGCCCATGCGCCGCAGGATCTCGACACCGCGGTCGACCGCCCAGCCCTTGGCAATGCCGCCGAGGTCGATGCGCATGCCGGGCTTCAGGAAGCGGATCGTGCGCGCGACCGGGTCGACTTCGAGGTGCCGGTAATCGACGCCCGGCAGGGCGGCCTTGATCTGCTCGTCGGTCGGATGCTGGTGCGCGCGGTAGTCGTAGAGGTACCCGACACTGGCATACGTGATGTCGAACGCGCCATTGCTGATGCGCGAATACTCGAGCGACTTGGTCACGACGTCGATGATGTCGGCATCGACCTGCACCGGGCGCTCGAAAGCATGCGCATTGACCTGCGAGAGCTGGCTCTCCGGTTTGTACGTGCTCATCAGGTCGTCGGTGCGGTGCATGTCGGCCATGACCGCGTCGATGGCATTCACGGCAAGGACGGAGTCATCGCACCAGAGTTGCACCGCAATGCGCGTGCCCATGATGGCTTCTTCACGCTCGTACCACGCAGCACGCGCGGCCGGGAGCCCGGCCAGCAGGTTCAGGGCGAGCAGCAGTACGATCCGGCGCATGTGGTACCTCAGCTTCCCTGGTGCAGCCGGGCCTCGTGGTGCAGGCGCAGCAGGTAATCGCGCACGATGCCAGTCGCCTCTGCCGGGGGCAACAGTCTTTCTGCGACGAGTTTCGCGGCGATATCGCTCATCGAACGCCGGCCGTCGACCAGCGAAGCCACGTAGCCCCGCACCCGGAGGGCGAGCGCATGGTCGGCCACCTCTGGCAGCAACGGGACCGGATGCCGCGGGTCAGCCAGCCACGGCGGCAAGGGGCGCAGCGGCAGGTCAACCTCGCGTTGCTTGTGGACGGCGAACGTCACCACTTCCTCGACCCGTGCGTGACGGCTTGCCGGCGATGCCAGGTAAGGCTGGCGCGAAGTCTGCAACTGCGGCGACTCGAAGCCGGCCGCGGCCACGATCTCCTGCACCTCCTCGGTCGAGTAGGCCTGCGCGGGATCGTCGTGCTGGAAGAACAGTGTGCCGGTGCAGGCCCAGCGTCCGCCCGGCACGAGCAGTGAGTTGACGGTCGCCGCGAGGCTTTCGAGATCGGTGTCGACGACGTCGACGAGCCACGGGGTCACGACGGTATCGAAGCTGCCCGGCGCAAACGGCGGCTGCTTCGCGTCGCCGAACACCAGCTGCAGCCCCGGCTCCGCCCGCGCCGGCGCAGTCAGCGTGCGCAGCAAGGCGTGGCTCGCGAGGTCGCGCGGCGCAACGGGAAATTCGTAGAGATCGACGCGCTCGGCCGCGTACATGCGGCGCGCAACCGCCATCAGCAGCGGGTTGATGTCGACCGCTACGGTCGCTGTCGGGCGCAGGATCGCGTGCAGATCGTAGGCGAGCCGCCCTGCCCCGCTGCCGAGCACCAGCAATCTCTCCGGGCGGACGCTGCCCAGCGCACGCTGGACGGCTGCAGACGACGCCCGATTCTCTTCCTCACCCCAGACCCAGTCGCGGTGCACGTTGGGGTAATAGCTCGCGAGCCCCTGCGTCGTGGCAACGACCGGAGCGAGCGCCGCATACGTTGCGGCCGCTGCCGGTTCTGCCTCCGTCTCGAGCGGTGCCAGCAGCGCCTGCAGGCGTCGCGCATGATCCGAACACGCCATTGCCAGCAGCTTGAGCCGGTTGCGTGTCACAGGCAGCGTGACGTCCGGACGCAGCGCCGCGCGGTACTGCGCAGCCTGCCGCTTGAGGTGGGTCGTCATCGCGTGCAGCCGCCCGCGCCATTCGGCGAGCGCGAGATCCGGTGCCGGCAACAACCACGGCATTCCGTCGATCACGGGATAGCGCACGCCGCACGCGGGGCAACTCAGCGGGGAGTCGCCCTCGAGCGCACCGGCACAGCGTGGGCAGCGCAGGCATGGAGCGGATGCCACTCGAATTCGATCCGTTCAAAGGACCCCTATGCGATACGACCGCTCACGATCGGATTGAAGGCGATCAGGCTGTCCTGCAGCGCTGCATTGCCCAGTCCGTTGCGCGGGAAGCGCGACGCAAACTGTCCTTGCTCGCCGTGCAGGGCCATGTAATTCAGCACCACCGTCTCCACCAGCAGGTTGACGTTGCCCGCCGCCGGGCTCGACGCGGTTTCGACCGACGCATCCGCGCGGAAGTAACCGATCTGCTGGTGGCGCGCCGCCCCGCCCGTACCCGTGGTCACCAGGTCCGGACGGCCGCGGGGATTGTAGACCAGGAAGAACGACGCCGCGGTGGACTGGTTGTCACTGGTCCACATGAACTTGCCGCGGCCATCGGTCGTATTGTCGACCTGGCCACTCGCGGAGATCGAGCCGTCCGAGAACACGTACAGCATCAAGGGCATGCCGCGCCGTGCCGCGTACTCGAGGCAGGCGCCCATGCAGCGTCCGGCGCGCAGATCGCGCAGTTCGCCCGTCGAGCGCCCCTGTCCGTGATAGTCGTACCCACCGAGCGCGATCGTGCCGGCACCGGCGTAGCCGGAGAGCACCATCTTCATGACCGCCGCCGTCTTGCGGAACTCGGCGTCGTTGTCGTACTCCGTGCGGCTGAAGATGCCGCCCGCGCCGACGATGTCCGGGTCAAGGTCCGGGTTGAGGCTGGTCGGGTCGCCATATTGGTCGACGACGTCGGCCGCCTTCACGTAGCCGCAGTTGACCAGTTCCTTGACGACCTCGTTGCGCGTGACGGTCGTCTGCTTGGGGTCGGCCCAGGGCTGCTTCGGGTCGATCTTCTGCAGCTTGCGGTCGCTGATGCGCTGGATGGCCTCCATTACCGCGACGGTGTCGTCGAGGCTCAGCAGGCTTGCGAGTTGCCCAGTGTCGACCAGGCCAGTGACGTCGCTCGCGCGGTCAACCTTCGTCGGTCGCACCGAAAGGTCGATCAGCCCGGCCGGTGCCATCGAGTTGCCACCGGAATCCGAGGCACGCGAACCGATCAAGGTCGCCAGCGCGCCATCCGCACCCGCCTGGTGGATGCCGTACATCGGGTTGTGCGGGTTGTTGCCGGTGTCGTTCTCGGAACGCGCGGCGATGACGGCGCCGTTGATCGACGCCGCCGTCGCGGGCGCGATGCGATCGAGGATGCCGCGCAGGAAAGCGCTGTCGCTGTGGAAGGCCAGGCCGAGCCGCGAATCGGTGAAGCTCGTGCCGGTCGCGGCATTGGTCATGCCCGGCAGCATGTCGCCCGGCAAGCCGAGCTTGCCGTAGCCGGCAGTGCTCAGGAAATCGAGCTGGCCGCCCGGCCCGCCGATCAGCACGTTCGAGCCGACCATGTTGGCGCCACCGGCGAGGTCGATGCAGATGAACGGAATCTTGCCCGCCCCCTGCACGTCGAGGCCGCAGCTCGCCTTGAGCGCGATGAGATCGGGCGACAGAGCGGCCTGCGCCGCGCGCGGATCAGCGAACAGGCTGAAAACCGTGGGCGCGGCGATGGTTGCGAGTCCTGTGCCGAAACCCTGCGCCAGGAAGTCACGGCGCGTCACGGGGCGCTTGTGCGCCGCCTCGTGACGGATCGGCTGGTCGAGGGCCAGCGCTCGCGGCGGTGTCTTGCGGATGAGCATGTTTCGTCCTTGCTACGACTCGGCGGTCAGTGCAGCAGCGTCGCGGCGCTGCCGAGCAACGCAGCGCAGCTGGCCTTGACGACGGTTTCGGTCCGATCCGCGGCGCAGGAGCCGCCACAACTCGAGAGCCGGGTGATCAACGCATCGAGGTCGCTGCGCACGCCGGCGGCGTCGGGTTCGGTCGCCACGTTGGTCCGCAGCATGCGTCCCACCAGCGAGTCGAGCACGATCGCGCGACCAGCTGGCGCGAAGGCGGTCGCGGGCGCCGCCGTGAAGTTGAAGCCGGGGAAGTACTGCGCACGCGCGGTCGGGCTCTCCACCAGCGCATTGCAGTACTGGATCGAGAGCTGCGCCACCGCGACCGGATGCGCCGAGACGAACGTGTCGATCGTCTCCACCGTGGGCAAGGACTGCTTGATCGTCGCGTAGGTGGCGGCCACCGCCGGATCCTGGGAGCTGATGCCGGTCAGTTCCGCCATCGTCGCGTTGAGTTCGTCGAACACGCGCAAGCCGACATCCGACGGCCGCTGCACATCCGCCGGAGGCGCCGGGGCGAGCGGCACCGGATCGAGCCGCACGTTCTGGTGCGTGCCGAGCACGTCGAAGGTCAGGAAGAACTCGTCCGTGTCGGGACCCTTCTCCAGCGCGATCACCGTGCCGACGGTCGCGAGCGGCTGCCCCAGCGGCCCGTACTGGGAGTCAGTGATCGTCGTGTCCAGCGTGCGGTACGCCTGGCCGACCGGGGCCTCCGTGCCATTGATGCCGATCCGCAGGCCCGCGATCGGAATCGAGCCCGGCTTGGCCGTCGGGTCGAGGCTGATGAACGTCGGCTTGTCG
The DNA here is from genome assembly GCA_963793675.1 of uncultured Gammaproteobacteria bacterium. GTDB lineage: Bacteria > Pseudomonadota > Gammaproteobacteria > Steroidobacterales > Steroidobacteraceae > RPQJ01. The sequence continues at coordinate 389,710 of CAWCBA010000010.1, read as the reverse complement.
AACAGGTAACTGTACGAGTCGAACTGGCTGACCTCGAACAGGAGGTACGCCTGCGGCACGTCGACCAGGTGACTGATCGAGAACAACAGGTAGAACTTCTCGCCCACGCCAGCCGTGAAGTTGGTCTGGATCTGCGCGTCGGTCAGCACGCGGTTGTAGACGGCCACGAGCCGGAACACGCCCTGGAACTGGCGATCGCCCGAGACCTCGTTGCCGAGGACGAACGCGAAGGTGTCGTCCCAATCGGAGATTCGCACCGCCCGACGCCGGATCGGCATCGCCGGTGTACACGCCGTTGACGTAGATGCGACGCCCGCGGACCGGGTCGAAGGTCGCGACCACGTGCTGCAGCGTCGCCTGCAGGTCCTCGTCGGCCGCCGACGTGGTGAGCTTCGGATCACCTGCGATGTCGGTGCGGGCCGAGCGATTGTAGAAGTCGTAGCTGTAGAGCGTCTGGCCCAGCATGAAGTTGCGGGTGGTCGTTCCGCCCGAGTACGAGACGATGCGCGAGTCTTCCTGCGCCACGTTGCCGGGGGCCACCCATGCTTCGATCGTGTACTCGCCGGTCGCCTTGATCAGGTCGTGCAGCTTGCGGCTCGCGGCGGTCGACCCCTGCGCCTTGCCGCTGCGCACGTTGAGGCCCCAGCCACCCACCCAGGTCACGTCACCCGAGAGGTTCAGGTTCAGGGCCGGCTCGACGCCGCTGGTGTCGTACGCGACCGAGCCACGGCCCGTCTTGAATTCCCACAGCCCGATCATGTTGCCGCTGTAACGGTTGCCGCCGCTCGCGACGAGTCCGTCGGGAATCCGCAGTGCCTTCGAATACACCAGCGTCGGATCCACCTGCGTCACGGGCACCTGGCTCGCGAACGCCTGGATCGGCAGCTCTCCATGGTGTTCGCGTTCTGCGGCGCAGTCGCTCCAGCAATTGTGGAACTCCGTGCGCAGGCGCACGACGATCCGCGACAGCGCCGGCTGATCGAGGTTGATCTTGGTCTTTACCGCCGCATACGCCTCGTCGACGTCGCTCGAGGCGAAGAACGGCGACTGCGCGGCCGCCGCTGTCGACGTATGACAGCGTGAGCAATACTGCTCGACGAGCGGGTGCACGGTCGTTGCGAACAGCGCCGGCGACGCCGGGAAACTCTTGCTTGCGCCCGGGTCCATGATCGGAGGCGCCTTGAGCACCACTCCCGTCACGCCGCCGCCCGCAGTCGCGCCGGCCCAGGCCGTGATCCAGGTCGTGAGGATGTCCGCGCAGGCATCGTTGCTCGCGAGCCAGCAGTTGTGACCGCCCGCGACCTTCTGGACCATGCGCGAATCGCGCGGCGAGGAAAGCGTCACGATCCCGTTGGCCGCGGCATAAGCGAGGTTCACGTCGTCCTGGCGCACGAACTGGGGTGCCTGGCCGCCCGCGACATGGCACTGCCCGCAGCGATTGCCCGCCTTGAGGTTGTCCCAGACGTTGATCTTGAACGACTGCACGTCGGCCGTGGCCGGTGCGGGTCCGCTGTAGGTTGGCGCCGTTGCGCCGGACGTGACGGGATTTTCGGTCGTCTTGGCGCCGCCCCCGCACGCACTCAGTGCAAGCGCGCACGCGACCACGGCCAGGCCACGGAGCTTTGAGGCGAGACGCAGGATCGTGGTTTCCATGTGTCTTTCCTCAGTCGCCCATGCAGTAGGTGGCGGCTTCGGCGAAGACTCGCTTCAGCTGGTAGCCGTTCGCCTTGAAGCTCGCGGTCATCGCCTGCACGCGCGCGCGATCCTGCGCATCGCTGGGCACGCGGAAGCAGACGTTCTTGAAGACCTTCTGGACCTGGCAGGAGGCGAACGCATCGCTGTGCGCCAGCTCGCGGCCAAGCGACTTCGCGCCCGCCCCCTTGCCGGGCAGCGAGCCGTCCCAGCCGAGCAGCGAGTTGCGCCCCTTGCGCCAGTAGTTGTCCCACGCGTCGTCCGGCGTGGAGTAGCCCGCGGGAAACGTGTCCTTGTTGTGGAAGTACTTCGGCCGCACGACGCCCTGCGTGTAGAGCATCCGTCCGGCCGTTTCGTCGTAGTCGTAGTACGCGAACGCCTGCACCATCGGGTCCATGCCCGAATGGCAGGCGATGCAGTTGTTCAGGAAGATGCGGCTGTCACCGCCCGGGCTGCGGCTGACGTCCTGCCGGATTCGATCGGGCGGACGCGTCGGTGTCCTGCACCTGCTCGAGATCGGTGCAGAGGTGGTTCATCAAGGTGTAGCGGAACATCGCGCGATTGGTGCCGGCGACGAAGAACGCCTGCGCCGCCGCGCGCGTCGTCATCACGCCGGCAGTCGCCTCGGCCGGGATGCCGCTGGCCGACGACTGCGTCGTCTGCACCAGGTCGTCCTTGAGGCTGACACCCTGCGACTCGAGCGCTGCGTAATGGTCGTTGTTCGCTGCCGAATAGCCGGGCACGCCAGAGCCGCTGCGCCCCACGTACAGGATGTCGTCGTACAGCACGCGATCGAAAGCGACATCGTCGCGCACCATGCCGATCACGGTTGCGACGTAGTCATTGAGCGGCGCGAATACCGTCTGGTCGCGGTTGGTCCACGGCATCGCGAAATTCTTCAGCGTGACGTCGTAGAACGCCCGGTGCTGCATGGCCGTGTAGGCGGCGTCGGTCGCGCGGCCGGCCGCGATGTCGTTCGCCATCGAAGTGAGCACGGCCTCGGTGGGCGGCACGCCCGCCAGCCGATCGTGGAGGCGCTTCGCCTGCGAGCGCGCATCCGCCAGTGCGACTGCCGGCAGCAGCGTGACCGCAACGAGGCAGAGGCTGACGAACGCACTGCACACGCTGTGCGCGCCGCGAGCGCTCGACGTCCTGTTCTGTGGCATCCACCCTCCCTTCGGCAGCCGATGGCCGCCGTGGGGACGGAATCTGTGGCCTGCGGGTAACCCAAGCAAAGCGGTGTTGTCGTTTGTGAGAGGACGCTCACACAACAGGTGCCAAAAAGTCACAAAACCGGCCACTTGTGCGAGAAGACGCCTGCGCGGCGGCCGAAAGCACGGGATCGTCGCGAGGAAATACGATGGGAGCACGTCTGGTCACGACCGCACGCGGTCGCCTGCAACACTGGAAGTCTTCGACTGCTGTTGGTCGCCGTGGCGGCGCTTGCCGCGTGCACGAGCAGCGACGGCGGCAACGGCGCCAGCCCCGGCGGCGGACAGTCGCCGGATCCAGTCGTCCTCGACTTCCCGATTGCCTACGTCAAGCGCCCGGTACCCACCGGCAATGCGCTCGCGCCCGACGCGCGCGAACTGTCGCCCTTCCAGCCGGGCGCCGACCTGTACCTGCGAGACCGGGCGTCGCCCTCCTCGGCCGAACGCAACCTCACCGCCGCGATTACCAAGGGAATGGGTGACGTTCGCGACGTCGAGCCATCCTACGACGGGCGCAAACTGGTGTTTGCGCTGCACGAGCCGAATATCGTCGGTGCCTCGCCCGACGAGCAACCCACCTGGGACATCTGGGAATACGACCTCGACCTGCAGCTGCTGCGGCGGGTGTTCACGTCCGATACCGCGGCCCGCGAAGGCGATGACGTGGCGCCGCACTACCTGCCGGACGGTCGCATCGTGTTTTCGTCGACCCGGCAGCGGCAGGCGAAGGCGATCCTGCTGGACGAAGGCAAGCCACAGTTCGCGGCGCAGGACGAGAGCGACAACGAGCACGCCTTCGTGCTGCACGTGATGAATGCGGACGGCTCGGGCATCCGGCAGGTGTCGTTCAACCAGAGCCACGACCTTGACCCCGCCGTGCTCGACGACGGCCGCATCGTGTTCAGCCGCTGGGACCGTGCGCCAGGCCACGACGAAATCAGCCTCTACGCGATGCGCCCGGACGGCAGCGACCTGAAGCTGCTGTACGGTGCGCGCAGCCACGACACCGGCACCGACGGCGAGGAAATCCATTTCCTCGATCCGCGGCCGACGGCCAACGGCAAGCTGCTGGTCCTGGCCCAGCCCTTCCAGGCGCCGGACCTCGGCGGGCAGCTGCTCGAGGTGGACACGGCCAATTACGTCGAACTTGCGCAGCCAACACTGCCGAACCGTGGCGTGCTCACCGGGCCGGCGCAGGTCGCCGCCACGAGCAACGACGTGCGGACCGTCGACGGCCCGTCGCCAGGCGGGCGGTACAACTCGGCGTTCCCATTGCAGGACGGCACCGGCCGGCTGCTGCTGACGTGGAGTCAGTGCCGTCTGCTGGAGCAAGGCACGGCGGCCACCGCGAAGATCGTGCCGTGCTCGCCCGACCGGCTGGCGGCAGGTGCGGCAGTGACGGCCGCCCCGCTGTATGGCGTGTGGATCTACGACCCGGCGCAGCAGACTCAGCTGCCGGTTTCGACGCCCGTCGAAGGCACCGTCTATTCCGACGTGGTCGCACTGCAGCCGCGCGCCCTGCCGCCGGTGCTGCTTGATCGCGTCGCGGGCGTGGATTACGACGCCGGACTCGAGGCCGAAGGCGTCGGCATCATCGACATTCGCAGCGTCTATGACATCACGGGCACGGACATCGCGGAAGGCGGCATAGCGGTGCTGCGCGATCCAGCCGTGACGCTGGCGGCGGCGCGGCCTGCGCGTTTCGTGCGCATCGAGAAAGCCGGTCAGCATGCCGGACGACGACGTCCGGGACTTCGACCGCAGCGCCTTCGGCGTCACCAGCGCCTTTGGCATGCGCGAGATCCTGGGCTACGCCCCGGTCGAGCCGGACGGCTCGGTGCGCGTCAAGGTGCCCGCGGATGTCGCCTTCGCCCTGACCGTGCTCGACGCCAACGGTCGCCGCATCGGCGCGCGGCATGACAACTGGCTGCAGGTACGCGCCGGGCCAGGAACTGAAGTGCAACGGCTGTCACGCGCCTGTCGGCGACGACTCGCACGGCCGCGACAACCTGTTCGCCCGGCCAATGCTGGCGCGCCCAGCAGTGGCGTCCCGTTCCCGAACACCAACCCGGCGTACTTCGCCGACTTCGGCGAAACGATGGCCCAGGTTCGTGCACGCATCAGTTGCCAGACGGACTGTGCGGACCTGCAGCCGAGCACGTCCATTCGATTCACCGACGTGTGGACCGACCCGGTCGCCGCGGGCCGCGCTCCGGACGCGCCGTTCGCCTACGACTACGCAGACCTCACGACGCCTGCACCGACCACGGCAGACTGCGTGACGCGCTGGCGTGCGGGTTGCCGCATCACGATCCACTACGAGCGACACATCCACCCGCTCTGGAGCAAGCCGCGGGTGACGCTGGCTGCGGACGGCACCGTGCTGCGCGACGACACCTGCGTCGCCTGCCACTCGGCTCGAGCTGCGGATGGCTCGGCGCGGCTTCCCGCCGCGCAACTCGAACTGACCGACGGGCCGTCGGCCGACGTACCCACGCAGTTCCACGCTTACCGCGAATTGCTGGCCACGGACGCGGAGCAGGAAGTCGTCAACGGCGCGCTGCAGGATCGACTGGTGCAGACGGGTATCGATCCGGTCACGGGCCTGCCGCAGTTCTCGACCGTGCCGGTCGCACCTGCGCTGCGCGCGGGCAGCGCCAGCGCCTCTGTGACGTTCTTCTCATTGTTCGCCCCTGATGGCACTCACGCGGGTCGACTGACACCCGTGGAATTGAAGCTCGTCTCAGAATGGACCGACATCGGTGCCCAATACTTCAACGACCCATTTGCGGCACCGCTGAATTGAACGGACCCGACTTCCGACTGCTGCTTGCCTGCTGCCTCGCGCTTTGCGCTGCGGGTCTGCCTGCGCACGCCCGCACCGGGAAGACCCCGACGACCGTGGTGGTGCAGGACGCCTTCGTCGACCTGCGCAGCGGTCCGGGGCGTGGCTTTCCCGCCACCTATTCCGTCGAGCGCGACGCGACGATCGCCTTGCTGCGCCAGCGCACCGACTGGATCAAGGTGCGGACCGTCAACGGCCGCGAAGGCTGGGTGAATCGCTCCCAGCTCGAACGGACACTGACACCCGGCGGCGCGCCCGTGCAGGTGGCGGGACCGGCGCCCGAGGCGCGAACTGCACACCACTGGGAGCTTGGCCTCGGCACGGGTGACTTTGGCGGTGCCAACGTCATCTCGGTCGCGGGCGCCTATGCGCTCACGCCGAACCTGCTGGTCCGGGCCGACGTCAACCAACTGCTCGGCAATTTCTCGAACGGCTGGCTTGGCACGGCCGGCATCGCGCACGTGTTCATGCCCGAATGGCGCGTGTCGCCCTTCGTCGGCATCGGTGGCGGCGTGATCACGATTTCGCCGAAGGCCACGCTGGTCCAGGCCGCGGACCGCACCGACACGACCGCCTACGCCGGTCTCGGCGTGCGCGGCTTCCTGACCAACCGCTTCCTGCTGCAGGCGGAGTACCGCAGCTACGTCGTGTTCACGAGCCGCGACGAGAACGAGGAGATCGACGAATGGACCGTGGGCTTCACGTACTTCTTCTGACCGCGCTCGCCGCCGCCGCGGCGCTGCCAGGAAACGCGGCCGCGCAGGCGGCCGGAGAACCGACGGGTGGCCCGTCGGCGTTGCCCCAACAGCAACCGCAGGTGGTCGAACCGGCCGTGCAGCGGCGCGAGGTCGAACCTCCCGGACTCGACACGGAGAACTTCGAAGCCGGCGTCTTCGTCGGCACGGTCAGCATCGAGGACTTCGGCTCGAGCCTGCTGTACGGCGGGCGCATCGCCTATCATTTCACCGAGGACCTGTTCGCCGAGGCGACGATCGGATCGTCGAAGGCCGGCCGGACCAGCTACGAGGACCTGAGCGGCGCCGCCGACCTGCTGACCGACAGTGAACGCCAGTTCACCTACTACGACCTGGCCCTCGGCTGGAACGCGCTGCCCGGCGAAGTGTTTTTCGGCGGCAAGCACGCGATGCCGAGCGCCGTGTACTTCACGCTCGGCGCAGGCAGCACGAACTTCGCGGGTGACGATCATTTCACCGTGGCGCTCGGTGCCGGGCTGCGCGTGCTCGCGAACGACTGGATCGCCGTGCACCTCGACGTGCGCGACCAGATGTTCGAGAGCGACCTGCTCGGCAAGAACAAGCTCACGCAGAACCTGCAGGTCGGGCTTGGCGTCACCGCGTTTTTCTGAGGAGCGACCATGAACCCTGTACGCCGCCTGCTGCTTGCCTGCTGCCTCTCGACTGACGTTGCCTGGCTACGCCTCGGCGGCTGCGACGCCGGGCGCGGCGGCGCCGGACTTCGCGCTGGCCGCCCGCGATGGCGGCAAGGTGCGACTCGCCGACCTCAAGGGCCAGGTGGTGATGATCAATTTCTGGGCGACCTGGTGCGGCCCCTGCCGGCAGGAAATGCCGCTGCTCGCGCAGCTGAACACGAAGTACGAACCGCTCGGATTCACGCTGCTGGGCGTGAATGTCGAGCCGGACAGCGCGGCCGCAGTGACGTGGCTCCAGGGCATGCCCGTCACCTTCCCCATCCTCTTCGACACCGACAGCACGGTGGCCGGCAGCTTCGGCGTCGAGGGCATGCCGAGCACGGTATTCGTCGACCGCAAGGGCCAGGTGCGCTATGTCCATCGCGGCTACAAGCCCGGTGACGAAGCCAAGTACGCCGACATGATCCGCAGCCTGGTGAAGGAATGACCATGCGCAAATCGATCCGCCTCGCGCTGTTGTTGTGCTCCGCCGCCGGCGCCACCGGCTGCGCCAGCGTCGAACCATGGGTCAAGCCGTACGAGCGCCAGTACTTCGCCGACATCGTGATGTCGGCCGAACGCGATCCGGTGGCCGCCTCTTACCTGAACCACGTGTTCGAGGCGCGCGAGGGTGCGCGCGGGGCCACTGGCAGCCACGGCGGCGGCTGCGGCTGCAACTGAGGCGACACAGGATGGCTTCGCGCAGCATGACCCGACTCTTCGCGCTCGCCAGTCTCGCGCTGGCCGCGAGCGGCGTCGCACACGCCGCCGTGCTCCCCGATGACCGGGCCGACGTGCTCTACCACCGTTACGACGGCGGCGGCGTCACGATCGACGGCCCCTCGCTGCTGCTGCGCAAGAAATTCGCCGAGAAGTACTCGGTCTCGGCCAACTACTACATGGACATGGTGTCGAGCGCGTCGATCGACGTGATGACGACGGCGAGTCCGTACAAGGAAGAACGCACGCAGGGCAGCCTCGCGTTCGACATGCTGCAGGGCAAGACCCAGTACAGCGTGAGCTACACCTTGAGCGACGAAAGCGACTACACCGCCAACACCGCGAGCTTCGACCTGAGCCAGGACATGTTCGGCGACCTGACGACCGTGTCGTTCGGATTCAGCCAGGGCTGGGACGAAGTGCGAAAGCGCGGCGACAACGCGTTCCAGGAATCGGTCGATCGCCGCAATTATCGCTTCGGCCTGCAGCAGATCGTCACGCCACGGCTCATGGTCGGACTCAACTACGAAGTGATCACGGACGAGGGCTACCTCAACAACCCCTATCGCTCGGTGCGCTACCTCGACGACACGAGCGCGCGCGGATACTCGTACCAGCCCGAACTCTACCCGCAGACCCGCACCAGCAACGCCATCGCGCATCAATGCGCGGTACTACCTGCCGTATCGCGCTTCGATCTACGGCGAGTACCGCTACTACACCGACACGTGGGGCATCGACGCCAACACCGTATCGCTCGGTTACACGCACCCCTGGGGCAAGCGCTGGCTCTTCGATGTCGGCTACCGCTGGTATGACCAGTCGGCGGCGGACTTCTATTCCGACCTGTTCCCCCGGGTCGACGCGCAGAATTTCCTGGCCCGCGACAAGGAACTCAGCACGTTCACGAGCCACATGTTCAGCCTCGGCGCGACCTACGAATTGCCCTCGCTTGGCTGGGAACGCATTCGCCGCTCGACCGTGAACCTGTTCTACAATCGCATCAACTACCAGTACGACGACTTCCGCGACGTCACAGCCGGCGGCGCACCGGGCACCGAGGAACTCTACGGCTTCGACGCCGACGTGTTCCGCCTGTTCGTCTCGGGCTGGTTCTAGCCTCCGCTTCGGGCGATCAACAGCGCCGCGAATCGGTCGGCACTGCCCGGCGCATACGCAAAGTACATCGACGGCTCGGTCATCTCGAGTTCGAGGATGACCGGCGCGCCCCGATCGTCGCGGATCATGTCGAGCCGCGCGTACAGCGGTGGCTCGAACGGGATTGCGGCGTAGGCCGCGGCCGCCAGCAGCCGCTCGTCATCCGTCGCTTCGCGAGCGCTGATTTCCTCTGGCGCGAACAGCCCTTCGACCAGTCCCGCATCGAGCCGCAGCAGCGGCCCCTTGCGAAATGCATGGCTCGGCGTCCCGTCGTAGTAAATGAGCGCGGTCTCGCCCGACGTCTCCACGCCGGCCAGGTACGGCTGCAGCATGGCGCTGCGGCCTTGCGCTGCAACCAGTCGCGACAGGTGTGCCAATGCCGAGTCTGCGTCCGATCGCCGGTAGCGCGCGGCATCGCGCGAGCCGGCACCGATAGACGGCTTCACCACGAACTGGTCAAAGTCGCAGTAGCGACCGACCGAGAGCGAGTCCGGACCGCCGGCCAGGAACTGCCGCAGTGACCGCCCGTGGGTCCTCGCCCGGCTCGACGTAGCGGGTCGGCACGACCGCCACGCCGGCTAGATGCAGATGCTGCAGGTAGTGCTTGTCGGTGTTCCATTCAAGCAGTGCCGGCGGATTGAATAACCGCGTCTGCGCGGCGCAGCGGCGTGTCCACGCGCGGAACTCGTCGATGCGTTCGACGTAGTTCCACGTCGAACGCAGCACGGCGAGGTCGAACGAGGACCAGTCCACGGCCGCATCGTCCCAGCAGGGTGTCGACACCTGCGCTCCGGCACGCACCAGCGCCTCCGCCAGCGGCGGCAGGTCCTCGTCGAGTGCGAGCGCGTCGAACGTGCTCACCAGGGCGATATGCGGCAAGTCGGTCTCCGTCGGGAATTGGTTGCGTCGTCAGTCGAGTGCGGCTTCGATGCGGTCGCCGAGCGCGCGCAGCACAGCGAGGCGCGCACTGCGCTTGTCGTCGGCGGGCACGATCGTCCAGGGCGCATGCCGCGTATCGGTGCGCGCCAGCATGTCCTGCGCAGCGCGCTGGTACGCGGCCCAGTGCTTGCGATTGGTCCAGTCTTCGGGGTCGACCTTGAAGCGCTTGAGCGGATTGCGGTCGCGCTCGGCAAAACGCTCGAGTTGCTCCTCGCGACCCACCGCCAGCCAGAACTTCGCGACGATGACACGGTGCTCGGTGAGCTGGCGCTCGAACTCGTTGATCTCCTCATACGCGCGCTGCCAATCGGGAGCCCTGGCGAAACCCCGCACCCGCTCGACCAGCACGCGCCCGTACCAGCTGCGATCGAAGAGAGTGTAGTTGCCCCGGGGCGGCAGCTGGAACCAGAAGCGCCAGAGGTACGGTCGCGCGAGTTCTTCGGGTGTCGGCGCCGAGATCGGCACGACCCGGAACTGCCGTGCGTCGAGCGCGGCGGTGACACGGCGGATTGCGCCGCCCTTGCCGGCGGCGTCCATGCCCTCGAATGCAGCGACGACCGCGTGCCGTTCGAAACGCCTGCGCCGCGACAGCAACGCCAGCCTGCCCTGCAGACGCTCGAGTTCTGCGTCGTACTCGTCGTCGCTCGGCACATCACCTGCAGCCCTGGTCGCGAATCGAGCGCGGGTGGCAGCATTCGCCACGGCGCCCTTCGACGCATTCCTGGCGCGCGGGATCGCGTCGCCCACGTGCTGTATCGCTGCCAGCAACTGCCGCCCCACCTCGAGCGCACGATGCTGCCTGTCCGTGCCGTCCACGATATGCCACGGCGCGAGGGGCTGGTCGGTGGCTGCCAGCGTGCGTTCGAAAGCCCGTTCGACCGGCCGGTAATTCCGCGCCAGCCAGCGATCTTCCTTCGTCACGCGCCAGCGAGTGGTCTTGTTCGCCTGCAGCCTGGCGAGCCGCTTGCGCTGCGTTGCGGGCGAGACGTGCAGATGCACCTTGCACACCGCCACACCGTCGCGCACCAGCATCCGTTCAAGCTGGCGCACGCGCTCGACGCCACGGCGCATCTGCGCCGGACCCGATTCGGCCTTCACGCCGAGACCGGCCGCTCGGAGCAGCACGTCCTGGTACCAGCCGCCATGCAGGATGGCGATCCGGCCTTTCGGCGGCAGCAGTCGCCAGTAGCGCCAGAGGGTCGGCCGTTCGCGTTCGACGTCGTTCGGCGCGCGAAAGCCATAGACGGTGGCGAGCTTGGGATCGAGCCAGCCCAGCAATTCGTTGACGACTTCACTGCGGCCCGCCGCCGGAATGCCCGTCACGATCATCACGACCGCGTGCCTGCGCGACTGGCCCAACGTGAACTGCGCATCGAGCAGCGCATCCTGCAGCCTGGGCAGGGCGTGCTCGTACTCGAGTCGCGTCAGGCGACGTCCGCTCAGCGCTTCGTGCAGCCTGCGTCGGGTGGTCATGGCACGCCTCAGCGGCGGCGATCCCTGGCGAGTGGCACCTGCTGCGTGACGCAATGGACGTTGCCCCCACCGAGCAGGATCTCGCGCCCGGGCACGCCGACCACCTCGCGCTTGGGGAACAGGTCCTGCAGCTTGCGCAAGGCGTCCCGGTCGCGGCGCGGGTCGAGCAACGGCGCGACGATGCGGCGATTGCCGATGTAGAAATTGACGTAGGACGCCGCCATGCGGCCACCCGCAGCGCGCGGCTGCGAGCCTTCGGCGGCATCGACACCCGCGGCTTCCTCCGCAGTCATGTGCAACGGGCCCGGCTGCTGCAGCTTGTGCACCTTGAAGCGACGGCCGCGCGCATCACGTGCTTCCTTGAGCCGCTCGTAGGCGTCGCGCGAAATTTCGTACTGCGGGTCGTTGCGGTCGTTGGTCCAGGTCAGGACCACTTCCGCGGGACGCACGTAAGCGCAGAGGTTGTCGACATGGCCGTCCGTCTCGTCGAGGTGCACGCCCTTGCCGAGCCAGACGATCACGTCGACGTTGAGATAGCGCTTGAGCTGCGTCTCGATCTGGGCGCGGCCGAGTCCCGGGTTGCGGTTGGGATTGAGCAGGCATTCCTCGGTCGTGATCAGCGTGCCCTGCCCGTCGACGTGGATCGAGCCGCCTTCGAGGATGAATGGCGCCCGGTAGCGGTCGCAAGCTTCGATCTCGGCGACCTTCTGCGCCACCGCATCGTCGCGGTCCCAGGGGAAATAGAGGCCGCCCTGCAGGCCACCCCACGCGTTGAACCGCCAGTCCACGCCGCGGATGCCGCCGCGATCGTTGACGACGAACGTCGGCCCGACGTCGCGCATCCACGCATCGTTGCTCGAGAGCTCGACGACGCGCACCTGCGACGGCAGCAAGCGCCGTGCATTCGCGTACTGCGACGCGGAAACGCCGACGGTCACGGGCTCGCTGCCCGCAATGGCAGCCGCCAGCTTCACGAACGAATGTTGCGCCGGCTTGGCGCCGAGCCGCCAATTATCCGGACGCTCCGGCCACAACAGCCAGCAGCCCGAATGCGGCTCGAACTCGCCGGGCATGCGGTAGCCGTCGCGGCGCGGATTGGAATCCAGGGACTTGCTCATTCGTCGATGGTAGCAAACGACCGTCAGTCGAGCCTGGCCCGGCGCAGCCGCAGCGCGTTCGCAATGACGCTGACCGAACTGAACGACATCGCGGCCGCGGCGATCCAGGGTGACAGCAACCAGCCAAAGACGGGGTACAGCACGCCGGCCGCCAGCGGCACGCCGAGCGCGTTGTAGCCGAACGCGAACCAGAGGTTCTGCCGCACGTTGCTCATGGTTTTCCCGCTGAGGCGGAACGCTCGGACCAGGCCCCGCAGGTCGTTGCTCACCAGCACGACGCCTGCCGTCTGCTTGGCCACGTCCGTACCGGCGCCCATCGCGATGCCAGCGTCGGCAACCGCGAGTGCCGGCGCATCATTGACGCCGTCGCCTGCCATGGCCACCACGCGGCCTGCGACCCGCAGCCGCTGCACCATTTCCGCCTTGCCATCCGGATCGACACCGCCATGGAATTCGCTGATGCCGGCCTGCGCGGCGATCGCCCGCGCCGAGGTCACGTGGTCGCCCGAGACGAGCACGACGCGCAGGCCAAGGTCCTGCAGCGACTTGACCACGTCCCACGCCTCTTCCTTGAGCGGATCCGCGAGCGAGATCAACCCGATCGGGTGGCCATCGACTGCGACGAACACCACGGTCTGACCGTGTTCGCGCAAATGGCCTGCCTCGGTCACCAGCGAACCTGGATCGATGCGCTGCGACTGCAGCAGCGCCTCGTTGCCGACCAGCACCTTGCGCAACTGCACTACGCCCGCGGCGCCCGCCCCGGGAAACGCCTCGAACCCGTAGCTGCGACCCAGGCGCAGGCCGCGTGCGAGCGCATGACGAACGATCGCCTGGCCCAGCGGGTGCTCACTCGCCTGCTCGAGGCTCGCGGCGAATCGCATCAGTTCATTCTCGGGCACGCCATCGACGGGCAGCACGGTCACGACTTCGGGTCGGCCGCGCGTCAGCGTACCGGTCTTGTCGAATACGAGCGTGTCGACGTGTTCGAGCCGCTCGAGGGCGTCCGCACTGCGGAACAGCACACCGGCCTGCGCACCGCGGCCCATGGCGACCGTCATGGACATGGGAGTCGCCAGCCCCAGCGCGCATGGGCACGCAATGATGAGGGTGCTCACCGCGACGATGAGCGCGTACGGGAGTCGCGGCTGCGGCCCGACGCTCATCCAGACGATTGCAGCAATGACGGCGACCGCAATGACGGCGGGCACGAACCACGACGACACACGATCGGCCAGCGCCTGCACCGGTGCACGGCTGCGCTGCGCATCGGCGACTGTCTGCACGATCTGCGCCAGCAGCGTCGCGCCGCCGACCCGGTCGGCGCGCATGACGAAGGCTCCCCCGCCGCTGACGGTGCCGCCGATCAAGGCAGCGCCCGGCGCCTTGTCGACGGGAATCGATTCACCGGTGAGCATCGATTCGTCGACTGCGCCCGCGCCTTCGAGCACGGTGCCGTCGACCGGAATCCTTTCACCCGGCCGCACGCGCAGCGTGTCGCCGACATGCACGTGCGTCAGCTCGACTTCCGCCTCGGCGCCATCGGGCTCGATCCGGTGCGCCTTGCGCGGCACGAGGTCGAGCAGCGCCCGCAGCGCCGACCCCGTCTTCGGCCCGCGCGCGCAGCTCGAGCACCTGGCCGAGCAGCACGAGCGTGACGATCATCGCGGCGGATTCGAAGTACAGTCCTGCCGACCCGCCATGGCGAAACGCATGCGGCACGACCTGCGGGAACAGCACTGCCAGTGCGCTGAAGCCATAGGCCACGGCGACGCCGAGCCCGATCAGCGTGAACATGTTGAAGCTGCGTGAGCGCAGTGACAGCCAGCCGCGTTGCAGCAACGGCGCACCGCACCAGAGAACGACGGGCGTAGCCAGCGCAAACTGCAGCCAGCCGCTGGCCGCACCGCTCAGCGCACGCGGCAGCCCACCGAGCATGCCGCCCATCGCCAGCGCCATGAGCGGCACGGTGAACAGGACCGCCCATCCGAACCGCCGCCGCATGTCGAGCAGTTCCGGATCGTCACCTGCCGTTGCCAGCGGCACGGCGCGCTCGAGCGCCATGCCGCAGCGGGGACAGGCGCCAGGCACGGCACTTTCGACGCCCGGGCACATCGGGCAGACGTAGAGCGCTTCGCCTGGAGCGAGCGCTCGCGGAATCGGCACGGCTTTCAGTTCCGCTGCGGCGCCGGGCGCGTGGCAGCACGAATGCTCCGCGACGGCTGGCGATGCCGCTACGGGGAGTGTCTCGGCGACCGGGGCTGCCGCAGCCTTGCTGCAGCAGTCGTGTTCAGGAGAATGATTGGACGGGGTTTCCATCGGCCGATTTTAGTCCTCCCGAGGCGCCGGCGGCGACCCGATCGCAGTGTCAGCCGCCGCCTTCAGACAGCCTCGTCCCGCAGCTTCCAGCCATGCAGCAGCAGGTATAGCGACGGAACGATCACCAGCGTCAGCACCGTGGCCGACACCATGCCACCGACCATCGGCGCCGCGATGCGGCGCATGACGGCCGCGCCGGTGCCCGATCCCCACATGATCGGCAGCAGGCCGACGATGATGGTGATCACGGTCATCAGCTTCGGCCGCAGCCGCAGCAGCGCGCCCTGGACGATCGCCTCGCGCAACTCGCGTCGCGTCGGCTCCCGGTTCTCGGCGACCGCCAGCGCGCGGCGTTCGGCCCACGCGTGCTCCAGGTACATGACCATGACCACCCCCGTCTCCGTTGCAACCCCCGCCAGTGCGATGAAGCCGACGGCCGCCGCGATCGAGAGATCGTAATCGAGCAGGTAGAGCAGCCAGACGCCGCCGACGAGCGCGAATGGCAATGCGAACAGGATCAGGCCTACGTCGCGCGCATTGCGGAAATTCAGGTAGAGCAGCAGCACGATGATGCCGAGCGTGAGCGGCACGACCAGTTTCAGGCGCTCGACCGCGCGCTCCAGGTACTCGTATTGCCCGGACCAGCTCAGGCTGTAACCCGCTGGCAGCACCAGCCGCTCCGCGATGTGCGCTTTCGCATCATCGACGAAGCCGCCGAGGTCACGACCCTGGATGTCGACGAAGACCCAGCCCGACGGACGCGCGTTCTCACTGCGAATCATCCCGGGACCGTCGACGATCTCGACCCGGGCGACCTCCTGCAGCGTCACGTTCGCCCCCGTAGGCGCCACGATCGGCAGCTGCCGCAGCTTCTCGAGCGAGTCGCGGAAGTCCTGCGGATAGCGCAGGTTGATCGGGTAACGCTCGAGGCCTTCCACCGTGTAGCTCACCGTCATGCCGCCTACCGCGCTGCCGACGATGTCCTGCACGTCCTTGATGTTCAGTCCGTAGCGCCCGGCCGCCACGCGATCGATGTCGATGTCGACGTAACGCCCGGTGGCCGTGCGCTCGGCATAGACCGACGTCGTCCCCGGCACTGATTTCATTATCGTCTCGACCTGCTGGCCGAGACTCTGGATCGTCGCGAGATCGGGCCCCATGATCTTGATGCCAACCGGCGTGCGAATGCCGGTCGCGAGCATGTCGATGCGGGTCTTGATCGGATAGCCCCATGCGTTCGACACGCCTGGCAATTTCACCAGCGCATCGAGTTCGGCCTTGAGCTTTTCCGGCGTCATGCCCGCGCGCCACTGGTCACGTGGCTTGAGCATGATCGTCGTTTCGAACATCTCGATCGGCGCGGGATCGGTGGCGCTTTCCGCGCGGCCGGCCTTGCCGAAGACACGCTCGACCTCGGGCACCGTCTTGATCAAGCGGTCGGTCTGCTGCAGCAACGAACGCGCGGCATCGGTCGAGAGTCCGGGCAGCGTCGTCGGCATGTAGAGCAGGTCGCCCTCGTCCAGCTCCGGCATGAACTCCGTTCCGAGACGCAAGGCGGGCCACAGGGTCGCGAGCACCAGCACGGTGGCGCCTGCGGTTATCGCCCACGGACGGCGCAGCGCGGCTTGCAGCACCGGCCTGTACGCCGCCGCCGCTGCGCGGTTCACCGGATTCGCGTTCTCGGGCCGGATCCGGCCACGCACGAGGTACCAGATCAGCACCGGCACCAGCGTGATCGAGAGCAGCGACGCCGCCACCATCGCGTAGGTCTTGGTGTACGCGAGCGGCGCGAACATGCGCCCTTCCTGCGCTTCGAGCGTGAACACGGGCAGGAACGACAGCGCCACGATCATCAGGGAGAAGAACAGCGATGGCCCGACTTCGCGGCAGCCATCGTAGATCGCTTCCATGCGCCGCGATTCGTGCGGCGCGTTTTCGAGCTTCCGGTGCACGTTCTCGATCATCACGATCGCCGCGTCCACCAGCGTGCCGATGGCGATGGCGATGCCGCCGAGCGACATGATGTTGGCGTTGATGCCCTGCGCATTCATCACGATGAAGGCCGACGCCACGGCGATCGGCGTGACGATCACGACGATCAACCCGGAGCGCAGGTGGAGCAGGAACACGAAGCAGACCAGCGCCACGACCAGGAATTCGTCGAGCAGCTTGCCCTTGAGGTGATCGACCGCCCGCTGGATCAGCGAGGCGCGGTCGTACGTCTCGACGATCTCGACGCCTTCCGGCAATCCCGCGCGCAGCTCGTCGAGCTTGGCCTTGACCCGCAGGATGGTGGCGCGGGCATTGTCACCATTGCGCATGACGACTACGCCGCCGACGGCCTCGCCCTCGCCATCGAGTTCGCCGATGCCGCGGCGCATCTCGGGTCCAAGCCGCACTTCGGCCACGTCACCCAGCAGCACGGTGGTGCCGCCCTTCGTCGCCATCACCGGGATGCGTTCGAGATCGCCGATGCTCTTCACGTAGCCCGTGGCACGCACCATGTACTCGGCCTCGGCCATCTCCACCACCGAGCCGCCGATTTCCTGGTTGCCCTCGCGTATCGCCTTCTCGACCATCATCAGCGGGATGCCGTAGCCGCGCAGGCGCAGTGGGTCCACGACCACCTGGTACTGCTTGACCATGCCGCCGATCGTGGCGACTTCAGCGACGCCGTCGAGCGCCTGCAGCTCGAACTTGAGGAACCAGTCCTGCAGGCTGCGCAGCTGCGCGAGGTCGTGGCTGCCGGTGCGATCGACGAGCGCGTACTGGTAGATCCAGCCCACTCCCGTGGCATCGGGCCCCAGCGCCGGCCGTACGCCCTCGGGCAGCCGGGCCGTCGCCTGGCTCAGGTACTCCAGCACCCGCGAACGCGCCCAGTACGGATCGGTGCCGTCGGCGAACAGCACATTGACGAACGAGTCGCCGTAGAACGAGTAGCCGCGCACGGTGGTCGCGCCCGGCACCGAGAGCAGCGTCGTGGTGAGCGGATACGTGATCTGGTCTTCGACGACGCGCGGCGCCTGGCCGGGATACGGCGTGCGCACGATGACCTGGACGTCCGAGAGGTCAGGCAGCGCGTCGACCGGCGTACGCAGCACCGAATGCACGCCAATCCCCGTGAGCATGACGGTCAGCAGCAACACCAGCCCCCGGTTCTCGAGCGAGGCGCGAATGATCCTGTTGATCATGGGGGTGCCTCAGTGTCCCGCGTGCGGATCAGGCTGCGTTGCCGGCACAGGCGGCGTCGGGCTGTCATCGAGCCGATCGAGCCCCGCGTCCAGGTTGGCTTCCGAATCGAGCAGGAACTGTGCGGCCACGACGACGCGATCGCCTTCCTGCAGTCCCTCGCGGATCGCGATGCGGTCACCGCCTTCGGCACCCGCGACGACGTTGCGCGAGGTGAACCGCCCGTCCCCGAGCGCAACCACCACGCGGTTGCGGGTGCCGTTGCGGATCAAGGCACTGCGCGGAATGTGCAGCACGGGCTCGCCGTCGGCCGCCTCCAGGCCCACGGTCACCAGCATGTTGGGCCGCACGTCCGGCGGCGGCGAATCGAGCACGATACGGGCGCGCACGGTGCGCGTCTCCATGCTGAGTTCCGGATAGACGTACTCGACGCGACCGTGAATCGGCGCACCGGGCTGCGTGGGAATTCGCACTTCGGCATGAGTACCCTGCCTGACCCAGGTCGACTGGGACTCGGGCACCTCAGCCACGACCCACAGACTGCCGAGTTCGGTGATTGTCATGGCGCCCATGTCAGGGCTCAGCATCACGCCCTCGCGCGCCTCGAGCTCCGTGATCACGCCGGCGATCGGCGCGTAAAACGGCACCCGGCCCGCGGCACGTCCCGATTTCGCCAGTCGCGCAGCCGTGCCCGCGTCGAGACCCACGGCCCGCAAGCGGTCGCGCGACGCGTCGATCAGCTCGGGGTTGCCGATCTCGAGGGCGTCGAGATATTCCTGCTGCACGCTCTCGAGCATTGGTGAATAAAGCGTAAAGAGCAGTTGGCCCGCCTTCACGGTCTCGCCCATCGCGCGCACGGAGAGTCCCTCGACCCAGCCCTCGGCACGCGGCCGCACCTGCTGCACCCTGCGCTCGTCGAACTGCACGTAACCGACGGTCTGCACGCCGCGTGGGAGGCTGCCGCGCACCACGGGCTCCGTGCGCACGCCGAGATTGTTCATGACCGCCGGCGAGATGCGCACCTCGCCGCCGACGTCCCCGGCGTAGACCGGCACGTAGTCCATGCCCATTTCATCCTTCGCCGGCACCGGCGAGTGACGGGCCGGATCCATCGGGTTGCGGTAATACAGCGGTTTGCGCGAGGCCGCAGCCGGCGTCGCCGTGGCTGCCGGCGATGGCTCGATCTTGACCAGTGTCATGCCGCAGATCGGGCACACACCCGGCTCGTCGCGGATGATGTCGGGGTGCATCGGGCACCGATACCTGGGGTTGGTGTGCTTGAGCGCGTGCTCGGCCAGCGTGTCGTCGGCGGCAGTACGCAGGGGCTCGCTCGGCTGCTGCTTCGAGCAGCCGACGAGGACGAAGGCGAGCAGCAGGATGCCGGCAAGGCGGCCGAGGGAGAGGTTCATCGAGTGTCACCTGCGAGGTAATCGATTTCGTGCTGCGCCAGCGCACGATCGGCGGCCAGGCGCAGGTGTTTCATCCTGGTTTCGAGCGTGAGCCGGCGGGCCATGACGACCTCGTCGAGCATCGCGCGATTGGAGCGCCAGCCGAGCAATGCCGCGGTCACCGCCTGATCGGCCAGCGGCAACAGCTCCGTCTCGTAGAAGCGCTCTAGTTCGGCCGTGCGGTACGCCGTGTTCCACGCTTCCACCAGCATCGCGCGCATTTCACGATCGTGATCTTCGTGCTTTTCATCGAGGCCCTGCGCATCGAGCTTCGCGGCGCTGACGGCACGATCCTGGCGATCGCCGCGAAAAAGCGGCAAGCCCACGGTCACCATCGCGCTCAGCATGTCCGGGCGCGACATCCCGTCCGGCGCGTTTTGCCGGAAGCCATAGCTCACGTCGAGCATCCATGCGGGTTTGCGCAATTCGCGCGCCACGTCCTGCGCCGTGCGGGCAGCGTCGATACGGCGCATGTAGTCGAGTTGCGCCGGGTGGTCGGCAATCCGGGCCTCGAGGGTCGCCAGCGGTTCGAGTTCGGCCCGCGGCGAGAGCCCTTCCGGCCGTGCACGGACTGCGTCGTCGGCGCCGAGCCAGAAGGACAACCGGGAACGGTACATCGCCTCGTCGCGATCGAGGTCGAGCCGCTGTTCGCGGAGCATCGCGGCGTCGAGACCGGCCTGCAGCACGTCGAGTTGCTTGCCCTCGCCCGCCGCATAGCGGGCCCGCGCCGACTGCCGCATCTGCTCGACCCAGCTGGTCTGCTCGGAAAGCAGCGCTTGCGCGGCACCCAGATAGGCCAGTTGCGTCCAGAGCTTGCGCACCTCGCGTCGTACGATCCGCTCGCGGTCGAGCGCGGTCGCGTCCATGGCTGTCGCCAGTTGCTCCATCTGCCGGCGCGAAAGGCGGCGTGACTTGCCGGGCTGGAATTCCTGGACGACGCCCACTTCGAGCATCGTCATGTCCTCTGCGTCGAGGCTGAAGGAATCCACCGGCACGTTGACCGCGCCGACCCGCAACTGGGGATCCATCAATTCGCCGTCCATGACGGCGCGCTCGCGCATCGCAGCGCCTTGCGCACGCATCTCGCGCAGCATCGCGTCGCGGTCGATGGCGACGCGTTCGGCTTCGGCCAGGGTGAGGCCTTCGGCCGTCGCCCGCGACGGCAACGACCCGCCGGCGAGCGCCACTGCGAGCGTCACGACGCCCGCGAACCGATTGAGGGAAAGGAACATGCACGCACTCCGGATAGTCACGGCGCGCCGGCGGACCAGCCGCCGGCGATCAGACGACGACGGGGTTGCGTGCTATTTCAGGAAGCGGCAGAAACTGACAGCGAGCGACGTGCCCGGCACCGGAGCGGGAGTCAGTGCAGCGACGAGATTCGACGCGGACGCCGCTGCATCGGCAATGACGAACAGCACGGAGCTCGGCGGCGGTCGCCAGCAGAGCGGCTGCAAAACCGACGCGCAAATCGACCTGCGGGTCGTGCGGGAAGGAGCAGACGGCCGGGTCGCCGCCCCGCGGTTCAGGTTGCGGCGACGGGCAATACCGGCAATGCTCGCCCGGCGCCATCACCATGCCGTCCGGCATCTGCGCCATCGGTGTCGCCGCGCCCACGGTCGACGCCGCCAGGTTCCGCGACGCGGAATCGAGCGCCATCACGCACGGGATCGACGCAAACTGCAGCCACGTCAGGCAGAACGCCGCCAGCACGGCCCGCGACAGGGTGCGCTGCTTGCGACGGAACCAGTGGAGACCTGCGGGCTGCATTGCGGACCCAATGGAAGAAGTGACTGAAACCTACCCTGCCCGGGCGAGCGAGGCAAGCCACAGCCTGCACGGAACGGGCAAAACTTGCGGCAAGTCCTTAATCCCATGCAAGAATCCCTTGATGAGCCGCGCCCCGATCGCAGCGACCTGCGCCCCTTCCTCGCCCTGCTGTCCGCCTGCCCGTCGTGAGCCTCGCGGCGCCCCGGCCCGCTGGCTGGGCGCGCCGACACTCATCTCCACGCCGGCCGCAGCCGGCGCGCGCTTTCCGAACCTGGCCGCGGCGGTCGACGGCCAGACGGTCGTGATGAGCTGGCTCGAGCCCGGCATGGGCGACCAGTTCCACCTGAGATACTCCGAATGGCAACGCGAGCAGCGCTGGAGCTCGCCGACCGAAGTTGCGGCGGGCACGGGCTGGTTCGTCAACTGGGCCGACTTTCCATCCGTCGTCCCGGCGAACCACGGCCCCTGGGTTGCGCATTGGCTGCAGCAGCAGCCGGGCGGCGTGTATGCCTACGACGTGATGACGCGGCTCAGCGCCGACGGTGGTCACACCTGGAGCGAGCCGCACTCGCCGCACGACGACGGCACCGCCACCGAGCACGGCTTCGTCTCGATCGCGAACATTGGCGGCCGTCCATACGGCGTCTGGCTCGACGGGCGCAAGACGGCAGGCGAGGACCACGATCATGGCAGCGGCGATCACGCTGCAGCGGACGGCGCGATGACTTTGCGCGGCGCCGTGCTGACGCCCGCAGGCGCGATCGACGGCAGCGAAATCGACGCGCGTGTCTGCGACTGCTGCCAGACCGATGTGGCGGTGAGCGGCGACGGCGCTGCTCGTCGTGTACCGCAATCGCAGCGAGGACGAGACACGCGACATCCAGGCCGCCCGGCTCGAGAATGGCGTGTGGACGACGCCGGTCACCGTGCATGCCGACGGCTGGCGCATCGATGCGTGCCCGGTCAACGGGCCCGCCGTGGCGGCGCACGGCGAAGAGGTGGCCGTCGCCTGGTTTACCGCTCCGGACCAGCCACGCGTGCGCGTTGCCTTCTCCGCGGACGGCGGGCGCACGTTCGACCCGCCGTTCGAAGTGGCGAGCGGCAAAGTCGTCGGTCGCGTCGACGTCGTCCTGCTGCAGGACGGGCGTGCCGTGGTCAGCTGGCTTGCCGAATCCGCGCACGGTGCCGTGATCCGCGCCCAGCCGTTCAGCCCCGCCGGCGCAGCGGATGTCGCCATGGACATTGCGACATCGAACGTCGCCCGCTCCTCGGGCTTTCCGCAGATGGTCCAGGCGGCGAACGGCCTGCTGTTTGCATGGACCGAAAATGGATCCGTCCCGGCGGTCCGCACGGCCTTCGCGCCCCTGCGCTGACCCGCACATGCGGTCCCGGCGCAGGGGCCCCTGTGCTAGCATTTCAGCCCCGTTTTTCAACAAAACCAGACCCATCGGAGCCAGGTGATGTCCACCGCGGTCAAGCTCGACGTGCCCCCGCAGGGCCAGAAAATCACGATCTCGAACGGGAAACTCGTCGTTCCCGACCAGCCCATCATTCCGTTCATCGAAGGCGACGGCACGGGAGCCGACATCTGGCGCGCCTCGGTGCGCGTGCTCGATGCCGCGGTCGCCAAGGCCTATGGCGGCAAGCGCAAGATCCACTGGATGGAGGTCTACGCCGGCCAGAAGGCGAACGACCTCTTCAACACCTGGCTGCCGGACGAGACCGTCGAGGCCTGCCGCGAATACCTGGTCTCGATCAAGGGTCCGCTCACGACGCCGATCGGCGGCGGCATCCGCTCGCTGAACGTCGCGCTGCGCCAGATGCTCGACCTCTACGTCTGCCTGCGCCCGGTGCGCTGGTTCGAAGGCGTGCCCTCGCCGGTCAAGAACCCGGGCAAGGTCGACATGGTGATCTTTCGCGAAAACACCGAGGACATCTACGCCGGCATCGAATTCGAGGCGGGCAGCCCCGAGAACGAAAAATTCAAGCAGCTGTTCAAGGAAGCGTTCCCGAAGCTGTACGGCAAGATCCGCTTCCCCGACTCGTCCGGCATCGGCATCAAGGCCATCTCGCGCGAAGGCACCGAGCGGCTGTTCCGCGCCGCCATCGAGTACGCGGTCGTCAACAAGCGCAAGAGCGTGACGATCGTGCACAAGGGCAACATCATGAAGTTCACGGAAGGCGCGTTCCGCAACTGGTGCTATGCCCTCGCCGAGCGCGAATTCGCCGCCCAGACCTACACCTGGGACCAGTGGGAGCGCACCAAGGCAGCGAAGGGCGAGAAGGCCGCCAACGCCGAGCAGGAAGCGGCGAAGGCCGCGGGCAAGGTCCTCATCAAGGACGCCATCGCGGACATCACGCTGCAGCAGGTGCTCACGCGCCCCGAAGAGTTCGACGTCATCGCGACCATGAACCTGAACGGCGACTACCTGTCCGATGCACTCGCGGCGCAGGTGGGCGGCATCGGCATCGCGCCGGGCGGCAACGTCAACTACATGACGGGCCACGCGGTGTTCGAAGCCACGCACGGCACGGCGCCCAAGTACGCCAACCTCGACAAGGTGAACCCGGGCTCGGTGATCCTGTCGGGCGAGATGATGTTGCGCTACATGGGATGGTTCGAGGCGGCCGACGCCATCATCGCCGCGATGGACAAGAGCATCGGCCAGAAGACGGTCACTTACGACTTCGCTCGCCTCATGGCAGGCGCCACCGAGGTCAAGTGCAGCGAATTCGGCGACGTGCTGATCCGCAACCTCTGAGCGGATCCGGGCTGGGCTGGGCGACGCAAGGAACGTTTCTAGGATGAACCTGACCGTCGCACAGCCCTCATCTCCCGACACGCTGGTCGCCGACTGCGCCCAGCTGCTGGTCGACGCCTTCGCGGACTACAATGCGGAATTCCGCGCGATCACGCGACGCGCGCCGCAGCGCTTCGAGGAGCGCGACTGGCGCGGCAGCCAGAAGGACGCCGTCGAGCGCATCGAACTCTACGACAAGTACGTCACGGGCAGCGTCGAGCTCATGCGGCACCGCCTCGGCGAGGACGTGCACGAGCGCGCCATCTGGTCGAGCATCAAGCGCCGCTTCGACGAAATCATCGACCCGCTGCCGGACAACGAATTCATCAAGACGTTCTTCAGCTCGGTGACGCGCAAGACCTTCGGCACGGTCGGCGTCGATCCGGCGGTCGAGTTCATCGCGCTGGACCTCGATCCGCTCGGCAACGTGCACACGCACGTCGAGACCAAGGTCTACCCCAACCGCGGCGACATCGAGCTGCTCGCCGAGGAGCTGCTGGCCGATTTCAGCTTCCGCACGCCTTATCGCGACTTCGAGCACAGCGTCAAGATGATCGCCGACGAGGTCAAGGCCCTCGTCAACTCCGGCAAGGAGCGCCGCGCGATCGAATCGGTCGAGGTCATCAAGGAAGTCTTCTACCAGATGACGCGCGCCTACCTCGTGGGTCGCATCAATGGCCGCGGCTGGGCGACGCCGTTCGTGGTTTCGCTGCGCAACGGCGACAGCGGCGTGGTGGTCGACGCCATCATGCTCGAGGAAAGCACGGTCAGCGTGCTCTTCAGCTTCACGCGCTCGTATTTCCACGTCGACCTTGCCCACGTCGGCGAAGTCGTCAAGTCCCTGAAGACGATCCTGCCGCGCAAGCGCGTCAGCGAACTGTTCACCGTGCTCGGCCGCGCCAAGCAGGGCAAGACCGAGCGCTACCGCGAACTGTTCGGCCACCTGCAGCAGTCGGACGACTACTTCGTCCTCGCCCCGGGCGAACGCGGACTGGTGATGGTCTGCTTCACGCTGCCGTCGTTCGATGTCGTCTTCAAGCTGATCCGCGACAGGTTTCCGTACCAGAAGAACATCCTGCGCGAGGACGTGCTGAGCAAGTACGAACTCGTCTTCAAGCACGACCGCGCCGGCCGCCTGGTGGACGCACAGGAATTCAAGCACATCAAGTTCCCGCGCTCGCGCTTCTCGGCGGACCTGCTCGAGGAGCTGCAGAAAGAGGCCGCGCGCACGGTGCACTTCGAGGGTGACGACGTCGTCATCGACCATCTGTACATCGAGCGGCGCATGACGCCGCTCAACCTGTACCTGCGTTCGGCGTCACGCGAGGAAGCCGAGAAGGCGGTGATCGACTACGGCCAGGCCATCCGCGACCTCGCGGTCACCAACATCTTCCCGGGCGACCTGCTGCTCAAGAACTTCGGCGTGACCCGCCACGGCCGCGTGATCTTCTACGACTACGACGAGCTGTGCCTGGTCACGGACTGCCGTTTCCGCGAGATCCCGCAGTCGCAGCACGACGAGGACGACATGCGCGCCGACGCCTGGTTCTACGTCGGCGAGAGCGACGTGTTCCCCGAGACGTTCATCAACTTCCTCGGGTTCGACCCGCAGCTGAAGCAGGTGTTTCTCGATGCGCATGCCGAGGTGCTGACCGCCGAGTGGTGGCGCGGCATCCAGGAGCGCCTGCGCGAGGGCGAGCTGCTCGAAGTCCTGCCCTACCACCGGCACCGTGTCCGGGTCTTCAGCAGCCTGTAACGCCGTCGCGAGCAGCTACCGGACACACCAGCGATGAGCACCGCCCACACCCGCGCCCCGCTCTGGCTGGTCGCGCTGTTATGCCTGATGGCATTCGCGTTCCAGGGCACGCGTGGCATCTGGGAGCCGGACGAGGGTCGCTACAGTTCCGGCGGCATCAACATGCACGAGAGCGGCGACTGGCTGATCCCGACGATCGACGGCCAGCATCCGCACCTGACCAAGCCGCCGTTGACCTACTGGGCGCTGGCCGCGAGCTTTGCCGCGCTCGGCCACAACGAATGGGCGGCGCGCCTGCCGAGTGCGCTCGCGTACGTCGGCACCGGACTGTTCGTATTCGGCCTCGGCCGCCGGCTCTGCCCGCAGCGCCCCTGGTTGCCGGCGATTGCCTGGGGATTGTCGTTCGCACCGGCCATCGCCTCGAACATCGTCTCGACCGACCCTCTGCTGGTCCTGTCCGAGACCGCCGCGATGTACGCCTTCGTCGAGGCGTGGTCCCGCGACGGCCGCGACGCCCGCCGCTGGTTCGTGCTCATGTGGCTGGGCTGGGGCCTGGCATTCATGACCAAGGGACCGCCGGGACTGCTGCCGCTCTTTGCGATGATGCTCTACCTGGGCATCCACGATCGACCGCGCTTCAAGTCGATGTTCGTGCCCGCCGGGCTGCTGCTGTTCGCCGTCGTCGCGTTCACGTGGTTCGGCGTCGTGGTCGCCCAGCAACCGGACCGGCTCGGCTACTTCCTCGGCTACGAGGTGTACGACAGGGTCTTCACCTCGACCCACGACCGCAACGCCCAGTGGTACGGCGCGTTCCTGGTCTACGTGCCGATGCTCATCGGTCGGCACGCTGCCGTGGTCGCCGCTGGCGATCGTCGCGGCCGGCGGTCCCGCCGCCGCGTGGCGGGCGTTCAGGGCCCGCCTGCGGGAGCGCAATCGCGACTGGCTGCTGCTCGCGTACTGGCTGCTGCTGCCGCTCGCGGTGTTCTTCCTGGCGCGCTCGAGACTGCAACTCTACGTGTTGCCGCTGTTCGTCCCGCTCGCGCTCATGATGGCGCGCGCGCTGTCGGGGTCGCG
This sequence comes from uncultured Gammaproteobacteria bacterium, assembly GCA_963793675.1. GTDB lineage: Bacteria > Pseudomonadota > Gammaproteobacteria > Steroidobacterales > Steroidobacteraceae > RPQJ01. The sequence continues at coordinate 362,768 of CAWCBA010000010.1, read as the reverse complement.
CCAGGCCACGGGCCGGCGGATAGCATGGATCACGGGACTCACCCTCGCCGCCCTGGTCTCGCTCAAGGGCGTGCTGGCGTACTGGCACACGGACCGGGACGCGCGCCACATCGCAGCGCAGGTCTCGACGCTGCTGCAGGGTCGTGCGGTGGACCGGATCGTGTTCGTCGGCATGCGCCCGTACTACGGCCTGAATGTCTATCTCGACATCCCGATCGAAGGCGTCCAGCTCGGCGAGCACCGGTTCGAGTATTCGAAGTACCTGTCCGCAGAAAGCCTGTGCGACGAGGTCAAGGACAGGGAACGCGACGTCTTCGCGATCAAGGCGCTGCGCACGGCGAAGTTCGACGAAGCCCTCGCGGCCTGTGGCGCGATGCCGACCCCAATCGGCACGGTCTTCGCGGACGGCAACGACATCCGGTTCTTCGTGGTGGCACGCGCGACTCGCTAGCGGTTTCGGGCTAGGATTGCCCATGACGACCCGCCGCAGTTGTCCACCGGGCCGGGCGCGGGTAATCGTTCGCGTACGGAGGGAGAAGAATGAAGCCAATGACCAGGCTCGCATGCCTGCTCGCAGCCCCGTTGCTGGCCGGACTCGCCGCGACGGCGGCCGCGCAGGATTCCAACATCACGCAACCCATCGCGGACCTCGAGCGGCTGCTCGCCGCCGAGCCGCTCGTGATCACGCAGGCCGAGATCAGCCGGCCGAAAGCCAAGGGCGACATCACGCTGCGGGCCGACGTGTCGTTCGGTGGGGCCCCGCCGCTGCGCGTCAAGCTGCGCAAGGCCGAACCCGGCGCCGACACGTTCAACAACGTGCCGCGTTACGACCTCGCCGCCTACGAGCTGCAGAAGCTCTTCATCGATCCCGCCGAATACGTGGTGCCGCCGACCGCGCTGCGCTTCATTCCACGGGCGGATTTCGCGAAATACCAGCCCGACGTGACCCGAACCTTCTCGTCCGCCGACCAGGTGCTGGCGGTGCTGCAATACTGGCTCAACGACATCGCCGTAGTCGCCGACGTCTACAACCCCGTCCGATTCGACGCCGACCCGCTGTATGCACGCCACATCGGGCAACTGAACGTGCTCACCTACCTGATCGAGCACCGCGATTCGAACGCCGGGAATTTCCTCATCGGCAAGAGCGAGACGGGCGCGCGCGTCTTTTCGATCGACCACGGCGTTGCTTTCGCGTCCATCGACAGCGATCGGGGCGAGGCATGGAAGGACATTCGTGTCAACCGCCTGCCGGCCGACACGGTCGCGAGACTTCGCACCGTCACAGTGCCGGTGCTCGAGCAGCGCCTGGGTGTGCTGGCGCAATGGAAGCTCGAGGGCGACCGCTACGTCCCGGTCGCGCCAGGGCCCAACCTGTCGCCCAACCGCGGGGTACGGCGCAAAGGCAATGACCTGCAGATGGGACTCACGAAGAGCGAAATCTCCGCCGTGAATCGCCTGCTCGTCAAATTGCTGCAGCGCATTGATGCCGGTGAAATCGCCGTCGTGGCCGCCCCGAACTGAGGAACGCAGGAATGAGAACACGCCGCCTGCCAGGGTTCGCGCTCGCGTCGCTGCTCGCTCTCGCTGCAGTCACCGGCCTCGCCCGGCCGCTGCCGGCGGTCGCCCAGGCGGCCCAGGTGCAATGGAGCGGCGTGGATCGCGTGGTCGCGTTCGCCGACGTGCACGGCGCCTACTCCGAACTGATCACGCTGCTCCGCGAAACCGGCATCGTCGATGCGCAGGACCGCTGGGCGGCCGGACCGACGCACGTCGTGAGCCTCGGTGACCTGCTCGACCGCGGCGCCGATTCGCGCAAGGTGATGGACCTGCTGATGAGACTGCAGGTTGAGGCCCAGGCGGCCGGCGGGCAACTGCACGTGGTGCTCGGCAACCACGAGGCGATGAACGTGCTCGGCGACCTGCGCTACGTGGACGTCGGCGAATACGCTTCGTACATGGACCTGGAACCGGCCGCGGAACGCATGCAACTGCGCAACGCCTGGGAGGCGGCGCTCGGCGCGGGCTCGGGTGCCGGCTTTGACCAGAAATTTCCGCCGGGGTATTTCGGTCACCGCGCCGCGCTGTCGCCCAGGGGCAAGTACGGCCAGTGGCTGCTGTCGTTGCCGGTCGCAATCACCGTCAATGACACGCTCTTCATGCACGCAGGACCGTCGCAGGCCCTGCGTGGCATGAGCCTGCCGGAACTCAACCTGCGCTATCGCACGGCGCTCACCGAGTACCTTGGGCTCGCCGACCGCCTCGCGCAGGCGAAGCTGCTGCAGCCCGGCGACGAGTACCACGCGCGGCCAAGGCTGGCGCAGGAACGTCTCGCCGCCCTCGCCGCGGCAAACGGCGGCGCGGCAGACCCGGCACTGGCTGACGCCGTGCAAGGTTTCGAGCAGGCAGACGCCAGCGAGCTGCTCTCGAGCGACGGCCCCAACTGGTATCGCGGCGCCGCACTGTGCAACGAGGCAGCGGAAGCTGACGTGCTGCTCCCACTGCTGCAGCAGTTCGGGGTGACGCGACTGGTCGTCGGACACACCCCCACGCGCGACCTGCGGGCGGTCACTCGCTTCGACGGGCGGGTCGTGAAACTCGACGCCGGCATGAATCGCGCGGCGTACAAGGGTCGTGCCGTTGCGCTCTTCCTGCAGCCCACCGGACTCAGCGTGCGTTACGCGGGCGAACCGGACGCCACGCCGCTCAAGCCGGAAGGCCTGTTCGTCGCGCCCAACGAGATCGACGATGCCAGCGTGCTGGCCGCGCTGAACGACGGCGAGGTGACGGTGGCGGGTCCGCGCGGGCCGAACGAGCTGAACGTCTCGGTAAGTCACGCAGGCAAGCGGATTCCCGCAGTGTTCCAGGTGCGCACGGCAGATGCTGCGCGCAGGGAAGTCGCGGCCTACCGGCTCGATCGCCAGCTCGGCCTCGGCATCGTACCGGTCACGGTCGAACGCGAGGTGCAGGGCCAGCGGGGCGTGCTGCAGGGGCGTCCGCTCAAGTGGGTGACGCAGACCGACGTGCAGAAGCAGCAGTTGCGCGGCGGCGGCTGGTGCGACACGGGACCCCAGTTCCAGCTCGTCTATGCGTTCGACACGCTGATCGGCAACGAGGCCCGCACGCCCGATTCGCTGCTGTTCGACTCCGACGCCTGGTTCGTCTACGTGACGGCGCACGAGCGCGCATTCGGCTCGACGAAGTCGCTGCCCGCCTACCTCAAGGCGCGCCCGCCCTCGCCCGGTGCCGAAGTCCGGCGACGGGCAGCCGCACTGAACGAGGCCAACCTGGCGACCTCGCTCGATGGGCTGGTCGACGCCAGGGGCCGCAAGGCGATCCTGGAACGCCGCGATGCCTTACTGGCGTTGCCTGCAGCGGCGAGTGCGGCGGCGAAAGGTCCCTGACGCAAACGCGGGCACCGCGCAGGCTCGCTGACTCACCTTGCGCGAGTCGGCGTCAGGTAACCAGCAATCGCCTGACGACGAACGTGGTGCGTGCCTCGAGCCCGTCCACGTCGCTCGCGATCACCGCGATGCGCATCTCCGCGATTTCCAGGTCGACCGGCCCCGTACCGATGAAGGCCCGCTGACGCGCGTCGAACCGCACCCAGCGCGGCAGCGGCTGGCCGTCATCGCAGCACGCGCGGAGATTCAGCACGTCGCCCGGATCCGCGTCGCGGAAGGTGGTCGGTGAGACGGGGTGCAGGAACGGTTGGCCGGGCGAGAAGACCAGGTCGGGGATTTCCTCGACCGCCTCGGGCGCCACGTTCATGACGTTTTCGAGCGCCTTGCGGCTGAAGCCGCGGCCGATCGCCACCGCGAGGGCAATCCACGCGAACGCCAGCAGCAGGTTCAACACTGCGAACTTCGGCGCATCCCAGTGCAGGTAATTGAGGCCGACGTAAACGGCCAGCGCCTGGATGAGATCGCCGAACCGCCAGAAAAAAGTGTCGATGGCCGTCTTGCCGTCGTACTTCGAGTCGCGGTCCACCGGCAGGAACAACGCCTGCCGCGTCGTGTTCATGAGCGAATAGTCGACGCTGTTTTCGGCGATCTTGATCCAGCGTATCAGCGTGAAGATCGGCACGAAGCCGCCGAGGATCGGTGCCAGCGCGAGCGTGCCGTAGGCGACGGCGACGATGATCGGGTGGATCAGCAGCGCGCCGCGCACGCCGACCGCCTGGTAGATGCGCGAGACCAGGAACAACTGGATGCCAAGGCTGACCAGCGTCACCCAGAAATTGAGTTGGCCGTAGAACGCCGTGATGAGCGTGCCCAGGTCCAGCGTGCCCGCGCTCGCCGCCACACGCGCCACGGCGTCGGCCTTGACGTAGTCAGCCAGGATGAACTCGCCGGTCGAGTTGATCCAGTTGAGCAGCACGACGAGCAGCGCGATCAGCAGCAGGTAGCGGTCGCGCAGGACGAGCCCGATACCGCCGAGCAGTCGCGGCACGGGCCGGCCGTGCTCCGCCGAAATCGCGCGCGAACCTTCCGGCACCGCGGCGCGCTCCGGGCCTGCCAGGAACAGCGTGGCGCCGAGGATGCCGGCAGCCAGCACCATCAGCCCGATCGGCGACAGTTGCGCCGCAGCCAGCTGCGCGATCTTCGAGCCGGCCAGCGCGCCCAGGTTGGCGCCGAGCATGATCACCACGAACAGCCGCTGGCCGCTCTTGACGTTGAACGAGTCGGCCGCGAACGCCCACATTTGTGAGACGACCATCACTCCGTAGATGCCGACCCAGATGAAGAACGCGAACGCGATCGACACGCCCGACTGAGCGAGCAGCGCGAAGATCGGCATCGTGACGACGAAGAAGATCGTCACGGCGCGCAGCAAACGGGCGCCGTCCAGGTGACGGCGCACCCAGCCGTAGAGCGGCACGACGAGCATCAGCACCAGCGCCATCAACGCGACGGCATAGGAGCGTGTCTCGGCCGAAAATTTCGTCAGCATGAAGGCTTCGCGCAGCGCCTTCACGACCTGGTAGGACGAGAGCAGCAGGAAGCCGTGCAGGAAGAACAGCAACGCGGCGCGGCCCTCCCCGGGCCGCACGCGCGTGACGAGCGACAGGAACCGTTCGAAGCGACTGAGTTCGGCGTGGTCGGCGATCACTCGCAGGCCGCCTCAGCGAGCCACGATGATGACGGGATCAAAAACGGTCCCGGAACCGGCGTGTTCGACCAGGTACTTGGCCGCGACCGTTTCCCTGACGTTGCCGCTGCCCTGCCTGAGGTTCAGCGTGTACTCCCAGGCCCCGTTCCTGTTCGATGCATCGTTCCAGTCTTTCTTCTCGTTTCCGAGCTCCTTTCCCGGCTTGAGTGGTTGCGTCTGGTCGTCAATCTGGACGAACCTGATCCTGAAGCTCTGTGCCGACCGCCAGACGACCTTGTTGTCGTCGGGACCGGGAGACCTGACGACCCGCAGGAACGCATCGCCCTCGTCCGGGGTGATGACCATGCCTGTAGGTTTCGCGACTCGGTCGGGCTGAAACTCGATCTGGAACGTCGCATGGGACGGTTTGCCGTTCAAATGCGCCGGCTCGTGCGCGCAGCCTGACAAGGCACCAGTCACCCAGGCCAGCGTCAGCCCCAAGCCAAGACGAATCGACATGGTCTTCATCATTCGCCCCCCTTTTAGCCAATGTGTCGTTCGACGACCCTTGGAATTGTCAGCCGGCGCCGATGATTTTCTGGTACTCGGCGCTGTTCCACAGACTGCGGAACTCCGGCGCGGAACGCAACAGCGACAGCGGGAATCCCAACCGGACCAGTTCGTTGACGGCCCGCAATGCCGCCTCGCGTTCACCCCTGTCGGCAGCCGCGACGCCGACGAAATACTGCACGTAGAGTATCTCCGGGCCGGCTGCCAGCGCTTCTGACAGGTAGCGCTGGGACTGGTCGCGGTCCCCTGTACGACCGTAGTAATACCCCAACTGCGCCAGCAACGCAGCATCGGCCGGCTTGGCCTCGAGTTCAGCCTCGGCCAGCAGGATTGCACGCCGATAACGCGCGATCGCATCGTCCCTGCGACCGTCGATCTGCCAGAGCGCATCGCCCAGGTTGCCCTGGATGACGTGGTCGTGCTCGCCGAGTTCGGCGGCACGCTCGTAGCTGGCGACCGCCTCGGGAAACCGGCCGAGGTAAAAGTAAGAAGTCGCGAGGTTCGAGTACGCATCCTTCGACGGCTCGAGCTGCAGCGAGCGATCGTAGGCCTGCAAGGCGTCGCTGAGGTCCCCCTTCATCTGCAGTGCACCGCCGAGATTGCTCCAGGCGTTCGCGCTCGAAGGCACCAGTTCAGTGACCTTGCGCAGGGCGGTGGCTGCCTCGTCGATCTTGCCGCGCTGGAACAGGTATGACCCGAGCGCGGCATGGGCGCCCCAATAGGCCGGCTCGACCGCGATCGCCCGGCGGTAGGACGCCTCGGCCTCGGCACTCCTTCCCATGCCCTGGAGCGCGTCGCCGAGACCGATGTGGGCATCGGCGTCCTGCGGATTGCGCGCGAGCAGGCCGCGATACGTCTCCGCGGCCGATTCGAACTTGCCGTCCAGGACGGCCATGCTTGCCAGCGCCTTTTCCGTTTCGACCAGCGAGGAATCGAGTTCGAGGGATCTGCGACAGACGCTGTCTGCGGCCATGAGCGGAGCCGGATCGCGCGTGCGCTCGAACTGCCGCGCGTAGGTTCGGCACAGTCCCGCGTAGGCTCCGGCGAACTCGGGGTCGATATCGGTCGCCGCCTTGAACGACTGCTCGGCCTGCTTGAGCCGGCTGAGGTCCCCCGGCTGGCGCAGGGCGGCAAGGCCCGCCAGGTAGGGGTCGATGGCTCGCGTATCGAGCTGATGTAGCTTGCCCTCGATGCGTCGCACGCCCGCATCCTTGAGGACGACCTGCAGCGCGTCGGTAACCGAGATGGCGATGTCATCCTGCAACTCCAGGACGTCACGCCACGCGCGATCGAAATTGCCGGCCCAGACGTGATAACCCGTCGCCGTGTCGATCAACTGCACCGTCACGCGCACGTTGTCGCCGTCGCGCCGCACGCTGCCCTCGAGCACGTGCCGCACGCCGAGTGACTGGCCTATCTTGCGGACGTCGAGATTCCTGCCCTTGAACTCGAAAGCAGAAGTTCGCGCCGCGACGCGCAGGCCGGGAATCTGCGCGAGCTTGGTCGAGAGTTCTTCGCTCAGTCCGTCGCCCAGGTAGGCGTTGCCGCCGCCGGAACTCATGTCGACCAGGGGCAGCACGGCAATCGAACGGGCCCCGATTTCCGGCGGGGGGACGGGCCCGGCTTGAGAGGTCGCAGAGGTATCGAGCGAGCGCCACCAAGCGAATCCCGTCACCGCCGCCATCAACGCAACACCCGCCACGATGGCAGGTGCAATGGACTGACGAGGTCGCGGCAGCCTGCGCATGACACCCGTGCCATCGACCCCGGCGTCGAGCACCACTCCTTCCGGCGTGATCTCGTACGTCCACGCCAGCACCACGACGATCGGCAAGCCGATCACCGCCAGGATGGTCAGCGCACGTCATCCACCATTCGGGGAAGCGCAATGGCTCGAACGTGACCTCGGCGACCTGCAGCGTGATCCACATGCCGACCAGGTAGGACGCCGTGACCTTGAATACGTGCCGACGCCGAAGCTCCGCGAGCAGGCGCTGAACGCGGCCGCCGAACGTGGCATGCGCCGTGTAACCGGACGCAAGCAGATCCGGCGCCCCGGCAACTGGCGCCACCTGCTCGAAGTGCGCGACCAGCGCATACGCGTCGTTGCCGACACTTGCGATGTAACGGGGATGGCGGGGCTTGTCGCCGAACAGCTCGCGCAGCGCGCCGACGGATCTGACGCAACTTGTCCTCGGAGCCGTGGCAACCGGGCCAGATCTCGTTGCGCAGCGTGCGGTGGTCCACTGCCTCGCCGTGCCGGGAGGCCAGGACGATGAGCACCTCAATCTGGTCGTCGGTGAGGCTGCAGGTCTGGCCGTTCCTCGACGCGCGGGATTCCCTGGGCTCGACGAGCCAGTCCCCCACCCGAAACCCATCCTTAAGGCTTTCGGCTTCCATTGCCAAGCGCCACCTTCGTCGCCCCCGGCAGCAACGCATTGACTGCTGCCGACTCAGTCATGGTTCGCCGCCAGCCAAGGCCTTGTCAAGATCGTCGATGAGGTCGTTCGATGTCCTCCAACCCGATCGACAGCCGCACCGTCCCGGGACCGATGTCAGACCATCGTTGCTGCTCCGTGGTGAAACCCTTCGGCTTCTGCAAGGCCGGCGGCACGACCAGCGACTCCGTTGAACCGAGGCTCGCCGCAATTGAGAACAATTCCAGTGCCTCGGCGAAACGGGACCCGGCTTCCTCGCCGCCAGCGACGTCAATCGTGACGATGGTGCCGAAGTCCGGCATCTGCCTGAGCGCCAGCGCGTGGCCCGGATCGCTCGGCAGGCCGGGATAGCGGACGCGCTCGACCTGCGGATGCGCCGCACAGGTGCTCCGCCACGTGCTGGGCATTGCGGCACTGGGCATCCCAGCGGACGAAATACGTCTTCATGCCGCGCTGCAGCAGAAACGCCGCGTGCGGGTCGAGCGTGGGCCCGAGGATGCCGATGTCGCCACGCATCGAATCGATCAGCTCCGCGCGGCCGATGATCGCGCCGCCCATCACGTCGCCATGTCCCGACGCATACTTCGTCAGGCTGTGCGCGAACAGGTCGACGTCGTACTGGCCGTGGTTGTGGAAACCCGCGAGCGTGTTGTCGAGCAGCGTCAGCGCGCCATGGCGCCGCGCAATGGCCGTCAGCCGCTCGAGATCCGCCACCTTCAGCACGGGATTCGTCGGCGATTCGAACACCACGAGCCGCGTAGGCGTTGCCGCCAGCACGCGCTCGAGCCCGTCCAGGTCGTCGATCGACAGCATCGTGCTGGTGACGCCGAACCGGCGCAGCACGCGCCCGATGAGCGCGCGCGTCGGCTGGTACTGCTCGGCGAAATAGACGACGTGATCGCCCGTCTTGAGCAGGGCGATGAGCGGCATCGAGATCGCGGCGATCCCGGAACCCGTCAGCAGGCACCCGTCGCGACCCTGCAGATCGGCGAGCAGCAGTTCGAGTTGCCGCAGCGTCGGATTCGAGTTGCGCGAGTAGTAGAATCCGTCGCGCTTGCCCTGGAACAGGCCGAGCGTTGCCTCGACGTCGTCGAACGTGAACTTCACCGACTGGTAAATCGGCGCGACCAGCGGACGGTTGTCCGCCGGCACTTTCACGTCCGGCGGATGGGTGACGCGCGTGCGGTTTCTCATTTCGCCCCGGCCCGCAGTTCGAAGTCGTCGGCATCGAGGTGCACGGGGAAATCGCGGCGGAAAGTGGCGAGCGACTCGCGGTCGAGCACGACGGTCTCGACGAAGTCGCCGCCACGGTCGCCCCCGAGGACCTGGCCCAGGAAATCGAGCGCGACGCTGTCCCCGGTGTAACTCGCGCCGTTGCCATCCTTGCCCACGCGGTTGACGCCGACGACGTAACAGACATTCTCGATGGCGCGCGCGCGCAACAGTGCGCTCCACGCGGAGCGTCGGCGCGACGGCCAGTTGGCGACGTACAGCAGGACATCGTAGTCGCCGCGATTGCGACTCCACACCGGGAAGCGCAGGTCGTAGCAGACCAGCGGACACACGCGCCAGCCCTTGAGCTCGACGACCAGTCGCCGGTTGCCCGACGCGTAGTGTTCCTGCTCGCGCGCCATGCGGAACAGATGGCGCTTGTCATAGTGCGCGAAGCCGCCATCGGGCGTCGCCCAGACCAGCCGGTTGTAGTGCTGGCCGCCGTCCTCGACGATCAGGCTGCCGGTGATGGCGCAGCCGATCGCGGCCGCCTCTTCGCGCAGCCATCCGACCGTGGCACCGGTCATGGTCTCCGCGAGCGAGCGAGCCTCCATCGAAAATCCGGTGGTAAACATTTCCGGCAGCACGATCAGGTCGGTGTGCCCGGCCAGTCCGCGAAAATGCGTCCGCCAGGTTGCGGCGGTTGGTGGCGGGATCCTGCCAGGCCAGGTCGGCCTGGATCATCGTGACGCGCAGGTTTGCAGTCATAGCAACCTCAGTTTTGCGGCCGCCGCATCCAGCGTGGCCTCGTGCTTGGCAAAGCAGAACCGGACGATGCGCTCGTTCTTTGCGGCGCCGTCCTCCGAAAAGACCGAAATCGGGATGGCTGCAACGCCGTGCCGCGTCGTGAGCAGCCGCGCGAACTCGGTGTCGGGCAGGTCGCTCACGGCCGAGTAGTCGACGAGCTGGAAGTACGTGCTGTGCGCGGGCTCGAAGCGGAAGCGCGTCTCGCCGAGCAGGTGCGCGAAGTGATCGCGCTTGGCCTGGTAGAACGCCGGCAGCTCGCGCGAGTGCCCGGGACACTCGCGCATGAAGTCGGCGATTGCGGCCTGCAACGGTGTCGCCACCACGAACTGCACGAACTGGTGAACCTTGCGGAACTCCTCGGTGAGCGCGGCAGGGGCGACGCAATAGCCGACTTTCCAGCCGGTCGCGTGATACGTCTTGCCGAACGACGATACGACGAAGCTGCGTGCGGCCAGTTCGGCATGACGCAACAGGCTTTGATGGCAGCGCCCGTCGAACAGCATGTGCTCGTAGACCTCGTCGGAGAGCACGAAGACGCCGGTGCTGTGCAGCAGTTCCGCGAGCCGCGCGAGGTCCGCCGGTTCGAGCGTCGCGCCACTCGGGTTGTGCGGAAAGTTGACGATCAGCAGGCGCGTGCGCGGCGTGATCGCATCGGCCAGGCGTTGCCAATCGATGCCGAAGCCCGGGCGCTGCAGCGGCACGTGCACCGCACGGCCACCAGCCAGCTCGACCGCAGGCTCGTACGAGTCGTAGGCCGGGTCGAGCAGGATGACCTCGTCGCCGGTGCGCACGATGGACTGGATTGCACAGAAGAGCGCCTCCGTGCCGCCGGAAGTAACCGTTACGTCGCTGTCCGGGATCGGCGTGGAGCCGTAGTACTCGGCAACCTTGGCGGCGATGGCCTCGCGCAGGCTGGGCAGGCCGGTCATCGGTGCGTACTGGTTGCCGGCACCCCCGGCGCCGCAGGTGGTGGTTGGCAATTCGGTCAGGCGGCTGGGCGGCTCGAAATCCGGAAAGCCCTGCGACAGGTTGATTGCGCCGTGTTCCGCGGCGAGGCGGGACATGACGGTGAATATCGTCGTACCGACTCGCGGCAACTTGCTGTCGATCGGCGGGTGCATGGGTCGCATTCTAGCAGCGGCCCGGCACCGCCCTCCTCGTTGCACGCCATGCGACTATCGAAAAGTCGGGCCAGAGTGACCAGGGGCGGACGGTCTAGGGTGAAAAACGACCCGAAGTAGTCCGTCAGGACAAACCTCCCATCCAATTGAACGCAGACCTCGGAGTTCGCGCTCAGCCCTGGTGCTGTACGTAGAAGTGAGCCATGACTCCGATCACCAGGCAAATGAGTGCGATGACGTCCGCTGCAAAGACGCGGGCCACCTGCGGGTTGTAGTTGCCAACCGACCATGCGAGGTACAGAAAGGAAAGGACACTCGCGAAGCCGCCAGCGAAAGCGATTCCCTGCAAGTTAGGTCTGAATGCCGCAATCAAGAAGAAGAGCCCGAGCAGGCCGAACAGAACCGCTCGATGACGCATCAGGATCGCGAGGTTTGGCTCGTCAATAGCAATGCCGTACAAGGCTGTCAGGCGTTCCGTTCCCAGCAATCCGGATAGTGGTAACAGGTGAATGATCGCCACGACCACGAGCATGGCTGAGACCAGATATCGCAACTGGGCATTCCCCCGAAAGGACTACGTGACCCTAGAACATCAGTCGAACATGGCGGGCTTTCCGGTGACAAAGACGACCGACTGTTCCTGGCCGGTCTTTCGCGTTCGCGAATGTCAGCTTTTTTACCTGAACTCGCACTAAGGACCAACATGTCTCGGTCACGGGGCCAGAAGCAAAGCCAGGCGCGCCGCACGGGCTTCCCGCCGAGTCAATGGGTCCCGCGCCACGGACGGCGCGGGCGAGCCTGCAGGGACGTATTCACGGCGTGTCTGCCGCAGGCATCCCGAAGCGCAAGCGACCCGCAGCAAAGAATCAAACGGGCGAATCAGCGCTCCAGCTGAACCGCGGCCATCGCCGCGCCGACGATGCCGGCGTCGTTCCCGAACGCCGCCGGCACGATCTCCGCCCGGCTGTTGAGCAGCGACCCGAAATGCTGCCAGTTCTCGGTTACTCCGCCCCCGATCACGAACACGTCGGGCCACAGCAGCGAGTGGTACGCCTCCAGCACCTCGTTCACCTGGGCTGCCCACTCCACCCAGTCGAGATCACGGTCGGCACGGACTTTTGCGGACGCACGATGCTCTGCCTCCTTGCCCCGCACTTCGAGGTGACCGAGTTCGGTGTTGGGCAGCAGGCGCCCGTCCACGAACAGCGCCGTGCCGATGCCCGTGCCGAGCGTGATCACCATCACCGTGCCGGCGCGATTCGCGACCCGCGCCGAGCGTCATCTCCGCGATACCTGCCGCATCGGCATCGTTCAGGAACGCCACCGGCCGCTGCAACCGCGCCTGCATGTGACCCTGCACGTTCATGCCGATCCAGCGCTTGTCGATGTTCGCGGCGGTCCACGCCACGCCCTGCTTCGCGACGGCCGGGAACGCGAGCCCCACCGGACCGGACGATGGCAACTCGCGGGCCATCGCGACCAGCAGATCGAGAACGGCCTCGGGAGCCGCGCCCGCAGGCGTGGCACGCCGCAGGGTCTCGCCCATGACGAGTCCCGATTCGACATGCACCAGTCCCGCCTTGACGTACGAGCCGCCGACGTCGAACGCCAGCCGCAGCGAGGGGTCGCCCTCTGTCACATCGGTCTCCTCATCCAGGTCGCGGGCGTCGCAGCCGAATCGAGTCCGGCCAGGCAGCGTCAACTTTTCTTCATGCTCTCGATCATCTGCTGGTTCGCGGCGAGTGCCATCTGCGCATCGCGCTCCTTCTGCTTCTGCTGCCGCGTCATCGTGTAACCGGCGACGACCACACCGAGCGCGACGAGCGCGACCAGGATCGTCGCGAGCGCGTTGATGTCCGGACTCACGCCGAGGCGCACCTTCGAGAAGATGACCATCGGCAGCGTGCTCGAGCCGGGGCCGGCCACGAAGCTGGTGATCACGAGGTCGTCGAGCGAGAGCGTGAAAGCGAGCAGCCAACCGGACATCAGCGCCGGCGCGATGATCGGCAGCGTGATCAGGAAGAAGACCTTGTGCGGCCGCGCGCCGAGGTCCATCGCCGCTTCTTCCAGCGAATCGTCCATCTGGGACAGCCGCGACTGGACGACGACCGTGACGAACGCCATGGTCAACGTGATGTGCGAAATGATGATCGTGGTCATGCCGCGCCCGGCTGGCCAGCCGATGATCTGCTCCATCGTGACGAACAGCAGGAGCAGCGAGAGGCCCGTGATGACCTCGGGCATGACCAGCGGCGCGGTCGTGAGGCCCGAGAGCAGCGTGCGGCCCTTGAAGGGACCGAAACGCGCGAGCACCAGCCCGGCAAGCGTCCCCAGCACGACCGCGAGCGTCGCAGAAATCGCCGCGACCTTCAGGCTCAGCATGGCTGCATTCAGGATCTGGTCGTTGCGCAGCAGCGCACCGTACCACTTGGTCGAGAAGCCGCCCCAGACGGTCACCAGGCGCGAACTGTTGAACGAATAAACGATCAGCGACACGATCGGGATGTACAGGAACGCGAATCCCAGGATCAGGACGAGCGTACGGAACAGGTTGCGGCCCTGGTTCATCGGTGCACCCCCGCCCGCTTCGGCATCCTGCGCGCGCTGGAAGTACATCATCGGTATCGACCAGGAACAGCAGCAGCACGATCGCCACCGCGCTCGCGACCGGCCAGTCGCGGTTGTTGAAGAACTCGGTCCACAACACCTTGCCGATCATCAGCATGCCCGGGTCGCCGAGCAGCGACGGGATGACGAACTCGCCCACGGCCGGGATGAACACCAGCAGGCAGCCCGCCGATGATCCCGGGCAGCGACAGCGGCAGAGGTGATCTTGCAGGAAGCCCTGCCACGGCTTGCAGCCCAGGTCGGCCGCGGCCTCGAGCAGCGTCAGGTCCATCTTCTCGAGGTTGGCGTACAGCGGCAGGATCATGAACGGCAGGTACGAATACACGATGCCGACGTAGACCGCGAAGTCCGTCTGCAGCATCTGGATGGGCTGGTCGATCGCGCCGATCCAGATCAGGAAGTTGTTGAGCAGCCCGTTGTTCTTCAGGATGCCGATCCACGCGTACACGCGCAGCAGGAACGACGTCCAGAACGGCAGCACGATCAGCAGCATCAGGATGTTGCGCGTCGACGGGTCGCTGCGGGCGATGGCATAGGCGATCGGGTAGCCGAGCAGCAGGCAGAACAAGCGTCGACACGCTGGCGACCCAGATCGAGTTCAGGTACGCCTTCCAGTAAAGGTTGTCCTCGACGAGAAACGCGAAATTGCCGAGGTTCAGCTTGATCTGCAGGACCTTCTCGGCGGTCCAGTGCAGCAGCGGCTCGTACGGTGGCATCGCGATCAGGGTGCTCGAAAAGCTGATCTTCAGCACGATCACGAACGGGATCAGGAAGAAGAGCAGCAGCCACAGGTAGGGGATGGCGGTGACGACCGAGCGTCCCTGCAGCCCCACCCGCTTGAGCAGAGCTTTCACTTGGTCACCACCACGGGGCTTTCCGGGTACCACTGCAGGTACACGCGCTCGTCCCAGGTGATGCGGTCCTCGGCGTGGCGGTAGATGTTCGGCTGCGTGACGCGCACGACCTTGCCGGAATCGAGCCGCAGCAGGTAGATGGACATGTCGCCCATGTATGCAATGTCCTGCACGACGGCCGCGGCCCAGTTGTCCGTGGCGTCGGGCTTTTCGCGGCCGATCGTGATCTTCTCCGGCCGGATCGCCGCCCAGATCGTCGCGCCCGGCGCGGAACTCACGCCATGGTCCACGTAGATCGGCGCCTCGAGGTCGTCGCAGCCGATGCGCACGTAGGACGGCTCGTCCTCGATCAGCCGGCCCTCGAACATGTTGACCGAGCCGATGAACTCCGACACGAACCGCGAGTTCGGGTACTCGTAGATCTCGCTCGGCGTGCCGACCTGCACGATCTCGCCGTGGTTCATCAGGCCGATACGCGTCGACAGCGTCATCGCCTCTTCCTGGTCGTGGGTGACGACCACGAAGGTGACGCCGAGCGTCTCCTGGATGTTGATCAGTTCGAACTGCGTGTGCTCGCGCAGCTTCTTGTCGAGCGCGGCAAGCGGCTCGTCGAGCAGCAGCAGCTTCGGCTTCTTGACGAGCGAGCGCGCGAGCGCGACACGCTGGCGCTGGCCGCCCGACAACTGGTGCGGCTTGCGCCGCGCGAACTGGCCGAGTTTCACCAGGTTCAGCATGTCGCTCACGCGGCTCCGGATCTCGTCCTTCTTCAGCCCCTCCTGCTTGAGGCCGAACGCGACGTTCTGCTCGACCGTCATGTGCGGGAAGATCGCGTACGACTGGAACATCATGTTCACCGGCCGCTCGTAGGGCGGGATCGACGTCATGTCCACGCCGTCGATGAAGATCGTGCCGGAGGTGGGCCGCTCGAAGCCCGCGAGCATGCGCAGCAGCGTCGTCTTGCCACACCCCGACGCTCCCAGCAGGCAGAAGATCTCCTTCTGGTAGATGCTGAGCGAAATGTCGTCCACCGCGATGAAGTCGCCGAATTTCTTGGTGACCTTCTCGATCCGCACGTAGGGCTTCGCGTCCGGGTCCGTCCAGGGCTCGAATTTCTGCTGGGTCGCGCGGGGTGAAGTGGCCATGGTGTCCCTGTGCTGCTCTTGGTGGGCGGCGCGCCGTTCGACGCGGTGCTGTCGATCTCTGGTTATGCCGGGCTCCGGGCGCGGTCAACGGCCCGTCACGAAGCGCGTCCAGGTGCGATTGAGCGCGCGGGTAAACTCGGCGGACTTCGCCAGGCTCGGCTGCAGTCGCGCCGCGACTTCAGGCGTCGGGTAGATGCTGGCGTCGTTGCGCAGCGTCTGCATTGACGAGTGGCGTCGCGGCCTTGTTGGCGTTCGCGTAGCTGACGAAGTCGGAATTCTGCGCCGCAACCGCGGGCTGCAGCAGGTACTCGATGAACTTGTGCGCCGCGTCCTTGTGCGCCGCATCGGCCGGGACCGCCAGCGTGTCGAGCCACATCAGCGCGCCCTCGCGCGGGATCGAGTAGCCGATGTCGAGCGGCTTGCCGGCTTCTTCGGCGCGGTCCCGGGCTTGCAGCACGTCGCCACTGTAGCCCACGACGATGCAGAGTTCGCCGTTCGCGAGCTGGTCGATGTACTGCGAGCTGTGGATGGTCCGGATGCTGGGCCGGATCTTCATCAGCACGTCCTCGGCCGCCTTGAGGTCGGCTTCGGATTCGCTGTTCGGATCCTTGCCGAGGTACAGCAGGGCCGTGCCGACCATGTCGGTCGGGTCGTCGAGCATCGATACCCCGCAGTCCTTGAATCTTGCGAGCACGGCCGGATCGAAGATCAGCTTCCAGCTGTCGACCGGCGCGTCCGGCATGATCGCCTTGACCTTGGCGCGATCGTAGCCGATACCGGTGGTGCCCCACATGTAGACGACCGAATGTTCGTTGCCCGGATCGTAGCGCGCCGCGCGCGCGGCCAGGTCGGGATCGATGTTGGCGAGGCCGGGCAGCTTCGACTTGTCGAGCGGCGCGAACACCCCCGCCTGCACCTGGCGCTGCAGGAAATACGCGCTCGGCACGACGACATCGTAGCCGGAGTTCCCGGTCAGGAGCTTGGTCTCGAGCACCTCGTTCGAGTCGAAGACGTCGTAGCGGACCTTGATGCCGGTGGCCTGCTCGAAGCCCTTGATGACCTCGGGATCGATGTAGTCCGACCAGTTGTAGACGTTGACTACCTGCTCGGTGCCGGCGGACGCAGCCGCGGGCGCAGCCGACTCCTCGGTGGAGGCCTGCTTGGACTTGCCGCAGGCGGCAAGGAGCACGGAAAGTGCGGCAACGGCAGCAGCTTGCTTCAGCAGGCTCTTCATGAGATCTCCCTTGGGTCGTCGCCCCGTCGCCGCCCTCCCCGCACGGCGGGCGTGCTCCCGGTTATAGCTCAGGCACCCGGTAAAGTCAGCCTTGCCCTGAAGCCAGACGGGGCGGCCGGACTGGTATCCGACCGCCCCGCGGGTAGCGTGTGCCGGGCGCGCTTACTTGCCGGTAGTGAACCGTGTCCAGGACCGGTTCAGGCAGGCGGGTGAATTCCGGCGTCTTGGCAAGGTCCGGAAACAGCTTGGCCTTCACTTCGGCCGAGGGGTAGACGCCCGGGTCGTTCTTGACCTTGTCGTCGATCAGCGCAAGCGACGCCGCGTTGCCGTTGGCATAGTTGATGAAATTCGAGTTCTTTGCCGCGACGTCCGGACGCATCATGTAGTTGATGAACATGTGCGCATTGTCCGGGTGCTTGGCGTCGGCCGGGATCGCGTACATGTCGAACCAGATGATCGTGCCTTCCTTCGGCACAAAGTACTTGATCACGTTGCCCTGGCCGGCCTCGGCGGCACGGTCGCGCGCCTGCAGCACGTCACCGCTCCAGCCCACGGCGATGCACAACTCGCCGTTTGCGAGCGCGTCGATGTAGTTGGAGCTGTGGATCATGCGGATGTAAGGGCGGATCTTGAGCAGCAGGTCTTCGGCCGCCTTGAGGTCGGCCTCGTTCTGGCTGTTCGGGTCCTTGCCGAGGTAGGCGAGTGCGACGTCGACGAGTTCGCTCGGCGCGTCGAGCACGGAGATGCCGCAGTCCTTGAACTTGGCGGCCCACTTCGGATCGAACACGAGCTGCCAGCTGTCCAGCGGCGCGTCCGGGGCGATCTTCTGGATCTTGCCCTCGTTGTAACCGATGCCGGTCCGTGCCCCACATGTGGTTCACCGCATGCTCGTTGCCCGGGTCGTGCAGTGCGACACGCTGCAGCACCTCGGGATCGAGGTTGCCCCAGTTGGTGAGCTTGCTGCGGTCGAGCTGCATGAAGACGCCCGCCTTGATCTGGCGCTCCATGAAGGACGCCGACGGCACGACCACGTCGTAACCCGTGTTGCCTGCCAGCAGCTTCGTCTCGAGCACTTCGTTCGAGTCGAAGACGTCGTAGTTGACCTTGATGCCGGTCTCATTGGTGAACGCCTCGAGCATCGTCGGGTCGATGTAATCGGACCAGTTGTAGACGTTGACGACCTTTTCCTCGGTCGATGCCGGCGCGGCAGCGGTGGGGGCAGCGGCAGTCTCGGCGGCCGGAGGAGCTTCCTCCTTCTTGCCACAGCCCACGAGGGCGGTGGCGACCACCAGGCTCAATAACCCGGCACGGATGCTGATGCTCATCTTTCGGATACCCCTGTGCTTGCTTGGAAGCGGACCGACTGGCGCGAGTGTTCCTGTATAGCGAAGATTTTTTTCCGTGGCTAGGGGCAACGCGCCGCGCCGGGCCCGGGTGCGACCCTCGCGCCTACAGACGGCCTTCCGCGCGGCAGCGGGCGTACGTCAGGTCGAGGCAGCGCCACGCCTTCTCCGCGAGCTCGTCGAGCTGTTCGCGACTGATCACGAGCGGCGGCGAAATGATCATCGTGTCCCGGACCGCGCGCATGATCAGGCCGTTCTCGAAGCAGAAGTCGCGGCAGATCGTGCCGACCTCGCCGCGATTGTCGAAAAACGTCCGCGCGCGCCTTGTCCTTGACCAATTCTAAAGCGCCGATCAGGCCGACCGACCGCGCCTCGCCCACCAGCGGGTGCTCCGAAATGTCGCGCCACTTCCTGGCCAGGTAGGGGCCGGTTTCGTCGTGGGTGCGCGACACGAGGTTTTCCTGCTGGATCAGTGTCAGGTTGACGCTGGCGACGGCGCAGGCGGCCGGATGGCCCGAGTACGTGAAGCCGTGGGCGAACTCGCCGCCCTGGTCGATGATCACGTCGGCGACGCGGTCCGCGACCATCACGCCGCCGATCGGCAGGTAGCCCGACGACAGCCCCTTCGCGATCGTCATGAGGTCGGGCTTGATCCCGAAGTGGTTCGAACCGAACCAGTGGCCCGTGCGGCCGAAGCCGCAGATGACCTCGTCTGCGACCAGCAGGATGCCGTAGCGGTCGCAGATCTTCTGGATCTCGGGCCAATAGGTGTCCGGCGGGATGATCACGCCGCCGGCGCCCTGGATCGGCTCGCCGATGAAGGCGGCGATCTTCTGCGGACCCATTTCGAGGATCTTCTGCTCGAGCGTGTGCGCGACCTTCACGCCGAACTCGGCCGGGCTCAGCCTGCCGCCTTCGCCGTACCAGTACGGCTGCGGGATGTGGACGATGTCCGGGATCGGCAGACCGCCCTGCTCGTGCATGAACCCCATGCCACCGAGGCTCGCCCCGGCCATCGTGCTGCCGTGGTACGCGTTCTGCCGGCTGATGATGACCTTGCGCTCCGGCTGTCCGAGCAGGTCCCAGTAACGGCGCACGAGTCGCACGACCGTGTCGTTTCCTTCCGAGCCCGACCCGGTGAAGAACACCCGGTTGAACTGCGGCGGGGTCAGGTCGACGAGCTGCTTCGCGAGTTCGATCGCCGGCGGGTGGGCCGTCTGGAAAAAGCTGTTGTAGTACGGCAGCTCGAGCAGCTGATGGTAAGCGGCCTCGGCGAGTTCCTTGCGACCGTAGCCCAGGTTGACGCACCAGAGGCCCGCCATGCCGTCGAGCATGCGGTTGCCGTCGGAGTCGTACAGATACACGCCCTCGGCCTTGACGATCACCCGCGAACCCTTCGCGTGCAGGTTCTTGTAGTCCGTGAACGGATGCAGGTAGTGCTGGCGGTCCAGTTCCTGCCATTGGGCGGTGGTGCGGTCGGCGAGGTACGGTGTGGAGCGCATGGGGTGGCTGCTTGAGGAGGGGGGGTTAGGGTGTTAGGGGTTAGGGGTTGAGCGGGTGGAGCTCCCCTACCCCTTTTCCTCAGACGTTCAGCAGCAAGTGCTCGCGTTCCCAGCTGCTGATGACCTGCAGGAACGTATCTTGTTCGCTTTCCTTCACCGCCGTGTAGGCCAGCACGAAGCGGTCGCCGAGCGTGTCGATCAGCGTCCGGCAATCGCGCAGCAACCGCACGGATTCTTCGAGGCTGCGCGGCAGGTTGAACGGCAGGTCGTACGCGCTGCCGGAAACAGGCTCCGACGGCTTCAGCCCCTCCATCATGCCGAGGTAGCCGCACGCCAGCGAAGCCGCGAGCGCCAGGTACGGATTCGCATCAGCCCCGGCGAGGCGGTTCTCGACGCGGCGGTTGTCCGGGTTCGAGATCGGCACGCGCAGGCCTGCCGTGCGGTTGTCGTAACCCCACTGCGTGTTGATGGGCGCGAGGTGCCGCAGGATGATCCGGCGAAACGAGTTCACGTTCGGCGCGAACAGCGCCATCGCATGCGGCAGGTACTTCTGCAGGCCGGCGATGTGCGAGAAGAAGAGCTGGCTCGGATTGCCGTCCTTGTCGCTGAACACGTTCTTGCCGGTCTTCGCGTCCACGATGCTCTGGTGGATGTGCATCGCGCTGCCCGGCTCCCGCGCCATCGGCTTCGCCATGAACGTCGCGTACATCTTGTGACGGAAGGCCGCTTCACGCGCCGTGCGCTTGAACATGAACACCTGGTCCGCGAGCGACATCGCGTCGCCATGTATCAGGTTGATTTCCATCTGCGCGGCGCCGTCTTCGTGGATCAGCGTGTCGATCTCGATTTCCTGCGCTTCGCAGAACGCATAGATGTCGTCGAACAACGGATCGAATTCGTTGACCGCGGCGATACTGTACGACTGGCGGCCGATTTCAGGCCGGCCCGAACGGCCCACCGGCGGCTTGAGCGGATAGTCGGCGTCGATGTTCGGCTCGACGAGGTAGAACTCGAGTTCCGGCGCGACGATCGGCTTCCAGCCCTTCTGCGCGTAGAGATCGAGGATGTGGCGCAGCACGTAGCGCGGCGCCATCGTCACCGGACGGCCGTCCGAGTAATAGCTGTCGTGGATGACCTGGGCGGTCGGCTCGGCGGCCCAAGGCACGACTCGCGTCGTGTTCGGGTCGGCCTTCAACACGATGTCGATTTCCGACGGGCTGATGGCGC
This sequence comes from uncultured Gammaproteobacteria bacterium, assembly GCA_963793675.1. GTDB lineage: Bacteria > Pseudomonadota > Gammaproteobacteria > Steroidobacterales > Steroidobacteraceae > RPQJ01. Next base: position 341,599 of record CAWCBA010000010.1, on the reverse strand, counting down.
GGTCGTCGTCCGGGTAATCGCCGGTGACGGTCTGCAGGAAGATGCTCTCGGGCATGCGCATGCCCTCGTCTTCCGCGAATTTCATCGCGGGCATCACCTTGCCGCGCGCGATGCCGGCCATGTCGGGGACCACGGCCTCGACTTCCGAGATGCCGTGTTCCTTGAAAAACTGCTGGATCGGGGTGCTCATGAAAACTACTTCCGTGCGTTGATTCGTGCACGCGCCGCAGCGCCGAACGCGGCGAACAAGGCGTGCGAAAAGGGATTCTTCAGGACCTGCCATTCCGGGTGCCACTGCACCGCGAGCGCAAAGCCCGGTGCCTCACGGACACGGAACGCTTCGATCAGCCCGTCCGGGGCACGGGCCTCGATCTCGAGACCACGGCCGAGCGTCTGGACGCCCTGCGCGTGCAGCGAGTTGACCATCACCCGCTCCGTACCCGCGAGTTCGTGCAGGTAGCCGCCCCGCACCAGTTCCACCTCGTGGGAGGGCGCGTACTGGACGTCGAGCGGCTGCTCCTTGTCCTCGCGGTGGTCCTGCATGCCGGGCACGTCCTGCACCTTCTGCCAGAGTGTGCCGCCGAACGCGACGTTCATTTCCTGGAAGCCGCGGCACACGGCGAACAGCGGCATGCCCGCCGCGATGGCCCGCGGAATCATCGGCAACGTCGTTTCGTCGCGGTGCGGATCGTGCACCGTGGCAGGATCGCTGGCCGGGCCCTGGTAGCGGTGCGGCTCGACGTTGGACGGGCTGCCGGTCAGCAGGATGCCGTCGAGTTGCGACAGCACCGCGTCGAGGTCGCGCTCACCCAGCGAGGGGATGAGGACCGGAACCGCCTCGGCCGCTTCGGCAACGGCGACGATGTATTTTTCCCCGACGCAGTGGAAGGGGTGCGGACCCAGGATCCGGCGATCCGCGGGAATGCCGATCAATGGTTTGTGGCGAGCCACGTTTAAAATCCTAGACGGCTCTCGGGGGGCCATCGTTCGGGGACGGCTCGGATTAAACCACAGCCGCCCCCCTGCCGTCGCCGCGCAGCGCAAAAAAATGGCCAAAAATCAGCCCAAACATGGACTTGGATCGATTTCTGGCAGCGGCTGCACGGCTTGCCGGCCAGCGTGGCTAAGCGGCTATTCTCCTCGCTCCCGGACGGCGCAGCCGTCGCTAAATCCTAAACAACGGGTGTCACATGCCGCAGTTTGCGGAATTCGGCCCGGCCGCCGCCTGGCTCAAGCGTCATCCGCAGGTGCGCTACGTCGATCTGCTGCTCGCCGACCTCATGGGAATCCCCCGCGGCAAGCGCGTCACGGCCGCTGAACTCGAGGGCGTGCACGGCATGGGCCTGCTGCTGCCCGGCTCGATGTTCGCACTCGACGTGCTCGGCGGCACGGTGCAGTCCACCGGCCTCGGCTTCGACGAAGGCGACGCCGATCGAGTGTGCCTGCCGATCGCAGGCACGCCTCGTGCCGGTGCCCTGGCTCGGCGAACACGTCGCGCAGATGCAGGTCAGCATGTACGAGCACGACCGCACGCCGTTCCATGGCGATCCGCGGCACGTGCTCGAGAACGTCGTCGCGCGCTTCACCGCGCTCGGGCTGCAAACCCGTGATGGCCGTCGAACTCGAGTTCTACCTCGTCGATCGCGAGCGCACGCCGGAAGGCCACGCGCAGCCGCCACGCCAGCCGCTGACCGGCCGCCGCGAAGTGAAGACGCAGATCAACTCGATGCAGGAACTGGACGAGTACTCGACCGTGCTCAGCGCGATCGATGCGGCCGCGCGCGAACAGGAACTGCCCGTCGGCACCGTGCTCGCCGAATACGGTCCCGGCCAGTTCGAAGTGAACCTGCACCACGTCGACGATCCCCTGCTCGCGTGCGACCACGCGATCCGCCTCAAGCGACTGGTGAAGGGCGTGGCGCTCGCCCACGGCATGGAAGCGACGTTCATGCCGAAGCCCTACCGCGACCACGCCGGCAGCGGCGCGCACCTGCACGTCAGTGTCCTCGACGCGCAGGGCGACAACATCTTCGCAGCGGAAGATCCCGTGGGCAGTGAGCAACTGCGCCATGCGATCGGCGGCCTGGCGGCGACGATGAACGACGCGATCGCGATCTGTGCGCCGACGGCGAATTCGTACCGGCGCTTCCAGCCCGAAGCCTACGTGCCGCTCAATCCGAGCTGGTCCGTGAACAATCGTGGCGTCGCGTTCCGCGTGCCGCACGGCCCGCCCGCGAGCCGCCGTGTCGAGCACCGCATCGCCGGCGCCGACGCCAATCCGTACCTGCTCGCCGCCATCGTGCTCGCTGGCATGCACCTGGGCTCACGCGCAAGCTCGACCCGGGTCCCGTGCTGGCAGGCAATGCCTACCGCGACACGGCCTGCACCATTCCGCTGTCCTGGCCGGAAGCGCTCGGCGTGTTCGAACGCAGCGAGTTTGCCCGGGAATACCTGGGCGAGCGGTTCGCGAGCCTGTATGCCCAGACACGCCGCGGCGAGATGCAGGACTTCTACTCTTACGTGCCGGCCATCGATTACGACTGGTACCTGACGACGAGCTGAGCCATGCCGGTCGAACACGTCGATTCGTATTACGCGGCTTCCGCGAATCCTGCGCCGAACCGCCCGCCCCTGACAGGCGACGTCGACGCCGACGTCTGCGTCGTGGGTGGCGGCATCGCCGGCTGCGCGACGGCGCTGTTCCTCGCCGAGCGTGGCTACAAGGTCGTGCTGCTCGAAGGCAACCGCATCGCGTTCGGCGCGTCGGGACGCAGCGGCGGCCAGGCGATCGTCGGCTACGCGTGCAGCCAGGACAAGCTGGTCGCACAGGTGGGCCCCGCCGACGCGAAGAAGATGTTCGACATCTCGGTCGACGCGCTCGACCTGATGAAGAACCTGGTCGAGAAGCACCGCATCGACTGCGACCTGCACTGGGGCCACCTGCACACGGCGCTCAAGCCGCGGCAGGAAGCGGACCTGCGTGAGTATCAGGACGAACTGGTCAACAAGTACGGCTACACGTCGACGCGCTGGCTCGACCGGACGGAGCTCGGCGAGGTGCTGAACACCGATCGGTACATCGGCGGCCTGCGCGACGACCGCAGCGGCCACCTGCATCCGCTCAACTACACGCTGGGACTCGCGGCCGCCGCCGCAGCGGCCGGCGTGAAGATCCACGAGCAGGCGATGGTCGTCGGCATCGAGCACGGCGCGACCGTGAAGCTGCGCACGGCCGGCGGACAATCGGTGCGGGCCGGGCAGGTGGCGCTGTGCTGCAACGCCTTCATCGACGAGAAGATCTCGAAGAAGCTGCGCGACCGCATCATGCCGGTCGGCACGTACATCATCGCCACCGAACGGCTGGGGCAGGCGCGCATCGAATCACTGCTGCGTCAGAACGTCGCCGTGTCCGACGTGAACTTCGTGCTCGATTACTTCCGCCGCTCGGACGACCACCGCCTGCTGTTTGGCGGCCGGGTCAGCTACTCCGGTCGCGATGCGCGCAACACCGCCAGGGCCACGCGCGTGCGGATGCTCAACGTCTTCCCCTCGCTCGCCGACGTGAAGATCGACTTCGCGTGGGGCGGGCACGTCGACATCACGATGAGCCGCGCGCCGGACTTCGGGCGCATTGCGCCGAACGTGTATTACCTGCAGGGCTTCTCGGGGCACGGCATCGCGCTGACCGGCATCGCAGGCCAGATGGTCGCCGAGACGATCGCGGGACAGGCCGAGCGCTTCGATCTCTTCACCCGGCTCAAGCACCACGACTTCCCGGGAGGCCCTGCCCTGCGCATGCCGGGGCTGGTGCTGGCGATGCTCTGGTTCCGGCTCAAAGACCTGCTCTGAAGCTGCGGGTCAGGGCCTGACCTCGAACGAGGACTGCGTGGCCACGGTCACCACCTGCCCTGCCGTAAGCGCCACTTCGCCGCCCGTGCCCTTGGCGGCTGCCGTGCCGGCCGCGCCGCCGAGAAGGCCGCCCACCACGGCGCCATTCTTGTGTGAGACCTGGTGACCAATGATTGCGCCGGCAGCCGCGCCGCCGACGATCTTGGCGGTGTCCTTGCCAGTCTCGCTCTTGCCGAGCTGCGTGAACGGCGCGTTGATCGACACGCTTGCGCCATTCGCCGCGACCAGCGAATCGAACCGCACGCCGAGCGTCGGGGTGCCACCGATCTTCTTGCTGCCCGAGATGACCTGGGTGATCGAGCCGTGCACCGACGCCCCGGCCTTCGCGGCGCGCCGATCGCCGATCATCAGGTCTGACGCGAGTCGCGCATCGACGCCGTCGCCGACATTGTTCGTCTTGGTACTGATCGGAGTGATCAACTCGACCGTGAGCTGCGTTCCAGCGGGCACGACGATCGGCGTTGCCGGCGGCGCCGCTTTCGGTACTGCCGCGGCCGTGGCTGTTGCCGCCTTGGCCGCGCTCGCCTTCTTCGCCGCAGCCTGTTCGGCAGCCGCAGCCTGCCTGGCCGCCGCAGCCTGAGCCGCCGTTTCAGCGTCACGCCGCGCGAGTTCCGCTTCGAGTTCCTTCTGCTTGACCGCCGCCTCGCGCTCGGCGAGTTCACTCTCCTTCGCCGCCAGTTCCGCGGCCTTTGCTTCGTCGGCAGCCTGCGTGGCCGCTGCGGCCTGGGCGGCAGCCTCGTCCTGGGTCGACACTTGCGCCGCCGGCTCCGGCACCGCCGCCGGTGGAGAGGACTTGCTGCAGCCCGTCATTCCCCAGGCGAGACCGGCAGCGGACAACAACAGGAAGCGGAACATTGAAGCGTGGCGCATGAGTGTTACTGACTGCGTGAAAGTGGGGCCTACAGTACCTGAAACAGGACAACGCGCGCACCCGGCGTCGCCGAATGAGCAATCGATCACGACACTGCGGCCGCAGGCCGGTCCGGTGACGGGAGCCCGGGCGTTTCGCTGCCCGATGCTCAGTCCTCGCTGCCGGCGACGCTGGCTCCGCTGGTACACGTCTCATGCACGACGACACGTGCCAGCAGCGGCAGCCCGGGCTTGAGTTCCCTCCAGATGTAACGCGCCAGGTTCTCGCTGGTCGGGTTGTCGAGCCCGGCAACGTCGTTGAGGTACCGATGGTCGAGCCGCTGGAACAGCGGCTCGAACGCCTGCTTGATCTCGGCGAAGTCCATCACCCAGCCGAGCTGCGGGTCCACCGGTCCGCTTACGTGCAGTTCGACGCGAAACGAATGCCCGTGGACGCGCGCGCACTTGTGCCCTTCGGGCACGTTGGGCAACCGGTGCGCGCTCTCGAGCGTGAAGGTCTTGAAGATTTCCATGAGCAGTCGTCCGCGGACGGTTACTTCTGCGATTGGCTGTGCGCCGCAGCACGGGATCGCGCTGGCGAAGTATCGCACCACCTCATCTGGACGCAAGCGCAGCGACTTTCGGACGCAGCACGAAGCACACGTGAATCTTCGGGTTGCGCGCGAAATCCTCGGGTATCGTCGAGCGCGTGATGTCCTCCACGGCGAAGTGCTCGAGCGTCGCGCCGTCGAGCTTGAACTTCTGGAAGTTGTTCGAGAACACGATCGTGCCGCCCGGCGCCAGCAGCTTGGACGCCGTCGCCAGCAGCCAGCCGTGATCCATCTGCACGTCGAACTCGCGCTGCATGCGCTTGGAGCGCGAGTGCGTCGGCGGGTCGATGAAGATCAGGTCATAGGCCGGCGGACGGATCTGCTGCGACTGCGCCTCGAGCCACGCCAGGCAATCGGCCTGGATGAACTCGTGCGACGGACCACGCAGGCCATTGAGATCGAGATTGCGCCATGCCCAGTCGAGGTAAGTCTTCGACATGTCCACGGTGACCGAACTGGTCGCGCCACCGCCCACCGCATGGACCGTCGCGGCACCCGTGTACGCAAACAGGTTCAGGAAGCGCTTGCCCTTAGCCCATTCGCCGATTCGCATGCGCGTGATGCGATGATCCAGGAACAGCCCGGTATCGAGGTAGTCGGTGAAGTTGACGAGGAAGCGATAGCGGCCTTCGCGCACGACATGGAACAGCGCTTCCTCGTCCAGCTTTTCATATTGCTCACCGGCCTTCTGCCGCTTGCGCACGCGCAGGAACATGCGCTCCGGCGCAATCTCCAGCACCGACGGGATGGCAGCGAGCGCCTCGTCACGACGGGCGCGCACGGACTCCTGCGCGATGCTCGACGGCGCAGCGTATTCCTGCACGCAGGCCCAGCGCTCGTCGTTGCCGTAGACGTCGATGGCGAAGGCATACTCAGGCATGTCGGCGTCGTAGACACGGAAGCAGGCGACGTCGCTGCGACGTGCCCACGCGGCGAGCTTCGTGTAGTTCTTGCGCAGACGGTTCGCGAACATCGACGAGCCGGGACGTTCGCGTGCGGCTTCGAGCCGCGCCGCGCGCACCTGCACCGGGATCGGGTTCTTTCGCCGACTCGTCGAGGTGAAAGCGCAGCAGCCGGCATTCGATCGCGCCGTTGAAGAACGTATGCGTGCGATACGCCCGCAGGCCCAGTGCGCGGCCGAGCGGCGGATCACCGGTGAAGACGCCGGCCTCCCAGCCGGGGAAGCAGCGCAGCAGCTTGTCGCCGAGGCTCGCGTAGAGCGCCTCGATCTTTTCCGGATCGCCGATGCGCACGCCGTACGGCGGATTCACCACGACGAGACCGGTCGGGTGAGTCGTCGCCGGCAGGTTCGAGAGATCGCGGCGATCGAACAGCAGGTGATTGCCGAGCCCGGCCCGGTTGGCGTTGGCAATCGCGGCGCGGATCGCGGTCTGGTCGCGATCGCTGCCGGCACAGCGACCGCCTTCGAGCACCTCGAGCTTGCGCGCGTTCTCTGCGGCGGTTCGCAGCCCGTGCCACAGCTCCTCATCGTGCTGCAGCCAGCGCTCGAAGCCGAACCGGCGCCGGAGCAATCCGGGCGCGATCCCCGCGGCGATCATCGCGGCTTCGATCACGAGCGTGCCCGAGCCGCACATCGGGTCGTAGAACGCCGCGCCTTCCGCCGCCATCGCGGCCCAGCCCGACCGCAGCAGCAACGCGGCCGCCAGGTTCTCCTTGAGCGGTGCTTCGACACCGGTCTGACGATACCCGCGACGGTGCAGCGGTTCGCCACTCAGGTCGATGCCGACGGTCACGCGCTCCTTGGCGAAATCGCAGGCTGACGCGCAGATCGGGCGAGGCCCGGTCGACGTTGGGCCGCTCGCCCGTGTGCTCGCGCATCCGGTCCACGATCGCGTCCTTGGCGCGCAGTGCCGCGAACTGCGTGTGGCGCAGCCAGCTCGGGGATTCGCCGACGACGTCGACCGCAAACGTGCCGTCGGAGCCCACGTGGCTCTCCCACGGCAACTCGAGCAGTCCGCGGTACATCACGTCGGGATCGCTGCGTTGAGATCGGCGAGCGTCAGCAGCACGCGACTGGCGGTGCGCGACTGCAGGCAGGCGGTGTACGCGCTCGCCAGCGGCCCTGTCGAAGCTCACGCCCGCCGGATGTTCGCGCACGACGTCCACGCCACCTGGCGCAGCTCGGCCGACAGCATGTCCGCGACGTTGAGCGGACAGGCCGCAAAAAATCGGTGGCGTTGTTCGGGTTTGGTCGTGTCGGTCAAGCGGACTCCCGCCGCGCAGGAAACTGCATCAGGTCGCGTGGCCGCACGTCCTGCAGCGCGCGCCCGATGATGCGATAGCTGTCCGCGTCGAACGCGGCGTCGCCGGCGCGCGCAGCAGGGCCTGCACTTCGTCTTCGTCGCGCGCGGTGCCGAGGTGGCGCCAGCGGTCGATCACGTGAATCTGGACACCGGTCGCGGCGGGTGCGGGCTCGCGGATGCCGATGGCGCCAGCAAACGGCCACGGCTTGAACTTCAGCGGCGCGAGCGTCATCTGCAGACGCGCGTCGTGCAATGCGCGAGGTTCCCTGCCGATGCAGGCGCCGCGGCACTTCCTGACCTGGTAGCCGAAGCAGCTGCCCTCGCCCGCTTCCAGGCCGAGCGTCTTCAGGCACAGCCCCGCTTCGCGCGCCTTGCCTTCGATTGCGCGCCACGCGTCCTTCTCGGCGCGGAACGGTCCGAAGACGGGATCAGCATCGAGGCTCAGGTCCGCGTCTTCGATCGGCACGACCGCGGGCCGCAGGCCTTGCCCGTCACTGCGCAGGACGTACGACGCAGTCGCCGGCGTTACGGCGCAGGCGTCGATTCCCCGTCGGTGCGAGCTCCTTCACCAGCCGGGACTCGAGCAGCAGCGCACCGAGTTCGCCTCCCGGTCTCGATCCACTCCACCTGGCGAACCTGCTGCGTCAGTTTCGATTCCTTGCCCGAGCGATGCTCGGCGGCGAAATGATCGAACACGCGGCTGCGGATGTTGCGGCTCTTGCCGACGTACAGCAGCGTCCCGGTTTCGCCGCGGAACAGGTACACGCCCGGACCTTCCGGCAGGTCGTCGGCGAGTTCCGGCGGCAGGTGTGGCGGCAATCGCGGCTCGCGCAGCGCATCGGTCACCGCGGCGTGCATCACCTCGACGCCGCGCCGGTTCTCCATCGCCGCAATCAACGCGGGCAGCACCTGCGCGTCGCCGAGTGCGCGATGCCGGGCCATGCACGACAGACCGAAACGATCCATCAGGGTGTCGAGGTTGTGGCGCGCGTGCTCCGCATACAGCGCGCGCGACAGCTTCACGGTGCACAGCACCGGCGCGGCGAACCTGATGCCCAGGCGGCGGAACTCTGCGCGCAGGAAGCCGTAATCGAAGCGGGCGTTGTGAGCGACGAACAGCCTGCCCTCGAGGCGGCGCCGCACTTCCTGCGCGACGTCGGCAAAAGGCGGCGCATCCGCCACCATCGAATCGTCGATGCCGGTGAACGACGCGATCAACGATGGAATGCGGATGCCGGGATGCACCAGCGTGCTCCATTCCTCGACGATCTCGCCCTGCTCGAGCAGGACGATGCCGACTTCGATGACGCGGTGCTGCGCCGCCATCCCGCCCGTGGTCTCGAGATCGACGCAGGCGACGGGACCGCGCAACGATTGCGACCGCAGCGCAATGGCCACTGCGGTGTCCGGCATGCGTTCAGCCCGGGGCACGGCCATCCAGCGAGAGGATCGGGTAGTAGAGTTCGGGGCGACGGTCACGGAACACGCCCCACGCGTGACGCTGCGCGCGCAACTGGTCGAGGTCGAACGTGGCGGTAAGCACGGCCTCCGACTCGCGGTCGGCCTCGGCCACCTTGCCACCCGTGGCGTCGGCGATGAACGACGAGCCGTAGAACGTCATCTCGTACTTCTGGCCCTTCTCCAGGCCGATACGGTTGGACGCGACCAGCGGCATCACGTTGGCCGCCGCGTGGCCCTGCATGCAGCGCTGCCAGTGGTCGCGCGAATCGATGGTCGGATCCTGCGGTTCGGAGCCGATCGCCGTCGGGTACATGAGGATGTCCGCGCCCATCAGCGCCATGCAGCGCGCCGCTTCGGGGAACCACTGGTCCCAGCAGATGCCGACGCCGATCATGCCGAAACGCGTATTCCAGACGCGGAAGCCAGTGTCGCCCGGCGAGAAATAGAACTTCTCGTGGTAGCCCGGCCCCTCCGGGATGTGCGACTTGCGGTAGACCCCGAGCACCTCGCCATCGGCGTCGACCATGGCGAGCGAGTTGTAGTAGGCGTTGTTGGCGCGCTCGAACACGCTCACCGGCAGCACCACGCCCAGTTCCCGCGCCAACGCCTGGAAGTGCCGCACGACCGGGTTGTCCGGCAGCGGGTGCGCCAGCTCGAAGTGACTCGCAAGGTGATCCTTGCAGAAGTACGGGGTCTCGAAAAGCTCTTGCAAAAGAATTACTTGCGCGCCCCTGGCCGCGGCCTGGCGCACCATCGACTCGGCCTTGGCGATGTTCTCGGCGGCAATCGGCGTGCAGGCGAACTGGGTCGCGGCAACGGTGACTTTCATCGCGGGCTCCGGGGCGTGACGGGCGGGAAGTCTAACCAAGCCTCTCCCCGCGGACCAATCGACGCGCGGCGGAAAGGTTCCCGGGGCAGGCAGCAGGCGTGCGGGGAACGGCGGGGGGCAGAGAAACAGGCCACTGCCACTGTTTCTACTTGAGCGGTGGCACCGCTGCGCGCCGCGCGTGCACCACCAGCTTGGCGACGGCCGCAGAGCCGATGCGCATGCGCACGTTGTCGGCACGGCTCGTCAGGATGATCGGCACGCGGGCACCGAGCACGATGCCGGCACTGTCGGCACCGGCGAAGTACTGCAGCTGCTTCGCCAGCATGTTGCCCGCCTCGATGTTCGGCACCAGCAGGATGTCCGCGCGACCGGCCACGGGCGACTGGATGCTCTTGGTTCGTGCCGCGATCATGCTGATCGCGTTGTCGAACGCCAGCGGCCCGTCGAGGACCGCGCCGTGGATCTGGCCACGGTCCGCCATCTTGCAGAGCGCGGCCGCGTCGATGGTCGACCTGATGTCCGGGTTCACCATTTCCACCGCGGACAGGATCGCAATCTTCGGCCGGTCGATGCCGAGGTCATGCGCGAGGTCGATCGCGTTCTGCGCGATGTCCGCCTTCTCCCGCAGCGTGGGTTCGATGTTGATGGCGGCATCGGTGACGAACAGGATCCGTTCGTAGGCCGGCACGTCCATGACGAAGACGTGGCTGACGCGACGCTCCGTTCGCAATCCGCCCTGCGACGAGACCACCGCCCCCATGATCTCGTCCGTGTGCAGGCTGCCCTTCATCAGCGTCTCGACTTCACCGTCACGGGCGAGCGCCACCGCCGTCTCGGCCGAAGCATGACTGTGCCTGGTGTCCACCAGGCGGAGGTTAGAGATGTCCTCGCCGAGACCGCGAGCCAGTGCGCGGATGCGGGTCGCGGGGCCCACGAGCACGGGCACGATCAGGTTCAGTCGCGCCGCTTCGAGCGCGCCCATCAGCGAATCCGGATCACAGGGATGCGCAACGGCGCAGGTGACCGGCGCCAGGGGTTCGCAGCGTTTCAGCAGCCGGACGAAAACGTCGTTGCGCCGGATCATGAACTCCGGCCGCGACAACTCGGGGAAAGACGCCTTGCGGATCGGGGCATCGACGAGCACCGTGCCGCGGAGCACGGTCACTCCGGCGGCGTCCACCGTGCAGTCGAACAGCACGCGGCGGTTCTCCGCCGTCTTCTGCCGCGCGGTCACCGTCGCGCGGACCAGGTCGCCGACGCGGATGACGCCCTGGAACTCCAGCTGTTGCGAAACGATGCGGGTGCCCGGCCCGGGCAGGCGGCGCTCGAGCATCCCCGAGATGATGGCCTCGGCCGCGACGGCCTCGACGCACAGGCCGCCCGGCTCGACTGCGGTCGAACCTTGTTCGACCTGAAAAGGCACGACGTCACCCGAGACGAGCAGCAGCGCTTCGATCTCGGTCAGGCCGAGCGTCCGCTCGGCACTCGCGGTTGCGCCGATCTCGATCTCGTCGAAGGTGACGTTGTGGTAACCGCTCATTGCGACAGGTCGATCCAGGTCGTCTTGAGTTCGGTGTACTTGTCGAACGCGTGCAGCGACTTGTCGCGGCCGGTTCCCGATTGCTTGAATCCGCCGAAGGGGACGGTGATGTCGTCAGCGTCGTAACAGTTCACGTAGACCATGCCGGCGCGGAGCGACTTCGCGATCCGGTGCGCCTTGCCGATGTCACGGGTCCACACCGCGGCAGCGAGACCGTATTCGACGCCATTGCCGACGCGCACGGCCTCTTCGGCATCCTTCACCGTGATGGCGGCCAGCACCGGACCGAAGATTTCCTCGCGCGCGATGCGCATGCCGCTGCTGACGTTGGCAAAGACCGTCGGTTCGATGTAGCAGCCGCCCGTCTGCTCGAGCACTCGCCGGCCACCCGCCAGCACGGCCGCGCCCTCGGACCTGCCGGAGTCGATGTAGCCGAGCACGGTCCTGGTCTGGATCTCGTCGACGATCGCACCCATGCGCGTCGCCGGATCGAGCGGATCGCCCGGCTGCATCGCACGGCTCGCCTCGACGACTTTCTCGAGCACGCGGTCACGCACGCTCTCTTCGATCACGAGGCGCGACGCCGCCGTGCACATCTCGCCCTGGTTGAAGAAGATCGCGCCGGCCGCAGTGGCCGCCGCACGATCGAGATCCGGACAGTCCGCCAGGATGATGTTCGGCGACTTGCCGCCGCATTCGAGCCACACGCGTTTCATGTTCGACTGGCCCGAGTACTGCAGCATGAGCTTGCCGGTGCGCGTAGAACCCGTGAAGCCGATGCAGTCGACGTCCATGTGCAAGGCCAGTGCCTGGCCGGCCGTGTGACCGTAACCCGGCAGCACGTTGAACACGCCGTCGGGAATGCCGGCCTCCGTGGCCAGCGCCGCAAGTCGAATCGCCGACAGCGGCGACTTCTCGGACGGCTTGAGGATGAACGAATTGCCGGCGGCCAGCGCCGGGCCGATCTTCCACGCCGCCATGATCAGCGGGAAATTCCACGGCACGATCGCGGCGACGACACCGATCGGCTCGCGCGTGATGAGCGCAAGCTGGTCGTGCGCGGTCGGCGCGACTTCGTCGTACACCTTGTCGACGGCCTCCGCATACCACGCGATGCACCGCGCCGTGGCCGGAATGTCCACGGCCAGGCTGTCCGAGATGGGCTTGCCCATGTCCAGCGTCTCGAGCAGCGCCAGCTCGTCGCGGTGCGCGAGGACCAGCTCGGCAAAGCGCTGCAGCACCCGTTTGCGTTCGCGCGGCGGCTGCCTCGACCAGACCCCGCCGTCGAATGCCCGGCGTGCAGCGGCAACGGCGCGCTCGACGTCGGCCTGGTCGGTCGCAGCAACGCGCGCGATCACGCGACCGTCGATCGGCGTGACATCGTCGAACGTCTCGCCGCTCGCGGCGTCGACGTAGCGGCCATCGATGAAGGCCTGGCCGTTGATGGCGAGCGCCGTGGCGCGGGCGCGCCAGTCCTGCACGGTGGGAGTGGCTTTCTGGTTCATGGTTCTTCGCTGTTGATTGTCGCCGTTTCAGAAGGTCGGTGGCGTGTTGGCGGAAATGATCTCGCAGGGCTCGCTGCCCGTATTGCGGAAGCGGTGCGGGATCGCGCTGGTGAAGTAATAGGCGTCACCGGGGCCGAGCTGGCGGGTTTCAGCGCCAACGGTGAGTTCGATGCGGCCGCTGACGACCACGCCGGCTTCTTCGCCTTCGTGCCGCAGCATGTCGGCGCCGGTGTCGGCGCCCGGTGCGTAGTGCTCGTGCAGCATCGCCATGGCCCGGTTGGGCCGGCGTGCCGCGACCAGCTTGAAGACCACCGAGCGGTCGCCCAGGACCGGCAACTCGTCGGCCCGGAAAAAAACCTGCGGACTCGCCGAGAAATCGAGGGTGAAGAACTCGGCCAGCGACATCGGAATGCCGTCGAGCACCTTCTTGAGCGAGCTGACGGACGGGCTGACACGGTTCTGCTCGATCAGCGAGATGAGCCCGTTGGTCACGCCGGCGCGCTTTGCCAGCTCACGTTGCGAGAGACCGTACATGGTGCGCACGGCCCGCAGGTGGGCACCGACGTCGATGCTGAGCTCGGTCACGGGGTGTTCAATATCCTGCACACATAGGCTCAAAACAGGGTGAATTTCACGGCGATTTGAGCCGAGTGTCAATTTTTCTTATCATCGGGCGGTTATTCCAACAAATCCGGGAACCCCGCCATGACCGCCACTACTGCGCTGCAGCGCGACGAGATGGAAGCCTTCTGGATGCCATTCACGGCAAACCGCCAGTTCAAGGCCAACCCGCGCCTGCTGGCGAAGGCCGCAGGCATGCACTACTGGACGCCGGAAGGCAGGCAGATCCTCGATGCGGTTGCCGGACTCTGGTGCGTCAATGCGGGCCACGGTCGCAGCGAAATCAGCGAAGCGGTCACCAGGCAGATCGCGACGATGGAGTACGCGCCGCCGTTCCAGATGGGGCACCCGATGGCATTCCAGCTGGCCAACGACGTTGCGAGCTGGCTGCCCAGGGACATGGGTCACGTGTTCTTCACGAATTCCGGCTCCGAATCGGTCGATACGGCACTCAAGATCGCACTCGCCTATCACCGCGCACGGGGTGAAGGCTCGCGCACACGCTTCATCGGCCGCGAGCGCGGCTACCACGGCGTCGGTTTCGGCGGCATCTCCGTCGGCGGCATGGTCAACAACCGCAAATGGTTCGGTGCGATGCTGCCCGGCGTCGATCACCTGCCGCACACGCACGATCTGGCGAAGAATGCCTACACACGCGGCGTGCCCGAGCACGGCGCCAACCTGGCGGATGAACTCGAGCGCATCGTCGCGCTGCACGACGCGAGCAACATCGCGGCCGTGATCGTCGAGCCCGTCGCGGGTTCCACGGGAGTGCTGATCCCGCCGAAGGGTTACCTCGAGCGCCTGCGCAGCATCTGCACCAGGCACGGCATCCTGCTGATCTTCGACGAGGTCATCACCGGGTTCGGCCGGCTCGGCGCGCCGTTCGGCACTTCGTTCTTCGGCGTGCAGCCGGACATGATCACGATGGCCAAGGGCCTCACGAACGGCGCGGTGCCGATGGGCGCCGTCGCAGCGAGCGACCAGGTCTACAACGCCTTCATGCAGGGCCCGGAAGGCGCGATCGAGCTCTTCCACGGCTACACGTATTCCGCCCACCCGGTGGCCTGCGCGGCTGGCATCGCAACGCAGGAAATCTATCGCAAGGAAGGCCTGTTCACGCGCGCGAGCGACATGGCGCCTTACTGGGCCGACGGCGTGCACTCGCTGAAGGGCCTGCCGCACGTGATCGACCTGCGCAATCTCGGCCTGATCGGCGCCGTGGAACTCGACCCGATCCCGGGCAAGCCCGGCCTGCGCGGCTACAACACGTTCGTGCGCGCCTTCGAGCAGGGCCTGCTGCTGCGCGTCACGGGCGACATCATCGCGATGTCGCCGCCACTGATCATCGAGCAGAGCCACATCGACCAGGTGTTCGGAATCCTCGGGGGCGTGCTCAAGGAGCTTGGCTGACGCCAAGCCCCCGGGGCGGGCGTTAGTCGCAACGCGCGCAATAAAAAAGCCCGGTCTCCGTGAGGAGGCCGGGCTTTTTCGTGGCCGGGCGCGCTAGGCGCGCGAGGACCTTACTCCTTCGACCACGGGAACGTGGTGGAGACCGAGAACACCGCGCGGGCTTCGCTGCTGCTCACGTCGCCCGGCGTGCCGTCGGCGGCCTTGAGGTCGCTGCCGTCGATCCACTTCAGACCGAGCGTGAAGTGGCTGATCTCGTACGTGACACCGACGGACCAGTCCATGTAGCCGTCGCCGTAGGCGTTGTCCCAGTAGTCGCCGTCGCTGTAGCCGACGTGCGCACTGGCGCCGAAGTTGGCCGGGCAGTGCCCATTCGCCATTGGCTTCGTAGTACATCGCCGAGTCGCCGGAGTTACCCAGATCGTTCGAGTACCAGACCTTGCCGCTCAGCCAGTTCCAGCCGAGGCCGGCGTAAATCTCGGGATAGTCGATGTTGTCCGCACCGGGGTAGGTGTAGTAGATGAAGCCGACGTCATACGTGATCGTCTCGCCACCGCTGAACCCCGCGTAGAGGTCGATTTCGACGTTCTCGTCGCAGCAGTCGCCGAAGTCGACGTTGCTGGCCCAGGCGCCAGCATAGAAACCGCTGTCGTGCGCGTAGTCGATGCTGCCCTGCAGCGCCGGATCCTGCGCCGTCTGGGTGATGCCGCGGAAGTCATAATCGCTGGTCGCCGTTACCGTGCCAGTGATTTCCGCCTGTGCAGTCAATGCAGTCAGCGAGAGCGCGGCTGCGGCCAGGCCATGGGTAAGTTTCATTTCGGGTACCCCTTTTGTTGCTATATAACAACACAGTTTTAACGACTATTACAGTAACTGTAGCAGAGGCGACACGTGTTTGGAACGAACGCCCACCGCGACGCGGCTCGGCATCCTGCACTGCAGGAAGCATGCCAGACAAAAAGCCAGGGTTGGCGTGGGCTTGGGCCGGCTCCGCGCACCGGTGAGGCGCACAGCAAGGTTCCGGCGCACCGTGTTGGTTCAGGCCGCCGGGGGTTCGTAGATGGCGTAGAACTTCTGGGCGGGCTCCAGGACTTCCCAGAGTCCGGAAAAGCCCGCCGGCATCACGAAGCTGTCGCCCGGGCCGTAGGTCGATTGACGGCCGTGGTCATCGGTAATGCGAATGCGCCCGGCAGTCAGGACGCACAGTTCGTTCTCGGTATAGGACACCCGCCACGCGCCGACGCTGCTGCGCCAGAGCCCCGCGAAGAAACGGCCGCTGGCGTCCGTGTAGGCATTGCGCACGAACTGCTCAGGCATCGGGCTGCCGGCCGCCAGCCGTGCCGGGTCGAGTTCCAGCTTTTCTTCGGTGCCCGACGCGGCGTCGATCTTCACGACGGCGGGGCCGAGGGCTGCGTTCATGCGGGTGCGCTCCATGGTTCGCTGTGTTGGCGCGAGAGCTTAACAAGCGCCGGTGGGTTGACGCTCAGCGTGCGGCAGGCCTGCGCTCCATCTCGCGCAGTGCCACGACGGACTCGCCCGCGCCGATGCGGCGCAAAGCCTCCGCAAACAGCCTCGACGCCGGCAGCACGACCAGCCTGTCGTCGCCCCCCTGGGGAGGCGCAAGTCGCGTGGGCAGCAGCGTGTCCGTGACGTACAGGCGATCAGGTCCGTCCGGCCCGAGCAGCCGCTCCGCGCCCGGCGCAAACACGCCATGCGTCGCGAAAGCCGTGACCGAAAGCGCGCCCGCCGCACGGCAGGCCCGTACCGCACGCAGGATCGTCATGCCCGCACTGATCAGGTCGTCGACCACGACGGCGTGCCGTCCGGCCACCGGCCCGATGACGAGGTCGCCACTCACCTCGCCGCTGTCACGACGCTTCTCGATGACGGCGAAATCGACGCGTGCGCCCGCGCGCACCGCGACGAGTTCCTGCACGCGCTGCGCGCGCTTGGCACCGCCGAAATCCGGCGACACGATGGTCACGGGCTGCCCACCCGTCAGTTCGACGACTTTGTCCGCGAGCAGCGGCGCGGCCTCGAGCAGGTCGACGCTGCAACGGAACGCATTTTCGAACGCCGCGACATTGTGCACGTCCATCACCATCACGTGATCGACGCCCACGGCTTCCAGCAACTGCGCGATGTACCGCGAGTTGACCGGATCACGCTCCTTGGTGCGGCGGTCCTTGCGCGAATAGGCAATGTAGGGAAGGCAGGCCGTGACACGCGCAGCGCCGGCATCCTTGAGTGCCGCGACCAGGAACAGGACGCGGCAGAGGCGATCGTTGGCGCTGCCTCGGTCATCGCCACTCAGCGATTGAATGACGTAGACCACGCGCCCGCGCACGCTGACCAGCGGCCGGGACTTGTGCTCGCCACCTTCGTAGTCGCGCTCCTCGAGAGGCGCGAGCGGCGCGCCGAGGCAGGCCGCGACGCGCTCACCAAAGGCGCGCGACGCAAGCGGCGCGAACAGCAGCGGCGCAGGATCCATCACGATATCGGGGGCACTGCGCCGCTCGGGCCGGGCCGGTCAGGCGACCGGCTTCTCACGCAGCGACGGTTCGCCGCGCAGCGCGGACATGCGCTGCTGCAGCTGCCGGCGTGCGGCATCGAACGCGTCGCGCAGGACGACGTACACGTCCTCGTGCCCGTCGCGATCGGGACGCTCCATGTCGACGAGGACATCGTCGCCCGGGAGCGAGAGCTGAACCTTGACGTTGAACACCTTGCCCTGGTGGTGGTGCCGATGCGGCGAATCCACGACGACGCGGCAGGATTGGATACGGTCGCTGAAAGTGCCCAGGTGATCCGTGAGTTCGCGCACGCGAGTCTCGACGGCCGGGGAGCTTTCCATGTGCCTGAAAGTGATCTGGACAGGGATTGTCACGATGCTGAGTCCCTCTTCTGGACGGTCCTGGTTGACGCTTTTGATTGTCGATCCATGGGGCCTGCGGACCATCAGTATTGATCGCAGGGTCCCGGCGTATATGTGGCAAGAGTACACTGCCTGTAGCGCCCGTCGAGAGCCGAATCTCGCGTGAACGCAAGTCAATCCAACTCCCCGCTCGACGCCCCTGCAGCACAGGCTGCTTTCGCCGCCGCGATGCAGGATCCGGCTGCGTATTCCGCGCTGCATGCGGTGCCGGGCCCCGTAACCTGCATCGAGACCCACGTCTCCTGGGTGTTCCTGACCGGGCCCTTCGCCTACAAAGTAAAAAAGCCGCTACGGCTCAGCTTCATCGACTATTCGACTGCCGAGCGCCGCGCGGCATTGTGCCGCGAAGAACTGCGCCTGAACCGCCGCCACGCAGCAGGATTGTACGTCGACGTGGTGCCGATCACGGGAACGCCCGCCGCACCGCAGGTCGGTGCCACGGACGCCCCGCCTTTCGAACACGCGCTGCGGATGGTGCAGTTCGACCCGCAACTCGAGCTCACCCGGTTGTTGCAGACGGGCGCCGCCGCCGCGAGCGAGCTGCAGGAATTCGGCCAGCGCATCGCGCAGATGCACGCGACGGCCGCGATCGCGGCGGGAGATGAGGGCTTCGGTACACCGGACCAGGCCCACCGCATCACGCTCGACAACTTTGCCGAGATTGCGCGGGTCCTGCCGGGCCGCGACGAGGCTCGACAACTGGCACTGCTGCGCGAACATGCCCAGCGCCTCTTCGAAGCCGACCGACCGCTGCTGGAGCGACGCCGGCTGGATGGCCGGATCCGTGAGGGCCACGGCGACCTGCACTGCGGCAACGTGGTGCGCTGGCAGGGATCGTTGGTGGCCTTCGATGGTCTCGAGTTCGACCCCGGCCTGCGCTTCATCGACGTCGCCAACGATCTCGCCTTCCTCACGATGGATCTCGCGGTTCATGGCCGCGCGGATCTACGGCGCGAGGTATTGCAGGCGTGGCTCGAGGCGTCCGGCGACTTCGAAGCCGTGGCGCTGCTGCCGTATTTCGAACTCTATCGCGCGCTGGTGCGTGCCAAGGTCGCCGCGCTGCGCGGTCAGCAGGCACGCGGCGAAGCGGGCGGAGCGGCGACGCTTGCCCACCAGTACCTCGACTGGGCCGTCGCGCAGATCGAACGGCCGCGTCCGCGGCTGTTCGTGATGGCGGGATTGTCCGGCTCCGGAAAGACCTGGCTCGCACGGCGCATCGCGGCGCGCGGCGATGCGTTGATCGTGCGCTCGGACGTCGAGCGCAAGCGTCTCGCGGGATTGCAGCCACTGGCAACGTCGGCCTCCGCGCCAGACGCCGGGATCTACTCGCGCGAGTTCAATGCGCGCACCTACGAAAGGTTGCGCGAATGCGCCCTGCACTGCCTGCGGGGCCGCGACAGCGTCGTGGTCGACGCCGCCAACCTGCGGCGCGGCGAACGCGAACTCTTCATGTCGGCGGGGCGTGAGCATGCGGCCGACGTCGTGCTGGTCCACTGTGCCGCACCGCTCGAAGAGCTCAAACGACGGGTCGCCGGGCGGGCCGCCACCGGCGCGGACGCCTCGGAAGCAACGGTCTCGCTGCTCGATCGACAGCCCCTGTACTGGGAACCGTTCAGCGGGGACGAACAGCGGCAGGTCATCGCGGTCGACACGACCTCGACCGAATCGATCGAGCGCGCGTTGCGCCTGTCAGCCGGGCCGATGAGCGCGGCAGACTAGACGCGACCTGCGTGACCGGTCGCCCTCTGCCTCGCATCGACCACCGCCGTCGTCACCAGATCGGCGCCGACGTTGGTGACGGTGCGCGTCATGTCGAGCAGGCGGTCGACGCCAAGGATGATGCCGATGCCTTCGGCTGGAACGCCGAAAGCCACGAGCAGGCCCGCAATGAGCGGCAGCGAGCCCCCGGGAATCGCAGCGACTGCCACCGCGCTCAGCACCGCCAGGAGCACCAGGGTCACCTGCGCGGCCAGTCCGAGGTGAACGCCGAACACCTGCGCCACGAACAGCACGACGCATCCCTCGTAGAGCGCCGTGCCGCTCATGTTCATCGTCGTGCCGAGCGGCAGGACGAAACCGGCGGTCGAGGGCGCGATGCCCAGCCGTTCGCGGCAAACCGTCAGTGCGGCGGGGAGCGTGGCGCTGCTCGAACTCGTCGAGAATGCGGTGACCAGCACGTCCTTGATCTGGATGAAGAACTCACGCGGACTGCGCTTCGCCAGGAACTTGAGCCAGATCGACATCGTGCCGAACAGGTGCAGCAGCAGCATCGCGCCGCAACCCAGCACGAACAGCCCAAGCGCAATCAGGATATCGAAGCCGACCTTCACCACCACGCTGAAGATCATGGCCGGCACCGCGTAGGGCGCGAGCCTCAACGCGAAGTGCACGATGCCGGTCATCAGTTCGCTGACGGTTTCGAGCCCATCGAGCAGTTTCTTGCGTCGCGTCTGCGGCAAGCCAAGCCCGGCCGCTCCCACCAGGATCGCGAAGACGATGAGTGGCAGCACCTCGCCCAGCGTGTCGCGCTGGTTGCCGACGAAGGCGCCGAACAGGTTCTTCGGCATGAACATGTCCACGACCGTGGATGCCGTGATGTCAGGCCTGGCCTCGCTGTTCACGACATGCTGCCCCGCCTGCGAGCTGTATTCCTGCACCAGTCGCTGCGAGGTCGCCGGATCCATGCGACCGCCCGGATTGAGGATGTTCATCATCAGCAGGCCGAGCGTCGCGGCAATCGCCATGTTGGCGAAGAACAGCGCGAACGTGCGACCGGCGAGCGGCCCCAGGTCCGACAACTCACTGAGCTGCAACACGCCGCCGGCGAGTGAGGCGAAAACGAGCGGGATCACCACGAAAAAGAGCATCCGCAGGAAGACCTGCCCGAGCGGATCGCAGACGTTGCTCGCCAGCCACTTGGCGCCGTCCTGCAGGCCGGGAACGTAGGGCGCGAGGAGCAGCACCAACGCCCCGGCGACCGCGCCGTACACCAACCCCCTCAGGATGCGATTGGCGAGCTTGGCGTCGGTAGCTGCTGACATTGAATCCCTTCCCACGGCGCGAAACGATGGCGCACTTTGTCCGACGCGCCCTGCACTGGCAAGCACCGGACGCACCACGATCGCGCAGCGCGTCCGCGGTCGATACCGGCTTTGGTGCAGGCGAGCCTGGAGGCTGAAGGTGAAAGCGGCTGTTTTCATCGGGCGTTGCAGGGCGTGCGCACCCGACGCGACGGATGGCACGACGATTGCTTCAGATCCGACGATGCCCCCAGGTGCCACCAAGCAATGAACGCTGCCTCGCTGAAGCCCCTTAGCCCGGAATGCCTCGGCTGGCGCAAGCTGCCCGGCCTCCTCGGCCGCCATGCGTCGAGCCCGCAATCGGTGCATGCCCTGCTCGGCTACTTCCTCAAGGACCGCAAGTCGCCGACGCCGTTTCCGGGGCGCGACATGCTGGCGAACGAGGGCGTCTTCGACTGGGGCCTCGCACGGCCGCTCGAAAAAGTGATCGAGAGCGACGATCACCTGCGCGTGCTGCTCGACATGCCGGAGATCTATCGCCAGAGCGTCGCGGTGGTCGAACCGTGGGCCAGTGTCGGCACCAACCCGCGCGGCGAGCCGGTCCGCGCGTCGAAGAACATCGCTTACATCTGCCAGCAGGTCGCCGACGCGGACACGATCCTGTTCCCGGTCTGGCAGAGCGGCATTCGCAACCCCGAACGGCTGGCCAACATCCTGAGCGCTGGCATCGCCACGATCGTCCAGGGCGGCTGTCCTTCGGTGCACGATGCGAGCAGCTTCGAGGGCGCCAGCGCAGGCCTCGACGACATGCTTGCGCTGGTCGACCAGTTGCTGCTGCGCCGCTCGACCGCAAGCGGACCCAGCATCTTCATCTGCCTCGGCCACCAGATGGCCGCCGCATCGCACATCCGCCTGCTGCAACGCGCCGTGCGCGAGATCGGCAAGCTGACGCGCTTACCGCTCGACCAATCGGGCCGCGTGCTCAACTCCTTGCAGCGCGCGGCCGAACGGATTACGCGCATGGGCGTCCAGTTGCAGGTCGTGAAACAGGGCCAGCCGCGCGCCATCGGCTGGAACGATCCGGATTTCGCAGTCGCCAGCAACGAAAACGTCGAGGTCGGCACCAGGGCGCTGCTGCCCTACGCGCGCCGTGACGACGAGACCCACATCCCGCGCGAGTTGCACGAAACACACGCCCTGGTCGCCGATGAACTGGAAGGCGTCATCGACCAGGTGCTGTCGTTCGAGCGCGAGATCACCGTCGAGATGTTCCATGCCGACGAGGTGAACGAGGAGGCTGCGCTGTTTGCCAACTGGGCTTACAAGACCTTGCACGACACGATCGTGCCGCTGCGCCACGTACTGGCCGTGAGTCCGGTCGCATGGCTGCTCAGCCTGCCGTACGCGGTGGAAATCCTCGGCCAGACCCGGGTCGACGTCCACAGCTGGACCGAGGTCGGCACCACGGCAATCTATTACAAGGACTGGGAAACACATCGCGTGCGCCGCTCGTTCACCTGCCAGTTCCATCCGGAACTGATGGACGACATCCGCGACATCGGCGGCCGTGTCGGGCCGCGCTATCACGAACTCAAGGATCACGACGGCGTACGACTGCTGGTCCGCCTGCTCTACCACGGGATGCAGGAATGAATCGTTCGATCTGACGGGTGCCGTACCGGACCGGGGTCAGGACAGGTATTCTCGGCCGTACCTGGGCCATGGGCACTCCAGTTGTCTGTCAGGGCGATGCCGACCATCACTTTCGAACTCTGCGCGGAACGCTGAGCGTTGGCGCCTCCCCGCCTCGATCGGGCGTCGTTGCTTGCCGGCGTGCACGAACTGGCCGCGCGCGACAGGCGTCTCGCGCGCATCGTCGACGAGTACGGCCCGCCCCCGCTGTGGGCGCGACCACGCGGCTTTCCGACGCTGGTGCGGATCATTCTCGAGCAGCAGGTTTCACTGGCTTCGGCCGCGGCGCTCTATGCAAAGCTCGACCTGCACCTCGGGGGCGAGGTGACTCCTGCGCGGGTGCTGGAGCCCGGCGAAACCGCGCTGCTGTCGCTGGGGTTCACGCGGCAGAAGGCACGCTATGTCGTGGGGCTCGCGGCGCAGCTGGAAAGCGGCGCGATATCGCTCGAGCGTGTCGCCCGCATGCCGGATGCGGATGCCGGCGCGGCACTGATACAGGTTCCGGGTATCGGTCCCTGGACTGCCGGCGTGTACCTGCTGATGGCGCTGCGACGTCCCGACGTGTGGCCACCCGGCGATCTCGGGCTGCATAAATCGATGGCGGAAATGCGTGGATTGAGCGCAGTGCCGACGAGCGACGAGGCCGCGACATTCGCCATGCGCTGGCGTCCGTGGCGGGCAGTGGCAGCACGACTGCTGTGGCATTCGTACCTGTCACGGCGCGCCAAGACCTGGGATCGGCAACCGCCGGACGCAGGACGATAACGAGAGAATCGCTGAGTGGCCCGAGTCGCATTCTTTCTTGACACACGACGCATCCGCACGGCGGACCTGCGCGACGTGGATGCCGGGAATCCCGGGATAGGCGGCACCGAGTACATGTTCTTCCTGGTCGCAGCGCACCTGGCCCGCGCGCATCGGGTGTCGATGTACCTTACCGCTGCAGGCAATCATCCGCCTGGAATCCGCTGCATCGTGGTTCAGGACATGCGGGCGGCGGCGGTGGCGATGCGGTCCGCGGGCGAGGAGATCGTGATCCTCCGGGACTCCGAGGTTCTGCCCAACAAGGCGCTGCTCAGGTCCATGCAGCAGAGCGTCCTCGTCTGGGCGCACAACTATTCGAGTCGCAAGACCCTGCAGGCCTGCGCGAAGCTGCCCGGCATCGCCCGCTACCTGTGTGTCAGCCGGGAGCAGCACGAACGTCTGCGGAATGAGGCCGTCTTCAGCAAGTCGGATTACATCTTCAATGCAGTGGTTGCGCGAACCTGCCCCACCGAACTGCAGCCGCCTGCGCGAGACGACGTCTTCTACATGGGGAGTCTCGTCAAGGGCAAAGGTTTCCACGTTCTCGCCCGGTACTGGGGAGATATCGTCAGGGCCGTCCCCACCGCGAGACTGCACGTGGTGGGATCACGGCGGCTCTATAACGAGCGTGCCGCGCTCGGCCCGCTGGGCCTCGCATCTCCAGGATACGAACGGCAGTTCGCCAGGTACGTGACGGAGCACGGTAGGCTGCGGCAAGACATCGTGTTTCACGGAATTCTAGGGGCGGACAAGTGGCGGCTGCTGCGACAGGCCAAGGTGGCCGTAACCAACCCGACCGGCGCCGGGGAGACCTTTTGCCTCAGCGCCGCCGAGTTTGGACTGCTTGGCGTACCCGTCGTTACCAGGAACGCAGGTGGCCCGATCGACGTAGTGGAGAACGACGTCTCCGGAATACTCTTCGATGACGAGCGCGAACTTCCCGAAGCGGTCGTCGCACTGCTCAGAGACGAGAATCGCCGTGCCGAAATGGGGCGCAACGCAATGGCGCGCGTTCGGTCCCGCTTCGACATCGAGGTCGTCATCGAAAAATGGCACAAGACCATCGAGGCGGTCGTTGCTGGCACCCCCCTTGCTGGGGACGGCCGCGTCGCCCTGCACGGAACAGGCGGCAACCGTCGCGCAATCAGTCGTCTGCAAGCCGCCGCCACTGGCGTCGGCACCTCTGTCCTGCGAGCGTACGAGCGCTACTCACCAATCGAGCCCGGCAAGGCGTGGCTGCGGAAGAACGTGTTCGGCCGTGCTTCAAGCAAGACGTAGTTCGCTCCTGCCCTCGAACTGCCGTGTCACACGGGGCGGACTGGTGTCCGCCGACCCGCTGTCAGAGCCGTCGCGAATGTCGGCTTTTTCGTGTGCTATCGTCATCGGACGGGGCCATTTGAATGGCGCGCCGACCCGTCGCACGGCACTGTCGCCGCCGGGGCCATTTGTTCGTTCCGTGATTCGGATCCATTGGGGCCCAGATGAAGAACCGGCCATTTGTAGAACGTCTGCGATTTGCCCTCGCCGGCATTGCGTACACACTGCGCGCCGAGCGCAGCTTCCGCACCCACGCACTAGCCACCGCCGCTGCCGCTGCCGCGTTGGCCTGGTTGCGGCCGGCGCCCATCTGGTGGGCCCTGGTTGCGCTTACGATCGCAGCCGTACTCGCCGCGGAACTCTTCAACACAGCGCTTGAACAACTCGCCGATCGCCTTCATCCCGAACAGCATCCGCAGATCAGGGTGGCAAAGGATTGCGGTGCGGCCGCCGTGCTGGTCCTCAGCGTGGGCGCCGTCATAGTCGCTGCTGCAATGCTGCTGGACGCCCTGGCGGGGTGACTGCCATGACAGCGCTGCAGCACGTGGCGGCCGGCAACACGCCACCCTGACGCAGAAACCCGGCGCGGGCCGGGGCTTCGACCAGACCCTGGAGCGGCCTGTTCAATTCGATTCGAATCGAATCACTCAGGCGGGATCGGCAGGAAGATCCGCCACGCTTGCGTCGGATGCAGCAAAGCCCACACCGGCGCGGCGAGCCCCGTCCAGACTTCCCTGACCGGGTCATGCATCGGCAGGGCCTCGACCGGGCTCGTCACGATGATCTCCTCCAGCGCGGCGTCGTGCGCGGTATCGACCCCCATTTCATACCGGGCAGCGATCGCCTGCATGTCCGCTGGCGTCAGCGTGAGCTGCAAAGCCGGACTCGTCCCCCACGGAACCGCAGCGACCGAGGCGGAACCCGGCTGCGAACCTGGCGCCGCGTTCACCGTGGGCGAAATCGCGACGAGCGCCAATCCAGTCACAACGGCGAGCAGTGTCCTTCTCATGGCTTGCCCTCCTTCGCTCGCGGGAACTGGGCGCACCGCTGGCCGGTCGTCGTCGGCCCCCGCAATTCAAAGTCTGATCCGCGTGGCCACCGGCACAATTCTGGATAGTGGAAGTAAATCCCGTTGGTGCTAGGTACTTCTTGCAGTGATGCTCCGGTAACGCGCTGCAGGGACACTTCGCGGAGCACGAGGGG
The DNA here is from genome assembly GCA_963793675.1 of uncultured Gammaproteobacteria bacterium. Taxonomy (GTDB): domain Bacteria; phylum Pseudomonadota; class Gammaproteobacteria; order Steroidobacterales; family Steroidobacteraceae; genus RPQJ01. The sequence continues at coordinate 315,629 of CAWCBA010000010.1, read as the reverse complement.
CCACGCGGATGGATCGCGTCGCGAGAGGTCAACCACGTCGCCCAAATTGGGGATGGGGAGGGGTTAACATGCGCCCGGCGGTGTCGCGCCCCGTAGCGACCGTATCCTGGCAACCTGCTGCAATCAGCCACCGTGAGCACGGCCGGATACGCATTGAATGCGCATCGGAACAGGTAGCAAAAAAGCCGGTGATTACGCGGGTTCCCGTGGATCTACGGGGCGCAATTGACCGGTGCCGGATCAGGCCGGATCGGGGCCGAAAAAGGGGTTTGGTGGTGAGGGGGAGAATCGAACTCCCGACCTAGGGGTTATGAATCCCTCGCTCTAACCGTCTGAGCTACCTCACCACGAGGTTCAGGTCGCGGCCGGACTGGATGCGGACCGCTGGGGACCGCGGATTGTCCGGAGGGGCAGGCCCTGCGTCAAGGCGGGGGCTAGACTTTCGGCGCGTGCCGCCGGCGAAGCGTCGTGCGAGACTTGGCAACAGAGCAAAGGGTCATTCGTCTGGAGGAGACCGCCGTGAACCACCCCTCGACCAGCATCCAGCGTTTCCTGATGGCCAGCACCCTCCTGTCCGCTGCGGCGATGACGCCCGCCGTGTGGGCGCAACAGCCTGCAGCGGCCCGGCCGCCGGACAAACCACCTATCGCGCAAGGCTGGATCGACATCGCCACGTTCGCATCGCCCGGCGGCATGGGTGCCATGGCCGGCATGATGATGGGCGGCGCTGGCGGCGACACGCCGATGTCGGCACTGTTCGGTGGCAAGAAGCAGGGGAACCAGTTTGGCCTGACGCGCGCGGGCGGCAGCGGCAGTTACGTCGACGTCACGCTGCGCACCAGCCGCAACCCGAGCCTCGCCGAAGCGCTGCAGGCCGTGCCGCCGGGCACCAAGCTCGAGCCGACGCTGCAGCTCAAGGTACTGCCGCAGGCCAAGCCGGTACCCACCGACCGCGGGGACGATTCGATCGAAGAGCCGCCCGAGCAACCCAAGGGCAAGATCAAGCTCTACTGGGGCTGCGGGACGGCCATCCGGCCAGGGCAGCCCAAGGTCGTGGACTTCCAGACGAGCACGATCAAGGAATTCGGAGAAATCTTCAAAGGCCGGCGCGCCACGCAACGCGGCACGCACTCGGCGCCGGGGCGCCCGGTATGGCCGAATCCCACCGACAACCGCCTCGTGCCCGCAGGTGCGTCGTTCGCGGGAGAACATGCCTTCAGCGGACAGGGTGTGCCCGAGAGCTTCAAGTTCACGCTGCCACCGGCGCAGGACATCATGCCGCCGATCGCCCTGCAGCAGGCGCAGGCGAACGGCGTGACTCAGCTCAGCTGGCAGGCGCTGCCTACGGCACGCGGCTACTTCATCGCCGCCATGGGCGGCAAGGGCGACGAGTCTGGCGACGGTGCCGAAATGACTCTGTGGACGTCGAGCGAGCTGCCCGACTCCGGCTTCGGCCTCGTCGACTACCAGACCAACAAGTCGGTCGACCAGTGGCTGAAGGAGAAGGTGCTGCTCGCGCCGACGACGACCCGCTGCGACGTGCCGAAGGGCATCTTCGGCGACGGCGAGGAACCGGCTGGCGCGATGCTGCGCATGATTGCGTACGGCACGGAATTGAACCTTGCTTACCCGCCGCGTCCGACGGACCCGAAGATTGCGTATGAACCTGACTGGGCGCTCAAGGTGCGCGTGAAGTCGGTGACATTCGCGATGCTGGGCATGCCATCGATGGGCGGCGGCGACGCGACCGAGGACGGCTCTGCGGCCGGCGGTGAAGGCTCGTCGAACGAAGGCGCGCCGACCGAGCAGCCGAAGAAGAAGAAGAAATTCGGGCTGATGGATGCGCTGGACGCCGTGAAGGACGCCGTGCCGCACTAGCCTATGCCGCACCCTCTCCCGCGCCAGCGGGAGGGGGTGGCGATCACACGTTGAAGCGGAAGTGCATGACGTCGCCTTCGCGGACGACGTACTCCTTGCCCTCGAGCCGCATCTTGCCGGCCTCTTTCGCGCCCTGTTCGCCCTTGCAGGCGATGAAGTCGCTGTAGGCGATCACTTCGGCGCGGATGAAGCCCTTCTCGAAATCCGTGTGGATCTCGCCGGCCGCCTGCGGCGCGAGCGCGCCGACGTGCGTCGTCCAGGCGCGCACTTCCTTCACCCCCGCAGTAAAGAACGTCAGCAGGCCGAGCAGGTGATACGCCGCGCGGATGACGCGGTCGAGGCCCGGCTCGTGCAGCCCGAGTTCTTCGAGAAACACGAGGCGATCGCCTTCGTCGAGCTGAGCGATCTCCGCTTCGATCGCCGCGCACACGGGCACGACGTCCGCGCCTTCGGTTGCGGCACGTTCGCGCACGGTCTCCAGGTACGGATTGTTCTCGAAGCCGCCCTCGGCCACGTTGGCCACGTACATCAGCGGCTTGATGGTAAGCAGGTGGAATTCGCGCAGCAGCGGACGCTCCGAGAGCGGGTCCAGCGGCAGGGTGCGCGCCGGCTTGCCCGCGTCCAGGTGAAGCTGCATGCGCTTCAGCAGGTCGCGCAGGCGCACGGCGTCCTTGTCGCCCGTCTTGGCGTCTTTCTCGGCCCGGCGGTGCGCACGCTCGACGGTGTCGAGGTCGGCGAGCGCGAGTTCGGTGTTGATGACGTCGATGTCGCTGAGCGGATCGATACGGCCTGCGACGTGCACGATGTCGTCGTTGACGAAGCAGCGCACCACGTGTGCGATGGCGTCGGTCTCACGGATGTGCGCGAGGAACTTGTTGCCGAGCCCTTCGCCTTTGGACGCGCCCGCCACGAGGCCGGCGATGTCGACGAACTCGACCGTCGTCGGCAGGATCTTCTCCGGCTTGACGATGTCGGCCAGCGCCTTGAGCCGCAGGTCGGGCACCGGCACGACGCCCACGTTCGGGTCGATCGTGCAGAACGGATAGTTCGCAGCCGCTGCGTTCTGCGCCTGCGTCACCGCGTTGAAGAGCGTCGACTTGCCCACGTTGGGAAGGCCGACGATGCCGCACTTGATGCCCATTGTTCGGTTGCTACTCGCTGATCGCTTTCGTATGGAGGCGGTTCATCGCTTTCTCGGCGCCGTCGCGCAGCAGCACCGAGAGCGAATCGAGGCCGGCGTCGATCGCGTCGACGATGGCGTTCTCCTCGGCCGGCTGCGCCCGCTGCAGGACGTAATCGATGACCTGAGACTTGTCGCCCGGATGCCCGATGCCGAGCCGCAGTCGCCAGAATTCAGCACCGCAGTGGGTGATGGTGTCGCGCAGGCCGTTGTGGCCGCCGTGGCCGCCGCCGAGCTTGAGCCGCGCGACGCCGCAAGGCAGGTCGAGCTCGTCGTGCACGACGAGCACTTCAGACACGGGCGCCTTGATGTAGTCCATCAGCGCGCGGATCGAAAGGCCGCAGCGGTTCATGTACGTCTGCGGCTTCAGCAGCACCAGCTCCGCGCCCTCGAGGGCCACCTTGGCGATCTCGCCCTGGTAGCGCGCGTGCGCACGAAACTGCGCGCCGTGCCGATAGGCAAGCGCGTCGACGAACCAGAATCCCGCGTTGTGACGCGTGAGCCGGTGTTCGGGCCCCGGATTGCCGAGCCCGACCACGATCTGCAACGGTATGCCGGCCATGATGATCGTTCTGCCTGGAAAAACGAAAATCGGGCCACCCCGCACGGGGTGGCCCGCTCTCTCCGACCGCATGCACTGCGGCCGGAGCGTTCGCGTTACTTCTTGGCGTCCTTCTTGGCTTCGGCCGGCTTGGCCGCCGCCGCCGCTCCCGCCGCAGGAGCCGCCGCAGGAGCCGCCCCCGCCGTCGCCTCGGCACCCGCCGCTGCTTCCGGTTCTTCGGCCGCGCGCGCGTGGTGGATCGAGACGATCGGCGCGTTGCGGCCGTGCGTCAGCTCGGGGATCTCGACGCCTTCCGGCACCTTGAGGTCGGCGAGGTACAGCATCTGGTTGAGGTCGACGGCCGACAGGTCGAGCTCGATGAACTCCGGCAGGTCCTTCGGCAGGCAGGTGATCTCGACCTCGTTGCGCAGGTGCGAAACGACACCGCCCTTCTTGACGCCCGGCGACGCGGCCTCGCCCTTGAAGTGCAGCGGGATCGTGATGCGGATCTTCTCGTCGTCGAGGACGCGCTGCAGGTCGATGTGGACGATTGCGTTCCTCGCCGGATGGCGCTGCACGTCCTTGAGGATCGCCGCCTGGTTCAGCTCGCCGACCTTCAGGTTGATGATCGTCGAGTAGAAGCGCTCGTTGTCGAGCAGCAGCAGCAGCTTGGCATGATCGAGCGACAGCGCGCGCGGATCACGGTGGCCACCGTAGAGGATGGCCGGGACCTTGTTCGCGTGACGCAGGCGGCGGCTCGCACCTTTGCCCTGCGCGTCACGGAACTCGGCGACGAGTTCGAATGCGGTTTTCATAAGTATCTCCAATGACAGACAACACGCCGTCGAGTCCGCGACCAGTACTCGACGACACCAGGAAATCAGTCCAGGTACAGGGAGCTGACGCTCTCCTCGTCCCGGATTCGCCGCATCGTCTCGGCCAGCAGGCCCGCGACCGACAACTGGCGGATCTTGCGGCACGCCTGCGCGTTCTCGCGCAGCGGTATCGTGTCCGTGACCACCAGCTCGTCGAGCGCCGAAGCCTCGATGCGGTCCACCGCAGGGCCCGACAGCACCGGGTGGGTGATGTAGGCCACGACGCGCTTCGCGCCGTGGTCCTTCAACGCCTTCGCCGCGTGGCACAGCGTGCCCGCGGTATCCACCATGTCGTCGACGAGGACGCAGCTCTTGCCCTCGACCTCGCCGATGATGTTCATCACTTCCGACACGTTGGCACGCGCGCGCCGCTTGTCGATGATCGCGAGGTCCGCGTCGTCGAGGCGCTTCGCGATCGCCCGTGCGCGTACCACGCCGCCGACGTCCGGCGACACGACCACCAGGTCGTCGTACTTCTGCCGCCACACTTCGCCGAGCAGCACCGGCGACGAGTACACGTTGTCCACGGGGATGTCGAAGAACCCCTGGATCTGGTCCGCGTGCAGGTCGACCGTCAGCACCCGATGCACGCCCACGCCAGCGACCATGTTGGCCACGACCTTCGCCGTGATCGCGACGCGCGTGGCGCGCGGACGACGGTCCTGGCGGGCGTAGCCGAAATACGGCATCACCGCGGTGATGCGGGCGGCCGAAGCACGCCGGCACGCATCCACCATCACCAGCAGTTCCATCAAGTGGTCGTTCGCCGGCGGGCACGTCGACTGCAGGATGAAGACGTCGCGCCCGCGCACGTTCTCCATCAGTTCGACCGTGACTTCGCCGTCACTGAAGCGACCAACGTGGGCACGGCCCAGCGGCACCTGCAGGTATCGCGCAATGTCCTGCGCGAGCTGCGGGTTCGCGTTGCCCGTGAACACCGCCATCATGGGGCCGTCCATCTACGTGCCTCTCCCGTCGTCTCGGTTGGCTGGGGTGGAAGGATTCGAACCTCCGAATGGCGGGATCAAAACCCGCTGCCTTACCACTTGGCGACACCCCAACGCGTTCGTTGCTCAAGCCCGTCGTCGTACCGCCCTCGAACCGTCACCAGCCGCATCATCCCGGCCCGACCTGCCGCTCGAACTGCAAACGTGCAATGAGCGGCGACCGGTTGAGGCCGTGCGTAATCCATCCCTGCCACTCGTGTGGCTTGGCCGCGAGCACCGCGGCCGCATGCGTCGCATCTGTCATCGGCGCGAAGACACAGGAGCCGGTGCCCGTGAGTCGCGCGGGCCCGTGGCGACCGAGCCAGTCGAGCGCGCCCGCGACGACCGGGTACCGACGCCGGACCACGGGTTCGCAGTCATTCCGACCGCCGGCCTGCAGGAAGCCGGCAATTGTGATGACCGGAGAATCCCTTGTCAATTCAGGGGCTTTGAACACTTCCGCCGTGCTGATGGCGACCTCGGGCTGCAGCAGCACGTAGACCGGCTCCGGGAGGTCGAGCGGCACCAGCCGTTCGCCCACGCCTTCGGCCCAGGCCGCGTGGCCGTGCACGAAAACCGGCACGTCGGCGCCAAGCTCCAGTCCGATCTCGGACAGGCGCTCGTCGCTGAAGCCGGTTTGCCACAATTGATTCAGAGCGACCAGCACGGTGGCGGCATCCGAGCTGCCGCCACCCACACCGCCCCCCATTGGCAGCCGCTTTTCGACCTCGATCGCCACTCCCTGCATCAGGGGCACCCCGGATTCCGCCGCGGCGGCGGCCAGACGACGGGCGGCGCGCACGACCAGGTCATCCTCGGCCGCCACTCCGGGGAGAACGCCCAACCTTTCAATGACGCCGGGCGGCCGCTGGTAAAAGCGAATCGAGTCCCACAGGTCGATGAACTGAAACGCCGTCTGCAGCTCGTGATAGCCGTCGCCCCGGCGACCCACGATGTGCAGAAACAGGTTCAGCTTGCCCGGCGCGGGCCACGAGGCGGGGCATCCGAGCGGGCGGTTCATGGAGCCGGCAGGATCCAGTCGTCGACGATGATCCTCACCTTCGCCCCGTTCGTCGTGGCCGTCAGGCGCGCGGGCAGGCTCCAACCGGCCTGGGACTTCAGCTCCTCATAATTCACGACCCAACCGCCCTGGATGAACCCGGGCACCGAACTCGAGCTGGCCTGCACTGGCCCGCTGCCCGGGCGATCGGGCGCCGGCACGCCGAGCATCCAGTAACGCAGTTCTGCCAACGGCAACTTCACGCCGAGTCGGCGCTCGAGTTCGGCCCGCGCGGCCTCGCCATTCAGCGGCTGTCCCGCGCCGTCAGACAGCTCGATCGTTGCGCCGTCCGTGACCAGCGCCAGCCCGCCCGCGCCAAATGGCCCGCGAACGGTGAGCTCGGTGCGTTCGGAACGCTGCTGCCAGACAAAGCTGCCGCTGCCACCCTCACCTTGCGCGGCGAGGGCGATTCGCCCCTTGGCCATCCATTGCGTGAGCTGCTCGGGGTCCGCCGTTCGCGATTCGGGCGGGCTGCCGACCATCGTCGTCGCACAGCCCGTCACGAGCGGGACACAAGCCAGGGCAGCAAGCAACGGACGCATGCGGAACATGGGCCTGCCCGTGGCTCAGGGACCGGCGCGTTCCATGCGCTCGCGCAGCTTCCGGTTCTCGGGCGCTTTCGCGAGCGCCGCTTTCCACGTTGCACGTGCCGCCTGCTGGTCGCCCATCGCCCACTGCACCTCGCCGATGTGCAGGTCGATCTCAGGATCGGCGCCCGATTTGCTGGCACGCTGCAGGTGGTCGAGCGCTGCGGGGTAGTTGCCTTCCTTGTACAGCAGCCAGCCCATGCTATCGAGCGTGGCTGCGTTGTCGGGCGACTGGGCCAGCGCGGCCGTGAGGAGCACGTGCGCCTCGGGCAGGCTCTTGCCGTGGTCGGCCAGCGTGTAGCCGAGCGCGTTCTGCACGTGCGCATCGCCGGGACGCTCGGCCAGCAAGGCGCGCAGGTCGCGGATGGCCGCGTCTTCCCTGCCCGTGCGCTCGAGGAAAAATGCGCGGTTCAGCCGCAGCTCGAGCGCGTCGGGATACCGCGACAGGCCTTCCTCATACACTTGGGCGGCACGACGCGTATCGCCGCGATACTCCAGCAGGCCCGCCTTGGCCGAAAAGACGTCGGGCGCCAGCTGCGGCTGCGTGCGGGCGAGTTCGTCGAGGTGCGCGACGCCGGCGTCGGTGCCCGACTGCTCGGCCTTGATGCGCGCCACTCGCTGCTGCGCCGCGAGATTGTAGTCGCCGCCCGTAACACGCACGTAATAGCGCATGGCACGGTCGGTATCCTTGCGCCGCTCGGCAATCACGCCGAGGAAATACAATGCTTCGTAAGACTGCGCGCCCGTAGTCAACAGGTTCTCGAATTGCGCGGTCGCCGCGTCGAGGTTGTCGGCATCGAGTTCCATCGCGCCCAGTGCGCGGATCGCCCCCGGCACCACGGTCTTGCCGGTGGTGTAAGGCGTGAGCATTGCCCGCGCCTCCTGGTCACGGCCTGTCGCCGACAGCAGCAGTGCGTACTCGAGGTGGGTGCCGATGTCGGAATCGGGCTCGGTGACGAGATCGCGCGCCATCGCGAGACCTTCCTCGTCCTTGCCGTTGGCGATCCGCGTGCGCGCGAGCAGCATCTTCGCGGGTTTCCAGTACGGCGCCCTGGCGACGGCCGTCTCCGCCGCCTGCTCGGCCACCGCGAAATTGTCGGCCCGCAGTGCCGCACTGCCGTAGGCGTAAAGGCCTTCACCGACGCCGGGATGGCGGGCCGAGAGGCGCCGGAAGAGCTCCATGACGTCGGTCGAGACGCCTTCGTCGCCGATCACGGGCAGCAACGCCAGGAACCCCGCGGCCGGGCTCATGTATACAGTGTCGAGCAGGTAACCGAACTGGGCTTCCGCATCATCGAGCCGATGCAGCTTGAGCGCGGCTATGCCTGCGTAGCGATGCGCGTTCTCGCTGGTCGGGTTGATCTCCAGCCAGCGCTTGGCGGCCAGCGCAGCCTCCCGCAGCTGGCCGTGATCGAACGCCGCGCGCGTGGCCTGCTCGGCGGTCATCTCGTCGTCGGAGCGCTGGGCGGCCTCGCGGTACAGCCGCGCGCCGGTCGGGATAGTCGTCCCGATCGAACGCGGCTTCGGCTGCGGCCAGGCGGGCCTCGGGCGGCATCGCATCGTCCGTGGCGCCCGGGCCGGCGGGATCCGTTGCGACGCAGGCGACGAGTAAACCGAGGAAGATCGCGCCAAGGGCGCTACGGGAGGCACGGATAATGCGGATTGGCATGGCCTCTCCACTATAGCCGAAGCTCACGGCAGCTTGTGTTGCGGGGTCCGTTCACCCAGAATTTCGCGACTTTCCACACCAGGTCCCGGATGTCTCTCGTCGTCGTCGGCATCAACCACCGCACCGCTCCCGTCGAAGTTCGTGAGCGCGTGGTCTTCGAGCCGGCTCGCATCCCGGAAGCGTTGCAACAACTGCGAAACCTGCCGGACGTCCACGAGACCGTCATCGTCTCGACGTGCAACCGGACCGAGCTCTATTGCGTCACGGAGAGCCTTGGCCAGGCCGAACTCGGGGACTGGCTGCAGCGCTACCACGGAATCGGCGTCCCGCTGCACCACAGCCTCTACCACCACGGCGAGGACAGGGCGGTCATGCACGCATTCTCGGTCGCGTCCGGCCTCGACTCGATGGTGCTCGGCGAGCCGCAGATCCTTGGCCAGCTCAAGGATGCCTACCGGATCGCGCAGGAAGCAGGCACCACCGGCCCGGTGTTGAACCGCCTGTTCCAGTCGGCGTTCTCGGTCGCGAAGCGTGTGCGCACCGAAACCAAGATCGGCGCCAATGCCGTTTCCGTGGCGTCGGCCGCCGTGGCGATGGCGCGCACCGTGTTTGCGAGCTTCGACAACCGCACTGCGCTGCTGGTGGGCGCCGGCGAAACCGTCGCCCTGGCGGCCAGGCACCTGTACGCCGACGGCTTGCGCCGGATGATCATCGCAAACCGCAGCGTCGACCGCGCGCGCGAGCTGGCTGCCGAGTTCCACGGCTTTGCGATCGGCCTCGACGAAATTCCGAACCACCTGAAGGAAGCCGACATTGTCGTCGCTTCCACCGCCGCCCCGCACTCGATCATCACGCGGCACATGACGGAACAGGCGCTGCGCGCCCGCAAGCGTCGTCCGATGTTCATGGTGGACATCGCGGTGCCGCGCGACATCGACGCCGACGTCGCCGAACTCGAAGACGTCTACCTTTTCACCGTCGACGACCTGCAGTCGGTCGTCAACGAGAACCTCGAAGGCCGCCGCCAGGCTGCGCGGGAAGCCGGCGAACTGATCGACGCCGAAGTCGAACGCTTCGCGCACCTGCTGCGCACGCGCGACGCCGCCCCGCTCATCCGGCGCCTGCGCGACGACGCGGACCGCACGCGCCAGCGCACGCTCGAACAGGCCCGGCTGATGCTGGCCCACGGCAAGAGCCAGGACGAGGTCCTGAGCTTCCTCGCCAACACCCTCACCAACCGGCTCATTCACGCGCCCAGCCAGCGGCTGCGCGACGCGGCGGAGACCGGCGACGGCGAGATCATCGAGACGATCGCCGACATCTACCGGCTCGATCAGCCGCACGACTGATGAAAGAGTCGATCCGACGCCGTCTCGAAAGGACGGTCGAACGCTTCGAGGAAGTGGGCGCGCTGCTCGCCGACCCCGGCGTGATCGCGAAACAGGGCCAGTTTCGCGATCTCTCGATGGAGTATTCGCGGCTCGAGTCCGTGGCCCGACGATTCAGGGAATTTTCCCGGCTCGAAGGTGAACTGCGTGCCGCGGAAGAAATGGCCTCCGGCGCCGACGTCGAGATGCGCGAACTGGCCGCCGACGAAGCGCGCGAACTGCGCAGCCGCATCGACGCGGAAGGGCTCGAACTCACGCACCTGCTGATCCCGAAGGATCCGCGCGACGACTCCAACATCTTCCTGGAAATCCGCGCGGGCACCGGCGGCGACGAGGCCGCGATTTTCGCCGGCGACCTGTTCCGCATGTATTCGCGCTATGCCGAGCGGCAGGGCTGGAAGGTCGAGGTGCTGAGCGAAAGCGCGGGCGAGCACGGCGGCTACAAGGAAATCATCAGCCGCGTGGTGGGCCGCGGCGCGTACTCGAAACTCAAGTTCGAGTCGGGCGCGCACCGCGTGCAGCGCGTGCCGGCGACCGAAGCGCAGGGCCGCATCCACACCTCCGCCTGCACGGTCGCGATCCTGCCGGAACTCGAAGAGATCGAGGACCTGCCGATCAATCCCGCCGAGTTGCGCGTCGATACGTTCCGCGCCTCGGGCGCCGGCGGCCAGCACGTCAACAAGACCGATTCGGCCATCCGCATCACTCACATCCCGACCGGTGTCGTGGTGGAGTGCCAGGACGAGCGCTCGCAGCACAAGAACCGCTCGCGCGCGATGTCGCTGCTGCGGGCGCGCCTGCTCGAGGCGCAGCGGCAGAAGCAGACGGCCGAGCAGGCGCAGGAGCGCAAGCTGCAGGTGGGCACGGGCGACCGCTCCGAGCGGATTCGCACCTACAACTATCCGCAGGGGCGCGTCACCGATCACCGCATCAACCTGACGCTGTACCAGCTGCCGTCGGTCATGGAGGGCGCGCTCGCCGACGTGATCGGCCCGCTGCAGCAGGAATGGCAGGCGGAGCAGCTCGCCAGCCTCGAGTAAGCATGGCGACGGAAGTTTCACGACTGATCGAAGAAGGCATCGCGCGACTGCAGCGCGTGACTGACCAGCCACGTCATGAAGCGGAGATCCTGCTTGCCGCCGCGCTCGGCAGGCCGCGCGCCTGGATCATGGCCCATCCCGATGAATGCATCCTCGACTGCGAAGCCACCGACCGCTACGAAGCCTGGGTCACGCGACGCTCCCACGGTGAGCCCGTCGCGTACGTGCTCGGCGAAAAGGAGTTCTGGTCGCTCCCGCTCGAGGTGACGCCTGACGTGCTCATCCCGCGGCCCGAGACCGAACTCGTCGTCGAACTCGCCTTGACCCACCTCCCGCGCGACCAGGAGGCACGGGTGCTCGACCTCGCCGCGGGCAGCGGCGCGATTGCGCTGGCGCTTGCCCGGGAACTGCCGCGCGCTGCTGTCGTTGGTACGGATATCTCCGCAGCGGCCATCGCCGTGGCGCGGCGCAACGCGCAGCGGCTCGGCCTCGCCAACGTCCCGTTCAGGACGGGCAGCTGGTTCGATCCGGTCGCGGCGGAACGATTCGACCTGGTTGCCAGCAATCCGCCGTACATCGCGGAAACCGATGAGCGCGTTGAACCCGGCGTCCGCCGCTTCGAACCGCACGATGCGCTGTTCGCGGGAACGGACGGGCTCGAGGCGTTGCGGGTCATCGCCGGCGCGGCCGGCCGTCACCTGTCGCGCGCGGGCTGGCTGGTCGTCGAGCACGGCGACCGCCAGGGCCTGGCCGTACGCGAACTGCTGAGTGCGGCGGGGTTTGCCAGCGTCACGACCCACCAGGACCTGGCCGGCCTGGACCGCTGCACTGAAGGCCGCTGGCCGGGGCTCCCCGGCACGTGACATCGCGCGCCCGCGCGTTCACTATGCGCACCCTCTCCCGTCCCACTTTTTGCAGGCAGGTCACGCCAGCCATGATCCGATTCGAAACCTCGCTCGGCGCCTTCACGATCGAACTCTTCGACAAGGAAGCGCCCGTCACGGTCGCAGAACTTCCTCGACTACGTGGACGCCGGCCATTTCGACGGCACCGTCTTCCATCGCGTGATCCCGGGCTTCGTCGTGCAGGGCGGCGGCATGACCGAGGACATGAAGCAGAAGGCGACGCGTGCACCGATCAAGAACGAAGCCGACAACGGCGTCAAGAACCGGCGCGGCACGCTGTCGATGGCGCGCACCAACGATCCGCACAGCGCCACCTCGCAGTTCTTCATCAACCTGGTCGACAACTCCAACCTCGACCCGGGCCGCGGCAGTGCCGGGTATGCCGTGTTCGGCTGCATCTCCGAAGGCATGTCGGTGATCGACGCGATGGCCAAGGTCAAGACGGGCCGTCGCGGCATGCACGACGACGTGCCGGCCGAGCCGATCAAGGTCATCAGCGCCAAGCGCGTCGCAGCCGCACAGTAGTCAGCGCAGCAATCCGCACCCTCTCCGGGGCGATAGCACATGGCGAAACGTCGGCGCGGGCTGGCGGGCAGGATCCTGCGCGGCGTGCTGCTCGCAGGTCTTGCCTGGGCGGTGCTGACCGTGCTCGTCGTGCTCGCGTTCCGCTGGATCGATCCGCCCTTCACGTCCTTCATGCTCACGGACCGTGTGAGCGCGCTGTTCTCGCGCGAGAAGGGCTATGACTTCAGCCACGACTGGGTCGACTGGAACCACATCTCGAAAAATGCGGCCGTCGCCGTGATCGCTTCCGAAGACCAGCAGTTCCCTCACCACCGCGGCTTCGACTTCAAGCAGATCGACAAGGCGCTCGCGGACCGGGAACGAGGTCGCCGCGTGCGCGGGCGCCAGCACGATCTCGCAGCAGGTCGCCAAGAACATCTTCCTGTGGCGCGGGCAGAGCTGGTTCCGCAAGGGCCTCGAGGCCGGCATCACCGTGCTGATCGAGACTTGCTGGAGCAAACAGCGCATCCTCGAGGTCTACCTGAACATCGCCGAGTTCGGGCGTGGTACGTACGGCGTGCAGGCCGCCAGCCGCCGCTTCTTCCACAAGGACGCGGCACGGCTGAGCCGTTCCGAGGCCGCGCTGCTCGCGGCCGTGCTGCCTGCTCCCACGCGCTTCAAGGCCGATGCGCCGTCGCGCTACGTCCAGAGACGACAGGCCTGGATCCAACGGCAGATGAACGCGCTCGGCGGAACGTCCTATCTGGCGGAGTTGCACTGACGGCGGCAAGCTTGGACTGCCAATACAAACGGATGCCAGCCGGGGACGCCGCATGAACGAGACAACGGAAGCACGCCGCACCCACATCGCGATCATCGGCGCGGGGCATTCGGGACTGTGCATGGGCATGCGCCTCAAGCAGGCTGGCCTGCACGATTTCGTGATCCTCGAAAAGGCCAGCACGCTCGGCGGCACGTGGCGCGACAACACCTACCCCGGGGCGTCCTGTGACGCGCCCTCTTTCCTGTACAGCTTCTCGTTCGCGCAGAAGACCGACTGGAGCCGGCGTTTTGCCTGGCAGTCGGAGTTGCTCGGTTACTCGACCGAACTCGCCATCAGGCACGGCTTGCTGCCGCACTGCTGCTTCAATGCGGAAGTCACGCGGGTCGCCTATGACGAGGCCGCCAACACGTGGACGCTGGCCTGCGCGGACGGCACCGAGATCGTCGCCGACTTCGTGATCGCGGGCGTCGGGCAGCTCAATCGGCCGTCCACGCCGGCGATAGCGGGCCAGCAATCCTTTGCCGGCACGCAGTTTCATTCCGCGCAGTGGAACCATGCCGTGGATCTCACCGGCAAGCGCATCGCCGTGATCGGCAATGCCGCGAGCGCCGTCCAGTTCGTCCCGCAGATCGCACCGCTCGCGGCGAAGCTCACGATTTTCCAGCGCTCGGCCAACTGGCTGATGCCGCGCAAGGACCGTCTGTATGCGCCGCGCACGCAGCGGTTGCTCACGCGGTTCCCCGGGCTCGCGCAGCTGTATCACAACGCCCAGTGGTTCTTCTTCGGCGAGCTGCAGCTCACGCCGCTGATGAAACAGGTGAAGCCGGTGCAGGCGCTTGCGCGCTTGAAGTCGCTCGCTCACCTGCGTCGCCAGGTGAAGGATCCGGCGCTGCGCGCCAAGCTGGTGCCGACGTTTCCGATCGGCGCCAAGCGCGTGCTGTTCAACGACGACTATTACCCGGCGCTGTCGCGACCGAACGTCGCACTGGTGACGGACGCCATCGAGCGCATCGAGCCCGAGGGCGTGCGTGCGCGTACCGGCGAACTGCACGCCGCCGACGTCATCATCTACGCAACGGGCTTCAAGAGCACCGACTTCCTCGCGCCGATGCAGATCACCGGTCGTGGCGGGCTCGAACTCAAGCAGGAATGGGCCAAGGGTGCGCGTGCGTACCTGGGCGTCACGGTCACCGGCTTCCCGAACTTTTTCATGCTGTACGGCCCCAATACCAACCTGGGTCACAACAGCATTCTCGTCATGATCGAGGCGCAGGTGGGCTACATCCTGGACGCCCTTGCTAAAATGAAGACGCGAGGCGTCAAGCGCATCGACGTCAGACGCGACGTGCTGGAAGCCTACAACCGCAGCCTGCAGCAGGACCTTTCCAAGTCCGTGTGGGCCGCCACCGGCGCCAGCTGGTACAAGCTTGCCGACGGTACGATCACCAACAACTGGCCGCACAGCACCATTCGCTACCAGCGCCTGCTGCGTGAAGCGAAGCTCGAGGATTACGAAACATGACGAAGACGGCATTCCGCCTCGGCCTCGCACTGTTCACCCTCCCGCTGCTGGCCGCGACGTTCGCGCAGGCCGCGACAGCCGGCAAAGAACGCGATCGATCCGCAGCGCCTGTCGGACATCACGCGCACCTTGTCGGCGGACGACTTCGAGGGCCGGGCACCCGGGTCGGCCGGCGAAACGAAGACCATCGCGTACCTCGTCGAGCAGTTCAAGGCGGCGGGACTCGAGCCGGCCGGACCGGATGGTTCGTACACGCAGGTGGTGCCGCTCGTGCGCACGCAGGTGCCGGCAGACGCATCCATGAGCGTCACCGTCGCCGGCAAGCGGCGCCCGCTGGTGCAGCAACTGGACATGGCCGCCCTCGCCCTGCAGCCCGTCGATCGCGTCGCCATCCAGCACGCGCCGCTGGTGTTCGTCGGCTACGGCGTGCACGCACCGGAACGTGGCTGGGACGACTACAAGGACGTCGACCTGCGCGGCAAGGTCGCCGTGTACCTGGTCAACGATCCGGATTTCGAGGCCGAACCGGGCGACGATGCCTACGGCAAGTTCGGCGGCAAGGCCGCCACCTACTACGCGCGCTGGACCTACAAGTACGAAGAGGCGGCGCGCCGCGGCGCGATCGCCGCGCTGATCGTGCACGAGACGGAGCCCGCTTCCTACGGCTGGAACACGGCCATTGCACCGAACGGCGAAGGCTACGACATCGTCCGGCCCGGCCCGGCGCAGCAAAAGCTGCTGCTGCAGTCGTGGCTGCACCGTGATGCCGCGATCGAAATCTTCCGCAGCGCCGGCCTCGATTTCGAACCACTGAAGAAGAGCGCACGCAGCAAGGCATTCCGCCCGGTCGAACTGCAAGGACGCAAGCTTCGCGGCAGACTTCCCGCTCGCCCACACGCGCATCGACAGCCACAACGTGCTCGGCAGGATCACGGGCCAGAAGCATCCGCGCGAGAGCATCATGATCGGCGCGCACTGGGACGCGTACGGCGTCGGCGAACCCGACGCCGATGGATTGCGGTTCCGCTCGGGCGCCCTGGACGACGCCATAGGCATTGCCGCCACGCTGGAAATTGCGCGTGCGTTCAAGCAGGGCCCGCGTCCCGACCGCACGATCGTGTTCTCGGCGTGGACTGCCGAGGAGCGCAACCTGCTGGGGTCGGAGTACTACGCGTCCAATGCCTGGCTGCCGCTCGAGACGACCGTCGCCAATTTCACGATGGACGTGCTGCAGCCGAACGGCCTCGCGCACGACATCGTGCTGGTCGGCGCCGGACAGAACGAACTGGAGTCTGCTGCTCGCGCAGAAAGCCGCCGGCCAGCGCCGGGGCGTCACACCGGATGCGAAACCCGAGCGTGGCCTCGCCTTCCGCGCCGATCATTTCCCGTTCGCGAAGCGCGGCGTACCGGCGCTGGTGCTGATGGGTCTCGGCGGTGGTCACGACCTCGTCAAGGGTGGGCGCGAAGCCGGAGACCGCTGGGTCTCCGAGTTCACCGCGAAATGCTATCACCAGGCCTGCGACCGCTGGAGCGACTCGTGGGACCTGAGCGGCGCCGCGCAGGACGCGACGCTGGTCTACGAGATGGCCAGTGATCTCGCGAATTCACGCGCGTGGCCGCAGTGGAATGCGGCCTCGGAGTTCAGGGCGACGCGCGACGTGAGTGCGGCGCAGCGAAAGTAAGCTGGCGCGACCGCCGCCGGTCAATGCGCATCCGTGATGCCTCCTTGGCTTGACCCTGCCGCCACAGGAACTTCGATGTTGAAGTCCAATGTCGCGACCTGCTCGTCCGACAACCCGATCCGCCGCAGCAACGGTACATAGCGGGGATCTTTCCGCAACGGCTGGAACAATGGCCCGGTCCGCACCTCGAGCACCCCCCCGTCGCGCTCCCGCAGGGCCCGGTCCAGCCATTCGAACGCCTCGTCGGCCTGGCCGAGCCTCGCGTAGCCAACAGCCACCGGGCTGGCAAAGTCCGGATGCTCGCGCCCAACCTCTTCGAGCAGTCGCTGTGATTCCTCACGTCGTCCCAGGGCGGCGTAGGCAAAAGAAAGCCCGAGGCGTCGCATGACGTCATGGGGCTCGCGCTGCATCTCGGTAAGCGCTCCGTCGTGATCGCCCGAGAGAATCATCGCCTCGCCTAGATGCTCGTGCGTGAACACTGCATCGGGCTCCAGATCGAGCGACCTGCGAAACGCCGCAATCGCGTCGGCGTACCGGCCGGACACCATGTACGCGAAGCCGAGGCTATCCCAGGCCGCTCCGTTCAGCGGGTCGAGACGCACCAGTACCTCGAAGATTGCGATCGCGCGCTGTCCGTCTCCTGTCAGCATCGTCAGGTTAGCAGTCGCACTCAAAACGGCCCCGTCCTGCGCCGAGAGCGACAAGGCGCGCTTCAGCAGGCTCGCGGTCTCCGGCAGGTTCATGTCGTATGCCAGTGACAGCGAAGCCAGCTGAGCAATCGCCGCTGCGTCGGAGGGATCGATGTCGATCGCACGCTGGGTTGCGGCGCGAGCCTTAGCGAACCCCTCATGCAGGGGCAGGAAGCCAACCCAGGCCCGCCTGGAATATGTTTGCGCCAGCAGTCGCCAACCAGGGCTGTACTTGTCGTCGACCGCCACAACGCGCTCGAGCAGCGCGCTTGCCTGTTCGAGGCTGTCCCTGGTGCCTGACCGGTAAAACTGCATGGCGCGAAGGTAATCGGCATAGGCCCCGGGGTTGGTCGTCTGGTTGACCCGCACCGATGCGCCGAGCATCGTGACCTCGAGCTGCGCGACGACGGCGCCGGCGATCTCGTCCTGTATCTTGAACACGTCCTCGAGGTTCCGGTCGTAGGTCTCGGACCAGAGCTGCGAGCTGTCAGAGGCCCGCACGAGCTTGGCGCTGATGCGCAGCCGATTTCCGGACTTCCGCACGCTGCCCTCCAGCAGGTGCGAGACGCCCAGGGTGCGCGCGATGGTCGCGGCGTCCACCTCCTTGCGCTTGAAGGAGAAAGACGAGGTCCGCGCGATGACGCGCAGCTGCGGCACCTTCGCCAGCACGTCGAGCATCTGTTCGGACAAGCCGTCCGAGAAATAATCCTGGTCCTTCTCCGGACTCATGTTCACGAATGGCAGCACGGCGATGGAGGGACGTGAGTCCGCAGTCGCGACAGCCGGGGCCGGGACGGATGCGGCAGGAACCGTCTTGACGCCGGCTGTCGCTGGCGCGCTTCGATGCCCGTAGAGCCAGAGCACACCGCCGCCGAGCAACAGCAGCAGCGTCAGGACAGCGAGCTCAACGCGCGTCACGCTCTGCTCACCACGGTCGCCGTGGTACCAGGCCAGCGTCATGGCAACGGGGAGGCCGATCGCCAGGGTGAGCATCGAGAGCTGCTTGATGACATCCGGCCCATGAAATGCATCGGAGGCGAAGCCGATGACCTCCAGCAGCGCCCAGGCGCCGGCGGCGTACGCGAGTCCCCACTGCACCACCTTGCGGCGGCTCAGCTTGGCCCAGGCGCCCTCGTCCTCATGCTCTGTCGGCACGTCGGCCACAGCATCCTCCCTCAGGCCGGGAGTGTAGCGGTAGTGCGCCGCGGAGAGACAGTTACTGCAGCGAAAGCCAGGAAAGCGCGCACGCGCTGCAGCACGCTCAAGGCCGATACCCCGGCCCGCGCACGACGCGTCCCGGCTTCGCACCCGTGTGCTCGCCATTGCGGATCACCGGCACGCCGTTGACGAGCACGTGCTCGACGCCCACCGCGTACTGCTTCGGGGCATCGAACGTCGCCTTGTCCGCGATGGTGGCGGGGTCGAAGACGACGACGTCCGCGTAGCAGTTGGCATCGAGGCAGCCGCGATCCTGCAGTTTCCAGTTCGTGGCGGGCAGGCGCGTGATGCGACGGATCGCTTCCTCCAGCGGCATCAGCCTTTCGTCGCGCGAATACCTGCCCAGCAGGCGCGCGAAGTTGCCGTAGGCGCGCGGGTGAGTGCTCGACTTCATGAATACGCCTTCGGGCGCCAACGCTTCGGCATCGGAACCGAGGCTCACCCACGGCTGCGACAGCCCGAGCTTCACGTTCTCTTCGCTCATCAGGAAATAGACCGTCTGCACGCGTGAGTTGTCCTCGATCACGAGGTCGATGATCGTGTCTTCGGCGCTCGTGCCGCGCATCCTCATCACGTCCGCAAGCGTCTTGCCGGTGAGCGGCTTGAGCGCGGGATTCTTGAAGCCGACGAACAGCACGCGGTCGGGCGAACCCGCCGTCCGGAACAGGTTCTCCTCCCCGGCGGGCGGATTGCGGATCTCCTCGAGAACGCGCGCGCGCTGCCGCGGATCCTTCAGCCGCGATACCCATGCGTCGAGTCCGCCGGCCTGCACCCACAACGGCATCGCGGCATCGAGGCCGGTCGACCCGGCGGTGTAGGTGTACATGTTCGCGCCCACTGACAGGCCCTGCCTGGCGAGCCGCCTCGATCCTTGCGATCGCGCGCGCCATCTTAGGCCAGTTGGCTTCGCCCGCTGCCTTCAGGTGATACGCCTCGCCGTGCCCACCCGCGGCCCGCGTGATCTCGATCAGTTCGTCGATCGCCGCCTCGAGCCGGTAGCTTTCGTTGCGCACGTGCGAGACATACCCGCCGCCCGATTCCGCGGCGGCCTGCGCGAGCGCGATCAGCTCGGGCGTCTCGGCGAAAAAGGCGGGCGCATAAATCAGCGAACTACCCACGCCAAGCGCGCCTTCACGCATGGCCTGCCGCACGAGGTCCTGCATGCGGGCCAGCTCCGCAGGCGTCGGATCACGGTCGTCCTCACCGAGCACGTACACGCGCACGCTGGTCGCGCCGACGAAGGACGCAACGTTCGGCGATATACCGCGCCGCACGAGTGAATCGAGAAATTCGCCGAGCGTCGTCCAGTCGATCGGGTACTTGATGTCGCCCTGGTGCTGCAGGATGTCGGCCTTCATCGCGTCATTGAGCGGGCCGCCGGACTCGCCCTCGCCCATGATCTCGAGCGTGACGCCTTGCTTGAGGTCGCTCATGCCGCGGCCGTCCGCGATCAGGGACTGGTTGGCCCAGGACAGCACGTTGATGAACCCGGGCGCGACGGCCTTGCCGGCAGCGTCGATCTCGGCGGTCGCCCGGGCACCGGAGAGGTCGCCGACCGACGCGACGCGATCACCCCGAATGCCGACGTCCGCACGCCGGCCGGGTGCGCCGGAGCCATCGTAGAGCGTGCCGTTGCGGACGATGAGGTCGTAGGTATCGGTCGCCTGGGTCGCGGCCGCCGCGGGCGGAGTGACTCGTGGCGGGCCGGCGCAAGCTGCGAGCATTGCCGCGCCGATGAGGACGGACGCGACCGAAAGGCGACGCATGGTGTGCACTGGAGTTCCCCTGGAACGGACGGCAGAAACGGACCTGTGCGGTCATGGATGGGCCGCGACCTGAACTCAGACTCCGACCGCGGCGGCACGACCGGCCGGCGCACGAACACCGAGCGCGTGGCAGATGGCCACGGTCAGTTCGGCACGGTTCAGCGTGTAGAAGTGGAACTCCCTCACCCCGTTCTGCTGCAGGCGCTTGACCTGCTCGATCGCGCAGCTGGCCGCAATCAGGCGACGCGTTTCCGGGTCGTCCTCGAGCCCGTCGAAGCGGTGCACCAGCCAGTCTGGCACGCTGGTGCCGCAGCGCTTGGCAAACTTGAGCATGTGCGGGAAACGCGTGATCGGCAGGATGCCAGGCACGATCCCGGCATTGATGCCAGCAGCCGCGCACTGGTCGCGAAAGCGCAGGAAGATGTCGGTGTCGAAGAAGAACTGCGTAATCGCGCGCCTGGCGCCAGCGTCGACCTTGGCGCGCAGGTTGTCGAGGTCGAATTTCGCGCTCGGCGCCTCCGGGTGGACCTCCGGGTACGCCGCGACCGAGATGTCGAAATCGCCGATGCTGCGCAACCCGCGCACCAGGTCGACGGCGTACGCGAAACCATCCGGATGCGGCCGGTACGTCGCCTGGCCGGCGGGCATGTCGCCACGCAGCGCCACGATGTGGCGCACGCCCATGTCCCAGTAGCTGCGTGCAATGTCGAGGATCTCGCCAGCGGGGGCACCGACACAGGTGAGGTGTGGCGCAGGAGTCAACGCGGTCTCGCGGAGGATGCGTGCAACGACGTTGTGGGTGCGTTCGCGCGTGGACCCGTCCGCGCCGTAGGTCACCGAAACGAACCGCGGCTTCAGCGGTGCAAGTCGCTGGATCGACTCCCAGAGCAACTGCTCCATGCCATCGTCGCCGGGCGGGAAAAACTCGAACGAAACGGCAGGCGCGCCTCGGGTGGCGGCTTGGTCCACGGTCGCAGCCATCATGGCGGCATCTGTCCTTGGAGTTGCTTCCGTCATTTTCCCTATTTTGCACCGCAAAGTGCGTTCACAACGATTCTTTGCTCATTCCGCCGCCGACGGATCGGGGACCGGAACACGTCCGGCCACGCTGCCACGACTGGCGCCAAGTGCGTCAGTGCACGCCGGTCGCCGCAGGACCCGGCCCGGCAAAGAGCGCTGCACAGTCGACCGCATCGAGACGGTACGCGCGGCTGCAGAACTCACAACGCACCTCGACCTGGCCGAACTCCTCGACCATCGAGTCGACCTCGTCGCGGCCCAGCGCCCGCAACATGTTCTCGACGCGCTCGCGCGAGCAGCGGCAGCGGAAGAACACCGGCGTCGACTCGAACATCCGCACGTCGTCTTCGCTGAACAGGCGGCGCAGCAGCTTCTGGTCGTCGAGCTCGGCGAGCTCGGCGCCCGTGACCGTGTCCGCCACCAGTTGCACGCGACGCCATGCGTCTTCGAGTTCGTCCTCCGCGACGACGCCGGCGCCGGATTCCAGCACCCCTGTCGGCTTGGAAGTCACCGGCAGACGCTGCAACAACAGCCCGCTGACGTTCTCAGCGTCCGCGTGCAGCCACAGCCGCGTGGGCAGCTGCTCGGAGCTTTCGAAGTATTCGCGCAGGCATGCGCTCATCGACGCTCCGGCGAGCGGCACGACACCCTGGTAGCGATTCGCAGCGCCTTCGTTCTCGACCGTCACCGTGAGCGTGCCGTCACCCGACAGTTCGCGCAGGTCGTCGGTGGCGGGCGGCTCACGGAAGCGCGCAACGGCGCGCAGTGCGAGCCCATCCGTGCACTCCACGACCATCAGGTGCATGGGGCCCGCGCCGCGCAGCTGCAGCGTGAGCAACCCGTGGAACTTGAGCGTCGACGCGAGCAGCGCCGCGGCTGCAACCGCTTCACCGAGCGTGTCGCGGACATGCTCCGGGTACTCGTGGTGCTCCATCATGGCCTGCCACGCCGGCCCGAGATGCACCAGCTGGCCGCGGAACGGATACCGCTCGAACACGAACCGACGCAGCGTGTCGACTTCAGCCATCGAGCGCTCAGGCCACGCGAACTGGAATCTTCAAGGTGCGGATCTTCTCCGACCATTCGGCCGGTGCGGTGTTGTGCACCGAGGTGCCCTGCGCGTCGACCGCCACCGTGACCGGCATGTCCTTCACGTCGAACTCGTAGATCGCTTCCATGCCCAGTTCTGCGAACGCGACCACGCGCGCCGCGCGGATCGCCTTCGACACCAGGTACGCAGCGCCGCCAACCGCCATCAGGTAAGCCGCCTTGTGGCGCTTGATGGATTCGATCGCGACCGGGCCGCGCTCCGACTTGCCGATCATGACGATGAGGCCGGTCTTCTCCAGCATCATGTCCGTGAACTTGTCCATGCGCGTCGCCGTCGTCGGGCCGGCGGGACCCACGACTTCGTCGCGCACCGGATCGACCGGACCGACGTAATAGATCGCGCGGTTGGTGAAATCGACGCCGGGCGGCAGCCCCTGCCCGCTCGCAAAGAGGTCGGCGATGCGCTTGTGCGCGGCGTCGCGGCCCGTGAGCATCTTGCCGTTCAGCAGCAGCGTCTCGCCCGGCTTCCAGCTCTCGACTTCGGCGCGGGTGAGCGTGTCGAGATTGACCCGCCTGCGAACTGCCGCCCGCGGTCCAGGTGACCTTCGGCCACTGCTCGAGCGACGGTGGCTCGAGCACCGCGGGGCCGCTGCCGTCGAGCACGAAGTGCGCATGGCGAGTGGCAGCACAGTTCGGGATCATCGCGACCGGCTTCGACGCCGCGTGCGTCGGGAACAGCTTGAGCTTCACGTCGAGCACGGTGGTGAGGCCACCGAGGCCCTGCGCGCCGATGCCGAGCGCGTTGACCTTCTCGTACAGCTCGACGCGCAGCTCTTCGGCCTTGTTCTGCGGACCGCGCGCGAGCAGCTCGTGCATGTCGAGCGGCTCCATCAGCGATTCCTTGGCCAGCAGCATGGCCTTTTCGGCCGTGCCGCCCACGCCGATGCCGAGCATGCCCGGCGGACACCATCCCGCACCCATCGTCGGCACGGTCTTGAGCACCCAGTCGACGATCGAGTCGCTCGGATTCAGCATCACGAACTTCGACTTGTTCTCCGAACCGCCGCCCTTCGCCGCGACGGTCACCTCGACCTCGTCGCCCGGCACCAGCTCGACGTGGAACACGGCGGGCGTGTTGTCCTTCGTGTTCCTGCGCGCGAACAACGGGTCGTCGACGACCGAGGCGCGCAGCTTGTTGTCGGGATTGTTATACGCGAGGCGCACGCCCTCGTTGATCATGTCGGCCAGGCTGCGCTTCGTCCCCCAGCGCACGTCCATGCCCACCTTGAGGAACATGTTGACGATGCCGGTGTCCTGGCAGATCGGGCGCCTGCCCTCGGCGCACATGCGCGAGTTCGTCAGGATCTGCGCGATCGCGTCCTTTGCCGCCGGTGACTGCTCGCGCTCGTAGGCGCGCCCGAGATGCTCGATGTAGTCGAGCGGGTGGTAATAGGAAATGAATTGCAGCGCGTCGGCGACGCTCTGGATGAAGTCGTCTTCGCGGATGGTGGTGGACATGGCTGGCGAGTGACGGGTGAATGGTGAACTGTCGAGGTCCAGGCGCCGCGCGGGGCGGCGACCTGCCCCGGCGACCCTGTCATTCTAAAGTCCTTCGGTCGGGCTGGCTTGCCTGTCGCGTGACCGGCACCGCGGACCGCTACCGCCGGTACGACTTCACGGAAGGCTCATCCAGGCCGACGAGCGTCAGCAGTTCCTGGAAGCGCTCCGCATGCCGGGGATCGTCGCGCAGGACCCTGAGCCGCGGGTCGACGGCCAGGAAGATGAGGCAGTTGGAACGTTTCTCGACGGCTTCGAACAACAGCTCGACCGCGCGCGTCCTTGCTCGCCTCGTCGCCCAGTGACAGATAGGCCGCAGCCGTCTCGTAGGGGCACATGTAGATGTTCGCCCGCTCGGCCTCCTCGAGCAGCGGCAGCACCTTGTCCTTCTGGCCGGCATAGCCGTAGGCCTGGGCCAGCATGATCAGCGCAACCGGCGCCCGCCCCGAGAGTTCGACGCCGTGCTCCACCAGCGCGACCCCCTCGGCCGGGTCGCCGCGCAGGTAGGCGGCGACGCCCGCCCCGCAGAACACGAACCCGTTCTCCGGATGCTGGCGCATCTGCTTGTCGGACCACTCACGGGCCGCCTGCTGCTCGCCGACCATGAACAAAGCCCAGTTTCCCCAGTCCGCCAATTCCGAGTTCAACGGATCCAGTTCGACGGCGCGGGCCAGCGCCGCCTTGACCTTCTCGTTCTCGCCGAGCGCGGTGTAATAGAGCGCAAAACCGATCTCCGTCTGCGCGAGCGTCGGATCTAGCGCCCGCGCCTTGTTCAGGTTCTGCCAGGCTTCCCGCCATTTCCAGGCCATCACCTGGGTCAGTCCGAGCGATGACAACGCCTCTGCGGAATCCGGATCGCGCTCGAGCACTGCAGCCAGGGACGCCTCCACCACCGGCAGCAGTTTCTGCGGCGGTTCGAAGTAGGCGAAGATCGAACGCAGCGCTTCGCTCTTGGCCTGGTAGGCGGCGATGAAATCGGGGTCCAGCGCGATCGCCTGGTCGAAGTAGTCGACGGCACGATGCATGGACTCCTGCGTGAACTTCTCCATCTCGCGCCAACCCGCCGCGTACGGTTCGTAGGCCTGCGGAATCGTCGGGAGTTCGGCCAGCGCGCGCTGCTCGTCCCCGAGGATCTCCACTTTCAGCGCCCGGGCCACGGCCCGCGCGATGTCGGCGGGCGTCTCGAAGAAATCCTGGTTGTCCACGCGGACGGTGAACGGGCTGCTCCACACGTCCAGGTCGCGACGCAGGTCGGTGAGCCGCGGCGTGATCCGCAGCGTGCCGTCGGGCGCGACGACCACCTCGCCGTCCAGCACGAACTGGAGGTCAGGCAGGCTCTCGAGGATGTGCTCGCGGGTCTTGTCGGTGCGGAAATGGAAGACCGACGCGTGCGGCACTGTCCTCAGGCCGGAGATCTTGCGCAGGTTGTCCACCACTTCGCGGGTCACCTGGTCCGCGAACGTCCGGTGGTACTCGGTGGCGTTCTCGGACACGCCGAACGGCACGACCAGGAGGTAGGGGCGGCCGGGCTCGGGCTGGACCGCCGGGGCATCCAGGAACCGCGCCCCGAAAAACAGGGCGGAGGCCAGGAGGGCGACGGCGCCCAACGCCAGTTGCCACGTGCGCCGGGGCGGCCCGTCCCGAGTGCCGGCCACGGGCGCCGGTTCAGGGGCGGGCGTCGGTGCGGCTGCAGATGCGGGCGCCGTCCCGACGGTGGCGCTGGCGGGCTCCCCGACGATCTCCTCGACCGGCGCGACGAACCGGTAGCCGCGGCCACGGACCGTCTGGATGGTCTGCTGCAGCTCGCCGCTGTCGCCGAGCGCCCTGCGCGCGCTCGCCACGTGATTACTGAGGGTGGCGTCGGAGACTTCGCGCCCGTCCCAGACCGCCTCGAACAGCTGCTCGCGCGTCAGCACCCGGTCGCGATGGCGGATCAGGTGCACGAGCAGGTCGAACACCTTGGGTTCGACGGCGACGGTCTCGTCCCTGTGGGTGATCCGGAAGCGCGCGGTGTCGACGACGTAATCGCCGATCCGGAACTTCCTGCCCTCCGCCGCAAGCATTCGAAGCCCTTCCGATGGCAATGATTACCGATTCATTAGCAAGAGATTAGCGTCCGGCCAAGCAGGCAACCGCGCTCCGTTTCGACAATACCGGCGCCCGGAACAAACAGCAACGCAGGAGCCTGCCCATGCCCACACCCCTTGAGATCCTTCTCGACCCTGTCTCGCTGGCCGTGCTGGCCATCTATGGCGCGCTGATCCTCGTGGAGGCCGTGTTTCCGGCCCGGGCACTGCCCCGGGTCCCCGGCTGGCGCGCCCGCGCCCTGGCCGTGTTCGTCGTCTACTTCTTCCTCTCGTCCTACCTGCCGCTCCTCTGGGGCGACCTGCTGGCCCCGTTCCGGCTGGTCAACCTCGAGTCCGTGCACCCGCTGGTCGGGGCGGTGGTCGGAGTCCTGTCCTTCGAGTTCCTGGTGTACGTCTGGCACCGGGCGATGCACAAGAATCACTGGCTGTGGCGCGCCTTCCACCAGATGCACCACAGCGCGGAACGAGTCGACAGCTTCGGGGCCTTCTACTTCAGCCCACTCGACATCGCCGGCTTCGCGCTGCTCAGCAGCCTGACGCTGACGGTCTTCGGCCTGCCGGCGCAGTCGGTCACCTGGTACCTGTACGCGACGATGTTCCTGGCCACGTTCCAGCACACGAACATCCGCACGCCGCAGTGGCTGGGCTACCTCGTGCAGCGGCCCGAGAGCCACAGCGTGCACCACGGGCGCGGCATCCATCACTACAACTACTCGGACCTGCCGCTGTTCGACGTCATTTTCGGCACCTTCCGCAATCCGAAGGACTTCGTCGCCGAGAGCGGATTCGAGGGCGTCTCCTCGGCGCGGATCCTGGACATGCTCGCCTGCCGTGACGTCGCGGCTGGCGACTTCGAGCAGTCCGTGCGGCCCGCCACACCGCGCGCATCGCACACGTAGTCAACAACACAGCAGGAGACACCAAGTCATGAATCGCTTCACTCGCTACACTGCAACCGCGCTCACCGCGCTCGCCTGCGCAGGCACCGGCGTGCTCCGCGCGGACTCGCTCGCACGACCCGACGGCAGCAAGCGCGGGGCCGCCGGGCCGACCGTGACCACCTACGCGACGGGCCTGACCAACCCGCGTGGCCTCGCCTTCGGTCCCGATGGTCGCCTGTACGTGGCGGAGGCCGGCGTGGGCGGCGGGCAGGTCCCGGCCGACATCGACCCCGCCTGCCCGGTGAACGTGAACATCTACAGCCCCTACACGGCCGGCTA
Organism: uncultured Gammaproteobacteria bacterium; assembly: GCA_963793675.1. Taxonomy (GTDB): domain Bacteria; phylum Pseudomonadota; class Gammaproteobacteria; order Steroidobacterales; family Steroidobacteraceae; genus RPQJ01. The sequence continues at coordinate 288,421 of CAWCBA010000010.1, read as the reverse complement.
CAGCGGCCGCGTGACCCGCGTACTCGCCAACGGCACGACGGAGACCGTGGCCGACCACCTGCCCAGCATGACCGACGCCTACGGCGGCAGTTACGGCCCGACCGACGTGGCGTTCGTCGGTGACACGCTCTACGTGCTGATCGAGATGGGCGGCTGCTCGCATGCCCTGCCCGAGCACCTGCCTGCGATCCTGCGCGTGCTACCAGACGGCTCGACGACCAACGTCGCCAACCTGAACGCCTGGCTCGCGGCAAACCCGCCGAACTTCCTCAAGGACACGAATCCCGCGACCACCGACCTGGAACCGGGCGGCGTCTTCCATTCGATGATCGCGCAAGGCCGGTACCTGTACGTGGTCGAGACCAATCGCGGCTTCCTGCTGCGCGTCGATCCGCAGAGCGGCATCGATCGAGCGAGCTGTACGACATGTCGATCGACCAGGCAGGAGCACAACCCGATCGTGATGGCCCGGCGCGGCAACGAATTCCTCGTCGGCACGTTCGGCGAGGACGGCGGGCCGGCCGAACTCGCCGTGTTCGACAAGTACTTCTCCGGCTACTCGCTGCCGTTCGAGTCGCTGCAACCCGATCGTCGGCCTGGCGTGGCAGCGGCAACCAGCTCTTCGGCGTCGAGATCTTCCCGTTCGACAATCCGTGGTCGGCCGACAGCGCCAACCTCGTCGACGTTCGATCGCCAGGACCGGCGTGCGCACGGAGGTGCTGACCGGCTTCGCCAGCTTCCCGAACGGACTCGTGACCGGCCCCGACGGTGCGCTGTACACGTCGAACCGGGGGATTTCGTACGCGCCGGGCGGCGGTGACGGCGGCATGCTGCGCATCGTGCCGTAGGTCCGATCGGCCGCGGTCACGGCCGTGCGCATCGACTCGCGTCGGTGCGCACGGCTCTCCCCGGCTAGCCCGCGAGCTTTCTCTTCAGCAGCTCGTTGAGCTGCGCCGGGTTGGCCTTGCCGCCCGTCGCCTTCATGACCTGGCCGACGAAGAAGCCGAACAGCTTGTCCTTGCCCGAGCGGTAATCCGCGAGCTGTCCCGGGTTCTTCGCCATGACGTCGTCGATGGCCGACTCGATCGCCGACGTGTCGGTGATCTGCTTCAGGCCCTTCGCCTCGATGATCTCGTCGGCGCCCTTGCCGTCGGACCACATCGCCTCGAAGACTTCCTTGGCGATCTTGCCGGAGATCGTGTTGTCCTGGATTCGGGCGAGCAGCCCCGCGAACGCATCGGCGCTGACGCGGCTCTGCACGATGTCGAGGTTGTCCTTGTTGAGCGCACCCGCGAGGTCACCCATCACCCAGTTGGCCGCGAGCTTGGCTTGGCCACCGAGCTTGCGCACGACCGTCTCATAGTAACCCGCGAGCTCGCGGCTCGACGTCAGCACGCCGGCGTCGTACTCCGAGAGGCCATGGTCGCGCACGAACCGCGCAGCCTTTTCGTCCGGCAGCTCGGGCATCGTGGCCCGCACCTGCTCGATCATCGCTTCGTCGATCACGAGCGGCAGCAGGTCCGGATCAGGGAAGTAGCGGTAGTCGTTCGCCTCTTCCTTCGAGCGCATCGAGCGGGTCTCGCCCTTGTCGGCATCGTACAGACGGGTTTCCTGCTTGACCTTGCCGCCGCCCTCGAGCAGTTCGATCTGGCGCTCGACCTCATAATTGATGGCGCGCTCGACGAAGCGGAACGAGTTGACGTTCTTGATCTCGGCACGGGTGCCGAACTTGGCCTCACCGACCGGACGCACGGACACGTTCGCGTCGCAGCGGAACGAGCCTTCCTGCATGTTGCCGTCGCAGATCTCGAGGTAGCGCACGAGCGTGTGGATCTTCTTGAGGTACGCGATCGCTTCCTTGGCCGAGCGCATGTCCGGCTCGGACACGATCTCGAGCAGCGGCGTGCCGGCGCGGTTGAGGTCGATGCCCGACAATCCGTGGAAGTCCTCGTGCAGCGACTTGCCCGCATCCTCTTCGAGGTGCGCGCGCGTGATGCCGATGGTCTTGCGCGTGCCGTCCTCGAGCACGATCTCGAGCGAGCCGTCCTCGACGACCGGGCGCTCGTACTGGCTGATCTGGTAGCCCTTCGGCAGGTCGGGGTAGAAGTAGTTCTTGCGCGCGAAGATCGAGCGGCGCGCGATCTTCGACCCCGTCGCGATACCGAAGCGGATCGCCATGCGCACGGCGTCGCCGTTCAGCACGGGCAGCACGCCGGGGTAACCCAGGTCGACGAGGTTGGCCTGCGTGTTCGGTTCCGCGCCGTAGGCGGTTGCGGATCCCGAAAAGATCTTGCTGCGCGTGGCAAGCTGCGCGTGGATCTCGAGGCCGATGACGGTTTCCCAGTGCATAGGGGTTAGGGGTTAGGGGATAGGGGTTAGGGGTTAGTCGGAAGTGCGGTGGGCGCGGTGCTTATGCGTAACCAGCCGGAACGCGCTTGTGCCAGTCGGTGTGCTGCTGGTACTGGTGCGACACCGAGAGCAGCCGTGATTCGCCGAAATGCGGGCCGACGAGTTGCAGGCCCACGGGCAGGTCCTTGCCGCCTTCGTTGACGAAGCCGCAGGGAATCGAGATGCCCGGCAGGCCCGCGAGATTGGCCGCGATCGAGTAGATGTCGTTCAGGTACATCGCGATCGGGTCGCTGGTCTTGGCGCCGAGTTCGAACGCGGCGGTCGGCGCCGTCGGGCTCAGCACCACGTCCACGTCCTTGAAAGCGCGCGCGAAGTCCGCGGCGATCAAGGCGCGGCACTTCTGCGCCTGCAGGTAGTACGCGTCGTAATAGCCCGCCGACAGCACGTACGTGCCGGTCATGATGCGGCGCTTCACTTCGGCGCCGAAGCCTTCGCCGCGCGAGCGCTGGTACAGGTCGAGCAGGTCCTTCGGCTGCTCGCAGCGGTGGCCGAAGCGCACGCCGTCGAAGCGCGACAGGTTCGACGAACACTCGGCCGGCGCCACGACGTAGTACGTCGGCACGGACAGCGGCAGGCTCGGCAGGCTCACGTCCTTGATGACGGCTCCTTCCCCCTGCAGCAGCTCGATTGCCGCGCGAACGCACTTCTCGACGGCTGGATCGAGGCCCTCGCCGAAAAATTCGCGGATGATGCCGACGCGCAACCCCTTGAGCGGCTGGTTCAACTCGGCCGCGTAGTTCGGCACCGGGCGATCGACGCTGGTGGAGTCGCCCGGGTCGAAGCCCGACATTGCCTCGAGCAGCAATGCCGCGTCTTCAGCCGACCGCGCCAGCACGCCGGCCTGGTCGAGGCTGGAGGCGAACGCGATCATGCCGTAGCGGGACACGCGGCCGTACGTGGGCTTGATGCCCGTGAGGTTGGTGAGCGCCGCCGGCTGGCGGATCGAGCCGCCGGTGTCGGTGCCCGTGGCAGCAGGCGCGATGCAGGCCGCCACGGCGGCAGCGGAGCCACCCGACGAACCGCCCGGCACGCGCTTGAGGTCCCAGGGGTTCTTGACGGGGCCAAAGAAGCTCGTCTCGTTCGACGAGCCCATTGCGAACTCGTCCATGTTGGTCTTGCCGAGCAGCACGGTGCCCGCGGCACGCCAGCGCCTGACGACCGTCGCATCGTACGGCGCGACGAAATTGGACAGCATCTTCGACGAGCACGTGGTGAGGATGCCGTCGGTGCAGAAGATGTCCTTGTGCGCGACCGGCACGCCCGTGAGCGGGCCGCCCTCGCCTTTCGCCAGCGTCTCGTCGGCAGCCCGGGCGTCGGCCAGGGCGCGATCGGCCGTCACCGTGACGAACGCGTTGAGTTCCGGTCCGAAGCGTTCGATGCGGCCGAGGAAATGCAGCGTCAGGTCGAGGCTCGAGAACTTGCGGGCACGGAGGCCGGCGGCGAGTTCCGAAACGGTCAGTGTGTGCATGGGTCGTTTACGGCGAAAGGGCTGGAAAAAGTGCCCGGGTTCAGGGTCCCGGAAGAATGGCGGAAAAATGGGGACGCTCACCTGTTTCGACTATTTCGTGCGGCCTGTCACACAACAGGCGCGCGAAATAGGTGAGCGTCCCCATTTTTCCGGGGAATGGCACCATCACGGTCGTTGCGTCACTCGATGACCTTGGGTACGAGGTAAAGTCCGGCGGCGACGCTCGGGGCGTTGCGCTGGAACTTCTCGCGCTGATCGGTCTCTGAGACCGCATCGGGGCGCAGCCGCTGGACCTGGTCGGCAAGCGGGTGCGCCATCGGCTCGACGCCGGACGTGTCGGCCGCGGCGAGCTGTTCGACGAAGTCGATGATGCGCGAGAGGCTGTCGACGTACACGGGCATCTGCGCCTCGGTGATCTCGAGGCGCGCGAGGTGGGCGATCCCCTCGACCTGGGTGCGTGTCAGGCTCATCTGGAAATGCTCGAAAGGACTGGAAAAAACAGTCACAAATCATACACGCGACCTTGTGGATTGTCGTGACTATGGTTAAATTGCCGCGATTTAGCGCAAGGCAGCGCTCCCCTCCTTCTTCTTCCGCGAATCCTAAATGTTCAAGAAACTCCGGGGCTACTTCTCCAACGACCTCTCGATCGACCTTGGCACTGCCAATACGCTGATCTATGTCCGCGGCAAAGGCATCGTGCTGAACGAGCCGTCCGTCGTTGCCATCCGCGAGGAGCCTTCCCGCGGCGGCAAGAAGATCGAGGCCGTCGGGACGGAGGCCAAGAACATGCTCGGCCGCACGCCGGGCAACATCACGGCTATCCGCCCGATGAAGGACGGCGTCATCGCCGACTTCACCGTCACCGAGAAGATGCTGCAGTACTTCATCGAGAAGGTGCATGGCAATCGCATGATTCGCCCGAGCCCCCGGGTGCTGGTCTGCGTGCCTTACGGCTCGACGCAGGTCGAACGCCGGGCGATCCAGGAATCCGCCGAAGGCGCGGGTGCGCGTTGGGTGCGCCTGATCGAAGAACCCATGGCGGCCGCTGTCGGCGCCGGCATGCCGGTGCACGAGGCCCGCGGCTCGATGGTGCTCGACGTCGGCGGCGGCACGTCCGAAGTGGCGGTCATCTCGCTGAACGGCATCGTCTACGCGGCGTCGGTCCGCATCGGCGGCGACCGTTTCGACGAAGCCATCATCAACTACGTGCGCCGCAACTACGGCATCCTGATCGGCGAAGCCACGTCCGAGCGCATCAAGATCGAGATCGGCTCGGCTTACCCCGGCCAGCACGTCAAGGAAATCTCGGTCAAGGGCCGCAACCTCTCCGAGGGCGTCCCGCGCAGCTTTACGCTCAACTCCAACGAAATCCTCGAGGCACTGCAGGAACCGCTGCAGGGTATCGTCGGTGCGGTCAAGGCCGCGCTCGAGCAGACCCCGCCAGAACTCGGTTCGGACGTCGCGGAGCGCGGCATCGTGCTCACGGGCGGCGGCGCGCTGCTGCGTGACATCGACAAGCTGCTCATGGAAGAAACCGGCCTGCCGGTGGTGGTCGCCGAAGATCCGCTCACCTGCGTGGCGCGCGGCGGCGGCAAGATGCTGGAGCTGATCGACGAGCACGGTCCAGGCCTGTTCGGCCTGGACTGATAGCGACCCCTCCCGGCCCCCGTGGTCGAGCTGTCCCACGACTCCCGCCCGATCATCGGCCGCGGACCGCCGCTGACCGCGTATTTCCTCACGCTCGTGGCGATCTCGGTCGGGCTGATGGTGGCGGACCAGCGCTATCACCAGATCGACCGCATCCGCGAAACGCTGAGCAGGGTCGTTTATCCGGTGCAGCGCGCAGTCGATTTCCCCTTCCGCGCGACGGACTGGGTCACGGAGATCCTTCGCTGACCGCAGCCGGCTGCGGCAGGAAAACCTCGAGATCACCGCCCGCCTGCGCCTGGCCAACCTGCAGCTGCAGCGATTCGCGGTGCTGGAGGAAGAAAACCGGCGCCTGCGCGAAATGCGCGCGAACACCGCGGCCGTCGCCGAGAAGGTGCTGGTCGCCTCGATCCTCAACGTCGACCTCGATCCTTTCCGGCACCGCGTGCTGCTCGACAAGGGCGCGGCCGACGGCGTGTTCAAGGACCAGGCCGTGCTCGACGGCGACGGCATCTTCGGCCAGGTTTCGAAGGTCAACGCATCCACCGCCGAGGTCATCCTGATCAGCGACGCGGAGCATGCGATCCCGGTGCAGTCCAACCGCAGCGGCGTACGCACGATTGCCGTCGGCACCGGCGACCAGGACAAGCTGTCGTTGCCGTTCGTCACCGTCGAAGCCGACCTGCAACCCGGCGACCTGCTGCTCTCCACCGGGATGGGCGGCGTGTTCCCGCCGGGCTACCCGGTGGCGCTGGTATCGAAGGTCAGGCGCGCCGGCAGCATGTTCGCGCTGGTCGAGGCCAAACCCACAGCCAAGCTGGACCAGGCGCGTGAGGTGCTGCTGGTCTGGTTCCAGCCGCGGGTCGAACCCGCCCACCGCAGGCACACTCCCCCGGCGGTGACGACGCCATCGCCTGTGACGCCGCGCCACCCGCGCAGGCAGGTGGCGAATGAGGCCGATGAGCATGTTCGCCCGCCGGTTGCTCTATTGGATCAGCATGGCTGCCGGGCCTCGTGCTGGCAATCGTGCCGCTGCCGGGCTGGCTCGATCCGGTGCGGCCCGATCTCGCGCTGCTCGCGATGATCTATTTCGTTCTCACCAGTCCGCGCATCGCCGGGCTCGGTTACGCGTGGCTGTCGGGACTTTTCCTCGACGTGCTGCGCGGCATGGTGCTGGGACAGCACGCTCTCGGCTTCCTCGTCGTGGGCTACCTGACGCACAGGCTGCAGCTGCGCATGCGCATGTTCCCGATCGTGCAGCAGGCGGTAATCGTCATGCTGCTGCTCGGCCTGTACCACTTCCTGATGTTCTGGATCGACGGCCTGACCGGCCACGGTTTCACGGGATGGGTACGCTGGCTGCCGGTGCTGTCGGGCGCACTTCTCTGGCCGCTGGTCGTTGCGCTGGGCGATTCGCTCACGCGCCGCTCGTCCTGACCGCACGAGCGCGATGGCTCGCAACTCCCGGCTCAAGGATCATTACGCCGAACAGCGCATGTTCGTGCGGCGCGTCGTCGCCGCCATGTTCGTCCTGATGATGCTGCTCGGTGCGCTGTTTGCCCGGCTCTTCTACCTGCAGGTGGTCAGGCACGAGTACTTCAGCGAACTGTCGCAGGGCAACCGCATCCGCATCGAGCCGATTCCGCCGCCGCGCGGCCTGATCCTCGATCGCGGGGGCGAGCCGCTCGCGCTGAACCGCCCCGCGTACCAGCTGGAACTCACGCGCGAGCAGACGCCGGACGTCGACGACACGCTGGCCCGACTCGTGGCGCTCGGGCTCCTGCCGCCCGAAGACGTCGTGCGTACCAGGCGCTCGATCATGGCGCGGCGCGCGTTCGACGCCGTGCCGATCCGCCTGCAGCTCTCCGAAGAGGAACTCGCGCGCTTCGCGGTGCATCGGCCCGACTTCCCGGGCGTCGAGATCCGTCCGCGGCTGACGCGGCTTTACCCGCATGCGGGCATAGGCGTGCATGCGCTCGGCTACGTCGGCGCGATCAGCGAAAAGGACCAGGAGCGGATCGACGTTGCCAAGTATGCGGGCACGACGCTTGATCGGCAAGCTCGGCCTCGAGCGCAACTACGAGGAAGTGCTGCATGGCGAGACCGGCTACCAGCAGTTGCTGGTCAACGCGCAGGGTCGTCGCGTCGACCGCGTGGGCCTGACGACACCCGACCTCCAGCGCAAGGAACCGGTGGCGGGCAACGACCTGCTGCTGACGATCGACCATCGGCTGCAGCAGGTCGCCGAAGAAGCGCTCGGCACGCGCCGGGCCGCAGTCGTCGCGATCGATCCCCGCAACGGCGACATACTGGCCTATGTCAGCACTCCGACCTTCGATCCGAACGGCTTCGCACGCGGCCTGACCGTGCCGGAGTACCGGGCGCTCGCGGACAACCTCGACAAGCCCCTGATCGATCGCGCATTGCACGGCGTCTATCCGCCGGGTTCCACCATCAAGCCATTCGTGGCGCTCGCAGCGCTCGAATACGGCGTCACCGACGCGGAGTCGACACGCTTCTGCCGCGGCGTCTGGCAGTTCCCGGGCTCGAGCCGCAAGTACCGCGACTGGAAGAAGCAGGGCCACGGCACGGTCGACATGCATAAGGCGATCGCGCAGTCGTGCGACACCTACTTCTACGGCGTGTCCGACCAGATCGGCATCGACCGCCTGCATGACTTCCTGATCCAGTTCGGGCTCGGCGGAAAGACGGGAATCGACGTGCTCGGTGAACGCTCGGGCCTGATCCCCTCGCAGGCATGGAAGAAAAAGGCTTTCAAGAAGAAAGAGTTGCAGGTGTGGTTCCCGGGCGAGACGGTCATCGCGGGTATCGGCCAGGGATACATGCTGGTGACGCCGCTGCAGCTCGCGCACGCAACCGCGGCGCTATCGATGCACGGCAAGCGGTTCCAGCCTCGTCTCGTGCGTGCGGTGCGTAACTCCCTCACCGGCGCTGTCGCGACCCTGCCGCCCCGCCCGCTGCCCGACGTGAAAGTCGATGATCCGAAGTACTGGGACACCATCATCGACGGCATGGTCGGCGTGGTGAGCCCCGGTGGCACGGCCTATCGCGTGCAGGCCGGCGCGCCCTACCGGATTGCGGGCAAGACCGGCACCGCACAGGTCTTCTCGATCGGCCAGAACGAGAAGTACAACGAATCGCAGTTGTCCGAGCGCCTGCTCGACCATGCGCTCTTCATCGCGTTTGCACCGGTCGACGATCCGCGAATTGCGATCGCCGTGCTGGTCGAAAACGGCCGTCACGGCGGCAGCACGGCGGGACCGATCGCGCGCGCGGTGTTCGACGCCTATCTGCTGCCGCACGCGGCGGCTCCCACCGCGGCTCCAACCACGCCACCGACGGTGCCACCTGCAGGAGACGTCGACGAATGAGGACGGAAATCGCCGGCCCCGGGCACTCGAGCCGCGCCCAGCGCACGTTCACGCTGACGGGCCGCCTGCTCGACGCGCTGCACATCGACGGGCCGCTGCTGTTGAGCGTGCTGGCCGCCTGTGCGGTCGGCCTGATCGTGCTGTACAGCGCGGCTGGCGAAGACGTGCACATCTTCCTCGGCCAGGCAGCGCGCGTCGGGCTCGGTCTCGGCGTGTTGACGTTCGTCGCCCAGATTCCACCACGGGTCCTGCGGATCGGCGCGCCGTTCCTCTACGGTTTCGGCTTGCTGCTGCTGATCGCCGTCGCCGTAGTGGGCGACGTCGCGATGGGTGCGCAGCGCTGGCTCGACCTGGGTTTCATCCGGTTCCAGCCGTCCGAGATCATGAAAATCGCGGTGCCGCTCTGCTGCGCGTGGTACCTGCACGAGCGGCCGCTGCCGCCCGACCTCACGACGCTGGTCATCGTGGCCCTGATCGTGCTCGTGCCGACGTTGCTGATCGCCGAGCAGCCCGACCTTGGCACCGCGCTGCTGGTGACGGCAGGCGGCGCGCTCGTCATCCTGCTCGCGGGACTGCAGCTGCGTTACATCCTCGGAGTGGGCGCCCTGCTCGCCGCAGCCGTCCCGGTCGTCTGGCAGTTCCTGCTGCACGATTACCAGCGTCAGCGCGTGCTGACGTTCCTGAACCCGCAGAACGACCCGCTCGGAGCCGGCTACCACACGATCCAGTCCCAGATCGCGATCGGCTCGGGCGGAATCTTCGGCAAGGGCTACATGAATGGCAGCCAGGCGCAGCTCGAGTTCCTGCCCGAACGCTCGACCGACTTCATCTTCGCCGTGATCGGCGAGGAATGGGGCCTCGTCGGCTGCATCGTGCTCATGGTGCTGTATCTGCTGATCATAGGCCGCGGGCTCTACATCGCGACGCAGGCACAGGACACGTTCACCCGCCTGATGGCCGGCAGCCTCACGCTGCTGTTCTCGGTGTACGCCTTTGTCAACAGCGGCATGGTCGCGGGACTGCTGCCGGTCGTCGGCGTGCCGCTGCCGCTCGTGAGTTACGGCGGCACTTCGCTGGTGACCCTCATGGCTGGGTTCGGTATCCTCATGTCGGTCAATTCCCGACGCAAACTGGTCTCAACGTGACACGGCAACGTCTCGCCCGGCGGGCCATCGGCCCGTTCCGCTGCATTGCCCGCCCCTGCGCGGTCTCGTTAGCGCTTGCCCTCGGCCATGCGCTGCCTGCGCACGCCCAGACGTTCGATCCCACGCGCGCCGACATCGGTGCCTTCATCGCCAACGTCGGCAAGAAGCACGGCTTCGAGGTGGAGCCACTCGTCACGCTGTTCGCGCAGGTCGAGTCGCAGCCCGCGATCCTGCGGGCAATCGCCAGACCGGCCGAGCGCACGCTCGCGTGGGACGAGTACCGACCCAGGTTCCTGGTCGAGCGTCGCATAGTGCGTGGCGCCGAGGTCTACGGCCTGCAGCAGGCCGAACTCGAGCGAGCCCAGGCGGCGACCGGCGTCCCGGTCGATATCCTGCTCGGCATCGTCGGCGTCGAGACGTTCTACGGCGAGAACGTCGGCAAGTACCGCGTGATCGATGCGCTCTCGACGCTCGCCTTCGATTACCCGCCCCGCCAGGCGTTCTTCAGCGGCGAACTCGAGCAGTACCTGGTAATGGCCCGCGAGGAAGGTCTCGACCCGCTCGCGCCCGTCGGCTCGTATGCGGGCGCCATGGGACTGCCGCAGTTCATGCCGAGCAGTTTCCGCAACTTCGCGGTCGACGGCGACGCGCGACGGCAAGCGCGACCTCTGGAACGACTGGGCCGACGTCTTCTCGAGCGTGGGCAACTATCTCAAGGTGCACGGCTGGCGCGCGGGCGAACCGGTCCTGGCCGCAGCCGACGCGAGCAACGCCAACCTGGCAGGCACGGACGAGAAGCTGGCGCTCACGGAAACCGTGGGCTCGTTGCGAGCGCGCGGTGTCAAGTTCGAAACCAGCCTGCCGGCGAACGCACCGGCGATGCTGGTCGCGCTCAAGGTGGCAGCCGGGACCGAATACCGCGTCGGCTTCACCAATTTCTACGCGATCACGCGCTATAACCGCAGTCACATGTATGCAAGTGCCGTCAGCGACCTCGCTGACGCGATCGCCGCTACCCGCGCAGGCCTGCCGCTGCCGACGGCGGCGGGTTTCATCGTTCCTGCCGCGCCGCAGCCGGTCACGCCCGCGAACGGCTGGTCGACGACTGTCGGCGGCGGTTGATCCCCCTCCACTCTCGACGCATGGTTCCCACGCAGAAATGAAGCTCAAGCCGACCCTGTTTGCACTGGCGCTCGTCGCCGGCCTCGCCCTGTCCGGTTGCGGTTCCGACCAGAAGGACGCCGCCGTGCCGGCCGCCGGTGACCCTGCAACCGCAGCGGCTGCCGCGCCCGCCGCACCGCCTCCCACCGCGCTGCCGCCCCCGCCGCAGCTCAACGCCCGCAGTTTCATCGTCATCGACCACGAGAGCGGCCGCGTACTCGCGGCGCTCGAGCCCGATTCGCGCCAGGAGCCGGCGAGCCTCACCAAGCTCATGACGGCGTACGGCGTGTTCAAGGCGCTGAAGGAAGACCGCATCAAGCTCACCGACATGGTGACCATCAGCGAGCACGCCTGGAAGCAGGAAGGCTCCAGGATGTTCATCGAAGTCGGCAAGCAGGTCTCGGTCGAGGACCTGATCCAGGGCATGATCGTGCAGTCGGGCAACGACGCCACCGTCGCGCTCGCCGAGAAGGTCGGCGGCAACGAGCCCACCTTCGTGCAGATGATGAACACCTACGCGAAACAGCTCGGCATGACGGGCTCGCATTTCGTGAACTCGGCCGGCATGCCCGACCCCGAGCACTACATCACCGCACGCGATGCGGCCGTGCTCGCCAGCGCGCTGATCCACGAGTTCCCCGAGTACTACAAGTGGTACTCGCAGCGTGAGTTCACCTGGAACGGCATCACCCAGCAGAACCGCAACGGCCTGCTGTGGCGCGACCCGACGGTCGACGGCGTCAAGACCGGCCACACCGATACCGCGGGCTATTGCCTGATCACGTCGGCCAAGCGCGACGGCATGCGCCTCGTCTCCGTCGTGCTCGGCACGGATTCGATGCGTGCCCGCGAAGACGCCAGCGCCGCCCTGCTGAGCTACGGCTTCAACTTCTTCGAGACCAAGCGCATTTACGCCGCCGGCCAGCCACTCACCACGATGCGCGTGTGGAAGGGCAAGCAGGACGAGGTTGGCCTCACCGTGGGCCGCGACCTCTACGTCACGAACCAGCGCGGCCACGTGAGCTCGGTGAAGGCGGACTTTGAACTGCCGGAGGAGCTGATCGCGCCGCTCGCGAAGAACAAGTCGGTCGGCAAGGCCAGGATCGTCGTCGACGGCCAGACGATCGCGACGTACGACCTCTTCCCGACTGCGGACGTCCCCGCCGCCGGCTTCTTCGGTCGCGCCTGGGACAGCCTGCGGCTGATGTTCCACTGACGGAGCAGCAAGGATGGCCGATCCGTATCCGACCTGCTGGTTGAACGGCGAGTACCTGCCGCTGGCCGAGGCACGAATCTCGCCACTCGACCGCGGCTTCCTCTTCGCGGACGGCGCCTACGAAGTGGTGCCGGTGCATCGCGGGCGCCCGTTCCGGATGCGCCAGCATCTCGAGCGCTTCGACCGCAGCCTGGCGGAACTGCGCATCCGCAACCCGCTGCCGCTGGAGGGCTGGGTCGAGGTCACCAACAAGCTCGTCGCCGCGGCCAACGCACCCGAGCTGCTCGTCTACCTGCAGGTGACGCGCGGCGTGGAATACGGCCGCAACCACCTGTTTCCGCCCGCGTCGGTCGAACCGACGGGATTCGCCTTCGTCAGCCCGTACCCGCAACCGGCGCAGGCGCTGCTCGAACGCGGCCTCGCCGGCGTCACGCTCGAGGACACGCGCTGGGCGCGCTGCGACATCAAGTCGGTCGCGCTGCTCGCGAACGTGCTGCTGCGCCAGGAAGCACAGGACAAGGGCGGCTCCGAAGCCATCCTCACGCGGGATGGGCGCGTGACCGAAGGTTCCTCCAGCACGGTCTTCATCGTGCGCGACGGCAAGCTGGTCACGCCACCGAACGATCAGAGCATCCTGCCGGGCACCTCGCGCGATGCGGTGATCGAACTCGCGGCGGGTTGGCTGCCGGTCGAGATCCGCACGTTCAGCGTCGACGAATTGCGCGCGGCGTCCGAAGTCTGGATCGCTTCTGCGGGCCGCGGCGTGCTGCCCGTCACCTCGGTGGACGGCAAGGCCATCGGCACCGGCGCACCGGGGGCAACGTGGCTGTCGATGTATGCACGGCTGCAGCGGCACCTCGACGCGATCGCAGCGCGGCCGGCACTGGTGGACGAATGAGCGGTTCGCCTCCCGAGCCCGAGGAAACACTGCTCAAGTTCCCCACCGATTTTCCGGTGAAGATCATGGGCCAGGCGTCGGACGATTTCCGCAGCCTCGTCATGGGGATCGTGACGCGTCATTTCGGCACGCTCGCACCGGACCGCATCGAAGAGCGGCCCAGCAGCAACGGCAAGTACCTGTCGATCACGGTGACGGTGGTCGCCACCAGCAAGGCCCAGCTCGACGCGCTCTACATGGAGCTCACGTCCTGCAGCCAGGTGCTCGTCGCGCTCTGACGCGCCGCCTGCTCGCCGAACCCCAGCGCGCGCAGCAGCTGCGGCGCCAGCGCCTCACCCACTTCGCGCACGCTGGCAGGGCCACCCAGCTCGCTGAGCTGCGTCATCTGCAGCCCCGCATAGCCGCAGGGATTGATGCGCGCGAATGGTTCGAGGTCCATCGCGACGTTGAGGGCCAGCCCGTGGTACGAACGGCCACGACGGATGCGCAGCCCGACGCTCGCCACCTTGCGCTCGCCGACGTACACGCCGGGTGCGTCGCGCTTGCCATAGGCCTCGACGCCCCACTGCGCAACCGTCGCGACGATGGCGCGCTCGATGCCTTCGACCAGCGCACGCACGCCGAGGCCGAGCCGCGTGAGGTCCAGCAGCGGATACACGACGAGTTGCCCGGGCCCGTGGTAGGTCACCTGCCCGCCGCGATCGATGTCGACGACGGGAATGTCGCCAGGCGCGAGCAGATGCACCGCCTTGGCGTTCATGCCCATCGTGAAGACGGGCGGGTGCTCGAGAAACCAGATCTCGTCCGGTGTTGCGGCCGTGGCCTCGTCGGTGCGGCGCTGCATGGCGCGCCACGTCGGCTCGTAGTCGACGCGCCCGAGCCAGCGCAGCGCGGGCGGCGCGACGGCCATGCTGTTGCGCTGATTCAACCACGCTTGGCGAGGCCGCCCTCGGCGAGGCCGGCATTGTTGCGGGCGAGCGCCTGTTCGGCGCGGTAACTGGAACGGACGAGCGGGCCCGACACGCACTCGACGAAGCCGAGTTCCAGCGCCCGACGGCGATACTGCTCGAATTCCTGCGGCGTGACGAAGCGCTCGACCGCCAGGTGGTTGACCGTCGGCCGCAGGTACTGGCCGAGCGTCAGCAGGTCCACGCCCGCCGCGCGCAGGTCGCGCATGGTCTCGAGGATCTCGTCGTCCGTTTCACCGAGGCCGAGCATCAGGCTGGTCTTCACCAGCACGTCGCCCTGCTCGCGGCGATGCCGCCTGGCGTGCGCGAGCACGGCCAGCGTCTGTTCGTAGGACGCGCGCGGATCACGCACGGGATGCGTCAGGCGACGCACGGTCTCGACGTTCTGCGCGAAGACGTCGAGCCCGCTGTCGACGACTGTTGCGACGTCGGTCAGCACGCCCTGGAAGTCGGGCGTCAGTGCTTCGACCGCGGTTTCGGGATTGAGGCGCTTGATCTCGCGCACGCACGCAGCGAAGTGGGCGGCGCCGCCATCGGGCAGGTCGTCGCGGTTCACCGACGTCAGCACGACGTATTTGAGCTGCATCAGCTGCACGGTGCGCGCGGCGTTCGCGGGTTCGTCGGCATCGAGCCAGCCACGCGGGTTGCCCGTATCGACGGCGCAGAAGCGGCACGCGCGCGTGCAGACCTCGCCCATCAACATGATCGTCGCCGTGCCCGCATTCCAGCACTCGCCGATGTTGGGGCACTTGGCTTCCTCGCAGACGGTGGCGAGTCCGTGTTCACGGACCGTCTGCCTGACCGTTTCGAAGCCGCGACCGGCCGGCATCGGCGCTCGCAGCCAGCTGGGCTTGCGGCCTGCGGGTGTCGCGGACGCGCTCGGCGCAGCGGCCTTGATGCCGTCACGGATCGCCGTAAACCCTTGAACAGTCTTGTATTTCTTTCCGCTCGAGGCGGCGGTCTTGACGCCGGGGACGACCGGAATGCCTTTGAACTCGCTCATGGTGACGCATTGTACTTGCCGCGGCCGGTTCAGCACCGGGTCAGACGGGCGTTGAGTTCGGCAAGCCGTTCCGGCGTGCCGATGTCGAGCCAGTCGCCTTCGAACAACTCGACGCTGACGCGCGAGTTGACGGCTGCCGTACGCAGCAATGGCGCGAGCTTGAAGATGCCGTCCTCGCAGGCGTTGAACAGCGACGGGTGATACACGCCGAGTCCCGAGAACGTGCATTTCGGCAACGCTGCGATTCTCGCCGCCACGGACGTGTCCGCCGCCATTCCCGGCACGGGCTCGACCATGCGTCCAGCGTCGAAAGCGAAGTCGCCCCGAGGATTATGGTCGGGGTTCGGCACCAGCACGACGTGCGCCTGGTCCTTGCCAGGCAGTCCCTGCGAGAACTGCACGCGCAGGTCCGCGAAGGGGTACTGCATCCAGACGTCGCCGTTCAGCACCAGGAACGGCTCGACACCCATCGGACACAGCAATGGCAACGCACGGAAGATGCCGCCACCCGTCTCGAGCGGTTCCGGACCCTCCTGGCTGTAGTCGATTTTCAGCCCGTAGCGCGAACCGTCGCCGAGCGCTGCCGGAATCTGCCCGCCGAGCCACGACAGGTTGACGACGACCTCGCTGAACCCGGCCGTCGCCAAGGCATAGAGGTGATGCTCGATCAGCGCCATGCCGCCGACGTCAAGCAGGGGCTTCGGACGACTGAGCGTGAGCGGCCGCATGCGCTCGCCCTTGCCCGCGGCGAGGATCATGGCTCTCAAGGTGCGTTGCCCCCGAGCCCGGCGATGACTGCGGGCAGGACACGTGTCCCGATCAATGTCGCCGAGTTCGGTGAAATCCGCATGGCGCGCGCACGAGTTCACCGCGTACTGCAGCGTGCGTGGAATGTCGGCCAGGTACCCGGACTTGCCGTCACGGTGGAAAAGCCGCGCGAAGATGCCGCCGACCTTGAGGTGGCGCTGCACGCCCATCAGGTCGAACCAGCGCAGGAACTGCGCTTCGTCACGGCCTGCCGACAGCCCGGCTGCGACCGCGCGGCGGCGGAACGCCAGGGCCCAGGCTACGACACGCTCCTGCGGCCAGGCGATGTAGCTGTCGCGCAGCAGCGAAACGAGGTCATACGTGCAGGCGCCGCGCACGGCGTCCTGGAAATCGATGATGCCGGGGTTGGCCTCGGGGCAGACCATCAGGTTGCGCGAGTGATAGTCGCGATGCACGAAGACCTGCGGCTGCTCCAGTGCGTTGGCGACCAGCGCATCCATCCCCGCCTGCAGCACCTGCGCTTCGCGCGGACTCAGCGCCAGTGACAGGTGCCGCTGCAGCAACCAGTCGGGGAAGAGACTCATCTCGAATCGCAGCAGCTTCTCATCGTACGGCGGCAGTTCCGCGGCGGCCTGCATGCCGCGGGACTGGATCTGGACCAGCGCCGCCATCGCGTCGGCGTACAGCGGATCGGCCTGGCCCGGCTTGGTGAGTTCCGGCAGGTACATCGTCGTGCCGAGGTCGGTCAGCAGCAGGAATCCGTCCCGCTCCGAACGTTGCAGGATGCGCGGCGCATGCACGCCGATGTCCTGCAGCATGGCGGCGACGCGCAGGTATGGACCGACGTCTTCCTTGCCGGGCGGCGCGTCCATGACGATCAGCGAAGCCTGTCCGGCGCGCGTCACGCGGAAATAGCGGCGGAAACTGGCGTCGGCGGATGCCGGCGCGATGCCGTACCGGCGCAAGCCGAGGTCCCGCTCGAGCCACTGGCGCAGCAACTCGAGACGCGGATCGTCCTGGCTCGTGGCCGGCGACTGCGGGCGTGTGTCGTTCAAGCGGGGACCCCGATCGGGCTGGAAAGCGGGCAGGCAATAGTCGGATGCGGCGATTCGCGCGCAATTATAATCGTCCGGATGACGACGCCGTGCGCTGCTTCCCCAGGCCTGCAGCAGGCGCTGCAGGCCACCCTGCGGCGGGCGGCGGCCTGCGCATGGCTCGGAGCCGCGTCCGCCCATGCACAGCAACAGCCACCCGCCCCGGCGCCCGCGCAAGCAGCAGCAGTCGAGCCCGCACGCAACGACCGGTGCGCCGTCCAGTCCGGCATCGACCCGCGCATCGAGGAACTGCTCAGGGCCGATCCGGACGACCCGCAGATCCACGTCACCAGCGACACCGGCGAGCTCGGCCGTGCCGGCGATGCCGAGTTGAGCGGCAACGTGCAGATCCGCATGGGCCAACGCCTGCTCACCGCCGACCAGGCCACGATCAATGCCGAACAGCGCAGCGTCGAACTGAACGGCGACATCGAATACCTCGACCCGCAGATGCACGTGCGCGGCGAAGGCGGCTCGTTCCAGGAAGGCGGCGTGGGCAATTTCGAAGGAGCTGAATTCGAGTTGCGTGACCAGTCGGTGCGGGGCGCCGCGACCAAACGCAAGGATCACGCAGACTGGCCACATCAATCTCGAGGGTGTGCGCTACACAGCCTGCCCCCCGGGCAACGAGGACTGGGGCCTCGCCGCCGGCGCAATCGACATCGACCAGAAGAGCCTGATCGGCACCGGGCGTGACGTCCGCATCGAGTTTCTCGGCGTGCCGGTGTTCTACACGCCGTGGATCTCGTTTCCCGTCGGTGACCAGCGCAAGTCCGGCCTGCTGTTCCCGACGATCGGCAGCGGCAGCCGCACCGGCACGCAGATCGCCGTGCCTTACTACTGGAACCTGGCCGAGAACTACGACGCTACGCTCACCGCGCGCTGGTATTCGTCGCGCGGCATCCGCCTCGACCCGGAGCTGCGTTACCTGAGCGACCGCAGC
This sequence comes from uncultured Gammaproteobacteria bacterium, assembly GCA_963793675.1. Lineage (GTDB taxonomy): Bacteria > Pseudomonadota > Gammaproteobacteria > Steroidobacterales > Steroidobacteraceae > RPQJ01. The sequence goes on along the minus strand of CAWCBA010000010.1, from coordinate 270,306 downwards.
CGCAGCCAGCTCAACCTCGAATACCTGGTCCACGACCAGGAAACCGGCGAAGCCCGCGGCGTCATCGACTGGCGCCACGTCACGCGCTTCGCGCCGCGCACCCGGCTGATGATCGACGCGACCGACGTGAGCGACAACGACTATTACGAGGATTTCGGTATCGGCTTCGAAGGCACCAGTGTTTCGTTCGTGAACCGCTACATCGAACTGCGCCACGACATGGATGCCTGGTCCTTCAATGCCCGCGCCCAGGGCTACCAGGTCATCGACACCACGCTGGCAGCGGCAGACGAGCCCTACCGCATCGCGCCGCAGCTGGCGGCTCTCGGGCGCTGGCGCGATTTCGCAGGCGGCCTGTCGGGCTCCCTGTTCGCCGAAGCGACCAATTTCCAGCGCGACCTGGGTCCCCAGGGTGTCCGTCTCGACGCCGAGCCTTCGCTCGAATGGCGCATCGACCGCAGCGGCGCATTTTTCGCCGCGGGCGCGGGTTACCGTTACACGCAGTACCTGCTGAGCGACGTCGCACCGGGTGCGGACGATTCCCCCGATCGCTCGCTGCCGTCGGCCAGTCTCGACGCCGGTTTCACGATGGAGCGCGAGTCGGGATCGAAAGGCAACCGCATCCAGACGCTCGAACCACGACTGCTGTACCTGTACGTGCCATACAAGAACCAGGACGACCTGCCCGTCTTCGATACCGGCATTCCCGACCTGAATCTCGTGCAGCTGTTCCGCACCAACCGCTACGTGGGCCCGGACCGGATCGGCGACGCGAACCAGGTGAGCGTCGGCGTCACCACCCGCCTGCTCGATTCGAGCCGCGGTCGCCAGTACCTTAGCGCCACGCTCGGGCAGTCGTTCTACTTCCAGGATCCGCGCGTCACTCTGCCGGACGAGCCCGTGCGCAACCGCTCGACGTCGGACGTCGTGGCCGAGGTCGAACTCAACGCGTACAAGGACTGGAACGCGCGCTTTGCCTACCAGTGGAACCCGGACGAGACCCAGGGTGAGCGTACCGAGACCTTCCTGCAGTACAACCCATCGCCGGGTCGGGTCATCAACGCGGGCTACCGCTTCCGTCGCGACCTGCTGGAGCAGGTCGATGTGTCGGGTGCCTGGCCGCTCAGCAGCCAGTGGCGCGGTTTCGTGCGCTTTGTCTACTCGCTGCAGGAAGACAAGACGCTGGACCAGTTCCTGGGCGTCGAATATTCGTCCTGCTGCTGGGCCGTTCGCCTGGTCACGCGACGCTTCGTCTCCAGCCGCTCGGGCGCCATCGAAACGTCGGTCGGCCTGCAACTGGAACTGAAGGGATTGTCCAGTGTCGGAGTGGACAACGAAGCTTTCCTGCGCGAAGCGATTCGGGGATACTCCTCGCCTCTGTCCGCGCCCCGATTCTGAGATACCCTTGAAATATAAGCAGTTTTTCGGCGCAGCCGTCCTGTTGCTCGCCGCCGTGGGCACCGTCCACGCCCAGTCCAAGGACCTGAGTTCCTCCGGCGTCCTGCTCGACCGCGTCGCCGCCGTCGTCAACGACGGCCTGGTGCTCCGCAGCGACGTCGAAAAGCAGATGTCCATCGTCAGCGGGCGCATCCAGCAGGCGGGCCAGCAGCTGCCGCCGCGCAACGTCCTGCGCCAGCAGGTGCTCGAACGCCTCGTGCTGCAGGAGCTGCAGATGCAGCGCGCCGAGCGCCTCGGCCTGAAGATCTCGGACGAGATGGTCAACAACGCACTGACCGATGTCGCCAACCGCAACAACATCAAGTTCAGCGACCTGCCCGCCACGCTCGAGGCCCAGGGCATCGATTATCGCGACTACCGCGACGAAGTCCGCCGCGAGATGACGCTGCAGGCACTGCGCCAGCGCGACGTGCTCGCGCGCGTGTACGTGTCGCCGCGCGAAGTCGAGCAATGCATCGCGAAGAGCAAGGCGTCGCCGGGTGCGGACAACGAGTTCAACCTTGCGCACATCCTCGTCGCCATTCCGAGTACGGCCGACGAGAAACAGGTCGCGGAGCGCACCTCGCGCGCGCAGGCCGTTTACGAACGCGCGAAAAAGAACGAAGACTTCGCCCAGCTCGCGATCACCTACTCCGATTCCGGCACGGCACTCGAAGGCGGCGCCCTCGGCTGGCGCAAGGCGGGGCAGCTGCCCTCGTTCGTCGCCGACATCATCCCCACCCTGCAGGCCGGTGACGTGACGGAGCCGATCCGCACGCCCAGCGGCCTCCACATCTTCAAGGTGCTCGAGATCCGCGGCGGCCAGGCACCGGCGCTCGTGTCGCAGGTGCACGCCCGGCACATCCTGATGAAGCCCACGGAAGTGATGGACGACGAGACCGTGCGCCAGAAGCTCGCGCAGATCCGGGATCGGATCCTGAAGGGAGAGAGCTTCGAGGCGATCGCCTCGGTCACGTCCGAAGACCCGGGTTCGGCTGCCACGGGCGGCGACCTCGGCTGGGCCGGCCCGGGCAGCTTCGTGCCCGAGTTCGAGAAGCAGCTCGATGCGCTCGCTGAAAACGAGATCAGCCCGCCATTCCGTACGCAGTTCGGCTGGCATATCGTGCAGTTGCTCGGTCGCCGCACCTACGACGCGAGCGAGGACATGACTCGCAACCGTTGCGTCAGCCAGCTGCGCGAAGCACGTGCGGACGAAGAGACGGAAATCTGGCTGCGCCGGCTGCGCGACGAAGCGTTCGTCGAATACCGGATGTGAGCGCCGCGGGCCGATCGCATCGTGCCACGGCGCTGCGCACCGTCGCCGTCACGACCGGCGAACCGGCAGGCATCGGCCCGGATCTCTGCACCGAATTGCTCGACACGGCACCAGCAGGCTGCCGTGTCGTCCTGATCGGCGACCGCTCCCTGTTCGGCCGCGCGCGACCGCGCAGCGCCCGCCAGCTCAAACTGCCCGACTTCGACGCGATGAGCCGACCCCGCGCTGGCGTCGAACTCCTGCACGTGCCGCTGGCGGAACCGGCACGGCCCGGCGTCCTGGCCGCTGCAAACGCGCGTTACGTGCTCGAGACTCTCGACGCAGCCATCGGCGGCTGCGCAGCCGGTGCGTTCCAGGCGATCGTGACGGCGCCGGTGCAGAAATCGATCATCAACGAAGCCGGCGTCCCGTTTACCGGGCACACCGAGTACCTCGCTAAACGCACTGGCGTGCGCCTGCCCGTGATGCTGCTGGTCGGCGGCGGCTTACGCGTTGCACTCGCGACCACGCACCTGCCGTTGCGGAAAGTCAGCGCGGCCCTCACACCGTCGCGACTCGAGGCCGTGCTGCGCATCGTCGCGGGCGACCTGCAGTCGCTGTTCGGAATACGCCGGCCCCGCATGCTGGTGCTGGGCCTGAACCCGCACGCCGGCGAAAGTGGTCACCTCGGGCGCGAAGAAATCGAGGTGCTCGAGCCGACGCTGGCAGCTCTACGCGGCGACGGGCTCGATCTCGTCGGGCCCGTGCCGGCCGACACCGCGTTCGTGCCGCAGCGGCTGAAGGGCATCGACGCCGTCGTCGCCATGTACCACGACCAGGGCCTGCCGGTGCTGAAGCACGCGAGCTTCGGCCACGCAGTCAACGTCACGCTCGGGTTGCCGATCGTGCGCACGTCCGTCGATCACGGCACGGCGCTCGATCTTGCCGGCACGCGCAAGGCCGATCCCGGCAGCCTGCAGGCCGCGTTTGCGCTCGCGCTGGAACTGAGCCATCGTGCACGACATCAGGCGTCGCGCTGGTGAAGCACGGTCACGCCAAGAAGCGCTACGGGCAGCACTTCCTGCACGACCCCGGCACGATCGACCGGATCGTGCGCGCCATCGATCCGCGCCCCGGCGATCGACTCGTGGAGGTCGGTCCCGGCCGCGGCGCGATAACGGCACCCGTCCTCGCCCTGGCGGGCAGGCTCGACGTCGTCGAGATTGATCGCGACGTCGTGCCGCCGCTGCAGGCGCACTGCCAGGGACGCGGTGAGCTGCAGGTGCACCTTGCGGACGCCCTCGAGTTCGACTTCCGCGCGTTGCGCGGCGACGGGCCGCCGCTGCGACTGATCGGCAACCTGCCGTACAACGTCTCGACGCCGCTGCTGTTCCACTTCATCTCGCAGCTCGACGCCTTCGCCGACATGCACTTCATGCTGCAGAAGGAGGTGGTCGTGCGCATGGCGGCCGCGCCCGGCTCGGGCGATTATGGCCGGCTCACGGTGATGCTCGCGCCGCACGTCAAGGTGGAACGGCTGTTCGACATTGGCCCCGGCGCATTCAAACCAGCCCCCCGGGTCACCTCGACGTTTTTCGCGCTGACCCCACATGCCGCGCCACCGTTCGAAGTCGCCGACCAGGCCGCGTTCGCGGCCGTGGTAGCGGCCGCTTTTTCGAAGCGTCGCAAGACCTTGCGCAATGCGCTGATGGGCCTGCTCGACGTGGACGGGATCGTGGCCGCGGGCGTCGACCCCGGGGCGAGGGCCGAAACGCTCGCCCCGGCCCAGTTTGCCGCCCTTGCGGACCAATGGGTCGCCCGACGAGGGGATGCGCCCGGCGTTATCGCGGCAGAATGATTCCGGATTGGTGGCCCCTCCGGCGCCGCCTATAATCCTCCCTGAACCGATTTTCGCACCGGAACCACCCGTTCCACGGAGCCCACCATGCGCGAATACAAGAAGATCCTGCTCGCTGTGGACGTCACCGAAGGCAGCGAACAGATCGCAGAGCGGGCGCGCGACGTCGCCGAGCGTTACGGGGCCGAAGTCATCCTGCTGCACGTCGTGGAATACGTCCCGGTCGAACCGATGGGCGAGGCCTTGCTGCCCGCCGTGCAGATCGAAGGCGAACTGATCGAGCGCGCCACCCGGCACATCGCCGAACTCGCGCAGAAGGTCGGCCTCGAGAAGGCGGAGCGCATCGTGCAGGCCGGCAACATCAAGGCCGAGCTCGTGCGCATCGCAACGGACCGCGGCATCGACCTGATCGTGCTCGGCAGCCGCGAACGGCACGGCCTGTCGATCATGTTCAACCAGACCGAGGACACGATCCTGCATGCGGCGCCGTGCGACGTGCTCGCCGTGCGCTGGAAGAAGACATGACGACGGCGGATCCCAACCGCATTCGCGTCGACGTCAGCACCAATTACGTCGAGGACCAGTCGAACCCCGGCGAGGGTCGGTTCGTGTTCTCGTACACGATCACCATCCGCAACGAAGGGACGAAACCGGCGCGACTCGTGACGCGCCACTGGCTCATCACCGACGCCAACGGCAAGGTGCAGGAAGTGGTCGGCGACGGCGTCGTCGGCGAGCAACCGCACCTGCAGCCGGGCCAGGGATTCCGGTATTCCAGCGGCGCGATCCTCGAGACGCCGGTCGGCGCGATGCAGGGCAGGTACCACATGGTCGCGGACGACGGCGAGCAGTTCGACGCACCGATCGCGCCGTTCCGGCTCGCCATGCCGGGCGTCCTGCACTGAAGACGGCTCGATGGCCGTCTATGCGATCGGCGACGTCCAGGGCTGCAAGGACGAGCTGGACACCCTCCTCGACCGCCTGCGGTTCGACGCGTCGCGCGATCGACTCTGGTTCGTCGGCGACCTCGTCAACCGCGGCCCGCGGTCGCTCGACACGCTGCGCTTCGTCAAGTCACTCGGCGATGCCGCCATCACCGTCCTGGGCAATCACGACCTGCACCTGCTCGCCCTCGTGCGCGGCGGCGCAGGTTGGCGTGATGGCGACGAAGGATTGCGGCCGATCGTCGACGCACCGGATGCCGACGACCTGCTCGACTGGCTGCAGGCGCGCCCACTGCTGCATCATGACGCGCACCTCGGCATCGCACTGTTGCACGCGGGCCTGCCGCCGCAGTGGGACCTGCAGACCGCAGCGACCTGTGCGGCCGAGGTACGGCGCAGGCTGCTCGGCGAGCAGGCCGGGCAGGTCTACCAACGCATGTACGGCAACGAGCCGGACACCTGGCGCGACGACCTCGACGGCTGGGATCGCATCCGCTTTACGATCAACGCATTCACGCGACTGCGCGTGTGCGATGCCGCGACGGGCCGCATGGCGCTCAAGTTCAAGGGCGCGCCTGCGACCGCACCCAGGGGCACGCAGCCGTGGTTTCGCATTCCCTGGCGGAAATCAGCCGGCGAACGGCTCGTCTTCGGCCACTGGTCTGCCATGGGTTACGTGGACGAGGATCACGTGCTCGGCCTCGACACGGGCTGCGTCTGGGGAGGCTCACTGACCGGGCAGCGCATCGACACGCCCGGCGCCCAACCGGTGCAGGTGGCGAACCACACCGGCGGACTGCCGCTCGAGGACTGAAGCGCGGACCCGGCCTCAGGGCCTGGCGGTATCGACGACGGCTGCCGGCTGCGCGTGGAGCGATTCGAGCCTGAGGTGGACCGCACCTGACTGCGACTGGCGCGGCATACACGTCAGCGACGAGCCGGGTGCCTCGCGAATTCCCAGCGGCTCCAGCACCTGCGGCAGCAATTGATCGAAGAGCTCGCAGTCGCCATCGTTGATGTGATCGAGGCGTCGGCCGTCGAACTCGACGATCCGGCGTTCGGCCGGAAACTGAGCCGTTGCGGCGTCGACCGCCGTCCCCTTGCCCTGGGCCCTGGCGACCAGCTCGCGCTTCGACTTGTCCGCCTCGAGCTGCGCCAGCAATTCCGGCGTCACCTCGGTGGGGACCGCCACCCTGATGCGCGCCGTCGGCATCAGCTGGATGCCGGCGCCGTCGAGACAGTTCACGCGCACCCAGGGCTCCGGGCGGGCGCCCAGCGCCGTCAGGATGTACTCGATCTTGTCGTCCAGGCCGCCGCACGAGTAGTAGGTGCCACGGCCGAAATAGGTGAACGTGAACTCGTGCTCGGTCCAGACCGCATTGACGGTCGGGGCAGCCCCGGCCGGGCTGGCGTCCGCCGCCGTCTGTGCCCCGGCAGGCGCCCCGACACTCGCCGCGGCGAATGCCAGCGCCAGCAGGGCCGGGCCGATGCGGAGTCTGCGTCGCGTCATGGAGCCTAATTTATACTCGGACCATGCAGTCTTTGACACCGTTCAATCTCCGCCAGTGGATCGACGAGCACCGCTCGGACCTGCGCCCGCCCGTCTGCAACAAGCAGGTGTTCGAACAGGGCGAATTCATCATCATGGTGGTCGGCGGTCCGAACGTCCGCCAGGACTATCACGACGACCCGGGCGAGGAATTCTTCTACCAGCTCGAAGGCGACATGCTGCTGCGGACGGTCCAGGACGGGAAGCGCGTGGATATTCCCATCCGCGAAGGCGACGTGCTGCTGCTGCCCGCCCATGTACCGCACTCGCCACAACGTTTTGCCGACACCGTCGGGCTCGTCGTGGAGCGCAAGCGCCGCGCCGGCGAAGCCGACGGCTTCCTCTGGTACTGCGAACGCTGCGATGCGCGCCTCTACAGCGAGTACCTGCAGATCACCAACATCGAAACGCAACTGCCGCCGGTTTTCGAGCGGTTCTGGTCGAATCCCGAGCACACGGTCTGCCGCTCGTGCGGCAGCTCACTGAGGAAGTGACCACTTGAACGGCCTGGAGTTCACTGCCGGCGGCCGGCGCTGGCGCGCTGACGTCACCGCGCCCGCGGATCTCGCCATCGTGCTCGAATTCAATGGCGCGCAACCGAGCTTCTTCGTCGCAACGCCGGCCGCGAGCGAGCCCCTGCGGATCGGTGGATTCACGGGCAGTGTCGCGCACGGCGCCAGCTGCAATTGCGCCGTGCATTCGCTGGCCCCGCATTGCCACGGCACCCACACCGAATGTGTCGGGCACGTCACGAGCAGTCCGGTCACGATCGCGAGCCTGACACCCGTGGCGCCTTGTGTCGCACTGGTCGTCTCCATCCGACCGGAGCCATTGGGTGCGGCAGCGGCTGCCGTACCCGGCGGTCACGCTGCTGCCGATGACCTCGTGATTCGGCAAGGCACGCTCGCCAGCGCGGCCGCGGCATGGTCCGATGCGCCATTCGCGGCAATGGTGATTCGCACGCTGCCAAATGCAGCGGACAAACGGCACCGCGCCTATTCCGGCTCACCGAGCCCGGCGCCGTATTTCCTGCCGGAAGCGATGCGGTGGCTGGTCGAGCGTGGGGTCGACTCGCTCGTGGTCGACCTGCCGAGCCTCGACCGTGCCGACGACGGCGGCCGGCTCGCGGCTCATCGCGAATACTGGGGATTGCCCGCGGCTTGCAACGACGCGGCGCAGGCAACGCGCGGCCACGCGCTCGTCACCGAACTCGCCTACGTGCCGGACTCGGTGGCGGACGGGCTGTACCTGCTCGACCTGCAGGTTCCCGCCTTTGGCTCCGACGCAGCGCCGAGCCGTCCCGTGCTGTACCCATTACGGTCGATCCCGGGAGACGCGACATGAGGCTCGACCGGGAACACGCGCACGCGCTCGATGCCGGGGATGCCCTCGCGGCCTGGCACGACCGCTTCATCCTGCCGCGCGAGGCGGACGGCGGCCGCGAACTCGTCTACCTGTGCGGGCACTCGCTGGGCGCGCAACCGGTACTGGCCGCGGAGTACGTCGAGGACGTGATGCGCGACTGGCGCTCACTCGGGGTCGAAGGACACTTCACCGGTCGCCACCCGTGGCTGTCGTACCACGAGCGGCTCGCGCCTGCGCTGGCCATGCTGGTCGGCGCCGAGCCGGCCGAGGTCATCGCGATGAATACGCTCACGGCCAACCTGCACCTGCTGCTGGTGAGCTTCTATAGGCCGTCGGGCGCACGCCGCGCGATCCTGATGGAACGCTCCGCGTTTCCCTCGGATCGCCATGCCGTCGAATCGCAGGTGCGCTTTCATGGGCTCGATCCCGCGACCGAGCTGATCGAGATCGCACCGCGCGCCGGCGAGGACCTGTTGCGGACCGAAGACATCGTCGCGACCATCGAACGCGAGGGTGCACGGATCGCCACGATCCTGCTGCCGGGTGTGCAGTACCTGACGGGGCAGGTGCTCGAGGTCGGGGCGATCACGGCTGCCGGACACAAAGCGGGCTGCGCCGTCGGCTGGGATCTCGCGCATGCCGTCGGCAACGTACCGCTCGAGCTGCACGACGCGGGCGCGGATTTCGCCGTGTGGTGCAACTACAAGTACCTGAATGGCGGCCCGGGCGCCGTGGGAGGCGCGTTCGTCCACGCCCGCCACGCCACCGACCCGTCGTTGCCGCGCTTCGCCGGCTGGTATGGCCACGACAAGGCCACGCGCTTCCTGATGGCACCCGAATTCAGGCCCATCCCCGGAGCGGCAGGCTGGCAGCTCAGCAATCCGCCGATTCTGGCCATGGCGCCGCTCGCCGCGTCGCTCGAGCATTTTGCCGCGGCCGGTCTGCCGGCCCTGCGCCGGAAGTCGATCGCATTGACGGGCTATTTCGAAGATCTGGTGCAGGCGCGGCTCGCGGGGCGGGTGGAGATCATCACACCGTCCCTGCCTGATGCGCGCGGTGCAGCCCTGTCATTGCGTCTGCTCGGGCTCACGCGCGATCGTGCGCGCGCTGTCTTCGATGGGCTGCGACGGCGTGCGATCCTGCCCGACTGGCGCGAGCCGGACGTGATCCGCGCCGCACCGGTGCCGTTCTACAACCGCTTCGACGACGTGTGGCGTTGCGTGGATGCCCTGCACGCGGAACTCGAGGCGTGAAGCGACCCGTCACGATACTGGGCGCCGGTCTGTCCGGCGCGCTGATGGCCATCTACCTCGCGCGGCAAGGCCGGCAGGTGCAGGTGTACGAACGCCGCCCGGACCTGCGCAAGGTCGACATGGATGCAGGCCGCTCGATCAACCTGGCACTGGCGGACCGCGGCATTCATGCGTTGCGTGCGGCCGGCGTGTTCGAGGACGTCGAGCCGCTGCTGGTACCGATGCGGGGTCGCACGCTGCACGCTCCTGATGGATCCCTCGCGTTCGCGCCCTACGGCCAGCGGCCGAACGAAGTCATTCACTCCGTCTCGCGGCCGGGCCTGAACCGCGCATTGCTCGATCATGCGCAGCGCCGTCATGGGATCGAACCCCGCTTCCTGCAGGCGGCCCGCACGCTCGATTTCGAGCGTGACGAACTCGTCATGCTCGACGAAGTCTCGGGTGATACGTACACGCAGCCGCTCGCGCCACTGATCGCCGCAGACGGCGCCGGTTCCATCGTGCGGCGCGCGATGACCGGCCAGCTTGGCGTGCGCGTGGTCGAAGACATGCTCGAGCACGGCTACAAGGAACTCACGCTGCCAGCCGGACCGGACGGCGCGCACTGCATCGAGCGCAATGCGCTGCACATCTGGCCGCGCGGCGGCTTCATGCTGATCGCGTTGCCGAACATCGACGGCAGCTTCACCGTCACGCTGTTCCTTGCCCTGAAAGGCGGCGCCGAAAGCTTTGCTGCGCTCAACAGCCGCAGGACCGTCGATGCATTCTTCGCCAGGCACTTCCCCGACGTCGTGCCGCTGATGCCGGGGCTCGCCCGCGAATTCCTCGAGCATCCGGTCGGCCGCATGGGCACCGTCTACGCCGACGCATGGTCCGCCGGCGAAGCCGCCGTGCTGTTCGGCGACGCCGCGCATGCAATCGTGCCGTTCCATGGCCAGGGAATGAATGCGTGCTTCGAGGACTGCTTCGAACTCGATCGGCTGCTGCGCGCAACCGGCGACTGGAAACCGGCATTCGAGCAGTTCTTCCAGTTGCGCAAGCCCGACACCGATGCGATCGCCGCGATGGCCCTCGAGAATTTTCTCGAGATGCGGGACACGGTGCGCGACCCCAAGTTCATGCTGCGCAAGGAGCTGAGCTTCGAACTCGAGCGACGTCACCCGGAGCGCTTCATTCCGCGCTATTCGATGGTGATGTTCCACCACGAGATTCCGTACCGCGTCGCCTTCGAACGCGGGCTCGTGCAGGCCGAGGTACTGGCACGTCTTACGGCCAAGGCGGACTCACTGGCGGAGATTCCGGTTGCGCTGATGGACGCGCTGGTGACCGAACTGCTCGATCCACTTGCCGGGTACACTGATGGCCCGGCACCGGAGGTCAGATGACGAACATGAGGGGCGGCCGGACCGTCGCAGCCGTCGCAACGGCGCTGGTTCTGGCTGGCGGCGCATTGGCGGCTGACGCACCTGTCGCCCAGCAGACGTCGGCTGCGGCGCCGCAGCCCGTCGCCTGCCCGGCCGGCACGAAGTCGAAGCGCGAATACGCGCTCAGCCTGATGGGCAATCGCGCTGGTTACCAGACTGTCTGCCTGCAGGAGGACGGCACTCGTCTCGTCCACTTCGCATTCAACGACCGCGGACGCGGCCCTGCATTCACGTCGACGATCAGGCTCGATGCACGCGGCCTTCCCGTCGCCATCACCACCGACGGCAATGACTATTACAAGGGCCCGGTTGCGGAGCGCTTCTCGCTGGCGGGCGACACGGCGCAGTGGACGAACAAGGTCGAACGGGGCTCGCAGCACGTTGCGGCCGAGGCGTTTTATGTGAGCCAGGCCGGAGCGCCCGAGGAAATGGGGTTGCTCGCCCGCGCGCTGCGTGGCGCGCCGAATGGCAGGCTGGCGCTGCTGCCGCAGGGCGAGGCACGGCTGCAGCAGCTGTCGCAGCTGAAGATCGGCAGTGGGCAGGCCTCGCGCCTGGTCAGCCTTTATTCGATCAGCGGCATGGGTTTCCAGCCCGCGAGTCTCTGGCTCGACGAGGACGGCGAACTGTTCGCAACGATCGATGGCTTCTCGTCGATCGTGCGCGAAGGCTGGCAGGACTCGCTCACCGCGCTGCAGGCTGCGCAGGACGCGCAGGAAGCACGCCGTCGCATCGAACAGGCACGCTCGCTGCGGCGTGCCCCGACGGGTCCCGTGGCGATCGAGCACGCGAACCTGTTCGATGCCGAAACCATGACGATGCGTCCTGGCACGACCGTGATCTTCGCGCAACAGCGCATCGTCGCCGTCGGTCCGGACGGCTCGCTGCCCGTTCCAGCCGACGCGGAGCGCATCGATGCCGCGGGCCGCGCACTGCTGCCGGGACTCTGGGACATGCACACGCATCCCGATCTCGACAGCGGTCCGCTGTTCCTGGCCGCCGGCGTCACCAGCATCCGTGACATGGCCGCCGAGCCCGACAAGCCGGCGCGACTGCACGTCTTCGACACCAACGAGGCCCTCGGCCCGCGAGTGGTCTTTGCCGGCATCATCGACGGGCGCGGACCATTCCAGGGGCCGACCAAGACGCTCGTCAGCGACGAAGCCGAAGCCCGCCAGGCCGTGCAGGCCATGAGCGCCGCCGGCTTCGGGATGGTCAAGATCTACAGCTCGATGGACCCGAAGCTGGTGCCGGCCATCGCGGACGAGGCCCACAAGGCGGGCCTGCGGGTCGGTGGTCACGTCCCCGCGTTCATGACGGCCGAACAGGCCGTGCTGGCCGGGTACGACGAGATCCAGCACATGAACATGGTGTTTCTGAACTTCCTGTTCGACAAGGTGCAGGACACGCGGACACCCGCAAGATTCACGGCCGTCGCGGAATACGCGGCAACCATCGATCCGCAATCGGCACGCGTGCAGGCCTTCCTGCAGCTGCTGAAGCAGCGCCACGTGACGCTCGACCCGACGCTGGGCGCGTTCGAGAGTCTCTTCACCGATCGCCCGGGTGTGGTCGGGCGCCGGACTCGCAGCCGTGGCCGATCGCATGCCTCCGCTCGTCAGGCGCGGCCTGCTCGAAGGCGGCTTGCCGGTTCCCGCAGGTGAGGACGCACGCTATCGTCAGGCGCTGCCGCAGATGCAACGCATGCTGATGGCCGTGCGCAGCGCCGGCGTGCCCTTCGTCGCAGGCACCGATGCGATGCCCGGGTTCATGCTCCCGCGCGAGCTCGAACTGTACGTCGAGGCCGGAGTACCTGCGCCCGAGGTGCTGCGGATCGCCACGCTCGACGCCGCCCGTCACGTCGGTCGCGACGGCGAGCTGGGCTCGATCATGCCAGGCAAGCTGGCCGACATGATTCTGGTCGAGGGCGACCCGAGCCGGACCATCGGCGACGTCCGGCGACTGCGCCTCGTCATCAAGGACGGCGCGCTGTTCGATCCCGATGCGTTGTGCCGCACGCTCGGTATCCAGCCCATGGCGGCGGCGGGCAGATGAGCATGATTTCACGCACCAGACGGATGCTGGTCGCTGCGGCCGGCCTGGCGCTCGGCCTCGCGGTGATGCCGCGATCATCGCGGGCCGCGAACGGCAAGTGGGGCAGGTATGCGCGCGCCGTCGTCATCGACGGTCTCGGCGGCCCCGGCGGCCACGCCACCGAGGACGGCGCGGAACTGACGACCAGCGAGGCCGCTGACATCAAGATGTCGGGCATGACGTGCCTGCACCTCACGGTCGGTGAAGTGGGCACGATGCCACCCGACGAGGCGTACCAGAAATCCGTCGCGTCAATCATGCGCTGGGAAAAGGAGGTCGACCGCTATCCGACCACGCTGCTCCGCGTACGGTCGGTCGCCGATATTCACGCAGCGAAAGCGAGCGGCAGGACCGGGCTCATGTACGGCTTTCAGGACGGCGTGTGTTTCGAGACCGACCTCGACCGGCTCGCGACGTTTCACCGGCTCGGCATCCGGGTGATCCAGCCCACCTACAACCGGCGCAACCGGCTCGGCGACGGCTGCATGGAGCCGTCCGACGCGGGACTCAGCAACGTGGGACACGAAGCGGTGGAGCGCATGAACGCGCTGGGCATCCTCGTGGACGCGAGTCACTGCGGGCGCGTCACGGCAGCGGACGCCATCCGTCGCTCGACGCGCCCGGTCGCATTCACGCACACGGGATGCGCAGCACTCGCCGATCACCCGCGCAATCGCACCGACGCCGAGCTGCGCGCGGTGGCCGACAGGGGCGGCGTGTCGGGCATCTACTTCATGCCGTACCTCTCGGGCGGCAGGCAACCCACTGCCGACGACGTCGTGCGCCACATCGAGCACGCAGTGAACGTCGCGGGCGAGGAGCACGTCTCGATCGGCACGGATGGCACGCTCTCGGCCATCGCGCTGACGCCTGAATTCGTGCAGTCGTTTACGGCCAACGTCGCGCGCCGCAAGGCGGCCGGCATCGCCGCGCCGCAGGAATCCGCAGCAGGCTACCTGTTCGCGAACGACCTCAACACCCCGCGGCGCTTCGAGCAGTTGGCGGACCGTCTCAGCCTGCGCGGCCATTCGGACGACCGGATCGAAAAGATCCTCGGCACCAACCTGCTGCGCGTGTTCGGCGCGGCGTGGGCCAGCTGACGCCCGCGACGATGCTGGCCTGCTCCCACCGTCCGCCCTGCCCGGGCTGTCCGCGCTTCGGTCAGCCAGGCATCGCGGCCGATGCGCAGTCAGCGCTGGAGGCGCTGGCCCGCGCCCATGGTCTGCCGGGTGTTCCGGTCGTATCGGGGGCGACGACGGGCTTTCGCATGCGTGCCCGCCTGGCCATTCGTGGCCGGCTTGGCGCGCCCAAGCTCGGCATGTTCGCACTCGGCACGCACCGCATCGTGCACATCCCGAACTGCGTCGTACAACACCCGCTGATCAACCGGGTCGCAGCCGTGGTGCGACGTGCGCTGGTCGATGCGGAGATCGCCCCTTATGCCGAGACCGTCCATCGCGGCCTCGCCCGCTACCTGCAGGTCGTGGTGGAGCGCAGTTCCGACAGCGCGCAGGTCGTGCTCGTCGGCAACAGCCCTGCAGCCGAGCCAATGGCCCAATGCCTGGACCTGATCCGCGATCGGCTCGGCGACGAGCTTCACAGCCTGTGGTTCAACGCGCAGTGCGAGCGGTCCAACACGATCCTGGGACGCGAGTTCACGCGCTGGTCCGGACCGCCGAGCGTCGTCGAACGCTTTGGCGGTGCGGCGGTGCATTACCCGCCCGGGGCGTTCGGCCAGAACAATCTCGATATTGCGGAGCGCATCGTCGAGCACGTTCGTGACCAGGTGCCTGCTGGCGCACGCGTGGCCGAGTTTTATGCCGGCGTCGGCGCGATTGGCTTGTCAGTGCTGCCGCGCGTCAGTCACCTCCGCATGAATGAGGTTAACCCTCAGTCACTGCAAGGCCTCGCCCTCGGGCTGGACGCGCTGGAGCCGGCCGAGCGGCGACGAATCGAGGTGATCGCGGGTTCCGCTGGGGCGATGGCGGCGGCGGCGCTGGACGCCGATATCGTGATAGCAGATCCGCCGCGCAGAGGGCTGGACCGCGAACTCGCGGAGCACCTGGTTGCAGATCCACCCGAGCAATTCATCTACGTGAGCTGCGGACTCGAATCGTTTCTCGACGACACCGACCGGCTGACTTCAAGCGGCGGACTGCGACTGTCGAGTCTCCGCGCTTTCAACCTGATGCCGTACACGGAACACGTCGAAACCGTCGCCTGCTTCGAACGGGGGTGACGTTTTCTCGAGCGCATGCCCCAGGACATGCACGGGATTCAATTCATCATGCGGGCAGCTGAAGACTCCAGGAGGGCTACCGGCCGGCTTCGTGCTGCCGCCGACCTGCGGTCAGCCACAGCACGAGCGCGAATACGAAGCCCAGCGAACTCGAGATGCCGAAGAACCGCATCATCGGCTCGTAGCCCGCCGGGTTGAACGCACTCGCCCCGGCCCGGTCATTCAGCCAGCCCGCCACCAGGTTGGCGCCGGCGATCCCTGCGTTCTGCACGACCCACATCAGTCCGAGCGCAGTTCCGAACCTCGCGGACGCCACCAGCTTGCTGAGCAGCGGCCACATGACGGCAGGCACCAGTGAATAGCTGACGCCGATCAACGCCGTCGCAATCCACAGGCTCCACGGCGTGTACGCCATGATCGCGATGGCGAGAGGCAGCAGCAGCGCGCCGAAAGCGAGCATGGGGGCGTACCGCCCCGTGCGGTCGCAGAACCAGCCAAAGACCGGCGTCGCGAACATCGCGGCGAGGAAGACGTAACTGTTCATGGCGCCCGCGGTGGCGAGGTCGAGGCCGTGGGCGTGCTGGAAATACTTGATCGAAAACGTGCTGCGAAACGCCAGGATCACGGCGTACCAGAGCACGCAGAGCACGAGCAGGAACCAGTACGCGCGGCCGAAGAGCAGCAGGTCACGGGGTTTGAAGCGCGGATGCAGTTCTCGCGCGCCGCTGGTCGCAACGCGGCGCTGCGTGTCGAGGGTGCGGTACGCAAGCGCCGCCACCAGGCCGATCCCGGCGATCAAAGCCGCGATGACGAGCGGCTGCTGCCAGCCCGTCGCGTAGGCACCTGAAAACCACGTCGGCGACATGTCGGCCGAGAACGACCCCGACCGGCCGATGGCGAGCGACAGCCCCATCGCGAACGCGATCCGGCCGCCGGCGAACCAATCGACGATTGCGACCGTCATCGCAATATTCTGGGTCTCTGCGCCTATTCCGAAGAACAGCCGGCCCGCCGCCATCGTCGAGAAGTCCGGACCGAATGCCGTCAGCGCGGCGCCGACCAGGCAGACCGCCGTGCTCCAGACCAGCATGCGCCCGGCCCCGTGGCGATCCACGAGCATGCCGCCGAGGAGAATCAACAGCACATTCGGCAGGCTGTAGATCGCGTTGAGCAGTCCGATCTGGGTGTCGGTGAACCCGCGCTGCCGCTGCAGCAGGTCGGCCACCGGGCCGATCGAGTCGTAGACGTAGAAGTTGCCGAAGGAGACGACGGAGACCAGCGCGAATGCGAGCCAGGCCAGTGCACGACTCGGACGCCTTTCTTCCATCCCTGGACTCCTGGACGCGCGGATTCTTGCCGGGGAGGCCGTTGCGCTGTCCGGCGCAATCTATCACCTTGCGTTCGTCGGCACACAATCCGGCGGGTGCAGGCCCCGCGGCTCACTTCGCGCGCAGCGAATCGTCCAATGTGCGCCGTCTGTGCAGTTCGACACGGCTGTACGCGTAAGCGTGATTCTCGTCCGCCGAGTGCTGCTCGATCAGCACTTCGTCCCACTCGCCGGCAACGAGTTCCGGGAAATAGGTGTCGGCGTCGACGACCGCATGCACACGCGTCAGGTGAATGAGGCCGGCACGGGGCAGGGCGAGGCGATAGATTTCCGCACCACCGATGATGCAGACCTCAGGCACGTCGCCAGCGACGATCATCGCATCATCAAGCGATGCAACGACGGTGACACCGGGCACCTCAAACCCGCCTTGTCGCGTGATCACGATGTTGTGCCGCCCGGGGAGCGGCTTGCCGATCGAATCCCAGGTCTTGCGACCCATGACGATGGGTTTCCCCATGGTCATGGCCTTGAAGCGCCTGAGGTCGTCAGGCAGGTGCCACGGCAGGCCGCCGCCCTGCCCGATCGCGCCGCGCTCGTCCGTCGCCACGATGATCGAGACGAGCGGCACGGCGGCCCTCAGGCCTTCCTGCGCTTGACGGCAGTCTTGCCTCTTCGTCGCAGCCTTCTTCTTCTCTTTCCTCTTCCTGGCGTCGATCGACTCCGGGTCGAGCATCGTGCCGCGGCAATTCGCCGCGCCGCAGCGACAGGCGTACAGCGCCAGCTCTTCAGGGTCGTCGGTGCTTTCCCAGGTGAGCTGATAGTCGTATCCCAGTTCCTCGCCCGGCTGGATCGTGCGGGTCGCTTCGATAAAGACCCGGCGGCCTTCGATGATCGTCTCGCAATTTGCGTCGCACTTGTGGTTGATGAAGCGCGCCGGATTGCCGCCGACGCCGGCGTCGATGCAGAGATCGTCGTCGACCACGAACAGGAAGGTGTGACCGTCGTCCTCGGCCTTCATCTCGTAGCGCAAGTCCGCTTCCTCGTGCGAAATGCGCTCGCCCACGTATTCGATGATGCGCGTGCCGCTGCGGATGCGGCGCGCGGCATAGACGCCACGGCCGTGGATGCGCGAACGCTTCACCACGTACAGCGGGTTGCTTGCGGCCGCCGGCTGTTTCGCCGTCTTCTGCGCATGCCGCATGTGTGCGTGATGCGTGGCGGCAGTCTTCGACGACCTGCTCACGGGCTTCTTCGAGGCTGTCTTGTTCATACGGCGATGGGTGCCTTGATCGCGGGGTGTGCCTGGTATCCGGCGAACTCGAAGTCCTCGAATCGGTAGTCGAAGATCGAGTCCGGCCGACGCTTGATGACGAGTTGCGGCAGCGGCAGCAGCTCACGCGAGAGCTGCAACCGCGCCTGTTCGAAATGATTGACGTAGAGGTGCGTGTCGCCGCCCGTCCAGACGAAATCACCGACGCCGAGGTCGCACTGCTGCGCGACCATGTGCGTCAGCAGCGCGTAGGACGCGATGTTGAACGGCACGCCGAGGAACACGTCGGCGCTGCGCTGGTACAGCTGGCACGACAGCCTGTTGCCCGCGACGTAGAACTGGAACAGCGCGTGGCACGGCGTGAGCGCCATGCGCTCGAGCTCGCCCACGTTCCAGGCGTTGACGATGATGCGGCGCGAGTCGGGGTCGCGCTTGATCAGGTCGATCGCGCGGGCAATCTGGTCGATCTGGCGCCCATCCGCGGCCCGCCACTTGCGCCACTGGGCGCCATAGACCGGGCCGAGCTCGCCATTGGCATCGGCCCATTCGTCCCAGATGGTGACGCCGTGGCTGCGCAGGTAGCGGACGTTGGTTTCCCCGCTCAGGAACCAGAGCAGTTCGTGCACGATCGATTTCAGGTGCAGCCGCTTGGTCGTCATCAGCGGGAAGCCGTCGTTCAGGTCGAAGCGCATCTGCCAGCCAAACACCGAGCGCGTGCCGGTGCCGGTGCGGTCACCCTTCTCGGCGCCGTGATCGAGGATGTGCCGCAGCAAGGCGTGATACTGCCGCATGGATCAGGCCGCGCGGTAATTGCCGGACGGCTGGCGCTGCCGGTAGGCAAAAGCCAGCATCGCGAGTCCGGCCACGATCATGGGCAAGGAGAGCACCTGCCCCATCGTCACCCAGTCGAACAGCAGGTAGCCACGGTTCGCATCGGGCACGCGCACGAACTCGATCATGAAGCGGAACACGCCATAGCAGACGAGGAACAGGCCCGACGGCGCCCAGCGGAAACGGGGCTTGGACGTGAACCACCACAGGATCAGGAACAGGGCCAGCCCTTCGAGCGCGGCTTCATACAGCTGCGAGGCGTGCAAAGGCACGCCGTCGACGATCACGGCCCAGGGCACGTCCGTCGGCTTGCCCCAGAGCTCGCCGTTGATGAAATTGCCGATGCGACCCGCGCCAAAGCCGATCGCCGGCAGCGGTGCGGTGAAGTCGAACACGTCGACCAACTGCTTCTTGCGGCTGCGCGCAAAGAACGCGAGCGCGACCAGCACGCCGACCAGGCCGCCGTGAAACGACATCCCGCCTTCCCAGATGCGGAACACGCTGAGCGGCTCGCTCAGGATCCGCTCCGTGCCGTAGAACAGCATCCAGCCCAGGCGTCCGCCGAGGATCACGCCGACGGCGGAAAAGAAGATGAGGTCGTCGACATCGACCGGCTGCCAGGTGGACTCGGGCCGCCCTGCGCGGCGACGCGCGAGCCACCAGGCCGACAGGAAGCCCACCAGGTACATGAGGCCGTACCAGCGGACGTGCAGCGGTCCTAACGACAGCGCGATTGGATCGGGTTGCGGATAGACGAACATCGGCCGCGTATCTTACCTTCCAGAACGCTCAACCGCCCATCCGTCTCAGTCCTGCACGACCCGGCAGAACAGCGACTTCAGGTAGCGAGTCTCGGCGATCGCCGGGTGGATCGGGTGATCGGCAGCGTGCCCGCCCACCTCCACGACCTGCGCGAAGCGGTCGACGTGGCGCGCCGCCTGCTGGATCGTGACCATGAGGTCGTCCAGACCGAGGTGGTGCGAACACGAGCACGACACCAGAAATCCGTCGCGGGACAGCACCTGCATCGCCAGCTGGTTGAGCTTGCGGTAGGCCGCCTGCCCCTTCGGAATATCCTTGCGCCGCTTGATGAATGCCGGCGGGTCGATGATCACGACGTCGAATTTCTCGCCCGCCGCTCGCAGCGCTGCCAGTGCGTCGAATGCATCCGCGCGCTCGATCCGGACCTTGTGCAGGCCGTTGGCCGCGGCGGAACGCTGCAGCAGTTCGAGCGCAGGCGCGGACGAGTCCACGCACAGCACGTCACTGGCACCCGCGGCCGCGGCCGCCAGGCCCCACGCGCCGAGGTAGCTGAAGACGTCCAGGACGCGCGCGCCCGCGACGTACTTGAGCAGCGCGCGACGGTTGTAGGCCTGGTCGTAGAACCAGCCGGTCTTCTGGCCACGGCCCATCGGCACGAAAAAGCGGACGCCGTTTTCCTCGACGACGGTTTCTTCGATGTCGGGCCCGATCGCCGTTTCGACGTAGCTCGGCAGGCCTTCGAGTTCGCGGGCGCCGGAGTCGTTCTTCCAGATCAGCGCCTTCGGCCCGAGCACCTTGACGACCGCTTCGACAATCGCGGGTTTCATTGCTTCCATGCCGGCCGTGCCGGTCTGGCCGACGACCACGTCGCCGAAGCGATCGAGCACCAGTCCGGGCAGACCGTCGGATTCGCCGTATGCGAGGCGGTAGAAAGGCTGTGAATACAGCTTTTCGCGCAGTGCCAGCGCTACCTGCAGCCGGTGCACGATCAGCGACTTGCCGGGGGCAAAGTCCGGATCGCGGCCCAGGATGCGCGCGCAGATCAACGCATGCGGATTGACGTAGGCATAGCCCAGGAAGCGGTCGTTGCTTGCAACGACACGACAGAGCGCTCCCGTCGCGAACGCCGTGAGGGGCGTGCGTACCGTGTCGACCTCGTTGCTGAAGATCCAGAGATGCCCGCCCGCGATGCGGCGGTCTTCGCGCGGCTTGAGCCGCAGCTCGGGGAGCTCGGGGGACGAATTCGAGAGTGCCGGGGGCGGCGTTGACATGCGCGTTTCCGCCGGCGAGCGGCAGCCTTCCGTTATAGTTCATGCATTCTAGCCGACCGAACCCCGTCAGGTTCCGCCATGACTTCGCCCAGCCCCACCGGCCGCCAGAACTCCCTGGCCGCCGAGACCAGTCCGTACCTGCGCCAGCATGCCGCGAACCCCGTCGACTGGCACCCCTGGGGGCCGCAAGCGCTCGAACTCGCGCGCAGGCTGGACAAGCCGATCCTGCTGTCGATCGGCTATTCGGCCTGCCACTGGTGCCATGTGATGGCCCACGAGTCGTTCGAGGACCCCGCCACCGCTGCGCTCATGAACGAGTTGTTCGTGAACATCAAGGTGGACCGCGAGGAACGCCCTGACATCGACCGCATCTACCAGACCGCGCACCAGGTGATGAACCAGGCGGGCGGCGGCTGGCCGCTCACGATGTTCCTGGCACCCGATTCGCACCGGCCGTTCTTCTCCGGCACGTATTTCCCTCCCGAGCAGCGTTACGGCATGCCGGGCTTCCGCGCCGTGCTCGAGAAAGTGGCCGATTTCTACCGGACGCGCCGTGGCGACCTCGAGCAATACGGCGACAAGCTGGTGGACGTGCTCGGGCAGCTGCAGCCACCCGCGGATTCGTCGGGCGCAGCGCTATCGGGCGAGCCCCTGCTGACGGCCCGGGCGACGCTGCAGCGCGAATTCGACGGCGAATTTGGCGGGTTCGGCGAGGCCCCGAAATTTCCACACCCGGCCAACCTCGAGTTCCTGTTGCGCAGCTGGCGCGCCTCGGCCGCGAGCGACGAGCCCGACCTGCAGGCTCTGTACATGGCGACGCTCACGCTGACGCGCATGGCCGAAGGCGGCCTGTACGACCAGCTGGGCGGCGGCTTCTGCCGCTATTCGGTCGACCGGTACTGGATGATTCCACACTTCGAGAAGATGCTGTACGACAACGCTCAGCTGCTCGGCGTGTATGCGCAGGCTGCCGTCGCAACCGGCGAGCCGCTATTCCGCCGCGTCACCGCAGAAACGGCTGACTGGTTGCTGCGCGACCTGCGCTCGCCCGAGGGCGGTTTCTACTCAACGCTGGACGCGGATTCGGAGGGCCACGAAGGCAGGTTCTACGTCTGGACACCTGATGAGGTGCGCGAACTGCTGGATGTCGAGCAGTACGAGCCTTTTGCGCGGCGCTTCGGCCTGGACCGCGACGCCAATTTCGAAGGCCAATGGCACCTGCACACGTTCAAGTCGATCGCCGACATCGCGACCGAACTGAGGCTCGACGAGGCCACCGTCGCAACGCGCATCGACGAAGCTCGTGCACGACTGCTCGAGCTGCGCAGTACGCGCGTCTGGCCGGCCCGCGACCAGAAGATCCTCACGTCCTGGAACGGCATGACGATCGGCGGGCTGGCACGCGCCAGCCGTGCGCTCGAACGCGGCGACCTGGCCGATGCCGCATTGCAGGCGGTGCGTTTTCTGCGCGAACGGTGCTGGAAGGACGGACGCCTTCTCGCGGTGCACACGGACGGCGAGTCACGCTTTCCGGCCTACCTCGACGATTACGCCATGCTCGCCTGGGGACTTCTCGAACTCGTCGAAACGCGCTGGGACGCCGACGCCCTGGCCTGGGCCATCGAGCTCGTCGACGTGATGCTCGAGCACTTTACCGATCAGGAAGCCGGTGGATTCTTTTTCACGGCCGACGACCACGAGTCGCTGATACTGCGGCCAAAGACGTTCTCGGACGACGCCACCCCGGCCGGCAATGGCGTGGCTGCCCGCGTCCTGATCCGGCTCGGCTACCTGCTCGGCGAAACGCGCTACATCGACGCAGCGGAAGCGACGCTGCGCTCCGCGCACGCCGCCATCGAACGGTATCCGCACGGGCACGGCACGCTGCTGATGGCGCTCGAGGAATTCATGTCGCCGCCGGTGATGCTGGTGCTGCGCGGCGCGAGCGACGAACTCGACCTGTGGCGCAGCGAAGTGGACAAGCTCTACGACCCGCACCGCATGATCGTGGCGGTGCCGTCCGACGCGAAGAATCTGCCGGTTGCACTGGCCAGCAAGAAGTCACTCGGCGGCGCCGTCGCCTACGTGTGCCGTGGCATGACCTGCTCGCCGCCGGTTACCACGTTGGGCCAGTTGGTGCGCGAACTGCGCGGCCACTAGGCCGTCGAAAGCAGGGAAAATAGGGGACGCTCACCGATTTCCCGGAAAATAGGGGACGTCTCCCACCGATTTCCCTCACCGATTTCCAAGTGCAAACAGGTGAGCGGCCCCTGTTTCGCCATACGATCAATAGGCCGTCAGATCGTGCCGGCTGCGCGGCGTCACGACTTCGCCGCCGGGTCCGGCAAACGTGACCGGGACCGACTCGCTGCGCAAGCCGACGTTGTGCAACACCACGAAATGCAGGTGCGGCCCACTCGAAAACCCGGTGTTGCCGGAGTTGGCGATGTATTCGCCGCGGGCGACGCGCTGGCCGGGCTTTACCCGCACGGTATCGAGCTGCAGGTGCGCATAGATCGCGTAGGTACCGTCGTCGTGCATGATCTGCACGAAGTTGGCTTCATCCATGCTTGGCAGATTGAGACCGGTCCGGAAATGCCGTGCGGCCACGTTCGTCACGAGACCTGCGCGCGCCGCGTGAACGGCCGTGCCCACGGGCATCGCGATGTCGACGGCATTGCGGCTCGACGGGTCGACGTGAGTCACGGCATCAGGCGGTGCCTGTGTCACCTGGAACCGCCGGGCCAGCGCGAAGGGCGCGCGATAGGGTTGCGTCGGCCGGTGCTGTGCGCCGGGTTCGCCGACCACGTAACCGTATTCGTAACGAATCTCAGCCGGGCTATCGGCCGCCGCAACCTCGAGCAGCACTTTTTCCGATCGCGGCGGCACCGTCCCGCGCCCCAGTTTCTGGCCAGCGGGCGTCTGCGCCTTGACCGCAAACTCCACGATGCACTGGCACTCGTTGATGGCCACCAGCGCGACACCCGCTTCGGTGGATCGCGGCTCCACGACCATCCTCAGCGCCGCTCCGCCGCTGCGCCCCAGCGCCACGCTCTGTGAAGCCTGGCCGGGCGGTGGTGGCCGGTCCGTGTAGACCCACTGGCCGCTCGCATCCTTGTAGCGGTAAGCCGCAGCGGCTGACACGCCACAGACGAGCAGACAGGCGATCACGAAGACCGACCGGAATCCCGCGGGGCTGTGACCGGGACGCATGGCAGGAGAGTAACGCAACGCCGGCCGGCGGCCAGTGGCGCTACTGCGGAAAAGCGGCAGAAATCACGCTATCAGGGCGTGCGCTCAAGGCGCGCGCGGATCGCGAGCAGCAGGTCGCCATCGGCGTCCGGCTCGAACCGTGGTGCGGCGTTCCAGTCGTAGCCCCAGGGATTGGCCTTGATCAGGTCGGCGGGTTCGTCTTCGTAGCGCGGTATCACGTGCGCATGCAGCGCCGGCTCGACGTTGCCGAAGATCGCGTAGTTGATGCGCGCCGCGTCGGTGATGTCCTGCACCGCCTGCCCGATCCGCGCCATGTCGGCGAGGAAAGCCTGCTGCATGGCCGGTTCCAGCGCGTTCAGGTGCGGCGCCACGGGATCCGGCAGCAACAGGCAATACCCCGGCAGCACCTGCGGATCGCCGAGCACGGCCCAGCCGGAGCGCAGGCGCGCGATCAGCGTCGGGTCCGTCCCTGCGCGACAGGCTTCGACACGTCGGTGGATGGCGGTGACGGTGGCTGGGTCGTTGGTTGGGTCGTTCACTGCGTCGGCCATGGTCTCCTCCTGAACATGCAATGGTCGGCGTCCGGCGCGCAGCGGCTCATGGCGGACTTTCGCTCAGGTGAACGGTGCCGGCAGCTTCACGCCGAGGGCTCGCAGCTGCGAGCGCGTGACGCCCGCGTCCGTGTGGTGGATCGCATGCCAGCCGCATTCACGCGCACCCAGTGACGTTCGGCAGCAGGTCGTCGATGAAGACGGTCGCTGCCGGGTCGAGCTCGAACATCGACTCGGCCTTGCGGTAGATGGCCGCCTGCGGCTTGATCGCGCCTACGCGGAACGATGCGCATGCGCCGTGCACCAGCGTATCCAGTCCATACAGCGAATCGAGGTGCGCCCAGTGCATGTCGCCGATGTTGGACAGCAGGTAGACGCGGTAATCCGCCATCAGGCCCGACGCCAGCGCGAACATTTCGTCCCAGCGCTCGAACATCGAGAGCCACTGCGCGTGCAGTTCGGCCGGATCCATCGGGCGCGCAGCCATGCCGGCAATTCGATCGAGCAGAACCTGGCCGGGAACGTCGCCCCGCTCGTGGCCTTCGAGGTCGACGGACTTGAGCCAGGTGGGCAGGTCCGACATGTCGACGCCGGACTTCACCAGGTAACCGACGAAGGACTGGTAGTGCAGCTTGACCAGCACGTTGCCGACGTCGAACACCAGGTTGCGAATCATCGTCCGTCTACTCCTGCGGATGCGCTGTCACTGCAGGCCGGGTGACGACCCCCTTGTGCGGCGCATGCGGATGCCAGCCCATGATCAGAATGACGGCCAGGAAGCCCGCGACATAGGCCAACGCGACGTGCCAGCCGCCACGCAGCCAGGCACCGACCGAACGTGCCTCGGGGAAGAGGTTCGTGATCGCGACACCCGCGGACGATCCGAACCAGATCATCGAGCCACCGAAACCCACCGCATAGGCCAGCACGCCCCAGTCGTAGCCGCCCTGCTCGAGCGCGAGCTTGGTGAGCGGAATGTTGTCGAACACGGCCGAGACGAAGCCGAGACCGAGCGACGTGGGCCACGAAGCCGAGGGCAGTCGCTCGACCGGCATCATTGAAGCCGCAAGGACGAGGCTGAGCAGAAAAATGGAACCCTTGAGCGCCGCAGGCAACATGGACCAGTCGGGCCGGCGCCACGCAGCCGTCGCGAGGATCGCGACCCAGACGGTCGCGCCGAGAAACGGGAAGCGGTCCGAGTACTCGGGATACCGGACGTTGGTCACGACGTTCACGGTAATGGCTGCCAGCAGGATCGTCGCAACGACACCCACCCGACCCCAATCGACGTGCATGCGCTTGCTGCTTTGCTTCACGATCGGCGAGTAAGCCTGTTGCTGCAGCGAAGCCGGAATCCCACAGACGACCAGCGCAACACCGGCTGCCACATAGGCGTGCAGCACGTCGAGCGGCCTGATCCCATCGATCCACATCATGGTCGTGGTCGTGTCGCCGACCACGCTCCCCGAACCGCCTGCATTGGATGCCGCCACGAGCGCTGCGATGTAGCCGATGTGCAGCTTGTGGCGGAACACGGTGGCCGCGACCGTGCCGCCGATCAGCGCAGCCGCGATGTTGTCGAGGAAACTCGACAGCACGAACACCATCAACAGCAGGACGAACGCGCCGCGCCAGTCGTCCGGCAGGTAGTCGGGCAGCTTCGCCGGCACATGGCTTTCCTCGAAGTGCCGCGACAGGAGCGCAAAACCCATCAGCAGGCCGAACAGGTTGACGAGCACCACCCATTCGGCACCGAGGTGCCCGATGAGACCCGCGAACCCGGGGCCACCGTGGAAGCCGGTGAAGGCCGCCTTGTACAACACGATCACCGACAGGCCGGCGATGGCCACGTCGAGCGTGCGGTGATGAAACAGCGCGACGCCGAGCAGCGTCAGCGCGAACAGGATGAACTCGAATGGGATGCCGAAAGGCTGGAAGCCAGCCACCCCGGCCAGCTGTCCGGTCACGCGGCCGCCCCGGGCACGTCGACACGCTCGAGTTCGCGCCGGCCGTCCGCGCCCGTGCGCAGACGCAGCACGAAGTCGAAGCGGTCCACCTCGGTGCAGTAATCAAAATCGGTGAGCGGAGCCCAGTCGGCTGCAGGGTCGAAAAATTTGACGGCGGCAGGCGCGTCGCGCAATCGATCGCGAACCTCGGCGGTGGTCGGTGCCTTGCCACCGTTGAGCAGCGTTACCAGCGCTTCCGCGCAAAGATCGTCCTCGGCACAGCGCTCGCGTGCCTCGTGGCCCATGCGCACTATCGTGACGTACCGTGGGTTGCGCGACTGCACGTAGCGCACGAGCGCCGAGACGTTGACGAAACTGGCGGCCAGCACTTCATCGGCACCCGTGGCATTGACGAGCCCCTGGGTACCCGCATGCGTCGTGTGGACCACCGGTCGCCCCGCTACGCCGGCCGCAAGTATTTCCGTCGGCGAATTGCCGGCATCGAACCCCGGCAGCCGGCGCGCATGCCGCTCGCCCACGAGCACCGCGTCCGGCATCACGTCGCGCAATGCCAGTGCTTCCTCGACCGCGCCAACGGGCAACACGCGACTAGCGCCTGCCGCCACCGCATGCGGTGCGACCGTGAAGGCGCGAAACACGTCGATGACCAGCGCGATGCCGCGGGCGCGCAAGGCGCCTGCCACATGGTCGACCACTTCAATCTGCATGCCGCGACCCCGCCTGCACGTTGAGCGCGACGATCTTTGCGCGCGGAATGAAGTTGAAATCCGTGGCCGAACACGCCGTGTACGCGCCCATCATGCGGCCGACGACCAGGTCGCCAAGCTGCAGCTCGGGCAGCGGAATGTCCTCGCGCACGACGTCGATGCTGTCGCACGTGGGCCCGGCGAGCACGCAGGGATGGGCCGGACCCCTGCATCCGGGCGCGTCGATCGGATAGCGGGCGTGGTCGTACAGCTGGCCGTTGTAGGAGCCGTACAAGCCGTCGTCGAGGTAGTACCACCAGCGGCCTTCACGCTGGGCGCGGCCGACGACGGTGGCGACCGCGGTTCCGGCCGGACCCGCGATGAATCGCCCCGGTTCGGCGATCACGCGCACGCCGCGCGGCACTTGCTTCAGGGCCTGCCGGATCGGCCGACAGAATTCGCGGATCGGCTGCAGCGTGCCGCCATAGGCGATCGGGAAGCCGCCGCCGATGTCGAGCAGGTTCAGGTCCGCGAGACCGGACGCGCAGGCATGCGCGATCAACTCGGCGCAGACCCCGATGGCCTCGACGTACTTCCTGGGTTCGGCAACCTGCGAGCCGACGTGGAACGACAGCCCGCGGACCGTGACTCCGAGACTCTGCGCAAGTTCCAGCATCGGTATGACGGCCGCCGGCTCGCAGCCGAACTTGCGCGACAGGTCGACGACCGCCGTCGGATCACGAAACGACAGTCGCAGCAGCACTTCCGCGCGGGTGCGGTGCCTGCGGAACTTGCGCAATTCGTCCGGGTTGTCGACCACGAACCTGCGGATGCCGAAGCGCAGCGCAGCGCGGATCTCAGCGTCGGTCTTGATCGGGTGCGTGTGGATGCAACGTTCCGGCCCGACGCCGGCCGCCCTGACGAGCTTGATCTCGCCGGACGTCGCCACGTCGAAGCCGCCGCCGAGATCGCGCAGCTCGGCGACCACCGCCGGATGTGGCAGAGGCTTCAGTGCATAGAACAGCCCGACGCCGGGCAGCGCGGCTTGCAGGCTCTTGTACTGCCGGCGCACGACGTCGCAGTCGAGCAGCAGCAGCGGCGAACCGTGTTGCGCGACGAGCGCCTTGAAATCGGGCCCCCGGCTCACGCGGTCTCAGTCCTGGCCCAGGTCGGCGCGCAGCGCCGCGATGTCCGGATCGCCGGAAACGACGTTCTCGGCCGAGGCGGCGCGGCGCAGGCGATCGCGCACGGCGTCCCAGGCTTCGCCCGCCGGCACTTCCTCGACCAGGATTTCCTTCGCGCCCGACTTGTCGAGCGTGCGCAGGTTCACGTACAGCTCGCGGCCGTAGACGTCGGCACGGCGGCCGGCGTTGATCCACGTCATGTACTTGTTGGCCACGCGCGGCGGGCGCATGGCGAGGACGGCGATTCTTTCGCGGTGCTCGGTGAGCTGGCCCACGACTTCCTCGAGCGTGCGGCTCGGGACGATGCTGAGCGACGTGCGGGGAGCGTAGTGCTTGGCGTCGCTGCCTGGGACGCGCGGGGCGCCGCTGTCCGGACCCGCCTGGAGCTCGGGTACGACCGAACGCAGTTGCGTCAGCGTAAGCGCGCCGGGCCGCAGGATGCGCGGCACGGTGTCGACGCAGGAGACGATGGTCGATTCGAGGCCGATCTTGCAGTCGCCGCCGTCGAGCACGATCCGCACGTCGTCGCCGAACTCGTCACGCACGTGCTCGGGACGCGTGGGACTGATCCGGCCGTAGCGGTTGGCCGAGGGCGCCGCGATGCCGCTGCCGAAGGCGCGGAGCAGCTGCTGGGCCACCGGGTGACTCGGCACGCGAACGGCAACGGTGTCTTGCCCCCCCGTGATGGCAAGGTCGACGGCCGGTGCGCGACGCAGGACCAGTGTCAGCGGGCCCGGCCAGAATTTCTCGGCGAGTGCAGCGGCGGCCGGGGGTACGTTGAGTGCCCAACGCTCGAGCGCCCGCGCGTGATCGATGTGGACGATCAGCGGGTGTGTCGCCGGGCGTCCCTTCAACTCGAAAATTCTCCGGACGGCGTCGGGATTCGAGGCGTCCGCGCCAAGGCCGTAGACCGTTTCGGTCGGGAACGCAACGACCTCGCCTTCGCGCAAGGCCTCAACGGCCTGGTCGATCTCGTCCTGGGGGAGTCTCGCTGTCACCATAGGACGCGAATGATAGCGTCAATCCCTGAGCGCCGGGCAGGCGCAGCCTCAAGGAATCGCCTTACGCTCCCACTCGCCGCCCGCGTTGCGACGCAGGTCATACGCCGGCCAGTAATTCTGGTCGAGCTTCAGCGTCGTCACGCCCGTCGAACCGTTCCAGGTGACCGTCTTGAGACGCACCGATGAACGATCTGCACGGCCGCGCACCGCGGCAATGAATGCGTCGAGGTCGGGTGTCGGCCGTCCATCCACCTCCACGATGCGGCGCCCGGCGAACAAACCGTAGCGAGTCGATGGCGAACCATAGGCGAAGTACGCCACGAAGACGCCTTCGGGCGGGATCGAGCGCTGGATCGTCATCGCGCGGTGCGGTGCATGGAGCACGGCACCAGCCCAGAGCAACAGGCGATCGATGTCCTCACCACGGAGCGCGGCGGTATCCAGGTCGACGGTTTTCTCCGCGCCGTCGCGCAGCACCGTGACCTGCACGCGGGGTGACTGCGTCGCCTCCTCCACTTCGCGGAACCGGTTGAGCGTCACGCCATTGACGGCCAGCAGCAGGTCGCCCTCCTGCAGCACCTTGGCCGCGCCGGATCCCGCGGCGACTCTCGAGACGGCGAGCACCTGACGGTGTGCCGGGTTACGCGTTTCCAGCCTTTCGACCCATCCGGGCGGTAGCCCCAGCTTGCGCGCGGCGGCGATCGGCAGCGCCTCGAACTCGATTTCGAGCGAATAGAGCGGCTTGTGGTCCCGTGCGGCCGCCACGGCCTCGAGCACGACCGCAGCCGGCATGCCGCGGTTGACCTGCACGGTGTCGCGCGCGCCTTCGGTGGCGAAACTCGACCACAGCGCACGGACGCGGCCATCCTTGCCGGTGATCACGCCGTCGAAATCCGAGGGAGAATTCACCAGCGAGACGACTTCGAGGTTGGCGTCGCGGAACTGCAGGGTGCGCGACAGCGGGAAATTCACGTCGTCCATCGTCGCGACGTAGGTCGCGAGCGTCCGCAGCCGCGAATCAGCACCGAGGCCGACGACCGTCACCGGTTCGCCAGACTCGAGTTCGCGCGTGTCGAACTTCACGGCCCGGATGGGCGTGCCGTCGAGCGCCTTCGGGTCGAACGAAACGACCGACAGGTTGTGCAGCGGATGGACGTATTCAACCTTGCCCGGGACCTCGATCGAGCCGCCGATCGTGATGCGCACGTCGCCTGCCGCCACCGGCACCGTGTTGCGGTCGACGACCACGAGCCCGCGCTCGACGTCGACGATGACGCCGGTGCCGTGGTAGTTGCGCTCGGTGATGCCCGCGACCGAAAACGGCATGTCGAAAGTGACGAGCACCAGCGAAGCCGCGAGCCCGTTCGAGCGCTTGTCGGCTTCCCCGGCGAAATTCGTGCGGGCGGGCTGGACCGCTGCCGCGGCGGGCGCCGCCGGCAGTTCTGCGCACGGCCAGAGACCGGTATTGTCGTCGCGCCGGCAGACCCTCGCCGGGAACCAGGCGCGGTCCATCCGCATCACACGAGTCTCCGAGCCCGTCGGGTCGTCGAGCGTGGAGTAGCGCAGAGCCGCGCGCTCGCCCTGTGGCAGCGTAGCGACGATTGCGCGGAAGTCGGCCATCGTCGCGACCGGCTTGCCGTTCACGCTGGAAATCAGCGCGCCGCGCGGCACGCCCGCCGCGTTCAGCACGTAGCCGGGGTTGGCGACGAACACGCCGCGCACCGGCGCATTGAAGTGTCGCGCCATCTGGTACGAGAGGGTATGCACCACGGCATCGCCGAACTCGAAGAACTCCGAGGGCGTGATTGCGTGCAAGTCGCCCACGGGCAGCGTCTGCCGCAGCTTTTCGCCGCCGCGCTCGACGACGATGTCGACCTTGCCGCCGACGGAACCGTCGAGGACTTCCTCGAGCGGCTGGAAAGTGGTCACCAGCTGGCCGTTCACGTGCGTGAGAATGTCGCCCGGCTGCAGCTTGCCTTCGGTCGGCGAGCCCGGCAGCACCTCGTCCACCACCAGCATGCCGGTCAGGTCGGGGCGCGCCTTGCGCGCGGCCTCCTGCGTGGCGGCCTGCAATCCGAGCCGTCCGAGTTCGTCGTACGGCGTGTAGTTGAACACGGTCTGCAGGGTGCCACGCGACACGGGCTCGCCGCGCTGTATCAGTTGCAACGCACGCTGCACGCGGCCGAGCGGCAGGTAGAAGCTCGATTGCGCCCCGCTGCTGCCGCCGGCGTTCAACGCGACGACGCGACCCTGGATGTCGATGACGGGTGAACCCGAGGAGCCGCCCGAGGTGCCGGAAGCAGCCTGCACGTAGAACGTGTTGAAATCGTTGTACTTGCCGACCCCATATTCCGGCGCTGCGCGATCGAGCCGCGCGAGTGTTCCCGCCAGGATGGACAGCTGTTCGCCGGCGTCATTGCCGACGACGCGGATCTCGGTGCCGACGCGCGCGCCCTCCGGATACAAAGGCAGCGCCGCGGGCTGGACGTACCGGAGCTTGGCCGGATCGTAGCGATAGATGCCGAAGTCGTGCACCGGGTCGCGATAGACGGCGTGCAGTTCCACTTCCTCGCGGTTCTGGAATACAGCGGTCGCGACCACGGGTCCGGGTGTAACGACATGCCGGTTGGTCAGGATCAGGCCCCGCACGGCGTCAACTACGAAGCCCGTCGCCTGGCTCGACTGGTTCCACTCCGTGTCGAAGGCGCGGGTCTGGTCGATTTCGATGGTCACGACCGATGGCGCGATACGCTCGATCGTACGATCCCAGGCAGGGCTTTCGGCGGCGGATGCGCCGCCGACGAGACCGACGGCCAGCAACGGCAGCAGCAGCAGCCGGACAAGTCTCGGGCCCGCAGCGATGCGGGCGTCCGCCAGCCAGGGGGTCACAGTTCGCGGCCGTACGCCGCGCTGAAGCGCTGCTTGAATTCGTTCATGTCGAAGCGGTGGTTCTGCGTGCCGGTGTGAGCGATCTTGATGGAACCCATCAGTGAAGCGATTCGACCAGTGGTCTCCCAGTCGAGTTCATTCATGAGGCCAAAAATAAGTCCGGCGCGGTACGCATCGCCGCAGCCGGTCGGATCCTTGATCTCGGCGGGCCTGGCCGTCGGGATCCGGTGCTGCTGGCCGTCGGCATGGATGACGCTGCCCTCGGCGCCCTTGGTGACGATGTAGGCACGGACCTTGCTGGCGATCTCGTCCGGGCCCCAACCCGTCCGCTCCTGCAGCATCTGGCCTTCGTAGTCGTTGACCGCGACCCAGGTGGCCTTGCCGATGAAATCGCGCAGTGCCTCGCCGTCGAACATCGGCAGGCCCTGGCCGGGGTCGAACAGCCACGGGATGCCCGCCGCCGCGAACTGCGACGCGTGCTCGATCATGCCGTCGCGGCCGTCCGGCGCCACCACGCCGAGCGTGACGCCCGCAGTCGTCGGCACGGCATTGAGGTGGGACAGCGCCATCGCGCCCGGGTGGAAGGCGGTGATCTGGTTGTCGTCGAGGTCCGTCGTGATGAACGCCTGCGCGGTGAATGCGTCGTCGAGCTCGCGCACGTAGTCGAGGCTTACCTTGCAGGCCTTGAGCCAGCGACGGTACGGCTCGAAGTCGTGGCCCACCGTCCCCATCGGCTCGCCCTTCTCGCCGAGCAACTGGAGGTTGTAGGCGATGTTGCCGGCACAGCCGCCGAAATTGCGCCGCATGCTCGGCACCAGGAACGACACGTTCAGCATGTGGATGCGGTCGGCGAGGATGTGCTCGCGGAAGCGACCGGGAAAGACCATGACGGTATCGAACGCCAGGGAGCCGCAGACTAGTGCTGTCATAGGAGGGGGAAGATGAGGAAGGGTGAGGAAGGCCAGGAAGGGGTTAGCCGGAAGAGGAGACGCGCGCGCGCGCGGAGCGTTACTCGTCGTTGGATCAGAAGAAGCGATCCCAGAGGATCAGCGCCCAGGTAGAGAATAACAGCACGAGGCCGAAGAAGACCGCGGCCGAGCCGACGTCCTTGGCGAAGCCAGACAAGTGATGCCGTTCGACCCCGATCCGGTCGACCACGACTTCGATGCCGGTGTTCAGCAACTCGACGATCAGCAGGACGATGACGCTCCCCACCAGCAGCGCACGCTCGACCCCGTCCTGTCCCAACCACAGGCCGGTCGGCAGCAACAGACAGGCCAGCCAGACTTCCTGGCGGAAGGCCGCTTCGCTGCGGTAGCACTGCTGGAATCCTCGCCGCGAGTTGAGCGTCGCCAGCCAGAGCCGGGTCAGGCCCTTGGGCCGGTTGCCTTCTCGCAGGACTCGCGTCATGCAGCCTTCCAGGTCAGGTCGAGGTGTTTCGCCGCGCGGACATCGTCCAGGCGACGCACCGGGAGGGTCCACGGCGCGCCCTTGAGCTTATCAGGCTCTGTTTCGGCTTCGCGCCGGATCGCGATCATGGCGTCGACGAAGGCATCCAGCTCTTCCTTCGATTCGGTTTCGGTCGGCTCGATCAGCAGGCACTCCGGGACCAGCAGCGGGAAATAGGTCGTCGGCGCGTGAAAGCCGTAATCCAGCAGGCGCTTGGCAAAATCCATCGCGTTGGTGCCCCACTCGCGGGCCTCGCGCCGCAGCGTGACGATGAACTCGTGGCTCGCCCGGCGCTCCGGGTACGCAAGTTCGAACCCGGCAGCCCGCAGTCGTGCAGCCAGGTAATTTGAGTTCAGCGTCGCGAACTCCGACACGCGCTGCATGCCGTCGCGGCCGAGCATGCGCATGTAGATGTAAGCGCGCAGCAACACGCCCGTGTTACCCATGAAGTTCGACAGCCGGCCGATGGTCTGCGGCAGGTCCTTCTCGTCGAGCCAGCGGTAGCGGTCGCCGTCCATGCCGACGATCGGCACGGGCATGAACGGCAGCAGCCGCTCGCTGACGCCCACCGCGCCCGAGCCCGGCCCGCCGCCGCCGTGCGGCGTCGAGAAGGTCTTGTGCAGGTTCATGTGGATGACGTCGAACCCCATGTCGCCCGGGCGCACCTTGCCCAGGATCGCGTTGAGGTTGGCGCCGTCGTAGTACAACAGGCCGCCGGCCTCGTGCACGATCCGGCGCACGTCGTCGATGTGCCGCTCGAACACGCCGATCGTCGACGGGTTGGTCAGCATGATGCCGGCCGTCTGCGGACCGACCGCTGCCTTGAGCGATTCGAGGTCGATGTCGCCATTGTGCAGCGTCGGGATCTCCTTGACGGTGCAGCCGCACATCGTCGCTGTCGCAGGGTTCGTGCCGTGCGCGGCATCCGGCACGATGATCTCGATCCGTGCGAAGTCCTTGCGGGCCTTGTGGTACGCGCGAATCATGGCCACGCCGGCAAACTCGCCCTGCGCGCCCGCCATCGGCGTGAGCGACACGCCGCGCATGCCGGTCACTTCCTTCAGCATTTCCTGCAGCTCGAACAGGATCTGCAGGATGCCCTGCCCCGTCGATTCCGGCGCGAGCGGATGCCGGTTGAGCAGCTCCGGCAGCATCGCGTACTGGTTACAGGCTTTCGGGTTGTACTTCATCGTGCACGACCCCAGCGGGTAGAAATGCGTGTCGATGGAGAAGTTGAGTTGCGACAGGCGCGTGAAATGGCGCACCGCCTGCAGCTCCGACACCTCGGGCAGCAACGGTGCACTGGCACGGCGCAGTGCCGCGGGAACCGGCGCCTCGACGGGTACCTGCGGGTACTGCGCGTCGGCGCTGCGGCCGGGCGCGGAGTGCTCGAATATCAGCTTTTCATGCATGGCTTTCATTCCCTGGCTCAGGCCGCGGCCGCGGAGCTGCGCATCGTCTCGGTGAGCGCCTGCGCATAGGTTTCGATGTCGGCGAGCGTGCGGGTCTCGGTGGCACACACCAGCAGTGCATTCCCAAGCGACGGGAAGCGTGCCGAAATGTCCGCGCCGCCGACGATGCCGCGGCGCGCCAGCGCCTCGAGCACCGGCTTGACCGGGCGATCGAGCAACAGCACCGCCTCGTGGAACCGCGGGCGATCGAAGGCGAGCCGCACGCCGGGCACGCGCGTCAGCGCATCCACCAGTTGCTGCGTGCGCTGCATCGACGTCGCCGCCACCTGCGCGAGGCCCTTCGCCCCGAGCAGCGACATGTAGATCGTCGCGGCCGTCACCAGCAGGCCCTGGTTGGTGCAGATGTTGGAGGTCGCCTTGCTGCGGCGGATGTGCTGCTCACGCGCCTGCAGCGTGAGCGTGAAACCAGCCTTGCCGTCGAGGTCGAGCGTGCGGCCGATGATGCGGCCCGGCATCTGGCGCACGTGTTCCGTGCGCGTCGCCATGAAGCCGAAATACGGCCCACCCGACGACAGCGGCACGCCGAGCGGCTGCCCGTCGCCAATGGCAATGTCGGCACCGAGCTTGCCCCACTGGCCCGGCGGCTTCAGCACGGCGAGCGAAGTCGGGTTGACCACGCCGATCATCAGCGCGTTGTTCGCGTGCGCCCAGTCGGTCGCCGCGTCGACGTCTTCGAGCGTGCCGAAGAAGTTCGGGTGCTGCAGCACCACGGCCGTGATGTCCTGGCCGCCATACTGCTCGAGCGCCGCGACCAGCGTCTGTCCGCCCTTCTGGTCGTACGGCAGCAGCTCGAACGCGATGTTCTGGTTGCCGGCGATCACCTGCACCACGTCGCGGTAGGTCGGGTTGAGCGCGACCGGCAGCAGGATGCGCTGCGATTTCGACTTGCGATTGGCGCGCACGGACATCAGGCATGCCTCGGCGAGGCCCGAGGCGCCGTCGTAGAGCGACGCGTTCGAGATGTCGAGCCCGGTCAGGCTCGCCATCATCGTCTGGTACTCGTACAGCAACTGCAGCGTGCCCTGGCTCGCTTCGGCCTGGTACGGGGTGTAGGCGCTGTAGAACTCGCCGCGCGTCACGATCGACCACACCGCGGACGGGATGTGGTGCTCGTACGCACCCGCGCCGATGAAATTGAGCGGGCGACCGTCGCATGCCGCGAAATCGGCCATCAACCGGCCCACTTGCATTTCGTTGAGCGCCGGCGGCACGCCCGGCAGGCCGGGAGCGCGCAGATTCGCCGGGATCTCCTCGAACAGCGCGTCGATGTCCGGCGCGCCGATCGCTTCGAGCATCGTGCGGATGTCGTTTTCCGTGTGCGGGATGAAAGGCATGACGCCCCTCCGTGGTGCTTAGTGCGTCTCGGCAGCGAGGGCGGCCGCGTAGGCCGTCGCGTCCAGCATGGACGCGAACTGGGCCTTGTCGTCCGGGCGCACGCGCATGATCCAGCCGGCGCCGTACGGGTCGGTGTTGATCAGTTCGGGCTGGCCGCCGAGGTCGGCATTGCCGGCCACGACTTCACCGCTGACCGGGCTGTAGACGTCTGAGGCGGCCTTCACGGACTCGACGACCGCGCAGGCTTCACCCGCATTCACGTGACGGCCCGGTTCCGGCGCTTCGACGAACACGAGATCGCCGAGCGCCTGCTGCGCGTGATCGGAGATGCCGATGGTGATCGTGCCGTCGGCCTCGAGGCGCGCCCACTCGTGGGATTTCTGGAAGCGGAGGTCGGCCGGAATGTTGCTCATGACGGAATCCTTGGAAAGTTCTGAAGGTTGAATCGCAGGCGTTGAAAAATCCGGTGCGGTCGCGGTGTCGCTTACACGGCGATGGCGACCTTGCCATTGCGGACGAACGGCGGGCGCACGACGCGCGCCGCGACCAGCTTGCCGCGGATCTCGACCTCGCAGCGGTCACCGGTCCTGGCCGGCACGCGCGCAAAGCCGATCGATCGCTGCAGCGTGGGCGAGAACGTGCCGCTGGTGACCTCGCCCTCGCCAACCGCGGCGACCAGCACCTTCTGGTGCGAACGCAGCACGGCGCGGTCCTCGACCAGCAGGCCGACGAGCTTGCGCGTATCGCCGGCAGCCTTCTGTGCTGCAAGCGCGCCACGGCCGATGAAATCGCGGTCCTGCGGTTCCCATGCGATCGTCCAGCCGAGGCCGGATTCCAGTGGCGAGGTGGTCTCGTCCATGTCGTTGCCGTAGAGATTCATGCCAGCCTCGAGGCGCAGCGTGTCGCGTGCGCCGAGTCCGCACGGCGCCACTCCCACCACGCGCAATCCCTGCCACAGCGCCACGGCTTGTTCGGCCGGCAACATGATTTCGAAGCCATCTTCGCCGGTGTAGCCCGTGCGTGCGATGAAGAGCTTGCCCGTGTCGATGCCGAAGAACGGCTCGATCTCGAGCGCGCGCTTTGCGATCGTCGGCTCGATGATGCCCGCGACCTTGGCGCGCGCGTTCGGGCCCTGCACGGCGATCATCGCGAGATCGGTGCGCGGCTCGACCGCCACGCCGTAGCCGGCGGCGACCTGCCGCAGCCAATCGAGGTCCTTGTCGCGCGTGCCGGCGTTCACGACCATGCGATACCAGTGGTCGTTCATGTAGTAGACGATGAGGTCGTCGATCACGCCGCCGTGGTCCCGCAGCATGCAGGAATACAGCGCCTTGCCGGGTTGCGTCAGCCTGGCGACGTCGTTCGCGAGCAGGCGGCGCAGGTAGTCGCGCACCCGGTCGCCGCGCAGGTCGACCACGCACATGTGCGAGACGTCGAACATGCCGGCGTCGCGGCGCACGGCGTGGTGCTCCTCGATCTGCGAGCCGTAGTTGACGGGCATGTCCCAGCCGCCGAAGTCGACGGTGCGGGCCCCGGCCGCGACGTGGGTATCGAAAAGCGGTGTGCGCATTCCCATGACTGTGTTTCCCGTCCCGGCCCTGCCGAGTGTCGCGACCAAAAAAAAGGGCGGCAAGCCGCTCGAAAACGACCTGCCGCCCCTCTGTCCTTGGACCTGAGAGATCGGGAACCGGCCACAAGCCGACGCCGCACCCCTTCGGTGGGCCCGCCACGAGGCGGACCGCTCTCCAGAGCCCATCAGGTGCTGCCGTTGTTTTGCCTGAGCGTTTCCGGGCGGGTTGCGCCTTCGGCGGGCCTTCGCGGCCACTCTTCGAACAGACCTTGCGATGGGTAAGCCGACTTTACCCCACCCGCCCGGCCCGGACCACAGCGCAGTTGCCGCAATACCCCCTCTGCCCCTGCAATGCGACGGTGCCCGGGCGAGAGCACTGGCTGGGCGGCTTGCCAAGGCTCGACCGGGACCGGAACATCGCGTCCTTCTATATAGAGTGGTCAACGCATGCGTCCGGTCCTGCCCGCCCTGCTCCTGTTGCTCGCCCTGCCCCTGTCCGCCCCGGTCCAGGCACAGGATAAAACGAGTGTTGCCAAGGACTTGCATGCACTTTTCGACACGGAATGGGAGCGCGGACTGCGCGAGAACCCGGTCGGCGCGACCTACATCGGTGACCACCGCTACGACGACCGTTGGCCGGACCTCTCCCCGGCGGCCCTGCAGGCCTCCTACGAGGGAGACCAGGCGGTCATCGCCGCGCTCGACAGGATCGACCCGCAGCAGCTGACCCCCGAGGACCAGCTGAACCGCGACCTGTTCCGCCGCCAGTACCAGGCGAACATCGACTCGTACGACTACGGCTCGCAGTACACGCCGCTCTCGCAGCGCGGCGGACTCGCCTCGATGCACCGCATCACGGACGTCGTCGTGTTCAAGACGGTCGGGGACTACCAGCAGTGGCTGAGCCGCATCGGCACGATCGACCAACTCGTCGACCAGAACATCGCCTTGATGCGCGCAGGCGTGCAGCGCGGACAGGTGCCGCCGAAGGTCATCCTGCAGCGCGTGCCGCCGCAACTCGACCAGCAGATCGTCGCGGATCCGACCAGGAGCCCGTTCTACGAAGCGTTCAGCAAAGATGCCGGACTCGATCCCGGCCAGCCGAGCAGGCGCGGCTGCAGGCTGCCGCACGCGATGCGATCACGAAGACGGTCGTGCCGTCGTATACGAAGCTGAAGCAGTACGTGGTCAACGACTACCTGCCGCACTGCCGTGACTCCGTCGGGCTCTGGGACACGCCGCAGGGCGAGGCCCGCTACGCGCGAGCTCGCGCGCTTCTACACCACGACCAACCTGACGCCGGACGAGATCCACGAGATCGGCCTGAGGGAAGTCGCGCGCATCCACGGTGAGATGCTCAAGGTCATCGCGAAGACCGGCTTCACGGGCAGCTTTGAAGATTTCCTGAACTACCTGCGCACGGACCCGAAGTTCCGCTACACGGACCCGCAGGACCTCCTGCACGCCTACGAGGCGATGGCCAAGCGCGTCGACCCGCTGCTGCCGCAGTACTTCGGCAAGCTGCCGCGCATGCCGTACGGCGTGCGGCCGATCGCGGAGCAAGTGGCGCCGGACACGACCACGGCCTACTACCAGGGCCCGGCGATGGACGGCAAACGTGCCGGTTACTACTACGTGAACCTCTACAAGCCAGAGGAACGCCCGAAGTACGAAATCCCGGTGCTGACGATTCACGAAGCCGTGCCGGGCCACCACCTGCAGATTGCGCTGGCGCAGGAACTCGGCGAGTTGCCGAAGTTCCGCCGCGACTTCGAGGCCACCGCGTTCGTGGAAGGCTGGGGACTCTACAGCGAGAGCCTCGGCCAGGAGATGGGTTTCTACGACGACCCGTACGACAAGTTCGGCCAGCTGACGTACGAGATGTGGCGCGCCGTGCGCCTCGTCGTCGACACCGGCCTGCACCACAAGCATTGGTCGCGACAGCAGGCCATCGACTACTTCAAGGCGAACGCCGCCAAGACCGAGCTCGACATCATCAACGAGACCGACCGCTACATCGGCAACCCGGGCCAGGCACTCGCGTACAAGATCGGCGAGCTGAAGATCAAGCAGCTGCGCGGCGAGGCGACCGAGCAGCTCGGCGACCGGTTCGACATCCGCGCGTTCCACGACGTGGTGCTGGGCAGCGGCGCCATTCCGCTCGACGTGCTCGAAGCCAACGTGCGTCGCTGGATCGCCGCCACGCAAGCGGCGCCCGCGAAGTAGAATCCGCCACCCGACCAGCGAGCCCAAGCCCACCCATGAGCAGCCCCATCGCCCGTCGCCAGAGCACTCCCGTCCGCATCGGCCCGGTGGCTGTCGGTGGCGGCCACCCGATCGTGGTGCAGTCGATGACCAACACGGACACGGCCGATGTCGAAGGCACGGCACTGCAGGTCCGTGCGCTCGCCATCGCGGGTTCAGAGCTGGTGCGGGTCACGGTCAACACCGACGAGGCGGCGGCCGCGGTGCCGCACATCGTCGAGCGACTGGCGCAACTTGGCGTCGCGGTGCCGATCGTGGGCGATTTCCACTTCAACGGGCACAAGCTGCTGCGCGAGCACCCTGCGTGCGCCGAGGCGCTCGCGAAGTACCGCATCAACCCGGGCAACGTCGGTCGCGGAGCCAAGCGCGATCCGCAGTTCACCGAGATGGTCGAGACGGCCTGCCGCTACGACAAGCCGGTGCGCATCGGCGTCAACTGGGGCAGCCTCGACCAGGACCTGCTCACGCGCCTGATGGACGAGAACTCGAGGCAGGCGCAGCCGCTCGAGGCGAACGACGTGGTGCGGGAAGCCCTGGTGGTCTCCGCACTGGAGAGTGCTGCGCGCGCTGAGGAGATCGGCCTGCCGCACGACCGCATCGTGATCTCGTGCAAGGTCAGTGGCGTGCAGGACCTGATCGGCGTCTATCGCAACATTGCGCGCCGTTGCGATTACGCGCTGCACCTCGGCCTGACCGAGGCGGGCATGGGTTCCAAGGGCATCGTCGCCTCGACGGCGGGCATCGCCGTGCTGCTGCAGGAAGGCATCGGCGACACCATCCGAGTCTCGCTCACGCCCGAGCCCAATGGCGATCGCACGCAGGAAGTGATCGTCGCGCAGGAGATCCTGCAGACCATGGGCCTGCGTTCGTTCACGCCGATGGTCATCGCCTGCCCCGGCTGCGGACGCACGACCTCGACGTATTTCCAGCAACTCGCGCAGGACATCCAGTCGCACCTGCGCCATCGCATGCCCGAATGGCGCAAGCGCTACGCCGGCGTCGAGCAGATGACCGTCGCGGTCATGGGATGCGTGGTGAACGGCCCGGGCGAGAGCAAGCACGCGAACCTCGGCATCAGCCTGCCGGGAACGGGCGAGCGCCCGGTAGCGCCGGTCTACATCGACGGCGAGAAGGGCCCGACGCTCAAGGGCGAGCGCATCGCCGAAGAGTTCCAGCAACTGGTCGAGGACTACGTCGAGCGGACTTACGGTCGCGCCTGATCGGAGGATTGGCCATGCCAAAGCTGGGCTCGCTACGGACGACGGCTGGCGCCGAGCGCCGCTTCTATGGCGGCATGGCCGTCGCCATCCTGGCGATTGCCATCCTGGGTTTCGCCCGGACGTACTTCCTGCGCCCGATCCTGCCTGTGTCCACGCCTGCGCTGCCGGCACTAACGAACCTTGTGCACCTGCATGCTTTCCTGTTCACGGCCTGGGTCGTGCTGCTGTTCATCCAGACGCGACTCGTGGCTGCCCGACGCATCGACCTGCACCGTCGGCTCGGTGTCATCGCTGCAGGCGTGGCGATCGTGATGGTAGTGGTCGGTGTGCTCGTCGCACTGCACGCGGTGCTCCGTGGCGTTGCGCCCTTCGGCATGGACCCGCATCGTTTCCTGATCGTGCCGCTGGTCGCGATCACGTTGTTTGCCGTGTTCGTCGTCGCCGGGATTCGCGCGCGCAAGCGCGACCCGCAAGCGCACAAGCGCTACATGCTGCTCGGAACGATCGCGCTGCTGCCACCCGCAGTCGCGCGATGGGCACTGCTGCTGGGACTCGGGCCGCCGATCGTGTTCGCGGTGGCGACCCTGTTCGTCCTGCCGCTCTTCGCCTGGGACTGGAAGGCACTCGGCCGCATCCACCCGGTCACGCTCTGGGGTGGGTTGCTCATCGTGGTGTCCGGACCGGCACGACTGCTGATCGCGCGGACCGACACGTGGTTCGCGGTGGCCAACTGGCTCGCGGGCCTGGTGAAGTAGTCAGCTTTCGAGGTGCTCGTTCCGCGGCCACGCGGACGCATCGATCGTGGCCCGGTAGGCATGCCAGGTCGCATGCCCGATCAAGGGCAGCGTGATCCCGAGCAGGGCCATCACCGGCGCGAACCCGGCGCCCTGTCTCGCGCCCGATCAGCAGCATCGCAAAGCCCGGGGCCACGGCAAGCACGATCAACGCGGCCCACACGGCCATCGCGGGCTTGTTGCGCAGCACGGCATTGATGCTGGTCACGACCGCCGTGATCGAATCGGCTTCGCGATCCATCAGCATCGGCAGTGAAAAGGCAGCCGCCGAGAACACGATCACTGCGAATATGGAGCCAACGGCGCTGCCGATGCCCAGGAACTGGACGTAGTCGGTCCAGTCGGGCGTGGTCATGTCCACCGGGAAGAAGATATGCACCGCCGAGGCGGCGCGCCACCAGACCAGGAACACGATCATCAGCATCAGCGCGAAGACCATCAGGTTGCCGAAGGCGCGCCGCTCTTCGATGAAGCAACGCCCCAGCGAAGGCTTCAAGCCGCGTTCGATCTGTTCACTGATCGAATACGTGCCCACTGCCAGCAACGGCGCGACCAGGATGAAGCCCGAGACCAGTGCCAGCAGTTCGAAGTAGCCGCCGAAGCGGATCGCGATGTACGCGAGCGTCCAGCTCAGCAGGACGACGATGGCGCCGTAGGTCAGGCTCTGGCGCGGCGCGACCTTGAAGTCGGCCCATGCGTGCGCGACCCAGCCGATCGGCTCCCAGGTGCCGAGCGTGCGGCACGGCGCGACGAAGGGCAGCGCATTTGGATCGTCGGCGTCGACCGCGGACGAACCGGGTTCGTGCGGCGTCTCAGGCGAGGCATTGGTCATCATCGGCTGCTTCCCCCGAATCAGCGTGCTGCCCTTTTTACACCCACACCCGCTCTGCGCGCGACCTCCCCCGCCGCAGCGGGAGAGGCAGGGATCAGC
The DNA here is from genome assembly GCA_963793675.1 of uncultured Gammaproteobacteria bacterium. Classification (GTDB taxonomy): domain Bacteria; phylum Pseudomonadota; class Gammaproteobacteria; order Steroidobacterales; family Steroidobacteraceae; genus RPQJ01. The sequence goes on along the minus strand of CAWCBA010000010.1, from coordinate 226,900 downwards.
CGAGCAGCAGCCGGTCAGCCTCGGGATCCACTTCCGTCATCAGGTCGACGGGCTGCCGTGCAAACCGCATCGCAGCCGCGTAGCCGCGCCGGTCGCCGCCGTGATCGATCATCCACTGGGCGTGTTCGCACAGCAGGGTCAGCTGCAGTGCCCGCGCCAGCGTCATCGCGAGCCGCCGCGCGCCGGCCTGCAGCACGTCGGGCTCCTGTCCGCTCTCGAGCACGAGTGCGACACGTTCCAGCGCACCCAGAGCCTGCTGCGTCGCGGCGACCATCCGCGGCTCCGAGACGGACCGCAGGCAGCCGGAAGCCCGCGCCATCAGCGCCGCCAGTCCAGAGTGCAGGTCACTGCGCAGCAGCGCGTCGAGCGACAGCACGTTGGTGGTGCCTTCCCAGATCGGCAGCACGTGCGTGTCACGCAGCAACTGCGGCAGGCCAGTGTCCTCGACATAGCCGGCACCGCCGAAGCTCTCGATCACCTCGGTCACGACCGCCACCGCCTGCTTGCCGGTAATCAGCTTGGTCAGCGGGGTCATGAGCCGCAGCAATGCGCGCTGCTGGTCGTCGATTTCGTTGCGCTCGAGCCGGCCGTTCAGCTCGACCAGCAGGAAAGTCATCAGGAACGCGCCCCAGGTCTCCGCTTCGAGGCCGGCCAGCGTGTCGGCGTGCAACGGCAACCGTTCGAGCGGCTGGCCGAAAGCCTTGCGTTCCCTGGCGTAAGACCGGGCCAGCGACAGGCCACGTCGCATGAACGCGACCGCGCAGACGCTGTTCCACATCCTTGTGACGCCGAGCATCGGCTCGATCGAGCGAGTGCCATTCAAGGGCGGGCCCACCAGCGTCGCGCGCGTGCCATCGAGCAGCAACTCGGCCGTCGGCACCTTGCGTGTGCCGAGCTTGTCCTTGAGCCGGTCGACACGGATGCCGTTCAGCTTGCCGTCGAGGTCGCGGATCTCGATGTAGAACATCGCCAGGCCCTTGCCGCCGGGCGGGTTGTCCTCCGGGCGCGCGAGCGTGAGCGCCATCTGCGACGTGACGGCGGACGTGAACCACTTGCGGCCGTATAGCCGCCAGCCGCCCTCGTCGTCCGGCACCGCCCGCGTCTCGGAACGGCCGACGTCGGAACCCCCGGTGGTCTCGGTCATCCACTGGCCGCTGGTCCAGAAGGTCGCGGGGTCGCGGGAGGTGAGATGCGGCAACGCGCGATCGATCAGCTCGCGGTTGCCGGAGTCCAGCAGGCAGCGCGCCGCGCCATCGGTCATCGCGAGCGGACACGTGTACACGTCCGTCGACGGATGGAACAGGTAGACCTTGAGGAACTGCGCGATGCGAGCGTGACGGCCCATCGCCGGCTCGTAGCCGGTCGCGACCAGGCCGTGCTTCGCAGCGAGACGCTCGGCCTCGCGCCACAGCGGTGACACCACGACCTGGTCGATGCGCCTGCCCCAGGCGTCCCATTGCGTCAGCACGGGTTCGTTCGCGAGATCGGCCTGCTGCATCCGGTACAGGTCGCCGCCGGCGAGCGCGCCCAGCTCACGCAGTTCGCCACGCAGTTCCGCCGCGATGGACGCGGGCAGCGTGCGCTTGAGCCACGAGCCGAGCAGCGGGTCATCGTCGAACTGATTGCCGAGGCCCGGTGGGGACTGCGTGAACAGCGTGTCCGGCCAGTCTTGATTCTGCATCGCTAGGCTCCGCAGGCCCGGTGGCCTGCCCGTGTTAATTCGTCGCGGCCGACCGCCGTGCGAGTTGCGGGGCATCGCCGCCCACGCCGAGAGCGCGTTCGACCAGCGTGCGGCGGAGGTACGGCTGGCTCGTCACCACCGACATGCCGAAGCGCCGCAGTCCGGCGACTGCCACGCTCTTCTCGGTGAAGAGCCGGTTGATCGTGTCACAGACGCCCATGACGAGCGCATTCTCGCTCCGGCGCCAGCGCTCGTAGCGGCGCAGCACGCGCAGGCCGTGCGGTTCTTCGCCCTTGGCGGCCGCTGCAGCGAACACCTGCACCAGGCTCGCACAATCCAGGAAACCGAGATTGACACCCTGCCCCGCCAGCGGATGGATCGTATGGGCCGCATCGCCCACCAACGCGAGCCGGGGCCGCACATAGGCGCGCGCATGCCACAGCGCAAGCGGGAAGCCAGCGCGACCACTCGCGAGGGTCGCCTTGCCGAGCACCTGATCGCTCGCGATCGAGACCCGTTCGCCGAATTCCGCCTCGCTCATCGACTGCAGGGTCGCGGCTTCATCCGGCGTCGTGCTCCACACCAGCGACACCCGGCCATCCTTGAGCGGCAGCAACGCGAGCGGACCGTTGGGCAGGAAACGCTGCCAGGCGGTCTCGCGGTGCGGCTTCTCGGTGTGCAGGTGCGCGACCACGGCCGTCTGGTCATACGCCCACCCCGACCGGCCGATGCCGGCAAGCTGGCGGGCGACGGACTGGCTGCCGTCCGCACCGATCACGAGCTGGCACGCGAGCCGCCGGCCGTCCTCGAGCGTCACGCGCGCCGAGCCTTCATCGAACTCCAGGCCAGCGAGCGCACTGCGCACTTCGGTCACGCCGCGCAGCAGCGGCGACTCGTGCAGCGCCCACTGCACGCGCAGGTTCTCGACGATGTAGCCAAGGTTGGGTTCCGCGGTCTCGGCCGCGGAGAATTTCAGCGCATCCGGGCGGTCCGGCGTGCTCGCCGCATCCCAGACGACCATGTCGCTGTACGGCGACGCGTGCGGTGCAATGGCGTCCCATGCGTGGGCCGCGGTCAGGATGCGCTCTGACGCTCGCGACAACGCCGACACGCGCAGGTCCATCCCGCGATCGTCCGGCTGGCGCGGTGGCACCGGGTCCACCAGCGCGATCTTCCAGCCGGAAAGCGCATCCTCGCGCGCCATGAGCGCGGCGAGGCACGTGCCGACCATGCCGCTGCCGATGACGACGACGTCGAAATCGAATTTGCGGCGCTGCGTGGCCATGCTCAGTGGGTTCCGGCGAGAGGCACGCCGCGGGCGAGTCGCGGTACGCGCTCAGCCGCACCCACGCTCAGCCGCGCGAGCGCGGACTTGGCGGGCGGCAGCACGTCAAAGGCGAGGATGCCAAGACTGCGCAGGTTCCGCAGCACGCCGAGCGGCGTGGCGAACAGGCGCACGAGGCCATCGGTGAAGGCGACGATGCGGCGGCGATCGGTCTCGCGCCAGTCGGCATAGTCCTGCAGCAGGCTGGCATCGCCCGGATCCAGGACGCCGGCCACGCGCCGGTCGGCGATGACTTCGGCGAGGCTCATCGCGTCACGCAAACCCAGGTTGAAGCCCTGTCCCGCGATGGGATGCAGGCCCTGCGCCGCGTTACCGACCACCGCGAGACGCTGCGCAATGTGCCGGTCGGCCCGGGACAGCATCAGTTTGTATGACGAGCGCTGGCCGACGCGCAGGAAGCGACCGAGCCGGAATCCGAACGCCGCCTGGAACTCGCGCAGGAACTGCTCGTCCGACAAGGCGAGCATCCGTTCGACCGCGGCGGGCTTGCGGGTCCAGACCATGCCGCAGCGACCATCGGTCAGCGGCAGGATCGCGATCGGGCCTTCTGCGGTGAAACGCTCGTACGCGACGTAGTCGTGGAAGCGCTGCGTGGTCATGACGGCCGTGATTGCGACCTGCTCGTAGCCGATGTGATCGGCATCGATACCGGCCTGGTCGCGGACCAGCGAGCGAATCCCATCGGCGGCCACGACCAGCCTGGCACTGATGGAATGCGCTGCGCCAGCCACCTCGTAATGCACGACACGGCTGACGCCTGTCCAGTTCGCTGCCCGTCACAGTGGCTGGCGCGATCACTTCGACCGAGGGCGCCCGTGACAGGCCCTGCCACAGCGCCGCACCGATCGCGCGGTTCGGCACGACATAGCCCAGGGCCTCGAGCCCCTGCTCGGCCGCATCGATGCGCGCGCTGCCGAAGCGGCCCTGGTCGGAAACGTGGATCTTGCGGATGGGCGCCGCCTCGCGCTCCATGCCGGCCCAGACGCCCAATGTCCTGAAGGCGCGGACGGTGCCATTGGCGAGCGCCGTCGTGCGTTCGTCGAAACTGGGGTGCAGCTCGCCCTGCACGGGCGGCACGGCTTCGACCAGGGCGATGCGCAGCCCGAGCGGCGCGAGTGACAAGGCCAGCGAGGCACCGACCAGCCCGCCACCGACGATGGCGAGGTCGTATGCGGCGGGCGTCGTGCTCAACGGCATCCCCTGTCAGGCGGCCGACGCCATTACGCGCTCGATTTCGGCCGTGGTGCGCGGCAGGCCCGACGGTCAGCAGTTCATAGCCGGTGCCGGTAACGAGCACGTCATCCTCGATCCGCACGCCGATGTTCCACCAGCGCTTCGGCACGCCTTTGCTGCCGGCCGGGATGTAGATGCCCGGTTCGACCGTCAGCGCCATGCCCGGCTCGAAGACGCGCCATTCGGTGCCGACCTTGTATTCGCCGACGTCGTGCACGTCCATGCCGAGCCAGTGACCCGTGCGGTGCATGTAGAACTTGCGGTAGGCCTCTTCCTTGACCAGCGCGGGCACGCGGCCCTTGAGCAGGCCGAGCCTGACCAGGCCCTGCGTAATGGTCCGCACCGCCGCGTCGTGCGGCTCGTTCCAGTGATTGCCCGGCTTGATGCAGGCGAATGCCGCCTCCTGGGCCTCGAGCACGACGTCGTAGATCGCCTTCTGCGCGGGCGAGAAGCGGCCGTTGACCGGGAAGGTGCGCGTGATGTCCGACGCGTACAGGCCGTACTCGCAGCCGGCGTCGATCAGCAGCAGGTCGCCGTCGCGCAGCGTGTCCGCGTTCTCGTGGTAATGGAGGATGCAGCCGTTCGCGCCGCCACCCACGATCGGGTGGTACGAGATGTCGGCCTGGTGCCGGTGGAACTCGTGCAGCAGTTCGGCCATCACCTCGTACTCGGTGACGCCGGGCCGGGTGGTCCGCATCGCACGCACGTGCGCGCCCACCGCGATCTGCGCCGACCGCTTCATGACCCCTGCCTCGGCGCGACTCTTGTAGAGCCGCATGTCGTGCAACGGGTGTTCGAGCGCGACGAATTCCTGCGGGCTGTGGATGCCGAGCTTGGTCTGGCCCCGCAACGTATTCACCCAGCCGACCACGCGCTGGTCGAACTCGAGGTTCACGCCCATCGAGTAGTAGACCCGCTCGCAGCGCTCGAGCAGGCCCGGGAGGATGTCGTCGATGTCGCCGACCGGGAAAGCATCGTCGGCGCCGTAATCACGCACCGCCCCGTCGGGACCGGCGCGGCGACCGTCCCAGGTTTCGCGCGTGGGATCGCGGTCGCGCACGAACAGGATGTATTCGGCCTGCTCGCGACCTGGAATCAACACCGCCACCGCCTCGGGCTCGTTGAAGCCGGTGAGGTAGTGGAAATCACTGTCGGGCCGATAGTGGTAATGGACGTCGTTGTTGCGCTGCCGCTCAGGGGCCGCGGGAATGATGGCGATGGCGCCCTTGCCCATGAGCTTCATGAGCTGCTTGCGGCGGCGCGCGTATTCACTTTTGCGCAGGGTCATGGGCGGTCTGGATTCTCTTCGGGAGGACGAACGATTCGGGTTCAGTGACGTGCGGTCGAGGTCGTCTGTGCGGCACGCAGGTCGGTGAGCTCGTCATAGACGAGCTGCACGCCGACGCGGACGAACTCGACCAGTTCGGCGAGCGCACCCTCTTCGACTTCGTCACTGGCGGAGCCGACGGCGCCGGCGCGCGCGACCTCGGCGAAATCAGTGAGGACCTCGGCGACGGCCGTGGACAGCGTGCCAGGCTTGAAGGGGCCGGCAGCGCCGAACCCATACAGGAAGCCCTGCGCCCAGGCGCCGAGCGCCTCGACACGCTCGTCGAGCGCGGCTTCATCGGGGGGCAGCAGCGGCTCGAATTCCATCTCTCGCGCCTCCAGCACGGCACGACTCTGGTCGAAGAGCGACTTCAGCGGGCCGGCCGTGGTGACGGAGACAGTCGTGCCGGGCTCGGGTCCATCGGGCAGCAGCTCCTCGAGCCATTCCGCGGGCAGGTAAATGCGCCGCGCGCACAGGGCGCCGCACAGACAGCCGTGCGCCTCGGCGGGGTGGATAATGGAACCGCCGGCCGTCAGGGCCTGCGCGACATCGTCGAAAGCAATCGGTGCCGACATTGCGCGTATCGTACCATCCGTACCCCGCAACCGGTCCCGGATGGACCAGTTCAAATTGATTCCCCGGGGTGCGCCAACTATAGTGAATTCCATGAACGAACCTGCTGCCCGATCCGCCGTCGACGTCGAACTCCGACGCATCGAACGCCGCCTCGAGGAGCTGGTGGCTACGGTCAACCAGCTCAAGGAAGAGAACCGTGCCCTGCGTCAGCGTCAGGACACCCTGATCAACGAGCGCGCCAACCTCCTGCAGAAGAACGAGCAGGTACGCGCGCGGGTCGAGGCAATGATCGGCCGCCTCAAGGCGATGGAGCAGGGTTGATGAGTGAAGAACGCGTTTCCCGCGTCAGCGTCCGCCTGCTCGATCGCGAGTACCAGGTGGCCTGCCCTGCCGAAGAACGCTCCGACCTGCTCGACTCCGCGGAGTACCTCGACGGCAAGATGCGCGAGATCCGTGATTCCGGCAAAGTCGTCGGCCTCGACCGCATCGCGGTCATCGCCGCGCTCAACCTGGCCAACGAGCTGATCAAAGTGCGCAAGCACGGCACGGTCGTCGAGGGCGACCTCGGCGCGCGCCTGAAGTCCCTGCGCGAGCGCGTGGAATCCGCGCTCGAAAAAGGCCAGCAACTTGAACTCTGAGGGTTTGCAGCAGTCCGAACCCTCGACGATTTGGCGCCGCCTGCGGTGTTCGACACGGGCCGGGTTACCTCTCGACCTTAATGTAAATACCCCGGGGAACGGTCAGTCGGCAAAATTGTGCAAGTCCGCCTCGAGCGGGAAGCCTTAAGTGCCGCGACCCTCCCCAAATATTGCTCTTGTCGAGAGCAATGGTCCGTGACGGCACAGGCGGGTGGCGCCTCTCCCTCCCACTGCGACGATGACCCTGCGCGAGCTGCGCCGGCAGCTGCGAGCGCGGCGTCGCGCGATTCCTGACGCCGAGCGCCGGGTCTACGACCGGGCGATCCACGCGTCGCTGCAGCGGCTCGGCGTCTGGCAGCGCGGCCGGCGGGTCGCCGCGTTCCTCGGCATGCCGGGCGAAGTCGATCTGCGCCCCTGTTTCGGCGCGGCGTGGCAGCGCGGCGTCCGCATCTACGTGCCGCACATCGTCAGTCGTCGTGACGGCCTGATGGTCTTCGTCCCGCTCGGACCCGGCGCACCGCTGCGCGGGAACATGTTCGGCATCGCCGAACCGCTGCACGGTTCACACGGCCGCATCCCGGTCCGTCACCTCGACTCGATCCTCGTTCCGCTCGTCGGTTTCGACCCGCACGGCCATCGCCTCGGCATGGGCGCGGGTTTCTACGACCGCGCGCTGCGTCAGCGGCTCGATCGCGCGCAACCCTTCCGCCGTCCGCGCCTGATCGGCGTCGCGTACTCGATCCAGCAGGTCGATCGACTCGAACCCGCCTCCTGGGACGTCGCTCTCGACCTCGTCGTCACCGAGCGCGGCATCCTCCGCTTCCCTCCAGACACACCCTGAAGAACCCAAGTCGCATGAAGTACTGGCTGCTGAAATCGGAACCCGACGTGTTCGGAATCGACGCTCTGGCGAGCGCTCCGAAGCGCACGACGGGGTGGGAAGGCGTGCGCAACTACCAGGCGCGGAACATGCTTCGGGACGATTTTCGGAAAGGTGACCGCGCTTTTTTTTATCACTCGAGCTGCGCGCTTCCGGGTGTCGCGGGCGTCGTGAAGGTCGTGCGCGAGGCGTATCCCGACCCGACGCAGTTCGACCCGCAGAGCGAGTACTACGATGCCGGCAGCACCCGTGAGGCGCCGCGCTGGTTCAGCGTCGACGTGCAACTCGAAAAGCGAATTGAGCCTGTAATTACGCTGCCGGAACTGCGTGAGCACGCGGCAGGCGCGTTGCGCGAGATGTTGATTCTGAAACGCGGCAATCGTCTCTCGGTGACGCCACTCACTGCCGCGGAGTGGCATTGCATCCTCGCGTTGCGACCTTCCGTCGCCTCGTCGCGAGCGAAGAAGCCGATCGCCGGTCCGAGAACTCGTTCAATAAAATTGTGACGTGACTATTGCATTTCTTTTTTTAATTCTGTAAATACTCGGCCCGGGACTAACCCGACATGGAGAATTGATCATGGCAGCGAAGAAGAAAGCTAAGGCTAAGGCGAGCAAGAAGACGACCAAGAAGAAGGCCGCCAAGAAGAAGTAGAGTCGATTGAAGAAGAGGCGGTGCCCTTCGCAAGAAAGACGCCGCCGATTCTGAAACGACGACTGTGCCCGCGAAAGCGGGCACAGTTGTTTCAGGGGCAAGGCAAGGCAACGATGAGCCAGGACCAGCAGAAGCAGCGAGCCGCGGCAGCCGCGCTCGAATACATCCGGCCGGGAACCGTCATCGGCGTTGGCACCGGTTCCACCGTGAATTTCTTCATCGACGCGCTGGCCGGAATGCCGAGCCGCGTCACGGGCGCGGTCTCCAGTTCCGCAGCCAGCTCACGCCGCCTCGCGGAGCGCGGCATCCCGGTGCTCGACCTGAATTCGGTCGCAGACCTCGAGGTCTACGTCGACGGCGCCGACGAGGCAACCCGCGGCATGCACCTGATCAAGGGCGGCGGCGCTGCCCTCACCCGCGAAAAGATCGTCGCGGCGGCTGCACGCACCTTCGTCTGCATCGTGGACGAGGCGAAGCTGGTGGAGCGCCTCGGAAAGTTTCCTTTACCAGTCGAAGTCATCCCGATGGCGCGCAGCCTACGTCGCACGGGAACTGGTCCGACTCGGCGGCCAGCCGGCCTGGCGCCAGGGCGTCGTGACCGACAACGGCTGTGACATCCTCGACGTCCGCGGCCTCGACATCGTCGACCCGGTCAGCCTCGAACGCGCGATCAACCAGATTCCCGGCGTCGTCACCAACGGCCTGTTCGCACAACGCGGCGCAGACGTGCTCCTGATCGGCACGGACGCCGGCGTGCAGACCCTGCGGCCCAGTGGCGGTTGACGCAGCACTGTTGCGTGAACTCGGCTCGGTCCTCGGACCGGGCCTGCTCTCTACTCCCGAAGCCTGCGTCGCCTACGAGTGCGACGCCCTCACCGCCCACCGTCACCCGCCCGACCTGGTCGCACTGCCGACCAGCGTCGAGCAGGTGCAGCAGATCGTCCGCGCCTGTCGTCGGCATTCGGTGCCGGTGGTCGCACGCGGCTCGGGTACCGGCCTCTCGGGTGGCGCGCTACCGGTTGCAGGCGGGCTGCTGCTCGTGCTGTCGCGGCTCGACGCAATCCTCGAAGTCGATCCGCACCGCGGTCTCGCCCGCGTGCAGCCCGGCGTCACGAACCTCGCGGTGTCCGAGGCCGCTGCCCCTTACGGCATGTACTACGCGCCGGATCCTTCATCGCAGGTCGCGTGCTCGGTCGGCGGCAACGTCGCGGAGAATTCGGGCGGCGTGCATTGCCTCAAGTACGGGCTGACCGTCCACAACGTCCTGGCGGTGAAGCTCGTCACCATGGAGGGTGAACTGCTCACGCTCGGCAGCGAGACCGGCGAGGCACCGGGCCTCAACCTGCTGGCTGCGGTGATCGGCTCGGAAGGCCTGCTGGGCGTCGTAGTCGAAGTGACCGTCCGGTTGCTGCCGATTCCCCGCCGCGTCGAACTGCTGCTGGCCGCGTTCGACGACGTGGGCCGTTGCGCCGAGGCCGTCGGTCAGGTGATCGCCGCCGGCATCATCCCGGCCGGACTCGAAATGATGGACGCACCCGCGATCAGGGCGGCCGAGGCGTTCGCCGGTTGCGGCTACCCGCTGGACGCGCAGGCACTGCTGCTCTGTGAGATCGATGGTCTGCCCGACGACGTCGATGACGAACTCGGCCGCACCCGCGTCGTGCTCGAAGCCACTGGTGCTGACGAGCGTGCGCGTCGCGAGGGACGCCGAGGAGCGGAGCCGAATGTGGTCGGGGCGCAAATCGGCTTTCCCCGCCGTCGGTCGCCTCGCCCCCGACTACTACTGCATGGACGGCACCATCCCGCGCCGTCACCTGGCGGACGTGCTGGCGCAGATCGCGACGCTGTCGACGGCCTATCGCCTCGACGTGGCCAACGTCTTTCACGCGGGCGACGGCAACCTCCACCCGCTGATCCTGTTCGACGCCGGCAAGGACGGCGAACTGGAGCGTGCCGAACGCTTCGGCGCCGACATCCTCGAGGCTTGCGTCGCGGCCGGTGGCACAGTGACCGGGGAACACGGCGTCGGCGTCGAGAAGCTCGGGCCGATGTGCTCGCAGTTCGGTTCCGCCGAGCTCGCAGCCTTCCATGCACTCAAGCTCGCCTTCGATCCCGCGGGCCTGCTCAATCCCGGCAAGGCCGTGCCCACTCTCGCCCGCTGTGCCGACTATGGCGCCCTGCGGGTGCACGGTGGCCGGTTGCCGCATTCGCACTTGCCCAGGTTCTGACGGACATGGCGTTGATCGAGGCGCCCGCGGGGCAGGATCTCACCGACGCGCTGGCCGAGCGCGTGCGTGCGGCATCGCAAGCGAAAACGCCGCTGCGGATCGTCGGCGGCGACACCAAGCGCTTCTATGGACGGCCGGTCGCGGGTGAGACGCTCGCACTGGCTGGTCATCACGGCGTCCTGCGCTACGACCCGGCCGAACTGGTGATTACCGCGCGCGCTGGCACGCTGCTTGCCGACATCGAGGCGTTGCTTGCTCGACACGGGCAGCGGCTGCCTTTCGAGCCGCCGTCCTTCGGGCAGATGGCGACGCTGGGCGGCACGGTGGCCGCTGGACTCGCCGGTCCCGCGCGGGTCGCCCGGGGTCCGGTGCGCGATTACGTTCTCGGCGCCCGACTGCTGACCGGCGACGGCCGCGTGCTCAGTTTCGGCGGCGAAGTCATGAAGAACGTCGCCGGCTACGACGTCTCGCGCCTGCTCGCGGGGTCGCTCGGCATCCTCGGCGCGCTGCTCGAGGTATCACTCAAGGTGCTGCCGGTCGCCCGCGGCAGCCGGACCCTGCGGCGGCGCATCGACGCGCAGGACGCCATCGACCTGCTCGGCGCGGCCGCACAACGTGGCGTCCCGCTCACCGGCAGTTTCTGGAGCGCAGGCGAACTGCACGTCCGGCTGGAAGGCTCCGGGTCGGGCCTGGACGAGGTCGTACCGACGATCGGCGGCGACTTGCTGGACGAGTCAGCTGCCGCCTCGCTCTGGCACAGCGTTCGCGAACAGACCCATCCGTACTTCGCGTCGGCACGCCCGCTGTGGCGACTCTCGCTGCCGGCGACGACGGCGGGCGCCGCGCTGCTCCGCGCAGATCGGGTTGCATTCGAATGGCACGGCGCCCAGGCCTGGCTGAGCGGGATCGAGCGGCAGACGATCGACCTGATCACACGGACAGCGGGCGGTCATGCCACGCTCTTCCGTCGAGACGACGCAGCAGTCAGCGTGACCGGCGAAGTCTTCGCGCCGTTGCCGGCACCTCTGCTCGACCTGCATCGCGCGGTGAAGCGCGTCTTCGATCCTGCCGGTATCCTCAACCCGGGCCGGATGTACGCGGACCTCTGAGACGGCGACGATGTATTCCAAGCCAGCCGACTCGCTCGCCGATTCGCCGCTCGCCCGTGAGGCGCGCGACCTGCTGCGCAACTGCGTGCACTGCGGCTTCTGCCTGCCCGCCTGCCCGACCTACCGCATCACCGGCAGCGAACTGGACAGCCCGCGCGGTCGCATTTACCTGATCAAGGAGATGCTGGAACACGGCGACGCCACCGAGAGCGCGCGCACTCACCTCGACCGTTGCCTGGGCTGTCGCGCCTGCGAGACCGCCTGCCCTTCGGGCGTGCAGTACGGCAGGCTCGCCGACTTCGGGCGCGAATTCATCGAACAGCGGCCGCCCACGCGACGCGATGCCGGTACGCGACTCGTCCGCTTTGCGCTCGGCACGGTCGCCACCCGGCGCGAGCTTTTCACGCCCCTGGTGCGAATCGGCCAGGCGCTGCGCCCGGTGCTGCCCGGCGCACTCAAGTCGATGGTGCCGGCGCGGGCAGTGGGGCGCTCGACGACGCACGACACGCTCGCCTGGCCCGCGGCAAGGCATGACCGACGATTGGCGGTGCTGGAGGGCTGCGTGCAGCCGGGACTGGCGCCGCAGGTCAACGCAGCCGCGGCTCGGGTGCTCGATCAGCTGGGGATCTCGCTGGTTGCCGCTCGCAGCACTGGCTGTTGCGGCGCGATGGAACACCACCTCGGGCGGTCCGCGGCGGCATTGGAGCAGGTGCGTCGCAATGTCACGGCGAGCGAGCGGCTGCTGGACGGGGGTTGCGAGGCGATCGTCAGCACGGCCAGCGGCTGCGGCACGTTCGCGAAGGACTACGGACACGTGCTCCGTCATGCAGACGCGTCGGTGGCAGCGGCAGGTGCACGGGTTGGTGCCGCGACGCGCGACCTCTGTGAAGTCATCGAACCGGCGGCGCTCGCAGACGCGGTCGCCGCCGTCGGGGGGTCGCGCGAACCGTTTCGCATCGCCTGGCAGGCGCCCTGCTCGCTCCAGCATGGGCAGCGATCAGCGACGACGGGCAAGGTCGAAGCGCTGCTGCGTGCCGCCGGCTGCGAACTCGTGGCCACGCGCAACCCGACACTCTGCTGCGGCTCGGCAGGTACGTACTCGATCCTGCAACCGGAACTCGCGCGCGAGCTGCGCAGGCGCAAGCTCGACTCTCTGCTCGGCGACGAACCGCAGGTGATTGCGACCGCCAACATCGGCTGCCTCGAGCACCTGCGTCAGGCAAGCCCCGTGCCGGTTCGGCACTGGATCGAGATCGTCGACTCGATCCTCTTCGCTTCAAACGAATTCTCAGCGACGTAGAGCGCCGCTGCAACGTATGAGGACGCACGCTGCGGGTCGCGCGCTGCGCGCGTCACAGCGCCGCAGAAACGCTCGTGAGGCAAGATTCGAACAGTGGGTGCGCTCGATCGACCATGGCGGCGACGAATCGGCACCTCGATCGCGGTCAGCGTGTCGTTTTGCGCGCGACGACGACGTAGCGCGGGGTGCGTGTCGTCGGCAACGCGTTCACCGTCGTCATCAGCTCTGCGACTTCGATGCGGAAGCCGCACGCTTCGAGCAGGTAGGGTGTCGAAGCCATCGACTGCGATGCCGAGAGCGGCAACGCGTCGACCTCTTCTTCCCAGCGGCCGGCCCAGCCATCGCGTCCATAGAGTCCGTCGACGACGACGACCGTGCCTGCAGGCCTCAGCCAGTGATGCCAATGACTGAAAGCGAGCAGTGGATCGAAGAGTCCATTGACGACCTGCCGTGACACGATGGCGTCGAACTGTGCGGCCTCGAATCGATCATGGTCCTGAGGTTCATCGCAGAACCCATTGATCGCTCTGACGTTTGCGAGTTCGGGTTTTGCCTGAAGAATGGCCAGCATCGCCGCGGAGGGCTCGAGCGCAGTGAGTTCGATGCCCGGCAGCCGCCGCAATATCGAGCACATCACGCCGGTGCCGGCACCGACGTCGAGAACCTTCGCGCCCGGTGCAAGTTGCACGACCCGGCTCAGGTCAGTGAGGTAGGCACCTTCCTCATCGGCGGTGAGCCAGCCGAGTCCCTGCAGCCTGCCGTAGGCCTGAGCCTCGGCCGCATCGTACTTACCGACCGCGCGTCGCCGCGCCGCGCTCCGGCGTTCACGCCAGTCCATCCGATTACCCCCTCCATCGAACCGCATCCTCGCGCCGCGAACGATGCCCGAGACCTGGGGCTGCTGCCAGCGGTGCGTCGCTCAGGCTTGAGCGAGGATCGTCTTTACGAACGTCGGGTACTGTTTCAGGTCTCGTGGGCGATGGCCGCAGGCAACCCCACCCAGGGGTGTCGGTGCTCGTCGTATACCGAGACCTGCGGCGGCGTGAAGCCCGGGTCGGCAAAGCCGCCAACCGGGATACCGATGAATCCCGGCACGATTTCCAGCTCGTAGAAGACGGTGGCACCGCAATCGGGGCAGAACGTGGACGTGACGGTCATGCCGGAATCCGCGGTGCGTACATACTGAGTGCCGCATCCGGTGACCGTCACCGCATCGCGCGGAAACCGGGCCTGCACGCCGAAGGCGCTGCCCGTGCGTCGCTGGCACGCGAGGCAATGGCAGACCGAGATGCGGACGGGCTCTCCCGTCGTCGTGACCTGCAGTTGTCCGCAACTGCAGCAGGCTGAGCGCACGTTCTTCTGCTCCATGGCCGCCGGATCCATCCGCTCAGGCCTTCTTGCGCGGGGTGTTCCTGACCTTGCTGTGTGCCAGCAGCCGGAACTTCCGGTTGCGGTCCGTCAGCTTCTTTGCATTATCGTCGCCTTCGACGATGACGATCTTCGGATCGAGGCCCTTGAGCTCCGCCGGCTCGAGCCAGGCTTCGCCGAGCACGATGATCTTGTCACCGGCCTGGAAGTGCCGCGCCGGCGGTCCGTTGAGCTCCACACGACCGCTGCCCGTGGGGGCAGCGATCACGTAGGTCTGCCAGAACACGCCGTTCGAGACGTTCGTGATGTTGACGTACTGGTAGGGCTGCAGGTCGCTGGCGTCGAGCAGCGCCTGGTCGATGGTGATCGAGCCGACGTAGTCGAGGTCGGCCCGGGTCACGGTCGCACGGTGGATCTTGGACTTGCAGGCGCGGATCAGCATGGGCGGACAGACCTCGGGTTGGTGGACCGCCGGGCCAGCGGGATCGCAGTCGCCCGCGGGCATCCATGCGCCGACTAGAACATCGTGGCTGAGTGTCGTCAATCCGACGCCGGCAATCCCGTCCGGAGCCGGCAGCCCTGGTATCGGATCAGCGACCGAACGGAACGATCAGGCTGAGGTTGACCGCGCCGTACCAGTAGTTCGGCGAGTTCGCGAAGCCCGCCGCGTTGCTGTAGAGGGCAGTGAGGGCGAGACGCATGTCACGGGACAACGGACCTTCCGCGCGCGCCTCGGCCACGCCCGTCGACTGCCAGGACCCGCCATCCACCCGTTCCTGGCCGCCGCCCGCCAGACCCGAAACGATCCAGGCGCCGACTCGCCGGCGCATCGAGAAGACGCCGTCCCAGGTGCGATAGCGATCGGGATTGAAGTACGCGCCGCCGACGTCGGTAGCGCTGCTCGAATACTGCCGCCAGCGCAACTGAGCGGAAATGCCCTGCTCGGGCAGCATGCTCCAGATCATTCGCGCGCGCAGCAGTGTGCGGGAATTGCCGTCGGTAAATGGTTGCCAGCCCACCAGCGCGATGCCAGTAAACCGTTGGCCGAACTGTTGTTCGATGCTCGCGCCTGCGAGTCCGTAGGCGATGCCATCCAGCAGCGCCTGGCGCGTACCGACGAGGTCGCCGGCCAGGATCAGCTCGACACCGGTCGTCTCCCGCGGACGATGGCTCCACGTGGCATCGCCCACGACCCGGGTGTGCCCCTCGACCTGTACCAGGCCTCCTTCAGCCCGCACGCCCTCGAGCGTGTTGCGTCGCTGGTTGCGGTAGACGCCGATGATGGCGGGGGCGTCAGTGCTCCAGCCGTCGGTCGAGTAGTGTGTGTTCTGCAGTGCCAGGCCCGCATGCTGCAGTTCGGACGCGTAATCGAACAGCGCACCGGCACGCAACCTCGCGGCGTTGAAACCGTCCGCATCGTCCTCGAAGCCGACCTGCACCACCGCCGCCAGGCGATCGGCCGACTCCGCAGCAGTGACAGCATGCGGCGCGGCCAGCGACAGCACGGCAACTACGCCGAGCGAAACGCGGGCGCAGGCCAGACGGGCGAACGTACGCGCCATTACTTGGAACCCCATGTCTTGCGCGTGCCGAGCAACTCGGAAAGGTACCCCGCCACGCTGGCCGGCTGCAGGATCAGGCTGTAGGTGAAGGCGTAGACGAGAAATCCCAGCAGGTTGCTGCGCACGCGGAGGTTCTGGCTGGCGAACATGCTCGCGCCGATCCGGTACATGACGAAGTTCATGAGCAGCGCCATCGGCAACAGCACCAGTGTCATCGGGCCGGCAACCCAATAGATGCCGAAGCAGGCGATGATCACGCCCGGGATGAAACAGAGCGTGTAGGCGAGGTCGAGCCACGGGAACAGCACGTTCCACCAGACGAACAGCGTCGACATGCGTGGAGTCAGCAGGATGCCCGGATGCTGCCGGAACGCCTCCATCATGCCGCGGCTCCAGCGCTGCCGCTGCTTCACGAACTGGCGGAGGTTGTCGGGAACGTTGGTGAAGCAGCAGGCGTCCTCGGCGTGACCGACGCGCCAGCCGCGAACGAGCATGGCCCAGGTGAGCACGATGTCCTCGCCTACGCAGTCCTGCCAGCCTTGTATTTCCACCAGCGCGTCGCGGGCGTAGATCGAGAAAGCACCTTGCGCCACCATCGTGCCCTGGAACAGCGACTGCACGCGCTTGATCGCAGCGATGCCGTGGAAATAATCCCATTCCTGGGCGCGCGTGAGCCAGTTCTTGCGCGAGTTTCGCACGAGCATGGTGCCCGCGACCGCGCGCGTCGACGACGGGTCGCTGAAGTAGCGCTCGACGAGGCGCACGAGCGCGTCGCCAAACAGAAACGAGTCCGCGTCCAGCGTGATGACGTAATCGTGCTTCGACTCGGCGAGGCCGCGGTTGAGCGCAGCCGCCTTGCCCATGTTGCGGGGCTGGCGCAACAGGCGCGCCCACGGATACGGATTCGCTTCGACGATGGCGGCGGTGGCGTCTTGCGAGCCGTCGTCGATTACCAGCACTTCGAATTCGGCGGGATACTCCTGCTGATCGATCGAGCGCAGCGTGTCCGCAATCGAAGACTCTTCGTTGTAGGCGGCAACCAGTATCGAAATCGCCGGGTAATCCACCAGCGGCTTGCGCTGCGGCCGCCGATCCAGCAGCAGGCTCGTGACCAGGAACGCATTCATCATGCCGGGCAGCACCGCGATGCCGCCGACGGCGAAAACGGCCACGGGCCAGCTCACGATGGCAGCCAGGTCCTGCAGCCACGGCAGGGCGAGCAGGGTCGAGGCGACGGTCCAGGCGATGCTGACCAGCAACGCGAGCGCAAACTTCGCCTGCACCGGAACGTAATAGCGCCACCGCCCGGCACGCTGACGCAGCCCGTCCTCACTGCGAGGGGGCGGATCTGCCGGGGATTCCGTTGCGTCAGCGGAATACGGTTCGACGACATCGGGCCGAGCTTTCGCGACGGGCCGGATGGCGCGATGGATTCCCGTGTCTTGCTGCACGCCTTTGTATCCGGCCAGTCCCCGCACCCGATGGTGCGAATGAGCCGCCCGGACGGCAGACGGGGTAAATCAAGGTCCCGCCGCACTCCGACGCAAAGTGTGCTGTCGCTGACCAGCGGAGATCCGGCAACCCGTCACGCTTTTATGTCAAACCGTGGGACGTGATTCCCGATTCGAAGACTGCGTCACGGGTAACCAGGCTCGAAGCGCTGGAGGCCGCTCATCAAAGCTGCCTGTCGCCAAGCCAGCCGCCGGCCTCAGACTTCCTGTTCGTAGACGATGTAGCCCGCGTACTTTGCCACCTTGTCGTACAGCAGGCGTCCCGCACTGTTCGTCTCATGCGTCTGCCAGTAGACCTCGTGGATACCCGCCGCCCTCGCCGCCTGGTACACGCCGAGGATCAACGCGCGTCCGACGCCCTGTCCGCGTACGTCCGGTGCCGTGAACAGGTCCTGCAGGTAACAGGTGGGCTCGATCCGTATCGTGCTGCGGTGAAAGAGGTAGTGCGTCAGGCCGACCAATCGGCCCGCGGATTCGGCCACGAGAGCAAGAACGGGTTCATTCGGGTCGAAGAAGCGGCGCCAGGTGACGGCCGTAATCTCCGGCGACAAAGCGGTGGGGCCTGCCCGGCCGTAGAAGGCGTTGTAGCCGTCCCACAGTGGCGTCCAGGCCGCAAGATCGGCCTGCTCGACGGGTCGAACGCGTACTGCAGTCGTCATTTACGGCAAGACCTCGCGGATTCGATCGCTCCACGCCTCGACCACCCCGTCGCCGTGTTCCTCGACGACGGCCCATCGCAGCGGCCTGTCCGGGAGCAGGGCACCGAGCTTCGAACGCCCGAGCGCACGCGCCGCGTTCTCCACCAGGACCTTGTACTCCTCCTCGCAGCGATGCGCAGCCGACGCGGTGTCGAGGACCTCGCAACGGATCTCGAGGGCACTGGGCCGCAGGTAAAGGCAAGGCTCGAGCAAGACGGCGCCCGTGCACTGCGCGAGAATTGCGGCCGCCTGTGCCAGGCGCTCTGGCGTGGCGGCGCCGTCGATGGCGAATGTGTCGGGGAGCCTCATGCTACTTGCGACCGGATCACTAAAGCAGGCGCCAGCCCGGGTCACGGTGTAAGTGTGCTCCACGCAGGGCTCGCCCCGGAATACAGCCTGGTTGGTTGCCGTCATGCGCATGCCAACGCGCTCCATGAGGCGCATCGAAGACAGATTGCGCGCATCCGTAACGCCAATGACGCGCTCAGCGGGGCTGCATTCGAAAATGAGTTTGATCAGTTCACGGATTGCCGCCGTCGCAACGCCACGCCCTTGAGCGGAACGCGCGAGCGTGAAGCCGATCTCGGCGTAGGTGGCGGCCTCGTCCATGTAGACGCCGACGTCCCCGATCAAGAGCCCGTGCTCGGGTTCCGCAATCCCGATCTGCGTCCAATGACCTGGATTGGGAAACGGGGCCTGCCTCATTTCGGCCAGGAACGCGCGGGCCTGCTCGTCCGGGGTCGGTAACCAACCCTGGTAGCGGCCCAACTCAGCGTCCTGGCGATAGGACTGGAATGCGACGAGATCGTCCGTCGACAACCGCCTGAGGATCAACCCGGCACCGGGACGCGGCAGTAATTCGGTATTCGCCATCCGCGATTCCAGTCACGGCACCCGCGTGCTGTGGAAGAACTGGATCCGCCAATTGTCCTTTTCCTTCTGCAGCACGGCGGACTCCAGCCAGGTCACGTCCTTCGCACCCGAGACATCCGTAATCGAACCGCGGTTGACGTAGGTGATCCAGGCCGTGCCGCCGTCGATGCGGACTTCCGGCTCGGTCACGCGCCACACGTAAACGACGCCAGCCTCGTGCCGGCTCCGGATGAGTTCCATCAACTCATCCCCGGTGAACCGCTTGCCCAGATCGTAGGCGTAGAAGCCCGGAGCGGCGACGGTGCGGAACAGCGCCAGATCGTCGTTCGTAGCGGCGACGTACATGGTGCGCATCGCGTCGACGACCCGGTTCTTCTCAATGGATGACGTTGTCATGACAGACTTCACCTCGGTCAGAACGACGGACGGAGCGACTGTATCGACCTGCAGCGGCGCCTGGGCGTGGGCTTCGGCGAATGCGAGAACTGCCAGCGAGAGGACCCAGTGCCGCGCCCAAGGCTTCATTACCGCAGCTCCTGCCGTGTCGTGCAATCAGCGTCGCATGCTAACTGAGAGTGCCGCTCGAACGACCTGCCAATTCAGGGCGGCAGCGAAGCCGCATACGCAGCGATCGAAATCATGTCTTCGACCTCGAGTCGCTCGACGGTCGGCTTCATCAGGGTGCTGCCGTTTCCCGCCCGGGCGCCATGCTTGAAGTCATAGAGCTGGCGGACGAGGTACGTGGGTGAGCGACCGGCGAGTGGCGGGGTCGCCCCGAGACCTTTCAGGTCCGGCCCGTGACAGCCTGCACAAGGCACTGTCCTGCCCGCGCCGCCGTCGGTCACCAACGCATGGCCTTTCTCGATACTGCCGATCGGGACGTACGCGATGAAACGCGCGCGCGAGTCGCGACTGACGAAGTGCTCCAGGTTCTCCGGAACCTCGATGATCCGTTGCCCGATGGGTTCGCGCGCGTCGCCCGGCAGCGCCGCCATGTGCCATCCGGTCACGTACGGTTTCGGCACCAGGGCCGTTTCGACGACGGTGATGTTCGCTCCAGGTTTCAACGCAGAAAAATATGCGGCCGCCGTATCGATCTCCTCGGCAGAGACTGCCATCGAGACCGCGATCATCGCTTGCGGCGGCAGCCTCGACGGCGCCGATGTCCTTCTCGCTCCGCTCTTGAACTCGGCCATCTGCTGGACGATGTAGGCCGCGGGAAGTCCCGCGATGCGCGCGTTCTCCGGCCCGCCTTGACCGCCGGCGCGGTGACAGAAGCCGCAGGCGAACACATCGGGCTTGCGCCCATGCGCCACCACGCCAGGCATGACGGGGTGGTCATCTGGATGCCAATCCGGTGTCATGAAGAAATCACGCAGCTGGCTGAGCGTGTATGACTGCGTGCTTCCTGGAACGTGCCGCAGACTGCCGTCGTCGGCCGGAGCGCCGACATCTGCCGGATTCACGGGATACGCCCAGGCAGGCGGCTCTTCCGTTCCCCGCACGGTCGCCTGCGCCGACAACGCCGATGGCAGTGTCAGGCAGAGCAACAAGATCGCAAGGCTCGCGCGGACTGCGGAGAGTGCGGGCATTACAGACCAAGGTCGGACAGGGATGGATGTCCGTCGGGGCGACGGCCCAGCGGCCAGTGAAATTTCCTGTCGCTCTCGCCGATCGGCAGGTCGTTGATGCTGGCGATGCGTCGACGCATGAACCCCTGCTCGTCGAATTCCCAGTTCTCGTTGCCGTACGAGCGGAACCAGTTCCCGGCCTCATCGTGCCACTCGTAGGCAAAGCGCACGGCAATGCGGTTGCCGTGACAGGCCCAGAGTTCCTTGATGAGCCGGTAGTCCAGCTCCCTTGCCCACTTGCGAACGAGAAATTGCCGGATGGCTGCGCGACCCGAGAGAAACTCGGATCGATTGCGCCAGACGCTGTCGGGCGTGTAGGCAAGCGATACACGTTCGGCGTCGCGCGTGTTCCAGGCGTCCTCGGCCATGCGGACCTTCTTCGCGGCCGCTTCCGCATCGAACGGTGGGAACGGCGGGCGCGGACTTTCCGGTGCGTTCATCTGGAATCTCCTGTGCGGATGGGCCTGAAGGCTGCGTCAGGCCTTGCTGTGAACCGACCGGCGCATGGACGAACAGACCGGGCGCCCTGCGTGGAGATGAGCTTCATGCATGCAGCCTTGGGTCGCAATCACGGTGTCGTAGCGGCAGGACACTCGTGGCTGAGCAGCGCGTTCAGTTCGGCCATGAACTTGGGTGAATACAGGGTGCTCACCTTGCACCAATAGGTCACCCCGCCGCTGGAATTTGCCAGGTAGGCGCGCCAGGCCTCCTTCTGCCGCAAATACTCGGCCTCATCGAACAGACCCTGGCGGTATTGATAGTGAACATCTTCCCAGTAGCGCAGCAAAGCATTGGTACGCAGCGTGAACTGGAACTGCTCATCGGGCGTGAGCGTCTCCCCCAGGTCACCGCGGCGCAGGACGCTCGCAAACTGGCTGTTGCCGGCTGGGGTGTTCAGCAAGTCCACGATTCCCATCGCAAGGTCGTGGCGGATCTGCGCGCGCATCAACTCGCGGTTCTGCTGCAGCTGCACGGCGACGAGCAGCAAACCGACGAGGGCCCCGACGTTGGCACCCAGACTCAGCAGTCGATTGAGTCGATCTCCGCTCATGCTTATTCCCTTTCGTGTGGAAGATCCCAGGCGGCATCCACGCATCGACGCTTTACCGCAGCATGCCGGTCCGCATCCTCGCGATGCAACCGCATCTTCGATGCGGCGTCCCGGGTTGGACCGCAAGCAGGTTTCAAGGCAGGATCGCAATCTCCATGCCGTTCGGCCCGAGTCGTGGTCGGCCAGCCGTAAGTCAGGTGCCAGCGATCTAGAACCCGATCCTCGCTCCCTTGGCAGTCGCCTCGCCCCCGCCCGCCATTGGCTTGCCTTGCTGGTCGAAGAGTTCCAGCGTGGCTCTCGAGTCGAACGTCTTGCCGTCGGCAGACAAGGTGAACGTCTGCGAGATGACTCCATAACCGTTCGGTACCCAGCCTCCGTCCTTGACCAGTTGATCGGCTGAGGACACGGCCCGGGTCTGGAAGAACTGGTACTTCGCCTCGTACTTGCGCACCCCTACTCTTTTCCACACCCCGTAGGCCGGCGGCACGGGCGGTACGGCATCGTAGTTCGAAGACTCGGTCATGGTTCCCCCGGCCGCGAACGCATACATGAGTTCGAGATCCTTCGTCCCGGCGAAGCCGCCCGACGTGAACTGCATCGCTCCACGCCAGGCTCCCGCCAGGTCGTCGCTGTCATTCGCTGCCTGCGCCAGGCAAGTGCCGGGCATCGCGCCTGCAATCAAGGCGAGTGCGAAGACCATCGTTGCTGCAAATAGCTTAGACATGGTTAATCCTTCCAAGTCGGTTACATGAAGTGCCCGCAGTTACGGCCGTGCATTTATTCATTTCGCGCGAAAGACGCCCCGTACGAGCCGTACCTGGCCTTCCTCGAGGCTGCGGCGCGCATTCCCGGCCTTTTGCGCCAGGTTATCGACGTACACCGCCAGGCCCAGCTGCCCCGCAGCCGCGGGCGTGGCGTTGGTGGTCGCCCCGCTCAAATGCGCGTCGCTGGTGTCCTCCAGCAATTCAGTGATGAACCCGGTCTCGTTGAGCAGCGATCGCATCTCCTCGACAGAGACGAGGAAATTGTCGGCCGGGTCACTTGCCCACGGCAGGGGAAAGTAGGACGTCGCCACTTTTCCCGCGGCCATCTCCTGGAAGGCGAAGCGGCCTTGCGGCTTGAGGACGCGGTAGATCTCCGCATAAAGCTTGCGCTTGTCCGCGATGTTCATGCCCACGTTCTGCATCCAGACGACGTCGAACGAATCGTCGGCAAACGGCAGCGCCAGAGCGCTGCCCTCGTGCACCGCCGATCCGGTCGTCGAGACCGGTCAGGCGATTCAACAGCGCTGCACCGGCACAGAAATCGGACGACATTTCGAGGCAGTCGACACGGCAGCCAACCGCGGCGACGAGCATCCGGGCAGGACCGGCCAGCCCCGCCCCTATATCGAGAACGCGATCCTCGGCACGAATCCGCGCCAGCTCCTGCAACTCGCGTGAAGCACGCAGTCCGCCCGTGTGGAAATGGTCAAGCGCCCCCAGTTGCTCCGGCGACAGGCGCTGCTCGGGATTCAAGCCGGCTGCGCGGACAGCTGCCAGGATTCGCGCCTCGATGTCGCGGGCGGAGTAATGTGTTTCCAGACCAGTCATAGCAGGCACCTCCTCGATATCCGACCTGTTCGGCATGCACGAGTTGCCTGCCACGGGTCGGGGATCAGGCAGAGTCACCAGCGGCATTTCGCCTCAGCCTGGCAGTCTACCGCTCATGAATCATACGGCGACGCCCAGCGCACGATGCCAAACAAAAGGGCCCGCTGCTTTCGCAGCGAGCCCTCTTGATCTGGCTGGGGGACTAGGATTCGAACCTAGGTTGACGGAGTCAGAGTCCGTAGTCCTACCGCTAGACGATCCCCCAAAGGAACCGTTGCGGGGATTCTTGCGAGCAGCGCCCTGACCGCTGCCCGCACCCGCGCGCTGGTCAGCGCTTGGAGAACTGCGTTCCGCGACGTGCCTTGCGGAAGCCGACCTTCTTGCGCTCGACTTCGCGGGCATCGCGCGTCACGAAACCGGCTACGCGCAGCGGCCTGCGGAACGACTCGTCGTATTCCATCAGCGCGCGCGTGATGCCGTGGCGGATGGCGCCGGCCTGGCCGGTCATGCCGCCGCCGGCCACGTTCGCAACGACGTCGAAGCGATCGGCCATCTGCACGGTCTCGAGCGGCTGGCGCACGATCATGCGCGACGTCGTGCGACCGAAGAACTCTTCGATCGTGCGGCCGTTGATGTTGATCTTGCCGGTGCCCGGTCGCAGGTGGACCCGCGCCGTGGAGGACTTGCGGCGACCGGTGCCGTAGTTGGTGTTTGCAGGCATGTGCTGTCAGGCCTCAGATGTCGAGCGGCTTCGGCTGCTGCGCGGCGTGGGCATGCTTGTCGCCCGTCACCACGTGCAGCTTCTTGAACATGGCGCGGCCAAGGGGATTCTTGGGCAACATGCCCTTGACCGCGAGTTCGATCACGCGCTCGGGATGCTGTTCGAGCATCTTGTCGAGCGTGCGGCTCTTGATGCCACCGATCGCGCCGGTGTGCCAGTAGTACACCTTGTCCGTGAGCTTGTTGCCGGTCACGGCAATTTTTTCGGCGTTGATCACGATGATGTGATCGCCGGTATCGACGTGCGGCGTGTACTGCGGCTTGTGCTTGCCGCGGAGACGGAAGGCGAGCTGAGTGGCGAGGCGGCCGAGCGTTTTACCGCTCGCATCCACCACAAACCAGTCACGCCGCACCTTCTCGGAGTGTGCGAAAACGGTGGTCATCGGAAAGGCTCCAGGCCCTGTCTGCCATGCAGAGAGCCGCGAATTCTATCTCAGCGGTCCGGCCAATGCAAAGCGCTGGATGGACCGTGCTCTTCCCCTCCGCTGCGACCCCAGGGACGCGATCGCTCGACCACTATACTGTGCGCCCATGAACCCCCGGAAACCTGTCCCGGCCCGCCGCCTCAGCCTGGCGGACCGCTTGATCCAGGAAATCGACCGCGGACTGCGCACGGTGGCCGCCGCCAACGTCTCGACCCGCCCGTTTCCCGACCAGGGGGTAGAGGAAACCGTGCACGACCCGGCCGCCCGGAGGCGCGCAGCCGCGCTGATGCGGGTGAATCATGCCGGGGAGATTGCCGCCCAGGCGCTGTATCACGGGCAGGCGGCGGCAGCCCGCAAGCCGGAGATCCGTGAACAGATGCTGGCGGCCGCGCGCGACGAAACCGACCACCTGGCCTGGTGCGAGCGGCGCGTGAAGGAACTCGGCAGCCAGACCAGCCTGCTCGCTCCCCTCTGGTACGCGGGATCTTTTGCGATTGGCGTCCTGGCGGGCATCAGCGGGGACCGGACCAGCCTCGGTTTCGTCGAGGAAACCGAGAAACAGGTGGTCGAGCACCTCGACTCGCACCTGCACGAGCTGCCACCAGGCGATGAGCGGTCCCGGCGCATCGTTGCGCAGATGAAAGCCGACGAAGACCGCCACGCGGGCGATGCGCGCGACCGGGGTGCTGTCGGATTACCGCGGCCAGTCCGTGAATTGATGCGCCGGACGGCCCGCGTGATGACGCGCGCCGCCTACCGCATCTGACCGAAACTTGCGGCACGGCGCGGCTTTATATTAAAAGCTTCGCAGCCTTTTGACATAAACGGGCGCCAACACAGGAAGGGAGCATGGAAACCGGCGGTAGACCCTTGAGTGACATTCCCGCGATCAATCGCTTCCTGAGCTATTGCCGCGTCCGGGCCGTTCCGTCCAAGACGGTCCTCATCCACGCGGGCGACGTGCCCGACGTCCTCTACTACGTGGTCAAGGGCTCGGTGGAAGTCCTGATCGAGGACGAGGAAGGCAACGAGATGGTCCTGGCCTACCTGAACAAGGGCCAGTTCTTCGGCGAGATGGGTCTTTTCAACGAACAGCCGGCCCGCAGCGCCTGGGTCCGCACGCGTTCGCAGTGCGAACTCGCCGAAATGACCTACCCGCGCTTCCGGCAGATCGCCGCCGAGAGTCCCACCCTGCTGTTCGAATTGGCGACGCAGCTGGCTAGCCGTCTCGACCGCACCAACCGCAAGCTCGGCGACCTCGCCTTTGTCGATGTCACGGGCCGGGTCGCGCACGCGATCATGGACCTGTGCAACGAGCCGGACGCCATGACGCACCCGGAAGGCACGCAGATCAAGGTCAGCCGGCAGGAGCTTTCGCGCCTGGTCGGTTGCTCGCGCGAAATGGCGGGCCGCGTGCTGAAAGTGCTTGAGGAACAGGGCCTGCTTACCGCACGAGGCAAGACGATGGTCGTGTACGGCGTGCGTCCCCGCCTCAAGGGCAAGGCCGCAGCCATGTCGCTGGCGGGCGGCGCCCCCCCGGCTGGGTTGGCGCTGCGCGCCAAGAAGGCGACGACGGCACCGGACGACGACGAGGATGAGGACGAGGAGGATTGATTCCTCATGCCTCTCCCCTGACCCCTACCCCCTCGCGGCGATGTGCTCCCGCATCGCCGCGATCGTCGCCGCGTAATCCTTCGCATTGAAGATTGCCGAGCCTGCGACGAACGTGTCGGCACCCGCCGCCGCGACTGCACCGATATTCTCGATCTTGATCCCGCCGTCGACTTCCAGCCGGATGTCACGCCCACTGCGGTCGATGATCTGCCGCACTTCGGCAATCTTGGGCAGCGTCGACGGGATGAACGACTGACCGCCGAACCCCGGGTTCACCGACATCAGCAGCACCATGTCGACCTTGTCGAGCACGTAATCGAGGTAGTGCAGCGGTGTGGCGGGATTGAACACCAGCCCGGACTTGCAGCCGTTCTCGCGGATCAAGCCGAGCGTGCGGTCGATGTGCTCGCTCGCTTCCGGGTGAAACGTGATGAAGCTGGCGCCTGCCTTGGCAAAGTCCGGAATGATGCGGTCGACCGGCTTCACCATCAGGTGCACGTCGATCGGCGCGGTGATTCCATGCTTGCGCAGCGCCTCGCACACCAGCGGCCCGATCGTGAGGTTCGGCACGTAATGGTTGTCCATCACGTCGAAGTGGACGACGTCCGCGCCCGCCGCGAGCACGTTGCGGACCTCCTCGCCGAGCCGGGCGAAATCGGCGGACAGGATGGACGGCGCGATCCACGGGGCCTGTTGCTTCGTCGTCATGTCGATCCTCACTTGATGCCGCGGTGAGTCTTCACCAGTTCGTAGGCTTCCAGGATCCGCTGCGTGCGCTCGTGCGCCGCCGCGATCATCGATTCGGGCAGGCCTTGTGCGACCAGCTTGTCCGGGTGATTCTGGCTCATGAGCCGGCGGAATGCCTTGGTGACCTCGGCGTCGGTGGCAATCGCCGCGACGCCCAGCACCTCGTAAGCATCGGCCAGGCGCGCATTCGTGCTCGTGCCGAACCCCGGACCCTGCGACGGCCGACCGCCCGGACCGTAACCGTAGTTGCCCGCGTGCATGCGCAGCATGGCTTCGAGCGAGGCAAATTCGAGCGGGGAAACGCCAAGCGAGCGACAGATGCGCTGGAAAACGGCACGCGGTCGGTCGCCAAGCCCGTTGCCCTGGATCGAGGCCTCGAGCTGGATCTGCACGAACAGGCGGCAAAGATCGGACTGGTTACCCGCGAGCCCGCGCAGGCGTTCGAGCGTCGACTCGAGCGGAAAATCGGCTTGCTTGCCGGCCGTAAAACACTCTATGGCGCGCAGCCGGTCAGCTTCGGCCAGCGAGAAGCGCCGCATGGCCTCGCGCGCGGCGTCGATCTCCTGCGCGGTGACACGGCCGTCGCTCTTGGCGACGTGCCCCATGACCTGGAAGGTGGCCTCGAAGAACGCGCGGCGCAGTTCGGCGGGGCCGGCAGCGCCTTTGCCGGAGACAGTCCGCGCCCGATTGCGCTTGCCAGCGACGTCGAACTGGTGGCCCAGCACCAGCCCGAAGATGGCCCCCAGCAGCCCGCGGCCGACGATATAGCCCAGGATCGCACCGATGATCTTGCCGTACCAGCCTTCGAACATGTGCGCGGGGACGTGCCTCTTCCCGGGAGTCGTTACAATGGGTGGTCGGTCGGGACGTTGCGTCGCTGCGACCGACGATCGCGGCATATTAACAGCACCGGCGGCTCCACCATGTCCATGCCCACGCCTGGCTCGAATCCCTCCGCAAGCTCCGCAGCCGGCGGCTCCCCGCCGATGCACGAGTCGAACCTGAAAGGACTCACTCGCATCCACCAGGGCAAGGTGCGTGACATCTACGCCATCCCGGGCGACGACCGGCACATGCTGATCGTCACCACCGACCGCCTGAGCGCGTTCGACGTGGTGCTGCCCGACCCGATCCCGGGCAAAGGCCGCGTGCTCACCAGCATTTCCAACTTCTGGTTCGCTCGCACGGGCCACATCGTGCCGAATCACCTCGCCGCGCCCGCGCATGCGGACCTCGCAAGAGTGGTGCCGGACGCCGGCGATCGTGCCCGTCTTGCCGACCGCGCAATCGTCGTTCGCAAGCTGAAGGCACTGCCGGTCGAAGCCGTCGTGCGCGGTTACCTGATTGGATCCGGCTGGAAGGACTATCAGCGCACCGGCGAGATCTGCGGCATCAAGCTGCCCGCCGGACTGCGCATGGCGGACCAGTTGCCCGAGCCGATCTTCACGCCTTCGACCAAGGCAGCGAAGGGACAGCACGACGAGAACGTGGGTTTCGACGAGATCGCCAGGGTGATCGGCGCGGATCGCGCGGCCCAGGTGCGCGACACGGCGATCGCGCTCTACAGGTTCGCGGCGGCGCATGCGCTTACGCGTGGCATCATCATTGCCGACACCAAGTTCGAGTTCGGCATCGACGAAGAAAACGGCGGCCGTCTGACGCTGATCGATGAAGCGCTCACGCCCGACTCGTCGCGCTTCTGGCCGATGGACACGTACGCGCCGGGCACCAGCCCGCCGTCGTTCGACAAGCAGTTCGTGCGCGACTACCTCGAGACGCTCGACTGGAACAAGACCGCGCCGGGCCCGAAGCTGCCCGGCGCACGTGATCCAGCGCACCAGCGAAAAGTACCAGGAAGCGCTGCGGCGGCTCACCGCGTAGCCGACAGCCACGCGGCGAATGCCGGGCGCTCAGCGCTGCTTTGCCGCCCAGGCGGCAATCACGCGATGCAGCTCGCGCACGCCGTCGGTCAGCGCGGCCGGCCCCGGCTGCAGGATGATCGACGACTTCACTTCGTGCAGTTCGCGATCACGCACGGCCGGCACGTCGTGCCAGCCGGGCGCGCGGCAACGCTGCGCGCCGAGAATTTCTTGCCGCACCACGAACCGAAAATGATGTCGGGCGCGCGGTGCGCGGCCTCGCAGCGGCTCGGCGATGATGCGGTCCTTGCCGAGGCCGCATGCCGCAAGTTCCGGGAAAATGTCGTCGCCGCCTGCGATGCCGACGAGTTCGGACACCCAGCGGATGCCCGAGATCTGCGGCTCGTCCCATTCCTCGAAGTACACACGCGGCCGACGTGGAAACGCGGCCGCCGCGGCACGTATCGCGTCCAGCCCACCGGCGAGTTCAGCGGCCAGCGCGCAGGCCTTCGCCTCGCACCCGATCATGCCGCCGAGCATGCGGATCACGCGCAGGATTTCGTCGACGCTGCGCTGGTTGAATACGTGCACCTCGACGCCGTGGCGGACGAGTTGCGCGGCGATGTCAGCCTGCAGGTCCGAAAAGCCGAGCACCAGGTCGGGTTCGAGCGCGAGGATCCTGTCGATTTTCGCGCTGGTGAATGCAGAGACCTTCGGCTTTTCCTTGCGCGCCCTCGGGGGGCGCACGGTGAAGCCGGAAATGCCGACGATGCGGTCCTCCTCGCCCAGGAGGTAGAGCGCCTCGGTCGTCTCCTCGGTCAGGCAGACGATGCGGGTCGGGTAACGTGCCGCGCTGCGGCGACTGATCGTCAACGGGAATGCCTCGCGCTGGCGGGTTGCATGCCGGACTCGTCCGGGTCAGGGGCATTGTGCCCGAGAACCGGTCTGAGCTTGCCTGCCGCGGCGAGCCATGCAACGCTTTCGCCGCCCACCGCCACCGGATCCGTCTTGGCCGACGCCCTCACCCCCTTCCGCACGCTGCAGCACCGCTTCGAGCACTGGCTGTTCGACTGGCCGGAGCAGACCGGCAGCCGTGCGATCCAGCTTGTCGCGACGCCGCTGCGGTACGCCTACGCGCTGTTGCGCGACCTGTTCGGCGGCGACCTGGGCCTGCGCGCGATGGGTCTCGTGTATTCGTCGCTGTTCGCGCTGGTGCCGGTCATCGCGGTCTCGTTCTCGGTGCTGAAGGCCTTCGGCTATCACCGCGAGCTCGAGCCGGTGCTGTTCGAGTTCCTGCGGCCGCTCGGCGAGAAAGGCACTGAGCTTACGGCCAGGATCATGCAGTTCGTCGAGAACGCGCAGACGACGGTGCTCGGCACGGTCGGCTTCGTGATCCTGCTCTATACCGTGATCGTGATGATCGAGAAGATCGAGGGAGCCCTCAACTTCACCTGGCACGTCCAGCGGCCGCGCAGCCTCGCCCGGCGCGTAACCGAATACATGGTCATCATGCTGGTCGGGCCGATCCTGATGGTCGCCGCGATGGTGCTGCTTACGCGCATCGAGACCAGCGACATGATGGCGCGGGTCTCGGGGTTGGCCGGCACGTCAGGACTGCGCGGCCACTACGCGCCGTACCTGCTGATCATCGGCCTGTTCTGGTTCCTGTACATCTACATGCCGAACACGCGCGTGCGCTGGCAATCGGCGTTCATCGGCGCGCTGTTCGGCGGCGCTGCGTGGGTCGGCGTGGGCGCGATCTTCACCCGCATCGCGGTCTACGCGACGCAGACGGCGGCGATCTATGCCGGCTTCGCGATCGTGCTGCTGTTCCTGTTGTGGCTGCACCTGAGCTGGCTGATCATGCTGCTCGGCGGACAGCTGAGCTTCTACGTGCAGCACCCCGAGCACCTGCGCACCGGTCACGGCGAGATCCCGACGACCAGCGCGCTGCGCGAACGCATCGCGCTCGGCGCGATGTACCTGCTCGGCGAGCGCTTCGTCGCGGGTGGTCCGCGCTGGAAGGTGTCCGACCTGGCCGACCACATGGACGTACCCGCGTCGGTCCTCGACGGCGAGCTGTCGCTGCTGGAACACCGCGGGCTGGTGCTGACCGCAGAAGACGATACCGTCGCGCCGGGCCGCGACCTCGACAGCATCTCGCTCGCCGAAATTCTCGATGCCGTCCGGCACGAGACGCCAAATCCGCGCAGCCCTGACCCCAGGTCGCCGGTCCCGGCCGAAAGCGCCGCCCGCATGGCTGACGAGGCGATGCGTGCGAGCATGTCGCGAACGACTCTGCGTAGCCTGCTGCAGCAACAGGCGCCGCCAGGCGGCGGCGCAAAGGGCTAGACTCGCTCCCCCTTCCGGAGGACACCCATGCAGATCTCGATGTACCGCGCTTCGGTTCCTGTCTTTGCCCGCGCCCTGCGCAACCTGATCGCCATCCTGAAGAAGGGTGACGCGCACGCGACGGAACGCAAGATCGACGCGACCGTGCTGCTCAACTACCGGCTCGCGCCGGACATGTTCGCGCTGACGCGACAGGTGCAGATCGCAACGGACATGGCCAAGGGCTGCGTATCGCGCCTGGCCGGTGTCGAGATCCCGTCGTACGAGGACAAGGAAGCGACGTTCGGCGAACTCATCGCGCGCGTCGAGAAGTGCATCGCCTACCTCGAGAGCTTCAAGCCGGGACAGATCGACGGCACCGAGGACAAGACCATCGTGCTGAAGCGCCCGACGGGCGACGTCAGCTACCCGGGCCTGCAGTACCTGCTCGAGTACGTGACGCCGAACGTGTATTTCCACTGCGCGTCGACGTACGCGATCCTGCGCCACTGCGGCGTGGACGTCGGCAAGAAGGATTTCATCGGCCCGCTGTAACGCTCGCGTCCGATCACCTCTCCCGCATCAGCGGGAGAGGACGCGTTAGAACGCTTCAGGGTCCTGGCGTCCGATCCGGTATCGTCCTGTCGCGCTTGGAAAGGCAGACACGCGCGCGACAGGACGATACCGGATCGGACGCCTGGACCATCTCGCCGCTGAGCCCTCTCCCCAGCTCTTTCCCGCACGGCGGGAGAGGGAGTTCACTCCCCGGCGATGGTCATCTCTTCGATGAGAATCGAGCCGGTGCGGATTCCGCCGCGCACGTCGATGTCGGAGCCCGCATCGACGATCTTCTGGTACATGTCCTTGAGATTCCCGGCGATCGTCACTTCGTGCACCGGGTACTGGATGCGGCCGTTCTCCACCCAGAAACCGCCCGCACCGCGCGAATAATCGCCCGTCACGCCGTTCACGCCCTGCCCCATCAGCTCCGTGACGTACAGGCCGCGGTCCATCAACTGCAGCATCTGGTCGAAATCGCGGCCGCGACCGTGCACGAGCAGGTTGTGCGTACCGCCCGCATTGCCCGTCGTGCGCAGCCCGAGCTTGCGCGCCGAGTACGTGCTCAGCACGTAACCGAGCAGCACGCCGGCGTCGACGAGTTCGCGGTCGCGCGTCGCGACGCCTTCGTGATCGAACGGCGCGCTGGCCAGCGCCTTCAACAGGTGCGGCCGCTCCGAGAGCGCGAACCAGTCGGGAAACACGCGCTGGCCGGCGGCTTCGAGCAGGAACGATGCGCGGCGGTACTGGCTGCCGCCACGGATCGCGCCGATGAAGTGCCCGATGAGCCCACGCGCGACGTCCGGTGAATACAGCACCGGCGCCTTCATGGTCGCCAGCTTGCGCGCGCCGAGCCGGCCGATGGTGCGCTCGCCCGCGCGGCGGCCGACGCTTTCCGCCGACTCCAGTTCGCGCCAGTCGCGCAGCGTGCTGTACCAGTAGTCACGCTCCATCTGCTCGCCTTCGGTGCCGAGCACCGAACAGCTGATGCTGTGCACGGTGCCGGGATACGCCGCGAGAAAGCCGAGCGAGTTGCCGTACGCGCGCAAGCCGCGATGCGTGCTGACCGCAGCGCCTTCCGAATTGGTAATGCGCCTGGTGTCGACCGCCATCGCGGCAGCCTCGCACGCGATCGCCATGTCGCAGGCGCGCTCCGGCGATATCTCCCACGGGTGCGAGAGATCGAGCTCAGGCACGTCCCGCGCGAGGTCTTCCGGATCGGGCAGGCCCGCGCACGGATCCTCGGCCGTGTATTTCGCGATCGTGCAGGCCTTGGCCACGGTTTCGCGCAGCGCGGCCGCACCGAGGTCCCCGGTGCTCGCGCTGCCCTTGCGCGTGCCGAAGTACACGGTGACGCCCATGCCGCGGTCGCGCTGGTACTCGATCGTCTCGACTTCACCGAGACGCGCACTGACGCTCAGGCCCACATCCATGCTGATGGCCGCCTCTGCCTGGCTCGCTCCCAGGATGCGGGCCTCGGCCAGCGCGAGTTCGACGAGCGCGAGCAGGTCGGCGCCGTCGGCGGTCAGCATCGGTGAATGGTCCTTGGGGGCGACAGTCGTGCTCATCGTGCGGCAGCGTCCGTGATCGGGGCCTGTTGGCAAGCCTGCGATTCTAGCAGCGGTCCGGCCCCGCGCCCTGCGTGCTAGCATTCGAAAAAGGGCGGGATCATGGCGCGCAAGCAGGCATTTACAGGCAAATACGACGGGCAGCAGGACGACGAGGCCGGCCGCGACGGCTTCGACGAGGGCCCGAGCAAGAGCGAGCTCAAGCGGCAGGACCAGGAACTGCGCGCGATCGGCGTCGAACTGGTCGAGTTGCCGCTGACCGAACTCGAGGCCATGAACCTGCCCGAGAGTCTCTACGACGCCGTCATGGCCTGCCGCAGGATCACGGCCCACGGCGCCCGCCTCCGGCAGGAGATGTTCATTGCCAAGGTCATGCGTGGCGTGGACGTGGAACCGATCCGCGCCACCCTCGAACGACGCAGCGAAATCGACCGCCAGCGGGTCCGCCGCGAGCACGTGCTCGAAACCTGGCGCGAGCGCCTGATCGCGGACGAGCCCGCCGCCTGGACCGAGCTTGCCGCCCAGATCGATCCCGCGGGCCTGCAGCAGATCCGTTCACTGGCCCGGCAGGCGCGGGCCGAGCAGGCCAATGCCCGTCCGCCTGCTGCCGCCCGGCAGTTGTTCCGCCGCCTGCGGGACGCGTTCGAAAAGCCTGCGATTTAGCGTTTTTCGCGGCCGTCTGTACAATGTCCCGGTGAAACCGCGCGTTGGCATCATCATGGGGTCCACGTCCGACTGGGACACCCTGAAATTCGCCGCCGAGATGCTCGAGCGTCTGGGTGTTCCGCACGAGGTGCGCGTCGTCTCCGCGCACCGCACGCCCGATCTCCTCTTCGACTACGCCTCCACCGCGCGCGAACGTGGTCTCAAGGTCATCATCGCGGGCGCCGGCGGCGCTGCACACCTGCCGGGCATGTGCGCGGCCAAGACCTCGCTGCCCGTGCTCGGCGTCCCGGTTCAGTCCAGGACGCTGAACGGGCTCGACTCGCTGCTCTCGATCGTGCAGATGCCAGCCGGCATTCCGGTCGCTACGCTCGCGATCGGCGTGGCCGGCGCGACCAACGCCGCGCTCCTGGCCGCATCGATCCTTGCCAACGAGGACGAGAAGGTTCGCGCGGCCGTCGATGCCTTCCGCGCGGCACAGACCGAAAAGGTCCTGGCCCAGCCCGACCCTCGCAACCCGACGATCTCAACGTGAGGATCGGCATCATTGGTGCGGGCCAGCTCGGACGCATGCTGGCCCTCGCGGGCTATCCGCTGGCGCTGCATTTTCGCTTTCTGGACACCAGCGCGGATTCACCCGGCGGCCAGGTCGCGCCGATCATCACGGGTGCGTTCGACGATCCGCAGAGCCTCGAGCGGCTGGCAGCCAGCGTCGACCTGGTCACCTACGAATTTGAAAACGTTCCGGTTGCAGCACTGCAGCACGTGGCAGCGACGCATCCCGTGTGGCCGCCCGTCGAGGCACTGCGCGTCTCGCAGGATCGCCTGCTGGAGAAGCAGCTGTTCTCGAGCGCTGAAGATTCCGACACCGCCTTTCCGCGCCGTGGACTCGCTCGGAGAACTGCGCGCCGCGGTCACGGAACTCGGCCTGCCCTGCGTGCTCAAGACGCGCCGGCTCGGCTACGACGGCAAGGGCCAGCGCTACCTGCGCAAACCCGCCGATCTCGAGCCCGCCTGGAATGCAATCGGCAACGCGCCGCTGATTCTCGAAGGCTTCGTCGACTTCGAGCGCGAAGTGTCGATCGTCGGGGTGCGCAGCACGACGGGCGAAGTGCGCGCGTACCCGATCGTCGCCAATACGCACAAGGACGGCATCCTGCGCGTGACGCTGGCGCCGCATCGTCACCCCGTCCTGCAGAAGGCGGCGGAGATCTACCTCAAGCGCGTGCTGCGGCACTTCGATTACGCCGGCGTGCTGACGATCGAGTTCTTCGTCCGCAAGGGCAGGCTGGTCGCCAACGAGATGGCGCCGCGCGTGCACAACTCCGGGCACTGGACCATCGAAGGCGCGGCCACGTCGCAGTTCGAAAACCACCTGCGCGCGATCCTCGGGCTGCCGCTCGGCGACACGAGCCCGGCAGGCCATTGCGCCATGGTCAATTTCATCGGTACGCTGCCGGAGCGTGACGCCATCCTGGCCCTGCCCGGGGTGCACTGGCACGACTACGGCAAGGAGCCGCGCCCGGGCCGCAAGATCGGCCACTGCACGGTCGTGGCGGCCAGCGCCGTCGAGCGCGACCGGTTGGTGCGCAAGGTCCTGCGGAAGATGCCGCCACGCTGAAGGAAGGCTGGCCGGCCCCGCTGCAAGGGCTGGCTGGGCTTATGTGACGGATCGCGCAGTTTGAGCCCCGGTCAGCTCCCGTATACTGAGCGCAGGGGAATCGAGCACACGATGTACCTGGAACACTTCAAGCTCAAGGAACTGCCGTTCCGGCTCAGCCCGGACCCGGCGTTCCTCTTCCTGAGCCAGATCCACTCCCGCGCCAAGGCGTACATGGAGTCCACGATCTGGTTCACGGACGGCTTTGTCGTGATCACGGGCGAGATCGGCTCGGGCAAGACCACGCTGATCGAGTCGTTCCTCAAGGAAATCGACCAGGACGTCGTCGTCGCGCAGATCAACCAGACGCAGGTCTCGCCGATCGAATTCCTGCAGGGCCTGCTCGCGCAGTTCGGCTTCAGCCCGTTCCGCATGCGCAAGGCCGAACTCCTCGACACGCTCAACAACTTCCTGATCGAACAGCACGCGAGCGGCCGCAAGGTGCTGCTGATCATCGACGAAGCGCAGAACCTCAGCAACAAGGTGCTGGAGGAAGTGCGCCTGCTCTCCGGCGTCGAAACGACCAAGGAAAAGGTGCTGCGCATCATCCTCGCGGGCCAGCCCGAGCTGCACGCAAAGCTCGATTCGGACGAGCTCATCCAGTTGCGCCAGCGCGTGCGGCTGCGCTTCCACCTGACCGCGCTGACCGAGTCGGAGATGGGCGCCTATATCCTGCATCGCCTCGACGGTGGCCGGTGCCGAGGACCGCGAGATTTTCGAGCCGGACACGTACCCGCTGATCTTCCGCTACACGGGCGGCATCCCGCGCCTCACCAACACGCTTTGCGACACGTGCCTGCTCTCTGCCTTCGGCAGCAACGTGGACAAGGTCGACGTCGAGATCGTGCGGCAGGTGCTCGGCGAGCTGCAGTGGCAGGAATACGCCGGGCGCACGCACACCGACCTGCCGGCGACCCGCATCGACGACACCTCGCCGCAACCGTGCCCGCCGGTGGGGCGCGTCGTGCTCTCCAAGCGGGGCGTCCTGCTCGATCACGCGCTGCTCGTGCCTGGCCGCTTCATCGTCGGCCGCACCACCGACAACGACATGCAGATCGACAGCAAGTTCGTGAGCCGCCACCACATGCAGCTCGTCACGTCCGTCGACAACTGCTACGTGGAAGACCTGAACAGCACCAACGGCGTCTTCCTGAACGGCAAGCGCGTGCGCCGGCACAAGCTGCAGCCGGGCGACGTGATCAAGCTGGGGATGCACGAACTCACGTATTCGTCCGTGGACCTGCCCGTCGAGCCCGGCGACGAAACCCGCGCGACCCGGACGACGGTGCTGCAGGATTCAGACATGGATTCCGATCTCGATTCCGACGACGAGGCGGAGACCGACGACGAAGAGCGGGACGAGTCGTCCTATTCGTCGATTGCGCGCGGGTCGTAACCCGATTGCGTGGCGCGGTAGTCGCGCCGCTTCATCCAGAGCAACGCCCCCACGGTGATCAGCGCTCCGCCGGCGATGAACAGCAGGCTGTGAGGCGCACGCTTGACCCACCACGCCACCGCAAAGCAACCGAGCCCGGCACCGGCTGCGACGTAAGGCAGGGCTTCGTACAACGGACGCGGCAGCCACACGGCGGGATCAGCCCGTCCCGCCGACCGTCAGCGCGTCCACGCGCAGCGTGGGCTGGCCAACGCCCACCGGGACTTCCTGCCCTTCCTTGCCGCAGGTGCCGACGCCGTCGTCGAGCTTGAGGTCATTGCCGATCATGGAGACGCGGGTCATGACATCGGGACCGTTGCCGATCAGCGTGGCGCCCTTCACCGGGCGCGTGATCCTGCCGTTCTCGATCAGGTAGGCCTCGCTCGCCGAGAACACGAACTTGCCCGACGTGATGTCGACCTGGCCGCCGCCGAAATTGCGGCAGTAGAGGCCCTTGTCGACCGAGGCGATGATTTCTTCGGGCGCGTGCTGGCCCGGCAGCATGTAGGTGTTGGTCATGCGCGGCATGGTGAGCGCCGCAAAGCTCTCGCGACGGCCGTTGCCCGTCGGCCTCACGCCCATCAGGCGCGCGTTGAGCTTGTCCTGCAGGTAGCCGCGGAGGCATGCCATCCTCGATCAGCGTGGTGCACTGCGTTGGCGTGCCCTCGTCGTCGATATTGAGCGAGCCACGACGTGCCGCCAGCGTGCCGTCGTCGACGATCGTGACGCCCTTTGCCGCGACTTGCTGCCCGATGCGACCGCTGAACGCGGACGTGCCCTTGCGGTTGAAATCGCCTTCGAGACCGTGGCCCACGGCTTCGTGCAGCAGCACGCCAGGCCAGCCCGCGCCGAGCACGACGGTCATCGTGCCCGCCGGTGCCGGCACCGCCTCGAGATTGACCTGCGCCGTGCGCACGGCTTCCTTGACCAGCGCACGCCAGCGCTCGGACGCCAGGAATTCCGTGTAAGCGAAACGACCGCCCCCGCCGGCGTAGCCCTGCTCGCGCCGTCCGTCCTGTTCGATGATGACGCTGACGTTGAGCCGCACCAGCGGCCGCACGTCGCCGGCAAGCGTACCGTCGCTCGCCATGACGAGCACGATGTCATGCGACGCAGCGAGGCTCGCCATGACCTGCGTGATGCGCGAATCGAGCGAGCGCGCCTCGCGGTCGATCTGCTCGAGCAGCCTGACCTTGTCGTCGTCGGTCATGGTCTCGACCGGATCGATCGGCCGGTAGAGGCCGCGGCCGCCCGTGGCATGCCAGGCCTGTACGCTGCCGTCGGCACCGGAACGCGAGATGGCGCGCGCGGCGTGCGCGGCTTCGAGCAGCGCGGGCAGCATCACCTCGTCGGAATACGCGAAGCCGGTCTTCTCACCGGCCAGCGCGCGCACGCCCACGCCCTGCTCGATGCTGTGGGCACCGTCCTTGACGATGCCGTCCTCGAGCGCCCAGGACTCCTCTCGCGTGAGCTGAAAATAGATGTCGGTGTAATCGACGGCGTGACCCATCACGTCGCCGAGCACGCCCGCGATGCGGTTCTCGTCGAGTTCGGCCGGACCGAGCAGTGCGGCACGGGCGACGTCGAGCGGATCGCGCGCAGCGACGCCAAGCCGCGAGCGCGGCGGGCTGGGGGGCGAACAGCGGCGGCGGAATGTTCGGTTTCATGTTTCCTGTCGGGGCGCGGTAAGGGCGAGCCGGCGGTGCTGGACGGCAGGGGAAATCCTGCCGCAACCGGCGCTGCCGCGCGAGGTCCAATTCTGCCGTGATCACGCCGGTTCCGCGCGGCAATCGGGCCAGGATCCCGCCCCAGGGCTCGACGATCATCGAGTCGCCGTGGGTCTTGCGCCCGTTCTCGTGGAATCCAACCTGCGCCGGCGCAACCAGGTAACAGAGGTTTTCGACCGCGCGGGCGCGCAGCAGCAGTTCCCAGTGGGCACGGCCCGTGGGCACCGTGAAAGCGGACGGCAGAGTGAACCATTCGGCGCCCTGCTGCAGCAGTTCGCGGAACAGTTCGGGAAAACGGACGTCGTAGCAGATGGCTAGGCCGAGCCGGCCCGCCGGCGTATCGACCGTGACGACCTGCGTGCCGGGCCGCACCGCCTTCGATTCACGGTGGCTTTCGAGCTTGCCCGGCACGTCCACGTCGAACAGGTGGATCTTGTCGTAGCGCGCGACCTCGCGACCCGCGTCGTCGAAGACGAGGCACGCCGCCGCAACGCGCGGCTCGTCGGGCACCTTGAGCGGGAATGTGCCGCCGACGATCCAGAGGCCGTGCATGCGCGCCTGCTCGGCCAGGAACGCCTGGATCGGGCCGGACCCGTGGGTCTCGGCGACCGCGAGCTTGTCGGCTTCGCCGCGTCCCATGAACGCGAAATTTTCCGGCAGCACGGCGACGGCCGCGCCCTGCGCCCTGGCCTGCCGGAGCAGTTCGCCGGCGACAGCGAGATTGCGCGCCACGTTGGCGCACGAGGTCATCTGGATGGCGGCGACACGTGTCACGGAGAATTTTCCTCTTGCTTTTCGACCACCCCCTGTGCCGCTTCGTCACCGGCGGGCGCGGAGATTCGCTGCACGACCGGAGCGGCCCAGGGACCCGTCACATGGTAATAGGCCCGCGTGAGTCCCTGCAGCTGGTCCTTGAAAAGCTGTGACAGCACCAGCACGCCAGCGCCGATCACCGGCCCCGCCGCGAGCGCGCCGGCCACGGCCAGCGGTCCGCTGGGGTTGCCGCTCACGACGATCGTCTGGTCGTAGTCCTCGGTCGCCAGGCCGGTGCGCCCCACGATTCCCATATCGATCGCCGCGCCCTTGAGCAACAGGTTCTGCGTGAACGCATTGCCCGCGCGCAGCTCGAAATCGCCTCGCACGCTGTTGAAGGCCAGGCCTTCGTCGGTGACATCGCGGAAATCGAGCGCGAGTCGTCGTGGCAGCTGCGCCACGCTCAACAGCCCGAGCATGCGGCCCGCGCCCGGCTCGATGTCGCGCAAGCGGCCGTCTGCGAGCGACACATGGAGCGTGCCATTGAGAATCCTGAGCACATCCATCGACGGGCCGCCGGGCCACCAGAGACTTGCGGCGAATCTTCGCCTTTTCGGCATCGATTGCGTCGCGGAAGGAAAGCGCCTTCGCGGCGGCGCGAAAATCGGTGCTGGTCAACAGCATCTCGACGCGCGTGCGTGGCGCACCCTGCTCCATCCACCAGCTGCCGTTGACGAGGAGATCGAAGGCCGGCGACGTCGTCGCGATCGAATCGATGGTGAGTCCGCGCGGTTCCCGTGAGATCGCGGCGACCAGGCGGCCGAACTGCCGTGACTGCCACATGAAGTCTTCGGCACGCGCACTGATGGCAGGCAACGTACGCGGATCGATCTGCGCATTGGCCGCCGCTCTTGCAGCCGCAATCGGGCTCGATTCCTCACTGACCAGATGCAGCCGTTGCATGTCGAGCACGATCGGTCGGCCGCGCGTGAGATCGTCGGGCACGGTCACCTGCCCTTCGGCCTGAGGCCCCGTCACCGTGATCCGCCAGTTGTCGCCCTCGCTGCGCAGCTGCGCGATCACGTCGCGGAACTCGAAGCCGAAGACCGTCGCACGGTCGAGATGGACGTCGACCGGACCGAGCCAGTCCATCAGGTGCTGGCCGCCGACGGTCCGTCGCACCGCCGGCCGGTGCGCTGGAGAGCGCGAGCCACTCACCGAGGTCGAACTGCGGCCACTCGCCGCTCACCAGCAGGCCCGGCTGCGCCGGAAGCGTCACCGGTTGCGCGTCAAAGCGCGCCGCGCCGCGGTCGAGACGCCAGGCATTGTCCCGCATGGCGAAGCGCAGCTTCGCGCGAGCGCTGCCTGATTCGAGCGTCACGTCGTTCGTGCGCGAACCTGGAATCTCGAGCCGCACGTGTGTCGGCCGTGTCTCCGGCGCGGCCTTGGCGAAAGGCCGGGGCGCCTGGATGACGAGTCCACCCAGGTTGCTCACGACGTCGAACTGCAGGGGCCACGCGCCGCCGGCGCGTCGTTTCTCGATGTGGCCGTTCAGCACCCAGTCCGTCGCACCGCTCATTGCGATAGTCGACGGCAGGCCGATGAATGCGGGCAGCCTGGCGCCGCCAGCGCGGCCCTTCGCCGTGAGTTCCACCGCGGCTTCGACCTCGCGCGAGGTGCGCCCGGGGCTGGCGGCCAGTTCGAACGGACCGTCCAGGATCGTGCCGCGCAGCCCCGCGACCTTCACGTCGTAGTTGTGCAGTTCGAAGGTGCCCTCGACGCGCTGGGCGGGTGCACGCAGCGCAGGCAACGCGACGGTCACGCCGTCGAGCACGACGCGGACGGTGTAGTCGCGCGGCGGTGGCGGCGCTGGCATTGCAGCCAGTAACTCGTCGGAAATCACCGGCAGCGTCAGCCTGACCTGGTACTGCGCCGGACCACTGCCGGTGAGAGCCCATGAACTGGTCACCGATGATCGGCCCCAGTGGACTCGCCTGCACGTACGCCAGCGCCTTGTGCAGGTCGCCGCCGCCCTTGCCGTCGATCTCGAGGACCGGCGCCCTGTAGTCGGCCATCACGAATCGCGCCTGCGAGAGCCGCAGCCCGCCGAGTTCGCCACTCGCGACGTCCGCTTCGATCAATGCGTTGTGGAACCTGGCCGTACCGGACGCATTGGCGAGCGGCGCGAAGCCGGGATAGTAATCAAGCGTCACATTGGTCGCGTCGGCCGAAGCGCTGAAGTCACCTTCGCCGTCGTCGAACGGAAACTTCTGCACCGGCCCGCGATAGCTCAAGCGGCCGTTGGTCGCGATGCCTCGAACAAAGGCACGATCGAGCCAGGCGATCGTGCGCTCACGCAGACGACCGACGGGAACGAACTTCGGCACCAACGAGACGTCGACTTCGGGCACTTCGGCATTCAGTGCCAGGGTCGGCGATACGCCGGGTTTTTCGAAGCCGAACTCCACATCCACCCTGGCACGGCCCTGGCGGTGCACGAGCTGTGCACCCTTGGCGCTCGCAATCCAGGCGGCACCTTCACGGTGCCAGCCGCCGTCGGCCGTCACGCGTTCAAGCGCGAGCGGCTCCCGGAACAGCCGGGGCCATTCGAATACGGGCTGGTCAGCGCGCAGTTGCAGCTTGCCCAGCCGGTCGTTGCCATCGAGCTTGAGCGAGACACCCGACAAGCCCGGGAAGCGGCCGCTGGGCTGGACACCGACGCCGACCAGGCTCGCCTGCACCGTGAACGTCGGCTCGATGCCGGCACGCTCGCGCTGCACCTTGGCCCGCAGCGTCTCCACTC
Source organism: uncultured Gammaproteobacteria bacterium (assembly GCA_963793675.1). GTDB lineage: Bacteria > Pseudomonadota > Gammaproteobacteria > Steroidobacterales > Steroidobacteraceae > RPQJ01. The sequence continues at coordinate 184,720 of CAWCBA010000010.1, read as the reverse complement.
GTCCACGCGGTGCCAGCCCCGCGAAGCGATCGAACGACGCCGGCGCAAATGCGAGCACCAGGGGCCAGGTCGAGGCCAGGTCGAGCCGGTCGACGTTCAGCTCCAACCCGAAGCGCGTCACCGGTTTCCCGGTCCAGCGTCCCCAGACCTGCGTATCGTTCACCGCGCGCTGCGCGCCAGCCTGCGCGCGCAGGCCGTCGATCCGGAAAACCCAGCCGTCGCCGTCGCGCCGCAGGCGCGCGTCACCTGCGAGCGAGCCGTAGCGAGCCTCGACCGGCAGCGGCGGCGGCGCGCGCTCGACCATCTCCTTGGTCACCGTCGGGAACTGCATCCTGGTGCCCACAGCGAGCTCGAGCCGCGGGTTGGTGACACGCACGGCCTCGATCGGCGGCACGGCACGACCCGGCAACTGCAGCGCAACGTCGTGCAAATCAAAGCCGAGCCGCAGGTTCGACACTGTTCCTTGTTCGAGCGCAAACACGCCGTGCAGGTGACCGGAACCCGCAAGCGGCTTCGCAACCTGCGCTGGCAGGAAGTCCTTGAGGCCGGCCAGTCGCACAGTGTCGGCATCGACCTCGACGCGTGCGTCGAGGTGTTCACGCTCGTCGAGCGTGCCCTTCAGGCGCACGTTGAAGTCTGCCCGCGTGCCGAGTTCCTCGGGCAGCCTGGCGCTGCCTTCCAGCACGACGGCATCGCGATCGCGCCGCAACTGCACATCGAGATCGGTGAGTTCGAGCGGCTCGCTGCCGGTCTTCAAGTCGCGGTAGACGACGGTCGCATCGTCGATCACGATGCGCCCCGCGGGCAGCCGGTCGAAATCGAAAGGCGGCTTGTCGGCCGGTCGCTCGCGCAGGCCCAGCAGGCGAATCCGACCATCGGCGAGGCGCACGATCGTGACGCGCGGTTCCAGAATGCGGACCCGGCCGGCGACGAACTGGCCGGTGCGGAAGAAATTCCAGAGGTCGAGGCCGATGCTGCCTTCGCGCGTGGCAAACAAGGTCTGTGAACCGTCCTCGGCCACCACGCGCAGGTCGCGCAGCACGACTTCCGGCCCGTACCAGCGCAGCCGCGCATCGAGCCGCGAGTACTCGAACTTCGTCTGCGTCTGGCGCTCGATCCACGTGCGCAACTTCTGCTCGTTGTGCGGCACGTAGGCGATCGCAACGCGCAGCGCCGTGAGCAGCAGCGCGACCACGACAAGCAGTCCGGCCGCGGTGCCTGCGACCAGGCGCCACCACCGGGTGGACAGTCACATGAGCACCACGTCGTACTGGTCGTGCAGATAGAGCGCCTCGGTCTGCAGGCGGATCGGCTTGCCGACCAGCACTTCGAGTTCGCCGAGCGCGGCGGACTCTTCGTCGAGCAGGCGTTCGATGACGTCCGAGTGCGCGAGCACCATGAGCTGCTGGAAGTCGAACTGGCCCGCCTGGCGCAGCACTTCGCGGAAGATCTCGTAACAGACGGTCTCGGGCGTCTTCACGAAGCCGCGGCCTTCGCAGGCCGGGCACGGCGCGCACAACTGGTGCGCCAGGCTTTCGCGCGTGCGCTTGCGCGTCATCTCGACGAGACCGAGCGGCGAGACCGCAGACACGTGCGTCTTCGCGTGATCCTGCGCCAGCGCCTTCTCCAGCGCCTGCAGCACCTGCTTGCGGTGCTCCTCCTCTTCCATGTCGATGAAGTCGATGATGATGATGCCGCCGAGATTGCGCAGCCGCAGCTGCCGCGCGATCGCAACCGCCGCCTCGAGATTCGTGCGGTAAATCGTCTCCTCGAGGTTGCGGTGCCCGACGTACGCGCCGGTATTGACGTCGATGGTGGTGAGCGCCTCGGTCTGGTCGATGATCAGGTAGCCGCCGGACTTGAGCGGCACCTTGCGCTCGAGCGAGCGCTGGACCTCTTCCTCCACGCCGTGCAGGTCGAAGAGCGGCCGGCTGCCGGTGTAACGCTCGACGCGGGCGCCGTGCGCGGGCATGAACGTCGTCGCGAATTCCTGCATGCGCTCGCAGGTGCGCTCGTGATCGACCAGCACGCGGTCGACGCCTTCGCCGACCAGGTCACGCATCAGGCGCAGCGGCAGCGGCAGGTCTTCGTGCACGAGCATGCCGGCGGGCGTGCCCGCAGCCTTGGTCGAGAGCACTTCCCAGAGCTTGCGCAGGAACAGCATGTCGGCGCGCAGTGCCTCGATCGCCGCGCCCTCCGCCGCGGTGCGCACGATGTAACCGCCTGCCTCGCCGGGCGTCACGAACGACTGCATCAGCTCGCGCAGCCGCAGTCGCTCTTCCTCCGTCTCGATGCGCGCGGAGATGCCTACGCCGTGGCCGAAGGGCATGTAGACCAGGTAGCGCGAAGGAATCGTGATGAACGTGGTGAGGCGCGCGCCTTTGGTGCCGAGCGGGTCCTTCAGCACCTGCACCAGGATGTCGCCGCCCTCGCTCACCAGCTCACGGATGTTCTCGGTGCGCGCTTCTTCGGCGGAGCCTTCGGCGTCCGCCGGCTGCACGATGTCGGACACGTGCAGGAACGCCGTGCGCTCGAGACCGATGTCGATGAAGGCAGCCTGCATGCCGGGCAGGACCCGCGACACGCGCCCCTTGTACAGGTTGCCCGTGAGGCCCATGCGGCTCGCCCGCTCGACGAAGAGCTCCTGCAGCACTCCGTTCTCGAGCAGGGCCGCGCGGGTCTCGCGCGGACTGACGTTGACGATCATTTCCGTGGTCATGGTGCCTGGGTGTTCCATCCGATCAGACCGAGCGCAGGAGCCAGCAGTTCCCAGGTCTCGTAAAGTGGCAGTCCCATCACGCCGGAATAGCTGCCGGCGAGGTGGCGAATGAAAATGGCGGCGTGGCCCTGCACTCCGTACGCGCCGGCCTTGTCTGCCGGCTCCCCGGTGCGCCAGTACCAGTCGATCTCCACGCGTGTGAGCGGGCGGAACTCGACCGTGCTGGTGCTGACGCGCGCATTCGCACCGCCTGCGTGCAGCACCGCAACGGCCGTGTGCACCTCGTGCGCCCGTCCGGAGAGCCGGCCGAGCATGCGGGCCGCGTCCTCGTGGTCGGCGGGTTTACCGAGGATTTCGTCGCCGAGCGCCACGGTGGTGTCGGCCGCGAGCACCGGGCGACGTTCTGCCACCGGCAGCCGTTCCCACAACGCGCGCGCCTTTTCCTCGGCGAGCCGCAGCGCATAGTGCGCGGGTTTTTCGCCGGGACGCGGCGATTCGTCGATATCCACCGGACGCACTTCATGCGTCACGTCGATCTGCCGCAGCAGTTCGCTGCGCCGCGGCGAAGCGGACGCCAGGTAGATGGCGGGTGCGTCGCCTGCCATCCGGACTCAGCCCGCGATGACGGTCGATTCGAGGCGACGCTGTGCCACCAGCGAATTGCTGACCAGGCACACGTGCTCGGCTTTCTCCATCAGCCTGGTCGCGCGATCCCGGTCCGTGCCGGCCGGCACTTGCAGCGTCGCGTGCACGACGAACTCGGTGAAGAACGTGCGGCCGTCGACGCGGTCGAGCTTGGCCTCGACGCGGGCGTCGAGCGAAGTCCATTCGAGCTTCGAGGCGCGGGCCACCGCACGGAAGCTCAACGCGAAACAGTCGGCCACCGCGGCGCAGAGCAGCGTCTCGGGCGACCAGCGGTCACCCGGGCCGTCGAACTCGGCGGGAGGCGCGGTCGCGAGCGCGGGCAGTCCTGCAGAATTGAGCGGAACGTCACCCGTCGGTTCGGCGTTGACGTGGACGGTGTACTGGTGCGGATAAGGGTGCATTGGCTGCCTCGCGGCTGTAAGTCCGGGTGTCAAAACGAGAATTGAATCGTGCCGGGAGGCCCCTGTCCATCGAGGGGATCGCAGATGCCTCAAGCCCGGTGATACGGCAGGCCCTTGATCAGGCTGACAGCCCGGTAGAGCGCCTCCGCGACGACCACCCGGGCCAGGCCATGGGGCAGCGTCAAAGCCGACAGGGACCAGCGCAAGCGGGCGTGACCGTCGATTTCGGGTGCCAGGCCGTCCGGCCCCCCGATACAGAACACGGGATGGTCCCCCTCCCGGGCCCGGTCCTCGAGCCAGCGCGCAAGCTGCTCGGTGGTCAGGGCCTTGCCTCCGACCTGCAGGGCGACGAGGTAGTGCCTGTCCCCAGCCGCCGCCAGCATGCGCTTGCCTTCTGCCTCGACGGCCCGGCGCACGTCACCGCTGCCGCGGTCGCCCAGGGGGATTTCGGTCAGATCGAGCCGGTACTCGCCGCGCAGGCGCGTGGCGTAGTCGTCGTAACCCGCATCGACCCAGTCCGGCATCCGGGTGCCTGCGGCCAGCAGTCGCATGCGCATGCGCGTGTCTCCAGCTGCCCGGGGTCGCGCCCGGGCCTCGCGTACTCAGGCGCGCCTCGCGGCGCCGTTCTCCCAGAGTTTCTCGAGTGCGTAGAACTCGCGCACGCGCGGCAGCATCACGTGCAGCACGACGTCGTTGAGGTCCAGCAGCACCCACTCACCATCGCGCTCGCCTTCGATGCCTAACGGCCGGTAGCCGGCTTCCTTGCAGCGCTGGACGACGCGGTCCGCAATCGACTTCACGTGCCGGTCCGACGTGCCGCTCGCCACCACCATCATGTCGGTGATGTCGGTGATGCCGCGGACATCCATCGCCTTTACGTCTACGGCCTTCATGTCTTCGAGGGCGGCGAGCACGACCTGAGCCAGCGCCGGCGGCACCTTGGCCCTGGCCGGCTTCCTCGCAGTGGGCCTGGGGCCGGCCGCAACCTTGCGCGGCACCTTCGCTGCGAGCCTTGCCCGGACCCTTGGCCGCGGTCTTCGCCGGTGCCTTAGGCTTGGCGACAGGAACGCGGCGGATGCCTGCAGCCCTGGCGGGGACCTTGCCCGATGCCTTGGCGGCGCGGGCGGGGGGACGGGCGGAAGATGCGGAAGACGGTCGCGACGGGCGCTTGGCTGCCATGCTCACCTCGTGGGTTGGGGAACGGAATAGCTGTGCGTCGCGCGGATCAGCGCGCGTACGGGATCGGGGACCAGGTAGCGGGGATCGCGGCCGGCGGCGAGCAGGTCGCGCAATTCCGTGGATGAAATTTCGAGTTGCGTCACGGGCTGGATCAGGATGCGCCCCGCAAGCGCATTGTGCAAAGTCCCGGCCGCATCGGCACCGCGCGCGGCCAGCAGGTCGCCCAGCACGCCTGAACTCGGCACCACCCAACCGGGGCGCGGAGCAACCACGACGTGCGCGAATTCGAGCAGCTCCGTCCAGCGGTGCCATGTCGGCAAGCCGAGGAACGCGTCCATGCCGACGATGAGGCACAACGGCGTGTCCGGCAGCTCCGACCGCAGTTCGGCCAGCGTAAGCACGCTGTACGAACGACCTGCGCGTCGAACCTCGCGATCGTCGACCACGAACCCCGGCTGGTCGGCCACGGCCGCGCGCACGAATTCGAGGCGTCGCGCGGCATCGACCTGCGGCGGATCGCGATGGGGCGGATCGCCGGCCGGCACGAAACGCACTTCGCTCAGGCCCACGGCCTGCAGAACTTCGAACGCGGTGCGCAGGTGGCCGAAGTGGATCGGGTCGAACGTGCCGCCGAAGACGCCGAGCGGTGCGCTGGAAAACCTTGCCGTCATGCGGCCGCGAGCTTCACGCCGGCGATGCGTGCGACCAGTCCGGTGATCTCTACCCAGGGTTCGCCGCGCAGGCTGCCCTTCGCGACACGATCGGCGCGCGCGGCGGCGGTGAGCAGCGAATCGATGTCGGCGCGGCGCAATCGTTTGAGGGCGACCTTGATCGGCCCCTGTCGGCTGCCCCAGACCTGCTCCGCGCGGAAGATGCCGTCAATGTTGCGGTCGTTCGGTTCGCGTTGCAGCACACGCGAGACGGCGCGCAGGTCGTTGAGCAAGGCCCAGAGGATCAGCGGCGGCTCGCGACCTTCGCTGCGCAGGCCGTCGAGGATGCGAAGCGCGCGTGGCGCGTTGCCAAGGAACGCCGCGGTCGACAACTCGAACACGTCGTAGCGGGCGTTGTCGGCGACCAGTTCCGCAACAACGTCGGCGCCCAGCGTCGAACCGGGCTTGAGCAAGGCGATGCGCTCGATCTCCTGCTGCGCGGCAAGCAGGTTGCCTTCGACCCGGTCTGCGAGCACCTGCGCAGCTTCCGGCTCGAGCGTGACGCCGTGCCGCTGCAGACGGCGCATGATCCATTCGGGCAGGCGCTCGCGCGTCATCGGCGGTGCGACGACCACCGTGCCCTGCCGCTCGAACTCGTTGACCCACGCCGACTTCTGCTGCCTCGGCTCGAGTTCGCCGGTGACGAGCAGCACGGTGTCGGCCGGAGGTGCTGCCACGAGCCTGACCAGGTTTTTCGACGCGCCGGCGTCGGGAGCATTGCGCAGCTTGAGTTCGATCAGCCGCAGGTTGGCGAAGAGCGAGAGGCTGTTCGCATCCATGAGCAGCGCGTCCCAGTCGAAACCACGCTCGATGAAATGGACCTCGCGGTCGCCGTAACCGTCTGCACGCGCCCTGGCACGCAGCGCCGTCGCGGCTTCGTCGATCAGCAGGGGTTCGACGCCGGTGATGAGGCAGACGCGCGGCAGCGGACCCCTGGTCAGCGCCGTCTGGAAGGAATCCGGGGTCGTTCTCACGGGGCGGATGGGCCTGCGGCGGGGATCCGCGGCTGTTGGAGTGCCTGGTTGTGGCTCGGCATGTGCGCAGGATTATAGAGGGGAAGGGGGAGGAAGGGCAGGAAGGCCAGGAAGGCGCAGAACGAGTTGGTCCAAGGCGTGCTGCGCGCGCGAGGAGTGGCGCTGCGATCCGACCAACCCCTTCCTGGCCTTCCCGACCTTCCTGCCCTTCCAGCCCTTCCTGCCCTTCCTGCCCCGTCCTCTACGCTATATTCCCCGCATTGTCCGCTGTCACGGAATCCGCCCATGGCCTCCTCCGCCCGCCGCACCCTGTACCCCGCCATCAAACCGTACCGCAGCGGCTGGCTGCGCGTCTCGTCGGAACACGAGATCTACTGGGAAGAATGCGGCAACCCGCAGGGGAAGCCGGCCGTGTTCGTGCACGGCGGACCCGGGGCAGGCGCGGGCGAGTCGTCCCGCCGCTTCTTCGATCCGCGCAAGTACCGGATCGTGCTGTTCGACCAGCGCGGCTGCGGCCGCAGCAAGCCGCACGCGAGCCTGGTCGACAACACCACGCAGCACCTCGTCGCCGACATGGAAGCACTGCGCAAGCACTTAGGCGTCGAGCGCTGGCTGGTGTTCGGCGGCTCGTGGGGCTCGACGTTGTCGCTCGCCTACGCGCAGGCACACCCGAAACGCGTGACCGAGCTCGTGCTGCGCGGCATCTTCATGCTGCGCGACTGGGAGATCCACTGGTTTTACCAGCACGGCGCGAGCGCCATCTTCCCGGATCACTGGGCCAACTACATTGCAGCGATTCCGCAGGCGGAACGCGGCGACCTGGTCGGCGCCTTTTACAAGCGGCTGACCAGCCGCAGCCGTGCGGTGCAACTCAAGGCCGCCAAGGCGTGGGCCGAGTGGGAGGCCGCGACGAGTTACCTGCTGGTCAACGAACAGAACATCGCCGCCTGGAATTCCGATGACTTCGCGATCGCCGTGGCCCGCATCGAGTGCCATTACTTCGTCAACCAGGGCTTTTTCAACAACGAGAACCAGCTGTTGCGGGGCGTGCGCAGGATCCGCGACATCCCGGCCGTGATCGTGCAGGGCCGCTACGACGTCGTGTGCCCGATGCGCAGTGCGTGGGACTTGCACAAGGCATGGCCGGAAGCCGACTTCCGCGTCGTCCCCGACGCGGGACATTCGGCGCTCGAGGCTGGCAACACGCACGAGCTCGTGTCGGCGACCGACCGATTCGCGCGCTGAGGCATCGATTCGAACCGGTTAGAGCGACTCCAGCCGGCGCGTCACCAGCACGGCGAGATCGCGTGCCATCGCCTCGCGGATGATGGCCTCCTCGCGGTCCTTCGCGAGCAGCTGCGTCTGGTCGAAGCTCAGGTTGCGGACCATCTCGAGCGGCTGCAATTCGAGCACCTCCTTGCCGCCGCGGTCCACCGAGTACCCGATCGAATAGAAGATCTCGTATTCCTGCGGCGTGTTTCTCGCGGAGACCGAGAGCACGCGCCGCCCGCTCCGATCGCGCTGGATACGCACGACCGTGTCCGCTTCCGCCGACGTGCCCGTCAGCTGGCCGCCTGAGCGCTCGATGGCTCGGCGCAGCTCCACCGCAAAGGGCGTGACCTCGTCGGCCGTGATCAGGTAGAACTTGTGCATCCCCTCTGGCAGCGAGCCGCTTCCCTGCAGGTGGAAGCCGCAGCCCGCCAGCAGGACTGCAGCGACGAGCGGCGCAAGCATCGCGCGCAAGCCGTTCATACCACGACGTTCGCGAGCTTGCCGCGCACGTAAACGAACTTGCGGATCGGCTTGCCCTCGACGTACCTGAGCACGCCCTCGTCGGCCAGGGCCGCCTCGCGCACGGTCGCCTCATCGGCGCCCGCCGGCACCGTGACGCGCCCCCGCAGCTTGCCGTTCACCTGCACGACCACCTCGATCGCGTCGCGAACCAGGGCGCTGGCATCGACCTGGGGCCAGCGCTCGTCGATGACCGCGCCCGCGTGACCCAGCTCGTGCCACAACGCGTGGCAGGCGTGCGGCACGACCGGCGACAAACCCAGCACCACGATTTCCAGGGCTTCCTGCGTTACGGCGCGGCCCTGCGCGCTGCGGTCATCGAACTTCGCGAGCGCGTTCATGAACTCCATCACCGCGGCGATGGCGGTGTTGAACGTGCGCCGGGTGCCGATGTCGTGCGAGATCTTGCGTAAGGTCTCGTGCGCCTGGCGCCGGATGTCGCGCTGCGCAGGCGAAAGCGCGCCGGTATCGAGGGCTGCCTCGGGCGGACCACCCTGCACGTGCTGGTGCACCGCCTTCCACAGCCGCTTCATGAAGCGGAACGCGCCTTCGACGCCCTCATCGCTCCACTCGAGCGACTGCTCGGGCGGGGCCGCGAACATCATGAACAGCCGCGCGGTGTCCGCGCCGTAGGTCTCGACCAGCGACTGCGGGTCGACGCCGTTGTTCTTCGACTTCGACATCGTGCCGATGCCGGCCGCTTCCACGGGCAGGCCGTCGGCGCGCAAAGTCGCGCCGATGCGCGCGCCCTTCTCGTCCAGCTGGACGTCGACGTCCGCCGGGCTGAAGTACTGGATGCGACCTTCGGCCGGCTTCCGCAGGTAGATCTCGTTGAGCACCATGCCCTGCGTCAGCAGGTTGGCGAACGGCTCCACCACCGTGGTGAGGCCGAGATCCCGCATCACGCGCGTCCAGAAGCGCGAATACAGCAGGTGCAGGATCGCGTGCTCGATGCCGCCGATGTACTGGTCCACGGGCATCCAGTACTGCGCGCGCCCGTCCACCATCGCGCGCTCGTTGTTCGCGCTGGCGAAACGGAAGTAGTACCAGGACGAGTCGACGAACGTATCCATCGTGTCCGTCTCGCGGCGTGCCGGCTTGCCGCACTTCGGGCACTGGCAATCCAGGAACTTCGCGTGCTTGCCGAGCGGATTGCCGCTGCCATCCGGCACGAGTTCTTCGGGCAGCACGACCGGCAGCTGGTCGTCCGGCACGGCCTGCACCCCGCAGTCGCCGCAGTGGATCAGCGGGATCGGGCAGCCCCAGTAGCGCTGGCGCGAAATGCCCCAGTCGCGCAGCCGGAAGTTCACGCGACGCCTGCCGCGCCCCTGCGCCTCGAACAGCTTCGCGAACGCGTCGAACGCTTCGTCGAAGTTGAGGCCGTCGAACTGCCCGGAGTTGATCAGCGTGCCGTGTTCCAGGTACGCCTCCTGGTCGATATGGGCGAGCGAGCCGTCTGCCGGCTGCACGACCTGGTGGATGCGCAGGCCGTAGCGGCGCGCGAACTCGTAGTCGCGCTGGTCGTGCGCAGGCACCGCCATCACCGCGCCCGTGCCGTAACCCATCAGCACGAAGTTCGCGACCCAGACCGGGACGCGATCGCCGCTGATCGGGTGGATGGCGTTGATGCCGAGCGGCATGCCGCGCTTCTGCATCGTTTCGAGCGCAGCCTCGGTAACTCCGTTGCGCTGGCATTCAGCGATGAACTGCTGCAGGTCGGGATTGTCCCGCGCGGCGCGCTGCGCCAGCGGGTGCTCAGCCGCGACGGCCATGTAGGTGACGCCGAGCAGCGTGTCCGGACGGGTGGTATAGATGCCGAGCGTGCCGCCGCCCTCGACTTCAAACTCGATCTCGAGACCCTCGGAGCGCCCGATCCAGTTTTCCTGCATCAGCCGCACGCGCTCGGGCCAGCCCGGCATGTCGCTGAGCGCGCCGAGCAGGTCGTCGGCGTACTTGGTGATGCCGAGGTAATACATCGGGATCTCGCGCTTCTCGACCAGCGCGCCGGTGCGCCAGCCGCGGCCGTCGATCACCTGCTCGTTGGCGAGCACGGTCTGGTCCACCGGGTCCCAGTTGACCGTGCCGGTCTTGCGATAGGCGATGCCGTGCTCGAGCATGCGCAGGAACAGCCACTGGTTCCAGCGGTAGTAGTCGGGCTTGCAGGTCGCGACTTCACGCGACCAGTCGATGCCGAAGCCGAGCGACTTCAGCTGCCGCTTCATGTACGCGATGTTGTCGTACGTCCACCTCGCAGGCGGTACGCCGTTCGCCATCGCGGCGTTCTCGGCAGGCAGGCCGAACGCGTCCCAGCCCATCGGCTGCAGCACGTTGTATCCCTGCATGCGCATGTAGCGCGTGATCACGTCGCCGATCGTGTAGTTGCGAACGTGACCCATGTGCAGGCGCCCGCTCGGGTACGGGAACATGCAGAGACAGTAGTACTTCGGCCGGGACGGGTCCTCGGCAACGGCAAAGCTGCCGTTGCCATCCCAGAAAGCCTGGGCTTGCGGCTCGAGGACGGATGGTTCGTAGCGTTCCTGCATGGTCGACCGGGCAGCGGAAGGGTGACTGCCTAGGATACTGGACGGGGCATGGAAGGGGGAGGAACGAAAGTAAGCAACCCTTCCTGGCCTTCCTCCCCTACCCCTTGCCCTTCATCAGCGCCATCGCGGTGCCGATCAGCGTCGCAACCTCGGTCATGTTGCCCGGCACGATCATGGTGTTGTTCTTCTGCGCCAGCTGCGCATAGGCCTCGACGGCCTTCTCGGCCACCTTGAGCTGCACCGCCTGCTCGCCGCCCGGCGCCTGGATCGACTGGGCCACCTTGCGGATCGCATCCGCGGTCGCCTCGGCCACCGCCACGATCGCGGACGCTTCGCCCTGCGCCTTGTTGATCTCGGCCTGCCGCTGGCCCTCGGAGCGCGCGATGTAGGCTTCGCGTTCGCCGGTGGCGATGTTGATCTGTTCCTGCTTGCGACCTTCCGAGGCCGCGATCAGTGCGCGCTTCTCGCGCTCGGCCGTGATCTGCGCCTGCATCGCGCGCAGGATCTCCTGCGGCGGCGTCAGGTCCTTGATCTCGTAGCGCAGGACCTTGACGCCCCAGTTGCCGGCCGCCTCGTCGAGCGCGCTCACCACCGACGCATTGATCGCGTCGCGCTCCTCGAACGTCTTGTCGAGTTCCATCTTGCCGATCACGGAGCGCAGCAGCGTCTGCGCCAGCTGGGTGATCGCGAGCACGTAGTTGCTCGAGCCGTAGCTCGCCCGCATCGGGTCAGTGACCTGGAAGTAGATGATGCCGTCGACCTGCAGCTGCGTGTTGTCCCGGGTGATGCAGACCTGGCTCGGCACGTCGAGCGGCACTTCCTTGAGCGAGTGCTTGTACGCGACGCGCTCGATGAACGGCACGACGAAGCTCAGGCCGGGCGTCAGCGTGCGGTCGTACTTGCCGAGCCGCTCCACCACCCACGCGTGCTGCTGCGGCACGATCTTGATCGTCTGTATCGACGAAGATGATCGCGATGACTGCGAGTACCAGTGCGATTTCCATTGATCAGTCCGTCCCTTTTCCTTGAGTCGATTGCTGCGTCGGTCATTGCCGCGGGGCAGCGGGTTCGAGCACGAGCCAGTTGCCTTCCACTGCGCTCACGACGTGCTCGCCGGCAGCGGCCGGCGCACCCGGCGCCAGTCGCGCTTCCCACGGCGAGCCTCGATACTGCACCTGCGCCGTCCCGTTCGCCGCCCATTCCTGCACGAACACGCGCTCGCCGATGTCGAGATTGACGTCGCGGTTGCTGGCCGCAGGCAGCGTCGGAGCCTCGCGCGCGCGGCGCCAGTACCAGAACCCGGTGGCGCCTCCGCCAACCGCCGCCGCGGCGGCGACCTGCAGCGGCCCGCTGAAGCCCATGTGGCTCGCGATCGCCCCGGCCGCCAGGCCGAGCGCCAGCATCAGCAGGTAGAAGGTGCCCGTGGCCAGTTCGACGGCGACGGCGACCCCGGCCAGCACCCACCAGATCGTCGTCGTGGAAAAGTCCATGTTCGCTTCCTCAGCCAGCCACGAAGTGGATGCGGCCGGCATCGTCCACGGTACGCGCGAGTTCGCCGGTATGCCAAAGGTAATTCAGGTGGGCGACCGTTTCACCCAGCGCCAGGAACCGGTGGTAACCGCGCAGCGGGCGCCCGTACATGACCGGCAACAGGTCGTACGCGGTCTTGGGTTCGCGGCAGGCCTCGCGCAGGTTTCCCAGCTGCTCCAGATGGTGCGAGCGCAGCACGTGGATGCGGCGATGCAGCCCGCGGAACGGCCGGCCGTGCGACGGCAGGACCAGCGTTGCCGGCGCGCACTTTTCCAGCAGCGCGAGCGAGTCCAGGAATTCCTGCAGCGGGTTCGCGTCCGGCCGCGACGGCAGCACGCTCACGTTGGGCGAGATCGTGGGCAGGACCTGGTCGCCGGCGATCAGGACCTCGTCCTGCGCGTCATACAGGCACAGGTGGCCGCGGCAATGACCGCTGGTCTCGATGATGTCCCAGTCGCGACCTGCGGCGTGTACCCGCTCGCCGCCGGCCGCCGCACGCGCCAGGGGCGGCAGGCCGCCATACCAGGCGCCGTGTTCCCTGCCCGAGGCCTGTCGCAGCGCCTCGAGCTCGATTTCCATGCCGTGCGCGGTGACGAACGCGTGCTGCTGCTCGCGCAATGCGTCCGGCGACGCAGCCAGGTAGCCGCCGGTCGAACGGTGTCCGATCGCGGACATCCACACGGGCGCGCCGTGACGCTCGTGCAGCCAGCGCGAGAGACCCATGTGGTCCGGATGATCGTGCGTGATGAAAATCCGGCGCAGCGCGCGACCTTCGAGCTCGCGCGCCTCGAGACTGTGCCACGCCTCACGGCAGACATCGTCGGCGAGGCCCGTATCCACCAGCATCCAGCCGTCGTCGTGCCGCAGCAGCCACACGTTGATGTGGTTCAACTCCATCGGCAGCGGAATGCGCGCCCAGCGCAGACCCGCGCCGATCTCGATGGCGCAGCCGGGCTCCGGCGGATCGTTCTCCAGGTAGTCGAGGGCGCGGCGCGGCGACGGGTACAGCTCGCCTTCGGCGGTCAACGCGCCGCGGTGTTCGCTCATCGCCGGATTCCCCGGCGGTACGACGCCACGATGACAGCGAGGCCGAGCCACAGTACGGCAAGGACGGGCCAGTTGCCGAATCGGACGTAGGGCGTGAGACCCGTCCGCGGCTGCACCGCGCCCGTGAGCACGCCAGGCTCGAACTGCGGCAGCGTTCCGAGCAGCGAACCGTCGTAATCGATCAGCGCAGTGACGCCGTCGTTCGTCGCTCGCAGCATCGCGCGCCCGCTCTCGAGCGAACGCATGCGGCTGATGTCGAGGTGCTGGTGCGGGGCGGTCGAGTCGCCGAACCAGGCGTCGTTGGTGACGTTGACGAGCAGCGACGACTGCCGGACCAGCCCAAGCTGCTCGGAACCGTAGGCGTCTTCGTAGCAGACGGTTGGCGCAAGAGTTGCGCCGGCCGCCCGCAGCGGTGCCGGATCGGCGCGCCCCGGCTCGAAATCGGAATACGGCAGGTTCATGAGCCGCAGCCAATCGCGCACGGCTTGCGGCACCGGGAAGAATTCGCCGAACGGAACGAGTCGACGCTTGTCGTACCACTGCACCGGCTGCCCGGGTGCCCACGCCGCGACCGAGTTGTAGTACGAGCCCGTCGCGGCGTCGCGCCGCAGCAGCCCCATCAGCAGCGATGAGCCGTTCTCGTTCGCGAACGCGGACATCTGCGCGAGGAAGGGGCGCACGTTTTCTTCGAGGGCAGGGATCGCCGACTCCGGCCACACGATGACGTCCGCGCCGAGGTGCGGCACCATCATGTCCGCGTACAACTGCATCGTATGCGCACGCTGACCCGCCTCCCATTTCATCGACTGCGGCACGGCGCCCTGCACCAGCGCTGCGCGGATCGGCGCACCACGCGGCACCGTCCATTCGATGCGAGTCAGTGCAGTGCCGGTGCCCCACACGCACAGGACCATGACGGCAGCGATGACGCGGTCACGCCGTTGCGCCGAGCAGCAAGGCGACCAGCGCACCCGCGGTGACCGCGGCGGCGAGGCTCACGCCGTACACGCCGAGCAGCGGCGCAAAGCCGCGCAGCGGCGTCGCGAGCTGCGAGTACCCGAGCGCCAGCCACGGAAAACCACTCAGGAACCAGCCGCGCACCCACTCCGAGAGCACCCACAACGCGGGCAGCAGGAACAGCCAGCGCAATGCACCGCGGTCCGGCGCCCAGCGCGCGCCGGCGTAACCGACGGCCGCGGTGTAGACGCCCATGATCGCCACGAGTCCGAGCATCAGCAGCAGCGCAACCCAGACCGGCGCCTGACCGACGAGGTGGATGCTGTGGTACAGCCAGTACGTGCCCGCCAGGAATGTGCCGCCCGTGAACAGGAATCCGCGCCAGGCCGCTTCGCGCGGACTCGCGCCGTGCCAGAGCACGAACAGGGCGGCCGGGCACGCGAAGGCCAGCAGGTAGTGATCGACCGGCGCGAAGGCGAGCGCGAGCAGGCTGCCGAGCGGCAGCGCAAGCCAGCGTCCCCGGCCGAGGACGCCTCGCAGGCGGGCCACGACGTGCCACCCGGCTAGCCGCCATCAGCCGGGCGCACTTCGAGGTCGCGCGGCGAGGTCACGCGCAGGGTCTCGATGCGGCGCCGGTCGGCGCGGGTCACTTTCAGTTCGAGTCCGCCGATCTGCACGGCTTCGCCGCGGCGCGGCATCCGCCCCAGCTCCTGCAGGATCAGTCCGCCGATGGTGTCGCACTCCTCGTCCGAGAACCGCGTTCCGAATGCCTGGTTGAAGTCCTCGATGCGCGTGAGCGCAGGCACCGTCCAGCTGCGGTCGGCTTCCTTGCGGATGCCCTCGCCCTCGTCGATGTCGTATTCGTCGCCGATGTCGCCCACGATCTGCTCGAGCACGTCTTCGATCGTGAGCAGGCCCGACACGCCGCCGTACTCGTCGACGACGATCGCCATGTGGTTGTGCGTGAGGCGGAATTCCTTGAGCAGCACGTTGAGGCGCTTGCTCTCCGGAATGAACACGGCGGGACGCAGGCATTCCTTGATGTCGAAGTCGCCGGGCTGGTCCTCGACGAAGAACCGCAGCAGATCCTTGGCGAGCAGGATGCCCTGCACTTCGTCGCGATCCTCGCCGACGACCGGGAAGCGCGAGTGCCCCGATTCGATGACGACCGGCAGGATCTTCCCGACCGGCTCATCGCGGTTGATCACGACCATCTGCGAACGCGGCACCATGATGTCGCGCACCTGGATCTCGGAGACCTCCAGGACGGACTCGAGCATCTGCAGGACGTCGGCGTCGATCAGGCCGCGCTCGCGGGCCTCGACCAGGATGGTTGCCAGTTCATCGAGGTCGCGCGGCTCGCCCGTGATCGAGTTGACCAGTCGCCTGAGCCAGTGGCTCGTCGAACCCGTTTGTCCGCTACTACTCATACAGCCTGTTCGGTGACCTGGGCGTACGGGTCATCAAACCCCAATCCGCGCAGGATTTCCACCTCGAGCGCCTCCATCACGCGGGCATCGGGCGCGCGCTCGTGGTCATAGTCGAGCAGGTGCAGCGTACCGTGCACCACCATGTGGGCCCAGTGGGCGCCCAGCGTCTTGCGCTGCTCGCGGGCTTCGCGCGCCACGACCGGGGCGCAGATCACGACGTCGCCCAGGATGCCGGTGACGACCCGTTCCTCGGGCGACGCGGGGAACGACAGCACGTTGGTCGGCTGGTCCTTGCCGCGGTATTCGCGGTCCAGGCGGCGGCTTTCGACGCTGCCCACCACGCGCAGGCACACGGCGGCGCCCTGCCCGACCGCCTCGTGCATCCGGCGCTTGCGCACCGGCAGGGACGCGAGCCCCCGCTCGTGCGCGGCGCGGGCCCAGCGCCGCAGCGTCACGGTGCCCGGCACCCACGGTCGGCGGGTGGCGAGCTGGAGCTCGACTTGCAGTGGCGACGGCGCGCTGGCGAAACCGCGGGTGGGCTGGCTGCTCATCAGCGGTCCCGGGCGTCCTCGGCTTCGGTGTTGCGCTCGTAGGCCTGCACGATCCGCTGCACCAGCGGGTGCCGTACGACGTCGAGCGCGTTGAAGAACGTGAAGGCGACCCCATCCACGCCGCGCAGCACCTCGATCGCGTGCCGCAGTCCCGAGCGTTGCTGCCGCGGCAGGTCCACCTGCGTGATGTCGCCGGTGACGACGGCCTTCGAGCCGAAGCCGAGGCGCGTCAGGAACATCTTCATCTGCTCGACCGAGGTGTTCTGCGCTTCGTCGAGGATGATGAACGAGTCGTTGAGCGAGCGGCCGCGCATGAAAGCCAGCGGCGCCACTTCGATGACCTGCCGTTCGATGTTGCGCGCAACGCGGTCGAAACCCATCATCTCGTAGAGCGCGTCGTACATCGGCCGCAGGTACGGATCGACTTTCTGCGCCATGTCGCCCGGCAGGAAGCCGAGTCGTTCGCCGGCTTCGACTGCCGGCCGCACCAGCACGATGCGACGCACGCTGCCGGAATGCAGCGCCTCGACGGCGCTTGCGACCGCGAGATAGGTCTTGCCGGTGCCAGCGGGACCGATGCCGAACGTCAGGTCGTTCACGCGGATCTGGTCCATGTACTGGCGCTGGTTCGGCCCGCGGCCGCGGATGCCGCCACGCTGCGTGTGCACGACCACCTCGCTGCCAGCGCCCGCCGCCTGCTCCGTGACCTGGCGCGGGAAGCCGAATTCCTGCACGCAGAGATGCACGCGGTCGGGCGACAGGGTTTCCTGCGCCGACAGCTCGAACATCCGGGCGAGCACCGCTGCTGCACTGGCCACCGCCTCGGCGGGGCCGAGCACCTGCACGTCGTGGCCGCGCCGGCGCACTTCGACGCCGAGGCGTTCCTCGACGTGGCGCAGGTTCTGCTCCATCGGTCCCGCAAAATTCGCGAGCCGCGGATTGCCGGCGCCCGCGAACGACAGTTCGCGCGATTCGACCTGTGCGTTCAAGCGCTGCTCCGGGCAGGTTCCGCGACGAGCAAGCGGCCCCGCAGCGAATTCGGCATCGCCTCGGTGATGACCACGTCGGTAAAGCGGTTGATGAGCGAGGCCGGGCCATCGAAATTGACCCAGCGATTGTTCTCGGTGCGACCCGCGAGCTGGCGCGTGTCACGCTTCGACGGCCGCTCGACCAGCACCCGCTGGGTCGTGCCGACCATCCGCGGCTGATCGCCCGGGCCTGCGCATTGAGCTGGGCCTGCAGCCGCTCGAGGCGCGCCTGCTTCTCGGCGTGCGTCACCTCATCGGGCAGCGACGACGCGGGCGTACCCGGCCGCTGGCTGTAGATGAAGCTGAAACTCTGGTCGAAGCCGACGTCGCGCACCAGGTCGAGCGTGGCCTCGAAATCGCGTTGCGTCTCGCCCGGAAAGCCGATGATGATGTCCGTCGTCAGGCTGATGTCCGGCCGGACTTCGCGCAGCCGGCGCAGCTTCTGCTTGTACTCGAGCACGGTGTGCCCGCGCTTCATCAGTGCGAGCACGCGGTCCGAGCCGCTCTGCACCGGCAGGTGCAGGTAGTTGGCGAGCTGCGGGACGTCGCGGTAGGCCTCGATCAGGCTGTCGCGGAATTCGACTGGGTGCGACGTGGTGAAGCGAATACGTTCGATGCCGGGCACGGCCGCGACGAGGTAGATGAGCGCGGCGAGGTCCGCCTGGCCGCCCGACGCCATCGGGCCCCGATATGCGTTCACGTTCTGGCCGAGCAGCGTGACCTCGACCACGCCCTGCTGTGCCAGCGAACGCACCTCGGCGAGCACCTGTTCGAGCGGCCGGCTGACCTCTTCGCCGCGCGTGTACGGCACCACGCAGAAGGTGCAGTACTTGCTGCAGCCTTCCATGATCGAGACGAAGGCCGTCACCCCTTCGGCCCGCGGCTCGGGCAGCCGGTCGAATTTCTCGATCTCGGGGAAGCTGATGTCGACCACCGCGCGTCCCTGGCTGCGCAACTTCTCGAGCATGTCGGGCAGACGATGGATCGTCTGCGGCCCGAACACGAGATCGACGAACGGCGCCCGATCGGTGATGCCCTCGCCTTCCTGGCTCGCCACGCAACCGCCCACGCCGATGATGACGTGCGGGCGCGCGGCCTTCAGGTCGCGCCAGCGACCGAGCTGCGAGAACACCTTCTCCTGCGCCTTCTCGCGCACGGAGCACGTGTTGAGCAGCAGCAGGTCGGCCTCTTCCGGATTCCCGGTGGGCTCGTAGCCGCCGGACTCACGCAGCACGTCCGCCATCCGGGCGGAGTCGTACTCGTTCATCTGGCAGCCGAAGGTTTTGAGGTAGACGCGAGGCATGGGGCGGCAAGTATACGGAACGTTGCGGTCGCGCAGGCCCGTCGGCGGTGACCGGAAAGTGAAAAACGCAGAAGGAAAACGGCGGCTTACCAGGTCGCCGGCGTGCGCCGGATAAGCACAGGGCCCGCAGCGTCGGCTGCGGGCCCTGGTGCGCGAAGCGATTTCGCCGGGCGATTCCTAGAACGGGATATCGTCGTCGAACGGCGATTCTTCCGGACCCTGTGCCGGTGCGCGGCCACCGCCGCCAGAGCTGGCAGGCGCCGGACGGCCTTCACCGCGCGACTCGCCGCCGCCCATGCCGCCACCGCCGCCGCCGCCGCGCACGGCCGCCGAGCATCTGCATCTCGTTGGCATTGATCTCGGTGGTATAGCGGTCGCGGCCTTCCTTGTCCTGCCACTTGCGCGTGCGCAGCTTGCCTTCGATGTAGACCTGCGAGCCCTTCTTCAGGTACTCAGCCGCGATCTCGGCGAGGCGGTCGTACATGACGATGTTGTGCCACTCCGTCTGTTCGCGCTGTTCGCCGGTCTGCTTGTCCTTCCAGCTCTCGGAAGTGGCGATGCTGAAATTGGTGACCGCCTTGCCGTTCGGCATGTAGCGCGTCTCGGGATCCTTGCCGAGGTTGCCGACGAGGATGACTTTGTTGATGCCACGTGCCATTCGGGGAAGCCTGCGCAGGAGTGGGGGAAGGGGTGAGATTTTACGGCAACCGGGGGGTCGCCGCGTAAGCATGCAAAACGGCCGGCTTCAGCCGGAAACGACCTCGGGGGCGGCCACGGCGGGCAGGAGCGCCAGCAGGGCCCAGACGCAGGCCATGACGGCACAGCCCCAGAACACGCCGGAGATGCCGAACCGGCCCAGCAGGATGCCGCCCGTCACGCCGCCGAAGAACGCCCCCAGGAACTGGGAGGTGGCGAAGACGCCCAGGGCCGCACCCCGGTCGGACGCAGCGGCCGCTTGGGTCAGCAGGGCGGGTAGCCGGGCCTCCAGGTAGTTGAAGACCGCAAAGAACAGCACCAGGGCCGCAAGGACCACCCAGAGATGCGCGTGGTCGAAACCGAGCAGCTGCCTGCGACACGCCGGTCAGCGCGACCGGCCAGCACGAACAGGGCACCCGCTCCCCCGCTGCGCTCGGTCTTGAGCACCAGGGGCACGGTGCCCGCGATCGAGGCCAGGAAGACGCCCAGGTAGACCTTCCAGTGGGCCTCGCTCGGGATGCCGAGGTTCGTCTCGAGCACCTGCGGCACGGAGATGAACGTCGCCGTCATGATCGCGTGCAGCGCGAACATGCCGAAGAACAGCGGCCGCAGCTGCCGCCGGCTCACGATTTCGAGCATACCCGACAGCTTGCGGCTTTCCGCCCCTCCCGTCCGCTCCGGTTCGGCCGGGACCGCGAGATGCAGCAGCACCAGGCCCAGGATCGCCATCGCCAACATGATGCCGAAGATACCCGGCACGCCGATCGCGGCATCCAGCGCGGGCGCGACGATCAACGCCACGACGAAAGACAGCCCGATGCTGATGCCGATCACGGCCATGGCGCGGGTGCGCACCTCGGCGCGGGTGAGGTCGGCCAGCAGCGCCGTGACCGAGGCCGAGACGGCGCCGGCGCCCTGGACGCCGCGGGCCAGGGCCAGCATCCACGTGGTGTGCGCGAACATGCCAACCACGGAACCGGCTGCGTAGAGCAACAATCCAATGGTAATCAGCGGCTTGCGACCGAAGCGGTCCGACCAGCGCCCGAAGGGAATCTGCAGCACCGCCTGCGTCAGGCCGTACGCGCCCATCGCCAGGCCCAGCAACTCAGGGGAGTAGTCGGGCAGCGTGTGGGCGTACAGGGCCAGCACCGGCAGCATCAGGAACATGCCGAGCATGCGCGACGCGTAAATGGCGGCCAGGGTGCCGACGGATCGGCGTTCGGTGGGCGTCATCGCCAGCCGCGGGGTCGTCGCGCGGGGTCGGATGGTCTTTGCCTCGGATCGGGGTAGCCGCCTATATTAGCAGGCTGTCTTCCCGCAGCCTGAAAGCCGAGCTGAATGGACGTCATCCGCATCCGCGGCGCGCGCACCCACAACCTGCGCAACATCGACCTCGACCTGCCCCGCGACCGCCTGATCGTCATCACCGGGCTGTCGGGCTCGGGCAAGTCCTCACTCGCGTTCGACACGATCTACGCGGAGGGACAGCGCCGCTACGTCGAGTCGCTCTCCGCCTACGCGCGCCAGTTCCTCTCCGTCATGGAGAAGCCGGACGTCGACCACATCGAGGGCCTGTCCCCCGCCATCGCCATCGAACAGAAGGCGACGTCGCACAACCCGCGCTCGACCGTCGGCACCGTCACCGAAATCTACGACTACCTGCGCGTGCTGTACGCACGTGCAGGCGTGCCGCGCTGCCCGGCGCACGGACAGGACCTGGCCGCGCAGACCGTCACGCAGATGGTCGACCACGTGCTCGCGCTGCCGGAAGGCACGGGTGTGCTGCTGCTTGCGCCGATCGTGCAGGACCGCAAAGGCGAACACTCCGAAGTGTTCGACCACCTGCGCAGCCAGGGCTACGTGCGTGCACGCATCGACGGCAAACTGGTCGAACTCGACGTCAAGCCGGAACTCGACGGACGACGACGCCACACGATCGAAGCGGTCATCGACCGCCTCAAGGTGCGTCCCGACGCGGCGCAGCGACTGGCCGAATCGTTCGAGACGGCCCTCGGCCTGGCGCAGGGCTCGGCGCGTCTCGCCTTCCACGACGAGCCCGAGCGCGAGCCGCTCGTGTTCTCGAACCGCTTCGCCTGCACGGTGTGCGGCTACAGCCTGACGGAACTCGAGCCGCGGCTCTTCTCGTTCAACAATCCGAACGGTGCGTGCGGCACGTGCGGCGGCCTCGGCGTGCAGGAGTTCTTCGATCCGGCGCGCGTGGTGGTCAATCCGAGCCTCTCGCTCGCGGGCGGGGCCGTGCGCGGCTGGGACCGCCGCAACGCGTATTACTTCCAGCTGATCCAGTCGCTCGCCAAGCACTTCCGCTTCGACATCGAGGCGCCGTGGGACGACCTGCCCGAAGCCGTGCGCCACGCGCTGCTCTGGGGCGGGGGCGAGGAGAAGATCCAGTTCCGCTACGTCGATGCGAAGGGCGCCGGCACCAAGCGCTCGCACGCGTGGGAAGGCATCCTGCCGAATCTCGAGCGGCGCTACCGCGAGACCGAGTCGACGACGGTACGCGAGGAACTCGCGAAGTACCGCGGCGTGCGCGCCTGCGTGGATTGCGGGGGCAGCCGCCTGAACCAGGCGGCACGGCACGTCTTCGTTGCTGGTCGCGCCCTGCCCCAGATCGCCGCGATGTCGATCGCCGAGGCGCGCCGCTTCTTCGGCGACATGCACATCGACGGCTGGCGCGGCGAAATCGCTGCCCGCCTCGTCCGCGAGATTTCGGACCGCCTCACGTTCCTGAGCGACGTCGGCCTCGACTACCTCTCGCTCGACCGTAGCGCGGAAACGCTCTCGGGCGGCGAAGCCCAGCGCATCCGGCTCGCCAGCCAGATCGGCTCGGGCCTGGTCGGCGTGATGTACATCCTCGACGAGCCGTCGATCGGCCTGCACCAGCGCGACAACCAGCGCCTGCTCGACACGCTGGTGCGCCTGCGCGACCTCGGCAACACCGTGATCGTCGTCGAGCACGACGAGGAGGCGATCCGGCAGGCAGACTACGTCGTCGATCTCGGGCCGGGCGCAGGTTCGCACGGCGGCATCATCGTCGCGCAGGGCACGCCGCAGGCCGTCGCCGACAATCCCGATTCGTTGACCGGTGCGTTCCTGAGCGGACGCCGTCGCATCGCGTACCCGCAGGAGCGCCGCGTGGCGCAACCCGGCAAGGTGCTGCGCATCGTCGAAGCCACGGGCAACAACCTGCGCGGCGTCACCGCGACTTTCCCGATCGGACTCATGACGTGCGTCACCGGCGTCTCGGGCTCAGGCAAGTCGACGCTCGTCATCGACACGCTGTATCGCCACGCCGCGGGCGCGCTGACGGATTCGGGCGGGGAAGCCGCGCCCTGCCGTGCGGTCGAAGGGCTGGCGCAGATCGATCGCGTGATCGACATCGACCAGAGCCCCATCGGCCGCACACCGCGCTCCAATCCCGCGACCTACACCGGCATCTTCGGTCCCGTGCGCGAACTGTTCGCCGAAGTGCCGGAGGCGCGCGCGCGCGGCTACGACCCCGGCCGCTTCAGTTTCAACGTGCGTGGCGGCCGCTGCGAGGCCTGCGAAGGCGACGGCCTGATCCGGGTGGAGATGCATTTCCTGCCCGACGCGTACGTGACCTGCGACGCGTGCCGCGGCATGCGCTACAACCGCGAGACGCTCGAGATCCGCTACAAGGGGCGCAACATCCACGACGTGCTCGACATGACGATCGAGGACGCCGCGGTGTTCTTCCGCAACGTGCCGGCGCTCACCGGCAGGCTGCAGACGCTGCTCGACGTGGGCCTGTCATACGTGCGGCTGGGGCAGAACGCAACGACGCTCTCCGGCGGCGAGGCGCAGCGCATCAAGCTCGCGCGCGAACTCGCGAAGCGGGCCACGGGCCGCACGCTCTACATCCTGGACGAGCCGACCACGGGCCTGCACTTCCACGACATCGAACAGCTGCTTGGCGTGCTGCACCGGCTGCGTGACGACGGCAACACGATCGTCGTCATCGAGCACAACCTCGACGTGATCAAGACGGCGGACTGGATCGTCGACATGGGACCGGAGGGCGGCGACGGCGGCGGTGCGCTCGTCGTCGAAGGCACGCCCGAGCAGGTGGCGGCCACGCCGGAGTCACACACCGGCGAATATCTCGCTCGTGTCCTGCGCTGATGTCGCCTCTGCCGCAGGCGGTGGCGGCGAGGAGGTCAGCTCGCGCCGCGAACCGAGGGGTGTGCTTCCGTGCGGAAGCGATGGCGCACCTCCCCGCCGCCGCGCGTCTCCGAGAAATGACCCGACGTCTGGCGCGAGATCACGCGACGCCAGAACTGCAACGCCGGGCGATTCTGCTCGTCCTCGAGCACTTCCCAGTCGCCCGAAAAACGGTTGAACAGCAGCGCAGCGGCAGACGCGCCGACGCCGCGGCGGCGCGAAGCGCTGACGATGAAGAATTCGGCCATCCGGTAATTGACCGACGAGCGTGGAAACGCAGGCGGACGCGACACGAGGGCGAAGCCGACGCGGTGGCCTTCGTCGAGTATCACGAAAGGCATGGCGCCAGAATCGGCGAACCAGCCGGCCATGAACTCGCTTTCGCGCGCGTCCCATTCGCCAAGCGCCGGGAAGAGTCCGCTCTTGGACGTCGAAAGCTCGGACAGGTATTCACGGTAGACCGAGCGAATCCATTCGCGGTCCTGGGTTGAATTGCGAGCGTCACGTACCGTTACAGGCACTGCTCGACCCGCCTCCAGCGGGTGCCTCGATCACCGGGCCGCTGGGGCGCCGGGGCTGGTCTGCTGCGGTGAGAATGGAGCGGACCCCAGCCGGGATCCGCTCCATCTTTTCGTCAGCCCGCAACGGGCCGACGGACAGTCAGCGCCAATTACTTGGTCGCTTCCTGCACGGCAGCGCCGGCGTCCTGCGCAGCTTCGCCAGCGGCAGCGGCGGCGTCGCCAGCAGCAGCAGCGGCGTCGCCAGCAACAGCAGCGGCGTCGCCAGCGGCGCCAACAACGGCATCACCAGCAGCAGCGGCGGCGTCCGTCGCAGCAGCGGCGGCGTCCGTGGCGGCGTCAGCAGCCTGGCCAGCGGCAGCGGCGGCATCAGCAGCGGCTTCCTGCGTGGCTTCGACGGCTTCTTCCTTCTTGGCGCAGCCGGCGAGGACCAGGGCGGCGAGGGCGGCGGCGAGAGCGATCTTCGCGTTCATTGATAAATACCCCAAAAATTGCAGTATGTTGATATCGAGCACCTTGCACCTTCGACCGACCCACGTTGCGGCGGGCCTGCCTGGTGCACGGGTGCGATTCTAGGACCCCGCTTTCCGAACGTATGCCGTTAAACTGTCTCTATCTGGCGACAGCCGGCCGGGTCGAAGTGCCCAACAGCCCGCCCGGGTGGCTATCGTTCTCCTATGATCACAGGTTCCTGACCCTGGGCCCCAAACCATGACGGATGCCATCGACCAGTTGTTTCCTGCCCACCTGCAGCACGTGCAGGCGCTTGCGGACCGTGCCCTCGAGCGCGAAGGCCACGACGGCCTGGTCGTGTATTCGGGTCGCCCCGGGCTGCATTTCCTGGACGACCACGGTCCCGCCTTCAAGGCGAACCCGCATTTCCTGCACTGGGCACCCCTGCAGGAGGCGCCGGATTGCTTCGTCCGCTACCTGCCCGGCCGCAGGCCCCAGCTGGTATTTCATCAGCCCGCCGATTACTGGCACAAGCCGCCGACGGTCCCGACCGCCGCCTGGACCCGCGAATTCGACCTCACCGTCGTCCGGGAACCCGCGGAAGCACGCGGGCTGCTCGATGCCGGCAACCGCCGCATGGCCTTCATCGGCGAGCCACCCGCCGAGTTTGCCGACTGGGGCTTCAGCGCCACGAATCCAGCCGGGTTGCTGGCGTATCTCCATTACCACCGTGCGGCCAAGACACCCTATGAGCTCGCGTGCATGCGCGAGGCATCACGGCTCGGTGCGGTCGGTCACGTTGTGGCGGCGGCGGCCTACCGCGCGGGAGCCTCGGAATTCGAGGTGCATCAGGCGTACTGCTCGGCCGTCGGGTTGCGGGAACAGGAACTGCCGTACGGCAACATCATCGCGTTTGGCGAGGGTGCCGCCATCCTGCACTACACGACCCTGGGTCGCCGGCGCGACGTGCCGCGCCCAACGTTCCTGATCGACGCGGGCGCGCAGTTCCGCGGCTACGCCAGCGACATCACGCGCACGCACGTCGCGGATGCGGCTGGCGCGGACCCGACCTTCCTCGAACTGATGGCCGCGATGGAGAAACTGCAGCTCGAACTCTGCGCCGCCGTTCGACCCGGGTTCGACTACCGCGAGATTCACCTGCTCGCTCATCGCCTGATTGCCGACGCGCTGGTCCGGGCGGGCGTGGTCGCGGGATGCACGGCCGAACAAGCTGCGCGACGACGGAGTGTCCAGCGTGTTCTTCCCGCACGGCATCGGGCACCTGCTCGGCCTCCAGGTGCACGACGTGGCGGGTCTCGCTGCCGACGATTCGGGCCGCACCGAAATTGCGCGCCCGACGGGCCATCCTTACCTGCGCCTCACGCGCCGGCTCGAACCGGGCATGGTCGTCACCATCGAACCGGGCCTGTACTTCATCGACCTGCTGCTCGACGAGGCGCAGAAGAACGGTCTCGGCCGTTACATCGCCTGGGACGTCGTGCGGCGCCTGCAACCGTATGGCGGCATCCGCATCGAGGACGACGTCGCCTGCACGGCATCGGGCACGCCGGAGAATCTCACGCGGGATGCGTTCGCGAAGGTCGCGTAGCCGTCTCGCCGCCTCTCCCGCCAGGCGGGAGAGGTCGCAGCGCGGCTAAGGCTTGCTTCTTCAGCAGGTCACGAATCTCGCCGAGCAGCACCACGTCCGGCGCCGGCGCCGGAGCCGCCGCAGGAGGCGGCGGAGCCTTCAGCCTGTTGATCGCCTTGAGCGCCATGAAGATCGCCGCCGCGATGATCACGAAGTCGAAGATGTTCTGCAGGAACATGCCGTACTTCACCAGGATCGGCGCGCCGGCCGGGTCCGTGCCGAGGCTGAACGCCAGGTCCCCGAAGTTCACGCCACCGACGGCCTTGCCGATCATCGGCGTGATCACGTCGCCGACCAGCGACGAGACGATCTTGCCGAACGCGCCGCCGATCACGACGCCGACCGCCATGTCGAGCACGTTGCCCTTCATGGCGAATTCCTTGAATTCCGAGACGATGCTCATGTGCTGGCCGCTCCGTAGGTGTCTGGTGGATCACGACGCACGGTATTGGACGGTGTGCAAAAAGAAAAGCCGGACACGGGTCCGGCTTGGTCTTTCTCACGGCATCACGGTTCCAGCTGAACCGATCGGGCCGCGGCAGCTGTCGGATCGATCAGGCTGCGGCTGTCTTCTTCTTGCGCGGCGCGCGCGGCTTCCTGGCCGGCTCGTCGCCTGCAGCCGCGGCAGGAGCGGCGTCGGCCGTCTTCTTCTTGCGGGCCTTCGGCTTCTTCTCGCCTTCGTCCGCAGCAGGGGCCGCGGCGGCCGGGGCAGCGCGATCGACCAGGGCCATCAGCGCCATTTCGGCGTTGTCGCCGGCGCGGTTGGCCATGTGCAGGATGCGGGTGTAGCCGCCCGGACGCGCCGCGAAGCGCGGGCCCAGTTCGGCAAACAGCTTGGTCACGACTTCCGCGTCGCGCAGGCGCGAGAACGCGAGGCGCCGGTTCGCTTCGCTGTCCTTCTTGCCGAGCGTGATGAGCGGCTCGACGAAACGGCGCAGCTCCTTCGCCTTCGGTACCGTCGTCTTGATGGTCTCGTGACGCAGCAGCGAGGCCGCCATGTTGCGCAGCATCGCCGAGCGGTGCGTCGCGTTGCGGCTCAGCTGCCGCCCGGTAAGTCCGTGTCGCATGTCTTGATCTCTTTCCGGCCGGCAGACTGGCTGCCGGCCACTGTTCGCTTCTTAGAGGACGTCGCGCTCGTCGTCGCGCTTCAGGCCCGAGGGCGGCCAGTTGTCGAGGCGCATGCCGAGCGAGAGGCCGTGGCTTTCCAGCACTTCCTTGATCTCGGTGAGCGACTTCTTGCCGAGGTTCGGGGTGCGCAGCAGCTCGACCTCGGTCTTCTGCACGAGGTCGCCGATGTAGTGGATGTTCTCCGCCTTGAGGCAGTTCGCACTGCGGACGGTGAGCTCCAGTTCGTCGACGGGACGCAGCAGCAGCGGGTCGAAGTGGTGGTCGGCCGGGCGCGACTTCTCTTCGTCCTGGCCCTGCAGGTCGACGAACACCGACAGCTGGTCCTTCAGGATCGAGCCGGCGCGGCGGATCGCTTCCTCGGCGTCGATCGTGCCGTTGGTCTCGATGTCGATGATCAGCTTGTCGAGGTCGGTGCGCTGTTCGACGCGCGCCGCTTCGACGTTGTAGGTGACCTTGCGGATCGGGCTGAACGACGCGTCGAGCAGCAGGCGGCCGATCGGGCGGCTGGCTTCTTCGAACGCGAGGCGCTGCAGCGCCGGGCGGTAGCCGCGGCCCTTCTCGACCTTGAGCGTCATGTTCAGTTCGCCGGCCTTGGTCAGGTTGGCGATCACGAGCTCGGGATTCAGGATCTCGACGTCGTGGTCGGCCTGGATGTCGCCGGCGCGAACCGGGCCCGGACCCTTCTTCGAGAGGCGCAGCTCCGACTCGTCGCGCGCGTTCAGGCGGATCGCGACGAGCTTGAGGTTCAGCAGGATATCGACGACGTCTTCCTGCACGCCTTCGATGCTGGTGTACTCGTGGAGGACGCCATCGATCTCGACTTCGGTGATCGCGCTGCCCGGCATCGACGACAGCAGCACGCGCCGCAGCGCGTTGCCGAGCGTGTGGCCGAAGCCACGCTCGAACGGCTCGATGACGATCTTGGCGTGACGGGGTGACGTCGGTGTCACCTTCACCACGCGCGGACGGAGGAATTCCGCAACGGCTGACTGCATTTGAAGTGCCCTTGCCTTGGCAAGGCCCGGTTAGACCGGGCCGGGTGGTTACTTGGAGTACAACTCGACGACGAGGCTTTCGTTGATGTCCGGCAGGATGTCGCCACGCTCGGGCAACGACTTCAGGACACCCGAGAACTTCTTCTCGTCGACCTCGACCCAGTCCGGGAAGCCGGTCTGGGCGCGAATCTGCAATGCCTGCGCAACACGCGCCTGCTTCTGCGCCTTGTCGCCAAGACCGACGACGACGCCGGCCTTGCACTGGTAGGAGGGAATGTTGACGCGCACCCCGTTGACGACGATCGCACCGTGGCTCACCAGCTGGCGCGCTTCGCTGCGCGTCGAGGCGAAACCCATGCGGTAGACAACGTTGTCGAGACGCGCCTCGAGAATCTGCAGCAGCGTTTCGCCGGTGGCGCCCGGACGGCCGGCCGCCTGCTGGTAGTAGCCGCGGAACTGCCGCTCGAGCACGCCGTACATGCGGCGCAGCTTCTGCTTTTCACGCAGCTGCAGGCCGTAGCCCGACACGCGTGCGCGGCGCTCGCCCTTGATGCCGCCCGGCGGCACTTCGAGCTTGCACTTCGACTCGAGCGACTTGACGCCGCTCTTCAGGAAAAGGTCGGTGCCCTCGCGACGCGAGAGCTTGCACTTGGGGCCAAGATACCTTGCCATGTTCTCTTATCCTCGGCAGCGGCGCGTCAAACGCGACGCTTCTTGGGCGGACGGCACCCGTTGTGCGGGATCGGCGTCACGTCCTCGATGCTGGTGACTTTCAGGCCGGCGGCGTTCAGCGCACGCACGGCAGACTCGCGCCCCGGGCCCGGGCCCCGGACCTTCACGTCGACGGTGCGGACACCGTATTCCTGCGCTGCGACGCCAGCCTTCTCGGCGGCGACCTGCGCGGCGAACGGCGTGCTCTTGCGCGAACCGCGGAAGCCGCAGCCGCCCGAAGTCGCCCAGGACAACGTGTTGCCCTGGCGGTCCGTGATCGTGATGATCGTGTTGTTGAACGAGGCATGCACGTGAGCAACCGCATCGGTAACGACGCGCTTGATCTTCTTGCGGGACTTGCCTGCGGACTTCTTGTCGTCAGCCATTCGAGTACAACCTTAGTCAGTTCGACCGGGCGGGGGCGGATTACGCCTTGCCCGGAGGTGCGTTCAGCTTGACCGCCGCCTTGCGCGGGCCCTTGCGCGTGCGCGCATTGGTGCGCGTGCGCTGTCCCCGCATCGGCAGGCCCTTGCGGTGCCGCATGCCACGGTAGGAACCGAGGTCCATGAGGCGCTTGATGTTCATCGACACTTCACGGCGCAGGTCGCCTTCGACCGGGAGCTTCGCGATCGCCGAGCGCAGCGCGGTGACCTCGGCTTCCGTCAGGTCCTTGACCTTGGTGTCGATCTTGACGCCAGCTGCCTCGCAGGCGGCCAGCGCCTGGCTGCGACCGACGCCGAAAATTGCAGTCAGCCCGATGCAGACGTGCTTGTTCATCGGGATGTTAATGCCGGCTATACGGGCCATTTTAGGCTCACTCCGGGGCGCGAAAAGCGCGGAATAATATCAGAAAAACCGGTATTGCTCAATGCAAGGACCGGGCCATCAGCCCTGTCGCTGCTTGTGGCGCTTGTCGCTGCTGCAGATCACGTAGACCACGCCGCGACGCCGAACCACTTTGCAGTTCTTGCAGATACGCTTCACCGAGGGACGAACTTTCATGAATCTCTCTCCAAAACAGCCGGGGGCGCTCAGCGCACCTGGCCGGGCCGGCCGTAGCCGCGCAGGTTGGCCTTCTTCATGAGCCCCTCGTACTGGTGCGACATGAGGTGCGCCTGCAGCTGGGCCATGAAATCCATGATCACCACGACGATGATCATGAGCGAGGTGCCGCCGAAGTAGAACGGCACCCGGAACTGGGAAATCAGGATCTCGGGCAGCAGGCAGACCAGGGCCACGTACAGGGCGCCCCAGACCGTCAGCCGGGTCAGGACCTTGTCGATGTACTCGGCCGTCTGCTGGCCCGGGCGGATCCCGGGGATGAACGCGCCGGACTTCTTCAGGTTCTCCGCCGTCTCGCGCGAGTTGAAAACCAGCGCGGTGTAGAAGAAGCAGAAAAAGATGATCAGGGACGCGTAGATGACCATGTGCACCGGCTGGCCGATGCCGAGGCTTGCGGCCACGTTCTGCAGCCAGCCCAGGTTCTCGTTGGTGCCGAACCAGCTCGCGATCGTCGCCGGGAAGAGCAGCAGGCTCGAGGCGAAGATCGGCGGGATCACGCCCGACATGTTGAGCTTGAACGGCAGGTGCGTCGACGTGCCGGCAAACACGCGGCGGCCCTGCTGGCGCTTGGCGTAGTTGACCGGGATGCGTCGCTGGCCGCGCTCGACGAACACCACGAAGTAGGTGACCGCCGCGACCATGATCACGAGGATCAGCGCCAGCGCCGGGTTGATTTCACCGTTGCGAACGAGCTCGAGCGTGCCGCCGATGGCCGCCGGCAGGCCCGCGACGATGCCCGAGAGGATGATCATCGAGATGCCGTTGCCGAGGCCGCGTTCCGTGATCTGCTCACCGAGCCACATCAGGAACATGGTGCCGGCCGTGAGGGTTGCCGTGGCGAGGAACACGAACTGGAAGCCGGGATTGATCACGACGCCCTGGTTCTGGAACGCGACGGCCGCGCCCGCTCCCTGGAACACCGCGAGACCCACCGTGCCCCAGCGCGTGTAGTTGGTCAGCTTGCGGCGGCCCGCCTCGCCTTCCTTGCGCAGGGCCTGCAGCTGCGGCACGACCACGGCCATCATCTGCACGATGATCGAGGCCGAGATGTAGGGCATGACGCCGAGCGCGAGGATCGACAGGCGCTGCAGCGCGCCGCCCGAGAACATGTTGAACATGCTCAGGATCGTGCCCTGCTGGTCCTGGAAGAACCGCGCGAGCGCGACCGGGTCGATGCCCGGCACCGGAATGAAGGTGCCGATGCGATAGACGATCAGGCCGCCGATCAGGAACAGAAACCTGTTCCTGAGTTCGGTCAACCGAGTCGCTTCGCCAAGGGCTGCGACTGGGTTGTTGGACTGGTTGGCCACTGCTGATCCTTGCGCTTACGTAGTGTGCAGACCCGAGCCGGAGCTCAGGCCGACGCCTCGACGACCTTGCCGCCGGCCTTCTCGATGGCCTCGCGGGCGCCCTTCGTGACGCCGACGCCGGACACCGTGTAGGCGGCCTTGACGGCGCCCGACAGCACGATCTTGGCCTGCAGCGTGTTCGCCGGTACCAGGTTCGCGGCCTTCAGGACGCCCAGGTCGATGTTGCCGCCCTCGATCTTGTGCAGCTCGCTCAGGCGAACTTCGGCCGTGCGGCGACCGAGCGCCGAACGGAAACCGATCTTCGGCAGGCGGCGCTGCAGCGGCATCTGGCCGCCCTCGAAGCCGACCTTGTGATAGCCGCCCTTGCGGGCGCGCTGGCCCTTGACGCCGCGGCCGCAGGTCTTGCCCTGGCCGGCGGAAGCGCCGCGACCGACGCGGGTGCGCGTCTTCTTGCTGCCCGGTGCCGGGCTGATGGTATTGAGCTTCATGGTCTGATCACGCCTCTTCGACGCGGAGCAGGTGCCGCGACGCGTTGAGCATGCCGCGGATCTCGGGGGTGTCGGCCACGACGACCGTCTGGTTCATGCGGCGCAGGCCGAGGCCGCGCACGGTGGCGCGGTGACGGTGGATCTGGCCGAAGGGGCTCTTCACCAGGGTCACCTTCACTGTCCTGGCCGCGCTGTCTTTCTTGGTTGCCATGGCGGTATCAGCCCGTGATTTCGGCAATGGTCTTGCCGCGCTTGGCAGCGATGCGCTCCGGAGCCGGCATGCCGGTCAGGGCCTTCATCGTCGCACGCACGACATTGATCGGGTTGCGCGAACCGTACGACTTGGCGAGCACGTTGCGCACGCCGGCGCACTCGAACACCGCGCGCATGCTGCCGCCCGCGATGACGCCCGTACCGTCGGAGGCCGGCTGCATGTAGACCTTCGAGGTGCCGTGCTTGCCGACGACCGCGAAGTGCAGCGTCGAATTGCGCAGCGGCACGTTGACGAGGTTCTTGCGGGCCTGCTGCATCGCCTTCTGGATCGCGACCGGCACTTCACGCGCCTTGCCGTAGCCGAAGCCGACGCGGCCGTTGCCGTCGCCCACCACCGTGAGCGCGGTGAAGCCGAACTGCTTGCCGCCCTTGACGGTCTTGGACACGCGGTTGACGGTCACCAGTTTCTCGATGAACTCGTCCGACGCCGCCATTTTTTCGATTCTAGCCATTACTGCTCCTGGAACCTTGTGCGGCTCAGAACTCGAGGCCGGCTTCGCGCGCGGCTTCGGCAAGCGCCTTGATGCGCCCGTGATACTTGAAGCCCGAACGATCGAAGGCAACCTGGCTCACGCCCTTGGCCTTGGCACGCTCGGCGATCGCCTTGCCGACGGCCTTTGCGGCCTCGATGTTGCCGGTGCCCTTGAGGCCCTCGGCGACGTCTTTCTGCAAGGTCGACGCAGACGCGATGACCTTCGACTGGGGGTCGAAGACCTGCGCGTAGATGTGCTGCGCGGTGCGGTGCACGCTCAGGCGCGTGACGCGAAGCTCCAGGATCTTCGCGCGACTGCGGCGGGCTCTCTTCAGACGACTGACTTTCTTTTCCATCGCGGCACCCATTACTTCTTCTTCGTTTCCTTGAGCTCGATACGCTCACCGGAATAACGAACGCCCTTGCCCTTGTAAGGCTCGGGGGGACGGTAGGAGCGGATTTCCGCAGCCACCTGGCCAACCCGCTGCTTGTCGGCGCCCTTCACGACGATTTCCGTCTGCGTCGGGGTCTCGATCGTGATGCCTTCCGGCACGTCGTACTCGACCGGGTGCGAAAAGCCGAGCGTCAGGTTCAGCTTCTTGCCCTGGGCCGCGGCGCGGTAGCCGACGCCCACGAGTTCGAGCTTCTTCTCGTAGCCCTGCGACACGCCCTGCACCACGTTCGCGAGGTGCGAACGAAGCGAGCCGGCATGCATCAGCGACTCCTTGTTGCGCTCCGCGATGTCGATGCGGATGTCGTTGCCTTCCTGCACCAGGCTCAGGCCCGGACGCAGCGGCAGCGTGAGCGCGCCCTTGGCGCCCTTGACGGTGACGGTGCTGCCGTCGACCGCGTGGGTCACGCCCTTGGGCAGCGTAACCGGCCTTTTTGCAACTCGTGACATGGTCTTGGTCCTGTTCCTTGCGCCGTGCCTTACGACACGATGCAGAGCACTTCGCCGCCGTGTCCGCCGGCGCGGGCTTCACGGTCGGTCATCACGCCCTTGGAGGTCGAGATGATCGCCACGCCCATGCCGCCGAGGATCTTCGGCAACTCGTCCTTCGCCTTGTAGATGCGCAGGCCGGGACGGCTCACGCGCTCGATGCGTTCGATGACCGGGCGGCCCTGGTAATACTTCAGGCGCACCTTGACGGTCGGCTTCTTGGCATCGCCGTCGATGGCGAAGTCTTCGATGTAACCTTCGTCCTTCAACACCTTGGCCAAAGCCAGCTTGACTCGCGACGACGGTGCGGCGATCTCGGGCTTGCCCGAGAGCTGACCGTTGCGAATGCGGGTGAGGAAGTCCGCGATGGGATCCGACATGCTCATGCTGTTACTCCAGTACCCGGCTTACCAGCTGGCCTTGCCGAGGCCCGGGATGTCACCGCGCATCGTCGCTTCGCGCAGCTTCTGCCGCCCGAGGCCGAACTTGCGGTAGACGCCACGAGAGCGGCCGGTGATCGCGCAGCGGTTGCGCACCCGCGAGGCGCTGGAGTCGCGCGGCATGGCATTCAGCTTGCGCTGCGCCTCCTCCCGCTCGGCATCCGTCGACTTCGGGCTGCGGATGGCTTCCTTGAGCTGGGCCCGCTTGGCAGCGTGCTGCTTCACGAGCTTCTCGCGGCGCTTCTCGCGCATGATCATGCTGGTCTTCGCCATTTTTCCTGTCCTACTTGCGGAACGGGAAGTTGAAGGATTCGAGCAACGCCCGACCTTCCCGGTCGTCGCGTGCCGTCGTCGTAATCGTGATATCCATCCCGCGTATCGCGTCGACCTGGTCGTAGGCGATTTCCGGGAAGATGATCTGTTCCTTGACGCCGAAGGAGTAATTGCCGCGGCCGTCGAACGAGCGGGCCGACACGCCGCGGAAGTCGCGGATGCGCGGCATCGCCACGTTGATCAGGCGGTCGAGGAACTCGTACATGCGCTCGCCGCGCAGGGTCACGCGCGCGCCGACCGGCACGCCCGCGCGCAGCTTGAACGCCGCGATCGCCATGCGCGACTTCGTCACCACCGGCTTCTGGCCGGTGAGCGCGGTCAGGTCCTTCAATGCGCCGTCCAGTGCCTTCTTGTCGGCAACGGCTTCGCCCACGCCCATGTTCACCGAGATCTTGGTGATCTTCGGCACCTGCATGGGATTCGTCACCGCCAGGCTCGTCATGAGCTTGGCGACGATCTCGTCCCGGTAGATTTTCTGCAGCCTTGCCATCTCATCCGACCTCGATTCAGGCGTCCACGACTTCGTCGTTGGACTTGAAGAAACGCACCCGACGTCCATCGGCGAGCGTGCGGATGCCCACGCGGTCACCCTTTTTCGCAACCGGGTTCCAGAGCTGCACGTTCGAGAGGTGGAGGTACGCCTCCTTCTCGACGATGCCGCCCTGCGTGCCCTTCTGCGGGTTGGGACGCGTATGGCGCTTGACCATGTTCACGTTCTCGACCAGCACCTTTTCACCCAGCACGCGGATGACGGTGCCGCGCCGGCCCTTGTCGCGGCCGGTGATGACGACCACTTCGTCGCCCTTGCGGATCTTGTTCATACCCTTTGTCCTCGAACCTTGCGCGCGCCGTGCTTACAGCACTTCGGGCGCGAGCGAGATGATCTTCATGAACTGCGTCGTGCGCAGCTCGCGTGTGACCGGTCCGAAGATACGGGTGCCGATCGGCTCGAGCTTGTTCGTGAGCAGCACGGCGGCATTGCCGTCGAAGCGGATCAGCGAACCGTCCGGGCGGCGCACGCCGAACGCGGTGCGGACCACCACGGCGTCGTAAACCTCGCCCTTCTTGACCTTGCCGCGCGGGATGGCGTCCTTGACGCTCACCTTGATCACGTCGCCCACGGTGGCATAGCGGCGCTTGGAGCCGCCGAGCACCTTGATGCACATGAGCCGCTTGGCGCCGCTGTTGTCGGCGGCCGCGAGCATTGTTCGCATCTGGATCATTTCAGTAGTCCTTCTGCTGCAGCTCAGACGGCGCCGGCGCGCTTGACGACGCGCACGACCTTCCAGGCCTTGCGGGCCGAGAGGCGGCGGCATTCGGCGATGTCGACGACGTCGCCTTCCTTGCACTCCGAGTTCTCGTCGTGCGCGAGGAGCTTGGTGGTGCGGCGGATGAACTTGCTGTAACGCCCGTGCTTGACGAGACGCTCGACCGTCACCGCGATGGTCTTGGTCATCTTGGTGCTGACGACCGTGCCCGTCAGCGTGTGCTGGGCACCGGCTTCGCTCACCGCCGCCTGGGGCTGGGCCTGCTGCTGCTCGCTCATCACTTGCTCCTGTTGGCGCGGGACTGCTCGCCCTGCACCGTCTTCACGCGCGCGATGTTGCGGCGCACCTTGCCGGCCTGGTCCGGCTTGGCAGTCTGACCGGACGCCTGCGCCATGCGCAGGTTGAACTGCTCGCGGCGCAGCTTGAGGAGTTCCTCGCGCAGTTCCGCGGAGCCCTTGACCCGAAGTTCTTTCGCCTTCATCAGCGCACCTGTCGCTTGACGAACATCGTCTCGACCGAGAGCTTGCTCGCGGCCAGGCGGAACGCCTCGCGCGCGATTTCCTCGGTCACGCCTTCCATCTCGAAGAGCACCTTGCCGGGCTGCACGCGCGCGACGTAGTACTCGACGTTGCCCTTGCCGGAGCCCATGCGGACCTCCAGCGGCTTCTTGCTGACCGGCACGTCCGGGAAGACCCGGATCCACACCTGGCCGCCGCGCTTCACGTAGCGCGTCATCGCGCGACGGGCGGCTTCGATCTCGCGCGCAGTCATGCGGGCGCGGCTCGTCGCCTTCAGCCCGTAGTCGCCGAACGCGACGCTCGACCCACGGTGGGCGAGGCCCGCGTTGCGGCCCTTGAACTGCTTGCGATACTTGGTTCGCTTGGGTTGCATCATGGCGTTGTCACTCCGTCCGTAGCATTACGGCCTCAGGCCGTATGCTCCGCGGCAGGGGTCGCCTCGACGTCGGCTGCCATCGGCACCGGCTGGTCGAAGACTTCGCCCTTGAAAATCCAGACCTTCACGCCGATGACGCCGTACGTCGTGCGGGCTTCGGCCGTGCCGTAGTCGATGTCGGCGCGGAACGTGTGCAGCGGGATGCGGCCCTCGCGGGTCCACTCCGTGCGCGCGATCTCCGAACCGTTCAGGCGGCCCGACAGGCGCACCTTCACGCCGAGCGCACCGCTGCGCATCGTGTTCATCACGGCGCGCTTCATCGCGCGGCGGAACATCACGCGACGCTCGACCTGCTGGGCGATGCCCTCGGCCACGAGCTGCGCGTCGAGTTCCGGCTTGCGGATCTCGGCGATGTTGAGGCGGACGTCGTTGAAGCCCATCTTCATCAGCTTCGCGACTTCCTGGCGCAGGCGCTCGATGTCCTCGCCCTTCTTGCCGATCACCACGCCCGGGCGGGCCGTGTGGATCGTGATGTTGGCCTTGCGTGCGGCGCGTTCGATGTGAATGCGGCTCACCGAGGCTTCCGACAGCTTCTTCTTCAGGAAGTCGCGGACCTGCCAGTCCTGCAGGATGTAAACCGGGAACGTGCGCTTGTTCGCGTACCACTTCGACGTCCAGTCGCGCGTGATGCCGAGACGAATGCCGACCGGATTGACCTTCTGACCCATTAGCTCTGGCTCCCTCAGTCCTTGCGGCCGTCGCCGACGAGGATCGTGATGTGGCTGTTGCGCTTGACGATGCGGTTGCCGCGGCCCTTGGCGCGCGCGTGGAACCGCTTCAGGCTCGGAGCCTCGTCGATGTAAATGAGGTCGACCTTCAGCGCGTCGATGTCCGCGTTGTGGTTGTTCTCGGCATTGGCGATCGCCGACTCCAGCACCTTGCGGACCAGGTCAGCGCCCTTCTTCGGCGTGAAGCGCAACGTCGAGAGCGCCTGGCCCACGGGCTTGCCGCGGACCATGTCTGCGACCAGGCGGCACTTCTGCGGCGAGATGCGCGCGTACTTGAGCTTTGCTGCGACTTGCATGGCTTACTCCGAGGACGCCTTTCTGTCGCCCGAGTGGCCCCTGAAGGTGCGCGTCGGGGCGAACTCGCCGAGCTTGTGGCCGACCATGTTTTCGGAGACCAGCACCGGAATGTGCTGCCTGCCGTTGTGGACGGCGATCGTCAGGCCGACCATGTCCGGGAGGACCATGGAACGGCGCGACCACGTCTTGATCGGACGGCGATCGTTCTTCTCCGCCGCGACAGCCACCTTCTTGGCGAGGTGGGCGTCGATGAACGGGCCTTTCTTGACTGAACGGGGCACTGTCAGGTCCTCTCAGGCTCAGTTGCGGCGCCGGATGATGAGTCCGGACGTACGCTTGTTGGTGCGGGTCTTCTTGCCCTTCGTCTTCCAGCCCCACGGCGAGACCGGGTGCGGGTTGCCCTGGCCGGACTTGCCCTCGCCACCGCCGTGCGGATGGTCGACGGGGTTCATCACCACGCCACGGACCGTCGGGCGGATGCCACGCCAGCGCTTCGCGCCGGCCTTGCCATAGACGATCAGGTTGTTTTCTTCGTTGCCGACTTCGCCGATCGTGGCGCGGCAGTCGACGTGCACCTTGCGCATCTCGGTCGAACGCAGGCGGATCGTCGCGTACAGGCCTTCGCGCGCCACCAGCTGCACCGAGGCGCCAGCGCTGCGGCCGAGCTGGCCGCCGCGGCCGGGCTTCAGCTCGACGTTGTGCACCAGCGAACCGATCGGGATGTTGCGCAGCGGCAGCGCGTTGCCCGACTTGATCGGGGCGTCGACGCCCGAGACGATGGCGTCGCCGGCGGCCACGCCCTTCGGGGCGAGGATGTAGCGGCGCTCGCCGTCGGCGTAGAGCACGAGGGCCAGGTGGGCGTTGCGGTTCGGGTCGTACTCGAGATGCTCGACCTTGCCCGGAACGCCGTCCTTGTTACGCACGAAGTCGACGACACGATAGCGCCTGGCATGACCGCCGCCCTTGTGGCGCGTCGTCTGCCGGCCCATGTTGTTGCGGGCGCCCGTACGCTTCTTCGCGGCCGTGAGCGCGTGCACCGGCTCGCCCTTGTGCAGGTGCGAGCGGTCTGCCTTCACGACGAAGCGGCGGCCCGGCGACGTCGGTTTGGTCTTGATGAGAGCCATTGGTTAGCTTCCGTCTTCTTTGCCGCGGTCGTTACTTTTCGACGCCGGCGAAATCGATCGTCTGGCCCTGCGCGAGCTTCACGTAGGCCTTCTTCCAGTCCGAACGCTTGCCGGGGCGACCGCCGAAGCGCTTCGCCTTGCCCATCACGTTCACGACCTGCACGGCGTCGACCTTGACTTCGAACATCAGCTCGACGGCCGCCTTGATCTCGGGCTTGGTGGCGTCGCGCGCGACGCGGAACACCATCTGGTTGCCCTGCTCGGAAGCGCGCGCGGCCTTTTCGGACACGTGCGGCGCGACCAGCACCTGCATCAAACGCTCTTTGCTGCTCATGCCAGCTTCTCCTCGAGCATGCGAACGGCACCGACCGTAGCGAGCACGCGCTCGTGGCGGACCAGGCTCACCGGGTCGACCGCCGTAACCGGCAGTACCGTGACGCCGTGCAGATTGCGCGAGGCCAGCTCGAGCTTCTCGTCATAGGCTTCGACGACGATCAGCACGTCATTGAGTCCCAGCTCCTTGAGCTTCGCGGCGAGCATCCTGGTCTTCGGCGCTTCGAGCGCGAACGACTCGACCACCGTCAGGCGCTCGAGACGGGCCAGCTCGGACAGCAGCGCCGCAATGGCGCCGCGGTACATCTTGCGGTTGACCTTCTGCGAGAAATCACGCGGGCGCGCCGCGAAGGCGCGGCCGCCGCCGACCCAGATCGGGCTGCGGATGGAGCCGGCGCGGGCGCGACCGCCGCCCTTCTGCTTCCACGGCTTGATGCCGCCGCCGCGGACTTCAGCCTTGCTCTTCTGGCGCTTGGTGCCGGCACGGCCAGCTGCCATGTAGGCAGTGACGACCTGGTGCACGAGGGCCTCGTTGAATTCGCGGCCGAAGGTCTTCTCAGACACTTCGATGCTGTTGCCGCCCTGCTGGAGCTTGAGTTGGGTTGCCATTTCAGTTTCCCGGGCGGGTTACTTCTTCGTCTTGGCGGCCGGCTGCTTCGGCGCCAGCGTCTTGCGCTTCGCCATGCGTGCGGCCTTGACCGACGGACGCACGATCACTTCACCGCCCGGCGATCCCGGCACGGCGCCGCGGATCAGGAGCAGGTTGCGCGCAGCGTCGACGTCGACGATCTGCAGCTTTTCGATGGTGCGGCGGATGTTGCCCATGTGGCCGGACATGCGCTTGCCCTGGAACACCCGTCCCGGGGTCTGGCGCTGGCCGATCGAGCCAGGCGTACGGTGGAACAACGACGCGCCGTGCGACGCGGGGCCGCCGGCGAAGTTGTGCCGCTTGATGGTGCCGGCGAAGCCTTTGCCGATAGTGGTGCCGGTCACGTCGACGACCTGGCCCTTGGCGAACATGTCGACCTTGAGCTCGGAACCCGCCGCGAGTTCGGCACCTTCGCCGTCGGCGAGGCGGAACTCGACGAGCCCTTCACCCGGCTCGACCTTCGCCTTGGCGAAGTGGCCCGCGGCCGCGCGCGTGACGCGCGACGGCTTCCTGTTGCCGAACGTCACCTGGATGGCGCGATAGCCATCGCCCTCGACACCCTTGACCTGGGTGACACGGTTGGGCAGAGCCTCGATCACCGTCACCGGGATCGACTCGCCCGCGTCCGTGAAGACGCGCGTCATGCCGGCCTTGCGGCCAATCAGACCGATCGTCATCTCTGTGTCCTCGTACACCGCCACCGCTGCGATTGGCTGTGGCTGAAAAAACTGGTTCCCGGCGCCAAAGTGCCGCCAGGCTCGACAAGGAAACCGGTTGAGTGGTGCGAACCACCAGACCTGGCAGTCGCGCCGCTCGAGCGGTACCGGCAATGCCGGCCAGGCCTCGGCGAGGAGAGCCGCGCACTATAGGCGACTCGGGGAAGCCCTGCAAGCCCCTTTTTCAGGGCAGGGAGGGCAGGAAGGGGCAGGAAGGGGAGGAAGGGGTCGGAGGGTCAGCCCTTCCGGGCCTTCCTGTCCTTCCGGGCCTTCCTGTCCTTCCGGGCCTTCCGGGCCTTCCGGCCCCTTCGCTCAGTTCAGCTTGATCTGGACGTCCACGCCGGCCGGCAGTTCGAGCTTCATCAGCGCGTCCACCGTCTTGTCGGTCGGGTTCAGGATGTCCATGAGGCGCTTGTGGGTGCGCATCTCGTACTGGTCCCGCGCGTCCTTGTCCACGTGCGGCGAGATCAGGAGCGTGAAGCGCTCCATCTTCACCGGCAGCGGGATCGGACCACGGACCGTGGCGCCCGTGCGCTTGGCAGTCTCGACGATCTCGCGGGCCGAGTTGTCGATGAGACGGTGGTCGAACGCCTTGAGGCGGATGCGGATGTTCTGGCGTGCCATTGCGTTGGACCTTTACTTCAGAATCTTGGAAACGACGCCGGCGCCGACCGTTCGGCCGCCCTCGCGGATGGCGAAGCGCAGGCCTTCCTCCATCGCGATCGGCACGATCAGCTCGATCGTCATCTTGATGTTGTCGCCCGGCATCACCATCTCGACGCCCTCGGGCAGCTCCACCGACCCCGTCACGTCGGTCGTGCGGAAGTAGAACTGCGGACGATAGCCCTTGAAGAACGGCGTGTGACGGCCGCCCTCTTCCTTCGTCAGCACGTACACCTCGCCTTCGAACTTCGTGTGCGGCTTGATCGAACCCGGCTTGCACAGCACCTGGCCGCGCTCGACGTCCTCGCGCTTCGTCCCGCGCAGCAGCACGCCCACGTTGTCGCCCGCCTGCCCCTGGTCGAGCAGCTTGCGGAACATCTCAACGCCCGTGCAGATCGTCTTCACCGTGTCCTTCAGGCCCACGATCTCCACTTCGTCGTTGATCTTGACGATGCCGCGCTCGATGCGCCCCGTCACCACCGTGCCGCGACCCGAAATCGAGAACACGTCTTCCACCGGCATCAGGAACGCGCCGTCAACCGCGCGCTCCGGCACCGGGATGTAGCGGTCCATCTCCTCGACCAGCTTGATCACCGACGGAACGCCGATCTCGCTCTGGTCGCCCTCGAGCGCCTTCAGCGCCGAGCCCTTGATGATCGGCGTGTCGTCGCCCGGGAAGTCGTACTTCGACAGCAGCTCGCGCACTTCCATCTCCACCAGCTCGAGCAGCTCCGCATCGTCGACCATGTCGGCCTTGTTCAGGTACACGACGATGTAGGGCACGCCCACCTGGCGCGCCAGCAGAATGTGCTCGCGCGTCTGCGGCATCGGGCCGTCGGCCGCCGAGCACACCAGGATCGCGCCGTCCATCTGCGCCGCACCCGTGATCATGTTCTTCACGTAGTCGGCGTGCCCGGGGCAGTCGACGTGCGCGTAGTGGCGGTTCGGCGACTGGTACTCGACGTGCGCCGTCGAAATCGTGATGCCGCGAGCCTTCTCTTCCGGCGCCTTGTCAATCTGGTCGTACGCCATGAAGGTGCCGCCGTGCGTCTCCGCCATCACCTTCGTCAGCGCTGCCGTCAGCGTCGTCTTGCCATGGTCCACGTGCCCAATCGTGCCCACGTTGACGTGCGGCTTCGTACGCGCAAATTTTTCCTTAGCCACGGCGATGTACCTCTAGAGACTGCAGCGCACTTCGTTGCGCAAGGGGATAGGGGTTAGGGTTTGGTCGGAGGAGTTCGGCGACAGCGGTCAGCTGGCCTTCTTCATCACCGCTTCGGCGACGTTGCCCGGCACTTCCAAATACTTCGCGAATTCCATGGTGAACGTGGCGCGGCCCTGGCTCATCGAGCGCACCGACGTCGCGTAACCGAACATTTCGGCGAGCGGCACCTCTGCCGTCACGACCTTGCCGGACACGGAGTCTTCCATGCCCTGGATATGTCCGCGACGACGGCTCAGGTCGCCGATCACGTCGCCGGAGTAGTCCTCGGGCGTGACGACCTCCACCTTCATGACCGGCTCGAGCAGCACGGGCTTCGCCCTGCGCACGCCTTCCTTGACCGCCATCGAACCGGCGATCTTGAACGCCATTTCGTTGGAGTCGACGTCGTGGTACGAGCCGTCGAAAATGGTGACCTTGACGTCGACGACCGGATAGCCGGCAATGACGCCGCCCTCCAGCGCTTCCTTGACGCCCTTGTCGACGGCCGGGATGTATTCGCGCGGCACCACGCCGCCGACCACGCCGTTGACGAACTCGTAGCCCTTGCCTTCTTCCTGCGGCTCGACCTTGAGCCAGACATGGCCGTACTGGCCGCGGCCGCCGGACTGGCGCACGAACTTGCCTTCGACTTCGACCTTGCCGCGGATCGTTTCGCGGTAGGCGACCTGCGGCTTGCCGACGTTCGCCTCGACCTTGAACTCGCGCTTCATGCGGTCGACGAGGATCTCGAGGTGCAGCTCGCCCATGCCGGAGATGATGGTCTGGCCCGACTCCTGGTCGGTGCTGACGCGGAACGAAGGATCTTCCTTCGCCAGGCGCTGCAGGGCGAGGCCCATCTTCTCCTGGTCGCTCTTGGTCTTCGGCTCGACGGCGACCGAGATCACCGGCTCCGGGAATTCCATCTTCTCGAGCGTGATGATGCTTTCCGGGTCGCACAGCGTGTCGCCCGTCGTCACGTCCTTGAGGCCCACGGCTGCGGCGATGTCGCCGGCGCGGACTTCCTTGATCTCCTCGCGCTCGGCAGCGTGCATCTGCAGCAGGCGGCCGATGCGCTCCTTCTTGCTGCGCGCCGGGACGAACACCTGGTCGCCCGAGTTCAGCACGCCGGAGTAGACGCGGAAGAACGTCAGGTTGCCGACGAACGGGTCGTTCAGGATCTTGAACGCCAGCGCGGAGAACTTGGCGTCGTCCGTGGCCGGGCGCGTGTCTTCGGCGCCACGCTCGTCGATGCCCTTGACCGACGGCACTTCGTTCGGCGACGGCATGTATTCGATGACCGCGTCGAGCATCGCCTG
The DNA here is from genome assembly GCA_963793675.1 of uncultured Gammaproteobacteria bacterium. Classification (GTDB taxonomy): domain Bacteria; phylum Pseudomonadota; class Gammaproteobacteria; order Steroidobacterales; family Steroidobacteraceae; genus RPQJ01. The sequence continues at coordinate 140,993 of CAWCBA010000010.1, read as the reverse complement.
GACGCCCTTGTTCTTGAACGCCGAGCCGCACAGCATGATGCAGATTTCGACGCGGATCGAGCGCTCGCGCAGGCCGGCCTTGATCTCTTCGATGCTGAGCTCGCCGGTCTCGAGATACTTGTGCATGAGGTCGTCGTTGGCCTCGGCCGCGGCCTCGACCAGCTTCTCGCGCCATTCGTTGCACAGCTCGACCATGTCCGCGGGGACGTCGCGGTACTCGAACTTCATGCCCTCGGTGCTGTCGTCCCAGTAGATCGACTTCATCTGGATGAGGTCGACGACGCCCTCGAAGCTGTCCTCGGCGCCGATCGGCAGCTGCAGCACGACGGGGTTGCCGCGCAGGCGGGTCCTGATCTGGTCGACGCAGCGCAGGAAGTTGGCGCCGGCGCGGTCCATCTTGTTGACGAACGCGAGCCGCGGCACCGCGTACTTGTTCATCTGGCGCCACACCGTCTCGGACTGGGGCTGCACGCCGGAGACCGCACAGAACACGGCGCAGGCGCTGTCGAGCACCTTCAGGCTGCGCTCGACTTCGATGGTGAAGTCGACGTGCCCCGGGGTGTCGATGATGTTGAAGCGGTGCTCGGGGAACTGGTTCTCCATTCCCTTCCAGAACGCCGTGGTCGCAGCCGCGGTGATCGTGATGCCGCGCTCCTGCTCCTGCTCCATGTAGTCCATGACGGCCGCGCCGTCGTGCACTTCGCCGATCTTGTGCGAGACGCCGGTATAGAAAAGGATGCGCTCGGTCGTCGTCGTCTTGCCGGCGTCGATGTGCGCCGAGATACCGATGTTTCGGTAGCGCTCGATCGGAGTAGTGCGTGGCACGGTTAAAGTCCTTCAGTCGTCATGTGGCGAGGTCGCGCGGCAGGCCGCGCGGACACTCACCAGCGGTAATGCGCGAAAGCCTTGTTGGCGTCGGCCATGCGGTGCGTGTCCTCACGCTTGCGCACGGCGGCGCCACGGTTCTCCGAGGCTTCGAGCAGCTCGGAGGCGAGGCGCTGCGCCATCGACTTCTCGCTGCGGGCGGTGGCCGCCTCGATGACCCAGCGCATGGCGAGGGTCTGGCGGCGCTGGGCGCGGACTTCGATCGGCACCTGGTAGGTGGCGCCGCCGACGCGGCGGGACTTCACCTCGACCATCGGCTTGACGTTGTCGAGCGCCTGGGTCAGCAGGTCGAGCGTCTGCTCGGCCGGGCGACCGGTCTTCTCCGCCATGCGGTCGATCGCACCGTAAACGATGCGCTCGGCGACCGACTTCTTGCCGCGCTCCATGACCATGTTCATGAACTTGGCCAGCAGGACGCTGTTGAACTTCGGGTCCGGCAGGATGGTGCGGGTGGGGGCCTGGGATCTACGCGACATGTTGAATTCCGCTTCGCTAGTGACTGGTGATCAGTGACTGAACAGTGACTAGGGGGTTAGTAAGGAAAGATCAGCCCTTCGGGCGCTTGGCGCCGTACTTGGAACGGCTCTGCTTGCGATCGGCGACGCCGGCGCAATCGAGCGTGCCGCGCACCGTGTGGTAACGCACGCCCGGGAGGTCCTTGACGCGGCCGCCGCGGATCAGCACCACCGAGTGCTCCTGCAGGTTGTGGCCTTCGCCGCCGATGTAGCTGATCACTTCGTAGCCGTTGGTAAGGCGCACCTTGGCGACCTTGCGCAGGGCCGAGTTCGGCTTCTTCGGCGTGGTCGTGTAGACGCGCGTGCAGACACCGCGCTTCTGCGGCGAATTGCCGAGGGCGGGGACCTTGCTCTTGGCGGCGGCTTCGCCGCGCGGTGCACGGATCAGCTGATTGACGGTTGACATGGTAAGGACCGACTCCAGGTTGGCGGACGCTCCGGGCGCCCGCCGCGTTACATCAAGCAGGAAACACCGGGCCGCCCTGCGGCGGCCCGATATGGTTCAAACGAACGCCGCACGGGAGGATCGCCGGCAGCATCCCAAACGAGGGGCCGAAATTCTAGGGAGGGGGACCTACCGTGTCAACTTGACACTGTACGTACCCCCAACCCCGGCCCCCGCTCAGCCCGCGGGGGCCTCCGACTCGTCGGACGTCGCGGAATCGAAATCCGCCGACGCCCCGCCCGTCGCCATGTCGCCGAAGCCGCCGGACGCCCGCTCGCCCTCGGCCAGCTTGCGCCGGGTCAGGTGGTAGAACGAGCCCGTACCGGCCGGGATCAGGCGGCCGACGATCACGTTTTCCTTCAGGCCGCGCAGGTCGTCCTTCATGCCCCGGACCGCCGCCTCGGTGAGGACGCGGGTGGTCTCCTGGAAGGAGGCCGCCGAGATGAAGGACTCCGTCGCCAGCGACGCCTTGGTGATGCCGAGCAGGATCGGGTCGGCGATGGCGGGGAGCTTCCCTTCCTTCGTGACCTTGTCGTTGGCGTCGAGCACGCGGGCCCGGTCCATCTGCTCGCCGCGCAGGAACGGGGTGTCGCCGATTTCGACGATCTCGATCTTGCGCAGCATCTGGCGAATGATCACCTCGATGTGCTTGTCGTTGATCTTGACGCCCTGCAGCCGGTAGACGTCCTGGATTTCACGGACCAGGTAGTTCGCCAGCGGCTCGATCCCCTGCAGGCGCAGGATGTCGTGCGGGTTCGGCTCGCCGTCCGCGATCGTCTCGCCGCGCTCGACGTGTTCGCCTTCGAACACCGTGAGATGGCGCCACTTCGGGATCAGCTCCTCGTGCTTCTCGCCGCCCTCGTCCTGGATCACCAGGCGACGCTTGCCCTTGGTTTCCTTGCCGAAGCTGACCGTGCCCGAGTACTCGGCGAGGATCGCGGAGTCCTTCGGCTTGCGGGCTTCGAACAGGTCGGCCACGCGCGGCAGACCACCCGTGATGTCGCGGGTCTTCGAGGATTCCTGCGGGATGCGGGCAATGACGTCGCCGACCGACACCTGGGCGCCGTCGCTCAGGTTCACGAGCGCACCCGCGGGCAATGCGTAGCTCGCCGGAATGTCCGTGTTGGCGAAGCAGACTTCCTTGCCCTTGGCGTTCAGCAGCTTGATGACCGGACGCAGGTCCTTGCCACCGGCGCCGCGCTCCTTCGGGTTCAGGACGACGGTGCTGGTCAGGCCGGTGACTTCGTCCACCTGGCTCTGCACGGTGATGCCGTCGATGAAGTCCTGGAAGCGGATCGAACCGGCGACTTCCGTGACCACCGGGTGGGTGTGCGGATCCCAGGTTGCGATGATCTGGCCCGAGACCACCGGCTGGCCTTCGCTCACCGCGATGACCGAGCCGTATGGCACGCGGTACCGCTCACGCTCGCGGCCGAAGTCGTCGATGACGCCGACTTCACCCGAACGCGACACGGCCACCCAGTGGCCCTTCTCGTGGTGCACGGCCTTCAGGTTGTGCCAGCGCAGCGTGCCCTTGCTCTTGATCTCGATCGAGTTGACCGCCGCGGCCCGCGACGCCGCGCCACCGATGTGGAACGTGCGCATCGTGAGCTGCGTGCCCGGTTCGCCGATCGACTGCGCCGCGATGACGCCGACCGCTTCGCCGATGTTGATCCGGTGACCGCGTGCGAGGTCGCGGCCGTAGCACTGGGCGCAGACGCCGTAGCGCGTTTCGCAGCTGATCGGCGAGCGGACCGAGATCTGGTCCACGCCGGCCTGCTCGAGCGTGCGGACGCCCTTTTCGTCGAGCAGCGTGCCTGCTTCGACCAGCACTTCGTCGGTGCCCGGGCGGAAGATGTCCGCCGCGACCACGCGGCCGAGCACGCGCTCGCCGAGGCCTTCGACGACGTCGCCGCCTTCGACGATCGGCATCATCGCGATGCCGTTCGACGTGCCGCAGTCGATTTCCGTGACCACGAGGTCCTGCGCGACGTCGACGAGACGGCGCGTGAGGTAACCCGAGTTCGCGGTCTTCAACGCGGTGTCGGCCAGGCCCTTGCGGGCGCCGTGCGTCGAGATGAAGTACTGCAGGACGTTCAGGCCCTCACGGAAGTTCGCGGTGATGGGCGTCTCGATGATCGAGCCGTCCGGCTTGGCCATCAGGCCGCGCATGCCCGCGAGCTGGCGGATCTGGGCGGGCGAACCGCGCGCACCGGAGTCCGACATCATGAAGATCGAGTTGAACGACTTCTGGCGCACCTTCACGCCGCGGGAGTTTTCGACGTCTTCGCCGCCGAGCTTCTCCATCATCGCCTTGGCGACCTGGTCGTTGGTGCGCGACCAGATGTCGACGACCTTGTTGTAGCGTTCGCCGTTGGTGACGAGGCCCGAGGAGTACTGCTCCTGGATCTCCTTCACTTCACGCTCGGCCGTCGCCAGGATGCGCTCCTTCTGCTCGGGGACGATCATGTCGTCCACGCCGATCGAGACGCCCGAACGGGTCGCGTAGTGGAAGCCCATGTACATGAGCTGGTCGGCGAAGATCACCGTTTCCTTGAGGCCGAGCTGGCGGTAGCAGGCGTTGATGACGCCCGAAATCGCCTTCTTGGTCATGTCGACGTTGATCAGGTCGAAGGAGAGGCCCTTCGGCAGGATCTCGAGCAGCAGCGCGCGGCCGACGGTCGTGTCCGCCAGGCGGACCTTCGGCGTCAGCTCGCCGTCCGGACCCTTGACGTGCTCGACGATGCGCACTTTCACGCGCGCCTGCAGGTCGGTCATGCGGCTCTCGTAGGCGCGGTGGACTTCGGCCACGTCCGAGAAGCACATGCCCTCGCCCTGCGCGTTCACGCGCTCGCGGGTCATGAAGTACAGGCCGAGCACGACGTCCTGCGACGGGACGATGATCGGGTCGCCGTTGGCCGGGGACAGGATGTTGTTCGACGACAGCATCAGCGCACGCGCTTCGAGCTGGGCCTCGAGCGACAGCGGCACGTGCACGGCCATCTGGTCGCCGTCGAAGTCCGCGTTGAACGCGGTGCAGACGAGCGGGTGCAGCTGGATCGCCTTGCCTTCGATCAGCACGGGCTCGAACGCCTGGATGCCGAGGCGGTGCAGCGTCGGCGCGCGGTTGAGCAGCACGGGGTGCTCGCGGATGACCTCCTCGAGGATGTCCCACACCTCGGGGCCTTCGCGCTCCACCATGCGCTTGGCGGCCTTGATGGTCGAGGCTTCGCCGCGCAACTGCAGCTTCTGGAAGATGAACGGCTTGAACAGCTCGAGCGCCATCTTCTTCGGCAGGCCGCACTGGTGCAGGCGCAGCGTCGGACCGACCACGATGACCGAGCGGCCGGAGTAGTCGACGCGCTTGCCGAGCAGGTTCTGGCGGAAGCGGCCCTGCTTGCCCTTGATCATGTCGGCGAGCGACTTGAGCGGGCGCTTGTTGGTGCCGGTGATCGCACGGCCGCGGCGGCCGTTGTCGAGCAGCGCGTCCACCGACTCCTGCAGCATGCGCTTCTCGTTGCGCACGATGATGTCGGGCGCGTTGAGTTCGAGCAGGCGGCGCAGGCGGTTGTTGCGGTTGATGACGCGGCGGTACAGGTCGTTCAGGTCCGAGGTCGCGAAGCGGCCGCCATCGAGCGGCACCAGCGGACGCAGGTCCGGCGGCAGCACCGGCAGCACGGTCAGCACCATCCACTCGGGGCGGTTGTTGGACTCGATGAACGACTCGATCAGCTTCAGGCGCTTGGTGAGGCGCTTGATCTTGGTCTCGGAGCTGGTCGCCGTGATGTCCTCGCGGACCTTGAGCATCTCGGCCGGCAGGTCGAGGCTCTTCAGCATCTGGTGGACCGCCTCGGCGCCCATGCGGGCGTCGAACTCGTCGCCGTGCTTCTCGATCGCGTCGAGGTACATCTCGTCGGAGAGCAGCTGGCCGCGCTGCATCTCCGTCATGCCCGGGTCGATGACCACGAAGGCTTCGAAGTACAGCACGCGCTCGATCTCGCGCAGCGTCATGTCCAGCATGAGGCCGATGCGCGACGGCAGCGACTTCAGGAACCAGATGTGGGCGGTCGGGCTCGCCAGCTCGATGTGGCCCATGCGCTCGCGGCGCACCTTGGCCTGCGTCACTTCGACGCCGCACTTCTCGCAGACGACGCCGCGATGCTTCAGGCGCTTGTACTTGCCGCAAAGGCACTCGTAGTCCTTCACCGGCCCGAAGATCTTGGCGCAGAACAGGCCGTCGCGTTCGGGCTTGAACGTGCGGTAGTTGATCGTCTCGGGCTTCTTCACCTCGCCGAACGACCAGGACCGGATCATGTCCGGGGACGCCAGCGCGATGCGGATCGAGTCGAAGTCCTCGGTCGTCGGCTGCTGCTTGAACAACTTCAGGAGATCTTTCATTGGGTCACCTGCGCAGTAGTGGCGGCGGGGAGGCCGCTCACCGCTTTTCCTGGTGGAGTTCGATGTTGATGCCGAGCGAGCGGATTTCCTTCACCAGCACGTTGAAGGATTCCGGCATGCCCGCGTCCATCTGGTGATTGCCGTCCACGATGTTCTTGTACATCTTGGTGCGGCCGGTCACGTCGTCGGACTTGACGGTCAGCATCTCCTGCAGCGTGTAGGAAGCGCCGTAGGCCTCGAGCGCCCACACTTCCATCTCGCCGAACCGCTGGCCGCCGAACTGCGCCTTGCCGCCGAGCGGCTGCTGCGTGACCAGGCTGTACGGGCCCGTCGAACGCGCGTGCATCTTGTCGTCGACCAGGTGGTTGAGCTTCAGCATGTACATGTAGCCGACCGTGACGTCGCGCTCGAAGCGCTCGCCCGTGCGACCGTCGTACAGCGTCGTCTGGCCGCTCTCGGGGAGGTCGGCGAGCCGCAGCATGTACTTGATCTCGGACTTTCGGCCGCACCGTCGAACACGGGCGTCGCCATCGGCACGCCGCGTCGCAGGTTGTGGCCGAGCGCGATGACTTCGTCGTCGTTCAGCGAGTCGAGGTCCTCGTGCTTGCCGCCGCTCTTGTTGTAGATGGCATCGAGCAGCGTGCGCACCTCGCCGGCCTGGCGGCCTGCGTCGAGCATGTTGCCGATCTTGATGCCGAGGCCCTTTGCGGCCCAGCCCAGGTGCGTCTCGAGGATCTGGCCGATGTTCATGCGCGAAGGCACGCCCAGCGGGTTCAGCACGATGTCGACCGGCGTGCCGTCCGCGGCGAACGGCATGTCTTCGACCGGCACGATCGTCGAGATGACGCCCTTGTTGCCGTGACGGCCGGCCATCTTGTCGCCCGGCTGGACGCGGCGCTTCACCGCGAGGTAGACCTTGACCATCTTGAGCACGCCCGGGGCGAGGTCGTCGCCCTGCGTGATCTTCTGGCGCTTCTCCTCGAGGCGACGCTCGAATTCCTTGCGCTGCTCGCGCATGCGCTCGGCGGTGAGCTCGAGGCTCGTGTTGGCGTCATCGTCCTCGAGCCGCACTTCGAGCCAGTGCTCGCGCGGCAGGTCCGCGAGGTAATCGGCGGTGACCTTGCTCCCCGGCTTGAGCTTGCGCGGGCCGCCGGTGGCGACCTTGCCGATCAGCATCGACTGCACGCGCGAGAACAGATCCTCCTCGAGGATGCGCTGCTGGTCGGCGAGATCCTTGCGGACCTTCTCGATCTCCGACTTCTCGATCGACAGCGCGCGGCTGTCCTTCTCGACGCCGTCACGCGTGAACACGCGCACGTCGATCACCGTGCCGTCCATGCCCGGAGGCACGCGCAGCGAGGTGTCCTTCACGTCGGACGCCTTCTCGCCGAAGATCGCGCGGAGCAGCTTCTCTTCCGGCGTGAGCTGCGTCTCGCCCTTCGGCGTGACCTTGCCCACGAGGATGTCGCCCGCCTTGACCTCGGCGCCGATGAAGGCAATGCCGGCCTCGTCGAGCTTCGCCAGCGCCGATTCGCCCACGTTCGGGATGTCCGCGGTGATTTCCTCGGGCCCGAGCTTGGTGTCGCGCGCGACGCAGGTGAGCTCCTCGATGTGGATCGTCGTGAAGCGGTCTTCCTGGACGACGCGCTCCGAGATCAGGATCGAGTCCTCGAAGTTGTAGCCGTTCCACGGCATGAACGCGACCAGCAGGTTCTGGCCGAGCGCGAGCTCGCCCAGGTCCGTGGACGGGCCGTCGGCCAGGACGTCGCCGCGCGCGATCGCGTCACCGGCATGCACCAGCGGACGCTGGTTGATGCAGGTGTTCTGGTTCGAGCGCGTGTACTTCGTCAGGTTGTAGATGTCGACGCCCGGCTCGCCGGCGGTCGTCTCCGCGTCGTCGACGCGGACCACGATGCGCGATGCGTCGACCGAGTCGACCACGCCGCCGCGGCGCGCGATGACGGTGACGCCCGAGTCGATCGCGACCGGGCGCTCCATGCCGGTGCCGACCAGCGGCGTCTCGGAACGGAGCGTCGGCACGGCCTGGCGCTGCATGTTCGAGCCCATCAACGCGCGGTTCGCGTCGTCGTGCTCGAGGAACGGGATCAGCGAGGCGGCGACCGAGACGATCTGCTTCGGCGACACGTCCATGAACTGGAGCTTGTCGGTCGTCGAGAGCATGAACTCGTTCTGGTACCGGCTCGAGACGAGATCGTCGGTGAACTCGCCCTTCTTGTTCAGCGTCGCGTTCGCCTGCGCGATCACGTACTGGGCCTCGTCGATGGCCGAGAGGTACACGATGTCGTCGGTGACGCGGCCGTTCGCGACCTTGCGGTACGGCGTCTCGAGGAAGCCGTAGTCGTTGGTACGGGCGTAGACCGACAGCGAGTTGATCAGGCCGATGTTCGGACCTTCAGGCGTCTCGATCGGGCACACGCGGCCGTAATGGGTCGGGTGCACGTCGCGGACCTCGAAGCCCGCCCGCTCGCGCGTCAGGCCGCCGGGGCCGAGCGCCGAGACGCGACGCTTGTGCGTCACTTCGGAGAGCGGGTTGTTCTGGTCCATGAACTGCGAGAGCTGCGAGGACCCGAAGAACTCCTTCACCGCGGCCGCGACCGGCTTCGCGTTGATCATGTCCTGCGGCATCAGGCCTTCGCTCTCGGCGATGGTCAGGCGCTCCTTCACGGCGCGCTCGACGCGCACGAGGCCCACGCGGAACGCGTTCTCGGCCATCTCGCCGACCGAACGCACGCGGCGGTTGCCGAGGTGGTCGATGTCGTCGACCACGCCGTTGCCGTTGCGGATGTCGATCAGCGTGCGCAGCACGTCGATGATGTCCGACGTCTCGCCGTTGGCTTCGATCAGCGACTTGGCGAAATCATCGCCGCGGCGCCCGAAGTGCAGCTGGTCGTAGAGGATGCCCGCGCCCTTCACTTCCTGCCGGCCGACGCGGCGGTTGAACTTCATCCGGCCGACCGCCGACAGGTCGTAGCGCTCGGGGTTGAAGAACAGGTTCTGGAACAGGTTCTCCGCCGCATCGCGCGTGGGCGGCTCGCCCGGGCGCATCATGCGGTAGATCTCGACCAGCGCTTCCATGCGGTTCTTGGTCGGGTCGATGCGCAGCGTGTCCGAGATGAACGGGCCGCGGTCGAGGTCGTTGACGTACAGCACGCGGATCTCGGTGATCCCGGCCTGCATGAGCTTGAGCACGGCCGGGGCGGCGAGGATTTCGTTCGCCTTCGCCAGGATCTCGCCGGTCTCGGTGTTGACGACGTCGTGCGCGAGCACCTTGCCGACCAGGTAGTCGGTCGGCACGGCCAGGCGGTCGATGCCGGCGTCTTCCATCTGCCGCACGTGGCGCGCGGTGATGCGGCGGCCTTCCTCGACGATGACCTTGCCGTTCGCCTTGATCTCGAACGCCGCGGTTTCACCGCGCAGGCGGCTCGGCACCAGCACCATCTCGATGCCGCTGGCCGACAGGTTGAACGTGTTCTTCTCGAAGAACATGTCGAGCATCTGCTCGTCGCTGTAACCCAGCGCGCGCAGCAGGATCGTGACCGCCAGCTTGCGGCGGCGGTCGATGCGCGCGTAGACGCAGTCCTTGGCGTCGAACTCGAAGTCGAGCCACGAGCCGCGGTAAGGAATGACGCGCGCGTTGAAAAGAAGCTTGCCCGAGCTGTGCGTCTTGCCACGGTCGTGATCGAAGAACACGCCGGGGCTGCGGTGCAGCTGGGAGACGATGACACGCTCGGTGCCGTTCACGACGAACGTGCCGTTGTCGGTCATCAGGGGCAGTTCGCCCAGGTAGACCTCCTGCTCGCGGATGTCCTTCACCGGCTTCTTGGCGCCGGGGGCTTCCTTGTCGAGCACCACGAGGCGCACCTTGACGCGCAGCGGCGCGGCGTAGGTAAGGCCGCGGAGCTGGCACTCCTTGACGTCGAACACCGGCTCGCCGAGCCGGTAGCTGACGTACTCGAGCAGCGCGTTGCCCGAATAGCTGATGATCGGGAACACGCTCTTGAATGCGGCGCGCAGGCCGATTTCGTCGCGCTTTTCCTCGGCCGTGTCGGCCTGCAGGAACTTGCGGTACGAATCGAGCTGGATGGCGAGCAGGTACGGCACCTCGAGGATGCTGGACCGCTTGCCGAAATCCTTGCGGATGCGCTTCTTTTCGGTGAAGGAATAAGCCATTGCGATCACCCTCTCCAGGCTGCCGATGCCGGCGCCTGAGCGCGACGGAAACTAACGGACGAAAAAACGACGAACGGGAGACGCCGGACGGCGCTGTCGCACCGCCCGGCTCCCCTTGCTGCAACGGGCACGGGCCCGTGCATCGCGGTTACTTGATCTCCGCGGAAGCGCCGGCCTCTTCGAGCTTCTTCTTGATGGCGTCGGCGTCGGCCTTCGGCACGGAATCCTTGACCAGCGAGGGCACGCCCTCGACCAGGTCCTTGGCTTCCTTGAGGCCGAGACCGGTCAGCTCGCGGATCACCTTGATCACGCCAACCTTGTTCGCGCCGAAGCTCGTCATCGTGACGGCGAACTCGGTCTGCTCTTCCACGGCCGCGGCCGGGGCCGCAGCGCCGCCGGCAGCCATCATGGCCATCGGGGCAGCGGCGGTGACGCCGAACTTGTCTTCCATCATCTTGACGAGGTCAACGATCTCCATGACGGTCATGTTCGAGATCGCGGTGAGGATGTCTTCCTTAGTAGCAGCCATTTGCGTAGCTCCTGTAAAAGCTGTTGCCTGAATACCCGTAAATCAACGTGTGCGACCGCCTCAGGCGGCCGCGCTCTTCTGGTCCTTGACCGCTGCGATCGTGCGCACGAGCTTCGCGTGAGGCTCTGCCAGCGTGCGAACGAACTTGCCGATCGGGGCCTTGATGACTCCCAGCAGCTGCGCCAAAGCCTGGTCCTTCGTAGGAAGGCTTGCGACGCGCTCGAGGTCACTGCCCGGCAGAACCGCGCCGCCCAGGGACACCAGCGTCGGAACGAGCTTGTCGTTGTCCTTCGCGAATGCCCTGATCAGCCGTGCTGCCGCGCCCGGATCGTCCTGCGAGAAGGCGAGGATCAGCGGACCCTTGAGCTTTTCACCGACGCACTCGAACTGAGTGCCGGCGATGGCTCGGCGGGCCAGCGTGTTCTTCACCACGCGCACGTAGACGCGGTTGGCGCGGGCCTTGGCGCGAAGCTCGGTGAGCTTCGCAACCGGCAGCCCCCGGTACTCCGCAGCGACCACGGACAGCGCGGACTGCGCGACCGTTGCCACTTCGGCGACCAGTGCCTTCTTGTCGTCAAATCTAAGCGCCATGTCTTCCTCCTGGCCTGAAGATCAAACTTCGAACACCCATCCGTAGGCGTTCGCCCTTCTCAAAGAAGGCGGACCTTCGGCAGTTGGACACTGACTCGGGTACCACCATCTGCGCAGGCTCCGCGATTAAGGGAGCCGCCCCGAAGGGCTCTCCCGCCTGCGGTCTTCGATGATGACCGGCCCCCGCCCTGCTCCACTTGCGTGGGCGCGGGCGATGGACGGCCCTGCATCAAAACCTTGAAATCAAGAAAACTTCGACTCGGCTCAGCCCGCGGTCGGCGTGAGCGACGACTGGTCGACCGGCACGCCGGGACCCATCGTCGACGACACGGTGACCCGGCGCAGGTAGACGCCCTTGGAGGACGCAGGCTTCGCCTTCTGCAGGTCCGCGAGCAGCGCCTGCAGGTTGTCCCTGAGCTTCGACGTGTCGAAACTCGCCCGGCCGATCGTGCAGTGGATCACGCCACCCTTGTCGGTGCGGAAGCGCACCTGGCCGGCCTTGGCGTTACGGACTGCGCCCGCGACGTCCGGCGTGACCGTGCCGACTTTCGGGTTCGGCATCAGGCCGCGCGGACCGAGGATCTGGCCGAGCTGGCCCACGACGCGCATGGCGTCCGGGCTCGCCACGACCACGTCGAAATTGAGTTCGCCGGCTTTCACCTTCTCGGCGAGGTCCTCCATGCCGACGATGTCGGCGCCCGCTTCACGCGCCAGGTCGGCATTCTTGCCGGACGTGAACACGGCGACGCGGACGGACTTGCCCGTGCCGTGCGGCAGCACGGTCGAGCCGCGGACCTGCTGGTCCGACTTGGAGGCGTCCACGCCCAGGTTCACCGACACGTCGACGGCTTCGTCGAACTTGGCGGTGGCGAACTGCTTGACGAGCCCCAGGGCTTCGTCGATCGAATACTGCTTGCCCGGGGCGATTTTCTCGGCCCACGGCTTCATGCGCTTGGCTACGGCAACCATGATCAGACCTCCAGTCCTTCGACGTCGACACCCATGCTGCGGGCACTGCCCGCGATCGTCCGCACGGCCGCTTCCAGATCGGCGGCGGTGAGGTCAGGGGTCTTGGTCCTGGCGATGTCCTCGAGCTGCTTGCGCGTGATCTTGCCGACCTTGGCAGTGTTCGGCGTGCCGCTGCCCTTCTCGATGCCGATCGCCTTGCGGATCAGCACGGACGCCGGCGGCGTCTTCATGATGAACGTGAAGCTGCGGTCGCTGTAGACCGTGATCACCACGGGGATCGGCAGGCCCTTCTCGACCTGCTGCGTCTGCGCATTGAACTGCTTGCAGAACTCCATGATGTTGACGCCCTGCTGGCCGAGCGCCGGACCGATCGGCGGGCTCGGGTTCGCCTGGCCTGCAGGCACCTGCAGCTTGACGTAGCCGTTTACTTTCTTTGCCATCTCTCTCTACCTCTGATGGGTGCGAACGCCCTCGCGGGCTCCCCGTTTGAGCTCAGGCCTTTTCGACCTGGCTGAATTCCAATTCGACGGGCGTCGAGCGCCCGAGGATCTGAACCGCAACCTGCATGCGGCTCTTCTCGTAATTGACCGACTCGACGACGCCGTTGAAGTCGTTGAACGGGCCGTCCGTGACGCGCACGACTTCACCCGGCTCGAACAGCACCTTCGGCCGCGGCTTCTCGGCGCCTTCCTCGACCCGGCGCAGGATGGCGTTCGCCTCGCGCTCCGTGATCGGGGCCGGACGCTCGGGCGTACCGCCGATGAACCCCAGGACCTTCGGCGTCTCGCGCACGAGGTGCCAGGTGTCTTCGTTCATCTCCATCTGCACCAGCACGTAGCCCGGAAAGAACTTGCGCTCGCTCTTGCGGCGCTGGCCGTCCCGCATCTCGACCACTTCTTCGGTCGGGACCAGGATCTCGCCGAACTTGTCCTCGAGACCGTGGAGCTTGATGCGGTCCCTCAGGCTCGTCGACGACCTTGTGCTCGAAGTTCGAGTAGGCGTGAACGACATACCAGCGCAGCGCCACGGTCAGCCCCCTTGCCCGGTGAGGGAGCGCGTGATCGCGCCCAGCATCATGTCGAGCAGCCAGAAAAAGAGACCCAGCACGACGATCGCCGCGACGACGACGAGCGTCATCTTGGTCGTGTCGTCGCGCGTGGGCCAGACGACCTTGCGCAGTTCGACGCGCGAACCCTGCACGAACTGCCACAGCTCGCGACCCTGCGCCGACTGCAGCGCGACGAAGATGCTCGCCGCCACCGCGACGAGCACGATGAGCCAGCGTGCCGCGGCCGGATACTGGTCGAACACGTAGAAGGACGCGACGCCTCCCACGAGGATCGCGACTGCCGCGACGAGCTTTGCTGTGTCCAGCACGCTTGCGCCGCCGGATTGTGCCTGTTCGGTCATTCGCTCACGCCGGGTCCGACCCGTCCTTTGCCGTTGTTTGCCTGCACACGCTGCCGCTTTCCGATCATCGACTGGCAGGCCAGGAGGGAATCGAACCCCCAACCTGCGGTTTTGGAGACCGCCGCTCTGCCAATTGAGCTACTGGCCTGTGCTTCGCAAACTTCGCCGAAGGACTGAACGGACCCTCTTGAAACAATGGGGTTAGGGGTTAGGGGTTAGGGGTTAGTGAAGAGGGCTCGGTGCTCAGGTTCAGCGCAGCTCTGCGTCGCAAGGCGACGTTCCGCACTAACCCCTAACCCCTAGCCCCTAACCCCTTCCTCCACTTACTTCAGGATCTTGGAAACGACGCCGGCGCCGACCGTACGGCCGCCCTCGCGGATGGCGAAGCGCAGGCCTTCCTCCATCGCGATCGGCACGATCAGCTCGATCGTCATCTTGATGTTGTCGCCCGGCATCACCATCTCGACGCCCTCGGGCAGCTCCACCGACCCCGTCACGTCGGTCGTGCGGAAGTAGAACTGCGGACGATAGCCCTTGAAGAACGGCGTGTGACGGCCGCCCTCTTCCTTCGTCAGCACGTACACCTCGCCTTCGAACTTCGTGTGCGGCTTGATCGAACCCGGCTTGCACAGCACCTGGCCGCGCTCGACGTCCTCGCGCTTCGTCCCGCGCAGCAGCACGCCCACGTTGTCGCCCGCCTGCCCCTGGTCGAGCAGCTTGCGGAACATCTCAACGCCCGTGCAGATCGTCTTCACCGTGTCCTTCAGGCCCACGATCTCCACTTCGTCGTTGATCTTGACGATGCCGCGCTCGATGCGCCCCGTCACCACCGTGCCGCGACCCGAAATCGAGAACACGTCTTCCACCGGCATCAGGAACGCGCCGTCAACCGCGCGCTCCGGCACCGGGATGTAGCGGTCCATCTCCTCGACCAGCTTGATCACCGACGGAACGCCGATCTCGCTCTGGTCGCCCTCGAGCGCCTTCAGCGCCGAGCCCTTGATGATCGGCGTGTCGTCGCCCGGGAAGTCGTACTTCGACAGCAGCTCGCGCACTTCCATCTCCACCAGCTCGAGCAGCTCCGCATCGTCGACCATGTCGGCCTTGTTCAGGTACACGACGATGTAGGGCACGCCCACCTGGCGCGCCAGCAGGATGTGCTCGCGCGTCTGCGGCATCGGGCCGTCGGCCGCCGAGCACACCAGGATCGCGCCGTCCATCTGCGCCGCACCCGTGATCATGTTCTTCACGTAGTCGGCGTGCCCGGGGCAGTCGACGTGCGCGTAGTGGCGGTTCGGCGACTGGTACTCGACGTGCGCCGTCGAAATCGTGATGCCGCGAGCCTTCTCTTCCGGCGCCTTGTCGATCTGGTCGTACGCCATGAAGGTGCCGCCGTGCGTCTCCGCCATCACCTTCGTCAGCGCTGCCGTCAGCGTCGTCTTGCCATGGTCCACGTGCCCAATCGTGCCCACGTTGACGTGCGGCTTCGTACGCGCAAATTTTTCCTTAGCCACGACCAATTACCTCTAGAAAATTCGTCAATCTATTCAACAGGGGTTAGGAGATAGGTTTTCCGTGCCAAACCCTATTCCCTAACCCCCATCACCTGATCTGGAGCCCACGACCGGAATCGAACCGGTGACCTCGTCCTTACCAAGGACGTGCTCTACCGACTGAGCTACGTGGGCCGCCTCTGCAAACTCAAGAACCCGTTCCTCGGCATTCCGGTTGGAGCGGGTGATGGGAATCGAACCCACGTACTCAGCTTGGAAGGCTGAGGTTCTACCATTGAACTACACCCGCAAGCGCTCGCCGGCCAGGTCGCCCTGTCTGATCACCCAGTCTGGTCGCAAAGACCCACTCCTCTCCGCTACTCTCTGGTACTGGTGGAGGGGGAAGGATTCGAACCTTCGAAGGCATAAGCCGGCAGATTTACAGTCTGCTCCCGTTGGCCGCTTGGGTACCCCTCCGCGAACAGAGAGCCGCGTATTCTCGGGGGACCGGGCGGCCGTGTCAATGTAAAAACGGCCGCCCATCCCACCGAAGGACCTGATGGAAACCCGCAAGCTCGGCCGACAGGGCCTGGAAGTCGCCGCCCTCGGCCTCGGCTGCATGGGGATGACCGGCATTTACAAGACCGGGGCCACCGCGGCCGAGTGCGAGGCGACCCTGATCGAGGCAGTCGAAGCCGGGGTGACGCTGTTCGACACCGCCGAGATCTACGGGCCGTTCACCAACGAGGAACTGCTCGGTCGGGTCCTCGGCGGCGCCCGGCGCGACCAGGTCGTACTGGCCACCAAGTTCGGCTTCGACCTGACGCAACCCGCCGGCTCCGGCTGGGTGCTGGACAGCCGTCCGGAGCACATCCGCGCGGTCGTCGAGCAGTCCCTGCGCCGGCTCAAGACCGACCGGATCGACCTGCTGTACCAGCACCGGGTGGACCCGAAGGTGCCGATCGAGGACGTGGTCGGGACCATGGCGGAGTTCGTCCGGGCCGGCAAGGTCCGCTACCTGGGGCTGTCGGAAGCCAGTGCCACGACCCTGCGACGGGCCCACGCCGTGCACCCGATCAGCGCGCTTCAGTCCGAATATTCCCTTTTCGAACGAGGAGTTGAACGCACCGTGCTGCCGGCGTGCCGCGCGCTGGGCATCGGCCTGGTGCCCTATTGCCCGCTCGGCCGCGGCTTCCTGGCCGGCCAGCGGACCCGGGCCGAGGAATATCCCGAGGGGGATTACCGCCGCAATCACCCGCGGCTGCAGCAGGGCAATTTCGACGCCAACCTGCGGCTGCTGGAAAAGCTGGAAGGTGTGGCGGCCCGCGCCCGGGCGACCCCCGGCCAGGTCGCCCTGGCCTGGCTGCTGGCCCAGGGTCCGGACATCGTCCCGATCTTCGGCACCACCCGCCGCACCCGCCTGCGCGAGAACCTGGCGGCGACCGGGGTCCAGCTGGCCCCCGGCGACCAGTTGCTGCTCGACCAGGTCTTCGCGCCCGGCAACGTCATGGGCGAGCGTTACCTGCCGGCCGGCATGGCGACCCTCGACCGCGATCCCTGACCGGGGAGTTCCGAGCCCAGCTCAGGCGCCTGGCGGCACCGGCGCAAACGCGAGGTCGACGATCTCCACGTCGGCCGGCGCCAGGGGTCGGCCGAGAAACACCGCCCCGACGCGTGCAAAGCGTTCCGGGCCATCGGTCGCGAGCAGCGTGACGCTGCCCGCAGCCTGATCGTGACGCAGCGCGCCATGCTGGCCGAGGACGTCCGCCAGCGAGGCCGCCGTCGTCTGCCGCCGAATCGACGATCGCGACGTCCGGTCCCAGTACCTTGCGCAGCGCAGGCGCGAGCACCGGGAAGTGCGTGCAGCCGAGCAGCAGCGTGTCGGGATGTGCAGCCGCTGCACCTGCGACGAAGACGTTCGTCCAGATAGCGGTGAATCACGCCTTCGACGATCGGGCCGTCCGTCCAGCCTTCTTCCGCCAGCGCGACGAACAAGGGACAGGCGCGCGCGCTGACGATGGCGTCGGGCCGCCTGCGCGTGATCGCCGCCTGGTAGGCGCCGCCGCGCACCGTGCTCTCCGTCGCAAGCACCGCGATACGCCCGGCGCGCGTCGCCAGGCAAGCGGCCGCAGCGCCCGGCTCGAGCACGCCGATGACCGGCACCGGGTCGAATTCATGCGTGAGCGCATCGAGTGCGATCGCAGATGCGGTGTTGCATGCGACGACGAGGCATTTCACGCCGCGCTCGTGCAGCAGGCGCGCAGCCTGCAGTGAATACTGCCGGATCGAACCGGGACTCTTGGTGCCGTACGGCAAGCGCGCGGTGTCGCCGAGATAGACGAAGTCTTCGCCGGGCAGCCGGTCGAGCAACGCGCGCAGTACGGTCAACCCGCCGACGCCGGAGTCGAATACGCCGATCGGCAAGGAGTTCGAAATCGCCGGGTCGCCGTTCCGTCCGCCGCGCATTGGTGTCCATGTCTGCCGAAGGTTCGCAGCATAACCGACGCTGCAATAGACATAACGCCGCGGCACGTGCCAGCGCCTCTTCCCTCCTGCCGCGGGCCGTGCATAATGGCGCAACGAGAGCCCGACGCATCCTATAAAAAAAGAGAAGACGCGGAGCCGTGGAGAGAAGACTGACAACGCGCCACCGAGCGCGCACCACCGTGTACGTGCTCCTGCCGGGGAGTCACCGCCGTCTCTGCCGCGCACGCAACCTGAGCGCCACGGGCGTCTTCGTCGAGACCGGCGACATGGGCCTGCGCAAGGGCCAGACCGTCGAACTCGCATTCGCCATCAGCCTCGGCACCATCACCAAGCTGCATCGCCGCACCGCGGTCGTCGCGCACGTTTCGCGCGGCGGCACCGGCCTGATGATGCAGAACCACGGCAGCTGAACGACCCCGGCCGGCGCGCCGGAGGCCGGTTTTTCCGCGCTTACGCAACGCGCAGTGCCGGTAGGCACTACCCCCGATTCATCGTTCCTGCACCGGGCCTAATGTCAGGTTCCGGACCTGTTTCGCTCGGACGAGCGTGAGGCTCACCCGCGCCGCCGCTGCGATGCGTTCCTGCGGCGATGACAACAACTACACCAGACCGAACCGTTGCCGATGCAATCGATCGCGTGCTCGAAGCCGAGCACGCCGCCGCGCTGACGATCGTCGCTGCCGAGACCGCCGCCCGCTCGAGCATCGACGCGGCACGTGAAAAGCGGCGCGAGATTCTCGAAACGGCACGACAGCGGGTGATGCAACTGCACGAACGGGCGCAGGCGCGCCTCGCGGTACGACTCGCGCAACTCGATGCGGATGCATCCATCGAGACGCTCGACGCGGCCGCGCTCGGCGCCGTCGCGGCCGATGTGCTCGCAGCGGTCGCCGAACGGCTGACCACGGATGAGTCGGCGTGAGCGCGGGCAGCGGGCATTTCGCGTATTCCCAGGCCCGTCTGCAGGCGCGTTTCGGCCAATCAGCCGATCCGGCCGACCTGCAGCGCGCGCAAGCCGCCCGCGACCTGGCGGGCTTCCTCGGTGCCGTGCGCGCCACTGCCCAGCGACGCTACACGACACGCCTGGCACCCGGCATGGATCCGCACGAACTGGAGCGGCACCTGCGCTACGAGTGGTCGGCGCTCGTCGACGAAGTGGCGCGCTGGCAACCCACTGCCTGGCAGGAAGCAATCCGCTGGCTGCGCTGGTTGCCCTACCTGCCGACGCTGCAGAAACTCACCCGTGGCGGCCGCCCACCCGCGTGGGCTCGGGCGGACCCGGTGCTCGGTCGTATCGTCGCACTCGAGCCCGCGCTGCGCGGCGCAGCACTCGCCGCCTCGCCGTTGCGGCCGTTCCGTCCTGCACTCGAAGCGGACGATGGCGACGTCACGGCAGCATGGCTCGAACATTGGCGGTCGCTGTGGCCCGCGGGCAGCAGTCACGGTCGCGCCCTGGAACTCATCGCGCGCGATGTCGCGTCGCTCGACGCGAAGCTGCGGGAAGCGGCCGGCGGAGACAGCACGGAGCTGCACCGGGCGCTGTCGCTGCGGTTGCTGCGGCACTTCCGTCGTCACCCGCTCTCGCCCACGGCGGCCGTCGCGTACCTCGGCCTCGAAGCGCTCGGGCTGCTCGGCCTGCGCGGCGGAGTGATGCGTCGCGCCGTCGTGGTACCGGGGCCCGCATGAGCCTGCGTTCCGCCACCGCGTGCTGGTTCGAACTGCTCACGTCGCGCGAGGAACTCGGCGCGGCCCTCGATTGCCTGGCGCGGACGCGGTCGGTCGAGCTGCAGGCATACAGTCGCGCCGAGTCGCGCCTGCCGCTCGGCGACCTGAAGCGCGTGCTCGACGACTTCGAGTTGCTCGCCCGCCGCTTCCGGCCGTGGTGGCCGGCGGCGCTGCCCTGTACGGTGGATGCCGAACACGCGCTGCTCGATGCCCCGCAGGCCGCGCTCGGCAGGCTGCGTGCATGGGCGACGGCGGCGGAGCCGATCGTCGCTGAACTCGAGGCGCTGGCGCTCCAACGGACGGAAATCGACACGCTCGAACGCCTGGCTGCGATCGCTGGACCGGCATTGCCGCGGCTTGATCGCATGGCGTCGGCCGGACCCGTGCTCGCGAGCCGCATCTACGTGCTCCCGCCCGGCACGCCGCCGCTGTCGTTGCCGCCTGCATTGATCAACCAGTTGTGGACGCCGGAACCCGGCCGCGAAACCTACCTGCTCGCCGTCGGCCCGGGTGAAGACATGGATGAACTCGACGCCGCGATGGCGGCGCGCAAGGTGCATCGCGTCGCGATCCCAGCGGACCTGCCGCAGGACCCGGACGAGTTGCGCGCGAACCTGCAGCAGCGACGAACGGCGCTCGACGCGCGGGAATCCTCGGCTCGCGCCGCGCTGGCCAGGCTCGACGCGGAACACGACCTGCCTGCCGCACTGGGCGAAATGACGCTGGCCGCATGGGTCGTGACGCACGTGCCGGAACTCCCCGTGACGGAGCACTTCGCCTGGATCACCGGCTGGTGCGCGACGCGCGACGATCGTGGCCTGCGCGAAGCACTCGACCGTCATGGGCTGCATTACCTGCTGCGCATGACGGACGCGCCGGCCGGGACGGTGGCTCCCTCCGTCCTGCGCAACCCGCGCTGGGCGCGCCCTTTCGAGACCATGACGGGCATGATGGGCGTCCCGGCCGCGGGCGAAGCCGATCCGAGCCTGTTCGTCGCCATCCTCGCGCCGTTGATGTTCGGCTTCATGTTCGGCGACGTGGCGCAGGGTGCCATCGTCGCGCTCGCAGGCTTCTTCCTGAGCAAGCGCGTGCCGGCGCTGCGCCTGCTGGTGCCGGGCGGACTCGTCGCCATCGTGTTCGGCTTCGCCTTCGGCAGCGTGTTTGCGCGCGAAGACGTGGTGCCCGCACTCTGGCTGCAGCCGCTGTCGCAGCCGCTGCCGGTCCTGGCCGTGGCGCTGGGCTTCGGCGTCGTGACGCTCGTGCTCGGTCTCGCACTCGATGCGCTGCAGCACTTCTGGCGCGGGCAGTTGCGGCACTGGTTGCTCTGCGACGCCGGCCTGCTGGTCGCCTACCTCGGACTGGTTGGAGCAGCGCTCGACCTGAGCGCCCTGTGGCTGCTGCCGCTCGGCATCGCGTGGTCGCTGGCTGGCGCAGCGTTCACGACTCCCGCGGCACGCACCACGGCCGTGGGGCGCGCTGCGGGCGAATGCGTGGAGCGGCTGCTGCAGCTCGGCGTCAACACGGTTTCCTTCGTGCGCGTCGGCGCGTTTGCGCTGGCGCACGCGGGACTGTGCTCGGCCATCGTCGGCATGGCCGAAGCCGCGGGACCGGGATACTGGCCGATCCTGATCATCGGCAACGCCGCAATCATTGCGCTCGAGGGCCTCGTCGTCAGCATCCAGACGACACGCCTCGTGCTGTTCGAATTCTTCATCCGCTTCCTGACGGCGCGCGGCCGACCCTTCCAGCCGCTCACGCCGCCACCGGCTTCGTTTCCCGGAGGCACGCCATGAAACTGCCCGCACGCTGGATCCTTGCCCTCGCCACCATGACGACGGCAACCGTCGCGGTGGCCACGTTCACGCTCATTGCCGCCTGGCCCGCCCTCGCGGCCGAGTCCGCTGCCGTGCCACCCGATCCCGACGTGCTGCGCTGGGGCTTTGCGTCCGCGGCGCTCGCAGCGGGGCTTGCAGCGCTTGGCGCGGGCTATGCCGTGGCCCAGGTCGGCACCGCCGCCCTCGGCGCGCTCGCCGAGAAACCCGATCTCTTCGGCCGCGTGCTGGTGATCGTCGGACTCGCGGAAGGTATCGCGATCTACGGCCTGATCGTCTCGATCCTGATCCTCAACCGGCTGGGCTGACGTGGCACAGGTCGTCTACATCGGTGACGAGGCAACGGCGACGGGCTTCCGGCTTGCCGGTGTCGATGCGCGCGTTGCGTCGGCGGGCGACGCCGCCGCAATGCTGCGACAGGCATTCACCGAACGCCCCGACTGCGTGCTGCTGGATGGCACGCTGGTTGACTACGTACCGGCCGTGGAACTGGAACACGCGCTGGCTCGCGCTCGCGCCGCTGTTCGCCGTCATTCCGGACGTCCGCGGACGCGGCGCGCCTGCCAATCTCGCGCGCACGGTGCGCAACGCGCTGGGAATCGACTGATGAACGACGTCGAAAGCCTGCTCGAAGCACAGACCACGGCGTTGCTGCGGCGGCTGGCGCGCGAGCAGGAATCGCGCACCCGGCGCGTCCGCGACGACGCCGCAACGCAGGCAGCCGACATCGTGCACCGGGCACGAGTCGAGGCCAGGATGCGCGTGCATCAGGCCGTGGTGGACACCCGACGCGAAGACGAAATGGCACTGGCAAGGCGGCGCGCGGCACTCGACACGCAGGCGCGACGCAGCCGGCAAGCCATGTTGCGCGAACTGCTCGACCGCGCATGGCAGGCGCTGCCCGCTGCATTGCAGTCGCGCTGGCTGGACCCGGGCGCGCGTGAGCGCTGGTGCGACGCTGCCTGCCTGTCAGCGAGTCGCAGCCTGCGTCACCTGGATCGGCTGCAGGCGGAAGTCGATCCACAGTGGCTGGCCCATGTCGGCCCGCTCGTGCGGAGCCGGCTCGAGGGCTCGTCGAACGTCGAAGTCACGGCAACGGAAGGCCTGGGCGCCGGACTGCGCATCCGGGCGGGCGACGCCTGCATCGACGCCACGGTCGCGGGTCTGCTGGCCGCCCGCGAGCGGATCGCCTCCGAGCTGCTCGCGGAGTTCGAGCGAGCGGTTGCAGCACGGCGGTCGGAGCAAGTCCCGTGAGTGAAGCGCGAATCACCTGGATCGGCGGCCCGGTACTCAAAGCCTGTGCCACGGGGCCCTTCAGCATTTTCGAGGCGCTGGCCGTGGGTGAGCGCCGCCTGCTCGGTGAAGTCATACAGCTGCGTGGCGACGAACTGGTCGCGCAGGTGTACGAAGACACGACGGGACTGGAGCCCGGCGTGACAGTCGTCGGACTCGAACGACCGCTCTCCGTGACGCTCGGCCCGAACCTGCTGGGCGGCATCTTCGACGGCTTGCTGCGGCCGTTGTCGCTGGCGACGGATTACCAGATCCAGCCGGGCGCCGCCGAGCGCATCTCGCGCGGCATCGCCTCGAATTCACCGTGCGGGACGGTGACGCGCTGAGCGCCGGTGCCGTATTCGCCAGGACGATTGCGCCGCGACCGCAGTCGCTGCTGGTGCCACCATGGGCCAGCGGACGCGTGGAAGGGCTGGTCGAACCGGGCGAGCATCGCGACGACGAGACGCTGCTCGTGCTGGTCGACGACACCGGGCGCAGGCACGAACTGACGATGCAGCACGACTGGCCCGTGCGCCGGTCACGACCGGTGCGTGAACGGCTCGGCGTCGACGCGCCGATGATCACGGGCCAGCGCATCCTCGACACGCTTTTCCCCGTCGCGCGCGGCGGGCGCGCCGCCCTGCCCGGCGGCTTCGGCACCGGCAAGACGGTGCTGCAGGAAGCGCTCGCCAAGTGGTGTGACGCGGACGTCATCGTGTACGTCGGTTGCGGCGAACGCGGCAACGAAATGGCCGAGGTGCTGGACGAGTTTCCGCAGCTCGAGGATCCGCGCACCGGACGGCCGCTCGCCGAGCGCACGGTGATCATCGCGAACACCTCGAACATGCCGGTCGCGGCGCGCGAGGCCGGCATCTACACGGCGATCACGGTCGCCGAATACTTCCGCGACCAGGGCCTCAACGTCGCGCTGATGGCGGACTCGACCAGCCGCTGGGCCGAAGCGCTGCGCGAAGTGTCCGGTCGCCTCGGCGAGTTGCCGGGCGAAGCCGGTTATCCCGCGTACCTGAGCTCGCGCCTCGCCGAGTTCTACGAACGCGCAGCGCGTGTGACCTCGCTGGCCGGAGCCGAAGGCTCGGTCAC
The DNA here is from genome assembly GCA_963793675.1 of uncultured Gammaproteobacteria bacterium. Lineage (GTDB taxonomy): Bacteria > Pseudomonadota > Gammaproteobacteria > Steroidobacterales > Steroidobacteraceae > RPQJ01. The sequence continues at coordinate 117,147 of CAWCBA010000010.1, read as the reverse complement.
GATCATCGGCGCGATCAGCCCGCCATCCGGCGACTTCTCCGAACCCGTCACGCTGCACACCAAGCGCTACGTGCGCTGCTTCTGGGCCCTCGACCGCCAGCGCGCGCAGGCCCGCTTCTACCCCGCCATTCACCCCCTGCAGTCGTATGGCTCGGACGTGCAGGAACTCGCCGACTGGTGGAAACGCTCGGGCAACCCCGACTGGCTCATGCAACGACAGCGTGTACTCGAACTGCTCGAGGCGCAGTCGCACCTCGAGCGCATGGCGCGCATCGTCGGTCGCGATGCGCTGCCGGCCCAGCAGCAGGTGCGATTGCTCTGCGCGGACCTGGTCAACGAAGGATTCCTGCGGCAGTCGTCCTTCTCGAAGGTCGACCGCTTCTGCTCGCCCCCGCGGCAGGTGGCGATGCTCTCCGTACTGCTGCACTTCGCGGATCGCGCCGATGCGGCCGTGGCGGCAGGCGTGCCTCCAGGCCGGCTCGCGGCCATGCCGATACTGCGACAATTGCAGCGGCTCGGCGAGGAGTTCGGCGAGGACGACCTGCTGCGCCTGCGGCAACTGCCGCGCCAGATCGATTACGAATTCGACCAGCTGCAAACGGTGGCCAGTCATGCAGGCTGACCTGCTGCTCGAAAATGCAGTGACCCGCATCGAGGGGCCGTTGCTCTTTGCGCGGCGCGAAGCGCGCGTCGGCCTGAACGCCGCGGTCGAAGTGCTGGCCGGGAACGGCCCGCCACGGCTGGGGCGCGTGGCCGCGCTCGACGAGACCTCGATGGTGATCGAGGTGCTGGAGTCGACGTCGGGACTTGCACTGCGCGGTACACGCATTCGCCTGCATCCGGAGCCGTTGCTGTTCGGTGTTGGCCCGCACCTGCTCGGCCGCGTCTTCGACAGCGTCGGTCGTCCGCTCGACGCTGGACCGCCCGTGGCTGCACGCTCGCGACGCCGCATCGAGGGTCTTGCGATCAATCCGGCCTGGCGCGCCTTGCCGCGGGATTTCATCGAGACCGGCATCGCCACCATCGACGTGATGAACAGCCTCGTGCGCGGCCAGAAGCTGCCGCTCTTCTCGGCGGGCGGCCTGCCGCACGACAGGCTGGCCGCGGAGATCGCCCAACGGGCGCGACTGCGCGGAAGCGGGGGCGAGGAAAGTTTCGCGGTCGTCTTTGCCGGCATCGGCGTGCCGCACGACACGGCCGAACAGTTCCGGCTCGCGATGGAATCGAGCGGCGCGCTTGGCCACACGGCCATGTTCCTCAACCTTGCGGACGAACCGGGCATGCAGCGCCTGCTCGCGCCGCGCTACGCGCTCACGGCAGCCGAGTACCTCGCTTTCGACGAAGGACGGCACGTGCTGGTCATCCTCACCGACATGACCAACTACTGCGAGGCCCTGCGCGAGGTGTCTGCGAGCCACGGCGAAATCCCGGGGCGCAAGGGCTATCCGGGCTACATGTATTCGGACCTCGCCTCGCTCTACGAACGGGCGGGTTGCATCCGGGGCCGACCGGGCACCTTGACGCAGTTGCCGATCCTGACGATGCCCGGCGACGACATCGGTCACCCGATCCCGGACCTCACCGGCTACATCACCGAGGGCCAGATCGTGCTGGACCGCGAGCTGGACCGTCGCGGCATCTACCCGCCGGTGCGGGTGCTGCCGAGCCTGTCGCGGCTGATGGATGCCGGCATCGGCGAAGGGTTCACGGACCCGGACCATCCGGCGCTCGCACACCAGTTGTTCGCCGCCTATGCGCGCGCGCTGCGCGTTCGCGTGCTGGCGAGCGTGATGGGTGAGCAGGGCCTGCCCGAATCCGACCGCCGCTTCCTGGCATTCGGCGAGCGCTTCGAGCGCCAGTTCGTTCACCAGGCCAACGCACGCACGCTCGAGGAAAGCCTCGAGGCCGGCTGGGCTGCCCTGCAGGGCCTGCCGCATGGCGAGCTCACGCGCCTGTCGAATGCGCAGATCGGCCGCCACCTGGGCGAAGAAGCGCATGCCTGACAGCGGCGAAGTGGCGGCAACGCGTGTGGCGTTGCTCGAGCTGCGCGACGAGCGCCGGTTGGTGCAGGAAGGGTACGAGCTGCTCGACGAAAAGCGCGTCATGCTGGCGACCGAGATCCTGCGCGAGCTGCGGGCGCACGAAGCCGCGCAGACGACGCTCGATCGGCTCTGGCTCGAGGCCCGCGAGGCGCTTGCGGGCGCGGTTGAAATGCACGGCTTCGAGGACCTTACGGTCGAACCCCCGTGCCTGCTCGACACCGTGCTGCTGCGACAGACCGAGCGCAGCTTCCTCGGCCTGCGCCTGGCCGAGGCCTCGCTCGACGCGGCGCCCTGCGTACCTGCCTCCCGGCCCGTGCGCAGCACGCCGGAACTCAAGCGCTGCGCCGGTACCTTTCGCCAGCTGACAGGCGAACTGGTCGCACAGGCGGCCCGGGCCGCGAACCTGCGCCGGCTGATCGAGGAGTACCGCCGGACGGAGCGTCGTGCCCGTGCGCTCGAGAACGTGCTGCTGCCGGAAATCGACCATTCCCTGAAGTTCATCGAGGAACAACTCGACGCCGTGGACCAGGAGGAAGCCGTCCGCGTTCGCAACGCCGCGCGCGGGCGTTGAACCGGCCCGTGCGTTGCCGGGCTTGACCTGCGGGGCAACAGGTCGCTAGCGTGCGGCCTGACCCGGGAGGACATGCATGATCAAGGACGCCGTTTCACCGCTCGAGCCGAATTACGAGGACCTGGCAGGCGACGGGCTGGGCCGCAAGGCACGCCGGCACTTCCTCGCCACGCGACCCAAGTTCCTGACGGCCTCCGTCCTGCCCGTGCTGGTCGGCACGGCCTGGGGCGCCACGCTCGCCGGCGGCCTCGAACTGGGCGTAGCCCTGCTCGCCCTGCTGGCCACCGCGCTGGTCCACTGCGCCAGCAACGTCATCAACGACGTGGGTGACGACATCACCGGCACGGACCGCGACAACGTCGAATACATCCACCCCTACACGGGCGGCTCGCGCTTCATCACCAACGGCATCATGTCCGTCCAGGAGATGCACCGCTGGGGCTGGATCCTGATCGGCATGGCTTCGGTGCTCGGCCTCGTCCTCGCGCTGCTGAAAGGCCCGATCGTCATCGCGCTGGGGCTCGCGGGCATCGCCATCGCGTGGCTGTATTCCGCGCCCGCGGTGCAGCTTAGCGGCAAGGGCGTCGGGGAATTCTTCCTGATGATCGCGTTCGGCGTGCTGCCGGTCTGCGGCGCCGCATGGCTGCAGAGCGGCGTGTTCGACCTGGGCAGCCTGCTGATCGCGATTCCCATCGGCATCTGGGTGATGCTGATCCTGTGGATCAACGAAGTGCCGGATCGCAAGGCCGACGCGGCGAACGGCAAGCGCACGCTCGTGGTCCGTCTCGGACTCGACCACGCGCGCCTCGGCTACCGCTTGCTGCACGTCGCCGCGTTCGCCTCGATCGTGACCCTGGTCGCAATGGGTTCGCTGCCCTGGTGGGCCGCGGTCGGAGCAGTCGCCATCCTGGCAGGAGGCTTCAAGGCCGCTGCGGGCATCGGCGAGCAGGTCACGCGCCCCGCGCTGACCAAGAGCATCGAAATGACCATTGGCCTGCAGGCCGTGGGTTCGATCCTGCTGTTCGTCGCCGCGATCTTCTCGCGCTGACCGGGGAATGCCCGCCGCCGAGACCGGCTCGCTGCAGCTCGTCTTCGGCGCGAGCGGCTACATCGGCACCCACCTGGTGCCGCGCCTGCTGGCCGCAGGCAAGCGTGTCCGCGCGTGCGCCCGTAATGTGGAAGTGCTCGAGGCTCGCGGCTGGCACGGACGTCGCGTGCGTGGCGGCAGATGCCCTGAAGCCCGAGACGCTCGCAGCCGCCCTGCAAGGCGTCGACGTCGCTTATTACCTCGTGCATTCGATGGCCGCAGGTCGCGGCTTCGGCGCACTGGACCGGGACGCAGCGCGCAACTTCGGCGCAGCCGCCGCCGCAGCCGGCGTCCGGCGCATCGTCTATCTCGGCGGGTTGATCCCCGCGAATGCGCGATCGGAACACCTGCGCTCGCGTGCCGAAACCGGCGAGGTGCTGCGTGCCAGCGGCGTGCCCGTCACCGAACTGCGCGCCGGCATGATCATCGGGCCGGGCTCCGCCGCGTACGAAGTGATCCGCGACCTCGTCAATCACCTGCCCGTCATGGTGACTCCGCGCTGGGTGAAGTCGGTCTCGACGCCGATCGCGCTCGACGACCTGCTCGCTTACCTGGTCGCGGTCGCGGACATCGACGACGCGGCAGGCAGGACACTCGATGCCGGCGGCCCCGACACCGTGACGTACGAAGCGATCATGCGCTGCTACGGCGACCTGGTCGGGCGCCACCCGCTGATCGTGCCGGTGCCGGTGCTGACCCCGCGCCTGTCGTCGTACTGGTTGCGCCTGGTGACGACGGTCCCGGTCGGCATCGCACAGGCGCTGGTCGAAGGTCTCGAGCACGATTTCGTCGCGCACGATGAAGAACTGCAGCGCCTGGTGCCGCGGACGCGACTGGGAATTGCAGACGCGATCCGCGCCGCGATCGAGGCGGACCGGCAGCACGCAGTGATTGCGCGCTGGGTCGAAGGCTCGATCGCGTGCCGCAACTTCCGGCCCGAGTACGCGTTCTATGCCAAGCGCGAAGGCGCGACCGCGCGCGGCGAGGTCGACGCCGAGCGGGTGTTCGCAACGGTCTGCGCCATCGGCGGCGAGGACGGCTGGTTCTACGCCAACGTCCTGTGGTGGATCCGTGGCGCGATCGACTGGCTGGTGGGCGGCCCGAGCTTCCGTCGCAAGCGCCGACACCCGACCGAGCTGCGCGTCGGCGACGTCGTCGATTCGTGGCGAGTGATCGCGCTCGAACCGGGACGGCGGCTCACGCTGCTGATGGAAATGAAAGCGCCAGGCGCGGGCGTACTGGAGTTCGTGGTAGAGCCGCAGGGCACGGGAGCGAGCGTTGCAGCGACGGCCTACTGGCACCCGGCCGGCGTCTGGGGGCTCCTCTACTGGTACTCGCTGGTCCCCGCGCACGCGTTCATCTTCCGCGGCCTGACGCGGGCCATCATCAGGCGCGCGAGCCGTTGAACCGGCCTGCCGCCCCCGCGCGGGAGCGGCAGCCTTGCGTCACTCTGCCTCCGCCCCGGTCGTCGTCGGGCCGCCGAACCGGTAACGCATCGAGAGCGTCACGTAGTTCACGTCGTAGTTGTAGGGGTCGACGCCCAGGCCCAGCACCGTCGGCATGGCTGCCGGCTGCGAGTTGTACGACCAGTCGTTCGTCTTGAGCGACTCGTACCACCACGTGAGCATCAGGTCGGTGCGCTCGCTGAAGCCGTAGGTCACGCCCGCCTTGAACGAACTGAGCTCGCTTTTCACGGCCGGGAAGGTGCCGGCGCCCGCGCCCTGAATCCGGGTGTGCGAATCGCCCGCGCCGTAGGTGTAATCGAGGTTGACGCCGATCTTGTCCGTGAACTGCGCGTTCACGCCGGCGCCGTAGGTCTCGAAGTCGTCCTGGACCTTGCCAGTCCAGTCGGCCGTGGTGAAGGTGCTGCTGCCCCTGGTCGTCGAGTCGATCTTTTCGCGCCCCAGCGTGGCGTAGGCGGCGATCTTCTCGTTGACGGTCCAGTTCAGGTCAACGCCATAACGCCGATCGAGACCTGAATCCAGGCCGAGGTCCGACTGCAGGTAACTGTCGTCGCCGTAGTGCACGCTGGCGCTGAGTGACAGCGGCAGCGAACCGACCGCCACGTTCGCCAGCAACTCGCCGTAGGAGCGGTAGCGATACGCCTGGTTGTACTTGCGCATGAGCGGGTTCTGGCCGAACCCGGCGGCGACATTCACGTCGTACTTGTCCGGGTCGCGCTCCTCGACGCCGCCCTTGACGACGAACCCGAGGTATCCGCTCGGACGGAACTGCGCGCGGCCCCAGCCGTCGAGCACTTCCTCGCCCGACACTTCGAGCCTGGAACCCGTGCGATCAGTCTGGCGCCACTCGCCGCCGACGCCGATCGTGAGGTCGTCGTACACGTCGAAGTCGGCCGAACCGTTCAGGCGCGTGCGCTGGTAGCCGTAGACCGCGTTGACGCGATCCTCGACGACCGGAAACAGGTCCGTGTGCACGATGGAGGTGAACGCGGCCTGCCTGCTGTCGTTCTTGCGCTCGTCGTACGCAGCCGAACCGCGCAGGCGCAGCCGATCCAGCGGGCGGGCGCTGACCGTGAGGTCTGCGCGCGTCACACTGATGTCGCCGTTCAGGTTCGAGAACGGCAGCGCGTCGACCGCGATGTTCGGGTTGATCGTGTAAGGGTTGAAGCCGGTCTCCTGCGAGCCCTGCCCCATCGCCGCGGAAAGGGAGACGGCCGTGTTCCACGGCAGGCCGTACCAGCCGAACGAGACGGCGAGTTCGCTGTAGAGGTTGTCGGGCTCGAGCGACATCCGCCCGGCGTCGCCGCCGGGGACAGCCGCGTTGAACGGATTGTCGAACTGGAAGCTGGCGGCCTTCGTGTTGTAGATCGAGGCGAAATAGCCGAGCTGCGCGAACCAGTTCTTGCCCTGGTAGCGCACGTCCGCACTCACGCGATCGGTGGTGTCGTCGACCGGCCGCAGCATCTCCGTCGAGACGCTGCCGAACGAGCCATAGCGCGGGCGCGTGCCGCTGCGCTCGTCGCGCTTGTAGTCGAGCCCGACAGTCCACTTGTCGCCGAGAAAGAAGCGGCCGTTCGCGCCATAGCGGTCGCGATCGTAACCGACGTCCACGGGGCGCAGGCTCGTGCCAAGCGCCGTCATGCCCGCCGTGCTGCCGGCCCGCACCCAGCCGCCGGGTAGCGACAGCTCATCGCTGCCCGAGAAGATCGTCTCGCCGGTGTCCGAGATACGGTGCGGGATGCGGTCGTACCACAACCCGAACTCGTAGGCGCCCTGCTTGCCGCCCTCGATCGCCGCGGCACGCGAATCGAGGCCGAGGTCGAGCAGTTCGTAATCCAGGCGATAGCCGGACTCGAGCGCGACGCCGCCCTCGGCACTGGCGACGACGTAGCCGCCGTCCTGGTCGAGACCGGTGTAGTCACCGAACTTGGCGCTCGAATCGTCGAGCCAGCCGGCGCCGAGCTCGGCCTCCGAGCGGTAGCCCTGGTCGAACGTGCACTTCTTGCAGGCCCAGGCCGAGGTGTCGGGGGCGGTCGATTCTTCGGCCTGTGCGCCCGGGACCGCCGCGAGCAGGACGGTGGCGACCGCGATCGAAAGTTTGTGGCTGCGTTGTTCCATGTCGGTCACCGTGTCAGCGACGAACCCGAGGGGTGGTTCGATCCGTGCACTTGCGAGTGGCAGTTCATGCAGCTGCCCAGCGCGAGCGCGGTGGACGGCGAAGCGTTGCCCGGCAGCCCCGACGGCCCGTAGCCGAAGCTCGGATGACCCTGCTGCGAGTGGCACGACTGGCACAGCAGCGGGGGGCGCATCTTGACCATGCCCGGGTTGCTCGAGCCGTGGGCCGCGTGGCAGGTCGAGCAGTCCTCGGTGACCGGCTGGTGTTCCCACAGCATCGGGCCGCGCTTTTCGGCATGGCATTCGTAGCAGGTGTCGTTGATCGTGGCACGCACGAGCTGTTTCTGTGCGGTCGTGCCGTGCGGCTGGTGGCAGTCGCTGCAGGCGAGCCTGGCCTGGCGCACCGGGTGCGCATAGGGCTTCAGGAACTGGCTGCGTTCGGCGACGTGGCAGGTGTAGCAGACGTCCGGCTGCGTGGCCTTGGACAGCACGGCGTCCTTCGACTTGTGACTGTCGTGACACGCCGCGCACGAGACGTTGTTCACGTCGTGCGGACCGATGTGCCACTGCGCAGCCTGCGTCTGCTCGTGACAGCCCAGGCACATCGCGTTCTGCACGGGCACCGGCGTGTCCGCGGTGCGGCCGAACTTGATCATCGACGGACGCGTCTCGCCCTTCTTCACCTTCTTGGTGTGGTTGCCGCCGGGCCCGTGACACGCCTCGCACTGCAAACCGCCCTTGCCGAACGGCGTGCGCGCGTCGTTCGGCTGCGCATGCGCGGTGTGGAAGATGTCGTTGACCTCGGGGCCTTCGTGGCAGGTCAGGCAGGTATCGGCACCTTTTGCGCTGTACGACGCCCCGGCGTTCGGCGCCTTGTCCGGCACCCCGGCGAACGCGAGCACGGATCCCAGACCCAGGCCAATCAGCAGCAGTCCTCGCGGGAGAGCTTGCGGTAACTTCATGTCGGTGCGTCCGTCTGTAATGGGGTTGCGCATCAGTTGTTGTACTGGAACTGGCCGACGCCGTGCGTGACCTTCACGTCGACCGGCTTGCCGGGGCCATGGCAGCCGGCGCAGGCCTCGACCGGGGCAGCAGGCGTCGCGCTGCTGGCGTCCTTCACCGCACTGAACGAGCCGCCGTTGAATTCCATGTGCTGCCTGGCCGTGACGCTGCTGTGGCACGCGGAGCACGCCGCGCTGGCGGGCGTGATCGCGACGTCGCCGAGCGGTGTCGAGCGGTCAGGCCCGGCGTCGATCGTGGTCGCGATGGCCGTCGCAGTGGTCGGCGGGTAGTAGGTGTCGGGCAGGTGGCAGCCTTCGCAGTTATTGATCTTGCCCGGATAGCGCACCGTGCCGAAGTCGTAGCCCGTGTTGTTGAAGCCGCAGACCTTGTAGTTGGCCGCATGGATCGCGTGGATCATGTACTTCAGGTCGAGGGCCTGGTCGTCCAGCGTCCCGGTGACCGCTTCGCAGTTCGAACCCGCCACGCGGCGGTTGATGTCCGTCGCGTTCGGGTTGTGGCAGGTGGCGCAGAGCTCGGTATTGCCGGTGCGGCTGTTGCCGTGCAGCGTGAGTTCCTTGTGGCAATCGTTGCACTTGGCGATGTCGACGATCCTGCTGTATTCGACCGGCGCGGCGTCGGTGATCGCGAAGGCCTTGCCCACGGAGGTGACCGCGAGGCGCTCGAGCGCGCCGTCGCCATTGACGTCAACGGCCGGACGGCCCTCGATGAGCGCCTCGCCCGATCCCGCCGCATTGGCAGGAATCGCGACCGCGGCAGTTGCGGTGAAGCCTCCGGCGAACGCCGGATCGGCGACGCCGTTGGCCTTGAAGTCGATGCGGATCGGTTGCGCCGGGGTGCCGGTCGTCGCGGTGGCCGAACCACTGCCGGTGTTGGTGAAGTCCGGCTGGGTCGAAAACGCGACGTCGACGGCCAGCGAGGCCGACGAATTCTGGAACGGTCCGTTGGCCGCCCGGATGTCGTACGGTGCATTGCCGTTCGTCGGGTCGACGACCCGGATGGTCACCGTCGGCTTCTGGCCGGGCGCCGTGTTCGCCACCTTGAGGACTTCGTACTGGAACTTCGCCGCGGCCGCCTGCTCGGGGATCACGTGCGCATTCGAGACGCGCAGGTTGGCGACTTCCGAGTTCGGGCCGTGGCACGCCGTGCAGGTGTCATCGGTCGCGGCGACGCCACCGTGATTCTCGCCGGTGGCGAAATTGACGTTGTCGTGGCAGGCGGTGCAGGTCGCCTTGTTGACGGTGTAGCGCCAGTTGCTGGCCTGCGGCGTGTCCGCGTTGCTTTCCCGGTGACAGGTGGTGCAATTGCGCTTGTCCTGCGGGTACACGACGTCGCTGAAGTCGGTGAAGGTGTTGCCGAAGCCGAAGATGCCGTAGAAACCGCCGGCCTCGACGCTCGGCAGCGTCTCGCCCGAGTGGATCTTGTGGATCATCACCTTCAGGTCGATGGTGTTGCCGGACTGCGCGTCGAACGAATACGACTCGTGGCACATCGCGCAGTACTGCAGGTCGAAGCGCGCGCCGCCGTGGAACGACAGGTTGTCGTGACAGGCGTTGCAGGTGTCGTTGTCGACGATCTCACGGCCGGATTGGTTGACCGGCAGGTTGGTCGCGGGCGTGAACGTGTACACCGCGTTGTTGGCCGGAATCGCTGGCGTGAGCCGGATCTCGAGACCGACGCGATGCGGCAGCGCGCCGTCGAACGGAATTTCCGCGTCGCCTTTCAGGCTCTTGGCGAAGGTGTAGGTGTAGACACCGTTCTGCTGGTCGGTCCAGACGCCCGCCGTCGCGGTCTCGGTCGTGGCCTGGTTCTTCGGTCCAGTGCCGGTCACCTTGTCGGCCGGCGTGGGTGCCGGCGTGCCGGGGAACGCTTCCGTCTTGCGCGTGATCGCATGCCAGGTGCTCGAGGCACCGTTGGCCGCGGGCTCCAGCCGCGCCAGGACGAAGCGGATGTTGGCGGCAGGCAAACCCTTCAGCGGAAAATTGTTTTCATCCCTCAGGTAGATCTCGACCAGGGGCTTGCCGTCATCCTGCGCGGTAACGCGCGTGATCGAGGCGACGATCGTCTTGGCGGAGGTGATCGGAATCGGTGCACCCGTGCCGGGACCTGGCGGAAACACGGGATCCGGCGCGGTGGTCTTGTCCCCGGGGCCGTTGTCGCCGCTGCAGCCGGCGAGACCGATGGCGAAGGCGCCCAGGCCTGCGAGCAGCAAGCCCTGCATGCCCGAAATCCGATTCTTACGCGGCGTTGACATCGTGCGGCTCCGGCCGACGGGCAGGCGGGATGCTACCGGCGCGCGCCCTGAGCGCGACAGGAGCGTCGTGAAAGGTGTCATTGAACGTCGTGTCATTGAGGTGCTTCCGATCACTGCGTGCACTGGCCATATGGCAGCGTCGCGCAATGCATTTTTTCAGTGTCGTACGTTCGATCCTTGCCGTGGCAGACCGCACAGCCTTCCACCGAGGACGACGGCACCAGCGCCTTGGCGACGCCGAAGCTGCCACCCTGCGACTGCATGTGGCTCGCGGCCGCCGCCGAGGTGTGGCAGCCCTTGCAGGTGCCCGCCGTCGCCGAGTCGGCAAGGTCGTCCTTCCAGGCGAGCGTCGCCGCGCCGCTGGTGAGGGTCGTGCCCGCATCGACAGTGATCGGCAGCGCGCTCGCGCGAGCCACGTTGAACTTGCCCGCGACGTGGCAGCCTTCGCAACGAGCCAGGCTCTGCGGATAGGTGACTGCACCGAACGGCACCACGTTGCTGGCATGCAGCCCGTGGATGAACGCGCCGAGCGCCAGCGGACCGAAGGTATCGGCGTTGAACGTGCCGCCCACGCTCGAGTTGTGGCAGACGGTGCAGATGATCGGATCGCCCGCGCGACTGCCGCCGTGCAGCGCAAGCTTCTTGTGGCAGTTCTCGCACTTGGCCTGGTCGACCAGCTTTTCGCGCGCCGCGCCGCCCGCGAAGGCAAACGCGCTGTCCGGATAGGCCAGTGACCCATCCGCCAGCTGGCGCCGGCCCTCGAGCACGACCATCAGGCCCTTGCCGAGCGTGGCATCGTCGAACCCGGACGGCAGCACGGAAGACGAGCGTGTAGCTGAAGGTACCGTTGCCGTTGTCGACGACGCTCGCCGCGTTGGCGATCAGGTCGATCGTGGTCGCGGCGCCACGGTTGGCCTGCCAGCAGGTCTCCTGCCACGTCCGCGACGTTGTGAATGTCGGGCGTCGACCAGGCGAAGTCGAGGCGCAGCCGGCCCGTCGTGATCGCCTTGACGTTGATCGAAGCGCCGTTGGCATCGAGGATCTGGAAAGTGACCTTCGGCGCCTGGCCCGCAACCGCGTTTTCGACGCCCAGGATCTTGTACGTGAACAGGCTGCCGTTTTCGATCGCCTGGCGGTCCGCGTCCTTCTTGTGCGCAGCGAGAATGCCGCCCGCGGCGCCATCGTCGCGGTGACAGCCGCTGCAGGTGCCGTCGTTCGCCGTGTAGGCCGGCGGCAGGATCGTGCTCGAGTGCGTGTAGGTGTAGGTGTACAGGCCGGTCGTGGCGCTCGGCCCCGTCTTGTTCAGGCCGGCGTCATGGCAACCGCCGCAAGCGGCCGCACCGGGATTCGTCTTCCAGTCGTCGCCCTGCGGCATCGACGCGGACTTGACGTGGCAGGTCTCGCAGAACGTGACCGGTTGCGGATAGGTGATCTCGCCGGCGTCGAATTTTGTGCCGTTGAAGCCGTACACGACGTACGGCGTGCTGCGGTTCTCACCGCGATGAATCGAGTGCGCCATGTAGGCGAGGTCGACCGATTCGCCCGAATCGGGGTCGGTCGTCGCCGGATTGTGGCAGACGGCGCAGAATTCCGTGCTGCGGCGCGGCCCGCCATGTTGCCCGAACCGGACATGGCAGCTTGCGCAGTTCTCGGTCGCCGCGATCAGCTTGCTCGAGACGGCGCCGCCGCTCGGCACGAAGTCCTTGAACGGATTGTCCGGCGCGAGCGCGCGTGCGCTGCCAGACATATCGATCGCGATACTGACGCGATGCGTCAGCGTGGGTTCGTAAGCGACCGCGATCGGCGTCGTGACGTTGCTCAGGTCGACCGCCGACGTATAGCGGTACTTGCCCGCCCCGAGTTCCTGCCAGCCGGCAGCGACGCCGCTTTCCGTGTTCGCCTGCACCGCGCCGGGCAACACCGGGGTCGGGATGCTCGGCGTTCCGTTGCGGTTGATGTAGCTCTGCCAGCGTGACGGGAATCCGTTGGCCGCAGGCACCAGTTTCGCGATGCCGAGACGCAGGGTGGTTGCGGCCAGGCCGAGCACGGCGCCGCCCTTGTCGGTCTTGACCGTGATCTCGATGACGGGCTTGTTGCCGGTGATCGCTGCGCTGTCGATCGAGGCGACGAGCGTGCCGATGTCCGCGATCTGCTGCGCGGTCAGCGTCGAACCGGTTCCCGACGTCCTTGACGTCGCCACCGAGGGAAATCGGCACGTCCGCCGGTCCGGTCGGCCCGGTTGGACCGGTCTGACCCGAGTCGCCGCCGTCGCCCGGACCTTTCGGGCCGCCGCCGTCGTTGGTGCAACCGGCAATGCCGATCGAGGCCGCAAGTGCCAGCAATGCAATCATGGGCACCCGCGATCGCGTCGCGGACCGAGCGCTGGAGAATTTCATCACTGGCACCTGACTGTTCTTTGGAACCCTGCGACCTCGAGGTACGGGTTCCCGCCGGGGCGGGCCGAACGCAAGGTCGCAGCGATAGTAGGCAGCTGCGATTTAGACTCGTACTCGTATATCCCCGTATGTGGTTGCCCTTGCGTCGCGGCGATACCACAGGTGTCCGGCGGCAGATGGCTATTAGCAAGCCGCAGTTTGTCCTTTAGACTCCTGCGCCCTGAGAGTCCCCCATTCGATATCCAACTGGAGAATTGCAGTGCTCAAGGCATCCATTGCCAGCGTACTCGCCCTGGCCGCCGCCGTGTCCCTGACCGGATGCAACGGCAAACACGAGGAAGCAGCCAAGACCGACGCGGCCCCGACAGCCGCCGCCCCCGCCGGCCCGGCCGCCATGCCGGCGGACCACCCGCCGGCCCGGCCGACCGGCGAAGTCGACCTGACCGGTATCGTGAAGGCCGAGGGCGGCAAGACCGTCGCAGAGGTGTACGCCGAGAAAGACGCCCTGGCCAGCCAGAAGGTCGCCGTCCGCGGCAAGGTCGTGAAGACCAACGCGGGCATCATGGGCAAGGACTGGGTGCACGTCCGGGACGGCTCCGGCGCCGACGGCACCAATGACCTGACCGTGACGACCACCATGCACCCGCTGCCGAACGTCGGCGACACGGTGCTGGTCACCGGCACCGCGGTCACCAACAAGGACTTCGGCATGGGCTACCAGTACCCGGTGATGATCGAAAACGCCGAAGTGAAGATCGAAGCCGCCGCGACGATGTAAGTTGACGTCAGAGATGGCCGGACATCCGGCCGTCTTGATGCAGACAGCAAGGCCGGGCATCTCGAGCCGTCTCAGGACGGCCGGTGACGCCACGGTAACAAGGACGCCCCGCTCTGCGGGGCGTTTCTTTCTACCGCTTCGTGACCCGCAGCGACGTCAGTCCGCCGGCATCAATCGACCTCAGGCCTGGAAGCACTTTCGTACTTGCGGATCAATCGCTTCTGGTCACGCTGGTACTCGGCGAAGTGCCGCTTCAGGATGGACCGTTCCCTGTCCGACCCGGTGAAGTATTGCCCACGGTCCTCCGTCTGGTAGCCGAGCAGCCGTTTCAGATTAGGTTCGACGTCGATCATCCCGTACTGATCCATGTCGGAGAATTCGAGAACCGGACGATCGTCGGTGTGGATCGGTTCGCCGGCGACCAGGTTGTCGACGTCCTGTTCCCCCAGCAGCAGCATGCCCGCGACCTCGTAGGCGTCGTCCACCTTGATCGTCTTGAGATCAGCGCTCACCTTGCTCATCTTGTTCATTCTCTGCGCCAGACCGCCGAGATCGACCTGGGTGCGCTGCGGTGTGCCCACCGCGATGACGAAGTGAGTGGGGTACTGCGTGAAGTACCAGACGGTGGTATGGGGGTAGACCTTGTCGAAGGTGGCAATCAGGATCCGCAGATCCTCGAATGACAGTCCCCCGAGGGGCAGCCAGGCCGCTGCGATCCCGTCCCCGGTCAGGGCATCCTGCATGATCTCGAAGTACTCGCGAGTGTAGAGATAGGGGTTGCGCTTGTACTTCAGGTTGGTGACATCGGTCGCGATGACGTCGAAATCCCGGTCCACGACTCCGATGTAGTTGCGCGCATCGTCCAGGACGAGGTTCAGAGTCGGGTCGGCATAGGACTCGCGATTGATCGAGCTGAACAGCGGCGCGGCCTCGATGATCTTCTCCTCGATTTCCACGGCATCGACCGCGATGTCGTGCAGCAGCATGCTGCCCGAGGTCGTCCCGGTGCCGAAACCGACCGTCAGCGCCGCCCGCGGGTCGTCGGCCAGCAGCAGCGGAAGGTGGGCGAGCATCTTGGAGTCCGCCAGCAGAACCGGGTCGGTCCCCGAGACGTTCTGACCGTCGACGAACACTCCCCTGTACTGGTCGTTCCCCAGCACGCTGACCGTGCCTGACAAGCCCTCCGCGTAGTAGACGACGCGCAGGCCGTTCACTTCCTTGTGAAAGGACTTGCTGTCGGAAAAGACCAGCAGGTTGGCCAGGACGCCGACCAGCAGCAGAGCCGCCCATCGTGCACGGGAGACATCGCGCACCCGGAGCGACAGGACGAGCGCAATCAGCAGGCTCAGGTTGACGAGGATCAGCGTCGTATTCCACAGCCCGACGAACGGGATCAGCACGAAGCCGGTCAGGAGACTGCCCAGCACGCATCCTGCAGTATTGGAGAAGAGGATCTTGCCAGCCTTTGCTCCGATTCTGTGCACGTCATGGGCATAGATCCGCAAACCCAGCGGAAACAGTATTCCCATGAAGATTGCCGGGATGAGCGACATGACGAACGCCAGGGCCAGGCTCGCGTTCAGATAGTCAACGGACAGCGACTTCTCCAGCAGCAGCGCGAGCGCTTCGAATCTTCGGAACAGGAACAGCACCAGCGCCCCGCTCAGCGCGGTGAGAATGCAGACGCTGCTGAACCAGGCCTCAAGGTCTTGCCGACGGTCTATCGTCCGGGACACCAGGAAGGAACCGATCGAGAAACCGAGCAGGAAGCCGGCCACAATCAGCGCGAAGGCCTGGGATGTCGACAGGCCATAGGTCGACAGTATCCGGACCCAGAGCACCTCATAACCCAGGCTGATGAACCCCGTCAGGAACAGGATCAGCAGCATGTAGGAATAGGGCGCGCTCGCTTCGGTCGACTCCGCGCAGTGGTGCCGAATCCGACTTGCCGACGCCGATGAGGGCCGCCACCAGCAAATTTCCGGCGACGGCGAGCATCAGGGTCATGAAGACCCCAAGATACCGCACGAGCACGAAGCCGGTGAGCAGTGCGCCGGCGAACGCCCCCAGGGTATTGAGATAATAGATTCTGCTGAAGCCGGAGCCGAAGGTCGTCGAGGCCCTGAGGAAATACTTCGCGATCAGCGGCATTGTGCCGCCGATGAAGAAGACCGGCGGCAGGAGCACCGCGACCGACAGCAGCAGCCGGACGACGGACATCCCGTAGAGGTCGAGGCGGTTGTAGGCGGACTCGTACAGATAACGGTAGACGGGCAGGTAATCGATGACGAGGTAGGACACCAGCGAAGCAACCGCGATGCAGACCTCGACGTACATGTAGATCCTGAGCGGATTCTCGGTGCGTTCCGACCACTTGCCGAAGAAGTAACTTCCCAGCCCGAGCCCCAGCAGGAACACGGCCACGACCGTCGCCACGGCGAAACTGCTGACGCCGAAGACCAGCCCGAGCAGCCGGACCCAGATCAACTGATAGACCAGGGCCGAACTCCCGGAAATGAAGATCGCGATATAGAAAAGCCGTTTGCTCAATGTCCAGGCCATCGGCACTTATCCCTGCTCTGAGTCGAAAGAATTGCGGCCGTGATCCGCACGCACGTCAAAGGACTTTGCTCGGATGTCCGTGTCGCACCACGCCGATCTTCATCGGCGATCCGGAAAGATCACTTGTCAGACAGACGGCAGCCACAGGGTTTACCGCAAACGACGGACACTGCGCGTCCGGCACAACTCGCGGGCTTCACGTTTCCAGCCCTGCTTACCCCACTGCCCTGCCGGGCGCCCCACAAAAAAGGTGGGCCGACAGGCCCACCTCGTAAGAGTCTTCTTTTCCGGGGATTGGGGTGGACCCGAAGGTCCACCCCGCTCACCTGGAGGTCAGTCGAACATCAGCTCACTTCGTATCGATGATGGTCTGACGTCCGTTCTCGAAGGTCTGCGGCGTCCAGCCATTCTGGTACGCATGACCCTTGGCGTCGGTCGACTGGTGGCAGCTCGTGCAGGCCGCCGCCGAGGCGCCCTGGAGGACGTCGTCGAGCTTGTTGTTCCACGGCGCTACGCCCGCATCGAGCGTGGTTGCCACGGCCTTGTCCTGCTCGGGGATCGCGTTCACGGACTTCTCGAAGCCCTTGACGTGGCAGGTCGCGCAGTCGTTGAGCGCCCGTGGATACGTCGGGTGGTAGAGGTTGTGCGTCTGGCACGACGCCGCCAGCGCTGGATCGGCCCCGAAGACCCGTGTAGCCCGTCATCGGCGCGGGAGTCGGCGCGTCGTCGAACTGCGCAAGTCGGCGCCTCGGTCGGCCAGTTCGCGGGGGTGACCCCTTCAGCCGCCCAGGCATAGATGCCGCGGGTCCGGTAGACCGCGAACGGGCGTCAGGCTCTCGCCGGCCGAGTGGATGGAGTGCAGCATGGTCTTGAACTCATACGTCTGCCCCACCTTGCCGTCGTACGCTTCAGCCGCCGTGACGCCCATGGTGAAGCGGTTGTTCTGATCACTCGATGCCGAGTTGTGGCAGATGATGCACATCGTCACGTTGTCGACGCGGTTGTTGCCGTGCTGATAGAGCGAGCCGACATGGCACGTCGAGGCACTGCCCGGTGTCGGCGATCTTGCGACGCGGCGTGGTCGCCTTGGCGCCCGTGCCCACGACGAACTCGTAGGTCGGCGTCGGGACGCGGACGAACATCAAGGGTTCCGCCCAGTGCTCGGTCGTCATGCCTGCCGGAACCGGCAGCTGCGGCTTGCCCTGGAGGGCCACGATGGCCCGTGTGCCGGCCGGGATGGCGGCGTCCACCGGGATGGTCGTGGTCGCCACGTTGGCGGCGCAGACCGTGTTGGTGGTCGACAGGTTCACCGCACCGGCCTGGCCCGGCGCGGTGGTGCTCGTACCGAGGATGTAATCATCGCCCTGCGCGTAGCTGCGCAGCATGCTCAATGTACCCTCGTTCGCGGTATTCGGCGCATATGGGAAGAACCCCGGCGCACTCGCGGTCACCGTGGTGTTGCACGGATTCACCGCGACTGCGGGAAGCGGACCGTCCATCCTTGTCGACGTCGCTGACCAGAGATCTTCAGGTTCGTCTTGTCGTCGACGACGCTGTCGATCTTCCAGGTGAAGTTCTTGCCTTCGCTGACCGAGAGGTCTTCGCCGTCGTAGATGATGCCGACGCGCTCGGTCTCGAGCCCGTTGTGGAAGTCCGTGACGACGACCTTTTCATTCGCGACGCCGCCTACCTTGTGGCAGGCCTGGCAGTCTTCGGTCGGGGCGAAGGCCTCGTGGAAGGTCAATCCGGAGGGCTGGAAATCCCAGCTATCCATGGACTCGTGGCAGCTGAAGCAACCCGGGCCCGTGACCGGCATCGCGTTCGCCTTCGCCAGCGCGCCACTGCTTGCCGTGTGGCAGACGCTGCAGTTGTTCATGTAGGTCGGGTACGTAGTGGAGACGATGAAAGGATCCGGCAGGCCGGTATTTCTGTCGGTAAAGCTACTGCCGTCCTTCAGCGTCACCTCGTACTCGCCGCTCGGCATGCCGTGCGAGGCGTGGATGCCGTGACCGATGTTGACCAACCACGGATAGTTCGTGTTCGTCGCGTCATGGCACACCGTGCAGTTCCTGCCATCCGTCGGATAGCCGTAGTGGAAGCCGTTGCCGTTGTCGCCGTGGCAGCCGGTGCATCCCGCAGTGCCGACCAGGTTCTGGTCAGGCGAGCTGGGGAAGTCGCCCATCACGATGGCGCGTATCCGCGGAAGATCTCCCGCGGCCGCTCTTTCGGGCCGGAAGAGATAGCGCGACGGGACGGCGCCGTAGGCCGGGAATCCACCGTCGATCGTGATGGTGTAATTGCCGCCGGTACCGCCGGAGAGCGTGGCTGGCGTCACAACGTCGCCCGGGACGCTTTCATCGACGGTTGTCGTAAGGGGGTTATCGACGTCCAGGGTATTCAAGCTATTGCGAAGGGTGCCGTTGAACTGGTACGCGGTGCTGACCGCGCCGGCAGGAAAAGCCGTGAAATTCACGCCGTCGACCTTCACGTTGAAGGTCACGATAAGGTCAGTCGGATCGACAGTGTCTTGCGCGAAGACGACATTGCTGACGGCAACCTGCGGGGCCAAGGCATGCACTGTATCAACAGCGGCCAACGAGCCGGTGTCGTGGCAGACGCCGCAAGCCTCTCTCGGCTCTATCTTGGCAACTCCCGCGGGACCCGTGGCGCCCGTGGCGCCCGTGGCGCCCGTAGCTCCGGGCGTGCCCGCAGGGCCGGCGGGGCCGGCTGCCCCATTCTTGCCATCGTCGCCAGAGCAACCGGCCAGGCCGATGCCGAGCGATAACAGCGCGATCAGCGGAACGAATCCGCGTGCGCCTCGAAGCTTCGCAAGTCTCATTTTCGACTCCCTCGCTCGACGTCTAGCCGAGCAGAAAAACCTGGGGTGTTACGTCCCAGCCCTAGAAATTTACGAGGGCCATAGTAGGTACGCATGACCCTTGGCGTCGGTCGACTGATGGCAGCTCGTGCAGGCCGCCGCCGATGCACCCTGGAGGACGTCGTCGATCTTGTTGTCCCACGGCGCTGCGCCCGCATCGAGCGTAGTGGCCACGGCCTTGTCCTGATCGGGGATCTTAGGTTCGAAGCCCTTGACGTGGCAGGCCGCGCAGTCGTTGAACAACCGCGGGAAGGTCGGGTGGTACAGGGTGTGCGACTGCTGGCCTGCGGCACTGCGGGGTCGCCTCCGAAGACCAGAGTTCGGCGTACTGACGCTGCCGGCCAGTTCGGGGGGGTCACCCCTTCAGCTGCCCAGGCATAGATGCCGCGGGTCCGATAGACAATGTACGGGGCCAAGCCCGTGCCAGCCGAGTGGATGGCGTGCAGCATGGTCTTGAACTCGTACGTCTGGCCAACCTTGCCGTCGTACGCTTCGGCCGCGGCGACGCCCATCAGAGACGCGGTTGTTCTGCTCGCTCGATGCCGAGTTGTGGCAGATGATGCACATCGTCGACGTTGTCGACGCGGGTGTTGCCGTGCTGATAGAGCGAGCCGACATGGCACTTGAGGCACTGCCCGGTGTCGGCGATCTTGCGACGCGGCGATCGGTCGCCTTGGCACCCGTGCCCACGACGAACTCGTAGGTCGGCGTCGGGACGCGGACGAACATCAGCGGGTTCCGCCCAGTGCTCGGTCGTCATGCCTGCCGGAACCGCCAGCTGCGGCTTGCCCTGCAGGGCCACGATGGCCCGCGTGCCGGCCGGGATGGCGGCGTCCACCGGGATGGTCGTGGTCGCCACGTTGGCGGCGCAGACCGTGTTGGTGGTCGACAGGTTCACCGCACCGGCCTGGCCCGGCGCGGTCGTGCTCGTACCGAGGATGTAGTCATCGCCCTGCGCGTAGCTGCGCAGCATGCTCAACGTGCCCTCGTTCGCGGTATTCGGCGCATATGGGAAGAACCCCGGCGCGCTCCTCGGTCACCGTCGTGTTGCAAGGATCCACGGCGACTGCGGCAGCGGACCGGTGCCATCTTGTCGTACGTGGCTGACCAGCTGATCTTCAGGTTCGTCTTGTCGTCGACGACGCTGTCGATCTTCCACGTGAAGTTCTTGCCTTTGCTGACCGAGAGGTCTTCGCCGCCGTAGATGATGCCGACGCGCTCTGTCTCGAGCCCGTCGTGGAAGTCCGTGACGACGACCTTTTCACTCGCGACGCCGCCGACCTTGTGGCAGGCCTGGCAATCCTCAGTTGGGGCGAAGGCCTCGTGGAAGGTCAACCCGGAGGGCGCGAAATCCCAGCTGTCCATCGACTCGTGACAGCTGAAGCAGCCTTCGCCCGTGACCTGCATCGAGTTCGCCGCCGCCAGCGTGTCCGCGCTGTCGTGGCAGACGCTGCAGTTGGTCATGTACGTCGGGTACGTGACCGTCGATGGGGTCTTCACCTGGAATCGTGAACGCGCCGCTCGGCATGTTGTGCGAGTTGTGGACGCCGTGAGCCAGGTAGACCAGGCTGTAATCGTCCGGAGGATTTACCGCACTGTGGCAGGTCACGCAGGCATCCGCATTGAACGGGTTGTAATGATGGCTGCTCTCACCACCCGCGAAGCGTGCCGTGGCAGTTCTGGCACGACTGGTTGCTTACCAGAGCCGGACGCACGTAATTGACGTCATCGGCATATACGCTGGCCCGACGTCTCGCGGTACACTGCCCGCTGCCGTCTCGAGTCTGAAATAGACCCTGGCATCGGTGCCGACGAAGCTCGCAGTCGCCCGGGATACGTGAGCGTGTAGTACGCCACCCGCAACACCGTCGAGGACAGCGAGATGCAATGCTGGTCGCCGGCTCGGTAGTACTGTTCTGCCAACCGCGTGTAGACAGTATTCGGCGTCGACACCGATATGCCTTGGTAGACATAACCGCACGGTTGACGGTGGTGAAACCAGTCGTAACTCGCGCCGTTCAGCTTGATGTTGAACGTGACGTCGAGGTCGGCCCCGTCCACGACGGGTGCCGTCGCTGCTGAAGGCATATCTCTCGGTCGATGGCATGCGAATGCGTCGACAGCGGCCAACGAGCCGGTGTCGTGACAGACGCCGCACGCCTCCCTCGGCTCTATCTTGGCAACTCCCGCGGGACCCGTGGCGCCCGTGGCGCCCGTGGCACCCGTAGCTCCGGGCGTGCCCGCAGGGCCGGCAGGTCCAGTCGCGCCAGTCTTGCCGTCATCGCCGGAACAGCCGGCGATACCAGCGCCCAGCGCAAATAGCGCGATGAGTGGCACGAGTAATCGTGCTCCGCGATGCTTAGCAAGTCTCATTTTCGACTCCCTCGCTCGACGTCTTGCCGAGCTAAAAAAACCTGGGTGATACGTCCCAGACCTAGAAATTTACGAGGGCCATGTTAGGGTTCTGGCTGCATCGCAATAACCTCGGAATACCGAAGTATTGCTGCGAGTTAGGGAACTTTTCGGCAGCCCTGGTTGTCGGCTCGGAGCGAGAATGAGAGCAGTTCGCAATGTCGGTCCGGCGGAACGTAAGACGGGCGCTTCGACCATCGTGACGAGTACCTAAACAGGCCGTTGAAATGCGGATAGCCAGATCCGGCGCCTCCAAATCGCCACGTAAGCCAGCGACACCTGACTGCCGCGCGTCCACGTGGCAAGATTGCCGCGCGGTCACCCCGGCCGATGGCAGGGTCACGAGGCATGCCCAGCAAAGACTGGTGGAATTCGCTGTTTGCCGCGATCGACGGCAAGCGCTCGCAGGAATTCGCGCAGTTCCTGACGCCCGACGGTGAGTTCCGCTTCGGCAGCCAGCCTGCCGTGCACGGCCAGGCCAACGTCGCCGCGTACGTCGAAGCATTCTTCGGCATGATCGGTGGCAGCCGGCACGAATTGCTGCGCACCTGGGATGCCGACGGCTCGACCGTGTGCGAAGGGCTCGTGCACCTACACGCGGCTCGACGGTTCGCAGGTCACGATCCCGTTCGTCAACGTGTTCTACCTGCAGGGCGACAAGATCGCCCGCTATCTCATCTACATCGACAACGGGCCGTTGTTCGCCGGCGGCTAGCAGATACGCGGCAGCGGATCGTCTTCGAGTTCTTCGATCACGCGTTCGCCGCCGAGCGGCGTGCGCAGGATGACGCGCTGCGGCTGCTCCTGGATGCGGCCGATGATGGCGGCATCGCTGCCGGAGGGCAGTGCCCGCACGGCCGCAAGTGCCGCTGCGGCCTCGTCGGCGGCAACGACGGCGACGACACGACCCTCGCACGCCAGGAAATACGGGTCGTAGCCCAGCATTTCGCACACCGAACGCACCGAGTCGCGCACCGGCACCTGCGTTTCGTCCAGATGCACGCCCAGCCCCGCCGCCTGCACGATCTCGTGCATCACCGTGGCGATCCCGCCGCGCGTCGGGTCACGCATGAAGCGCAGGCCCTTGCAGCGGGCGAGTTCGAGCGTGATGGGCAGTACGCTCGCCGCGTCGGACTGCAGGTCGCCCCGCAAGCCGAACTGCTCGCGGGCGAGCATGACCGCGATGCCGTGATCACCGACCGGACCACTCACCAGGATCGCATCGCCGGCGCGGATTTCGCGCATGCCGAGCCGCAGGTTCGGGTTGCGCACGCCAATGCCGCTCGTATTCAGGTAGATGCCGCCGCCTTCGCCGCGCCGCACC
Source organism: uncultured Gammaproteobacteria bacterium (assembly GCA_963793675.1). Taxonomy (GTDB): domain Bacteria; phylum Pseudomonadota; class Gammaproteobacteria; order Steroidobacterales; family Steroidobacteraceae; genus RPQJ01. Next base: position 94,245 of record CAWCBA010000010.1, on the reverse strand, counting down.
ACCTTGGTGTCGCCCGCCGCGACCACCACGCCGATTTCCTTCGCCGCCTGCGCGATCCCCGCGACGACCCGTTCGAGCACGGCGAACTCGAGGCCTTCTTCGAGCAGCACGCCGAGACTCAGGTACTTCGGAACTGCGCCGGCGACCGCCAGGTCGTTCGTGGTGCCGTGCACGGCGAGCGAGCCGATGTTGCCGCCCGGAAACTCGATCGGCTGCACGGTGAAGCTGTCGGTGGTGAACGCGAGTTCGCCGTCCGCGGCGTTCCACGGCAGCACGGCCGCGTCGGACTCCGTGTCGAGCAACGGATTGGCGAGGTGGCGCGCGAAGATCTCGTGGATCAGCTCGCGCATGTAGCGCCCGCCGTTGCCGTGTGCCAGCGAAACGTGCGTGTCCTGCATCGTCATCGTCCAACCTCGCGCGCGGGCGTGCGGCCGACGGCCGACAGCGGCACCTTCGCTTCTTCGTTCCAGGTTTCGAGTTCGGCGCGAATGTGCTCGCGCATCTGCTCGCGCACCGAGTTCACCGAGTTGAAGAACTCGGCCATCATCAGCACCCAGCAGTACATGCCGCGGTGCGTCAGGCGGATCGCGTCCGCATCGTGGCGCGTCGCGCCGATCGCCCGCATCGCCAGCAGTTCCGGCGCCAGCAGCAGCCAGAAGGCGCGGCCGTACCGCCGCTCGATGTAATCGCGCCGCAGCTCGCCCCCGAACAACCGCACCAGGTAGTCGTAGCGCATCTGCTCCCTGAGACCGACCGGCCGGCGCTGCGTGATGCCGCTCTGCCCGCCTTCGATGCGGCGGCAGTAGTGGTTCAGCGAGAACGTCGTGGAGTAGTAGGCGCCCCCCACGTAGCTGAAGGCGCCGCTGCCGACGCCGACGTAGTCGTTCTGGTCGATGATGTACTCGTCGAACATGCCCTGGTTGCGCGAGAAGCACCACGCGGACGACGCCTGGTACTCGCCGAGCAGCCGCTGCAGGATCCGTTCGTACATCGGGTGGCGCAGCCGCGGATCGCTGAGCCCCATGCTCTTTTCCATCTTGTGCCGCGCGGTGGGCGCGGTCATCAGCGGATAGAACGATACCTGGTCGGCCTGCAGCGCCTGCAGCACGTCGAGGTCGTGCTCGAGCATGGCCAGCGTCTGCCCCGGCAGGTTGAAGATCATGTCGACGTTGAGCGTCGGGAAGATACCCTGCGCGGCCGCGAGACGGCTGCGGATCACGTCGCTGCTGCCATACTTCTCGAGCCGCTCCATGCCGGCGAGCAAGCCGTCGTCGAAACTCTGCACGCCGACGGAAAGCCGCGTGACGCCCGCGTCGCGATAGCGCCGCAGGTCGTCCGGGTCGAGGTGGTTCGGGTTCGTCTCGATCGAGACCGCGCGCACAGGCGACAGCGAACGCACCAGTTCCAGCGTCGCGATCAGTTCGTCGGCGTCCACCGTCGGCGTGCCGCCGCCGACGTACAGGTCGCTGAAGCGGAAGCCCCGGTCGTGGTAGAGCTGGATCTCGCGACGCAGCGCCTCGAAATAGCGGCCGGTCCTGGACGGGTTGTAGCGGACGCGGTGGAACGAGCAGAACGGGCACAGCACTTCGCAGAACGGCACGTGCACGTAGAGCTGGCACGGCGTCGTCGGGCGCGGTGGGCATCACTTCCGCCGCGTCGTCTTCCGTGAAACGCATCGCCTGCGAATATTCGTGGCGCAGGACGGCGAGCAACGGTCGTTCGAACCAGAGCATGCGACCAAGTCTAGACTTTTCGGCCGATGAAGTCGGCGACCTGCCCGTAGCTCAGCCCGCCGTCGTTGCACGGCAGTTGCACGGGCAGCAGGACCTCGAAGCCCTGGGCCGACAAACCGGCAAGCGCGGTCTCCGTCAGGCGTCGATTCTGGAACACGCCACCCGTCAGGCCCACCGTCTGCGCAGCCTGACTGCGCGCGGAGCCGTTCGGCCACCTGCACGATGCCGTCTGCGAGAGCCGAATGCACCGCGCCGGCCCGGTCAGCCTGGTCGGCCGCGGTGGCCGGGGGAGGCCGCAACAGCCACTCGACGAGTGGCGCCCAATCGAGCTCGACTCGTCCGTCCGCAGCCGATCGCAGCTGCAGCCGCGGAAACGCGACCGGATCGCGCGCGATGGCCTCGAGCCACATCGGCCCCTGCCCTTCGAAGCTCGTCTCACCCAGGCCGAGGATGATGGCCGAGGCGGCGTCGAAGAGGCGGCCCGCAGCGCTCGATTGCGGGCAATTCACCCGCCGTTCCCAGGCATTGCGGACGATGGGGTCTGGAATGCCGATGGGGCAATCACGGCCCAGCTCCCAGCAGACGGCGGCCGCGCTGCGCCACGGTGCGCGGCCAGCGCGGTCGCCGCCCGGCAGGCGGAAAGGCCGCAGGTGCGCCGCACGCTGCCAGTGACCCGGCGTGCCGAGAAAGGTTTCGCCGCCCCAGAGCGTGCCGTCGTCGCCGAGTCCGACTCCGTCCCAGGCGAACACGATCGCAGGCGCGTCGGCCCTGCCGTGCTCGGTGACCAGTGCGGACGCGTGCGCACGATGGTGCTGCACCAGTTCGTGCACCAGGCCACTGCTGCGTGCCCAGCGCGTGGTCGCGTAGTCGGGGTGTGCGTCGCTCAGGACGACTTCGGCGCGCACGTCGTAGAGGCGCTGCAGGTCCGCCGCCACTTGCGCGAACACCTGCTCGCTGCGCAGCGTGCCCATGTCGCCGATGTGCGGTGACACGACGATGCGCCTGTCCCAGGCCAACGCCACCGTCGTCTTGAGGTGACCGCCAACGGCCAGCACGGGCCTCGGCACGGAACGCGGCAGCGCGAGTTCCAGCGGCGCGCTGCCGCGCCCCAGACGGATGGGACGAGCCCGACCCGCGATGACGCGCACGACCGAGTCGTCGGCGGGCCGCGCGATCGGGCGATCGTGGTGCAGGAAAGCATCCGCGACCTGGGCGAGACGCTCCTGCGCTTCCGTCGCGGACGTCAGCACGGGTTCGCCGCTCACGTTGCCGGAGGTCGCGACCAATGGTCCGCCGAACTCATCCAGCAGCAGCTGGTGCAGCGGGCTGTAGGGCAGGAACACGCCGATCTCAGCGAGGCCCGGTGCGATGTTCGGCGCAAGGCTCGTGCGCGAGCCGGCGCGCAACAGCACGATCGAGCGCGCCGGATCGAGCAAGGCCTCACGTGCGGCAGGCTCCGGCTCGAACTCGTCGCGGACGACATCCAGTCCGTCCTGGCCGCGCCACGGATACATCACCGCCAGTGGTTTGTCCGGGCGGTGCTTGCGCTTGCGCAGTCGCGCCACGGCTGCCTCGCTGCGCGCGTCGCACATCAGGTGATAGCCACCGATGCCCTTGACGGCCAGCACCTGACCGTCACGCAACAGAGCCACGGCAGCGGCGAGCGCACTGTCGTCGCCCTCCCCTGGCTTCTCTGCGCCGGGGGAAACGAACTCCAGGTGCGGCCCGCACACGGGACAGGCGACGGGCTCCGCATGGAAGCGTCGATCGAGCGGGTCCTCGTATTCCTTGCGGCACGCGTCGCACAAGGGAAACGCGCGCATCGTGGTGTTGGGACGGTCGTACGGCAGTGCCTCGATCAGCGTGTAGCGCGGTCCGCACTGCGTGCAGTTGATGAAGGCGTACCGATGTCGGCGATCACCCGGGCGCGCCAGTTCCGCGAGGCAGTCGGGACAGCAGAAGAAATCCGGCGGCACCGAAATCTGCGGATGTAGCGCCGCGCTGCTGGGAGCGATGTGAAAGCCGGCTGCGGCGGGCGCGTCGACGACCGTCTGTCCGGCGAGGACCGGACGCGCGAGTGGCGGCGCCCGACCGATCACGTCGCGCGCAAAGTGCTCGATCGCTGCGACCGGACCGTGCAGCACGACCTCGACGTCGCCGCGCAGGTTGCGCACGAAGCCGTCGAGCCCGAGTTCGTGCGCGAGCCTGTAAACGAACGGGCGGAAACCCACGCCCTGCACGCGGCCCGTCAGCAGCAGCCGTCGCGTGACCACGGCCGGTGCCGGTTGCGCCATCCTGCCCTGCTGCCTTGCGCCGTCAGGCTTCTTGAGCCTTGCGGCCAGCCCAGACGTTTTCGCGGATGCCGTCGGCCCACCAGATGCGGCACGCACCTTCGTCGGACACCATGCACGGCCCGATCGGATGTCGCGGCGTGCAGGCGGCGCCGTAGAGCCGGCATTCGTTGGGATAGATGCGGCCGAGCACCACCCGGGCGCAGTCGCAGCCCGGCGGCATTTCGCCGGCGCGCTTGCGCGACATCTCGGTGTACGAAGGCAGCTGCACGCGCGAATCGTTCACCGCGTGCTGCGGCTTCAGCACGTAGCCGGACGCCGGGATCGGGCCGATGCCGCGCCAGTTGCCGTCATTGATGTCCATCGTCTCGTCGATGTAGCGCTTCGCGGTGGCGTTGCCGCCCGGCCGCACCACCTGCGGGTAGCAGTTGTCGAGGAAGCACTTGCCCTCGAGCTTCTGCCGCAGCACCGAATACAGCGCGGCGAGCAGCGAGTCCGGCGCAAAGCCCGCGACCGCCGTGGGAATGCCGTGCTTCTGCGGCACGAACTCCCATTCCTCCGGGCCCATCACCGTGGCGACATGACCGGGCGCGATCAGCGCCTCGAAGCCAGGCTGCCCGGAACCGAGCAGCATCTCGACGGCGGGCCACGTGCGGCGACCCGACATCAGGAACAACAGGTTCGTGGGCGCGCCTTGCGCCAGCAGCGCCGCCGCCGGAGCGGTCGTCGTTTCGAAGCCCGCGGCCAGGAACACGACCTTGCGCGTCGGATTCTCGCGCGCAATCTTCGCGGCCTCGAGCGGACTCGCGATCGGACGCACGTCGCCACCCGCCGCCTTGGCCTGCTCCAGCGAACGCGGCTCGCTCTTCGGCGCGTTGACGGGGACGCGCAGCATGTCGCCGTAGGCCACGAGGATCACGCCCTCGTGCAGCGCGAGCTGGATCGCCTCGTAGATGTCCTCTTCGGGACAGATGCAGACCGGGCAACCCGGACCCGGCACCAGTTCGATGTTCGACGGGATCGCCTTGCGCAGGCCAGCCGTGGTGATCGAACGCTCGTGACCGCCACAGACGTTCATGACCTTGATCGTCGGCGGCAGCGGCAACGCCCGGATACGCTCGAGCCATTCGGCGGCAGTGGTCATGCTCCTCCCTCGCGGCTCAGGCCGCGGCGGCGCGGCGCGCAGCGATCTCGCTGCGCAACCAGCCGAGCCAGGCCTCGAAGCCCGGCCCGCCACGTCGCGTGAGTTCGATGATGTCGCCCCGGAACCCCACCTGGCGCAGCGAGTCGCGTGCACGCGCCACGCTGAACTCCTCGATGTGCGGCAGCAGGTCGACCTTGGTGATCAGCGTCAGGTCTGCGCCGCGGAACATCACCGGGTACTTGGCCGGCTTGTCGTCCCCTTCGGGCACCGACAGCAGCGTGAGGTTGCGATGCACGCCGAGATCGAAGCTCGCGGGGCACACCAGGTTGCCGACGTTCTCGACGAACAGCACGTCGAGGCCGTCGAGCGGCAGGTCGTGCAGGGCGTCGTGCACCATCTGCGCGTCGAGATGACAGGCATTGCCCGTCGTGATCTGGATGGCGGGGACGCCGCAGGCACGGATGCGTGCCGCGTCGTTCTCCGTCGCAAGGTCGCCTTCGATCACGGCGATCCTGATCTCGCCCGCGAGCGCCTTGATCGTCGCCTCGAGCAGCGAGGTCTTGCCGGAGCCCGGCGAGGACATCAGGTTGACCGCGAGCACGCCGTGGCCGTCGAAGTGGGTGCGGTTGTGCGCCGCGACCCGGTCGTTCTCGTCCAGGATCGCGGTGATGACCTCGATCGACTCGATGTGACCCTTGGTCGCCGGTTGCGCCGCGAACGGCGCACGGGTGGCCGCAGGACCGAGTGAACATCCGCAATCACGGCACATCAGCGTGACCTCATCTTCATGATCTGGCCGTCTTCAATGGACGGGTTCGTCGGCCGTTTCGATCTCGACCCGCTGCAGCAGCATTTCTTCGCCGGCGATGACATCCACCTGCCAGTCATTGCAACTGCCGCAGAGCAGGCGGTTCGATGCAACCTCGGTCTCGGCCCTGCAGGTACGGCAACGGACGCGCACCGGCACCGTCACGACCACCAGCTTTGCCTCCTCCGCCACCGTGCCGGCAGCCGCGAGCGGATAGGCGTGTTCCAGCAGCCTGGCCTCGATGCCCGACAACGGCCCGACAGACACGGTGATCGACAGGATCCGGCGCGCCGCGTTGTCGCGGGCCACGCGCTCGACCTGCTCGATCAGGGCCTGGCAGACCGCGAGCTCATGCATGCTCGAGTATCTCGTCGAAAAGATCCCACGTGGACCGGGCCTCCTCCTCGCTGATCTTCTGGATGGCATAGCCGACATGGATCAGCACGTGGTCGCCGACCTCGATGGGCTCGCCCTGGAGCATGAACAGGCTCACCTCGCGCTGGATGCCCTTGGCTTCGCAGGTCGCGTTGTAACCGTCGATGCCCGTGATCTTCATTGGAACGGCAAGGCACATGTCGTCTCACCCCGTGCTGCGGAACCCGCAACGTGTACGAGAGGCTCGCAAACGCCGCACGCCTATAAAAATAGGTAATTGCACTGACTGCGGCTTCGCCGCATCAGGGCGACCGGTCGGCGGTCGTGTCACGCCGAGCATAGACCACCCTGCCGGGGCGGTCGATTCCGGCTGCCGCTCGGACCGCAGCGGTGAGCGGATCACCTGCGGGCGGGCGGCCTCGATCTGGGAAATCCGCGATCGCATTTCGCCCTCCTTGTGACATTCTTCGCCGGCCCCAAGCCGGGGTCACAGCGTGAGCGTGCTTAGCGATGACGAACCGGACAACCTTGCTGGCACTGGTGATGCTTGGCTTGCTGGTGGCTGCTTGTTCCAGGCAGGCACCCGCCCCCGCCCCCATCGCGGCAGACGAAGAGACAGCCCCCGCCGCCACTGCACAGCCCGAGCCTGCCCCGACCTACGACAGCGCCACGACGGCCAGGATGGCGACTGGCATGCTGGTGATGATCGACGACGCGCCGCAGTGCCAGACCTTCCGCGACCGGCTGCAGGCCATCGCCGACGCACCTGCGGGCAGTCCGCCATCGGTCGCGCCGAGCGCGATCGTCGCGCAGGCGAACGACGCGGGTTGCGCGAAAAAGTACGGGAAGTAGCGACCGCTCGATTCAACGCCCTCTTGGCGTGGCGACGTCCACCGAGAGGGTGAAGGTCCGGGCTTCCGTGCTGCGCAGGGCGCCAACACCTACGACCTGCCGCGAAATCTCCTCGCCACGCTCGTTGCGGATCGAGAGCACCACCGAGTATTCCCAGTCGCCGCCCCGCTCCGAGTGCCGGAGCGTGCCTTCCACGTTCAGCGCGGAAAAATGCGGCGTTGCGTCAGTGGCGGCCGTCGACGCCGCGCCGAACTGCAGGTGATGGCGGCACTGCGGACAGATCGGCGCGCTCTGCAGGATCGTCGCCTTGCAGTGCGGACAAGAGCGCGTCTTGCCCACACTGCCTGGCGATCCTGTGCGTCCCGTGATCATCCGCTGGCCGCGCGCGGCGCGCGGCTACTTCGCCGATTCCGGCCAGCCGAAGTCGGCGTTGCCGCGCATGCGCGAGCCCGCCGCAACCGTCAGCACGGCCGCCTTCACGTCGCCGTTGATGACGCCCGTCTCGAGCAGCTCGACGCGCGAGCTGGCCTGGATGTTGCCGTGCACCTCGCCGCTCACGATCACGGTGGCCGCAGCAATCTGGCCCGTGACGTGCGCACCCTGCTCGATCGTCACGTTACCCTGCACGTTGACGTCGCCCTTGAATCGCCCGGCGATGCGGACGTGGCCGGCGCCTTCGATCTTGCCTTCGATCGTGACGTCTGCCGCGATCAGCGATTCCTTGGCGTTGCCCACGGCGGGCGGCGCCGCACGCTCGCCGCGTCGCGCCGGTTCGGCGGCCGCGGGAGCAGGCGTCGGGGCCGGAGCTCGCCACGGAACGCAGGGCCGGTTCGGCGGCCAGGGCGGCTGCCCCATCGGAACCGGGCATCGACGGATCTTTGGTCGGGTCTTTCCAGAGCGCCATGGGCTTTCCTCGTTTGTGTCTGCTCGATGTGGTGCCGGCTGAGGGATTCGAACCCCCGACCCCCTGATTACAAATCAGGTGCACTACCAGCTGTGCTAAGCCGGCCCGGTCCGCAAGGGGAACGGGATTCTACCTTAACCGGTGCCGCCTGCTCCGGCAGGCGCGGTTGCCGTGTTTGCGGGGGGCGTCACGTCACCAGCCGGGCTGGGCGCCGGGCAAGCCCTCATGTCGTACGGCAGGCCGCCTGCCGGCGGCGTGCCCAGCGACTCGAGCGACGGCAGGCCGCCGTTCGCCTGCCGGTCGATGTCGAGCCAGAGCACCTCCAGCCGCCGCAGGCGATCGCTCGTTTCCGGCGTGAATCCCGCCTTCTGCACCGTGGCCGAGACCTCCGCCGCACGGCGCGGGTCAGAATACACCCCCACTGAAACCGTATTGTCCGGCTCGCCCTCGGCCACGACATAGGCATCGCCGAAGCCGGCCGCCTGCAGCGTGGCCAGCGCGTTGGTCGCATCGGCGGGAGTGGCCAGGTTCGGCACGCGCACCCAGTACCCCACACGCACCTCATCCTGCGAAACACGTCGCCGGCTCGTGAACCCGAGGCGCTCGAGTTGCGCGTTGGCTGCCGCCGCGTGAGCCGGATCGATGAAGGGGCCCACGCTCACGCAGGCAGCGGCGAGCAGGTCAGCGCCCGACAAGTCGTCGGCGGGGGTGGCCGACGAATCAGGCGACTCGGCACGCAGACGGATGGGTTGCAGTTCACGCCCGCCGGCCGCCGGCGCGTCGATCGTCGCGGGCGTCACCGGCACGACCCAGCGAGACCAGGCCAGGAACAGCACGTTGGCAAGCAGCAGCAGCAGGAACAGGACGCGCAATGGACCGCCGGGTGGGTTCGATTGCCGCGGATGTTAGCAAATCAAAAACAGAAGGCCCGGCCGCCGGGCGACCGGGCCCTCGTTCGTTTGCCGCGCGCGTTACTTGCCGGCGGCCATGTAGGCAGCGAGATCGGCGATTTCAGCGTCGGTCAGTTTCAGCGCCTGCTTGTGCTTCTGCGTGCCGGCCACGATCTTCTTGATCGAATCGGTCAACGCGGCAGCGCTCTCGCCCTCGAAATCAGCCACTTCGTGGCATTCGGCACAGGCGGCCGTGAACTTCGCCTTGCCTGCCGCGGCGTCAGCGCTCGCGGCCGTGCTGAAGCCGGCAATGGCGAACGTGGCGACGGACAAGGCAAGAATACGCAGGGTTTTCATCGGATGCTCCTCTGGACGCATTGGGGAATCGGGGCCGGACGACGCAGAAATGATAGCGATCCGCGGGCGAAATTCAGACCGTGAATACCGCAATGCAGCAATAGAAAGGCCCGGAATCCAGTGGAGCCCGGGCCCTGTGCAGCGACCCCTGGGCGGCTTACTTGCCGCCGGTCATGTACGCAGCGACGTCCGCGATCTGCGCGTCGGTCAGCTTCAGCGCCTTCTTGTGCTTCTGCGTACCGGCGACGATGTTCTTGATCGTGCCCTGCACCGCGGCCGCGTCCTCACCCTCGAAGTCGGCGACTTCGTGGCACTCGGAGCAGATCGACGTGAACGTGGCCTTTCCCGCTGCGGCATCCGCATGCGCCGCAGAACCGAAGCCCGCGAGAGCGGCAAATGCGCCGGCGACGACGACCAAACGGCTGAATTTAATCAAGTTATCTCCTGATGGCCCGGCGGGACTCGGCACCCGGCGCAGGCTCTGGCTGTGACGACAGGACATCCTGTCACCCCAATTGGACAACACTCGCCGCTCACCGTTCAAGCCTTGCATCCGCAATGCAGGCCAGTCCGCGCAAAACGAGGTCCGGCACCCGCTCGTGCGCGGCAAGTACGTATGGCAGCACTTCGTCCACTGCGCCTCCGGTGCAATACAGGCGCGGCGCGGATTGCGACCTTCGCGCCAGCTCCGCGCAGGTGCGATCGATGAGCGCGGCCAGCGCAACGCGGCAGCCGCGCTCGATGGCATCGCGGGTGTTGTCGGCAAACAGCTGGGCGCCACCGACCGGGCTGGCGGACGTGTGCGCAGCCAGGTTGCTGGTCCCGGCATGCAGCGATCGCACCATCATGTGCGGGCCGGGCACGATGAATCCACCGAGGTGCTGGCCCGACGCGTCGACCGTGTCGAGCGTCGCTGCCGTACCGACGTCGACCACGCAGCACGCACCGTGCGCGAGGTGATACGCGCCGATCACCGCCACCCAGCGATCGACGCCGAGCAACCCCGGTTCGGGATACGCATTGCGAACGCCGGCCCGCGCAGCCGTCGATGTGATGAAATCCACGCGCGTCGTGCCGGCTTTGCGGGCCGCCGCTTCGAGCGCAAGCCGACTGTCGTCGCCTGCGACCGTCGCAGCCAGCACGCGCCCGACGGGCGGTCCGTCGAACAACTCACGCTGCCAGTCGGCCGTGGACCACTGCGCGTACTCGGCCGCGCGCTGCGGCGACAGCCGGCCGTCGACCTGTACCGCCCACTTCACGCGCGTGTTGCCGATGTCGACGAACAGGATCATTCGACCCTTGCCCTGGCCTGCAGCGACCGCCGCAGGCTGACGTCACCCGCGTGCACGCGCTCGATGACACCGCCCGGGATCTCGACCCGCAAAGCACCTTCGGCATCCGCTCCACGTGCGATGCCCTCCAGCTGGCCGTCGTGACGCAGCACGGTGACTGGCGCGTCGCGCAAAGAGTCGAAGGCCGCCCAGTCGTCGGCGAACGAGGTAAAGCCTGAACGCGAGAACTCGGCAAGGCCAGCAAGCATGCGGCCGGAGACCCGCGCCGCCGTATCGAGGCGAGGCGGCGGGATGCCGCCACAAGCGCTTGCGAGGTCAGTGACCGGCGTGGCGAGCGGACTCTGGAGCGCAGCGCGCGCCGACTCGGGCAACGCCAGGTTCAATCCCAGGCCGGCGACCACGTACGCCGGTCCGCCCGCCTCCGAGCGCATCTGTAACAGCAAACCGCCCAGCTTGGCGTGGCGATGCACGATGTCGTTGGGCCACTTCAGCTGCACGTCCGCCACCCCGAGTTCGCGCAACGCACGCACCACGCAGACGCCCAACGCGAGACCGAGCGCGGACAGGTCCGCGGGCATTTCCGCGAATGTCCAGCCGAGCGAAAAGGTGAGTCCGGATCCGAACGGCGCGAGCCACTCGCGGCCACGTCGCCCGCGTCCCGCCGTCTGCAGTTCCGCGAACACCAGGCGCGGTGCGGCGGGCGGCGGCGCGACGACTGCATGCAGGTATTCGTTGGTCGAGCCGAGTTCGAAGAACACTTCGGTGGCCGCCGGCAGTTCGACGCCTGCTGCCGCTGCGCTGCGTCGCAGCGATTGCACGTCGAGCAATTCGACGGGCTGTTCGAGCTGATAACCGCGACGCTCGTGGCTCGCGACGGCGATGCCGCGTTCGCGCAGTTCGGCCACGATTTTCCAGACTGCCGCGCGGGTGACGCCGAGGTCGGCCGCGAGTCGCTCGCCCGAGTGCATCTCGCCGTCCGCGAGCAGGCGCACCAGGCGCTCCGCGCTTGCGCTCATCGCGGCCGCAGGAGCCAGAGACGGCGCGCGCGGTTCTCGACGCCGTCGCGCATGCGCTGCACGTTCGAGCGATGCGTGAATACGACGAAGGCCGCCATGAGCAGGCCGAACACCACCAGCGGTGTGCTGCTCGGCGAAGTGAATGCAAAATACAACGGCAACGTTGCCGTGCCGAGCATGGTGCCCAGACCGACGTAGCCCGTGAGCATCACGGTCGCGAGCCATACCAGCAGCACCGGCGCGAGCGCGATCGGTGCCAGCACCGCCACGGCACCAATCAGCGTCGCGGCCCCCTTGCCGCCGCGAAACTCGTACCACACTGGATACACGTGCCCGAACACCACGGCTGCCGCGCACACGACCGCCAGCCATTCACGGTCCACGCCTGGATCGATGCCAATGCCGGAGAGCACGAGGCCGGGCAGCCAGCCGACCGCGAGCAGCGCCTTGCCGACGTCGACGACGATCACGCCCAGCGCGAAAGCCCAGCCCTGGGTGCGCAGTGCATTGGTGCCGCCGGCGTTGCCGCTGCCCTGCGTGCGGATATCGACGCCGCGCAGGCTGCCGAGCAACAGGCTGCCGATTACCGATCCCAGCAGGTAAGCGACGAGGGCCTTGATACCGAGTTCGAGCACGTTGCGTCCTCTGCGCGCGACGCGAGGATTCTAGCATCCGGTCCCGCGCGGTCGCGGGTTCAGTGCGGGAGGAACACCTCGGCGAGCATGCAACGGACGGACCCTCCGCCGAGCGTCTCGATCGTCGGAATCGACGCTGCCACGATACGGTCCACGGTCGAAGCCAGGCGTTCGATCGCCGCCGCACCGAACGACGCGCGTGCAGTCGCAGACATCGCCAGCACGCTGCCCGCATCCGCCGCACGCAGTTCGAGCACATTGCCGGCGAAGCCGGCCATCTGCGTGGGATCGATGACTTCGACGTGTCGACCCGAGGCGGCGACGCTCGCCAGGACCCGCTCGCGGTCACGCGGATCGATGGCGCTGGCAGCGATGACGCAGCAGCGCGAGCCGACGGCCAGCATCACGTTGGTGTGATAGATCGGGACACCCGCGGCGTCGGTGGCGCAGAACGTGCAAGGCTGGTAACCAAGTTCGTCGCAGAGTTCGGACAAGGGCTCGTGATGCGTGCGTGGCGACAGGCAGGCATATGCGATGCGCCGCGCGTGATCGAATACGACGCTGCCGGTGCCCTCGAGAAACCGGCCATGCAACTCGTGCTGCGTGAGGTCGAGCAACCGGTGGACAGCGCGTCCGCTCGCCGCCGCGAGCGACGCGATCAGCTCCAGGCGACGTTCCAGCCGCCGGTTGGGCGCGAGCATGGGGTACAGCACGACCGTGCCGTCGGCATGCAGGCTCACCCAGTTGTTTGGAAAGACGGCGTCCGGGCATATCGGAGTCGGAACGTCGGCGGCGACCGACACTGCAATGCCCGCCGCACGCAACTGCAGGACAAGGGCATCGAATTCCGTGCAGGCACGTGCGTTGGCGTCACCGGCCAGGCCGGGCTCGTCACGTTGAAAGCGATTGCTCGCCTGCGTCTGCGGATTCCAGCCGAAGCTTGCGGGCCGCACCATCAGCACGGCGTCGGCAGTCTGTGCGTCCGCGCTCGAGTGGCCGGCAATCGCCTGCAGCGGCAGGTCTGCGGGCATCGTGCCGCGCCGCCTCAGGTGCCGCCCGCGCGCGCGAGCGCCATCAGGTGACTGCGGTCGGAGACGACGACACCACCCACCGGCTCGAGCGTGACGGCGAACGCGACCGGCTGCGACACGCGCAGCGCCGGACGGATCGGTACGGTCATCGATTGGCTGTGTACCGGCACGTCGAATACCCCCCCGTTCACGGGATAACGATCGTCGCGCGCGGCGTCGAAGATCCACAACTGGTATTGGCGGCCCGCGGGGGCGTTGGGCTCGAGGCCCGAGAGCGTCAGGTAGCCTTCCTGCCGTTCGCCGTCCCAGACCACTTCGCCGCGGACGCCTGCCGGCAGCCCCGATTCGTGCGTCCAGGCCCAGCGTCCCAGGTGCTTGCCACCGGATTTGAGCAGCTGCGCCCGTCCTCGTTCGGCATCGGCCTGCGGTGGGGAGATGCCGTGCGAGGCCACGTTCGCAAGATGCGCAAGTTGCGGCCACCAGCCCGCGATGGCCAGCACCAGGCAGGCCGCCGCGGCGTACCAGCCGCGCCGCTGCGCGCGGCGGTCGACCACCAGCCGCTCATGAACGAAAGGAATGCCAGGCGATCCGGCCTGTGCCGACTGGCACCAGGCTTCGGCACTGGCATCGAGACGGCGACGCAGACGGCGCGGCAGTCGTTGCGGCGGCGGATCCTCGGCGTCGCGCGCAGGCGACGCCGCCAACGGCGACCTCAGGTAGTCGCCTGGCTCATCTGCACCGGGTTTTCGATCTTCATCCACTGCCGTACCTGAATCAGCCCACGCCGCATCTGTGTCTTGACCGTGCCGAGCGGCATGCCGGTCGCCGTCGCGATCTCGGAATGCGTCATGCCCTCGAGCAGCCCCATGCTCAACACCTTGCGCTGCTCGGGCCGAAGCCGTGCGACGACCGCTGCCGCCCGCTCGGCTTCCGCACGGATTTCCCCGTGGTTGCCGTGCTCCGCGAAGCGCAGGTCTTCGAGCGCTTCCTCGCCGTCCATCATCGCATTCATGCGGCCGCGACGGATGCGATCGATCAGGCGACGACGCGCGATCGTCGTGATGAAGACCTTCTCCGAACCCTGCACGGAGTCGTACCGGGCGGCGCTGCGCCAGACGTCGACGAAGATCTCCTGCACCGCATCTTCCGCGTCGGCGCGCGAGCGCGTCATGCGCCGCGCAATGGCCCATACCAGGCCGCCGAACTCGTCGATGCACTCACGGACCGCCTGCTGGTCGCCGCGGGCCACACGCTCGAGGATGGACTCCGACATCGCTTGCTCACCTCTATTCGTTCAGGGCGGAACCCGGTTTCAAGACTGGAACCGGCCGCTGTGGAACGGAGTATAGACATGATCGTATAGTCTTTGTCCAACATATTGTCTATGTAATGAATAGGCTACTCCAATCGGGCAGCCCAGCGAATGCGGGGCGGCGTAGCGGACGGCCGCAGGGCACATAGCGGGTTTCCCTTGTTGCGAACGAATCTCATTAAGGAGAAACTGCGCTCCTTCGCTCCAGGTACCCCAGCACTCAATGTCTCCCGTCAGTCTGGCCACGCTGCGCAAAGGCGCCCGGGGCGTGGTCATTGCTGTGCGCGACGATGCGCAGAGCCTCGGTGACGAGGCGCAGTCCACTGTCAGCCGACGCCTGCTCGAACTCGGTTTCGTGCCCGGCGAGCGATTCGAGGTGATCGGCGAAATCTGGCCCGGTGGCGACCCGATCGCCGTGCGCCTCGGCAACACGGCGTTTGCGCTGCGTCGCCGTGAGGCGATCGCGGTGCTGGTCGAGCCCGAGGTCGTCGGGGTCGCCCTGTGAACAGCCAGGCCGCGACGCTCGATGCCATGCGGCTCGCCCTCGTCGGCGTGCCCAACTGCGGCAAGACCGCGTTGTTCAACCGGCTCACCGGCAGCCGGCAACGGGTCGCGAACTACGCGGGCGTTACGGTCGAGCGCAAGGAAGGCTCGTTCACCGGCCCGGCCCGGCAGCGCCTGTACAAGGTGCTCGACCTGCCGGGCGCGTACAGCCTCACGCCGACGACGCTCGACGAAGCGATCACGCGTGATTTCCTGCTGGGGCGACTGGCGGACGAACCGCCGCCGGAATTCGTGGTGTGCGTGGTGGACGCGACCAACCTGCGGCTCAACCTGCGCCTCGTGCTCGAACTGCGCGACCTCGGCGTGCCCATGGTGGTCGCGCTCAACATGAGCGACCTCGCGGCGGATCGCGGTTACCAGCTCGATCGCGCGCGGCTCGAGCAGGAACTCGGCGTGCCGGTCGTCGCGACCGTTGCGGTGGACCACGACGGCGTGCGCCTGCTGGTCGACAAGCTCGAGACGCTGCCGCACCCGGGCGCACGCGGGCCCGTCGCCTGGCGCGAATCGACCTTCGACGAGATCCAGCGCACGCAGCGCGACGTACGCCGCATCCTGAAAGCAATCGGTTACACCGAACCCGCGCGCAAGCAGGCGCTCGCCCGCCTCGACGCGCTCGTGATGCACCCGGTCGTCGGCCCCGTGATCCTCGCGGCGATCCTTTTCTTCGTGTTCCAGGCAGTCTTCAGCTGGGCGGCCGTGCCGATGGATTTCATCAATGGCGGCGTCGGTGCGCTGGGCACGTGGCTGCAGCAGTCCTTGCCGGATGGCGCGCTGCGCAGCCTGCTCGTCGACGGCGTCATCGCGGGCGTCGGCAGCGTGCTGGTGTTCCTGCCGCAGATCCTGATCCTGTTCCTGTTCATCCTCGCGCTCGAGGACAGCGGTTACCTGCCGCGCGCCGCGTACCTGCTCGACCGGCTGATGGGGTCGGTCGGTCTCTCCGGTCGCGCGTTCATTCCGTTGCTGTCGAGCTTTGCCTGCGCGGTGCCGGGCATCATGGCGACGCGCACCATCCCGAACCTGCGCGACCGCATGGCGACGATCATGATCGCGCCGCTGATGACGTGCTCGGCCAGGCTGCCGGTCTACGCGCTGGTGATCGCGGCGTTCATTCCGTCACGGCCCGTGGGCCCGTTCAACCTGCAGGGCCTCGTCCTGTTTACCCTGTACTTCGCGGGCATCGTCGCCGCGATGGCGGTGGCATTCCTGCTCAAGCGCACGGCCCTCAGGACTGCGTATCACCCGCTCCTGCTCGAGCTGCCCGAATACCACTGGCCACACCTCAACAACCTCGCCATCGGGCTGTGGGAGCGCGCCAAGGTATTCCTGCAGCGCGTGGGCACGATCATCCTCGCGCTGATGATCGTGCTCTGGTTCCTGAGCACCTACCCTGCGCCGCCCCCCGGCGCTGCTGGGCCGGCGATCGCGCACAGCTTTGCCGGCATGATCGGTCGCGCGCTCGAAGTCGTGTTCGCGCCGATCGGCTTCAACTGGCAGATTTCACTCGCGCTCGTGCCCGGTCTCGCCGCACGCGAGGTCGCCGTCGGCGCGCTCGGCACCGTGTACTCGCTGTCGAACGATGGCGACGTCTCCGGGACGCTGGTGCCGATGATCGCGCAGACCTGGAGCCTGGCAACGGCACTTTCTTTGCTCGCCTGGTACGTCTTCGCGCCGCAGTGCCTGTCGACGCTGGTCGTCGTCAAGCGCGAAACGAATTCGTGGCGGTACCCGATCGCGATGGCCGCGTACCTGTTCGCACTGGCCTACCTCGCATCGTTCGTGACGTACCACGTCGCGAGCGCGCTGCTCGACTGAACGGGAGGACGTCCCGATGCTCGAATCGGTGTTCGTGGGTCTGATCGTCGTGGCGGCGGCCGGCTATGCGGTCTGGGCACTGACGCCGGCCGTGTCACGCAACCGCCTTGCCTTGCGGCTCGCTCACCGCCTCGGCGGTCCAGAAGCCGCGGGACTGCGCGGTCAGGTGGCAACCCGGCTGCATAAGCTGGCCAGGGCAGCGGTCGGCGGCTGCAGCGACTGCCCTGCCAATACGCTTACGCCCGCAGAGCGGGCGCAGCAGAAGAAATAACCCGGGTCTTTCGCACTCCCTCTCCCGCTGCCGCGGGAGAGGGTTGCGGGGGCAGGCTGCGGCTCTCAGCCAGCGGGCCTGCCCGCTGCGGCCGGCGCAACCGCCGACGTCGTGGCCGCCGCATCCGCCGGCGCAGCGTCGCTCGCAGTTGCCGCGGCGGCTTCGGGCTCTTCGCCCGCCAGCGTGCGCAGGATCGCCGGGTCTTCCTCGTCCTCGGCCAGGATCGTGTGGCAGGTGTCGCAGTCCTTATTGATCTTCTCGCCGTCGTCGGTCTTGTGCTTCTTGTCGTGGCAACGGAAGCACCCAGGCGAATCCTTGTGCCCGAGGTGATTCGGGTACGTGCCCCACGTCACCTTCATCGCCGGGAACACGTTCCACGCATAGATGTCGCCGAGCGCCTTGCCGGCGGCGGCCACGGCATCCTGCTGCTGTGCCGCGACCTCCGGGTAGTTCTTGGCGTAGTAGTCCGCGATGTCGCTGGCGATGCCGGCTCGCGCCGCCTCGTGCGAGGGATACTCGACCTGCACGGCGCGCAGGCCTTCCTTCTTGATGAACGGCAGGGTCTTGTCGATCGTGCCCTGCTCGAGGGCCACGTCGATCTCGTTCTGCGGCTGGCGGTAGATGTGCGTCGGCCGGTTGTGGCAGTCCACGCAATCCATCGTGCGCCATTGCGTGCCGGCCGGAGCCGGATCCTTCGGCTTGAACAGCTTCCTGGTGCCGTCTTTCGCAGTGAGCTCGACGTCGTAGATCGTCTCGCGCTTGTCGTCGGTGAGGTAGCGGATCGTCACGCCCGGATCGACGTGCCAGTGAATGCCGGAGGACTTGCGGCCGTGCTCGCCGCCGATCTTGACCAGCAGCACGTTGTGCATCTCGGTGTTCTTCTCGTCGTCCGCGTAGTGCACGCGCACACGCAGCTTGTCGCCCGCGAACTTCGTCGGCCAGTGGCATTCCTCGCAGGTTTCGCGCGCGGGGCGCAGGTTGTGCACCGGCGTCGGAATGGGCGTGGGGTACAGGTTGAAGGTCACCGCAACGAGCTGCCAGCTGCCCGACAGCTTCGACTTCACGAACCAGTCGGCGCCGGCGCCGATGTGGCAGTCGGCGCAGGCCACGCGGGAGTGGGGTGAACGCTGGAAAGCCGTGTATTCCGGCTGCATCACCGTGTGACAGGTGGTGCCGCAGAACTCCACCGACTCCATGTACTCGACACCCTTGTAGGTGCCGACTGCCAGGACTACCGAACCGATCAGCGCGAGCACGCCGAAGGTGGCCAGGGCCTTGCGGGTCCGTTGTGAATTGAGGTCGATGACCGGCAGACCCGGCGTGGGTTCGCCCTGGGCCATGCCGGACCGTTCCCGCTTCGTCTGCCGCCAGATGCCGACCGGAACCAGGACCAGCCCGGCGACCACCACGGCGGGGATCAGCAGGTAGGTGATGATGCCGAGGTAGGGTCCGCCCCGGAACCCGATGAACTGGATTACGAACAGCGTGATGAACAGCGCCGCGCCAACGACTGCGATGGCCGTGCCCGCTATGCTGAGCGTGCTACGGGTGATTACGGCGAGATAATTCTTGATCATTCTTGGCCCCCGGGGCCGGGCATCCGCGAAAAAACGCCCGCGAAGGATAAACGCTTCGCGGGCGGGGCACCATTTCGTTATTACCGTAACGGTGCGGCGGGCGCAGTTCGAGGCGGTTTCGCCTATTTGAGCGTGGCGTAATAGGCGGCGAGGTTGGCGACGTCGGCGGCGGTGAGCTTCTTCGCAGCCTTGGTCATCTTGGCGTCCTTGGTGCGGGTGCCGTCCTGGTACTCCTGGATCGCCTTGCTGAACTTGTCGACGGACATGCCGCCGATGGCCGGGAAGTCGGCATCACCCTTGCCGTCGGCACCGTGGCAGTCGGAACACACGTCCTCGGCCATCGCCTTGCCGGCAGCGAGGTCCGCGGCGTGGACGGAGGCCGCCAGCGCCAGGCTGGCGACGAGCATTGCGGTCACGGTCAGCGGTTTCATGCGGTGATCCTTTGGAAGCAGGGGTGTGATCGGGCTCAATGGGCTGCCAACGCCCGCTTTTCCAGCCAGCGCGTCGGCAGCAGGTAATTCAATACGGTCAGGATCATGAACGGCAGCGCCAGCAGCACCAGCGCCGTCCACAGGCTCTCGATGCCGGTCAGCTCCATCTTGTAGGCCATCAGGCCGCGGTAGCTCTTCGAGAACAACTGCCCGCCGATCACGACGTTCCAGCGCATGCTGAAGATGCCGACCTGGATCAGCAACGCGGAGAGGAAGTACATGATCCTGCGCATGTCGTCGTTGAAACGCCGGCTTCGAGCGAGCGCGAGGATCAGCAGCGGCAACAACATGCCGAGCGTGACCTGCATGATGACCATGCTGTTGAACAGCTTCACGGAGATGAGCTCGCTCAGGATCTTGAGCGACTCCTCGTTCTGGTAGACCCGGTGGATGAATTCCAGGCCCTCGAGAGCGAAGTCGACGATGAGCGCGACCAGCAGGAAGAGCCCGACCTTGTCGAGGCAGCGCATGTCGATCTTCTCGTTGCGCAGCAGGCTGATCACCATGTAGATGAGCATGACCATCGCGATGCCGGAGACGATCGCGGACATCAGGAACACGATCGGCATCAGCACGCTGCCCCACCAGGGGTTCGCCTTGATCGAGCCGAAGATGAAGCCGACGTAACCGTGCAGCAGGAAAGCCGACGGAATGCCGATGATCGTGACGATCTTGCTCACGCGGTGGTCCCAGGCGACGGCCTCGGGGCTGACGTCATTCGACCAGAGCGAGAGCGCCCGGTACACGGGTTTCATGACGCCCTTCGCCTCCCGCGCCATCAGCACCAGTTGCTCGCGGTACTCGAGCCACACTTCGATCAGCAGGATGCCAAGCAGGTACCACAGGTAGACGAAGCCGAACATCGCCATGGCGGACGTCGGTTGCGGCGTCATGAAGATCTCGTACGCCCGCTCCGGGTGACCCAGATGCAGCTGCAGCGGCATGCCCGCAACGAGCATGAACGACAGCGCGGCGAGCAGCGCCAGCCGGTAGATCGGCTGGACCTCGACGACGTTGAACACCTTCACCAGCGACGCAAGAATGAAGGCGCCGGCGACGATGCCGGTCAGGTACGGATAGACGACGATCAGGATCGCCCAGTGGGTCTCGATCTCGTTCGGGTAGATGAAACCGATGACCTGGCTCAGCTGGTTTGCGAGCTGCTCGTTGAGTGCCGCAGGAAGGGAGGCGTCGCTCATCGCACTTCTCCGTCGAGCCTGGCATAACGGACTTTCGGCTCGGTATTCAGGTCGGGCTTGAGCACGCTGATTTCGTTGTCATGCTGGAAGCGCACCAGCCTGTCCTGCTTCCCTTTCAGGTCACCGAAGATGCGGGCCTCGGTCGGGCACACCTCGACGCAGGCGGGAAGCTGGCCCTTGGTGATCCGGTGATAGCAGAACGTGCATTTGTCCGCGGTATGGGTTTGCGGATTCAGGTAGCGGGCGCCGTACGGGCAGGCCTGGATGCAGTAGCGGCAACCGATGCAGCGCTGTTCGTCGACGAGCACGACCCCGTCCCTGGTCTGGAACGTCGCGCCCACCGGGCAGACCTGGACGCAGGGCGGGTTGGCACACTGGTTGCACAGCTTGGGCACGAAGAACGACCGCACGACGCTCGGGTCGAGCGGCTGGTTCTGTTGCGCCAGCCGCTCCTCGGGCGTCCTGGTGCTGATGCACTCGACCTTCACCTCGCCGTCGGCATGGATGTCGTAGCGCTCGATCCAGGTGCGGAAGTAGTAGGGCTCGCCCGGCACGTTGTTCTCGGCCTTGCACGCCTCGACGCACTTGTTGCAGCCGATGCACTTGTCGACGTCGACGCCCATGCCATACCAGTGCTGCGACGCGTCGTACCCGGTCGTCATCGAGGCCGACAATTCCTTGCCTTCCGCCTGGCAGGTCAGCGCGGACAGCACGCCGGCCGCGGGGAAGAAGACGATCGAATTCTTCAGGAAGTCGCGCTTGTTCACTTGGTCCCCTCCGGCAGGTGGGCGTTATGGCACTCCCAGCACACGTACGTGCGACCGTGTGTACTCAGGTCGAGCCGCGCGCTGGCGGCGGCCGGATCGGTTGCGTCCTTGTCGTGACAGCGCGCACAGGCTTCGCGCTGCGTGGGTTTGGTCGGCAGCGCCGAACGCGGTTCGACCAGGTGCTGCTCGCTGACCTGGTGGCATTGCGTGCATTCAAGCTGCGAGTGAGTCGACAGCGCCTTGGTGCGGGCAATGACGCCGTGGCAGCCATCGCAACCCTTGATCGGCTCGTCCGGCTTGGGATCGTGCGGGTCGTGACAGGTGACGCACTTCTTGCCCTTGTTGTGCTGCAGCCCATCGACTTGCGGGAACCCGTTGGGACGGGAGGCCACGAAACCGTGGCAAGTAAGGCAGAACTCACGTTCGCGGTGCTTTGGCGGGGTCGCGGCCGGGTCATCCTTGTTGGCGACGTGCGCAGCGGCTGCGCCGTGGCAGTTTTCGCAGCCGATCGTGCGGTGAAATCCACCGAGCTTGGTCGTGTACTCCTCCTCGTGGCATCGGCGGCAGGTTGCCATCCCGGCGTAGTGCTGCGGCTTGGCCATTTCCCTGACGACCGTGGCCGCCTGGTGTGGCTTCGCCGAGATCCAGCTTTCGGGCAGCAGGAAAAAGCGCGTGATGACGACGGCGAGGAACAGCACGACGATCACGCCGAGCCGTTGCATCTGTTCTGGGATTTTCACGACCGTTCCCCCGACGTGGCCGACCGGGCGGTGCGTCGGCCGATGCGCCCGATGTTAGGTGTTGGGGCGCCTCGCGCGATCTACGGACTATCTACTACGCAATTGCGGTGAACCGCGGCCGCGCCTCGCCTGATGAGGATCGCGCGAGTCGTCCGGACGCCGGCCTGGAACGGCCAACACCCGGCCCCGAGGCGGGGGCCGGGCGTCGGCCCGTGAACTACCCGAAGAACTGCCTCCAGAGCGCCGCGAAGATGCCGACCGCGCAGAGCAGCCCCACGATGACGGCGATCGTGCCGAACACGTAGCCCGTCGTCAGGTTCGCGCGCTCGGGCGCCGGCACCAGGTGCTTCTCGAGCGTCCCGCTCGCCACCATCCGCTGGTACTCCAGCGGACGCTCCTCCTTGAAGCGCTCGAGCGGCATCGAACCCGTGAAGATCACCGGATCCATCGGGAACGCTTCCGGCCGCAGGTGCGTGTGGAAGAAGTGGAACAGGAAGATGAAGCCCGTCGCCAGCAGCGCCTCGTCGCTGTGGATGATGTACGCGGCGTTCAGGACCCAGCCCGGAACGACCTTGGCGAAGACCGCCGGGAACCAGAGCATGAGCCCGGACACGCCGATCATCGCGACACCCCAGAACACCGCCAGGTAGTCGAATTTCTCCCAGTACGTGAAACGGTCGAACTTCGGCTTCGGCCCGAGGTACAGGAAGTACTTCATGTTGCCGACGAAGTCCTTCACGTCGGTGAGCTGCGGCACCATCGACCGCCAGCCCCAGAGGAAGCCCTTCTGGCCCTTGAAGAACATCTGGTACCCGAGGTTGACCAGGTGCACGGCGAAGTAGCCGAAGGTGATGATTGCGCCGATGCGGTGCAGTACGCCGGCCGCCTGCGCGCCGCCGAGGTACTTGATCATCGTCGTGGCCCAGGGTGCCGCGGCGAACTTGAGCGGCAGGCCGGTGATCGAGAGCAGCAGGAAGCTGACCACGATCGAAACGTGGATCCAGATCTGGCCGCGGCTGAAGCGCCTCACGTACGGGCCCGACCCGCCGTGGTCCGACTTGAACTCACCGCGCAGCTTGCCGACGAGCCCGCGCTGCAGCCACAGCAGCAGGTGAATGCCGAAGAACGCGAACACGCCGAGCAGCAGCCCGGTCATGAAAAAGTAGACCCAACGCAGCTGCGGCAGCGTCGTCGGGTCGTGAGGATTGACGTGCGGATCGAAGGTCATGAAGCCCGCGGTCTGCACTTCCTTCTCGTGGCAGTGGCCGCAGGTCGCCTTCAGGTTGTCGGGATGAATGCTCGACCGCGGATCACTCGCCGCAAGGTTCTGGTGCGGCGTGTGGCAGTCGGAGCACATCGCGACCGACGACCAGCCGAGTTCGGTGGCCTTGCCGTGGAAGCTGTCACGGAAACTCTTCATGAGCTCCTGGTGGCAGTTGCCGCAGTCACCCGGCACGTGCTTGCGCATGGCGGCCGAAGTCGGGTCCTGCACGCCGTGTTCGTCGATGTGGCAGTCGACGCAGACCGGGCCGTTGCGGCCTTCCTTCCAGGCAATGCCGTGCGCGCTTTCATCCTGCCAGTGCCTGAGGACATCCCTGTGGCAGGCGCCGCAGGTTTCCGGTGACTTCAGGTGGCCCGTCTTGGCCTTCTCATCGTCGTGCTTCTGGATGTTGTGCGTGCCGTGGCAGTTACTGCACGAAGGCGATGCCTGCGTCAGGCCTGACAGCAGCAGGCCCTTGCCGTGCACGCTGTCCTTGTAGTTCTGCACGACTTCGTCGTGGCACTTGCCGCAGGTCTTGATCTGGCCCGTGGCGGACAGGCGCGAACCGTCGTCCGCCGCCTTCTCGATCTTGTGAGCCGGACCATGGCATTTCTTGCAGGTGTGGTCAGAGTGCACGCTCTTCGGCAGCTGCTTGGCAGCCATGCCGTGGCACTGCGCGCAGATCGCGTCGGGCTCCATCCGCAGTTCGGCCGGCAACGCGGCCTTGTGCTCCGCCGTGATGTTGGTGTGGCACTCGGCGCACTTCGTCTCTGGATGCGCGGGTGAGGCGAAGGCAGCATCCTTGTGGCACTCGAGACATGCCGCGTCATCGGCGCGCACCGCACCGACGGCGAACAGCAAGAAGGCAACGACGATCAGGCCGGTGCCCGGTCGGGCCCAGCCATGCGCGTAAAGACTAGTCATGGGTTTCACTGCTCGAATGAACGGCCGTCGCGAACAGCCTGTGGGCGCATGATCCTTTAGCGCTGCACCGCAGCGTAGCCGTTCATTCCACTAAGCGTTATTACCTAGCGCTGGCTCCGCGGCCACGGGCTCGTCGCTCGTGCGTGCAACTCCCTTGCGCAGCCGCGGCGCGACGATGAGAGCCGTGCCGTAGAGGGCCATCGCGATGAAGAGCGTGGCCGGACGGGAGAGCTTGAAGTCCTGCGTCGCCATCTTGAGGCCGATGCCGACCAGCAACGGGTAAACCAGCCACGTCCACTCACGGAACCGCGGATTACGGCCCAACCAGGCGACGATCAGTACGCCCAGGGCGAGGACGCTGGTGCTGACCGTCGCGAACGCGCCAGGATCGAGGCTCCGGTCCGGGCGGCCGGCCGCAAGCGGCCCCAGGAACCCGATCACGCAGGCCGACACGGCGGCTACCAGGACGAGGATGATGATCAGACGCAATCCACTCGCGATCGCATCGCTCCTCGGTTTGCGTCGCGCCGAGGCGAACCAGGCTGCAAGCAGTGCGGCCGCGAGCGCCACCCCCATCTCGACGCCCGGCGTAATCCACGGCCCGGCGCCCGCAACGGCGACGGCGCGCGCGCTGTACGCGAGGATTCCCGAGACGACGCTGGCCGCTGCGAGATAGCACGCGGCATGCACGAGCATGAACGAGCGCCCGAACCTCGACCAGGACCACGCTGCGAGCACGGCCAGCACGGAGAGCACGGTGCCGAGCCAGGGCTTGCCGATCACGAGCGTCAGTCCGGCAATGACCAGGACCAGCCCGAGCGTCGTGTAGTGGTAAATATTGCGCGTGCTGTCCTCGCGTCGGTCGAGGAACACGATGGCGACACCGTAGCTCGAGACGCCCAGCAGGACGCCAATCCATCCGATCGTCGCGGGCAGGATGCCGGTGACACTGGTCAGGTACAGCGCACCGCCGAAACCGACGATCAGCGCGGCGGCAGTCTGGGCGACTTCGAACAACACGACGTTGCGGCCGCGGATCAGCGTGCGAATCGCGACGCTCGTGACGTAGACGCCGAGCAGCGTCAGTTGCAGCACGATGGCCACCACCGCCGAATCCTGCTGCTCGGGTGCCAGCACGCGCAGCGTCACGCCGACGACCGCGAGGTCGGCGGCGAGCGCCGTCGGCCAGGGCAACCCCCACCAGTCGAGCGTGTAACCGAGCCAGAGCGTCACGACACCGAGCACGATCAGGAGCAATGCATAGGGAGCAACCGCTCCCGTCTGCGACAACAGGACAGCGCTGGCTGGAATCGCCGCGAGGACTGCGATCCAGGCGACGGCCTGCAACCGCTGGTGCCACGCCACGAACAACATCGCGGCACAGAGTGAGGCCACCGCGAAGACGCTCGGGACAGCCGGCAGAACCTTGAACTTGGTCGCCGCCTCGACCAGCAGCGGGAAGGCGATCAACGCCGTCGCGAGCCCGTGGAAGAATGCACTGTGGACCTGCTGGCCGTGGCCGGCGCGATCGGCGAAAACCAGCCAGAGCATCGCGTAGGCGAAGCCGATCGACAGGCCGACCGGCGCGGTGAGCACGCCGGATTCCGTCATTGCGCGGAGGAAGAATCCGCCGGCCAGGACCAGGAACAGCCTGCCGATCAGCGACAGGACCGCGATCGGGTCGTTGGCGGCCCGTTTGCCGGACACCCGTCTGCGCCGACTCGGCCGATGTCGCGGACTGCGCCTGGCCGGCGGCCGCCGGCCGTCCCGCTTCCAGCAGCTCGATACGCTGCTGCAGTGCAAGCACCGCCTGCTGCAGCTCCTCAACCCTCGACTCGAGACGAGCAAATGGGTCCATGGCACTCCCCCGGTTCCGCGCAACGTGCCTGATTCTTTGTGACAGCGCAGAAGACAATGGATGACTACCAAGTAAGCGACCGGTACTTCATGAGGGATTGCCGAAAATCCCGGTACCAGGCGGGTCTGTTGCGAATGAATTGCATCGGAAGCGGCCAACGGGCGCGGCAGCTGTGCGATGCTCGCACTCCATGCCGCTGCTGACCCTGCTTCGCGCCGAACTCGCCTTCGGCACGCATCCTCTCCTCGACCGCGCCGAGTTCAGTCTCGAGCCGGGCGAGCGTGTCGGGCTGATCGGCCGCAACGGCACCGGCAAGTCGTCGCTGCTCGAAGTGATCACCGGCCGCATCGCGCTCGATGACGGCGAAATGCAGAAATCCAGCGGCCTGCGGGTGGTATCGATTCGCCAGGAGCCTGAGCTGCCGGCCGCTTCGACCTTGCGGGAGTCGCTCGCGCTCTGGGCCGAGCTGGACTCGATCGACGACGATCGCGTGCGCTGGCGCGTGGACGCACGCATCGTCGAGTTCCTGCATCGCTTCGGCCTGGAAGGAACGGCGACCACCGCGGGCCTCTCCGGCGGCGAACGCAAGCGTGCCGCGCTGGCGGGCGCATTTGCCCTCGAGCCCGACGTGCTGCTGCTGGACGAGCCCACGAACCACCTCGACATCGACGGCATCGAACGGCTCGAGGACCTGCTCATCGCGGGCAGCCCGGCCGCCATCGTCGTCACGCACGACCGCTCCTTCCTCGACCGGGTCGCCACCCGCATCGTCGAACTCGACCGCGGCATGCTGCGTTCATACCCGGGAAACTTCGCTGCCTACGAGCGGCGCAAGGCGGAGCAGCTGGCCGAAGAGGCCGTGCTCAACCGCAAGTTCGACAAGTTCTGGGCGCAGGAAGAGGTCTGGATCCGCAAGGGCGTCGAGGCGCGCCGCACGCGCAACGAAGGCCGCGTCAAGCGGCTGGAGCAATTGCGGCGCGAGCGCGATGCGCGGCGCGAGCGTTTGGGCAACGTGAAGCTCAACGTCGAGTCCGGCGAGCGCTCCGGCAAGCTGGTTGCGGAACTGCGCAACGTCACCAAGGCCTTCGACGGCCGTGCCGTGGTGCGCGATCTCGACCTGCGCGTGATGCGCGGCGACCGGCTGGGACTCATCGGCCCGAACGGCGCAGGCAAGTCGACGCTGCTCAAGACTCATCCTCGGCACGCTGGAACCCGACGCTGGCGACGGTCCGGTTCGGCTCGCAGATCAGCGTCGCGTACTTCGACCAGCTGCGCGCGCAACTCGACCTCGATGCCACCGTGGCCGGCACCGTCAGCCCGAACTCAGACTGGGTCGGCGAAGGCGAAACACGCCGTCACGTCGTGAGTTACCTGGCCGACTTCCTGTTCCCTGCACAGCGCGCGGAGTCGCCGGTGCGCATGCTCTCCGGTGGCGAGCGCAACCGGCTGCTGCTGGCACGGCTCTTCGCGCGGCCGGCGAACGTGCTGGTCATGGACGAACCCACCAACGACCTCGACATCGAATCGCTGGAGCTGCTGGAGCAGACGCTGCAGGACTACTCCGGCACGCTGCTGCTGGTGAGCCACGACCGCACGTTCCTCGACAACGTGGTGACGCAGGTGCTCGCACCGCTGGGCGACGGCCGCTGGCGCGAATACGTCGGCGGCTACAGCGACTGGCTGCGACAGCGGCCCGCGCCGAAGCCCGCGTCCCAACCCCCTCCCACGCGGGCGGCCGACGGAGGGCCCGCGGGCGAGGCCGCGAAGAAGCCGCCGGTGAAGATGAGCTACAAGGAAACGCGGGAGCTGGAGCAGTTGCCGCTGCAGATCGAGGCGCTCGAAGCCGAACAGCGCGCGTTGGCCGAGGCAATGAGCGGGCCCGAGTACCACAAGAGGCGCGGCGAGCAGATGCGCAAGGACGCGGCTCGCGCCACGGAAATCGAGCGGGCGCTCGAGGCGGCGTTCGAGCGGTGGGCGGAACTCGACGCCAGGAAGAACGCCGTCGGCCGCGGCTGAACCGGCCGCCGGGTGCGGACACAGGCCGCTTTCAGTCCGGCGTATTCAGTGCTGCAGCCACTGCAGTTGCCAGAGATCCTTGCCCGTCGCCATGAGAATGGGACGCAGCGCGAGCTGCCCTGATTTGCCGAGGCTGCGCTCCAGGTAGCGCAATTCCTCGATCTGCGCCTTCACCTCGTCATCGAGCGGCGGCTCTTCGAAGCCGCTCTCCCGCAGCATCAGCACGCCCTTGGCGCGCAAGGCGAGTTCGCAGTGCAGGCGCAGGTAACACAGCATGTCCGCGAGAACCGGGCCGTCGAACTTGTCCTGCAGCGAGTGCACGTAGCGCCCGGCGTGCGAGTCGAGGAACTCACCGGCGTGAATCGTCTCGATCAGCTGCACGTCGGAGTCGAGGTCCGACTCGAGCCAGTCCCGCAGCGCTCTTTCGCTGTTCTCGAAGGCGAAGTAGATGAGCGGCGGCAGCAGCATCAGCACGCCGAGCGTCGCGAATACCGGGCGCACCAGTAGCGTGTTGTAGACCCCGTGCAGGATCACGGCCCCGACCAGGCCGGGCAGGAAGACGCGCAGCCACTTGTCGGGAAAGCGTTCGGCCTGCGAGACCGCGACGATGGCAAAGACCGCCGTGGCGCCGCCGTGCATGATTGCCGTGCCGAAACCACGGATGACCTGCACCGCAGGATGCGTTTCGGGCCGCATCATCAGGAAGTACAGGTTTTCGAACAGCGCGAACCCCGTGCCCACGGCGAAGCCGTAGATCGCGGCGTCCACCAGCATGCCGACGCGGCGGGTGCGGATCAGGTAGACGATCAGCGCCGCCTTGAGCGACTCCTCGAGCCACGGCGAGATCCAGCGCGAATACGGCACGTAGCCGATGTCGATGTGATCGAGCAGGAAGCCGTTGACCCAGTAGCCGGCAAACGCGGCCAGCATGCCGGCCGCAGCGGCGATCATGATCGCCTTCGCGCGCACGACCTTGAAGCTGTCGAAATAGACCAGGGCGCCCAGGAACACCAGCACGGGCAGCAGCGCCATGGTGCCGCGCAGGATCCAGTGCAGGATCATGCGCTGCGACCCCGGGCCGTCGAATGCGCCTCAGAGCACCTTGAGCGACAGCATGATCTCGTCCTCGCCCTTGCCGTCACCCTCGAATCCTCTCGCATAACCCAGGGACAGCATCATCGGCAGTCGGTTGAGGACGTGCAACTGCAAGTCGAATTGCAGGCCCACGTTGAACGCCTCGACCTTGTCCCGTGGCGAGTCGGGGTTGGTCACCAGCGCCGTGGTGAACACGGCCGGGCGGATCCAGCTGCCGTAGAACCCCGGGCTGCCCAGGGCCTCGAACCGGATCGGGGGCAGGTTGAGCTCGAGCATGCCTTTCACGAAGGAACGGCCGTTCAGCGCGTCGATCTCGAACCCCGGCATGCTGAGCATCTCCCGGTAGCGCTTGGCCTCGCCGTTGTCGACGTAGTTGTTGCGGAACCCGCCGAAATACGCGTTGGAGAGGGGGTCCTCGAGGTTGCCCGACGCGACGCCGGCGCCGGTGCGGATCCAGAGCGAGGTGTGGTCGAATGGCAGCGGCCAGCCGATGTCGAACTTGCCGAACAGGCTCGGCGTGATGTCGCCCTGGGCATGGTAGGCATGGGCCAGGATCGACCACAGCATGCCGGTCTCGTCGTCGACGCTGCCGACCGAGGACCGGGGGAATTTGTAGACGAGCCCGACCTCGGCCTCGCCGAGCTTGTCGGTCGGCGAAGGGATGTTCTGGAAGCCCGGCAGGGCATCGAGGTCACCGAAATAAGCGACCTTGGCGACGAGACTCAGGGTTTCGGGGACTTCATAGATCAAGGGCCGCTCATAGTCGACGAAACCACTGTAGCCCTCGCGGCTGCGCTTGGTGGGACCGAACAGGTCATAGAAATCACCCGCATTCCAGCGCAGCCCCGCAGTCCACAAGTAGTGCTTCAGGACCAGGGAGGCGTGCAGCTTCTCCTTGGACGCCAGTTGGTCGTCCGGGCTGTAGCTCACGGTGAGGTTGAGGTTGTCGAATCCGATCGGGTCGCTGAACCGCGCGAAGGCGCCGAGGGCCACCGAGTCCTTGTAGCCCTCGATCATCGGAACGATCGATTCTCGCGAAATCTCACGCAGCGGGTGGTACGGCGCGTCACGACGGACGCTTGCCTCGTAATCCACCTGGCTCGGCGGGCCGGCGCCCCACTCCTGCACCACGGGGTGCGTCGTCGCGATCGCCTCGCCGAGAAAGCGGATCGCGCTCAGGTCTTCGGTGGGCTGGGGCTCGATCGTCGCCGGCACGAAGCCTTCAGCCGCGTAGTGGAAGATGATCAGTCGCTTGTCGTCGAGCGGCATCGGCCTGAAAAAGCCGACTTCCGCGTTGCTCAGCGCCTCGAGCTTTTCCGTGGCGAGCTCGTACCGATAGATGTTGGAGACGCCCGTGTAATACGAGCTGCCGTACAGGTAGCGGCCGTCGGGTGAAAAGGTGAAGCCTTCCGGCAATGCGGTGCCGAGTTCAAACTTGTGCAGTGGCGTCGGGTCGCCGGCCATCAGGCTTGCGGCACTCATCACGCGCAGTTGCATCACCTGCACACCGGAGCGCTCACCGTCCGGCCCGGCCATCGACAGGGACACGAGCTTGCCATCCGGCGAGACGTCGAGGTCGAACGGCACCTCACCGAACGGGTAGACGTGGAGGGTCTGCCATTCCTTGTAGGGATACGGAATGCGAACCACCATCACGAAGCCGTTGTTGGTGCGCAGGCCCCAGAGCGAACGGTCGGCCGGGTTGTAGGCGAGATCGCCGATGCGTGCGGCGGCGAACAGTTCGCGCGTCGCGCCGGTCTTGAGGTCGTACTCGTTGAGATTGCGGTAGGTGAGATTGTCGGTCGTGTAGAAGAGCTTTTCGCCCTCCGGATCGTAGGCGAGCGATGAGACGCGATACGAAACGGCGCCTTCGATTTCCGCAAGCTCGGTGACCGCGCCCGTCGCCACGTCGATGCTGACCAGGTGCGGCACGCGGCCTGCGTAGCGGACCGCTGCATACAGCCTGGTCTTGTCCTTGCTCAGGTAGGAACGCGAGATCGCACCGAGCCCGCGGCGCGCGATTTCCTTGTACGGCGTGACCGGGTGCTCGCGCACCGACTTCAGGTTGGCCTCCTGGAACTCGTGCTCCCACCGGATCCAGTCCTGCCACGCCTCCGTCAGCGGCTTGCCGTAGACGCGCTCGAAATCGCGCGCGTAATAACTTTCGGTGCCGTCCGCGCGCCGCAGCCAGTCGATCAATTTCCCGGGGGTGTATTGCAGCGCGAGGTAACTCATGAAGCGCGTGCCGTAGAGGTACGCGTTCGCGCCGGACTGGAAATCCACTTCGGTGCCCTTGGACACCAGGCCCAACGGGTCATAGAAGGTGGCCTGATCGCGCACCATTGCACGGAAGACCATTTCGTCGTAACCACCCTGCGCACGGCCGAGCCCGCCCCCGTACCAGGTCTCCATGAAGACGGCACTGCCTTCCTGGTACCAGCGCGGCGTCGAGGCCCGCGGGTTGGTGAGGTAGTTGTAGAGAATGGTTTCGGGGTGCTCGGCCGCAGGAGCGACCTTACCGCCCAGCCAGCGGCGCGCCGTCTCATCGGCGTGGCTCGCCTGGTCGCCGACAACGGTGTGCACCAGCTCGTGGTTCGACAGCGTGTAGACGCGCTCGCCCGGACTGAAGGTTTCGAACGAAAGCACGGGTGGCGCGACGTCGATGAAGATGCGATTGCGTGGCGCACCGAGGATCGCGGTTGCATTGCCGCGGTCGCCGAAGTCCTGCAACAGGATGGCAACCTTGCCGTCCGGCTGGTAGCCAAACAGCTTCTTCTGCGCGTTGAGGCTGTTCAGAAAACTCTGGGTTACGTATGGGGCGAGATACGTCCCCGATGGATCGAAGTAGACGACCTGGAGCTCATCGGTCTCGACGATCTTGAGGTCCTGCGCAAACGCCTGCCCCCCGCAGACGAGGGCCGCGAAGACGACCGAGGCAGCTCGCGCGAGATGCACCCGCATGCGGCGCGTTGTTGTTCTCATGACCGCCGCCCCCACTGCGGGCCGATCGCGCCCGCCTGCCCCGGAAATGAAAAAAGCGGGCCCTTCCCAAGGAAGGGCCCGCTCTCGATCACGTCAGCCCTGCCGCATGCAGGGCACCAGACTCAGCGACTGGCCGCACCGGCTGCGCCAGCAGCGCCCGCGGCACCGGCCGCGCCAGCAGCACCGGCAGCGCCAGCAGCACCGGCCGCGCCAGCAGCACCGGCAGCACCGGCCGCGCCAGCAGCACCGGCCGCGCCAGCAGCACCGGCAGCACCGGCAGCACCGGCAGCACCGGCAGCACCGGCAGCACCGGCCGCGCCAGCGGCACCCTTAGCCGAACCAGCAGCACCGGCCGCGCCAGCCGCACCGGCCGCGCCAGCGGCACCCTTAGCCGAACCAGCAGCACCAGCCGCACCGGCCGCGCCAGCAGCACCAGCAGCGCCAGCAGCACCCTTAGCGGCGATACCGGCCGCACCGGCCGCGCCAGCCGCACCGGCCGCACCGGCCGCACCGGCAGCACCAGCAGCACCGGCCGCACCGGCAGCACCAGCAGCACCGGCCGCACCGGCAGCACCGGCAGCACCGGCCGCGCCAGCAGCACCGGCCGCGCCAGCAGCACCGGCCGCGCCAGCAGCACCGGCCGCGCCAGCAGCACCGGCCGCGCCAGCAGCACCGGCCGCGCCAGCAGCACCGGCCGCGCCAGCAGCACCGCCAACGCCGTTAGCGATGTTCACGCCCGACTGCGTCGCCGTCGAATCACCCAGGATCGTGGCGCCGCCGCCGTCCGAGCGGAAGCGCTTGGCCGGGACGATCGTGCCCGACGCGTCTTCGCTGGCGGGCGGGTAGTCAAGGGCGATCATGCCCACCACGCCGATCACGGCGAGTGCGCCGCCGGCAACCCAGAACTTCCGCGAATTCCCTTGATTGGCCATGAGTCTCTTCCCCTGCTAAAGCCCGGAAGTCCGGGCGTTGTTTATCGAGCTTCAACATCAATTACCGCGCTCGTCGCCAAAAGTTGGCGACGGCCGAAAAATCAGCTTCCCGATCAGTGCCCCGATCCGTGCCCTGGGCCGATGCGCAGATTGCCGCGCTGCAACACTGTTGCCGTCGCATCGTCGACGACCTGCACTTCCACCCGACCGTCTTCATGCAAGTGCGTGACGATCGACACGGGCTGGGTGGATTCCAGCGATGTGACGACCTGCGGCGCCTCGGCCGCACCCGTGAGCGTGATCGAGCCGTGCACCTGGTCGAGGTTCACGATCATCCGCGCCTCAGCATGCGTGGCAGCAGCGATCGTGCCGGCAAGCTGCCCGGCACCGAACTCCGTCGAGTCGAGTCTACCGAGCTGAAAAGCCAGCGCGCTGACCAGCAGGCCACCGGCAAAGGCAGCGGCATAACGCAGCAGCGGGCGGCTCGCGAACGCAGTGCGACGCAGTCCGCGTGACTTCGGTGCAGCCACAGGCAAACCCGTCACGATGGCTTCGTGCAGGCCTGCAGGGATTTCTTCCCGCGGCATCTCGTCGAGTTTGCGGCAGGTTCGCGTCAGGCCGTCGCGCAGCGCTCGCACGGACGGATCGGCGAGCAGCAGCCGGTTCAGCTCGGCGCGCTGCGGACCCGTGAGCACGCCGTCGATCTCGGCGTTGATCAGCTCGAGCGTGGTGTCCTGGCTGGTCATTCCGACGCCCATCCCCTGGTTTCCATCGCCGTCCTGAGCAGCTGGCGGGCGCTGAACAGACGCGATTTGACGGTTTTTTCGGGCAGTTCGAGGATGGCGGCCATGTCCTCGTAGCTGCAGTCCATGAAGTGCCGCAGCACGATCACGGCGCGGTATTCGGCACGGAGACTCATGATCGCAGCCGCCATGCCGTCGCTGAGCAGGCGTCGGTCGAGGAGGCCCTCAGGGCCTGGCGCACCATCGGGCGTCTCGAGATCGAGAGCCGCGGTAGGTTTCCGGCGCTGCAGGGCTTTGATCGATTCATTGAGCGCAATCCGGTAAATCCAGCTGTAGAACTTGTGCGACGGGTCGTACTCGCCAAGGTGCTCGTACACCTTGAGGAAGACGGTCTGGGTGACGTCCCGGGCCTCTTCGCGATCGTGCAGCATGCGCAGCGACGCGTTGAAGACCGTCTTTTCGTGCCGCCGGACCAGGGCTTCGAAGGCCCGAGGCTCGCCGCTGCACGTACGTCTGACCAGTGCCCCGTCGCTCTCTTCGTTCATAAGTACCGGCGAACGCCCAGAAAGTTGGTCAGGCAAGCTGTCCATCGGCCGCTAACCGCCGGCCGGGACGATTTCGAAGATCCGCTCAAATCCTGCGTACTTGAAGATGTCACGGATGTGCTTGTTGGCATTGATGAGCCGCAGGCCCTGCCCCGTGGCCATCACCCGCTTCTGCGTCTTGAGCAGCACCCCAAGTCCGGCGCTTGAGACGTAGTCGAGCCCGGCCAGGTCCACCACGCGCGGCGCAGGGACGCCGTCCATGAACTGGAGCGCCTTTTCGCACTGGGCCGCATCCAGCCGCCCGGTCATGATGATTTCGCCCTGCTCGCCCAATCGAATCTCGAACATCCAGTCTCACCCTGCCTCGAGCATCTTGGTAAACGTAATCGTGCTGCGGCGCTCCGCATACTCGTACTGAAGCGTGTCCGCCATCTGCTGCACCAGGTGCAGTCCAAGTCCGCCCGCCTGGCGCTCGGAGAGCGGCTTGGTCGTGTCCACCGTGGGCGCGTGCGTGACATCGAACGAGTCGACGTCGAAAGCGGTGATCCGCACGGTGAGCTGCTCGGGCGTGTGGCCGAGGCTCAAAGAGATGTCTTGCGTGCTCTCCGCATTGTACTTCATGAAATTCGTGAACAACTCCTCGATGATGAAGCACACCGGCATGTGCAGTTCTGCGTCGAGCGAGCGAGCCGCGATGAAGTCGCCGACGAAGCGGAAAATGCCGTCGAGCGAGTCCAGCGAGCGCGGGAAATAGCGCTGGATCGTGGTCCGCCCGGCGGTCTCGCCACGGCGCGCGAGCAGCACGATGGTGATGTCGTCCGCCTGCGGATGGCCATCTGCGAACACGTGCACCGCCTGCAGCATGCGCGCGAGCAGGTCTGACATCGAACCCTCGTGGCGCGTGTGCAGCACCTGCTCGACGCCTTCGGTGCCGAACATGGTGCCGGCCGGGTTTTCGCATTCGAACACGCCGTCCGTGATCAACCCCAGGATGTCGCCTGGCGCGAGTTCGATCTGTTGCGGCAGATCGACCTGAGGATACTTCATGAAGCCCAGCGGAAACGTCGTGGGCGAGAGCCAGCGGCAGACACCGGTCGCAGCCTGGAAATGCAGCAGCGGCCCCTGGCCCGCGGCATGGTAGTCGACCTTGTGCGTGACCGTGTCGAGCACACCGAAAAACGCCGTGACGAAGTGCTCCTCCGGCAGGTCCTCGACCAGCTGGTTGTTGACCTGGGCGAAAATCGCGTCGAGATCGGCGCCGAGCCGCAGCGCGACGCGCAGCATGCCGGTCATCTGCGTGGCGCTGAGGGCGGGCCCGATGCCGTGGCCGCTCGCGTCGCCGAGCAACAGAAAGAGACGCCGTTCGTCGAGGGGAACCAGATCGAAGGTGTCGCCGCCGGTCTGGTCCGCCGGGCAGAACTGGCCGGCCATGTCGTACTCCGCCAGCCGCGGCATCTCCGACGGCAGCGTACTCATCTGGATTTCGCGCGCGAGCTTGATCTCGCGGTCGAGCTTCTCGGCCGCGGCCAGGGAGCGCGACATGCGCTCGCGCTGGATGAAGACGACGCATTGCGCCGCGAGCGTCTCCGCTACGCGTTCGTCTTCGGTCGAGAAGGCGCCGTTCTCGCTGTCGACGACCTGCAGCACTCCCACGAGCTGGGAGCGTTCGACCAGCGGCACCGACAGCATGCAGCGGACGTCGTTGTCGACGTCGAGATCGACTGCCGGATCGAACAGCGGTTCGACCTTGCAGTCTGGAACGTTGATGACCTGGCGCGAGCGCGCCGTCAGGCCGAGCACACCTTGCGAGAGACTCGCGCGAATGGGCAGGACACCGGGCGGTCCGCCGGTCAGAACGAGAACGCCCTGCTCGGGCTCGAACAGCCAGACGGTGGCGCGCTCGCCCCGCAGCACGCTGCGTGCAGCCTCGCCGATCTCGGCGAGAACTTCGGCCAGGTCGAACGGCGCGGCCAGCTTGCGCGTGACCTCGAGGATCTGCAGCAGCGCTTCCGCGCGCAATCCAACCGCAGCGGATGAGGTTTCTGCGCGCACCGGCTCCCCTTCTTTATCCCCAGGCTCGTTGCCCGAGGCCGGAGTGTGCCTGCGATGGATTCAGTGTGCACGTTTATGGCGCTGCAGCAATCCCACTCACAGCAGGGCTGCCAGTACGCCAGCTCCGATTTCCACCGTGCTGGCGCCCGGCAGGTTGGGTGACCAGGCCGGAAAAGAAAAACCCCCGACAGGTCGCCCTGTCGGGGGTTTTGTTTTAGAGCCTGGCAGTGACCTACTCTTGCATGGTCGAAGACCAAACTACCATCGGCGCTGAGCGTTTTCACTTCCGAGTTCGGAAAGGGATCGGGTGGTTCCCGCTCGCTATGGCCGCCAGGCAAACCGTCTCATGCACCTCGCTTGCGCGAGGGCACAGAATTCGAATCGGGGTATGACGCGAGCGTGTCGCTTTCGAAGCGATAACAGTCGCTGATTATCTTCAGTCACACGCCAAGGATCGGGAACCGGGTTCCAGACCGATTGGGTGTTATATGGTCAAGCCGCACGGGCAATTAGTACTGGTTAGCTAAATGCATTACTGCACGTACACACCCAGCCTATCAACGTCGTAGTCTTCGACGGCCCTTTAGAGACTTCGAGAGTCTAGGGAGAACTAATCTTGGGGGGGGCTTCCCGCTTAGATGCTTTCAGCGGTTATCCCGTCCGTATATAGCTACCCGGCAGTGCCACTGGCGTGACAACCGGAACACCAGAGATACGTCCACTCCGGTCCTCTCGTACTAGGAGCAGCTCACCCTCAATTCTCCAACGCCCACGGCAGATAGGGACCGAACTGTCTCACGACGTTCTGAACCCAGCTCGCGTACCACTTTAAATGGCGAACAGCCATACCCTTGGGACCTGCTACAGCCCCAGGATGTGATGAGCCGACATCGAGGTGCCAAACTCCTCCGTCGATGTGGACTCTTGGGAGGAATAAGCCTGTTATCCCCGGAGTACCTTTTATCCGTTAAGCGATGGCCCTTCCATACAGAACCACCGGATCACTAAGACCTACTTTCGTATCTGCTCGACCTGTCCGTCTCGCAGTTAAGCACGCTTATGCCTTTGCACTCTAGAGCGCGATGACCGACCGCGCTGAGCGTACCTTTGCACTCCTCCGTTACTCTTTGGGAGGAGACCGCCCCAGTCAAACTACCCACCATACACGGTCCCCGACCCGGATTACGGGCCTAGGTTAGAAGTTCGAACATTTCAGGGTGGTATTTCAAGGTTGGCTCCATGCGAACTAGCGTCCACACTTCGCAGCCTCCCACCTATCCTACACAGAAAGGTTCAAAATTCAGTGTAAAGCTATAGTAAAGGTTCACGGGGTCTTTCCGTCTTGCCGCGGGTACGCCGCATCTTCACAGCGATTTCAACTTCACTGAGTCTCGGGTCGAGACAGTGTGGCTATCATTACTCCATTCGTGCAGGTCGGAACTTACCCGACAAGGAATTTCGCTACCTTAGGACCGTTATAGTTACGGCCGCCGTTTACCGGGGCTTCGATCAAGAGCTTCGCCTTGCGGCTGACCCCATCACTTAACCTTCCGGCACCGGGCAGGAGTCACACCCTATACATCCACTTTCGTGTTAGCAGAGTGCTGTGTTTTTGATAAACAGTTGCAGCCACCGATTACCTGCGACCTCCATTCGCTCCAGGAGCAAGTCCTTTCACGATCGGAGGCATACCTTCTTCCGAAGTTACGGTATCAATTTGCAGAGTTCCTTAACCCGAGTTCTCTCAAGCGCCTTAGCAGATTGTCTGCCCACCCACCAGTGTCGGTTTGCGGTACGGTCTGTTGTTACCTGAAGCTTAGAGGCTTTTCCTGGAAGCGTGGCATCGAGCACTTCGGTCCACATGGGACCTCGTCATCACATCTCGGAATTGAACCACCGGATTTGCCTGGCGATCCTTCCTACTTGCTTAAACC
Source organism: uncultured Gammaproteobacteria bacterium (assembly GCA_963793675.1). GTDB lineage: Bacteria > Pseudomonadota > Gammaproteobacteria > Steroidobacterales > Steroidobacteraceae > RPQJ01. The sequence continues at coordinate 55,842 of CAWCBA010000010.1, read as the reverse complement.
GGACTTCTCCGGCTGCTGTAGCCTTCTCCGTCACCCCATCGCAGCAACACCAGGTACGGGAATATTGACCCGTTTTCCATCGACTACGCCTTTCGGCCTCGCCTTAGGTACCGACTCACCCTGCTCCGATTAACGTTGAGCAGGAAACCTTGGGTTTACGGCGTGCGAGTTTTTCACTCGCATTAACGTTACTCATGTCAGCATTCGCACTTCTGATACCTCCAGCACACCTCGCAGTGCACCTTCGCAGGCTTACAGAACGCTCCCCTACCACCCACCCTTACGGATGGATCCGCAGCTTCGGCTCATGGCTTGAGCCCCGTTATATCTTCCGCGCAGGCCGACTAGACCAGTGAGCTATTACGCTTTCTTTAAAGGATGGCTGCTTCTAAGCCAACCTCCTGGCTGTCTATGCCTTCCCACATCGTTCACCACTTAGCCATGAATTGGGGGCCTTAGCTGGCGGTCTGGGTTATTTCCCTCTTCACGACGGACGTTAGCACCCGCCGTGTGTCTCCCGTGCGTTGACTTCCTGGTATTCGGAGTTTGCATAGGTTTGCTAAGCCGGGATGGCCCGCTAGCCTAAACAGTGCTCTACCCCCAGGAGTCCTACACGAGGCACTACCTAAATAGCTTTCGGGGAGAACCAGCTATCGCCGGCCTTGATTAGCCTTTCACTCCTATCCACACCTCATCGCCTACTTTTGCAACAGTAGAGCGTTCGGGCCTCCAGTAGGTATTACCCTGCCTTCACCCTGGACATGGATAGATCGACCGGCTTCGGGTCTATTCCCAGCGACTAAAACGCCCATTTAGGACTCGGTTTCCCTACGCCTCCCCTATTCGGTTAGGCTCGCCACTGAAAATAACTCGCTGACCCATTATACAAAAGGTACGCCGTCACCCCTTGCGGGGCTCCGACTGCTTGTACGTACGCGGTTTCAGGTTCTATTTCACTCCCCTCTCCGGGGTTCTTTTCGCCTTTCCCTCACGGTACTGGTTCACTATCGGTCGGTAGGTAGTATTTAGCCTTGGAGGATGGTCCCCCCATCTTCAGACAGGATTACACGTGTCCCGCCCTACTCTCTGTCGACCCTCAAACGCATTTTTCGCTTACGAGGCTATCACTCGCTATGGCCTGACTTTCCAGACAGTTCAGCTAAATTTGTTTGATTGATGTCGACTGGGCTGCTCCGCGTTCGCTCGCCACTACTTGCGGAATCTCGGTTGATTTCTATTCCTCCGGGTACTGAGATGTTTCAATTCCCCGGGTTCGCCCTGCATGCCTATGTATTCAGCATGCAGTACGGCCTAAGCCGTGGGTTTCCCCATTCGGACACCTCCGGATCAGAGCTTGTTTGCCAGCTCCCCGAAGATTTCGCGGGCTACCGCGTCCTTCATCGCCTCCTACCGCCAAGGCATCCACCACGTACGCTTATTCGCTTGACCATATAACCCCAATCGTTCTGGAGTCATGGACCAAATAAAATCAATCAGCTGGTATCTCTTACGAATGCGACACGCTTTCGAATCACAAGTTGAAATCAACTCGTTCCTCGGCGTCATACCCAAATTCAAATTTTTAAAGAGCGTCCGCAGCGTTGCTGCGATGCATGAGACCACGCGTGCATCGAGACGTTCGACGCGGTGCAGGCGTGGTGTCACGCGGACTGTGAAGCGGGACCTGGTGGAGCCAGTCGGGATCGAACCGACGACCCCCTGCTTGCAAAGCAGGTGCTCTCCCAGCTGAGCTATGGCCCCTAGGTCAGATCCCCAGAATGGTGGGTCTGGGAAGATTCGAACTTCCGGCCTCACCCTTATCAGGGGTGCGCTCTGACCAACTGAGCTACAGACCCGGCTTCGAGACATTCCCCAGGCATGGCCTGGAACGCCGGCGATCAGTCCAGCTTCACTTTAATCGAATACAGGTAACTTGAATGGGAACTCGCACCGAGCATGAGCTCGTGCTGTCTTTTAAAGGAGGTGATCCAGCCGCACGTTCCCGTACGGCTACCTTGTTACGACTTCACCCCAGTCATTGAGCACACCGTGGTAAGCGCCCTCCTTGCGGTTAGGCTACCTACTTCTGGTGCAGTCAACTCCCATGGTGTGACGGGCGGTGTGTACAAGACCCGGGAACGTATTCACCGCGACATGGCTGATTCGCGATTACTAGCGATTCCGACTTCACGCAGTCGAGTTGCAGACTGCGATCCGGACTACGATCGGCTTTAAGGGATTGGCTCCCCCTCGCGGGTTGGCGACCCTCTGTACCGACCATTGTAGCACGTGTGTAGCCCTGGTCATAAGGGCCATGATGACTTGACGTCATCCCCACCTTCCTCCGGTTTGTCACCGGCGGTCCCCTTAGAGTTCCCAACTTAATGATGGCAACTAAGGGCAAGGGTTGCGCTCGTTGCGGGACTTAACCCAACATCTCACGACACGAGCTGACGACAGCCATGCAGCACCTGTCTCCAGGTTCCCGAAGGCACTCCCGCATCTCTGCAGGATTCCTAGGATGTCAAGACCAGGTAAGGTTCTTCGCGTTGCATCGAATTAAACCACATGCTCCACCGCTTGTGCGGGTCCCCGTCAATTCCTTTGAGTTTCAACCTTGCGGCCGTACTTCCCAGGCGGACAACTTAACGCGTTAGCTACGACACCGGAAGGCAAACCCTCCCGACATCCAGTTGTCATCGTTTAGGGCGTGGACTACCAGGGTATCTAATCCTGTTTGCTCCCCACGCTTTCGCACCTGATCGTCAGTATTGGTCCAGGAGGCCGCCTTCGCCACTGATGTTCCTTCTGATATCTACGCATTTCACTGCTACACCAGAAATTCCGCCTCCCTCTCCCATACTCTAGCAAGTCAGTTTCGGATGCAGTTCCCAGGTTGAGCCCGGGGATTTCACACCCGACTTGACAAGCCGACTACGTGCGCTTTACGCCCAGTAATTCCGATTAACGCTCGCACCCTCTGTATTACCGCGGCTGCTGGCACAGAGTTAGCCGGTGCTTCTTATGTAGGTTAAGTCAACCTCCTGCTTTGTTAGAGCAAGAGCTTTCGTCCCTACCGAAAGGGCTTTACAACCCGCAGGCCTTCTTCACCCACGCGGCGTCGCTGGATCAGGGTTTCCCCCATTGTCCAATATTCCCCACTGCTGCCTCCCGTAGGAGTCCGGACCGTGTCTCAGTTCCGGTGTGGCTGATCGTCCTCTCAGACCAGCTACGGATCGTCGCCTTGGTGGGCCGTTACCCCGCCAACTAGCTAATCCGATTTGGGCTCATCCATCAGTGCCAGGCCTTGCGGTCCCCGGCTTTCCTCCGTAGAGCGTATGCGGTATTAGCCCGGGTTTCCCCGGGTTGTCCCCCGCTGATGGGCAGATTCCCAAATATTCCTCACCCGTCCGCCTCTCGTCAGCATGTATTGCTACACCTGTTACCGATCGACTTGCATGTGTTAAGCACGCCGCCAGCGTTCAATCTGAGCCAGGATCAAACTCTTCACTTGAAGTCTTGCGACTTTAGTTTCGGAGAAGAATCCCAACTAACTTTCAGTAATTAACTGGCTATCAATTGGTACTCGTTCCGATGTTTGCACTCACAAACGATCGACGCGAGTCCCCACACAAATTACCTGTTTCGATTTTTAAAGAGCGACCTCGGAACCAGCCGAGGTGAGCCGCCTATTATGCGGCAGTTTCCGATGCTGTCAACACCTTCGAAAAGTTATTTCGCCGGGTTTTTTCAGCTGGCCACCGAAGCCGTAAGGCTGGGTGACTGCGGAAGGGCGCGAAGTATAGCTCTGAACGAAGGGTCGTCAACACTTGCCGGGAATATTTTTTCGCGGCGACCGCCGGCCCAGTGCGCGCCCTTGCGTCAGGCCTCAGGAACCGGCTGGAATTGCGAGCGTAACGCGCGCCAGGCGGCGCTTACCGACCTGGAAAACATGCGTGTTTCCTGCGGTAAACGTGCGTGTCGCGTCTTCCACGCGCTCGCCGTCCACGCGCACGGCGCCCTGCCTGACTTGCCGCATGGCTTCGCTCGTGCTCGGCACCAGCTGCGCGCCTTTCAGTACGTGCGCGAGGCCCATGCCCTCGGCGCCAACCTGCAGCGTGACCTCGGCGACGTCCTCGGGCAGCACGCCCTGCTGGAAGCGCGCGATGAATTCGTCGCGGGCGCGGTTGCCGGCCCCGGACCCGTGGAACCGATCGACGATTTCCACGCCGAGCTCGAACTTGGCGTCCCGGGGGTTGGCTCCCCCGGCGCACGCCTGTTTCAGCCGCTCGATCTCGGCATTGGTGCGGAACGACAGCAGGTCGAACCAGCGCCACATCAGGTCATCCGAGACCGACATCAGCTTGCCGAACATCTGCTCGGCGGGCTCCGCGATGCCGATGTAATTGCCGAGAGATTTCGACATCTTGTTGACGCCGTCGAGCCCCTCGAGCAGCGGCATCGTGAGCACGACCTGCGGCTCCTGTCCGTACGCCTCCTGCAGCTGCCGGCCCACCAGCAGGTTGAATTTCTGGTCGGTGCCGCCGAGCTCGACGTCGGCCTGCAGGGCCACCGAGTCGTAGCCCTGCACGAGCGGATAAAGGAATTCGTGGATGGCGATGGCCTGGCCGGACCTGTAGCGCTTCGAGAAATCGTCGCGCTCGAGCATGCGGGCCACCGTGTGCTTCGCCGCAAGCTGGATCATGCCCGCCGCACCCATTGCGTTCATCCAGGTCGAGTTGAACTCCACGCGCGTGAGCGCTGGATCCAGGATCTTGAAAATCTGCGCCTGGTAGGTCTCCGCGTTCGCCTTGATCTCGTCGGGCGTCAGGGGCGGCCGGGTGGCGTTGCGTCCGGTCGGGTCGCCGATGAGTCCCGTGAAATCGCCGATCAGGAAAATGACGTCGTGGCCAAGGCGCTGGAACATGGCCATCCGGTTGATCAGCACCGTATGGCCGAGGTGCAGGTCCGGCGCGGTCGGATCGAAGCCCGCCTTGACCCGGAGCGGCTTGCCACGAGCCAGCTTTTTCAGCAGGTCGGCTTCCAGCAGGACCTCGGACGCCCCGCGGCGCAGTTCAGCCAGTTGTTGGTCGGCAGGCATCATCGATCGAAACGCTCCAGGCGGTGTCGCAGCGCAAGGCGCGGGACTGTAGGGGTTGCCGGGGGTGCAGGCAACGTCACGGCCAAGGTGAGCCTCGTCACAGTCTATGCAGGTTTTCCGCAAGACTCTGAACAAGTTGAGAAAAATCGCATTTTAACAGTTGACTCGTAGCGTCCGCGCAACTACGTTACCCGCCATTGCCCAATGGGGGTGACCATTGCAACTGCCTGATTTCTTGATGCCGGCACGCGAGCAGGCGTCCGACCGGAGCGTTGGTTCCGCGCGCCGCCGCTGGCTGGCCGGGACCAGCCTGCCGCTGGTAGCCGCCGTGGCCGGCCTCCTTGCGCTCGCCGCCTGGCCACGCCCGGAAGCGCCGACGTCGGTCGACCTGACGGCGCTCGTCGCCTCGCAGTCCGCAGCGCCAGCGACCGCACCGGCCGCCGACGAAGACTTCTCCGCGAACGTCGAATACACGGTCCAGCGCAATGACACGCTCGACCAGATCTTCCGTTCCGTCGGCATCGACATGGCGGCGCTCGCCGAACTGCGCCAGCGTCCGGAAATCCGCCGCGCACTCGATATCGTGCGACCGGGCGACATCATCACGTTCACTCATGTCGACGGCGTGCTGCAGTCGCTGAACCGCCAGATCAGCAACACGCTGACACTGTCGGTTGCGCGCTCGGGCGACGGCTTTGCCGTGAACTACATCGAGAATCCGCTCGAGACCGAGATCGTCGGCCGTCGCGCGCAGATCACGTCCTCGCTGTTCGCGGCTGGCCAGGAGGCCGGCATGTCGGCCGAGACGATCATGACGCTCGCCAACCAGATCTTCGGCTGGGACATCGACTTCGCGCTCGACCTGCGCGAAGGCGACGAATTCAGCGTGCTGTACGAGCAGAAGTTCCAGGACGGCGAGTACGTGAACGACGGGCGCGTGCTCGCGGCCGAGTTCGTCAACCAGGGCAAGACGCATCGCGCCGTCTGGTTCCAGTCGCAGGACGGCGAGGTACATGGTTACTTCACGCCCGAGGGCAAGGGCATGCGCAAGGCTTTCCTGCGCGCGCCGCTCGACTTCACGCGCGTGAGCTCGGTGTTCAATCCGCGCCGCAGGCACCCGATCAGCGGCATCGTCCGCGCGCACAAAGGCGTCGATTACGCGGCGCCGACGGGCACGCCGATCTGGGCGGCGGGTGAGGGCCGCATCCAGTTTGCCGGCCGCAAGGGCGGGTACGGCAACGTCGTGATGATCGATCACGGCAAGGGCATCAGCACCGTCTACGGCCACATGTCGCGCTTCGGCAAGTCTGCGCGTGTCGGCCGCACCGTGAAGCAGGGTGACATCATCGGTTACGTCGGCATGACAGGCGCGGCCACGGGCCCGCACCTGCACTACGAGTACCGGGTCAAGGGCGTGCACAAGAATCCGGCCACGATCCCGATGCCGCGCACCGAGATCCCGTCGAGTTACCTGGCGGAGTTCCGCAGCCAGAGCGAATCCGAGTTCGCGAAACTGCAGCTCACCAGTGGCCAGGGCAGCGTCGCCCGGGTCGCAAGCCGCTGAGGTCGCGGAGCCACCGCGACCCGCGATCGTGCAAGCCCGCTCCCGCCGAGCGGGAGCAGTTCATGCGGTCATGCAAGCCGTAGCTTGAAGCCGGCCGCCGCGAGGTAACCGGCCTCCTGTTCGAGATCGATGGCGGTGAGCGGGTGCTCGTCGAGCCATCCGCGCGGGAACGTCAGCTCGACGCTTTTTGCCTTCGCGGCCAGGCGGATGTCGGGCAGCGAGCGCGGCCCGCGCCCGCGGTGCAGCAGCACCGCGAGCCGCAACAGCACGATCAGGTACAGCGCCTTCAGGTGCCACGGCGGCATCAGGTCGTCGAGCCCTGTCAGCAGCAGTTTGCGCCGGTGGCCACCGACGATGGCCGCCAGCAGCTGCTGCTCGTGGCTCGGAAAGCCGGGCAAGTCGGCATGCTGCAGCAGGTAGGCGCCGTGCCGCTGGTACTGCGAATGCGCGATGTCGAGCCCGACTTCGTGCAGGCGCGCGGCCCAGCCGAGCATCGGCTCCGCGAGCGGATCGTCCAGGCCCCAGTCGTCACGCACCTGTCGCAGGAAGCCGAGCGCAGTCGCCTCGACGCGATCCGCCTGCGCGATCTCGACGTGGAAGCGCCCTTCCATCGCGCGCACGCTGCGCACGCGCGCGTCTTCGTCGGTGAGGCGTCCGAGCAGGTCGTACAGCAAGCCTTCACGCAGCGCGCCGTCCGCAATCCGCATCGTTTCGATGCCGAGTCGATCGAACACTTCGAGCAGGATGGCGAGACCGCCCGGCAGCACCTCCTGTCGCTCGGGCGACAGTCCCGGCAATTTCAGTCGCGAGGCCTGGCCGGCGCGCAGCGTTTCCTGCAGCAGCCACTCGAGACCCGCCCGGTCGACATGCGTTGCCGCCGGATCGCGCGCCTGCAGCGTATCGGCCACGGCGCGCAGCGTACCGGACGCGCCATACGCGATGTCCCACTCGGAACGCTTGAAGCGATTGATGACCGGCTCGAGTTCCAGGTGCGCGGCCGTGCGCGCACGCTTCATGCGTTTTTCAGTGATCTCGCCGTCGGGGAAGAAGCGCGCGCTCACGCTGACGCAGCCCATGTACAGGCTCTCGAGACGCTTGGCCGAGAGACCCTCGCCGATGATGAGTTCGGTGCTGCCGCCGCCAATGTCGACCACGAGGCGATGACCGCCTTCGTTCGGCGTCGTGTGGGCAACGCCGAGATGGATCAGGCGCGCTTCTTCGACGCCGGAGATGATCTCGATGGGATGGCCGAGCGCGTCGCGGGCCCGCTCGAGAAACACCCCGCGACGCTTGGCCTTGCGCAGGGTGTTGGTGCCGACCACGCGGACGCTCTCCGCGCGCATGTCGCGCAGGCGCTGGCCGAAGCGTTCGAGGCATTGCAGCGCGCGCTGCGTCGATTCGCGGCTGAGGCGGCCGTGTTCGTCCAGGCCAGCGGCGAGACGAACCATCTCGCGCAGCCGGTCCAGCACGATGAGCTGCCCGTGATTGTAACGGGCGACGATCATGTGAAAGCTGTTCGAGCCGAGATCCACCGCCGCGAGGACGTCCGGGACCCGATGCGGCACGACGGCGGTTCAGCTCATCAGGTGGAGAATGACGAACCGCACCCGCAGGTGGTCTGTGCGTTCGGATTGCGGATCACGAACTGCGCGCCTTCGAGGTCTTCGCGATAATCGATTTCGGCGCCCGTCAGGTACTGGAAGCTCATCGGATCGACGAGCAGGCGCACCCCCTGGTTCTCGACGCAGGTATCGCCGTCTTCCTCGTTCTCGTCGAATGTGAAACCGTACTGGAAGCCGGAGCAGCCGCCGCCGGAGACGAATACCCGCAGCTTGAGGTTGGGGTTGCCCTCCTCGCGGATCAGTTCGCTGACCTTGGCGGCCGCCGAATCCGTAAAGACCAGCAGCGCGGCCTCGGCCGTCTCGTTCAGCACAGTGGCTTCTGTCATGGATGCTCCGTGCGTTGTTGCAGGCGGTCGAATCTGGGGGCGAATTTTAGCTTACCAATCCCCAGCCTCATAGCGCGGCGACCGACTGGCCTGCGACTTTCCACGCAAATGTCTGCTGCACCGGCGCGCGGAGCTTGCTCGAGCGCACCCGGACTTCGGTCTCGAATGGCCGGAAACCCTCCGGCAGGACGACAGACTGCTCGATCGTCTGGAAATATCGAAACGAGAACGGGAGCTCTGCCCGTGGCTTGCCGAGCAGGTCACCGACGGAAAAGCGGGCCGGCACGCCGTCCCTGACCCCGACCAGGTTGATCTGCGCGAGCCCCGCAACGATGCTTTCGTGCCGCATCGCCTGCACGAGCGTGAGCTTGAGCCGCACCTGGCGCGGCTCGTCACCCGGCAGAACCTCGAAGCGCTGGATGCGCAGGCCCTGTATACCGTCGGCCGGCGAGACGATACTGCGATAGAACGCCAGGTCGTCGCTCTGTCGCGCCAGCTGCGACTGCAGGTCGCCAAGCGTGGTCTCGACCTGCCCATACGCGTCGCGGTCGATTCGCCGCGCCATTTCGAGCTCGGCCACCCTGGCATTCAGCCGCTTGTTCTCGAATGCGAGCCGTTTGCCCTGGTCTTCGGCCACCGCACGCTTTTCGGCTTCTGTCGCGCCGTCGTGGCCCGCGGAACGCTGGCCGAGCCCGTAGCCGATCCAACCCGCCAGCGCCGCGAGCGATGCGGCTGCAAGTGCGGCGTAAAGCAGGGGGGGCCGGGCCTTTGGCACTGCGCCCTCGGTCACTGGTCGGATCCTTCGGGTGCGCCCGCCGCAACCGAGGCATCCGTCACGGCCTCATTGCCCCCGGCCGAAGGCGGCCCATCGTCCTTCCGCCGGCGCCGACGCGATGAGCGCGGTTGCGGCGCGCGCAGCATTGCTTCGGTCAGCCAGTCGGGGCGCGGCGGCGGACCTTCGGCGAACGCCTGCTCGCCCAGTTCCTGCAGCGCGCGCACATAGACCGCGCGCTTGAAATAGATGACCTCGCGCACGGGCGCCCAGTAATCGACCCAGCGCCCCTGGTCGAATTCGGGCTCGGCGGTCGCCTCGAAGTTGAAGCGGGAGTCGTCACCCAGCATCCGCAGCAGGAACCAGCGTTGCTTCTGGCCGATGCAGACCGGGTTGCCGCGACGGCGCACGTACTGGTGCGGCAGCCGGTAGCGGAGCCAGCGGCTGGTGCTGGCGACGAGTTCGACGTCGCTGCGTTCGAGCCCGACTTCCTCGTGCAGCTCGCGATAAAGCGCCGTTTCCGGCTGCTCGTCGCGCAGGACACCGCCCTGTGGAAACTGCCAGCCCCGACCATCGCGCCGGCCACCCAGGAACAGCTCGCCGCCGTCACGCATCAGGACGATGCCGACGTTGGCGCGAAATCCCTGGCTGTCGATGTAATCGCTCATGGCCTGCGTAAAGTCCGGTTGCGGTTGATTTTTTCACATCGGCGGCAGCCGCACAAAAACATCAGTCAGCCGCCGCTCGGCTTGTGGCCCCGCCCCCGCTTCCCTAACCTTCCCCCCCAACTCGCGGGGGCCCCTTGCACAGACTTCCTCTCATTCCGGTCTTCGTCGCGCTCGGCGCCACGACCATCCTGCTCCTGCTGCTGTCGCTGATGCTCGGCAGCGTGCACGTCGAGCCAGCGGCCGTGTGGAACGTTGTCTGGGGCTCCGAACCCTCGCTGGCGCGGGACGTCATCATGGACCTGCGCCTGCCGCGTGCGCTCACCGCTTTTGCCGTAGGCGGGCTGCTCGGGCTCGCGGGCGCCCTGCTGCAGGTCCTGCTGCGCAATCCGCTGGCGGATCCCTACGTACTCGGCGTGTCTGGCGGCGCATCCGTCACGGCGTTGCTGGCCCTGATGGCCGGCATGTCCGCCGTCCTGGTCGATGCGGCTGCGGGCGCTGGAGCGCTGGCCGCGTGCGCGCTGGTTTTTGCCCTGGCGCAGGGCCCCGGCGGCTGGACGCCAACTCGCCTGCTGCTGACGGGCGTCGTCGTCGCCGCCGGTGCGGGCTCCATCGTCAGCCTGCTGCTGGCGATGAGTGACGACACCCGATTGCGCGGCATGGTGTTCTGGCTGCTGGGCGACCTGACGCGCGGTGACCGCTGGGGCTGGCTGCTGACCCTGCTCGCCGCCGCGACCCTCTTCTGCGTCGCGCTCGGCCGCCCGTTGAACGTACTGGCGCGCGGGGAGACGATCGCCGCGACCGTCGGGCTCGACGTGCGGCGTGTGCGCAGCATCGTGTTCGTGCTGAGTTCGTTGCTCACCGGCTGTGCCGTCAGCACTGCAGGCAGCATCGGGTTCGTGGGACTGGTCACGCCGCACCTGGTGCGTCTCGCGCTCGGCAACGACCAGCGCATCGTGCTCGCAGGCTCGGCGCTGCTCGGCGGCCTGGTGCTGATGACGGCCGACCTTGCGTCGCGACTGCTGCTCGCGCCGAGGCAATTGCCGGTGGGCGCACTGACCGCGCTCGTCGGCGTGCCGATCTTCCTGTTGCTGATGCTGCGCCAGCGAAACTAACCGGCCACGCAGCGATCGCCACCGGCGCGTTTCGCCTGGTGCAACGCCGCGTGCGCACGCGAAAGCCATTCGTCGGCGGTCGCCTTGCGATCCATACCCGCCACGAGGGCCGCCGGGTCCAGCCCGGCGATCCCGATCGAGACCCGCACCGCTGCTCGCTCGCCGGGCGCAATGGCGATCGCTGCCGCACGAACAGCAGCGAGAATGCGTTCCGCGAGCCGCGTCGCAAACTGGGCCGGGGTCGCAGGCAGCAAAGCGGCAAATTCGTCGTCGCCGATGTGCGCGAAGGAATCGCTGGCGCGCACCTGTGCTTCGACGATGCCGCCCACCTCGAACAGGACGGCATCGCCGGCCGCGACTCCGCGCCTTTCGTTGAGGCTGCCGAGGCCGTCGACATCGATCACCAGGCAGGCGGCTGGCTTCGAGTCACGAACACTGGCCGCCACCTGCTCCCGCGCACGCGCCAGAAAGTAATGCCGGCTGTTCCAGCCCGTGAGCGGGTCGACCACGCCGGCGCGCAGCAGTCGCGCACGTTGCAACTGCCGCTCAGCGCTGGCCAGTGCCTGCGCCCCGATGTGATCCAGCCAGGCAGGCTCGAGCGCTGCCAGCGCAACGGGGCCATCGTGCCCGGCGACGTTGTAGACGCCGGTCAGTGCGCCGCTGCGTGGCAGCGGCAGCAATGCCAGGTGCGTGCAACCGGATTCGGCGTCGAACAGCAGTCCGTGATCAGCGGGGTGGTAAGGCCCTGACCAGGGAGCGTGCAGCGTGCCATAGCCCGGCGTGACGCCGGCGAGACTGTCGACGAATCGCAGCCCGGGCCACGAGTCGGGCTGTCTGCCCTCGCCGACGGCCAGGCGCCGGAGTTCGTGCCGGGGATCGAGCAGCAGCAGCATGCCGGTGAGCGATTCACCGTCGGCCGCGGGCGGCCGCCCCAGCCTGGCCGCGAGCTGGTCGAGCGAGCGCACCGCCATGAGGTCGTTCGACCAGGCCAGCACCCGCCGCAACAGGACTGCGCGGTCGCTCATCGCTCAGCGACTCGCCTCGTCGCGCGCGGCTTGCCGCACACGGAGGTACTCGTTGCCCTGCCGCATCATGGCGACGAAAGTTGCCGCATCGCCCTCCTGGACCGAGCGGCACAGGCGATTGACCGCAGCCTGCAGGGCGTTCAGCGATTCCACGCCGTAGTCGTTCAGGCTCTGGATCTCGAAATACAGGTCGGGATTCTCGGCAGCGACGCGCGTCGCGACGTCGAGCTGCGCGTCGAACGTCGTACTCGACATGCGCGCGAGCCGTGGCGCAGCTTCACCGCTCTCCGCGAGCGCAGTGAAGAACGCGATGTTGAGCGCATGCGAGAGGCCGAGCACGAAGGCAATGAGACGGTCGTGCTCGTCGAGTCCCATCACGACGAGATCGGCCATCGTCGAGCCGAACAGGGCGCGTGCTTCGGCGAGCGCTGCCGCATCGCCGAGGTCGATGAAGATCACGTGCCGGCCCGACAGCAGCTCGGTGTCCGGACCGAACATCGGGTGCACGGACGTCACGTGACACCCGGCGGCACGGAGCCGTTCGAGTCCGGAACGCAGCGGCGTCTTGAGCGAACCGATGTCGAACACGACGCCGCGCGGTCGCCGCTCGGCCAGCTCCGCCAGCACGTCGTTCGCGATCCGGATCGGCGTGGCCACGACGATGATGTCGTGACGCAGGTCGGAGGTCTTCCAGTCGGCGACGTAGTCGTAACCCGCCACCTCGCCTGAAGGATCGGCCACCGTGACCGCAAAGCCCTGCGCCGCGAGAAAATCCGCCACCCAGCGCCCCATCTTGCCGCGCCCGCCGATGACCAGCGCGCTGCGCCCGGATCCCCGGCCCTGCGACGACACCCGTGCCTGCTCCTGCGTCGTGAGCGAGCCGCGGATCAGCGACTGCAGCAGCGATTCCGCGAGCGCAGGCGAAACGCCGAGTGCCTCCGCATCCCGCCGTGCCTTCAACAGGACTTCGCGCTCGCGACGGAAGTCGCGCGTCGGCTGGCCGGCCGAGCGCTTGACCTCGGCGATCTGCCTGCCGAGGCTTTGCCGCTCCGCGACGAGTTGCAGCAGTTCAAGGTCGATGACGTCGAGTCGGGCGCGGAGTTCTTCGAGGGATTTCATGCGGTCACAACGCTGGTAGACGGTTCCTTTTACCGGTCCGACGGCTCGCGCCGCAAGAGATCGCACGGGCGCTGGGGCATAATCCCGCTTCCACGCTCGCTGGACGATCCTGACGATGCCTCACGCCGGAACGCTGCCCTCCACCCTGCCCCAGGATCCGATGCCCATGTTCGAGGGCTGGTATCGCGAGGCCCGCGAACAGAAGGCGCAACCCAATCCGGACTCGATGGTGCTCGCATCGGCCACGCCGGACGGCACGCCCGCGGCGCGCGTCGTGCTGTGCAAGAAGGTCATCGCGAACCCGGGCTATGTCGTCTTCTTTACCAACTACGACAGCCGCAAAGGCCACGAACTCGCGGCGAACCCGCGCGTCGCCGGCGTGCTGCACTGGGACACGATGAGCCGGCAGGTCCGGATCGAAGGCCGCGTGGTGCGCTGCCCACCCGAGGAAAGCGACGCGTACTTCTCCTCGCGGGCGATCGACAGCCGCATCGGCGCCTGGGCCAGCCTGCAGAGCCAACCGCTCGATTCACGCGCGACATTGTTGAAGCGGGTCGCGGTCGAAGCCGCGCGCCATGGCACGGCGCCCACGCGCCCGCCGCACTGGGGCGGCTACCACTTCTGGCTCGAAGCAGTCGAACTGTGGTGCGAAGGTGCTTTTCGGGTGCACGACCGCGCACGCTGGACCCGTACGCTGCAGCCCTCGGGCAACCATTCCTATGCGCCGGGGCCGTGGCAGGCCACGCGCCTCTACCCCTGATTCCGCCGGCGCCGGGATCCCAGCACCTTGGCCGCACGCACCTTCCTCGGCACGCTGCGACTCGCACTCCTCGTCGCGGTCCTGCTGTTCGTCGCGCTCGGCGCCTGGCTCGACCGCGCGCGCAGCCGTGACTGGAACGACACCCTGCGCGTCACGGTGTACCCGATCAGCGCATCGACGGACACCGGTGTCCGCGCTTACACCGCAGCGCTGCAGGCGGGGGATTTTGCGGACGTGGAATCATTCTTCGTCGACGAAGCGTCGGGTCATGGCGTCACGCTGGAGCAGCCCGTGCGGATCCGTGTCTCGCACGTCGCGAAGGAGTTGCCGCCCGCATTGCCGGATCGGCCCGGGCCGCTCACGATTGCGCTCTGGAGCCTGCGCCTCCGTTATTTTGCCGCCCGGACTGCCTGGAACGATCCTTTGCCTGCACCCGACATCCAGGTTTTCGCACTCTACGCGCCGCTCGGGCCGGGTTCCGTGGCGATGCCGGATTCGGTCGGTCTCAGCAAGGGGCTCATCGCGTTGACGCACCTCTATGGCGACGCCGCCGCCGCCGGCAGCAACCAGGTGGTCCTGGTTCACGAGGTGCTGCACACACTGGGCGCCACTGACAAGTACGATTTCGCAACCGGGCAGCCGCTTGCACCCGCCGGGCTCGGCGAGCCGGAGCGGCAGCCGCTCTACCCGCAGGTTCTTGGCGAAATCATGGCCGGCCGCATCGCGACCAGTGCGCACCATGCCGTCATTGCGGATGGCCTCGACCAGATGCTGGTCGGCCCCGCAACTGCGCTCGAGATCGGGTGGCCGCAATGACGAGTCAGTCCGCCCTGGCTTGCGCTCGCAGTCACGGTCGAGGTGCCTGGCCGCACGCTCGTGCGCGACCTGACACTCGACGTGCCCGCCGGCAAGTTGCTGGTCGTGCTGGGCCGCAACGGTTCGGGCAAGAGTTCCACGCTGCACACGTTCGCCGGCCTGCGCGCACCCGCCCGCGGCGAGGTGCGCGTCGCCGGGCGACACATCGACTCGTGGTCGCGCCGTGAACTCGCGCGCACACTGGGCTTGTTGCCGCAGCTGGTCGACGATCCGTTCCCGGCGACGGCGCTCGAGGCCGTACTCGTCGGCCGTCACCCGCACCTCGATTTCTGGGCCTGGGAGAGCACGGACGACCGCGCGGCCGCGCGACATGCCCTGGCCGCGGTCGATCTCGCTGGATTCGAAGAGCGCGACATCGCGACACTGTCGGGTGGTGAGCGACGGCGGCTCTCGATCGCCACGATCCTCGCCCAGGACCCGGCCGTCTTCCTGCTCGATGAACCGATACACCAGCTGGACCCGCAACATCAGCTCGACGTGCTGCGGATTTTCCGGCGGCTCGCGGATGCGGGCCGGACCGTGGTCGTCAGCCTGCACGACATCGGGCTTGCCGCACGCTTTGCCGATTCGGCGTTGCTGCTGTTCGGCGATGGCCGCTGGCATTGCGGCCCCTGCGACGAGGCGCTCAACGAGCACTCGATCGGCGAGCTCTACGGCATCGCCGTGCGCGAATTGCGCTGGGAACACGGCCGGACGTTCGTCGCCGCCTGATCAATGCCCGACTGATTTCGAAAACACGTTGAGCACGGCGACCGCATCCGACGGGCAGGGCATCCATGCCCGCATCATGCTGACAGGTCGCGCCCGGATGTCCGGTCAGGTGAGCGGGATTTCGCGGCCATGCGCTGCCAGCCAGGCCGCAAAGCTCTGCAGCTGCGGATTGAGCGAGCGCGTGAACTCGACGCTGCGCGCACGGCAGAAGTCGGCGCTGAAGTCGTGATTGAACTGGAACATGTTGCCGAGGTCCTCCGCGCCGGGGAAACCAAGCCCGCGATAGACGTCGAACGGCACATCCTGGTGCAGGACCTCGCGACCGAGCGCACGAGTGAGTCCGGCCGCCATCTGCGCCCCGGTGAGGTGTTCGCCCGCGATGCCCACGGTACGGCCCGCGAACTCGTTGCCGCGCTTGAAGATCCCATGCGCACACCGACCGATGTCGTCGGCCGCGATGCCCGGCAGGGGCCTGGTGCCCATCGGCAATGCGAAGTACAGCCTGCCGTCGGGGCCGGGCCTGGGGCCCATGCCGAAATGGATCAGGTTGTCCCAGTAAAACGACGTCAGCAGGCAGGTGGTCGGCACGCCCGTCCCACGGAAGTAGTCGTCCGCTTCGCCCTTGACGTCGAAGTGCGGCACCTTGTACTTGCCCATGAGCGTCGGCATGCGCGCGTCATCGAGCTTGACCCAGCGTCGCGTGTCTTCGAGCGTGGACCAGACCACGTGCCGCACGCCTGCCTGCTTCGCGGCGTCGGCCATCGCATGGGCCTCGGCCCGTTCCTGGTCAGGCGAAAAGTGGTTCCAGAAGAACGTCACGCAGTACGCGCCATGGGCGCCTGCGAACGCCCGCGCCACGGCCGCCGTGTCGGCGATGTCCGCGACGACGACTTCAGCGCCGGCCGCTGCCAGCGCGCGCGCCTTCGGCGAATCCGCATCGCGCGTGATGGCACGCACGGCGAATTCGCCGGCGGGATCCGCCAGGATCGAGCGCACCAGTCCGCCGCCCTGCGCACCGGTCGCGCCTGCCACCGCAATGATCTTCTTCGTCATTTTTCTGGTCTCCTTGTCCTGCGTGATCAGGAATGAATCGCTTCGTAAATCGCCTGGTGCAGCTTGCCGTTCGTCGCGAGCACGCCCGTGCTCTGCGGCGTGAACGGCCGACCCTCGAGATCGGTGAATCGACCACCGGCGGCTTCGACGATCACCGCGCACGCGCCGACGTCGAGGATGTTGACGTCCGACTCGACGACCGCATCGATGCGGCCGGACGCCAGCAGGTGGTAGTGCAGAAAATCACCGTAGCCGCGAATGCGGCTCAACCGGCCGACCAGCCTGCCGAACGCCGGCCAGCGCGGTCCCGTCGCCAGCGACTTGAGGTTGCCGGTCGAGAGCGCCGCGTCTTCGATCGTGTCGATGCTGCTGACGCGCAGCGGTTGCTCGTTCAACCAGGCCCCGACGCCGATCTCGCCGTAGGCGAGTTCGCCGTACACCGGCGCGGACGATACACCGACGATCAACCGGCCCTTGTGCATCAGCGCGATCTGCGTCGAGAACATCGGGTATTCGCGCACGAACGCCTTGGTGCCGTCGATCGGATCGACGAACCAGACGTAGTCCGCATCGAGCGCAGTGATGCCCGTTTCCTCGCCATGGAAGCCGTGCGCCGGATACTTCGCAGCGAGCAGCGAGCGGATCGCTTTTTCGGTCTCGACGTCGGCCTCGGTCACCGGCGACTTGTCGGCCTTGATCGTGATCTTGAGATTGCGCTGGTAGTAGTGACGAACGACGTCGTCGGCAGCGCGGGCTGCTTCCAGCGCCGTGGCAAGGAACTCAGAATGCGGCATGGCAACGATCCCGATGACGAAGTGCCATAGTACCGCGCCTTCCTTGACATCACCCCCCGCCTTCCCTACCGTGCCGCCTCCGACAGGTGATCCCGCGAGCGCAGGCTCAGGGAGAACGGGAAGCCGGTCAAATTCCGGCGCTGCCCCCGCAACGGTAGTCGAGTAAAGCCACATCACCCGGTCCGCAAGGTCCGGCACCCACTGCGCTGAAGCGCGGGAAGGGGATGCAGGCAGGGCCCACAGCCCGCTCGAGAGCCCGGAGACCGGCCCGTCGATCGAGACCAGCCTCGCGGTGGGCGAGCGGCCGGAACTCGGGCGGCAATCCGTTCAGCGATGGCCGCCCCCGCTCCGCCACACCCCCGTCCGTTGCTGGATTATTCATTGCGCCGGCGCAGGCGCATGCACGGGGTGTGGCAAGACAATGTCCAGTTCGAAATCCGCGTTCTTCACGCGGTCCGGCTTCCTTCATGTTGCCATCGATGGCCTGCTGGGCGCCGCGACCCTGATCGCGACCATCCTCGCGACGACCAGTCGCGCCGACGACGTCCAGCCCGAGATGAACGTGATCGTCACGGCGACCCGCGTGCCGACTCCCGCCGACGAGGTGCTGGCGCCGGTCGTCGTGATCGACCGCGCCACGATCGAACGCAGCAATGCCGGCGATGCCGCTGAACTGCTGCGGTTCCACGCCGGTCTCGACATCGCCAGCAACGGCGGCCCCGGCCAGCCGACGGCGATGTTCATCCGCGGCGCCGAGAGCAACCAGACGCTGGTGCTGGTCGACGGCGTCCGCATCAATCCGGGCACCATCGGCCTGCCCGGCCTGCAGAACATCCGGCCCGACATGATCGAGCGCATCGAAGTCGTGAAAGGCCCGCGCTCCGCGCTGTGGGGCAGCGACGCGATCGGCGGCGTGGTCAACGTCGTGACCCGCCGCGGCTCGCAGGAGGGCTGGATCACGGAAGCCGGCTACGGCGCTTACGACACGAAACGCGCCAGCCTCAATGGTGGTGTCGACCTCGGGCAGTCCGCCGCACTCGATGTCGGCGTTTCGTGGATGGACAGCGCCGGCTTCCCGACCCATACGACCGACGATATCGACCGCGGTTACGACAACCTGAGCGCCAACGTAGGGCTGCGCGCCGCCGTTGGTGCGGCCGAAGTCATGTTGCGGCACTGGCGCAGCGCGGGCACGTCGGAGTACTCGGATTATTTCCTGGCGCCGGTCGACCAGGATTTCGTCACGTCGACGACGGCGGCTGAAATTCGCCTGCCGGTCGGCGCGGCAGGCGTGGCTCGCGTCTCGGTCAACCATCTCGAGGACGAGATCCAGCAGAACCAGTCGCCCGATTTCCTCAAGACCGATCGCAATACCCTGGACGCCCAGTACGACTGGAAGCTGTCGGACGTGCACGGGCTCGGCGTCGGCGCGATGTACTCGCGCGAACGCGCGAGCAGCGAATCGTTCGGCGAGGGCTTCAAGTCGGATACCGACGCGATCAACGTCTACGTGCAGGACCGGATCTCGGTCGGGCCACATCTCGCGATGCTGGTGCTCGGCTACACAGACCACGAGACGGCAGGTTCCGCAGTCACGTGGAACGCCGAATACGGCTACGCCTTCAACGCACAGCGCACGCGTGTCTACGGCCTGGCCGGCAGCGGCTTCCGGGCCCCCGACGCGACGGATCGCTTCGGCTATGGCGGCAACCCCGACCTGAAGCCGGAGCGCTCGCAGAATTACGAAGTGGGCGTGAAGCACGCCCTGACGCCGCAGCAGTCGCTGACGGTCTCGGCCTTTCACACCGACATCGAGGACCTCATCGACTTTACGGTCCGGTCCTATGACCCGTTCGACGGCATCAACCAGAACGTGGCCAAGGCACGCATCCAGGGGATCGAGGCCGCGTGGGTCTACACCGGCTCGCTCTGGCAGGCCCGCGTGGAAGCGATCTACCAGGACCCGCGTGACCTCGCCGACGACTCGCGGCTGTTGCGCCGTGCGCAGGAAAGCCTCACCGTCGGCCTGACGCGTGCGTTCGGCCCGGTGCTGCTCGGTCTCGACGTGCTGGCGACCGGCGACCGCAAGGACTTCGGCTTCCCGCAGGACACGACGCTCGACGGCTACGTGCTCGCGAACCTGACCGCCGAATGGCAGGCCACGCCAAGCCTGTCACTGATCGCTCGCGTCGAGAACCTGCTGAACGAGGACTACGAACTCGCGAGCACCTACAACACCCCGGACCGTGGCGTGTACGTGTCGATGCGGTACGCTCCGGGTGCAGGCAACAGAGGCAAGTAGCAGTCATGGGCCACCGACTCAGCAGGATTTACACGCGCACTGGCGACGACGGCAGCACCGGACTCGGCGACGGGATGCGGGTGCCGAAGGAACACCTGCGGGTCGAGGCCTATGGCACGGTCGACGAGGCGAACAGTGCGGTCGGAGTGGTGCTGGCGGTGCCGGGCCTGCCCGATGCCGTGCAGGCGACGCTGACCGAGATCCAGCACGACATGTTCGACCTCGGTGGCGAACTCTGCATTCCCGGGCATCGGGCGATCACGGGGGCCTACGTCGACCGGCTCGAACAGGCGCTCGACTCGTTCAACGAAGACCTGCCACCGCTCAAGGATTTCATCCTGCCGGGCGGTGGCCAGGCGGCCTCCGCGTGCCACCTTGCCCGCACCGTCGCGCGGCGTGCAGAACGGCGCGTGTGGGCACTCGCCCGCGTGGAATCCGTCGCGCCCGAGGTCCCGCAATACCTGAATCGGTTGTCGGACCTGTTGTTCGTGATCGCGCGCGTGCTGGCGCGTCATGAACATGGGAGCGAAGTTCTGTGGAAGCGGCGGTAGCTGATACGAAGACGTCGGCGCCTTGCTTTCGGCGGTGACTTACATCGCTTGTGATGGAACGGCGCGCGGGTGCGATTCCGGTCTTTCGCAGGAAAGACACGCCGTAAATACATCCCTGTAGGCTCGCACGCGCCGTCCATGGCGCGTGACGGTCTTCCCTGCGAAAGACCGAAACCGCATCCGCCGGCGCAGTGATGGCTGAACGATCGCAGGCGCCGACAGATCGCGGTCGGCAGCGGCAGTTAGCCGCAATAAAGGCAATCGCGCGAAGCCAACGCCGCGGACGTGCCGGCTTCCGGAAAGTTCAGGGAGACCGTCGCGCGCCATGGACGGCGCGCGCGAGCCTACAGGGACGTATTCACGGCGTGTCTCCCGGAACTCTCCGGAAGCCGGCACGTCCGCGCCTCAAGGTTGACGCGTCGAATTCTGCAGCGACGGCGGCGCAGAAGAAAGGCGTGAGCGGGCCCGCTCGAGCGCCGAGCAGGTCACCTCGACGCCCTGGGCCAGGCGCGGCGACGCCCGGGTCACCAGGTCCGAGGACACCTTGAACACGTTTCCCGAGCGGACCGCCCGCAGGCGCGGCCACCGGTTCCACAGCTCGAGCGGATTCTCGATGGTGTCGTCCGTGCTCAGGATCACCTGCGGATCGGCCGCGAGCACCGCTTCCGCCGAAATCGGCGGCGCCAGCTGCGGCAGGTCCGCAAACACGTTGCGACCACCGCACAGCGCAACGACTTCGCTGATCACGTGCCGGCCATTCACGGTGTAGATCGGCTCGTCGTCGATCTGTATGAACACGCTGAGCGGCGGTCGCTGCGCATAGCGGGCGCGCTGCTGGGCCACCCGGGTCTCGAAGTCTTTCGCGGTTCTTTCAGCCGCCGCCAGCGTACCGGCCAGCCGGCCCACCTGGCGCAAGGCGCGTGGCACATCGGCCAGGCTCTGCGTCGGCACTTCGACGATATTGAGTCCCAGCGTGCGCAGTCGCGATATCGTCGTTTCAGGCGTCCCTGTAGGCCAGACCAGCACCACGTCGGGCCGCAACTCGAGCACTCGCTCGGCGTCAACGCGCCACGCATCGCCTATGCGCGGCAGCGTTTTCGCCGCCGCGGGGTAATCACTGAATTCGACCGTGCCTACCAGCAGCGATCCGGCACCGGCGGCATAGGCGATTTCGGTGAGATTCGGGGCGAGGCTGATCAGGCGCGGCTTGTGCGGTGCAGCCGCCCTTGCATCATCGGCGACCGCCTTCTGCACGAACGCGAGTGGCAGGACAGCCGCGACCAGCAACAGGACCGCGCCGAAGAGCGGCCAACTGCATCCCGACGACCGCGAGATCACCGCATCGATGCCGGGACGTGCCATTGGTGTGCTACCCGGGCAGCTCAGACGGCAGCGCCCGTCATGACGAGAATCGCGATGACGGCCACCCAGATCCAGAGCGAGCGCTGCACGATCCGCCACGCGCCACGCGCCGTCGCAGCATCGAGCGTGTCCGGGTGCACTGAGACCAGGCTCGGTTGCAACGAACCTTTGCCCACGCGCGCCAGCAGGTCCTCGGTGCGATCGAGCAGGCCCGCCGCCGGACCGACGCGATCGATTGCCGAGCGCCAGTTGCCCACCGCGTCCTCGAAGCTACCGGCGAGCGCATAAGCCAGTGACGTGAGTCGCGCCGGTAACCAGGACAGCACGCCGTGCACGAATGTCAGGACGCTGCCGAGGTCCCCGCGGATTCGCGGCACACCCTGGCGCGCAGCTTCGAAGGCCGCACGCCGCCGCAACATGTCACTGACCCGGTAGAGCCAGGCGCCGCCGGCCCCGAGCACCATGAACCAGAAGATCACGCCGAAGATGCGGTTGTTGGCCTGGATGAAGATCGCCTCCTCCACCGCTTCGCGAACGCCGAGGCCGAGCCGCGTCGGACTCGATTCGAGCAGTTCCTTGCCGCGACGCAGGGCTGCGTCGCGATCGTGGCGCTCGAGGGCAGCCGCATAGTCGTCGACCTCGTCCTGCAGGTCGCGCGGACCGAAGGCGAACAGCAGGACGAAAACGGCGAACGCGAACTGCAGCAGGCCGAGCAGTTGCGGGCCGAGCCAGTGCGCCACCAGCAGCACGGGCAGCACGGGCGCCGCGATCAGGCCGATTGCCGCAAGCACGGCCGGTAATCCGGCCTGTCCCGCCAAGGCGCCATCCGCCCTGTCGAAATACGGATCGAGCCACCGCCACTCGCGCAGGTGCAGCAGGTGCGTGAGGCCCCGCTCGCAGACAAGCGCGAACAGCAGCGCGAGCAGGCTCATGCCGGCGCGACCTCGAGCTCGAACTGCACCAGCGACCGCAACCGCGGCCAGTCGAAAGCCGGGCCCGGATCCGACTTGCGGCCAGGCGCGATGTCGCTGTGGCCGACGACGCGGTCGGGCGTGAGGTGCGGATAACTGCGGCAGAGCACGGCGATGACCCGGGCGAGCATTGCATACTGCGTTGATTCGTAGGGCGAATGATCGGCGCCTTCGAGTTCGATCCCGATCGAATAATCATTGCAGCGCTCGCGTCCGCCCCACGACGACGCCCCGGCATGCCAGGCCCGGAGCTGGAACGGGACGTATTGCACGATCTCGCCGCTGCGCCGGATCAGCAGGTGCGAGGAAACCCGCAGTCCCGCCACCTCGGCGAAGTACGGATGGGCGTCGTGCGGCAGCACGTTGGTGAACAGCCGGTCGATCCAGGGCCCGCCGAACTCGCCGGGTGGCAGGCTGATGCCGTGCACGACGATGAGATCGGGCTCGATGCCCTGCGGCCGTTCGTCGCAATTCGGCGAAGGTTCCTGGCGGGCCAGCTCGAGCAGCCCGCGATCCATGTCGATCGCGAGTCGTGCGGCCGGTGGATTCGCGGGGCGTTGGCGTCGCATCGGCCACATGATGCCCTAAAATCCCTCCATGACGTCCAGCCCACCCGTCCGCACCCTGCATCCGCTCGCCGCACGCGATCTGCGGGTCGTCTGGCATCCCTGTACGCAGATGAAGGACCACGAGTGGCTGCCGATGACCCCGATCGAGCGGGGCGCAGGGGTCTGGCTGTACGGCTACGACGGCCGGCGCTACCTCGACGCCATCAGCTCCTGGTGGGTCAACCTGTTCGGCCACGCCAACCCTCGCATCAACGCGGCCATCACCGCCCAGCTCGGCAAACTCGAGCACGTGATCCTGGCGGGATTTACCCACGAGCCTGCGGTGCAGCTCGCCGAACGGCTCACCCGCCTCGCACCGCCCGGCCTGACACGCTGCTTCTACGCGGACAACGGCTCGAGCGCGATCGAAGTCGCGCTCAAGATGAGCTTCCACTACTGGCGCAACCATGACCGCTCGCGCAAGAGGCGCTTCATCACCCTGTCGAACAGCTACCACGGCGAGACGCTCGGCGCGCTGGCCGTCGGCCACGTCGAGCTCTACCGCGAGATCTACCAGCCGCTGCTGATGGACGTGATGATCGCGCCTTCGCCCGATGCGTACCTGCGCGAAGCGGGCGAAACCGCAGAGGATTGCGCGCGCCGCGCCATCGCGGCGATGAACGAGCTGCTGGCGCAGCACGCCGACGAAACCTGTGCCGTGATCGTCGAACCGCTGGTGCAGTGTGCGGCCGGCATGCGGATGCACGCGCCGCTGTACCTGCGGCTGCTGCGCGAAACCTGCGACCGGCACGGCGTGCACCTGATCGCCGACGAAATCGCGGTCGGCTTCGGCCGCACCGGCACCCTGTTCGCCTGCGAGCAGGCCGCAGTGACGCCGGACTTCATCTGCTTGTCGAAAGGCCTGACCGGTGGCTACCTGCCGCTCTCGGCGGTGCTGACGAACGACGACGTCTACGACGCCTTCTACGACGAATACACGCAGCAGCGCGCTTTCCTGCATTCACACAGCTACACCGGCAACGCGCTCGCCTGCACGGCGGCACTCGCCACGCTCGACATTTTCGCCAGCGACGGCGTGATCGAACGCAATCGCACCCTCGCCGCCCATCTGGGTCGCCGAGCCTGCGAACTCCTGGGTGAGCTGGAGCACGTGGCCGAAGTTCGCCAGTGCGGCATGATCGTCGCGGCCGAACTCGCCCGCGGCGCCGACCGCAGCAGTCCATTCGACTGGCGTGAGCGCCGCGGCCTGCGCGTCTATCGTCACGGCCTCGAGCACGAGGCCCTGCTGCGTCCGATCGGCAACGTCGTCTACTTCATGCCCCCCTACGTGATCACTCCCGACGAGATCGACGCACTGATGATCACGGCGCGCGACGGCATCGTGGCGGCCACGTGCGACTGACGCGCGTCTTCGTCGATTCGCCGCTGACGCCGGATGCGGACGTGCGCCTGCCTGATGCAGCGGCCAACCACGTCGGCCGCGTACTGCGGCTGCGCGCCGGCGCGGCAATCGTGGCATTCGACGGCAGTGGCAACGACTACCGCTGCGAAGTCCTCTCGGTCAAAGGCGACGAAGTACGCGTACGCGTGGGTCCTCGTTCGTCGGGGCTGCCCGAGTCACCCCTGCGCATCACGCTGGTGCAGGCAGTCTCGCGCGGCGAACGCATGGACTGGACGCTGCAGAAAGCGACCGAACTCGGCGTGCGCACGATCGTTCCGGTGCTCTCCGCGCGCAGCGTCGTGCGCCTCGACGACAGGCAGGCGGAGAAGAAGCTGCGGCACTGGCAGGCCATCGTCGCGGGGGCCTGCGAGCAGTGCGGTCGCAGCGTCGTGCCGGAAATCCGCCAGCCCCAGGAACTGACGCGGTACCTCGCGTCGTCCGCCCGCGAAGGACAGCGTTTCGTGCTGAGCCCGACCGGACCCGCCTCGCTGGCAGGCCTGGCCAGCGTGGGAGCGCGCGTTGAATTGCTGATCGGGCCGGAAGGCGGGCTCGACGACACCGAGCTCGCGCGCGCGGCAGCGTCGGGCTATGCGCCCGTTCGGCTCGGGCCCCGCGTGCTGCGCACGGAAACGGCGGGCATCGTCGCGTTGACGGTATTGCAGGCGACCTGGGGCGACCTGGTCTAGCGGACGGAAGCCGGGTCCGGCCGGTTCCGCAATTGCAGCGTCCAGCGCAAGCTGACGCCGCCCTTGCGCCTAGGCGCGGGTCTCTTCGGCGATCATGCCTTCGAGCCGCTCGAAGTCCGGAATCAGCGGCGTCTCGTTGACCATCTTCACCTGTCCGATCACCGGCATGCGTTCACCGAAACTGCGCGTGTCGTCGGCATGGACGACGTCCGGCGTCAGCCGCACGAGTTGCGGGAACCCCTGCGTCAGCACGGCGAAATTGCCGCCCGCCTGGCCCGTGATGCCCTGCATGACGACGATGCGGGTGCGGCCGCTGGTGCGCGGCAAAGCCTTGCCGCAGGTCGCCTCGAAAGAAACGAGCGGGACGCGACGGCCGCCCCACGCAATCGTGCCCAGGTACCACGGCGGCGCGCCGTCCATCGGGGTGGGCGCCTGGTAGTTGATGACTTCAGTGACGCACGAGCGGGGCAGCAGCAGGCGATCATCCGCCAGCGGCACCAGCAGGCAATAGATCTCGTGGCCCGCCCCGCCGCTGTCAGTCGTCTTCGCCGCGTCGAACACCATGCTCACGCTCCTGTCCTCGCCTGCGGCCCCTTCACGACAGCCTCCGCCGCGCGAGCACGAGCGGCTCGATCGCGTCCAGCAACTGGCTTTCCTGGTACGGCTTGCCAAGGTAATCGTCCACGCCCAGCTCGATCGCCCGCGCGCGGTGCTTGTCGCCCACTCGTGACGTGATCATGATGATCGGCACGTCGGCGAGCCGCGCATCGTTGCGCACGTGCGCCGCGACCTCGTAACCGTCCATGCGCGGCATCTCGATGTCGAGCAGGATCACGTCGGGCACGTGCTCCTGCAACAGGGACATCGCTTCCTCGCCGTCCTTGGCCGTGAGCACGCGCATGCCATTGCGCTCGAGCAGGCGCTGCGTGACGCGCCGCACCGTGATCGAATCGTCGACGACCAGCACGAAGATGCGATCGTCGTGCACCGAGCGCGCGGACTCGGCCGAACGAACCCGCCACTCGGAACGGACCATCGTACCCATGTCGAGAATGACGACGATGCGGCCATCGCCGAGGATGGTCGCGCCGGAGATGCCACGGATACCCGCAATCTGCGGCCCGACGGGCTTGACGACGATTTCGCGGCTGCCGATCAGTTCGTCCGAGACCAGGGCCGTGGAATGCTCGCCGGCGCGCACCAGGATGACGGGCAGCGCGACGTCGGTGTCGGGGAGGATCGAGGGCCCGCTGCCGACGAACACGCCGAGGTGCTGGAACCGGTAACGGTGGCCGCCGTACTCGAACGTGGCCGTCTCCTCTTCCAGGTGACGCTGGATTTCGGTGCGCGTCAGGCGCGCGACGCCTTCGACCGTGGCCATCGGCAGCGCGAACAGTTCGTCATGCACACGCACGATCAGCGCCTGCGTGATCGCGAGCGTGAACGGCAGGCGGATGGTGAAGCGCGCGCCCGCACCGGGCTTCGATTCGATGAACAGGGCGCCGCCGAGCTTCTTGATCTCGGTCGCGACCACGTCCATGCCGATGCCGCGGCCGGCCTGTTGCGTCAGGCGATCGGCCGTGCTGAATCCGGGCTCGAGGATCAGCTGCAGCGACTCCTCGTCGGTCAGCTCCATGCCGGGCTGCAGCAGGCCCAACTGCCGCGCCTTCGCGTGGATGGCCGCGACATTGAGGCCGGCGCCGTCGTCCTCGACGGTGATCACCACCTCGGCGCCCTCGCGTTGCAGCTTCAGCGTGATCAGACCTGTTTCGGGCTTGCCGATCGCGAGGCGTTCGGCCGGCGTTTCCAGGCCGTGGACCACGGCATTGCGCAGCATGTGCTCGAACGGCGGCAGCATGCGCTCGAGCACCTGCCGGTCGAGTTCGCCGGACGCGCCCTCCACGATCAGCTCGGCTTTCTTGCCGGCCTCCGTCGCGGCCTGCCGCAGCAGGCGGGTGAGACGCTGCACGTGCCGCTGGAACGGCACCATGCGCGTGCGCATCAGGCCATTCTGCACTTCGGTGACGACCCGGCCCTGCTGCTGCAGCAGGTTCTGCGTGTCCCGATTGAGCTGGGCCAGCAGCCCCTCGATGCTGGCGACGTCACTGACTGACTCGGCCAGGGCACGCGAGAGCTGCTGGATGTTCGAATACCGATCGAGTTCGAGCGGATCGAAATCCGCGCGGTGCACCTGGTCGTCCGTCTGATGCTTGTTGAGGATCTGCGCCTCGGTCTCCATCTCGAGCTTGCGCAGCTGTTCGCGCAGCCGGGTGACGGTGCGGTCGAGTTCCGCCAGGTTGAACTCGAACGAGGTCATCTGCTGCTCGATGCGCGCGCGGAAGATGCTCACTTCACCCGCGTTGTTCAGCAGGTCATCGAGCAGATCGGCATCGACGCGCGCCAGTTCGCCGCGCTCCGTCGGCGCAACGGGTTCGCGCCCCGGCAGCACCGGTGTCTGCGCCGTTGCGGCAAGCTCGTACGTGGCAGGCACCTGCGACGGGGTCGGCGCCACGAAGCGCGCCGGCGGCGGCGCAACCACCTCGGTCGAGCGAACGGGCCCGGCATAGGGAAGGTCGAATTCGGCAGGCGTGACGGGTACTGCGGCTGCAGGCAGCTCGAAAGACTCCTCGCCCGCACCGGCGGGGGCCGGCTCTGCCGCGGGTTGCGCGATTTCTGCGGCAGGCAACTCCGCTTCTTCCGCGGCAGGCAACGGTTCCTCGGCCGAAATCGCCGCAAAGTCTTCAGCAGCCGCTGTGGCAGTGCTTGCTTGCGCCAACTCCACCGCCGGCTCCGCTGGCGTCTCGACCACGATCTCGGTCGGGATTGCCTCGACCTGCGGCGTCTCGAGCGGGAGCTCCGCGACCGGCGGCTCGGCTGCCACGCCTGGTTCGGCCGCGACCTGTTCGATGGCTGCGGGCGTCACGACCTCGGCCTCGATGGACTCGGCAGGCGGCACGCTCGGTGCCGGTGCCGTCGCTCGC
Source organism: uncultured Gammaproteobacteria bacterium (assembly GCA_963793675.1). GTDB lineage: Bacteria > Pseudomonadota > Gammaproteobacteria > Steroidobacterales > Steroidobacteraceae > RPQJ01. The sequence goes on along the minus strand of CAWCBA010000010.1, from coordinate 27,476 downwards.
TCCAGTGACGCAGCAGCCGCTGGCAACGCTGCCAGCGCCCGGATCTGCAGGATGAGTTCGCGTGCGGACGGCAGGCGCTGGCCCGAGTTGGCCATCTCCCGCATGCGGTGCAACTCGTCGAGCGAGCTTTGCAGCACGTCGAATGCAGCGGCATCAGCCGTCGAGGTGCCCGATTCGATCGCGGCCAGGAACGATTCGACTTCGTGACTAAGGTCGCCCATGGCGCGGATGCCCGCCATGCGGGCACCGCCCTTGAGCGTGTGCAGCAGTCGCTTGAGCTCGGTGACCTGTGCCTGGTCCGCGCGATCGGCCCGCCAGCGCCCGAACGCAGCCTCGGACTGTTCGAGCAGCTCGGTCGCTTCCTCGCTGAAGATCGCGGCGATGTCCGCGTCGAAGTCTTCGCCGAAACCGGGCTCGTCGTGCTCCGGCAGCGGCAGCGTGACCGGCGGAGCGTGCGGCAGCTCCGGCTCCGTGAGCTCCTCGGCGGACATTGCCGCGGCGTCGTCGATGATCACGGACAGGTCCGGTGCGGCCGGCGTGTCCGGCTGCCAGGACTGCGCAAGCGTGCGCTCCGCGGCATCGGCAAGTCGCGCGAGCTCCGCGTCGAGCTGCCGATCCAGCGCCACCCAACCTTCCGTCAGGCGGGTCTGCTCCGGGAAGAACCCGGTGTTCTCATCGACGTGCTCGGACACCGTCTCGAGCAACCGCACGGTGTCGTGCAGCAAAGCAAGCGCGTCGCTGCTCATGCCGTGGCCGTTGTCGAAGAGCTTGCGGACGTAATGCTCCATCGGCTCGGCGACCTTGATGCCCTGGCGCGCCCCGGCCGTCTTGGCGATGCCGCTCAACGTGTGGCAGGCCCGATAGAGCGCTTCCGAAACCAGGTGCGGCGCAACGCCACGGGCGCATCGCTCGAGGAACTGGCGCACGACCAGGATGTGGCCGGCGGTTTCCTTGCGGAAGATTTCGCGCAGCACCGGATCCATCGCCGGCTCTTCCAGCGCAACCGCCGCAGCCTCGGCTACCCGCTCGTCTGCTGCGGTCGGTGCGGGCGGGGGCGCCGGCACGGCAGTGGCTGGCAACGCCGGCCCTTCGCGGCCCGACAGCGAGTCGGCTCGCGTCATGATCGCGGCGATGTCGATGCCGGCCAATTCGCCACCGTCGATTTCGTCGATGAGCTGCGGCATGGCCGCGACGGCGTCACGCACGATGGACACGATGTCCGGCGAACGCAGCAACGTCTGGCTGATCACGCGATTCAGCAGTGACTCTATGCTCCACGAGAATTCGCCGATGCGCTGCGCGCCGACCATGCGCCCGCTGCCCTTCAGCGTGTGGAACGCACGGCGCAGGTCGCGCAGGGCTGCGGCGTCCTGCGGGTTCTGCTCCCACTGCGGGAACAGCACGGCGAGGCGCGCCGCGTTCTCGCGCGCTTCCTCCACGAACAGCTGCAGGAATTCCGGGTCGGCGCTCGTGACCAGGACCGGCGACGGCACTGGCGGCCGGACCGGCGCAGCGGGTGCAGGCGCTTCGCTCACTGCGGCAGGCGCAGCAGCGACCTGCTCATCCACAGGCTTCGGCTCGCGCAGCGGAATCACGCGCGCAAGCGCGGGCTCCAGCTCGGCGAGACGCGCTTCGGCGGCGTCGAGCATCTGCCACTGGTCGGCGCGGCCGGCCTGCAGCGTCTCCATGTAGTACTCGACGGCGACCACCGCATCGGCCAGCCGCTCGAGGCGGGGCGGACTCAGCGACTGCTCGTCGGGACGCACGATCGTGCCCAGCGCCCGACCGACTCGCTCCATCACCTCGACCGCACGCTGCTTGCCCAGCATCAGCAGTCCGGCCGTAATCCCGCGCACGAGCTGCGGCACCTGGTCGAGCCCCTGCGCCTCGGCCGGTGCCGACAGGGAATGCGTCACCGCCTCCTTGATCCGCGCCATGTTGACGATGCACTCGCGCAGCACGGCTTCCTGGACGAGGCGGAATTCCTCGTCCGTCGGCTCGCCCGGCGAATCGGTGGACGTCGCCTCGGGCAGGATCAACCGCACCAGTTGCGCGTCGAGACTGTCTTCGACGGCAATCAGGGCCGCCGCGATGCTGAGCAGCGCCGTGTCGTCCGGCGCGATGCGGCGCTCGACGATCGCCTTCAGCGAATCGAGCTCACCTTCGACGCGCGCGCGCAGCGCTCCGAGCCCGAGCACGCCGAGCGTGTCGCTGATCTTGCGCAGCATCTCGAGCTGCGGCTGCAGGTCGTCCACGTGCGTGGCGCCCTTGCGGACGAAGATGTCGAGGACGTCCTTGACGCGTGTCAGGTCCTCGCGGATGGCGGCGGCAACGGTACGCATCAACCGCACGCTCGGTGCAGACAGCGCTTCGGCCGCGTCGGTCGCGGAGTCATCGGCAGCGGCCACCATGTCGTGCAGACCGAACGACTCGCGCACTGCGCTCACGCGCTCGCCGGCCTCCGTGCTCTGCGCGACGTAATACAGCAGGTTATTCAGCACCTCGACCGGCGGCGAAGCGGAATAGCGCTGCTCGCCTTCCTGCAGACGCTTCAACTCGCGGTCGACGTGACCGAGCACGCGCTTGACCGACACGTTGGGCTCGACCCCGCCGGCCTGCAACGCTTCGAGCAGCGCACCGACGACCCACCACAGCTGGAACAGCGGTTGCGTCGAGGCCACGCGCTCGAACTGCATGGCGATTTCGGCAAGATGGTGCAGATTTTCCGCAGACTGTTCGCCGCGGATCCAGCCGAGCAATGCGATCTGGAAGCGCGGACGCAAGCGCCTGGCGAGCTCCGCCACTTCACGATCGCTGGCGACCGGCGACGACGGCTTCGGCTGCTCGTCCGAACGCAGGTTGAGCAGCAGCAAAGTGCCTTCCGACAGCAATGCGCCACCTCGGACGGCGCGCAGGTCGTTGAGCAGCGGCAGCAGCACGAGTGGCAGGTCGCGCGCGCCGGTCGCGACGCGTTCCACGTACGACGGCAACTGCTCCATCGCCCGCATCAGCGCATCGAGACCGTCCAGGTCTGCCCTGCCCTCACCGGAATGCGCGTCGACGTAGCGGGCGACGAACTCCATTTCCTCGGCCAGCAGCGCGCCGCCGTAGACCTCGGCGAGGCGCAGCGCGCCGCGGGCCAGATGGATGTGCGCAGCGAAGCGATGCAGCGCGTCCCGGTCGTCGGGACGCTCGGAAAAAGCCTCCAGCGCCACGCGCGCCTCGTTGAGCTCGGTCGCGATCTCGCGCGAGATCACCTGCAACGAGGCGTGGGCCTCGTCGACCGTTGCGAGCGGCATCGGATCCTGGTTCACGCTGGGCAGTCCGGTTGATCAGCCAGCGAGGCTGCCGATGCGACGGATGCGATCCGCGCCCGGTTCCACCGCTGCCGGCGGCTCATCCGGCTTGATCGCGGGAAACTCGCCCGTCAGGCTCGCCATCATCGAGCCGGGCAACCGGAATCCGGTCACCGACTTGCGCAACTGGGCCGCGAGCTCGGCGAGCTTGCCGATCGACGCGGACGTGGCGGTGGTGCTCTCGGCCGTCTGCGAGCTGATTTCACGCAGCACCTGCATGTTGCGCGAGATGCTCTGCGACACGCCGGCCTGCTGGCGCGAGCTGGCGGAGATGTTCTGCACGAGGCTCGCGATCTGGTTCGAGACCTGCTCGATCTCCTCGAGCGCGGCCCCCGCGTTTTCAGCGAGCAGCGCGCCACCCACGACGTCGGTCGTGGTGCGCTCCATCGACACGACGGCCTCGTTCGTGTCCGCCTGGATCGTGCGGACCAGCCCTTCGATCTGCTTGGTGGCGGTGGCCGCACGCTCGGCGAGCCGCTGGACTTCGTCGGCCACCACCGCAAAGCCGCGACCCGCTTCACCCGCCATCGACGCCTGGATCGATGCGTTGAGTGCGAGGATGTTGGTCTGCTCGGCGATATCGTTGATCAGCTCGACTATGTTGCCTATTTCCTGCGAACTCTCACCGAGTCGCTTGATGCGCTTCGACGTCTCCTGGATGTTCTCGCGGATCGCGTTCATGCCGGTGATCGTGCGCCGCACGGCGTCACCGCCCTTGTGCGCGACGTCCACCGAGTGACGCGCCACATCGGAAGAGCGCTCGGCGTTGCCGGATACCTCTTCCGTCGAAGAAGCCATGGCCGCGATCGACTCCGAAGCGGCACCGATCTGCTTGGACTGCGCTGCGGAGGCCTTGGCGAGGTGCGTCGAGAGCGCCTGCGTCTGTCGCGTGGCGCCATCGAGCTTGACGGCCGAATCATTGATCGTGACGACGAGCTCGCGCAACGCCTCGATCGCGTAGTTGATCGAATCTGCAATCGCACCGGTGATGTCCTCGGTGACCGTGGCCTGCACGGTGAGGTCGCCGTCGGCGAGGCTCGACAGTTCATCGAGCAGCCGCAGGATCGCCTGCTGGTTGCGCTCGTTCTGGCGGGTCTGGGATTCCGCGGCGTCGCGCAGGACCGCGAGTTCGCGCTGCAGCCAGAAGGCCGCGCCAAGCGTCAGCAGCGTGATCGCGATGAACAGCAGCGGCAGCCATGGGCTGGCGAAGAAACGGCCGTACCCGCTCGCACCCTTCGCGTCGAGCCTGGCGAGGCCACCGGCCAGGCCCGCGCCGGTCTCGGTCAGCGCGTTGCGCGCCGCCTGCATCTGTTCGAGCTGGTCCGCGAGCTTGATCACCGCGCGAACCTGCTCGGCTTCGGTGCCGAATGCAACCGCCAGCGCCTTGGCAGCGCCGGCCGCATCGCCGACCGCCGGAGCGATGCCGAGCGTATTGTCCTCGCCGTTCACGCCAGCCGTGACCTGCGCCATGAATTCGAGGCTGTCGGTAAGTCGGCGCGACGCCGCCTCGACCGAGGCCGTGCCGTCGGCGAGCGCAGTGAGATCCTGGTCGATCGCCTGCGCGCGCAGTTCGAAGCGCTCGAAGCTGCGATTAACGGCATCGGGACGGCCGGGGCCCATGGCCTTCAGCACGCCGGCTGCCGTGGACAGCAACCAGGGCGTGGACTCGCGCACGCTCGCCGCAGACTTCTGCGCCTGCAGCGCCGCATCGCGGCCGTCCAGCACGGCCTGCGACTGTTCGAGCAGCGCGGGCCAGCCGCGCTCGCTGCCGAGCACGCGGGCGCTCGGTGACGACAACAGGCCGACCGCGGACTTGCCGGCGTCGATCTCGTCGATCACGCGCTCGAGCCGGGTACGCGAGGCCGCCAGCGCATCGAACGCCGGGGCGGAACCACGCACGGCGGCTCCCGCCTGCAATGGAATGTTCTGCGCGAGCGCCGTAAGGGACGACATGTGCTCCCGCAGCTGCGCCTGCTGCTGCATCGCGCGCCCGGAAAGCAGCAGGGCTGCCGCGGCCAGCAGCGCCGCGACGAACGCCACGCCGAGCAGCAGGGGCTGCAGGCGGGCGGCGTCGATTCGATTGGTCATGTCGTCACCATCTCTTGTCGGATCGGGCCGGCGGCTCAGGAAGCCGCGGCCTGCAGGAACTGTGGGCTCTCGAGCAGCGCCCGCACGCTGAACACCGGCCAGACCTCGGCCCCGCGCCGGAACGCGCCGGCCAGGTAGCGCTCGCAACGCAGCAGGGTTGGCGGCAGGTCGGCCGAGAATTCGCTCTCGTAGAAGCGGCGGAACCCCATCACCTCGTCGACGACGAGGCCGGCGGGAATTTCGCGGTGGTTGGCGAGCAGCACGCGGCTCGAACGCGCGATCGAGGTCGCGCCCGCGCCGAGGAATGCGCGCAGGTCGATGACCGGCAGCAGTTGCCCGCGAACGTTCGAAAGTCCACGAATCCACGGCTTGGCGCCGGGTACGCGCGTGACCGCCGCCGGGTAAGCAAGCACCTCGCGCGTCTCTTCCCGCGCGAGCAGGAACGCTTCCCCACCGAGACGAAAAGCGACGCCCACCCATTCTGCGCCCGCAGCGATCGACTCGGGCTGGCCCTGTGCGGTCGCACGGGCGCGGCGGTCGATCTCCCGCAACAGTTCGAAGGGGCGTTCGCGCAGCGAACGGAGGGGCGTGACGCCGGGCTGCATGTCAGGGGGCAAGGGCCGCCTGCGCCTTGCGCACCAGCTGGTCCGTGGCGACAGGCTTCACGAGGTAGTCGACAGCGCCCTGGCGCAGACCCCAGACGCGATCGGACTCCTGCGCCTTCGAGGTGACCATGATGACCGGGATCGTGCGTGTGGACGGATCGTTGGCCAGTTCGCGCGTTGCCTGGAAGCCGTTCACGCCGGGCATGACGATGTCCATCAGGATCAGGTCGGGGTGCAGTTCGCGCGCCATGCGCAGCCCTTCGCCACCGTCGGCCGCGGCGGCCGTCCTGAAGCCGTGCTGCTCGAGCGCCTGCTGCATGACGTGAACGTCGGTCGGTGAATCGTCCACGATCAATACGAGTGCCACAGTCAGTTCCTCCGCGGGCCGCGCTCAGGCGCGATGGACGTGAGTCTCGATCGCGCTCAGCAGTTCTTCGCGCGTGAAGGGCTTGGTCAGGTAGTGCTCGGAACCCACGATACGGCCACGGGCCCGGTCGAAGAGCCCATCCTTGCTCGACAGCATGATCACCGGGATGCTCTTGAAAACCTTGTTGTGCTTGATCAGGGAACAGGTCTGGTAGCCATCGAGACGCGGCATCATGATGTCCACGAACACGATGTCCGGCTGATGGTCGGCAACCTTGGACAGGGCGTCGAAGCCGTCCACGGCGGTGAAGACCTCGCAGCCCTCCCGGGCCAGCAGCGTTTCGGCCGTGCGCCGGATGGTCTTGCTGTCGTCGATGACCAGCACCTTGAGGCCGGCCAACCTTGGCCGACTGTTGCTGGCAGCCGTGTTTTCCATGCGGTCGAACCCTCGGAGTCGAGTGGGCGTGTGTACGAGTGCGACGCTATGCGCGAGGCCACCGCTCGCGAGGGCGTTTTAACATATTGGCCACCCCCCTGCCATTGGCGGCTTTCGATACCATGACACCCATCACAGTCACCTTCCCCGAGGCCGCCGCCCGCGTGGAGTCCGCATGTCCCTGAAACCCCTGCGCATCGCCGTCGTCATGGATCCGATCGAGGACATCAAGCCCCGCAAGGACACGACACTGGCGATGCTGCTCGCCGCCCAGCGCCGCGGCTGGGAAATCCATTACCTGGAACTGGGCGGCATCTGGCTGCGCGACGGCGTCGCCCTGGGTCGCGCGCACCCGATCGGCGTCCGCGAGCACGACACGGACTGGTTCACGCGCGGCGAGGCGGTGGTGACCCGGCTCGGCGACTTCGACGCGATCCTGATGCGCAAGGATCCGCCGTTCGACACCGAATACATCTATTCGACCTACATCCTCGAGCGGGCCGAGGTGCAGGGAGCACTGGTCGTGAACCGGCCGCAGGGCCTGCGCGACATGAACGAAAAGGTCTACACGGCCTGGTTTCCGCAGTGCTGCGCGCCCACCCTGATCACGCGCGACATGGCGGACATGCATGCGTTCCTGAAGGAACACGGCCGGGTCGTCTGCAAACCCCTCTACGGCATGGGCGGCCGTTCGATCTTCGTGGTCGACGCCGGCGACAAGAATGCGAACGTGATCTTCGAAACGCTCACCGAGTACGGCACGCGCTACGCGATCGTGCAACGCTACATCCCCGACATCGTGACGACTGGCGACTCGAGGGTGATCCTGGTGGACGGCGAACCCGTGCCCTACGCGCTTGCACGCATTCCGACCGCCGCGGACAACCGCGGCAACCTGGCCGCTGGCGCCAAGGGCGTCGGCCGCCCGCTCGACGCACGCGACCGCTGGCTGGCCGCCGAGATCGGACCGGCGCTGCGCGACCGGGGCATGCTGTTCGTGGGCCTCGACGTGATCGGCGGCTTCGTCACCGAAATCAACGTGACCAGCCCGACGGGCGTGCGCGAGATCGACCAGCAGTTCGGCACCGACATCGCCGGCTCGCTGATGGCTGTGATCGCACGCCGGGTCGACGCACGCGGAGGGCCGCATTGAGCACGCCGGTCATCCTCCGCAGGCGCCGTGATCCCACCGGGGACCGCCTGGCCACGGCGATCTTCGTCGCGGCACTGATCCATGGGCTGGTGATCCTCGGGGTGCGCTTCAGCGCCCCGCCAGTCGCCGACAACGCACTGCCCACGCTCGAAGTCCTGCTGATACCGCCCGGCCCCGACGACCCGCAGGAGAACCAGGAGGCGGCCTACATCGCGCAGCGCACGCAAAGGGGCCACGGCACCGACACGGAAGCCAGGCGCGCGTCGTTGCCGGAAGCGCGGGACGAGCAGCAGGCTCCTCCCGATGCGTCCACGGCCGATCTGGAGAAGCACAACCGGCTCGCTGAACCGGAAGGGGCCGTGTCGGTGCTGGCCCGCCGCGCGCTCGAAGCCGAGCGGCTGGCGACCGGTTCCGAGCCGCACGACGAGGCCCCGGTGTTTTTCGCCATTCCCACGCCGGCGGTGCCGACAGTGGGCCTCAACGCAGCGGTGGCAGACCGCGAACTGCACCTGCGCGGCCAGCGCTCGGCGGACGGGAAGCTGCTGGCCGACACGCGCGAGTCCGCGATCGCGGCTTACCTCGATGGGTGGAAGCGCCGGATCGAGCGCGTGGGCACGATCAATTTTCCGAACGAGGCCCGGCGCCGGCAATTGTCCGGCAATCCGGTCGTCGAGGTCGCCATCCGCGCCAACGGCACGCTCGAGACCGTGATCGTGCGCCGGACCAGCGGGCACCCCGAACTCGACAACGCCGCGGTCGGCATCGTGCGACTCGCGGCCCCGTTCGAACCTTTCCCGGGCGCACTGCGCGAACGCTTTCCGGTGCTCCGCTTTGCCTACGAATGGCAGTTCATCAACGGACAGCTCGGGGGCGACGGCGCGGTCTTCTCCTCGGGCCCGTAGCGCGATACTGTCGCGCCGTGGCCTCCTACCTCACCAACCAGTTCCTGATCGCCATGCCCGCCATGGACGATCCGAACTTTGCGCAGACCGTCACGCTCGTGTGTGAACACAACGAACGCGGTGCACTCGGCATCGTCATCAACCGCACCTTGCCGATGACGCTGGGAGAGGTGTTCGACCAGCTCGGCCTCGACTCCTCGCGGTCGCGGGTGAGCGGGCAGCCCGTGCTGCGGGGCGGCCCGGTGCAGACGGAACGCGGGTTCGTGCTGCACTCGCCCGCCGGGCAGTACGAATCCTCGTTGCCGTTTTCCGACCGCATGCACCTCACGACCTCGCGCGACATCCTCGATGCCCTGGCAGTGGGCGAAGGGCCTGCAAGTGCGGTCATTGCGCTGGGTTATGCGGGTTGGGAGGCTGGCCAGCTCGAAGACGAGATGGCCCGCAATGCCTGGCTCACGGTGGACGCCGACGAGCGCGTGCTGTTCTCGACCCCGGTCGAAGAGCGCTGGAGCGCCGCGGCCAGGTTGCTCGGCGTCGACCTCGTTGCCCTGAGCAGCGACGCAGGCCACGCCTGATTCCCCCTCAAGACGACTCCCTGCCTCCCCCGGTCGACGGCACGCGCCCGGCTGCCGGCGAAGTCGTCCTCGCATTCGATTTCGGCACCCGCCGGATCGGACTGGCCGTGGGCCAGACCCTGACCAGGTCTGCGAATGCAGTGGGAGTGCTGCCCGCCCGCGATGGAGTACCTGACTGGGCCGCCGTCGATACGTGCATTGCCCAATGGGGCCCGGGCCGACTGCTCGTCGGTCTCCCCTATAATATGGACGGCTCGGACACCACCACGACGGCAGCCTGCCGCGCTTTCGGCGAGAAGCTTGCGCGGCGCTCGGGCCTGCCGGTCGTCTACGTGGACGAGCGCCTGACGTCCAATGCCGCTTACGACGAGTTGCGCGACGAGCGCCGCTCCGGCACGCGCTCGCGGCGCATCCGTCCCGAGGACATCGATGCGAACGCGGCGCGGCTGATCCTGCTGACCTGGATGGGCCCGCCTTGAAAACCGACACCGGCCGAGACCTGCAACGCGACCCCGCCGGGCGCCTGCGCCACCTGCTCACGCTCGAAGGGCTGTCGCGCGACGAAATCGTGCGCCTGCTCGACCTCGCGCAGTTCTACGTGCGCGAGCCGGGCGACCTGCCCGCCCGCGACGGCGCCCTGCTCGGTCGTACGGTGGCCAACCTCTTCTTCGAACCGAGCACGCGCACCCGCGTCTCGTTCGAACTTGCTGCGACCCGGCTCGGTGCGGACGTGGTCAACCTCGACCTGCACTCGTCGTCGCGCGTGAAGGGCGAGACGGTGCTCGACACGATCTACACGCTGCAGGCGATGATGGTCGACGTCTTCGTGATGCGCGATTCCGAACCCGGACTGCCGGCCTTCGTCACCGCCCACGTCCAGCCGCACGTCAGCGTGCTCAACGCCGGCGAGGCCAACGTTTCACACCCGACGCAGGGCCTGCTCGACGTGCTGACCATCCGCCAGCGCAAGGGCGACGTGCGGAACCTCTGTGTCGCGGTCGTGGGCGACATCCGCCATTCGCGCGTCGCACGCTCGACGGGGACCGCCCTGCAGACGCTCGGTGTCGGCGAACTGCGCTTCGTCTCGCCCGCAGGCCTCGCGCCCGAGCCGGAAGAATTCCCCGGTGCGAAGCGGTTCGATTCGCTCGAGGACGGCATCCGCGGCGCGGACGTCATCATGGCCCTGCGCATACAGAAAGAACGCATGGACCAGTCGCAGATTCCGGACGTCGACGCGTTCCTGAGGGAATGGGGCATTACCGAGCGCAGCATCCTGCACGCGAACCGGGGCGCCATCGTCCTGCATCCCGGCCCGATGAACCGCGGCGTCGAGATCACGAACGCGATTGCCGACGGCCCGCAGTCGGCGATACAGCAACAGGTCCGCAACGGCGTTGCCGTGCGCATGGCCGTGCTCGCCACGATCGTGCGCAACGTGCAGGTCCGCAACGTGCAGGCCGGCCGACGCGAGGTCTGAGTCGCATGGGCCCCTCCCCCACCTGCACGATCGATGCACCGGGCCGCGGCCGCGGCGCGCCCCTGAACAACGCGCGCACCGCGACTCGATCTTCGTCGAGGACGGCAGGCTGCTGTCGCAGCAGGAATACCCGGGCCAGCAGTTCGTGATCCGCATCCAGGCGCCCAGGTGCGCGGCGGCCGCGTTGCCCGGCAGCTTCGCGCACCTGACGTGCGACCCGCAGCGCCCGATGCGCCGGCCGCTGTCGCTGATGCGCGTCGATGCTAAGGCGGGCTGGATCGAGATCCTCTACAAGATCGTGGGCCCCGGACTCCAGTTGCTCTCGCAACAACCCACCGGCGCGACGATCAGCGTGCTGGGCCCGATCGGCCACGGTTTCGTCGCGCATCCTGCGCGACCGCGGCCGCTGCTCGTGGGTGGCGGCGTCGGCATACCGCCCATGGTGTTCCTGGCGGAATCGCTGCGGGCTCGCCGTGCGGAGGCGTCGTGGCAGCCGCTCGTGCTGATGGGCTCCGAAATCGAGTTTCCGTTCCGCGCCAGGCCGTCGCAGATCCTGGTGCCGGGCATACCGCACGAGGCGATCGCGTGCATGCCGCTGCTCGACGACTGGGGCATCGCGAGCCGTCTTGCCAGTTTCAGCGACTTCCCGGGCTGCTTCCACGGCTACGTGACGGACCTCGCGGCGCAGTGGCTGTCATCGCTCGATGCCAGGACGCTCGCCGAAGTCGAAATGTTCGCGTGCGGGCCGACCCCGATGCTGCAGGCCACGGCACGCGTGGCGCGCAAGTTCGGCGTACCGTGCCAGGTGTCGCTCGAAGAGTTCATGGCCTGCGCGGTCGGTGGTTGCGCCGGTTGCGCGGTGCCGGTCGTCCAGCCGGATGGATCGCTCGCAATGCAGCGCGTCTGCGTCGATGGCCCGGTATTCGACGCGAATGCGGTGTTTCCGCCGGCGGCTTCCTAGCGCGCTTCGGGCGTCCGAGAGGCCTGGCACAAGGCGATGGCTGGCGCGGAAGCTGACCATCGCGTGCGAACAAGGGCCGGAGCCTTGCGGCCGCAGCCCGTTCGGTTCATCCAGTTCAGGGCCGTCTGTAGACCGTTTTGCCTTCCTTGACGGTCTCCATCACCTGAATCTTGTTGATCGTCATTGGGTCGACGGTGAGCGGGTCCTGGTCGAGGATCACGAGGTCCGCGAGCTTGCCGACCTCGATTGATCCCTTGGTCTTGTCCTCGAAATGCTCATAGGCTCCCCACAACGTAATCGCCTTGAGCGCCTCTATCGGGGTCAGTCGCTCGCCGGCGCCAATGACCTTGCCGCTGCGCGACACCCGATTCACGGTGGCCCACATCACCTGCATCAGGTTCGGCAATGCTACCGGGGCATCGGTGTGGCTGGTGACCATCAGGCCTTTGTTGAGCGCCGTCTTGATCGGCGAGATCTGCTGTGCCAGATCGGGTCCAATGATCCTGTCGTACCAGTCGCCCCAGTAGAACGTGTGCATCGGAAACAGCGATGCGATCACCTGCAGGTCTTTCAGCTGGTCGAGCTGGTCCTTGCGCACGAACTGCCCGTGAATCAGCGTGATGCGGCGATCTCCCGGACCGTACCTGGCCTGCACCGGCTTCAGCGCCGCGATCATCTGGTCGATGGCCGCGTCGCCGTTGGCATGCACGTGCACCGGCCAGTTGTTCCGATACGCCTCGTCGAACAGGCCTTCAATTGACTTGGTATCGGCAATGGCGGGGTAGCCCTTGTAGCCGGGCTTCTGTCCGTCCGGCGGGATCAGGTATGGAATCGTGCGCCACGCCGTGCGGCCCTGCGGCGAGCCATCGAGAGTGATCTTCATGCCACCGATGCGATACCGGTTCCTGTAGGTACGGCCGAACCACTCCGGCGTGATGACCTTCCGGTCCGTGTAATCGATGTATGAGATGACATCGATGTCGAGCAGCCCCCGCTGCGCTGCGCTGGCGAGATCCGCATGATTGAACGAAAAGGCGCGTCCTTCATTGATCGTCGTGTAACCGTAGCCTTTCGCGAGTTCCAGGCCTTTGCCCAAAAAGTAGTCCTTGTCCTCAGGTTTCTGCGGACTGATCGCCGAGATCGTGGCAGGGATGCTGGCCAGTTCCTCGAGTACGCCGTTCGGCTCACGGCTGCCCGCGCGGCGCCGGATAACGCCGCCCGGGGGATCATTCGACGCTGCCGTATAGCCGACCTTCGCGAGTCCGGCGCTGTTCATGGCGCTGAAGTGACCCGAAATGTGCACGGCGATGACCGGGATGTCCTTCGACACTTTGTCGAGGTCGTCGCGCGTCGGATGGCGACCCAGAAGGGCGTCGTCATAGCCCATGCCGAAAATCCAGCCGGTGCGTGCGACATCCGGTCCCTTGGCGAATTGCTGCAGCTTCGCGACGAGGTCATCGATCGTGTTGACCGTGCCGTCGGGCGGCGCCAGGAGATTCGCACCCATAGCCTGCGCGCCGAAGCCCAGCAAGTGCGCATGACCGTCCACGAACCCGGGTACCAGCGTCCGGCCTGCCAGGTCAATCATCCTGGTCGCGGCGCCCTTGTGGGCCTTTTCAACCTCGGCACGGGCGCCGACCGCGACGATCTTCCCATCCTTGACGGCCACCGCTTCCGCCGTGGGCTGCGCGTCGTTGACAGTCACGATGTCACCGCCCACGTAAATTGTGTCGGCAGCCTGTTCCGCCGCGACCGTTGTGCCGCCGCCTTCGGCAGGCCCCGGCTTTCGACTGCAGCCTGTGACGACAATGATCGCCGTGGCAATGGCAATCGCAGTCATCGTTCTGAATTTCACGCGCGTCACTTGGAAGGTCTCCCCTGGTCGACATGCTGCAGCTGGGCCGAGTTCGTACTGATGATGCTCAAGACTGAATCGCCCGACAAGCTGGCCTGGAAATATCCAGAGGGCGACAGCCTGTGGGCGCGGGCCATCGCAGTTTTTCGGCTCGATGGCATCGCGAGCGTCTCCTTTTGGACGTCGGCTTCGATGTCATCGTCCGCAAATACGCCACTCGCTACCCCGCCGCTGCGGCATCGGGGCTGGAGACATGATCCACGACACTCGCGATCCGCCGTGAACCCGATCCCCCGCTGCAGACCAGGAGCGGGCTTCATCAGTTCCCGGATCGCCGACAGCATCGCCGCCATCGCCTGATCGAGCCCGGTGAGCTTCTTCTCGATCCGCGCCTCGAGCTCGTCGAGCCTCTGCGCCAGTTCCCTGTTCGACGTGAGCAGTTCGCGCAACTGCACGAACGCTCGCACCACGTAGATACTCATCTCGACCGCTCGCGGGCTGTTGAGTACATTCGCCGCCTGAACAGAGCCGCGCTCGGTGAAGGCGTGGGGAAGGTACCGACGGCCACCTCGACTGACCGGACTCTTCGCGGTCGCAATTTGCGACCTTAAACCGATGCGCCTGCCCACTCCCCGCCCCATCGCACGGCGGCGTACACTGAATTCCGGCGCACCTGCGCTCACTTCAGGAGACGCGATCGTGCACGCGCCGACCGCCGCGGTATTCGCGGCCATCCTCGCCGCGCTCACGAGTGCAACGGCCATGGCCACCGAGGAACCGGGCTTCACGCTGCTCGAGCAGGACGGCAGCTTCGAACTGCGCCAGTACGCGGCGTATGTCGTCGCCGAAACACGCGTCGAAGCCGGCTTCGAGGACGCCGGCAGCGTCGCCTTCCAGCGCCTGTTCCGCTACATCAGCGGCAACAACGTCGCGCAGCAGAAGATCGCCATGACCGCGCCGGTGACGCAATCCGGCAGCGAAGCGCGCGGCGAGAAGATTGCGATGACCGCACCGGTCTCGCAGGTCGCCGACGGCCGCGCCTTTCTCGTCGCCTTCACGCTGCCATCCACCTACACGCTCGCCACCGCGCCCAAGCCGCGTGACCCCACGATCCGGATTCGCGAGGTGCCGCCGCAACTCATCGCCTGCTGGCGTTATTCGGGCCGCTGGACGCTCGCCAACTATCGCGAAAGCGAGACGCTGCTGCGCGAACGGCTCAAGGCCCGCGGCCTGGCCGCGCGCGGCGACCCGGTCCTCGCCCGCTACAACCCTCCGTTCACGCCCTGGTTCCTGCGCCGCAACGAGGTGCTGATCCCGGTTGCGCGGCTCGACAAACGCTGACGCCTGCCTCGGGAAACGCAGGACCGCCACAGGCCATCCCTCGCTGAACCCATGACTCGCGGACGGCTCGACCGAGCCGTCGATCTGCCACGCGGCAGCGTCCCCTTCCCAACCGCCCGAGGACAGCAGGATCCTTGACGGAGAAACCCCCGACCCATCAGCCTGTCCACGCACTGCGCAGAAAGCCGGGGAGACTTGAATGCATCGTCGCCTGGTCCCGCTGACGGGCTTCACCGCCTCTACCGGGACAGCCTCGCCGCGTCGAAAGCGAATGCCGAACTTTCGCGCTGCATGCGCGCCAGAGGCCACCATTAGGCCGTGACCGGGTACGCTCATTCCCTTGGCTTGCGTACCGACCGCGTTCGCCCGCCGGAATGAAAACTCCGCTCCGCCGCGTCGTACCGCAGCTTCATGCGCCGACTCTCTAACGGACCTTCACTCGCGGCAGCGAGCTCGATCAGTCCGGCGGCCCCTCCGCGCCCGCCGCCATGCGACAGGTACAACTCCGGCCGATGCAGCAGCACCGTCCGCAACGCGTGCTTGCTGACTGCCGAACGCAGTCGCAACAGATCCTCGAGCCGCGGTCTGTGCTCATGGTCGTCATGCCGGGCGGTGCCAATCCCGTACACCGTCGCCACACCCGACGCCTTCGCGAACCGCTTCGCCTTGACCAGCGTCGACGCCGCACGCTCGAGGTTCAGCCGATACGACACGCCTGCCACGGCGCGTTCCACCGTGGTGACCCGGTCCGCAGTGACAGCCCACCGCTTCCCGATCTGACGTCACTCCGAAACAGACGATTCGAGCAACGGCTCGAGCGCACCTCGCTCGACTGAATCACTCACCCGAAAGCAGCTGGCGTACAGATTCGTATCCGATCCCCCGGCTGGCGCCGTGTACCATGACGTTGGCGCAGGAAGCGAATGACTCGAACACGGGTTACGGTTCCGTGGTGCCGATGGCATCGCCCGACTGGACCCCGGAGCGAAGTTGACCGTGTCGCATGCACTGGAACGTTGGATCGATGCCGGCAGCTTCAGCACGCTGCTCGGGCACCGCATCTTTACACGTACGGCCCTTGCACCAGGCAAGGAACCGCTGCTGTTGATCCACGGCTATCCCACCGCGAGCTACGACTGGCACAAGGTCTGGCCCGGTCTGGCCGAGCGTTATTCGCTCGTCACGCTCGACATGCTCGGCTTCGGAATGTCGGCGAAACCACCCAGCGCCCGTTACCCCATCGGCCTGCAAGCCGACCTCTGCGAAGCGCTGCTGCGGCAGCACGGCATCGTCCAGCCGCACGTGCTTGCGCATGACTACGGCGATACCGTCGCCCAGGAGCTGCTCGCGCGGGAGCGCGAGGGTCGCCTGCGGCTGGCGAGCGTCTGCTTCCTGAACGGCGGTCTCTTTCCCGAGACGCACCGAGCCCGACCGATCCAGAAGCTGCTCGCGAACCCGCTGCTCGGTCCGCCGCTGGCCCGCGTCATGGGCTATTCGAGCTTCGAGAAAAACATGCTGGCCATCAGCGGAGCGAACCCGCCCTCGCGTTCCGAGTTGCGGGACTTGTGGAGCCTGGTCGAACGCGACGGCGGTCGTCGTGCCCTGTGCCGCCTGATCGGTTACATGGAGCAACGGCGGTTGCATCGCGAGCGCTGGGTGGGAGCGCTCGTACACTCATTGCGTGCCGCGGCGGCTGCTGTGTGGTGCAGCGGATCCGGTCTCGGGTCGGCACCTGGCGGAGCGGTACTGCAAGCTGGTGCCCGATGCCGACGTCGTGGTGTTCGAAGGGTTGGGGCATTACCCGCAACTCGAGGACGACACCGCGGTGCTCGAGGCGTACGTTGAGTTCCGCTGCCAGCCGCGCTAGGCGGCTCGCAGAAGCGCTCGGCACGAGCCGCCCCGTGCTCTCCGTGGGTTCTTCTCTCGGCCGGCGTGCTGCAGAGCCAGCACCCAGGCGTATCCGAGCGCCTCAGGGTCGCAATGCCAGGCGACGCACTGCACGCGCGCGCCTACGCCATGTGCTCGATGCCCCCCGGCATGGGGACCCAGCGAAGAGCCGGGTTCCTTCGTCTCCGACGCGAACGAACTCCTTCCAGGTGCCATTGATTGTGACTGAGCTTGACGGGAAGCGAGCCTGAGCGCCGAAGACGCTTCCAGTTCGGCGCTGGCAGGCGATGCAGTGACAGACAGAGACCCGAATCGGCTCACCCGTGACCTGAGCTTGAAGCTGGCCACAACTGCAGGATGCGGTTCGATCAGTCATCGGTCAGTGGGCTGGTGATTGCGACGCGGCATATCGCTGGCTCGCGAACGTCCGTTGGTACTCGATTTTACGCACGCGCGAACGTCTGCATTTGTCTGCTCACTTGCTGGTTTGAAAGACCGCTCCTGGCCGTCTCTGGGCGTCTGCTCCCGACCCCTTGCGGCCTGTCGTGCCTCAGAGAAGCGGACCTTCGCGGTCCCAGCTGGAGACCGGAACCCAGGAAACGATCGATCGGGCGACGTGGTGGACGGGTGACGTGTGCTCGGGCCTGCAGGAGTTCAACATCCCGGGGCGAGGCGGCCGGCGGGTGGTGGAGCCCTGTACCTACTGGCACCCGGCCGGGTTCTGGGGGCTCTTGTACTGGTTCGCCCACCTGCGGCCCTACAGCCCGCTGGTGCATGGCGCCGTTGCAGAAGTTGCACAGCAGGCAGATGCGCTCGACGATACGCGGGCATCAACTGCGGAGCAGGTCCTCTCGGCGAATTTGCCGGATCGGAGGAACGGACTACGGCAATGACGCCCGCCGGCGACCGCGGAGAAGAATCGGCGTGGCGACGAACGCAAACTGGCGCTGCGTTCCAGACGGCTCACGGGAAGCCGTCCTGTTGGCGTCTAGCGGAATCTCCACGTCAGTCCGAGCACGGCAGAGTCGAAGCGTGCGAACGTGTACAAGTCGTCGTTGTCCGCGCCGCCGTCGAGGATGCGGTACCCGCCTGCGACCGTGATGTTCGGCGTGACATCGTAGGCGAGCTTCAGCGCCGCGTCGATCGCGCGACCCTGCGGTGCGGCGAGTCCCTCGAAGTCGAGCAGGCCGGACCAGCCGGGCGCAAAGCGCCACTCGCCCTCGAGTGCCAGCAAGGGCACGACGCCGGTGTTCTTCTCCACGCGCGTCAGCCCGCGCTGCTGCAGACGGATCTCCGCATCGCGGATATTCAACGTGGCGCCGCCGGACCACGTCCACCGCTCGCGCTCGTAAAACACGTAGCGATAGCTTGCACGGTAGGAATCGAACCGGTACTTCACGTCGATCGTGCCGGGCGCGAACGGCGTGTCCTGGAACACGATCGGCTGCGAAGCGGTGCCGGTCTCGTCGATCCTGAGCGGTGCGATGAGGAATCGGAGGCGATGCTTTTCGTTCAGCGGCCAGTCGAGTATCACGCGTCCGGCCGGGAACGGACCGTCGCCGGTCAATTCGTCAATCTTGAACCGGGTGTTCGGCGGTTCGTTCGACACCTGCGCGGTGTTGCGTAACTGCCAGGCGGCACCCAGTTCGACCGTGAGCGCCGGGGACGGCGGCACGCGCTCGGCGGCCGGCGCAGCCGCTGGCATCATGGCCGCGAGCGCGGCCAGCCAACCCAGCGGGGAGGCGCGGAGAATTCGATGCAGCATGATATTCGCGATCCTTCAACGGATGGTCTGTCGGTGCGTCAGGTGATACCGCTGCCAGCACGGCAGCGAACCGTTGCGGTTGACCTAGCCATGATAACCGAGGATCTGTGTTCGATCAGGGACTGACCGCCGGTCCTTGCAGCGGGACGGTGACCCGCCGCCGGCCAGGGTTAAACGTGTTGACTTGCGCCGCATCCCCCCGGGGCAGTCTTCAGTGCAAATCACCAGTCAGCCGCCCGGCGCGAAGTTGAGCCGCGCCGTCGGGCCGAGCGGCAGGCCCGTGAAGTACCACACGACCAGCAGCGCGGTCCACGTGACGCCGAGCGCCAGCGAGTACGGCACCATGAGCGAGATCAGCGTGCCCAGGCCGGCGGCGGGCCGGTAGCGCTGCAGTACGGCCAGCACGATGAGCATGTACGAATTGAGCGGCGTGACGATGTTCACCACGGAGTCACCGATGCGGTAGGCCGCCGTCGTGAGTTCGGGGCTCATGCCGACGATCATGAACATCGGCACGAAGATCGGCGCGAGCACGCCGAACTTCGACAGCATGCCGCTCATCGCAAAGTCGCCGAGCACCACGACGCAGACGAACAGCACGATCAGCAGCGGGATCGGCAGCGCCGCGTCGAAGAGCAGCGAGCCGCCGGCGTAGGCAAGCATGCGGTCCATCTGCGAGTAGGCGAAGTAGTTCACGAACTGCGCGAGGAAGAACAGGATCACGAGCACCGGCACGATCGAGCGGATACCGTGGTTCAGCGCCGCGACGAAGTCCGCCTGGGTCCGCAGCGTGCCGGTCATGCGGCCGTAGACCATGCCGGGCAGCAGGAACGACAGCAGGATCATCGGCACGATGACCTGCGACCAGCGCGGCCCCGGCGCCTCGACCAGCCGCCCTGGGGCTGCGCCCGCGACGACCGAGAGCGGCTCGCGCGCGAGCACGGTAGCGCCTTCCGCCGCCGGAGTGCCCGCGGGAGCGACGTCGACCGGTTGCTGCACGAGCACCCGTCCGTTCGCGAGCGTCGGCTGCCCCGGACCGTGCAGCGGCGAGCCCGGCGCCCAGATCAGTGCGGCGAACACGGCGAGCACGGCCGCCATCGTCGCCAGCGACCACCTGAGCGCGCGACGTTCGGCGGGCGCGAGCGTCATGTCCGCGAGTTCGCCGTCCCCGCCCGCCTGCGCGTCGCCCGAGCGCAGCCTTACGAGGCGCGGCTCGACGATGCGGTCCGTCACCCACCAGCCGACGCCGGTCACGACGAAGGCCGAAGCGAGCTTGAAATAGAAGTTGTGCAGGATCGTCACCGAATAAGACGGGTCGATGACGTGTGCAGCCTCCTGCGCAAATCCCGTTAGGACACCGTCCCCGCCCGTCGGGAACAGGCCGCCGCCGAAGCCGCCCGCCACGCCGCAGAAGGCCGCCGCGAGCCCCGCGATGGGGTGCCGCCCCGCCGCGAGGAACAGGGCCGCGGCGAGCGGCGGCAGGATCACGTACCCCGCGTCGCTCGCGACCGAGCTGTTCGCCCCGAGGAACACGATCACGGGCGTGAGCAGGCGCGCGGGCGTCACGAACGCGAGCTGGCGCATCAATGCAGAGAAGAAGCCGAACTTCTCGGCCAGACCGATGCCGAGCATCGACACGAACAGCAGCGGCAACGCCGGCATCATCGCGAAGTTGCGCAGCATCGAGGAGAACATGAAGTAGAGCCCCTCGGCGGTGAGGAGGCTCCGGGGCTCGATCGCCGCACCGGCCGCAACGAGCGTGACGCTCACGCCCTCGGGTCCCGTCACCGCGACCGGCTTGAGCGGCTGCACGCTCCAGCCGACCGCGGCGCCGAGCGCGGAGCCGAGCACCACGAAGAAGGCGAGCCAGCAGAACAGGAGCGGCGGCTCGGGCAGCTTGTTGCCGAGCCGCTCGATCTGGTCGAGCAGCGACATTCGGGAGCGATCGGACATCGGGGTGTTATCTGGTTATCGTTGGCCCAGGACCAGTTGGTTCGTTGCGACAAGGGGTCCGGATTCCCATGCCGAACATGTGGCCCGCAGCCACGCTGATCGCCCTGGATTCCACCCGAGATCGCTCTCGCGCTCACTTCCATGCTGTCCGCTTTGAGTCCGGCCATTGAAGCCGCTCTCAACCAGGCACCCGCCCTGGCGGGCGGGCTGTCGGTCGCCGTCTGGGCGCTTTGGGGAGTCGGCAACGCCCTGATCGTCATCCTGGGCCCGGTGTGCAGCAGATTGATCACCGTCGTGCGCCGTCGCTCGTCGACGCAGTCATTCAAGGCCCTCCAATGGACACCCTGATCCCGTTCTTTGCGGCCGACTTCCTGGGCACGCCGGTCTGGGTCTGGCTCACCTTCATCGGCATCGTGTTCGCGTTGCTGGCCTTCGACCTGGGCGCGCAGAGCGGCATGGACTACTACACCGGCTTCATGATCGAGAAGTCGCTGTCGATGGACAATGTCTTCGTCATCGCGCTGATCTTCAGCTTCTTCGCGATCCCCCGGCAGTACCAGCACCGGGTGCTGTTCTGGGGCATCCTGGGCGTGATCGTGCTGCGCGCGATCATGATCGGTCTCGGCGCCACATTGGTCAGCCAGTTCAGCTGGGTGCTTTACCTTTTCGGTGCCTTCCTGATCTTCACGGGCATCAAGATGTGGATCATCGCCGACCACATGCCCGACATCGCCAACAACCCGCTGCTGAAGTTCCTGAAGCGGCACATGCGGGTGACCGATGGGCTGCGTGGCAACGCCTTCCGGGTGCACGAGCCCGACCCAGCCAGCGGCAAGGTGGTGCGCTTTGCCACGCCGCTGCTTCTGGCGCTGGTGCTGATCGAGTTCGTCGATCTGATCTTCGCGGTCGACTCAGTGCCGGCCATCTTCGCCGTCACCACGGACCCGTTCATCGTCTATACGAGCAACATCTTCGCCATCCCGGGGCTGCGTGCGCTGTATTTCGCGCTGGCGGCGATGATCCACCGCTTCAAGTACCTGAAGTACGCGCTGGCCCTGGTGCTGGTGTTCTTCGGGTCGAAGATCTTCCTGGTCGGCATCACCGGCAAGATTCCGGCGGTGATCTCGCTGAGCGTGACCTTTGGACTGATCGCGGGTGGCGTGCTGGTGTCGCTGTGGAAGACGCGCAGGCAGCCGGCTGTCGCTGAGGCCACTTGACGGCACCCATCGTGCTGCGGCTACGCAACGCAGCCGCGGCCAGATCGGAGCATTTCGGTATTGGCGTGTGAGCCTGTCGATGCGCATGCTCGTCATCGTGGCATAGGCGGCCGCAACGCTAGCGACCGAGCCGGTTCGGCGGCGGGATCCGCAGCGTGAACGCCCGTTGCACGGCAAGAACGCGCGGGCACGCTGAGGGATCGCGCGGTCGATTGGGGCACGGTCCTCGACCTCGATCAGCACGCCGGCATGGCACAATTCAACGGGCGCGGCTCATCCCATGCGCCCTCGGAGCCTCGTTCATGCCACCCAGCCCGCCCCGTACCGCACCATCGTCGACCCGACTGCAGAGCTGGCTTGCCAGCCCGCTTGTACACAACGGCATCCTCACGCTGATCATCATCAACGCCGTCATCCTCGGGCTGGAAACCTCGCCTGCGGCGATGCGGGCGTGGGGCCCGACGTTGCGGGCGCTTGACCAGGCCATCCTGGCCGTGTTCGTGGTCGAGATCGTGCTGCGCATCGCGGCGCATCGTGGCGCCTTCTTCCGCGATGCCTGGAGCGTGTTCGACCTGAGTGTCGTGGCCATCGCGCTGGTGCCGGCCAGCGGACCCTTCGCGGTGCTGCGCGCGCTGCGCGTACTGCGCGTGCTGCGCATCCTGACCATCGTGCCGTCGATGCGCCGCGTCGTCGGCGGGCTGCTGGCCGCGATCCCGGGCCTGAGCTCGATCGCGGTCGTGCTTGGGTTGCTGTTCTATGTATTCGCCGTCATCGCGACCAACCTGTTCGGCGCCGACTTTCCCGACTGGTTCGGCACGCTGGGTGACTCGCTGTACACGCTGTTCCAGGTCATGACGCTGGAGAGCTGGTCGATGGGCATCGTGCGGCCGGTGATGGAGCTTTACCCGTTTGCCTGGGCTTTCTTCATCCCCTTCATCCTGTTGGCCACCTTCACGATGCTCAACCTGTTCATTGGCGTTATCGTCAGCGCCATGCAGAGCTTCACTGACGCCGACAAGGCGGAGACGATCGCCGCGGTGGAAGAGGCGCGCGAGCACATCGAGGCCGACCTCCACAGCGAGGTACGCGCGCTGCGCAGCGAGATCGCCGAGCTGCGCGCGCTGTTGCGCCAGCCGCGCACGTACAGCAACTGAGGCGCTACGGCGCGCGACCGGCGGCGCCCGCCTCGATCTCCTCGAGCAGCGGATGCAGATGGCGGCCGGCCGGGCGGATCAGGTACAGCAGCTCGCTCAGTTCCGGCACCCGACCGACGCGTTGCAGCCCGAACTGCTTGGCAACGTCGGACTCGATCATGGTCGGCACGCAGGCGATGCCGAAGCCACGCTGTGCGAACACCTTGGTCAACGCACTGTCGTCGCAGCGCGCGACGACACGCGGCGTGAGTCCGCGCTCGGCGAGCCAGGAATCCAGCGCAATGCTGAGCGGCGATTCGGCGGACCTGGCGATGAGCGGTGCGCCGTCGAGGCAGGCGGGGAAGTCCCCGCTCAGCGCCTTGCGCACGTTCGGCGCCGCGACGAGGCTCAGGCCGGACTTCAGCAGCAGTCGCCCACGCATCGAGCGCGCCAGGTACGGCGGCAAAGGCTGGTCCGCCAGCACCGCGTCAAGCTGGTGCGCAGCGAGCCGTCCGAGCAGCCCGGTGACCGTACCTTCGACGCAGTCGAGCTCGATGCGGTCGCGGTGGCGCTCGAGCAGTGGCGCCAGCACGCGCGCGGTCAGCAGCTTCGGCACGCTGTCCGTAACCCCGAGGCGCAGCCCTAGGCGGCGCGGCTTGGCGCGGCCAGCCATCACGCTGCGCAGTTCCGTGCCGAGGGCGAAGATCGACTCCGCGTAGTCGCGCGCAACCTCGCCGTCCGGCGTCAGTGCCAGGCGCCGGCCGGCCCGCTCCAGCAGCGTCCGGCCGAGCGATCGTTCCAGCTCGCGCACCTGCGAGCTCAACGTCTGCGGCGCGAGGTGCAAACGGCGCGCGGCGCCTGTCATCGAGCCCTCACGAGCAACCTCGTGGAAGTAGTGCAGGTGCTTGAGGTTGATGCGTGCCGGGAGTCGTGTGCTCATCAGGTTTTCTCGAAGACTGGTGCACAGATATTCTCATTTACTCTGGTTCTTGTCGCTCGTAGGCTCGTGCTGCAACCCAACTGAGGAACCGCCATGAAAGTCGACGTCCATGCTCGCCGCTTTACGCTCACAGAGCCCCTGCGCCATGCGGTCCATCGCGAGATCGCTCGCTTGACCCAGGCGGTCGGCGCCGGCATCACCCGGGTGTCCGTACGCCTGTTCGACGTGAACGGCCTCCGCGGGGGCCCGGACAAGGGCTGTCTCGTGCACGCCAAGTTCACCGACGGCACTTCGATCATCGGCAGCGACGTGGACGCCGACCTGTACCGCTCGGTACCGGCCGCGTTCGAGAAGGTGCTGCTCAGTCGGCGCATGAACCGCGCGCGCCGCCGCACGCTGCGACGGCACGACCCGCGGGCGCAGCTGAACCCCGCCTGAGGGGCGCAGCCCGCGGAAGCGACTTCTGCGCCTCAGCCTCCGCAACCACCGCAAGCTGCTGCGCGCAGGCGGAGAGGCCATGATCGGCGGGCTCAAGCCACACACGAACGCGCGCTCGAGGTCGTCTCGCTCGTGCAACTCCGCTCGCGCGCCTGCGCGCAGTGAAAGGCGGCCCCGCTTCCGGACGGAAGGCCCCCGCCCTGCCTGCACGAACGCTGGACGATTGCTGAAGCACCGCGCCAAAGCCCACCCGCCACACGACCGAGCCCCATCGCCCCGTCAGTGCCCGCTACTGCACCGCGACCAACCGTCGCGCGAGTGGCATCGACTTCAACCCGCGGTGCGGGACCCGCGTGCGACGACGAACGAGCGGATCATCATCGCCAGAAGCGCGGCGCTCAACAGCAGCATGCCGTCCGTCTGGAGTTCGCTCCCGACTCCCTGGTTCAATCCAATCTGTCCGGCGCGGCCTTCACCGGCGACTGGCTCTGGGTGGCGGGCGACGAAGCCTGCGGCCTGGACCGCCTGCGCCGGCTCGACCCCGTGGGGCGCGAGGCCTTGCGCTTCGGCGAAGTGCGCGACTTTCCGCTGGCCGATCTGCTTGACCTGCCCGGCACGGCCGGAGAAGAGGCCGATCTGGAAGGCATGGCCGTGGCCGACGGCTTTCCTGGGTGATGGGCTCACATGGCCTGAAGCGCAAGAACGCCAAGCCGGACCGTGGCCACGCCGACAACGCCAAGCGGCTGGCGAAGGTGGCGCTCGACGGCAATCGGCGTCTGCTGGCCTGTCTGCCCGTCGAGCCTGACACCCGCGCGCTTGCCGACGACCCGCACTGCGGTCCTTACATGACGATTCCGGGCAAGGACAACGGCTTCGACATCGAAGGCCTGGCCGCGGACCGCCGACGTGAGCCAGCTGCTCGGCCAGCTCAAGGAGGCCGGCTACACCATCACGCGCCGTCAGTTGCAGCGTGACCTCAACCCACTCTCGACCCTCTTCCCGATCACCGCCGACGATCGCGGCATCCCCTACGGCTGGTGCTGGACCAAAGACGCCCCCGCGTTCGACCTGCCACGGAGGGACAGCACCACCGCCCTGTCAATCAAGCTGCTGGAACAGTTCATCCCGCAGCTGTTGCCGCCGACCCTGAAAGACCATCTGCAGCCCTGGTTTCGCCAGGCCGACGCCGTGCTCGCCGAGCACACACCCCATCACCTCGGCTCCTGGCTCGACCGCGTGCGCGTCGTCCCCAACAGCATGCCACTGCTCGCCCCCCGCGTAGACGAATCGATCGCACGCACCGTCTACCAGTCACTGCTCGAGGGCCGTCGCTTCGCCGCCGTGTAGGCCGCGCGTTCCGCCGAACCACGCGACTACGTCGTGAGACCCTTAGGCCTGGTCGCCAAGGGCCCGCTGCTCTACCTCGTCTGCACGCTCTGGGACTACGCCGACGTGCGACAGCTCGCACTGCACCGCATCCGCAACGCGCAACCCACTGACACACCGGTCACCGCCCCACCCGGCTTCGATCTGGATCAGTACATTCTGGAGGGCGAGTTCCACTACCCCGTCGGGCCGGAGATCAAACTCGAAGCGCGCTTCCATCGCGGCGCCGCCGCGCACCTGCACGAGACACCGCTCAGCACCGACCAGACCATCACCGATCTCGATGTCGACCAATTGCTGGTCACCGCCACCGTCCGTGACGCCGAACAACTGCACTGGTGGCTAATGGGATTCGGCGACTTAGTGGTTGCAATCGCGCCAGCGACTCTTCGCGCGGAAATGCAGAAAGTCGTAGCGGCCGCCACCATGCATTACGCCGATCACTGATCGGTCTGAGCCTTGAGTAACGATATCGACAGTCAGGCCCACAATGGGAGAAGGTCCAACGGATATCAACGATTCTGGAGCCGACGAAGCCCGCGCCCAGCTTCTCTTACCACGCGGCGATTGGAGTCCGGACACTCTGAAGGTCTGGCTCCGAGCAAAGGGCTTCTGTGAGTACTGCGGCAAAGACCTGCAGCGCTCATCGGACGATTTCTATCATGGATACAACATTGATCACGTCATGCCCGCAAGCCAAGGGGGTCACAGCGATCCCGAAAATTACGCCTTGGCTTGTCGCGCCTGTAATCTGATCAAGCGCGACTTCATATCCACGCACGACCAGATGAATGCCTCACGTGAAGAACTTGTCCAGCGAGCCAAGGAGCACATCCAATTGAAGCGCCAGCAAAACGAAGCGCGAATGAAGGCCGATTTGCGCCGCTTGCGAGCCTGCGGCTTGTAACAGCTGAATGGCTTGTCGCAGGCGACGGCGGAATCACGAACTTCACCAACAAGACATTTTGCAACAAGCCATCGCCGGCACGTACCGTCACGCCGTCCCTCGCTGAACCCACGACTCGCGGACGGCACGACCGAGCCGTCGAGCTGGCATCGGCAGCGTCCCCTCTTCCCCGCCCGAAAGGAGACGGTCAACGGGGAAAGACGACCCGACGCGGACATTCTGACGCAGGGATGAGATCAATGTACGTTGCTGCTTGGCATCGGTCGCTCACGGTTGTCGCGGGATGCTTCGACTGCACCAGTCGCGACTGTCACACTGACAAGAGACTCTTGGGGAGGGCGGATCGATGAATGCCGTACGTATTGCACTCTTCGCTGTTACCGTTTCTACGATGGTGGCCGGCAGCTTTGCTGCGCTAGCCGGGCGGCGTCAGGCAGCGCCACTGCGCGCAGCTGACCTGCCGGGCACCTATGAGCTGGTCGATCGTGTTCTGGTAAGCGGTAAGGTGCTGCGGCGACCGGACATCGCCGGCCTTTATACCTTCGGCCACGAGCGCGCGAACCTCAACTTGTTCATCCGCAACGCCGACGGGACCCTTGCTTCCGAGTCATCGATCATTCGCTACACATTGAGCGAAAAGCAATACTGCGAGTGGATCGAATACACGACGCGCAACAATCTGGACGCGCCGGGCATTACAAACGAGGCGCCGGGCGTTTCGTCGCACTGCACCCC
>CAWCBA010000009.1:0-26957 GCA_963793675.1 uncultured Gammaproteobacteria bacterium | reverse complement strand
TGCGGCGGCACGGAGAACGAGCAGAAACTCTGGGACTGCGCCTACAACAACGGCATCTTCGACGTCGAGGGCTATCGCTCCAAGGGGCGGCCGCTCGGCCACGCGATGGACGGCGACGGCCAGATGTACAGCGCCCGCTACATTCGCGTCAGCCCGAACGCCGCGACGCTGACCACCGTGCTGCGGTACACGGCGGTCAACGAGGGCGGGGCCGTGCCGGATACCCGGCATACCGTCGCTCCGGGGCCGGAGGACTGGTGGAGCGTGGACGTGACCTACCGCCATCCGGTCAAGGGCGGCTGGATCGAGGCGGGCGTCGGGGCCGACTACCGTGACCGCGAGTGGAACGACACCGAGGCCGTGCTGCCACGGGCCTCGCTGTCGTGGCACTACCAGATCCAGTGACGACCCGACGCAGCGGCAGGGGATGGCCCAAATGAATCTTCCGACGGGGTCGGTCATCGTTCGACGGGCGCTCGCCTGCGTCGCGATGGCCGCCTGCGTACCCGCCGTCGCCGAGCCGTGGGTCGGCCCGGGTGACGTGCGCCTGCGGCACGACCTGCAGCGGCTCGCCGATGCGGGCCTGCTCACGGGCCCGAGCCTGAGCTGGCCGATCGCCTGGTCGCAGGTCTCGCGGGAACTCGCCCGCGCAGACATCGCGTCCCTGCGCGACGGCGACCGCGTCGCGGTCGAGCGGCTGCGCGCCCGGGCGGCACGCGAGATGCGCGCGGGCGACGTACGTCTCGACGCGATGATCGCCGCCTCCGCCGACCCGACGCCGTTGCGTACGTTCGAGTCGATCCCCAGGGAGGAGGGCGAGGCGCGCCTCGCGGCCGACTGGGTCGGCCAGCGCTTCGCCTGGAAGCTCGCGGCGACCGTGGTCGCGGATCCGGACGACGACCAGACCGTGCGGCCGGACGGCTCCTACCTCGCGATGAGCCTCGGCAACTGGATGGTCTCGGCCGGGTACCTCGAGCGCTGGTGGGGGCCGGGGTGGCAGGGCAGCCTCATCCTCGGCAGCAACGCGCGGCCGCTGCCCTCCATTGCGCTCGACCGCAACGAGTCCACCCCCTTCGACGTGCCGGTGCTGCGCTGGCTGGGTCCGTGGCGCTTCTCGACCTTCATGGGCCAGTTCGAGAGCGATCGCGACTACCCCGAGGCGCTGCTGTTCGGGATGCGCGCCGAGATCCGCCCGCACCCGACGCTGCAGATCGCCGCGAGCCGCACCGCGCAGTGGTGCGGCGACGGGCGTCCCTGCGACCTTGGCACGTTCTGGGATCTGCTCGTGGGAAACGACAATGACCAGGACCTTTCGGAGCAGCCGGGCAACCAGCTCGCGGGCTTCGACCTGCGCTGGTCCTGGCCCGGCGCCCGCGTGCCGCTCGCGCTCTACGCGCAGGCCATCGGCGAGGACGAGGCGGGCTTCATGCCGTCGAAGTACCTGGGGCTGTTCGGCCTGGAGGCGTGGGGTGACCTCGCCGGCGGCTCGTGGCGGGTGCACGCGGAGTACGCCGATACCGCCTGCGACTTCCTGAGCGACCCGCCCGAATTCGGTTGTGCCTACACCAACGGCATCTACACGTCGGGGTACCGGTATCGCGGGCGCGTGCTCGGGCACTCGATGGATGCGGACGGCGAGTCCGTGGGAGGCGGGGCGCTGTTCGTCGATCCGCGGGGCCGCCGCTGGGAACTGCAGGGTCGCAACGTGAAGCTCAACCGGGCGGGTGTCGCGGCCGGGCATTCCCTCGCGGACGCCCCCGCCACCGTGCGCGACCTGGCGGTGGTCCACGAATCGAGCCACCCGTGGGGTACAATCGCCGTCTCTCTGGGGTACGCGGACGTGGATGCGACCGGGCCCGTCGCGGTCGAGGACGGCGTGCGGGGCTTCGTGACCTGGCGCCACGAGATCCGCTGAGGCTCATCTTCAGTCCAACAGGGCGCTCAATGATCGAATTCGTTCGAGGTCGAGGTTCACGCGCAGGGACGGCGCTCCTCGCGGCTCTTGTCATCCTGGTTGCGATCCTCGGTCCGGCGACGGACGCTGCGGCCCAGACGCCGTCCGCGGCCGAGATGGAAGCTTTCCGCAACCTTACGCCGGAGCAGCAGCAGGCCATCCTTGAGGAACTCGGCGGCGGCGCCCCGAGCGGGGTAAAGCGCGACAAGGACCTGAGTTCGCCGGAGACGGTGCAACCGCGGAGCGTCGAAGAGGCGACCCGCCGTGACGCGACCGGCACCGAGGATGAAATGGAACTGCGGCCGCGCGAGCCGCGCATCCGCGGCAACGATACGGTGCTGCTCGAGATCGAGATCAGGCCGCTCGAACCGGCCTCGGGCCGCACGCGCCAGCCCGAGGAAACCAAGCGCCTCGAGGACCTGCGCGAGCGGGCACAGCGCGGCAATCCCTTCCGCCTCGATCCGAACGGCCAGCTGCGCATCCTTGGCGTGGCGCCGATTCCGCTGGCCGGTCTCACCGAGGCGCAGGCCACCGAGCGCCTGATCCGCGACCCGGTCCTGCGCGACTTCGAGGTCAAGCTCACGCTGCTGCCGCTCGAGAAGCTCGATGCCGAGGCCTTGCGACCGTTCGGCTACGACCTGTTCGCCGGCGTTCCCTCGACCTTCGCGCCGGTCACCGACGTTCCCGTGCCCTCCGAGTACGTGGTCGGCCCCGGCGACCGCCTCGAGGTGCAGCTGATCGGCAACACCAAGGGGCGCCACTCGCTGGTCGTCAACCGTGACGGTCGGGTCAACTTCCCCGAGCTCGGGCCCATCGCCGTAAGCGGCCTGCGCTTCGAGGAAGCGAGGGCGCGCATCGAGGCGCGGGTGAACGAGCAGATGATCGGCACGACGGCGGTGGTGAGCATCGGCGACCTGCGCTCCATCCGAGTGTTCGTGCTCGGCGAGGCCGAGCGGCCGGGCTCCTACACGGTGAGCGGGCTCGCCACCATCACCAACGCGCTGTTCGCGAGCGGCGGCGTCAAGCCGATCGGCTCGCTGCGCAACATCCAGTTGAAGCGCAACGGCCGGCTGGTCCAGCGGCTCGACTTGTACGACCTGCTGCTGAACGGCGACACCTCGGCCGACGTGCGCCTGCTGCCGGGCGACGTCATCTTCATCCCGCCGGTGGGCAGCACCGTCGGCGTGACCGGCGAGATCCGGCGCCCGGCCATCTACGAGCTCAGGGGCGAGAGCACGGCGGCCGACCTGCTGTACCTCGGCGGCGGCCTGACGCCCGAGGCAGACCCCGCGCTCGCGCGGATCGAGCGCATCGACGAGCGACGCGACCGTGTGGTGGTGGACGTCAACCTGACGCAGCCGGAGGGCCGGGGGACGCGCCTCAAGTCGGGCGACGTCATGACGATTCCCGGGACGCGGCCGACCTTCAAGAACGCCGTCCAGCTCGGCGGGCAGGTGCACCGGCCGGGCACCCACCAGTTCCGCAACGGCCTCAGGCTCACCGACCTGATCCCCTCGATCGACGAGTTGCGGCCGAACGCCGACCTGCACTACGTGCTGATCCGGCGGGAGCAGCCAGGCACGCGGCGCATCCAGGCGTTCTCGGCAGACCTCGAGCAGGCCTGGCTCGCGCCGACGTCGGACGCCAACCCGCTGCTCGCCGCGCGCGACCAGGTGTTCGTGTTCGACGTCGAGACCGGACGCCGCCAGTACCTCGAGCCGATCCTGGAGGCGCTGCGGTTGCAGGCCGTCAGCAGCGAGCCGACGCGCGTCGTGCGCGTCACGGGCCGCGTGCGGGCCGAGGGCGAATACCCGCTCGAGCCCGGCATGACAGTCAGCGATCTCATCCGGGCCGGCGGCGGGCTGGCCGAGCAGGCCTTCGGCGGCGATGCCGAACTCGCCCGCTACGAGGTGCGCGACGGGCGGACGCGCAGGACCGAGGTCATCAAGATTGATCTGGCGCGCGTCATCGGCGGCGACGCCGAGGCCAACCTGCTGCTGCGTCCCTTCGACACGCTGGTCGTGAAGGAAATCTCCGAGTGGTCGCAGCAGGAGTTCGTCCGGCTGGAGGGCGAGGTGCGCTTTCCCGGCGAATACCCGATCGCGCGCGGCGAGACCCTGCGCTCGGTGGTGGAACGTGCGGGCGGCCTGACCTCGCTCGCCTTCGTGCAGGGCAGCCTGTTCACCCGCGAGACGCTCAAGGAGCGCGAGCGGCAGCAGATCCAGGTGCTGGCCGATCGACTGCGGCGGGACTTGAGCTCGCTGGCCCTGCAGTCGGCGCAATCGGGCGGCCCGGGCGCCGCCCAGGCGAACGAGACGCTCGCGGTCGGCCAGACGCTGCTGGCGGATCTGCAGGACGCCGAGCCCGTCGGTCGCCTGGTCATCGACCTGGGGCGCGTGCTGGCGGCCGAGCCCGGCTCCGCGGACGACGTGATCCTGCGCGGTGGCGACCGGCTGCGGATTCCGAAGCTCTCGCAGGAAGTGACCGTGATCGGCGAGGTGCAGAACTCGACCTCGCACCTTTTCGACCCCGGGCTGTCGCGTGACGACTACCTGCGCATGAGCGGCGGCACGACGCAGAAGGCCGACGACAAGCGCATCTACGTGGTGCGTGCCAACGGCAGCATCGAGGCCGGCAGCGGCAGCCGCTGGTTCCGCCAGAACGGCGCCATACTTCCAGGGGATACGATCGTGGTGCCGCTCGATGCGGAGCGGATGAGGCCGCTGGCGACGTGGAGCGCGGTGACGTCGATCATCTTCAATCTCGCCGTGGCGGTCGCGGCGGTGAATTCGTTCTAGCACGCGAGCCGGCCAGACTCGTGTCCTTGCTCGACATACTCGCTCGCTACAAGCTCGCAATCATTGCGTCCGCCATCGTTGCCGGAGGGATCGCCTACGCAGCGAGTTACCTGATGACGCCAGCCTATCGGGCGGAGATCGTGGTCTCGCCGCTCAGCGACTCCGGCGGCTCAGACCTCATGGTCGCTCTCGGGGGACAACTCGGCGGCCTCGGAGCCCTCGCTGGGCTCGGCCTTGGCGGCGACTCCGGTCGCAATGAGCGGCTTGCCATGCTCTCCTCGCGCGAGCTCGCCGTGCGGTTCATCGATGCCGAACGGCTCGTACCGGAGTTCTGCGGCGCCCGGGTGATCAAGTGTGCGCCGAGCACAGGCACGGAAGCGGTCGCCATCCGGTCAGGTGACCGAGAGGCGAACGATGCACGCAAGCTGTTCCAGCGGCGTGTGTTGTCGGTCAGTGAGGATAAGCGCACGGGGCTGGTCCGGGTGACCATGACCTGGGGCGACCGGGCGCAGGCTGCCCGCTGGGCCGGCCGGTACGTCGATCTGGCGAATCGCGAGCTGCTCGCCCGTTCGATTGCCGAGTCGGATCGTCGCATCGATTTCCTGCGTACGGCCGCCGCGGCGGCGGAGACCATCGAACTGCGCCAGGCTGTCTATAAGCTCATGGAGTCCGAGATCAAATCTCGGATGGTCGCGTCCTCGCGCGTCGATTACGCTTTTAAAGTCATCGATCCAGCTCTGGTTCCGGACGAGCGGGACCGGGTGCGGCCCAAGCGTGCGCTGATGGCAGTACTCGGCGCGGGTCTCGGCACGCTGTCGCTGATCATGACCCTGATGATCCGCGCGAGGCGCCGCGTCCCCGGGGAGAGCGGTGTCGGGCCGGCACATTGACGGGAATGCAGTCGATCGACGCTGCAACGGTGTGGAATCGCAAGCTGCTCGCAGGCCTCTTGGCCTGCGCAGTCTTCGGTTTTCCAATGGTATCGACTCTGCCGGTGTTTCTGGGGGTCGATTCCCGACCCATTTCGATCGCTTACCGAGCGGTAGTGGCGGCCGCAGCGATCATCGTGCTGGGACTTGCGCTTACGAGGCCGAGAGGTTTCATACGGACCGGCCATGTGGTGCTGGTGCTCGCGATCATGGCGCTGCTGGTCTTGCGTGTCGCCTGGGACTCGTCGATATCGTCGCTTCCTCTGGACTTCGACTGGGACGAAATGTGGTTGTTCATGCTGGGTGCCACGTTTATTCCCGCCGCGGCCTTCCTGGCGAGGACGAATCCGGAGACGCTGGAGCTTGCGCAACGCTGGACACTGCGCCTGGGGGTGCTCGCCGGGCTGTCAATTGCGGCTGCCGCGGTCGTTGCACTGCGCGACATCGTCACCTTCCTGCGGCTGGACACCGGAGTCCTCAATCCGATCTCTATCGGTCACGCAGGGGTTTCGCTGTTCGTGCTGCTTCTGCTCCGGCCGCCGGTATCTGCGGGTCAGTCGTCGACGCGACGATTCCGCCGCGCCGCCAGCACCGGCCTGGGTCTCGTACTCGCGGCGATTCTGATCCTTGCTTCGGGGTCGAAGGGGCCGATTGTGGCGTGGTTCGTGGTGATGGTCGCGTGGCTGTTCACGCTCGCCCGGGCCTCCGTACGATCCGGGCGTGGCCTGCAGGGCGTCGCCCTTCCGATGGCAGTGCCCCTGGTGCTGGCGCTGATCGTTCTGGCCGTCAATGCCGTTACGCCGTTGCCTGTAGTAGATCGGTTTCTTGATATCTCACAGGATCAGTCGACCTCCGAGCGCCTGCGTCTGCTTGCTCAGGCGCTTGGTCAGTTTGAGGAATCCCCTCTGCTGGGCAGTTCCGTATTCGAGTACGAATCGCGGATATATCCACACAACGTGCTCGTCGAGGCGCTGATGGTTGGCGGGGTGGTCATGCTGGTGCCACTGCTCATGCTGCTGTACGAGAACCTGCGTACGGCCGCCAGCTGCCTGGCGCAGGTCTGCGGGGAGCGGTGGCTCGCTCTGCTTTACCTGCAGTATCTGGTCGATGTCATGTTCTCGGGCTCGCTGTTCTTCAGTGCCCAGTTCTGGGCAACAAGCGTGGCGATGCTGGGTCTGGCATCCGGCAGTGCGGTCGTCTATCGGACGCAGCACGGGCCGGTGCCGTCGGCTGCAGGCGGTGGCGACGCCGCACGCGACGCCGGCGGCGCGTCCAGCTGAATTGCCATGGTTGCCGTCACTGCCCTCGCCCGACTATCACCCGACCCCATCAAGGAAGTACGGGGCTGGATCGGTTCGACAGAGGGCGTCGCGAGTTCTGCGCGACGGGAGCAACGGGGCTATTGCCGGTCAAGCGCCCGCGTAGCCCCATCAGGCGTGCGGTCCATTTCGGCATGAAAATCGTCCTCGTCACCGCGTTTTATTCCCAAGGTATGGGTTACACGGAGAACTGCCTGCCGCGTGCCCTGGCAGCGCTCGGTCATGAGGTTCACGTCATTGCATCGAGCCTGAACGTGTACGGAACTTCGCCGGACTATGAGAAGACCTACAGGGCCTTCCTCGGTCCGGCAGAGCAGTTCAAGCGCAGCTTCGACGTGGATGGCTACACGGTCCATCGTCTCGGCCATCGCCTCGTTTCTGGCTACGTTGCCATCAAGGGTCTCTCGAGGAAGGTCCGCGAACTCGCGCCGCAGATTGTGCATTGCACGGAAATCGCCTCTCTGAACTCGTATGAACTTGCCGTCATGAAGCCATTCAGCGGCTACAGGCTTTTCACCGAGTCGCATCA
This sequence comes from uncultured Gammaproteobacteria bacterium, assembly GCA_963793675.1. Classification (GTDB taxonomy): domain Bacteria; phylum Pseudomonadota; class Gammaproteobacteria; order Steroidobacterales; family Steroidobacteraceae; genus RPQJ01. The sequence continues at coordinate 19,428 of CAWCBA010000009.1, read as the reverse complement.
GCACTTGTCGGTCTTGCGATCCTATCTGCGGGAACCCGATGGGCATTTACTCAGGAGAAGTGCGTACTGGTTCACCCGGACGCTGCCGACCTCGCTGGCGAGCCTTGCTGCGGAGCGGTGCTACGCGATCGCCCCGGACTGCGTGCACGTGGCGAACAAGTTCTACGGTGTGCCTTTGCGCAAGCTGAAGCTGCAATCCCTCGGCACCGACACGCAACTTTTTCATCCCGCGTCCACGCCGGAGGAATTCGATCGCAGGATGGACATGCGCGCCGATCTGAATATCCCTGGGGATGCGGTGGTATGCGTCTACACGGGTCGACTCACGGCTGACAAGAACCCGCTGCTCCTGGCGCAGGCGGTGGCCAGGCTGGCGGAACGAAAACCAAGTTTCCATGGTCTGTTTGTCGGCGAGGGGCCCCAGAAGGAAGAGATCTTGCATTGCCGTCACGCGACGGTGCTGCCGTTCATGAGGCACTCCGAACTGGCGAGTGTCTATCGCATGGCGGATGTGGCCGTCTGGCCGCGGCAGGAATCCATGTCGATGCTCGATGCCGCTGCCAGCGGGTTGCCTCTGGTCGTCTCCAGCGCCATGGGTGAGAGCGAGCGCGTCTCGGGCAACGGCGCCTTGTACGAGGAAGGCAGCGCCGAGGACCTGGAGCGCGCGCTGCTAGGTCTCGCCGACGAGGGAACGCGCCATGCACTCGGAAGTCATGGCCGTGCCAAGATGATCGAAAAGTTCAGTTGGACGTCGATTGCATCTGCGGTTGCGAGCGACTACTCGGCAGCGCTTGCGTCGTGAAGTCGCGCGACCGGGACGGTGTGGGAGGGATCCCCAGTGACCTGTGGACGGGATCACAAGGCCGAATGAAAGGCGAGTCCGGACCGGTGGTGCTTCTCACGGGTGGGACGGGATTCATCGGCGCTGCAGTACTGCGGGCGCTGCAGGCTACGGGCGTGCCGATCGTGCTTCTCAAGCGAGCGCACTCCGATCCGTGGCGGATTGCCGACCTGCTCGACGGGCAGCACGGCGTCACCGCATATGACCTGGATGATGTCGGGCCTGAGGCCGTGTTCGGACGGCACCGGGTCGACGTCGTGATCCACCTGGCGACTGCCTACGGTCGGCACGGCGAGCCGCTCAGTAAAGTTATCGAGGCAAATGTGCTGTTCCCGGTGAGGCTGCTGCAGGCGGCGATCGCCGGCGGCACGGGCGCGTTCCTGAATGCCGACAGCTTTTCGACCAAGGCCGATGAACTGCCGGACGGCCTCGCGGAGTATGTGCTGACCAAGAAGCACTTTCGCCAGTACGCTGAACTTCAGGTCGCGGGGCGCGCCTTGCGGTTCGTGAACGTGCGGATCGAGCACGCCTATGGGCCGCGGGACGGCGACCGGAAATTCGTGCCGACCGTCGTTCGCGCCTTGCTGGCGAACCAGGCGATCTTCGATCTGACCCGCGGCGAGCAGGTGCGCGATTTCGTCTTCGTCGATGACATCGTTGGCGCTTTCTTGACGTTGGTTTCGAAGTACGGCGCGCTGCCCGGCAATCCAGTCACACTCGACGTCGGCACCGGCACCGGCCAGTCGCTGGAGACGATGGTGCGGCTGGCCCGTGAATTGACAGGGGCCGCGACCGAGCTTCGCTTCGGCGCGCTTCCGTACCGCTCGGGTGAACTGATGCGATCTGTGGCGGACACGCGGTTGCTGAGGGAACTAGGCTGGGAGCCGGCAGTGTCGTTGCGTGACGGGCTGATACGTACCATCGAGGCGGCAAAGGCATGCTGACCAGCGCCAGCGTCGATGGGCAGCCGTTGCTCACGGTCGCCATACCGACCTACAACCGCGCCGGCTATCTGCGAACGAACCTGGATCAGCTCCGGTCGGAGTTGCAGGGCATGCCATCCGGCAGCGTCGAGGTTCTCGTCTCCGACAACTGCAGCCCGGACGCCACGCCGGCGGTCGTTCAGGAGGCGATTGGGGCGGGACTCGACGTCCGGTACGTGCGCAACGCCGAGAACCTCGGCTGGGGGCGCAATTTCGCGCAGTGCTATGATCACGCCCGCGGCAAGTACGTCCTGCTGCTGGGCGACGACGATGTATTCCTGGACGGTACGTTGCGGCCCCTGGTCGACAGATTGTCGTCGAACGAATTCGGCGTCGTCATTCTCAAGGCCTACGGATACGACGGCGACTTCCGGCTTGAGTACCCGGGGGGAGAGGCTAGGGAGCGCATTTTCACGGACAGCAACAGGTTCTTCCTGGCAGTCGGCCCGCTGATCACGCTGACTTCCTCGTGCGTGATCAACAAGTCGCTGTTGGCAGGATTCTCACTCGACGGCTACGTCCACGGTGATCTTGCGACGCTGCCGCTGGTCCTGCGCGCTGCGTCCCGTGCGAAGGCCAACCTCTTCATCGATGGGTACGTGATTGCAGGCAAGCGCCAAAACTCGTTCAACTACGATTACGCGCAGGTATTCGTGGGCGAGATGTGGCGAACGATCGACGAGCACATGGGTCCCGGGTTGACTTGCAGGACCGTGAAGAAGCTGGAGCGACGGATGTTGTTTTCCTACTATCCGTTCTATGCGTTCGATTTCCAGCTCGCGCGTCGTGGATCGCTGGCTTCGATGCGGCGGCACTTCACGGAGCGTTTCGGACGCTCGATGCTGTACTGGAGCTGGTTGGCCCCGACGATACTGCTGCCGCGTCCGCTGGCGCTGCCGTGGGGTGCGCTGACGACTCTGATCGGGCGCGTGTTCGGAGGGGATCTGCGGCGGGGCATCGCTTTCGCCTGGCGACGGGTTTCGAGATTCGTCGGTGGGCTCGGGCATCGCTCCGAGGCCGCGCCGTAAGCAGGTTGTTGAAAGGACGGTGGACCAAATGAAGGTAGTCATCCTGTGCGGCGGCAAGGGGACGAGGTTGCGCGAAGAAACCGAGTACCGCCCGAAGCCGATGGTGCCGATCGGCAGCCGTCCGATCCTGTGGCACATCATGAAGATCTACGCTGCCCACGGGCACACCGATTTCGTCCTTTGCCTGGGCTACAAGGGCGACGTGATCAAGGACTGGTTTCGCAACCTCCCCTGGATGGTTTCGGACGTGTCGATCCGGATCGGGGGAGATCAAACGGAGTTTCACACCCCGCTGGAGGAGGCCGGCTGGACGGTAACGTTGGCCGAAACAGGCGCCGAGACCATGACCGGTGCACGAATCAAGCGCATCGAGCGTTACCTGGGCGACGACGAGGAATTCCTGCTGACGTATGGCGACGGAGTTGGCGACGTCAATGTGTCGGAGTCGATCCGCTTCCATAGGAGCCAGGGTCGAGTACTCACGCTGACTGGCGTGCGTCCGCCCGGGCGGTGGGGGGAGTTGCAGGCCGCCGACGGCCTAGTTACGACTTTTCTGGAGAAGCCGCAGGTGTCGGCAGGAAGGATCAACGGCGGGTTCTTTGTCGCGAGCCGGCGCGTGTTCGACTACCTGAGCGACGATCCGCGTCTGTCTTTCGAACAGGAACCGCTGAGTGCACTGGCGAAAGACCGGCAACTGTCCTGCTTCCTGCACGATGGATTCTGGCAGCCCATGGACACCTACCAGGAGTACATGCTGCTCAATCGCATGTGGGAGGAGGGACGGGCTGCATGGAAGTCATGGTGAGCGCGCCGGATTTTCAGTCGCGACCGATCGACCTTTCCGGCCGGCGCGTGCTGATTACCGGTCACACCGGCTTCAAGGGCGCATGGCTTGCGGAGTGGCTGTTGCAGCGTGGTGCCGGCGTCAGCGGGATTGCCCTGCCACCGGAGGCGCCCGGTTCCCTGTTCGACGCGCTCGGGCACCAGGCTCGCCTGGATCATGCCGTCTGCGACATTCGTGATGCCGATGCGGTGTCGCGGGCGATCGGGTCGGCCGATCCGGAAATCGTGTTCCACTTGGCCGCGCAGGCGCTGGTCCGCCGCAGTTACCGTGAGCCGCTTCTCACGTGGCAGACGAACGTGGACGGCACCCTGAACGTCCTGGAGGCGATACGCGGCCTCAACCGACCGGTCACCGTGATCGTAGTCACGACTGACAAGGTCTACCGGAACCGTGAGTGGGAATTTGCTTATCGGGAGGTCGACGAACTCGGAGGGCATGACCCGTACAGTGCATCGAAGGCCGCATGCGAACTGGCAGTTGCCTCTTGGCGCGCGTCCTTCGGGTCCGATGACGGTGTTCGCGTCGTCACGGCGCGTGCCGGCAACGTCATCGGCGCCGGCGACAACAGCGCGGACCGGATCGTTCCTGATTGCTTTCGTGCCTGGCAGCGTGGTGACGCTGTCGCAGTTCGCCAGCCCGGGTCGACGCGGCCCTGGCAGCACGTGCTCGAGCCGCTCTCCGGCTACTTGGCGCTGGCTCGGCATGTCCTGGCCAGCGGGGCCGGCATCGAAACCTGCAATTTTGGGCCTGGCTCTGACGGTGACCGGTCCGTCGCCGAACTCGTCGGCACGCTGGTCGAACTGGATGTCCGGCGACGCTGGTCCATTGAGGGAAACCACGGCCCGCACGAGGCGCAGACACTCGCGCTCGCGATAGAGCGTGCAAGGCGAGTGCTCGGCTGGGCACCGCGCCTGACGTTCCTCGAAGCACTGCGCTGGACCCACGAGGGGTACATCACTCACCGGGACGATTTGCCTGGGCTGGTGAGGCGGCAGATTGCCGATTACGAAGCCCTTGCGTGACGGGCGCGGGTCCGTGGAACTGATCGCGCCAGTGAATCATCGAGTGTAAATTGCCGCAATGGATCCGGACATGAACGCCCGCACTTACAGAATCTGCGCGAACTGCATCATGGACACGTCGGACGCGAAAATCGTGTTCGACGAGCGGGGATGGTGCGAGTACTGCAACAACTTCCACACGAATATCCTCCCTCACTGGCATACCGACGAGCGTGGGGCCAGGGATATCGAGCAGCAGGTCGAGCGGATCAAGCTCTCCGGCCGTGGCCGCGACCACGACTGCCTCATCGGCATCAGCGGCGGCGTCGACAGTTCGTACGTGACGCACCTCGCCAAGGCCCGGTTCGGCCTCCGCCCGCTGCTGTTCCACGTCGATGCGGGCTGGAACTCACAACAGGCCGTCAACAACATCGAGCGGCTGGTGGATGGCCTCGAGCTGGACCTGCATACCGAGGTCGTCAACTGGGAGGAGATGAAGGATCTCCAGCTCGCGTTTTTCCGGGCGCAGGTCCCGCACATCGACACGCCGCAGGATCACGCCTTCTTTGCGGCACTGTACAATTTCGCCGCCCGGCACGGGTTCAAGTACATCCTGACCGGCGCGAACTACTCCACGGAGTGCGTGCGTGAGCCGCTGGAGTGGCATTACCATGCCTCCGACCTGCGCCAGCTCCGGGATATTCACCGGCGCTTTGGTACGCGTCCACTTGCCACCTTCCCGACGGCCGATATCTTTACGTTCAAGATCTACTACCGCTTCGTCAAGGGCGTCAGGGTCGTCAAGCCGCTCAACTGCGTCCCGTATTTCAAGGAAGCGGCGATGCAGGAACTCGTCGATCGCTACGGCTGGCAGCGCTACGCACACAAGCACTACGAGTCCCGTTTTACTCGTTTCTACGAGGGCTACTGGTTGCCGACGAAGTTCGGGTACGACAAGCGGCGCGCGCACTTTTCCAGTCTGATTCTTACCGGACAAATGGCGCGCGACGAGGCGCTGCGGAGAATCGCAATTCCGGCGTACTCCGATGAGGAGTTGGCGCTGGATTTCGAGTATGTTGCCACCAAGCTCGACCTGAGCGTCCAGGAGTTGCGCGACATCATGGCCGGGCCGAACAGAAGCTACAGGGACTACAGCAATAGGATGGCATTCATCGAGCTGGGCACGCGTGTGCTGAGGGCCCTGGGCATCCAGAGGGCGGTGATGCGGTGATCCACATCGTCGATTATGGCCTCGGCAACATCAACGCGTTCTCGAACATGTATAAGCGCCTCGGCATCGAGGCGCGCACGGCGAGCACCGCGGACGAATTGCGCGCTGCCTCAAGGCTGATCCTCCCCGGGGTCGGCGCTTTTGATCATGCCATGCAGTTGCTGCAGGCCTCGGGAATGAGGGAGGCACTCGACGAATTGGTACTGCAGCGCGGCGTTCCAGTCCTGGGCGTCTGCGTCGGCATGCAGATACTGGCGCGGGGCAGCGACGAGGGTAAGTCACAGGGACTTGGCTGGGTCGGCGGTAGCGTTCGCGCGCTCGCTTCGCGGGCAGGGGCCGGAGGGCTGCCACTGCCGCACATGGGTTGGAATGACGTGGTACCCGGCACGGGTGCGCGCCTGTTCGCGTCGATGGAGGAGCGGCCGCGCTTCTACTTCCTGCACTCGTACTACTTCGAGTGCGAGCGCGCCGAGGACGTGGCAGCCACGACCGAGTACGGTGGGCAATTCTGCTGTGCCGTGCAGTCAGGCAACGTCTTCGGGGTGCAGTTCCATCCTGAGAAGAGCCACCACTTCGGCGCCGAAGTCCTCAGGAAGTTTTCGGAGATCTAGGTGCTGAGGCCAAGGATCATACCCTGCCTGCTCGTCCACGACGGTGGACTCGTGAAGACCGTGCGATTCGCAAGCCCGAAATACGTGGGCGACCCGATCAATGCGGTGAAGATATTCAACGAGAAGGAATCGGACGAGCTGGTCGTTCTCGACATCGACGCGACGGTTCGCGGCGTCGATCCCAACCTAAAGTTGATCGGGCGACTTGCGGCGGAGTGCCGTATGCCACTCTGCTACGGCGGAGGGGTGCGCAGCGTAAGTCAGGCGAAGGACATCATCGGGCTCGGGGTCGAGAAGGTCGCGCTCAGTGCCGCTGCGGTTCAGGATCCGTCGCTGCTCGCCCGAATTGCGGACGAGATCGGCAGGCAAAGTGTGGTTGCCGTGCTCGACGTAAAGCGTTCCGGCAGGAGCGGTGGCTACGTTGTGTGGACGCACAATGGGTCGCGGGATTCCGGGCGGAGTCTGCTCGACCTGGCGCTCGAGCTCGAGCGTGCCGGCGCAGGTGAGGTGCTCGTCAACTCCATCGACCTGGATGGCACCATGGATGGGTACGATCTTGATCTCGCCGAGAGCTTGCGCAGTGCGCTCGGCATTCCGATAACGGTTCTAGGGGGCGCCGGGTCGCTTGCCCACCTGCGGGAACTGATTCGTCGGTGCGGTGTGCTCGGCGTGGCAGCTGGCAGCCTGTTCGTCTTCAAGGGACCGTACAAGGCGGTGCTGATCAACTACCCGGGCGCAGTCCAGAAAGAGGAATTGTTCAGGGCGGGCTGACGCCCGGTGTCGAGCGGCGCGCGCGACGCGGCAGACGGAGCGTGTGCACTTGGAGTAGTCGGAATGTTCAAGGACAAGGTGCTTCTCATTACGGGCGGGACCGGCTCGTTCGGCAACGCCGTGTTGCGGCGTTTCATTGCCGACGACCTGCAGGAGATCCGCATCTTCAGTCGCGACGAGAAGAAGCAGGATGACTTGCGTAGGAAGTACGGCAGTGATCGGCTGAAGTTCTACATTGGCGATGTCAGGGATCGTGACAGCGTGCGCGGTGCCATGCGAGGCGTGGATTTCGTCTTCCACGCGGCTGCGCTGAAGCAGGTGCCCTCCTGCGAATTCCATCCCATGGAGGCGGTCAAGACCAACGTTCTCGGAACCGACAACGTCATCGAAGCCGCCGTCGAGTTCGGTGTGCGGCGCGTGCTGTGCCTTAGCACGGACAAGGCCGTTTATCCCATCAACGCGATGGGCATATCGAAGGCGATGATGGAGAAGGTCATGGTCGCCAAGGCCCGAACGCTTGAAGGGACCGGCACGATCGTTTGTGGCACCCGGTATGGCAATGTCATGGCATCCCGGGGCTCGGTCATCCCGCTCTTCGTCGATCAGATGCGTGCCGGACAGCCCCTGACGATCACGGACCCGGCCATGACGCGCTTCATGATGACGCTCGACGACGCCGTCGACCTCGTCCTGTATGCATTCCGGCACGGGTCAAACGGGGACATTTTCGTGCAGAAGGCGCCGGCGGCGACCATCGCGGTCCTGGTGGATGCGATGCGCGATGTCGCCGGTCGATCCGGGCACGAGGTCAGGGTGATAGGCACGCGCCACGGAGAGAAGCTCTGCGAGGTCCTGCTGAGCCGCGAGGAGATGGCGAGCGCCGAGGATCGCGGGGAGTACTTCAGGGTTCCGCCGGACCTGCGCGACATGAACTACTCCAAGTTCGTGGAAGAGGGGGAGGCACGCATCTCCCGGTCGGAGGACTACAACTCGCACAACACGCGTCGCCTCGACGTGGCCGAGATGAAGGCGCTCCTGCTGAAACTCGAGTTCATTCGAGCATTTGCGGACGGCCGTGTGCCGGAGGCCGTGGACTAATGGCGACGACGCGATGAATGCCCATGACGGCGCAAGTCGGGGCGATTGTGCGCTCGACGTTCGGGCCGGCTCGTCGTCCGGCGCGAGCCGGGGGCAGGCGAATGCGGGTGGTACTGTCCGCGGTCGGCGATGACTGTCGGCAAACGACGGTTGCGACATTCTCTGGGCGCAAATCACCTGATGGTCTTGTCTCGGCTGCTTGCCGATTTCTGCATTTGAAGTCAGCTGTCCGAATGGCCGCGCGGCAACGAGTCCGTCCCCGGGCGGGATGAGCCGGATGCAGTGGCGCTCAGGAGCGTCACGCTCGGTGGCAGGGAATGAACCATAACGTCATCACGATTTTTCGGCAGCGCTTGAAAGCGGCACGAGGGAGCTCGCTCGTTCGAAGTTCGCTGGCGTTGATGACGGGTTCCATCTTCGCGCAGTTGGTCTTGCTGCTGTCCTCGCCAGTGCTGACACGGCTGTTCGGATTCGCAGACTTCGGCGGTCTGGCCAATTACAATGCCTGGGTATCGATCCTTGCGCTGCTCGGCGGTCTTCGTTACGAGCACGCGATCATCGTCGCCAAGGATGACGAAGGCAAAAGAAGGGTCATCCTCCTCGCGGCCGCGTTGACCTTGGCGAGCAGCGGCATCTACGCGATCGTCGCGGCAGCCATCCATTCTTCGTCGCCAGAGCGCGGCTATCTTCGCGACATTCTCGGGATCATCCTGCTCATTCCGGTCGGCGTACTTGTCGCCAACCTGAGTTCCATCCTCGTTCAGTTGAGCGTCCGGGCGGGTCTGTTTCAGCGGCTGGCGATGATTGCCGGGGTGCAGGCCATCGCCGGGGTGACGATTCAGATTACCCTGGGGACGCTCGGCGTCGACAATGGACTCATCATCGGGGCCCTGGTCGGATCCGTGCTGTATGGGGTTACTCTTGCCGGCCTAGCCTGGCGCGACGGTACTTTCGCCGGCCTACGAGCTGATCTGGCAGTGGGCAATCTGCGGAGAACGGCCCGGGAGTTTTCCAGCTTTCCACGGTACGCGCTTGGTGCCGACGCGCTGGGTCTCGTTACGTTGTCCTTCACGCCAGTGCTGATCTCGGCGCTATTCAATCCAGCGCTCGCCGGAGTGTTTGCGTTCTCGATCAGGGTCGTCCGGTTGCCGATGCTGGTCATCTCCACGGCCATCGCGGGAGTACTCAGGAAGGAGGGAATCGACCAGCTCCGGCGTACGGGAAGCGTCTACTCGCTTTACAGGTCCATCGTTACGGCGCTGCTCGCCATTGGCCTCGTGCCATGCATCGTGATGCTGCTCTACGGGCCGGAGATTTTCGGAACAGTGTTCGGTGCGGAATGGTCGGAAGCCGGTCGCGTGGTGCAGATTCTGAGTCCGGGCATCCTTCTGGAATTCGTCGCATTTCCGATGACGACGCTATTTCTCATTACCGACAGGCAGCGGATAACGCTGAGACTTCAGTTGCTCGGGACGTCGCTGTTGTTCGGTGCGATCGTGTTCGGCAGCGTCGCCCTGAAGGATTTCATGGCGACCTGCTTTCTGATCTCGGGTGTGATGGTGATCGTCAACCTCGCCAGCATTGGGCTGGCTGGCCACGTGTCGAGGACGCATCGCGAAACTGCCGGCCAAGCGCGGGCAGTTGTGAGCGATGAACGATCGTGAGTGCCGGGCTCGCCGCCCGTGACGGCGGGCTCAGGCGCTGGAGTCACTGTCGACGGTTGACGAAGAGGAATTCCTCGTTCGTGGTCCGCGATCGCCAGGCGCAGCGATAGCCCAAGGACTTGAGCGTCGCGACAGCGCCCAATGTTGCGTCGCACCCGAAGTCCTGCCAGCGGTGATGGAACTCGACGCAAAGCAGATCTATGCGCTCGGAGCACTGTCGGAAGGCGGCTGAGTCTATCAAGTCGTACTCGGAGCCCTCGATGTCGAGCTTGAGCAGGTTTATTCGGTCAGAGCCGACGATGCCGAAGACGTCGCGGATCCCGGTCAGTGGAACTTCGATGCGGCTGTCGCCCAGATGCCCGGCGCGGTGCAGCGACCCGCTCACGAAGTCAGTGTTATTGGGCAGGTAGAAGGTGGCACGTCCGCTTTCTGCGCTGACGCCGAGCTCATGGAGCACGAAATTGGGTTGCGCGAGGCGCCTGACATAGTCGATTGCGCGGGGCGTCGGATCGAAGCCGTGCACGATGCAGCCGCAGCGGTCGATGAGAGACCTGGAGAAAGAGATGTCCTCACCGAGCCCGACGTCCACGACTACGGACCGGGCGTTCAGCGCACCCTTGGGAATGCTCCATCCACAGTAATCATTGCCGTGGAATTCGAGTGGAATGGCGACATCGACCCCCACGGACGGCTCGATTCCGATCGCACGCTTGGTCGCGACGCGCGCCCTTCGATAGAGGTCCTTGAACCTTTCCAAAGCAGCTCCTTCAGTTGGCCGTCTGCGACCGGTGGGGGGCGTTGCGACGCGCTGCGAAATGAATACTGGCCGGGACGGGCGGTCGTGCCGTCGATCGAGGGGCTCGCGCGATCGTTCGGCAGGGTGGCAGAGATTACGTTTGGGTGCGTCTAACCGTCAATCGGGGCAGCCGCGCAGGTCCCGCCGGGCCGGAGCCACCTCAGTGGGACGACTGCGAGGGACGGCATCCTGAGCGCAGCTTGATACCATGCGCGCTGCAGACGAGGGCTACGGGGCGAACATGCGTGTCCTGATTACCGGTTCCAGGGGGTTCATCGGCAAGAACCTTTCGGTAGCGCTTGCCGAGCGGGCAGGCATTCAGGTCGTGCGGTTCGATCGCGACGACGCTCGCGAATCGCTGCGGGAGAAGGTGGCCGCTGCGGACGCCGTGGTGCATCTGGCGGGCGTGAACCGTCCACGGGATCCCGCGCAGTTCGAGGTGGGCAATGCCGGTCTGACGGCCGACCTGTGCGCCGCCATCGAGCAGGCGGGTCGCCCGATTCCACTGATTCTGGCCTCGTCGACGCAGGCCGAGCGCCGACAACGCCTACGGCAGGAGCAAGCGGGCTGCAGAGCGCGCGGCAGAGGAACTTTCGTTGCGAGACGGCAGTCCTGTGGCGATCTACAGGCTGACCAACGTATTCGGCAAGTGGTGCCGGCCGGACTACAATTCGGTCGTCGCGACCTTCTGCCACAATATCGCGCACGACCTGCCGATTCGTATCGATGATCCCGCCGCGCCACTCCGGCTGATACACGTGGACGATGTGGTGTCGAAGTTCCTGGCGGCGCTGCGAGACGCCGACGCCCGGCCTGCGGTGGGGCACGGTGACGCCGGAGTACCAGACGACCCTCGGGCAGCTCGCCGACCAGATCAAGGCCTTCAGGAACTGTCGGAAGGACCTCGTCGTCGAGCGCGTCGGGACAGGCCTGGTCCGCGCGCTCTACTCGACCTACGTCAGTTACCTGCCGCCGACCGGGTTCTGCGTACGATCTGCCGAGCTACGGGGACGCACGCGGCGTTTTCGTCGAGATGCTGAAGACGACGGATTCCGGGCAATTTTCGTTCTTCACGGCGCACCCGGGCGTGACCCGTGGCGGTCACTATCACCACGCGAAGACCGAGAAGTTCCTCGTGATCAAGGGATCGGCGCGCTTCAGGTTCCGGCATATCCTGACGCGAGGAGCGATACGAGGTCGACGTGACTGGAGAGCAGTCCGACGGTAGTCGAGACGATCCCGGGCTGGGCGCACGACATCACCAACACCGGCACCGACGAGCTGGTCGTGATGCTCTGGGCCAACGAGATCTTCGACCGCGACCGTCCCGACACCATTGCCTGTCCCGTATGAGCACGTCCCGATGAAGAAGCTCAAGGTCATGACCGTCGTCGGCACCCGGCCGGAGATCATCCGCCTGTCGCGGGTGATGGCGAAGCTCGACGAGCACTGCGAGCACGTGCTCGTCCACACGGGCCAGAACTACGACTACGAGCTGAACCAGATCTTCTTCGACGACCTCGGGATCCGCCGGCCGGACCACTTCCTCGAGGCGGCCGGCAGCACGGCGCGCGGAGACCATCGGCAAGGTGATCATCGCGGCCGACCGGGTGCTCGAGCGAGGTGCGGCCCGAGGCCGTGCTGGTGCTCGGCGACACCAATAGCTGTCTCGCCGCCATTCCCGCCAAGCGGCGCAAGATCCCGATCTTCCACATGGAGGCCGGCAATCGCTGCTTCGACCAGCGCGTGCCCGGAGGAGATCAACCGCCGGATCGTCGACCACATCGCCGACATCAACCTGCCCTACAGCAGCATCGCGCGCGAGTACCTGCTGCGCGAGGGACTGCCGCCGGATCGGGTCATCAAGACCGGCAGCCCGATGTTCGAGGTGCTGGACCACTACCGGCCGAAGATCGAGGCGTCCGACGTGCTCGCGCGGCTGGGGCTCGAGCCGGGCGACTACTTCGTCGTCAGCGCCACCGCGAGGAGAACGTCGACTCCGAGCGCAACATCGCGAAGCTCGGTGCAGTGCTCGAACGCGCTGGCCGCAGCGATACGGACTGCCGGTGATCGTCTCGACGCACCCGCGCACGCAGAAGCGGATCGACGCGACGGGACTGCGGCTCGACGAGCGGGTCGCGCCTGCTCAAGCCGCTGGGCTTCACGGACTACGTCAAGCTTGCAGATCGAGGCCCGGGCCGTGCTCTCCGACAGCGGCACGATCACCGAGGAGTCGTCGATCCTGAACTTCCCGGCGCTCAACATCCGCGAGGCGCACGAGCGGCCGGAGGGCATGGAGGAGGGCGCCGTGATGATGGTCGGGCTCGAGGCTGAGCGGGTGCTGCAGGGGCTCGAGATCCTCGCGGGACAGCCGCGCGGCAGCGAGCGGCTGCTGCGCGAGGTCGCCGACTACGACTGTGCCCAACGTCTCCGACAAGGTCGTCCGCATCATCCTCAGCTACACCGACTACGTGAACCGCGTCGTCTGGCGGCGGGGTTGCTGATCCGCCGTCATGCGCATCCTGGTGGTCAGCCAGTACTTCTGGCCGGAGAACTTCCGCATCAACGACCTCGTGGCCGAGTGGGTCAGCCGTGGCCACTCTGTCACGGTACTGACTGGTCTGCCGAACTATCCGGACGGGCGTGTGTTCGACGATTTCCGCGCTGATGCCGGGCGTTTTTCCGAGTATGCCGGGGCGCCGGTCATCCGCGTGCCGATGCTGCCGCGCGGGGAGGGTGGCCTGCAGCTCGCGCTCAATTATGCGAGCTTCGCCCTCAGTGCCTGCGTTGTCGGCGCCTGGCGGCTGCGAGGCCGGAAGTTCGACGTAATCTTCGTGTTCGAGCCATCGCCGGTCACGGTCGGCCTGCCGGCCGTGCTGCAAAGGCGCCTGAAGCGGACGCCGCTCGCCTTCTGGGTGCTCGACCAGTGGCCCGAGACCCTGGTGGCCGTCGGGGCAGTCCGCTCGCCGTGGGTGCTGTCGGCCGTCGGGCGGCTGGTGTCATTCATCTACCGGCGCTGCGACCTGCTGCTGGCGCAGTCGCGCAGCTTCATCCCGCAGATTCGCCGCTATGCTGGTCCCCGGCCGCGCGTGGAGTACTTCCCGAGCTGGTCCGACTCGACCCCGGCAGCCGGGCACGCCGATCCGGCGCCCGAGGTGCCGCCGCTACCAGGCGTCTTCACCGTGCTGTTCGCCGGCAACATCGGGGATGCGCAGGATTTCCCGGCCATCCTCGATGCTGCGGAGCGCCTCAAGGATCGCCCGGATATCCGCTGGGTCGTCGTGGGTGACGGACGCCGCGCAGAGTGGGTCGCCGCGGAGGCTCAGCGCCGCGGTCTCAAGGATCGATTCCTCTTGCTCGGGCGCTTTCCGCTCGAGCGAATGCCTTCTTTCTTCGGCAGTGCGGATGCGTTGCTGGTGTCGCTGCGGCCGGATCCAATTTTCGCAATGACGATCCCCGGCAAGGTGCAGTCCTACCTCGCTGCGGGGCGTCCGCTGCTCGGTATGCTGGACGGCGAGGGCGCCGAACTGATCGAACGCGGCGGGGCCGGGCTGGTCTGCCGGGCCGGCGATTCGACGGGTCTGGCGCGAACGTGGCGCGGATGGCCGACACGCCGGCCGCCGAGCGTTCGGCCATGGCGGCTCGGGCTACCGGTCTCAGCACGAGCGAGTTCGACCGTGACCGGCTGATCGGTCGGCTGGAACAGTGGCTGTGCGAGCTCACGCCATGAGGATACTGGTGACGGGAGGAACGGGTTTCGTGGGCCGCGCGGCCGTGCCGGCCCTTGAAGCGGCCGGCCATGCCGTCCGGCTGGCGCTGCGCACTTCCGGCGCCGCAGCCTCGCTCGAGTCAGTCGTCGTGGGCGATCTCGGGCCGGCGACCGACTGGGGACGTGCCCTCGAGGGCATCGACGCCGTCGTGCATCTGGCTGCCCGCGTGCATGTGATGCGCGACCACGCCGGCAGCGCCGAGGAGTTCAAGCGCACCAACACGGACGGCACACTGCGGCTGGCCCGTGCGGCCGCCGAAGCCGGCGCACGCCGGTTCGTGTTCGTCAGTACCATCAAGGTGAACGGCGAGTCGACGGCCACCCAGCCCTTTCGTGCCGATGACGAGCCGCGCCCCTGTGACGACTACGGCCGCTCCAAGCTGGCGGCAGAACTCGGCCTGCGCGAGATCCCGGGCATCGAGCCGGTGATCATCCGCCCGCCGCTTGTTTACGGACCGGGAGCCAAGGGCAACCTGGCGCGGTTCTGCCGACTCGCGCAGTCGGGACTGCCCGTCCCCTTCGGCGCGATCGACAATCGCCGCGACCTCGTCGGCGTCGCGAACCTCGCGAACCTGATCGAGCGCTGCGTCTCGCACGCTGCGGCCCCGGGCGAGGTCTTCCTGGCTGCGGATGGCGAGCCGCTCTCGACGCCGCAGCTGTACCGCACGATTGCTGAGGCCCTCGGCCGCCCGGCCAGGATGATCCGCGTGCCCGTTGCGCTGATGCGGGCCGTGGCGCGGCCCCTCGGCTTCGGCGCCGAGTTCGACCGGCTGACGCAGTCGCTCGAGATTGACGCGGCCAGGACGCGCGAGCGGCTCGACTGGCAGCCGCCGTATTCCGCAACGGCCGGGATCTCCGCGATGGCGCGTGCGTACGCGGCAGGAATCTCGTGAGCGCATTGCCAACGATAGTGCTCTCGGGCGCCGTCGCCGTTGCCTCGTGGGCCGGCGTCGCAGTGGTCCGTCGTTATGCGCTGCAGCGACTCGTCGATCTGCCGAACGAGCGAAGCTCGCACTCGCAGCCGACGCCACGAGGCGGTGGACTCGCCCTCACCGTCGCGCACCTGCTGGGCGTTGCGGCGGCGACGCAGCTCGGTCTGCTGGCGCCCGCCGTCGCAATTGCGCTGATCGGTGGCGGCGCACTGGTCGCGGTGATCGGCTTTCTCGATGACCATGGCCACGTGGCCGCTTCACTGCGATTGCTGTGCCACTTCCTCGCGTTGTCGTGGGCGGTGTGGTGGCTCGGGGATCTTCCGCCAGTGGATTTCGGCTGGGGACCCGTAGACCTGGGCTGGACAGGCACGGCGCTCATGGTGCTCTACTGCGCCTGGTTCTTGAACCTGTTCAATTTCATGGACGGCATCGACGGCATCGCTGGCGTGCAGGCGCTGTCGATGAGCGTGACGGCGGCGCTCTTGCTGCTGCTTGTCACGGGTAGCGAGCACAGCGCCCTGCCGCTGGTGATACTCGCCTCTGCAACCGCCGGGTTTCTCGCCTGGAACTGGCCACCGGCCCGGATCTTCATGGGGGACGTCGGCAGCGGATACCTCGGCTACGCGATTGGCGCGCTTGCGATCTGGACGGTTGCGGAGGGGTGGCTCACGCCCTGGGTATGGGTGATCCTCGGGGGTGCATTCCTTGCGGATGCTACAGTCACGCTGTTCGTGCGGGCGCGGTCCCGGATGGCGGTTGCCGAGGCGCATCGCAGCCACGCCTACCAGCGCCTCAGCAGGCGCATGGGTAGCCATAGGCCAGTGACGCTGGCCTTCGCCGCGATCAACGCGTTCTGGCTGGGTCCGTGGGCGCTGGTCGCAACGCGCTGGCCGCAGTACGCGGCGGCCTGTGCAGTCGTCGCCGTCTTGCCCTTGTTCGTGGCCGCGAACCGCCTGGGCGCCGGGCGAGAAGGGGAAATAGTCGGCGGGCGCGTTCGGGGGGCCGCCGGCTGATCCGGCACGTTGGCCGATCCTGCCGCCGGCAGGACTGGAAGGCTTTCGATCGAACAACCCGAGTCATGGAACTCATCGCGACGGAACTTGCAGAGGTGCTCCTCGTTCGGCCGGTTCCGCGATGCGACGAACGCGGCGAGGTCAGATTCGTGTGGAACGCTTGCGCGTGGGCCCGCGCGGGCTTGCCGGCGGAGTTCGTGTTGGAGAACCACATCACCTCGCACCAATGGGTCCTGCGCGGCGTTCATCGGCAGATGTCCGTCCCGCAAGGCAAGCTCGTGCGCTGTCTCGTCGGTCGGGTGTTCGATGTCGCAGTGGATCTGCGGCAGGAGTCAGCGGGCTTTGGGAGATGGGTCGGGTCGCGAACTGGATGCGCGTGGCGGGGAGGCCCTGTGGGTTCCGCCCGGATTCGGCCACGGGCTGCTCGCCTTGACGGAAGGCGCAGTCATCTCGATCCAGGCGACGTCACCGTCCGTACCCGGTGATGAGCGGACGCTGGCCTGGGATGACCAGGATGTTGGCGTGATCTGGCCGCTGCCACCGGGCCGTCAGCCCAGCCTGAGTTTGCGGGACCAGCGCGGGGAGCGGCTGGCTTCGTTTCGACGGCTCGATCCATCGACAGCGCACTGACCCGGGTTTCGGTTCGTCCCGGACCCAGTTCGGAAAAGCAGGTCGGTGACGCCGCGACGGCATTTCCACCTGTACAATGCGCAGCCAGCCGGATCCCGCGGGATCCCTCGCGCCCTGTCCACGGAGACGGACCTTGCCCAAAGCGAAAATCGTGATCCAGGTCAAGCGCGCCGGGGAACGCCTGGTTCGCCTGCCCCGCTCCCGCAAGCGGGTGATCATGCTGGCCTCGGACACGCTGTTCGTGCCGGCCGCGCTTTGGAGCGCGCTCGCCCTGAAGCTCGAGGGCCTGCCGGACGGTCTGGGCGCGTCGCCGTGGCTGTATGTCGCGGCACTCCTCACGAGCATCCCGATCTTCGTGCGCCTGGGACTTTACCGTGCGGTGGTCCGCTTCATCGGTGCGCAGGCCATCGTGGCGGTCACGGCCGGCGTCACGGCGTCGGTCGTCGTCCTGTCCGTCATCAATGCGGTGCTGCCGGGTGACGGCGTGCCAGCGAAAGCGCTCCTCATCTACTGGGCCCTCGCGCTGGTTTACGTGGGCGGTACCCGAATCGTCGCCCGCAACCTGATGAACATCCGCCCGGCTGGGGCCGAGCGTGTGGTCATCTACGGGGCCGGAGCAGCAGGCGCACAGGCGGTCGCAGCCCTGCGCAGCGGGACCGCCTATGACCCGGTCGCCTTCCTCGACGACGACCCGGCCCTGCACCGTAGCGTAGTGACCGGTATCGACGTGTACTCACCCGGGACGCTGCCGATGCTGATCGAGGAGGAATCCGTCAGGGTCGTCCTGCTCGCGCTGCCCTCGCAGACGCGGCGACGCCGGCAGGAGATCCTGAAGTCGCTCGAGCCCTATCCGGTGCGCGTCATGACCGTCCCCGACATCGCCGACATCGTCGCCGGCTCGGCCCGGGTCGAGGACGTGCGCGACGTGGACGCGAGCGACCTGCTCGGTCGCGACAGCGTGCCGCCGGACGAGCGACTGTTCGACGCATGCATCCGCGACAAGATCGTCATGGTAACGGGCGCGGGAGGCTCGATCGGATCCGAACTGTGCCGCCAGATCGCACGCCTCGCGCCGCGGCGTGTCGTGCTGTTCGAGATGTCGGAACTCGCCCTGTACCAGGTTGATCGCGAGCTACGGGCGCTCATGGAGCGCGAGCGCCTCGATTTCGAGTTGATCAGCCTGCTCGGCAACGCTCACCACAAGTACCGCGTCCGCGAGATTCTGCAGGCCTACGCCGTGCAGACGCTTTACCACGCCGCCGCCTACAAGCACGTGCCCATCGTCGAGCAGAACGTCATCGAGGGCATCCACAACAACGTCATCAGCACCTGGTACACCGCCGAGGCCGCGCTCGAGTGTGGCGTCGAGAATTTCGTGCTTGTCTCGACCGACAAGGCCGTGAACCCGACCAACGTCATGGGGGCCACCAAGCGCCTGGCGGAGATCGTCCTGCAGGGACTGCAGCAGCGGGGAGGGCGGACCAAGTTCTGCATGGTGCGCTTCGGCAACGTGCTCGAGTCCTCGGGCTCGGTGGTGCCGTTGTTCCGGGAGCAGATCCGCCGCGGCGGGCCGGTCACGGTCACGCACCCGGACGTCATCCGCTATTTCATGACCATTCCCGAGGCCTCGCAGCTCGTGCTGCAGGCCGGGGCCATGGCCGAGGGCGGCGACGTGTTCGTCCTCGACATGGGCAAGCCGATCCGCATCGCGGACCTCGCGCGCCGCATGGTCAAGCTGGCCGGCCTCAGCGTGCGCGACGACGACCGTCCCGACGGCGACATCGAAATCCGCTTCACGGGCCTGCGGCCAGCGGAGAAGCTCTTCGAGGAGCTCCTGATCGGCAACAACGTCTCGGGCACGGGGCACCCGATGATCATGCGTGCGATGGAGCACTCCCTGCCCTGGGAGCAGGTGCAGCAGTTGCTCAACGATCTGCTGGTCGCGATGGGGCAGTTCGACGTCCGCACCGCTTGCGAGCTGCTGCAGCGGGCGGTTGACGAGTACCGCCCCACGGGCGAGATCGTGGATGGAGTGTGGTGCCGCCGAGAGAGCGAGAAGCGCCTGCAGTCGAAGGTCACCAGCATCGACTCGCGACGGACCCCTGCCCGACGCGAGTCGGGGCCGGGCGCCTGACCGGAATTTGGACCTGCCCCTCGTTTTCGGCGCCCCGGCGCGCCTAAACTGCCGCGCGTGAAAACGATCATCGTCCATCTCA
>CAWCBA010000008.1:0-413073 GCA_963793675.1 uncultured Gammaproteobacteria bacterium | reverse complement strand
ATGTTCCTGCTATTCGTTCGGTACCCGTACTTGTTTCTGGCGTAGAGCGAAAGACACAGCAGGACGCTGCCGGCATACAAGACCGAGGCAAGAAACAGGGCCGTCCTGGACTGCGCCATGATCGACACGCGTTGTGACACGTCCATCATCGGCTCCCGGTGATGCGAGACGCGGCCGCAGCAAGCACCGCCGCCAGAACCAGCCAGCCCAACAGGTGCGGCCAGCCGGCCATGAACGAGCGGCGAAAACTCCGTGGGCCCACTCCTGTCACCGACAGAACGACCAAGAGGTAAGCAAGGTAGAACGACCGCTCCCGAAAGCGCGTACGTCTCGGCAACCCGCGACGAGAACCACTGGGAGGCCACGAGGATTGCGGACACCCTGACCAGCAGGCCGAAGAACTGCAAGAGCAGCGCGAGTCTCTGGCGGCCGGTGACGTGCAGCGACATGGCAATCGGCACTGCCAGCAATTGCAGCACGAACCACGGCGTCATCCAGGAAATCAGGATTCCGGCCCGGTGCCAGCCGGCGCCGAAAATCGGCTCGAAAACGAACGGTGCGAGCACCCCGGCAGCGAGGAGTGGTCCGACGCCGGTCCTGACGAGGTACGAGATCGTCTCCGCGGTTACAGCCGCAAGGTCGCCCGCCCGGTGTGCCTCTGCGGCCCGCGACAAATAGACCTGACCAATGGCCTGCCCGATCAGCGACATCGGTGCCTGCAGGAGCGTCATGGCCAGCGCGATGTAGCCAGCTTCCGGTCCGGCCGCCAGCAATGCGATCAGGATGATCGGCAGATGTACCGATCCGTTGTTGAACAGCGCCTCGACCGTGGAAAACCGCGGAAACCTGCTGTACTCGTGGAAAGCCGAGGCCATCGGCCTGCATCGACCTCGGGGAAGAGATGTCGGTCCCGCTGCAGGAGCCGGGTTCCAAGGGCGATGCAGGCCGTCACGGTATTGACGGCGTAGCCGAACAGCAGGCCGACAGGTCCAAAATGCAGGACTCCCAGTCCGATCTGTGACCCGGAACTGGCCGTCGACTGCAGCAGCCGGCTCTGCGCAAGCGCCGGAAACTGCTTCCTGCGAATGAACCAGGACTGCAGGGCACTCGAAGCAGATGCGGAGAAGGCCGCAACGGGCAGCAGCCAGAGGACATCGGCGAGCATCGGCTGCCCGGAGAGAGCCACGACCCGGTCGGGCAGCAGCCAGATCACCAGCGCCAGCAGCACCGAGAGCGCTGCGGCGATGCCAAGCGACAGCGCGAGCAGATTGATCGCTACCGAATCCTGCGGCGGGATGGGAATTGCGATGTCGAACCGAAGCGCGACGACCGCCGAGAACACGGAAGCCACCCCGGCGAACAGCGCCAGGACACTGAACTCGGCAGGGGTGTACAGTCGCGACAGCAACGGGAGACACGCGGCGGTAATGCCGTGAGCGATCACCGCGCTGCCGGCCAGCACGCCTACGGCCCGGAGAAAGTCCGAACTTTTCACTGGAGTTCCGGGATTCCGCGTCGATCCGTCGGGGCCTGCGTCCACGGCTGCTCAGCAATCAGGAGACACTGCGTACCCGCTGCAGTACCACCCTGCCGATCAGCAGGACCACCCCGACGAGCAGGCCGAGCACCCCCCCGATGGCCGTGAACGGGACGACCAGCGGCTTCACCTTTTTCTTGGGTGCATGGGCGGGGTCGATGATCCTGAAGGAATATTGCTGGTTGTTACGCGCCAGCATCAGTTTCTGCATTTCGAGCTCGAGAATCTTGCCGATCGACTGCTGCAGGGAGATGAGGTTCGCCTGGGACATCTCCGTCTTGAGGTAGCGAATATTCTCGGTCGACTCTGCGATTGCCCGCTCCCTCATCCGGTAATTGAGCCGGCTCGCCATCTTATTGGCCCAGTCCGCCGCGACAGCCGGATCCTTCCACTCGATGGCAAGCGTCACCAGCCCGGTTTTCTTGTCCTGCACCACCCGCCGGACCTCTTCGTCGAAATACTCGACGGCGTCGCGTACATCGGGCCAGTCCTTCTCAGGACCTTTCCAGCGTTTCTCCGCAGCGTTCCATTTTCTCGCCAGCAGCACCGTCTCGAGCTTCTCCTCCTCGATGAACTCCCTCGCGAAGCCCAGGGAATTCAGCAGCGCCAAGGGTTCGGCGTTGTCATTGCTGCCGAGGTTGATCCCGGCGAGGCTGGCCAGCCCGCCGAACTGCGACATCAAGCCGTCACTCGGTCGGTCCCTGGCCTGGGCCATCAGCACTTCAGCGCGGTACCAGGGCGTAGCCAGGGTCGCATACAGGGCGCCCGACAGGGCGAAAGCGGCGCCCAACGACAGCACCAGCCACCGCCCTCGCCAGATGATGGCCAACAGATCGTAGATCTCGCGGTCCTCTCCGGGATCGGTGGCCCCTTGCGTCACGGTCATGCGCGGGACTCCGCTAGATGCCTGCCACCGCTGCAACCGCCACGGCGAGGTTGAAGACGATCGTCGTCACCGCCGTCCACAGCGGCAGCGGCCTCATCCGTTCCGCGTCCAGCGGCACGACGATCGTGTCGCCCGGCTGGATCGAGCCCTTGCGCTGAACCAGCGGCTGCCGCTGCCGGTCTCGACGCTGCCATTGGCCCGGACCACGTAGATGCGCTTGTCGTCGGCCTTCTGCGTCGTGCCACCGCTGAGGCGATGTAGTCGTCACGCGCCAGCGTCGGGTCGTACAGGTGCGATGTCGGACTCTGCACCTCGCCGATCACCGTCACCTCCTGCGCGGTCTGCGGCACGCGCAGAATGTCGCCGTCCTTGAGAATCACGTCGCCGCTGCAGCGTCCGGCTCCGCGGCCAGCATCCTGGTCGAGATCGATGACGAGGCGTCCCACCGGCTCGCGCATTGCGCAGGTCCGCCAGCAGGGACTGGCCGATCGCCAGCGTCTCGGAAGCCTGCTGCGCACCGTCTGCCGGAGCCTGCGTGGCCTGCAGCGCCAACGTACCGAGGTCCTGCTTCAGTCGGTCCGCGAGCATCTCGACCTGGCGCCTCTCGCGTTCCTTGAGTGATTCGCGCGTGAAGACGCTGCCCTGCGGAAACGCGAGCGGCGTCAGGCCGCCGGCCCGTCCGATCACCGACCGCAGCGTCTCGCCACGCTCGATCGGGTATTCGCCCGGAAAGCGCACCTCGCCTTCCAGACGGACCGTCTCCTGGGCCGACCACTGCGAGATCTCCTTGACGACCAGGAAATCGAACGGCGCGAGCGCGAGGTCGGCGGCGGTTCGCGTGCCAGGGCGCGACTCAGGTCGACCTTGACGACGTCCGTCTTGCGCGTCTGTCCGTCCCGAACCTCGTAACGCGCCAGGTCTGCCTCGCCGCCGTAGGCTTCCTCGGCAAGTCCACCGCCGGCGCGAATCAGGTCGCTGACGGTCATGCCCGGCTCGAGCGGATACTCGCCGGGGACTCGCACTCGGCCCGAGACACGCACGACCTGCGACGGCTCGTCGCTCACCGCCTGCAGCTTCAGTTCCTGGAGGATCGGATCGAGGATTGCACGCCGGCCCGTTTCCAGGTCGAACACGTAAGATCCGGTCGCGGGGTGCCAGCCGCGGATTGGCGTCGACGTCGGTGCGCGCCAGGCCGCATCGCAGATCCGCCGAAAGCACCTGCACGCGTCGCGTGCCGGGCTCCTCGCGTCGAATCATGACGTAGCGCATGGTCCGCGTTCGGCTTCAAGCTCGTCGGCGGACGGAATGACGTCCGTCAGCCGCAGCCGCTGCGGTACTGGAACGAACGCCGGCCGCAGCACGTGCCCATCGAGCTGGACGGCGTTCGAATAGGTCGTCTTGACCGCAGGAATGCGCAGCACGTCGCCGGTGCGCAGTCGCGTGTCGCGCGCCTGCGGGTCCGTCAGGTCGACGTCCAGCACGACGCGCTCGCGCCGCTCGTCGATGCGCTGCGAGCGTCGCGAGCCGGGGATCCGCCTCGGGCGTCAGGCCGCCGCCGAGGTACAGCAGGTCCGCAACCGAGCTCTCGCCCTTGCAGTTCGTAGATGGCCGGGCGACGGACCTCGCCGGTGACGCCGACCGTGCTGCCAACGGGCGGGATGAAGATCACGTCACCGGGCAGCAGGCGCACGTCGCCCGACGTGTCGCCATTCAGCAGCAGGTCGTAGAGATCGAGGCGCGTGACGACCTGGCCGTTGCGCTTCAACTGGATGTTGCGCAGCGACCCGATCGGCTTGACGCCGCCGCTCACGAACAGCGCGTTGGTGACGGTTGCAAGGCCGCTCACCGTGTAACGAGCCCGGCGTTCGGCTTCGCCGAGGACGAAGACCCGGATCGAGCGCAGGTCGCCCATCGACACGATGGCCTGGGTGCCGATCATCTGCTCGCTGACGCGCTGCTCGATGCGAGCCTTGGCCTGCGTCGAAGCGCAGCCCGCTCACCGCTGATGGGACCCAGTTCCGGGAAACATGATCCGCCCGTCGCGATTCACGACGAGCGAATGACTTGCCCTTGGTGTTGCCGATCAGCTGCACCTCGAGCCGATCGCCAGGCCCGACCACGTACTCCGAGGGCACCGGAATGTCCGTCACCGGCGCGAACGTGGTCGGCACGCCGGCGAAGAGGTCGTAGCCGAAGGGCTTGAGGGCGTCCGTATCGACCGGCTCGAGCGGCAACAGCGTCAGCTCGGATCCGAAAATCGCGCAGGAACGGCTCGATGGCCAGCCGCTGGGTCGCCTGCAGCACGGTCAGGCCGGCGAGCGGCACGACGCCGAGGCCCGGGCACGTCGAGCGCTCCAGCTGCGGTCCAGCCGGTAGGGATTGCCGCGGCGCACGGTCTCGATGAACCGCTCGAGCTCTGCCTGCTCCGACTTGGTCCGCTGGATCTCCTTGCCGGGTCGCGCTGCGGGTACCGGAGCTGTCTGCGGGCCAGGCGCGCGCTGGCGCTGCCACCCGCAGTCCGCCCTGCGCCGGCCCGTCGCGGTCGTCGCCCCGCGCCTGCAGCGCGTTGGTCGGCTGGCTGGGCCGCTCGGTCAGCACTGCGATCCTGACCCTCGAACAGCACCGGCTCCAGTTCCACGATCAACGTGTCGCCGGCTGCCAGCCGTGGCTCGCCGTCGGGGCTCAGATTTCGAAGCGCTCCGTCCTCGGTCGACCGCGGCAGGACCGTTGGCGGCGATCTTGATGCGCGAGTCCGAGCGGGTCGATGCCCGATTGCCGCTCCGCCGCGCCCATGGCCTCGAGGATCGCCGCTGCTGCGTCTGGCGGCAGGTTGCGGAACACCTCAATCTGGCGGCGCTCGGAGTCTGGCCAAGCGCCGAGAACGGGCCATAGCGTCAACACCGTGGCCAGCGCGCCCCAGGCCAGCAGGCGCGCCCGGATCAATCTAGGATCCTTGCATCACTGCCCCGTCGCACGGATTGCAGGTTTCCGAGCGAGCCACGCTGCTCAGCGGAGTTCGTAGTGCCACGTCAAGGATGCCCCGAACACCTCGTCCTGCGACGGCACGGTCCCGGTCGAGGCACGTCGGCGTACCCAAGCGAAACCGCAATATTACCCCAAGCCAACGGGCGCCCGTGCGTCAGGCTGACGTCGTTGACGCTGGCGGCGCCGTCCGGCCAGCGAATGCTCGGCAGCGATGCCGGCCCGGTTCAGCTTGACGTTGCGGGCCAGCAGGTTCCAGTGCCGCCCCGAGGCCTCGACCAGCAGCAGGCCGATGCCAATGGATTCGCCGTCCGCATCGATCGTGTGCCCCAGGGCCCGACCACGATACCGGTACCCGCTGGTGTAGATGTGGTTCGTGTAGGCACAACCGAACTCGGGTGGCGATGTCGGGAAATCACAGGCCGTATCGGCGTACTCGAGCGTGCGCCCGCCAGGACGTGCCCCGCCACTGGCCCCAGGCTTCGGCACCGAACAGACCGAGGTACCTCGACGGCAGGAATCCCGCTTCGTCCTCGCCGATCGCCTGGGCGTAGAGCGCCACCGGCACGCGCCCGCCCGGCCACGACCAGCGGACGTCGAATCCGGCCAGCTGATTGCCCGGCTCCTCGGCCAGATCCTCGCTCGTTGTCGTTGCCCGTCAGCAGGTCGCCAAAGGTACTCGAGACCGCAGGGCCGTCCCTCGCCGCACCACTGCGCCGTGCGGCTTGCGGCGATCTGCAGCGAAGGCAACGGGCGCGATTCCGCCCTGCATTCCGAACAGCAAGGCATGCGGATAGTCGCGGTCTTCTTCCAGTTGCCCCATGAACGTGCTGAGGCGCCACGGGCCGAGCCACTTGCAGGATCGGCCAACTGAACGGCCGGGCCTCGTTGCGATCGATGCCGATCGACGGCACGGGTCGCGCGTTGTTCGACAGGATCAGGCTGCCCTCCCAGCCTGGGCCCCACCAGCGGTCGATGGCGCCGGCGCTGATGTTCCAGTTGCCGAGCCTCACGCGACATACGAACCGTCCAGGCGAAACTCCTGCCCGTCGTCGGGATTGGCCACGACCCCGGCCGACAGTTTCCATGACACGCGCTCACCGGCCTGGTCGGCCGCAACGGTCAGTTCGCCCTTGCTCCCGCGGGGTATCCTCGAACGAGCGCAGCGCCCAGGGATCGGTCGTGCCCGCGGCTTCGACGGCGACGCCAATCTCCCGGCTCGCAGTCTCCAGTCGCGGCGCGCGCCTGCACGCGGCCCAGCGCAGACTGCAATCGCAGGACTCAGCTCCGGACGACCTCCGCTGCAGCGATGTCTGCGCTGATGTCCGACCACGGCAGCGGCCAGCTCATCGTAGGAGCATGCAGCACACCGGCATCGGCCAATTGCTGCAGGTCGTGCCGCAACGCCATGTCGCCAGGGCCAATCCACGGCTCTGCGCGGCTGGCCAGCGGGCTGACCAGCATCGCAGTGACCAGCCATGCGAGCAGCGCTGGAACTGGCGGCTGGACGCCTTCCCGGGGTCACCCGATTATCTTCAACGGAGTGCGTAGTTCCAGGTGACGTAAGCGCGCGGCAACACGGCTTGGTCACCCTTCCATTTGCGGTCCTGGCTGTCGACGCCTACCCCTCCCTCGAGCCAGCCCGAGCGCAGCACGCGTCGGTAGCTGAGATCCAGGCTGATCCAGTCTTCCGGACCCGGGGCGAATGAATGGGGCGTGTCCGGCACGACGCCGCCTTCGTTGATCCTGCTGTAGCGCGCCAGCACGGTGAGGGTGTTGGCCGCGCTATCGACCCGGATGTAGCGCGCCGAGTACATGTCGCCGTCCCCGTCCATGGAATGCCCCATGACCCGGCCGTAATAGCGATAGCCATCCGGATTGAAGATTCGAATTGTTATAGGCGCAATCCCATAGCTTCTGGCCATTCTCGGTGCCGCCGCAGCGCGTATTGGACCATTCGAAGCCCGCACGCCAGGAACTGCCGCCACCCGAACCGTCGCCCCAGGTTTCGAGTCCCAACAGCGTCCAGACTGCGATACGGCCGCGGAATCTTGTTGTCGATCGTCTCGCCGGTGTGCTGGTTGTAGAGCGCATAGTTCCAGTCGCCGATGGGCGATGCCCAGCGGATGTCCCAGCCCGCCAGCTGGTTGCCCGGCTCGTCCTGCGGGATCGACGTTCTCGCCGCGCGTTGTCGTTGCCGGTGAACATGTTCCAGAAGTCGTTCCAGGTGCAGGATCGCCCTTCCCCGCACAGTTGAGCGGTACGCTCGAGGCTGATCTCCAGGCCGTCCAGTGGCCGCGCAGACACACGCATGCCCCAGAACACCGGGTGCGCATAGTCGTCGCGCGAGCCTTCCATCTGGCCGACAAACGTCGTCAGGCGCCACGGCCCGAGCCAGCTCAGCCACTTCGTCTCGAAGGGCTTGGACACCGCGCGATCGAGCGCAATCTCGGGCACCGGTCGCGCGTTGTTGGACATGATCAGGCTGCCCTCCCAGCCCGAGCCCCACCAGCGATCCTGCTGACCGCGCCGTGACGATCCAGTTGCCGAACTTGCCGGCCACGTACGAGCCGTCGAGACGTCCGGGCAGGCCGTCATCCGGGTCGATCGCGCCGGTCACCTGCAGCCGCCCGCCGAACCGTTCACCGAAAAAACTGGCGGCATAGAGGCTGATCTCGCCCTCCTCGCGTGGTGTGTCCGCGAAGGTGCGCAACTGCGTGGGTCGCGCGGCCGCGCCGACTTCGACGCCGAGGGTGGCGTTGCCTTCGCTGGCCAGGGAACGAAGGCGCGCAATGGCGGCGAGCTGGGCCGCGGAGAGCGGCTTCGCGGAACCCTTGCTTCCGGATCCTGCGCACCCGGCGCTCTCCCGCTTGGAGACGGGGCTGAGGGAGTCTCGGGAATCTTGTCGAGCGCGTACGCCAGATCCGACGCGGCGATAGGCCACGCCGACATCGGCAGGTTGATCACGCCGGAGTCGACGAGCAACTGGACGTCGTGCCGCACCTGGGTGTTGCCGGGCGCAATCCAGGGCTCGCCCGCGGATGCAAGCGGGCCCTGAGACAGGAGGAAGGCCAGGAAGGCCAGGAAAGTCCGATCAGTCCATGACGGGTTCAAGCGCATCCCGCCATGTTACTGGGCGGCTCAGTCGCCGCGCCAGCGCTGCACCTGCGCCAGCAGCCTCTGCATGTGGGCCGGCCCGCCAGGCCAGAGTCCCGGTGCGCACCGGTTCGTTCATCGAAGTCGCCAGTTTCTTGCCGAGTTCGACGCCCCACTGGTCGAACGGGTTCACGTTCCAGATCGACCGACTGCACGAACACCTTGTGCTCGTACCAGGCAATCAGCTTGCCGACCGCGCGTGGGCCCATGCGCGGCACCAGGATGAGACTGCTGGGGCGGTTGCCCGCGTGCACCTTGTGCGGCACCAGGCGCTCAATTTCCGCCGGCGCCGTGCCTTTGGATTGCAGGTCGCTCCTGACCTGCTCGGCTGTCTGGCCGAACGCAAAGGCCTCCGCCTGTGCAAAGCAGTTGGCCAGCGCCAGGTCCTGGTGCTTGAGGAACCTGCTCGAGCCATTGACCGGCGCAATGAAATCCAGGGCAACGCGCGCGGTGCCCTGGTGCAGCAACTGAAAGAACGAGTGCTGCGCATTGTTGCCCGGCTCGCCCCACACGACGTTGCCCGTCATGTACCCGACCGGCTGACCCTCCCGGGTGACGCTCTTGCCGTTCGACTCCATCTCGAGCTGCTGCAGGTAAGCGGGGAAGCGATGCAGGCGCCGGTCGTATGGGAGAACGGCGAGTGAATCGAGGCCGAGGAAGTCGATGTTCCACACACCGAGCAGGCCCATCAGCACCGGCAGGTTGCGGTCGAGCGGCGCCGTGCGGAAATGCTCGTCCATCTCGTGGCCGCCGGCGAGCATCAGCTCGAACTGGTCCATGCCGAGTGACAGCGCGATCGAGAGGCCGACCGTGGACCACAGTGAATACCGCCCACCGACCCAGTCCCACATGGTGAAACGCGAGTCGGGCGCGATGCCGAACGCGTCCATCGCCTGGTGATTGGTCGACACGGCGACGAAGTGGTGCGCGATGCCCTTTTCACCGAGCTCGCCGATCAGCCACTCGCGCGCCGCGTTGGCGTTGGCAAGCGTCTCCTGCGTCGTGAAGGTCTTGGAGCAGATGACGAACAGCGTCGTCGCCGGATTGATCTGCTCGAGCGCATCCGCGAGTTCGACGCCATCGACGTTCGAAACGCAGTGCAGGCGGATACCCTTGTTGCGGAAACGGGCCAACGCTTCGGTCGCCATCACGATGCCGAGGTCCGAACCGCCGATGCCGATGTTGACGACATCGGTGAAACGAGCGCCGGTGAAACCCAGGATGCGTCCCTGGTGCACGCCAGTGACGAACTCGCGCATCTTGGCGAGCTGCGCGCGCACTTCCGGCATCACGTCCTGCCCGTCCGCCAGCATCGGACGATCCGAACGGTTGCGCAGCGCCATGTGCATGGCAGCGCGCCCTTCGGTGTTGTTGACCGCCTCGCCTGCGAACAGCGCTGCGATCCGTGCCGGCAGGTCGCAGGCCTGCGCCAGCGACTGCAGGAGATTCAAGGTTTCGCGGGTGACGCGCTGCCTGGAGAAATCGTACAGCAGGTCGAGCGCCTGCACGCTGGTCGCATCGAAGCGACCGGCGCCGTCGGCGGCGAACAGGTCACGCAGGTGGCGGCTCGAGACCTGGGCGGCGTGCGCCTCGAGTGCCTTCCAGGCCGGGAGATCGCTGCGGGATGTACTCATCCGCACAGCTTAGCGGTCGGCACCCTCTGTCGCAAAACGTTCAGCCGAGGTTGACGACCTTCGACGGAGGCGGCGCCTCGTCCTTGTAGTACTCGAGGTACCAGTCCACGAAGTTGCGGATGCCAACGGAAACCGGCGTGGCCGGCGTGTAACCCACGTCCCGCGTGAGCTCGTCGATGTCGGCCCAGGTGTCCGGCACGTCGCCCGCCTGCAGCGGCAGCAGGTTCATCTCGGCCTTCTTCCCCAGGCACTCCTCGAGCGTGTGGATGTAGGTCAGCAGCTCCACCGGCTGGTTGTTGCCGATGTTGTACAGGCGGTACGGCGCCTTGCTGGAGGCCGGATCCGGAGCATCGCTGTTCCAGTCGGCATTGCCCGTGGCCGGACGGTCACACGCCCGCACCACGCCCTGGGCGATGTCGCCGACGTAGGTGAAGTCACGTCGATGGTGGCCGTAATTGAAGACATCGATCGGCTTGCCAGCCAGGATGTTCCTGGTGAACAGGAACAGCGCCATGTCGGGACGGCCCCACGGGCCGTACACCGTGAAGAACCGCAGTCCCGTGACCGGCAACGAGTACAGGTGCGCATAGGTGTGCGCCATCAACTCGTTCGCTTTCTTGGTCGCCGCGTAGAACGACAGCGGGTGATCGACGTTCTGGTGGACCGAGAACGGCATCTTGGTGTTGGCGCCGTAGACCGAACTGGTCGACGCATACACCAGGTGCTCGACACCGTTGTGCCGGCAGCCTTCGAGCACGTTGGCCGTGCCGACGACGTTGCTCTCGACATAGGCGAGCGGGTTCTCGATGGAATATCGCACGCCCGCCTGCGCGGCGAGGTGGATCACGCGGCTCGAACTTCTCGCGGGCGAACAGTTCCTGCATCCCGCTCGCGGTCGGCGAGGTCGAGCTTGACGAACGTGAAACCCGGCCTGGCCTTGAGCTGGTCGAGGCGCGCGTACTTGAGCCGCACGTCGTAGTAGTCGTTGAGGTTGTCGAGGCCGACGACTTCGTCGCCGCGCTCCAGCAGGAGCTTCGCAGTGTGGTAGCCGATGAACCCGGCAGCGCCGGTGACCAGGATCTTCATTAGAGGCGCCCGTCCACTTCGTCCGCCTTGAACACGTACTTGATGTCGTAGAGCACGTGCTTCTTCTTGCCGAGTGCCCGGACTTTCTTGATGCCCATGTCGCGGAACTCCTGGTGGCCCACGCCCATGATGACTGCGTCGTACGTGCCTGTCCTGGCCTTCCTTACCGGCCGCAGATCGTACTCGTGCTCTGCCTCGTCCGGGTCGGCCCAGGGGTCGAACACGTCGACGCTGCAGCCGTACTTCTTCAATTCCTTCACCACGTCCACGATCTTGGTGTTGCGGACATCCGGGCAGTTTTCCTTGAACGTCAGGCCCATGACCAGCACGCGCGAGCCCTTGACCATGATCCCACTCTGGATCATCAGCTGCGCCACCTGCTGCGCGACGTAGTTGCCCATGTTGTCGTTGATGCGCCGACCCGCGAGGATCATCTCCGGGTGATAACCGATCGCCTGCGCCTTGTGCGTCAGGTAGTAGGGGTCGACACCGATGCAGTGACCGCCGACGAGGCCCGGACGGAACGGCAGGAAGTTCCACTTGCTGCCGGCAGCGAGCAGCACTTCTTCGGTGTCGATGCCAAGACGGTTGAAGATCAGCGCCAGTTCGTTGATCAGCGCGATGTTGACGTCACGCTGCGTGTTCTCGATCACCTTGGCGGCCTCGGCCACCCTGATGCTCGACGCCTTGTGGGTGCCCACCTTGACGATCGAGCGATAGAGCGAATCCACGAACTCCGCGACTTCGGGCGTCGAGCCCGAGGTCACCTTGCGGATGGTCGAGACGCGGTGTTCCTTGTCGCCCGGATTGATGCGCTCGGGGCTGTACCCGGCGAAGAAATCCTTGTTGAACTTGAGGCCCGAGGCCTTTTCGAGGATCGGGATGCAGACCTCTTCGGTGCAGCCCGGGTAGACGGTGGATTCGTACACCACCACGTCGCCCTTCTTCAGCACCTTGCCCACCGACTCGCTCGACTTCTCGAGCGGCGTCAGGTCCGGGCGCTTGTACTCGTCGATCGGCGTCGGCACCGTGACGATGAATACGCGGCATGCCTTCAGGTCGTTCGAGGTTGGTCGTGTACGAGAGCTTGTCCGCCTCCGCCAACTCCTTCGCGTCGCATTCGAGCGTGTTGTCGACGCCCTTGCGGAGTTCGGCCACGCGGTCGGCCTTGATGTCGAAGCCGACGGTGGTGAAGCGCTTGCCGAATTCGACCGCGAGCGGCAGGCCCACGTAACCCAGGCCGACAATCCCTATCTTCAGGTTGCGTAAATTGAACTTACCCATGATTCCAGACGAATTGTTGGAAATTCATGATGCCCAAGGATGCCACAGGCCGTCGGTACGGATTGAGACAAGGGTCAAAGACTGACGTACGCCAGGGCACCCAAGCCCACCGACGTCATCACGACGAAATACGGCAGGGCCATCCAGACCATGCGGCCGTAACCGAGGCGGATCAGGGGCGCCAGGGTCGAGGTCAGCAGGAACAGGAAGGCGGCCTGGCCGTTCGGCGTGGCCACGCTCGGAACGTTGGTGCCGGTGTTGATCGCCACGGCAAGCCAGTCGAACTGCTCGCGGGTGATCGCGCCCTGCAACAGGGCCGACTTGATTTCTGTGATGTAGACGCTGGCCACGAATACGTTGTCGCTGATCGACGACAGCACCCCGGCTGCCAGGTACAGCATTACGGCCTGCATGCCGCCGTCGAGCGCGAGCACGCGATTGATCATCGGCTCGAACAGGTGCTGGTCGTGAATCTCGGCGACGATGACGAAGAACACCACCAGCAACGCCGTGAATGGCAGCGCGGCCTCGAAGGCCTTGCCGATCCGGTGCTCTTCCGTGATCCCCGTGAAGGCCGTGGCGAGGATGATGACCAGCAGGCCAATCAGGCCCACTGCGGCGACATGCAAGGCCAGCGCCAGCACCAGCAGGATCGCGACAATCGCCTGCACGATCAGCACTTGCCTGTCACGGGGCGTTGCTCGAGCCGCGAGTTCACGTGAGTAGCCCTCGAGCACGGCGCGCGCCGCGTCAGGCAGCGGCGTTCCGTACCCGAACAGCCGCAGGCGCTCGACCAGCCAGCAGGTGGCGAAGCCCGCGAGCGCCACCGGAACGGTGACTGGCGCCATCGCCAGGAAGAATTCAACGAAGTTCCAGCCCGCATGCTCCGCAATCAGCAGGTTCTGCGGCTCGCCCACCTGGGTCATTACGCCGCCGATCGCCGTGCCGACGGCGCCATGCATCATCAGCGCGCGCAGGAACCCACGGAATGCCTCGAGGTTGTCACGGTGCAGGACCTGCACCTCGTGGTCCTGCGCCGAATCGTGGTGCGGCGTGGTGTGGGTCTTGCCGGACGCGACCCGGTGATAAACCTCGTAAAAGCCCATGCCGACCGTGACCGCGACGGCCACGACGGTCAGCGCATCGAGAAAGGCCGACAACAATGCCGACACGCTGCAGAACATCAGCGCCAGAGATTCGCGCGAGCGAATGCGCAGGATCAGGCGCGTGAACACGAACAGCAGCAGGTCGCGCAGGAAATAGATGCCCGCGACCATGAAGATCAGCAGCAGGATCACGGGAAAGGCGCCGGTGACTTCCTCGTACACGCTCTCCGGCGTGGTGAGACCGATGATGACGGCTTCGATCGCCAGCAGGCCGCCTGGCTGCAACGGATAACACCGCAGCGCCATGGCGAGCGTGAAAATGAACTCGCCCAACAGCAGCCAGCCGGTGATCGTCGGCCCCGCGAGCAGCATCACGATCGGGTTCAGCAGCAGGAACCCGACGATCGTGAGCTTGTACCAGCCCGGCGACTGTCCGAGGAAGGCCTGGCCGAATGACTGCGACAGCGTCTGGCTCATGGCACCGTGGCCACAGTCTCGGGCGCGGGCTCGAACTGGCGCCACGCGGTCTTGCCGCCGCTCTTCTTGTCGAGCAGCTCGAGCATCGCCTGGTGCGCCTGGAGTTCTTCCCCGTTGGCGCGTCGCACCAGCAGCGTGCCCACGGGGCGCGCGGCCCTCGCCGCCACCGCAGCCACACCTGCCGCAGCGGCCTTGTCGTCCAGGACAAGCGCGCCCTGCCCGCCCGTCATCGCCAGGTAGACTTCGAGCAGCAGGTCGGCGTCGAGCAACGCGCCGTGCAGGTCGCGATGTGAGTTATCGATCGAATAGCGCTTGCAGAGCGCGTCGAGGCTGTTGCGCTGGCCCGGGTGCATCTGACGCGCCAGTGCCAGCGTATCGAGCACGTCGCAGACGTCGCGCGTCGCCACTTCCTGCTCGAGCACGCCCTTCGCGGCCAGCAGCGCAAGCTCCGCATCCAGGAACGCGACGTCGAACGGCGCGTTGTGGATGATCAGCTCGGCTCCCGCCATGAACTCGCGCAGCTCGTCGAAGATGTCGGCGAAACGCGGCTGGCCGCTCAGGAACTCGGTCGTCAGGCCGTGCACCTGCACGGCGCCGGGATCGATCGTGCGGTCCGGGCACAGGTAGCGGTGGAACTGCCGGCCCGTGCGCCGGCGGTTTACCAGCTCGATTGCACCGATCTCGATGATGCGGTGGCCAAGCTCAGGCTCGAGGCCGGTGGTTTCAGTGTCGAAGACGATCTGGCGCATGAGTGGGGAAGAGGTCGGAAGGGTAAGAAGTGCAGGAAGGGTCGGAAGTGCGCTCTCCGTCGCTCAGGCGACTGCCTGAGCGAGCGCGTCCACCACCTGGACCTGCTGCGCATCCGTGAGGTACGGATGCATCGGCAGGCTCATGACACGACGAGCCGCCGCTTCGGAAGACGGGAAATCACCCTCGCTGTAACCGAGATGCTTGAACACCGGCTGCATGTGCAGCGCCAGCGGGTAATGCACCGCCGTCGGCACGCCCAGCGACTTCATGCGGGTTTCGACGATCTCTCGCTGCTCCACTTCAACCGTGTACTGCGCAAACACGCAAGTATTGAATTGCTCAACTTCGGGGGCGCGGACCCTGGCGCTTGCCCCCGTGCCGAACTTGTCCGCGATCAAGGCAGCGTAACGTTCGCCTGCCCGACCGCGCGCCACGACCTCTTCGTCGAACACGTCCATCTTGGCAAGCAGCACCGCCGCCTGGATGGTGTCCAGGCGCCCGCACAGGCCGAGTCGAGGATGGTGGTAACGGCGATCCTGGCCGTGGACGCGGATCTCGCGCATCAGCTTTGCGAGGCCATCGTCGTTTGTGAACAGTGCTCCGCCGTCTCCGTAGCAGCCCAGGGGCTTGGATGGAAAGAACGACGTCGCACCCACCGCCGTCATGCTGCCCGAGCGGCGGCCTTTGTAAGTCGCGCCGAAGCTCTGCGCAGCGTCCTCGATCACCGGCAACTCGTTGCGGCATGCGATCGTGTTGATCGCGTCGATGTCCGGGCACTGGCCGTACAAGGACACCGGCATGATCGCCTTCGTGCGCGGGGTGATGGCCGCCTCGAGCTTCGATGCGTCCATGTTGTAAGTGCCGCGGTCGATGTCGACGAAGACCGGCTTGGCGCCGACCAGCGCTATCATTTCGGCCGTCGCGAAGAACGTGAAAGGCACCGTAATGACTTCGTCGCCAGGGCCAATGTCGAGCGCCATCAGCGAGATCAGCAAGGCGTCCGTGCCGCTGGCTACACCGATGCAGTGCTTGGATCCAACGTAGGCGGCCAGTCTCTGCTCCAGCTCGACCACTTCGGGCCCGAGGACGTATTGGCCGTGCTCGAGCACCTTGGCGATTCGTGAGTCGACCGATGGCTTGAGCCGGCGGTACTGGGTCTTGAGGTCGATGAAATCCATGGGGTCCCTGCAGTGGGCGTCTGATCGGCGTAGTTTACCGCCCTTTCTCGCGCATGACTTCGATGCCGAGGTTGGCGAGTTCGTCTGCCCGCTCGTTGCCGGGATGCCCGGCGTGGCCCCTGACCCAGTGCCAGTGCACCTCATGACGTCCGATCTGCTCTTCGAGCAGCAGCCAGAGGTCTGCATTCTTGACGGGCTTCCTGTCGGCGGTCTTCCAGCCCCGCTTTTTCCACTGCGGCAGCCACTCGGTGATACCGAGCCGCACGTACTGCGAATCGGTGTACAGCTGCACGACGCAGCGACGCTTGAGCGCTGCCAGCGCCTCGATCGCCGCGGTCAGCTCCATGCGGTTGTTGGTGGTGAGCGGTTCGCCACCGTGCAGTTCCCTGCGGTGCTTGCCGGTTTCGAGCAGCGCCCCCCACCCCCCCGGACCCGGGTTCCCCTTGCAGGCCCCGTCCGTATGCACGATCACTTCGGTCACGCTCACGCGGCCTGTCTCGTGGTCGGTTCAGGCGCGCTGCCCACGAGCACTGTCCGTTGTGTCCAGGCCGGCTTGATCGGTGTAATGGCACGCACTCGTTTGCGCGCCTTGAGCAGGTAAGCGCCTGCCAACGGCGACGCGATGACCGGACCGCGGCGCTCGAGCCAGCTGTCCTCGCCCAGCCCGAACATGCGCCGGGCCCACGGCGGCGCAAACAGGTAGCGCCGCGTGGAAACGATCTCGAAGCCGAGCAGGCTGAGCCAGTCGCGCGTGCGGTGCTCGCTCATCAGGCGCGCCGCATGCGGCGGGAACTGGCCACCCGAGGCGAAGTGGTGACGAACACCCCAGGTGCTCCACGGGTTGAAAGCGCAGATGACCAGGTTGCCCTCGCCGACCAGGACGCGGTCGACCTCGCGCAGCAGTTCGTGCGGGTGCGGCGCATGCTCGAGCGTGTGCGGCAACAGCACGGCTTCGACCGAATTGGTGGCGATCGGCAGCGCGTCGAAGTGGGCACGGATCGCGCCTGGGCCTTGCGCATCGGGCGCGATGCAGCTGCGGTGCTGCGTGCGGGCCGCTGCGCAGAGTCGCGCCGGATCGCCCCAGCACCCGATCTGCAGCAGTTCGAAGCCGACGACGTCGGCAAGTTCGTCCTGCAACAGCCGCATTTCGAGCGCGAGCACGGCCGCCCCGAGCGGGGATTTCAGCCAGTGGTCTGCGACGTGGTTCGCGGTCATGTGCGCAAGGATAGCCGTAAGTCCCTGCCGGAAGACGAAAAAACGTGGCCTGTCATATGGAATTTTCCGCCCCGAACGGCTCTAATACGCGCGTCCGGACTCATTGGCCCGCGGACGACGAAGGAGTCCCCAGCTGCATGCTGCAAGTGAGCCCGGTGCGGGCGTTCTCGGACAACTACATCTGGCTGATCCGCGCGCCGGCCGACCCGGCCGTCGCAGTGGTAGTCGATCCAGGTGACGACCGCCCCGTGGAACAGGCATTGCAGGTGCAGGGATTGCGGCTCGGCGCGATTCTCGTCACGCATTACCACGCCGACCATGTGGGCGGAGTCGGGGCATTGGCAGCACGGCATGGCGCACCGGTTTTCGGGCCGGCGCGTGAACAGATGCCCTGTGCGGCGCAGGCCCTGGATGATGGAGGCAAGGCTTCGCTTGAACACCTCGGGCTCGAATTCAAGGTGATGGCAGTCCCTGGGCACACGCTCGGTCACATTGCCTATGCGGGCCACGGCGCGTTGTTCTGCGGCGACACGCTGTTCAGCGCTGGTTGTGGCCGCTTGTTCGAAGGCACGCCTGCCCAGATGCTCGACTCGCTGGACCGCCTCGCCGCCCTGCCCGACGCCACGCGCGTCTTCTGCGCGCACGAATACACGCTCTCGAACCTCAGGTTCGCCGCCGCCGTCGAGCCCGACAACAGCCACGTTCGCGACACGCTGGCCGACGTGCAGGAGCGCCGCGAGCGCGACGAAATCACGCTGCCGTCCACCCTCGGACGCGAGCGCCTCATCAACCCTTTCCTGCGCAGCCGCGAACCCGCGGTACGCATCGCGGCCGAACGGCATGCGGGTCGCCCGCTGCCCGAGGCCGTGGACGTGTTCGCCGC
Source organism: uncultured Gammaproteobacteria bacterium (assembly GCA_963793675.1). Classification (GTDB taxonomy): domain Bacteria; phylum Pseudomonadota; class Gammaproteobacteria; order Steroidobacterales; family Steroidobacteraceae; genus RPQJ01. The sequence goes on along the minus strand of CAWCBA010000008.1, from coordinate 394,899 downwards.
AGTGCGGCGCTGGAAAGACGGATTCCGCTGAGTCGACATGTCACGAATCAAGACAACCCTGTCCTTGCTCATCGCTGTAGCGGCTGCTGCGCTGCTGGCCGGGTGCGCCACGACCGATTCGACCTACTCGAGCCTGCCGCCCGCGCCGGAACATCCCGGCCCGAAGGCGCCGATGGACCGCGCCACGGTGACGATCCCGGGCTCGTTCAGCACCGGGCGCGAAGTGCCGCACATGCCGCCCGAGCAGTACGCCGACCTGCTCGACCGCATCCGCGACGGCTATGCACTGCCGGACGTCTCGCATTACGCGGTCGACCGCGAGGTCGAACTCTATCGTAAGAACCCGGATTTTCTCGACCGCACGTTCAAGCGCGGTGCGCGCTACCTGTACTACATCGTGCAGGAACTCGAGCGGCGCAAGCTTCCGCTCGAACTTGCACTGCTGCCGGTCGTCGAGAGTGCGTTCAATCCAGTGGCCTATTCGCGCAGCCGCGCCTCGGGCCTGTGGCAGTTCATCCCGTCCTCGGGCAAGCACTACGGCCTCGAACAGAACTGGTGGATCGACGAGCGTCGCGACGTCATCGAAGCCACCGGCGCCGCACTCACCTACCTGCAGTATCTCAACACGTATTTTGCCGGCGACTGGTACCTCGCGATCGCGGCCTACAACGGCGGCGAAGGCACCGTCAGCGGCGCCGTGCGTCGCAACCAGTCGGCGGGCCTGCCGACCGATTTCTTCAGCCTGAACCTGCGCGCGGAGACACGGGATTACGTGCCGAAGCTGCTCGCAATCAGTCGCATCGTGCGTAACCCGGAAGCCTACGGATTGTCGTTCGCCGCGATCCCGAACCAGCCGTTCTTCGAGGCCGTCGAACCGGGCCGACAGGTGCACCTCGAGCAGGCGGCCCAGCTCGCCGGCATCACCCGCGAGGACATGTTCGCGCTGAATCCGGGCTACAACCGCATGACGACGCCTCCGAACGGGCCGCATCGCCTGCTGTTGCCGGTCCCGAACGCGCAGATGTACCGCCAGGCAATGCTCGACCAGTCGCGCGTCGACCAGAGCGGCATCGCCGTCGTCGCCGTCGAGCCGCCCCCTGAAGTTCGCCACGTGGTCCGCCGTGGCGATTCGCTCAGTGCGATCGCCCGCCAGTACGGCGTGCCGATGCTGGCCATCCAGCAGGCCAACGACATCAATGGCTCGACGATTCACCCGGGTGACTCGCTGCTGATTCCAGCCACGGTCGCCGGCTCGACCGCAACCCTGGCCGCGTTGGCCGCACCGCGGGAAGACATCACGGCCCAGTTGCCGGAGCACCAGAAACCCGCGGCTTCGAAAAAGCCCAAGGTGCACGTCGTGAAGTCGGGTGACTCGCTTTGGAGCGTGGCGCGCAAGTATGGTGTCACGGTGCCGACCCTCGCCTCGGCCAACGGCCTGTCGAGCAATGCTGGACTCGTCCCTGGCGCGCGACTGGAAATCCCCGGCACGGGCGGCCGAGCCGACGCGCGGACCGCCTCCAGCGGCGCGAAGGAATCGAGCCGCGTGACTTACAAGGTCAAGCGTGGCGACACACTCTCCGAGATCGCCGACCGTTTCGACGTCAGCGTGCGTGAGCTCATGACCTGGAACCGCCTGCGGCAATCGTCGTCGCTGCGCGCGGGCCAGCGTCTCGTCGTCTATACCGACCCAAGCCGGCAAACCGGAGGCTGAACATCGTGGGATTCCTGACAGGCAAGCGGGCCCTCATCGTGGGGCTCGCCTCGGAGCGTTCGATCGCCCACGGCATCGCTGCGGCGATGCACCGTGAGGGCGCGGAGCTCGCGTTCACCTACCAGAACGACCGGCTCAAGGATCGCGTCGTCGAGATGGCGCAGGCTTTCAATTCGGCGATCACGCTGCCGATGGATGTCGCCTCCGATGCGGAGATCGACGCTGCATTCGCCGGCATCCGCGAAGTCTGGGACTCGCTCGACATCATCGTGCACTCGGTTGCTTTCGCGCCTCGTGAAGAACTAGCCGGCACGTTCGTCGACAGCACGACGCGCGACGGCTTTCGCATTGCGCACGAAATCTCGAGCTACAGCCTCACTGCGCTGGCGAAGGCCGGCAAGCCGCTGATGCAGGGCCGTGCGGGCGCGATCATCACGCTGTCGTACCTGGGCGCCGTGCGTTCGATCCCGAGCTACAACGTGATGGGTCTCGCCAAGGCGAGCCTCGAGGCGAACGTGCGTTTCCTCGCGGCCGATCTCGGGCCGCAGGGCATTCGCGTGAACGCGATCTCGGCCGGGCCGATCAAGACGCTGGCGGCGGCGGGTGTGAGTGGCTTCCGCAAGATGCTGACCCAGGTGGCCGCCGCAACGCCGCTGCGCCGCAACGTGACGACCGACGAAGTCGGCAACGCGGCGGCGTTCCTCTGCTCGGACCTCGCGTCGGGCATCACCGGTGAAATCGTCTACGTGGACGCCGGGTACAGCCACGTGGGGATGAGCTTTGCGGAGTGAGGAGTTGGCGGAAGGGGTTAGGGGTTAGGGGTTAGGGGTTAGGGGGTAGGGGGTAGTCGGAGGATCGGCTGATTCCGCACTTTCTTCCAAGAAATCAAGATCGCCCCTCGACCTGACCTTGGTCAATCGTGGCTGCATGAAGCAGCTATCCCGGCTCAGTCACAAAGACCTGATCCTCTGGCAGAAAGCCATGGATCTCGCGGTGCGGGTCCATCAGACCAGCACAACTATTCCCAAAAGCGAATTGTTTGGCCTGGTGTCCCAGATGCGGCGCGCGGGGGCGTCCATCCCGTCGAATATCGCAGAGGGATCGGCACGAAAATCGACGAAGGAGTTCATTTACTTCCTTCGCGTCGCACGTGGGTCGATGGCCGAACTCGAAACCCAGCTATTGCTGGCGCAACGTGTGGGCTACCTGCCGGACCGCGAGGTAGCCGACCTGCAAGCAAAGATTGGTGAGGTCGGACGTATCCTGAACTCGGTAGTCGCAGGTCTGAACCGCCGCCTGGGCTAACCTTCCGACTAACCCCTAACCCCTAACCCCTTCCTCACCCCTCACTCCGCCGCAAACAGCTTGTCGTTCCGCTTGATCTTCGCGGTGCGGAGCAGCTCGGTGAGGTAGGCGTCGAACTCGATCGACGCGGTCTGCGTCGCGAGGTTCTGCGCCTGCTCGGCGAGGTTGCCACCAAACGCGGCGGGCGTGCCCGGGTTGGACGACGTCACGACGAAGACAGCGGGGTCGCCGCTCGCAAGCGTGGCCACGCCGGCACTCACCTTGCCCGCCCCTGCCGGACGCGGCGCCTGGAATATCGCCTTCAACAGCTCCGGCACCATCGGTGCAGCGCCTTCGGTGGTCGGGCCACGACGGCTCACGGACTGCGACGCCGCCGGGGTCAGGCCGGCCGACGCTGCGGCCGTCGCCAGCGACTCGCCCGCGTTGACGCGTTTCGCCAGGGCCGTGGCGGCCTCGGTCGCCGCAGCGCGTGCCTTGTCTTCGCGCAAGCGGGTCACGATCTGTTCCTGCACCTCGGCCAGCGGCAGCTGCGTCGACGGCTTGTGGTCGGTGACGCGCAGCACCACGACGCTGTCCTCGCCGATCGGCACTGGCTGGCTGTTCTGGCGCTCCTGCAGCACTTCGTTGCTGAAGGCCGCCTCGATCAGCTTGCGGTCGTTGCCGAGCGCACCGCCGCCCTGCCGCGTGAAGCCTTCGACGGTCTGCACCGTCATGCCGAGCTTCTTGGCGACGCTGTCGAGTTCGCTCAGCGAGGCGAAGGATTCGTCCGCGAGCTGCTGCGACTTTTCGTAGAACAGCGTCTGCGCCTGCGCACGCCGGAATTCGGGCTCCAGTTCGGCGCGCACCTCGTCGAAGCCGCGCACGCGCGGCTGTTCGATGTCCTCGAGCCGGATGATGTGATAACCGAACTGCGTCTTGACCGGTCCGCGGATTTCACCCTTGTTCATGGCGAAGAGCGCTTCCGAGAACGGCTGCACGTACGCTTCCTTCGGCGCCCAGCCAAGATCGCCACCGGCGCTCTTTGAACCCGGGTCATCGGAGTATTCCCGCGCCAGTCCGGCGAAATCCTCACCCGCCTTGGCGCGGGCCAGGATGTCCTCGGCCTTCTTCTTCGCCGCCGCGTCGTCGCTGCCGGACTCGATCAGGATGTGGGCTGCTTTGCGGCGCTCCGGCACCGCGTTGCGTTCGGCGGCCGTCTCGTCGTAATACTTCCGCAGCGCCTCTTCCGTCACCTGCACGCCTGCCGCGAGATCGGCGAGGTCGAGCTTCAGGTACTGCAGCGTCACTTTCTCCTGCGACATGAACTGCGACTTGTTCTGGTCGTAGTAGGCGGCGATTTCGGCCGGCGTCACCTGCACCTGCGCAGCGTATCCGGCGGCCGGCACGACGGCGTATGCCACGTCGCGCGTCTCGCCCTGGAGTTCGACGCGTTGCCGCAGTTCACCCGGCGTCACGAACGACGAAAGTGCAATCGCGTTGCGCAGCTGGGAGGTCTCGAGATCGCGGCGGTATTCCCGCTCGAACTCGGGTTCGGTGCGGCCCTGCTGCCGCAGCAGCGCGGCGTAGCGGTCGCGCGAGAACTTGCCGTCGACCTGCAGCGCCGGGATCCTGGTGATCGACTCGGCGAGCTCACGGTCGCTGACGCGGTAGCCGCTGTCATGCGCACGCTGCACCAGCAGTTCGCGCGTGATGAACTCGTCGACGAGCTTGGCCTGCTCGGACTTCACCAGCTCCGGCGGCAGTTCGTCGCGCAATTGCGTCTGCAGTTCGGTCTGGCGGTCCTGCCAGGCCCGGCGCACCGTCTCCTGCGGGATGTCCTTGCCGTTCACGGATGCGGCGGCCGAAGTCACTGCCGACTCGAACTGGACGCCCCAGAAGATGAAGACGACGGCGATGGCGCCAAGGAACACGATGGCGAACGGTCCGGTAATTCTTTCGCGAATCTTCTGCAGCATGGGGAAGGGGGTCGCCTGGTGGGATGGGGATAGTAAGAGCCGGGCAGCGCGCTTGCTAGTTGTAGTTGTCCAGACAAACAAAAGCCCGCGCGAGCGGGCTTTCATGATCCAGGAACTGGCGGAGTGGACGGGACTCGAACCCGCGACCCCCGGCGTGACAGGCCGGTATTCTAACCAACTGAACTACCACTCCGCGTTTTTCTGGTGGGTGCTGAGGGGCTCGAACCCCCGACCTACGCCGTGTAAAGGCGCCGCTCTACCAGCTGAGCTAAGCACCCGCGCCTCACTGGTAGCCCACTAGCTTACGGCATCCTTCAGGCCTTTTCCAGCCTTGAAGCCCGGCACCTTGCTGGCCGCGATCTGGATCGCCTCGCCAGTCCGGGGATTGCGGCCAGTGCGGGCAGCCCGCGTCTTGACAGCGAACGTGCCAAAGCCGGACAGCGTCACCGCATCGCCTTTCTGCAGCGTGTCGGTGATCGCGCCGAGTACCGCCTCGACGGCACGCGCGGCATCGGACTTGGCGAGCGACGTGCGCTCGGCAACTGCATCGATCAGGTCGTTCTTGTTCATCGGTTGGTTTTCCTCGTCGTCATTCGGTCAGTGGGCATGCACCTGCTTGCCCGTACGCTTTGCCGGACGCTTGGCGCCGGCCCGCTTGCCGTCCTCCCTGCTCGCGGCCCCTTCACCCGCGGCAGCCATCGGTTGCGGCATGTTCTTCAATGCGAGCTGCAGGACTTCGTCGATCCACTTGACCGGCTTGATCTGCAGCTTGCCCTTGATGTTGTCGGGAATCTCGGCGAGATCCTTCACGTTCTCGTCCGGGATGAGCACGGTGGTGATGCCGCCGCGGTGAGCCGCGAGCAGCTTCTCCTTGAGGCCGCCAATCGGCAGCACTTCGCCGCGCAGGGTGATTTCACCCGTCATGGCGACGTCCGCGCGGACCGGAATCCTGGTCAGTGCCGATACCAGTGCCGTGCACATGCCGATGCCTGCGCTCGGGCCGTCCTTGGGCGTCGCACCTTCGGGCACGTGAATGTGCACGTCGGCCTTCTGGTAGAACTCCGGATCGAGGCCGAGCACGTTGGCGCGACTGCGCACCACCGTCATCGCGGCCTGGATCGACTCCTGCATCACCTCGCCGAGCTGGCCCGTGTGCGTGAGCTTGCCCTTGCCGGGCATCACTGCGGACTCGATGGTGAGCAGCTCGCCGCCTGCTTCCGTCCAGGCGAGGCCGGTGACCTGCCCCACCTGATCGAGCTCCTCGGCGCGTCCGTACCGGTGACGGCGCACGCCGAGATACTTCGGCAGGTTCTTCGGCGTGACCGAGATGACCTTGCGGTCCTTCTCGAGCAGCAGTTCCTTCACCGACTTGCGGCAGACCTTGGAGATTTCCCGCTCGAGACTGCGCACGCCCGCTTCACGCGTGTAATGGCGGATCACGTCGAGGATCGCGGGATCGGAGACCTTGAGCTCGTCGTCCCGCAAGCCGTTCTGCTTCATCTGCTTCGGCAGCAGGTAGCGGCGCGCGATGTTCGACTTCTCGTCCTCGGTGTACCCGGGGAGGCGGATGACTTCCATGCGATCGAGCAGCGGCGGCGGGATGTTCAGGCTGTTGGCCGTGCAGACGAACATCACGTCCGACAGGTCGAAATCGACCTCGAGGTAATGGTCGTTGAACGCGGCGTTCTGCTCGGGGTCGAGCACTTCGAGCAGGGCGGCCGACGGGTCGCCACGGAAGTCCATCGCCATCTTGTCGACTTCGTCGAGCAGGAACAGCGGGTTCTTCACGCCGGTGCGGACCATGTTCTGCACGATCTTGCCGGGCATCGAGCCGATGTAGGTGCGGCGATGGCCGCGGATTTCGGCCTCGTCACGCACGCCGCCGAGCGACATGCGCACGAAATTGCGGTTGGTGGCGCGCGCGATGCTCTGGCCGAGCGAGGTCTTGCCCACGCCGGGCGGACCGACGAGGCAGAGAATCGGGCCCTTCAGCGTCTGCACGCGCTGTTGCACTGCGAGGTACTCGACGATGCGTTCCTTGACCTTGTCGAGCCCGAAATGGTCCTCGTTCAGCACCTTCTCGGCTGCCGGCAGGTCGTGCTTCACCTTGGTGCGCTTGCGCCATGGGCACTTCACGAGCCAGTCGATGTAATTGCGAACGACAGTGGCTTCGGCCGACATCGGCGACATCAGCTTGAGCTTCGCCAGCTCGGACTTCGCCTTCTCGCGCGCTTCCTTCGGCATGCCGGCGCGCGTGATGCGCTTCTCGAGTTCCGCGATTTCGTTCGGCGCGTCGTCGAGCTCGCCCAGTTCCTTCTGGATGGCCTTCATCTGCTCGTTGAGGTAGTACTCCCGCTGGCTCTTCTCCATCTGCTGCTTGACGCGGCCGCGGATGCGCTTCTCGATCTGCAGCACGTCCATCTCGCCTTCGATCAGCGCGAGGATGTGCTCGAGGCGGCGGCGCACGTCCTGGATCTCGAGCACCTTCTGCTTGGCGTCGAGCTTGAGCGACATGTGCGCGGCGACGGTGTCCGCGAGGCGGCCCGGCTGTTCGATGCCGGCCAGCGAGGTCAGGATCTCCGGCGGAACCTTGCGGTTCAGCTTCACGTACTGCTCGAACTGCGAGACGACGGAACGCACCAGCACGTCCATCTCGCGCTCGTCGTAGCGTTCGCCGTCGGTGAGCGGCGTGGCGACGGCAGTGAAGTATTCGGCCTGCTGCAGCTCGCTGACCGAAGCGCGCTCGACGCCCTCCACCAGCACCTTGACGGTGCCGTCCGGAAGCTTCAGCAGCTGCAGGATCGTCGCGATCGTGCCGACGTCGTAGAGGTCCTTGGCGGCGGGCTCATCGACGTCCGCCTGCTTCTGCGCGAGCAGCAGGACCTGCTTGTCGACCTTCATCGCCTGTTCGAGCGCAAGGATGGACTTCTCGCGACCGACGAACAGGGGGATGACCATGTGCGGATAGACGACGACGTCGCGCAGCGGCAGGACCGGCATCGGCTCGGTGCGTGCCGTCACGGACTTTGTCGGGACGTTCGATTCGGGGCTGGTGGTCACGTGCGGGGTTCTCCGGACCTTGCTGCGCCCTCGCCCGCAGCGGCGGTCGAGGGTCGGGATGAGGGTGGCGAGGTGATTCGCCAATGCAAAATTTTAGCTCGCCCTTGCGGCGTGCGGGGGAGTTTTGGGGCGGAATCGTCGGAATCAACTGTCCTGACCCCCTCCACCCGCTGCAACAACGGGTGAGGGTCGGGGTAAGGCTCGTGTGGATTGCGGAATCCTCACCCGGCCTCACGGCCGGCCCCTCCCATTGACGCGGGAGAGGTGGGGACGCCTAGTGATCCGAACCGGTGCGTCGCTCTTCGACGGCTGCGAGGCGCGGTTCGTCCTGGCCGTACACCAGGTACGGCTTGCTCTCGCCCTGGATCACGTCCTCGTCGATCACGACCTTCTGCACGTTCTTCATGCTCGGGAGGTCGTACATGATGTCGAGCAGCACGTTCTCGAGGATCGTGCGCAGGCCGCGGGCGCCGGTCTTGCGCTGCATCGCCTTGCGCGAGACCGCACGCAGCGATTCCTCGCGGAACTCGAGATCGACGCCTTCCATGTCGAAGAGCTTGCGGTACTGCTTCGTCAGCGCGTTCTTCGGGTCCGTGAGGATCTGCATCAACGCAGCCTCGTCGAGCTCGTCGAGCGTCGCGACGACCGGCAGGCGGCCGACGAACTCGGGAATCAGGCCGAACTTGATCAGGTCTTCCGGCTCGACGTCGTGGAACAGGTCGCTGCCGTGCTGGCGCGCGCTCTGCTCGCGGACTTCCGCCTGGAAGCCGATACCGCCCTTGTGGGTGCGGTTCATGATGATCTTTTCGAGGCCGGCGAAGGCGCCGCCGCAGATGAACAGGATGTTGCCCGTGTCGACCTGCAGGAATTCCTGCTGCGGGTGCTTGCGGCCGCCCTGCGGCGGCACCGAGGCGATCGTGCCCTCGATCAGCTTGAGCAGCGCCTGCTGCACGCCTTCGCCCGACACGTCGCGCGTGATCGACGGGTTGTCGGACTTGCGCGAGATCTTGTCGATCTCGTCGATGTAGACGATGCCCGTCTGCGCTTTCTCGACGTCGTAGTCGCACTTCTGCAGCAGCTTCTGGATGATGTTCTCGACGTCCTCGCCCACGTAGCCCGCTTCGGTGAGCGTCGTGGCGTCGGCAATCGTGAACGGCACGTTCAGCAGTCGCGCAAGCGTCTCGGCCAGCAGTGTCTTGCCGGAACCCGTCGGGCCGATCAGCAGGATGTTGCTCTTGGCGAGCTCGATGTCGTCGCGAGTGCGCTCGCCCGACTTGTTCTGCAAGCGCTTGTAGTGGTTGTAGACCGCGACGGACAGCACCTTCTTGGCGCGTTCCTGGCCAATGACATACTCGTCGAGGACCTTCTTGATTTCCTGCGGCTTCGGCAGCTTCTCGCGGGTCTTCTCGGCTTTTTCCTCGAGTTCCTCGCGAATGATGTCGTTGCAGAGCTCAACGCATTCATCGCAGACGAACACCGACGGGCCGGCGATCAGTTTGCGGACCTCGTGCTGGCTCTTGCCGCAGAAGGAGCAGTAGAGAAGCTTGCCGTCGTCGTGCTTGGAGCGATCGTCCGCCATGTACCGAGAACCCGTGGTCCGGAGGCCAAAACTGGCCCTGATGGCTTATACCACCAAAGCCCCCCGCTCGCAAAAAAGCCAGTCGCTACAGTGACTTAATGATCACTGCGGCACGCCCGTCAGGTGCGGGTCGCCGTGCCCGCCTCGCCCCGCTGCTGCAGCACCGCGTCGATCAGGCCGTATGTGGTCGCCTGTTCGCCGGTCATGAAATTGTCGCGATCCGTGTCCGTCTTGATCCGGTCGATCGTCTGGCCCGTGTGCTTCGCCAGGATCGAATTCAGCCGGTGCCGGGCGTCGAGGATCTCGCGCGCGTGGATCTCGATGTCGGTCGCCTGGCCCTGGAAGCCGCCCAGGGGCTGGTGGATCATCACGCGCGAATGCGGCAGGCAGAAACGCTTGCCCTTCGAGCCGCCCGCGAGCAGTACCGCGCCCATGCTGGCCGCCTGGCCCACGCAGATCGTGCTGACGTCCGGCTTGATGAACTGCATCGTGTCGTAGATCGCGAGGCCGGCGCTGACCGAACCGCCCGGCGAGTTGATGTAGATCGCGACGTCCTTCTCGGGATTCTCCGACTCGAGGTACAGCAGCTGCGCGACCACGAGGTTGGCCATGTAGTCCTCGACCGGACCGACCAGGAAGATCACCCGCTCTTTCAGCAGGCGCGAGTAGATGTCGTAGGCACGTTCGCCGCGGGCGGTCTGCTCGACGACCATCGGGACGAGATTCAATGCGGTGGGCTCGATCATGGGCATTTGCATCAGGCTCCGAAGTTCATCAGTTCCTTGAACGTGGACGGCTGGTCGGTGACCTTCGCCCGCTCGAGCAGATAGTCCACCACCTGGTCCTCCAGCACCATCCCTTCGACCTGGCGCATTGCATCAGGGTTCTGGCGGTAGGCGTTGAGGATCGTATCCGGATCGGGATAGGTAGCGGCCAGCTCGACGAGGCGCGCTTCGACGCGCGTGCGGTCGATCTTGATGTCGCGGGTCTTCACCAGCTCGTTGACGAGCATGCCGAGCGCCACGCGGCGGCGGGCCGGTTCGACGAACGGTTCGGCCGGCGGCACCTGCGCAGCCTCCTTCGCGCCCATGCGGCGGGCCGTGTCGATCTGCATGTCGCGCACCTGCTGCTCGACCAGCGCGTTCGGCACGTCGACGGGATTGGCCTCGAGGAAACGGTCGAACACCTGCTGCTTCAGGCGCGAGCGCACGTTCTCGGCGAGCTCGCGACGCATGTTGTCCGCAACCTCGGACAGCAGCTGCTCGATGCCGCCTTCGGTGACGCCGTATTCCAGACAGAACGCATCGTCGAGCGGGGGCAGCCGCTTTTCCTCGACCTTCTTCACGTGCACCGAGAAATCAGCCGTCCGGCCTGCGAGTTCCTTGTTGTGATACTCGTCCGGGTAGCGCACGGACACCTGCTTCTGCTCGCCAGCCTTGGCGCCGAGGATGCCGGTCTCGAAATCCTTGAGCATGCGACCCAGGCCGAGGATCACGGCGACGTCGTCGCCCTTGCTGCCCTCGAACGCCTTGCCGTCGATCACGCCTTCGAAATCCATGGTCACGCGGTCGCCTTCGCGGCTTTCGCGGTCGACCAAGTCGAAACTTGGGCGCTGTTCGCGCAGGTTCTGGACCATCGCCTCGATGTCCGAGTCGCTCACTTCCGCGACCGGACGGTTGACGGCCAGCCCCTCTATTTCATTGAGAGCGATCTCCGGCAAGACTTCGAAAACCGCGCGGTACTTGAGGTCCTCACCCGGACCGCTCGAGATCGGCTCGATGCGGGGGCCGGCCGCTGGCACGAGCCTGGCCTCGGTCACGGCACGAGTGAAGCTCTGCTGCAGGAGGTCCGACAGCACTTCCTGGCGGACCTGCTCGCCGAACTGCTGGCGGATGACCTTGAGCGGGGCCTTGCCCGGCCGAAAGCCCTTGAGCTTCGCGGTGCGGCTGACACGCTTCAGGCGCTCGGCAATGGCTTCCTCGATCTGCTCCTTCGGGACGCTCACTTCCATTCGGCGCTCGAGGCTGCCGGTCGACTGCACGTTGACTTGCATAGGGGTCATCGATCCTCAAGGGGGGCTTGCTTGCGCCCGGGCGGTCAACCCGGAAAAGCCGCGTATTCTGCCACGGAAGACGGTGCTAAGGGTGGTGCGAAAGGAGGGACTCGAACCCTCACGGGGTTACCCGCTGGAACCTAAATCCAGTGCGTCTACCAGTTCCGCCACTTTCGCAGGTCGCCCACTCGAACAGCAGCGATTCTAGCTGACACGGGGTCCGGCGGCAGGGCTTGGAGGGCTGGTCGGAATTTCGGCCCCGGATCGCTCATGAACCCGTCAGCGCTCAGTCCGTCAGCTTCCCACCAGCCGGCGCACATTGGCAAAGACCGCCAGCGTGCCAACCCGAAACTTCGCCTTGTTGGCCGGATCGAAGAGCTGCCAGGCGTCGCTGTCCACCAGCATCATGGCTTCCAGCAGCGGCAGCAGCTGCGGGCGGACGCAGAGCGGCAGTTCCGCCTCGCTCAGGCTGCCGGGATTCGGCCATTCCGGCACCACGTTCAGTGACTGGTGCAGCAGCACCGCCTGAACGATGAGCGAGGCGGCAGATCCCGCGCCAAACAGGTGATCGATTCCCTGCAGTATTTCCGGCAGCGCGCGATTGTCCTGGATCAATCCCTTGCCGTCTGGTGCCTCTATGGACGCATCCAGCACCAACCGGGTCCAGGGACCGATCCCCGCCGGGTAGGCCTGGCTGGTGGCGAAACCCACCTTGGGCAACGTCCGCGCCGCCATCGCCGCGGACCGAAAAGCGTGCAGGGCATCCCGTTGGCCGGCGATCGCCTGCTTTCCCAGGTCGTGATAGAGCACGATCCATTCCATCGAAGCCTGCTGTTGCCGCGAGGCCTGCCGATACTCCGGCAGCAGCTGGAGCGCGATGAGCGCCTGGGTAATGTGGCTCAGCGTGGCCCGATCCGCATAGGCCGCCATCTCCTGCCAACCCGGGGCAACGATCTCGATGGCTTGCATCCGCTCCGCCGAGTAGTAATCACGGAATCGCAGGGCAAGCGCGTCCCCGTCCTGCAACTCACCCGCCTCGATCTGTTGCGCGAGGCCGCGAACAAACCTGGACAGGTCCGGCAGGTGGTCTTCCAGGTACGGAATGGTCGCGTGCATTGGCTGAAATCCTGCAGTTACGGATCGTAGACGGGAGGCAGTCCCCGACAAGACTGCACTAACCCCCGTACTATTTGTCTATCTTCGCTGCCCTTGAGCCTGCCCCGGCACCGTTCCGACCAACCCCCAACCCCTATCCCCTGACCCCTAACCCCTAACCCCTCTCTTGGACTCTCTCACCCACATCGTCCTCGGAGCCGCCGTCGGAACCGCGGTCCTCGGCCGCAAGGCGGGTCTGCGCGCTGCCGTGGTCGGGGCGGTCTGTAACACCCTGCCGGACCTGGACGTGTTCATTGCCCATGGCGACCCGGTCAGGGACTTCACCTTGCACCGAGCCGAGACTCACGCGCTCTTCTGGCTCACGCTGGCAGCACCGCTCATCGCCTGGCTGGTCGCCCGACTGAACCGCGGACTCGACGCGCCGTACCGCGAGTGGTTGCTGCTCGTCTGGCTGGCGCTGATCACGCACCCGCTGCTCGATGCCTTCACGGTCTACGGCACGCAACTGTGGCTGCCGTTTTCGGACTATCCGGTCGGGGTCGGCAGCGTCTTCATCATCGACCCGCTGGTCACGGTGCCCATGATCGGCGGCCTGCTCGCATGGCTGCGCTGGCGACAGGGCGCGCCTGGCCGCGGGATGCGCTGGAATCGCGCGGGACTCATCGCGAGCACGCTGTACCTGGGTTGGACCGTCGCGGCGCAGTCGTACGTCGCGGGCGAAGTGCGGCGCTCGATCGCAGCGACGCCGCTTGCAAGCCAGCGCGTGCTGGTCACCCCCGCCCCGCTCAACAGCCTGCTGTGGCGGGTCGTCGTGATGGATGAGCATGGCTATCACGAAGGCTTCCGCTCGCTCTTCGACCAGAGCGAGCGCATCCCGCTGGCACGGCACGCGAGCGACCCGCAACTGCTCGATCCATTGCGTGACGACTGGACCGTGCGCAGGCTCGCCTGGTTTTCCAAAGGTTTTTACTCGGTACGCCTGGCGAACCGCGACCTGCGCGTCGCCGCTGGCGCGCCGGGCACGGTCAGCCAGTTGCTTGGGGCGGTGGCGACGGCGCAGGCGGCACCTGTCGGCAACGATGACGCGACTCAGCCCGTCGTCATGACCGACCTGCGGATGGGCCAGACGCCGTGGTTCGTGTTCTCGTTCGTCGTCGCCGCACATGGCACCAGGGGCGTCCATGCCGTGCCGAACCTGCAGATTCCGAGCGAACGCCCACCGGTCACCGCATTGCCCTGGTTGTGGAACAGGATCTGGGACGAGAACGCGACGTACTGAGACTCAATCGACGGGTGCGCGATCCAGCAGGACCGCGGGGACCATCGCGGCGATCAGGCTGAGCACGAGGGCAACGGCACCCAGGTTGATGACTCGGCTGAAGTCGTCGGCGCCGACTACCCAGGCAGCGGCCAGCGGACCCGAGGCCATGCCCATCTTCGACGCGAACCCACCTAGCGCCGCCGACTGGCCAGTCTGGTCAAACTGCGCGCACATGCCCAGCAGGTAGGGAATGCCGAACGACCAGGTCACGCCGATCAGCCCGTTCGCCAGCGCGTAGATCCAGGCTGTCTCGCTGCCGTGCAGCGCCCAGGTCGCCAGGGCCGTCAACAGGATCGAGCCGGCCAGCGGCCACGCGCGCCCGAACCGCGTCGACAGCAGGATGACGAGACCCGAGCCGGCGATGCCGATCCACGACGCTGCCGCGAGCACCGGACTGATGAAATCCATCTCGAGGCCGTCCGCCTTGCCGAGTCCGATGACGTACGCAAACACCGCCATGTTGCCGGCCTGGAAGAAGAACGTGGCGAGCAGGCTCAGCAGCATCGGTCCGCGCCTGACGCCCTGGCCCGCACCGACCTTGGGCCGGCGCACCGCACTGGCCGGGTAATCGGTGAGGAACGGCACCATCGCGAGCGTGACCAGGTTGAACAGTATCAACGCGATGAACAGCACGCTGGTGCCGTACGTCGGGACCAGCGGTGGCAGCACGGCGAGCCCGAGGCCTCCGAGCCCGAACTGCACCACGAGCAGGTAGCCGAACGTACGGTCTGCCTGCGCGGTGCGCGACATGACTGCGAAGCCGATGCCAACGAGCATGCCGCCCATCGTCCCGTGCAGAAATCGCATCACCAGCAGGGGTTCGAATCGATGCACCAGCATCGACAACAAGTCCAGCGTGATCAATGCGGCGAGCAATGCGTACGCCCAGGTACGCCACCGAATCTTCTTGACGATGAAGACGGCGATCAATGCACCGATTGCTGCGCCGTAGACGTTGCTGGAACCGACCATGCCCGCCTGGCGGTTACTGAAGCCTGCGCCCTGCACGAGTCCGTCCACGAGCGCGGGCATGATGTTGACGTAGAAGATGCCGGCGGTGGCCAGGAAGGCCAGTAGCACTCGCGCGACCTCGCCATCCGGTGCTGCCCTGCGCAGGCCGAAGATCGTGTGGGCGACCGTCACGCCCGCGTCCCGCGTCGAAATGTTCATGAAGCAGGATCCTTGGCAGTGGCTGCAGGTGAGGCCGTCGCTGTCCGGCAGTAAGGATGGAGCTGGGCCGCGGCGTAGACGGCCCGGCGAAAGCGAAACTCGTTGCCGTCGCTGAAGTAGTAGTACGTAACGCCGTTTGGCAGCAACACAATGCTGATGCCGCCGAAGCCCGACATGAATGGCACGAACACCGGAGCGTCGCAGCCCGGCAGGTCATCGATGCGCACGGCCCAGAAGCCATCGTTGTACAGCAACGCACCGTCCGCGGTCGTCGCAAGACCGCGATCGGCGGCATCGAGCTGCAGCGCGGATCGCAACATGCGCCCATCCAGCAATTCCAGCGCCGACGCGCTGAGGGGATTGAGCCACCGCCCGAGCTTCGCAACGTCGTCCGGCAACAGCGTCAGGCCGAAGCCGACGAAGGGCTGTCGTACGTGGTCGCGGGTGCGCCGCGAGAAGTCTGCCACGGGGCTGAGCCCTGCGACCCGCCAGACCTCCGGCCAGAGGACGTCGTCGAACAGATCCGCCTGCGGCCCCACCTTTTGTCGCACGAAAGCCGCAAGCGCGGCACCGAGCACGTAGGTGTCGCTGGTGCGATACACGAAACTTCGACCCGCCGCCTCGTGCCGAGGAGAGTGGTTGCAGGCATAGGCTATTTTTCCGGCATGCCGAGGTTCGTCGAAAAAGTTCTTCGACATGGCAACTGAGTTCTCGTCCGCATACGCTGCGGCCGAGGTCCAGTGACCGCTCGACATGTCGAGCAGGTTGCCGAACGTGACGCCGCTCCAGTCGCCTCTGGCCGCGCACTCGGGAACGTAATTCACGACCTTTTGACTGCGCGCACCGGGGAAACGCCTCTCGAGTCGCATCAGCCCGAGGCTGCCGAACGCCGACTTTGCGACCGAGTACGACGGCAGCACCAGCTCTTCACAGAACGGATTCTCGCCTGCACGCGTGGGACACCCGCCACTATAGTGGACGCCGTCGACGATCACGCCCCAGGTCGACATCTGCGACGGCGTCACCTCCGCCGGATGGCCGAACTCCGCGGGATTGGAACCCGGATGATCGACTGCCAGCTGCGCAAGCGTACGTCGCGGCAGACGACCGCCAAGTTCCGCCCGGCGGGCCTCGACCAGACGGCCGGCATCCGGCAACCTGACTTCCAGCAACTCAGCCGGCAGGAAGCCCCAGAGATCGGCCTTGAAATAGGCGCAAGTCTCACTGCTGACTTGATACGCCACGTGCGAGATGCGTCCCGCCGGCGCGAAGACGAACGTCAGCACGCCGTGGTGCAGGCAGTTCTCGTTGACCTCCATCAAGCTGAACGGCAGCGCCGCGCGCGTCCATTCGCCGTCTTCGGGCTCCTGCCAGGTTCGGCCCACGCCGAAGGCGAACTCCCAATACGGGTGTGATCCGGCGATCGGGATCCGCGACTCGGGAATCAGAGCGTTACCGTCCTGCACCAGATCGACCTGCAGCGGGGACGGCAGCCGGCGCACCGGAGCCGAAGGTGCATCCGCCGCGCCGTACCTGTCATGCAGGACGCGAAACCCGGCGGGCAGCGAACCGGCTCGCAGCACCAGCCGACCGAAGCTGCCGGCCCTGGCCGCCTGCGGCGCATCGACCACCGCAGGTGCAAATGCGTCCATGCGCCAGGGTCCGGATGGCGTCAAACCTGCCAGCAGTTCCGCCACCCGCAGTTCCGTGCGGCCGTCGCCGATCGGCTCGGCCTGCACCGCAAGCGACGCCAGCATCCCCAGCGCGAACAGCGGCATGCGCGCAAGAGCACCCGTGGACTTCAGCGATCGCACGCGATGCCTTCGGCTTCGAGTTGCCGGCGCAGCGGCTCCAGTTGCTCCGCGTAGCGACGCCAGCGTCCGACGGACGTGTCATACAGGGGCTGGCGAACCTGCAGCGCGCTCGCAGTCGTCGAAGCCCGCGCATTCTCATGGAAGCGCACGCACTGCTCGTCCCAGCCGAGCGCGCAATGGTGCAGCAGTCGCCGGGCCTGCCCGCGCACATCGGCAACAAGGTCCTCGTAATGCACGGTCAGCACCACCCCAGGCATGACGGCGTCCCAGTGCCGCATCAGGCGAACGTAGCCGACGTAATACCTGCCGAGCTCCGCGAGGTCGTACGAAAACGGGTACGCATCCTTGAACAACTGTTTGTAAACCGCGTAGCACGTGTCGAGCGGATTTCGCCTGACGCTCACGATCTTCGCGCGGGGCAACGCAAGGTGGATCAACCCGGCATAGAGATAGTTGAACGGCAGCTTGTCGATGAACACCGGCCGGCCGTCGCGATAAGGTCGCACGCGCTCGAGGTAACGCTGACCCAGTTCCTTGAAATCCATGCGCGTCGTCGAATCGACGAAATCAAGTCGCGACAGCGCTCGACCCGCGGCCAGCGCCGACACCTGCCGCGTCAACTCGAGTCCGAACTCGTTCAGTTCGCCCGCGGCGCAGACCTCCGGATGGCTGCCGAGGATTCGTTCGACCAGCGTCGTGCCGGTGCGTGGCATTCCGATCACGAAGATCGCCTCCGCGTTGTCGCAACCCTCGATGTGACCGTCGAAGCGATCGACGGTGTATACGTCGCAGATCCGGTCGATGATGCCGAGATCGGTGGCGACGTCGTAACGCATCAGTGAACGCTTGAGCGCAGCGCCGGCCGCCAGACTCGCGAACGAAGCCGCGTGGTCCTCGAGGTCCTCGAGCTCCTTCGCGAGCGCGTAGTGCAGCTGAACCAGCCCGGCAGGTGAACGAGTACGGCCAATCATGTCGCGCAATTGCGCGACGTGATTGTGAGCGGCTGCCTGCTTCCTCAGCTGCGCACGCCCGTTGTACGCCTCGTATTCGTCGGGGCGCAGCTCGATCGCCGCGTCGAAGTCCTGCTCGGCGCCGACCGCATCGCCGAGGTAGCGACGCACCGCGGCCCGGTTGAAATGTAACTCCGGGTTGCGTTGGTCGAGCTCGATGGCAGATGAGTATTGCTCCAGCGCGCCTGCATGATCGCCCACACGGTACAGCAGCGTGCCGAGCTCGCCATATAGCACGGCGTCGGCCAACGGCCGGCCCCGAAGATCGCCGGCAGCCGCTGCCGCGCCCGCCATGTCCCCGGCTTCCAGCAGGCAACGCGCGCGATGCAACCTGAACCGGTCGGAAGGCTCGAGCAGCAACGCGCGATCGATCGTCCGCAACGCGTCGGGCAAGCGCCGCGTCTTGCGCAGCAACCAGCTCGCGAGGTACCACCCGTACGCATAGTCCGGGTGGTGACGACTGAGGTCCCGGCTCGCCTCCAGCGCCTGCCGCAGGTCACCGGCTTCGATGCAGCCGGCGACCCGATCCGCCATCTGCTCCCGGGTGCGTGGCGCGGCCGCAGTCATGCTCCCTCAGAACGAATAGGTAAGCGCCATCCCGAACGTGCGCGGCAAGGCAATGTAGTCACGCGAGTTATTGCCGTAATAGTTCTGGCTCGGGGCGGTGTTGGAGCCGCCCGCCAGGAACGGGAAAGCGCCGGTGGTGCCTTCATCGTTGAACAGGTTCTTCACATAGAGCGAAACGCCCCAGTCGTCGCGGCTGAAGCTGGCGCTCAGGTTCCACAGCTGGAACGAATCGATCTCGGCGTAACTGCGCGAGAAAATCGAATCGGGTGCGTAGAACGCCGAGGCGGGATTGGCGCTGTCGCGGCAGTTGCCAGAGGCGGCGTAGACGGTCAAGCAATTGTCGTCGCCGATGCTGTTCAACACATCGGACTGATAATAGCCGCTCAGCACGGCATTCATGGCGATGCCATTGGCGAACGTCATGTCGTAGCCGAGCGCCACGTTGAACACGTGCTTCGCGGTGCCGGGCAGGCGGTCGCCGTCCGCGGCGACCTTGTCGGTGAACACCGGCCCGCCGTAGAAATTGCCGGCCGGCTGGTACACGTCGTCGGTGAGTTTGGCGTCGGCATACGTGTAGCCTACGCTGTACGTCAACGAATCGGTGATCGCACCGGACACCTCGACCTCGATGCCTTGTGTACGGGCCGACTCGCCATTGATGGCGGCGAAGAAGCCCCAGTTCGACGTGGCCGTGTTCAGCTGCGGGTCCTGCCAGTCCGCGTAATACAGCGAGACCGCAAAGTTGAACTGGTCGGTCACGCCCTTGTAGCCGAGTTCGTAGTTATCGACCGAGTCAGAATTGAACGTGAAGTAATCCGGGTTCTCGGCGTACTTGCCGGTGGTCGGCACTGCGTTCGCACCAGCATGGCGGTAGCCCTGCGAATACGTCGCGTACAGCATCGTGTTGTCGGTGACATCCCAGGCGAAGTTGGCCTTGAACAGGAAGCCGTCGTCGTCGATCTTCTCCGAGGCAGTGCCGGGCGGGCTCGTCGGCGATGAATAGATCGGCACGTCGACCACGGCGTCGACGTCGACCGAGTTGTCGAAGTAACGGCCGCCGAGCGTCAGGTGCAGATCGTCGGTGAAGTTGATCGTGGCCTCGCCGAACAACGCGACTTCCTCGTAGCCCTGGTTGCGTCGGAACAGGAAATCCTGGTTCGTGCTGTACGGCGCGAGCCCGTACCAGTCCAGTGCATTCAGGTAGGGAATGTAGCCGACGAGGTAGCTGTTCTGGCCCAGATCGTAGTCCTGGTCCACGTAATACAGGCCGGCCGTCCAGTCGACGAACTCGCCGCCCTTCGAGACCAGGCGGAATTCCTGCGCGAACGCCGTGTCGTCGTAGAAGCGCTCGGCCTGCGCGATCGGCCGCGGCGAGCTGCCATAGAACGCGAACCAGCCGTTGCGCGCGTACACGCCCGAGTTGTCGCTGATGCCGGAGCCGGTGTGCTCGTAGTACGACGTGCTCGACGTGAGGGTCGCGAAGCCGAGGCCGACCTCGAGTTCGAGTGCGGCCAGCTGCACCTCGCGCTCGGAAGGCTCGAGCTGGACGGCACCAAACTCGTAGTCGCCATACTTGCCGCCGCTGACGAGGTTGTCGCCGCGGGTCACCTGCCGACGACCGCCGACTCAGTCGTCCTGCCACTGGTAGGACAGCTGCGCGCTGAAATTCTCGCTCGGTTCGAAACGCAACGCCGCCCGGGCGTACTTGATGTCGACCGAATCGACGTCCTTGACGCGCCGGTACTCCGGCAGAGCCGTGAGCACGTCGCCGTTGACCACCGGGTCGCCGTTGGCATCGGTGCGATACACGTTCGGGTAGTCGACGATGCCGTCGTTGTCGATCATGCCGGCATTGACGCGAAACGCGATCGTCTCGGTCAGCGGCACGTTCAGCATCAGGTCGGGGTTGAAGTTGTAGCCGTCGGACCCTTCGGTTACGCCGAAGTTGACGCTCGCCCTACCCTCGAAATCCTTGGGATCGGGCTTGTTCATGATGTAGCGCACGTTGCCAGCGAGCGAGCCGGAACCGTACAGCGTGCCCTGCGGCCCGCGCAGCACCTCGATTCGCTCGATGTCCTTCAGCACGAAGTTGCCGAACAGCGCCGTATCGTCGACGTAGGTGGCCACGGTCGGCGGCGCCGCCAGCGGCACATCGCCGTTGGTGCCGGAATCGACGTTGATTCCGCGTATCACAATGCCGTTGGTGACGCCGGAGTTGCGATAACCGCGGTCCTGCACCGTCACACCCGACACCGTTCGCAGCGCCTCGATGGAGTCGTTGATGTTGGCTCGTTCGAGCGTATCGCCCGACACCGCCGAAATATTGAACGGAATTTCCTGCACCGTCTGTTCGCGGCGGGTTGCCGTGACGACGATTTCTTCGAGCGCAGGCTTCGTCTGCGCAATGGCGGCCGGCACTGCGCATTGCAGACCTGCGGCAGCCACCGTCATCGCGATGAAACTCCGGCCAGGCCGCGCACGATGCAGGCACCGCCGCACCTCGAACGCCAGGACGTTGCCCTTCGATCGAATCTCGTTGCTCATGACGCCACCCCTGTCATTGCGGAACTGTCCGGCTTGATCGCCGTGTTGGTCTGAAAATAGACGAGCCGCCGGGTGGCCCATAGGACCAGATTCCGACGACCGATTGGTCCAGATGACTCAACCGAGTTCCTCGTCCGTCGACGCTGGGCCCGGCACTGCCATCGCGCCCAGGCGGCGCAGGCTCGGCGACGCCGCCTGCCCCGGCTGGTACTGCGGAAAAGCAACGTCGCTGTCGCGGAAGCTTTTCAGCGGCTGGCCGAGGCCGAGCAGGCCGCGGCGTCGGCTGCGTCGCACCAGCCCGAGGTCCATTTCGACGGGCACGATTTCGTAGCCGGTGCCGGCCTGGTGCACGACGCTGCCGTCGGGTGAAACGACGAGCGAGCGACCGTTGCCGAGCCTGCCCGCGCAGTTCACGTCGACGAACCAGCACTGGTTGACCGCGGCGTTGGTGCGCGCGATCGCGAGTTCGAGGTCGCGGTCGATCGTGTTGGTCATGGTGGGATGAATCACCACTTCCGCCCCCATCCAGGCGAGGGTTCGCGTGGTCTCCGGGAACCACATGTCGTAGCAGATCGAGACGCCGAACCGTCCGACCGCCGGCACGTCGAACACGACGAATTCCGTCCCGGGCGTGATGCCCTGCTCGTAAGGCAGGAACGGAAACATCTTGCGGTAACGCGCGACGACCTGGCCGCTGGGATCGACCACGGGCGTCGTGTTGTAGATGCGATCACCGTCGCGTTCGTGGATCGAGCCCGGGACGAACCAGAGCCGCAGGTCGCGCGCGATCTGGCAGAGCGACCGTTCCAGGGGCCCTGGAAGCGGCTCGGCGTTGGACGTCTGGGGTCCACGCAGTGACAGTTCGCCCAGCACGACCATGTCGACCCAGGGGAACCGGCGCTTCAGGCGCTCCATCTCGGCGCGGACAATCTCCAGGTTGTCCTGTGCCGTCAGTTCGAGCTGCAGCCCGGCCACCGCAAAGTGCGTCATCGTGCCTACCCCCCACGTCGTTGGACGCGGCTCACGGAGGCTAGGCCAAACCGCAAGGGGCACATAGCGCCAGTTGGACTCGAGCGATGGAGCCAGATGGGCTTGCCGCCCGCCGACTAGTCAGTCGCCGGCTCGAACGCGAGCGTGTCCTCGATGAACCCCGACTCGAGATAGAACTTGATCCGTCCGCCGTCGAGCACGACTGCATACGAGGCGGGTTCGGCATAGGACCAGCGCTGCCACTGGCGCACGTAGCGGTCGCCGTCAAGCCACCAGCGGCCGTAGTCGCGGTCTTCTCCGGCGAATCCGGCGCGCCCGGTCATCGACCCGTCCGCATGCAGGTGAATCTCGACGGGCTCGCCGTACACGCGTTGGGTTCGCATCACGGCTCCCGGCAAGTTCTCACGGAGGTCGCTCCGCATGAGTCGCCGACCGACGCACAGGTCGAGGTGCTCTCTGGCGCCCGCCGTGAACTCGCGGACGATGGCGGCCAGCCGCGCCACGCCTTCACGGATGCGATGTGCAGGAATCCCGGATACACCCATGCGGAAGCAGTTGAGCGGTCGCCGCGACAGCGCATAGAAATGATCGACGGGCTCCACCAGCACGCCGCGCCGTGCCGCCTCGTCCACCAGGCGCGAGACATCGAGGTCGTCGGAGCCTTGCACCCAAAGCACTGTTCCACCCTTGCTTGGCGCAAGCGCAACCCAGGGCGGCAAATAGAAGTTGAGGGCCTGGCGCAGCGCGTCCCAGCGCTGCCCGAACGTTCGATGCAGGCTCGCCGTCAGCGCGTCGTAATGACCGAGACGAATGAAGTGCGCCATCGCACGCTGGTTGTTGCGCGGCGGCTGCCCCACCATCAGCCGGCGCAACTTGCGCGCCTCGGCGATCAGTTCGGGCGCGGCCACCATGAACCCGAGGCTCAGGCCAGGCGCCAGCACTTTTGACAGGCACGACACGTAGATGACGCGGTTTTCGCGGTCCATGCCGCGCAGCGCCGGGTGCGGATAGCCCTTGTAGTTGCTCTCACAGTCGAAGTCGTCCTCGACAACGAGCATGTCGCGCTGCGCGGCCTTCTCCAGCAAGGCACGACGACGCTCAAGCGACATCGTGACGCCCGTCGCCGCCTGGTGGCTGGGAGTCACGTAGACGATGCGGCAGCCATCGAGCGTCGCGTCGACGAGCATTCCTTCGCCGTCAATCGGCTGGTGCACGATCGGCGCGCCGCGGCGCTGCATGAGATGGCGCATCTCCGGGTAGCCGGGCTCTTCCATGGCAACCGCGACACTGGCGTCGACCAGCAGTTCGGCCAGCAGGTACAGCGACTGCTGGGCGCCGACGGTGATCAGGATCTCATCGGCACGCGCGTTGATCCCACGCCGCGGCAGGATCTTGGTGCGCAGTTCCTCGATCAGCATCGGATCGTCGAGCCCAGCCGTCGCCGCCGACCAGACACCGATGTCGCCGCTCCCAAGCGCATAGCGGCCGGCTTCGCGCCACTCGGCCACCGGAAACAGCGACGTATCGAACTGGCCGTCGAGAAAGCAGAACGGATAGTCGCGAGCGTCGGCTGGAGCGATGCGCGCAATGTCCGGGTTTGCGCGCGACTTGAGCCACTGTTGCCAGGGCCCGGTGATGGATCCCCGCTCGCCCGGCGCATGCGGCGAATAAGCCGGCGCTGCAAGGCGACGGGCGACGTAGAGACCGCTGCGAGCCCGGCTCGTGAGCAGACCTTCCGCGACCAGCTGCTGGCACGCGATCACGACCGTGTTCCGAGCGACGCCGAGTTGCTGCGAGAGCTTGCGCGACGACGGCAAGCGCGTACCAGGCCTGAAAATACCCAGGTGGATCGACTCCACCAGCTTCTGTCGGATCTGTGCCTGCAGGCCCAGCTTGCTGTCCGACTCGATGTAAATCAGCGCTTCGGTTTCCGCCATGCCGACCAGTATAGGCAAGCACCGTTGCTTGCGGTGCAGCGTGCAGGTCGAGTGCGGCCCGCGCCACCGGGTCGGAGCCGTCATGGCTGCAGTTACGTCAGGTCGCCGGCGCCCGCGATTGCGTGATGCGAAACCGCGCAGCCACGAAAGCAAGGTCCGTCAGCGTCGCGTTGCCCGCCGGATTGAGTCCCGTTACGTGGTAATCGCTGTACGCCGCGGCGAAATTGAGCGGCATGGGCCCGGTCAGGTTGCAGGTGAGCTGTGCACCCGCCGCCGAGTACGCCGCGACGGCGCGTTCGGTGTACTGCTCGTCCGTGGAATACAGGAACGCGGTGATTCCGCCCCCAGCACGTGCGTCCGCGGCTGCCTCCGCCAGCGCGGCATCGCGGTCGTCGGTCGTGATCACGAAGCCGATCGGCCCGAAGCGCTCTTCACCGTACAGGTCCTTGGCGCCGGCATCGATACCGACCAGCAGGGGCGTACGAGTGCGAGCCCGTGCAAATTCGGGGTGCGCGTACGGCGCCGAGGCCAGCAGGACCCTGCCACGACGCGAACCCTCCTCGGCCACCTGGTCGATGAGCGCAGGAGTGGACGAAGCCTGGATCGCCGCCATGATCGGCGCGGCGCGCTTCGGGTCTGCCGCGATCGCAGCCATCGCCTGCGCCAGCAGCGAACCGAACTCATCCGCACCGATGCGGCCGCCGGCATGACGAATCCCGTCGCGCGGCACGTAGATGTTTTGTGGCGACGTGCACATCTGCGCCGAGAACAGGCTCATCGTCGTGGCGAGACTCTTGAGCACCGGCTCGAGCTGATCCACCGATTCCACGACGACCGTGTTCACGCCCGACGTCTCCGAATAGCAGAGTGCCGGGTGGGCGTTCGCCTCGACCCACGAACCGAAGCGCGCACTGCCGGTGAAATCGACGATCGCAGTCTGCGGATGCTTGACCAGCAGTTTGCCGACCGGAACCTCGGCCGTGTCGAGACACAGCGTGACCAGGTCAGGCGAGAATCCGGCACCGGCGATCACGTCGCGGAACGTGCGCACGGCCAGCGCCATCGGCAGGATCGCGGTCGGGTGGGGCTTCACGATCACGGGATTACCCGTCGCGAGGCTCGCAAGCATGGCCGGGTAGGCATTCCAGGTCGGGAACGTGGCGCAGGCAAAGCACACCGCGACACCGCGCGGGACCAGCTGGTAGCGCTTGCGCAGGCGGATCGTCGTCGAGCCAAAACGTCGCTCCCACAGCGCCTCAGCGGGCACATCCGACATCGCAGCCTGCGCATACGCGATCGCCTCGACGCCGCGATCGAGCGCGTTCGTGCCACTTCCCGCGTAGCTCATCGGGCCGCTCTGGCCGGCCGTGTGCATCACGGCCTGCGCCGTCTCGAACACGTTCCCGTACAACCGATCGACGATCTCCATGCAGACGCCGAGCCGCGCCCGTGGCGTCGCGGCTGCCCAGGTCGGCATCGCGGAACGCGCGGCGGCAAACAAGGCGTCGATGTCGGCACGCGGGTAATCGATGCCGAGCGGCTCGAGCGTGTACGGAGAAATCTCGCCGCCAATGCGACCGACGGTACCGGGTTGATCGAGCACGAAAGGCTGCCCAAGCTGCGCACGAAAGGCGGCAATGCCCGCCTCGGATGCCGCAGCGCCACCGCGATGCCGATCCGGCGTTTCGGGGAACAGCGTGAAGTAGCTGCGTTCCCGGCAGGCCAGTCCGGCGGCGCGGAGCGCTGCTTCATGCCTGTCGAACAGCTCGAGCGCGGCTTTGCTCATTGCGATTTCCTTGCAGCCACCCGGCCGCCAGCGGTCTTATTGACTGTCTTGCTGCTTGCCGTGGCTGCGGGTTTGCCGCGCAAGGCACCGCGCGCAGATTCTCGCGCCCGTGCCGGTCGCCACTGCAAGCGATGCACCCGCAGCCCACCGGGCACGGCTTCCACGGCCGACAGCGTCAAGGTCCGGCCGCGCATGTGGATATTGCGTGCCTGCACGGTACCGACCAGCGCCGGATTGTGCGAAATCGTCACGTGGTGCTCCACAACCTGACCAACGATGCGCCAGCGACAGCAGTAGCCGAAGAAAGTGTCGAAAGCCGCCGCCCGCTCATTCTCAGGCGCCAGACGCGGGTTGCCGCGCGAGAGCCGTGGGCGACCCGCCGCCATCATCGCGGCGCTCATCCACCCGTCCGGCGTGTAGACGAGCAGCCCGGTTGCCCCGGGCCCCAGTGGCTCGGTGACGGAACCGTCCTCGTAGGTGATGAACCAGCGCTGCAGCTGCCAGCTGCCGACCAGCCGCTTGCGATCGAAGCTCTTCATCGTGGATCGCAACCGAACGCGGGCTTGCGCAGGGCCGCGGCATATTCAGCCGCGTAGCGATCGACGATCGCCGCGGTTGGCTCGATGGCGCGAATATGATCGACACCCTGCCCGGCCGACCAGATGTTCTTCCAGGCCTTGAGCTGGCCCTGGGAATTGTTCCAATCCATCTTGTCCTTGCCGACCAGGGCGTTGGGATCGAGGCCCGCCGCGACGATGCTCTCGCGCAGGTACCAGGCATCCGCACCCGTGAACGTCTTGGTCATCACCAGGTCTTCGAACGACGCGCGCACCACCATGTCGCGATACTCCTGCGCAGCAAGACTCTCTTGCGCGCAGATGAACGGCGTACCTGCATAGGCGAGATCCGCACCCAGCAGCTCCGCAGCGCGCACGGCGCCGCCGTGACCGATGCTGCCGCCCAGCACGATGATGCCGTCGTAGAACTCGCGCACGGCCTGGACGAAAGCGAATGGCGAGACTTTGCCGGTGTGACCGCCCGCCCCGGCGCTGACGAGCACGAGGCCGTCGGCTCCCGCTGCGGCGGCCTTGCGGGCGAAAGCGAGGCTGCTGACGTCGGCGAATACCGTGCCGCCGTAAGCATGGACATGCTCGATGGCCCGGACCGGGCTGCCCAGCGCCGTGATCACGAGTGGCGGCTGGTAACGATCGACCAGTTCGAGTTCGGGACCCAGCCGGTCGTACGAACTGTGCATGACGAGGTTCAGCGCCCAGGGACCGACTTTGCCAGGCGCCGCCTTGCATGCCTCGGCATGACCCGCGACGACCTGCTGCAACCAGTCCTCGAGAATGGCGATCGAACGCGCGTTGGGCGTTGGAAATGCCGCCGCGATCCCAGCCCGGCACGCGGCGAGGACCAGGCCGGGGCCCGAGACCAGGAACATCGGTGCGGCAATCAACGGGAGCCGCATTCCCCCTGTCAGGGCTCGCAGGCGTTCGACCCTGCTCCCGGTGGCGACATTCGACACTTCACAATCCCCCTATGACTTGCACTATAGTACTCTGGTGCCGGGCCCGGTCGACAGCGACTTTCCAGAGGAAACGCATGATGCGCAAGTACACGGATATCACCACGCAGGACCCGCCGGACCGACCGACGTGGGTCGACGGCATCGACAACCCCTACCTGCATGGCCCCTACACGCCCGTCGTCTCCGAGATCACCGCCGTCGATCTCGAGGTAGCCGAAGGCGAGATTCCCGCGGACCTGTACGGCGCGTACATGCGCAACGGCCCGAACCCCGTGTTCAAGCCGCGCGGCGACTATCACTGGTTCGACGGCGACGGCATGGTGCATGGCGTGTACTTCCGCGACGGTCGCGCGAGCTACATCCGCAAGTGGGTACAGACACGCGCCCTGCACGACGAGATCGAGCGCGGCAAGGTCGAGCTGTCCGGCATCATGGGCCCGTACGATCTGTCACGCGTGGCCGGGCATGAAGTCGAGTCGATGAATCCCGACTACTGCAAGGACACCTCGAACACGACGCTGAACTTCCACAACGGCAAGATCCTCTCGGCCTGGTACAACGCCGGCCGCGTCTACACCCTCGATCCGCTGACGCTCGAGACCGAAGGCGAGCAGGACTTCTCCGGCGGTCTCGACACGCCGATGAACGCGCACGGCAAGACCGACCCTCGCACCGGCGAGTTCATCAACTACGGTTACGCCGATTTCCAGCCGTGGCTCACGTACTACGTGATCTCGGCCGACGGCAAGGTCAGGCACCGCGCCCGCATCGACCTGCCAGGCCCGCGCCTGCCGCACGACACGACGATTACGCCGAATTACACGATCCTGCACGATTTCCCGCTGTTTCACGACCTCGACGTGCTGAAGCGCACCGGTCACCGCGTGGTGCAGTTCAGGCGCGACCTGCCGACGCGTTTCGGCGTGATTCCGCGCTATGGCACGCAGGAGCAGGTGCGCTGGTTCGAATTCGAGCCGGGCTACGTGCTGCACATGGTCAATGCCTGGGAGGACGGGGACTGGATCACGATGGACGGCTGCTTCCAGCCCGACCCCACCATCCGCCGCGACCCGCAGGAAGGCCCGCTCGCCTCGATGCTCGCCTACCTGCGCTACAAGGGTCACCTGCGCCGCTGGCGCATGAACCTGAAGACGGGCGAAAGGAGCGAGCAGCAGATCGACGACCTGAACGTCGAGTTCTGTCTGCCCGACACGGAACGCTACGGCGTCAAGACGCGGTACTCGTACCACCAGTTGATCCCGACCGACCTGCAGACGATGGCATTCGAAGGCCTCGTCAAGTACGACCACGACAAGGGTACGCGCGAGGTCTACGACTACCCGGCGGGCTGGTTCCCCAGCGAGGCGCCGTTCGCGCCGAGCACGCGGGGTGGTGACGAAGACAGCGGCTACGCGATCACGCTGGCCACCAACATCAAGGATTACCGCTCGGAGGCCTGGATCTTCGACGCCAAGCGGATCACGGCCGGCCCGCTCGCGCGCGTGAAGCTGCCCGGCCGTGTCGCGGCCGGGTTCCACGCGTCATGGGTGACCGGCGACCACCTCTGGCCTCAGGCGCTCGCGGCCGGCTGACGCGCGAGTTCGGATTCGAGATACGCCACCAGCGATTGTGGCGTGTCTTTCGTCGTCCGCGTCCGGTCATAGACGTGCGCGGGGCGGATCGCACGATCGAACCACACGAGTTCGTGCTCAGGCTGTGCGGGACGCGTGCCGGCCAGCCAGAGCGCCGTATCGGCGCCCGAGGCTGCATCGCGCAGTATCGGCCGCAGGATCTTGCGGAACCGCGGCAGTGACCGCTTCACGCCATCCGTGTCTGCCCAGCCCGGATGCATCACGTAGAACGCGATGCCGCGTGACCCATACGTGTCGCGCCAGTACTGGTTCAGCACCATCTGCGCACGCTTGTGGAAGCCGTACGCGAACACTCCGTTGTACCGCGCGGGGTCGGTGACGTTCAGCATCGCAACCATCAGCGGCATGTTGTAACCGCCACCCGAGGTCATGTTGATCACCGTGGCCTTCGGGCCGGCCAGCAACCCCTTGCGAATGAGCCCTTCGGTCAACTGGTAATGGCTCAGCAGGTTCGAGACGAACGAGCTTTCGCGACCTTCCGCAGTCACCGAGAGATCGTCGAGCAGGACGCCGACGTTGTTGACGAGCACGTCGATCCTGCGGCCGGACGCCTCGAGCCGTCGCAGCAGGCGCCCGGTGTCGGATTGCAGGGTGAAGTCGCAGCATTCGGTCTCAACGCCGGCAATGCCAGCCTTGCGCGCGTCGTCGCGCAGAGCATCGAGCTTCGACTCGTTACGTGCCACGGCAGTGACGGTTGCCCCCGCTCGCGCGGCCTCCAGCACGATGTGCCGGCCGATGCCGCCAGAGCCACCGGTGACCAGCCAATGCTGGCCGCGGTAGTCGGGGGCGAATTTCTGCCGATGAAAGGCTGCGCCAGCGATACCCCACCTGGGTGAAGCTGGCGGTGAACCGGCTGTAGAAGCCGACGATTTTCTTGAGCTGCTGGTAATTCATGTGCCCCCCCGGACGTGGTCGGCGGCGGCATGAACGGCCGCCGCCTGATGTTAGACTTGCACTTTTAGACTGCTGCGATCAAATCATGTCGACCGGCAAGACCGCACGGCGTACGCCGCGCCCCCGCGACGTCGAAACCATCCGCGTCCTGCTGCACAGTGGCGAAGTCGCGCGCGCGTTGCAGCTCGTCGGCGATCGCTGGTCGTTCCTGCTCATGCGGGATGCGTTCATCGGCGTCCGTCGCTTCGAGGACCTGCGCCGTCGCACCGGCGCTTCGCGCGGCACGCTCACCGCCCGTCTTAACACGATGGTCGAGGCCGGCCTCTTCTACCGCAGTCCGTACGGCAGCGCGCCGAGCCGGCTCGAGTATCGCCTGACCGAGAAGGGTCTTGCCTTCTACCCGGTCGCGCTCTGCATGTGGACGTGGGAAAACCGCTGGGGTGGCGAGTTCGGCTTGCCGCCCAAGCTGACGCACACGGCCTGCGGCAAGTCCCTGAACCCGCGCCTGGTCTGCGCGCACTGCGAAACCGGCATCGGCTGGCGCGACATGGTGTTCAAGCCGGGCCCGGGTGCGCACAGCTACCTCGCTCCGCCGGCTGCCACGCGCCGTCGCGAAAGCGCAGCCGTGTCGAATGCCAGCGGCGTCGACACGACGATGTTTCACAGCGTCGACACCGTCGGCGACCGCTGGACCGCTTTGCTGGTCGGCGCGCTGTTTTTCGGCCTGCATCGCTACGACGACATC
Organism: uncultured Gammaproteobacteria bacterium; assembly: GCA_963793675.1. Taxonomy (GTDB): domain Bacteria; phylum Pseudomonadota; class Gammaproteobacteria; order Steroidobacterales; family Steroidobacteraceae; genus RPQJ01. Next base: position 364,159 of record CAWCBA010000008.1, on the reverse strand, counting down.
AATGCCGCGCTCGGTATCGCGACCAATATTCTTGCCGACCGGCTGCGCCGCCTGCTGGCAGCCGGCGTGATCGAACAACGTCTCTACCAGGACCATCCGCCGCGACACGAGTACCACCTCACGGACAAGGGCTGGGACCTGCTGCAGTTCACCATCGCGATGCACGACTGGGGCACGCATTGGATCGCCTCGCCGCACGGTCCGGGGCTGCTCCTGCGGCACCGCCCCTGCGGGAAACGACTCCGCGTCAAGGTCGTCTGCGGCAGTTGCGGCGCGGCGGTCGAAGCACGCGAAGTCCAGATTCGCGGCTCGGCGCGGCAGCCCGTCGCTCAACGACGTGGCGGCCAGGGAAAGAAGCCGCTGGTGCGCCGCACGTAGTCTTCGTACCCCGGACGCTTCTTGAGCATGCGCCGCTCGACGAGTTCCTTGCCCATCATGCCGAGGATCGACCACGTCATGAGCGCGGGTGAAAACACCGTGAACCATCCCCAGGGGTGTTCGCAGGCCACCAGCCAGTAACCCCACCACACGCAGGTTTCACCGAAGTAATTGGGGTGCCGCGAATAGCGCCACAAACCCGTGTCCAGCACTTTACCGGCATTGCCGGCCACGGCCTTGAAGCGTGCGAGCTGCCAGTCCGCGGTCCCCTCGAAAGTGACGCCGATCAGCACCAGCGCGGCTCCGAACCACGCAAGCGGGCCGAGTGCTGCCGGCGTGGGCGCCGTCTGCGCCACGAGGAAAGGCGCAATTGCGACGAAGACGATCGCCGCCTGGTAGATGTTGATGCGCGTCAGGCTGTGCCAGGCGAAATTCCCGCCCTGGTCTTCGACGTGCTTGCGCAGGCGCGCATAGCGGGGATCTTCCCGGCCCCAGTTGCGCCATGCCAGGTAGCCGCCCAGTCGCGCCGACCAGATGACGGCAAGCACGGCGATCAGGATGCGCCGCGGTTCTGCACCGTGCGCGACGAACACGCCGAGCACCGCGGCCGCCCCGATGCACGGTGCGAACCAGATGTCGACGAGGCTCGAGTCGCGCGTCGCCATGCTGATCGCCCACAGCAGGATGAACGACCCGAACACCAGCGCGGCGTCGGCGAGGGCGAGACGAATCAGGTCGTCGAGCATGGGATGTTCGTCTCCGTGGCGTTCAGATGGAAATCGCGCCGCTCAGCGGTGCCGCCCAGTCGAGGTTGCGCTGGCGTGCCATCAATTCGTCGATGCCGTTGGCAATGACGGCAGGCAGCGACACCGTGCGCCGTGCGTCGAGGTCGGCGGCCGCAGACACGAACTCGACGACGCTGGCGAGGCGCTCGTGCGTGGCGTTCAGCAGGAACACGTGACCCTGCACGCGCTTTTCGTTGCGGGCGGTGAAGCTCAGGAACAGCGACACCTCTTCGCCCACGTGCACTTCATTGAGGAACCAGATGTGGTGCTCGAGATCGAAGAGCCCGATTCGCTGCGTGCGAACCCATTCCTCGCTGATGCCGAGCAGCTCGAGCAACGGGTCGCTCGTCAGGTCGTACATCGTCAGGTGATGCTTCACGTTGACGTGTCCGTTCAGGTCTTCCCATTCTTTCGGCACGCGCACCCGCACCAGCTCGGGAAGCTGTCGCACCTGCTCGGGCGTGGGCATCGTGACTCGCAAGGGCTTGACTCCTGCGCCGGCGGGGGACCGGTCGCTTGCACAATCGAACGCGGGGTCCTATCCTGACTTCGCCGACGCGATCCATCAAGGGCGGAAACGATCGATGACGACACAGGCGCCCCTCCCTTCCGGCTTCGGCATGCGCTCGACCGCGACCGACGTGCTCGCGGGGATCGACCTCGCCGGCCGCAACGTCATCGTCACCGGCGGCTATTCGGGTATCGGCGTCGAGACCACGCGTGCCCTCGCCGCGGCCGGCGCCCGCGTCACCGTGCCGGCCCGCACCCCGGACAAGGCGCGAGCTGCACTGGCGGGCCTCACCAACGTCGAGCTTGCGGCGCTCGACCTGATGGACCCGAGCTCCATCGACGCCTTCGCGAATGACTGGCTGGCGCGCCACGACCCACTGCACGTTCTCGTCTGCAACGCCGCGATCATGGCAGCGCCACTCGCGCGCGACAGCCGTGGCTACGAGAGCCAGTTCGCCACCAACCACCTCGGGCATTTCCAGCTGCTATGCCGTCTCTGGCCAGCGCTGGCAGCAGCGCCGGGCGCGCGAGTCGTCATGCTCTCCTCGCTCGGGCATCGCATCACGCCGATGAATTTCGACGACCCCAACTTCGAACGGCGCGAGTACCACAAGTGGTTCGCTTACGGCCAGGCGAAGACGGCCAACAGCCTCTGTGCCCTCGGCGTGGATGAGCGCGGACGCGCGCAGGGCATCCGCGCATTCGCGGTGCACCCGGGCGCGATCATGACCGACCTGCAGCGCTCGCTGCCGATGGAAGAACAGGTTGCGATGGGCTGGGTGACGGCGGACGGCGTCGTCAACCCGCTGTTCAAGACGATCGAGCAAGGCGCGGCCACCACCGTGTGGGCCGCCACCAGCCCGCAACTCGCCGGCCTCGGCGGCCTGTATTGCGAAGACTGCGACATCGCCCGCGCCGTCCCGCCTGAAGACAGAGGTCCCGCGGGTGTGCGGCCCTGGGCCGTCGATCACGAAGCGGCCGAACGGCTCTGGACGCTATCGGAGCAACTGACCGGCGTGCGGCTGGCCTGACGGTGCGGTCGACGGATCGTAGAGATTGATGCTCATGACGTGCGTCAGCACGTCGCCGACCTGCACGTAGAGAAACTGCGAATCCTGTGCGCCCAGTTGCGAGATCATGGTCATGGCTTCATCGCCATGATTTCTTCGGCGCGAGCGAGCGCCTCGTGCCGCATCCGCTCCATGCGGTGCGACAGCGCCCGCAACTCCCACAGCAGCGCCCGCCGCCCGGCGATTGTCCCGGTGGTGCTTTCGCCAGCAAGCCCGAGATGCATGGCCAGCCGGAAGCCGTTCTCGAACAGGATCCTGCCGATCGACGCCTCGCTGCTGATCCGTCGCAGCAGATAAGCCTGGCGCCCCTCTTTCAGCGCGAGTTCGACGCAGCGACCCTGCTCGAGCCGCTCACCGGGACCGAGCCGGGCCAACAGGTCCACGACCACGGCATAGGCCTCGACGTACGGCAGCAGGACCGCGTGGCCGATGAAGGGCTGCAACCGCCGCGAGAGTCGACGGGCCTGCTGCCGATCCCCGGCGAGGCGCTCACGCCACCTCGGATCGACACGCTCGAGTTCGGCGACGAGCCCGGCGCGGAATTCGTCGCGCGGCGGATAGAAGAATTCGAACTTGAACAGTTCGCGCAGGCGTTCGGTCTCCGCCCAGAAGACTGCAGCGACGCCGCCGTCAGCAACGTCGTCGACCTTGAACAGCGCCAGTTCGAGGATGGACTTGTCGAGGAAGTGATGGACGATGGTGTTGCGGTAGTAACTGGCAATAGGGTGCCGGGCCGGCTCGATCGCATAGACCACCGAGCTGCCCTCGTCATAACGGAGCAGCAATCCGCTCGCGGCAAGGCGATCGACGTTGACGAGAAACGCTGCGCGGTCGTCGTCGGCGAGCTCGTCGGTCATGCGGATGCCGCGGGCGCGCGCCCAATCCGCGAGCACCGCGACCAGCTTCACCAGTTCCTGCGCCGTGGCGCCGCGCGGTGCCGTACCGAGCAGAACCAGGCACATCACGGCCGTCACGGTGAGCGGCGTGACGCGGTTGGCGCGCACCGCGACCTCGAACGCGATTTTCGCGAGCGCCAGCTTGTCGCCCGGAACAGGCGCCTGCCCGACCACGACCGGATCACCGAGGTCCACGCGCACTCGTCCCATCGGCCGGCGCAGCGACCGGACGTAACCCATCAGCCACTTGAGCGATTCGGGCTGCTTCATTCGGCCGGTCTGTTCGGCGGCGTATTCCTCGACGTCGCGGATCAGGTCGAAGCTCGTGACGAAGGGATAGATGTGCACGTTCTCGACGCCGGCGTCGTGCGCGGCATCCAGCGTGTACTTGAGCAGGCCATAGCGGGGCGGCATCAACTTGCCCAGGCGCGAGCGCGTGCCTTCCAGCGCCCATGACATCGGAAAGCGCTTCTCGAGCAGGTATCCCACGTACTTGCGCAGGACGAGCTTGTAGACCGGATTGTCCTGGAACGTCCGGCGGATGAATATGGCGCCGGACCGCCGCAGCAGCGCGCCGAAGCCGGCGAAGTCCATGTTGATTCCGCCGAACGTGTGCAGCATCGGCAGGTCGTTGCTGTAGAGCAGCAGGGCCGGCAAGCTGGCATCGATGTAAGTCTTGTGAGTGAAGAGCAGCACCGTCGGATGCGTGCGCATGCTCTGGCGCAGCCGCTCGAGTTCCGTCGGGTCAAAACGCGTCTGGCGCTCGTAACCGCGAGTAAACAGGAAGCGATCCAGATGCGCGCGCAGGTCGAGCCACAGCGGGCTCGGCTTGGACACCAGTTCTTTCAGGTAGCGTCTCGATTCCGCCAGCAGATCCGCCGGCGCGCGACCCTGCTCATCCGCGATCCGCTCGAGAGCGGGACGGAACTCACGGCTCGCGAGGATGCTTTCGGCGACGAAGCGCGGCACCTTGTAGCGACTGCCCTGGACACCACGCTCCTCGATGTCGAGGGTCAGCGCGGCCTCGCGCGCGACGAAGCGAGCGAACGCATGTCGCTCCCGGTGTTCAACACCCGCCACCTGCCCGGCGAAGCGCTGCTTCAACTCGCCGATCGTCGCGGGCCTGCCGACCAGGCAATGCGCCTGCTGCCGGTCCCGCAGCATCACCCACGCCGCTCGTACCCTTCCCGGATGCCGCGGATCGCCGAACAAGAGGTCGCGCAAGCGCAAGCCGCGCTCGTGCTCCAGATGGGGAATCCGCCAGGCAACCCGCACGGGTATGACCCGCGTGTCGTCGTTGGCCACCAGCATCGAGGCGAGCCGCTCCAGTGACAGTGCGCGACCCTCGACGGAGATCGGCAGGACGACACAATCGCTGCTGCCGGCGGTCGCTTCGGTATCCCCTCGCTTACGCAGCCACTCGCGCAGACAGCGTTCTTCGACGCCGTGACGCGCATCCAGGATGAACAGTGGCTTTCCTGTGCGAGCGAGCGACGATGCCAGCGGTGCAGCCTGGTCGTGCATGCGGGTCAGCCGGATCGGCCTTTACGCGTCGGGCGTGCAGGTTTGCGCGGCTTCAAGGCCCTGCGACGCATTGATGGTGGCTCGCGTGCCGTGCGTGGCACCGCGGGTTGCCCCGGCCGGCCGAGACAGCACGGAAAGAGATTGCGCAGGTCGCGTACGTGCCGGTCTCGAGTCACGGCACGCCAGCCTGGATGGCGAGAAGAGAAGCGCCCTTCTGCAGCGCGCCCCCCGCCGTCCGCAACTGCGCAATGAAGCGGCCTACAGGCGCTGCGAAGGCGTCGCGGGAGTCGGCTTTCGGCTGCATGCGGACCGCACGTTCGAGGGACCTTCTGGTTCAATAATGCAAGTTGCAACATCGGTCAACGACCAGAGGCTGTCAAGCAGGGCCTGCCGCAAGAATGCGGCAGACTGTGCCGCAGTGCAGCGGACCACTCGCCGCGATCGACCGGACATCGGCCCACCGCGGTCACTTGCACAACTGGACCCTAGCCCCTATCCTCGGCCGGACTCGTTCCAGACCGGCATCGAGGTCCTTCCACGGAGACCACGCCCATGAATAACGCCGACATCGTCCGCGCCTACTACGCCGCCTGGAAAGCCGACGACCTCGAAGGCGTCATGGACCTCTGCACCGATGACGTCATCGCGGTGAACGTTCCGATCGGCCCGATCCACGGCAAGGCGAAGGTCCGCAACTTTTTTGCCAAGTTCGGCAACGGCATGACGGACAAGCGCTATGACGTCCACCGCATCATTGCGGACGACACGTCGGCGGTCGTCGAGGGCGTCGAGAACTACGTCAAGGACGGCAAGCAGGTCAGCCTGCCCTACATGTCCACGTTCCTGTTCCGCGACGGCCTGATCTGCGAGTGGCGTGACTACTTCGACCTGCAGACCGTGCTGCAACAACTCGGCCTGCCGCTCGACGGTTCCCGTCCGCAGAAGACTGTCGCCGGCAGCTGAGTTTCCCGCATGGGCCTCGAAGAGCGTCGGCCACCCTGGCTGGATCCCGCCGTCCCGGCGCGGGAAGACTGTGTCCTCAAGGCAATGCTGGACACCCGCGCGGCGCGCCACCCCGAGCGCCGCTTTGCACTGTTCGAAGACGGCAGCACCTGGACCTACGCCGAATGCCTGTCTGAAGTCCGTGCAGCCGCGGCCGGCCTGCAGCGACTCGGCGTCAAGAAGGGCGACCGCGTCATCGCGTGGCTGCCGACAGGACGCCCGATGGTGCTCGCCTGGTTCGCGACCAATTACCTCGGCGCCGTGTTCGTGCCGCTGAACACCGCCTATCGCGGTGACGTACTCGCCCACGTCGTCAACGCAGCGGAAGCCAGCGTGATGGTGGCGCACCACAGCCTTGTGGAGCGTCTCGACGGGCTCGCCCTGCCGCACCTGCGACAGGTCGTCACGATCGGCCCGGCGGCTGCCACGACGCAGGCCCAGCTGACGATGATCGGCGAAGACGCGCTGCGGGGCGACGCCGCGCAGCTCGACGAGAGCGCCGACATCAATCACTGGGACATCCAGTCGATCATCTACACGTCCGGGACCACCGGTTACTCCAAGGGCGTGCTGTCACCCTACCTGCAGCTCTACATGACGGGCATGACCGTGTACGGCTACATGGGCGATGGCGAGGCGATTCTCGTCAACCTGCCGATGTTCCACGTCGGCGGCACCAGCCCGACGTACGCGGCGCTGGTGCGCGGCGGCAGCATCTACCTGGTCGACGGCTTCAGCACGGCGAAGTTCTGGGACCAGGTGCGCGAAGGCAACTGCGTCACCACGTCCGGATTGATCGGCGTGATGGCCGCGTTCCTCGCAAAGTCCGAGCCTCGACCGGACGATCGCGACAATCCGCTGAAATGCCTGACCATGTTCCCGATCAGCGCGGAGACGATCGCTTTCGCGCAGCGGTTCGGCTTCGAATACCTGACCGGCTTCAACATGACCGAGGTCTCGGCGCCGCTGGTTACGGACCTCAACACGGGCGTCTACGGGTCTTGCGGCAAGCCCCGCACCGGCATCCAGGCACGACTGGTCGACGACCACGACATTGAAGTGCCGCAAGGCGAGATCGGTGAACTGATCGTGCGCAGCCAGCATCCGTGGTCGATGAATGCCGGCTACAACGGCCAGCCTGAAGCGACGGCGGCTGCCTGGCGCAACGGCTGGTTCCACACGGGCGACCTGTTCCGGCAGGACGACGACGGCAATTTCTTTTTCGTGGACCGCAAGAAGGACACGATCCGGCGCCGCGGCGAGAACATCTCCTCGTTCGAGGTCGAGAACAGCGTGCGCCAGTTCCCGGACGTCGACGAAGTCGCCGCCGTCGGCGTCGAGAGCGAAATCGCCGAACAGGAAGTGATGGTCGTGGTGACGTCCAAGCCGGGACGGACGGTGGATCCGCGCGCGCTGACCGAATTCCTGATCCCGCGGCTGCCGTACTTCATGGTGCCGCGCTACGTGCGCGTGGTCGCGCAGATCCCGAAGACCGAGACCAACAAGATCCGCAAGGTCTACTTCCGCGACCAGGGCATCACCGCGGACACGTGGGATCGCGAGCGTGCCGGCATCAAGCTGCACCGCGACAAGCTCTAGACTGCCGCCCGTCTCCGCAACCGCACCGGGATCGCGCTCATGCGCGGCAGGCCGCTGAGCGGCTCGTAGTCGTTTTCGTCATCGACCAGCGCCGCGGTGCAGGCGCTCTGCCCTTCCCCGGCAAGCGGATCGAAGCCGTGCGCCATCGACACGACGCCTGCCCGCACATCGGGCGCCAACTGCAGGACCGCGTTGACCCGGCCCACCGCCGACTCGATTTCAATGGCGCCGCCGTCCTCGAGACCCAGACGTCTTGCATCGGCCGGGTTCACGTAGGCAGGGTTGAAGGGACGCCTGCGACGAAGGGCCGGCAAGTGATGCGCAACCGAGTTGTAGACGGCGTGCTCGCGGCGACTCACCAGCAGCAACTCGATGGCGCCGTCGGGCGCCGGTTCCGTTGCGGGCAGCGCCACGTCAGCGCCTTCATCGGCCGCTTTCGGGGCCATCCGGGCCGAGACCTGCTGTAACTGTTCCAGCATCGTCGCGTCACCCAGCTGCAATCGATGCGGCCAGTCCGCCTCCCTGGGCTCGGCGAACGGCTGCGGGTCGGGGTACAGGTGCCCGTGTGGATGTTGCTTGATCAGGTCGAGCGGCACGCGACTGCGGCGCACGAACTGCTCCATCAACTCGTCGGTGGTCGGCGCGTTCTCCATGTCGAACGGCTGGCCGCGATAGGAGAGTTTCAATCCCATCCGTCGCGCGAGTTCGTAGAAGATGCGCCAGTCGGCCAGCACCTCCGAACCCTCCGGCGGCTCGATCAGACGCGGCTGGTACTGCGCGTAGGGCTCCTGGTAGCCGATCGACAGTCCGTAGGTGGTGATGCCTTCGTTGCCGAACGACATCGCTGGCTCCTCGAGTCCGAACCGTGGACCGAGGACGTAGTGCGCAAACCGCGCGGTGGCCGAGACCTGCGGGTCGACGACGACGAGCAGCTCGAGCGACTCGAGCGCGCGACGGGTCTTGGCCTGGTTGGGCCACGACAGCAGCGGATTGCCGCCGACGACGATCAGCGCGCGCACCTGCCCTTCGCCTGGCGTGAGGATCTCGTCGGCCAGCGCCGACGTCGGCAGGCCGGCGGCCGTCTCGGTGAGACTACGGATTCGGAGCCGCTGGCCCAGCCCCACCCCCGGCCGTGGCTTCTCGGCGCGCGCGATACCTGAAAACTGGCGGAACAGGACCCCGCGGTTGGGCAGCGTTTCACCCGCACGGACCCAGCGTCCACACACCGTGTTCAGGGCGAGCACGAGGTAGTCCATGAGCACGCCGTATGGCGCCATGCTCGGCCCGGTGCCGCTCGTGGCGTTGCCACGCCGTGCCCTGGCAAAGGTTCGTGCCGCCGCGGCAAGCTGCGCCGCCGCCACGCCGGCGAGCGGCGCGACTCGCTCCGGGGTGAACGGCGCCACTGCAGCCCGCAGCGCTTCGAATCCCTGCGTTTCTGCGGCGACGAAACTGCTGTCCTGCAGGCCTTCGGCGAGGATCACGTTGAGCATCGCGGCCAGCAGTTCGACGTCGTGACCCGGCAGGCACTGCAGGTGGATGTCGGCCTTGCGCGCCGTCTCGGTGACACGCGGGTCGATGACGATCAGCTTGAGGCCGCCAGCGCGTGCCTCGTGCAGCCGCTTCGCCGGATTGAACGTCGGGATGCCACCCCACATCGACACCAGGGGATTGGCGCCCACGAGCAGGCAGACATCCGCGTCGGCGAACGCCTGCGGCCCGGCGCCCCACCGTCCGTGCAGGGCCATCGAGATCGGCTTGCCCGGCTGGTCGATCGTGGCGTTGCTGAAGCGCATCGGCGAGCCGATCGCGTCCATGAACGCGTCGCGCAGCATCACGCCTGCCGAGCAGAAATGACTGAAAGTGCCGCCGTACATCGCGACCGAGCGCGGACCGTGCTCGGCGAGGATGCGCTGCAGGTCGGCGGCAATTCCGGTCAGCGCGGCATCGAGGCTGACCGGTTGCAGCGAACCGGTCGCATCGCGCCGCAGCGGATGCAGCACGCGAGCCGGGTCGTAATGGAATTCGTGGTAGTTGCGTCCTTTGACGCAGCTGTACCCGTGATACACGGGGTTGTCGATGTCGCCGATGATGTCGACGACGCGGCCCTGCTCGATCGTGACCCTGAGGCCGCAGGTGGCGTGGCAGAAACGGCAGATGGCGGTCGTTTCGACCACGGGATGCTCCGCCTGCGTGCGGGGCGGTCGGGGCGGTGCGCCGTGAAGCGCACCGCCCCTCGCCGTCAGAACCTGGCCGTCAGAACCGGGCCATCAGAACTTGTAGGTGAAGTCGACGCCGTAGGTGCGCGGCGCGCCGAACTGCGACACTTCCTCACCGAAGAACGAAATGATGTTGGTCCGGTACAGCTCGTCGCTCAGGTTCTTGCCCCAGACCGCCACCTGCCACGGCGCATCTTCCGGCGCGAGAGCCGATGCGAGCATCGAGCAGGCCGTACGAAGGCTCGGACGCCATGTTGTCCGTGGCCCAGTACATGTCGCTCTGCCAGGTGTAGTTCACGCGGAAGTTGAGCGCCTTGCCCCAGCTGCCGAGGCCCATCGTGTAGTCGATCGCCGCCGCTGACCTGCGTCTCGGGCGTGCGCTGCATGCGGTTGTCCGAGCTGTCCAGTCGCAGGCCCGTGGTCGGGTCGATGGCCGATTCGAGGAAGTCCTTGTACTTGGCGTCGACGTACGAACCGGACAGCGACAAGCCGCAGGCTGTCGACCGGCAGGTACGACAGTTCGGCCTCGACGCCCTTGATTTCCGCGCTCGCCGCGTTGTCCGTGATGTTGCACAGGCACGCTGCGTTGGTCTGCGTGACCTGCAGGTTCGTGTAGTCCATGTAGAACACGTCGGCGTTGACGCGGAAGCGATTGTCGAAGTAAGTCGGACTTGATGCCGATTTCGTAGTTCTTCGCTTTCTCGGGATCGAATGGCGTCGATGCCTGCGCGGGGTTTGCCGGCGTGTCGTCGAAGCCGCCGCCCTTGAACCCTTCCGAATACGTGAGGTACGTGAAGATCTGGTCGGTGACGGTCCACTCGAGGGTTGCCTGCGGCGTGACCTCGGTCCACTTCTTGCTGTAGTTGGTCGTGAAGCCGCGTGCCTTCCGCGTAGACCCACGCGTTCGGCGCGGTGCAGGTCGCAACGCCCACGCCGCCCGTCGGCGTGCGGATGATGGTGCCGTCCGGGGCACGGCACAGCGCTTCGATGGTCACGTTGGCGCGCGGGTCATTCGGGCTGAAACGGTCACCGGTCTCGACCACGAGGCCGCGCACCGTGCCGTTCTTGTCGTCCGAGGTGTAACGCACACCGACGTTGAGCTTGAGGGCGTCGGTGAACTTGAAGCCCACCTGCGCCGAAGACGGCCATGTTCTCGGTCTCGCCGTCGTTGTACCAGTGGCTTTCACCGCTGAGCGTCGAGAGCGGGTTGTTGCCGCCCGGGATGACCGCACCGAGGAAGTTCTCGCCGATGAACCGGTCGGTCTTCTCGATTTCGTCCTTCTTGTCGAACAGCCGGCGATCCAGTCGAAGCGGCTGTCCTTGTTGTTCGACGTGAAGCGGAATTCCTGGCTCAAGGCCTGCGCGTGGACCTTTTCGCCGACCGGCTGCGCAAACAGGAACTGGCCGTTGTTCGACACCGCGGGTCGCGTGCCGTACTTCGCGTTGATCCACGCGATGTAATTGGCCCACTCCGCCAGGCTCCAGCCGAGTGCCTCTGGGCCAGCGCCGGTCTGGTCGTACACCTGGTGGCTCATGCGCCTTGCGGTAGCCCGTCAGCGAGTTGAACGTGAATGCCTTGAAGTCCTTTTCGATGTCGAGCGTCAGGCCGTGGCCGTCGCGCTCCATGAACTGGTTGATGCGAGGTTGCCCTTGTACTGGATGCTCTGGGCGATGTTCTCGCGCGGATCCGTAAGACCGAGGTAGGCGCGCAGGTTGCTCCACGGTCGCGTGCAGTTCGTGCGCAGGTAGGTCGTCTCACAGGACTTGGTGCCACCGTCGACTGCGACGACGTTGATGCCGTTGGTCGAATCCTGCGAATAGTCGGCGATGCCGCGGACGCGCCAGCCGCTGTCGCCCGGCTCCCACAACAACTGGACGCGGCCCTGGAACGAGTCGAGGTCCTCGACGTCGCGCTGGTGCAGCACGTCGCGACCGTAGCCGTCGTGCTTGCGCGCCTGGAACGCAAAGCGACCCGCCACGTCGTCGGTCATGCCGCCGGTGACGTAACCCGCGGCCGTAATTGCGTCGTAGTTGCCGAGCGAGAGCATGGCCTCGCCCGAGTTTTCGAACTTCGGCGCCGCAGTGATGATGCTGAGGGCGCCGCCGACCACGTTCTTGCCGAGCAGCACGCCCTGCGGGCCGCGGATGACTTCGATGCGCTCGAGGTCGTAGAAGTCGAAGTTGTAGTCGCCCGTGCGACCGATGTAGACGCCGTCGACGAACGTGCCGACCGACGGGTCGGACGTCGGCGAATCGAGCCGCGTATTGGTAATGCCGCGGATGTTCAATTCGACGTCGAGCGGAGTGTTGGCGGTGAAGGAGAAGGCCGGCACGCTGTTGGCGAGGTCGCTGACCGTGAAGATCTTGTCTTCCGCGAGCTTTTGACCGGAGTATGCGGAGATCGCGACCGCGGTGGTCTGCAGCGAAGTCTCGCGGCGCTGTGCGGTGACGATGACTTCCTCAAGCCCCTCGCTGGTGGTGGCTGCCAGTGCAGGCATCGCGGCGGCCGCAGAGAGAATGGTGGCCACCGCGTAAGCGACGGACGACCCCCGGCGGGTGGATTGGCGCATGCGATCGAATGTCATCTAAGTCCCCCTTGGCGTTATTCATAACCGCGATCCGCGCGTTGCATCCTGCAGCGTCACGGTCGCTTGCTTAACTAGACCGTCGTAGGCTACCCCGAGCTTAAAGTTGTCGCAAGTCCCCGACAACGCGCGCGAAGAACTCCTCGTACGACTCTCGCCCATCGCGGAACTCCCTGCAAACTCCGGCGATCCGCCACGGCTCCACCTGCAGTTGCGTGGACGCATCAGCGACGGCGTCCGGAGCGACATAGACCAGGCTGTCGGCCTCGACTGTTGCGGTGCGGCGAGCCCAGCCGCCAGCCAGCGACGATGACCTGGCCGTTGACGCGGGACCGCTCGCTCACCAGGGTCGACACCAGCGGCGCCACGCAGTCCGGCGACATTGCCGCAGCGCTCCGCCTCGTCGGGTAATGCCAGCCGTCGGTCATGCGTGTTGCAGCGTAAGGTGCTATTGCGTTGCAAAACAGATCGCGCGAGGCACCCTCCGCCGCCAGCGTTCGCGCAAGGCCGATCAGCGCAGCCTTCGCGGCCGCGTAGGCCGAGAGTCCGTGCAAGCCATGCAAGCCGGCGGAGGACGTCGAGACGAGCACCCGGCCGTGCCCCGCCTCGCGCATGTGCCGCCAGGCCGCGTGGGTCACGCCCAGCGTGCCGAAGAAGTTGACGTCGAAAATGCCGCGAAACGCATCGAGGTCGATCTTGTGGAACGCAGCGTGCTGGTCGACGCCGGCGTTGTTTACCAGCGCGTCGAGCCGGCCCCAGGTGGCCAGGGCCTGTTCGACCATGCGCTCGCCGGCACCTTCCGCGCAGACGTCTTCGTAATTGGCGACGGCCTCGCCACCGGCTGCGATAATCTCGTCGACGACGCGGTCGGCGCTGCCCCGCCCTGCCGCATCGACCTCGCGCCGCCGATTGTTCACGATGACGCGCAAGCCATCGGCCGCGAGCCTGCGGGCGTAGGCGCGGCCGAGTCCGGTGCCCGCGCCGGTGACGATCGCGACGCGAGGACCCGGGCGGCTTTCGTGCTTGACCATTGCCGGCTTTCCTCTCAGTCTTATTGCGCAAGTCTGGGGCATGATGCCCGATCACGCGGGGGAAACAACACCATGAGCACCGTCACCGGCGCAGCCGACGCATTACAGGTCCGCATCGAGCGCATGCTCGCCAGGGACGAAATCCATGAAGTGCTCGCGCGTTACGCACGCGGCGTGGACCGTGCCGACGCGGACCTGCTCAAGTCCTGCTACCACCCGGACGCGATCGAGGAGCACGGCGGCAACTACACCGGCAATGCGTTCGCCTACGTGGACGGCGCGGTGCCGCGCATCCGCCTCATGGGCCCGATGCAGCATCTGCTCGGCACGAGCCACATCGAATTCGACGGCGACGTGGCACGGGTCGAAACCTACCTGTGGACGTTCGCGCGGTTCACCGCGAATGGGCAGTCCACGGACACCTTCACGGGCGGTCGGCTGGTCGACCGATTCGAGCGGCGCCATGGCCAATGGAAGATCGCGCACCGCCGCACGGTGTTCGACTGGAACCGGGATACACCGTCGAGCGAGGGCTGGTGCACCGGATTGTTCGACCCTGCGAAGCCCGGCATGCACCTGGGCCGCAAGGACACGAGCGATCTGTCCTACGACCGGTCCTGAGCCGACATGAACCCGGCCAAGGCACCTTTTCGGGCGACATACTTTCCGCCGTCCGACATGCGGGTCGAACGACGCGCCGACGGCACGCTCGTCGTCGAGCCCGTCACGGAACTCGCAGCCTTTCGTACCCAACTTGCCGGCACAGCTCGCGGAGTGGGCAGCGCGTGATCCCGACCGGCCCTGCATTGCCGAACGCGCGGGCAAGGGCGGCCCGTGGATCGAGTACTCGTTCGGCCAGTTCAAGCACGCAGCCGATGCGGTCACGCAGTGGCTGATCAATCAGCGCCTGCCGGTCGGCCGCTCGCTGCTGATCCTCTCGGGCAATTCGATCGCGCACGCGGTCGTGAAATTCGGCGGCATGGCCTCGGGCGTGCCCGTCTGCCCGGTCAGCGCCAACTACTCGCTGATGCCCGGCGACTTCGGCCGGTTGCGGCACGTGGTCAGCCTGGTCAGGCCTGCCGTCGTGTTCGCCGAGCAGACCGGGCTGTTCAAGCGCGCGCTCGAGACGGTCGACTTCGGCGACGCAATCGTGGTGACGGCGGATCCGGCCGCGCTCTCGCGCCCGGCCATCGCCTACGCCGACGTCCTGGCCACGACCGTGACGCCGGCCGTCGAGCAGACGATCGCCGGGCATCGATCCCGACGCACACTCCCTCTACATGCTGACCTCCGGCTCCACCAGCATGCCGAAAGCCGTGGTGCAGACGCAGCGCATGGTCTCGGCCAACATCGCCCAGGCACGGCAGGTGCTCGCGCAAACCGCCGGCTGGAGCGAGACGATGCTCGACTGGTTGCCCTGGAGCCACGTGTCGGGCGCGTGCAACCAGTTCGCCACGCTCTGCAGCGGCGGTCGGTTCTACATCGACGCGGGACGGCCCATGCCCGGGCTGTTCGAGGAGTCGCTGCGCAACATCAAGGAAATTCCGCCGAGCTTCCACATCAACGTGCCGTTCGGCTACGCGATGCTGGCCGATGCGCTCGAGCAGGACGCGGAACTGCGCGAGCAATTCTTCCGCAACCTGCGCCTGGCCCTGTACGGCGGCGCAGGCCTGCCGCAGGCGCTGTACGAGCGATTCCAGCGCCTCGCCGTCGAGACCATCGGCGAGCGGATCTTCTTCACGACGGGTTACGGCGCCACCGAAACCACGTCGGGTTGCATGTCGATCTACTTCCCGACCGAGGAAGTCGGCATCGGGCTGCCGATGCCTGGCATGACGCTCAAGCTGGTGCCGAACGGGCCACGCTACGAAGTGCGTGTCCGCGGCCAGATCGTCACGCCCGGTTACCTGTCCAACCCGGACGTGAACCGCGGCATCTACGACGAGGAAGGGTTCTACCGCACCGGCGACACCGCGCAACTCCACGATCCGGCGGACATCCAGAAGGGACTGCGGTTCGCAGGTCGCCTCGCCGAGGACTTCAAGCTCGGCACGGGCTCGTGGGTCGCAGCCGGCAAGCTGCGCGCCGAGTTCCTCGAAGCGTTCTCACCACTGATCGCGGACGTAGTGGTGTGCGGCGAGAACCTGTCGTTCGTGGCGATGCTCGCGTGGCCCAAGGTGCCCGTGACGCCTGAACTCGAGGCCGAGTTGCGGGCGCGACTGCGGGCGTTCAATGCGCGGTCGCGGCCTCAGCGAGCGAGTCGAGCGGCTCAAGCTGCTCACCGAGCCGCCGAGCGTCGACCAGCACGAAGTGTCCGACAAGGGCACGATCAACCAGCGCGTCGCCCTCACCCGCCGCGCCGGTGACGTGGAGCGCCTGTACGAAAGACTACCGGGCCCCGACGTCATTCTGCCAGCCGGCATGGGCACCAACGGCGACGACTCACTTTCGAAAGCGGAGCGATGACGATGGAAATCAAAGGCTGTGTCGGTCTCGTCACCGGCGGCAATCGCGGCATCGGCGAGGCTTTCGTCCGCGTGCTGCTCGAATCGGGCGCACAGAAAGTGTACGCGGGCAGCCGCGATCCCGCGGCGGCAGCGCATCTCGTCCAGCAGTATCCGGGGCGCTGCGTTGCGCTCGAACTCGACGTCACCGACTTACGACGAGGTCGCGAAGGCCGCCCGCGAGTGTGGCGACGTGAGCCTGGTCGTCAACAATGCCGGCCTGTTCAGCAACCAGACGCTGCTCGGCGCGGCCGACATGTCGATCGCACGGCAGGAAATGGAAGTGAACTATTTCGGCACGCTGGCGATGTGCCGTGCATTCGCACCGGTCCTCGCGCGCAACGGCGGCGGCGCGATCATCAACGTGCTGTCGGCCGCCGCGCTCTGCCCGATCCCGAACATGGGGGGCTACGGACCGTCGAAGGCCGCGACTCGCAGCTTGAGCGGCTGTGTGCGCGCAGAACTTGCAGGCCAGGGCACGCAGGTCACCGCGCTGATCGTCGGCTCGGTCGATACGCGCATGGCGGCGCACGTCGAAGGCGGCAAGGAAAAGCCCGATGACATTGCACGAGCCGGGCTGCGCGCCGTGACCCGCGGCATCGACGAACTGGACACCGACCGCATGGCCGTCGAAGTGCGGGCCGCGCTTGCGCTCGATCCAAAAGGCCTCGAACGGCGCATGGCCCGCATGCTGAACGTGCCCGTCATCCGCACCGGACGCTGAGGAGAAGTCGCGATGCCGGCCGACATCCTGTACCTGGTTCTGGTCTGCGCCGCGACGATTTTCGGATTCTGGATCACCTTGTGGCTGATCAGTCTCGCGATCAAGGACTCGAGCATCGGTGATCCGCTGTACCCCGTCGGCATGGCCATCACCGCCGGCGTGTTCTACCTGGTCTGCGATGGCAACCAGGCGCGACAGAACCTGGTGCTGGGACTCACGCTGATCTGGGCAGCGCGTCTCGCGTGGCACATTGGAGCACGCAACTGGGGCAAGGAAGACCCGCGCTACGCCAGGCTACGCACCCATGCAGCCTCGCTCGGCCAGAACTACGCCTGGTACAGCCTCACGCACGTGTTCCTTTCGCTCGGCGCGGCCAGTGGCGTCGCGATCGCCTTCCCGCTCTTCCTGGCACAGCGCACGCCCGAACCGGCGCTGGGCACCCTCGCCGTGGCCGGCACTGTCCTGTTCTGCATCGGGCTCACGCTCGAGACCGTGGCGGACATCCAGCTGCGCCGCTTCCTGCGCGATCCCGCTCATCACAACCAGATCATGCGCAGGGGACTCTGGCGTTATTCGCGCCACCCCAACTACTTCGGCGAATTCCTCGTCTGGTGCGGCTTTTTCCTGATCGCGCTGGAGACGCCGTGGGGCTGGCTCGCGATCGTCAGCCCGTTGACGCTGGCCTACATCCTGCTCGGCCCGCTCGGCGTCGGGCTCGTCGAGCGGCGCATGCGCAAGAAGCGGCCCGAGGCCTTTGCCGACTACGCGCGCGTGACCAGCGCCTTCATTCCCTGGCCGCCACGCGCCTGACCGACGCAGTCCGGGCGGCCGCAGGGCCGTGCGGGCGACGAGGCCTAGAACAACGCCGGGCGGTCGGCGAGCGCCTTCAGGTAGTCTGGCATCGGCTCGCCGGCCTTGAGCCGGTCGAAGACCGCGCGGTCGAAGTAGTCGCGCCACTCGTCGATGCGCGTCATCCTTGAACACAAGGATGCCGGCATAGGGCTGCACGACGCGCCGCCCCTCGTTGGTCACGAAGTCGTCGACCCCCTCCAGGAACAGCCGGTTGTCGTTGGTTGCGGTTTCGAAAATGCGCCACTTGATGTCGTTCATCTGCGCCGTGAGCTTGCCGGCGAACTCGCGCATCGCCGCCTTGCCGACGATAGGCGGGCTGCCCACGTGCGAGTGCCAGACGATGTCGTCGTCGATGTGAGCCAGCATGCCTTCGAGATCCTTGCCACGCCACGCAGTGATCATCCTCCGCGTGATCGCGAAGTAGTCATGCGCTGCCGTCGCGGCGACGGCGGAGTCCTGCCGCCAGGAGGGGTACGGTCGGCGCTAGCCTGCATGAAAAGACGACGATCCATGGCATTCTCCGGTAGTCACTTTCGTTAAAGAACCATACAGTACGGCATGCTGGCGCGCCAATGCCGCGTCAATTGCCGGTCCACGGACGCTTACCTATACTCGATCGCAGACGCTTACCCAGGGGCAAGTCACTTGCGCACGACTAGCGAAGAACGCATTCGGGAATACCGACGTCTCGGCTGGTGGTCGGACACCCGCATCACGGACATGTTCGACGATGCCGTACGGTCGGCGCCTCGGCAACTCGCCGTGCTCGACCCCCCGAACCGCGACCTGCTCGTCGGCGGCTCGCCGCTGCGCCTCACGTTCCAGGACGTCGCGGACCTGGCGGACGGCTACGCGATGCGCCTGCTGGAGCTTGGCCTCGGTCGTGATGACATCCTGGTCACGCAACTGCCGAACATCGCCGAATACCCCGCGCTGTACCTGGCCGCGCTTCGGCTGGGCATCATCGTGAGCCCGGTGCCGATGCAGTTCCGGCGCCACGAACTGGAACAGATCGTCGATCTCACGGGTGCACGCGCCACGCTGACGGTGCGCTCGCTGAAGGGAGCCGACTATGCCGCGGGTGCCGTGGAACTGGCCAATGGTCGGCCGCTGCAGGTCCTGTGTCTCGGTACGGACGCGCCGGAGGGCAGCCTCCCCTTCGGTCCGGCGCCACTCACGACCGAATCGCGCGCAACACTCGCCGCGCACGTCGATGCACTGCAGGTCTCGGCCGACGACGTCGCGACGATCTGCTGGACGTCCGGCACGGAAGGCATGCCCAAAGGCGTGCCGCGCACTCACAACCACTGGATCGCGATCAGCTACGGTCACCTGCGCGGCGCCGGCATCCGCCGGGGCGAGCGACTGTTGAACCCGTTCCCGCTGATCAACATGGCCGCGATCGGCGGCTGTTTCATGAGCTGGCTGCACAGCGCGGGCACGCTCGTGCTGCACCATCCGCTGGACCTCGGTGTCTACCTGCGACAGATCGCCGAGGAACGGCCGGAGTACGCGATTGCGCCGCCCGCGGTCCTCAACATGCTGCTGAAGGACGAGAAGCTGCTCGCCAGCGTCGATCTCTCTTCCTGCGCTGCATCGGTTCGGGCTCGGCCCCGCTCGACCCCGAGATGATCCGCGGCTACCAGGAACGCTTCGGCATCGAGATCGTGAACTCCTTCGGCTCCAACGAAGGCATGGCGCTGATGAGCAACGCCGCGAACGCCGCGAACCCCGAGCATCGCGCCCGCCTGTTCCCGCGCTACGGGCGTGACGAAATCCGCTGGGAATCGCCACCGCATGCTCAAATCCGCACGCGGATCGTCGAGCCTGAGACAGGCGTCGAGATCCTCGATGCCGGCAAGCCGGGCGAGTTGCAGATCACTGGGCCTACGGTGTTCGACGGCTATTTTCGCGCGCCGCAGATCACGGCGCAGTCATTCACCGCGGACGGCTGGTTCCGCACCGGGGACCTGTTCGAGATCACGGGCGAGGACGACCCACCCCGGTTCTACCGCTTCATTGGCCGGCTCAAGCAGATCATCGTCCGCGGCGGCGTGAAGATCGCGCCGGAGGAGCTCGACAACGTGCTGTCCCAGATGCCGGACGTGCTCGAGGGCGCCGTCACGGCCTACCGCGACGAGATCATGGGCGAGCGCATCTGTGCAGTCGTCGTGCCGAAGCCGGGCAAGCAGCCGACGCTCGACTCGGTGCGTGCACATTTCGCTGCCGCCGGTCTCGCGCTCTTCAAGCATCCCGAACGCCTGCAGGTCGTCGAGCAGCTCCCGCGCAACAGCGTTGGCAAAGTCGTGCGCGGCGACCTCGCGCGCATGCTGACCACCGCCAGCAGTTGAGCCGCGCTCACAGGATGCCCCGGCAGTTCGCGCCCGCTGCGCCCAGGGTCGCGTTGCCGATCGGAAAGTTGCTCAGCGTCCAGGCGGAACGCGATCCTCATCATCCTGCGCTCAGCTGTGACGACCTGACCCTGACGCGAGCGGAGCTCGCCGCGCGGGTCAATCGCAGGGCCCGCGCGCTGCAACTGGCCGGCGTCGAGGAAGGCGATTTCGTCGCCATTGCCCTGCCCAACGGCACCGGGTTGCTCGAAGTGGCCTTCGCCTGCTGGGTCCTCGGCGCCACGCCGGCGCCCGTGTCCCCTCGTCTGCCACCGCTCGAACTGCAGGCCCTGCTCGAAGTGCTGCAACCGCGACTCGTCGTCGGCGGCGAAGCCGCTCGTGCCACTGGCGTGCCGATCGTGACCGAGCAGTCGCTGTACGACCCTTCCCAGTCAGCAGATCCGCTGCCGGAACGCATCTCCAGGCACGTCAAGGCGATCGCCAGCGGCGGCAGCACAGGCCGGCCAAAAGTCATCGTCGACCACGCGACATCGGTGCTCGACCCCGACGTGCCGTCGCTCGGGATGCGGTCAGGCGACACCGTCGTCATCCCGGGACCCATGTATCACTCCGCGCCGTTCGGTCTCGCTTACCAGGCGTTGTGCTGGGGTTGCCACGTCGTGATCACGCCGCGCTTCGATGCGGCTGGCACCCTGCGCATGATCGAGCGGCATCGCGGGCAGTGGCTGTACCAGGTGCCGACGATGATGCATCGGATCTGGCGGCTGGATCCCGCAGAGCGTGCGAGTTTCGACATTTCGTCGCTCGAAATCGTCTGTCACATCGCGGCGGCGTGCCCGGTCTGGCTGAAGGAAAAGTGGATCGAGTGGCTCGGACCCGACGCTGTCTGGGAAGTGTATTCGGGCACCGAAGCGATCGCGGCGACCATGATCGGCGGTCGCGAATGGCTCGAGCACAAGGGCTCCGTGGGCCGCCTGATGCCCGGAGCCAGCGTTCGCATTCTCGACGAGGCCGGCAACGACGTGGCCCCCGGCGAAGTCGGCGAAATCTACTTCCTGCCGGCCGGTGGCAAGGGCGCGACGTACCACTACCTCGGCGCCGAACCTCGCGCGCGCGGCGAGTGGGAAACGTTCGGCGATCTCGGGCGCATCGACGCCGATGGCTACCTCTATCTTGCCGACCGCCGCACCGACCTGATCATTTCCGGTGGCGCGAACATCTACCCGGCCGAAATCGAAGCCGCGATCGACTCGCACCCGGCGGTGCTCGCGAGCGTCGTGGTCGGCCTGCCGGACCCCGACCTCGGGCAACGAGCGCACGCCATTCTCGAGGTGCGCGACGGCACTGCCCCGCTCGATCTCGAAGCATTGAAGCAGTTCCTGTCGGAGCGGCTCGTCTCGTACAAAATGCCACGCAGTTTCGAGACGACCACCGAACGCCTGCGCGACGACTCCGGCAAGGTACGACGCGGCGCACTGCGCGAGGCGCGCGTCGGCGGCACATTGGACGTGCCTTAGATTCTAGGGCGCTCGACCCGAGTTTCCTTCCGACGAGCGGAAAGGCAGACACGCTCGTCGGAAGGAAACCCGGATTGAGCGCCCGTACGCGTCGGCTGCACCGATGCTGTCCGACGCTTGATTCGGGTCTCTCTGCGACGAGCGTGTCTGCCTTTCCGCTCGTCGCAGAGAGACCCGGATCGAGCGTTACGCACACGCGTCAAGCGACGCGACGACATGATCAGGCAGCCGCTTCGGCTTCCTGCGCGGCCAGGAACGGCTTGCGCACCAGCACCAGCGCCAGCACGCCGAGCGGCACCACGAAAGCGGAGAGCAAGCCGATCGCAACGCCGATCCTGGCGGGATCGCGCAGCCAGTAATCGCTGATCAATGCGACGCCAGTGGGACCTACCGTGAACGCAATGATGTTGCCCACCAGCAGGTAAAGCGCAATGACGCGCGCCCGCACTCGATTGGGCGCTACGACCTGGAACGCTGCCGCGGGCAATCCCTGCGCCAGGCCGAACGCAAACGACATTACTGCGATGATGGCCATCGCGAGTTCTCCAGTCGGCGCGAACGGTGCGCCGATGGCGAACGGCAGCGCCATTGCCGAACCGGCGATCGCGACTTTCAGCACGGCGTCCTTGAAACCCCTTGCTGCGAGTCGATCGACCCACCAGCCGCCGACGAGGATTCCGGCCGTGCTGAAAACGAGCAGGATGCCGCCGTACACGGCGCCGATGCGCGCGATGCTCCAGCCGTGCACGCGAATCATGAACGCGGGTGCCCAGGACAGGTAGGCAGCGATCGATACGCCGATCAGTGAGAAGCCCATGGCCAGCAGCCAGAACACCAGTCCGCGCTCCTTCATGAACGTGCGGAACGAAGCCGGATTGCCAGCGACCGCCATGGCCTTTTCGTGGCGCGCGGGCTCACGCATCGGCAGCATCAGCAGCGCGAGCACAGGCCCGGGCAGACTGACGATGAGGAACGCGAGTTGCCAGGTCTTGAGTTCGCCGATCAGCGGCAGCACAACAGGTGGCGCGGAGTTGGCCCAGTGCACCACAGCCCCGCCGATGATCAATGCCATGCCAACGCCGAGAATGGCGCCGACGGCGTACACCCCGAGCGGCCGCGCACGCTTCTCGGGCGGAAAACTGTCCGCGATCATCGAATACGCCGCGGGTGACAGGCCCGCCTCGCCCACCCCGACGCCGATGCGCGCAAGGAAGAGCGTCAGGAAGCTGCCGGCCAGTCCGCAGGCGGCGGTCATCACGCTCCAGAACGTCATGCTCACGGCGATCAGGTTGCGGCGCGATCCGCGGTCGGCAAGCCATGCGAACGGGATCCCCATGATCGTGTAGAAGAGGGTGAACGCCAGGCCGCTCAGCAGGCTGAACTGGGTGTCGGTGATGGCGAGGTCGCGCTTCACTGGTTCGACCAGCAGCGTGAGGATCTGGCGGTCGACGAAGGCGGTCGCATAGGCCGCCACCAGCAGCATCACCATTGCCCAGGCGCGTGCGGGCACGGGCCACGTGTCGGCGCCGGGACTCGAAGCAATCGCGGGCTGGTTGCGGTCCATGAGACTCCCCTGCGTTTCGAGCCCCGCGGCGCGATTCACATCGATCGGTATTGTGACTGGCGAATCATTCTTCGTTGACGACGACGAGCTTGCCGAGCACCTGCCGCGCCGCGATCGCGGCGATGGCGTCGCCACCCTGCGACAGCGAAAAGCTTGCGGAGACGTGCGGCCGGATGGCACCCGCGAGGTACAACGACATCAGTTCCTCGATCTCCACGCGCAACGAGGCCGGATCACGCTGTGCATGCGCGCCATACAGCACGCCCTGGATGTCGCATCCCTTGAGCAGCGGCAGGTTGAGTGGAATGCGCGGAATCTCGCCCGCCGCGAAACCGATGACGAGATAGCGACCGCCCCATGCCATGCTGCGCAGCGCAGGTTCGGCATAGACGCCACCGACCGGATCGCAGACGACGTCGACACCCTGCGCCCCACAGTGCGCCTTGAACAGTTGCGCGAGTTGCCTGCCGTCACTGGCGCCTTCGCCGGTTGGATACACGAATCCCGTCGCGGCCCCGCGTGAAATGGCCACGTCGACCTTAGCCTGCGTCGAAGCCGCCGCGATGACTTTCGCGCCGCACGCGCGACCGAGTTCCACGGCTGCCAGGCCGATCCCACCGCCTGCGCCAAGCACGAGCAGCGATTCGCCGGCACGGATGCGGGCGCGGCGGCTCAGTCCGTAGTGCACGGTGCCATAGGTCACGAGCAGCGTGGCGCCGTGCTCGAACGACATCGCATCGGGAATCCTCACGCATAGGGCGGCATCGGCGACGACTCGCGTTGCCAGCCCACCCCAACCCGGCATTGCGAGAACGCGGTCGCCCGCGCGAACGTGAGCCACGTCGCGCCCCACATCCAGGACGATTCCCGCCACTTCGCCACCCGGGGCAAACGGTCGCGGTGGCCGCAATTGATACTGGTCGCGAATCAGCAGTGCGTCTGGAAAATTCAGGCCGCAGGCGCGCATCGCGATCAGTACCTGGCTGGACCCGGGCACGGGATCCGCGGCGTCCTCCAGCGTGAGCGTCTCGGGGCCGCCGACCTGCCGACTGAGCAGTGCTTTCAATGGGTGAACCGGCTCACTTGAGGCTTACGCCGGCCGCAGCGGCGGCTTGCTGCACGAACCGCATGCCGGGACCGCCGGGTTCCTCGCAATGAATGGCCGTCGATAGATCGCAGATCTCAGCGAACCGGGCTGCAATCGCCTCGGGAGTTCGCTCCCCTGCGTGCAGGAAGACTCCCGCGGTCTCCTGGATGACGACACGGGCATACCCACCCGCACACGCGCTCAGGATCGTGCGGCGCGGCGCGTCTTCGCTGACGAGGAACAGCGCCGCCGGCGTGACCGACTCAGGCGTCAGCAACGCCAGCACCGGCTCGGGCATCAGCCCCTCCGTCATGCGCGTTGCCGCCGATGGACACAGCGCGTTCACGCGAATGTCGTTCTTGGCGCCTTCGATCTGCAGCACGTTCATCAGGCCGATCAGGCCGGTCTTGGCCGCGCCGTAGTTGGCCTGGCCGAAATTGCCGTAGATGCCCGACGTGGACGTCGTCATCAGGATGCGACCGAAATTGGCGGCCTTCATGTGCGGCCACACGGCCTGGCTGCAGATAACGGAACCGAACAGGTGCACGTCGATGACGGTGCGGAAGTCCTGCAAACTCGATTTCATGAAACTGGCGTCGCGCAGGATGCCGGCATTGTTGATCAGGATGTCGATGCGGCCCCATTTCGCAACCGCACTCTCGACCATGTGCGCCACCTGCTCGGGACTGGTCACGCTCGCTCCGTGCGCGATGGCCTCGCCGCCGGCCTGGCGAATTTCAGCGGCGACTCGTTCCGCCGGCTCCGACGAACCGCCCGTGCCGTGCACGTCGCCGCCGAAATCGTTCACGACCACTTTCGCACCACGTGCCGCAAGTGCACGTGCGTGGGAACGACCGAGCCCTGCTGCAGCCCCCGTAACGATTGCCACGCGCCCGTCGAATCGAATGCTCATGCTCGTCTCCTAGCCCACGAACTGCAGGCCGAGCCAGTCGGCGACGATCGCCGGCTTGGGCTGGCCTTCAACTTCCACCGCCACCGCCATGGTCGTAAGCCACTGGCCCGGTGCGCGCTCGACGATGTCCTTGAGCACGAAGCGGCCGCGGATGCGGCTGCCCGACCGCACGGGATTGGTCATGCGCACCCTGTCGAAGCCGTAATTCATGCCCATCTTCATGCCCTGCAACTGCAGGTTCGCCGCAGCCGAAAGTTTCGCAAGCATCGACAGCACGAGAAACCCATGCGCGATGGTGCCGCCGAACGGGGCCTTGCGCCGCCGCCTCGCGATCGACGTGGATCCACTGGTGATCGTCGGTGAGGTCGGCAAAGCGGTCGATCATGTCCTGATCGATCAGGCACCAGTCCGACACGCCGATCTCCTGACCGATGCGGGCTTTGAGGCTTTCCGGTGTGTTCATGCGGGCACGCTCGACCTGGGCGGGGTGAAGGAATGTTCGAAGTTTGCCGCCGGTTGCCAGCTCTCGAGCAGCGATCTCAGCGCAGCGACCAGCGCCAGCGGTTGGTCCACCATGACGTGATGGCCGGCGTCCGGAATCACGATCCATGGCGCATCAGGCGGCGTGTGGCGACGAATCAGGTCGACACGCCCCGGCGTCATCAGTTGAGAGCGCTCGCCGAACAGCAGCGCGATCCGGCACTCTACGGCCGCCAGCAGATCGGCGGTCGGCGACGCGCTGGTCTTGGCACGCAAGTCCGGGTCGAACCGCCACGACCAGCCGTCGCCGCCGTGTACTGCCGGCACCAGCCCGACCGACGTGCGCGCCAGGAAATCGACGATGTACGGATTCTCGCAGGGTTGCGCCGGCACGAACCGGAATCGCGCGACCGCCTGCTCCAGGGCCGGGTAGACGCGATGCCGATGACCGCGACGTGGCACCTCGGCGTATTCGTCGTCGTTCTTGCCAGCCGCGAGCGCACCATCGACCAGCACGATGCCGCCGAGCCGCGCGCCCAGTGCATGCGCTGCCATGCGGGTCACGAAGCTGCCGAACGAGTGCCCGATCAGTATCGGTGGCACCGAGGATTCGAACAGGCCGGTGGCCTCGGCCACGGCCATCGCCTCGCGGGAGTACTGCTCGAACGAGTACGCGTCGCGCCAGCCCGAGCGACCCATGCCAGACAGCGAGAAGGCCACGACACGCCGGCCCTGCGCCAGCAGCGGCGCGAGGAAGCTCCACCAGTCCGCATGAGCCGTCAATCCGTGCAGCAGCAGCAGCCCGGGCTTGCCACGCTCACCCCAGATGAGCACCTCGATTTCGGCGCCCTCGACCACGAGGTGAGTTCGCTCGGGCGCCTGCGCGAGCGCAGCGTCGAACCACGCCGGCGCGACGGGACGTCGCTCGACGGCCAGGGCCTCAGGCCGCCGCGTCACACTGCTCGATGCGCGCGGCGTGATGATCGACGGAGCCGAGTTGGGACTCGATCATCGTTGCCCGCTTGAAGTAGTGACTGACGGCGAGTTCATTGGTCATGCCCATGCCGCCGTGCAACTGGATCGCGCCCTGGCCGACGCAGCGCAGCGCCTTGCCGACCTGGACCTTGGCAGCCGACACCGCCCGCTTGCGCTCGAGCGGCGGGCGGTCGAGCTTGAGCGTGGCCATGTACGTCATCGAGATGGACTGTTCGAGCGCCATGTACATGTCGACCATGCGATGCTGCAGGACCTGGTTTGCGGCAATGGGTGCGTCGAACTGGCGGCGCTGCTTTGTGTACTCGACCGTGTCCCAGAGCAGCCGCCGCATGACTCCCACGGCTTCGGCACACAGTGCAGCCACGCCTTCGTCCACTGCCGCCTCGAGCAGGTCGAAGCCCTGCCCTGCCGGACCGAGCAGTTCAGCCGACACACCATCGAATTCGAGGTCTGCGGCGCGCGCGCCATCAACCGTCGGGTATTCGCGCGACGACACGCCCGACGCACCCGTGACGACGAGGAACGTCGATAAACCGGCGCGATCGCCGCTCTTGCCGCTGACGCGCGCATTGACCAGCAGATGGGTCGCAAACGGAGCGCCACGCACGGCGTCCTTGAGACCGTCGATGCGCCACCTGGCGCCGTCCTGGACCGCAGAAGTCGTCACGTTCGCCAGATCGAAACGGCTCGACGGTTCGAGGTGCGCGAAAGCCAGCCGCACGTCACCGGTGATGATGCCGCCGATCAGTTCGCTGGCTCGCTCGGTGCCGCAGCGCCGCAGCAGGCCACCGCCGATCACCACCGTGTCCAGGTAGGGCTCGATGACCAGTGCCTTGCCGATCTCTTCCATGACGATCATGGTTTCGACCGCGCCTCCGCCGAGGCCACCCATGGCTTCATCGAACGGTGCGCCCAGGATGCCCACGTCCTCGGCGAGGCCGCGCCAGAATCCGGGTCGCCAGCCGTACTGCGAACGGATGACGGCCTGGCGCTGCGGGAAGTCGTAGTGATCGCCGAAATAGCGCGCCACGCTGTCGCGCAGCATTTCCTGTTCGGCGGTGAAATTGAAGTCCATGTGCAGGAGTCGTGGTTGCGTGTCGTGGTGGAGCGATCAGAGGCCGAGGACAGCCTTTGCCAGGATGTTGCGCTGGATCTCGTTCGAGCCACCGAAGATCGACAGCTTGCGCATGTTGAAGTACGTGTCGGCGACGCCGATTGCTCCCGGCACGGCAACTGCGTCGGAACCCGACGCGTGAGCCGTGGCGCGGCTGACGCGCAGTGACGCGTGCGACCCGAGCGCCTCGAGGGTCAGTTCGTTGAGCCGCTGATGGATCTCCGTGCCGCGGATCTTCAGCATCGAGACCTCGACGCCCGGCGCCTTGCCCGCACTCTCGGCCGCGAGGAACCGCAGTTCCGTGAACTCGAGCGCGGTGAGTTCGACTTCGATCTCCGTGATCTTGCGTCGGAAGATCGGGTCGTCCGCAAGACGCCTCCCCGGCTCGCCGATGGTCGCTGCGAGCCTGCGCAGCTTCCCAAGCGCGACCTTGGAGTGTGCGACGAGTGCAATGCCGCTGCGCTCGTGCGCGAGCAGCATCTTGGCGCAGGTCCAGCCCTTGTTCTCCTCGTACACGCGATTCTCGACCGGTACCTTCACGTTCTCGAGCCAGACCTCGTTCACCTCGTGGGCGCCATCGAGCGTGATGATCGGCCGGACGGTCACGCCCGGGCTCTTCATGTCGATCAGCAGGAAGCTGATGCCCGCCTGTTTGCGGGCCGACGGGTCGGTGCGGACGAGGAAGAACCCCCAATCGGCATGCTGGGCCAGCGTCGTCCAGGTCTTCTGGCCGTTGACGATGTAGTGATCGCCGTCGCGCACGGCACGGGTCTGCAGGGCAGCAAGGTCGGAACCGGCACCCGGCTCGGAATATCCCTGGCACCACCAGTCGTCGCCCGCCACGATGCGCGGCAGGAACCGTGCCTTCTGCTCGGGCGTGCCGAACGTGTAAATGACGGGGCCCACGAGGTTCGTGGAGAACGCGATGATCGGGACCGTGTCGGCACGCTGCAGCTCTTCGGCCCAGATGTGTTTCTGGGTGGCACTCCAGCCCGTGCCGCCGTATTCGACCGGCCAGGCGGGCACCGACCAACCCTGCTGCGCGACGATCCGGTGCCAGCTGAGGAAGTCTTCCTTGCCCAGCTCGAGCCCCCGCTCCTGCTTCGCGCGAACGTCCGCGGGATAGTGCTCGGCGATGAACGCCCGCACTTCTTCGCTAAACGCACGTTCCTCGGGGGTGAACTCGAGTTGCATCGGGATCTCGGCCTTTACAGGAAATCGGCCCGCGAGAGGTTATTGGTTCCGTATCGATGGGTCAATTGCATAATTAGACTTGGATGCGACCGTGCGCTGGGCATGTCAGCGGTCAATCGCAACCGGGCTGGCAACGATCTCGAACCGGATTGGCAAGCGCGCCAGGCCGTGACTCACGAGCCCGCCCATCCGGACCAGGTCTGCCTGGGTGAATCCCGCGTCGAAGCGCAGATTGCGCAGCCGGTTCAGCAGCAGGTCGTAGGATTCGACGAGTTCCTGGCGCGCGAGCGCGGCCCCGGCGCAGGTGTGGATACCGCCCCCGAAGCTGAGATGTGTACGGAACGACTCGCGGTCGATGTCGAATGCCTGCGGGTTCGCGTAGACATCCGGGTCACGATTGGCGGCCGCCCATGAAAGCAGTACCAGCGCTCCCCGCCCCATCCGCACGCCGTGGAGCTCGGTGTCCTGCGTCAGCGTGCGGAAATTGTTCTGCACGGCGCTCTCGTAGCGCAGCGATTCCTCCGCGAAGCGTTCAATGAGCCGCGCGTCGCCACGGATGCGATCCGCGATGTCCGGCCGCTCGACCAGTCGCAGCATGCCGAGCGACAGTGCGTTCGCGGTCGTATCGTTCCCGGCAACGATCAGCATTTCGCAGAGCCCGAGCTGCTCGTGCTGGCGCAGGGTTACCTCGCCCTGCCCCAGGTCGAACTTCGCGTGCGCGATGTCTGTCAGCAGGTCGTCGCGCGGCGACTGCCTGCGCGCTGCAAGCTCGTCGACCAGGAAATGCTGCAACTCGGCGATCTGCGTCACGCAGTCGACCATCTCGTCCTCGGTCAAAGGTTGCAGCAGCGGTCGCACCCAGGCATCGGACCAGCGCTTGAACTCGTCAATCCGCCCGCGATCCACGCCGAGCAGGTCGGCAACCACCAGCACGGACAGCTTCCACGCGTAATCGCGAGTGAATTCGCAGCGGCCTGCGGGCGCGAAATCATCGATCAGGCTCGTAGCCACCGCGCGGATCTGCGGCCGCATCTGGTGGAACCGCTTGTCGCGCAGCACCTTGCCGAGCACGCCACGGAAGGCCGTGTGCCGCGGTGGATCCATGACGATGAATTGCGGCGTGCGGCCAAAGCCTGCTTGCTTCAGCAGGGCCTCGGCGCGCGGATACAGGTTGACGCCTTGCGCGCCCACGGGGCGGCTCGAAAAGACCTCCGGCCGAGCAAGTATTTCCCTGATGACCGCCGCACCGATGACGAGGTAGGTCTCCTTGCCCGGCGTGGAAACGTCGAGCACTGGACCTTGGTTGCGCCGCGACTCGTAGTAGGAATACGGATTCGCGAGGGTCGCAGGCTCGAAGAAATTGTCGTCTCGATTCATTGACTCGAACCCCGCTCCCGCTCTAGCGTTGGACGCGCAAAAAGGAAGACAACCATGGCCGCAACCCGCGAATCGCACCCGTCCCATCCGTTCTGGCCGCAGATCGACGCCCTGCTGCAGCCCTGGCGGGTCAACGACATCCCGGCCATCGCCGCAACCTTCACCGAAGACGGCGTGTTGCACAGCATGATGGGCACCCCTATCCGAGGTCGCGCCAGCCTGCGCAAGGTGCTCGGTAAGCACCTGGCACACATCGTGAGCATCGAATTCGAGATCCGGAACATCGCCATGAACGGCGACGTGCTGATCCTCGAGCGAGTCGACCACGTGACCACGCCGGAGGGCCTGCATTCGCTGCCGGTCGTCGGCGTGATCGAGCTGCGCAATGGCTTGATCCAGGCGTGGCGCGAATACTTCGATTCCGCGCAGGCGTCATCGGCGCTCGAAGCCTCGAAAGCCAGCCACCCCGCCTGAACCGGCAACTGCCAGCCTCGCCCGGGTCAGGCGTCGGCCGAGGCTGACTGCACCTTGGCGACGTCAGCCGCCAACTTCGCGTAGATGGCGTCCGGTTCGACTTCGGGCTTGCGAGTGCTCTCGTAGGCGTGCGCCGCGCGTGGCGCGCGATCGAACCACAGCGCGCCGGCGCACCGGCGACGGACGTTTCGCAGCCAGCCACAGGGCCGTGTCACCGCCCTGCGCCGGCGTGCGCAGCACGCGCCCAAGGTGGCGCTCGAGATCCGGCAGCGCGGTGCTGACGCCCTCCGTGGCGACCCAGCCCGGGTGCATGGTGTACGACACGAGTCCTGCGTTCGGGCCGCGTCCAGCGATCGGCCAGTGCCAGCTGCGCGCGCTTGTGCGCGGCGTACGCCATCACGCCGCTGTAACGCCCGGGTTTCTGCTCCAGTCGCCGCAGGCTCAGCGCAGTGTTGTAGAGGCCACCTGACGCCATGTTGATGACGACGCCGCCGTCGAGCACGCCCGCATCCAGCAGCGTCTCGGTCAGCGCATAGTGACCCAGCAGGTTAAGCGCGTAGGTGGCTTCGAATCCTTCGGGGTTCAGCCGATGAGCGTGATCGAGCATGCCTATGTTGTTGACCAGGACATCGAGCTTGCCACCGCGCCGATCACCTCGTCCGCGAGTGAGAGGTTGTCCGCAACCAGCCCGAGGTCGAACTGCAGCGGGACGATGCCGGCACCGCCTTCGTTGCCTAGCATCGCGAGCGTCGACTCCTTCCTGCCGACGGCGAGGACCGTCGCGCCACGCTGTGCGGCACCGAGCGCGATCCCCTTGCCGATGCCGCCCGTGGCGCCGGAGACCAGCCAGGTCTGGCCCTTGAACGTCGCTTTCAACGGTCGCAGTGGCAGCCCTCGTGCGACGTAACCGACCGCGGTGAACGACGGCGCAAATCGGCCATAAAAAACCATCACCTTCATCCACATGGGCCTGTCGGCAGGACTGGGTTTCGGCTTGGGCTCGGCCATGGTGTGATTCCTGCGCTTCAGTTGAAAATCTCGAACAGGCCGGCCGCGCCCATGCCGCCGCCGATGCACATCGTGACGATGCCGTATTTCGCGCCGCGCCGACGCCCTTCGTGCAGCAAGTGACCGACACAACGCGCACCGGTCATGCCGAAGGGATGACCGATCGAGATCGAGCCGCCCGACACGTTGAGCCGATCATTGGGAATACCGAGCTGGTCGCGGCAATACAGCAGCTGGCTGGCGAAGGCCTCGTTCAATTCCCAGAGATCGATGTCGTCGACGGTGAGTCCGTGCCGTTCGAGCAGCCTGGGTACGGCGAACACGGGACCGATCCCCATCTCTTCGGGACGACACCCAGCGACTGCCAGGCCGCGGTAGGCGCCCAGGGGCTCGAGGCCGCGCTGCTCCGCGAGTTTCGCATCCATCAGTACGAGCGCTGCCGCGCCATCCGATAATTGCGATGCATTGCCTGCCGTGATGAATCGCCCTGCGGCGACGTAGCGGCCACCCTTGAACACGGGCTTCAGCTTGCTGCAGGTCTTCGAGCGTGGTCTGTGGACGGTTGCCCTCGTCGAGCCGCAGCGTCACTTCCTGCTCGGTGACGATCCCAGTCGTCTTGTCCTGGACGCGCATGCGCGTAGTGAGCGGGGCCATCTCAGCGTCGTATCGCCCCGCCGCCTGTGCCTGCGCCGTTCGCTGCTGCGACTGCAGGGCGTATTCGTCCTGCGACTCGCGGCTCACGCCGTAACGCTGCGCGACGATCTCCGCCGTCTCGATCATCGACGTGTCCATCTCCGGGTAATGATCGCGCTGCCACGGATCGCCGACGCGGTCGTAATTGATGCGATCGTTCATCACCAGCGAAACGGACTCGATGCCGCCACCAATGGTGATCGGCGCGCCGTCGACGATGATGTGCCGCGCCGCAGCGGCGACCGCCATCAGCCCCGACGAACATGCACGATCGATGGTCATGCCGGGCACGGTGTTCGGCAGTCCCGCCCGCAATGCCGCGAAGCGCGCGATGTTCTGGCCGGTCGTGCCCTGCTGCACGGCGCAACCGAAGACGACGTCCTCGACTTCATCCGGATCCACGCCTGCGCGCCGCACTGCCTCGGCGACCACATGCCCGCCCAGGGTCGTGGCATCGGTATCGTTGAAAGCGCCGCGGTAGGCCCGGCCGATCGGGGTGCGCGCGGTGGCGACGATGACTGCTTCCCTGGACATACGCACCTCTCGGTCTTATATTGAAAGTCGCAATTGAACCTGTCGGCAGCGGAATGTCAATGTCGTCGTGCTGGCGACTTGCCGCGAAGTGCCCCATGTGCAAGCATCGCTTTCACTATCGAACTGATGCCGAGGACCGGGGGACCGCACGTGGACACGAGCAACCAGCAACAGGTTTTCGAATTCTCCGATCGCTTCACCGCGGCGCTGAACCGCGGTGACCCAGCGGAGGTACGCCAGTTCTACCAGCCGGACGCGACGTTCTGGCACAACTACGACGACGTCCACCAGACCGTGGCCGACAACATGAAGGTACTGGAGTGGATGGTGCGCAAAGCGCCACAGCGCAATTACCGCATCGTTCGCCGCGAGCTGATTCCCGGCGGCTGGATGCAGCAGCACGTCGTCGAAGCGACGCTCGCAAACGGCAAGCAGATGAAGCTGTTCGCCTGCTGCCTGATCACGCTGAAGGACGGGCTGGTCTGGCGCATCGAGGAATACCTCGATCCCGCCCAGGCCGCCGTGCTGCGCGAGGTGAAGACTGCCTGAACCGCGGCGTCAGCCGAGGCGCTCGATCACCATCGCAGCGCCCACGCCGGCGGCGCCGGAACAGACCACGAGCCCGAGGCGTCCATTGCACGCATCGAGCACGTCGAGCAGCGTCGAGACCAGGATGGCGCCTGATGCACCCATTGGATGGCCGCGCGCGATGTGGCCACCGGCGACGTTCACCCTGTCCGGATCTACCGGATAATCGCGGAGGAATTTCGCGATCGTCACGGCGAAGGCTTCCATGAACTCGATGCGGTCCATGTCGGCAAGCGTCAGCCCGGTGCGCTCCAGCACCTTGTCCATCGCAGCAAAACCCGCCAGCAGCGATGCGTAGGGATCACCGCCCGATTCGGCATAGCCCAGGATACGTGCGCGAGGCCGGGTCCCTGCTGTCGGCATGCCACCGATCAACGCGAGTCCGGCCCCGTCGCAGATCGGCGGCGCATGACCGATCGTGTGGCGATGGTCGATGGGGCCTTCGAGCGCATCCGCGTATTGAGCGGCCAGTGCCGCAAAGCTCGGCGGCATGGCAGCCAGTGATTCCGCAGTGGACTGTGGCCGGGCGCATTCGTCGAGAACCAGGCCACCGAGAGCCACACGCGAAGCCATCAACGCCGGGTTCCCTTCCGCCGCGCCGGCTCGTTTCTGCGATACCAGCGAGACCGCGTCGAGTTGCTCGCGGGAGACTCCCTCGGCTTCGGCGAGCCGATCGGCCGCGAGTACCACGGGTATGAAGCGCGTGCGCTTCGGGAAGCTTGCGTCGGTGTAGTAGCTCGCGTTATCGCCGAGAAACGGCACGCGCGACATCATTTCGACGCCGCCCGCAAGCGCCCGATCGAGATTTCCCGCTGCAATCTGCGTGGCCACGTGACCGATCGCCGTGAGGCCCGACACGCAGTAGTTGTTCAACGTGAAGGCATACGCATCGTCGGCGACGCCGGCATGCAGCTTGGACACCAGTGCGATGTTGGCGCCCTGGTCGCCCACCTGGTCGACACAACCGAGGACCAGCGCCTGGACGCTCCGTGCGTCCTGGCCGCGGGCCTGCAGGCCGTCGACGAGGCCGGCCACCAGCTCCTGCGGCTTCATCTTCGCGAGACCGCCTTCGGCACGGGCCTTGCCGCGCGGCGTGCGCACGGCGTCGTAGATGTAAGCGTGTGTCACCGGTGCTTCCTCACTCGCGCAGGCCGACGACGAAACTCACGACCGTGCCGAGCGAGCCGCCGATGTTGAGCGTGCCGTACGTGCGTGCACCCGCCACTTGATAATCGCCTGCCGTCGCCGTGACCTGCCGGCCTGCATCGAGCAGCAACCGCGCGCCCGTGGCGCCGACGGGATGACCGACCCCGATGAGTCCGCCCGACGCGTTCACCGGACACTTGCCGTCGATCTCGACCAGACCGCTGTCGATCGCCTGCCAGCTCTGTCCCGGCGGCGTGAGACCGAAATGGTCGATCGCCATGTATTCGGTGGACGTGAAGCAGTCGTGAGTCTCGATGCCATCGAGACTTTCGACGCCGTTGATGCCCGCGCGGCGCCACGCATCGGTGATGGCCTTGCGCACGTGCGGGAACATGTATTCCTCGCCCTTGCTGCGTTCGAGCTTGTCGAGGAAGCGGATGCCGGCGTTGGTGTGACCCCAGCCGAGAATCTGCGGAAATTCGTTCACCTTGACGCCGCGGCGCGCCGCATAGCGCTGCATGAAGCGATCCGAAGCCAGCACGACGGCGACCGCGCCGTCGGTGATCTGGCCACAGTCCTGCCGCCGCGTGCCCGGCTCGATGATGGGATTGAACTCGTCGTCGTCGGTGAACGTCTCGGCGCGGAACTTCCAGCCACGGGTCTGCGCGCGCGGATTGCGCTTCGCATTGCCCATGTTGATCTCCGCGATGCGGTTCAGATAGCGACGATCGAGGCCGTAGCGCTGGTCGTACTCCATCGCGATCCGGCCGAACACGGCGGGCCAGACGAACTTGCAGTCGATCCCCTCGTGGCCCTGCCACGACGCCGCGTTCTGCACCTGCGACGCCTGGTCGCCCGGCAGGTTCTTTTCCTCCTCGACGCCGAGCACCATGATGCAGTCGTAGCGGCCTGCCTCGATTTCGGCCGACGCGGAAAGAATGCCCAGCGAGCTGGACGCGCAGGCCGCTTCGTGACGCATCGCGGGCTTGCCGAAAAACTCGGGCTTGACCTGCGCGACCATGGCTGCCAGGTGCCCCTGGCCGCGATACAGCTCGCCAAACGCGTTGCCGACATGGATGGCTTCGACGTCATCGGGCTCGAGCAGGCAAGACGCCAGGGCGCCGTCGATCGCCTCGCGCATCATGTCCGTGTAATCGAGTCCCTCGCGCGACCACGCGCGCGCGAAATCGGTCTGATAGCCGCCGATCAGGTGGATCGCCATGACGTGCCCCTCGCTGGTACCGGCTCAGGATAGCGCATCAGTCCAATAATGCTAGTCACCCCCGAGTCCGGCGACCCGCCCGCCCCGCACGCTCACGCCGTGGGCCTCGCGATCCCAGGTGTCGGTCGTCACGCCCTCGGCCCGCAGCCGGTGTTTCTCGATTTTCGCGGTGGGCGTCTTCGGCATTTCACGGACGACCCGGATGTAGCGCGGCAGCATGAAATGCGCCATGCGCGGGACCAGGAAACGCAGCAGTGCGCGCGGTTCGACCACCTGCCCGGCGTTGGCGGTCACCACCAGCAGGACTTCGTCCTCGGATTCGGTGCTCGGCACCGGAATCGCGGCAGCCTCGAGCACCGACGGGTGGCACAAGGCTTCGGCCTCGACCTCGAACGACGAGATGTTCTCGCCGCGTCGGCGAATGGCGTCCTTGATCCGGTCGACGAAGAAGAAATTGCCCTCCGCATCGCGCCTGAACGCATCCCCGGTGTGGAACCAGCCGTTGCGCCACACCTGCGCCGTCGCCTCCGGGTTGCGGTAGTAGCCCTGCGCTATTTCCCACGGTCGCGATGCGCGGAGAATCAACTCGCCAACCTCGCCGTACGGCACCTCGATGTCATTGCCATCCACGACTCGTGCTTCCACCCCTGATCGCGGCCGGCCGCACGTGCCGAGGACCTCCGGATTGGCACTGGACCGGATCGGCACCGCGGTCTCGGTCATGTTGAATGCCGTGTGCATCTGCAGGCCATATCGTTCCGCGACCGCGCGCGAGTCCTGGTTCCAGGGCACGGTCACCACGTTGCGCAGCGGATGCACCCGGTCACGGTCGCTCGGCGGCTGGCGCAGCAGGAACTGCGTCATCGCGCCGACGAGGCAACACCCGGTGACCTCGAACCTTCGGACGGTGTCCCAGAACGTCGCGGGCTTGAACCCGTCATGGAGGATGCAGGTGCCGCCCTTGGTCAGGCGGTCCATGACCGCGCCGGCGCCGCTGATGTGAAACAGCGGCAGGTTGGCCAGCACGCGATCGTCGGCATCGAAATAGTCCATCCCCATGGCACCGCCACACCAGGTCTGGATGTAAGTGCTGATGACGGCTTTCGACGGACCGGTCGTTCCCGACGTCAGGATGATGAGATTGGGATCCCAGGGCTCGACGGGACGTGACGGCTCTGCGCGATCTGACGCGTGCAGGACTTCGATGCCATGCCAGGGTCAGTTTGCAAATCGTTGCAGGCACGTCCCCGACGACGACCACGTTCTGCAATTGCGCGGTCTCGATCTCCTGCAGTCGCGGCAGCAGGCTGGCATGCGCCACCATCACCCGCGCATCGGACAGTTCGATGGCATGTTGCAGCAGTCGACCACGATAGCCCGTGTTGATCGGCACGTGCACGGCGCCGAGGTAGTTCGCGGCCAGCCACGCCAGGACGGTCTCGGCTGCATTCGGCATCCAGCACAGCACGTGCGAGCCCTGCTGCACGCCGAGCGAGCGCAATCCCGCCGCGGCACGTTGCACGCGGTCGAGCGTCTCGGCGAACGTCCAGGCGCCGCCGTCCTCGAACTCCAGGAAGTGCTTTTCGGGCCGCTCCGCCGCCCAGCGCCGCAACAGGTCGCCGACGACGCACGCGCCGCGGTCCGGAATCCTTGAATCGGCGTCCATCCTGCTAGGATGTCTGACGTCCGTTTGATAGCGCAAGCAAGCGAGAGGCCCGCGATGAGCTGGGAGCCGGAGCTCGAAGAATTGCGGCAGCGACAGGCCCTGGCCCGCGAGATGGGCGGGCCCGACAAGATTGCACGGCAGCGCGCCGCCGGCCGGCTGACGGTGCGCGAGCGTATCGGCGCACTGCTCGACGCTGGCAGCTTCCACGAGATCGGCTCGATCACGGGCAGTGGCGCCTACGACGAAACCGGCGCGCTGCAGGCGCTGACCCCGACCAACTTCCTCTTCGGCCGCGGTCGCATCGAGGGCCGTCGCGTCGTCGTGGCTGGCGACGATTTCACGGTGCGTGGCGGCGCCTCGGACGCTTCAATCATCGAGAAGCAGGTGGCGGCCGAACAGATGGCGCACGAACTGCGCCTGCCGATGATCCGCCTGATCGAAGGCAGCGGCGGCGGCGGTTCCATCAAGTCGCTCGAGGCGATGGGTTACACCTACGTGCCGTTCCTGCCGGGCTTCGAGCACATGGTGCGCAACCTCGCAACCGTACCGGTGGTGAGCCTCGGCCTGGGTCCCATCGCGGGCTTCGGCGCCGCCAAGGTCGTGCAGAGCCACTACTCGCTGCTGGTGCGCGGCCAGTCGCAGATGTTCGTAGCCGGTCCGCCCGTGGTCGCAGCCGCGGGGCAGAAGCTGACGAAAGAAGAACTCGGCAGCAGCCGCATTCATGCGTCGAACGGCGCGGTCGACGACGACGTGGCGAGCGAACAGGAAGCGTTCGAGCGAGCGCGTCGCTACCTGAGCTACCTGCCCTCCTCCGTGCATGAGCTTCCCCCTCGCCGCTCGACCGGCGACGATCCCGCACGTCGCGAGGAATTTCTCGTTGCCGCCGTCCCGCGCGACCGGCGCGAGGTCTATCGCATGCGCCCGATCATCGAGGCGGTCGTCGACACGGGCTCGTTCTTCGAGATTGGCCGTCTGCACGGCCGTTCGGTGATCACCGGGCTGGCCCGGCTCGACGGCTGGCCGGTGGCCGTGATCGCGAGCGATCCGTTCGTGATCGGCGGACTCTGGACGGCGGCGAGTTCGGCCAAGCTCGAGCGGTTCGTGAACTTCGCGCAGACCTTCCACCTGCCGGTGGTGCACCTCGTCGACAACCCGGGCTTCATGATCGGCAAGCAGGCGGAGCATGAGGCCACCATCCGCGCGGGCGCGCGCGCACTGACCGCGATCTACCAGGCGACCATCCCCTGGTGCACGGTGATCATCCGCAAGGTGTTCGGCGTCGCCGGTGCGGGCAACCAGAACCACACCCGCTTTCACTATCGCTACGCATGGCCCTCGGCGGACTGGGGCTCATTGCCGATCGAAGGCGGCATCGAGGCCGCCTACAAAGCCGAACTCGACGCGGCGCCGGACCGCGCCGCGCTCGCGGTCGAGATCACGCAGCGGCTGAACCAGATGCGTTCCCCGTTCCGATCCGCGGAGAAATTCCAGATCGAGGAAATCATCGACCCGCGCGACACGCGCAAGCTGCTCTGCGAATTCGCGGATATCGCTGCGCCGCTGCGTGCAACGCAGCCGCTGGAGTTCGGTTACCGACCTTGATCGGAGTACGCGGGTCGACTGGATCGTGCCCTGACAGTCGACGACGAGCCGCTAACTGTTCAGGCGGTAGTTGTTTCGGCACCGTTCTCGCAGGATCTTGACGAACGCTTCCGTCACGCTGTGTGAGCAGTCGTCTTCCTCGTCCATCTCCACGAGGCGTGAGCCGTCGTCGAACAGCACGTCTACCTGGCAGCGTGCGCAATGGCCGTGAGGGCCGGCGACTTGGCTCGTCGTACAATTCAACCTTGATGCTATTGATGCGGCGCCGCAGCGCCTGTGCGAGTTGCTCGGTCTCGTGATGAACGAACGCGCGCAATTCGTCGGTAAGTTCGATTCCGTGGGTCTTGACTTCCATTCTCATGGCGCCACCCCTGACTGGTTGCCTTCGACCAGGGTCGATCGGCAGAGCACTTGCTGCGACCGCAACGTCCGCCCTGCGGCCGCCGTGCGCGACCAACGCACACGAACATTACAAGGACGTCATACTCCATACATCAATTGTGCGCCCTATCCTCGCAGGAATTCATCCTGCGTCGCAGCGACCTGGCCCACGTTCGCGCGCAATGACTGGCAGTGCACGGCGGCGTACCGGCGACATCCGTTCCTTCCGCACTGTGACGACGGGATTCGGCTGCGTAGCATTCCGTGCCTCAGTCCCGGAAGCCACGAACTCGAGGTCCGCCGATGCAACGAGCCAGTCGTGCCATTGCGGGCGCCAGCACGCTCGCCTGCCTGCTATCTGCGACCTCCGGTCACGCCGACCCGATCCTGACCCGCAACCAGCATCCGCTGGCCACGCTCTATGGATTGCCGTTGCCGCTGGCAGCCCGGTTGCCGACGCCGGGCACCGGTCGCGCAGGCGGCACCATCAACTGGAGCAACTTCGCGACCACGGACACGACGGACCGGCGCAGTTACACGCTCGATGGCGAAGTATTCGAGCTTCGCCTGCAGGCGGAACACGCGCTGGGCGAACGCTTCGCCGTCCACGGTGAACTGGCATGGCGGCAACTGAGTGGTGGCTCGCTCGACTCGCTGGTGGAAAGCTGGCATGACCTGTTCGGCCTGCCGAACGGTGCGCGCAACCGCCTGCCGCAAGACGCGTTGCTGATCGAATACCGTTCCAGCGAATCGACCCTCCTGCGGGTCGACGATGCAGCGTCAGGACTCGCGGACCTGCCACTTTCCCTCGGCTACCAGTTGACCGCGTCCGAACGCGGCGCGGTCGCCACCTGGCTCACGGTCAAGCTGCCCACCGGCAAGGCTGAAGACCTGACGGGCAGCGGCGCCGTCGATGTCGCCCTGTCGCTGTCAGGCGAACGTCAACTGTCCGATCGCTGGCAGCTGTTCGGGCAGGCGAACGTGGCGTGGCTCGGGAACGGTGACGTGCTGGCGGACTTGCAGCAGGAATTTGCAGGTTCGCTGCTTGCGGGCACGACCTGGAAAGCCTGGCGCAGCCTCGAACTGACCGCACAACTGGAGGCGAACACGGCGGTAATGGACACCGGCACCGATTTCGACGGCGATGCGGTCGTCCTCACGCTCGGTGGTCGCTATCGAACGAACTCCGGTTGGGTGTGTGACTTCGGCTTCAGCGAGGACCTGCTGATCGATGCGTCGCCGGACATCGTCTTCCTGCTGGGCGTGCGACACGCCCTCTAAGGGCATCACCGGGCAGGCAGCGAAGCCGACGCGCAGTTAAGATGAGCGCGCGTCCGGCCCACGGGAGTGGGGACGCTCACCAATTACAACGACAGTCGACTGGAGGAGTCCGAGACATGGCTATCCTGATGACCCATTTCTGGCCAGGCGCGACTGAGAAGCAATACCGCGAGGAACTCGCAAGCGTTCATCCCAACGGGGGTCGCGACCTTCCGGCTGGACAGATCTTCCATGCCGCTGGCCCGGCTCCGGGCGGCTTCCTGATTTCGGTGGTGTGGGATTCGAAGGCATCCGCCGACCGCTTCGTGCAGGAGGTGCTGATGCCCAATGTCGCCAGGAAAGGCGGCCTCGAAGGCAAGCCGGTGGAAACGATTGCCGAGATCGTGAACCTGCAGGGACTCTGACACCCGGTTGCCGCGCCGGAACGGTCAGTATTTGTACTGGCCCGGCCCCTCGCGGCCACCCCAGCTGTTAGGGTGCGCCGATGAACGCACCCTTACCCCGGATCATTCAGGGCGGCATGGGCGTAGCCGTTTCATCGTGGCGACTCGCGCGTGCGGTGGCGCTGCGCGGTCAACTCGGCGTCGTCTCGGGCACCGGGATCGACACGGTGGTCGCGCGTCGCCTGCAGATGGGCGATCCTGGTGGTCATCTTCGAACAGCCTTCGATGCGTTTCCGCTTACCCGAGATCGCCGAACGAGTCTGGGAACGGCATTACATCGAGGGCGGCAAGAGCCAGGGCGCGGCCTACAAGTCGAAGGCGGTGCCATCGATCAAGATGCCGTCGGCACTGCTCGACCTCATCGTGTTGAGCAACTTCGCCGAGGTGTATCTGGCGAAGGCGGGACACACCGGGCTGGTGGGCATCAACCTGCTCGAGAAGGTGCAACTGCCGAATCTCGCTACCTTGTACGGCGCGATGCTGGCGGGCGTCGACTACGTGCTGATGGGTGCCGGCATTCCACGGTCGATACCGGCCGTGCTCGATCACTTCGCGGCGTGCGCACCTGCTGAACTGACGCTGGACGTTGCGGGTGCGTTGCCTGGCGAGAAGTTCGTCAGCCGCTTCGATCCACGGAGTTTCCTCGGGGACGCCGTCCGTCCGCTCAAGCGACCGCAATTCCTGGCCGTCATCTCGTCTTCGACTCTGGCGCTCACGCTTGCGCGCAAGAGCAATGGACGAGTCGACGGCTTCGTCGTCGAAGGCCCGAGCGCCGGTGGCCACAACGCCCCGCCACGCGGCGCCAAAGTGCTCGACGACAACGGCGAACCGCTCTACGGGCCGCGCGATGCGCCGGACCTGGAACAGATTCGAGCGCTGGGACTGCCGTTCTGGATGGCAGGGTCGTACGGGGATGCGGCCCGGCTGCAGCAGGCACTGGAGCTGGGTGCGAGTGGCATCCAGGTCGGCACCGCATTCGCGTTCTGCGACGAATCCGGTCTGGCCACCGAGTTGAAAGAGTCAGTGATCGCGGCCAGTCGCGCAGGCCGGCTCTCGATCTTTACGGATCCGCATGCCTCGCCGACGGGATTTCCGTTCAAGGTGTTGAGCGTGCCGGGCACCGCCTCCGACACCGGCGTATTCGAAGCCCGCGAACGTATCTGCGACCTCGGCTACCTGCGGCAGACCTATCGCGAGGCCGACGGCAGCCCCGGTTATCGCTGCTCGGGCGAGCCCCTCGAAGACTTCCTGCGCAAAGGCGGCACCGAAGCCGAGACGCACGGTCGCAAGTGCCTCTGCAACGGCTTGGTGGCGGCCGTCGATTTCGGGCAG
Source organism: uncultured Gammaproteobacteria bacterium (assembly GCA_963793675.1). Taxonomy (GTDB): domain Bacteria; phylum Pseudomonadota; class Gammaproteobacteria; order Steroidobacterales; family Steroidobacteraceae; genus RPQJ01. The sequence goes on along the minus strand of CAWCBA010000008.1, from coordinate 321,520 downwards.
GTCCGCGCTGACGGCGAACTGGAACCCGCCATCGTGACCGCTGGCGACGACGCGTCGCAGGTGTACAAGTTCGTACCTGCTGGTCGCACCAGCTATTCGGCGGACGACGTCATCGATCGACTGCTTTGCTTGCCCGCTGCGTGAATCGCGGTCCGCTCGTGTCGACACACCTCAATCTGGACGAACACTCCAGATATACGTCTCGGTCGCGAGCTCGGCCCGCGTCAAGCTGCAGGCATGGATACCGACGACGACTCGCTGGGATTCGTACGCGGCCTGGCCTACGGCCTCGCGTGCGTCCTGCCTTTCTGGGGCGTGGTCATCGCGTCGGTCTGGCTGGCGCTCTGAACGCACCGCCGGAACAGACGGTCGACGCGGGACTCTGCAAACCTGTCTTCACGCTACGGAGAAGTCGATCTCAGCGCCGTGCTGAATCAACGTCTCGACGGCACACTTTTCGATCGATTCAAGAATGGCCGCCCGCTGCTCGGGACCAATCCGATCCGGAAACTCGACGACGGTCTCCATCCGGCCTGGCAGCAGCGGCTTTTCAGGTCGACCCACGATCTTCAGCGAAATGGCGATGCCCGTGTCGTCGATGCCGAGTTCCCTGCATGCCTTCTTTGCGTAGACGCCCGCACAGCCTGCGATCGCGGCATAGGTGGCCTCGAGCGGATTAGGCAAGCTGCCATCCGTGGCATAGGCGATCGAATGACGCTTGCCGATCACGTCGATCCGGGGGCCGCTCGTGAGCACCATATTGAACATGCTTCGCATCTCCAGGCATTCGAGGCATAACTGGTTAATTAGTTTTTTCTAATGTTTATATTAAACCTTGCCCACGCTGTGACTGACCACGACGGAAACTGCTTATCAAGCGCCAGGCCACTCACGGCTCGGCCGAAGTGTCCAACAACCGGAATTGGTCCACCGACGCCACCAGGCAGCCATCATCGCGCAGCGTGAGATCGAGCCGAAGCCGCAGCACCTTGGCAATCGCGGCGGCAAGCGACAGGCCCAGCCCGGCGTGCGAACCGCCGTTTCCCGTGCTGAGGCGGAAGAAACGCTCACCGAGCCTGGGCATGTCCACCGCGGCCAGGTGCGGGGCCGGATTGACCAACTGCAACTCCCCGCCGGCGCTGAGGTGCACGTTGACAACGGATCCGCGCGGCGCGTGCGCAACCGCATTGCCAAGAAGATTGGCCACCAGCCGGCGAACGAGCGTGCTGTCCGCGTGCACCCAGAGTTCGCCAGGCAAGTGCAGTTCGATCGTCAGCCCATGCTGGTCGGCTGCAGCCTTCATCGCAGCTGCTTGCCCTCGCAACTCGGCACACAGGTCGATCGGTTCTGGCTGTGGCGACTCGAGTCCTGCTTCGTATCGTGTCAGGGCCAGCAGCGATTCGACGATCCGCTCCATCTCGGCCGCCGTGACTCCGATATCCCGGATTGCCGTCCGCACCTCCTCCGGATCCTGTCCGCGCGATCCGACGTCGGCCAGCAGGCGCATCTCGGCAAGCGGAGTGCGGAGCTCATGGGCGACATTACGTGCATAGCGCTTTTCACGCGCTAGCGCTTCAAGCAACCGGCCGAGCAACGACGAGAAGCTGGTGGCGACCGGAAGAAGTTCGCGCGGCAGGTTGCCGGCGTGGAGCCTGGCTTTTGGATCCTCCGGATCCACTCGCTCGAGTTCACGCGCAAAGGCATCGACGGGCCTGAGCCCGCGCAGGACCGTATAGCTGGCAATCAGCAGCATCGCGACGATCGACCCAACGGCTCCGAGCAGCAGCACCACGTGAATACGATCCTGCAGAGCCTCCAGGTCCTCCATCTCCTGAGCGGTGACCACGGTCAGGGACTGGCGCGGGTCATCCGCCGGCAGGGAAAAGGATTCCGCTACGGCGCGGCCATTATGGCCGTCCGGGAGCACCAGATCGTAGTACCTGGCCGCTCCGACCGCGGACGCGAGCTGCGGCAAGTCCCGCCCGGCGCTGGAGTCCGACCGGGCGAGCGGGTGACCCCGTCCGTCCCAGATCTGGAAGAAGTCCTGGTGCGCCCTGGTGCGGAACTGCGGCATGAACTCGGTGACGCTCTCCGACCCGGGATGAGCGACGGCGTATGCCGCGACGGCGTTCATTCTGTGCGCCAGATCCTGGTCGACGCGCGCATACAGTTCGCTGCGAATGATCAGGTGCAGGGCGACGAAACTCAGGCTCAGTACCGCCACCGAGCCTACGGCGAGGCTGAAGACGAGCCTGCCGCGCAAGGACTTGCGGACACGCTCAAGCAACCACATAGCCGAAGCCGCGACGGGTTTCGATCAGGTCTTGCAGGTCGGCGCGTGCCAGCTTCGCGCGCAAGGTGCTCATCAGTACTTCGATGACCGTGTCGGATGACGTGCTGTCGCTTTCATAAAGCTGCGTAAAGATTGCCGCCCGGCTGAGCACGTGTCCCTTGCGACGAACCAGCAACTCGAGCAGCGCGTACTCCTTCGGAGTCAGCGCCAGTACGGCATCGTCCACCCGTGCAAGACGTGCCGCGGTGTCCAGCTGCAGGCGCCCGTGCGTGATCACAGGAGACGTCTCGTCGAAGCGGCGCCTGGACAGTGCCAGTATCCGCGCCAACAGTTCGTCGAAGGCGAAGGGCTTTACCAGGTAGTCATCGGCGCCGAGGTTGAGTGCATCCACCCGGTCCTGCACCTGGTCACGGGCCGAGAGCACCAGAATCCGGGGCTTCGACTTGCGCGTCTTCAGTTCCTGGAGCACCTGCACGCCGTCGACGCGCGGCATCACCAGGTCGAGTACCGCGACATCGAACGGCAGACCGTTCAGCAGCATCAATGCCTCGGCGCCGTCCGCTGCAGTCTCGACTGCCATGCCATGCGCATGCAGGCCGGTGGCCAGCGTTTTTCTGACTCGTTCGGAATCGTCCACGACCAGGACGCGCATGCCGCCACTTTGCGCAGTCGTCACCTGGTCCACCATCCGTATCGTTGGCAAGGCCTCGAACCCGCGGCCCTCGCAGACCGAAGGGGCGGGGACCTGTCGGCCCTCCGCCCCGCCTTGTCGCCTGGCGACCTGCCAGCAGGGAAATCAGTCCTCGTTGACCTTGATCTCCACTCGCTCGGCAGTCAGGAGTGCTGTGCCGTCCCAGTTACCCCAGGCTTCGACGAGATCGTCCGCCGCCTGGGTGAAGAACTCATCGGCAGTCAGGCGAATGCCGCCCTCCAATACGAACTTCGTCGCGTCATTGGTGGCAACCAGCACCGACAGGATGTGGAAATTCGGCCGTGCCGGGTCCATGAACGGTCCACGCAAGCGCACGCTGTCCACCGGGTCGATTCGCACTACCCGGGTCGCAGTCACTGCGTTGCTGCCTGCCGGATTCTGGTAGCCGCGCACATCCACCCAGTTGCCGACTGCCAGGTCTGCGAAGTTGATGTCGCGAAGCGCCAGCACCGACATGTCTTCGAACCGGGTGGCTGCGTCGGTCGCAACGTCCAGGCCCAGGAGTTTCATTGATCCGTCGGCCGCAACCAGCGTCCCGATCTGCGCGACGATTCGAATCGTGTTGACCTCCTTGAACCTGACCTTGAGCGCCACCAGCACGCCCGCGGCATTGGCTGTCCCCTCGACCTCGACCAGCACGTCGTTCGCAAGACTTGCCACCGTGCCATGCTCATACAGCGTGGTTGGCGTGGTAGTCACGGCTCGGCCCGCGACCTTGAAATCCGTCGCGGAGACGAAGTCGGCGATCGTTCCCTCGACCTCCAACTCGTCCCCGGCATCCGCCTTCAGCCAGTCGTCCGACCGCAACTCGACACGGGTTGCGATAAACGATCCGTCAGCGCGGAAGGTAAAGCCCTTGACGAGAACCAGGTCGCCTTCGCTCGGCTGCCCGGTCGTGAAGTCGTCCATGCTTGCGCCCGAGTAATCGACGACGAGCGCATTGATACTGAACAGCTTCGCGCCCGGCACGAGATTCGACACATAGCCGGTCACGTCGAACGGGCCGCCGTCTGGCTTGATGTCGACCCGGGTGGCCTCGATCACGCCCAGTGACGATACGATGCCACTGACCTCGACCACGTCGTCAACTGCAAGACCCTCGATGGAGGATGGCGTGATGTCGTCACCCAGGGACGTCGCGGCTGTCACGAGCACGGTCTGCCCCATCGCCACGAACGAACTCGCGCCCACGTCGATGCTGGCGATCGGCCCCTCGATGACGTTGTGATAGCGGATGACATCGGCATGGTATTCCGCGCCTTGCGAATGGCCTTTTAGTTCGACGTACTGCCCGACCTTCAGGCCGGACTCGACGGCGGCCTCGTCGTCAATCAAGACCGACGCGCCGCTGGTGTCGTAACGAATGCCATTCAGATAGACGCTGCCGAAGCCAGTGATCACGCCGACACTGACGACACCGGTCTCCGCTACCGGTGGCGGCGGACTGACTCTTGTCCTTGGAGTCACCGCCGCCGCACGCACTGAATCCGAAGAACAATGTGGCGACAGCCAGCACTGGCCATCGATGGGTAAAGCCTTTCATGTCCGTCCTCCTTGCGCGCTGGCGCGCGCATGCGGGCCATTTGCCTCTAGCAATCACCCTGCCCTGCGAACCTGAAGGGAAGCTCAAGGGGGGCTGCGTCTTCCTCGTATCCGTGAGGTGGGCAGCCGCAACAGCGGCTTCGATACAGGCGAATTGCAGAGCGCTTTACTCTTCATCGAAGAACCGTGCGACGTAGAGTCCTGCCCAGCCGGTGTCTTCTTCCGTGCCGCCTGCGGCGAGCATGCCAACGCTCACTGCGAGCCACTGGCCACGGAAGCCATCACGTTCGATCCCGAGTGACGAGATGAGCGCACCCGAGGGTGTCAGCGGATCCACCATCACGCCCGGCATGCCAGTCTTGAGCAGCGCCATCACGTCGCCGACCTTCTTCGGCGGCGGCAGCACCTTGCGCAGGTAAATGCCATCGCTGCCGTCGACGGACCTGGCCTTGAACGCCGAGATGCTCGGCACGCCGTGTGCCGACACCGCCCCGAACGTCGCGGTGCGCCAGCGAGCCGGTTCCTCGATGTCGTCGCCGCCTTCCCCGCCTCCGCCCATACCGGGCACGCGGCCGGAGAAGTTCCAGTAGACGAAGTCCTTGAATTCACCGCCTGTCTTGGCGATGACCACAGTCTTGCCCAACTGCATGTCGCGTACGAAGAAGCCCTGGTGGACGGGGACTGGCATGGTGGTCCCATCCGGCGTGACCGAGAGACAGTACTGGTACTTCACCGACGCTTCATTGCCCTCATTCGGGCACATCACCTCGACGTCGTAGGTCTCGCTGCCCCAGGTTCCCCAGAACAGCACGTGGCGGCCGTTCGACGATAGCGACACCGCTTCGCCGAAGGCCTTGAAAGTCTGGCCGCTCTCCCCGGGCACGGAGTCGCCGATCTTGACGATGGTCTCGAGCTTGATCGGCTTGTTGCCCAGTCGCGCGCGGTAGATCCCGCCGGCGGTTGGCTGCGCCTCGTTGTCGTAGCCGGCAAAGACCACGTACTTGCCCGCCGCACTCGGCGGTGCGGTCGAGCCGAATTTGCACGTTCTTTCGTTCGTCTTCGTGCAACCCGGTATGTCGGTGTAGGAGCTCGCGATCAGTTCGATTGGCGACACGCCTTTGCTCGCGACCACATTCCGGTAGAAGACACCCGTCTTGCCCACGCCGCCGACCGTGAAGTTGCCCTTGAACACGATCGTGTTGCGCTCGGTGACCGCAGGCGATCCCGGGAACTGGTCGAAGCCCGCACCCAGCGGCACTTCGGCGATCGGCACCTGGAAGTGCTCGAACCCCGGTCACGTCGCCCAGCATGGCGGCGCCGGTTGTCGGTGCACCGCCCGGATTGGCTGTAAACGCCCGCGGATCCGGTCCGCGTGTCATCGACCTCGTTCTGCCAGACCGGCTGCGACATGCCGCGCGTCGCGATCGTGCCGGAGCCTGAGTCGATGCGCGGTATCGACGGGAACTCGTTGAAACGCGCGAGGTCCTTGTTGGGCCCGTATGTCGCGTTGTTGGGCTGGGGCACCGTACCGCCGCGCGTGAATACCGTGACGATCGGGCCGAACTCCTCCAGGTCGCGCATGAAGATGCCGTGTTCCGGCTGCCCCGCGCCCTGGCCGCCGCGGCTGCGCGCACGGAACACGACCCGGCCGCCATCGTTTACGGCAGGCTGGTTGTAACTGTTGAAAAGCCTGCTCGTGCCCGGGACCAGGTCGCCGTTGTTGACTGCCGCGTACCACTCGTAGGTCAGGTCGTCGGCGCTTGCTCTCACTGCGCCAGTGGCGCACAGGATCGCCACTGCAGTGGCGAGAATTGCCTTGGATTTCATGACTGCCCCCAGTCTTGCGTTGATCGAACGCATCGAATCCGCTGCTCCCAGAGGCCCTCCCGGCCGGCCGGAGCGGCCGGCCGACCGGGGGGCGATCCGTCGGCTCTCAGCCGACGGCTGGGGGCTCGTTACTCAGGGCTTGACCGGCTTGCCGCCGCCCTGGCCGCCGCCCTTGCCGCCGCCTCCGCCACCGCCTCCGACCACCTCGATGTCGAGAATTGCCTCGTGCCCAGCGCAGATGGCTTCAGGCTCCTGGCATCCATCGAGTGTGACGTTGGGCAGCGTGTAGGTGATGCGGTAGGTGCCCGGCGTCGCCACCCGCAGGTTGTATCCGTACACGATCTTGCCGGTCGCGTTGATTTCACCGCCGGCGGGTCCCTGATACTCGGGGTCACCGACGGGCGCGCCGTTCACCATCCGCTGGATGTTGAGGGTGGCGCCGGGGTCATGCACGATGGCGCCGAGATCCGTTGGCTTGGCTTCCAGGACGCCTCCGTTGTCCACGGCGAGGTGCCCATAGTCGGACAGGCGGTCGAGCTCGGCCGGTTCGAGCTTGATCACCTTGTAGCCCTGCAGGCCGGATGACTCACCCGAGGTGTCCCACAGCACGAGCTCGACCCGGATCGGGCTGCCGACCTTCAGCATCGCGTCGCCTGCGAGGTTGTCACCCCAGGCACCCTCGGCGTTGATCGACTCGTACACCTTGCACGGCGCCTGCCACTTGGCGTCGCGCTGGACGAAGTAGTGACCCTCGTCCACGCAGACCACTCCATCATGGGTATCGGCGCAGGCGGCCGCGTAGAACACTGGGTCCTTGTCGGGCGCCGTCAGCATCGACCATGCGTCGGACGTACAATTCAGAACAAACTTGCCCGTACCACCGGCCATGATCGCCGGCACCGACAGGTTGAAGCCCGCCTCCGTCGGCGGCTTGTTTCCCCCGCCGCCACCGCCCGACCCTGGTCCTTTGGCGAACGCCCCGCCGCTTACGGCAAGGCTGGCCGCCAGTATCAACCAGATCGTGTGTCTGAGATTTTTCGACGTCATGTTGCTCTCCTTAGCCAGCGCGCGCCGCGGTCTCCTGCCTGGAGCGCGGCTTGCTGCCGACGCTCGGCGCCTTAGAGTATTCGGCTCAGGGCGCCCCCATTTGCCACGGAAAAGGCCGGCGGGTTGCGTCCCTCGCAGCCCACCGGTCAGCATTCATTACATCCCCTCCCTCATCTTTGACTGCTCGAGCAGCCGCAGACGCTCCTGCAAGCGCGTCTGCTCCTGTTGCATCAGCTGTTCGCGCTCGCGAATCTGGGCGCTTTCGCCCTCGAGCACTTTCTGACGTTGCTGCAGGCGATCGCGTTCCTGCACCAGCAACTGCTGGCGCTCTCGCAACTGCTCCTGCGACTGGCCGAGAGCCTTGCGGCGCTCCTGTATCTGCTGCTGGCTCATCCTGCCGGCCTGCTCCTGCAGCCGTGCCTGGTCCTGGACGTGCAGACGTTCCTGTTCCTGTGCCCGATCGCGCTCCTTGAGCGTCAACTGCTGCTGCTGTTGCAGCCGGTCATGGTCCTGCTTCAGCAGCTTGTCCTGGCTGCGCACGCGGTCCTGGTCCTGGTCGCGCAGGCGCTGCTGCTCGTGTGCACGGTCCATGTCGCGATCGCGGGCGCGGTCCATGTCCTGCTGCACCGTGCCGTGCTGCTGCATGACACCTTGCTGCCCACCCGGGTTGCCCGCCTGCGCACCACCGCCAGCACCGGCCCCGCGGCCTGCCTGGGCAAAAGCGACGCTCGTCGCTGCCACCATCGCTACCAGCAGGATGGCTGCCGTTACGTGCTTAGTCCTTTTCATGGGGCCCTCCTGTCCGCCAGTGGGCCCGTTCGGTGGTCGATGTCCGGGACTTCCACCGCCGCGGTCCCTTGTTGTTATTTGTACGCGGACGACCTTAAGGGACGCTGAAGACGTCGAATGGCGCAATGCTCTTTCGCAATTCGCCAGGCGCAAATCCGCCCCTCGCCGTTCTCGCCGGATCGCGACGAGAAGGTCGCGGACAACTCCTGCAACGCGTCGTTGCCGGGCACCGATGCTTCCTGGTAGTCGAAGAAAAGACCCAGTCGAGCGCGGCGCGTTGCACGCAAAGTTGGTCGGCGCGTAGACCTCGTCTATTGCGGAGATCGCTCAGTCACTGGTCACTTCGATTGGGACGTTCCGCTCCTTCGACCGCTTCTGCATCGTCTCCTTGTGCCGCGTCATGAAGGCATTGCGCTCCTGGTCGGTCTTCATCGAGCCCAGGCGCTCGCGATACTGATTGCGCTCCTGCTCAGTCATCAGGTTTCCGCCATAAATTCCCTTGCCCCCTGCAGCGCCGTTGCTCGACTGGACCGCGGTGGCTTGGCTCTGGATGCGGTCTTGATCGCGCTGCTGTAAGCGGGCGTGTTCGGCCGTCCGGTTCTGGTCGGTCGATCGTTCCATCTGGCGCTGCTGCGTCGCCTGCTGCTGCCCCTGGCCCTGGCCTTGTCCCTGGCGTGGCGTACCCGGCTGGTTCTGTGCCATCGCTGTCGCCGCGACCAGCGTCATGAGTCCGGCAACGAGCGTCGCGGTTCTGAATCTGCCCTGCATAGCGTGCTCTCCGTTTGAATCCACCCCGCTATCACTAACGCGGAGCACCGGCCGCAGGTTGACGTCGCATGCTTAAGAGATGCTGAAGACTGCAACAGTACTGGTAGGTACTTCTGCGCAGGCTCACTGCCCCATGGCGCAAAGCGCCTGCGAAGCGTCTTCAGCGGTGCTTAAGCTCTGGCAGCTAGCCTGTAACCGTCAGCGGCCTGGTGCCGCCAGGAGGTTCGTCATGAGAAAGCTGTTGCTGACTTTCGCGTCGCTGGTTCTGATCGGCGTTGCCGCTCCCGTCGCGGCTGCAGAACCACCAACCGATGAGGTGGCCGCAACGATCGCCTTCATGCGCGAGGAGGAAAAGCTGGCCCACGACGTGTATCTGCTCTTCTCCGAAATGTATGCCGGACAGGAAGCAGGCTCGATGATATTCACCCGAATTGCCGAATCCGAGCAGCGGCACACGGACGCGGTCAAGGGCCTGCTGGACGAGTACGGCCTTCCCGATCCGGTGGCCGGGATGGCCCCGGGTGAATTCGCGAACCAGTCGCTGCAGGATCTCTACACCACGCTGACCACCGTAGGTACGGCGGGCTACACCGAGGCGCTTGGTGTCGGGGTCGTCATCGAGCAGAAAGACATGACCGACATCGTCGCCGCGATCGAGCTCAGTGTCGCGTATACGGATATCGTGCAGGTCTACTCGAACCTGCTTGCGGGGTCCGAGCGTCACCTTGCGGCATTCCTGAAGGTGCTGGATGCCCCGGAGTCAGGGGCCGCCAGCGCGGCCGGAAGAAGGGGCCGCTGATCGACAGGCGCGCGTACCCGACGCAGCCGGCGACGCCGCGTGAATTAGCCCCGGGGCGAAATCCGTGTCGGCGCCATCGCGGCGCCATCGCGGCGTCACTGTGTCGCGCGTGAGTCGACGCGAAGGCTTGCCAGTCGTTGAGTAAACGTGGCTTGCGACAACTCGCCGATGCGAATGTCCGCAAGTTGTCCATGCGCATTGAAGAACAGCGTGGTCGGCAAGGCGCTGTGGCCCAGCGCAGCACCGGTGCGACTCTCCGGGTCGACCAACACATTGCTCAGCACCAGGCCTTGCCGGTCGAGGAAAGCGGCAACGGTGTGTGACTCTTCACCCTGGTTGACGAAGACGATGTTCAGGTCGGGGTTGGCGGCCTGTGCCCGCTGCAGCGCCGGCATCTCGCGCCGGCACGGCGGACACCAGGTGGCCCAGAGGTTGACCACGGTGGGCCTGCCGGCAAAGTCGGCGAGTGACACGGACCCGCCCTCCAGCGAACTCAGGGTCAGCGGCGGCAATGGCACTGCCGCAGGCGCGATCATGAAGGTGGCGATGCCGCCGAACAGCAGCACGGTGCCGGTCGTGAACACGGCGGCGAGCACGGGTTTGCGCAGGCCGGTCTGCCCGCGCGCTCGTAGCAGGCCGAACAGCAAGGCCGCTACGACGCCCGCTGCAGGCTCCCAGCCGCCATCGCGGATATTCAGGATGCTCAGCGGGACATCGAAGTACTGATCGCGCCATCGCAGAACGAAGGCGAGCCGCGCCGCGACCAGGCCGACGAGCAGCATCGGCGTCAGCGTCGGCTCGACCTCGGTGCCCGCGGCCCGCGCCAGCCGGCTGGCGACGAATCCACCAAGCGCAATGGCAACCAAGGTCAGCAGCACCGAGTACGGCAGTGACAGCGGACCGATCTGCAACGCCTGGTTCATGTCCCGGAGAATACCCGACACGCCTCCGCGCGCTCATGTAGCATCACGCCGCCATCGCATCGGGGGAGGCCTTCATGTCCAGTGCACGGGGCGAGGCGAGTGGCCTGGCGTGGCCGCGTTATTACACCGTCGTGCTGCTGCTCTTCGCAGCTGTCTTCATCTCCTACATCGACCGCACCAACATCTCGGTGGCCGCCATCGCGATGAAGGACGACCTCGGCTGGACCGAGACGCAGAAAGGCGTCGTGCTCTCCGCGTTCTTCGTCGGGTACTTGCTGCTGATGGCCGTGACCGGCGCACTCGCGAACCGCTACGGCGGCTGGCTGGTCCTCGGCGTCGCGGTGCTCTGGTGGTCGGCATGGACGGCACTCACCCCTCCTGCCGCGATGATGTCGTTCGGCGCACTGATCGCGGCTCGTATCGCGCTCGGGCTCGGCGAAGCTGCCGTGTTCCCCGCCTCCATGAACATGATCTCGCGCTGGGTGCCGCTCGAGCGCCGGTCGCGCGCCACCGCGCTCATCATCAGCGCGATCTCGCTCGGAACGGTGTTCGCCTTGCCCGCCACGGGCTGGCTGGTGCGCGAGTACGGCTGGGCACTGCCCTTCTACCTGTTCGGGGCCATTGGACTGGTCTGGTACGCGGCATGGCACTTCCTTGCCCGCGATGACGTTCCACGTGCAAGTTCATCGGTGGCGTCGGCGCCGAGTGCCCACCGCGCCATACCGTGGGGACAACTGCTGCGACTGCCGGCCGTGTGGGCCATCATCGTGGGCCACTTCGCCAGCAACTGGGGCCTGTACGTCCTGCTCGCGTGGATGCCGACCTACTTCAAGAGCACGTTCGGCGTCTCGCTCGCCAGCGCCGGCGTCCTGTCCGCCGCACCGTGGCTGGTCAACTTCGTCGCGGCGAACCTGGCCGGCGCATGGGCGGATCGGATGCTGCAACACGGGCGCAGCGCCGGCTACGTCCGCAAGCTGATGCAGACCATCGCGCTCGGTGGCAGTGCCGTGTTCCTGCTGTTGCTGACCCAGGCGACGACGCCGCTGGCCGCCGTCCTGATCATGTGCTGCGCGACGGCCACCTCGGCGTGCGCGATGTCCGGCTTCGCCCCGAACTGCTTCGACATCGCCCCGAAGTACGCCGACGTGATCTGGGGCATCAGCAACACATTCGCCACGCTGCCTGGAATTGTCGGCATTTACGTCACGGGATGGCTCGTCGATCGCACGGGCACGTTCGGCGCGCCGTTCGTGCTCACCGCGGCGGTGTCGCTGTGCGGCGCAGCCTTCTACCTGGTGTTCGGCTCAGGTCGCCGGCAGATTGACTGAACGGCGCGCTAGCGCATGTGCGAGTGAAAGTGGTGGGCCGTGTAGGATTCGAACCTACGACCTACTGATTAAGAGTCAGCAGCTCTACCAACTGAGCTAACGGCCCATCCTGAGATGGTGAGTGGGGTGGACGATGGGGCTCGAACCCACGACCGCCGGGACCACAACCCGGAGCTCTACCAGCTGAGCTACGTCCACCATCGTCCGACGAAAAAAACCAATACACAATCTCTACCAACCTGCGCCATCCAACGTGATGGCGCGCCCGGCAGGACTCGAACCTGCGACCCTCGGCTTAGAAGGCCGATGCTCTATCCGGCTGAGCTACGGGCGCATGCGCTGCAGCAGTATCGCTTCATCCGAGTGGTCGGGGCAGAGGGATTCGAACCCCCGACCCTCTGCTCCCAAAGCAGATGCGCTACCAGACTGCGCCATGCCCCGCCATGCTCGACCGACCTGCCGTCGTCGCCAGGCCGCTTTTGACGTTGCCGTCGACCGCGGACCCGCACGGGAGCGCGAATCATACGGATCGACCCCCACAGCGTCAATTTAGGATTGTAGCCACTGGGCGACACGGATGGGCCCGCTCTGCGAAAATAATCGGCTCGAACGGCCATCCGGCCCCGCTTGCGAGGACTACAGCGATGTCCAGCCACGATTCCGGCGCCAAAATCATCGACGGCAAGGCGATCGCGCAGGAATTCCAGCGCGAAGTGCGCATGGCGACCGACCGCCTGGCCGCCCGCGGGCCTGCGCCGGCCGGGGCTGGCCGTCATCCTCGTCGGCGACAACCCGGCCTCGCAGGTCTACGTGCGCAACAAGCGCCTTGCCTGCGACGAGTGCGGCATCGTCTCGGTGAGCCACGACCTGCCCCAGTCCACGACCGAGACCGAACTGCTGACGCTCATCGAGCAGATGAACGCCGACGACTCGATCGACGGCATCCTGGTGCAGGTGCCGCTGCCGGACCACATCGACGAACGCCGTATCATCGAAGCGATCGATCCGGCGCAAGGACGTCGACGGCTTCCACCCGTTCAACGTCGGCCGGCTCGCGCTGCGCCATCCGCTGATGCGCCCCTGCACGCCCTACGGCGTGACTCGCGCTGCTCGAGAAGACCGGCATCGCCGCGAAGGGCAAGCACTGCGTCGTGGTCGGCGCGTCGAACATCGTCGGCCGCCCGATGGCGCTCGAACTGCTGCTGTCCGGCGCGACGGTGACGGTGTGCCACCGCTTCACCAAGGACCTCGAGCAGTTCGTCGGCATGGCCGACATCCTCGTGGTCGCGGTCGGCAAGCCCGGGCATCGTGCACGGCGAATGGGTGAAGCCCGGCGCGGTCGTGATCGACGTCGGCATCAACCGCCTGCCCGACGGCAAGCTCGTCGGCGACGTGGAGTTCGAGTCGGCGCGGCGCAACGCGTCGTTCATCACGCCGGTGCCGGGCGGCGTCGGCCCGATGACGGTCGCGATGCTGATGAAGAACACGCTGGAATCGGCGCTCCAGCGCATCAAGCACTGACGGAAATGGCGCTCAGCCGCCGTCTCGCAAGCGGTCGATCCGGGGCCTTCCCCGAGCGCGTGTCTGCCTTTCCAAGCTCGGGGGAAGGCCCCGGATCGGTCGCTTGCAACCTGCGCGTGCCTGCCTTTTGCAATCGCGACAGGGCATGCCGGATTGGGCGCCCGAGCCCTCACCCCCGCCGCCAGAGCGTCCGGCCACCCGGCTGGTCTTCGAGCTGCACGCCATTCGACGCCAGCAGGTCGCGGATCCGGTCGGATTCCTTGAAGTCCTTCGCCTTGCGGGCCGCGGCGCGCTCGTCGATCAGGCGCTCGATGTCAGCGTCGCGCCAGGGAGGCCGCTGCCGACGCAGTCTCGCCGACCCGGCCGTCGCCCGCCTCGCTCGCCTGCTTCGCCGCACGCTTGCGCAGGAACACCTCCGGCTCGAGCCCGAGCAACCCGAGCCGCGCACCCAGCACGCGCATCTCCGCGGCCAGCCCCGCTGCCTTGTCGAGGTCACCGGCCGCCTTGGCCGTGTTGACCTCGCGCGCGAGCGCCTGCAGTTCGGACACCGCGATCGGCGTGTTGAAGTCGTCGTCCATCGCGGTCACGAAGCGCTCGGTGGCCTTGGTCGGCGCCTGCAATGCGATGACCGGCACGCCGCGCAGCGACGTGTACAGCCGCTCGAGCGCGGCATCCGCCTGCGCCAGGCTGTCCGGCGTGTAATTGATCGGCCCGCGGTACTGGCTGTTCACCATGAAATAGCGCACGACCTCCGGGTCGCGCACCCACTCCAGCACCTCGCGCACCGTGAAGAAGTTGCCGAGCGACTTCGACATCTTCTCGTCGTCGACGCGCACGAAGCCGTTGTGCATCCACACGTTCACGAACGGCGAGTCGCACGCCGCGCAGGTCTGCGCGATCTCGTTCTCGTGGTGCGGGAACTTGAGGTCCATGCCGCCGCCGTGGATGTCGAAGTGCGGGCCGAGGATCTCGACCGACATCGCGGAGCACTCGATGTGCCAGCCCGGGCGCCCCGGGCCCCACGGCGATTCCCAGGCGGGCTCGCCCGGCTTCGCCGCCTTCCACAGCACGAAATCGAGCGGATCGCGCTTGGCCTCGTCCACCTCGATGCGCGCGCCGGCGCGCAGGTCGGCGAGGCGCTTGCCCGACAGCTGGCCGTATGGCGCGAACTTCGCGACGGCGTAGTACACGTCGCCGTTGCTGGCCGCGTAGGCGTAGCCCTTGTCCACCAGCGTCTGGACCATCGCGACGATCTGCGCGATGAACTCGGTCGCGCGCGGCTCGCGATCGCCGAGGCGAACGCCCAGCGCCGCGCAGTCTTCCTGGTACGCCTTGATGAACCGCTCGGTCAGCGCCTGCATCGGCTCGCCGTTCTGCTGCGCGCGCTGGATGATCTTGTCGTCGATGTCCGTGATGTTGCGGACGAACGTGACGTCGTAGCCCGATGCCTCGAGATGGCGGCGCACGACGTCGAACACGATCAGCATCCGCGCGTGACCGAGGTGGCAGTAGTCGTAGACCGTGATGCCGCAGACGTACATGCGGACCTTGCCCGGCTCGAGCGGCTTGAAGACTTCCTTGCGTCCGGTCAGCGAGTTGTGGATCTGCAGCATGGCCCTGTATTGGGGACGCTCACCTATTTCCGAAATAGGTGAGTGTCCCCTGTTGCTGCTTGCCTGCGAGCGCGCGCGCCCGTTCGAGCCGGCCGAGGACACGGGCCTTGCCCATCAGGCCGACCAGCGGCGCGAGTTCCGGTCCGTGCGTCGCGCCGGTCAGCGCGGAGCGCAGCGGCATGAAGAGTCTTGCGCCCTTGCGGCCCGTCGCGTCGGCAATGGCGCGCGTCCAGCCCTTGAAGTCGCTGGCATTCGCGGCCGAGCAAGCTCGCCCGCGCTCGCGAAGAACTCCGGGCCCGCCTCGGCGATCTGCGCGGTCGCCTCCGCCGAAATCGGCACCGCATCGCTGGCGACCACGGCCACGAGCTCGTCCACTTCGGCGGGAAACAGGACATTGCCCTTCACGACCGCGACGAACGCGCTGCGCTCCTCGCCCGGCTGCAGGGCAGCGAGATGCGTGCCGAGCCACTGCTCGATCTGCGCGTCGGTCGAATGCATGACGGCCTCGCGCTGCCAGTGACGCAACTGCGCGTCGTCGAAGCGCGCCGCGGAGTGGCTCGTACGAGCGAGGTCGAAATGCGATGCCAGCTGATCCGGCGCGAGCCAGCCATCGTTGCCGCAGGCATGGCCGAGCCGGATCAGGTAATTGCAGATCGCGGCCGGCAGGTACCCCTGCGCGCGCAGGTCGGTCAGGCTGGCGGCGCCCTCGCGCTTCGACAGTGGCGTGCCACTGGGAGCGAGCACCAGCGGCAAATGACCGTACTCGGGCAACGGCATGCCGAGGGCTTCCAGCAGCAACAGCTGCCGCGGCGTGTTGGCCAGGTGATCGTCACCCCGCAAGACCAGCGTGATACCCATCGCGGAGTCGTCCACCGCGTTGCCGAGGAAGAACGACACGCTGCCGTCGGCGCGGCGGATCACGAAGTCGCCGATGTCGTCGGACTGGAACCGCTGCGGACCGTGGACGCGGTCCACGAACTCCACGGTGCGATGGTCAGGCACACGGAAGCGGATCGCCGGCGCCTTGCCGGAGTCGATGCGCCGCTGCACCTCGGCCGCGCTCAAGCCCGCGCAGGTGCGCGCATACCGCGGCGGCCTGCCCGCAGCCAGCTGTGCCTTGCGTGACAACTGCAGTTCTTCTGGCGAGCAGAAGCACGGGTAGGTCTGGCCGTTCGCCTCGAGCTGCGCCAGCGCCTCGGCGTAGATGGAACCGCGCTCACTCTGCCGATACGGGCCGTGCGGGCCACCCACGCCGGGACCCTCGTCCCACGTGATGCCGAGCCAGCGCAGTTCGTCGAGCTGCCGTTCGAGCAGTGCGTCCTGGCTGCGGCCGGCATCGGTGTCCTCGACCCGCAGCACGAAGCGACCGCCCGACGCGCGCGCGGCGAGCCAGCTGAACAGCGCCGTGCGGGCGTTGCCGAGGTGCAGCGCGCCCGTGGGGCTCGGTGCAAAGCGCGTGATCTGGGCGGTGACAGGCATGGACGCGCATCTTACCGGATCGGGTGCATCGCCTCCCCGTCCGACGCTGGCCCATGGGCCCCGGGACGCTTACCATCCGCGCAGCCTTTTTTGCAGAACGGGTGCCCGCATGTCCTTGAGCTTTTTGACCTTCTCGCGGGCGTTCCTGCCCCTGTTGTTGGCGGCGGGGCTGTCCGCGCCCGCATGGTCACAGGACGCCATCCAGGCAGGATCGCAGCGGGTCCGGTTCGAGACGACGATGGGCGCCTTTACGATCGAGGTCGACCCGCTGCGTGCGCCGCTCACCGCCGCGAATTTCCTGCAGTACGTCCGCGACCAGCATTACGACGGCACGATCTTCCACCGGATCGTCGGCAACTTCGTCGTCCAGGGTGGTGGGTTCCTGCCGGAGGGCACCGAGAAGCCGGTCCGCGGCGGCGTGCCCAATGAAAGCGGCAACGGACTGAGCAACCGGCGCGGCACGGTCGCGCTCGCGCGCACCGGCGATCCGCACAGCGGCACCGCCCAGTTCTTCGTCAACATGGCCGACAACATTGCGCTCGACCCCTCCCCCATGCGCTGGGGATATGCGGTCTTTGGCCGCGTGGTCGACGGCATGGACGTCATCGACCGGATCGCCAGCGTCGCGACCGGATCACGCGCCACATTTGAGGAAGACACGCCACTGCAACCGGTCGTCATCACGACAGCCCGCATCGTCGGCGAGGCCGCCACGCCCAAGTGAACGCCGACCGCCGCAAGACGCTGCTGATCTCGGACCTGCACCTCGATCCTTCGGCGCCCGGGATCGCGCGGCAGTTCGTCGACTTCCTGCGCGGTGAGGCGCGCGAGGCGCGCGCGCTCTACATCCTCGGCGACCTGTTCGAAGCCTGGCTCGGCGATGATGATCCCGATCCGGCCGTGCGCTCGATCGTCGCGGAACTGCGCGCGCTGCACGATGCGGGCGTGCCCACCTATTTCCTGCATGGCAACCGCGACTTCCTGATCGGCTCGCGCTTCGCCACCGAGACCGGCTGCACCCTGCTCGAGGATGGCACGGTCGTCGACCTGCACGGCGAGCGGGTGCTGCTGATGCACGGCGACGTGCTCTGCACCGGCGACACCAGCTACCAGCGCCTGCGCCGAATCCTTCGCAACCCCATCACCTTGTTCGTGCTGCGCCACCTGGGCCTCGAGTCGCGGCGCAAGCTGGGCCGGAAATTGCGGGCGGGAAGCCAGATGCACGTGGGCGCGACGGCAGCGGAGATCATGGACGTGACGCCGGCCGCCGTCGTCGACTCGCTGCGGCATGCGCGCGTCAGCACGCTGGTGCATGGGCACACCCACCGCCCGGCGATTCATGCGCTCGACGTGGACGGCAAACCGGCGCGCCGCATCGTGCTCGGCGACTGGTACACGCAAGGCAGCGTGCTCGAGTGGCGCGACGACGGCGTGGAGTTGCGGACCTTGGGAAGGTGAGGAAGGGGAGGAAGGCCAGGAAGGAAATAGGGGACGCTCACCTATTTCCCGCGGAAATCAGGTGCGGGGAAATAGGTGAGCGTCCCCTATTTCCTCTTCTTCACTTCCTGGCCTTCCTGCCCTTCCTACCCTTCCTGCGGCGTGCCCGAGTGGAACCGGAACTCGGCGTCCGGCGCAACGGCAAGCTCCGCCTCGACCGCTGCCAGCTGCAGCAGGCGATCACGCGCGCCATCACCACGCTTGTCGGCCAGGCGCAGGTAGAGTCCGGCGTGCCGGGATTCGGCCGCCGCCAACGACGCGTAGAACGGGCCGAGGGGTTCGCCGAGCATCGGGATCAGCCCGATGAACCGCTCGTGCGAGCGCGCCTCGATCAACGCACCGATCAGCAGCAGGTCCATCCGGCGCTCGGGTTCCGTACGCCGCAGCGCCTTGCGCAGGCCCTCGGCATAGCGTGACGGGCTCAGGCGCCGGAACGGCACCTGCAGCGCCGTCAGCTGCTGCTGCACCAGTTCAAAGTGCCGCAATTCCTCGCGCGCCAGGCGCGACATGCGCTCGGCCAGCTCGAAGTCTTCGGGGTACGAGAACATCAGGGCGAGCGCCGTCGACGCGGCTTTTTTCTCGCAATTCGCGTGATCGAGCAGCAGGTCCTGCCAGCGCTGCACGGCCAGCCGGAACCAGCGTGGATCGGTCGTCGACTGCAGCACGACGGGAGCGCTCACCGGCAGGACCTCAGGCGGCTGCGCTCTTCAGCAACTCGTCGATGTTGGCGACGATCGCGGCGGCCGACGGCAGGCGATCGGCCGGCTTCTTCGCGAGCAATCCATCGAGCAGCGGCTGCAGGTACGCCATGTTCTGCGGCAGGCGCGGGATCGAAGAATTGGCGTGCATGTAGATCACCGCGAGCGGCGTTTCCGCGATGTAGGGCTTTTCGCCGGTCAGCATTTCATACAAGACCACGCCGAGGCTGTAGAGGTCGCTGCGTACGTCGAGCGGCGAGCCATGTCCCTGCTCGGGACTCATGTAGTGCGGCGTGCCGAATATCGCACCGACTCCGGTGATATCGCTCTCCAGCCGCAACTGGCGCGCGAGGCCGAAATCGATGAAGGCTACCGAGCCGTCCTCGCGCAGCAGCAGGTTGCCCGGCTTCACGTCGCGATGCAGGACGCCGACTTCATGCAGCGCGCCGAGCGCCGCCGCCATCTGCCGTACGTAGCCCAGCGCCTGCGCTGGCTCGAGACGTTCACGCATGCGCGAGCGCAGGTCGCCGCCCGGAAAGAATTCCATGGCGAGGTAGAGATGATCGTCCGCGACGCCGATGTCGAAGATGCGCGCGATGTTCGGATGCCGCAGGTGCGCCACGAGATCGAATTCGCGCAGGAAGCGATCGAACGTGGTGCTGCCCTCGACGATATCCGGCACCTGCCGGAAGATCTTGAGGACGCGTTGCTCGCCCGTGCGCACGTTCTCGGCGAGGAACACGCTCGAGGAACCGCCCACGGCGAGGCGGCGCAGGCAGCGATGGCCGCGGATGCGCACCGAGCCGAATCGGTCAGGCGGACTGTGTTCGAGCGCGGCACGTGAGGTTTCCGCCAGCACGTTGCGACGACTGGCCAGCGCCGTGCGCAGTGCGCCGCACAGGTCCGCATGCTCGAATTCCGTGCGCGTCAGCACGGCCAGCGCGCCCACGGACCTTGCCTTGTCACCGACCGCGCCAGCCCCGCCGGGCGCAAAATAGACGATGGGCGGAAAGCCGGGCCGGTCGGTCAGGTCCTCGAGCCATTCCAGGCCACGCGAATCCTGCACTTCGTGGTCGAGCAGCACGACGTCGTAGGCGCTGCCGGTGAATTCCGCGGGCAGGCGTCCGCGCGTGGCGGGTTCGTATTCGGCCGGCAGCGCATCGCGCCATTCGAGCGTGACGTGATGCGCGAGCAGCTGCCGGTAATCGGCCCGGTCGCTCACGATCAATGCCCGCAACGTCATCGATGCCCTCCCAGCCTCAACCCCAAGACGAGATCGCCGACGTTCGTCAGCGTGGGCCCAGTATGCAGCAGATCACCGGCCGCCTCGAGAAAAGTACCGGAATCCGCGCGTGCGAGCGAGGCAGCCGGATCGCAGCCCGCTTCGCGTCCGCGCTGGCACGTCTCGTCGTCGACCAGTGCGCCTGCATCGCTCGAAGCGCCATCGATGCCGTCGGTGCCGGCAGCAAGCAGGCTCGCATCGTGCAGTGCGCGGCGTTCGAGTTCGAGCGCGGCGGCGAGCGCGAGATGCTGGTTCCGGCCACCGCGACCCGGCTGCGCTGGCAGCCGCACCGTGGATTCGCCACCCCGGATCTGCACGCTACCTTCCGGCTGCCGCGCGAGTGACGCGACGAAGCGGACCCCGAGTTCGGCCGCATCGCCGTCGATGCGGGCGCGCACCAGGCTTGCCTTCAGCCCTCGTGCGCGCGCTGCTGCTGCCGCCGCGCGACAGGCAGACCCAAGTGATGCCACGATCCGCACTGGCACCTCGGGCACGCCTGCGCTGGTCCGCGCACTCGGCTGCAGTCGAGCCAGCAGGTCGCGCAAATGCGGTGGCAGCGCCGCCGCGCCTGGCTCGTCTGCCGGTTCGTCCGGGAAAGCATGCAACAGTCCGGAACCGATGATGCGCGGATCGTCACCCGGCACGTCGGAAATCATCAGGGCCTGCGTCCGCCGGCCATGCGCGATGCGCGCGAGGCCACCGCCCTTCAGTCGCGAGATGCGCCTGCGCGTGGCATTGACCTGCGCGATGGACGCGCCCGACTGCAGTGCCCACCGATTCAATGCCTGCAGATCGGCGAGACCGGTACCGGGTACGAGCCAGTCGACGAGGCTCGAGGCGCCGCCGGAAACCAGGAACAGCACCTGCGCCTTGGCATCGAGCCCTGTCACGAAGCTGGCGACGACCTGGCCTGCGGCGAGGCTCGCCTCGTCTGGCAGGGGATGCGATCCGTAGGTGACTTGCAGGCCATGTGACGCCGGATTGAAGCCGGCCGGCACGTGATCGACCGGGACGACGATCAGGCCGCCGGCAATCCTCGAATCCAGCACGTCGACCGCGCCCTGCGCCATCGCTGCAGCGGCCTTGCCGATGGCAACCAGGTGCCACGGACCGCGCAGCGGCCGTCGGGCCAGTTCCTGCTGCACGGCCCGCCGTCCGTCGACGGCGACGAGCGCGGCACGAAAGCAATCCAGGAGGATGTCGCGCGGAGTCACGAGGCCCTCACCCCGCTGCCCTCGCCGGGGCGCCACTCACTACGGCACTCTCCCGCTGCAGCGGGAGAGCGGGCAGCAGGCGTCAGACGACGGCCTTCAGCACGCCCGAAGCGGCGGTGCCGGTGTTGCGGGTCTGCTTCGCGAGATCCGATCGCTCGCGCTGCAGCCGGTCGAGGTACTCAGGCGTGATGTCGCCGGTGACGTATTCACCAGAGAAGCACGACGTGTCGAACTGGCTCACGCCCGAGTCGTGGTGGCGCACGGCCTTCACGAGGTCGTCGAGGTCCTGGTAGATCAGCCAGTCCGCGCCGATCAGCCTGGCCACTTCGTCCTCGGTGCGGCCTGCCGCGACGAGTTCGGAAGCCGCCGGCATGTCGATGCCGTAGACGTTCGGGTAACGCACCGGCGGCGCAGCCGAGGCGAAATACACCTTGTTGGCGCCCGCCTCGCGCGCGATCTCGATGATCTGCGCCGACGTGGTGCCGCGCACGATCGAGTCGTCGACCAGCAGCACGTTCTTGCCGCGGAACTCGAGGTCGATCGCGTTGAGCTTGTTGCGCACCGACTTCTTGCGCTGGCCCTGCTCCGGCATGATGAAGGTGCGGCCGATGTAGCGGTTCTTGATGAACCCTTCGCGGTACTTGACGCCGAGGATCTGCGCGACCTGCATCGCGCTGGTACGGCTGGTGTCGGGAATCGGGATCACGACGTCGATGTCGTGGTTCGGGCGCGTGCAACGGATTTTCTCCGCCAGCAGTTCGCCCATGCGCAGGCGCGCCTTGTAGACCGAGATGTTGTCGATGATCGAATCGGGCCGCGCAAAGTAGACGTACTCGAAAATGCACGGGGTATGACGCACGGGATTGGCACACTGCTTCGTGTGCAGGCGGCCGGTCTCGTCGATGTACACGGCCTCGCCCGGACCCACGTCGCGCATCAGCTCGAACCCGCTCTGGTCGAGCGCGACGCTTTCCGACGCGATCATGTGCTCGCGACCGCGCGCTGTATCGCGCTTGCCGATGACCAGCGGGCGGATGCCGTGCGGATCGCGGAAGCCGATCACGCCGTGGCCGAGGATCATCGCGACGACGGCGTAGCCGCCCTGGATCCGGCGGAACGTCGCGCTGATCGCGGCGAAGATGTCGGCGGCCGAGGCGCTCGTCGTGCCGAAACGCTGCAGCTCGCTCGCGAGCACGTTGAGCAGCACTTCCGAGTCGGACGAGGTGTTGAGGTGCCGGCGGTCCTCTCGCATCAGCACGTCCGCGAGCTGCTGGGCGTTGGTGAGGTTGCCGTTGTGCGCCAGGCAGATGCCATACGGCGCATTCACGTAGAACGGCTGCGCCTCGTCGGAACTGTCGCAACCCGCCGTCGGGTAGCGCACGTGGCCGATGCCGACGTTGCCTTTCAGCTGCAGCATGTGCCGCTGCTGGAACACGTCACGCACGAGACCCACGTCCTTGCGCAGGTACAGCGCGCCTTCGTGCTCCGTCATGATGCCTGCCGCATCCTGTCCACGATGCTGCAGGACGGTGAGCGCGTCGTAGATCTGCTGGTTGACCGGGGTGAAACCGACGATACCGACGATGCCACACATGGTTGCGCCCTCAGGTACTCGACGCGGCGACGTCGTCGATGGCCTGTCGCCCGGTCTCGACATAGCCCCCCAGCACGGAGGCCATCTCGACGCCCACTGGAATCAGCTTGGACTCTTTCCACCACGATTCGTCCTGCATCTGCGCGGCCTGCGCCAGCATGACGGCGAAGCCGACGATGACGGCACCGCGGACCAGGCCGAACACGCCGCCCAGGATGCGGTCGAGGCCGAGCGTGAGTCCCGAGCGCTGCACGAGGTAACCCAGCAGGCTGCCGATGACCCAGGCCGCCAGCACCGCGGCGATCAGCAGGATCATCCGGGCCACCCAGACCTGGAGTTCGGTGCCCGCCAGGGAGCCGCCCAGGTAGGGCTGCACGACCGGCGCGTAGCGCCAGGCGAGCCAGAGTCCCACCAGCCAACCGAGCAGCGCCACGGACTCGCGCAGGAACCCGCGGATTACTCCGAAAAGCAGGGAAATCAGGACGATGGCGATGAGGCAGTAGTCGACGGTCGTCATGCGGCCGGGTGCGTCCTGGCAACGAAATTGAGGTGGCGAATTCTAGCAGAGGGTGGCATCAGCCGCCGGAGACGACGGACACCGGCAGGCCGCGGGCCTTGAGCCTCGCGGCGAGCTTGTCCGCGGCCGCCCGGTCGGGCACGGGCCCCACCCGGACCCGATGCAAGGTCTTGCCGGACTTGGCCAGCGGCGCGATGTACGCCGGCATGCCGTCGGCCTTGAGGTCCTTTACGAGCTTGCGGGCCGTCGCCTCTGAACCGAACGCGCCAACCTGCACCGAGAACGCGCCTTGGGCGGGAGCGGACCCCTGCACGGTCGGCTCGGTCGCGGCAGGCTTGGTCTCGGCTGCCCGCGCGGGCGTCGCTGGTGCTTCCTGGGCCGGTCGGGGTGTCACCTTGGGTTCCGCGGCCTGCGGCGCCGCGTCCGGCACCTCTTCCATGACCGGCGTTTTGTCCCCGGGTGTCGACGCCTGTTGCGCCTCAGGCTTCGCCGCAGACGAATCGACGGTCGGTAACGATGCTGTCGTGGCCGGCGCCGCCGAGGTGTCCGCACGGGGCTCGAGCCTGGCGCCATCGGCGACCGCCCCGCCGAGGTCGATCGTCACGGTGCGGGTGCTTTTCGCGCCGCCCGCCGTCGTCCCGCCAGCTGCGGAGTCCTTTGGGCCCGAGAGCAGTTCGGGCACCAGGGCGACCGCCAGCAACACGAGGATGCTTGCGCCGATCAGCCTGGCCTTCAGTGGTTGTTCCATCGAGCGAGGATTATAGGGGAACGCGTAAGGCCGCGAGCGCCGGACCGACGGTGTGGAAGGAGCCGAACACGACGATGCGATCGCCGGTCCGCGCCACCTCGGCGGCGCGCCGCATCGCCTCGGGTACCGTGCCCACCGCCTGCATGTGGACGCCCGCGCTGCCTGCCCTGCGCCCGAGTTCGGCGGCGTCGATCGCCCGCGGGCCTTCCGCCGTGGCTGCAAACCACTGATCGATGGACTCACGCAGGGTCCCGATGACGCCAGGCACGTCCTTGTCGCCGAGCATGCCGCAGACGGCGAGCGTGCGGCCCGCCACCGGCAGCGCGCGCAGGTTGGTGGCCAGCGTCGTTGCCGCAGCCGGGTTGTGGGCCACGTCGAGCACCCACTCGAAGCCGCGCGCATCCGGCACGCGCTGGAATCGACCGGGCAACCGCGCGGACTGCAGGCCCCGGACGATCGCCCCGCGGGACAGCGGCAACCGATCCCGCAGCTGATGCAACGCCATCAGCGCGGTCGCGGCATTCGCGACCTGGATCGGACCCGGCAACGATGGCAACGGCAGTGCGGCAAGCTCCACTCGCTCGCCGACGATGAAGTCCCAGCCGGCCGCGCCGGCTGCGCGGCCGTCGAAATCGGTACCCCGCACGCTGAGCGGTGCGCCGATCTCGATTGCGCGCGCACGCACGGACTGCGGCGGCTGCGGCGTGCCGAACACGGCCGGACGCCCGGCACGGAAAATGCCGGCCTTCTCGCGCCCTATGACTTCCTCGTCCGGCCCCAGCCAATCCATGTGATCGAGCCCGACCGAGACCACGACGGCCACGTCGGGATCGACGACGTTGACGGAGTCGAGCCGGCCGCCTAGACCGACCTCGAGCACGATGACGTCAGGCACCGCCGTCTCGAAGATCAGCAGCGCCGCCAGCGTGTTGAACTCGAAGAACGTGAGCGAATCGGGCCCGAGCGCATCGGCGGCGCGCTCGAAGGCCGCGATCAGCGAGGCCTCGGAGACCATCGCGCCATCGATGCGGATTCGCTCGCGATACTGGATCAGGTGCGGCGACGTGAAGCTTGCTGCGCGATAGCCTTGCGCACGCAGAACGGCATCGAGCAGCGCGACGCAGGAACCCTTGCCGTTGGTGCCGCCCACCGTGATGACGGGTGCGCGTGGCCTGCTCCAGCCGGTGCGCGCCAGGACGTTCGAGATCCGCCGCAGGCCGAGCTCGATCGTCGCCGGATGCAGCTGCTGCTGCCAGTCGAGCCAGTCGTCGAGACGCTCGAAGCGCGGTCCGGCGGGCATCGCTGGACCGGTCAGGACGAGGGGTTCGCTTCGTCCGCGCGCACGAGCGGCGGCCGCCCGAGCATCATCGCGAGCAGCGTCGCAATGCGGTCCCGCAGGTCGCGACGGTCGACGATGAGGTCGATCGCACCGTGCTGGAGCAGGAACTCGCTGCGCTGGAAGCCCTCCGGCAGCGTCTCGCGCACGGTCTGTTCGATCACGCGGGGACCGGCAAAACCTATCAGCGCGCGCGGCTCGGCGATGTTGAGGTCACCGAGCATCGCGAGGCTCGCCGACACGCCGCCCGTGGTCGGGTCGGTGAGCACGGACACGTACGGCAGCCTTGCCTGGGCCATGCGCGACAGCACCGCGCTGGTCTTGCTCATCTGCAGCAGCGACAGCAGTCCTTCCTGCATGCGCGCGCCGCCGCTCGACGAGAAACAGATCAGCGGCAGCTTGTTGGCGAGGCAGTAGTCGGCGCCGCGCGTGAAACGCTCGCCCACGACGGAACCCATCGAGCCGCCGAGGAAGCGGAATTCGAACGCGCACGCGACGACGTCGATGCCCTGCAGCGCGCCGGCCATCACGATCATCGCGTCCTTCTCGCCGACCAGCTTCTGCGCCGCGGTCAGGCGGTCGCGGTACTTCTTGCTGTCGCGGAACTTGAGCGGATCTTCGGGCTCGACTTCGTTGGCGAGCTCGCGCCCGCTGCCCTCGTCGAGGAAACCCATCAGCCGGTTGCGCGCCTCGATGCGCATGTGGTGGCTGCACTTCGGGCACACCTGCAGGTTGCGCTCGAGTTCGGCGCGGTAGAGCACGGCGTCGCACGCCGGGCACTTGATCCACAGCCCTTCGGGGACAGAGCGCGAGCGCCGTTCCGTCTTGATGCGCGAAGGAATGATCTTTTCGAACCAGGTCACGACGCGGCTCCCGGGGGCGGACGGCCGAGTTTACCCGAAGGCAGACCGAATCCGGCGGGGTAGTCGGCGCCGACGAAATACAGGCCATGGGGCGGTGCCGTGGGCCCGGCCGCGCGACGGTCGCGCCCCTGCAGGACTGCCGACAGCCACTCGGCGCTGCGTTCACCCCTGCCGACCAGTATCAGGCTGCCGGCGATGTTGCGAACCATGTGATGCAGGAAGGCGTTGGCACGCACCCGGAGGTCGACGTAAGGCCCGTCGCGTTCGACCGACAGCTCCATGAGCTTGCGCATGGGAGTCGGCGACTGGCATTCAGACGCGCGGAAAGCGGAAAAGTCGTGGTGTCCCACCAGCGCCTGCCCCGCGTCGTGCATGCGCGCGGCGTCGAGTTCGTGCCGGATCCAGCAGACCCGCTGGCGCTCGAGCGCCGGACGCATGCGCCGATCCAGCACGCGGTAGTGGTAGCGTCGCGCCGTTGCATGGTGGCGCGCATGAAAATCGTCGGGTACGAGGTGGGCCCAGAGCACGGAGATTTCCGTCGCGACGTTCGCGTTCGCACCGAGCATCCACGCGTGCAGGGGTCGTTCTGCCGTCGTGTCGAAGTGCGCCACCATCTCGAGCGCGTGCACGCCGGCGTCGGTGCGGCCGGCAGCGACCAGCTCGACGGGATGATCGGCGACCTGCGCCAGCGCGCGCTGCAGGTCGCCCTGCACGCTGCGCGCGTGCGACTGCGCCTGCCAGCCGGCGAACGCCGAGCCATCGTACTCGATGCCGAGCGCGAGACGCGGCACGAGCCTGCCCCGTCAGGGCAGGCTGGCGATCAGCCGCTCTGCTTCCTGGCGCTGCGTCGAGCTGCCTTCCTGCAACACCTCGTCGAGGATGCTGCGGGCGCCTTCCGGATCACCCATGTCCATGTACGCACGCGCGAGGTCGAGCTTGGTGCCGACTTCGCTCATCGTCGCCGGCTCGCCGCCCAGGTCGTAATCGACGTTGCCTGCCAGGCCCGCGATCAGCGCCGTCGAGTCGAGCGCAGGCATTTCGCCGGTCGCGTCGGTTGCAGGCATTTCACGCGTCACGTCGAGCGCCGGCAGTTCTCCCGTCACCGCGGACAGGTCGACGATGCCCTCGATCGCCTCATCGCCTGGCAGCATCGCCGTGTCGTCGACCATGTGCATCAGCGCCGTCGAGCTGAGCAGGTCGGTGTCGTCGTCGCGCAGGCTCTTGTCGCTGCCCATCATCGCGGTTTCGACCGTGTCGCTGCTGGCACGCTTGCGCGCGTCACTGGCCTCGTCCGCGTCGAGCGACTCGAGTTCACGCAGCGTATCGAGATCGAGGCCGAGTCGATCGACCGTGACCTCCTGCGTATCGCCGGCCGTATCGCCGGCACTGCTGATACGCGGCATCTCGACCGTCGGCAGCACGGTGGATTCGTCGTTGCCACGGGCTGACTCGTCGAGGACGAAATCGAGGCCCGAACGGTCGATTGGCGCAATCTCGGTTTCCGACTCCGTCAGGTCCATGTCCGGGCTCTGCGAATCACCGGCCGGTATCGTCAGGTCGAGCGTGCCGGTCGCTCCGTGCAGCTCCATGTCAAGCGAATCGGACGACGAGGAACTCGGGCTGCCCGCAAACAGCGCATCGCCCGGCGCAATCTGCTTGCCCATGATCAGGATCTTGTCCCATTCACCGGCAGGCCCATCTGCGCGTGTCGTACCGAGGTCGCGGGCCAGCTCGAGGAATCGCTCCTTGTTGCCCCAGACGAAATAGATCTCGAGCAGTTTCAGCTTGAGGTCACGGCGCTGCGGTTCGCGCTTCATCGCGAGCTGCACGAGGTCCGCCGCCTGGTCGTACAGGCCGTACGCCATGTGGAAGTCGGCCTCGGCCAGCGGGTCTCCCGATTCCATGCTCGCCGGGCCGTCACCCGACAACGTGTCCTCGACCGTGACGACCTTGCGGCGTCGGCTCCGGTGCACGTGCTGCGGTCGCTGTCGCTGCCGCAGACGCCGCGATGGCCGCGCCGCGTCCCGTGATTTCGCCGCCGCTCCGTTCTTCGACGAGGATGTCCGCGTCGCGTGAACGCGGCGTGAACCTCGGTCCGGAGCCACGAATGTCGCGCGAACCGAGGGCCTCTTCGAGTGATTCTTCGGCACTGCCACGTTCGCGGCGCAGGCGCTGGATCAACAGCGCGCCAAGTCCCGCGGCCAGCAGGCCGAGCAGCACCCACCAGTAGTCGGTGACGCGCTCGAGCAGGCTCGGCTGCGGCGGCTCGACCACTTTCTTCTGCGGCTTCTTCGGCTTTTCGGGCTTCGCCGGCTCTGCGGTTGCCGCGGCCTCGGGCGCGGCTTCGGTAGCGGTTGCTCCCGGTTCGGTCGGAGTGACGCCGGGTGCGGCCGCCCCATCCGCGGGCACGGGCGCACCGCCCTGCAGCGTCGCGAGTTCGGCGTTGCGCACTTCGAGCAGGCGCCTGGCTTCGGCGAGTTCGCCCTCGAGTTGCTTGACGCGCGTTTCGAGGTCGCCCGATGCCGCGGCCGCCGGCGTTCCAGCCGTCGCAGCGGGTGTCGCAGCCGCAGGACTGGTGGAGGTCGAAGTGGACGGCGCTGTCGTGCCCTGCTCCGGCGTGACGAGGCGGAGCCTGCCGGCTTCGCGCGCAGCAGCGGTACCCGTGCCGTTACGCCAGGCGTCGTACTGTCGTGCTACTTCGGCAGACGCTTCGCTCGCCGACACGGAGCTGATCTGGTTCGCGTCCGGAATGCGCAGCACGCTGCCCGAAAGCAGGACGTTGATATTGCCGTCAAATGCCTGCGGATTGTTCTGGTAGATGGCAACCATCGCCTGGTTGACGTTCGTGCGCGAGCCCGGGTTCGCGGCACTGGCGATCTCCCAGAGCGTGTCGCGGTTACGCACCCGGTAGGTGCTGCCCGGCTCGATGCTGCGGGCCGCGGCAGGCACGGCCGCGCTGACGGGGCGCGAGGAACGAACGGAATCGGTCGTGGCTGTCGGCGACCGGAGCCGCGGAACGCGTGCTGGTGGCGCCACCAGAACTGACCCGGGGGGCCGCCGCGACAGGCTCACCGGCCGCTGGACCCGGTGCGTAGACCGGCGGGTCGAGCAGCACCGTGTATTCACGCAGCAACCTGCCGCGCGGCCAGTTGGCCTCGACCAGGAGCGTCACGAAGGGTTCGGTTACCGGCCGGGGCGAGGTGACGCGCAGGACGTCCCTGCCGTCGGAGCCCTTGGCGACCCGGAAATTGAAGTCGACCAGGTACGCCGGACGGTCAAGACCGTAGCGCACGAAGGTGTCGTTGGAGGCCAGCGCTGCGCGCAGTGCCCCGAGATCCTCCTGGGTCGCGGAGACCAATTCGATTTCAGCGTCAAAGGGCTGATTCAACGCTGAATTCAGCTTGATTTCGCCCAGGCCGAGCGCGTAAAGGGCGCCCGGGGCCAGCAACGCGCTCATGAGCAGGACGCGGCGTACAGCAGTCTTCATCGAGTCTCCCACCGATCGCGAATCTTGGCTCGGTCGCGGCGGTACGCCACGGGTCCGTTGGGTTCGCAGATTGACAACCAATTAAACATAACTATATCCCACGGCCCCGCCCGCACCCAACAAGACCGCGGCTGCAGGCGCCTTTGTAGCCCTTTGGTCCGGCGATTGCCGGACATGCTCCACACTTCCGTGGCGTTCCCAACCGGGGCGCCATGAAGTCAGGTTATCACCGGAGTATTCGACCGGACCTCGGCGTTCTGGGCCCGGTGCCGCAGGTAGTGATCGGCCAGCACGAGCGCAAGCATCGCCTCGGCGATGGGCACGGCCCGGATACCGACGCAGGGATCGTGGCGGCCCGTGGTGACGACCTCGACCGGCTGCCCCGCCACGTCGATCGAGCGGCCTGGTTTGACGATGCTCGAGGTCGGCTTGATCGCCATGCTGACGAGCACGTCCTGACCGGAGGAGATGCCGCCGAGCGTGCCACCGGCCTCGTTCGACAGGAAACCCTGCGGCGTCATTTCGTCGCGATGCTGCGAGCCGCGCTGCTCCACGCTGGCGAATCCCGCCCCGATCTCCACTCCCTTGACGGCATTGATGCTCATCATCGCGTGCGCCAGATCGGCATCCAGCCGGTCGAAAACGGGCTCCCCGAGGCCCGGCGGGACGCCGGTGGCCACGACATTGACGCGGGCCCCGATCGAATCGCCATCGCGTCGCAACGCGTCGATCATGGCTTCCAGGGCGGGCACGCGCGCGGGCTCGGCACAGAAGAACGGGTTCGCGTCGATGGCCGCACGATCGAGCAGGGCGAGCCTGATCGAGCCCATCTGCGCCAGGTAGCCGAAGATGTCGATGCCTCTCGCAGCCAGGAATTTGCGCGCGATGGCGCCGGCCGCCACGCGCATCACCGTTTCGCGCGCCGACGAGCGGCCGCCGCCGCGGTAATCGCGCAGGCCGTACTTCTGCTGATAGGTGTAGTCGGCGTGGCCGGGCCGGAACCGATCCTTGATCTTGTCGTAGTCGTACGAGCGCTGGTCGGCGTTTTCGACCAGCAGCCCGATCGGCGTCCCGGTGGTCACCCCTTCGAAGACACCCGAGAGGATGCGCACGCGGTCCGGTTCGCGACGCTGACTGGTGTACCTGGACGTGCCCGAGCGGCGACGTTCGACGTCACGCTGGATGTCTTCTTCCGTAAGGGGCAGCCCCGGCGGGCAGCCGTCGACGATGCAGCCGAGCGCCGGACCGTGGCTCTCGCCGAAGGTCGTCACCGTGAACAGCGTCCCGAAGGTATTGCCCGACATGCCTAGCTCGCCCCGGAAAGCTCATGACGGTGCCTGCGGAGGTCGTCTTTCGTCAACAGGAAGACTCCCCCGCCGCCGTGCTCGAACTCGAGCCACATGAAAGGCACGCCCGGGTAGGCCTGCTGCAAGCGCTCCTCGCTGTCGCCCACTTCGACCACCAGGATGCCTCCCGGCGCGAGGTGCGCATCGGCGTCGCGGAGGATTCGACGCACGACGTCGAGACCATCACTGCCGGCGCGCAAAGCCATGTCCGGCTCGTGCCGGTACTCGCGCGGGAGCGCGTCCATTTCCGCATCGCTGACGTACGGGGGATTCGCGACGATCAGGTCGTAGACGGCGTCGCCCAGCGGCTCGAACGTATCACCGGGGTGCAGCTGCACACGCGCGCCGACGCCATGACGCTGCACGTTGCGGGCCGCGACTGCGAGCGCGTCGGGGGAGAGATCCACGGCATCGACACGGGCCTGCGGGAACCGCAGCGCGCACGCGATGGCGATGCATCCGGAGCCGGTACCGAGATCGACGACCCGCTGCACGCGCTCAGCCTCGATCCAGGGCGCAAAGCCCCTGGCGATCAATTCGGCGAAGGGCGAACGCGGCACGATCACCCGCTCGTCGACTTCGAATTCGTGCCCGGCGAACCACATGCGCCCCATCAGGTAGGCGGCGGGCACGCGGCGGCGCAGCCGCTCCGCGAACAGGCCGAGCACCAGCTCGATCTGCGGCTTGCCGGGCTTGATCGTGTACGCACTCTCGGCGGCGGCGTGGTCGAGTCCGAGCGCGTGGAAAACCAGTGCCGCCGCGTCGTCGCGCGCATCCGCCGTGCCGTGGCCATAGGCAAGCCCGGCGGCGTCGAACTCCCGCGCGCCAAATCGGATCAGTTGCCCGACGGTGGGCGCAGCTGGTGGCTTGCGGCTGAACGGGTTCGGGGTCGTCGGCATGGTCGCTGCGGTCCTGTGGGATAATCGGTGCGATGACCGCCCGCCCCCTGCTTCGATTTGCACTGGCCGCCATTGTAGCGTTTGCGGTCGGGCTGATTCTCGCTCGTGTGTTCGTCACGCCGCGCGAGGTGCCCGTGCCCGTGACCGAGAGCGCGACGATCCTGCCGCAACCGCGCGCACTTCCCCCGCTCGACCTGGTCGACCAGGACAGCCGCCCGCTGCCGCGCGACTTCCTGCGCGATCGCTGGACGCTGGTGTTTTTCGGCTTCACGCAGTGCCCGGACGTGTGCCCCACGACACTCGCGACGCTCGCGCAGGTGAAGAAGAATCTCGCCGACCTGCCAGCGCGACAACAGCCGCGCGTGCTGCTGGTAAGCGTGGACCCCGAGCGGGACA
This sequence comes from uncultured Gammaproteobacteria bacterium, assembly GCA_963793675.1. Classification (GTDB taxonomy): domain Bacteria; phylum Pseudomonadota; class Gammaproteobacteria; order Steroidobacterales; family Steroidobacteraceae; genus RPQJ01. The sequence goes on along the minus strand of CAWCBA010000008.1, from coordinate 289,002 downwards.
CGCCCGCCATTCTCAAGCCGTACGTGACGTTCTTCGATCCTTCGTTCATGGGCGCGACGGGAACCCTCGCGGCGACTACCCAGGCCGCCACGGCGTTCTCGGTTCCGTTCGCCAAAGTGCCGCTGCCCGGCGGCGGCTACACGATGGACCACGGCGCCGGCCTGTTCGTCGTCTCGCCGGCGGGCGCGCTCGCCGCTTATTCGTCGCCGCCGCTCGATGCCACCGTGCTGGCCCGCGACTACCGCAAGCTCGTGCAGTATTTCGAGGAATCGCGCCGATGACTGCCGCGACCGAACGTTCAGCCAGCGACCAGCTGTTCGCGCGGCTGCAGAAGGTCCTGCCGCAGCACCTGCTCTCCCGCGGCATGCACGCGCTGGCGCGCAGCCGCCAGCCAGCCGTGCGTAACCTGGTCCTGCGCACGGTGCTGCGCTCGTACCCGCAGATCGACATGCATGAGGCACTGCAGCCCGATCCGTTCACCTACGAGTCGTTCAACGCTTTCTTCACGCGCGAATTGCGCCCAGGGGCCCGCCCGATCGCCACCGAAGCTCACGCGCTCGTGTCGCCGGTGGATGGCACCGTGAGCCAGCTCGGCCGCACGAATGCGGGCGCGTTGCTGCAGGCCAAGGGCATGCAATACACCTGCGCCGGCCTGCTGGCGGATGAGCCTGCCGCCGCGCGCTATCAGGGTGGCAGTTTCGCGTGCCTCTACCTGGCGCCTTACAACTATCATCGCATTCACATGCCGTGTGACGCGGTACTGCGCGCCACGCGCTACGTGCCGGGACAACTGTTCAGCGTGAATGCCGCCACGGTCCGCGCGGTCCCCGACCTCTTCGCCCGCAACGAGCGCGTGGTCTGCGACTTCGACACCGACGACGGTCCGCTCTGCCTGGTGCTGGTCGGCGCGCTCTTCGTCGGCAGCATCGAGACCGTGTTCGCCGGCGAGATCAATCCTCCCCCCGTTCGCGGCGGCAAGGTGCGCACGATCGACTCGGGGGTGGGTCGCACGTTCCGGCGCGGCGAGGAGCTCGGCCGCTTCAACATGGGTTCGACCGTGATCGTGCTGACCGGCGCGGCCGCGGCGTTTGCACCGCGCGTCGAGCCCGGTGAACCGGTACGGCTGGGCCAGTTGCTCGCGCGATTCGGTGCATGACGCTTGCCGCTGATACGGGCGCCGAGTGGCGGCCCACGGCTGAAATCGCGCAGCTGCGGCTGCGCGCCGCCCTGCTGGCACGGGTTCGCGCCTATTTCAGCGCGACCGGCGCGCTCGAAGTCGAAACACCCGCGCTGGTTCGTGCGGCCGTGACCGACGTGCACCTGGAATCATTGCGCGTCGTCGACGATGCAGCAGGCGCTGCGACGGTCGGCTTCCTGCAGACCTCGCCCGAGTACGCGATGAAACGGCTGCTCTGCGCCGGGGCACCCGACATCTATCAGGTCTGCAAGGTGTTCCGCGCCGGTGAACGTGGCGGTCGGCACAACCCCGAATTCACGATGCTCGAGTGGTATCGGCACGGGCTCGACCACCACGCGCTGATGCGCGACGTCGAAGCACTGATCGGGCACGTGCTGGGTCCCGAGCGGGCGTCCGCAGCGAGCGAGTCGCTCACTTACTGCGAGGCCTTCGCGCGGCGTCTCGGCGTCGATCCACTGCACGCGCCCGTCGACGCGATGCTGCAGGCCATCGAAAGCGCCGGTACTTCCGTGCCGGATTCGATGCGCGCAGGGGCCTCCCGCGACGACGTGCTCGACCTCGCGATGGGCACCGTCGTCGCGGAGTCATTTGCGCTGGACCGAGTCACCTTCCTCTACGATTTCCCGGCAAGCCAGGCCGCGCTCGCGCAGATCCGCGGCGAAGTCGCCTCGCGCTTCGAAGCATTCTGGGGTCCGCTGGAACTCGCCAATGGCTTTCACGAGCTGGGATCGGCACCGGAACAAGGCGCGCGGTTTGCGGCCGACCTCGCTCGGCGCAGCGCGAATGGGCAGCCAGTACGTGACGTCGACCGGTTGTTCCTGGGCGCGCTCGAGTCCGGCCTGCCGCCCTGCGCCGGTGTGGCACTCGGCTTCGATCGTCTGGTGATGGTCGCGGCGCGCGCGGAGCGCATCGACGACGTAGTCACGTTCCCCTGCGAGCGGGCCTGACCGCTCGAGGTTTCGCCGGTACGGAGCCCGTGAAAATGCACGAGTTGAACGACGACTTCCGCTCCCTCGCCAAGCCGGCGCTGTACGCAGAGCTCGAGTTGAGCCTGCGCGGGTTGCTCGCCGGCGAGCCCAACCTGATCGCATGTGCCGCGAACATGTCGTCGCTGCTGTACTGGAGCCTGCCCGACCTCAACTGGGTCGGCTTCTACCTGCTGGACTCAGCGTCGGGCGACCTGCTGGTGGGCCCCTTCCATGGCAAACCTGCCTGCGTGCGCATTCCGCTCGATAAAGGCGTCTGCGGCACGTCCGCCTCGCAACGCCGCACGCTCGTCGTCGGGGACGTGCATGCGTTTCCAGGGCACATCGCCTGCGACTCGGCTTCGAACTCGGAAGTGGTAGTGCCGATCGTCCTGGCCGACGGCCGGCTGATGGGCGTGCTCGATCTCGACAGCCCGCTGCTCGACCGGTTCGACGAGGAGGATGCGCGCGGGCTGGAGCGGCTGGTCGCTGTATTCGTGGCCGCAATTACGGACATGAAGTTACCAAGGGCAGACGGTCGGTGAAGGCGTTCGTTCCGGGTCTTTTCCGGGCGAGCGTGACTGCCTGTCACGCTCGCCCGGAAAAGACCCGGAACGAACGCCTGATCGACTGCGCCTGAGCGACTTCCCGTCAAAGCCCGCGAACTCGCACGGCGCATGCAACGTCGATGCGGTCACATCGCATCATGCGCTGCGGGAGGCCCGCGGCCGGCAATCTTCCTGAATCGGCCACCAACTTGTGTTGACGGAGCATCGATCTGATTCCTGCCGCCCGTTCACCGGGCAATTCACGGCGCTGAGCACCTCGCGCGATATTGGAGCAAGTTCAAGCGGCTCTTCGATCCCGTTTGGCGGATTGATCACATCATCGAGGCAGGCGACGAGGTCGTCAGCGAATGGCGCTGTGCATACAGGCCGAGTGGTGGCGGTGATCGCAGAATGTTTCGCGGCACCGAATGGTATGTCATGCGGAATGGCCTGATTGCCGAGGTTCGCGCCTATTACATCTACGACGAGGCGCGCGACTGTCAGCTGACGGATTTCAATTACGCGGAACGCGGGTACTTGTTGAAGTAGGTCGCTTCGACCAGCTCCGTCGCGCGCTGTTCACCGGTGTCGCCTTGCATGAGGATGTCTGCTTCTGGCCGGTTCTACGCATTCGCGAATGTCTGCTTTTTTATCTGAACGCGCAGTCGGGACCAATACGGTTCGGTGGCAGAGCCATGCAAGAAAGGGCGCCGTTGGCCTTCCTGCCCTTCCTTAGCTCTTCGCCCGGCTCAGGTACTCCCCCGTCCGCGTGTCGACGCGGATGATTTCGCCTTCGTTCAGGAACAGCGGCACGCGCACCACGGCGCCAGTCTCGAGCTTCGCCGGCTTCTGCCCGCCCGTCGCGGTGTCGCCACGCACGCCCGGATCGGTCTCGACGATCTTGAGCTCGACGTGCGCCGGTGCGTTCACCGACAGCGGCACGCCGTTCCACAGCATGACCGTGCACATCGTGCCGTCCTTGAGCCACATCGCGGAGTCGCCCATCGCTTCCTTGCCGGCAGTGTGCTGCTCGAAATTGTCCGGGACCATGAAGTGCCAGAAATCGCCGTCGCTGTAGAGATACTGCATCTCCGATTCCTGGATGTCCGCGCCTTCGACGGTGTCACCGGACTTCATGTTGCGCTCGAGCGTGCGGCCCGACTTCAGGTTGCGGATGCGGACGCGGTTGAACGCCTGGCCCTTGCCGGGCTTCACGAACTCGTTCTCGACGATGACGTACGGGTCGCCGTCGATCATGATCTTGAGACCTGACTTGAATTCGTTCGTGTTGTAAGTGGACATGGGTGTGCTGCGCTTGGGCTGATGCGGTTGGAGCGGTGGCGACAGGGCCCGACCATGGCGGGCGGCCTGCGGCAAGCCGCACATGATACCTGCAACCCCCCTCCTCCGTCACCTCGAGCCCGACCGCCTCGCAGCAAGCCCCCTGCGGGACTGCGGCAGCACGTGACGGCGCAACGCCGCGATGCCGGACCCTGGCGATCTTCAATTCGTCGCGTCGCTCGCAACGCATCGTGGCGCTCCATGCGGACGCCGGTGCGGGAGCTTGCCGTCGCCGACTGGACGGCAATGCTGCCACCTGCGTCACGCAAGGCACGCAGACCCCGATGCTATGATCCCCCGCGAATTTGACAATACACGTGCGCGGGGGCCCGGCGGGCCCGGTCCGTGCCTAACGGGGTAGGAAATTGGGCGAAATCAGCGCCATTCCAGTGGTCGTCCTGTCGCGGCAGCAGGACCCCGTCGAGATCATCAACAGCACCCTGCGTAACGCGGGCCAGGCGGTTCACTGCACCTGGGTGCGGGAGCTCGGCGACCTCGCGGACGCGCTCGGCACGCCCGATGCGCCACAGCTGCTGTTCTTCTGCGTCTCCGATGCGGACGAACTGGAAAGCGCGATGGAGCAACGTGCCCGTCTCGTCCCGCGTGTGCCGGCCCTCGTGGTGCGTGATTCGCTCACCGAAGCCGACCTCGTGCGCGGTCTCGAGCTCGGCGCCGCCGACGTCGTGACACTGGCTGCCAGCGGCAGGTTGCAGGCGGTCGCGACGCGTGAACTCGACGCCGCGCGACTCGACAATGCACTCAACGGCACGCTGGCGTCCGCCCGTCAGTACCGCGACCAGATGCGTGCGTTCATGACGGGCTCGACCGATGCGATCGCGCACGCGCAGGAAGGCATCGTCGTGGACGTCAATCCCGCCTGGAGCGAGCTCTTCGGGCACGCGGATCCGGGCGACCTGCTCGGACAGCCGCTCATGGACATGTTCGACGCTCGCAGCCATGCGGCCCTCAAGGGCGCCCTGGTCGCCGCGGCGCAGGGCCGCTGGTCCGGTCATGCATTGAGCGTAATGGCGCTGCAGCCCGCCGGCGGCTCGCAACCGCTCGAACTCAGCTTCGAACGCTTCGAATTCGAAGGCGAACCGGCCGTGCGCCTGCGTGTCGCCACGCAGAAGCGCGACCTCGAGTCGCTGGCCAACCAGCTCGAGCAGGCGATGCGCCTCGATTCGCGCACCGGGCTGCTGCGGCGCGCAGCGTTCATCGAATCGGCGCAGGCGCGCGCTGCGCAGCCGCTCAAGGCCGGCCTGCGCGCCGTTGCCTACCTGGCACCGGACAGCTTCGACAACGTCGAGCTCGAATTCGGACCGATCGTGGCCGAGGAAGTGCTGGACGCACTGTCACGCCGCGTGCAGGAACAGCTGCAGCCCGGCGACCTCGCGAGCCGCGTCGCGCCGCACGGTATCGCGCTGCTGGTCGAGCGCGGCAACCCGCGCGACCAGGAAGCCTGGCTCACGAAGCTGCGCGAGCGCATTGCCGCAGAACCATTGCGGGCCGACAAGACGGACGTCGAGATCACCTGCAGCATTGGTTCGGCACCGCTGCACGGCCATGGCGGCCCGCTGCACAAGGCGCTCGAGACGGCGATTTCGGCACAACGCATTGCCGCCGCCGCCGGTGGCGATCGTTGCGTGCATCGCGAACCGGCGGGCACCAAGCCGCCGATCGACGAAGCCGACCGCGCCTGGGCGAACCAGATCAAGGCTGCGCTGATGGCGAACCGGTTCCGGCTCGTGCAGCAGCCAATTGCGAGCCTCGTCGGTGAGGACCGGCCGATGTTCGACCTGCTGGTGCGCATGCTCGACGAAGCCGGGCAGGAAGTCCTGCCGACGGAGTTCCTCGCCGCAGCCGAACGCACCGACCTGGTGAAGAACATCGACCGCTGGATCGTCGGCGCCGCCATGTCGTTCTGCGCTGCGAAGCAGCCCCACCGGGTCTTCGTGCGTCTTTCCCGCGATTCGATGCACGACCAGACGCTCGGCACCTGGCTGCAACAGCAACTGAAGGCGTCCGGCGTCGAGCCCAGCCGCATCGTGTTCGAGATCACCGAAGAGATGGCGCACGAGAAGCCGCGCGAGGCGCGCTCGCTGCAGGGGCTGCTCTCGGCGCTCGGAATCGAATTCGCCGTCGAGCACTTCGGCGCTTCCGGCGATGCCGGTGCACTGCTGCGCCGCCTGCCCGTCAATTACGTCAAGATCGACGGCGCGCTGATGCAGGGCCTCGCCAACGATCGCCCGCTGCAGGAACGCGTGAAGGCGCTGGTCGACGTGGCGCGCGAATACGGCGTAACGACGATCGCCGAGCGCGTCGAGGACGCGAACACGATGGCCGTGCTGTGGCAGCTCGGCATCGAGTTCATCCAGGGCTATTTCGTGAACAGCCCGGAACAGGTGGTGATGTAAGAAGGGGTCAGTGGTCGGCTCGCCCCTACTCCACTTCCAGCCCTTCCGCCTTGCGCCAGCCCCGCGGCAACACCGCACCGCGCTGGCCGCGCTCGCCGCGGTACTCGGCGAGGTCCTTGTACGACAGCCCCATCGTGCGGTCACCGCAGAGCACCTTGAGCGTCTGGCCGGGCGCGACCGCCGCGATCGCGAGCAGCGTCTCGGGCTCGACCAGCGACTTCCTGGTCGAGACGCCGAAGATCTTGTTGCCCTTGCCGCGCGGCAGTTCGGGCAGGTCGGCCACCGGGAACGTCAACAGGCGCCCTTCCGAATTGACGGCGGCGAGCAGCGGCTTGTCGCCCGGCGGCACGACCGTCGGCGCGATCGCCGCGTAGCCATCGGGCACGTTGAGCACGGCCTTGCCCGCACGATTGCGGCTGAGCAGGTCGCCGAGCTTGACGACGAAGCCATAGCCCGCGCTGCTCGCGAGCACCCAGCGATCCTCCGGTTCTCCGATGAGCACGCCGGGGAACGTCGCGCCGTCGGGCGGATCGAGGCGACCCGACAGCGGCTCGCCCTGCCCGCGCGCCGACGGCAGCGTGTGCGCCAGCAGGCTGTAAGCACGGCCAGTGCTGTCGAGGAACACGGCCTGCTGCGTGCTGCGCCCGCGAGCAAAGGCGCGGTACTCATCGCCCGTCTTGAACGACAGCGAGCGCGGATCGAGCTCGTGGCCCTTCGCCGCACGCACCCAGCCGCTCTTCGAAAGCACCACGGTGACCGGCTCGCTCGCGACCAGCTCGGTCACGTCGATGGCCTGTGCCGCGGTGCGAGCCACCAGCTTGCTGCGGCGATCGTCGCCGTACTTCAGCGCGTCCGCCTGGATCTCGTCACGCACGAGCTTCTTCAGCCTGGCCTTGCTGCCGAGCAGCTTCTCCAGGCCGTCGCGCTCCCTGGCGAGTTCGTCCTGCTCACCGCGGATCTTCATTTCCTCGAGCCGCGCGAGGTGGCGCAACTTCGTTTCGAGGATGGCTTCGGCCTGCGCCTCGGAGAGCTGGAACCGCGCGATCAACGCCGCCTTCGGGTCGTCCTCCGTGCGGACGATGCGGATGACCTCGTCGAGGTTCAGGTACGCGATCAGCAGGCCGTCGAGGATGTGCAGCCGCGCCGTGACCTTCTCGAGCCGGTACTGCAACCGGCGCCGCACGGTGTCGACGCGGAACGACAACCACTCTTCCAGCAGCGCGCGCAGCCCCATCACGCGCGGTCGCCCGTCGCGGGCGATGACGTTGATGTTCACTCGATAAGTGCGCTCGAGGTCGGTGGTCGCGAACAGGTGCGCCATGACCTGCTCGGTGTCGACACGGTTCGAACGCGGCGTGATCACGAGGCGCGTGGGATGCTCGTGATCGGACTCGTCGCGCAGGTCCTCGATCATCGGCAGTTTTTTCGCGCGCATCTGCGCCGCGATCTGCTCGAGCACCTTCGAGCCGGAGACCTGGTGCGGCAGCTCCGTTACGATGATCTCGCCGTCTTCCATCTCGAACCGGGCGCGCGCCCGGAAAGTGCCGTTGCCGCTCTCGTAGATCTTCTGCAGCTCTTCGCGCGGCGTGATGATTTCCGCGCCTGTCGGGAAATCCGGCCCGAGCACGTGCTCGCACAGCTGGGCGGTCGTCGCCTTCGGCTCGTCGAGCATGCGCAGGCACGCCGCCGCGACTTCGCGCAGGTTGTGCGGCGGGATGTCGGTCGCCATGCCGACGGCAATGCCGGTCGCGCCGTTCAGCAGCACGTTCGGCAGACGGGCCGGCAACAGCACCGGCTCGTCGAGCGAACCATCGAAGTTCGGCTGCCAGTCCACGGTGCCCTGCCCCAGTTCGGACAGCAGCACGTCCGCATAGCGGGCCAGCTTCGACTCGGTGTAACGCATCGCGGCGAACGACTTCGGGTCGTCCGGCGAGCCGAAGTTGCCCTGCCCGTCCACGATCGGATAGCGGTACGAGAACGGCTGCGCCATCAGCACCATGGCTTCGTAGCAGGCCGAGTCGCCGTGGGGGTGGAACTTGCCGATCACGTCGCCGACCGTGCGCGCCGACTTCTTGTGCTTGGAGGTGGCCGCGAGCCCGAGCTCGCTCATCGCGTAGATGATGCGGCGCTGCACGGGTTTCAGGCCGTCGCCGATGTGCGGCAGTGCGCGATCGAGGATCACGTACATCGAGTATTCGAGGTACGCGCGCTCGGTGAACGTGCGCAACGGCTGGCGCTCGACGCCTTCAAAGTCGAGTGTCCCGGTTGCGTCGGTGTCTTTGCTCTTGCTCATCGTTACTCTGCCGCCACCTCGTCGATCACCTCGATGGGCGCGACGACGCTGGCCAGGTTGCCTTTCGTCTCCAGCCAGTCACGACGGTCCGCCGCGCGCTTCTTGGCAAGCAGCATGTCCATGAGCTGGTCGGCATTGTCCGCTGCATCGACCGTGAGCTGGACCAGCCGGCGCGTCTCACGCGCCATCGTGGTCTCGCGCAGCTGCAGCGGGTTCATCTCACCGAGGCCCTTGAAGCGCGTGACCGACGGTTTCGCGCGCGCGTTCTCGGTGCGGATGCGTTCGAGGATGCCGTTGCGCTCCGCATCGTCGAGCGCGTACTCGACGTTCTTGCCATAGTCGATGCGATAGAGCGGCGGCATCGCCACGTAGACATGCCCCGCGAGCACCAGCGGCCGGAAGTGTCGCAGGAACAGCGCGCAGAGCAGCGTGGCAATGTGCAGGCCGTCGGAGTCGGCGTCCGCCAGGATGCAGACCTTGCCGTAGCGCAGGTCCTTGATGTTGTCGGAGCCCGGTTCGACTCCGATCGCAACGGTGATGTCGTGCACTTCCTGCGACGACAGCACGTCGGCTGCTTCGACTTCCCAGGTGTTCAGGATCTTGCCTCGCAGCGGCATGACCGCCTGGAACTCGCGATCACGCGCCTGCTTGGCGGAGCCGCCCGCCGAATCGCCCTCGACCAGGAAGAGTTCGGCGCGCTGCGGGTCCTGGCTGCTGCAGTCCGCGAGTTTTCCGGGCAGGGCCGGCCCGGCCACGACGCGCTTGCGCGCAATCTTCTGGCTCGCCTTCAACCGCGTCTGCGCGTTGACGATCGCAAGCTGGGCGATCTTCTCGCCCGCCTCCGGGTGCTGGCTCAGCCACAAGCCGAACTGGTCCTTGACGATGCCCGATACGAACGCCGCGGGTTCGCGCGACGACAGGCGTTCCTTGGTCTGCCCGGCGAATTGCGGGTCGCGCATCTTCATCGAAAGCACGTAGCTGGTGTCGTCCCAGACGTCTTCGGGCGACAGCTTCAGGCCGCGCGGCAGCAGGTTGCGGAACTCGCAGAACTCACGCACCGCTTCGGTCAGGCCGAGGCGGAAACCGTTGACGTGCGTGCCGCCCTGCGCCGTCGGGATCAGGTTGACGTAGCTCTCTTCGAACCGCGTGCCGCCGTCCGTGCGCCAGACCACGGCCCAGTCGACGCCTTCCTGCTCGCCTTCGACCTTGCCGACGAACGGTTCGTCCGGCAGCCATTCAGTGGACTCGAGCGACTCGCGCAGGTACTGCGACAGCCCCTCGCTGTAGAGCCACTCTTCCTTCTCGCCGGTCTTCTCGAGAGTAAAGCGCACGCGCAGGCCCGGGCACAGCACGGCCTTGGCCTTGAGCACGTGCTTCAACTTCGGCAGGGCGAAGTCGGGGCTGTCGAAATACGAGGTATCGGGCCAGAAGCGGACCGTGGTGCCGGTGTTGCTCTTGCCGACCTCGCCGACTACCTCGAGCTTGGAATGGACCTTCCCGTTCTTGAACGAGATGTTGTATTCCTTGCCGCCGCGACGAACCCAGCACTCGAGGTGTTTCGAGAGCGCGTTGACCACCGAGACGCCGACGCCGTGCAGGCCGCCCGAGAACTTGTAGCCGGAGTCGGCGGAGAACTTTCCGCCCGCGTGCAGGCGCGTGAGGATCAGCTCGACGCCACTCACCTTCTCTTTCGGGTGGATGTCCACCGGCATGCCGCGACCGTCGTCGATGACCTCGAGCGACCCGTCCCGGTAGAGGGTCACGTCGATCTTGCTGCAGTGGCCCGCCAGCGCTTCGTCGACGCTGTTGTCGACGACTTCGTGAGCGAGGTGGTTGGGCCGACTGGTGTCGGTGTACATGCCCGGGCGTCGCCGGACGGGCTCGAGTCCGCTCAGGACTTCAATGTCTTGAGCGGTGTAGGTCTGGCTCATTCTTGGATCGGTCCGCGGGCTCGCGTGGGTGGTGAAAAGCGCGCGAATTCTAACAGCTGGGGGGAGGAAGTGGAGGAAGGGAGGAAGGTCAGGAAGGCCAGGAGGTCAGGAAGCGGAGCGGGATCACGGCTACGTGCGCCGTGCGAGTGCTTGCGCTTTGGCAAGCACTCGCTCAGGCGCGTGGCGTCAAGCGCTCGTTCCGGCATTCTTTCCCGCGAGCGTGTCTGCCTTTCCGCTCGCGGGAAAGAACCCGGAACGAACGCTGAGACTCCTACGCGAGATCAGCCACCAGCGCGTCACGCACTTCGGGGGCGACCGGGTCAACGGCATGGCGATAGTTCGCATGATCGATCCCGACGCCGATCGCCGCGCCGCCCTTCGCGGCGGCCACCATGGCCGGTGTCAGCTCAAAGCGCAAGAAATGCACGGCCGACGTCTTCTCGTCGTTCTCGCGCTCGAGGTCTTCGTCGGCAATTGCATGCACGCGCCCGTGACCTGCGACCTGCACCCAGCAGCGGTCCTCCACCCCCTTGAGCGCGGCTAGCGCGGCCTTGCGCTCCTCGACGTCCGGGTACTCGATCAGCAGCGTAGCCTTCCAGTTGCTGCCATCCGGAATCAATGGGTTGTAGGCGCCGAGCTCGTCGGCAATGCCTGCAGACTCGAAGATCCGCTCGATGCGCAACATCTCCTGCACCTGGTACTGCACGGTGAGCCGGTCCTCGAACAGGATCGTCGCATTCGGGCCGACCTGCAGCGTACGGCGCTTCTTGTGCGCAAGCACCTGCGGCCGGAACTGCGGGCGTTGCCTCGAATACTGCTCGAGGCCGAACAGGTCCTCAGCAGCCAGCTTGTGGAATCCGCGCACAGTCGTGGAGTTGGTCGTCATGGTCGTTGCGATCTCTGGGATCGGATGTCAGAGGCCATACGCGATGCGCAGCAGCCGCAGCGGATGCGTCGGCGGTTTTGGATCGGCGCCGAGCCCGGATTCGATCTGGTGCCCTGCCATCGGGCAGTCGCTCGCGTAATAGTCCGGCGCGGCGTTCTTGACCCTGTTGAACACGGGCTTGCCGATTTTCATCGAGGTCTCGCGGTATTCCCTCTTTACGCCGTAGGTGCCGTTGTGACCCGAGCAGCGTTCGATCGGCTCGATCTCGGTGCCCGGAACCAGCTGCAGCACGTCGCGCGTCTTGAGCCCCAGGTTCTGCACGCGCAGGTGGCACGGCACGTGGTAGCTGACTTTGCCCAGCGGCCGGGCGAAATCCGTGCGCAGGAGCCCCGCCTTGTGGCGCAGCGCGAGGTACTCGAACGGATCGAACATCGCGGCCTGCACCTTCCGCACCTGCTCGTCTTCGGGGAACAGCAGCGGCAGTTCCTGCTTGAACATCAATGCACACGACGGGATCGGCGCGACCAGGTCGTACCCCTGCTCCACCATCGCCGCCAGCGCCGGGACATTCACTTCCTTCGCACGCTGGATCGATTCGAGGTCGCCGAGCTCGAGCTTCGGCATGCCACAGCACTTCTCCTGCGGCACGACGGTTACAGGAATGCCGTTGTGGCGGAACACCACGGCGAGATCGTCATCGAGGTCCGGTTCATTGCGGTTGCAGTAACAGGTCGCGAACAGCGCGACCTTGCCCCGCGTCTCCGTCGTGGTCCTGGCCACGATGGCGTCCGGCTTGTGTCCTCGCGCGACGCGCGTGCGGCCCGAGGTGCTGTGGTAATCGGGAATCGGCGCTTCGGGGTGCACGCCGAGCGTCTTGTCGAGCATGCGGCGGCCGAACGCCGTGCTGTTCACCTTGTTGACGATCTGCGACACCACCGGTATGCCGGCGAGCGTACCGACCAGGTCGGTCGAGCTCAGGACCTTGTCGCGTGTGCGTGTTCCGCCCTGCCTGAACTTGACTGCCTTCGCTCGCAGCATCAGGTGCGGGAAATCGATGTTCCATGGGTGCGGCGGCACGTACGGACATTTCGACAGGTAGCACATGTCGCAGAGGTAGCAGTGATCGGCCACCTCCCAGAACACCTTCCTGTCGACGCCGTCGAGCTCACCCGACGGCGATGCGTCGATCGCGTCGAACAACAGCGGAAACGAGTTGCACAGGCTGAAGCAGCGACGGCAACCGTGGCAGAGGTCGTAGACGCGCTCGAGTTCGTGGACCAGATTTTCTTCGTCGAAATATTCGGGCTCGCGCCATGCGATGGGATGGCGTGTTGGCCGTGACAGGCTGCCTTCACGCGCAGCGCTGCCCGTGCCATTGCGGCTGGTTTCTTCGGTCATGACGCGTCCCCCGACGCAGGTGTTGCGGGACCGGTCGTCCGCTCAAGGCAAGAGGGCGGGCCAGAGCCCGCCCTCCCCGGGTCGCCGACAGCCGGGCAATGTGCCCGGAAGCCCCGATCAGAGGGCGTCGAGCGCCTTCTGGAAGCGGTTGGCGTGCGAACGCTCGGCTTTCGCCAGCGTTTCGAACCAGTCGGCGATTTCGTCGAAGCCCTCGTCGCGGGCAGCCTTCGCCATGCCCGGGTACATGTCGGTGTACTCGTGCGTTTCACCCGCAATCGAGGCCTTCAGGTTGCTCGAGGTGGGGCCGATCGGCAGGCCCGTGGCCGGGTCGCCCACGGCTTCGAGGTATTCGAGGTGGCCATGCGCGTGACCCGTTTCGCCTTCCGCCGTCGAGCGGAACACGGCGGCCACGTCGTTGAAGCCTTCGATGTCGGCCTTCTGTGCGAAATAAAGGTATCGGCGGTTGGCCTGCGACTCGCCGGCAAACGCGGCCTTCAGGTTTCCTTCGGTCTTGCTGCCCTTCAACGTCGCCATGTCTGTCTAGCCTCTGTGTCAGTTGTTTTCGATGTCGTCCGCGGGTGACGCCGACTGCGCAAGCGGCCCTCAGCGTTTAGTAGACTAAGTCCAAAGCCCAGTCAACGCGGGAATGTCCGGGCATCGGTAAAACTTAGCCCCACCGGGCCAATTTGGCGAGTCGTGGTGTCCGCAAGGAAGGCGGATACAGCGTATGCACGGGGTGCGTTGACCCATGCGGACCCCTGTGCAAGGCTTCCCGCCCTCCGGAGGCCCCCGCCAGTGACCGAAACGCCCGCCACCCCCCCAGACTTCGAGCGCGCCCTGGGCGAGCTCGAGGCAACCGTCGACAAGCTCGAACACGGCGACCTGTCGCTGGAGGACGCGCTCAGGCATTTCGAGCGCGGCGTCGCGCTCGCCCGCGACTGCCAGGCCTCGCTCAAGCAGGCCGAGCAGAAGGTTGAAATCCTGCTGCAGAAATCGGCGACGGCGGCACCCGAGCCATTCGAGCCCGAACAGGCATGAACTCGCGGCCGGCGGCTTCCTCGCCGCGTGAACCGCTGGCCCAGGCACTCGAGCGCTGGTGCCAGCGGGTCGAGCGCGAACTCGACGCATGGCTCCCCGCCGCAACCGAAGTACCCTGCCGGCTGCACGCCGCGCAACGCTACAGCGTGCTCGGTCCCGGCAAGCGCATCCGCCCGGCCCTTGTCTATGCGACCGCAGCGACGCTGGGCGTTCCGCTCGAGCAAGTGGATGCGGCAGCCTGTGCCGTCGAGCTGATCCACTGCTATTCGCTCGTGCACGACGACCTGCCGGCAATGGACGACGATGACCTGCGTCGCGGCCGGCCAACGTGTCACAGGCAATTCGACGAAGCGACGGCGATCCTGGCTGGCGACTCACTGCAGGTGCTGGCGTTTCACCTGCTGGCGTCGCATCCGGGCCTGCCCGCGGATGCGGCGGTGCGAGTGCGCATCATCGACACGCTCGCCGTCGCGAGCGGCACCGCCGGCATGGCCGGCGGCCAGGCGCTCGACCTCGCCGCCGAAGGCGGCTCGCTCACCGTGGCAGATCTCGAGCGACTGCACGCGCTCAAGACCGGAGCGCTCATCCGCGCCAGCGTGCTGATGGCCGCACACTGCCGGCCGGGACTTGGTGCCGACCAGCTCTCGGCGCTGCGCATTTTTGGCGATCGCGTGGGCCTGGCCTTCCAGGTGCAGGACGACATCCTCGACGTCGAGGGCGACGTGCAGGTCATCGGCAAGCCGCCGGGAAGCGACCAGGCCCGTGGCTTGCCCACCTATCCTGCGATCACCGGCATGGACGCCGCCCGGGCACGCGTGCGCCAGTTGCACGAGGACGCCAGCCGGCAGCTGGTCGCGCATGGCTGGCAGGAGAGCCCGCTGGCCGACCTGTCCCACTGGTTGCTGACCCGGAACCGTTAAACGGACGGTCCCGGACTTCGGCAGTGTAAAATCCCCGCAATGTCGCGCCCCGATCTGTATCCGCTGCTTACGCGCATCGAGGCGCCCTCGGACCTCCGCCAGTTGCCGGAGAGCAAGCTCGCGCCGCTGGCTGGCGAACTGCGCGAATTCCTGATCCAGACCGTCAGCCAGATGGGCGGCCATTTCGCCGCCGGGCTCGGCACCGTCGAGCTCACGGTGGCACTGCATTACGTTTTCGACACGCCGCGGGACCGCCTCGTCTGGGACGTCGGCCACCAGGCCTACCCGCACAAGGTGCTGACCGGTCGTCGCCAGCGACTGCAGACGATCAAGCACAAGGGCGGGCTCGCGCCGTTCCCGAGCCGCTTCGAGAGTGAATACGACACCTTCGGCGTCGGACACTCGAGCACGTCGATCAGCGCCGCCATCGGCATGGCGCTTGCCGCGAAGAGCAAGGGCGAGAAGCGCCGCGTGGTCGCCGTTATCGGCGACGGCGCGATCACCGCCGGCCAGGCCTTCGAGGCGCTGAACCACGCCGGTGCGCTCGACGCCAACGTGCTCGTGATCCTGAATGACAACGACATGTCGATCTCGGAGAACGTCGGCGCCCTGTCGAACTACTTTGCACGCGTGCTCTCCGGCAAGACCTACGCCGCGCTGCGCGAGGGCGGCAAGAAGATCCTGCGCCGCATGCCCACCGTGTGGGAACTCGCGCGCCGCTCCGAAGAGCACTTCAAGGGCATGGTGCTGCCCGGCACCTTGTTCGAGGAGATGGGATTCAACTACTTCGGCCCGATCGACGGCCACGATCTCGACATGCTGGTGAAGACGCTCACCAACCTGCGCGATCTCGAAGGCCCGCAGTTCCTGCACGTCGTGACGCGCAAGGGCAAAGGCTACGCACCCGCCGAAGCAGATCCGATCAAGTGGCATGGCCCGGGCCCGTTCGACCCGGCAGCCGGCACGATCTTCAAGGAAAAATCGACGGGCCCGGTGTACTCGCAGGTGTTCGGGCAGTGGCTCTGCGACATGGCCGAACGCGATCCGCGCATCGTCGCCATCACGCCCGCCATGCGCGAAGGCTCGGGGCTGGTCGAGTATTCCAGGCTCTTCCCCGACCGCTATTTCGATGTCGCCATTGCCGAGCAGCACGCCGTCACGCTCGCGGCCGGCATGGCCTGCGAGGGACTGCGGCCGGTGGTCGCCATTTATTCGACGTTCCTGCAGCGCGCCTACGACCAGTTGATTCACGACGTAGCGTTGCAGGAATTGCCGGTGACCTTTGCGATCGACCGTGGCGGACTCGTGGGTGGTGACGGCGCCACGCACCAGGGCGCGTTCGACCTGTCGTTCCTGCGCTGCATCCCGAACATGGTCGTGATGGCGCCGGCCGACGAAAACGAATGCCGGCAGATGCTGTACACCGCGGTCACGATCGACCGGCCAGCCGCCGTGCGCTATCCGCGCGGGCCCGGCCCGGGCGCTCCGCTCGTGACTGCAATGAGCGCGTTACCGGTAGGCCGCGCCGAGATCCGCCGCGAGGGTCGTTCGGGCCTGCTGCTGCTCGCGTTCGGCACGATGGTGGCGCCGTGCGTCGCGCTGGCCGAGAAGTTCGATGCGACGCTGGTCAACATGCGCTTCGTGAAGCCACTCGACGCGGACACTGTCTGCCGGTTGGCGGCGACGCATTCTTGCATCGTCACGCTCGAGGAAAACGTGGTCGCCGGCGGTGCCGGCAGTGCCGTCAGCGAGTGCCTGGCCGCACACGGCGTCGAGGCACAGGTCCACCACATCGGCATCCCGGACCGGTTCATCGAACACGGCTCACGCGAAGACTGCCTGGTAATGGCCGGAATCGACGCGCCCGGCCTCGAAAAGCAGGTCCAGCGCATCTGGGCGGACCATCGCCCCTCCCGCCCGGCCGTCGCCAGCCTGGCCTCCTGAGGCCTCGGAATCGCACCCCGCGCGGCGGCAAGCCCGGACAGAGTCTCGTATACTTGCCAACCCTGGCGGGAATCCGCGCTCCGCCGCTACCCGAATGGACGACAGTACCCCCCGACCGGACCACAGCATGAGCCGCCCTTCCCCAACGCATGGTCCGACGCTCGGCAGCGCCAGCGTCACGCCCATCGAAGACGTCCAGGGACGGGCCGACTCGCGCCAGATTCCGATCAACAAGGTCGGCATCAAGGACGTGTACCACCCGGTCCGCGTCCGCGACCGTTCGGGCGGCGACCAGCACACGGTCGCCAACTTCAACATGTACGTCGCGCTGCCCCACAACTTCAAGGGCACGCACATGTCGCGGTTCGTCGAGATCCTGCACCTGCACGAGCGGGAGATCTCGGTCGACTCGTTCCGCGCCATGCTCACCGAGATGACCGAGCGCCTCGATGCGACCTCCGGCCACATCGAGATGTCATTCCCCTACTTCGTCATGAAGCAGGCGCCGGTCTCCAGGGTGGAGAGCGTCGTCAAGTACGACGCCAGCCTGATCGGCGAGATCCACGACGGCGCCGAGCAGATGTGGATTCAGGTGGTCGTCGCAGCGACGAGCCTGTGCCCGTGCTCCAAGCGCATCTCGGACTACGGCGCGCACAACCAGCGCTCCCACATCACGATCAAGGCGCGCGTGCGCGAGCACGTCTGGATCGAGGAACTGATCGACATCGCCGAGCAGGAGGCGTCGTGCGAGGTGTTCGGCATCCTGAAGCGTCCGGACGAGAAGTACGTGACGGAGCGCGCCTACGACAACCCTAAATTCGTCGAGGACATCGTGCGCGACGTGGCCGTGCGGCTGAACGGTGAAGAGCGCGTACTGGCCTACGTGGTCGAAGCCGAGAACTTCGAGTCGATCCACAATCACAGCGCGTATGCGCTGATCGAGAAGGACAAGGGAAGGGAGTAGGAAGGTCAGGAAGGTCAGGAAGGCCAGGAAGGACAGGAAGGGGTCAGGAGATCAGTGACGACTTCGCCCGCGTTTTCCAACGCTTCGACAGGTAGTCCACCGATCGGTCTGGCAGACAAAAAAGAGGCGCCTATGGCGCCTTTCTTGTTTATCTGATGCGGAAACTGGAAGCGTTGGCGGGGTGGCAGCTAACGCCTTCCTGGCCTTCCTGGCCTTCCTGTCCTTCCTGGCCTTCCTGACCTTCCTGGCCTTCCTGGCCTTCCCTCACTTCTTCCCGCGCTGCAGCCGCCCGATCAGCTCGCGCACGAACACCTTGTGGAAGCGCAGCTGGCAAGAGAGCGACGACTGCTCGAGCAGCGTCGCCGTCACCTTCAGCATGGTCACCGCGCTCTCGGCCTCGGCGACCGTGTCGCGGCGCGAACCCTCGGCGTAACCGGCCTCACCGAAACAGCCGCCCGCAGGAACTCGACCGATGATGTCGCCCCCGCGGCTCAGGCGCACGGTACCCGAAACCACGATGTAGAACCGGTCGTCGATGTCGCCCGGGCGCAGCACGGATTCCCCCGGCTGGCATTCGGTCCAGACCCCGGCGCGCATCACTTCGCGGATCTCGGCGTGCGAGAAATCGTGGAAGAAACGCAGCTTGCGCATGACCGCAAAGCGTTCTTCGTCGTCGATTTCCGCCTGTGAAGCACGCAGCTTCTGATGCACTCGCGTGAGATCGGCGGCGAACTCGGTGCCCGTACGGTAGCGGTTGTTGGGTTCCTTCTGCAGCGCGCGCTTGACGACATCCTCGAGTTCCTCGGGAATCTCGGGGCGGATCAGGCGCAGTGATTCGGCTTCCGACTGCACCACCTGGCGCAGCAGCTTGCCGAGCGCACCGGCACGGAACGGCCGCTGCCCGCACAGCATTTCGTACATGACCGCGCCGAGCGAGTAAAGGTCGGAGCGCGCGTCGAGTTCGAGACCCTGCACCTGCTCCGGCGACATGTAGGCCGGGCTGCCCGCGACGCCTTCCAGCCGCGAGACGTCGGAGTCCGCGACGAGGGCGATGCCGAAATCGACGATGCGCACGTCGCCTTCCTGCGTCAGCAGGATGTTCGACGGCTTGATGTCACGATGGACCACGCCGCGCGAATGCGCGTAATGCAGCGCCTTCGCGCACTTGTACATGATCGAGACGACCTGATCGATCGGCAGCAGGCTGCCGGAGCGGCAGTACGCGCTCAGCGTGCGTGCGCCGTGCACGTGCTCGGTGACGACGTAGCGACGGCCGTCCTCCTCGCCCGCGTCGAAGATCGGCACGATGTTCGGATGCTGCAGCTTGCCGACCATCTTCGCTTCGCCCATGAACATGCGGCGGGCGTTGCGGCTCTCGGCATCGTCCCCAATCGTGGCGTGGTAGAACTTGATCGCCACGTCGCGGCCGTAGAACGGGTCGTGCGACAGGTAGACCGTGCCCGTGCTGCCGCGACCGACCTCGTGCACGACGTAGTACTTGCCGATGCGGTCAGGCGTGCCCGGCAGCGATTGCATCGTCAAGGTCTGCGTCTGGACGTGCGGATGCACGGACGACGGTGCCTCGGGTCGATCGGCGGGACTGGCTTTCGTCACGTGTACTTCTTGATGATCAACAACAGGGTGGCGGCCATGGCGGCTGCCATTACGTCGTCGAGCATAATTCCCAGCCCCCCGCGCATTCCGTGATCGACCTCCCGGATCGGCCAGGGTTTCCACACGTCGAACAGCCGGAACAGCCCGAACGCGAGCGCCATTCCCCACCAGGTGGCCGGCGCAGCCAGCAGGGTGAGCATCATCCCGGCCACCTCGTCCCACACGATGGCGGAATGGTCGTGCACGCCGAGCTTCCGCGCGCTCTCGCCGCAGATCCAGACCCCGGCGACGGTTACCACGATCGTCACCAGCAGGGCGATCCACAAGCCGAACGGAGCAACCGCGAGCCCGAACAGCAGGCCGACGATCGAACCGAACGTGCCGGGCGCCACGGGCGCGAGTCCCGAGCCGAACCCCAGCGCGAGCAAGTGGACGGGATCCCGCAGCAACGCTGCCGGGATGCGGTCGCGCTTGTGACCGGACTCAGGAGGCGAAATGGTCATAGCCCTGCCCGGCGACATTCACGCGCACGCCGTCGCGACGGCACTCGACGCCGTCGCCTTGCACCATCGAGCCGATGCACCGCAGGTTGCAGCCGCCGGCCTCGGCGAGGTGCGCGATATGGCCGAAATGATCGGCAGGCAGTGTGAACAGCAGTTCGTAGTCGTCACCGCCGTGCAGCACCAGGCGCTCCTGTTCGGCCGGCGGATAGGCCGCCAGTTCGGGTGCGACCGGCAGACGCTCGAGGTCGATGCACGCACCCACACCGCTCGAGCGCGCAAGTTTGCCGAGATCGCCGAGCAACCCATCGGAGACGTCCATCGCGGCCGTGGCGAACCCACGCAGTGCGCGCCCCAGCCGCAGCCGCGGTTCGGCCCGCAGGAAGCGGCGCACGCGCGCATCCTGCGACCCGAAGGTTGCGCGACCGGATTGCAGTTCCTCGAGCCCGGCCGCGGCGACGCCGGGCCCGCCGGACACGACGATCAGGTCACCCGCCCGCGCTCCCGAGCGCAGCAGTGCCGCAGCAGGCGGCACGAATCCCAGTACTTCGATCGTGACGACGAGCGGACCGGATACCGTATCGCCCCCGACGAGCGCGACGTCGTGGCGCCCGGCCAGCGCGTACAGGCCATCCGCGAAGTCTGCGAGCCAGCGCTCGTCGGAGCGCGGCATCGAAAGTGAAAGCAACGCCCACGCCGGCTCGGCGCCCATGGCGGCCAGGTCGCTCAGGTTCACGGCCAGCGCCTGGTGCCCGATGGCGCCGGCTGGCGTGCCAGGAAGGAAATGCCGCCCTTCGACCAGTGTATCCGTCGCGGCGACCAGGGCCTGGCCCGGAGGCGGCGTCAGCAATGCCGCATCGTCACCGACGCCGAGCAGCAC
Source organism: uncultured Gammaproteobacteria bacterium (assembly GCA_963793675.1). GTDB lineage: Bacteria > Pseudomonadota > Gammaproteobacteria > Steroidobacterales > Steroidobacteraceae > RPQJ01. The sequence continues at coordinate 268,168 of CAWCBA010000008.1, read as the reverse complement.
GTCGCTGCGCGGCGAACTGCGCGAGAAGTAACGGGCGATGACGTCGAACTCGCCGAGGGGCACGGGCGCTCCGGGCTTCGGTAGGTATGGCTACTTGCGCAGCGAGCGCCGCGCCGCGGGCTGTTGCTCGGCAGCGCGCAACTGGCGCGCTGCCCGATCGAGAACCGCGTTGATGAACTTGTAGCCGTCGGTCGCCCCGAACTTCTTGGCGAGCTCGACGCACTCGTTCAGCACCACCTTGTAGGGCACTTCGACGTGCACGCGGAGCTCTTCGACACCGATCAGCAGCACCGCGTGCTCGACCGGATCGAGTTGCGCCACCGGCCGATCGAGCCAGGTGCCGATCATCGCGTCGAGCGCCTCGGAACCTTCGACCACACCCTGCAGCAGTTGCTGGAAGTACTCCGGGTCGACTTCTGCATGGCCTTCGTCGGACGTGTACTGGTTGCGCAGTTCAGGAAACGACTGGCCGGTCATCTGCCACTGGTAGAGCGCCTGCAGCACGAGGCGGCGCGACAGGCTGCGCGCTCGTCCGGAACGGTCGCCGCGCGGTCGCGTCATGCTCAGACGTCCAGCCGGCGCATCAGGTTTGCCAGCTCGATCGCCACCAGGGCCGCGTCCGCACCCTTGTTGCCCGCCTTGGTGCCCGCTCGCTCCACCGCCTGTTCGATGGTGTCGGTCGTCAGGACGCCGAACGCGATCGGGACGCCCGTATCGTCCGCTGCGCGCGCCAGACCCGAGGCGCACTGGCTGCAGACGTACTCGAAGTGCGGCGTGGCGCCGCGGATCACCGCGCCCAGGGCGACGATGGCGTCACAGCGTTTCGACGCCGCGACGCGTCGTGCGACGAAGGGCAGGTCGTACGCACCAGGTACACGGATGATTTCGATCTGCTTTTCGCTGGCACCGTGGCGCAGCAGCGCGTCGACGGCGCCGCGCACGAGGTTCTCGACGATCGCGTCATTGAAACGCGAGGCAATGATGGCGATGCGCAGGTCCCGCGCGATGACGTCGCCCTGCAAGGTGCGGATGTTGTCCATCTCTGGTCTGCTCCTCAGTCCACGTATTCGGCGACTTCGAGGCCGAACGCCGAAAGCCCATGCATCTGTTTCGGCGCGCTCAGCACGCGCATGCTGCGCACGCCGAGATCGCGCAGAATCTGCGCCCCGATGCCGTAGGTACGCAGCACCTGCGCGCCGCGCGCCGGGCTCGCCGTCGACGCGGCGGGATGGCTCGACCGTACGGATTCCGCGATCTCGAGCGGGCTCTCGTGCGGCCGCAACAGCACGACGATGCCGGAACCTTCGCGCGCCACCCGCTCGATGGCGCCGCGCAGCGACCAGCTGTGCCCCTCTTCGATCGCGCCGACGAGGTCGCGCACGGTGTCCTTGAGGTGCACGCGCACCAGCGGCGCACTGCTCCGATTCCGGGTTGCCGAGGACCAGCGCCAGGTGCACGGTGCTGTTGACGTGGTCCTCGTAGCAGACCAGGCGGAACGGACCGAACTCGGTCGCGATCTGCCGCTCGGCGATGCGCTCGACCGAACGCTCCTTCTCGAGCCGATAGCGGATCAGGTCGGCGATCGTGCCGATCTTGAGGTCGTGCTCGCGTGCGAACTTCTCGAGGTCGGGGCGGCGAGCCATCGAGCCGTCCTCGTTCAGGATCTCGACGATGACTGCCGCGGGCGCGACGCCGGCGAGACGGGCCAGGTCGCAACCCGCTTCCGTGTGACCTGCGCGCGTGAGCACGCCGCCCGGCTGCGCCATGAGCGGAAAGATGTGGCCCGGCTGCCGCAGGTCTTCGGCACGGGCCGCTTCGGCCACGGCGGTGCGGATCGTGTGGGCGCGGTCATACGCCGAGATGCCGGTCGTGACGCCTTCGGCCGCCTCGATCGACAGGGTGAAGTTCGTGGTGTGGTCCGAATCCGTGTCGCTGACCATCAGCGGCAAGCGCAACTGGCGGCAACGGTCGCGGGTCAGCGTGAGGCAGATCAGGCCGCGACCGTACCGGGCCATGAAGTTGACGTCCTCGGGACGCACCTTGGTCGCGGCCATCACCAGGTCACCTTCGTTCTCGCGATCCTCGTCATCCATGATCACGACCATCCGGCCCTGTCGGATGTCGTCGAGGATCTCCTCTATGGTATTCAGGAAATGCATGACAAAGAGCACCTAGGTCGTTGAATTATAGCGTTTTTCATCAGACAACGACGGCGCTCGATCCGCCTTCGCGGCGCGCAGTTTAACAGGGGGCGGGGTCAGGAAGGCGGAACGGCCGGCGCGAAGCTCACTCCAGGTCGGGATGCATCATCCGCTCGACATAACGCGCGATGATGTCGACCTCGAGGTTCACCCGGCTGCCAGGCTGCAGGCGGCCCAGCGTCGTGACCTCCAGGGTGTGCGGCACCAGGTTCACATCGAAGCGATCGCCCCTGGCACTGTTCACGGTGAGGCTGACGCCGTCGATGCAGATGGAACCCTTGCGGGCGACGTAGCGTGCCAGATCGCGCGGCACCCGGAATTCCATGCGCACCGAGCGCGCATCGTCGTGACGCGAGACCAGTTCCCCCACCCCGTCCACGTGGCCAGTGACGTAATGACCGCCGAGCGCCTGCCCGGCCTGCAGCGCCTTCTCCAGGTTCACCCGACTGCCGACGACCCAGTCGCCGAGCGTCGTGAGCGAGAGCGTTTCGCGCGAGACGTCCGCCGCGAAGCTCGAGTCGTCGCACCGGATTGCCGTCAGGCAAACGCCGCTCACGGCGATGCTGCCGCCGAGTTCGATGTCGGCGAGCGACACTCCGGCTGTATCGAACACCAGGGTGACGTCGCCGCCACGCGGCTCGATCGCACGCACCGTTGCAACGCCCTGCACGATTCCAGTGAACATTGAGCTCAGGTCTCCACGGGACGCAGCGTCAGTCGGAGGTCCGCTCCGACCCGTCGCACGTCGTGATAGCAATACTGCGGCCGCTCCGACAGCGCGCGCAGCGGCTGCGGCAGGACAAAGGAGGGCTGCGCCGTCTCGCCCAGTATGGTCGGCGCGACGTACAGCACGATTTCGTCAGCGAGTCCGGCCGCGAGGAAGCTGCCCGCGAGTTGCGGACCGGCCTCCACCACCACCTCGTTGCATTCGAGCGCGGCCAGGCGCCGCAGCGTGGCGTTCAGGTCGACGCGCCCTGCGGCATCCACTGGCATGGGCTCGATCCGCAGCGCCGCCGACCAGGCTTCTGCGAGGCGAGCGAGCGAGCGAGCGCCCGCGTCCGAACTGAATACCAGGGTTGGCAGGCCGTCCCGCGCCAGCTTCAGGTCGGGTTCGAGTCGCCCGCGGGAATCGAGCACGACGCGCAGCGGCACGCGACCGCCCAGGTCCAGGCTGCGATCACGAACGGTCAGGGCGGGGTCGTCAGCCAGTGCCGTGCCGATGCCGGTGACGATCGCCGATGCGCGAGCACGCAGACGCTGCACGTCGGCGCGGGCGGGCTCCGACGTGATCCACTGGCTGGAGCCGTCGGCCAGCGCCGTGCGGCCGTCGACACTGCCGCCGATCTTCACCGTCACCCAGGGTCGTCCCCGCGTCATGCGCGCCACGAAGCCACGATTCAGCTCGCGCGCTTCGCGTTCGAGCACGCCAACGGCCGTGGCGATGCCAGCGGCTTCGAGCTGGCGCAGGCCATCGCCCGCGACACGCGGGTTGGGGTCCTGCATCGCTGCGACGACCCGGCGGACTCCGGCCTCGATCAACGCATCGGTACAGGGCGGCGTGCGTCCGTGGTGCGAACACGGCTCGAGCGTGACGTACGCCGTGCCGCCGCGGGCGCGGACCGCCGCCGCGTGCAGTGCAAACACTTCGGCATGCGGCTGACCCGCGCGATGGTGCCAGCCCTCGCCCACCACCACGCCGTTCGCATCGAGCAGCACGCAACCCACCGCGGGATTCGGCGCCGTCGAATACCTGCCACGTAGCGGCAAGCTGCAGCGCCCGCGCCATGTGGACGTGGTCGATCGCGGCGGGGCTGGCGGTCATGCGGGTTTCAATCTACTTCTTGCCGGGCGTGTTGTTGCCGTTGCCGGGGGGCGGCGGCGCCGTCAGCGGCGCGTCGGCGCCGGACCAGAGCCCGAGCTGCAGTTCTTCGGCGGAGCGCGGCCGGCGGTGCCGCAGCTTGTCGATTTCCTCGCGGAATGCGTCGACGTCCTGGAAGCTACGGTAGACGGACGCGAAGCGGACGTAGGCCACCTCGTCGAGCTGATGCAGCTCGTCCATCACCAGCTCGCCGATCAGCCGCGCCGGCACTTCGCGCTCGCCGAGCGTGCGCAGCTTGTGGCAGACGTGGTTCACGGCAGCGTCGACGGCTTCGATCGCCACAGGTCGTTTCTCGAGTGCCTTCACCATGCCCGAGCGCAGCTTCGCTTCGTCGAACGGTTCGCGCGTCGCGTCGCTTTTCACCACGCGGGGCATGACGAGCTCGGCGGATTCGAACGTGGTGAACCGCTCGCCGCAACGAAGGCACTCACGGCGACGGCGCACCTGCTGCCCCTCACCGGAAAGGCGAGAGTCGATGACTTTCGTTTCCTCGAACGAGCAGAACGGACAGTACACCGGACGGTCTCCTGCCCTGCTGCCTGTTCAGTCCGCGCTCAGCCGCCGTACACCGGGAAGCGGCGGCAGATCTCTTCGACGGCTGCGCGCGTCCGCGCGATCACGGCTTCGTCGTTCGCGTTGTTGAGCACGTCAGCGATCCAATGGGCGAGCTGCGCCACCTCGGCTTCCTTGAAGCCACGGGTCGTCACTGCCGGCGTACCGATGCGAATGCCGCTCGTCACCATCGGTGGGCGCGGATCGTTCGGCACCGAGTTCTTGTTGACCGTGATGTGGGCACGGCCGAGCGCGGCGTCGGCTTCCTTGCCATTCACGTCCTTGTCGGCCAGGTCGACCAGGAACAGGTGGTTGTCAGTGCCGCCCGAAACGATCTTGATGCCGCGCTGCTGGAAGACCTTGCACATCTCGCGCGCATTGGCGACGACCTGCTTCTGGTAGTCCACGAACTCCGGCTGCATCGCCTCGAGAAACGCCACCGCCTTCGCCGCGATGACGTGCATCAGCGGGCCGCCCTGCGTGCCCGGGAAGATCATCGAGTTGAGCTTCCTGGTGATCTCGTCGTTCTCACGCGCGAGGATCAGGCCGCCGCGCGGACCGCGCAGCGTCTTGTGCGTCGTGGTCGTGACGACGTCGGCGTACTGCACCGGGCTGGGATACACGCCCGCCGCAACGAGGCCCGCGACGTGCGCCATGTCGCAGAGGAAGTACGCGCCAACGGCATCGGCTATCTGGCGGAAGCGCGGGAAATCAAGAACGCGCGAATACGCCGAGAAGCCCGCGATGATCATCTTCGGCTTGTGCTCGTGCGCGAGGCGCTCGACTTGCGCGTAGTCGATCGCGCCGGTCGCCGGGTCGAGCCCGTACTGCACGGCGTTGAAGATCTTGCCGGAGAAGTTGACCTTGGCGCCATGGGTGAGATGGCCGCCATGGTCGAGGCTCATGCCGAGCAGGGTGTCACCCGGCTTCATCAGCGCGAGGAACGCGGCGGCGTTGGCCTGCGAACCCGAGTGCGGCTGGACGTTGGCGAAGGCGGCGCCGAAGAGCTTCCTGGCGCGGTCGATCGCAAGCTGCTCGGCAACGTCGACGTACTCACACCCGCCGTAGTAGCGCTTGCCCGGATAGCCTTCGGCGTACTTGTTGGTGAGCACCGAGCCCTGGGCCTCGAGCACGCGCGGGCTGGCGTAGTTCTCGGAGGCGATCAGCTCGATGTGATCTTCCTGGCGGACGCGCTCGTGATCGATCGCAGCCGCGAGTTCGGGATCGAACCCGGCGATAGTCATGCTGGCGGGAAACATTTGCTCTCCACGGTCGGGGACGCGCAATTGTAGCCGATGTGGGCGCGTGACTACTGGCTGGCGACCAGCGCCTCGACGACCCGGGTCCACGCGCGAGCGAGGTTCTGCCGGCTGTACCCGCCACCGCCCATCGCGAGCACCCGGCCGTGTCCGATTTCGTCCGCAATGCGGCAAACCGACGCCGGCCGCGTGCGCGTGCGCGTCCTCGCTGAAGGCGAGATGCGTGATGGGATCGCCTTCGAGGCTGTCGGCACCGCACTGCAGCAGGATGAACTCCGGTTGCGTCTGCCGCAGGTATTCCTCGACCTTGATCCATTCGCGATGAAAGTCCGCGTCACCCGCCCCCGGCGGCACCGGCAGGTTGAGCTTCGTGCCGAAGGCACTGCCCTTGCCGGTTTCCTCCGCGGCGCCGGTACCCGGATAGAGATGGCGCCCGTCCTCGTGGATGTCGGCGAAAAGCGCATCCGGATCCGACTCGAACGCGTAGAACACGCCGTCGCCGTGATGCGCATCGATGTCCACGTAGGCGATCCGGCGCAGGCCGTGCCGCTTGCGCAGCAGTTCGATGGCGATGCCGCAGTCGTTGAACACGCAGAAACCCGCTGCATGTGCGCGGGATGCGTGATGCAGGCCAGCGATGGGTATGAAGCCGCGCCGCGCGCGGCCGCCCATGATCTCCTCGACCGCGAGCAGCGTGCCGCCCACGACCAGGCTCGACGCCTCGAAGATGCCTTTCGAGGCCGGTGTGTCGCCGACATCCAGGTAGCCGCGGCCTTCCGCAGACTTCTGGATGACCAGGTCCACGTATTCGCGGCGATGAAACGATTCCAGCTCGTCGCGCTCGGCCACGCGCGGGTCGACGACGCGCAACTCCAGGTAAGCGGGACTGCGGCGCATCTCGCGCAGGAACGCTTCCTGGCGGTCGGGCCCGAAAGGATGGCCGTCGCCGAAGCCATAGCGGCTCAGGCCGTCACTGGCCACCATCAGCACCGGCGGTGACTGCGGATCGGTCTGCGGCAAGCGGCGTGGGTCCCTGCGACGGAATGTGGGGCAGCCTAGCAGCACCCCTGCGGCAGCGGTAGCGCCCCATGCCCCGGATGACCGATAATTCCCGACCTTTTTCGAGTCCACCGGACGACGAGCGCAATCCCTCCTAATGGCACAGTTCATCTACACCATGAATCGCGTCGGGAAGGTCGTACCCCCGAAGCGGGTCATCCTTCGCGACATCTCCCTGAGCTTCTTCCCGGGCGCCAAGATCGGCGTGCTCGGCTTGAACGGATCCGGCAAGTCCACCCTGCTGCGGATCATGGCGGGCATCGACAAGGAATTCGAAGGTGAGGCACGGCCGCAGCCCGGCATCAACATCGGCTTCCTGCCGCAGGAACCGCAGCTCGACCCGACCAAGGACGTGCGCGGCAACGTTGAAGTGGCGGTCAAGCACATCAAGGATGCGCTGACCGGGCTCGATGCGGTCTATGCCGCGTACGCCGAGCCCGACGCAGACTTCGACAAGATCGCGGCGGAACAGGCACGGCTCGAAGCCATCATCCAGGCGGCCGACGGCCACAACCTCGAGCGTCAGCTCGAAGTCGCGGCCGACGCGCTGCGACTGCCGGCGTGGGACGCGGACGTCACCAAGATCTCGGGCGGCGAGCGCCGCCGCGTCGCGCTCTGCCAGCTGCTGCTGTCGAAGCCCGACATGCTGCTGCTCGACGAACCGACCAACCACCTCGACGCCGAATCGGTGCGCTGGCTCGAGCACTACCTCGAGCAGTACCCGGGCACCGTCATCGCGGTGACCCACGACCGTTACTTCCTCGACAACGTCGCCGGCTGGATCCTCGAACTCGATCGCGGCCACGGCATTCCGTGGCAGGGCAACTACACCTCCTGGCTGGAACAGAAGGAAGCCCGTCTCAAGGTCGAAGAGCAGCAGCAGGACGCGCTCAAGAAGATGCTCGCGCGCGAACTCGAGTGGGTGCGCCAGAACCCGAAAGCCCGCCAGGCCAAGAGCAAGGCGCGCATGCAGCGGTTCGAGGAACTGCAGTCACGCGACTTCCAGGAGCGCAACGAGACCAACGAGATCTACATCCCGCCGGGCCCGCGCCTCGGCGAACTCGTGGTCGAGGCCAGGGGGCTGTCGAAGTCGTACGGCGAAAAGCTGCTGTTCGACAACCTCAACTTCAACCTGCCGCAGGGCGGCATCGTGGGCATCATCGGCCCGAACGGCGCGGGCAAGACCACGCTGTTCCGCATCATCACCGGCCAGGAAACCGCGGATGGCGGCGAACTGCGCATCGGGCCAACCGTGCAGCTCGCGTACGTCGACCAGTCACGGCAATCGCTCGACGACAGGAAGACGGTGTTCGCGGAAATCTCGAACGGCCTCGACACGATCAAGGTCGGCAACTACGAGACGCCGGCGCGCGCCTACGTCGGCCGCTTCAACTTCCGCGGCGCGCAGCAGCAGCAGACCATCGGCGAGCTGTCCGGCGGTGAACGCAACCGCGTGCACCTGGCGAAGGTGCTCAAGGAGGGCGGCAACGTCATCCTGCTCGACGAACCGACCAACGACCTCGACATCGAAACGCTGCGCGCGCTCGAAGAGGCGCTGCTGAGCTTCCCGGGTTGCGCGGTCGTCATTTCGCACGATCGCTGGTTCCTCGACCGCATCGCGACGCACATCCTCGCCTTCGAGGGCAACAGCGAGGTGGTCTGGTTCGAAGGCAACTACTCGGAATACGTCGACGATCTCAAGAAACGCCGCGGCGACGAAGCGGACGAACCGCACCGCGTGCGCTTTCGCAGCCTGCATGCATAACACGAAGCTCGTCATCGACGGCGCCTCGCTCACGCTCGAACAGCTGCGGCGATTCGAACGCGTGCGCCCGGCGGTCGAGCTGGCGGATGCGGCGCGCGCGCGCATGCGGGAGTCCGAGGCTACCGTCGTAGCGACGGTGGAGTCCGGACGGACCGCATACGGCATCAACACGGGCTTCGGCGCGTTCGCCAACCGGGTCATTCCCGCGCCGAAGACGCGCAAGCTGCAGCTCAACCTGGTGCGCAGTCATGCGTGCGGCGTGGGCGAGCCGCTGTCGCCCGCGCTGGTGCGGCGCATGTTGCTGCTCAAGGCGAACAACCTGGCGGCTGGGTTCTCCGGTGTGCGCCCGCTCGTCGTCGACGCCCTCCTCGCCCTGCTCAATGCCGACGTCCTGCCCGTGATTCCCGCGCAGGGGTCCGTCGGTGCCTCCGGCGACCTCGCGCCCCTGGCGCACCTGGCGCTGGCACTCATCGGCGAGGGGGAAGCCACGGCACCGGCAGCGGCCGCTGCCGACGCCCGGCGCGCCCTCACCGCGATCGAGGTGCCGCGCGCGGCCGGGGTCGAGCCGCTCGAACTGCAGGCGAAGGAAGGCCTGGCATTGCTGAACGGCACGCAGCTCAGCCTGTCGCTTGCCCTCGACGGCCTGTTCCGCGCCGAGTCGCTGCTCGACGCCTCGGTCATCTGTTGCGCGATGACGGTGGAAGGTCTCGCCGGCAGTCACGCGCCTTTCGACGATCGCATCCAGCAGGCGAGCCGCCTGCCGGGCCAGGTCGACGCCGCACGACGCATCCGTTCGCTGCTCGATTCCGACAGCGAGATCCGCCGCAGCCACGAAAACTGCGAGCGCGTACAGGACCCGTACGCCGTGCGCTGCATGCCGCAGGTGTTCGGCGCGGTCGAGCATACGTTGCGCCACGCGCGTGACGTGCTCGGCGCGGCCATCAACGGCGTCTCCGACAACCCGCTGATCTTCGGCCAGGACGTGCTGTCGGGCGGCAACTTCCACGCCGAGCCGATCGGATTCATCAGTGATTTCCTCGCGATAGCCGTCGCGGAACTCGCGAGCACGTCCGAGCGGCGCATCGACCTGCTCGACCGTCGCGTGAACCCGAACCTCAACATGTTCCTCACGAGCGAACCCGGGCTCGAGTCCGGCTTCATGATCGCGCACGTCACGGCAGCCGCGCTGGTCTCGGAGAACAAGACCTACGCGCACCCTGCATCGGTAGACAGCCTGCCGACCTCGGCTGGCCAGGAGGACCACGTGAGCATGGCGCCGTGGGCTGGCCGCAAGCTCGCCAGGATCTGCGACAACACGGCACGCGTGCTGGGCATCGAACTGCTCGCCGCCGCCCATGCCCTCGACTCGCTGCGCCCGCTCACGACCACGACGGAACTGCAGCGCGTGCATGCCGCAGTGCGATCACATGTGCCGTTCCAGCCGGACGACCATCGCCTGGACCGCGACATCGCGAACCTCGCCCGCCTCGTCGACTCGGGCGAACTCACCTCGCTGATTCCGGCCAGCTGAGCGGCAGGCGGCATGCTGGGGGTCATCGCGCTCTGCGTCGCCTTCGGCCTGCTGGCCCTGCTCCTGAGCCTGAGTCGCTGGCTCGCGCACCGGCCGTGGGCCGCCACCGGCAACCTCGCGGTTGCGATCCTGCTCCTGCTCGTCGCCCATCTGCTCTGGCCGCCGGTCCTGCATCTGCAGACCTACGAGTCGATGCGGCCCAAGGCCGTCATCGCACAGGTCCACTGCGAACGGACCGGGCCGAGTGCTTATCGAGTCACCCTCACCCGCCTTCCCTCCGGCCACATGCAGGTGTTCGAGATGTCGGGCGACGAATGGCGCCTCGACGTGCGCACGCTGGTCTGGACCGGCCAGGCTGCGCGGCTGGGGTTGCCGGACAGCTTCAGACTGGACCGGCTCAGTGGCCGCTACCTGCGCACGGAACTGGCCGCCGAGGCCACGCCGACGCCTGCGGCAGTTCCCGCGGCCGAACCCGCTCCAACCCTCCCCGTCCCCGCGAGCTTTGCCCTGAGCGACGAGGAAGAAGCGGGCGAAGACATCTGGGCGCAGGCCCGGACGGATTCGGGGTGGAAAGATCACATCGACGCCCGCCACGCCTATGGACCCTGGCGACCGCTGGCTGACGGCGCCCGGTACGACGTTTCCATGACGCGGACGCCGGGCCAGGCCGAGGCCGTGCTCGAGGCGCGCCCGGCAAACGAAGCGGCCGCAAAGGCGATGCGCTACACTGGCAATGAGAATATTCGGACCAAAGGCTGAGAAAAGATGTCCGTCTACGTCGATTCCAGCAGTCGTCTGCACCACGACCAGGAGCGCAGCCTGGCCCTGCGATGCCCGCACTGTCAGGTGTATTCGCACGTCACGGCGGTCTCGATCCCGCAGTACTCCGAGCTCGTAGCAAGCCGTCCCAACCACGTGGGCATCGTCTATCGCTGCGATTCGTGCAGCGCGCCGATCTTCCTCAAGTTCGCAGTCAAGATGTACGCGGCCAACCGCGTCGAACTCGCAAGCAACTTCGTCGAGCTCGAGCGCGCGAAAGAGAAGTTCAACTTCACCTACCTGCCGGAGAACGTCGAGCGGCTGTTCCGCGAAGCCCTCGGCTGTTATTCGTCGGGCTACTTCAACGCCTTCGCCTCGATGTGCCGCCGCACGGCACAGGCGGTCTTCCAGGACCTCGGCGAGAACGGCAGGTTGCGCATCTTCGAGGAGGCGCGCGAAGCCCGCGAGATGGCCGAGATCGACAATGAGACGTTCGGCATCGTGAAAAAGGTGCTGTTCAGCAGCGACGCCGACCCGTCGCCGCAGTGGCCGGACCTGAGCACGAACGAAGCCGGCGTGCTGCTCGAAATCGCCAAGGACATGCTGTACGAAGCCTACGTGCGCAAGGGCAAGCTGCAGCAGGCAATGATGGTGCGGAAGTTCTTCGCCGACGAGTCGCTCGACAAGATCACCCCCATCGGGCGTGTCGCCAGCAGTGACTAGGGCCTGCTAGCCGACCCAGGCACGAGCGTTGCGGAACATCCGCATCCAGCCGCCGTCCTCGCCCCAGCCTTCCGGGTGCCACGAGTTCTGCACGGTGCGATACACGCGCTCGGGGTGCGGCATCAGGATGGTCACGCGCCCGTCGGTCGTCGTCAGGCCGGTGATGCCGGCTGGCGATCCGTTCGGGTTCGCGGGGTAGGTCAGGGCAACCTTGCCGTGGCTGTCCACCCAGCGCAGGCTCACCAGTCCGCCTTGCGTGCAGTCGCGCTCCGCCGCCTCGTTCACGAACTCGGCGCGGCCTTCGCCATGCGCGACGGCAATCGGCAGCACCGAACCCGCCATGCCGCTGAAGAAGATCGAGGGCGTCGGCAGGATTTCGACCAGGGCCACGCGGCCTTCGAACTGCTCCGAGCGATTGCGGACGAACCGTGGCCAGTGGCCGGCCCCCGGAATCAGCGACTTGAGCGTCGACATCATCTGGCAGCCGTTGCAGACGCCGAGCGAGAAGCTGTCTGACCGCGCGAAGAAGGCAGCAAACTGTTCGCGCAGCGCAGCGTTGAAAAGGATCGATTTCGCCCAGCCCTCGCCTGCGCCGAGCACGTCGCCGTAGGAAAAGCCGCCGCAGGCGATCACGCCCTTGAAGCGCTCGAGCCGTGTACGGCCCGCGATCAGGTCGGTCATGTGCACGTCGGCCGGACGGAACCCGGCACGATCGAATGCCGCGGCCATCTCCAGCTGGCTGTTCACGCCCTGCTCGCGCAGGATCGCGATCTCGGGCCGCGCGCCCCGCAGCACGTAAGGCGCCGCGATGTCCTCGGCCGGATCGTACGTCAGCGTTGCAAACAGACCCGGGTTGCGTCGGATCGGTGACCTGCTCGCGCTCCTCGTGCGCGCAGGCCGGATTGTCGCGCAGCGACTGCAGGCGGTAGCTGGTTTCGGACCACGCCGAACGCAGTTCGGTGCGCGTGGCATCGAGCACCGGCTTGCCGTGACGGTCGTCGATGACGATGCGATCGAAGGCTTCGGCCGTGCCGAGGTCGTGCACCATCGAGCCCAGGCCCGCGGCGGCGAACACCGACCGCACTTCAGCGAGACGCGAGCTCTCGACCTGCAGCACGGCACCCAGCTCTTCAGCGAAGAGCTCGGCGACGGCCGCGTCGTGATCACCTGCCGTCAGCGTGATGTCGAGCCCGCAATGCCCGGCGAATGCCATCTCCGCCAGCGTCGCGAACAGTCCGCCGTCCGAACGATCGTGGTACGCGAGGATCAGGCCCGCGCGCCGCAGCTCGATGATCGCGCCCACGAATGCACGCAACCGGCTGGCGTCATCGCAGTCGGGCGCGGTCGCGCCGATCCGGCCGTACACCTGCGCCAGGCAGGAGGCCCCCAGGCGATTGCGGCCGGCGCCCAGATCGACGAGCAGCAGGCGCGTGGCGCCGCGATCGAGCCGCAGCTGCGGCGTGAGCGTGCGGCGCACGTCCTCGACCGGCGCGAAAGCCGAGACGATCAGCGACACGGGCGAGATGACCTTGCGCGGGCCGTCGGCGCCGTTCCACGCGGTCTTCATCGACAGCGAGTCCTTGCCGACCGGGATCGCGATGCCGAGTGCCGGGCAGAATTCCTCGCCCACCGCGTGCACGGTGTCGTAGAGGTCCGCGTCCTCACCCGGCTCGCCGCAGGCGGCCATCCAGTTCGCGGAGAGCCGGATGTCTTCGATGCGGCGAATGTCGGCGGCGATGATGTTGGTGACGGATTCGGCGACGGCCATGCGACCCGACGCTGCGGCGTCGAGCAGCGCGAGCGGCGTGCGTTCGCCCATCGCCATCGCCTCGCCGTGCGTCGAGAAGTAATCCGCAACCGTGACCGCGACATCGCTCACCGGCGACCTGCCACGGACCGACCAGCGGATCGCGACTGATCATGCCGCCGACCGAGCGGTCGCCGATCGTGATCAGGAACGTCTTGTCCGCGACAGCCGGCAGGCTCAGCACGCGCAGCGCAGCCTCGCGCACGTCCTTGACGTCCCTGGCCGCGAAGTCATCGCCGGCGCGCGGCAGGCGCTGCACGTCGCGCGTCATCTTCGGCGGCTTGCCGAGCAGCGTCTCGAGCGGCATGTCGACCGGCGTGTTGCCGAACTGCGGATCGTCGACGTGCAGCACCGCATCGCCGGTGACGTCACCGACCACGGCGAACGGGCAACGCTCGCGATCGCAGAGCGCGCCGAACGCGGCCAGCTGCTCCGCGGCGATCACCAGCACGTAACGTTCCTGTGATTCGTTGCACCAGAGTTCGAGCGGCGACATGCCCGGCTCGTCGCTCAGGATCCTGCGCAGGTCGATGCGGCCGCCGGTCGTGCCGAAGTGCACCGATTCCGGAATCGCGTTGGACAGACCACCGGCGCCCACGTCATGAATCAGCAGGATCGGGTTCTCGTCACCCATCGCCCAGCAGGCGTCGATGACCTCCTGCGCGCGGCGCTGCATTTCGGGATTGCCGCGCTGCACCGATGCGAAATCGAGGTCCGCCGAGCTCGAGCCCGCGCCCATCGACGACGCGGCGCCGCCGCCCAGGCCGATCAGCATCGACGGGCCGCCGAGCACGACGATCTTGGCGCCGGGAATGACCGGCGCTTTCTCGACGTGCGACCGGCGAATGTTGCCCAGACCGCCCGCGATCATGATCGGCTTGTGATAGCCGCGCAGCGACGACCGTCCGGCGTCTCCACCCGCTGCTCGAACGTGCGGAAGTAGCCGTAGATGTTGGGCCGGCCGAATTCGTTGTTGAACGCGGCGGCGCCGATCGGGCCTTCGAGCATGATCTGCAGCGCCGGCACGATGCGCTCGGGCTTGCCGAAATCCTGCTCCCACGGTTGCTCGAAGCCGGGGATGCGCAGGTTGGACACCGAGAATCCGACCAGACCGGCTTTCGGCTTCGACGCCGCGGCCAGTCGCACCTTCGTCGCGGATTTCGCCGCCGGAGCCCGTGGCCGCGCCGGCGAACGGCGAGATCGCCGTCGGGTGATTGTGCGTTTCCACCTTCATCAGGATGTCGATGGGCTCGTCCGAGCCTTCGTAGTTGCCGTCGCCCGCCTGCGCGAACCACCGGCGGCCCGGCCAGCCCTCGATGACGGCAGCGTTGTCGCGATAGGCCGATAGCACGCCCTGCGGGCTGACGCGGTGCGTATTGCGGATCATGCCGAACAGCGACTTCTCGCTGCGCTTGCCGTCGACGATCCAGTCCGCGTTGAAGATCTTGTGCCGGCAGTGCTCGGAGTTGGCCTGCGCGAACATCATGAGCTCGACGTCGCTCGGGTCGCGCTTCAACTGCCCGGTGAACGCATCGACCAGGTAGTCGATCTCGTCTTCGGACAGCGCGAGGCCGAGTTCTGCATTGGCGCGCTCGAGTGCCGCCTTGCCCTGCGCCAGCACCGGCACGGTCGCGAATGGTTGCGGCGCGTGGTGCGCGAACAGTCCCGCTGCGGCGTCGATCGAATCGAGCACGTTCTCGGTCATGCGGTCGTGAATGACCGCGGCGATCTGCGCGCGGTCGGCCGTGGCGAGCGGCTGGGACGACGACGACGAAATAGGCGACGCCGCGCTCGATGCGCGTGATGCCGTTCAGGCCGCAGACGTGGGCGATGTCGGTCGCTTTCGACGACCAGGGCGACACGGTGCCGAAGCGCGGCACGACCAGCAGCAACTCGCCCGCCGGCGCACTCGCCTGGCCACCCGTCGGGGTCGACGGGCCGTAACGCAGCAGCGCCTCGACCACGGTGCGCTGTTCGTCCGACAGCGGCAGCCGAGACCTCGACGAAATGGATGTACCGGGTATCCACCGATTCGACGTGTGCAACCCGTTCGCGGACGGCCGCCAGGACCTTGTCGAGCCGGAAATCCGATAGCGCGGGAGCGCCGCTGAAGGTGAGCATGAGCGAGGGCGGCCGCCGGTCAAAAGTGAGCCGCAATGATACCGGAGCAGGCCGACCCGGGCCAGCGCGCGGCGGCGTAAGGCCGCGTCGCTGCTCTACTTTTCGCGGTTGCCGGGTCCGCCTGGCGGGGTGTACACAGGGAACGGAAACTGGGCGACATTGGAGACGGAATCCGTCGCCGATACCTTGCTGACGCCCGACTTGCGCACCTCGTCGATGCGGATCACCGAGTGCAGCGGCAGGTAGGTGCGCTTCACCCCGGCAAATTCGGTCTGGATCTTTTCCTCGGAGGGATCGACCACGACGGACGACCTCTCGCCGAAGATCAGTTCCTCGACCTCGATGAAGCCAAACATCGTGCCATGACCCACCTTGCGGGCGTAGATCTCGAAGACCTTGCCCTGATTGTGGAAAATGACCTTGAAAATGTGACTGGAGGCCATGAGGCCGGCACGCCTTGCGTGTTAGGGTCGCCGCATATTACAAGGGTGGCGGACCTGCGTCAGCCGCTTCCGGCGGGTCGAAGGGATAGACTGGAAGCACCAGGCAGCCAGCGCCAGCAACAACATGGCCATTAAACTTCGCGTCATTAGCGAACATTATCGCGAACTCGGCGAAAACCGATCCCGCGTCTTCGGAGTCAACGGCGGCACGGTCGGACGTGCGCCGGGCAACGACTGGGTGCTGCCCGACCCGCGTCGCGTGGTCTCCGGTCACCATTTCGAAGTGCGAGTGCCATGGCGGCAAGTACTGGCTGATCGACACCAGCACCAACGGCGTCTTCGTCAACGATGCGGACGATCCTGCCGCCTCGGCCACGGGCCGTATCGAACTGAACGATGGCGACCGGCTGCGTGTCGGCGACTACGACATCCTGGTCAGCCTCGACAATCGCATCGATTTCCTGCCGGCGACGGGCGACGAACAGTCCGCCGCGAAACACCTCGACTCGGACATCGGCCACAGCCTCAACTTCGACAACCTGCTCACCCCGCGCGAGACCGGCGAGAGCGGTTCGCTCCCGATCGGCAACGCGTTCGGCGTGCGCCTGAACGTCGAGTCGCGCGCGAAATTGCTCGAGACGTTGCAGCGCACCGTCGAATCTTCCGGTGAAAGTTCGTTCGATCCGACACGCACGGGCCGGATCGATTCAGTCGTGCCGGGCATGGAAGCGGCCGATGGTGGCGAGCCCGCCACCGCGCCACCGCCGCTCAGACGGCCGGCGGCAACGGCTCCCGGCAACCAGGACTGGGCCCTGCGCACGCGCCAGATTCCGCGCGAAGAACTCGAGGACGCGCTGGCGCGACGCAAGACGCGAGTCGATGCGCGTGAACGCTCGATCCCGTTTCACCAGCAGGCCAGCACGTGGACGGACCTGCGGTCGGCCGTGCAGGCCTTCTGCCGCGGCGCCGGCATCGATCCGGCCACGCTCTCGCCCGAAGCCCAGGCCATGCTGCCGCTCGTCGCAGGCCAGTTGCTGCGTGAGGCGGTCGTCGGACTCGACGACATCCTGCGTGCACGTGCGACCGGCGCCGTAGCTGCGGCCGTTGCAGCCGTACCGGTGGCGCCGGGCAACAGCAGCAACCCGCTCCGTTCGTCGACGAGCATCGAGCAGGCCTTGCAGCGCCTGTTCGAATCACACGGGCGACTCTTTGCGGGCCCGGTCGACTCGTTGCGGGACGTGCTGCAGGACACGCGTGACCACGAGACGGCACTGGCCGCCGGCATGAAGGCAGGGCTCGACTCCGTGCTTGGCCAGCTCTCGCCGGTGAACGTTTCCGACCAGTTCGAGCAAGGCCGCGCCCGCCAGCTCGCGCCGGGGCAGGATCCGCGTCCCCGGTACTGGGAGCATTACTCCGAGTTCTACCGGCTGCTCACCCAGCAGACAGCCGGCACCGACGAAATGCCGCGTTCGTTCACCGAGGCGTTCGAACTCGAGTACGCGCGCGTGCGCGGGGACCTGCGGCAGAAACGCCCGGCCTGACGACCGACGTCAACAGCTGCGACACGAGCCGGCGGCGGCGCGGCCCGCTGAACCTTCTGCCTTCGAACGTCACTGCCAACCACAGGCCGTCGACCCCGGCTGCGAGCAGGTCGACTGCATCGGCCATCGCATGCGGCCGCTCGATCTCGTCGCGACGCGCGGATTCCGCAATGCATTGCCTGAGGATTCGACGCCAGCGCGCGTAATAGCGGCGGTGAACGTCAGCCAGCGCGGGGTTATGCATCGCGCCGCTCCACAGGCTGAGCCAGACGGCAGGGAAGCTCCTCTCACGCTGCAGGGGCACCATGAACTCGAGCGCGGCACGCAACCGCTGCAGCCCTGGCTCGGCCTGTGCCAGCGTTGCATCGAGTTCGCCGAACGACCGCTCCGCCAGCCAGTCGAACGCGCAGGCGATCAGCTCGTCCTTGTCGCGGAAATAGTGGGTGATGACACCGATGCTGAAGCCGCCTGCCTCCGATACCCGGCGGACCGTCGCGCTCGCCGCACCCTCCCGCTGGATCACGTCGACGACAAGCGCCGCGATCTCGACACGGCGCTGGCCGGCATCCACTCGTCTCGGCATCAGGCGCTCCCTGCGGGATGAACGGCCGGGTGCCCGGCCCTGCTTCCACTCTAAACATAACAAGTGTTATATATCAACGCACGACGGCCGCCGGCCGGCCACGAACGCGAGCTGCGCCCTTGAGCGACACGTCCACGATCCACCGCATGGGCCGCAGCAGCAATCGCGAGACCCGCCGTGCAGCACGCTCGCACCGCGCGGCCGCGAAGCTGCCCTACATTCGCCGCCGCATCCCGACGGTCGAACTGCTGCACAACGAAGCCGTCGAGATCATCGAGGCCAATGCCGAGACGATCCTGGAGGAAATCGGCATCGAATTCCGGCGCGACCCGGAATCGCTGCGCCTGTGGCGCGGCGCCGGGGCCGACGTGCAAGGCGAGCGCGTGCGAATTCCACGCGGCCTCGCCCGCCAGTTGCTGCGCACGGCCCCGCGCGAGTTCATGCTGCACGCGCGCAACCCGGCGCGCAGCGTGCGCTTTGGCGGCGACGCCACGGTATTCTCACCGGTCGGCGGCCCGCCCTTCGTCACGGACCTCGACGGTGGCCGCCGTTACGGCACGCTCGCCGACCTGCACAACTTCATCAAGCTCGCCCACGTCGCACCTGCGATCCATTTTTCCGGCGGCTGCATGGTCGAGCCGATGGACGTGCCCGAGGGCAAGCGCCACCTCGACGTCCAGTACGCGTTCTTCCGTTACAGCGACCAGGGCTGCGAGGGCACGCCCGAAACGCCGGGACACGCGGCGGACGCCGTGCGCATGGCCGGCATCCTGTTCGGCCAGGACTTCGTCGACGCCAACTGCGTCCTGCTCGGCAACATCAATTCGAATTCACCGCTGACTTTCGACGGTCGCATGCTCGGCGCGCTGCGCGCCTTCGCCTCGCGCAACCAGGGCACGATCGTGGTACCCGCCGTGCTCGCCGGCGCGATGGGCCCGGTGACGCCGGCAGGCTGCATGGCGGAACTGCTGGCGGAGACGCTGGCCGGCATGGCGCTGACGCAGCTGGTGCGGCCGGGCGCTCCCGTCATCCTTGGCTCATTCGTCGGCGCCATCTCGATGCGCACCGGCGCGCCGACCTTCGGCACGGCGGAAGCGACGCAGATGATCTTCGCCACGGCACAGCTGGCGCGACGACTCGGCGTGCCCTGCCGCAGCGGCGGATCGCTCTGTTCGTCGAAGACTGCAGATGCGCAGGCCGCCTACGAAAGCGCGCACACGCTGCTGCCGACCCTGCTCGCGGGCGTCAACCTCGTCACGCATGCGGCAGGCTGGCTCGAAGGCGGACTGGTCGCGGGCTATGAGAAGTTCGTCATGGACGTCGACCAGCTCGCGATGATGCAGGCACTCGCGGGCGGCATGGACGTGAGCGCGCGCGGCCAGGCGCTCGACGCCATTCGTGAAGTCGGTCCGGGGGGGCACTTCCTCGGTTGCGCGCACACGCAGGAAAACTTCGAAGCGGCATTTCACCAGTCGACCATCGCGGACTACTCGTCCTACGAGCAGTGGTCGAGCGAGGGCAGCCTCAGCGCCGAACAGCGCGCGAACACGGCCTGGAAGCGCATGCTCGCCGACTACGAGGATCCCGGTCTGGATCCCGTGATCGACGAGGCCCTGCAGCAATTCATGCGCGAGCGTCGCGCGGTGCTGCCGGACAGCCTCGACGAGGAATAGCGGGCGATGAAGAGTCACTATCGCGTCGTCGTGATCGGTGGCGGCATCGTCGGTGCCAGCGTGCTCTATCACCTCGCGCGCAAGGGCTGGGGCGACATCGCGCTGCTCGAGCGCGCGGAGCTGACCGCCGGCTCCACCTGGCACGCCGCGGCGGGCTTCCATGCGATCAATGACGACCCGCACATCGCCGCGCTGCAGGCTTACACGATCAAGCTGTACCGGGAGATCGAGGCCGAGAGCGGCCAGAACGTCGGGCTGCACATGCCCGGCGGTTACAGCATTGCCACCACGCCGGAGCGCTGGGAGTGGCTGCAGTCCGAGTTCGCGGTGTACCAGACGCTCGGCATCGAGGCCCGGCTGGCGACACCCGAGGAGATCGTGGCCGAATGCCCGATCGTCGACCCCGAGGGACTGCTGGGCGGCCTCTTCGACCCGCACGAAGGTGCCGTGGATCCGCACGGCACGACGCATGCCTTCGCGATTGCAGCGCGCAAGCGTGGCGCCGACGTGATCCTGCGCAACCGCGT
Organism: uncultured Gammaproteobacteria bacterium; assembly: GCA_963793675.1. GTDB lineage: Bacteria > Pseudomonadota > Gammaproteobacteria > Steroidobacterales > Steroidobacteraceae > RPQJ01. The sequence goes on along the minus strand of CAWCBA010000008.1, from coordinate 247,745 downwards.
GACGGGGCTGAAGCCGCACGCCAGACGGCTGGCTGCGTCGAGACCGAACAGGGAACGATCATCGCGCAGCACGTGGTCAATGCCGGCGGGCTGTGGGCGCGCCGCGTCGGCCGCATGGTGGGCGTGGACCTGCCGCTCACTCCGATGCAGCACCACTACCTGATCACCGAGGACCTGCCGCAGCTGCTGGCGCGTCCGCACGAGATGCCGTGCGTGACGGACCTCGAGGGGTTCACCTACCTGCAGCAGGAACGCAAGGGCGTCATCCTTGGCGTCTACGAGCGCAACCCGCGCCACTGGAAGACCGAGGGCGCCGAGTGGGACTACGGCATGGAACTGCTGCCCGAAGACATCGATCGCATCAGCCCGGAACTGCTGATCGGATTCGCACGCTTTCCGTCGCTGCAGCAGGCCGGCATCCGCAAGTGGGTGAACGGTGCGTTCACGTTCACCCCCGACGGCAACCCGCTGGTCGGGCCCGTGCCGGGCTTGCGCAATTTCTGGGCTGCATGCGGCTGCATGGGCGGGTTCTCGCAGGGTGGCGCCATCGGCAAGGTGCTCGCCGAGTGGATGGTCGAAGGCGACCCAGGCACCGACATCTTCGGCATGGACGTCGCCCGTTACGGCAAGTTCGCCGCCGACGACCGCTACCTGCGTGACACGACGGCGCAGTTCTACGCGCGGCGTTTCGTCATCGCCTATCCCAACGAGGAGTTGCCCGCCGGCCGCCCACTGAAGACGACACCGAGCTACGAGGCGCAGCGAGCGCTCGGCGCGCGCTTCGGCGTGGTGTGGGGCATGGAATCACCGCAATATTTCGCAACGGGCGAACCGGACTTCATCGAGCCGCCGACGCTGCGACGGTCCGTGGCCGACCGGTTCGTCGCCGCGGAAGTCACGGCGACGCGACACGCGGCGGGGCTCCTCGATACCGGCGTGTACGCGCGCTACGAAGTCCGCGGACCCGGTGCGGGACAATGGCTCGATTACCTGCTTGCATCGCGCATCCCTGCGGTGGGACGCATTCGCCTCGCGCCGATGCTCAATCCTGCGGGGCGCCTGATGGGCGATCTCACCGTCACGCGACTCGACGCAGGATCGCTACTGGCTCGTCGGCTCGTACTACCTGCAGCAGTGGCACCTGCGCTGGTTTAACGATCACCTGCCGGCCACGGGCGTCGAAATCGACAACCTCTCCGAGAGCTGGCTCGGGTTTTCGCTGTCGGGACCGCGAGCGCGCACGATCCTGGCCTCGCTCACGCGAGCGACGTCTCCGACCGCGCCATTCCGTTCATGGGTTGCGCCAGCATTGAAGTCGGGCCGACGTCGGCGGTCGTGGCGCGCCTCTCGCTCACCGGCGAACTCGGTTACGAGATCAACGTGCCTGCCTCGCAGCAGCTGGCGCTGTGGCAGGCGCTGCTGGAGGCCGGCCGGCCACACGGCCTGCGCCCGATCGGCATGCGCGCGCAGGACAGCCTGCGGCTGGAAAAGGGCTACGGCGTGTGGTCGCTCGAGTTCTCGACGTCCTGCACGCCGGCGATGGCGGGCCTCGAGCGCTTCGTCGCCGCGGACAAAGGTGACTTCGTCGGGCGCGACGCCTTCGTCGCGTCGCAGGCGGCGCAACCCGCGATGAAGCTCGTGCTGCTGCAGGTCGAATCGCCCGATGCCGACGCGACGGGCTACGAGCCGATCCATCACGACGACAAACGGGTGGGTTACGTCACCTCCGGGGCATACGGCCATCACGTGCGGCAGAGTCTTGCGCTCGCCTACGTCGACACTGAGTGGTGCGGGACAACCGAGCCGTTGTCGGTCACGATCCTGGGCAAGCCGCGCGCGGCCCGGATCCTGCGTGCCCCGCCCTATGATCCGACGGGTTCGAAACTGCGTGGCTGACGTCCAGTGTATTCGCGGAGGTGAGGCGTGAAAGTCCGCTGGACGATTTTCCTGTTCCTCGGCGGCTTCGCGATGCTGTCGTACGTCCAGCGCACGAGCCTCGGGGTGGCCGCGCAGAACATCATGCCCGACCTGCACCTCTCGCAGCTGCAGATCGGCTGGCTCAACGCCGCGTTTGCCACCTGCTACACGCTGGCGCAATTGCCAGGCGGTGTCCTTGGCCAGCGCTACGGCGCACGGATCACGTTCGCGATCGTCGGCCTGGTCGGTCTCGTCGCCACGATCGCGACGCCGCTCGCCCCGGTACTGCTGGCCGGCACGGCATTGTTCATCGCGCTGATCGCCGCGCAGGGAATGCTGGGGCTGTCCCAGGGCCCCGTGTTCCCGATGACCGCCGCCACGTTGCAGGCCTGGTTTCCGCAGCGGCAATGGTCCCTGACCAACGGCACCAACGCGCTGATCATGAACATCGGTGGCGCCGTGACCGCGCCGCTGATCGTGGTCCTTACCGCGCTCTACGGCTGGCAGGGTGCGTTGCTGTGGATTGCACTGCCGGCGGCGGCACTGACGGCCGCCTGGGCCTGGTACGGACGGGACAGGCCGCAGGAGCATCCGCGGGTGACCGCGGCAGAACTCGCGGAACTCGATGCGCGCGACACGGCCAGGCCCGCGCCGATGACGCTCACGCGGATGAAACAGATTCTCGGACAGCGTGACGTGCGGCTGCTGACGTTTTCCTACTTCAGCCTCAACGTGGTGTTCTACCTGCTGAGCACATGGTCGTTCCTCTACCTGGTGCAGGCGCGCCACTTCACCGGGCTCGAAAGCGGTTTCGCCGGCATGCTGCCATGGATCGGCGCCGGCCTTGGCGCCGGCATCGGCGGCCTGCTGTCCGACTTCATGGCGACGCGGATCGGCTATGGCTGGGGCTATCGACTCGTCCCGTTGATCTCGCTGCCGCTGGCGGGCCTGCTGCTGCTGCTGGCCGTTGGAGTGTCGGCGCCCTACGCTTCAGTGCTGGCACTGATGGCGACGTTCTTCATGATCGAACTCAACGAGGGCCCGTTCTGGGCGGCAACGATGCGCGTGGCACGCTCCGACACCGGAGCGGCCACCGGCGTGCTGAACACGGGCGGCAACTTCGCAGGCATGTTGTCGGCGCCGGTGATCGGCGCGCTGTCGGGTGCGGGCAACTGGTATGCGGCATTCGCGCTCGGCGCCGTGTTCGCATTGGTCGCGGCGGCGTGCTGGCTCGCGATCGATCCGGATCGGCGGGTGGCCTCGACGCTCGCGCCCGTCTAGCGGCAGACGGCTGGAGATGGAGCGACTGGCCCTGGTGACCCGCTCCGCGGTCTCATTTGACTGCCCTTCTTGAAGGTGGTCCATTGAGGTCAGCGCCCACAAGGAACGTCACCCGTCATGCGCATCGACCACGTCGCCTTGTGGACCGCTGACCTGGAAAGCTGCAAGCGATTCTACGTGACGTACTTCGGTGCCACAGCCGGCGGCGGCCACGTCGACACAGCGACGGGCTTTGAAGCCTGCGTCCTGAGTTTCACGGACGACGCCCGGATCGAAGCGATGAAGACATGGCTCAGCCAAAGCTGAAGCCCGGGCCGTCGCGGTACCCGAACCCGAAACCCTGAGCCGCTCAGGAGGACATCCTGGCGACAACTACGGACGAAGCGTCTCGGTGCAGCGGCCTAGACTATCGGGCCAGCCCATCTGTATGGAGATTCCCATGAGTAGTGGCAAGGGTGTCCGGTACCGCACTCGTGTCCTCGCCGTCGCGACCGCGGCGCTGCTGCCAACACTGGCCGGCGCGCAGGCATCCACGGCCGGCCAGTCGGCAGGGGACTGGCAATTTGGCGCGTCAATATACGGCTATCTGCCGACCCTCAAGTCCAAGGCCTACTTTCCGATCACCGGGAGCACGCAGGAGTTCGTGCTGGACGCGAAAGCGATCCTCGACAACCTGAAGATGACGTTCATGGGCGCGTTCGAAGCGCACAACGGCAGCTGGGGTGTCTTCACGGACGTGTTGTACGTCGACCTGGGCAATACCAAGTCCAACACGCGCGATTTCACGATAGGCGACAGCGGACTGCCTGCTGGCGCGACCGCCAAGGTGAGCCTCGACCTCAAGAGCTGGGTGTGGACGACTGTGGGCGTGTACCGGGTGGCCGCGGAGCCCGCCTACACCCTGGACGTGCTTGCGGGCGCGCGCTACCTCGACATCAACTCGCAGCTGGACTGGTCGATCACGGGTGATCTCGGGGAGATCCCGGCTCCCGGTCGTTCCGGCAGCTCCAAGGTCGGCGGCAGCAATTGGGATGCCCTCGTCGGCGTCAAGGGCCAGTTCCACTTAGGTGAGGGCAGTCAGTGGTCCTTGCCGGTATATCTCGACGTAGGCACGGGCGAGTCCGACCTGACCTGGCAGGGAGCCATCGGCGTCAGATACGCATTCCAGTGGGGCGAGGTGAGCGCGATGTGGCGCTACCTCGACTACCAGTTCAAGGACAGCCAGATTGAGGACCTGAGCATGAACGGGCCTTTGTTCGGAGCCACGTTCCGCTGGTAGCGACGCGACCTCATGAACCGAATCGCCTCTCAATATCGAGGACGGTTTGACGGTCGGGGATGCCAGCGAGCAGTGCTGTTTGCATGAGGCTCGCGACGCCGGCTATTGCTTGAGATGTGCAAGGGCAGACAGGAATAGATCAGGCGAGACCCGCAGCACGCCGGTGAATGGGCCGTCCATCTCCAGCACGAGAAACAAGGCACTGCCCACGGAGACCGCGCAAAGGAACAGTACCGAAATGACCATCGTGTTGCGCGGTGCGAACAGCCCGTAGCTCGTGAAGGTGATCGTGAGCCAGAAGAGCAGAATCACCAGGAACAGCATCGGAACCAGGTGCCTCGTGCCACCCAGCACGAACCACCGCGTCTGCAGCAGCACTTCCGTCTGCTCGACGGCGCGAGGGCGTCGAGGTAATGCTGCGGCAGGCGTGCGCGCAACCAAAGGCCGGCCAGCGCGGCGCCGAACGTCAAAGCGAAGGTCAATGCACCGACGATCGTAGGATTCACAGCTTCACCTCCGCTCTTCCTCGGCTCGACACCTGCGCCTTCGGCGAGCAGCTCAGTTCAGAAGTACCATTTGGCCACAAACCCGACGGCGTTGAGCGTCTCCGCCTCTGGCAGGCGGTCGACCTGTCGGGCCAGATAGATCTCGTAGCGGAAGTGCTCGTTCACCGTGACTTCAGGCCCGACCTGATAGAGGGTCCTGGCCCAGCCGTCATAGCGCGTGTCGTAGAACCACTCGACATTGAAATAGGGAACAACGGTGCGCTTGTGCACGGCGAACTCGCGTGTTGCCTCGATGCGGAAGCGGTAGCGAGTCGAGTAGTCGCCGCCGATCCAGCGCAGGTCCGTCCGAACGCGCGCCTCCAGCCAGATCCCGGCGGGCAGCGGGGCCTTCCCGTATAGCGAGACGATACCGCGGTCCTCGGCGACCTCCGCCCCCGTATCGCCGGTCTCCTTGAAGACGCGGTTGTAGCCGATTCTGGCCCACAAGTACCGGCTTCGCTGCCAGTCCTCGGCCTGCAGCTCTTCTCGAACGATCGGCTTGAGCGAGAGATCGAGGTAGGCCGCGAGGTCCAGTGACTCGACGTCCGATTCCTTGCCTCGCGCGTAAGCGGCATCCAGGTAGACACGTGTCCTGGGGCTCAGGGGCACGAATGCGCTGACTTCCGGCCAGAACTCCAAGGAATCGGCTGCGTTTACCGTGCCGAACAAGACCAGGCTCATGCACAGCACGGCGGCCAGAGACACGAGCACATGGCGCGCTCGTGTCCTGAGGTTGCGCGCCTCGCCCGATCCGCTGGCTCTCATCGACGGCATCCTCACACGGGAACCTGAATGTGACGCCCGATGCGGGTGCCTGATCCAGGCCACACACGACGACCACGGGAGCAGAGGAAGCCGCGTGGTGCCGCGGAGGTCGATTACTTGACTGTGTAGCTCTTCGACTCGAGGCAGGCCGCAAAGCCCTTCTTGAACAGGTCAAGCTGCTGCTGCTGCGCGGCCTGCTGCTGCTGCGTCGCCTGCTGTTGTTGCTGTGTGGCCTGCTGCGCGGCCTGCTGCTGGTTCTTGCGGCTTTGCCGGCCGCCGGCCAGGACGCCGACCGTGGCGCCGACCGCCGCGCCTTGGCCAGCGTCATCGTTGGCGACCTCGCCAATGACGGCGCCCGCTGCGGCACCGCGGGCGGCTCCCTTGAGACGCGATCCGTCCGCGGCGGGTGCCGGTTGTGCCGCCGGCTGCGCCGCCGGCGGCGCGGGTGGGGGTGCCATCGGGTCCACGCCTGTCTGGCCCTTGGACCACGTGTAGCATTCGCCTTCGTCCTGGCTCTGCTGCTGCGGGGCCTGGCCCTTCGCCGGGAATACGACCATGCCGAGCGAGGTAGAAATGGACTTGGAAACGGGCGGTGCGGCCGCCGGGGCCTGGGCCTGGGCCGTCGCAGTCAGGGTCAGACAGACAGCCAGCATCAGCTTCCTCATCTCGTGATCTCCCTGGGTTCCCATGGTGTACCTGATGCGCCGCGGCTCTAGACGTCGTTGACGGCTTCGGTCAGCACCCACCCGCCCCCTGGGTCCTTCGGCAGCATCTGGCCGAGGTCCTCGCCGACCTCGCGGTCGATCAGCGCGTTCAACTTCGCGTTCATCGCCTCGATCAGGTGCTGGTACTTGCTCCGGTCGAGCGCGAGGTTGGTCTGTTCGAGTGGGTCGGCCTCGAGGTCGAACAGTTCAAGGTCATTGTGCGCGTACAGCGCTTCGAGGGTTGTCGGGCGGTGATGCTCGCGCGGTGAGAAGTAGCGCGTGAACCTGTACTTGCCGTCGTAGATGCTGCGGATGGCGCCGCGCTTCGTCATGTCGGGTCGAAGCTGGCCCGCCTTGGCGGCTTCGGCGACCTTGGCCTTGCCATCGGGCTGCCGCAGCATCGCGACCGCGCGCTCGAGGAACTCGCCGTCGACGTAGGCGAACATGTTGTAACAAAAGAGCGCTCCGTCCCGAACCGAGTCGCGCGTGGCCTTCTCGGGTGCCGCGAGCACCGGCGAAAAGTCCTTCCCCGGCAGCTGCTTGAAGACCGCCGCCTTGCGCTCGGCGCTCGCGCCGCTCAGGCTGACGAGGGTGGGTGCGATGTCGAGATGCGAGGTGACCGCCTTGCATCGCTTGCCCCCCGGAAGCGCCGGATGCACGAGGATCAATGGCACGTTGTTCTGCTCGCGGTAGGCCGTCGCGCCCTTCGAGTGCAGCCGGTGAGCGCCGTCAAGATCGCCGTGGTCGGCGGTCATCACGATGATGGTATTCGAGGCGAAGCCCAGCGCGTCGACCTCGGCGAGCACGGTCGCAATACTGCGATCGACGTCGCGCAGGCAGTTGAGGTAGTAGTTGTGCCTGCGCTTCCAGCGCCAGTCCTCATTCGCAATGTTGCCCATCAGCGCGTCGTGCGATCGCAGGTATTCGGCGTGGCTCCGGGGACGGCCCGGCTCGTCGAGCTTCTGTGAGTACGTCTTGGGCAGGTCGAAGGTCCACTGCTTCTTGTACAGGGGATCCGTCGGTTCCGGCCGGATGTGCCCCAGGATGTTGCGGTTCTGAACCGCTTCGCCCGGGCGGTCGGTATTGAGGAACATGACGTCGTGCGGATTGACCAGATTCACCGCGAGAAACCACGGCTTCTTCTCCGCCGAGAGATCCGTGCCTCGGCCGCGCAGCCAGTTGACTGCCATCGCGGAAATGACCCCGTCGTGAAGATAGCCGCCTCGGTCATGCCCGATGATGTCGCCGATACCGAGGTAGTCGGAGAAGCCGTAGGCTTCCATTTCCTTGGTGAAGATCCTGGTCGGTGATCCCAGCGTCGTTGACGGTCTCGAACTCCTTGGTCAGGTGCCACTTGCCCTTGTACGCGGTGTAGTAGCCGACGTCGCGCATGAGGTGGCCGATCGTCGGGATGTCGGTCGACAGGCTGCTGATCCATGGAAAGTTCGTGTTGTCGAACATCCGCGTGTGCTGGATGTGCTGGCCGGTGTAGAGGACCGAGCGCGAGGGCGTGCACACGCAGGAGTTGATGTAATGGTTCTCGAACAAGGTGCCGCGCTCGATGAGTCGTTCGTGCGCTGGCAGGCGGTAGTCGGCCGGTAGTTCCCCTGGCCGAAACAGCCGTTCCTGGTCCGTCAGGATGAACAGGATGTTGTACGGCCGTCCGGTCGGCGCTACCGCGAGGGGTTCAGCTCGCGTTTCGCTTGCCTGCGCGCTGGCGGCGAAGCGCCCGGCGACGGCGACCGCAGCCGCACCGGCCCCGATGGCCTTCAGCGCCTCCCTTCGACCAGGATCGAAAGCAGCGCGATCCTCACCCGACTTGGCGTCGCTCCCCATGACCTCAACTCCTGTCGACAGTCTCGTTGTGCAGACCGTGCGTCCTACTGAATGGTTCCATGATGTTAAGACCAGAGCATACTGGGGTTGAACTCTTCGGTCTCGACCCGTTCATGCCTGGGGTGAACGGTCGTTGGGGCCCACATTTCAGCTGTTCTTGCTGCCGGGAAGCAGCCGATGGCGGCCAGTTCCTGCAACCCACGAGAACTTTACCCGTTGCATTTTCGCCCCGTGCTTTGAGCGACATGTCCGCATGGCGGGGGCGGCCGAATCGCCAGTCCATGTGCCCTCCGGTCGGTTGGTCTTGTTACCTGGAGTCGGCGACAACCGAGATCACAAACAGCAGCCGAGCATCACGAGACGCCAGACACAAGTGTTTGGGTACCGGCCGCAGGCAGGAAAAAAGGTGGGGCTGGACGTGGGGCTGCGCACAAGCGTCTGAACTGACTAATCTAGTTTCAGACGCTTGCGGCAATAAGTGGCGGAGAGGGTGGGATTCGAACCCACGTGGGGCTATTAAACCCCCATCCGATTTCGAGTCGGCGCCGTTATGACCGCTTCGGTACCTCTCCGCGAGGGCCGCGAATTCTATAGCAGGCCGCGGCGCAGCACCACCCGCGCGCCGCGCCGCGCCGGTAGGCACAATGGGCCGGGCCGGCCAGCCCTAACCCCATGAAAGTATTACTCGCCCTGCTGTCGACGCTGTTGCTGGCCACCTGTGCCCAGCCGCCTCCGCTGCTGCAGCGGATTCTGGCCGACGGCGAACTCAGGGTAGTCACCCGCAACAGCCCGGACGCCTACTACCTCGGCAGTCACGGCCCCGAAGGCCCGGCCTATGACCTGGCCAGCCGGTTCGCCGAGCACCTGGGTGTGCCCCTGCGTCTCTACACGGTCAAGACCCGCGATGCCGCCATCGAGGAGGTGGCTGCCGGACGGGCCCATATCGCGGCTGCGGGATTGACCACGGGTATCGCGCTGCCGGACGGTGTCCAGTTTGGCCCAGGCTACCAGCGGGTTCGGGAACACCTGGTTTACCGGCGCCGCAGCCCCAGGCCGACCAGCATCGTCGACGCCGGTCGCGGGCAGATCGAGGTCGGGGCGGCCAGCGCCCATCAACGGACGCTCGAGGACCTGCGGCTGAAATACCCGGATCTCGCCTGGGTCGAGCGCGATGCCACCGACACGGAAGAAATCCTGGCCGACGTGTCGCAAGGCAAGGTGCAGTACACCCTCGCCACCTCGACCGAGTTCGCGCTGAATCGCTCGGTGCACCCGGAACTGGCCATTGCGCTCGACCTTTCGCGCGAGCGCGCCCTGGCCTGGGTCGTGAGCACTGGCGGCGACGACTCCAGCCTGCTCGACCGTGTCAATGCATTCTTCGTCCTCGCGCGCCACGAAGGCGTGATCGCCGCCCTGCTCGACCGCTACTACGGCAAGGACGACCGCTTCGACTACCTGTTCTCGCGCAACTTCATGGAGCATCTGCAGAGCCGCCTGCCGGTGTACCTCGCCTGGTTCCAGCAGGCGGGCCAGCAGCACAGCATCGACTGGCGACTGCTCGCGGCGATGGGTTACCAGGAATCGAAGTGGGACCCGTACGCCGTGTCGTTCACGGGCGTGCGCGGCCTGATGCAGCTCACCGAGGACACCGCGGCCCGCATGCGGGCCGGCGACCGTCGCGATCCACGCTCGAGCATCTTCGGGGCCGCGAAATACCTCTCGACACTGCTGCGCGAGATGCCCCGCCGGATTCCCGAGCCTGACCGCACGTGGTTTGCCGTGGCGGCCTACAACGTTGGCCTCGGTCACCTCGAGGACGCGCGCGTACTGGCGCAGCAGGCCGGCCGCAATCCCGACCGCTGGGACGACGTGCGTGAATTCCTGCCGCTGCTGAGCCAGGAGCGCTGGTACACGCGCACGAAGCGCGGCTACGCCCGCGGCTGGGAGCCCGTGCGTTACGTCGACAACGTGCAGGCCTACCTGAACATCCTGCAGGTCGCGGGGACGTCGATGTCCGCGGGTGGTACGCCGCCGGAACCGGAAATGAGCTCGAACGGCACGCGCGGACGTTAGCCCACGCGTGGATTGCGGCGCGCGACGAAGAAATTGCGCAGCAACGATCCGCATTCGTCACCGAGCACGCCTGCGTCGACGTCCAGCCGGTGATTGAGCGCAGCGTTCCGCACGACGTTGAAGACGCTGCCCGCCGCGCCTGCGCGGGGATCAGCGGCGGCGTAGACCAGGCGCTGCACGCGTGCATGCACCATCGCTCCCGCGCACATCGCGCAAGGCTCGAGCGTCACGTACAGCGTCGTGCCCAGCAGGCGGTAACTGTCGCTGCGCGCCGCGGCAGCGCGCAACGCGATCATCTCCGCGTGCGCCGTGGGATCGTGCGTCGAGATCGGCCGGTTGAATCCCTCGGCGATCACCTCGCCGTGGCGCACGATCAGCGCGCCGACCGGCACTTCGCCGGCCGCTTCCGCCTGTCGCGCCAGCTCGATGGCGCGGCGCATGAAGGCCTGGTCTGGGGTGTCCATCGTCAGTCCGGGAGCAGAGCCGCCGGCTCACTCCCACTCGATCGTCGCGGGTGGCTTGCTGGAAATATCGTAGGTGACCCGTGAGATGCCAGCCACCTCGTTGATGATGCGGCGCGAGCACAGATCCAGGAACTCGTAGGGCAGCCGCGCCCAGCGTGCCGTCATGAAATCGACCGTCTCGACCGCGCGCAACGCGATCACGTAATCGTAACGGCGGCCGTCGCCCATGACGGCGACCGAACGCACGGGGAGGAAGACCGCGAAGGCCTGGCTGCGTCTGGTCGTAGAGTCCGTGGGCGTGCAGCTCGTCGATGAAGATCCTGTCGGCCTTGCGCAGCAGGTCGGCGTACTGCTTCGAGACTTCGCCCAGGATCCGCACGCCGAGGCCCGGGCCCGGGAACGGATGGCGGAACACCATCGAGCGCGGCAGCCCGAGTTCGAGGCCGAGGCGACGCACCTCGTCCTTGAACAGTTCGCGCAACGGCTCGACCAGCTTGAGCTTCATGTGCTCGGGCAGGCCGCCCACGTTGTGATGCGACTTGATCACGTGCGCCTTGCCGGTCTTCGCGCCCGCCGATTCGATCACGTCGGGATAGATCGTGCCCTGCGCCAGCCAGCGCACGCCTTCGAGCTTGTTCGACTCCTCGTCGAACACCTCGATGAACATCCGGCCGATGATCTTGCGCTTGCGCTCCGGATCAGCCTCGCCGCGCAGCGCATCGAGGAAGCGCTCTTCGGCATTCACCCGGATGATCTTCACGCCCATGTTGTCGCCGAGCATCTTCATGACCTGGTCGCCTTCGTCGGCGCGCAGCAGGCCGTGGTCGACGAACACGCAGACCAGCTGGTCGCCGATCGCGCGATGCAGCAGCGCCGCCACGACCGACGAATCCACGCCACCGGACAGGCCCAGCAGCACCTTGTCGCTGCCCACCTGCTCGCGCACGCGCGCGACCGCGTCGGCGATGATGTTGCCTGGCTCCCAGCGCGCCTCGCACGCGCAGATCTCGCGCACGAAGCGCTCGAGCATGCGCCCGCCCTGCAGGGTGTGCGTCACTTCGGGATGGAACTGGACCGCGTAATAGCGACGCGCTTCGTCGGCCATGGCCGCGAGCGGCGCGTTCGCCGAGGAAGCCACGGGCACGAAGCCGGCCGGTATTTCCTCGACGCGGTCGCCGTGGCTCATCCAGACGTCGAGCACGGCGCGGCCCTGCGGGTCGCGGTGATCGAACAATTCGTTGAACAGGCGGCAAGGCGCGGTCACGGTGACCTGCGCGTAGCCGAACTCACGGTGATCGGAGCCGCTGACGCGGCCGCCGAGCTGCTGTGCCATCGTCTGCATGCCGTAGCAGATGCCGAGCACCGGCACGCCCGCCTCGAACACGGCCTGCGGCGCCTTGGGCGGCTGCGTATCCGTGACGGACTCGGGGCCGCCGGAAAGGATGATGCCGCGCGCGCCGAACGCGCGAACCTCGGCGTCGCTGATGTCCCAGGGATGGATCTCGCAGTAGACGCCGCTTTCGCGGACGCGTCGCGCGATCAACTGGGTGTACTGGGCCCCGAAATCGAGGATCAGGATACGGTGCGCGTGGATGTCGGGCGGACGCACCGTCGTCGACGCTTGCTCAGCTGACACGGTAATTCGGGGCTTCCTTGGTGATGGTCACGTCGTGGACGTGGCTCTCGCGCACGCCCGCGTTGGTGATGCGCACGAACCTGGGCTGCGTGCGCATCTCGTCGATGTTGGCGCTGCCCGTGTACCCCATTGCAGCGCGCAGGCCGCCCGCGAGCTGGTGCAGGATCGCGACGATGCTGCCCTTGTAGGGCACACGGCCTTCGACGCCTTCCGGCACGAGCTTCTCGATTTCGGCCGAGGCGTCCTGGAAGTAACGGTCGCGCGAGCCGTTCGACTGCGCCATCGCGCCGAGCGAACCCATGCCGCGGTACGACTTGTACGAAGCGCCCTGGTACAGCTCGACTTCGCCGGGCGATTCCTCGGTGCCCGCGAACAGGCCGCCCATCATCACGCAGTGCGCGCCCGCGACGATGGCCTTGGCCAGGTCGCCGGAGAAGCGGATGCCGCCGTCGGCAATCAGCGGGATACCGTGCGGGGCCAGCGCCGCAGCGACATTGGCCACCGCCGTGATCTGCGGCACGCCGACGCCGGCGACGATGCGGGTGGTGCAGATCGAGCCCGGACCGATGCCGACCTTCACCGCGTCCGCGCCGGCGTCGATCAGCGCCATCGCGGCTTCAGCCGTGACGATGTTGCCCGCGATCACCTGCTGGTTCGGCCACTTCGCCTTGATGCGCCTGACCGTCTCGATCACGCCGCGACTGTGGCCATGGGCCGTGTCGACGACGATGACGTCGACGCCGTTCTCACGCAGCGCCGCCGCGCGATCGAGCGTGTCCGCGCCGGTGCCGACGGCCGCGCCGACGCGCAATGCGCCGCGCTCGTCCTTGCAGGCCCGCGGGAATTCGGTCGCCTTCTGGAAGTCCTTGACGGTGATCATGCCCTTCAGCTGGAAGTCGTCGCCGACGACCAGCACCTTTTCGATGCGGTGCTTGTGCAGCAGCATGAGCACGTGTTCCTTGGGCGAGCCCTCGCGCACCGTGATGAGCCGGTCGCGCGGCGTCATCACTTCGGAGACCGGCGCGTCGTAACGCGTCTCGAAGCGCAGGTCGCGGTGCGTGACGATGCCGACCGCCTTGCCGTCGCGCACGACCGGCACGCCCGAGATGTTCTTGGAACGCGTGAGCTCGAGGACCTCGCGGATGGTCTGCTCGGGCCGGACCGTGATCGGGTCGTGGATGATGCCGCTCTCGAAGCGCTTCACGCGCGCGACTTCGCGCGCCTGCGACTGGATGGTCATGTTCTTGTGGAGGATGCCGATGCCGCCTTCCTGCGCGATCGAAATCGCGAGGCGATGCTCGGTGACGGTGTCCATGGCGGCCGACACGATCGGCAGGTTCAGCTTGATGCCGCGCGTCAGTTGCGTGGCCAGGCTGACCTCTGCCGGCAGGACCTGGGAATAGGCCGGCACCAGCAGGACGTCGTCGAAGGTGAGGGCTTCCTCGAGAATTCGCAGCATTGGGCGACCCGGAGCGAAAGGAAGCGCGGCATTGTACCCGCTCGGGGCGCGTTGCGTAAAACCCCGTGCCTGCAGGGTATTCGCCGGCTTGGGCGAAAGCGGCAGGCACCGGGGCCCGATCCTCTTGGATCGCGGCCGGGGACGCCGTAAACCCGTCCCTGGGGGCTCCGGCCGCGACGTCCATGTCGCGGACGGCCCGCCCGCGATCCAAGAGGATCGGGCCCTCGATGCCGGTGCGGGACGGCCCAGGCCGGCGAAGCGACGTCGCTTCACCGGGTGTTGCACAACGTCCCGACCGGTAAGATTCGCCGATGACCGATTCCTGGTTCGACGACGACGCAATGCCCTCACCGGCCGCCCCGGCGCGGGAAGTCCTCTCGATTTCGCAGCTCAACGCCCAGGCGCGAATGCTGCTTGAGCGGGGACTGGGCTCGGTCTGGCTGGAGGGCGAGATCTCGAACCTGGCGCGCCCCGCCTCGGGCCACTGGTATTTCTCCTTGAAGGACGAATCGGCGCAGGTTCGCTGCGCGATGTTCCGCAACCGCAGCATGCTCGTGCGTTTCCCGGTGAAGGACGGCGCCAGGGTGCTGGCACGCGGTCGGGTGAGCCTCTACGAGGCCCGTGGCGAGTTCCAGGTCGTCATCGATCACCTCGAGGAGGCTGGCGAAGGCGCGCTGCGCCGCCGGTTCGAGGAACTCAAACGCAAGCTGCTGGCCGAGGGCCTGTTCGATGCCGCGCGGAAAAAGCCGCTGCCCACCCTGCCCCGACGCATCGGCGTGATCACGTCACCGACCGGGGCGGCGCTGCGCGACATCCTGCACATCCTGCAGCGCCGCTTCCCGGCCGTGCCGGTGCTGGTCTACCCGGTTGCGGTGCAGGGTGAAGCGGCACCGCGCGAAATCGTGCAGGCGCTGCAGCTCGCCGCTGCGCGTCGCGACTGCGACGTGCTGATCCTGGCGCGGGGCGGCGGTTCGCTCGAAGACCTGATGGCGTTCAACGAGGAATCGGTCGCGCGTGCGATCTACGCGTGCGACATTCCGATCATCAGCGGCGTGGGCCACGAAACCGACGTCACGATTGCAGACTTCGTCGCGGACGAGCGCGCGCCGACGCCCTCCGGCGCGGCGGAACGCAGCGTTCCGGACAGCGCGGAATACCTGCGCGCCTTTGCAGCGCACGAGCGCAACGTGGTCCAGTGCCTTGCGCCGCAAGCTGTCGTCGCTGCGACAGACGCTGCAGCAGTGGGAACGGTCGCTGCAGCAACTCTCGCCGCGTGCACGACTGCAGCAGCATGCGCAGCGCCTCGACGAACTCGAGCAGCGCCTGCAGCGTGCGGTCCGCGCCCGGGTCGAAAGGGCCCGCGTCCGCCTGGCGAACGCGGAAGCCCTCCTCGGTCGCAGCAGCCCTGCGCGTCGCCTCGCGCCGCTGCAGCAGCGCCTGGACGTTGCGCAGCGTCGCCTGCCTGTCGCGATCCAGCGACGACTGCAGCTTGCGCGGGAACGGTTCGAGCACTCCATGCGCACGCTGAACGCCGTCAGCCCGCTGGCGACGCTTGAGCGCGGCTACGCGATCGTGACGGACTCCGGCTCACACGTCGTCACCGACGCATCGATGCTTGCGCCCGGCGCGCGAATCGCTGCGCGTGTGGCGCGCGGCTCGGTCCGTGCTACGGTCACGGACGTGTTCGCGGCAGACAGCAAACCCGTATCCGCACCGCAGAAGAAGCCGAAGCCGAGGCAATGATGCACCAGCGAACCGACGCGCGCGAGACTCGTCCCAACACGTCGGGATTCACACCCCGTATGCGGTCGGACGGGCCCGGCGCGTGCTCACACCGCTGCTCGTGTCGATCAGTCTTGGCTTCGCTTCATCTGCCGTACGCGCTGCAGACGACCTCGCGTTGCCGCGCGACACGCGCGTGCCGGGCGGCATCGCCATCCTCGACCTCGGTGCGGGCAGCGCATCGCCGGGCGCCGTCTATTTCGGCGGGTACCGTGCGCCGACCGTTCGCACCGCGGACGGCTGGAAGGCGATCGTCGGCATTCCGCTCGCGACCGAGCCCGGCCGGCAGACCGTGAAACTCGTGACGCCGCAGGTGGGGGACAAGGATCGCGAGATCGCGTTCAACGTCGAGCCCAGGGCGTACGCCACGCAGAACCTGACGGTCGATGCGCGCAAGGCCGATCCGCTGCCCGAGGACCTCAAGCGCATCGACGCCGAGACCGCGCGCACCGAGCGCGCGCTGGCCACCTACAGCGAGGGCTTGTCGCCGACGTGGCGCTGGACCGTGCCGGTGCCGGGCGAGCGCTCGGATTCGTACGGCAAGCGTCGCGTCTTCAATGGGCTGCCGCGCAAGCCGCACAGTGGCATGGACATCGCCGCGCCGACCGGTACCCCGATCCGCAATCCGGCGGCTGGCCGCGTCGTGGAATCCGGGGATTTCTTCTTCAACGGCAACACCGTGTTCGTCGACCACGGCCAGGGCGTGCTCACGATGTATTGCCACCTGAGCCGCATCGACGTGAACACTGGTGACGTGGTGAAGGAAGGCGACGTGCTGGGACTGGTCGGCGCGACCGGTCGAGTGACGGGCCCGCACCTGCACTGGGGCGTGAGCGTGAATCGGGCGATGGTGAATCCCGAGCTGCTGCTGGCCCCTTAGCCGACTCGCGCGAGAAAGCTGGCGATGGCCGGCTCGAATCGGGCGTTGTCCACGAGGAACGCGTCGTGTCCCTGCGGCGACGGGAAGGCGTGGAATTCGACGTCGACACCCACCTTGCGCAGATGCTCGGCGATCAGCTGCTGCTGGTCGATCGTGTAGAGCATGTCCGTCTGCGCACCGAGCACCAGCGCCCGCTGCACGCCACTGAACGTCGCGAAGGCCGCATCGAGCGAACCGGCGCCGTGTTCGGCAAGGTCGAACTGGTCCATGGCGCGGGAGAGGCAGAGATAGCAGTTGGCGTCGAAGACGCCGGCGAACCGCTGGCCCTGGTGCTCCAGGTACGATTCGACTTCGAATTGCGCACGGAAATCGCCGGGCTGTCCCGTGGTTTCCGCCACGCGCCGACGGCCGAAGCGCTGGTCCCACTCCTCGTGCGAGCGGTAGGTGATGGTGCCGAGCTTGCGCGCCATGCGCATGCCCTGGCGTGGGCCGCGACCAGGCTCGTAGTTGCCGCCGCGCCAGGCCGGATCGTTGCGTACGATTTCACGCTGCAGCGCACGCAACGCGATCGCGAAGGGGTTGGCTGCAGTCGCGCCGGAGATCGACATGATGTTGCGCGACACGCCTGGAAACTGGGCGGCGAAGGCGAGGACGGTCATGCCTCCCATCGAGGGCCCAGCGACGCAGGCCACGGTTTCGATGCCGAGCTGGCGCAGCACCTCGTAGCCACCGCGAGCCACGTCCTCGAGGGAGACTTCCGGGAAGGCGATGCCGAACGGCCGGCCCGTGTTCGGGTCGATCGAGGTCGGGCTCGACGAGCCGTAGGGACTGCCGATCGAGTTGACGCAGAGGACGTAGAACCGGTCCGTGTCGATCGGCTTGCCCGCGCCGATCATCGATTCCCACCAGCCCGGCCTTGGGTCCGCCGGCGAGGAAGCCGCGTGCGCGGAGGGCGATAGCCCGGTGAACAGCAGCAGCGTGTTGTCCCGCGCTGCGTTCAGCGTGCCCAGGGTTTCATAGGCAATGACCGGGTGCTCGATCACGCCGCCGCGATACAGGCGCAGCGGCTCGTCCAACAGGGCCAGCCGGGTGGCCGGCAGGTCGTGGGCGGCATTTGGCGATGTTCTGGCAACGGCCATGAGCATGAGTCCAGTCTAGACCGGGCCCGTCGGGCCACTAGCTTGACAGGATAGCCGGTCAGAACCGGCAGTTATCAGTCCCGGACGCTGCCGCCGGGCCTGTCAGCGCTTACCGACCTTCTTGCCGCCCCTGGAGCGCGAAATCAGGCGCTTCTTGCTCCGGACCTGGCGTGGGGTCAACTCGTTGCGACGGCCCTTGAACGGGTTTTCGTCGGTCCGGAACTCAACCCGCATCGGCGTGCCCTTCAACCGGAACGTCTCGCGGAAGTGATTCTCGAGGAACCGGCGGTAGGTATCGGGCACGTGCTGGGTCTGGTTGCCGTGGATGACCACGACCGGAGGATTGCGACCGCCCTGGTGGGCGTAGCGCAGCTTGATGCGTCGGCCGCGGACGAGCGGGGGCTGGTGGATCGTGAGCGCCTGCTCGAGGGCCCGCGTGAGGTCCTTCGTCGGCAGCTCCTTCATGGCGGCGCGGTAGGCCTTGAGGACGGACTCCATCATTTCGCCGACGCCTGTGCCGTGGCGCGCGGAGATGAAGTGCACGTAGGCGAAGCGCAGGAAGTCGAAGCGCAGGTCGAGCCCGTCGCGGATCGCGTCGCGCTGATCCTGCGGGATGCCGTCCCACTTGTTGATCGCAAGCACGAGCGCCCTGCCCTGCTCAGCCACCAGGCCCATCAGGCTCGCGTCCTGCTCCGCAACGGTATCGTGCGCGTCGAGGACGCCAATCACGACATTCGCGCGGTCGATGGCCTGCAGCGTCTTGGCGATGCTGAACTTCTCGACGGTCTCGTTGACCTTCGACCTGCGCCGCACGCCCGCAGTGTCGATCAGCACGTACGGCAGCCCGTCGCGCTCGAACGGGACTTCGACCGTGTCGCGCGTGGTTCCGGGCTGGTCGAACGCGATCAACCGTTCTTCGCCGAGCAAGCGGTTGATCAGCGTCGACTTGCCGACGTTCGGGCGGCCGACGACGGCGACCCGGATCGTGCCGGCGGTGTAACCCAGCACATCAGGCGCATCGAGCGCGCCTTCCAGGCCATCGAGCGCGCGCTCCATCAGCGCATCGAGGCCCTGCTTGTGCGCGGAAGAAATGGCGATCGGCTCGCCGAAGCCGAAGCGGTGAAACTCGGCCTGCGCCATGTCGTCGTCGAGGCCTTCGGCCTTGTTGGCGACGACCAGCACCGACCTGCCGCTGCGGCGCAGCAGGCCGGCGACGTGCAGATCCTGCGGCGTGCAGCCCTGGCGGGAATCGACCACGAAGAGCACGCGGTCGGCTTCCTCGACCGCCTTCAGTGTCTGCTCGGCCATCAGCCGCTCGATGCCGCCGCCGATGGACTCGACCAGTCCGCCGGTGTCGATCGCGACACACGAGCGGCCTTCGTGACGGACATAGCCGTACTTGCGGTCGCGGGTGAGCCCCGGCACGTCGGCGACGAGCGCGTCGCGCGTGCGTGTCAGCGCGTTGAAGAGCGTCGACTTGCCGACGTTTGGACGCCCGACCAGGGCGACGACCGGCAGCACATCAACGACCCGCGGGCGCGCCGCTGCGGTAGGCGACGACCCGGCCACCGTCGTCGATCACGTAGACGCGATCGCCATCCGTGACCGGAGGCATGCTGATGCGCTCGCCACCCGGATGCTCACGGGCGATGAACTTGCCGGAATCGCGGTCGAGCCAGTGCAGGTAGCCGTCGAAGTCGCCAACGATCACCGCGTTGCCGACGACGGCGGGCGCGCTCAGGCCACGGCGCTTGAGGCCGTCCTGCTGCCAGACCACCACGCCGTCACGACGACGCAACGCGACGACGCTGCCGTCCGACGTGGCGACGTAAAGCTGCGTGTCGTCGAGCGCGGGCGCGCGGTAGCTGGAAAGATCGCGGCTCCACCAGATCTGGCCGGAGTCGAGTGCCAGCATGACGACGCGGCCCTGGTAGCCCGCGGCAAAACCGTCGTTGCCGTCGACCTGCACGGCGCTGTCGACGTCGGCGAGACGATCGAGTTCCGAGCGGCCGCCCGGCGTGGTGACCTGCGCCTGCCAGGCGACGTCGCCCGAGCCAAGCGCGAACGCGACGACCTTGCCCGAATCAAATCCGGCGACGACGTTGTCCTTGGCGAGCACGGGCGGCGCCGTACCGCGCAACGACAGCTTCGGCACCGGCTCCTCGCCGGTCCACTGCGACTTTCCCGTCAAGGCATCGAGTGCGTGCACGCGGCCGTCGACCGAACGCACGACCACGTGATCGCCCGTGACGAGCGGAGCGGCGAGCACTTCGCTGGAGACCGACACCTTCCACAAGACCTTGCCCGACGCGACGTCGAGCGCGATAACCTTGCCATCGCTCGTGCCCACTGCCACGACACCTGCCCCGACACCCGGGCCTGCGGCCAGGTCAGCCTTCGTATCCTGCGACCACTTCGCCCGACCCGAGGCCGGATCGAGCGCGACCACCTCGCCGTCGCGTGCCGCCGTATACAGAACGCCGCGATCGAGCGCGAGGCCGAGCGCGAGACGCAGCTTTTCGCCGCCGCCGCCAACGCCCGTGTCCCACAACTTCTGTACCGCGAGCGTCGGCTTGAGGTCCACCAGCTCGGCGGGCGGTTCCACGCCCTTCTTGTCCTTGTCGCATCCCGCGATCAGGACCAGCAGGCTCGCCACGCAGGCGGCCGCGACCAGTGATGGACGACGGCGTGTCATGGCTTGCCACCTTCCACCGGAGCAACCGCTGGCGGCACAGCCGCTGGCGCAGCAGCGGCCGCGACCGTCGCAGGCAAGGCATCGCGCTTCAGTTCCACGTATTCGCGATCGAATGCCTGGGCCTGGGCCGAGGTCGTCGCGGCGAGCGCGGCATCGTAGGCCTGGCGTGCGCCTGCGACGTCGCCCTTGGCCGCGAGCACGTCGCCGCGGATTTCGTGGAAGAGCGGCGTGAAGGAACCGGCGTTGGTGACGTCGAGCAGCTTGAGCGCTTCGTCGTGCTTGCCCTGTTCGGAGAGCACGCGGGCGAGGCGTGACTGCGCGATCAGGCGCAGCTCGTGATCGCGCGAGGTTTCCGCCACCGTCCGCAGGCGCTTCGCGGCCTCGTCGAAATCGCGCGTATCCACCGCAAAGCGCGCGAGCGCCAGGTCGGCCTGGTCGGCGTACGGCGACTTCGGGTGCAGGCCACGCAGGTCGCCTGCCTTTTTCACGGCCGCGTCCTTGTCATTCCTGCTGAGCGAGTCGAGCACGGCGACGTAGGACGCGGCGTCCTGCTCGGACGCATTGAGCTTCGACTTCTGCCAGTACTGCCAGCCTGCCAGGCCGCCGAGGCCGAGGGCGATGCCGCCCACGATCCAGAGCCAGTTCTCGGCCCAGAAGCGCCGCAGTTGTTCTTCGCGTTCGTTGTCTGAGAGGTCTTCCACTTCACCCACTCCATCTGCCGTCCCGCCGGGACGGCTCGCTGTGATTACGCCGGCTGCGCCTGCAGTTCCCGGCCGAGTTCCGCTGCAAGTTCATCGAAAGAAACTTCGCGCTGCACCGCTTCCGCGCCGCGCAGGGCCTTGACCGCTGCCACCCGTCGCATCGCTTCGTCGTCGCCGACGATGACCGCTACGCGGGCCCCGCTCTTGTCCGCGCGCTTCAGCTGCGATTTGAAGCTGCCGCCACCGCAGTTCGTCTCGACGCGCAGGCCGGGTACGCCGTCGCGGATGCGCTCCGCGAGCCCGAGCCCGGCCGCTTCCGCCGCGGGACCGGCCAAGACCAGGTAGACGTCCGGACTGCCTTCGTCCCCGACGAGTCCCTGCAGCCGCATCAGCTCGACGATACGCTCCTCGCCAAGCGCCCAGCCGATGGCCGGCACTGCCTCGCCTCCGAGCTGGGCCACCAGGCCGTCGTACCGGCCGCCCGAACAGACCGCGTCCTGCGAACCGAGGTCGGTCGTGACCCACTCGAACACGGTGCGCGAATAGTAGTCGAGCCCGCGGACCAGGCGCGGGTTCACGACGAATTCGACACCGGCCGCAGTGAGCTGCGAGCAGAGCGTCGCAAAATGCGCAGCCGACTCCGGATCGAGATGATCGGTGATCGAGGGCGCGCCCGCTATGACGGCAGTCATGGCCGGGTTCTTGCTGTCGAGGATGCGCAGCGGGTTGCCTGCGAGCCGGCGCGTGCTGTCGGCGTCGAGCTGGTCGCGATGCAGCCCGAAATAATCCAGCAGCCTGGCCCGATAAACGGCACGCGAAGCCGGCGTGCCGAGCGAATTGAGGTTCAGCTTGAGTCCGCGCAGGCCGAGCACTCGCCACAGGCGGGCTGTCAGCAGGATGAGTTCGATGTCGACGTCCGGGCCCGGGTAGCCGAGCGCCTCGACGTCGATCTGGTGAAACTGGCGATAGCGGCCTTTCTGCGGCCGCTCGTAGCGGAACATCGGGCCCATCAGCCAGACCTTCTGGCGCTGGTTGTGCAGCAGGCCGTTCGAGATGCAGGCGCGGACGATGCCCGCGGTCGCCTCGGGCCGCAGCGTGAGCGAGTCGTCGCCACGGTCCCGGAACGTGTACATCTCCTTTTCGACGATGTCGGTGAACTCACCGATCGAGCGCTTGAAGAGTTCGGTGCGTTCCAGCAGAGGCAGCCGGATTTCACGGTACCCGTACTGCGCGAAGATTTCGCGCGCCACGCGTTCCAGCAGCTGCCACGCCGCCGTCTGCTCCGGCAGCACGTCGTTCATGCCGCGGACGGCCTGCAGGGATTCACTCATCGTTCCGTCACCGGGTTCAACGCAGCGACCCGTCCGGGCCGATGCTGAAACGCGCGAGCACCTGCCCTTGCGCATGCGGCAGGGCCGGCAGCGTGCGGCCGTTGACCGCCACGGCGACGGATGGGGCATTACCGATCGTGACGCTCAAGGGAGCGGTCGCCGTGAGGGTGCGCTCGGTCCCGGCCTTGCCGAGATCGTAGAGCACTGCCTTGCCGGAACCGTCGAACACCTCGACCCAGGAATCGGCAGCGAACTTGAATTGCAGGTTGACCTGGCCGGGCTGCAGCGCGACGGGTGCGGCTGCAGCGGGCGCGCCGGGCGGAGACTCGGTTGCCGCCGAGCGATTGCCGGAGTCGATGCCCCAGCGGACTCCTGCGTGCTCGTGGCAGGCACTTCCTGCAGGACCTGCGGCGTGGAGTCTTCCAGCGGTCGTGTCGACCCATGGCAGGCCGTGCTCGGAGAGGTACGCGACGAGTGCCGCAGCAATGAAAAACGTCGCTGCTCCGCCGACGACCCAGGGCCAGCGCGGCTTGCCGCGCACGGGAGCCATTTCGAGCCGGGACTTCGGCACCAGCGAGGGTTCGCCGAGCTGCTGCTTGGAATGCTCGTACAGCGACACGATCTCGTCCTCGTCGAGTCCAAGCATCGTGGTGTAGCGGCGCAAGTGCCCCTTGATGAAGACCGGCGCGCCGAGCGCGGCAAAGTCATTCGCTTCGAGGTGCGCGAGCACCATCGTGTCGAGATTCAGCGATTCCGCCGCCTGCTGGTGGCTGATGCCCTGCGCCTCACGCTCATGCCGCAGGCGCGCGCCCGGGCTCGAGGGGAGCTCGGCGACATCGGCGTCGGGCGGGTTCATGGCTTCGCCCGTTCCGCTTCGAAGAGCCGCGCGGTCTCCTCGGACGTCGGGAACTCGTTCTTCAGGCGCTGTGAATAGCGCGCGGCCTGCGCGGGATCACCGAGGCCCAGTTCGATGTTGCGGCCGAGCCAGAGCGTCGCTGCCGTCACCGGCGCGACGGCGGTGTAGCGCTCCAGGAACGCGCGCGCCTGCAGTCCGTTGCCGCCTTCCTGCGCGAGCTCTGCCATCTGCATCAGCGCATCGGGTTGCCTCGGGTTGAGCGCGAGCGCCTTGCGGAAACTCTGCTCGGCGTCCTTTGGCCGCCCGTCGCCCCGGGCGCAGCGGCCGGCATTGGCATACGCCACGTCCGGACGTGCGTTGAGCGGACTGGCGGCCGCCTGCAGCATGTACTGCTCACCACGCTTCGGTTCGCCGTTCATGCAGAAGTACACGGCGGCGTTCGCGACGACGTCGGGGTTGTCCTTGCCACCGAGCTTCACGGCCTGCTCGAAGTGCGACATGGCCTTGCGCTTGTCGCCGAGCTTGTCGTAGACGAAGCCCGCGGCCATCTGCGTGTTGGCCGTGCGCGCGTTCTGCTGCAGGGCCTTGTCGATCTTGTCGCGCGCAGCCTTGAGGTTGCCTTCACGCATGTAGGCGAGCGCGAGTTCGGTGTTGACCGCGGCCGCCTGGTCGATCGCCTCGCGGCTGCCAGGCTCGGCGGCGATGCCGACGCGCGGCGCACCCAGCACCACGAGCGCGAGCAAGCCGGCGAGCGACCACGGCGTGGTACGGGCGCGTGCGCATCAGCCCTGCACCACGGCGATGGGGAATGTCTTCTGGCCGAGCCGCGTCGTGACGCGGTCGTTGACCCGACCGACCAGCTGGCCGCAGGCCGCATCGATGTCGTCGCCGCGCGTACGACGGATCGTGGCCATCACCCCGCCCTTGATCAGCAGGTCACGGAAGCGTTCGATCGCCTGCTCGCTCGAGCGCCGGAAAGTCGTGCCCGGGAACGGATTGAACGGGATCAGGTTGACCTTTGCCGGATGGCCGCGCAGCAGCTGCGCGAGTTCGCGCGCGTGCTGCGGCTTGTCGTTGACGCCGTCCAGCATGACGTATTCGAACGTCACGTTGCGCGCGTTCTGCTTCTCGACGTAGTGCCAGCAGGCGTCGAGCAGCTCCTTGATCGGGTGCTTGCGGTTGATCGGTACGATCTCGCTGCGCAGCTGGTCGTTCGGCGCATGCAGCGAGACGGCCAGCGCGACGTTGGTCTCGTCCGCGATGCGGATCATCTGCGGCACGAGGCCCGACGTGCTCACCGTGACACGGCGGCGCGAGAGGTCGAGACCGAGGTCGTCCATCATGATTTCCGCCGCGGGCACGACGTTGCGGTAATTCGCGAGCGGCTCGCCCATGCCCATGAACACGACGTTGGTGATCACGCGGTCGCCGTCGGGCGAATAGCCGAGTTCGCGGTTGGCGAGCCACACCTGCCCGACGATTTCGGCGGTGTCGAGGTTGCGGTTGAATCCCTGCTGCGCCGTCGAGCAGAAGCCGCAGTCCATCTGGCAGCCGACCTGGCTGGAGATGCACAGCGTGCCGCGGCCCGGCTCGGGGATGAACACCATCTCGATCGCCTGGCCGCTCTCGAGCTTGAGCAGCCACTTGCGCGTGCCGTCGGCCGACACCTGCGACAGGTGAATGTCGGGCGTGCGGATCTCGGCGATTGCAGCAAGACGACGACGGAAATCCTTGCCGAGGTCCGTCATCGCGTCGAAGTCGCCCGCGGCACGCCGGTACATCCACTTGAACAGCTGGCGGGCACGGAAGGGCTTCTCGCCCATCTCGACGACGAACGCCTCCAGCCCTGCCCGGGTGAGCCCGAGCAGGTTGGTGCGTGCGGTGGCAGTCGTTGCTTCGCCCATGTGTCCGTGGACCACGCGCCGCGGCGCGAGTTCGCCCGCGCTCAGCGCGGGCAGAGCTCCGTCTCGGAGAAGAAGAACGCGATTTCGCGCGCGGCGTTTTCGGCGCTGTCCGAACCGTGCACGACGTTCTGCTCGATGCTGTCGGCGAGGTCGGCGCGGATCGTGCCCGGCGCGGCCTTCTTCGGATCGGTGGCGCCCATGACGTCGCGGTTCTTCAGCACGGCGCCCGCGCCTTCGAGGACCTGCACCATGACCGGGCCGGAGATCATGTACGCGACCAGGTCCTTGAAGAACGGACGCTCCCGGTGCACGCCGTAGAACGCCTCGGCCTGGGCCTGCGTCAACTGCATCATGCGGGCCGCGACGATGCGCAGGCCGGCCTTTTCAAAGCGATGGTAGACGTCGCCGATGACGTTCTTGCGGACACCGTCCGGCTTGACGATGGAAAGCGTGCGTTCGAGGGACATACAGATCCTTGGAATGATTGCCCGGCAGGCCAGCCTGCCGGCTGTGACGAACCGGCCCCAAAAACCTGAAACCCGCGCAAGCGCGGGTCCGGACGGGGCCAACCTGGAAACGTAACGGTGCAGTATACCCGGACGGGACCCACCGGCCAAGAAAACATAGCCCGGACGGGCAGTTAGACGTTGAAGCTCTCGCCGCAGCCGCACTCGCCCTTGACGTTCGGATTGCGGAACTTGAAGGCCTCGTTGAGCCCCTGGCGCACGAAGTCGATTTCGGTGCCGTCGACGAACTTGAGGCTCTCGGCATCGACCACGACTTTCACGTCGGACACCTCGAAGACGACGTCCCTGGCACCGAGTTCATCGGCGTAACTGACGACGTAGGCGTAGCCAGAGCAGCCCGTCTGCTTGACGCCCAGCCGCAACCCGATGCCCTTGCCTCGGCTGGCCATGAACGTGCGGACGCGTTCGGCGGCGGCGGGGGTCAGGGAGATCGACATGCGGCGGTATCCTCGGCGGGGGTGGCTGGAAAAATTCTACACCGTAGACCGGGCCGCGCCCGGCCAGTTCCGGACGACGGCACGTATTGCATCCTGCAACGTGAGCAACCGCCCGAATTTGGCCGGGGGCACATCCAGCACCCGGGCGGCTTCCTGCCAGTCCCAGGCCGCCAGTTGACCACAGTCCATGCCGAGCGCGGCTTCCACCGCCCACGAAGCTGCGGCCAGGACGTGCGGGCAGCCAAATGCCTGGAAGCGAGCCTCAGCCACCCGATCGCGCTCGATCCTGAGCGCGAACGCGACTTCGGCCCCCTGCTCCCGATCGCCAGCCCGGCCTTTGGCGACCGACGCGTCGTCCGGTAAGTCACCCCAACCCGGCAAGGCATGCAGGCGGCGGCGAACCTCGGCAGTTGTACCGCGGATCCTCGACCAGGTCGGAGCGGGCGCGCGGGCCAGGCTCACCGGCCCTGAGCCTGGTGATTTCCTCGCTGATCCGCGCGGCGGCCCGCTCGACCTCGGCCGCGGTCGTAAAACGCCCGAGGCTCAACCGCAGTGAGCTTTGTGCCTGGCGATCGCTGCGACCGAGCGCGCGCAGCACGTAGGACGGCTCGGCGTGCAGGCTGGCGCAGGCCGAGCCCGAGGACACGGCCAGATCCGCGAGCGCCAACAGCAGGGTCTCGCCCTCCACGCCGTCGACCGTGACGTTCAGGATGCCCGCCACTCGTCGCACCGGGTCGCCGTTGAGTTCGACGCCAGGAATGCCGGCGAGCACGCCCCAGAGTCGTTCGCGCAGACTGGCGATGCGCGGGATGTCCACGCTCATCGATTCGCGCGCGATACGGTACGCGCTGCCGAGACCGACAATCTGGTGCGTCGGCAACGTCCCGGAACGCAGGCCGCGCTCCTGGCCGCCGCCGAACTGCAACGGCACCAGCCCGAGGCGCGGCTCACGGCGAATGCACAGCGCGCCGATGCCTTTCGGCCCGTGGACCTTGTGCGCGGTCAGCGACGAGCAGGTCGATCGCATCGGACTGCACGTCGATCGGCACCTTGCCGGCGCTCTGCGCCGCATCCACGTGGAACAGCACGCCGCGCTCGCGGCACAGGCGACCGACGGAGCCGATGTCGTTGATCACCCCGATCTCGTTGTTCACGTGCATCAGGGACACGAGCAGCGTGTCCGGACGCAATGCGTCCGCAACCTGCCGTACGTCGACGATGCCGGAAGGGCCCGGCTTCAGGTACGTGACGGTGCAGCCTTCACGTTCGAGCTGGCGGCAGGCATCGAGTACCGCGGGATGCTCGGTGCGCGACGTCACGACGTGTCGTGATCGATCGTGGTGGAAGCGCGCCGCGCCAAGCAACGCGAGGTTGTTCGCTTCCGTCGCGCCCGAGGTGAACAGAATCTGCTCCGGCGCGGCATTGACCAGCGCCGCGACCTCGGCGCGTGCGCGTCCGACGCGTGCGCCGGCCTGGCGACCGTAGACGTGGCTGGCCGAGGACGGATTGGCGAAGTCGCCGTCGGCCCCGAGGCACGAGCTCATCTCGGCGATCACGCGCGGATCGACGGCCGTCGTGGCGGCGTTGTCCAGGTAGATCGGCCGTGAACTCATGGCGCGCGATTCCGCCTTGGGCGCGTGGGGCTCGCCCGCGCGCCGGCGCCTGCCCTGCACGGCCGTGAGGATGCCCCGCAGGATGTTGATCTCGTTCTGGTCGAGCACGGTGCGCTGGAACAGACGGCGCAGGCGCGCCATCAGGTGGCCCGATCCCGTGCGGTCCTTGAAGTCGACCTCATCGAGCACCTGCTCGAGTTGCGCGTAGAACTTCTGCATGTCGGTGGCACTGGCGAGCGGCACGGGCCCCTCACCGACGCGTCACGGCCGCGTCGCGGTCGCGCAGCGCCAGGCACACTTCATATGCCACGACCTGCACCGCCATCGCGAGGTTCAGCGACGTATAGGCCGCGCCGGTCGGAATCGTGAGCAAGCTGTGGCACAGCTGCAGTTCGTCGTTCTGCAGGCCCGTGCGCTCTGCGCCGAACAGGATGGCCACTGCGCTTGCCTGCGACGCCGCCACGATCTCGAGCGCCGCTTCGCGCGGCTCGACGATGCGCCACGACAGGTGCCGGCCGCGGGCCGTCGTGCCGATCACGAGTCCGCAATCGGCGATCGCCGAGCGCACGTCCGGTACCACGCGCGCGTTCAGCAGCACGTCGTCCGCGCCAGCTGCCATGACGGTCGCCTCCGTCGCCGGGAATCTTTCGGGCGCCACCAGATAGAGCGATTCCAGGCCCATGGTCTTCATGGCGCGAGCGGCCGAACCGATGTTGCCCGGGTGTGACGTACCGACGAGGACGATGCGGATAGACATGCTCTGGTATTCTAGCGGTCCTTTGGCAGGTCCATTCCTGCCGCTCTTGCCCACCTGCCAACGTCGAGAAGCCGCATGAACATGCAGCCGATGCTCAATATCGCCGTCCGCGCCGCCCGCCGCGCGGGAGACCTGATCGTGCGCAACCTCGACCGGGTGCCTACCAGCAGCATACAGGCCAAAGGCCGCAACGATTTCGTCACCGAAATCGACCGCATGGCCGAGCGCGACATCATCGAAACCGTGCGTCGCGTCCATCCCGATCACGGGTTTCTCGCCGAGGAATCCGGCCGCAGCGGCGGCGACGAGTTCGTCTGGATCATCGATCCGCTGGACGGCACCACCAATTTCCTGCACAGCTTCCCGGTCTTCGCGGTGTCCATCGCCGTCGAATGCCGTGGTCGGCTCGAGCACGCCGTGGTGTACGACCCGATGCGGCAGGAACTCTTTACCGCCTCGCGTGGCAGCGGCGCGCAGGTGGACGGCCGGCGCATCCGCGTCAGCAAGCAGACGAC
Source organism: uncultured Gammaproteobacteria bacterium (assembly GCA_963793675.1). Lineage (GTDB taxonomy): Bacteria > Pseudomonadota > Gammaproteobacteria > Steroidobacterales > Steroidobacteraceae > RPQJ01. Next base: position 218,649 of record CAWCBA010000008.1, on the reverse strand, counting down.
GCTCGAAGGTGCCCTGGTGGCCACCGGTTTCCCGCAGCGCGACAACTCGCGCTGGCTCGACGACTACCTGGCGATGCTCAAGGCCATGATGCTGACGACGGCGGGGGTGCGCCGCCCGGGTGCCGCTGCACTCGACCTCGCCTACGTCGCGGCGGGCCGCGTCGACGGTTTCTGGGAAATCGGGCTCAGCGCGTGGGACACCGCGGCCGGCACGCTCCTGATCACCGAGGCCGGCGGCCGCATCGGCACGCTCACCGGCCAGCCCTACACGCAGGGCGGTCACGTCGTCGCGGGTACGCCCAAGGTGTTCGACGAACTCGTCGCGTGCATCGGGCCTTACGTCCCGGCGAACCTGCGCGACGTCTGAACAAAGAAATTGGGGACGCTCACCTATTTCCCCTCACCTATTTCCTTGCCTGTTTCCGGCCGTAAATCGGGTCGGAGATAGGTGAGGAAATAGGTGAGCGTCCCCAATTTCTCCGGTAGAGTCCGGCGGCATTGCCCGACCGGGCCGCAATACCGAGCGCACGATCCATGCCGCATCGCCTGTTTTCGACCAAACCCATTGGCGAACTGCACGAAGCCGACGAGTCGGGCAACGAACTGAGCCGCACGCTCGACGCGCGCGCGCTGGTGCTGCTCGGCATCGGCGCCATTATCGGCACCGGCATTTTCGTGCTGACCGGCACGGCCGCCGCGAATCACGCGGGGCCGGGACTCGTCATCTCGTTTCTCATCGCCGGCTTCGGGTGCGCACTGGCGGGCCTCTGCTACGCAGAGTTCTCGGCGATGATCCCGGTTTCCGGCAGCGCGTATTCCTATTCGTACGCCACGCTCGGTGAAGGCGTCGCCTGGTTCATCGGCTGGAACCTGATCCTGGAATACCTGTTCGCGGCAGGCACGGTCGCCGTCGGCTGGTCGGGGTACGTCGTCAGCCTGGTCGAACAGCTGGGATTCCACCTGCCGGACGCGCTCACCAACGCGCCGTTTGCCAAGGGCGCAGGCCACCTGGAAATCGTGCGCACCGGCGCGATCATCAACCTGCCTGCGGTACTCGTCATCGCGGCGATCACCTGCCTCTGCTATGTCGGCATTCACCAGTCGGCGCGCTTCAACGCGGTGGTCGTGGCGATCAAGGTCGCGGTGATCATCCTGTTCATCGGCTTCGGCATGTGGGTCGTCGACGGCGCCAACTGGCACCCGTTCATCCCGCCGAACACGGGTGAATTCGGCAAGTTCGGCTGGAGCGGCGTGTTCCAGGCCGCTGGCATCATCTTCTTCGCCTACATCGGCTTCGATGCGGTCTCGACCGCGGCACAGGAAGCGAAGAACCCGCAGCGCGACATGCCGATGGGCATCATGGGCAGCCTCGTGGTCTGCACGATCCTGTACGTCATGGTCTCGGCGGTGCTGACGGGCATGGTGCACTACAGCGAGCTCAACACGGCGGCACCGGTGGCCCTGGCGCTCGACCGGCATCCCGAACTCTCCTGGCTCTCGGGCTGGATCAAGCTCGGCGCCATCGCGGGCATGACGTCCGTGATCCTGGTGATGATGCTCGGCCAGCCCCGCATCTTCTACGCGATGTCGCGTGACGGCCTGTTGCCGGAGTTCTTCCGCAAGGTGCACCCGACGCACAAGACGCCGTACATCGGTACGCTGATCACGGGCACGCTCGCGGCGCTGATCGGCGGCCTGTTCCCGGTGACGATCCTGGGTGAACTGGTGTCGATCGGCACGCTGCTCGCGTTCACGACGGTCTGCATCGGCGTGCTGGTGCTGCGCTACACACGCCCCGATCTCAAGCGACCGTTCCGCGTGCGGGCCCCGTGGCTCGTCTGCGTCGGCGGCGCGCTGGTCTGCTCGGCCATGATGGTCTCGCTGCCGCCGGACACGTGGCTGCGGCTCGCCGTCTGGACCGCAATCGGATTCCTGATCTACGTGTTCTATGGCTTCCGCAACAGCGCGCTGCGCAAGAGCGGTCGCTGAGAGAACCCCGCTTATGCGCCGCCGTCGGCCTCGTCACGCCGGGTGGCCCAGATGGAGGCCAGGATGCCCACCCCGAGCGTGCCCAGGATGATCGCGAGCGAGACCCGGTTCGGCACGTGGTAATTCGACACCAGCAGCATCTTCATGCCGACGAACGCGAGGATCAGCACCAGGCTGTAGCGCAGGTAGCGGAACATCGCCATCAGGCCGGCGACCGCGAAGTACAGCGAGCGCAGCCCGAGGATCGCGAATGCGTTGGACGTGAAGACCAGGAACGGGTCACGCGTGACCGCGAGGATCGCAGGAATCGAATCCACCGCGAACACGACGTCGGTGAGCTCGACCATCACCAGGGCGACGAACAGCGGTGTCGCAAACAGCCTGCCTTCGCGCCGGACGAAGAACCGCGCGCGTTCGAGTTCCGGCGTGACCGGTATGAACCGGCGCACCAGGCGTGCCGGGAAGCTGTTGCCGACGTCGTGCGCGCCTTCGCCATTGCGCAGCATGCGCAGCGCCGATAACAGCAGGACCGCGCCGAAAACGTAGAACATCCAGTCGAAGCGATGCAGCAGCGTGGTGCCGGCCGCGATCATCAGGCCGCGCAGGACGATGGCGCCGACGATGCCCCAGAACAGGACGCGGTACTGGTACTGCGCCGGGATCCTGAGGTACGCGAAGATCAACGCAATGACGAAGATGTTGTCGACCGACAACGACCACTCGAGCAGGTACCCGGTCACGTACTGGACGACTGCATCGCCGCCGCCGGTAACCCCGAGGCCCGGCTGGAACCCGAGCCAGCGATACTCGTAAAGGCCGTAGATCACCACGGCGTAGGACATCGCCACGCTGACCCAGACCGCCGTCCAGAACAGCGCCTGCCTGACGGAGAGCGTCGTCGACTCGCGATGCAGGACGCTGAGGTCGAGGACCAGCAGTCCCAGGAACAGGGTCAGAAAGCCGAACCAGACGAATTCGACCATCATTTCCCCCACCCAGGCCCGGATGCGTGGAAGACAGGCCCCTCAGGGCATGTCGTCCACGGCGTCCTTCTCTTTCTGCACCGGCAGCAGGTCGCGCGCAGTGAGCTTGAGGTCGAGGGCCAGCGCGCTGGCGACGTAGATCGACGAGTACGTGCCCACCACGATGCCGATCGTGAGCGCGGTCGAGAACCCGCGCAGGATCTCGCCGCCGAAGAACAGCAGCGCAAGCACCGTCAGCATGGTCGTGCTGCTGGTCATGATCGTGCGCGACAGCGTCTCGTTGATCGACGCGTCCATCACCTGCTCGGAGGTGCCCTTGCGCATCGACATGAAGCGCTCGCGGATACGGTCGAACACGACGACGGTGTCGTTCAGCGAGTAGCCGATGACGGCCAGGATCGCCGCCAGGGCCGGCAGGTCGAACGTCATCTGGGTGGCCGCGAAGAAACCCAGGATCATGATCGGGTCGTGCAGCGCCGCGACGATGGCGCCGACGCCGAGTTTCCACTGGAAGCGCATCCAGACGTACAGCATGATGAAGAAGAACGTGAAGAGCACGGCGAGCGCACCCTTCTCGGCAAGTTCCGCCCCCACCTGCCCGCCCACGACTTCGGTGCGGCGCAGCTCGACGCCTGGATTATCGGACTGGATCGCCGTGAGGACTTTCTGGCCCAGCACGTTGTTGTCCGTGCCCGCCTCCGGCAGCATGCGCACCAGCACGTCGCGCGGGGTGCCGAAGCTCTGCACCACGGCTTCGCCATAGCCGGCCTTGTCGAGCGATGTGCGCACCGTCTCCAGGTCGATCGCCTGCGGGAAGTTCATCTCGAGCACCACGCCGCCGGTGAAGTCGATGCCGAAGTTGATGCCGCGCACGCCGAGCACGAGCAGCGAACCGAGCACCAGGACCGCCGACACCACGTACCACCGCCTGCGGGTGGACATGAACGGAAAGCTGGTCTTCCTGCGGAAAAATTCCATGATCAGTACCCCATCCCGATCGAGAGCCGCTCGAGCTTGCGTTGGCGGTCCCAGAGCAGGTAGACCAGCGTGCGGCTGACCACGAGAGCCGTGAACATCGACGTGACGATGCCGAGCGACAGCACGACGGCGAAGCCGCGCACCGGGCCCGTGCCGAAGGTGAACAGCACGATGCCCGCGATCAGCGTGGTGACGTTGGAGTCGGCGATCGCCGAGAAGGCTTTCTCGTAGCCTGCGCTGATTGCAGCGTGCGGGCTCATGCCGTTGCGCAACTCCTCGCGGATGCGCTCGAAGATCAGGATGTTCGCGTCGACGGCCATGCCCACGGTCAGCACGATGCCGGCGATGCCCGGCAATGACAGCGACGCCTGCAGCATGGAGAGCAGCGCCGCGAGCAGCACGACGTTGGTGAGCAGCACGACGTTCGCCACCAGCCCGAACGCCTGGTAATACACGGCCATGAAGATGAACGTGGCCACGAGGCCGAGGATCAGCGCGTTGACGCCGCGCTTGATGTTGTCGGCGCCGAGGCTCGGGCCGACGGTGCGCTGCTCGACGATGTAGAGCGGGGCGGCCAGCGAACCTGCACGCAGCAGCAGCGCGAGTTCACGCGCCTCGTTGGCCATCACGCCGGTGATCTGGAAGTTGCTGCCGAACACGCCGCGGATGGTGGCCTGGTTGATGACCGTTTCCTCGGTGCATTCGTTGCCCGCGCGCGTCCCCTTGCAGGGCTGCTCTTCGCTCACGCGCTTCTTCTCGATGAACACCACCGCCATCGGGCGGCCGAGGTTCTGGCGCGTCGTTTCGAGCATTTTCGACGCGCCACGCGCATCGAGCGTCACCATGACCGCGGGTTCGCCCTGCTGGAAGCCGGAACTGGCGTCCGTCAGCTGCTCGCCCGAGACGATCGTCTCGCGCTTGAGCAGGACGGGACGGTTATCGCGCGTGTGGTACAGCTTCGAGCCGAGCGGCGCGCGCTTGGTGCTTTCGGCGAGCAACGCGTCGTTCTGGTCGTCGACGAGCCGGAACTCGAGGGTGGCCGTCGCACCGAGCACGCGCAGCGCTTCGTTCGGATCCGACACTCCGGGCAGTTGCACGACGATGCGGTCGAGGCCCTGTCGCGCGACGATCGGCTCCGTGACGCCCAGTTCGTCGACGCGGTTGCGCAGCGTGGTGATGTTCTGCTGGATCGCGAAGTCCTGGCGCTGCTTGACCTGCGTCGGGCTCAGCTGGACCGTGACGGAACCACCCTCGCCGAGCGTGTCGGCGTCGACGGACAGGTTCGGGTCCTGCTTGCGGAGCAGGCCGGCAAACTTCTGCGCGTCGTCACCGCTGCGCAGGCCGATCCGGACCGTGTCGACGCCGTCGCTGGCCACGCCGGTGAACGGCATGCGCTCCTTGCGCAGCATCGTGCGGTAGTCGCTCTCCATGCTCGTGAGCAACTGCTTCACGGCACCCTGCGTGTCGACTTCGTACATGAAGTAGACGCCGCCGCGCAGGTCGAGGCCGAGGCTCATCGGCTTGAGCCCGATTGCGCGCATCCAGCCCGGCGTGCGCGGCACGTTGGACAGCGCCACGAGGTACTCGGTGCCCGAGCCCTGCTGCACGGCGTCGCGCGCCTTGAGGCGCGTGCCGACGTCATCGAAACGCAGCACGAGGCGATCGCCCTCGAGGTACGAGTTCTCGACCGTCACGCCCTTGGACTGCAGCGACGCGACGACCTGCTGGCGCTGGGCGTCGGTGACGGCGGTGCGGTCGTTGCGCGAGAGCTGCAGCGCGGGCGCCTCGCCGAACACGTTCGGCAGGGCGAGCACCGTGCCCGCGAGCAGGACGATGACGACCAGCCAGATCTTCCAGGCCGGGTAACTGTGCATGCGCGGACTCCGGGACTGCTGCTAGGCGCTCTTCAGGGTGCCCTTGGGCAGCACGCTGGTGACCGTATGACGCTGGACCTTCACCTGCACGCCGTTCGCGATTTCGATGGTGAGGAAACTATCGGAGGTCTCGGTGACCTTGCCGAGGATGCCGCCGGCCGTGACGACTTCGTCGCCGACGCCGAGCGCGGCCACCATGGCCTTGTGCTCCTTCGCCCGCTTGGCCTGCGGCCGGATCAGCAGGAAATAGAACACGACGAAAATGAGCAGCAAGGGCAGCATCTGCAGCAGCGCATTCGGCTGGGCACCCGTGGCCGCCTGGGCGTGGGCGCTCGCGATCAACCAGTCCATCAGGAACTCCTGTCTCCCCTCGACTGAGGGGTCACACTTGGAAAATGACCGCCGATTATACCCGAGGGTCGCCCGTGTTGGCGGCCATCGCGGGGCTGGCCTCGGGACCTGCCAGGAAATCCACGACGAAGCGCTCGAACCGCCCCTGCTCCAGGGCTGCCCGCATCCGGGCCATCAGGGACAGGTAATAGTGCAGGTTGTGGATCGAATTGAGCCTTGCGCCGAGGATTTCGTTGCACCGGTCGAGGTGCCGCAGGTACGCACGGCTGTAGTTCCGGCAGGTGTAGCAGGCGCACTGTGGGTCCAGGGGCGAGGTGTCCGACTGGTGCCCGGCGTTGCGGATCTTGATCACTCCCTGCGAGGTGAACAGGTGGCCGTTGCGGGCGTTGCGGGTCGGCATGACGCAATCGAACATGTCGATGCCACGGGCGACTGCCTGGACGATGTCGGTGGGGGTGCCGACTCCCATCAGGTACCGGGGTCGGTCCGGTGGCAATACGGGCGCGAGCGCCTCGAGGACGGCATTGCGCTCGGCCGCGGGCTCCCCCACGGCGAGACCGCCGACCGCGTACCCGTCGAAGCCGATGTCGACCAGCTGGCCGAGCGATTCCTGCCGCAGACCCAGGAACGTGCCGCCCTGCACGATGCCGAACAAGGCGTTGGGGTTGGCGAGACGCGTGAACTCGTGGCGGCTGCGCCGTGCCCAGCGCATCGACAGCTCCATCGACGTCCGCGCCTGCTGCTCGGTCGCGGGATATGGCGGGCACTCGTCGAACGCCATGACGATGTCGGAGTTGAGCGCAGCCTGCACCTGCATCGAGATTTCGGGGCTCAGGAACACCGCGTCACCGTTGACGGGCGAGCGGAAATTGACCCCCTCCTCCGTGAGCTTGCGCAGCTGCGCGAGGCTGAACACCTGGAAGCCGCCCGAGTCGGTCAGGATCGGCCCCGACCAGTGCATGAAACCATGCAGGCCGCCGTGCGCACGGATGACGTCGGCGCCAGGGCGCAGCATCAGGTGAAACGTGTTGCCGAGGACGATCTGCGCGCCGAGGCCAGCGAGTTCTTCCGGCGTCATAGCCTTGACCGTGCCGTAGGTGCCGACGGGCATGAACACGGGCGTTTCGACGGTCCCGTGATTCAGCTGCAGACGACCACGCCGCGCGGCACCGGCGCTTGCCAGCAGTTCGAACTTCATGCCGCGCTCCCGCGATCGAGCGCGGCGGGCGCCGGCTCGACGAACATCGCGTCGCCGTAGCTGAAGAAACGATACCGCTGCGCGACGGCGTGACGGTACGCCTCGAGCACGTGCTCGCGCCCGGCAAAGGCGCTGACCAGCATCAGCAGCGTGGATTCAGGCAGGTGGAAGTTGGTCACCATCGCATCGACCACCCGGAAGCGCTTGCCCGGCGTGATGAAAAGTCGCGTCTCGCCGGCGTGTGGCTCGAGCTGGCCAGACTCCGCCGCGCTCTCGAGCGACCGTACCGCCGTCGTACCCACGGCGATCACACGACCGCCGCGCGCGCGCGTCGCCGCGACCGCCTGGCAGGTCGCAGGAGGCACGATGCACCACTCGGAATGCATGCGGTGCTCCTCGACGTTGTCGGCACGCACGGGCTGGAACGTGCCCGCTCCTACGTGCAGTGTGACGTAAGCGAATTCGGCGCCCGCCTGGCGACAGGCCTGCAGGACCGCATCGTCGAAATGCAGGCCAGCGGTCGGCGCGGCAACAGCGCCGGGCTCACGCGCGTACACGGTCTGGTAACGCTCGCGGTCCCCAGGCTCGGCTTCGCGCGTGATGTAGGGCGGCAACGGCATTTCACCGAGGCGGTCAAAGATCTCATGCGCGTCGCCGCTGAACTCGACGCGCCAGAAGTCCTGGTCGCGATCGACGACTGCAAGCGTGTCACTTGCGCCGATCCTGATCACGGTGCCCGGTCGCGACGGCTTGCTCGCACGCAGCTGCACGATGGCCGTGCGCAAGCCGGTGAGCCGCTCCAGCATGACCTCGACCTTGCCGCCGCTGTCGACCTTGTGCCCATGCAGGCGCGCCGGGATCACGCGCGTGTCGTTGAGGACCAGCAGGTCGCCCTGCCGCAGCAACCCCGGCAGGTCGCGGAAGAGACGATCCGTGAGCGCGCCCGTCGCACCGTCGAGATGGAGCAACCGGCTGCCGCTGCGCTCGGGCGCGGGGTGGCGGGCGATCAGCGCATCGGGCAGGTCGAAATGGAAGTCGGTGCGCCGCATAGGGGCGCGCATGCTAGCAGAGGGACCCGTCGACACGGGCCCCTCCGCGGCCCCTCATCCAGGGACTCTCAGGACGCGATGCCCTGCGACTTCGTATCCGCCGGTGGTGCCGGGGGCGCCGGCACGCTGGGCGAACGCGGGGGCGGACCGGGGCGGAGCCCCGGGTTCATGGGGTCGACGTCCGGCGTCTGGACGTCGAGCGCCAGGCGCTTGCGCTGCCGCAGCACTTCGACCCTGACTTTCTCGCCGGGCTGGTAAGAGCCGAGGATGCGGAAAGCATGTCGCGGATTCTCGGGGGTGCGGCCGCCGATCGTGAGGAGCACGTCGCCCTCCTCGAGGCCGGCGGCGCCTGGCGCAACCGCTGGTGCCTTGACCACGAGCAGTCCCTTGTCGGTGCCGAAGTACTGGCCGAGCTTGGGCGTGATCGGCACCAGTTCGAGCGCACGGAAGCCGCGGCCGCGCGGACTGATCATCTCCTCCCAATCCGGCGGGATCTGCATGCCCTCCAGCATCGGCATGTGCTCACGCAGCATGCGGACCATCGGCGGCTCGGCGGCCACCGTCGTCACGGTCGTCGACAGCTTCTTGCCGTCGCGCAGGTAGTCGACCTTGACCTTCTGGCCCGCCTGGGTGGCCCTCATCTGCTCGACGAGCTGGCGGCCCGCGGCACGGTCGTCGGCCTTCCTGAGCGGCTTGCCATCGATCGCCACGATCACGTCGCCCGATTTCAGGCCGGCGGCGGCGGCCGGACCGGACGGACTCACCCCCATCACTTCGACGCCTTCAGCGAGTTCGGGACCGCCACCAATGTTGATGCCGAGCATCGCGCCACGGGGCGGTCCACCTGGATGCGGCATCGGCATGCCTTCCATGTCGTCGCCGTAGAGCTTGCGCGAGAGGTCGGCGACATCGCGCGCCGCGTCGTCGAGCCGGCCGCGCGCGTCGTCGAGCTGCTTCTGCAACTGTGCCTTGTCCTGCGTCTCGGCCGCTGCGGCCAGCTGCGTCGTCGCCGCAAGCGCGATGGCCGACGCGAGCAACGCGCCGAGCGCGCGCTGCGCCACTGCCCTGGTTGATACGGATTGCATGATCAGGTCCTCGTTGTCACATGTCGATGCGCTGCGCTTCCAGGTAGCGCAACTGCACCAGGGAGCTCATCGCATCGACGCGCTTGCGCCAGAGTTGCTCGGCCGAGCCCGGTTCGGTTTCACCGTCACCGACGGAAATCTGGTGGTCGATCCACTGCACCTGCGACTCGAGCGTGTCGATCGGCACGCTCGTGCCAGCGCGCTCGACGACCGGACGTTCGCCGATCACCGACAGCATCTCGTCGAGCGCCTGCGACTGCGTCTGCAGCTGCGCGACACGATCGAGCGCGAGCGCCTGTTCCGCCGTGAGCGGCGTGAGTTCGACGGCCATCGAGCCCGGGTGCTCGGTCACGACGTCACCAACGCGCCACGCGGCCGTCACGGCAATGACCGCAACCGAGGCCGCCGCTGCCAGCTGCAGGCCCAGCCTGCGCCGCGCGTGCGTCGTCTTCCTGGCGGCAAGGCGTGACTGCACGTCGGCCCAGCCGTCGCTGCGCGGCGCGGCCGCAGGCAAGGATCGGAGTTCGTCGATCAGGCTCATGGTGTGCTCGATACGGGAAGACACGGCGTCCCGTCTGCTTCGACGTGCAGCAGGTGCCGCAGGCGCTGGTGCGCGCGGGCGAGCTGCGACTTGGAAAAACTGGCCGTCGCGCCGAACAGCGCGCCGATCTCGGCATGGGTGTAGCCCTCGACGTCGTGCAGCCACACCACGGCCCGCGCACTGTCGCCGAGTCGGGCCAACGCCCGCTCCAGGTCGATCGCATCGGCTCGATCCGCGCTTGCGGCACCCGGCTGGCGCTCTGCCTGCCAGTCCTGGTGCAACTCGTCGAGCGAACCGGCGGCACCGGCCAGCCAGCGCCGCCCACGATGCCAGGGCGAACGCAGTTGCATGAGGCAGCGCGAGACGGCAATGCCGCGGACCCAGCCCGCGAACGAGCCGCGCCCTTCGTATTGATGCAGGCGGGTGATGACGTCGACGAAGACATCCTGGGCCACGTCCTCCGCCGCGCAGCGCGGCGTCACCATGCGACGAGCCAGGGTACGGACCGGGACTTCGTAGGCGCGGTAGATCGCGGCGAGCGCGGCTTCGTCGCCAGCGCGAGCGAGTTCGATGCTGGCGGGGTCGAGGGCAGAGTCGAGAAATGCGGACATGCGACAGGTTAGATGCGCGACCGCGGCAAAAGGTCGCAAGCCGGCGCCGCGGCGCCCGGTCCAGGCGTCAGCCCGAGTTCGGATGCTGCTGCGTCGAAGAGACCACCCTGCCTGGCGGGCTGTCGCACTGGAAGTACGGCGACTCGGCAAGCCATTTGCGGTCCGGGTAATAGGCGAACAACAGTGCGCCGCCCTTCAACGTGTCGATGACGGTGCGGGCGATCTCGGGACGCAATGCGGGGCAACCCCAGCTGCGGCCGAGCCGGCCGAGCCGCTCGGCGATCGCTTCGCTGACGTAGGGCGCCCCGTGCATGACGATCGCGCGCGCGAGGGCGTTGTCGTTGAAACCTGGATCGAGGCCTGACAGCCGCAGCGAGTAGCCGTTGCTGCCGTAGTATGGCTGCAGCGTCTTGAAGAGCCCGATGCTCGACATGTGGCTGCCTTCCGCGTTGGAGAAGCGTTCCGCTTTCGCGTCGCCGGTGTTGCGGCCATGCGCGACGAGTTCCTGGAACATCAGCCGGCCGCGTTCGAGGTCGAAGACCCAGAGCCGAGGCCGCGTGGAGGGCAATGAGTAATCGATGACGGCAAGGTGATGGAAGCCGTCGAGCACGCCCTGCTTGCGCGCGCATTCAGCAGCGCGAGCCGCGAGGGCGAGCACCTTGGGGTTGGCTGACGGCGCCTCGGCGGCCAGCCTGTCGGCCAGGGCTGGTTGCGCCGCGAAAGCGCCCGAGCCCACAAGGGTGGTCGTCAGCAACACCAGCAGGGCGGCCAGGCCGCGGGAAAGGCTGCGTCGCATGTTTCGGTCGGTCTCCTGGGAAGGGAACGGCCGCCCAAGGGCGACGCGAGCCATAGGACCGCCGACAGTTTACCGAGTTCCCTGCGAGCGGCACGGAAGTCGTGGCCTGTCAGCCCGGAAACGGTTCTAACCGAATGATTAACAAAGTGTTTCCAACGAGCGAGTCCTATCGGGTAAGCTGCGCGCCCCGTGCCGGGATGGCGGAACTGGTAGACGCACCGGACTCAAAATCCGGCGAGCTAATCACTCGTGAGGGTTCGATTCCCTCTCCCGGCACCACCCAACCCCTGACCCCTGACCCCTTCCCCATGAAGTTCTGCTCCGCCTGCGGCAACCCAGTCTCGCTCCGCACGCCAGACGGCGACCACCTCGCCCGTTACGTATGCGAGTCCTGCGGCGCTGTCCATTACCAGAACCCCAAGCTGATCGTCGGCTGCGTGCCCGAGCACGAGGGCCGCATCCTGCTGTGCCGGCGCGCGATCGAGCCGCGGCTCGGCTTCTGGACGATCCCGGCCGGATTCATGGAAAACGGCGAGACGACGCAGGAAGGCGCGCGACGCGAATCGTTCGAAGAGGCGCAGGCGCAGGTGGAAGTCGGTTCACTGCTGGCGGTAGTGCACGTGCTGCACGCGGACCAGGTGCACGTGATGTTCCGCGCGAAACTACCCGAAGCGCAGTTCGGCCCGAGCCCGGAGAGCCTCGAAGTAGGTCTCTACAGCGAAGAAGAGATCCCGTGGCAGGACATTGCCTTCCGCAGCGTGGACTTCGCCCTGCGGCGCTACTTCGACGACCGTCGGCGAGGTGTCGAAGGCCACCACTTCACCGCGCTCGATTACCGCAAGAGTGGCGGCGTTAGGTAGGATCCGTTTTGCGCTGCGGCGACGCTTTGGCAGAATACCCCGCCCGCCTCAGCCCGCGCCGCCGCGTACTGTCGCCTTTTTTGTCATCAGCCAACGTCCGGAGTGCCCCGATGACCTTTGTCGTCACGGAAAATTGCATCAAGTGCAAGTACATGGACTGCGTGGAAGTCTGCCCGGTGGACTGTTTCCACGAAGGTCCGAACATGCTGGTGATCGACCCGGACGAGTGCATCGACTGCACGCTCTGCGAGCCGGAGTGCCCGGCGGAGGCGATCTTCTCGGAAGAGGAACTGCCGGACGGCCAGCAGGAATTCCGCAAGCTGAATGCCGAGCTGGCCAGGCAATGGCCGGTGATCACCGAAAAGAAGGACGCGCCTGAAGACGCCAAGGAATGGGACGGCCGCCCCGGCAAGCTGAGCTACCTCGAGCGCTGAGGCCAACGCGCGACGGCGCGGCGGAAAATCAGCGGGCCGCGACCGCCGTCTTCTGTGATTCCTGGATCGCCTGCACGAGCTCGGCTGGCGTCAGGTAGCCGCCGATATAGTCGCCATTCTGCGTGAAAATGGCAGGCGTGCCTTCCACGCCCAGGTCCGATCCCAGTTCGTACTGCGATTTGACCGCAGCGTCGCCACAGGCCTTGCCCTTGACCGTTTCGCCCTTCTTCGCCCGCGTGAGTGCTTCGCGGCGGTCTGCGGCGCACCAGACCTGTTCGGCCTTGGTCCATGACTCCGTGCCGGGGCCGGTGCGCGGATAGAACATGTAGCGAACACGCACGCCCGCCTTGTTGACCTCGGCGATCTGGCTGTGGAACTTGCGGCAGAAGCCGCAGTCGACGTCCGTGAACACCGTGACCGTCATCTTCGCGGTTGCGGGACCGTACACGATCATGTTGCTTTCGGACGTCGCCGCCAGCGCCTTGGCGCGGGCCGAGTTACGTCGCGACGCCGTCAGGTTCACCTGGGTGTCGAGGTCGTAGACGTTGCCGCTGAGCAGGTACTTGCCGTCGGCACTGACGTAGGCGATCAGTCCGCCCATCGTGACTTCGTACAGGCCTGGAATCGGCGAGACCGCGACGTCGGACGCCTGCGCCCCAGGCAGTTTCGCAATGATGCGCGCGCGCACGTCGGCCGGGATCACGACCGGCGCGGTGGGCGCAGCCGGTTTGGCGCCGGCAGCCGGTGCAGCCTTCTGCGCCGTGGCCTGCTTGTCGGCCGTGGCGGCTCGGACGCTGGAGATCGGCGCGAGGACGAGCAAGGCCGCGGCCGATACGACCAGCCAGACGGCGGCGACAATCGGGCGGGCTGGGGTGCGGCGGCGCATGCGGCGTTCTATCCCTGGAGTGTTGGTTCTAGGACAGCCGCCGCGGCCGCAGGTTCAGTGGGTCCCCGCGCCCGCAACCCGACCGTCCCGTGGGGCGGGCGGAGTCTAGCAGAGCCGCGCGCCGCTCAGCCGCGCGGGTGGTGCTCGGAGTGCAGGTCCTTGAGGCGTTCGCGGGCGACGTGGGTGTAGATCTGCGTCGTCGACAGGTCGCTGTGGCCAAGCAGCATCTGCACCACGCGCAGGTCGGCCCCATGGTTCAGCAGGTGGGTCGCGAACGCGTGGCGCAGCGTGTGCGGCGACAGTTCGCGGTCGATGCCGGCCTTGCGCGCGTAGCGCTTGATGATGTGCCAGAAGGCCTGGCGCGTCATGCGGTCGCCGCGGCGCGTCGGGAACAGGTAATCGGTCTGCCGCTCGAGCAGGATCTCTACGCGCGGACCCTGCAGGAACTGCTGCACCCACTGCACGGCCTCCTCGCCAAGCGGGATCAGCCGTTCGCGGTCGCCCTTGCCGACGATGCGCAGCACGCCCTGGTTCAGGTTCACCTGTGCGAGCGTGCAGTTCACGAGCTCGGAGACGCGCAGCCCGGTGGCATACAGCACCTCGAGCATGGTCCGATCGCGATGCCCGAGCGGGTCACTCACGGCAGGAGCGGCCAACAGGGCCTCGACTTCCTCCTCCATGAGCGACTTCGGCAACGAACGGCCGACCTTGGGCATCGCGATCTGCGCGGTGGGGTCCTCCCGCAAGGCACCCTCACGAACCAGGTAGCGGTAGAAGCGGCGGAAGCTCGAGAGCTGGCGCGCGGTCGAACGGGGTCGGGCGCCCGCCTGTACTCGTGAGGCCATGAACAAAAGGATGTCCCCGCGCTGCGCGTGCTCGAGGTCGCCCGAGTGCTCGTCGAGCCAGCGGTCGAGGGCGGTGAGGTCTGCCCGGTACGCCGCGAGCGTGTTCGGTGACAGGCCGCGTTCCATCCACACGGCATCGAGGAACCGGTCGATCGGACCGGGCCCTGCGGACGCTTCGCCGCCGTCGCCGGTGCGCGATCGGGACAGCAAGCTCGATTTGACTGCAGTGCTCATGGAACCTCGCGGCTTTACGTAGCACGCAGTATGCGAGCCGCCTTCTGAGCCCCGTCGTGACCCCCCTCACAGTTCCCGCGGCACCATTAACATAACTGGAACTGATTCACAGAATGCCGGGGTAGCGGCAGACTGGCGCCTCGGATCGGTCCCCAGCCAACGAGTCTCCCCTAACGCCCGCCCGGATTGCCGCGAGCTTGCGCACGAAATCCACCGCCACCAATGACCGGACCGCTCGCACTTCGGCGCTTCCGGGGGCGGCGCCGTGAACGTGCCGGCCAAGCGGCGCGCGGGCGGCGTGCTGGGCTGGCTGAGCCGCCTGCTGTTCGGCACCTACGCGCTGTCGCTGCTCTTCCTGTTGCTGTCGGCGGCTGCGCTGCTGGCCCTGCTGCTGCCCTCGCTGCACTGGCGCCGTTCGTCCACGCGCTGGCTCGCGCGTGTCTGGCTCACCCTTGCCGGCCTGCGACTGCGGGTCGACGGCCTCGAGCACCTGCCCGAGGGCTCGTGCGTGCTGGTAGCGAACCATTCGAGCTACCTCGACGGCGTCGTCATGAAGGCGGGCCTGCCGCCGCGGTTCAGCTTCGTGATCAAGCGCGAGGCTGCCGGCACGCCCGTCCTTGGATTCCTGTTGCGACGGATCGGATCGGAATTCGTCGATCGTCACTCCGCGGGCGGGCGGCAGCGCGGCGCGCGGCGGGTGATGCAGCGCGCGGAGCAGGGCCACTCGCTCGTCTTCTTCCCCGAGGGCACGTTCGACTCGGTGGTCGGACTCAAGCGGTTCCACATCGGCGCGTTCGTGGCTGCGGCTCGCGGCGGCATGCCGCTGGTACCGGCCGTCATTCACGGTACGCGCCGGTCGATGCCGAGTGGCGCGATCGTGCCGATGCCGGGCGCGATCCGCATCGAGATACTGCCGTCGATCAAGGGCGATGGGCGCGAGCCCGACGAACTGCGGGACACAGCACGCGCCGAGATGCTCGCGCGGCTCGGTGAACCGGATCTCGCGGAGCTGGCGGCGGGCCCGTCCCGCGCGCGCTGAACTGCCCCTGCGTCCGGCGTCGTGAAGGGCGAAGCACGCTTGCGCGCGCTTACATGCTGCGCCGGTACTGTCCGCCGACCTGGTACAGCGCATTCGAGATCGATCCGAGCGACGCGACCTTCACGGCCTCCATCAACTCGGCGAACACGTTCCCGCCCGTCGCTGCCTGCTGCTGCAGGCGAGCGAGCGCTGCCGGACGCTGTTCCGCGTTGCGGGCGAGGAAAGCCCGCACCGCCGCGACCTGATCCTGCTTCTCTTCTTCGGTCGAGCGGATCAACTCGGCGTTGCGGATTTCGTCGTCCGACCCCGCCTTGGCGAGGTACGTGTTGACGCCGATGATCGGCAGCGTCCCGTCGTGCTTCAGCGTCTCGTAGTACAGCGACTCTTCCTGGATCTTGCCGCGCTGGTACATCGTTTCCATCGCCCCGAGCACGCCACCGCGCTCCGAGATCCGGTCGAACTCCCGATACACGGCCTCCTCGACCAGGTCCGTCAGCTGGTCGATCGCGAACGATCCCTGCCACGGGTTCTGCGTCTTGTTCAGGCCGAGCTCCTTGCCGATGATCAGCTGGATCGCCACCGCACGTCGCACCGATTCTTCCGTCGGCGTGGTGATCGCTTCGTCGTACGCGTTGGTGTGCAGGCTGTTGCAGTTGTCGAACAGCGCATAGAGCGCCTGCAGCGTCGTGCGCACGTCGTTGAACTGGATCTCCTGCGCATGCAGGCTGCGACCCGACGTCTGGATGTGGTACTTCAGCATCTGCGAGCGCGGGCCCGCACGGTACAGGTCGCGCATCGCGCGCGCCCAGATGCGGCGCGCCACGCGGCCGATCACCGCGTACTCCGGATCCATGCCGTTCGAGAAGAAGAACGACAGGTTCGGCGCGAAATCGTCGATCTTCATGCCGCGCGCAAGATAGTACTCGGCGATCGTGAAGCCGTTAGCGAGCGTGAACGCGAGCTGCGACACCGGGTTCGCTCCGGCTTCCGCAATGTGGTAGCCGGAGATCGACACCGAATAGAAATTGCGGACGTCGTTGTCGATGAAGAACTGCTGCACGTCGCCCATCATGCGCAGGGCGAACTCGGTCGAGAAGATGCAGGTGTTCTGCGCCTGGTCTTCCTTGAGAATGTCCGCCTGCACGGTGCCGCGCACCAGCGCCAGCGTCTCCTTGCGGATCTTCTGGTACGTGTCGGCATCGAGCAGTTGATCGCCCGTCACGCCGAGCAGGCCGAGGCCTGAACCGTCGTGGTTCGGCGGCAGCTCGCCCTTGTACGTCGGGCGCGGACGACCCTTGTACAGCGCGGCGATCTTCTTCTCCGCCGCCGGCCACTGGCCCGTGGCCCGCAGGTGCTGCTCGACGCGCTGGTCGACCGCGGTGTTCATGAACATCGCGAGGATCATCGGCGCGGGGCCATTGATCGTCATTGAAACCGACGTCGTCGGTGCGCAGAGATCGAAACCCGAGTAGAGCTTCTTCATGTCGTCGAGCGTCGCGATCGACACGCCCGAGTTGCCGATCCGGCCATAGATGTCCGGTCGCTCGTCCGGATCCTCGCCATACAGCGTCGTCGAATCGAACGCCGTCGAGAGGCGCGCGGCGCCGTGACCGCCCGCGACGTAATGGAAGCGGCGATTGGTGCGCTCGGGACCGCCCTCGCCCGCGAACATGCGGGTCGGGTCCTCTTCTTCCCGGCGATACGGATAGACGCCCGCCGTGTACGGGAACTGGCCCGGCAGGTTCTCCTTCATCAGGAACGTGAGCTGCTCGCCCCAATCCCGGTAGCGCGGTACCGCGAGCTTGGGAACACGGTTGTGGCTCAGCGTCGGCACATAGTTGTCGCCGCGGATTTCCTTGCCGCGCACCTTGTAGATGAACTGGTCGTCGGTTGCCGACTTCGCCATCGCCGGCCACTGCCGCAGCAGCGCGAGGCCATCAGTGCCGACCGCCTCGAGCGCGTCGTTGTAGGCCGCCCGCAGTCGCAGCAACGCGGAATCGGCACCGCCATCCGCCAGCGCGGCCGCGCCGTAGCGCTCCAGCGGTTCGGGCAACGACGCATCGCCCAGCGTGTGCAGCGCCTCAAACAGGCTCTGGGCGCGGCTCGCCGCCTGCGAGCGATGCTCGACCGCCTCGCGCGCGCGCCGGCCGTTCGTCGCGATCTCGGCCAGGTAGCGCGCACGCGTCGCCGGCACCAGCGCATGGCGCTCGACCAGTTCGGTCGGCCCCGGGTCGGTCACGGTCCAGCGCCTGTCACCGCCGCCCTTCTCGTCGAGGCGCGCGCAGAGCGCGGCAAAGAGGCGATTGACGCCCGGGTCGTTGAAGCGACTGGCGATGGTCGGGAACACCGGCACCTGGTCGTCGGGCCGCTTGAACTCTACCCGGTTGCGACGCCACTGCTTGCGCACGTCACGCAGCGCATCTTCGGCGCCACGCTTCTCGAACTTGTTGAGCGCGACCAGGTCGGCGAAATCGAGCATGTCGATCTTCTCGAGCTGGCTCGCGGCGCCGTATTCGCTCGTCATCACGTACATCGGCACGTCGACGAGGTCGACGATCTCGGAGTCGCTCTGGCCGATGCCAGCCGTTTCGACGACGACGAGATCGAAGCTCGCGTACCGCAGCAGGTTGAGGACATCGGCCAGCACCGCGCTGGTGGCGAGGTTCTGGCGGCGCGTCGCGAGCGAACGCATGAACACCTGCTCGGCCGCCAGTGAGTTCATGCGGATGCGGTCGCCGAGCAGCGCGCCACCGCTGCGGCGGCGCGTCGGATCCATGGCGATGACGGCGATGTTGCGGTCGGGGAACTGCCGCACGAAGCGCATCAGCAACTCGTCCGTCAGCGACGACTTGCCGGCGCCGCCAGTGCCGGTGATGCCGACCACCGGTGTCCGCTTCACGCTGCGCGACACGGCGCGACGCAAAGCTTCGCTGAACGGCGCATCGGCCTCACCACGCTCGAGTGCGGAGATGGTGCGCGCGATCTGCTGGTGGTCGCGCGGGCCGACCGGTCCGAACTCGAAGCCCGGACGAGTTGCCTTGCGCACGCGCGCGAAGACGTCGTCGATCATGCCGTCGAGACCGAGCTTGCGACCGTCCTCGGGCGTGTAGATGCGCTCGACGCCATAGGCCTCGAGTTCCTCGATCTCGTGCGGCGCAATCGTGCCGCCGCCGCCCACGATGATGCGGATGTGCGCCGCGCCGAGGTCTCGCAGCATGTCGACCATGTACTTGAAGTACTCGACGTGCCCGCCCTGGTACGAGCTGCAGGCGATGCCGTCAGCGTCCTCCTGCAGCGCAGCGCGCACGATGTCGGCAACGCTGCGGTTGTGGCCGAGGTGAACGACTTCGGCGCCGTGAGCCTGCAGCAGCCGGCGGATGATGTTGATCGCGGCGTCGTGACCGTCGAACAGCGACGCGGCGCTCACGAACCGCAGCGGAGCGGCCTCGCCCGCCGCGCCGGCAGCCTGATGCGGTTCACCTTCACGGCGGAGGGTCGAGGATCCGGACATCTGCATTTCTCCAGCCGCCGGGCTGTCACCCGGCCGAAAGTTACTATTGAGTAGAATCTTACTCGGCAGTATGATTAGCGTCCCTCCCGCAGTCAACCGGTCCCAGCATGGCCGACAGTACCCCAGCCGCATCCGACCGCCGCCGACCCGGCCGCCGCGTGGCGTGGCCGGCGCCGCCGCCAGGACCACGGCACCAAGCGTGACGCGGTGATCCGCTCGGCAGCGCGGGCGTTCGACGAGCGCGGTTATCACAACACCTCGCTGGACGATATCGCGGCGGCGCTGGGCGTCACCAAGCCCACGGTCTACTACTACGTCTCGAACAAGGAGCAGCTCCTGTTCGAATGCTTCCTGGCCGGCCTCGAGCCCATCCGCGCCGCGCTGCGCCGCGCGGAGCAGACCGCGGGAAGCGGACGCGATCGCCTGCGCGAAGTCATCCGCGATTACGCCGTTGCGATCGCGTCCGAGTACGGCTGGTGCATGGTGCGCGCGGAACACCAGGACCTCGGCCCTGAACTCAGCGCGCAGGTGCGCTCGCTCAAGTCTGAAATCGACCGCGGCATCCGGCGCCTGTTGCAGACCGGTATCGACGACGGTTCGATCGCCGTGGTCGACCCGAAGCTCGCAGCGTTTGCGATCGCCGGTGCGCTCAACTGGATCGCGCACTGGTACCGCGCGGGTCGCACGCTCTCGTCGGACGAAGTTGCCGACGCATTCGTGCAGTTCCTGGAGCACGGCCTTGCGCCGCGCGAACCGCATGCTGGCAAGTCTTCGTCCGCACCGGCTCGTGTGCGGCGCACGCGCACCGTTTCCAAGGGCTGAATCGCCCAATCCAGGGCCTTCTTCTTGCGCTGCAAAAAGACCACGGCGTACACTCCGACGACTCCGGCTCGCTGCCCCGATTCTTCGAGGACGTCCCCATGCCTGAATCCATCGTCATCGCCGCTGCCCGACGGACTCCGATCGGCGGCTTCCAGGGCATCTTCTCGCCTGTCTCGGCAACGCAGCTCGGTTCCGTGGCGGCCGCCGCGGCACTCGCGGACGCTGGCCTGTCGCCGGATGCGATCGACGAAGTGATCTTCGGCTGCGTGCTGCCGGCCGGCCTCGGCCAGGCTCCCGGCGCGGCAGGCGGCCGTCGGTGCCGGTATCGCCATGAGCGTGCCCGCCACGACCGTCAACAAGATGTGCGGCTCGGGGATGAAGGCAGTGATGCTGGCGGCCGACCAGATCCGCGCCGGCTCCGCGCGCATCGTCCTCGCGGGCGGCCTCGAGTCGATGACCAATGCGCCGTACCTCATGCTGAAAGCGCGCGCCGGTTATCGCATGGGTCACGCCGAGATCTACGACCACATGTTCTACGACGGCCTGCAGAGCCCCTGGGACGGCAAGGCCATGGGTTGCTTCGCGGACGTCGACCGCCGCCAAGTACGGTTTTTCGCGCACGGATCAGGACGCGTTCGCCGCGGAATCCGTGCGTCGCGCCCAGCGTGCATCGAAAGACGGCGACTTCGTTGCCGAAATCGCGCCCGTGACGATCAAGACGCGCAAGGGCGAACAGGTCGTCTCGACCGACGAAACGCCGTTCCAGCTCGACCTCGACAAGATCCCGACCCTGAAGCCTGCGTTCGGCAAGGACGGCACCGTGACCGCGGCTTCCTCGTCCTCGATTTCCGACGGCGCGGCAGCCATCGTGATTGCGAGCGAATCCGCGGCGAAGGCGGCCGGCCTCAAGCCGCTCGCCCGTCTGGTCTCGTACGCGAGCCACGCGCAGGCTCCGGAGTGGTTCACGACGGCGCCAGCCCCTTCGATGCAGAAGGCGCATCGACCGCGCGGGCTGGAAGGTCGCGGACGTCGACCTGTTCGAAATCAACGAAGCCTTCGCCTGCGTGGCGATGGCCGCGATGAAGGACCTCGGCCTGCGCCACGACCAGGTGAACGTGAACGGCGGTGCCTGCGCGATGGGTCACCCCGTCGGCGCCACGGGCGCCCGCATCATCACCACGCTCCTTTACGCGCTGCGCAAGCGCGGACTGCGCCGCGGCGTCGCCTCGCAGTGCATCGGCGGCGGCGAAGCCTGCGCCGTCGCCATCGAACTTCTCTGATCTCCTGCTTTTCCTGAGGCATCCATGCAGTTGAACGGCAAGGTCGCGGTCGTCACCGGCGGCGCACGCGGAATCGGCAAGGCCATCGCAAATGCATTCGCCGAACGCGGCGCGACGCTTGCGCTGCTCGATCTCAACCAGGCCGACCTCGACGCGACGCGCGCCGAGTTCGAGGCCCGCGGCGTCAAGGTGAGCGCCCACACGCTCAACGTCGCGAAGGAAGACGACGTGATCCGCGCGCTCGACGCAGTGGTCGCAACGCACGGCCGGCTCGACGTGCTGGTCAACAACGCCGGCATCATCAAGGACGCCGTGCTGGTGAAGGTCAAGGACGGCGCCGTCGTGAGCAAGATGACGCTGGCGCAATGGCAGGCCGTCATCGACGTCAACCTGACCGGAGTGTTCCTGTGCGGTCGCGAAGCGGCCGAACGCATGATCAAGTCCGGCCAGGGCGGCGTGATCATCAACATCTCGAGCATCTCGCGCGCCGGCAACGCAGGCCAGAGCAACTACTCGGCCGCCAAGGCAGGCGTCGCCGCGATGACGACCACGTGGGCGAAGGAACTCGCGCGCTTCGGCATCCGCGCCGGTGCAATCGCGCCCGGCTTCATCAAGACTGACATCCTCTCGGGCATGCCGCCCGAAATGCTCGAAAAGATGACTGCGCCCGTGCCGCTGAAGCGACTCGGTCTCGCGGAGGAGATTGCGCACACGGCGGTCTTCATCGTCGAGAACGACTTCTTCACGGGCCGCTGCATCGACGTGGACGGCGGCCTGCGACTGTAGGCCTGGTTTTTTCCGCAGGGGGACTGAACCGATGCTGATCCAGGACACGCGCGCAATCGTCAGCGGCGGCGCCTCCGGCCTCGGCCTCGCCGTGGCTGAACTCGTCGTTGCGGCGGGCGGCAAGGTCGCCCTGTTCGACGTCAACGACCAGGCCGGCGTCGAAGCCGTGCGCAAGCTCGGCGCTGCCGCCAGCTTCCACCAGGTCGACGTGACCTCGGAAAGCGCCGTGGCTTCTGCCGTTGCAGCGGCAACTGCCGCAATGGGCGGGCTCAGCCTCGCCGTGTGCTGCGCGGGCGTGGGCTGGCCGAAGCGCATGGTCGGCAGGGAAGGCACGATGCCCGGCGATTTTTTTCGCAAAGTCATCGAGATCAACCTGGTGGGCACGCTGTTGCTCTGCAAGGAAGCGGCGGCCGTCATGCAGCAGAACACGCCGAATGCCGAAGGTGAACGCGGTGCCCTGGTGATGACGGCATCCGTCGCTGCGTTCGACGGTCAGATCGGCCAGGTCGCTTACGCCGCGTCGAAAGGCGGCGTGGTCGGCATGACGCTGCCGATGGCGCGCGAACTCGCGTCCTCCGGCATCCGGGTCGTCACGATCGCACCGGGACTCTTCATGACGCCGATGATGGCGGGCCTGCCGGAAGAAGCGCGCGAGTCACTCGGCAAGCAGGTGCCCTTCCCGCCGCGGCTCGGCCGGCCCGCGGAATACGCGCAACTCGTGCGCCAGGTCGTGGAAAACCCGATGCTGAACGGCGAGACGATCCGCCTCGACGGCGCGATTCGCATGGCGCCGCGCTGACAGCGCGGCGCGCCGGCGCTGCGCGCCTACATCGACGCGTAGTTCGGACCGCCACCGCCTTCCGGCGTCACCCAGTGGATGTTCTGCCGCGGATCCTTGATGTCGCACGTCTTGCAGTGCACGCAGTTCTGCGCATTGATCTGCAGCCGCTGGCCACCGCCTGCCGCGTCCACGAACTCGTACACACCCGCCGGGCAATAGCGGCTCTCCGGCCCGTCGTAACGCGCAAGATTCACAGCGACCGGGATCGACGGGTCGCGCAGTTGCAGGTGCACCGGCTGGTCTTCCTCGTGCGCCGTCCCTGACAGGAACACCGACGAGAGCCGGTCGAAGGTCAGCTTGCCGTCCGGCTTCGGGTATTCGATGCGCGGCATTTCCGCCGCGGGCTTCAGGCATTCGTGGTCGGCCTTGCCGTGACGCAGCGTCCAGCCGACGAGCGCGCCGAGGCCGAGGTCGTTCAGCCACATGTGGAAGCCGCCGTGCGCTGTACCCGCCCACAGGCCCCACTTCAGGCCCGGCTTCACGTTGCGCACCTTGTGCAGGTCGCGATACGCCCATGAGTTGTGGAACGCTTCGGGGTACGCCGTCAGTTCGTCGTTCGCACGACCGGCCGACACTGCCGCAAAGGCGGCTTCGGCCGCGAGCATCCCGGTCTTCATCGCGTTGTGCGAGCCCTTGATGCGCGGCAGGTTCACGAATCCCGCGGTGCAGCCGATCAACGCGCCGCCCGGGAAAGCGAGCTTCGGAATCGATTGCAGGCCACCTTCGTTGATGGCCCGCGCGCCGTAGGCCAGGCGCTTGCCGCCCTCGAAATAGCCGCGGATCGCCGGATGGGTCTTGAACCGCTGCATCTCTTCGAACGGCGAGAGGTGCGGGTTCGCATAATTCAAGTGCGTCACGAAGCCGACCGAGATCAGGCCGTCACCGAAATGATAGAGGAACGAGCCGCCGCCCACGTCGTTCGGCAGCGGCCAGCCCTGGCTGTGCACGACCAGTCCGGGCTGGTGGTTTTCCGTCGGCACCTGCCAGAGTTCCTTGACGCCGATGCCGTAGACCTGCGGATCGACACCGTCACGCAGGTTGAACCTCGACATCAGCTGCTGCGACAGCGAGCCGCGGCAGCCTTCGGCGAACAGCGTGTACTTGGCGTGCAGTTCCATGCCCTGCGCATACGAGTCTTTCTGCTCGCCGTCCTTGCCGATGCCCATGTCACCGGTCGCCACGCCCTTCACCGAGCCGTCCTCGTTGAACAGCACTTCGGCCGCCGCGAACCCGGGGAATACTTCGACCCCCAGCTCTTCGGCACGCTGGCCGAGCCAGCGGCAGATGTTGCCGAGGCTCGCGATGTACATGCCGTGGTTGTCCATCAGCGGGGGCAGCAGCCAGTTCGGAATGCGGCGCGCCTTGTCCTTCGTCAGGACCAGGAATCGATCCTCCTGCACCGGCGTTGCGAGCGGAGCACCGCGCTCCTTCCAGTCCGGAAACAATTCCGACAACGCGATCGGGTCGATGACCGCACCCGAGAGGATGTGCGCACCTACTTCGGAACCCTTCTCGAGCACGCAGACGCTGAGTTCGCTGCCGGCCGCGGCGGCCTGCTGTTTCAGTCGAATCGCCGCCGCGAGACCCGCAGGCCCGGCCCCGACGACGACTACGTCGAACTCCATCGCTTCGCGCTGCATGAACCGTGCCCTCGTACCGCCGGTGGCGGCCTTTTGGTGGAAACCCGAATTGTACATCGTGAGTCCGCTCGTGATAGTGCGGCGCAATAGTCGTGCGTCGGACCAGCCTGGCGCAGCCGGAGGTCGTCTTGAGCCCGCTCGGAATCACTGCCCTGCTGCTCGCCGCGTTCGCGGCATTCACCTGGCTCAGCGTGCGCAAGCTCGCCATCGTCGCGGCGCTGCAGCCGGAAGTCCGCTGGGACCACCCCTGGGCGCGGATGCGCACCGTCCTGTGGAACGGCCTGTTGCAGCAACGCATGATCCGTCGCGAGTGGAAGCCGGGCGTGATGCACACGGTCATCTTCCTCGGGTTCGTCTCGCTGCTCGTGCGCAAGCTCCAGCTGATCGTGATCGGCTTCGACGCGGAATTCGCGCTAACCGGGTCGCTCGGTGACGCATTCACCGTCTGGAAGGACCTGGTCGAAGTCGGCGTGCTGCTCGCGGTCGGCTATGCCTTCTATCGCCGGTTGCTGCTGCGGCCCGCCCGTCTCGAGCCCAATCGCGAAGGCCTGCTGGTGCTCGGGCTGATCACGATCATCATGGTCACGGACTTCGCCTTCGATGCATTCCGCTTCGCACAGCTGTCAGACTCGGTACCGGCCATCGCACACGAGCGCGCACATGCCCCGATCGGTGGCTGGCTCGCCGCGCTGGTCGCGCACTGGAGCCCCACCGCGCTTGCGACCGCCGCGGCGATCTCGTACTGGACGCAGATGATCACGGTCTGCGCGTTCCTGGTGCTGCTGCCGCTCGGCGAGCACTTTCACATCGTCACCGCCTTGCCTGCCCTCTTCTTCCGTCGCGGCAAACCGGCCAATGCAGTGCCGACGGTCGACCTGAGCCCGCTCATGGACGACTCTGCCGATGCAAGCGAACTGAAAGTCGGCGCGCGCAGCGTGGCCGACCTCGTCTGGAAGGACGCGCTCGATGCCTTCACCTGCACGGAGTGCGGCCGCTGCAAGGACGCCTGCCCGGCGTACCAGACCGGCAAGCCGCTCTCGATGAAGGGCGTCAACGACAGCCTCAAGCACCACCTGCTCGAGCAGCGCGCGGCCATCCTCGCCGGCGGCGAAGCGAAGGCGAACCTGCCGGCCCTGGTGGGCGAAGTCATCAGCGACGACACGCTATGGTCGTGCACCACCTGCGGATATTGCGAAGCCGCCTGCCCGATCGAACTCGAACTACTGCCGAAGTTCTACAAGCTGCGCCAGCATCGCGTGATGATGGACGGCGAGTTCCCTGCCGAGCTCAAGAACGTCTTCGACGCCTACGAAGTGCAGTCGAACCCCTGGGGTCTGCCGGCGGACACGCGCGGCGACTGGGCCAAGGGCCTCGACGTGCCGCTGATCCGCAGCGCCGAGGACCTGGCGCAGGTCGAATGGCTGTACTACGTGGGCTCCGCGGAATCCTTCGACCAGAACGGCCAGAAGATCGCGCGCGCGTTCGTCGAGATCCTGCGCGAAGCCGGCGTCAGCTTCGGCATCCTCGGGGCGCAGGAACCGACCACCGGCGAGTGCGTGCGGCGTGCCGGCAACGAGATGCTGTTCCAGCAGCTCGCGACGTCGCTCGTCGAGACCTTCAACGGCCTCGGGGTGCAGCGGATCGTGACCTGCGACCCGCACGCGTTCAATTCGCTGCGCAACGAATACCCTGCCTTCGGTGGCCAATGGGAGGTCGTGCACCACACGCAGCTGATCGACCGGCTGCTGGCGGAGAAGCGCATCGAGGTCCGGCCGACGCACGAACGCGTGCTGCTGCACGACCCCTGCTACCTGGGCCGCCACAACGGCGAATTCGAGGCGCCGCGCGCGGTGCTCGGACGCGTAGCCAGGGATGCACTGCTCGAGTTCCCGCTGCACCGCGAAAAATCGATGTGCTGCGGCGCCGGCGGCGCGCGCATGTGGATGGAGGAGCACATCGGCACGCGCATCAACGTCGCGCGCGTCGAGCAGGGCCTGCCGCAGCGGCCGGCCGTGATTGCTACCGCCTGTCCCTACTGCTCCGTGATGCTCGGTGACGGATTGAAGACCAAGAACCTGAACGAGTCGATCGTGACGCGCGACGTCGCTGAACTCGTCGCCTCCGCCATGGTGCGCAATCGCGCCAGCGGCTAGCATTCGGGGCATGAACGACGACGCACCAATCTGGATTCCATCCGCCGAACGCGTCTCAGCCGCGCAGCTGACGAAGTTTCATGCGTTCGCCCGCGACCGCGGCGCGCCGGGCGGCGATTACTCGTCGCTGTGGCAATGGTCGGTCGACGAACCGGCCGCTTTCTGGAGCGCCGTCTTCGACTTCGCTGGCGTGATCGCCGACCGCGGCCCGGGGCCCGTGTTGCGCGATGGCGACCGCATGCCCGGCGCCACCTGGTTCGAAGGCACCCGGCTGAACTTCGCCGAGAACCTGCTGCGCGGCACCGGCAACGGACCCGCCGTCATCGCGCGCGACGAACGCGGCCGGCGCCGGGAAATGTCCTGGGACCAGTTGCGCGCCGAAGTCGCGCGAGTGGCCGACGGACTGCGGGCGGCCGGCGTCGTCGCCGGCGATCGCGTCGCAGGCTTCATGCCGAACCTGCCGGAGGCGATCGTCGCGATGCTGGCAACGACGAGCCTCGGCGCGACCTGGTCGTCATGTTCCCCTGACTTCGGCATTCGCGGGGTCATCGATCGCTTCGGGCAGATCGCGCCGAAGGTGCTGTTCACGGCGGACGGCTACTCTTACGGCGGCAAGACCCTCGATTCGATCGAGCGCCTTGCCGGCATCCTCGCGGGCCTGCCCTCGGTCACGCACGTGGTCGTCGTGGCGAACGTGAGTCCACGACCGGACCTCGCGCGCTTGCCCGCGGCACTTCACTATGAAGAGTTCGGTCAAACGGACGCGAGCCTGCGCTTCGAACGCATGCCTTTCGATCATCCGCTCTACATCCTGTATTCATCAGGCACGACCGGCGTGCCGAAGTGCATCGTCCACGGCGCGGGCGGCACGCTGCTGCAGCACCTGAAGGAGCACCAGTTGCACTCTGACGTGCATCCCGGGGAGCGGCTGTTCTTCTTCACGACCTGCGGCTGGATGATGTGGAACTGGCTCGCGAGCGCGCTGGCATCGCAGGCCACCGTCGTGCTGTTCGACGGGTCGCCGTTCCACCCGGACGAAGGCGTGCTGTGGCGGCTGGCGAGCGAAGAACGTGTCGCCTGCTTCGGCACCAGCCCGAAGTATCTTGCTGCACTGGAGAAGAGCGGCTATCGACCAGCCGGCCAGGTCGATCTCGCAAACCTGCGCACCGTGCTGTCGACCGGCTCGCCGCTCGCGCACGAGCAGTTCGACTTCGTGCGGAACGCGATCGGCGCCGACATTCAGCTGGCGTCGATCTCGGGCGGCACCGACATCGTGTCCTGCTTCGCGCTCGGCAACCCCACGCTGCCCGTCTATCGCGGTGAACTGCAATGCCGGGGACTTGGCATGCGCGTCGAGGTGTTCGACGACGACGGCCGGCCGCTGCAGGGCCAGCAGGGCGAACTGGTCTGCACGGCGCCCTTCCCTTCGATGCCGGTCGGCTTCTGGAACGATAGCCGATGGCAGCCGGTACCGCGCGGCGTATTTCGAGCGCTTCCCGAACGTCTGGTGTCACGGCGACTTCGCGGTGCTGACCGCGCGCGGCGGGCTCGTGATCCTGGGACGTTCCGACGCCGTGCTGAATCCCGGCGGCGTGCGTATCGGCACCGCAGAAATCTATCGGCAAGTCGAGAAGCTGCAGGAGGTCCTCGAGAGCATCGCGATCGGCCAGCGCTGGGACAACGACGTGCGCGTCGTGCTGTTCGTGCGGCTGCGTCCCGGCGTCACGCTCGACGCGGCGCTCGAAAAGCGAATCCGGGACGTGATTCGCGACAACACGACGCCGCGACACGTGCCGGCCAGGATCGTCGCAGTCGCCGACATCCCGCGCACGATCAGCGGCAAGATCGTCGAGCTCGCGGTCCGCGAGGTCGTGCATGGCCGGCCGGTCAAGAACACGGATGCGCTCGCGAACCCGGCAGCGCTCGAAGAGTTCCGGGACCGGCCGGAGCTGCGCGCTTGAAGCGCGACGCATGACGCGGCGAGCCGATCTGCGCAGGGAGTACGAGTCCGCACTCGCCCGTCACGGCTATTTTCCCGACGCTTCGCAGCTGCACGCCGTCGACCGCCTGGCGGACCTCGTGGCGCGCCTGCGCAGCGCGGAAGAGCGCTCGCAAGCAGGCTTCCTGCGCCGCTGGCTCGACCGGTGGCGCCAGCCGGGCGACGGCGCGGCCGGCGCGCGAGGCGTCTACCTCTGGGGCGGCGTCGGCCGCGGCAAGACGTTCCTGCTGGACCTCTTCCATGCGCATGTCGGCGTACCGACGCGGCGCGAGCACTTTCACCGGCTCATGAAGGACGTGCACGCACGGCTCGGCGAGGCTCGCGACCTGCCCGATCCGCTGGAGCGCGTTGCGAGCGACATCGCGCGCGACTGCCGTGTGCTGTGCCTGGACGAACTGTTCGTAGCCGACATCGCCGACGCCATGCTGCTGGGCGGACTGTTCGCGGGCCTGTTCAAGCGCGGCGTCACGCTGGTATTCACCTCCAACCTGCCGCCGTCGCAGCTGTACCGCGACGGGCTGCAGCGCCAGCGCTTCCTGCCGGCCATCGCCGCCATCGAGCGTCATTGCGAGGTCATCAACGTCGACGCGGGCGAGGACTACCGCCTGCGCCTGCTCGAAAAGGCCCCGCTGTACCTCGATGCGCGACTGCCTGACACGCATCGACAGCTCGAGGCACGCTTTGTCGATCTAAGCGGAGGCGATACCGGCGGCCCGGGACAGCTCGCGGTCGAAGGCCGCAACATCCCGTTCGTCGCGCGAGCGGACGAGGTGGTGTGGTTCGACTTCAACGCCATCTGCGACGGACCGCGTTCGCAGGCCGACTACGTAGAAATCGCAAGCGACTTTCATACCGTGCTGGTCAGCAACGTGCCGCGGATGGACCAGACGCTGGATAACCAGGCGCGCCGGTTCATAGCGCTGGTCGACGAGTTCTACGACCGCGGCGTGAAGCTGGTGCTGGCTGCACACGCATCCGTCGACGACCTGTATGCCGGCGAACGCCTGCGTTTCGAGTTCGATCGCACGCGCAGCCGCCTGGTGGAAATGCAGACCCACGGGTACCTGGCGCGGCCGCACCTCCCCTGAACTGGCGCCACCTGTGCCCGAATCGTTACAATCGAAAACTTCTGCTGCGGACGGCCCCCTCGCCTTGACCTCGCCGTTGATCAAACTCGAGACGTTCCTGCCCTACCGGCTCTCGGTGCTCGCCAACGTGACGAGCAACGCGATCGCGGCGGCCTATGAGGACCGTTTCGGACTCACGATCCCGGAATGGCGGGTCATCGCCGTGCTCATGCGCCACCCGGGGCTCTCGGCGCGCGAAGTCGCCGAAAAGAGCCGCATGGATGCCGTCGCCGTGAGCCGCGCCGTCAATCGCCTGCTGCGCGCTGGACGTTTGCGCCGAGCAGTCGCAGCCGATGACCGGCGCCGCTCCATCCTGCAGGTCTCCGCGGCCGGGGCCGCCGTCTATCGCGGGGTCGCCCCCATCGCCCTCGAGTTCGAGCGCTCGTTGCTCGACACGCTGACGAACGACGAGCGCGCAGCGCTCGACCGCCTGCTCGGCGTGCTCACGCAGCGCGCCGAAGTCCTTTCCGTGGACCTGCGCGCGCCGAAGAAAGCCGCGCGCGGTCCCAGGGCGCGACGCCTGCAGACAGGTCGCGACCCGGCCCGATGACTACCAAGAGAACGAAATCCCAAGGACGCCCCGCCATGCCAGGAACGATCCCCGCTGCCCGACAGCACCTGATCGACGACATCGCGAGGCTCGCGCGCAGGACCCGCGGAGCCTCGCTGCCGCTGCCGGCGTTCGTGCAGGCCTACTACCGCAGCGTCGGTGAGGAAGACCTGCAGCTGCGCGATGCGGCGGCGTTCGCGGCCTCGGCCGCCGGGCACCTCGAGTTCGGCACGGTGCGACGTGCAGGCGAACCCAAGGTTCGGGTGTTCAACCCGCAGCGGCAACGTGATGGCTGGGAATCGCCGCACACGATCGTCGAGGTCGTGACCGACGACATGCCGTTTCTCGTCGACTCACTGGCCGTCGTGCTCGGCAACGTCCGGCTGCCGATCGAGTTGATGATCCACCCGGTGCTGCGCATCGCCCGCGACCGCCGTGGCAGATTGCTGAGCATGGAGGAGCGCGAGGGCGTCCTTGGCACCATGGAATCCTGGCAGCACGTGGCGGTGCCGCGAATTGGCGATCCGGCACGGCACGAAGCGCTGCGCGTGAGCATCCTCCGCATGCTGGACGACGTGCGGCTTGCAGTGTCCGACTGGCCAGCCATCCGTCAGCGGGCCCTGGACATAGCCAGGGACGTGAATGCCGGTGTGCCCGGCATTCCCCGCCGCGAGGAAAAAGAGGCGGTCGAGTTCCTCGAATGGCTCGCCGACAATCACTTCACCTTCCTCGGATACCGCGAATACAGGCTCGAGCGCGCCCGCTCGATCGATCGCCTGGTCCCGGTCCCTCGTTCCGGCCTCGGCCTGCTGCGCACTGGCAAGGGCCGACCGCGACCGAAGCCGACGGTGCTCACCGGCGAACTGCAAGCGCAAGGCGCGCGAGGTCGCGCTGCTGATCGTGACCAAGGCCAACTCGGTCTCGACCGTGCACCGCGCGACTTACCTCGATTACGTCGGCATCAAGAGGTTCGACAGGAGCGGCCGCGTCATCGGCGAGCAGCGCTTCATCGGCTTGTTCACGTCGAGCACCTACAACACCAGTCCGCGGGAGATTCCCCTGCTGCGCCACAAGGTGCAGAGCGTGCTGGACCACATCGGCGTGTCGCCGACGGGCTACGACGGCAAGGCGCTGATGCACGTGCTCGAGACGTATCCGCGCGACGAACTGTTCCAGTCGACGGTGCCCGAACTCGTGCGCACGACACGCGGCATCGTCAACCTGTACGAGCGCCGGCGGGTGCGCCTGTTCGCGCGCCGTGATCCGTACCAGCGCTTCTTCTCGTGCATGCTGTACGTGCCGCGTGACCGCTACAACACCCAGGTCCGTGAACTGATCGAGCGCATCCTGCTCGAAGAGCTCTCGGGCGTGGACCACGAATCACAGGTGCAGATTTCCGAATCCGCGCTCGCACGACTCCACATCCTGGTGCGAACGGACCCTGCGCGCAGCGTGGTGGCCGACGCCGAACGCATCGAACAGCGCATCAGCGCCTCGATGCGGACGTGGGCCGACAACCTGACCGACGAACTGCACGCGCGGCTGCCGGCCGACGCAGCCGACCAGTTGGCGGCACGGTTCGGGGATGCGTTTCCCGTCGCATACGAGGAAGACGTTGCGCCGGCCGATGCCATTCGCGACCTGCAGAAGCTCGCTGCACTGGACGCCAGCCCGACCGCACTCGGGATGGAACTGCGCCGCGGCGATCCGGCCAGCGGCGCGCTCCACCTGCGCCTTTATCGCCGCGGCGAGCCCATCGCGATGTCCGATATCCTGCCGTTACTCGAAAATTTCGACCTGCGCATCCTGAACGAACGGCCGTACCGCGTGGAACCGACGGACGGCTCGACGCTCTGGATCCAGGATCTCGAAGTCAGGCATGCGGGTGGCCGGACGCTCGATCCCGAACTGGATGGGCGCCGCTTCGAGCAGGCATTCTTCGCCGTGCATCACGGCCAGGCCGAGAGCGACGGCTTCAACCGCCTCATACTCGCCGCCGGTCTCGAATGGAGACAGGCGCTGATTTTGCGGGCCGTTTGCCGTTACCTGCTGCAGACCGGCATCCCCTTCAGCCAGCGCTACATGGAAGAAGTGCTGGCCCGCAATCCGTCGATCGCCTCCCGCCTCGCGTGGACCCTCGAGTCGCGCTTCGACCCTGAATTGAAACCCGCGACACGTGCGTCGCAGGTTCACGCCTTCGCCGAAGATATCGACGACGCACTCGAGGAAGTCACGAGCCCCGACGACGACCGCATCCTGCGCTCGTTCCGCGCCGTGATCATGGCCACGCTGCGTACGAACCATTACCAGCGCAGTGCCGACGGCCAGCCCAAGTCTTACCTCTCGTTCAAGCTCGACCCGAAGCTGCTGCCGGAACTGCCGAAGCCGCGCCCGATGTTCGAGATCTGGGTGTACTCGCCCCGCGTCGAGGGCGTGCACCTGCGCATGGGCAAGGTCGCACGTGGGGGCCTGCGCTGGTCCGACCGGCGCGAGGATTTCCGCACCGAGATCCTCGGCCTGATGAAGGCACAGAACGTCAAGAACACGCTGATCGTTCCGGTCGGCGCCAAGGGCGGCTTCGTGCCGAAGCAGATGCCGGCCGGCGCCTCACGCGAGGAAGTGCAGCGCGAAGGTACCGAGTGCTACCGCCTCTTCATCCGCGGCCTGCTCGACATCACCGACAACGTGCGCGGCGACAGGCTCATCCCGCCGGATCGCACCGTGCGCTACGACCCGGACGATCCGTACCTCGTCGTTGCCGCGGACAAGGGCACCGCGACGTTCTCCGACACGGCCAACGCGCTCGCGGCAGAGTACGGCTTCTGGCTCGGGGACGCGTTCGCCTCAGGCGGGTCGGTGGGGTACGACCACAAGAAGATGGGCATCACCGCGAAGGGCGCGTGGGAGTGCGTGAAACGCCACTTCCGTGAACTCGGCCTGGACACCCAGTCACGCGACTTCACGGTAGCAGGCATCGGCGACATGGCGGGCGACGTGTTCGGCAACGGCATGCTGCTCTCGCCGCACATCCGCCTGGTCGCCGCCTTCAACCACCAGCATATCTTCCTCGACCCGGAGCCCGACGCGGCCCGCACCTTCAAGGAGCGCGAGCGCCTCTTCAACCTGCCCCGTTCGTCGTGGACCGACTACGACGCGAAGCTGATCTCCAGGGGTGGCGGCGTATTCCCGCGCAATGCCAAGGAAATTGCGCTGTCGCCGCAGGCGCGGCTGCTGCTGGGGATGGATGCGCCGAAAGCGAGACCCGCCGAGATTATCCGCGCCATCCTGACCCTGCCGGTCGACCTGCTCTGGAACGGCGGCATCGGCACGTACGTGAAGGC
This sequence comes from uncultured Gammaproteobacteria bacterium, assembly GCA_963793675.1. Classification (GTDB taxonomy): domain Bacteria; phylum Pseudomonadota; class Gammaproteobacteria; order Steroidobacterales; family Steroidobacteraceae; genus RPQJ01. The sequence continues at coordinate 184,846 of CAWCBA010000008.1, read as the reverse complement.
ATCGTGGGAAGCGAACTCCGCCGTGGGCGATCGCACCAACGACGCGGTCCGCGTCGATGGCCGCGACCTGCGCTGCAAGGTCGTCGGCGAAGGCGGCAACCTCGGGTTCTCGCAGCTCGGCCGCATCGAGTACTCGCTGCGCGGCGGCGGCATGAACACCGACTTCATCGACAATTCCGGCGGCGTCGACTGCTCCGACCACGAGGTCAACATCAAGATCCTGCTGAAGCCGGTGCAGGAACGCTCGCGCATGACGACCGCGAAACGCAAGCGGCTGCTCGAGTCGATGACGGAGGACGTCGGCCAGCTCGTGCTGCGCGACAACTACCTGCAGAGCCAGGCGATCAGCCTGCTGCAGACGGACGCGCCGGAGCGGCTCGGCGAGCACGTGCACTTCATCCGCTCGCTCGAACTCGATGGCGTGCTGGACCGCGCGCTCGAGTACCTGCCGAACACGGAGGACATCGAGGACCGGCGGCGCGCGGGACTCGGCCTCGTGCGCCCGGAACTCGCGATGCTGCTGAGCTACGCAAAAATTGCGCTCAGCGCGCAGTTGATCCAGTCGGACGTGCCGGAAGATCCGTACCTGAGCCAGGAACTCTACCGGTATTTTCCGCCGCGGCTCGCGAAGCGCTACGGCAAGTCGCTGGGCGAGCATCGGCTGAAGCGCGAGATCATCGTCACGGCGACGACGAACAGCATCGTCAATCGCATGGGACCCACATTCGTCGCACGCACGCAGCAGGACACGGGGGCCGACGCCGCCACGGTGGCGCGCGCCTACTCAATCGCCCGTGAAGTGTTCGAAGTGCGCGGGCTGTGGACTGCGATCGAGCGGCTGGACAACAAGGTGCCCGCGCCCCTGCAATACGGCATGATGCACGACACCATCGGCCTGATCCGACAGGGAACCTACTGGCTGATCCAGCGTCATCGCTCCGCTCTCGGCATCGAACAGCAGGTGGCACGGTTGCTGCCGGGCATCAAGGAACTCGCGCGCGCACCGTCGCAGTGGCTGGACGGCGCGGCGCGAGCGTCCTTCGAGGCGCGCCATGCGGAACTTGCGCAGGCCGGCGTGCCGGTTGAGCTGTCGCGCCGGATCGCAGCCTGCAGCGCCCTGCACAGCAGCCCCGACATCGTCGAGCTCGCCGAATCGCGCAATCTCACGGTCGACGCGGCGGCCAGGGCCTACTTCGCGGTCGGCGGGTATTTCAGGCTCGACTGGCTGCGCACACACATCGAAGATCTGGACACCACGGGTCACTGGCACGCGGTGGCGCGCGGCAGCCTGCGCGAGGCGCTGTTCGAAGCGCACCGCAGCCTGGCGCAGGGCGTGCTCGAATCGTCGCGGGAGAAGGACCCGGTCAAGGCGCTCGACAAGTGGCTGGAGCGGAACAGGGCAGCCGCCGAGCATGCTCGCGCCGTGATCAACGACATTCGCGCACAGACCACCGAGATCGATTTTGCATCGCTGTCGGTTGCGCTGCAGGCCGTGCGTCGCGTCGCCGTGGCCGCGGCCTGATGCGCACGAGCCTGGTCATCGTAACTTACGAGCGGCCCGCGGCGCTCGAGCGGACGCTGGCCAGCGTCGAGGCGCAGACCCAGGCTCCCGACGAGGTCGTCGTTGCGGACGACGGTTCGGGTCCCGCTGTGGCCGCCGTGGTGGGCGCATTCAGGAGGCGCCTGCCTTCGGAGGTGCAGTTCGTGCGCCAGGAACACTCGGGCTTTCGTGCCGGACGCATGCGCAACCTGGCGATCGCGCGCTGCACGGGCGACTACACATTGCTGCTGGACGGCGACATGGTCTTGCATCCGCAGTTCGTGGCGGACCACGCGCGGGCTGCCAGACCGGGATACTGGACACAGGGCGTGCGCATTCCGCTCGACGAGGCCGCCACGCAGCGACTCATGGGCAGTGGACGAATACCGTCGCCGTGGACGGCAGGCGTCGACTTGAAGCGGCGCCCTTATGCACTGCACGCGCCGCGGCTCGCTGCTGCGCTCGGGCGGGCCGCCAATGCGTTCGTCGCCATCAAGTCCTGCAACCAGGCGTTCTGGCGCGCGGACCTGTTGCAGGCGAACGGCTTCGACGAAGACTTCGCGGGCTGGGGCTCGGAGGACAAGGAACTCTGCGCACGCCTCGGCAACGCGGGCATCCGCCGCCAGACACTGGTCTTTTCGGCCATCGCCTGGCACCTCTCGCACCGGCCCGCCTCGCGCGCTGCCGTGCGCGCGAACCGGGAACGCTGGCGGGAAACCGTGCGCAGCGGCCGCACGCGCTGCGCCCGCGGTATCGACCAGCACCTCACGCATCTCCACTCGCAAGGCTGACCTGAAATGAACACCGGCAAGCTTCTGCTCCTGCGCCACGGCCAGAGCATCTGGAACCTCGAGAACCTGTTCACGGGCTGGGTCGACGTCGACCTGTCGGAGCAGGGCCGGCAGGAAGCGCAGGAAGCCGGCCGGCTGCTCAGGGCCGAAGGCATCGCATTCGACATCGCGTTTACGTCGGTCCTGAAGCGGGCCATCCGCACCCTGTGGATGGCGCTCGACGAGATGGACCTCATGTGGCTGCCGGTCGAGCGCACGTGGCGGCTGAACGAGCGTCATTACGGTTCGCTGCAGGGCCTCAACAAGACACAGACCGTCGAGAAGCACGGGGCCGAGCAGGTAAAGATCTGGCGCCGCAGCTACGACATCCCGCCTCCCCCTTTGCCGCAGACGGATCAGGGCCACCCGCGTTTCGATCGTCGCTATGGGAACGTGCCTGCCGCCGAACTGCCGTCCGCCGAATCGCTCAAGGACACGCTCGCGCGCGTGCTGCCGTTCTGGAATGCGCGCATCGCGCCAGAACTGCTGGCGGGCCGCAACGTACTGGTTGCCGCCCATGGCAACAGCCTGCGGGCGATCGTGAAGATGCTCGACCAGATGTCGGATGCGGACATCGTCGAGCTCAACATCCCGACCGGCGTGCCGCTGCTCTACACGCTCGACGCAAGCTTGAAGCCAGTCTCCAGCCGGTACCTCGGTGATGCCGAGGCCGTCAAGGCGCGCGCCGAGGCCGTCGCGAGACAGGCGGAGAGGAAGTAGGGGAAGGTCAGGAAGGACAGGAAGGCCAGGAAGGACAGGAAGGACAGGAAGGTCAGGAAGGTCAGAATAAGACCTGGCCATCCGACTTCCTGTGCTTCCTGACCTTCCTGGACCTTCCTGGATCTTCCTAGACCTTCCGGGCCTTCCGGGCCTTCCTGCCCTTCCTGCCCGTCCTCACGTCAGGAACCCGCCGTCGACGACGAGGTATTCGCCAGTCACGTACGACGAAGCGTCCGACGCCAGGAACAGCGCGGCACCCGCGAGATCCTGCGGTTCACCGACGCGGGCCAGTGGATTCGTCGCGAGATAGTGCTCGGTCTGGCCCTTGTCGGCCAGCAGCGCGCCCGCGAACCTGGTGCGGATGAGGCCCGGCAGGATCGCGTTGCAGCGGATGCCGTGCGGCCCGCACTCCTTCGCGAACGTCTTGGTCATGTTGAGCACGGCGCCCTTGGTGATCGAGTAGATTCCCTGCTTCGGCCCGGGCCGCACCGCATTCACCGACGCGACGTTGATGATCGAGCCCTTGCCCTGCTCGCGCATCACGCGACCGGCGAGCACCGACGCGAAGAAATAGCCGCGGATGTTGACGTCGACCGTTTTCTGGAATGCGCCCAGGTCGGTGTCGAGCACGTGCCCGTAGTAGGGATTGGCCGCCGCGTTGTTGACCAATACGTCGAGCCGGCCAAATTCCGAGTGGACACGCGCAAACAATGCGTGCAGCGCATCCATGTCGCCTATGTGGCACGCAATCGCCGTGGCCTTGCCACCCGCTGCGTTGATCTCGGTCGCCACCTCGTCACAGGCTTCCTGCTTGCGGCTCGAGACGATCACGTGCGCGCCGTACTGCGCGAAACCCTTGGCCATGGCTTCGCCGATGCCACGGCTGCCGCCGGTGACGAGCGCGATGCGGCCCGAAAGATCGAATGACACGGACATGAGGTTGACCCCGGGTTAAGCGATGGCGAGGCGCTGCCGCGCCCTTGCGTATTCTTCGACCATGCGCGCGATGACTTCGCGCGCAGGAAGCACGTCGTGGATGTTACCGACGCCCTGCCCGCCGCTCCAGATGTCGCGCCAGGCCTTCTTTTCCATGTTGCCGCCTGAGCCGAAGTTCATCTTCGACTTGTCCGCTTCGGGCAGGTTATCCGGATCCAGCCCAGCCGCCGCGACGCTCCGTTTCAGGTAGTTGCCCTTCACGCCGGTGAAGAGCGACGTGTAGACGACGTCATCGGAACCCGAGTCCACCAGCATCTGCTTGTACTCGGGCAGGACGTGGGCTTCGGTCGTCGCCAGGAACCGCGTGCCGATGTAGGCCATGTCCGCGCCGATCGCCTGCGCCGCGAGCACGTCCGCGCCGCTCGACATCGCTCCGGAGAGCACCAGCGTACCGTCGAAAAACTGGCGGATTTCGCGCACGAGCGCGAAGGGACTGCCCATGCCCGCGTGGCCACCCGCGCCGGCGCAGACCACGATGATGCCGTCGACGCCCTGCTCCACGGCCTTGCGCGCATGCCGCACGCTGACCACGTCGTGGAACACGAGACCGCCGTAGCTGTGCGCGGCATCCACGATTTCACGCGGCGGGCGCAGGCTCGTGATGATGAGCGGCACCTGGTGCCGCACGCACGCGTCCATATCGTGCTGCAGCCGGTCGTTGCTCACGTGCGCGATCTGGTTGACGGCGAACGGCGCCACTCTTGCGCCGGGATTCGCCGCGGCGTATGCGTCGAGCGCGCTGCGGATGTGCGTGAGCCACTCGTCGAGCGCCGCTGCCGGGCGCGCGTTCAGCGCCGGGAACGAGCCGATGATGCCGGCCTTGCACTGCTCGATGACCAGTTCCGGAGTCGAGGCGATGAACATCGGCGAACCGATGACGGGAAGACGGAGACGATCGCGAAACGCAGCCGGAAGCGACATCCAGGGCTCCTCTATGTCTATTTGCCGTAATAGCGCTGCCAGGTGGGCAGTTGCTCGGGCCAGTCGGCCGGCGCCGCGTGATCATACGCCCGCATGCGGGTTGCGATCCCGGGGCCCAGCGCATCGAGATACTCGGCGGTGGGGACGTAATACATGAACGACAGCCCGCGCTCGCGAAAACGCCAGCGACCTTCGCAGCGCCGGTACACGTCCTGGTAGCGGATCGCAGCCAGCATCGGCTGGCCCTTGCGCTGCATCTCGGCGTGCGCGAGCACGAGGCCCGTCGCGCGATCCGGATCCATGTGGTCGAACTCCACGATGCGGTCGTGGGTGAAGTGGTTGCTGGGACCGAGCACGGCGAAACGGCCCTTGAACATGTCGACGGCCGCCTGCCGTCCGCGCGCGTCCATGACCCCGTCCGCGGACCAGACCCGCGCATCCGGCGTGAACAGCGACTCGATCGCATCGACGTCGCGGTTGTCCATGACGAGGCAGTAACGGGCGATCAACTCGCCGATCGCGACCCGGTCCTCCAGGTGGCGGACGCGTTCTTCGAGCGTAGGTCCGAGCTTCATGCGGATTCCCCCGGCAATCCAGTTGTTGAGCGTAGCGCATGGACTCTAGGGTGGCCCCGACCAAAAAGAAACAGGACTGCTTGTTTTTTTCTGAACCGGGCGATGCTAACCTCTGATGATCAGGAGACCACCCGTATGGCGAAAGCACCAGCGCGTTCAGGCAAGCCCGTCAGTCGTCGCCCCAAGGCGGCGGCCAAGGCGAAACGACCGACCAGGGCCCGCAGCAAGCCCCAGGGTATTGCGCCGTTGCCGCCCGAGAATCTCGCACTCGCGCGCATCAACGTCACCACCATCGGCGACCTGCTGCTCACCGCAGCGGACCGCCATCCGGATTCACTTGCGCTCGTGTTCCCGGATCGTGCCCTCAGCTACCGGCAACTGGCCGACGGCGCCTTGCGCCGTGCGCGCGCGCTGCAGGCGCTCGGCGTGCGGCCACGCGACCACGTCGGCGTGCTGATGCACACCTGCGCGGAATTCGTCGAGACCTTTTTCGCCATCGCGTTCTGCGGTGGCGTGATCGTGCCGATCAATGCCCGCTACAAGTCGAGCGAACTCGCTTACGTCATCGAGAACGGCGACCTGGTCACCGTCGTCACGACCGATGCGGTCGCCGATTCCGTGAATTTCGTCGAACGCCTGAACGGCGCGTTCAAGGACCTGCCGCGCAGCCGCGACCCGCGCAAGCTCAAGGTGGCGGGTGCGCCGAAGCTGCGCAACATCGTGCTGCTCGGCAAGACCAGCGCGAAGGGCTATCTCACCGAAGCCGACTTCGATGCTGCCGCCAGGGCCGGCGGCGAGATGGACGTGCATCGAGCGCGCCTGCGCGTGCGGGTGCGCGACGTGGCGCTGATGCTCTACACGTCGGGTACCACGGCGAACCCGAAGGGCTGCCTGATCACGCACGAGGCGATGGTCCGCAACAGCATCGCACTCGGACGCCATCGCTACCGGCTGACGCACGACGACCGCATGTGGTCGCCGCTGCCGATGTTCCACATCGCAGCCGTGCTGCCGATGCTCGCGATCTTCGACGTCGGCGGTACGTACCTGACGATGGGGTATTTCGATGCCGGCGTCGCGCTCAAGATGCTCGAGAATTACAAGGTGACCGCCCTGTATCCGAGCTTCGTCACGATCATGCAGGGCCTCGTGTACCACCCGACGTTCCACGACACCGACCTGTCGCGCGTCAAGCTGATGAACAGCAATTTCGCGGTGCAGCCGCCGGGAGTCGCGGAGCCGATCATGGCGGCGATGCCGCAGGCATTGCAGGTGGGCAGCTTCGGCATGACGGAGGCCGCGGGCACGGTCTGCACCGGCGGCTGGGACGAGACCGAAGCGCGCCGCATCACGCGCCTGGGCAGGCCGCTGCCCGGCCTCGAAGTCCGCATCGTGAACCCCGAGACTGGCCACGACCTGAAGAACGGCATGCGCGGCGAAGTGTTCGTGCGCGGCTATTCCCTCTTCGAGGGTTACTACAAGGACGCGGAAAAGACGGCGCAGGCGCTCGATGTCGACGGCTGGTTCCACACCGGCGACATCGGCTCGCTGGACGACGACGGCACGATCATGTTCCACGGCCGCATCAAGGACATGCTCAAGGTCGGCGGCGAGAACGTCGCCGCCGCTGAAATCGAAGGCCTGCTCGGCCGCCACCCGGCCGTGAAGCTCGCGCAGGTCGTCGGCATTCCCGACGCGAAATACGTCGAGGTGCCCGCCGCGTTCGTCGAACTGAAGCCTGGCATCAAGGCCAGCGAGAAGGAACTGATCGATTTCTGCCGCAAGGAGATCTCGAGCTTCAAGGTGCCGCGCCAGGTGCGCTTCGTGACCGAATGGCCCATGTCGAGCAGCAAGATCCAGAAGTTCCGGCTGCGCGACGCGCTGGTCAAGGAACTCGGCCTCGGCTGACTCCCGGAGGATGCAGCGATGACACCGCGCTTCGGTCCCGTGATGCAACTGGGTTTCGTCGTGCCCGACCTCGACCGCGCAATGGCGCACTGGACCGGCAACGTCGGCGTCGGCCCGTTCTACGTCATGAGCCACATCAAGTTCGCCGAGGCGCTCTACCGCGGCCAGCCGACAGACGCCGACATTTCGGTCGCCGTCGCACAGTGGGGTGAGGTGCAGGTCGAGCTGATCCAGCAATTCAACGATTCGCCCTCGATCTATTCGCATTTTCCATATCGCGCGCAGGGCGGCCTGCAGCACGTCGGCGTGATGACGCGTTCGGTGCAGGACGACCTCGACGCGCTCCGTCCGCTCGGCATCGAGCCGGTGCAACTCGGATCGACGGCCAACGGCATTCGCTTCGCCTACCTCTCGACCGATCAGCACCCGGGCGGAATGATCGAGCTGATCGAGCACGGCCCGGCGATCGACGGCTTCTTCGCGATGGTGCGCGAAGCCGCGCAGGGCTGGGACGGAGCCAAGCCGGTGCGCCGGCTGTGAAGCCTCCGCTGCGACCGGTCCAGGTCGCATACCACGTGTCCGACCCGGAAGCCGCGGCGGTGCGTTGCGCGCGCGATTTCGGCTGGGGGCCGTTCTTCCTGATGGAACACATTCCGCTCGAGCGCAGCCTGTACCGTGGCGCGCCGGCTGAATTCGACCACACCTCTGCCTACGGCCAGGCCGGCGAACTGATGGTCGAACTGATCACGCAGCACAACGACGGGCCTTCCGCCTTACGCGACCTCTTCGGCCCGGGCGAAAGCGGCGTGCATCACGTGGCCTGCTTCGTCACGGACCTGCCGGCCGAACTGCAGCGTTACCGCGAGCAGCACGTCGAGATCGCGCTCGAAGCCCGCACCAAGACCGGCGTGGATTTCGCGATGGTCGACGTGAGCGCCTCGCTCGGCCACATGCTCGAGCTGTACGAACCCAACGAGGACCTGCGCCGCTTCTATGCGCACGTCCGCCAGTGCGCCGCAGGCTGGGACGGTGACCGTCCCGTGCGCCGGCTGCGCGGCTAGCCAACGGAGACACGTGACCATGGGCAGACTCGCAGGCAAGACCGCCGTCATTCTCGGTGCCGCAGGGCGCGACAACATGGGCCAGGTCATGGCTCGCACGTTCGCGCGCGAAGGCGCGCGGGTCATGGTTGCCGGCCGGCACGAACAACCGCTGCGTGAGATCGCCACCGAGATCGGCGGTCGCTACGCCACCTGCGACATCACGAAAAAGGCAGACGTCGAAGCGCTGGCGAATGCCACCGTCGCAGCGTTCGGCAAGATCGACGTCGCGGTGAACTGCACGGGCTGGGGCCTGATGGCCAGGCTGCTCGACACGACCGAGGAGCAACTCGACCAGCTCGCCGCCCTGCAGTTCAAGGGCCCCTACTTTTTCCTGCAGGCCTTCGTCGGGCGCATGGCGAAGTCGGGTGGCGGATCGGTGATCAATATTTCTTCGGCGTCCGTGCATGCGGTGCTCAACAACCACGCGGCCTACATCGGCACCAAGGCTGCCGGCGAAGCGCTGGTGCGCTGCTTCGCGAACGAGTTCGGCGCTGCGGGCGTGCGCGTGAATTCGATCGCACCGGGCCTCACGTCCACGCCGATGACCGAGCGTGAAGTGAAGATGCCGGGCCTGGAGGAAGCGTTCGTCAGGGAGTATCCGCTGGGCCGCATCGGCACGACGCAGGACGTCGCGGACGCGGCGCTCTGGCTCGCGGGCGACGAATGTTTCATGACGGGCCAGGTGCTGCAGGTGAACGGCGGCCTGACGCTGCGCCGCAACCCGAGCCAGCGTGACATCAGCGCGAGCCTGCGGGCCCACGCTCCACCGAAACCGGCCGGCTGACGCCGGCGCGGCAGGATCAGGCCCGGGTAAGCGCGGGCTTGCCCGCGAGTTCGCGCAGGCGATCCTCGAGGTAAGTGACCATGCGGCGCTCGTGGTCGCCGATGTCGTGCGTGAGCAGGCTTACGGCCAACCCGTCCATTACGTAGTGGACCAGGTCGAGCGCGATGTCGAAGTTCGCGCCTGACCCTTCCCATTCCGGAAACAGGTCGACGGCCGTCTTGTACCACTCGCGCTCGAACGCTTCCTGCGCCGGCTTCAGGATCGCCTGCAGCTCGGGGTCGGTGCGCGAGGCAATCCAGAGCTCTAGAAACGCGACGTACATCGGATGCTTGACGTGCTCGAAGTACGCTTCGAGCGCGCGGCGCACGCGTGTCTCGTCCCGCGGCAGCTTGTCGATCGCCTTGCGAAATGCCTTCAGGCGCTTCGAGTGCAGGTGTTCGACCGCGGCGCGCACGATGTCGATCTTGGACGGGAAGTGATGCAGCATCGCACCGCGCGACAGCCCCGCTTTCTCGGCGATGACCGTCGTCGTCGTGCACGAATATCCGAGGTCGACCACGCAGCGCAGCGCCGACTCGACGATCTGCAGCCGCGTCGAAGCGCTCTTCTGCGCCTGCCAGCCGGCCGGTTCTGCGGGGGTGGCGGCAGTGGAGTCGCGCGGGCGGGGCTTCATGTCGTCGGGCATCCTCGGCGTAGTCGGCAAAGGATGTGGGGCCTGTCTGGAAAAGTCAAAGATGATTGAAACCGGCAGGCCTGACTGCTAACTTCGGCCGCGCCTGCCGCTTCGGCAGTGCAATCATCAATGCGGCGGGAGCAGGAACATGGGACGACTCGACGGAAAAGTGGCGATCGTGACGGGCGGTTCGGCCGGACTCGGCAGGGCCGATGCCATCGGCCTGGCGCGCGAAGGCGCCAAGGTCGTCGTGACCGACGTCAATGAGGTCGAAGGCCGCAAGGTCGCCGCCGAGATCAACGCGCAGCATCCGGGTGCCGCCATCTTCCTGGTGCAGGACGTGCGTGAGGAGACCCGCTGGCAGGAAGTGATCGCCGAGACCGTGCAGAAGTTCGGCGGCCTGCACATCCTCGTGAACAATGCAGGTGTGGTGAAGATCGCAACACCGGAGACCTGCACGCTCGAGGAATTCCGCTTCCAGAACGCAGTGATGTCCGAGGGCGTGTTCCTCGGCTGCAAGCACGCGATGCCAGCGATGAAGGCGAGCGGCGGCGGCTCGATCATCAACATGTCTTCGGTCGCGTCGCACCTCGGTTACCCGGTGTACTTCGCCTACAGCGCCGCCAAGGGCGCCGTGCGCTCGATGACCAAGGCCATCGCGGTGCACTGCCAGATGAACAAGTACAACATCCGCTGCAACTCGATCCACGCGGGCGCCATCGACACACAGATGGTGCGCGACGCCACCAGGACGCTGGGCATGGAGATGTCGTACTGGGAGCAGACGCCGACCGGCCTCGGCAAGCCCGAGGACGTCGCCAACCTGGTCGTCTATCTCGCGTCCGATGAATCGCGTTACGTCAACGGCACCGAGATCCTGCTCGACAACGCACTGACGGTACAGTGAGGCGTCCGGCCGGACTCCTCGGTGCCAGCCGGATGGATCACAAAAAAAACAGTCATGACTGTTTAATTCTGGTCCTCGGCTGCCTATAATCCGGCCTCGGCCCGGCTCCCGGGCTGCGGCCACCTGTCCCCTGGAGGCATCGCATGGATCTGGGTCTGAGAGGAAAGAAGGCAATCGTGACCGGCGCCACCCGTGGCATCGGCCGGGCCATCGTCGAACAACTCGCGGCCGAAGGCGCTGACATCGGTTTCTGCGCGCGCAACGAGGACGAGATCACCGAAACCACCGCGGCCCTGAAGGCGCGGGGCGTCAACGTGATCGGCTCGTCCGTGAACGTGCGCGACGGTGACGCCTACAAGGCCTGGCTCGAGAAGACCGCGGCCGACCTCGGCGGCTGCGACGTGTTCGTCGCCAACGTCAGTGCCGGCGGCGGCATGGACAGCGAAAAGAACTGGTGGAAGAACTTCGAGATCGACGTCCTGCACACCGTCCGCGGCTGCGAAACCCTGATGGCGCAACTGAAGAAATCCGGACAGGGCGCGATCGTCATCATCAGCTCGACCAATGCGATCGAGACCTTCGCCGCTCCCATGGCCTACAACGCCATGAAAGCCGCGCTGATCACCTATTCGAAGCAGCTCTCGCAGTTCGTCGGCAAGGACAACGTGCGTGTGAATTCGGTCTGTCCCGGCCCGATCTACTTCGAGGGCGGCGCCTGGGAAATGATCAAGGGCACCAACCAGAAGTTCTACGACTCGACGCTGCGGCAGATTCCTTGCGGCCGCATGGGCACGCCTGACGAAGTCGCGCGCGTCGTCACGTTCCTGGCGAGCCCGGCGGCGAGCCTCGTCACCGGCGCCAACGTCGTGGCCGACAACGGCTACACGAAGGGCGTGCGGTACTGAGCCAGGCGCCATGGCCAAGGCAGCAATCGACGCGTATTTCGTCTGTGGCGGCAAGTACCACGACATCGACTACGCGCGGCTGCAGCTGCTGGGCCTGCTCGGCGAGCACGAGCGGGTCCGCACCCGTATCGCCGAGGATTATTCGGACATCACCGCGATCGAGGCGAGCGATTTCCTGGTCACGTACACGGTCGACGTCGTTCCCGCCGAGGAAACGTCGCAGCGCCTGCATGACTACGTCGCGGGCGGCAGGCGCTGGCTGGCGCTGCACGGCACGAATTCGATCCTGCGCTACGTCAAGGGCCGCGGCTGGGAAGCGCCGCGCGATGCGCGCACATTCATGCAGACCCTGGGCAGCCAGTTCGTCGCGCATCCGCCGATCGCGCCTTACCGCGTGGAAGTGACGCAGCCGTCGCATCCGCTGGTGGCCGGCATCGAACCTTTCGATGCCAGCGACGAGCTGTACCTGATGGAGCTGCACCCGCCCTTCGATACGCTGCTGCACACGCGCTGGCACGGCGAGGCCAAGGGCTTTGCCGAACGCGACTGGAGCAGCGACGAACCGCGCCCCGTCATGTACCTGAAGAAGATCGGTGCAGGAGAAGTGCTGTATTTCACGCTCGGCCACGCGCGCGGTCATTACGACATGCGCCCGATGATGGACGAGTATCCCACGGTCGAGCGCGGCAGCTGGCCGGTGCCGGCCTTCAACGAACTGCTGCGGCGCAGCCTGCGCTGGGCTGCGGGCCTGGACTGAGCGGAGGCTCGCCATGAGTTCAAGCCCCAAGGACGACGAACTGCGCGCGGCTTCGCGCACCCCTGCCTACCGCAAGGTGAAGCGCGTCGCGCCCGAACAGAGCCCGGTTACGCCATGCGGCAAGGAGCCGGACCCGGACCTGGGACACGAGTTGATCCGCAAGGAACGCTACACCTCGCCCGAGTTCATGCAGCTCGAGTGGGAGCGCATCTGGACGAAGGTATGGCTGCTCGGCGCCGTGGAATCCGACCTGCGCGAGCCTGGTGACTTCGTCGCGACTGAAATTGGCCGCGAGTCGGTGTTGCTGGTGCGGCAGGCCGATGGCGGGGTGCGCGCTTTCTATAACGTCTGCCTGCATCGCGGCAATCGCCTGCGTCCCACGGGTCCGGGCAGCGCCGACTCGTTCAAGTGCCAGTATCACCACTGGGAATACGCGCTCGACGGCTCGTTCAAGCGCATCCCCGATCTCGACACCTTCCCGCAGGGCGCCCCGCCCTGCCGCGGCCTGAAGGAACTGCCCTGCGCCGCCTGGGGCGGCTTCGTCTGGTTCAGCCTCGATCCAGACGTCGGGCCGCTGCAGGACTTCCTCGACCCGGTCCATCGGCACCTCGATCCATACAATTTTCCGCAGATGGCGCTCACGCGCGACATCACGGTGGAGTGGAACTGCAACTGGAAGGCATCGGTCGACGCGTTCAACGAGAGTTACCACGTGCAGGGCATCCACCCGCAGCTGATGTGGTACCTGCACGACCTCGACATCCAGATCGACTGCTTCGAGCGGCACAACCGCTACCTGATCCCGTTCGCGACGTGGAGCCCGCGCGTGCGCCGCCCGCCGGCGATCCCGGACCCGATCAAGGTGATCATGAAGACAGCGGGCATGGACCCGGCCGACTACGACGAGCCGTACGAGAACATCCGTCGCGACGTGCAGTTGTGGAAGCGCAAGCACGGGCCGGCGCAGGGCAAGGATTACTCCAGGCTCAACGACGACCAGCTCACCGACGACTATCACTACCTGATCTTCCCGAACGTCACGCTCAACGTGCACGCGGACGACCTGATGCTGTTCCGGCAGCGGCCGCACCCCACCGATCCGGACCGCATGTTCTACGACATCTGGACGTTCGAGCTCGTGCCGGAGGGCCACGAGTGGCCGGCGCGACCGAAGCACCAGCACTTCAAGCACGGCGAGAAGTCCATCGGGCTGGTGCTCGACCAGGATGCGGCCAACCTGCCTGGCGTGCAGGCAGGCATGCATTCCGCAGCGTTTGAGGGCCTTTGGATCGGCGCGCAGGAACTGCGCATCCGCCACTTCCACAAGGTCATCGACGATTACGTCTATGGGCCGGGCGGCAAGCCCCCCGGCGCTGTCTGAACCCAACGCCCGAGCGAGGCGACATGACATCACCACTTTCGGCGGAGCGCCTGCAGCGCGCCTACCGCCAGATGAAGACGATCCGTGAATTCGAGGAACGGCTGCACGTGGAAATCGCCACGGGCGAGATTCCCGGCTTCACGCACCTCTACGCCGGCCAGGAAGCCGTTGCCGTCGGCGTGTGCGAGCACCTCGACGACGCCGACTACATCGTCAGCACGCATCGCGGCCACGGCCACTGCATCGCCAAGGGCTGCGACGTACAGGGCATGATGCTCGAGATCTACGGGCGCGCCGCCGGCCTCTGCAAAGGCAAGGGCGGCTCGATGCACATCGCCGACGTCACCAAGGGCATGCTCGGCGCCAACGCGATCGTCGGCGGCGGGCCGCCGCTCGCGGTAGGCGCGGCCATCGCTTGCCGCAACCGCGGCAACCGCCACGTCAGCATCGCCTTCGGCGGCGACGGCAGCTGCAACCAGGGCACCGTGTTCGAGGCGATGAACATGGCGGTCGTGCTGAAGGTGCCGGCGATCTTCGTCATCGAGGACAACGGCTATAGCGAGCACACCGGCAAGGACTACGCGGTGGGCTCGAAGGACATTGCCGGCCGGGCACGCGCCTTCGGCATGCCCGCCGAGCGCTGCGACGGTTCGGACTTCTTCGCCGTGTACGAAGCAGCGGGCCGTCTCATCGAAAACGCGCGCCGCGGCGCGGGCCCGTCAACCCTCGAAGCGACGATCACGCGCTTCTACGGGCACTTCGAAGGCGACCCGCAGCTGTATCGCGCCAAGGACGAAGTGAAGCGCCAGCGCGAGACGATGGATTGCCTGAAGAATTTCCGTGAGCGCGTCACGACCGAAGGCTGGTTGCCGGCCGCGACGCTCGACGCCATCGACGAGCAGGTGCTGTCGGTCATCGAAGCCGCGGTTGCGGCAGCGAAGTCGTCGCCTCCGCCCGCCGAGTCCGAACTCGAAACCGACGTCTACATCTCCTACTGAGCGGGCGCGACATGTCACAGAAATCCTTCCGCGATGCGCTCAACGAAGCGCTGCACCTGGAGATGGAACGCGACGGCACGATCATCGTCCTCGGCGAGGACGTATCGGGCGGCGCCGGCGGCACGTCGGGTCAGCGCGAAGCGTCCGGCGGCATCTTCGGCGTCACCAAGGGCCTGCTGCCGAAGTTCGGCGCCGACCGCGTGATCGACACGCCGATTTCCGAGTCCGCGATCATCGGCGCCGCCGGCGGCGCCGCTCTCGCCGGCCTGCGGCCGGTGGCAGAGCTGATGTTTGCCGACTTCATCGGCGTCAGCATGGACCAGATCTTCAACCAGATGGCCAAGTTCCGCTACATGTTCGGCGGCAAGACGCGCTGCCCGGCCGTGGTGCGACTGGCGATGGGCGCCGGCATGAACATGGGTGCGCAGCATTCGCAGTCGATCTACGCGCTGCTCACTGCGGTGCCGGGCCTGAAGGTGGTCGTGCCATCGAATGCGTACGACGCGAAGGGCCTGCTGATCCAGGCAATTCGCGACGACGACCCGGTGATGTTCTTCGAGCACAAGGCGCTCTACCCGCGCAAGGGCGAGGTGCCCGACGGTGCGTACACGATCCCGTTCGGCGAGGCGAACCTGCTGCGCGAGGGCGAGCATGTCACGGTGGTCGCGATCGGCCGCATGGTCGTCTTCGCCGAGAAGGTGGTCGACGCGCTGGCGCAGGAAGGCATCACCTGCGACCTGATCGATCCGCGCACGACGTCGCCGCTCGACGAAGAGACGATCCTCGAGAGCGTCGAGAACACCGGCCGCCTGGTGGTGGTCGACGAATCGAATCCGCGCTGCAGCGTTGCGGCCGACATCTGCGCCATCGTCGCCGAGAAGGGCTTCCATTCGCTCAAGGCCGCGCCGCGCCCGGTCACGGCACCGCACTGCCCGGTTCCTTTCGCCCGCGAACTCGAGCGTGCCTACGTGCCGGGTCCAGCGAAGATCGAGGCCGCCATCCGCGAGGTGATGAAGGGATGAGCACCGACCGCATCCGTCCGGTCACGATGCCCAAGTGGGGCATCGAGATGCAGGAAGGCACCGTCACGGCCTGGAATTTCGAACTCGGTCGCCACGTCGAGAAGGGTGATGCGCTGCTCGACGTCGAGACCGAGAAGATCGTGAACTCCGTCGAGAGCCCCGCGAGCGGCACGCTGCGTCGCATGCTGGCGCCGACGGGCGACACCTTCCCGGTGGGAACGCTGATCGCCGTGTTGTCGGATCCGGACGTAGCCGAAACCGACATCGACGCTTTCGTCAGGGACTTCAAGCCGTTCGATGCGTCGTTTGCCGAAGGTTCGGCCGCGGCAGCAGCGGCAAGCTCCGCACCCGCCGTGCCAGCGGCACCCGCCGTGGACACTGGTGCCGGCGGAGCCGCCGAGGGCGAGGCACGCGTCAGTCCGATCGCCAGGCGCCTCGCCGAGAAGCTCGGCATCGACCTGTCGCAGGTGACGGGCACCGGCCGCAATGGACGCATCTCGAAGGAAGACGTCGAGGCGTATGCGGCCACGCTGCAGCAGGCTGGCGGTCCCGCTGCCGCCGTCGCGGTGATGGGCGCCGCGGAGCCGGTAAAGCGCGAAAAACTCACGTCGATGCGTGCAACCATCGCGCGGCGCCTGTCCGAATCGAAGCGCGACCTGCCGCACTATCGCCTGGTTGCGGACCTCGACATGGACGCCCTGGCGACGAAACGTGCCGCCATGGTCGCCGCAGGTGAGCGCGTCTCGATCAACGATCTGCTGCTGCACGCCGTTGCGACGGCGCTGCGTCAGCACTCACGATTGAACGCCCAGTTCACGGGTGAAGAGCTGCTGCAGTTCGAGCAGGTGGATCTGGCCGTCGCAGTGGCAACTCCAGCTGGGCTCGTGACTCCCATCGTGCGCAACGCCGCCGACCTCTCGGTGCAGCAGATTGCGACGTCGGTTCGGGAGCTCGCAGAGCGCGCTCGCACGGGCAAGCTTGCCCGCGACGAGATCACGGGTGGGACGTTCACGGTCTCGAACCTGGGCATGTTCGGCGTGCGCCAGTTCGACGCGATCATCAACCCGCCGCAGGTCGCGATCCTCGCGATCGGCGCGCTGGAAGAGCGGCCCGTGGTGCGCCATGGCGCACTCGCCGTGGGCCGGGTCGTGACTGTGACCTTGTCGAGTGACCACCGGGTCGTCGACGGTGCGGACGCCGCGGCGTTTCTCGCTACGCTCAAGGCAGCGGTCACCGGCGTCACCGCCGGCTGACCTGCCGCTCGCGCCCTGCGTCAGGCGACGTAATCGAAAAACTTCAGGTCCATGTCGCCGGAGACCGTGGCCAGGATCGGCGGCACCAGGCGTTCATGGAACGCCGTGGCCTGGTGCAGCTGGAACGCTGCTTCGTCCTTGAACCGACCGTAGACCACGTACGTGTCGGGCTTGTCGCGCGAACGGATAATGTCGTACACCTTGGTGTCCGGCTCGCTGGCGTGGGTCAACTGCGAGAGTTCGGTCTGCAGCCGTTCGAATTCGGCCTCGTGGCCCGGCTTGATCTTGAGCGTGGCGATGAAGACGGTCATGGGTGCTCGATCCTCGTCGGAGCGGATGTAAGAACGGGGTCAGGCCTTGAACGGGTCCAGGTACTCGCGCTCCCAGGTGCCGTCGAGGCAATCGACGATGCGGGGGCCGATGGCCGCGAGCCACGCGGAATTCATGTGCGCGTGCTCCATCTCCTCCGTCGGGAAGGATTCGAGCACGGCGTAGCGACGTGGTTCGCGCAGCTTGAAGAATTCGTAATAGATCACGCCCGGCTCGTGCGCCTTTACCTTGGCGGTGAGTTCGTTGCAGGCATCGACGAAATCCTGTTCCCGGCCCGGCTTGACCGTCATGCGGGAAATGAACGTGGTCCGCGACATCGGCTCCCCCTGTGTGGCTTGCTCGCGGCCGATGGTAGCACCGGGTCCCGCCGGAAAGAAACAGTCAAGCCTGTTTCTTTTTTGGCGCGATCCGGTACATTGCCCGATACATTGCGACGAGTCGCGCGCAGTCGCGCGCAGGGTGCCATTTGTCCGACAAGCCCTACGTGCCTGCCCTGCCCCTGGCCGAACTTGCACCCGGCGCGATGCGCTGCGTGACGCTCGGTGACGAGCCGGTGCTGCTCGTGCACACGAAGGAAGGCGCGGTCCACGCCGTGCACAACATCTGCAGCCACGCTTACGCGAAGATGGACGAGGGCCGGTTGCGCGGCAACCGCGTCATCTGCCCGCTGCACGGCGCAAGCTTCGACGTGCGCACGGGGGCCGTGCTCGGCGCGCCCGCCACGGTTCCGCTCAAGAGCTATCCGGTGCGCGTCGTCGACGGCCACATCGAAGTCCAGGCCTGACCGTTCAGAAACCGAGGAGTCCGCCCGCGTGAATTTCCAGCTGACCGACGAACAGCGCTCGCTGCAGGAAGCCGCGCGCGACTTTGCCCGCGCGAAACTGCCGGACATCGCCCGGGAGTGCGAAGAGACCAACCACGCGCCCGACAAGGCGGTCGTCAGGGAATTCGCCGAGATGGGCTTCCTGGGCATCAACGTGCCCGAACGCTACGGCGGCCTCGGCCTCGGCAACGTCGAGGCGCTGCTGGTGCTC
Organism: uncultured Gammaproteobacteria bacterium; assembly: GCA_963793675.1. Classification (GTDB taxonomy): domain Bacteria; phylum Pseudomonadota; class Gammaproteobacteria; order Steroidobacterales; family Steroidobacteraceae; genus RPQJ01. Next base: position 166,209 of record CAWCBA010000008.1, on the reverse strand, counting down.
GAGGAGTTCGGCAAGATTTCGTCCGCGGTGGGCTTCCCCGTGTTCGAGTCCTGCGTCGGCCCGGTGCGCGCCATCGAGCGCTTCGCCTCCGAATCACTCAAGCAGCGCGTCGTGCCGGCGGTTTGCCGCGGTGAAATCCAGGTCGCGGTGTCGATGTCGGAGCCGCAGGCCGGCTCCGCGCTCACCGACCTGACGACGCGCGCCGAGACTCGCGGCGACAAGGTCGTGCTGAACGGCACCAAGCGCTGGTGCTCGGGCGGCGGTCATGCCGATGGCTACGTCGTGTACTGCCGCATGTCCGAAGACGAAGGCGCGCGCGGCATCGGCGCCGTCTACGTGGAGAAGGACACCAAGGGCGTGACGTTCGGCAAACCGGAGAGCCTGATGGGTTTCCGCGGCGTGCCCTCCTCCGACATCTACTTCGACAATGCCACCGTGCCTGCCGACAACATCGTGGTGCCGGCCGGCGGCTTCAAGAAGCTGATGGAAGCGTTCGACCTGGAACGCTGCGGCAACGCGACCATGGGCCTCGCCCAGGCCTCGGGTGCGCTCGAGGACGTGATCGAGTACGTGCAGGAGCGCGAACAGTTCGGCAAGCACCTGATCGAGTTCCAGGGCGTGCAGATCAAGCTCGCCGAGATGAAGATGCGCGTCGAAGCGGCGCGATTGCTGATCCACCGCGCCGCTTCGAATGCGCAGAATGGCTTGCCGAGCATCCTCGATTCGTCGCTTGCCAAGTGCTTCGCCAACGAGATCGCGCGCGAAGTGTGCGGCCACGCCGTGCAGCTCATGGGTGGGTACGGCTACTCGCGCGAGTACCCGATGGAGCGGCGCCTGCGCGACGCCTGGGGCTGGGGGATCGCCGGCGGCGCGATCGACATCCAGAAGGTCAACATCGCTGGCGCGCTCGTCGGCCGCCGCTTCGACCAGAGGCGCTGACGCATGGCGGTGCTGGCCGGAGTGCGCGTGCTCGACTTCGGCCGCTACGTCGCGGGCCCCTACTGCGCCACGCTGCTCGGTTACCTCGGCGCCGAAGTGATCCGGATCGAAAGGCGCGATGGCGGCGAGGACCGCTACATTGCGCCCATCGCCGACTCCGGCGAGGGCGGCGTGTTCTTCCAGACCGCCTGCAACAAGAAGTCCCTCACGCTCGATCCGGCCAGCGCGCAAGGTCGCGAAATCATGCAGCGACTGGTGCGGACCGCCGACGTCGTCGTCGCCAACCTGCCGCCGTCGGGCCTGCGCTCACTCGGGCTCGATTACGCGAGCCTCAAGGCAATCCGTCCCGATGTCATCCTGGTGACGCAATCGTCGTTCGGCGACCAAGGCCCGCTCGCCGAGCGCGGCGGCTTCGACGGCGTCGGACAGGCGATGTCGGGCGCGATGTACATGACGGGCACGCCCGGACATCCGGTCAAGTCCGCCGCCCCATACGTCGACTATTCGACGGCCGTGCTCTCCGCTTTCGGCACGCTCGCGGCGCTGATGCAGCGCGCGCAGACGGGCGAGGGCCAGGAAGTGAAGACCAACCTGCTCGGCACGGCGATGGCCGTGTTCGGCTCGCACCTCACGGAACAGAGCGCCCGCGGGATCAACCGTGCGCCAACCGGCAATCGAGTGCAGACTTCCGCGCCCTCCGACGTGTTTGCGACTCGCGATGGCCACGTCCTCACGCATACGGTCGGCAATGGACTGTTTCGCCGCTGGGCGAAGCTGATGGGCGACGCCGAACGCTGGACCAACGACCCACGCTTCCAGTCCGACCAGTCACGCGGCGATCACAGCGAGGATATCCTTGCCCGCATGCGGCAGTGGTGTTCCGAGCGCACGACGGACGAGGCGCTGCGTGAACTGCAGGCCGCAGGCCTGCCTTCGGGCCCGGTGCACACGCTGCAGCAGGCGCTCGATCATCCACAGGTGGCCGCGATGCAGGCGCTGCACGCCATAACCGACTTTCCCGGTTTGCAGCGGCCCGCCAGGGTGCCGAACCTGCCGGTCAGACTCAGCGTGTCCGGTGGCGGCATTACTCACCGTCCGCCACTGCTCGGTGAGCACACGGACGAAGTGCTGCGCGGCCTCGGTTACTCGAGCGAAGAAATCACCACGCTGCGGGACGCACGGGTGATCTGAGTCCATGCTCGCGCCCGCTCAAGCGAGCGGCGTGATCCGGTATCCCAGCCGTGGGAAGTGGACGACGACCGCTCCGCACTGCGCGTGCTCGCGCGCCACGCCGATTTCATTCCAGTCGAGCGCCACGAGCCGACCGCGGACAGCGCCGCGCCGGGTATCGTCGGGCGATACCTCGACGAGCCTGCCAGCCTGCAGCGCTTCTGCCTCGTGACCGCTCACGGAACACGCCAACGGCCGGGATGCTCGTGCGATCTCGAATGCTGCGCTGGCCGTGCAATCGACCCGCCGGCCTTCGCCCAGTGCGGCGACGCGCTCTTCCCAGGCCTGCATGCGCGTGAACGGCGCCAGCAGTTCATTCACGCCCGGCACGGACGCGCGCGTGAACCACGGCACGGTCCAGGCATGAATGTCGATCAAACCAGGTGCGCCACCCAGCAGGAATGCGCGGCCGTCCGCCAGCTGCTGCTCGATGAACCCCGCATGGGCAAGCATCTGCGAGCGCGCGTGGGCGAGGTCGACGCCGTCGAAGTCGATGTCGGGAAACAAGCCCTGCCGGTCCTGGCGAAATTCCGCCGGCCACAGCGGGCTGGTCACGCCGATGGCCAGGTGCAGGCCCGCACGGAAGAACGCGTCGGCCCACTTCACCGCGGCGTAGGTGATGCCGGCGTTGCCGTCCGGAAACAGCGAGGGTTGCGGATAGCGCGTCTCGAGCTCCCGTGCGATGCGCTGCGAGTCGACGTAGACGTCGGCGCCGAGCTGCAGCACCGGTGTGCCGCGATAGCCTCCCGTCAGCGCGAGCAGATCGTCTTTCGGCGGCATCATGGGCGTCGTCACCGAGCGCCACTCCAGGCCCTTGATGCCGAACATGCGCAGCACGCGTTGCGTGAAGGGCGACGCGTCGTAGTGATGCAGGATCAGGTCGGTCATTGCTCGTGCTCCCGGCGTCGTTGTTCGACGGACTCTGCCGTCTGCCCGTACAGGAACTGGTAGGCCTCGGGGTCCGCGCTGCGTTCGTGGCCTTTCTCGTACGCTCGCCTCGTCGCGGGCCGGTCGCGCACGGCTTCGAACCAGCGCTTCACCTCCGGGAAATCCTCGAGTGCCTGTCCCTGGCGCTGATGCGGCACGACCCACGGCCAGCAGGCGACATCCGCGATCGAGTAGTCGCCGGCGATGTACTCGCGGCCAGCCAGACGCCGCTGCAGCACGCCGTACAGCCGGTTGACCTCGTCCGTGTAGCGCCTGATGCCGTACGGAATCTGCTCGGGCGCAAAGGCGCGGAAGTGATGGGCCTGCCCCGCCATCGGCCCGAGACCGGCGACCTGCCAGTACAACCATTGCAGGACGTCGTAGCGGCCGCGCAGGTCACGCGGCAGCAGCTGACCCGACTTTTCCGCGAGGTACTGCAGGATCGCGCCGGATTCGAAGACCGACAGGGGTCCGCCCATCGCATCGTGATCGACGATCGCCGGTATCCGATTGTTCGGACTGATGCGCAGGAAGTCCGGTTCGAACTGCGCGCCACGCAGGATGTTCACCTCGACGACGCGGTACGGCAGGCCACACTCTTCCAGCATCATCAGGATCTTGAGCCCGTTCGGCGACGGATAGAAATGGACGTCGATCATGCGGCCTCGATGAGGTAACCGAGGCGAGGAAAATGCACGACGACTTCGCCCGCGCGGGCATCGACGCGGCGCACTGCGACCTCGTGCAGGTCCAGTGTCACCAGCTCACCAGCGACCGGAACCTTGCCATAGTCGTCCGGCGTGACGGTCACCCGCTGGCCGGCAACGAGACCCGAGGGATCGGCAGGACTCACGCCGGCACCGGGTAACGCACTTGCGGCGCGCGCAATGTCCAGCGCCGCAGCGGCTGCGATCTCGCTGCGCTCGCCGTGCCCGATCGCCCGCATGCGGCCTTCCCACGCAGCGACGCGCACGAAGGGCTCCAGCATGTCATTCATCGCCGCGACGAAGCCGCGACACATCCAGAGCACGTAATACGCCGAGGCATCGGCGAGTCCGGGGCGGTCGGCAGTGAGGAACGCACGCCCGTCGGCCAGGTGCTCCTCGAGCAGTTTCACGTTGGCGAGCACCTGGCCGAACATGTGCGGTGCCCGCGCTTGCAGCCGATCGAAGTCCATGTGACTGAAGAACTCGCGCCGGTCCTGCATGAGGTCCGCCGGCAGCTGGTCGTTGAGACCCATCGAGAGACCGGCGCCGGACGTAAAGAATGAATCAGCCCATGGCGCGAGCGCGTACGCCAGGCCGCTGCCGCCCGGGAAGAAGGTGGGCTCGGGATGACGACGCTCGAGCTCGCGCGCGATGCGGCTGGTATCGCAGTAGATGTCGGCGCCGATCTGCAACACGGGAGTCTTGCGATAGCCGCCCGTCAGCGCGGTCAGGTCCGGCTTCGGCATGACCATCGGAATCTGCACGCTCCGCCACGCCAGCCCCTTGAGTCCGAGCAGCACCCGGACTTTTTCACCGTAAGGAGACCAGTCGAAATGATGCAGAATCAGGTCGCTCACGCTGACTACCCTCCTGGCGCAGGCCGAACCCGACTATAGGGGCAGGCCACGGAAAAAAACAGTCACGCCTGTTTCTTTTAGACCGCCCCACTTCTATACTTCCATTGGTCAGCCTAAAGGGGTCCGACCATGGACGCTGCCGCAACTGAAACGTTCGTCCGTCGCTTCCTCGACGGCATGCAGTACGAGGCGAGCCGCGCAGGTCCGCCGGAGGGCTTTCCGCGTTTCCCACCGATTCCGGGCGGCCGCTACAACGACCCTGCTTTTTTCGAGGCCGAGCGCCAGGGGCTGTGGAAGCGCACCTGGCTGTACGCGTGTCACACGGACGAACTGCCGGACGCCGGCAGCTTCATGCTCTGGACCAAGACGGGCTCGCCGATCCTCATCGTTCGTGGCAAGGACCGCAAGGTCCGCGCGTTCTACAACACGTGCCGGCATCGCGGTGGCCCCCTGGTCAAGACCGACGCGGGTCGTTGCGATGGCCTCGTCTGCTCCTACCACGGCTGGACGTACGCGCTCGACGGGCAACTGGTGAACCTGCGCGACAAGCGCGACTTCGTGGATCTCGACATGGGCGCGCATTCGCTCGTGTCGGTGCGCTGCGAGCAGCTCGCCAACTGGGTATTCATCAACGAGGACCCGAACGCCCGCCCGCTGCTCGAGGACCTCGGCCCGATTCCCGGTCACCTCGAGCAGTTCCAGCCCGAGTCGCTGCGTTTCATCGAGAAGCACGGCTACGACCTCAAGTGCAACGTGAAGGTGTTGCTGGACGCGTTCCTCGAGACGTACCACCTGAAGTCGATCCACCAGAACACGGTGGACCGATTCCTGGATCACCGCGGCACCTGCATCGCCCTCTACCGCCATGGCCATTCGCTGATGGTCACGCCGAACCGGCGACCCGACTGGGTCGATCCGGGCACCGTGGGCATGCGGCGCGTCGAGACGGCGACGATCATCTCGACCAGGAACAACCCGTCCTGGAACCTCTACCCGAACCTGGTCACGCCGATCGATCCGTCCGGCTGCCCGTTCCTGCTGTTCTGGCCGACGGGACCGGATTCGATGCGCATCGAATGCCACTGGTTTGCGCCGGACTGGGGCGACGCGGAACTGAGCCCGCTGTGGGCGACGCGCATCGCGAACTTCGACCGCATCCTCGACGAGGACCTGCAGTTCGCCGAGAAGATCCAGAAGTCGGTCGAGTCGCCGGGCTTCCGCGGCATGACGCTCAATTACCAGGAGCGTCGCATCTACCACTGGCACGAGGAACTCGACCGTCGCATCCAGGCCGCAGGCATCGAAATTCCAGCACACCTGCGCGTGCAGCCGCTGCTGGAACCGTACTACGAGACCTGACCCGCGATGCACGGAACGGGCATTCGGAGTTGCGGCGCCTACCTGCCGCGTCTGCGCCTCGAGCGCGCAGCGATCATCGAAGCGATGGGTTGGGCCGCGGGCCTGCGCGCCGGCAAGCCACATGGCGCGCGCAGTTACTGCGCCTGGGACGAGGACGCATTGACCATGGCGGTCGAAGCGGCGCGTGATTGCCTCACCGGCCACGACCGCAGCGTGGTTGCCTCGCTCGTGTTCGCGTCGACGACACATCCCTTCGCGGACCGTTGCAATGCAGGTGTCGTGGCCGAAGCGCTCGACCTTGCGCAGTCCCTGCGCACTGCCGATGGTGCAGGTCATCAGCGCGCCGGCGTCTCGGCGCTGCTCGACGCGTTGCGCAGCGCAGGCATCGATGGGCAACAAACGCTGGTCGTCGCGGCGGATCGGCGCGTCGCCAAGGCTGGCAGCGAGCAGGAATCGCGCTTCGGGCACGGCGCAGCTGCAGCACTCGTCGGTGCCGGGCCCGACCTCGCAGCCGAATACGTTGCCGCGGCTTCGATGCGCGCCGACTTCGTCGACCACTTTCGCGAAGCCGCGGCAGAATACGATTACGCCTACGAGGAGCGCTGGGTCCGCGACGAGGGCTACCTCGCGCTGGTGCCGCGCGCGATCAGGGCTGCGCTCGGCTCGATCGATGCCCGCGACGTCAGGCACCTGCTCGTGCAGGGACCACAGCGTTTCGCGACTGCGATCGCCAAGGCTGCGGGCATCCGGCCCGAGGCCGTCCCCGCCGATCTGCACGGCGAGTGCGGCGACACCGGTGTCGCCCACCCACTGCTGTTGCTCGGCGCCGCGCTCGAGCGGGCACAGGCTGGCGATCTCATCCTGCTGGCAGGCTTCGGCCAGGGGTGCGACGTGGTCGTGCTCCGGGCCACCGGTCGCGCCGCAACGGCAGGCCGTGGTGCCAGCGGCTCGCTCGCGGCCGGCGTGCCCAATCGCGACTACGTCCGATTCCTCGCCAACTGCGGCCTCGTCGACGTCGAATGGGGCATGCGCGCCGAACGCGACAACCGCACGGCGCAACCGGCTGCGTGGCGGCATCATCGCGACGTCACGGCTTTCTTCGGCGGGCAGTGCAGTGCATGCGGAACGGTGCAGTTCCCGCTGGCGCGCGCATGTGTCAATCCGCAGTGCCGCGCGTTCGACACGCAGAGTCCCGTGCAGCTTGCGGAAAAGCTCGGGCGCGTGAAGACGTACACGGAAGACTGGCTGGCGGTGACGCGCAGCCCGCCACACGTGTACGGCAACGTGGAACTGGACGGTGGCGGCAACGTGTTCATCGAGTTCACCGACGTCCGCCCGGGCGAGGTCAGTGTGGGCCAGCCGGTGCGATTCGTCTTCCGCGTCAAGGATTTCGACAAGGTGCGCGGCTTCAGGCGCTACTTCTGGAAGGCCACCCCGGTGAGGAACTGAACGTGGCAAGCGGCATCCGCGACAAGGTTGCGATCGTCGGCATGGGCTGCTCGCGGTTCGGCGAGCGCTGGGACTGCAGCGCCGACGACCTGATGGTCGAGGCGTTCACCGAAGCCGTGGCCGACGCCGGCATCGAACGCGATCGCATCGAGGCCGCATGGCTCGGCGTGTTCTACCAGGATCAAAACGTCGCCCGCTCCGGCCTGCCGCTGTCCTTTGCGCTGCGACTGCCGAACATACCCGTCACACGCGTCGAGAATCTCTGTGCGACGGGCACCGAGGCCCTGCGCGCCGCCGTGTACGCGGTTGCCGCGGGTGCCGTGGACATTGCACTCGCGTTCGGCGTCGAGAAGCTCAAGGACACCGGCTTCGCCGGCCTGCCGGAGCGTACCAAGGGTACGTTCGAGGACCTCTGGCAGCCGGGCTTCACGCCGCCCGGCGCCTTTGCGCAACTCGGCGCCGCCTACGCGGCGCGGCACGGGCATTCGATCGCGGACCTCAAGCGCGCGATGGCGCACGTTTCGTGGAAGAGCCACGAGAACGCCGTAGCGAGCCCGAAGGCGCACCTGCGCAACCGCATCACGATCGAGCAGGCACTCGCCGCACCGATGGTTGCGTATCCGCTCGGTCTGTTCGATTGCTGCGGAGTCAGCGACGGCGCGGCGTGCGCGATCGTGACGACGCCCGCCATCGCGGCGTCGCTCGGCAAGCGCGACATGGTGACGGTCAAGGCACTGGCACTGGCCGGGTCGAACGGCGTCGAGATGGGTCACGCGAGCTGGGACGGCAGCCACACGCTGACGTCGCGAATCGCCGCCGGGCGCGCGTTCCGCGAGGCGGGCATCACCAGGCCGGCTGAGCAGGTGAACCTGATGGAGGTGCACGACTGCTTCTCGATCACCGAACTGGTCCTGATGGAAGACCTCGGTTTCTCGCAACCCGGTCGCGCGGTGCACGACATTCTCGATGGCCGCTACGACCGCACTGGCGCGATACCGTGCCAGACCGACGGCGGCCTGAAGTGCTTCGGGCATCCGGTCGGCGCCTCAGGCCTGCGCATGGCGTACGAGATCTACACGCAACTGCTTGGCCGCGCGGGGGAGCGTCAGCTCGCCTCGCCGTCCATCGGACTCACACACAACCTGGGCGGGATACCGAATCGCAACGTGGCGAGCGTGTCCGTGCTTGGACTGCACAGAGGTTAACGTGGATCACAGCGTCAAACGCCTGCAGCCCGCTGCCGAGCCGCGACAATGGGGCATGACCGACGAGCAACTCGCGACACGACCCACGGTTTTCCGCCCGGACCTGTTGGCCGGCAAGGTATTCGTGGTCTCCGGCGGCGGCTCCGGTATTGGCCGCGGCATCACCTACCTGCTCGCGCGTCTCGGCGCCGACGTGATGATCTGCGGGCGGCGGGCGGAGAAGCTCGAGCAGACGGCGGACGGCATCCACAAGCTGCTGGGCCGGGAGATCTGCACGCACGCGATGACGATTCGCGACCCGGAGCAGGTGGAGGCGCTGGTCGCCGCCACGTTCGAGCGCTTCGGGCGGCTCGACACCGTCGTCAACAACAGCGGCGGCCAGTTCCCCCAGGCGGCGATCGATTTCAGCGTGAAAGGCTGGAACGCGGTCATCGATACGAATCTCAACGGCACCTGGTACATGATGCAGGCGGCCGCGCGCCAATGGCGCGATCGCGGCCAGAGCGGCAACATCGTCAACATCGTCGCAACGATCGCGCGTGGCATGCCGCAGGTGGCGCACACATGCGCCGCGCGTGCGGGCGTGATCTACCTGAGCAAGACCGTCGCGACCGAATGGGCTCCGCTCGGTATCCGGGTGAACTGCGTCGCGCCGGGCTCGATCGCGACCGAGGGCCTCAACGTCTACCCGGACGGCGTGCCCGAGCGTTTCGCACTGACCAACCCGATGAAGCGCTTCGGCGACGTGCTCGACGTGGCCGAAGCAGTCGTTTACGTCGGCGCGGAGTCCGGCAAGTTCGTAACGGGCGAGGTCCTCGTCGTCGACGGCGGCCACAGCACCTGGGGCGACACCGAGTGGCCCGGCGGACGACCCGACTACTTCGACGTCGGCTGACGCCGGCACGACCCGCAGGAGACGCACCATGGCCGACACGCCCTTTACCCGGACCCCGCGCGCGCAACTGCCCGAGCAGTTTCACCTCGCGTGGGACACGCTCAACGCCCTGACGGGCGAGCCCGCCTTCGTCGAGGTGTTCGCCTCGAACCCGGCCATGCTCGACTTCGTGATGAACCGCTTCTACGCGGGCCTCTTCTTCGGCGGCAAGGTCGACCAGCGCTACAAGCAGCTGGCGCGACTCAAGCTGTCGCTGCTGCATGGCTGCCGCACCTGCAACAAGCAGAACGTGCCTGGCGCGCTGCTGGCGGGCATCACGCAGCCGCAGGTGGACGCGATGGACGATTTCGAGTCCGGCCCATTCACGGACGCCGAGAAGGCAGTCATTGCCTACGCGGGCGAAGTCGCGCTTACCAACGCCGCGGGACGCATGTCACCCGAGCTCTATGCGCGACTGCGCAAGCATTTCTCCGATGCCGACCTGCTCGAACTCGGCACGGTGATGGCGATCATCTCCGGCATGGCCAAGCTCTCGTTCGTGCTGGGACTGGTGGAGCGCGAAGAGTATTGCCCTTTCGCGGCGCCCGCCGCCGCATAGGTGCCCCGGTCGGGCCGGCAGCGAAATTCCCCGGGGCAGACACCACTGGCCATGCTGGCAGGCCACGATGGCCCGCCGGCGTGACCACGTCAGGCTCGACCAAACCTCGCATCGAGACCGAACGATCCCGGACCCACGGCAGCCAACAGCAGGAAGCCACCCGCCATCGAAATGTTCTTCAGGAACATGATCATCTGGACCTGGTCCGCGAACTGGTGATGGAAGATCGCTGCGCTCAGTAGACAGAAGCCCGCGAGCAACAACGCGACGACACGCGTGCGGTATCCGAGAGCGACCAGCAGGCCCGCACCGATCTCGAACACGATGGTGGGCCACAGCAGCAAGCCGGGCACGCCCATCGCTTCCATGTAGCCTCGGACTGCGTCGGCCGCGCCAAGCTTGGACAGGCCGGAGAGAATGAAGATCAGCGCCATCAGCATCCGTGCAGTGGCCATGACGGGAGCCTGGAGTCGGGCATCCATGGTCGTCGACCTCAGGCGCGCGGCTGAGTCGTGGAGAACAGGTAACGGTGAATCTTCCACGTCCCGTTCTCGCGACGGAAGACGAAGAGTTCGTTGTTGCCTTCAGCGACCTCCACGCCCGCGGCGAGGATCCTGGTGCGTCCGGCGGAGCTGGTGCGTGCCCAGGCATAGTCGCCGGCCTCTTCAACCTCGTGGATCTCGAAGCGTACGTCGAGCTTGATGGTGGCAAACACCTGCTCGTAGCCGGCGCGGACCGCGTCGCGGCCGACCAGGGCGGGCGCATGCTGCGGCATGAACACGGGCTCGCTGCCATAGAGATCGAGGATGGTGTCGACCGCATTGGAATTGAGTGCGGCCTCGTAGGACCGCAGGACAAACTGGACGGACATGGCGTGGCTCCTCTTGGGTTCGTCGGGTTTGACCAGTCGAGGGCACTCTAGGCCTACCGTTTCTGGAATATAAGACCTATTATTGGCAATCAGACTCTCATAAATAAGAGGCGCCGTGGACCTCAATGCCGTGCGAATGTTCGTCAGCGTGGCGCGCGCGGGAAGCCTGTCGGCCGGAGCCGCACGGCTGCGACTGCCACTGCCAACGGTAAGCCGGCGAATCCGCGACCTGGAGCGGCAACTGAACGTACAGTTGCTGGAGCGCTCGGCGCGAGGCACTCGTCTGACCGACGCGGGCACGCGCCTGTACGAACACGCCGGTCGCGGCATTGAGGCGCTGCACGAGGCGGAACAGGCAGTGGTCAGCGACCAGGCTCGGCTCAAGGGGCGGCTGCGGCTGTCGTTGCCACCCGCCTTTGAGCCGTGGTGGGAGCTGCTATCGCGGTTCCAGCAGCGTTATCCGGACATCCAGTTGCACGTCTTCAGCACCGAGCGGCGGGTCGACCTGGTCGCGGACGGCATCGACGTGGCGCTGCGCGTGGGTACGATCGTGCATGAGACGATGGTGGCGCGTCGCATGCTCGCGTACCGGCATGTGCTGGTGGCCGGGCGCACGCTGGTCGAGCGGTTGGGCCAGCCCGAGTCGGTGGCGGCGCTGCATCGTTTTCCCTGCGCGGCCTGGTCGTCCGGCGCCGATGTCGCGGGTCAGTGGCGTCTGGGCGAGGACACGATCGCGCCGCGTGCCGTGCTCACCAGCAACGACTATATGCACCTGCGAAATCGCGCATTGGCCGGTGATGTCGTGACCGAGTTGCCGCCTTTCCTGGCGGCGCCGGCATTGCAGACGGGTGAGCTCGTCGCCTTGCTGCCCGGGAAGCCCATGCCCGAGCAACAACTTCACCTGCTCTATCCCTCTCACAGGCATCCATCCGCAATCGTGCGGAGGTATCTGGACTTCTGCCAGCAGCAGATATCGTTGTTCGCGGCCACGTGAGGATGTCGGCGTCTGGCCGATCCGGGACGTCGGCCAATGTCTGCGTCTACCCGGACTCGCACCACGGGCCAACATGATCTGACGACAGCGCAAAAAAAACGGGGCGACCGAAGCCGCCCCGTCCCTCAGCCTGTGACGGCCGCCCGTATCACTGCGAGCTGCCGAAGCCCATGCCGAACTCGACGCCGAAGTTGATCGGGGCGCCGAACTGCGAGTGCGTCCACAGCGTCGCGACCGACTGCGAAGCGATGCGATAGCGCTCATCCGTCAGGTTCTTGCCGTAGCCGCGCACGTACCACCTGGCGTCCTTCGCCGTGTAGGTCACCGAGGCGTTGATCAGGTCCTTCGCATCCAGGTACGCGTCGTACTGACGGCCAGCCGCCGAGATGTAGAACAGGTTCTCGTCCTCGTGGTAGTACTCGGCCGCGAGGTCGATGCGGCCACCGCTCGCAAGGTCCCAGGTGTAGATGCCCTGGATCGAACCCATCAACTCCGGTGAACGCGGCACCGGCAGGCCCGAGAAGTCACCATAGAACGGCAGGATCTCGCCGCCCGAAGCCGGGTCGGAAAGGCCCGGCTGGTCGACGATGAACTTGTTGTAGGACGCATCCAGGTACGAGGCCTGCGCACGGACACGGAAGTTGTCCGTGAGCGCCGCCTGGAACTCGAGCTCGACGCCTTTCGCTTCGACCTCGGCCGCGTTGTAGAACACCGTTTCCTGGAACTGCGCGCCGTTCTTCTCGGTGAGGATGTTCACCGCGCGCTGGGCGTCCTTGTAGGTGGTGTAGAACACGGTCGGGTTGAAGCGGTAGCGGCTGTCCTCGCTCTCCCACTTCATGCCGATCTCGTAGTTCGTCGCGAACTCCGGATCGACCGGGCGGGTCAGCTCCGAGACCATCAGGCCGCTGGTGCCGGTCTGGTCGTTGTAGCCGCCGGCCTTGTAGCCTTCCGAAATCGTCGCGTAGCCGAACAGCTTGTCGGTGAACTTGTACGAACCGACGATGCGCCAGCTCGGCTCGGTCCAGGTCTCGGACAGGTTGCCGAATCCGGGCGTGTTCTTGTTGACGATCGTGCCGCCCGGGTACTTGTTGAAGTTGCCGGCCTGCAGCGGGTCGTTGAAGTCCTGCCACGACAGGCTGCCGTTGAACTCGTTGTCGTCGAGCAGGTCGAAGCCGACCTGCGTACGGCCCGTCCAGGAGCGCTCGTCGCGCGTCATGCGGTAACCACCGGCCAGCGAGAACTGGTCGGTGACGTCCCAGGTCACGTCGACGTAACCCGCGAGCGAGTCCGACTTCTGCTTGTTGCACAGCACCTGCGGCGAACTGTTGTTCAACTGCTGCGGCAAGCCAAGTGAACCGAGGTCGAACGCGAGGTCGATGAACCCGAGCACCTGCACGACGCAGAAGTCGGCGTCGTTGGTCTGCTGGAAAACGCCGGCGACGAAGTTGACCGAGCCGTCGAAGTCCGAGGCGAAGCGGGCTTCGAACTGCGTCGTGTCGCGGGTCGTGTCGCGCGTCGCGTCGAACAGCGAGATGACTTCGCCCGTTACCTGGTTGACCGGCGCAGCGCCCGTGTAGGTATTCGGCAGGTGTTCGTCCTGGGTGCGCTTGCCGGCGTTGGCGTAAACGGTGCCGACGCCCACGTCCCATTCCATGTTCAGGTAGATGCCGTCGACGTCGATCACCTGGCCGCTGCCCATCTTGAGCAGCGAGTCCTGGCGCTGGGTCGAAGCCATGTTGTCGAGCGGATCGCCTTTCGGGCGCGTGAAGCCGAGGGCATTCCAGAGATACGGGCCATTCGGCGGCGTGTCGTTGTACGAGGGCACGGCGTCCGAACGGTCGCGCATGATCTCGTACTGGGCGAGGAAGGTCAGGTTGTCGGTGGCGTTCCACTGGGCCTTGATGCGGCCGTTGAGGTTGTCGTCGCCGCCGATGCTCTTGTTCGGGCTGCCCTCGCCCGTCGTCCCGGTGACTCCCGGGATGTTGAACGGTGCGAAAGTGCCGGCAAAGATGTTCAGCGTGTTGATCGGGCCGTAGTTCGCGCCGAGCTTGTAGTAGCCATCGGACTTCGAGTAGGCACCGACGAAGCGCAGCGCGAGCACGTCGTCGATCACCGGAATGTCGATCGAACCCTGCGCGCGCACCGCGTTGAAGCTGCCGTACCCGAGGCGGAAATCGGCACCCATCTGGTCCATGTCCGGGCGCTTGCTGCGGATGTTGACCGCGCCGCCCGTCGTGTTCTTGCCGAACAGCGTGCCCTGCGGGCCACGCAGGACTTCGACGCTCTCGATGTCGAAGGTATCGAGCAACTGCGTCTGCACGCTCGGCAGCACGAAGTCGTCCATCGTCACGCCGACCGGCGAGTCCTGGTAGACGATGATGTCGGTGAGGCCCACGCCGCGCATGGCGAACGAGGCGGCGTTGAACGCGGTGATGCGCGAGGCCGAGAAACCCGGTACCGAAGAGGCGATGCCGGAAATGTCGCGGGCGACCATGCGGTTGATGTCTTCCGCGGTGACGGCCGACACGGAGACCGCAGTCTGCTGCAGGTTGGTGATGCCGGCGCGCGTCGCAGTGACGAGCACTTCTTCGAGACCCGCTGCATCCTGCGCCATCGCGGCGGGTGCAACGGCGGCGGCGGCGAGGACCGCCGAGACGATACGGGCAATCGGCGTCGAGCGTGAACGCAACACGGTCATGAAACTTTCCCCCGGTCAGTGAGGCCGCACCTGCGGCTCGATAGGTGTCAGGCGATCAGAGTCAGTACAAATACCTGCTTGAGTCGCTTTTTAAAGCAGCGGTGGAAAAAAAGCAATCATGACTGTTTTTCATTCGTGCAACGCAAAAGCCAATTAACTGAGCTGCGTAATGCTTTGAAAGAATTGCTTTAAGCAACATCTGACGGAGTATGTAACATTTTCGCAACAACAACCGGGTGATCGAAACCCGATGAAAACAGTCAGGTCTGTTTCTTTTCTGGACCCCTTTGCTATATTCGGCCGGTCCCGCCCATCCGATTCGAGGTTAAGGTAATGGCTGCGAACCTGAAGGCCGTCTGGCCGATGAATCTCAGTGCCCCGGCCGGGTCGCTCGAAGCCAAGCAACCGGAGGCCGACGACGGCCTCGACGTGCCGGATCCCGCGCGCTACTACTCGCGCGAGTTCATGGAAAAAGAGTGGAAGTTCCTGTGGCCGCGCGTGTGGCTGCTGGCCGGCGTGACCTCGGACATTCCCGAGGAAGGGGACTACACCGTCTTCAACCACGGCCACGAAAGTTTCGTGATCGTGCGCCAGGCAGACGGCGGCATCCGCGCTTTCTACAACGTGTGCCCGCATCGCGCGAACCCGATCGCGCTCAACGAGCGTGGCAGCGTCGCCAGGTTCACCTGCGCGTTCCACGCCTGGCGTTTCTGCATCGACGGCAAGCTCGACTGCATCACCGACGAGCACAGTTTCGAGCCTGAGCTCGTCGAGCATCGCCCCGGACTCACGGAGGTGCGCTGCGACCAGGTCGGCGGCCTGATCTTCATCAACATGGATGGCAGGGCGCCGGCACTGCGCGAGTGGATCGGCCTGCCGCCGGGCTACATCGAGAACTACCAGATCGACAAGATGCACGTCGTGCGCCACGTGCGCACCGAGTGGCAGGCGAACTGGAAGACCGGCGTCGACGCGTTCTACGAGACCTATCACCTGCCGCACATCCATCCGCAGACGCAGGGCGTGATGGAGGACTTCTCGCAGTACGACACCTACCCGAACGGCTTCCAGCGCATGATCGTGCCGATCTGCACGCCCAGTCATCGCCTGCACGACCGCGAGAACGTCAACGAAGGCCTGCAGTACATGATGATCGAGGCCGGCATGGATCCGGCCGAGTTCAAGGGCACGGCCATGGAAGTGCGCGTGGCCGTGCAGCAGGCGAAGCGCGAGCGCGCGAAGCGCCTCGGACTCGACCACTACGAGAAATTCACCGACGGCCAGCTCACCGACAGCTGGGCCACCGGCTACTTCCCGAACGTGCAGATCGGCATGCACCCGGAAGGCGTGTTCATCATGCGCTTCCAGCCGCACCCGACGGACCCCGAGCGCTTCTTCTACGACAACATGACGATGGTCCGTCCCGTTGACGATCCGAAATACTCGGTGCCGGGCTGGATGGGCCTGCCGAAGGGCACCGACGTCACGGGTGCCACTCGCCCGAACATCGAGCATCACTTCGTCGGTGGCGAGCGCGCCGACCTCGGTGATGTATTGAACCAGGACGTCGACCTGGTCGAGGCCGTGCAGCGGGGACAGAAGTCGCGTGGCTTCCGCGGGCCGCTCTGGAGCCAGCAGGAATCGCGTCTGCGCCACTACCAGCGCGAGATCGACCGTTACATCAACGGCGAGAAGTGAGCGCGCGCCGCTACTACGACGACCTCGTCGTCGGGGAGGCGCGCGAATCGCACGAGGAGACCGTCGAACTCGATGCCCTCCTCGCCTTCTCGCGCGCTTACGATCCGCAGTATTTCCACGCGGACCCGCAGGCCGCGCGCGATTCCGTGTTCGGCGAAGTGATCGCCTCGGGCATCTACACGATGGCGTTGTGGCGCAGGCTCGATCACGAAATCAGCGGCGACATCGCCTGGATCTGCGGCGTCGCCTGGGAGGACGTGAAGTGGCCGGTGGCCGTGCGTGCCGGTGACCGGCTGCGGGCGCGGTTTGAATGCCTCGCGAAGCGCCCGTCGTCGTCGGACGCAACGCGCGGCGTGGTGGAATTCCGCTATACGCTCCTGAACCAGCGCGACGAGATCGCCTGGACCTGCCGCAGCATCAACCTCGTCGAAACAGGGCCGCGTACCAAGGCCGCCTGATCGCTCGTCCGATCACTCGTCTGGCGCGATCTTGAGTTCGAGGCCGTCGAGCGCCGGCGTGAACTCCACCTGGCAGCTGAGGCGCGACGTTGCCGCGTCGTAATGCTGCAATTCGACCAGCAGTTCCTTTTCGTCGCCCTGCGGCGCGGGCAGTTTCGGCATCCAGTCAGGCTTGATGAAGATGTGGCAGGTGGCGCACGAGCAGAGCCCGCCGCAGATGGCCGTGACGCCGTAGTCGAATTCCCGCAGCGTCTCCATCAGCTTGACGCCGAGACGTCCCTCGACCTCGTGGACGTTGCCGTCGCGGTCGGTCACCACCATCTTCGCCATGCTCGCACCCGCCAGTCGTTGTGATCGAATCAGTGATTATTGCAGCGCAAGACCCCGGATGCACGCGCCTGCAGGTCGCGTTCGATCCGCTCCGCCCGGTGAGCCGCCTCGATGGCATCGGGACCGGGCGTCGCGGATGCCAGCAGACCGCGATACCAGAGCCACTGCACGTAGTCGAAAGCCCAGCGCGCGAGCTCCAGCCTCTCCAGTTCGACCGTTCCGCCCGCACGGATGTACCGATCGCACAAGAGACGAGTGCTTGCCGTCGACAACTCCAGTTGGCTCGCGCAGGACGCGAGGTCGAACACGGGGTCGCCCAACCCGGCGTACTCCCAGTCGACGAGCCACAGCCGACCCGAGGGATCGGTCACGAGGTTCTGCGCGTGGACGTCGTGATGGCAGAGCGCATTCGCCCGACCTGGACCGAGTTGTGTCAGGACCTCCGCGGCGCACGCGGCGAGTGCGGGCCGGACGGCCTGCGCCGCCAGAACGGTCTGCAGCTGGCGCACCTGCACCGCGAAATCGACGACCCGCATGCCAGGCGGCGGCGTCAGTTCATGCAGTTGGCGCAGCATCTCCGCGACTCGCTGTATCGTTCGATCATGGTTCCCGGCAAAAGGATCGCCCTGCGAGCTGGCAATCCACTGCGTGACCAGCAGTCGCGCCGATGGATCGCAGCGCACTACTTGCGGCGCGAGCCCGGCATCGGCAACGAACCGGAGAATTTCGCCTTCCGCGCGCAAGTCGGCGCCCAGCCGCTCGTTGCCCGCGCCCGCATAGCGCACGAACCGGTCCTGACCGGGCACCGACACGTGCCAGGCAAAATTGCTGAGCCTTCCTGCGATGGGCTCGAACGCTGCCGCTGCGAGCGAGGCCGTGCCCACCTCGTTGGCGAGGACAACCCGCGCCGCACGCTCAGCCGCCTGCCACTCCTCGGTTCGCATGCCAGCTAACTCGCGTGTGCGGCCGCGCGCATTTCGTCACGGCGCCATTCCCGGTAGCCGCGCAACGCCAACGCCGTGTACAGCAGGAACAGCAATGCGGTGGCCGCGAGCCCTTGCCAGGCGGCGAGCGCGGCCGCGGCAAAGTCCAGCACCATCCAGTACAGCCAGTTCTCGAGCACCTTGCGCGCCACCATCCACGTCGTGAGCACGCTGCCCCACGCGATCGCCGCGTCGAGATAGGGCACCCAGGACGCCGGCACTCCGCGCGTGATCACCCAGCCATTCACCAGCGCGAAGACGACGATGACGGCCCCGGCCACCGCGTGTTGTCGTACCGTCCAGCGGCTGACGGCGAGCGGCGCCACCGATGCGGAGCCGCGCCAATGACGCCAGCCATAGACCGACATGCCGACGTAGAAGACCTGCAGCGCGGCCTGCATGACCAGCCCCGCGCGCGCAAAGACGACGAGGTAGAGCAGCGCACTGACGACGGCGAACAGCCAGCACCAGGCGCTCTGCCGGATCGCGAAGAGGAGGTAGCCGAGCGCCAGACCGGCCGCCACCCATTCGATGGCAGGTACGGCCGCGAATGCGCCGAGCACCGGGTCGAGCGGGGTCAACCTTCGTCCGAGGTCGGCGGCCCGCCGAGCACCTTCATGACAAAGACCGCGCGGCGCCCTGCGCCGAACGTGCGGCGCGTCTCCTGCTCGAGCGCCGTGAACAGCAGACCGTGCTCGCCCGCCACCTGCGTACTCATCGCGTTGGTGACGACGTCGAGATCCGGATAGGCATTGAGGCGTTCGATGAAGTCCTTGATCGGCGGAACGTAGTCCGCGTCGAGGGGATAGAGGCTGATTTCAACTGCCGTGCGCATCTGTGTGTCCTCGTGACTGACCGTCGCGCCGTTACCAGCGCCACTGCAAAGTGACTCCCGCAATTCGTCCATCGCCGCGCTGAACGTACAGCTTGTTGGCATAGTCTGGCGGCTCGAGCCCGAAATAGAACCCGCGGACCGCGTAATTCGCGTTCGTGACGTTGCGCACCCAGCCCTCGACCGACCAGGGGCCGTGCGAGTAACCGGCCTTCAGGTTGAGCAAGGTGTACGGGTCCGAACGCTGGTCGTGGCTGGTATCGAAGTAAAAGGCGTCGACTCCGTTCAAGTCCGCGCGGGCCATCCACCCTTCCCCGCCGCCCCACTGCGCGGACAACGAGTACTGGTAGCCGGGGGCATGCGCCTGCTCCCGACCGTCGAGATTGCGATCGCCGTAACGGTAGCCGACGTATGCGGAATGCAGCAATCCCAGCGTTGCACCCAGGCTGAAACGTTCGACGGGTCGCCAGGCCAGCGAGGCTTCGAGGCCGTAGTTGCGACCCCTGGCGGCATTGTCGGTATAGAAAACGTACGACAACGGATCGCCCGGATCGAGCTGGAACGAGGACGCCACCTGCTGGTCTTCGCGCCACATGTAGAAGAGCGCGATGTCGCCCTGCACCTGCGCGTCGGCATTCGTGAAGCGGATACCCGACTCCGCGTTCCACAGGTATTCCGGCGTGAACTGGCGCCGGTCGTCCGGCACGAACTGCCCGATGTTGAATCCGCCCGCCTTGTAGCCGCGCGCCACCGTGGCGTACCACTGGCTCGAACCGCCGAGCGGCCCGCGCAAGGAAACCTGGCCGCCGGCCATCGTGTCGTGCGGATCGAAGCGAGCACCGTCGGAGTCGCTGTAGCCGGCGGACCGCGTCTCGACACGCATGCCTGCGGCGAGCGACAGATCGTGCGGCAACTGCCACTCGGCTTCACCGTAGGCCGCGAGGCTGGTCGCCGCGTAATTCGTCTCGAGCAGCGGGCGCAGCAGTTCGCCTGCGAATTCGTCGCGCTGCTCGGAATCCTCATCGAACCGCAGCGCGTAGACACCGGCCACCCAGTCGACGGGGCCACCCGGGTTGCTCTCGATGCGCAGGTCCTGGCTCAAGGTCGACCGCCTGCGCGCGTAGCGCGAGAAATAGTCGTAGGGTGCGAACTCACCCCAGTACGCGTCGTTGCCCCAGTCCCCATCGAAGCTGTACACGCTGTCGGACCGCGCGTACGCGCTCACGCTGCGCACCGTGTAAACCCCGAGCCTGCCGGCGACGTCGGCCGACGCGCCACGCGTACGCTGCGCATCCCGACCCGGCCTGTCGGAAAGCGTCCTGCGCGAATTGTCGGGAGTGAAGGCGTCGAAGCCGTTGTCAATGTCGACATACAGGGCGGCGAGATCCGCACGCCAGCCCGGGGCCAGTTCCCACCGCAGCTTGCCGCGCAGCGTCGACTCGTCGCGACCGTTGGTGTCGTCACGATTGAGGTAGGAGTTGCGCAGGAAGCCATCACTCGAGAAGCCCTGGCCCGCGAGGCGCCACGCCGAACCCGCGTCGCCGATCGGACCGCCACCCGCCATGCCTGCCGACCAGGTGTCGTGCTCGGCAGCGGTGACCTGCGCGTGAAAGTCCGGGGTCGTCGCTGCGTCGCGGGTCTTGATCTTCACCAGGCCCGCGAGCGCATTCGCGCCATAGCGGGTGCCTTGCGGACCGCGCAGCACTTCGACCTGCTGGGTGTCGAACAGCGTCGCCGGCATGCCGACGCCACTCAGGTCGATGTCATCGATTAGAAAGCCGACCGAAGGATTCGGCGCGCCCTGGTATTGCTCGAGCTCGCCGACGCCGCGCAGCTGGAAAAAGCGTGGCCGCGACGTGCCGCCCGACCAGTTGAGGTTCGGCACCAGGCCGAGCACGTCCTCGAAATGCTGCAGCCCGGCGGATTGCAGCGTCGCCTGCTCGAGCACCGTGATGCTCGCCGGAATCTCCGTCAGCGACAGGTCCCGCAGCGAGGCGGTGACGATGATTTCCTCGAGCGGCGGTGAAGGCCGTGCCGGGCCCGCCGCAGCGGCCGGGCCTGCCGTCAACAGCGCCAGGGGCAGCAAGGCGACCCATGCGGCAGGCGCCTGGCCCCGTGGCCGGCCCGCATCGAGCAATGAATACGAATGAATTGGAGACAGTCCGGGACGCATACCCACTCCCTCCGCCGGTACTAACCGGATCAGGTTCAACGGGTTCGTCGATGTGCGGCGCCGCATTGCGCGCCCGCGGTCGACATCTCAGGCCCTGCAGGCCACCCCAAGGTGAGGCGAATTATAGGTGCTAACGGCGGCGCGATGGCCTGAAAATGTTGACGGGGCGCAGCGGCTGAGGACTAATGCCCATCCTCGAAGCCCGGGAAACCTGCCGCCACCATGACTCAGCGCACCTGCCGCCTGTTCCTCGTCGATGCCTTTACGCAGGAGCGTTTCTGCGGCAACCCCGCCGCGGTAGTGCTCGATGCCGACGTGCTCGAGGAGCAAGAGATGCGCCGCATCGCGCGCGAGCTCATGGGCCTCGAAGTGGCGT
Source organism: uncultured Gammaproteobacteria bacterium (assembly GCA_963793675.1). GTDB lineage: Bacteria > Pseudomonadota > Gammaproteobacteria > Steroidobacterales > Steroidobacteraceae > RPQJ01. The sequence continues at coordinate 144,630 of CAWCBA010000008.1, read as the reverse complement.
TCGTGCTCGGTTCGGATTCACCCGACTACGACGTCGAGTTGCGTTTCTTCTCGCCGCGCCGTGAAGTCGGGTTCGTCGGTCACGCCACGGTGGCTGCGCACTACGTGCGCGCGATGGCCGATGGCGTTCCGCGTGGCAAGGTCCGCCAGAAGTCGCTGGCTGGCATCGTCGGCATCGAGGTGAGCGGCAAGGCGCCGAGCCTCCGCGTCACTATCGACCAGACACCCGCGACGTTCGGCCCGATCGTCCCGGAAGAACGCCTGGGCCCGGTTCTCGATGCGCTTGGCATCAGTTCGTCGAGCCTGCATCCGGCCTGCCCGGTGCAGGTGATGAGCACGGCGAATTCGCGCCTGCTGATCGGCCTGCGGTCGCCGGACACGCTCGACTCGCTGCAGCCGAACATGGAGCGGTTGATTGACCTCACGTCGCACGTGGGTGCCGATGGCTTCTTCGTCTTCGCCCTGAAGCCAGGGCCGGGGCCGACGACCACCGAGTCGCGCATGTTCTGCCCGGTCATCGGCATACCCGAGGATCCGGTCAGCGGCAACGCGCACGGCATGCTCGGCGTGTACCTGCTGCACAACGGGCTGCTGGCTCCGTCGGCAGGCGAAGCATCGTTCGTGGGGCTGCAGGGCCGCTTCGTCGATCGGCCGGGCCGCGTCGAAGTCACCGTCGCCTGCAGCGGCAAGCGTGCCTCCGGCGTGCGCGTGAGCGGCGACGCCGTGATCGTCTACGAGGCGGTGCTGCGGCTCTGAAGCGCGGCGGTTTGCTCACCGATTCGTCATGATCGGCGCGCGGCCACGCCGCAGTTGCAATACGCGAGTCACGTAGGCCGGCACGTCCTCGTCGTGATGGGTGGCCATCACCACCGTCGCACCGCGGCTCACCGCTCCGTCCAGCCTTGCACGCAGCCGCTCCCGTGCCCCGGTATCGAGGCCGTCGAACGGCTCATCGAGCAACCACAGGTGGCGCGGACGCACGAACGCCCGCGCGACCAGCGCCAGGCGCAACTGGCCATAGGACAACTCGCGCGCCTGCCGCGTGGCCAGGTCCGCCAGTCCCCACCCGCGCAATTCACGCCGCACGCAGCGGAGTTCCGCTGCCGTCGGCCACTCGTTCAGTCCGATGCTCGCGTGGAACCCGGAAGCAACGATCTGCTCGACGATGCACTCCGTCGCGGCATACCGCGCCTGCAACTCCGGTGAGACGAGCCCGACCCGCGCCTTCCAATCGTCGGCCGCGGGCCATTGACGCTCGCGCTTGCCGCCGTACGCGGGCCAGAGGTCGCCGTAGAGCATGGCGATAAACGTGGACTTACCCGCTCCGTTCGCGCCACGCAGGCACCAGTGCTGACCGCGCTCCAACGTCCAGTCGAACATGCCGATGACGGGCCGGTCCTCGCGGTAGACCGCCGCCCGATGTAATCGCAGCAGCGGCCTGGCAGTGCGGCTCTTGCGCTCGCCGGCGTTTGCACCTTGCGCCTTGCCTCGCGAGGCCGGCGCGCGCTCTGGTCGCGCCCCGGGTTGCAACGCGGCTCGAGCGACGGTGCAGGCGCGCAGGTCCGTGATGCTTTCGATGCTGCCGTGGGCAATGCGCGCAACGTGAGTGAGACCCGCAGGTGCGTCGCCACGCCGATGACTCGTAAGTACCCACGCAGTCCGTGGCGAAGACGCGAGCCGCAGGGCGCGCAGGAATGCCGTGCGCCCTTTGGCGTCGAGGCCGTTCAGCGCCTCATCGAGCAGCAGCACGTCGGGTTCGCGCACGACGGCGCGCGCAAGCAGCACGCGGCGGCGCTGGCCGTACGACAGCGACAGGAATGATCGCGACGCGCAGCCGGCGAGGCCCACCTGCTGCAGCACCTGCCGGATGCGCCGCCGTTGGCTGACTGTTGCGGACTGCAGCGGCAGGTCGGAATCGTCGTAGCCCGTGAGCACGACTTGAGCGACCTCGAGCCGCGATTCATGGCGCACGTACCGATCCTGCCGCTCGGGACCGAGGTAGGCGATGCGGTCTGCCGCAAACAGCGGTTGCTCGAGCACTTCGCCGTCACGCAGGTGGTAGCGGCGGGTTTCGCGTCCCGTAGGGGTCGGCCACACGTCGCCGCGCAGCAGCTTGAGCAGGACGGTCTTGCCGGCGCCATTCGCCCCCAGCAGCAACCAGTGCTCACCGGCACGAATATCGAGCGAAACATCGCGCAGGGCCCAGTGCCTGCCGAGCCGGACGCTGGCGTTGCCGACTTCGATGCGCTCGAGCTTGCGGCCGTTCGGCACGGCCCGGCTCACGCCGCGAGCCATGTCCAGCGTTCGCCGTCCTGCGCGACGCGCCGTTCCTCGAGCAGCTTCTGCAGGTGGGCGAGCAGCGAATACCGCGCCAAGGCATGCAACGCGACCGGCGTGTCGGCGTACACGATCGGAACCAGTTCACCGAGCGTGGCGGCACCGCCGAGTTCCAGCAGGCCAGCCACCACTTTGCCTTCGCGCTGCAGCCGATGCGCGATCACCCGGTCGATCTCGCCGTGTGGATCCGGCATCACCGCGCCATGTCCCGGCAGCAATGCCGTGAGCGGGCAACGTGCGCAGGCGGCGCAGCGATTCGAGGTACAGACGCATGGACCCGTCCGGCGGCAGGATGACGACGGTCGAGCCGCTCATCAGGTGATCGCCGGTCAGCAACCAGCCCTCCGGTTCGAGCAGCAGGCAGACGTGGTTCGATGCGTGACCAGGCGTGTGGAGCACGCGAATCCCCGCGCCCGTCACCTTGATGATGTCGCCGTCTTCGAGCGTTCGGTCAGGACGGTACGACTCGTCCTGGTGTCCGTCGCGCGGGGCCGGCTGACCCAGCACCACCGCCTGGGTGAGCGCCTTCAGCGCCGCCGCACCGGGCGAATGATCCGGGTGCGAATGCGTGCAGAGCACGTGGCTGATGCGGGCACTGGTCGCCGCGAGGATGCGGTCCACGTGCGTCGTATCGTCGGGACCGGGATCGATCACGACGTAATGCGGACCGATCCCGATGACGTAGGTGTTCGTGCCCGGACCGGTCAGCGGCCCGGGATTGGGGGCGACCAGCCGTTGCAGGTTCGGCGCGAGCCGCCGCACGCTGCCGGTCGCGGCGGGCGCGAACAAGTCGTCCGGGACAACCCCGACCGCCACTGCTTCACTCCGCCGGCAGCTTGAAGGCGAGCCCGCCCTTGATCACGACCGCAACGTCCTGCAGTCGGGTGATGTCCGCGAGCGGATCGCCCTTGACCGCGATGAGATCGCCAAAGCGTCCCGGCTGCAGGCTGCCGATGCGATCGGCCCATCCCATGTGCTTCGCGGCGAGTGACGTCGCCGACTTGATCGCTTCCATTGGCGTCATGCCACGCTGGACCATGATCGGGAACTGGCGCGCATTGAGGCCGTGCGGATACACGGCTGCGTCGGTGCCGTAAACGATGTCGACGCCCGCGGCATGCGCCCTGGTAAAGCCCTGGCGCTGCGCTTCGGTCGTCTCGACGTTCTTGCGCAGGAATTCCTCGGGCCACTTTTCTTCGCGGCCGACGGTGTCGATCCAGTCGCCGTTATAGACGTCCATCGACAGCGCGATGCCGTGCTCTTTCGCGAGCCGGATGCCTTCGTCGTCGATCAGCGAGGCGTGCTCGATCGTGTCGGCGCCCGCGAGGATCGCGTCCTTGATCGACTGCGCGCCGTGCGCGTGCGCAGCGACCTTCAGGCCGTGGGCGTGTGCCACCTCGACGACGGCCTTGATCTCCTCGGGCATCATTTCGCGCTCGCCCGGCACGCCGCCATACGCCAGCACGGCGCCGGACGCGATGACTTTCAAGAAGTCCGCACCACCAGCAACCGCCTGCTCGGCCTTTTGCCGGAACTGCCCGGGTCCGTGGGCGACGCCCATGCGCACCTGCGGCGGAATCTCGGATTCGGCATGACCCGGGATGACCAGATCGCCACCGCCTGCCGGGATCGTCAGGTAGTAGCCCGCGACCTGCATGCGCGGACCCACCGCGTCGCCCTGGTTGATCGCATCGCGCAGGTCGCGATCGACCCAGGCGATGTAGGTGCCGACGTCGCGCGCGCCAGTGAACCCGGCCAGCAGCGTGGCGCGCGCGCTCTCCCGGGCGATGGTGCCCTGCTCGGCTTTCGTGCGCTTGTAGTACACGCTGAGGTCGGACGTCTCGTGCCCGCTGTCCGTCAGGTGCGTGTGCATGTCGATCAGGCCGGGCAGGCAGGTGTACTGCTCGAGATCGATGACGGACAGGCCCGCGGGCGACACCGCACCCGGTTGCACCGAATCGACGCGTCCATCGCGAATGATGACGGTCGTGAGGCCCTGCGCCTGTGCAGCCACCCCGTCGATGAGCTGGCCGCACTGGACCGCCACGGAGCCGGAATCGGCCCGGTAGGGAACCGCCGACACGACCTGCACTGGCGTCGCCGCGACAGCCGGCAGCACCCCCGCGAGCCCGGCCGTCGCGAGCCACGAGACGCCGCCCCAAGCGCGCCTCAAGACGGCTTGCGCCGCATTTTCGCGACACCTTGGAGCAGAATAATTCCCGTTTGGCATCAGTTCGTTGTCTCCAAGCAACGTAGGGGGCAGGAACGCCGCCGATGTTTGACATTGCGTCCGCGGCAGTCTTTCATTGGGCCGCTGTGGTGTCAAAACACGGGGAGACTGGATGACGAGCGGGCCGGAACCCGTGGGAACACTGGACGTGGCGCTCACCCACGCCGAAAAGCTGCTCGCATGCGAGCCACGACTGGCTGCCGAGCAGGCGCGGGAAATCCTCTGCGCCGTCCCGAACCACCCCGCCGCGACGCTACTGCTGGCCATGGCCTGCCGCCGTAACAGCGACGTCGCCGAAGCAGTGCGGATCCTCGAGCCGCTTGCTGCCTCGCAGCCTCGCTGGGCCGCGGCGCACCGGGAACTCGGCCTGGCACTCGGCGACGCCGGGCGCGGCGACGAAGCCGTCGCGGCGTTGCGCACGGCCGTGCGCCTGCAACCGACCGTGGCCGACGCCTGGCGTGCCCTCGGCGACCACCTGTTTGCCATGGGCGATACGGAAGGCGCCGACCAGGCCTACGCCAACCACGTCCGCAATTCGACGCGCGACCCACGCCTGATGGAGCCGGCCCTCGCACTGGCCGAAGGCCGCATAGCGGTCGCCGAGCCGCTGCTGCGCAATCACCTGCAACAGTTTCCGACGGACGTGGCCGCGATCCGCATGCTGGCCGAGATCGCCTCGCGCATCGGTCGCTACGCCGACGCGGAAAACCTCCTCGCGCGCTGCCTGGAACTGGCGCCGGGATTCAAGGCCGCGCGCCACAACTACGCCGTGGTCCTGCACCGGAACAACAAGCCGGTCGAGGCGCTGGCGCAGATCGACGAGTTGCTTGTGGCCGAGCCGCGCAGCCCAAGCTTCCGCAACCTGAAGGCGACCGTGCTCGCACGCGTCGGCGAGTACGACGAGGCGATCCGCCTCTACGAGCAATTGCTGCGCGAATACCCGCTGCAGGCCAGGGTCTGGATGAGCCACGGCCACGCGCTCAAGACGGCGGGGCGGCAGGACGATTCAATCGCCGCCTACCGCAAGTCGATCGAACTCGAGCCGCGCCTTGGCGAGGCCTATTGGAGCCTGGCCAACCTGAAGACATTCCGCTTCGACGACACGGACGTCGCAGCCATGCGCGCGCAACTCGAGCGCAGCGACCTCACGCAGGAAGACCGGTTCCATTTCCACTTTGCGCTCGGCAAGGCCGAGGAGGATGCGCAGGGCTACGCCGAGTCGTTCCACCACTACGCGGAAGGCAACCGGCTGCGCAAGGAAGTGGTGCCCTACGACAGCGCCACGGTCACCGACAACGTCCGCCGTTCACGCGCATTGTTCACGCCCGAGTTCTTTGCCGCGCGTCGCGGGATGGGATGTGCGGCACCCGATCCGATTTTCGTCGTCGGCCTGCCGCGTGCCGGTTCGACGCTGGTCGAGCAGATCCTGTCGAGCCATTCCGCGATCGAAGGCACGATGGAACTGCCGGACATGGTCGGGATCGTCAAGGAGCTGAGCGGCCGCAACCGGCGCTCGGAGGTCTCGAAGTACCCCGAGGTGCTCGAGTCGCTCGAGCCTGGCGCCCTGCGCGAGCTCGGCGAGCGCTACCTGCGCCAGACCCGCATCCAGCGCAAGACGGACGCACCCTGCTTCATCGACAAGCTGCCGAACAACTGGGCCCACGTGGGACTCATCCACCTGATGCTGCCCAACGCGAAGATCATCGACGCGCGTCGCCATCCGCTGAGCTGCTGCTTTTCCGGCTTCAAACAGCACTTCGCGCGCGGCCAGAACTTCAGCTATTCGCTCGCAGACATCGGCCGCTACTACGCCGATTACGTCACGCTGATGGCGCACTACGATGCGGTGCTGCCCGGCCGCGTCCATCGTGTCGTCTACGAGCGCATGGTGGACGACACCGAGAACGAGGTGCGCCGCCTGCTCGAGTACTGCGGGCTGCCATTCGAGGACGCCTGCCTGCGTTTCTACGAGAACGACCGCGCCGTCCGCACGGCCAGCTCGGAACAGGTACGCCAGCCGATTTTCCGCGACGCAGTGGATCACTGGCGCCACTACGAACCCTGGCTCGAGCCGCTGAAGTCGGCGCTCGGCCCGGTGCTCGAAGCCTATCCGGCGGCGCCGCCGCTGCACTGAATGCATTCACGCGCCCGCCACCGGGCGCATCACTCAGGGAGACCGATCCAAATGACCCGTAGCCGAAAACGCAAACTGCAGCGACTGCATGGCCGGCCTTCTGCCGCGCGTGCGCTGGCGGCTGGCGTGCCGACACTGCTCGCCGGCATGTCCGCCTATGCGCAAACAACCTCCGGTGGCCTCGAAGAGATCATCGTCACCGCGCAGAAGCGCTCGGAAGACCTGCAGTCAGTTCCGGTCAGCATCCAGGCGCTCGGCACGCAGAAGCTCGAAGAACTGAACGTGCAGAAGTTCGACGACTACGTGAAGTACCTGCCGAGCGTCTCCTACCAGACGTTCGGCCCGGGCTTCGCTGCCGTCTACATGCGCGGTGTCGCGAGCGGCGGCGACGGCAACCACTCCGGTTCACTGCCGAGCGTCGGCATCTACCTCGACGAGCAGCCGATCACGACCATCCAGGGCGCACTCGACGTCCACCTGTACGACATCCAGCGCGTCGAAGCGCTGGCGGGACCGCAGGGCACGCTGTACGGCGCGAGTTCGCAGGCGGGAACGCTGCGCATCATCACCAACAAGCCGGATGCGTCGAAATTTGCTGCCAGCTACGGTCTGGAAGTGAATTCGGTCGACGGCGGTGACCTGGGCTACCTGGCCGAAGGCATGGTCAACCTGCCGATCAACGACCGCTCGGCGGTCCGCCTCGTCGGCTGGCAGCGCCACGACGCCGGCTACATCGACAACGTTTACCGCGAACGTACGTTCCCGACGTCGGGTATCACTGCGAACAACGCGGGCTTCGTCAAGGACAACTACAACGAAGCCGATACCACTGGCGCGCGTGCGGCGCTGAAGCTGGATCTCACGGACAACTGGACCATCACCCCGCAGCTGATGGCCCAGAAGCAGGAAACCAAGGGCAGCTGGGCGTACGACACCACGGTCGGCAAGCTCAAGATCGCGCATGGTTACCCGGAGAAGTCGGACGACCGCTGGACGCAGGCCGCGCTCACCGTGGAAGGCCGGGTCGCCAACCTCGACCTGGTGTACGCCGGCTCCTACCTCAAGCGCGACGTCGACACCGAGTCGGACTACTCCGACTACTCATACTGGTACGACACCCTCTACGGCTACGGCGCCTATTGGTACGACGACAACGGCGACCTGATCGACCCGTCGCAGTACATCCAGGGCAAGGATCGTTACAAGCGCTACACGCACGAACTGCGCGTGTCTTCGGACGCGGATCAGCGTTACCGCTTCGTTGGCGGCGTGTTCCTGCAACGGCAGGAGCACGACATCCAGCAGCGCTACAAGATCGACGGCCTCGGCTCGCAGCTCAGCGTGACGGGCTGGGAGGACACCATCTGGCTGACCAAGCAACTGCGCGTCGACAAGGACTTCGCGGTGTTCGGCGAGTTCAGCTTCGACTTCACGGACAAGCTGACCGGTACCATAGGCGCGCGCTACTTCGAGTCCGACAACTCGCTCAAAGGGTTCTTCGGCTTCAACGACGGCTACGTCAGCAACCCGGCCTACGGCGAGGGTTACTGCAATTCGCTGCCGGAGCCGCCGAGCCCCTTCAACGGCGCGCCCTGCAAGGTCTTCGACAAGACCACCAAGGAAGACGGCGTGACCCCGCGCGTGAACCTGACCTACAAGTTCACCGAAGAGGCGATGGTCTATGCCACCTACTCGGAAGGCTTCCGCCCCGGCGGCATCAACCGTCGCGGCACCCTGCCGCCGTACCAGGCAGACTGGCTGAACAACTACGAGATCGGCTGGAAGACGACCTGGTTCGACAACCGGCTGCGCTTCAACGGCGCGGTCTTCAGCCAGGAATGGAAAGACTTCCAGTTCTCGCTGCTCGGCGCCAACGGCCTGACGGAGATCAACAACGCGGGTGCGGCGCAGATCGACGGCATCGAAATGGACGTCAGCTGGGCGGTCACCGACCGGCTCGGCATCTCGGCGGGTCTCGCCTACCTCGACTCGGAGCTGACGGAAAACTACTGCGGCTTCGTCAACGCGAACGGCAAGCCGGAGACGCGTCCGGACTGCCCGAGCGTCGACGATGACGGCAATCCCACGACCAGCGATCCGCAGGCGCCGAAAGGCACGAAGCTGCCCGTCACGCCTGACCTGAAGGCCAACGCGACGGTGCGCTACGAGTTCCCGATGGGGACGTTCGACAGCTACCTGCAGGGCTCGGTGATCTATTCCGACGAGCGGCGGACCGACCTCCGCGTCGTCGAAAACGACATCATCGGCAACATGCCGGCCTACACGATCGCCGACTTCGCGGCGGGCATGGGCAAGGACGACTGGAGGCTCGAGCTGTTCGTATCGAACGCGTTCAACGAACTCGCGCAGATCTCGCGCTTCGCGCAGTGCGCGGAAGCGGTCTGCGGCCAGGAGGTCTACGTCGTGCCACAGCGGCCGCGCACGATCGGGATCAAGTTCTCGCAGGAGTTCTAGCCGGTAGCGCGCCAGGACGGCGCTGGGCAAGGGCGGGTCGGCGACGACCCGCCCTTCTTCTTCACCTCTCCCGCTGCAAGGAGAGAGGGAGCAAGACATCAGAGCTTGAAGGTGAAGCGCGCGCCCCAGGTTCGCGGCGGCTCGATGAAGACGTCGGCATACGGCCCGAACTGGCCGGTTGTCGCAGCCGCCAGCACCGCCTCGTTCTCGATGTTCTTGACCCAGAGCCCGACGCTCCAGCGGTCATCGGGCGCGTAGTACGTGACCGAGGCATCGGACTTGAAGTAGTCCTGCTGCTCGGTGCCGCGGAACTGCGCGAACGTGCCCCAGAACGAATCCTCGTAACGCGTTTCGAGGCGCGCGAGCAGGCGACCCGGACCGACCTGGAACTCGTGCTGGTAGCCGGCAGAAACAGTCCACTCCGGCGCGTTCTGCAACGGATAGCCGCCAAAGTCGCGGTTCGGGATACCGATGTTCACGTTGGCCGGCACGATGAAATCGTCGTACCCGGCGTTGAGGTACCCCACCGACAGGTTCAGCCGGTCGCGGGCCGTGGGCACGAACAGCACGTCGAGCTGGTTCCCCCAGATCGTCGTCTGGGCGGCATTGAAGGTCGTGAGCAGCGCCGTGTTCAGGTTGAACGACTGCACCAGCAGGTCTTCGTAGTCGTAGTAGAAGACTTCGTCGTTGACCTGCAGGCGATCGTCGAGAAAACGGCTCTTGATGCCGGCGGTCCAGGCCGTCATCGTCGCCGAGTCCACCAGGTTCGACTGCCCGGGTGTGGCCGGGAACAGGTTGTACGTACCCGGCTGGTAACCGGTCTGGATCGTCGCGTACGCCATTGCGCTCGCACCGAGATCCACCTCCACGCCGAGCTTCCAGTCGACGTTGTCGTAGTCTTTGTCGGCGGAATACGGCTGGCCGAACGCGGTCAGGCCCTCGCCCTGACGCTGGTCCCAGCTGAAGCGCGCCCCGGCGATGAAACGCAGCGCATCCGTCAGCGAATACCTCGCTTCGCCGAAGGCTGCATAGCCCTCGAGCCGGTTGCGCGAGACCTGCGCCAGCGGGAAACCTCCGGCGATGAAGTCGCCGTCATTCGTCACCTGGTACGCATACAGGCCCGCGAGCCACTGCAGCTTCGAATCCGTGTCGCTCGCCAGGCGCAACTCGTTGGTGACCTGGTTGTAGTGCGCGGTGAGCAGCGCGGGAATGTTCTCCAGCCAGTAGTCCGCGGCCCAGTCGAGGTAGAAGTAGCCGGGGATGTAGGTGAGCTTGACGTCGCCCAGGTCCCAGTTGAGCTCCGCCCCGATCACCATGTTCTCGTAGTCCTGCGACGACGCAGTCGGCGCACCCGGATCGATGCGATCGTCCCACGGGTCGCTGCTGTTGTACGCGTTCGGGTTGCCGTCGAAGGCGCCGTCGTTATAGCCGCGTCGCACCAGGTTCGGCGACTTGCCGTCTTTTTTCGCGCCGTGCAGCCAGACGTAGATGTCGAGGTCGTCGGTGGGCGCAAAGAGCGCCGAGAGCCGGCCCGCGTAGTCTTCCTGCGAATCGGCGCCCGTCCTCAGGTAACCGTCGTGCTGGATGTAGTCGAATGCGCCGCGCAGCGCGAGGTGCTCCGACACCGGCAGGTTCTGCACGATGGTGCCGTGCACCAGCGAGTAGTCGCCCACCTCGAGCAGCCCGCTGGTCTCGAGTTCCTGCGTCGGGCGATTGAACTCGACGTTGACCGCGCCGCCCAGCGCAGCGCGCCCGTACAAGGTGCCCTGCGGGCCCGGCAGCAGCTCGATGGACGAGATGTCGAACAGGCCGACGCTGGTGCCTTCGCGCGGGATGTACACGCCGTTGAAGTTGAAGGCATTGGGCGGCTCGATGTTGGGCAGGTCGAGCGTCGAGCCCACGCCGCGGATGTAAAGCTCGGTCGAGGCGTTCTCGGCCTGGAAGCGGACCGATGGCATCAGGTTCTGCACCGCGCGGATGTCGTACGCGCCGGCGCTCACCAGGACGTCGCCCGAAATCGCCGTGATGGCTGCGCCGGTCTTCTGCAGGTCCTCGGTCACCTTCTGCGCCGTGACCGTGATGACTTCGAGTCCGGCACCTTCGGCACCAGCCCCGGCATCGTCCGCGACGGCAAAAGCAGGAAGGAGTTGCAGGGCGATGGCTGCCCGCAGCAGCCACGAACGGGAACAAGTCTTGTGCATCGCGCGCTCTCGACGGCTCGACGCGGGGCTGCGCCCTGTCGGCCTGGAAGTTTGTCACCGGGTGGATTGACTGGCGCGGCCGGAGGGATTCGAACCCCCGACCCTCAGGTTCGAAGCCTGATGCTCTATCCAGCTGAGCTACGGCCGCGCGTAAGGTATGCGAAGTCTACCGTTACTTCATCGTTGGCATGACGAATTGCGCGCTTTCCCGGCGCGCGCTAGGCCAGCGCGAAGTGACGGTCTTCAGCCGCGTGTAGAAACGCACTCCGTCCGGGCCATGCACGTGCAGTGCGCCGAACAGCGACCGCTTCCAGCCGCCGAAGGAGTGGAAGGCCATCGGCACTGGAATCGGAACGTTGATTCCAACCATGCCGGCCTGCACGCCCTGCGTGAACGTGCGGGCGGCTTCGCCGCTCGCGGTGAAGATGGCCGTTCCATTGCCGAATTCGTGCTCGTTGACCAGGCGCGTGGCCGTGGCAAGGTCCGGCGCGCGCACGACGCACAGCACCGGCCCGAAAATCTCTTCCCTGTAGATCCGCATCTGCGGCTCGACGCCGTCGAACAGGCACGGACCGATGAAATAGCCCTCCTCGTGACCCTTGACCCGCAGGCCGCGGCCATCGACGACCAGCGTCGCCCCTTCCTGCACACCCAGGTCCACGTACCCGCTGACGCGATCGCGATGTTCCCGGGTGACCAGCGGGCCCATCTCAACGCCGTCGTCGAGTCCCGAGCCGACCTTCAGCTGCTGCAGCTGGCGCTGCAGCGCGTCGACCAGCGGATCAGCCGCGTCGCCCACGGCAACGGCCACCGAGATCGCCATGCAGCGCTCGCCGGCCGAACCGTAGGCGGCGCCGATCAAGGCGCTCGCCGCGTTTTCGGTGTCGGCGTCGGGCATCACGACCATGTGATTCTTCGCGCCGCCGAGCGCCTGCACGCGCTTGCCGTGCGTCGAGGCCGTGCGATAGATGTATTCGGCGACCGGGGTCGAACCGACGAAACTCACGGCGCCGACGCGCGGATCCGTGAGCAGCGTGTCCACCGCTTCGCGATCGCCGTTGACGACATTGAAAACCCCGTCAGGCAGGCCCGCCTGCTGCAGCAACTGCGCAACGCGCATGGGACAACTCGGATCCTTCTCGGACGGCTTGAGCACGAACGTGTTGCCGCACGCGATCGCCACCGGGAACATCCACATCGGCACCATCGCCGGAAAGTTGAACGGCGTGATGCCGGCGCACACGCCGACCGGCTGGCGCTGCGACCAGCTGTCGACATTGGTGCCGACGTTTTCGCTGAACTCGCCCTTGAGCATCTGCGGGATGCCGCAGGCGAACTCGACGACTTCGGTGCCGCGGATGACTTCGCCGCGCGCGTCCGAAAAGACCTTGCCGTGCTCGACCGTGATCAGTCGCGCCAGCTCGTCGGTGTGTTCCTCGAGCAGCGCCTTGAACCTGAACATGATCCGCGCACGCTGCAGCGGCGGCGTGGCCGACCAGGCCGGCAGCGCAGCCTCGGCCGCGGCAATGGCCGTGCGGGTCTCCTCGGCGCTGGCATAGGCCACTTCGCCGCGGACCTGGCCGGTTGCCGGGTTGTGCACGGTCCCCTTGCGGCCCGAGACTCCGGCAACCATGCGCCCCCCGATGAAATGGCCGAGTTCAAAGGCCTCGGTCGCAGCTGGTACCGCGGCAGCAGTCGATTTCGGGGGGGTCATCGGTAGGGTTCCGGTCGGGGTTTAAGGTCGGGTAGACCCGTCATTGGACACGAACCCGGGACCCGCTGCCAACCCCGTCGCCACGGGATCCCCGTCCGCCCCGGTCCGGACGGGCCGAAGGCTGCGGTATAGTGCCCGTCCGCGATTCGCCGGCCGCTGTGGCAGGCTGCGCGCCCACTGGCACTTTCGAGGTTCCAACGACATGAAGATGCTGACCGCCCTTGCCCTCGCCCCGGCCCTGCTGGCGTTGAGCGCGGCCGCCGAGGCTGCCACCTGCGTCTATCCCCAGGCTCCGCAGTCGCTGCCGAACGGCGCGTCCGCGACCAAGGAGGAGATGCTGGCGGCGCAGGCCCTGGTGAAGGAGTACGCCAAGAACGTACAGGAGACCTACCTGCCCTGCCTCGATCAGGACCAGGCGGAGCAACTGGCCGCGCTGGATCCGGCCGACCCGCAGCTCGCGGAGAAGAAGGGCGCTGTCGAGGCCATCCACGCCAAGAAGCACAATTCGGCGCTCGACGAACTGCAGGCGCTGGTCGACCGCTGGAACGTCGAGAAGAAGGCTTTCTCGGAGAAGGCCGCAAAGTGAGGCCCGGCGTTCGCCCGGGCGCGCTGTCCGCATGACCGTGGGTGTGTCGGCCTTGCCGACCCCGGTCGAAGCGGAGGCGCTCGTGCGCGAACGCGTGCAGCCGCTGCCCGTCGAATCGCGCCCGCTGGAATCCCTGGCGGGCGCGGTCCTTGCGCAGTCTGTGCGCTCGGAGCGTGACCAGCCTCCGTTCGATCGGGTCACGATGGACGGCATTGCCTTCGCCTCGCTGGCATGGCGCCAGGGCCAGCGCCGGTTTCGCATCGCCGGCATCCAGTCCGCCGGCTACCCGCCCCTGAATCTTGCCGATCCTGCCGAATGCCTCGAGGCAATGACCGGCGCCGTGCTGCCACAGGGTTGCGACTGCGTCGTGCCGGTCGAACGCCTGCGCGTCGAGGACGGCTTCGCCATCGTCGACGATGACATGCCCGTCGAGCCCTTTCTCAACGTGCATACGCGCGGGCTGGATGCGCGCGAAGGCGATCTGCTGCTCACGCGCGGCACGTGTCTCGGCGCACCCGAGCTGGCGGTGCTCGCCTCCGCCGGTCTGCCCCGTGCGGACGTGAGCGCCGAGCCGCGCATCCTGATCGCGGCCACCGGCGACGAGCTCGTCGATCCCGACCAGCCGATCGCGGCCTGGCAGGTCCGCCGGTCGAACAGCTATGCCCTGCGCGGTGCCTTGAACCTGCGCGGCTATCAGCGGGTCGCCGAAGTCCACCTGCCGGATGACCACGCGGTGCTCGCCGAGCGACTGCTGGCGCATCTCGCCACGCACGACGTGATCGTGCTGACGGGAGGCGTCTCGATGGGACGTTACGATCACGTGCCGAGCGTCCTGCGACAGCTCGGCGTGCAGGAGGTGTTTCACAAGGTCGCGCAGCGGCCGGGCAAGCCGATCTGGTTCGGCATCGGACCCGCTGGCCAGACCGTGTTCGGGCTGCCGGGTAACCCGGTGTCGTCGCTGGTCTGCCTGTTGCGCTACGTCCTGCCTGCGCTCGCCGCGATGGCCGGCGCACCGGCGCGTGCTACTGAACACATTCCCCTGGGGTCAGCCTTCAAGGTCAAGCCTGCGCTCGCCTGTTTCCTGCCGGTGGGCGTCGAATACAGCTCGGCCATGGGCATGGTCGCCATGCCACGGCCCACGCGCGGCTCGGGCGACTTCATTTCATTGCTGGGCACCCACGGCTTCGTGGAGCTGCCGCCGGGCCCCCGCGAATTGCCGGACGGCTACCTCGCGCCGTTGTACCGGTGGTGAACGCACATGCCTGATCCACGCAGTTCCACCGGTGTCGTTGCCCTGGGTCCGTTGAACCCGGTGGTCGACAAGCTCGGCCGGCCGGTGCACGACCTGCGCATCTCGGTCATGGATCGCTGCAACTTCCGTTGCCCGTACTGCATGCCGCAGTCGACGTTCGACGCGAAGTACCGCTTCCTGCGCGCGCAGGAGCGGCTGTCGTTCGAGGAGATCGTGCGGCTGGCGCGGGTCGCAGCGCGCCTCGGCGTGCGCAAGGTGCGCCTCACGGGTGGCGAACCGCTGCTGCGCAACGGCTTGCCCGACCTGGTGGCCGAACTGTCGGGCATCGAAGGCATCGACGATCTCGCGCTCACGACCAATGGCGTCCTGCTGGCGCAGCACGCCGCTGAATTGAAGGGCAATGGCCTGCACCGGGTGACGGTCAGCCTCGACTCGCTCGACGAAGCGGTGTTCACCAAGATGAGCGGCGGCTTCCGCGGACTGCCGCAGGTGCTCGAAGGCATCGAGGCGGCGCTCGCGGCAGGCTTGCGGCCCGTAAAGGTCAACACCGTGGTCCAGCGCGGGCTCAACGACCACACGGTGCTCGACCTGCTCGACCGTTTCCGCGGCACGGGCGTCACCGTGCGGCTGATCGAATACATGGACGTCGGCAACCGCAACGCGTGGGAACCCGCGCAGGTCGTGCCGTCGGCCGACATCCTGCGGCAGATCATGGCGCGCTGGCCCGTGACCGCCGCAGCCGGTCGCTATCGGGGCGAGGTCGCATCGCGCTACACCTACGACGATGGCGCCGGCGAAATCGGCTTCGTGTCGTCGGTGAGCGAACCGTTCTGCGGCGACTGCAATCGCGCGCGCCTGTCATCGGAAGGCGTGCTGTACACCTGCCTGTTCGCCTCGCGCGGACTCGATCTGCGCGCGCCACTGCGCGCGGGGGCCTCGGACCCGGAACTGCTGGACATGATGCGCAGCGCGTGGGCACAGCGCGCCGATCGCTACAGCGAATTGCGCGGCGAACTGCGGGGTCGAGAGGCGCCGCTGCGAAAGGTCGAAATGCACTACATCGGCGGATGACACGATGCCCGAACTCACCCACGTCGATGCGCAAGGCCGCCCCGCCATGGTGGACGTGAGCGCCAAGGCAGTCACGTTGCGCACCGCCGTGGCCGAATCACGGGTTCGCTTCCCGGCTGCCGTCGCTCGCGCGCTGCGCGACGCCGGTTTCGCCACCGGCAAAGGCCCGGTGTTCCACACGGCGATCGTGGCCGGCGTGATGGCCGCCAAGCGCACGCACGAACTGATTCCCTTCTGTCACCCGCTCGGCCTCGAACGCTGCGACGTCGCTCATCGACATGCACGACGACGAAGCCGTCGTGCGCTGCACGGTCTCGCTGCACCACAAGACGGGCGTCGAGATGGAGGCCCTGACCGGCGCCTCGATCGCGGCGCTCACGATCTACGACATGTGCAAGGCGCTCTCGCACGAAATCGTCATCGCCGAGACGCGCTTGATCGAGAAGCAGGGCGGCAGGCGCGACGTGCGCGAAGGCCTCGCGCGATGACGCGGGCGCTCGACAACGTGAACACCCCCGGAGCACTGCAACGAGCCCGGAATCAGCTGGGCGGAGCGGCGAATCCATGAAGAAGATCACGCTCCAGTATTTTGCCGTGCTGCGTGAGCAGGCCGGCTGCAGCGAGGAGCACCTGGCAACGGCCGCCACGACCCCTGCCGAACTCTACGAAGAAGTGCGCGTCAGGCACGGCTTCACCCTGCCGCTCTCGATGTTGCGCGTCGCCGTGAACGAGGAGTTCCGCGACTGGTCGTCGCCGCTCGAAGCCAACGACCGCGTCGTCTTCATTCCTCCCGTCGCGGGCGGCTGATGCAACCCTTTGCCTTCAGCACTGTGCCGATCGAGCACGGCCCGCGGGCGCGAGGCGCTCGCCGATCCGGCCTGCGGCGGCTATGCGACGTTCGAAGGCTGGGTGCGCGACCACAACGAAGGCCGTGCGGTACGTCGGCTCGAATACGAAGCCTATGCTGCGCTGGCCGAACGGGAGGGCGAACGCATCGTCGCCGAGGCGATCGCGAGATACGGCGTGCAGCACGCCGCGTGCGTCCATCGGATCGGCGACCTCGGTCTCGGCGAAATGGCCGTGTGGGTGGGCGTGAGCTCGCGCCATCGCGCAGAAGCGTTCGCGGCCTGTCGCTACATCATCGACGAAGTGAAGCACCGTGTTCCGATCTGGAAGAAGGAACACTACGTCGACGGCGACTCGGGCTGGGTGAACTGCGAGCGCTGCGCGCAACCGGGTGACCACGAGAGCCACGCCGGGCACGCCGCCACGCCGGCAGCCGGCCAACCGCATGACCATGAACACGGACGCGCGTTTACGCCCCCCTCACTCCATGCGCACCCGGCACCTGACTTCTCGCGCCAGGTCGCGCTGCCCGAAGTCGGCGACGCCGGCCAGCAGCGCCTGCGCGCGGGCTCGGCGCTCGTCATCGGCGCCGGCGGTCTCGGCGTGCCGGTGCTGCAGTACCTCGCCGCGGCCGGCGTTGGACGCATCGGCATCGTCGACGGCGACCTCGTCGAAGCGAGCAACCTGCACCGGCAACCGCTGTACGGCGTCGCGGACATCGGCAAGTCGAAAGCAACCGTGGCCGCAGCGCGGCTGCGGCAACTGAACCCCGAGGCGACGTTTGCCGTGCATGCCGAGCGCGCCGACGCCCGCAACCTCATCGACTGGCTCGCGCGCTATGACCTCGTCGTCGACTGCAGCGACAATTTCTCGACCAAGTTCTCCGTGAACGACGCCGCCGTGATCCTCGGCAAACCTGCGGTCTTCGCCAGCGTTTACCAGTACGAAGGCCAGTTGCAGGTCTACCTGCCGCGCGCGGACTGGCCCTGCCTGCGCTGCCTCTGGCCCGAGGCGCCGCGCGACGGGCTGGTCGGCAACTGCGCGCAGGCCGGCGTGCTGGGCCCGGTCCCGGCGGCGCTCGGTGCGATGCAGGCGATGCAGGCGCTGAAGATCCTGCTGGGCCTGCCGGTCGAGAGCGCCCCGGCCCTGCACGTGTTCGACCTGCTCGGCATGCACTGGCGCACGCTGCGGGCGGCGCGCAATCCAGCCTGTGACCACTCACCGCGTGAACTGCAGACGGACGCGATCGACCCGGCCGCACTGGAAATCGCATACCCCGACCTGGCCGCCGCCCGTGCGTCAGGCCTGACGCTGGTCGATATTCGCGAGCCCTGGGAGCGCGCCACGGACAACCCGGCCGGGCAGATCGAATGGCACCTGCCGCTCAGCGCGTTGCTGCGGGGAGCGGCCGCGCTGCCGCCCGAGGGCCGTTACCTGCTCGTGTGCGCGCACGGCGTGCGCAGTCTCGCGCTGGCAGGGCAGCTGCGCTCGCAGGGATACCCGGCCGTCTATTCGCTGGTGGGTGGACTCGCCGCCGTCGGCAGCTGAGCAATCAGGGCCGAACCTGGCCGCTGCCCCGCACGACGTACTTGTAGCTCGTCAGCTGTTCGACGCCGACCGGTCCGCGCGCGTGGAAGCGATCGGTCGAGATCCCGATCTCCGCACCCATCCCGAACTCGCCGCCGTCGGCAAACTGCGTCGATGCGTTATGCAGCACGATCGCGCTGTCGACCCGCGCCAGGAAAGTCTCTGCCGTCGCAACGTCGTCCGTGACGATCGAATCCGTATGGCCTGAGCCGTAACGCGCGATGTGTTCGATCGCGCCCTGCACGCCGCTGACGAGCTTCACTGCGATGATCGCGTCGAGGTACTCGGTGTGCCAGTCGGCCGCGGTCGCCGCCACCACGCGCAAGTCAACGGCGCAGGTCGCGGCGTCGCCGCGGACTTCGCAACCCGCATCGAGCAATTCGCGCACCAGCGGCGCCAGGTGCGTGCGTTCGGCCGCGGCATCGACCAGCAAGGTCTCGGCTGCACCGCAGACTCCGGTGCGCCGCAGCTTGGCGTTGAGCACGATCGAGCGCGCCATCTCGAGGTTGGCCGCGCGATCGACATACACGTGACACAGGCCCTCGAGGTGGCCGATGACCGGCACCCGCGCCTCCTGCTGCACGCGCGCGATCAGGCTCTTGCCGCCACGCGGCACGATCACGTCGATGAAGTCGGTCATGCCCGCAAGCATCTGGCCGACGGCGGCGCGGTCGGTCGTGGGCACGAGCTGGATGCAGGTTGCCGGCAGGCCTGCGGCGCGCGCACCTTCGACCAGGCACGCGTGGATCGCAACGCTGGACTGGTGGCTCTCGCTGCCCCCGCGCAGGATCGCCGCATTGGCCGACTTGAGGCACAGCGCGCCCGCATCGCAGGTCACGTTCGGGCGGCTTTCGTAGATGATGCCGATGACGCCGAGCGGTACGCGCACACGCTGGAAATGCAGCGCGTTCGGGCGTGTCCATTCGGCCAGCACCGTCCCGATCGGATCGGGCAGCGCCGCGATGTCCTCAACGCCGCGCGCCATCGCTTCGATCCGCGCGGCATCGAGCTGCAGGCGATCCAGCGCCGCGCGCCCGAGTCCGGCGGCGGCCGCAGCACTCATGTCGCGTTCGTTGGCCGCGAGAATCCCGGACTGGTGCAGCCGCAGCGATGCGGCGCATGGCATGCAGGGCCCGGTTGCGCTGCTCGCCGCTCGCGACCGAGAGCACGCGCTGCGCCGCGACCGCTTCGCGGCCGAGCTGCTGCATGGTCCGGGCAATGGCTTCGTCGGTGGTCACGTCAGCACGAGGTCGTCACGGTGAATCAGTTCGTCGCGGCCACGATACCCGAGAATCGCCTCGAGCTCATGGCTGCGGCGACCGCTCGCGCGACGGGCGTCCTCGCTCGAATAGGCGCTCAGGCCGCGCGCGATCTCGGCGCCGTCCGCGTCGCGGACGATCACCGCATCGCCGCGCTCAAAGCGGCCGTCGACTTTGGTCACACCCGCCGGCAGCAGGCTCTTGCCGCCTCGCAGCGCCTTCGCGGCACCCGCGTCGACGTGCAGCACACCCGCCGGCTGCAGCAGGCCCGCAATCCACTGCTTGCGCACGGTCTTCGGTGACGCCTTCGCCACGAACCAGGTGCAGCGGCCACCGGCCTCGATGCGCTGCAACGGGTGCTGCTCGCGACCCGCGGTGACGCACATGTTGCAGCCCGCCGCGACCGCGATCTTGCCGGCAAGCACCTTCGTGGCCATGCCGCCGGAACCCACGTCGGACGCGGAACCGCCGGCCATCGCCTCGATCTCGGGCGTGATGCCAGTCACTTCCGCAATGAAGCGCGCCTGCGCGTCACGCGACGGATCCGCGGTATAGAGACCGTCCACGTCGGAGAGCAACACGAGGCAATCGGCGCTCGCCATCTGGGCGACGCGCGCCGCGAGCCGGTCGTTGTCGCCGTAGCGGATCTCGGCGGTCGCCACCGTGTCGTTCTCGTTGATGACCGGGACCGCGCCGAGCCTGAGCAGCGTATTGAGCGTGCTGCGCGCATTCAGGTAGCGGCGGCGCTCTTCCGTGTCGCCGAAGGTCAGCAGCATCTGCGCCACGGCGCAGTCGTGCTGCTCGAGCGCTTCCTTCCACGCGTGCGCGAGACGGATCTGGCCGACGGCCGCAGCGGCCTGGCTTTCCTCGAGCTTGAGCTTGCCCGGCGCGAGCCCGAGTTGGCGTCGACCGAGCGCGATGGCGCCGGACGAGACGATCACGACTTCCTGTCCGCGGGCCCGCATCGCAGCGACGTCCGCGGCCAGGGTCTCGAGCCACGCGCGATTGACGCGGCCCGTCGACTTCTCGACCAGCAGCGCCGACCCGATCTTCACCACGACCCGCTTGGCACGGGCGAGGCGGGCCCCACCGCGTGCAGCCGCGGGTGTGCTCATGCGATCGCGAACTGATCGGCCGTGAGCGCCATCAGTCCGTTAGAGCCGGCCCGCGCAGCGGCCGCGTGCGAATCGACGCGTGGCAGGATGCGCGAGAAGTAGTGACGTGCCGTCACCAGCTTCGCCACGTAGAAGTCGTCATCGGGGTCTTCGGCCTGCTTCTTCGCCGCAACACCCGCTGCCACGAGCCAGCACCAGGCGAGGCAGATGTAGCCCGAGACGTGCAGATAGTCGGTCGCGGCCGCGCCGACCTCGTCCGGATTGTTCTGCGCAGCCAGGCCGAGTTCCGCGGTCAGCCTGTCCCATTGTTCCAGGCGCCTGGCGAGGTCCGCGGCGAGCGGCGCTATTTCCGGCATCCCGCCGAATTTCCTGATCGATTCGACGATGCGCGCCGAAATCATCTGCTGGCTCTTGCCACCCGTGCCGAAGACCTTGCGGCCGAGCAGGTCGAGCGCCTGCACGCCGTTGGTGCCTTCGTAGATCGGCGTGATGCGCGCGTCGCGCATCAGCTGTTCGACACCCGTCTCACGGATGAAGCCGTGGCCGCCGTGGATCTGCACCGCGAGGCTCGTCACTTCCATCGCGGCCTCGGTCAGGAAGCCCTTCACGATCGGCGTCAGGAAAGCGATCAGGTCGCTCGATGCCCGGCGGGCTTCCGGGTCCGGATTGAGGTGCGCGCTGTCGATCTCGCGTCCTGTCAGGAAACACAAGACGCGGCCGCCCTCGACGAACGCCTTCTGCGTCAGCAGCATGCGCCGCACGTCGGGGTGGACGATGATCGGGTCCGCCGCCTTGCCAGGCTCTTTCACGCCCGTCATGGCGCGGCCCTGCAGGCGATCGTTGGCGTAGGAAATCGATGCCTGCCACGCGAGTTCCGACAGGCCGTGGCCCTGCAGCCCGACGCCGAGGCGCGCGTGGTTCATCATCGTGAACATGCAGGCGAGGCCTTCGTTCGGCTTGCCGAGCAGCCAGCCGATCGAGTCGTTGAAGTGCATCACGCACGTCGGCGACGCGTGGATACCCATCTTGTGCTCGATCGAGCCGCACACGACCCCATTGCGTTCACCCGCATCGCCGTTCGCATCGGGCCGGAACTTCGGCACGACGAAGAGGCTGATGCCACGGGTGCCCGCCGGTGCGTCGGGCAATCGCGCCAGCACCAGGTGCACGATGTTCCTCGTCAGGTCGTGCTCGCCGGCGCTGATGAAAATCTTGGTACCGGTAATCGCGTAGGAGCCGTCCGCCTGCGGCTCGGCCCTGGTCTTGAGGATGCCGAGGTCGGTGCCGCTGTGTGCTTCAGTCAGGCACATCGTGCCGGACCAGTCGCCCGCGATCATCCTGGGC
The DNA here is from genome assembly GCA_963793675.1 of uncultured Gammaproteobacteria bacterium. Lineage (GTDB taxonomy): Bacteria > Pseudomonadota > Gammaproteobacteria > Steroidobacterales > Steroidobacteraceae > RPQJ01. The sequence goes on along the minus strand of CAWCBA010000008.1, from coordinate 122,480 downwards.
AGGTAGGTTTGTTTGAGCGTCTCGCTGCCGTGGGCTGCGATCGTGAGTGCGGCGCTCTCCGTCAGGCCCGAGTACATGCGCCACGCCATGTTGCCGGACACCAGCATCTCGCCGAAGGCCAGCGCGAAACCGCCTGGCAGGCCTTGGCCGCCCCAGGCCGGGTCGGCTGTCATCGTGATCCAGCCATCCTGGCAATAGCGGTCGTAGGCTTCCTTGAAGCCGGGCGGGGTCTTGACTTCGCCGTTCTCGAACACGAGGCCGTGGACGTCGCCGACGCGATTGGTGGGGGCCAGCACATCCTCGGCGAAGCGCGCGCCCTCCTCCAGGATGCCCTCGAGCAACTCGCGGTTCAGGTCTTCGCGGCCGTAGGCGCGGTAGTTCTGCTCGAAGTCGAGCACGTCGTGGACGACAAAACGGATATCACGGAGCGGGGCGCGGTACGTGTACACGATCTAGTCCTCTGGCAGACCCTCGGTCTACCCCGAGTGTACGTGAATTGCGGCAGTGCAGCATCGGTGTGTTCCGGTTGCCTGCGCGGAGTGCTCAACCGTATAGTTGTTCGCGCTCTGATGCCGTTTTCGGGCGGTGTTGCCGCCGAGGATTTACCCGTGAGCCGTGACTACGAACCGCAGGCAGGCCAATGGTACGAAGACCTCGACAACGAGGAATCGTTCCAGGTGCTTTCGGTCGACCCTGACGACGAGATCATCCGCATCCAGTGGCCGGATCGCGAGATTCGCGAAATCGACCTCGACCAGTGGAACGAGATGGACCTCGAACTCGCCGTCGCCCCGGAAGGCTGGGTCGACGACGTCGTCGAAGACGATGACGAAGACGACGAGGACGACGACCTCGACGAAGACGACGAGGATGAGGACGACGACTGGGACGATGACGAGGACGACGACCTCGACGAAGACGACGACGAATACCGCGATCGCGAGTGACGCGGCCTTCCTTCCCCTGCGCCGGTCGATCCTGAGGCCCTCCGGGGCCGCTACCCCTGCGAGCTCGAACGCACCTGGCAGCCTGCCGGTGCGCCTGCGGTCACCATCCGCCCACTTCGCCACGAAGACCTCGCGCTCGAGCGACGCTTCATCGAGGGGCTGTCTCCACAGACGCTCTACCTGCGCGTCCAGTATTTCGCCACGACGGCCAGCGAGCGCGATCTCGAACGGCTGCTGGACCTCGACTATTACGACCGGCTTGCGGTCGGCGGCATGACGCAGGATGCCACCGGCGAGACCCTCGTCGGCGTGAGCCGCTATGCCCGCATCGAAGGAACGAGGCGCGCCGAATGCGCCATCGTCGTGGCCGATGACTGGCAGGGACGGGGCCTCGGCACGGAACTGATGCGTACGCTGGCCACCGCGGCACAAGCTCGCGCAATCGATTGCCTCGAAGGCACCACCCTGGCCGAAAATGCGCGGATCGTCGCCTGGGCACGCCGCTTCGGATTCTCGGTCCGAACTGAACCGAATTCAGGCGGCCTGCTCGTCGTCAGGATGGACCTCTAGGTCCAGCTCGATCAAACGGGTGATTGCGTGGTCCCAGCGCTTGCCGGCACGGGCGACGCGCTCGAGTGTCGGAGCGAGGTCCCGGTCCAGCGTCTTCACCTGTCGTTCCAGCGACCGCAGCGCAGTCCGGGCGCGCGCCGCGCGTTCCGGGATCTGAGCGCAACCAGTCTCGCCGCAGCTGCGGCATCCCGCTGATCACCCAGGTTCTGCTGTGCGTCGCGCAATCGGCGACGCAGGGTCGCCGCATTCTCTTGGTGATATATCCGCAACGATTTCAAGTGTGTAGCGGCAATTCTTCAAGGCGAATACGGAGTTCATGCAGTTCGCGTCCGAGTACGTGGATGCGGGTCCAGCAGGCATTGGGCCCGGCGCCACGAGCGCCGTGCGCGTCGCAACACGTCGACAGACAGTGATTCCAGCGCGCAGGCCAAGGTTGCCGCGGCATGGGCCGCGGGCAGACACCTCGACCGCCGCCCGATTCGACGGACTGGCCAGACGACGGGCGAGCCGCTCTACGGCCCGTTGTCGGGCGTTGGCAAGTTCGCGATCGCATGATCGATGCCGCAGGGGCGGCTGCGCGGCGAGGACATCGAGTTCGCGGATCTCGGCGAGCAGGTCGGCGACCCGCCCGAGCGCTTCCCGGAACCCGGATGCCTGTTCCCGGGAAAAAAACGGCTTGAATGACCTGAGCAGGGCGCGCAAGCGCCGACAGTCGACCCGAATCTGGTGGACGTCACGCTCGTCGGCCTCGCGCAAGCGGGAGAGTCGAACCGCAAGCGTCGTCTGGCCTTCGCGCAGCGCGCGGCGCAGCCGCGCTGAGCCGTCAAGCGGAGCGGACACGCTTGAGCCCGGCGCGGTCGAGTACGAGCGACAATAGCGTGCCGACGGTCTTGTGCGATTCGAGGCGGTGGCGCAGCGGCACCTCGAGGTTGAGTCGATAGGAGTTTCGCCGCCCGGCGCGTTCACGCACGATGACCCCGGCTTGCTCGAGGTCACTCACGATATTCTGGACTGCGCGTTCCGTGATGCCGACATTGAGCGCGACGTCGCGCAGGCGCGCGTCCGGGTCCTGGGCCAGGCAGACCAGGACGTGCGCGTGGTTGCTCAGGAACGTCCAGTGCCGGGCAGGACTTGCGGTCATCGGGACACCTCGCGCGGGTCGGACGGAACTCCGGCAGACGGCCGTTGTCCGAACCTTGGTTCCGGTTTTTTGCTTCCTGTTATTATGCGCCCAGGCCGGGACCCGCTGCCATGCCTGGATGCGGCAGGGATTGAAACCCGGAAGATCACCCCAAGCGAATGGGCGTCAAGGGATCGCCCGCTGGAGACTCGCCAAGATGAAACGGATTCTGCTGTTCCTCGCCACCAACCTCGCGATCATGCTGTTGCTGGGCATCGTGCTGAACCTGCTCGGCATCGAATTCGATCCTGGACGCGCAGGGCTCGGACCTCGACCTCGGCAAGCTGCTGGTCTTGTCGGCCGTCGTCGGCTTCACGGGCTCGCTCTTCTCGCTCGCGATCTCCAAGTGGTCAGCCAAGCGCATGATGGGCGTGCGCGTGATCTCGCAACCCGCCAACGCCACCGAAAGCTGGCTGGTCGGCGCCGTGCAGCGCCAGGCGCAGGCCGCCGGCATCGGCATGCCGGAGGTGGGGGTCTTCGATTCGCCCGAGCCGAACGCGTTCGCAACGGGCGCGCGCCGTGATGCGGCGCTGGTCGCGGTCAGCACCGGCCTGCTGCAAAGCATGTCGCAGCAGGAAGCCGAGGCCGTGCTCGCGCACGAGGTGAGCCACGTCGCCAACGGCGACATGGTCACGCTCGACGCTGATCCAGGGCGTGGTGAACACCTTCGTGTTCTTCTTCTCGCGCATCATCGGCCACTTCGTGGACCGCGTGATCTTCAAGACCGAAGAAGGCCACGGCCCCGCGTTCTTATCACCTCGATCATTGCGCAGCTCGTGCTCGGCCTGTTCGCGATGATGATCGTCATGTGGTTCTCGCGGCAGCGCGAATTCCGCGCGGACGCGGGTGGCGCCCACCTGGCCGGTCGCCAGGCCATGATCGGCGCGCTCGAGCGGCTGCAGCAGCGCCATTCCGGCGCGCTGCCCGACAAGATGGCGGCGTTCGGCATAGCCGGCGGCCCGAAGCCGGGCGGCTTCAAGCGCTTGTTCATGTCGCACCCGCCGCTGGAAGAGCGCATCGCCGCGCTCCGCAACTCGGTCGGCTAACCCGGCCCGGGCTGCAACGAAGGCCGCGCTCCTCACGGGGCGCGGCTTTTTCCATTAGGGTGAACGCAGCATGAGCGACACGACCACTCTCGTCTGGTTCCGGCGCGACCTGCGGCTGTCGGACAACCCGGCGCTTACCGCGGCCGTGGCGGACAGCGACCACGTCGTGGCGGTGTACGTGCACGCACCTGAAGAAGAAAGCCCCTGGTCGCCGGGTGCTGCGAGTCGATGGTGGTTGCACCACAGCCTGGCCGCTCTCGATGCGGCGCTGCGCACGAAGGGTGTTGCACTCACCCTGCGTCGAGGACCCACGTTGTCCGCGCTGACCGAGCTTGCGCGCGAGGTCGGTGCCACCAAGGTCGTGTGGAATCGTCTCTACGATCCTGCCACCGTCGCGCGTGATACGACGGTCAAGGCCGGCCTGCGCGACCTGGGCTTCGAATGCGAGAGCCACAACGCGAACCTGCTGCACGAACCGTGGGAAATCCGCACCGGCCAGGGTGGACCGTACCGCGTCTTCACGCCGTTCTGGCGGGCCTGCCAGATGAGACTCGATACGCAACCGGCGCCGCTGCCGGCACCCAGGCGCCTGCGCGGACCTGCGCAGCCCATCGCCAGTCTGGCGCTGAACGAACTCGATCTGCTGCCGCAGGGTTGCCTGGGACACGGCATTTTCCCGGCACTGGACACCAGGCGAAAACGGCGCGCAGCAGCGGCTGCAGCAATTCTGCGGCGAATGGATCGGCCGCTACGACGAAGGCCGCAATCGCCCGGACCTCCCGGCGAGTTCACGGCTCTCGCCGCACCTGCATTTCGGCGAGATCGGTCCGCGCCAGTGCCTGGTCGCGGCGCGCAATGCCGTCGTCGATCAGCCGGAGGCGGCGAAATCCGCCGACAGTTTCGTTCGCGAGATCGGCTGGCGCGAATTCTCGTATCACCTGCTGCACCATTACCCGCACACACCCGAGCGCCCACTCGACGAACGCTTCGAGCGCTTTCCCTGGGCGGAGAGCGCCGCCCTGCTGCGCGCCTGGCAGCAAGGCCACACCGGCTACCCGATCGTCGATGCCGGTCTGCGGGAGTTATGGACGACCGGCTTCATGCACAACCGCGTGCGCATGATCGTTGCCTCGCTCCTGACGAAGAACCTGCGGCAGCCGTGGCTCGCCGGCGCCCGCTGGTTCTGGGACACGCTGGTCGATGCGGACCTCGCAGCCAACACGCTCGGGTGGCAATGGACCGCAGGTTGCGGCGCCGACGCAGCCCCGTTCTTCCGCATCTTCAATCCGGTGCTGCAGGCCGAGCGGTACGACCCTGCGCGCGCGTACCTCCGCCGCTGGCTGCCCGAACTGGCACAGCTGCCCGACAAGTGGATCCATCGCCCCTGGGACGCCCCTGCGGAGGTCCTGGCGCAGGCCGGTGTTGCACTTGGGCAGACATACCCTCGTCCCATCGTGGAACTTGCTGCCAGCCGGGACGCCGCACTGGCGGCCTATGCCACCGTCCGCGAACCGGTTGCGCGCACTCGCACCTGAATCCGCACCCCCCGGGCCGGCGAAAAGTCGGCCATGCCGCGCCCGACGCCCTGTCTCCTCTCGATCACCCTGGTGCTCACCGCCGCCGCGGCATTGCTGGCGGGACCCGTGCGGGCGTCGAACCTGCCGGACGCCGTGCTCAAGGGCAATTACGGCCTGCAGCGCGTGGGCGCCGGCGAACTGAGCTGGCTGGGACGCCCCATCTACCACGCCAGCCTGTGGACGCCCGCCGGCAACTTCACCGGCTACGAGTTCGGTGATCCCGTCGCCCTGAGCCTGTCGTATCAGCGGCAGTTTTCACGCGACGAGCTGCTCCGCATCACGTCGACCGCCTGGCGGTTGCTCGGCTCCGTGCCGCCGGAGCAGCGCGAGCATTGGCTCGCTTCGCTGCGCGCGTTCTGGTCGGACGTCGGGCCGGGCGACAACGTCACCACCGTGGTCGTCCCGGGACTTGCCACTCGCTTCTACGATCACCGGGGCTTGATGGGCGAGATCGACGATCCGGCGTTTGGCCCCGCCTTCCTGTCGATCTGGCTCGATTCGCGCAGCGTGGTCGGCGACCTGCGGGTGCAGTTGCTCGGCCTCGAAAGCCGCGCCGCCCGCCGGTGAGTGACTGCCGCGTGAATGATTCCGAGGGCAGCCTGCACAAGCTGCGGCAGTGGTTCGATGCCGGCGAACCCGATCCAGAGGCGACGCGCGCGACGAATGCTGCGGACGGCGTCGACTGGGGGCGCATCGTGCCCTTCGCACTGATGCACCTCGCGTGCCTGTTCGCGTTCTACGTCGGCGTCAGCACGACAGCCATTGCCACCTGCGTTGGCTTGTACCTGCTGCGCATGTTCGCAATCACCGGTTTCTACCACCGCTATTTCTCGCACCGGTCGTTCAAGACCTCGCGTACGGCACAGTTCGCCTTCGCACTGCTTGGCGCGTCCGCGGTGCAGCGTGGCCCGATCTGGTGGGCCGCGCATCATCGTCATCACCATGCCTTCTCGGACCGGCCGCAGGACACTCATTCACCCGTGCAGGACGGCTTCGTCTGGGCGCACCTGGGCTGGTTCCTGTCGAAGCGCCACTTCCACCCCGACCTGCGGCGCGTACGCGACCTGCTGCAGTACCCGGAGCTGCGCTGGCTCGATCGCTTCGACATCCTCGTGCCATTCGCGCTCGCGCTCACCCTGCTGCTGACCGGCATGGCGCTGGAGCGCTTCGCGCCTGCGCTCGGCACGACGGGCGGGCAACTGCTGGTGTGGGGCTTCTTCGTCTCGACCGTGCTCTGTTATCACGGCACCTACACGATCAACTCGCTGGCCCACGGCTGGGGCTCGCGTCGCTACCCCACGAAAGACGACAGTCGCAACAATGCGTTCCTTGCGCTGATTACGCTCGGCGAAGGCTGGCACAACAATCACCACCACTATCCGAGTTCGGTGCGCCAGGGCTTCTACTGGTGGGAATTCGACATCACGTACTACCTGCTGCGTGGCCTTGCGGCAATCGGCGTGATCTGGGACCTGAACACCGTGCCCGTGCGCATCCGCGACGTGCGCAAGGCGACACCCGCATGAGAATCGCCGTCGTCGGGGCAGGCGTCTCCGGACTGTATGCGGCGTGGCGGCTCTCGGCCACGCACGAGGTCACGCTGTTCGAAGCCGCGGATTACGCCGGCGGACACACCAACACCGTCGACGTCGAGTATCGGCGGCCGCCACTGGTCGATCGACACGGGTTTCATCGTCTTCAACGACTGGACCTACCCGAACTTCATCGCGATGCTGAGCGAACTGGGCGTGGCGTGGCAGCCATCGGACATGAGCTTCAGCCTGCGCTGTGAGCGCACGGGCCTCGAGTACAACGGCACGTCGCGTGAACTCGCTGTTCGCCCAGCGTCGCAACCTCCTGCGACCGTCGTTCCTGCGCATGATCGCGGACATCCTGCGCTTCAACGCCCGCGCCAGGGCCTGGCTCGACGCAGCGGACTCGCACGACGTCACCCTCGGCGAATTCATCGACGCGGGCGTTTACTCGCGGCAGTTCGTCGAGCACTACATCGTGCCGATGGGTCGTGCGATCTGGTCGGCCGAAGCGTCCGCCATGCTCGTCTTCCCGGCCCGCTTCTTCATCGGCTTCTTCGATCGCCACGGCTTCCTCAACGTCGACGACCGGCCGGTCTGGCAGACCGTAAGTGGCGGCTCGCGCGAATACGTGCGTGCGCTGCTCGCGGCAGCGAAAGCCCGCGTACGGCTGTCGACGCCGATCGCCTCGATCCGCCGCCTGCCTAACCAGGTGCTGCTGCGCACGCGCGCCGGCGACGTCGAAGCCTTCGACCACGTGTTCCTCGCGTGCCACTCCGACCAGGCCCTGGCGCTGCTCGAAGCACCGACGCCAGCGGAACGAGAACGCGCTGGGCGCGATGCCGTATGCCGCCGAACGAGGCGATCCTGCACACCGACGCCAGCCTGCTGCCGCGACGGCGAGCTGGCGCGGGCCGCGTGGAACTACCACCTGCTGCGCGATCCGCAGGAGCCCGTGGCGCTCACCTACGACATGAACGTGCTGCAGGGCCTGCGCGATGCCCCGGTGCGATTCCTGGTCACGCTCAATCACCGCGACGCGATCGATCCCAGCTGCATCCTGCGGTCCTTCCAGTACGCGCACCCGGTCTACACGCCGGCCGGCGTCGCAGCACAGGCACGGCACCGCGAGCTGAATGGCGTGCAACGCACCTATTTCTGCGGTGCCTACTGGCGGTCGGGCTTCCACGAGGACGGCGTCGTCAGCGCACAGTCCGCGCTGGCGCACTTTGGCGAGGACCTGGAACGTGCACAGCTGCCTCTACCACGGGTCGGTTAGGCACCGCCGGTTCGAGCCGGCGGGACACGCGTTCAGTTACCGGCTCGCGCTGCTGTACCTCGACCTCGCCGAGACAGACACCGTTTTCCGCGGGCGCTGGTTCTGGTCTGCCGGCACGCGCTGGGGCATCGCCCGCTGGCGTCGCGCGGATCACTACGGCGATCCGCGGCGCGACCTCGGCGAGTGCATCCGTGAACTGGTGCGGGAACGCGCCGGCATCGAAGCCGACGGTCCGGTGCGGCTGCTGACGCATCCGCGCCACTTCGGTTACGGCTTCAACCCGGTGAGTTTCTACTACTGCTTCGATGCCGCCGACCGACACCTGGTCGCCATCGTGGCGGAGATCAACAACACGCCCTGGGGCGAGCGCCACTGCTACGTGCTGCCGCAGTCGGCCAACCGCGGCACGCCCGAGCGGCTGCAGTTCGAGTTCGACAAGGACTTCCACGTTTCACCGTTCATGCCCATGGACATCGAGTACGACTGGCGCTTCACGCGTCCGCACGACGCGCTCGCCGTGCACATGGAAAACCGGCGCGACGGCCGCAAGCTGTTCGACGCGACGCTCACGTTGCGCAGGCAACCGATCACGGGCGCTGCACTCGCTGCATCGCTGGCGCGGCATCCACTCGTCACGTTCAAGGTGACGGCGGCGATCTACTGGCAGGCGCTGCGGCTCTGGCTCAAGCGCACGCCGCTGTTCACGCACCCCGACAAGACCGGTGCCGGGCATCGCCAGCGCGCCGGCCGCGTCGATCCCATCGAGACCACGCCATGAGCAAGACCACGCGAAGCCATCGCGTCCATCATCCCCGCCGTCGACCCGCTGCCGCTGCCGCGACTCCGACAGCGTCGAGGCACGTGGCTGCAACGTGCTCGGCAAGCGCCTGTTCCTGCACGCGTTGGCGAAATTCCAGCGCGGCGAACTGACGGTCGTCGTGCCGGCGACTGGTGAGCGTCACGTGTTCGGCCGGCGCACGGCCGGGTGCGATCTCCACGCCACGCTCGAGGTGCTGCACCCGCAGACGTTCGCGGACGCGGCGTTCGGCGGCACCGTCGGCGGTGGCGAGGCCTACATCCGCGGGCTCTGGCGCACGGACGATCTCACCGCCCTGGTACGGATGTTCGTGGCCAACCGCGAGGCAATGGAGTCCTTCGAGGGCGCGGCCGCCTTTGTCAGCGAGCCCTTGCGGCGCGTGCTGCACTGGCTCAACCGCAACAGCGTGCGACGGCAGCCGCCGCAACATCGCGGCCCACTACGACCTCGGCAACGACCTGTTCGCGCTGTTCCTCGACCAGACGATGCTGTATTCGTGCGCGGTGTTCGAACGCGAGGACGCGAGCCTGCACGAGGCGCAACTGGCCAAGCTCGATCGCATCTGTCGCCGGTTACGGCTGTCGCCCAGCGACCACCTCGTCGAGATCGGCACCGGCTGGGGTGGCCTCGCGCTGCACGCAGCGCAGAAATACGGCTGCAAGGTCACCACCACCACCATCTCGCGCGAGCAGCACGACTGGGCGCAGCGGAAGTTCGCCGCGGCCGGCCTGCTGCAGAGCGGCCAGGTGACGCTGTTGCTCGAGGACTACCGTAACCTGTCCGGCACCTACGACAAGCTCGTGTCGGTCGAGATGATCGAAGCAGTCGGCGCGCGATTCCTCGACACGTACATCGCCAAGTGCTCCGCGCTGCTGAAGCCCGACGGCGCGATGCTGCTGCAGGCGATCACGATCCAGGACCAGGTGTACGAGCAGGCGCTGAAGTCCGTCGACTTCATCCAGCGCTTCATCTTCCCGGGCAGCTTCATCCCGTCGGTCACGGCGATTGCGGACTCGCTCTGCCGGGCTACGGACCTGAAGGTGTTCCACCTCGAAGACATCGGGCCGCACTACGCAACCACATTGCGGAAGTGGCGCGAGAACTTCTTTGCGCGCCTCGCCGAGGTGCGCCAGCTCGGCTACCCGGACAGCTTCATCCGCATGTGGGACTTCTACCTCTGCTACTGCGAGGGCGGCTTCCTCGAGCGGCAGATCGGCGACGTGCAGATGCTGCTCACGAAGCCACGCTGTCGCCTGCCCGCGCCGGTCTGAGCGTCCACCCGGCCGCCTCCGCGGCCGCGCACGCGGTCCGCGACCGGACCATCCGGCGCGGGGTCGCGGGTTTCACCTACTGGCCGGACAGCGGCGCTAGCCGCGACAATCCGGAACCAGTCCAATCGTCGCCGGAGTCCGTCATGACCCAAGCCGCCATCCTCGAAGGCCTCAGCAAATCCAAGCTGGCAGTCGAGATGACCGAGGACCAGCGCAAGGCACTGGCCACGGTGATGACCCTGCGCGACCTTGCGCAGGGCGAAGTGCTCGTGCGCGAAGGCGACAGCGACGACCACCTCTACGTCGTCGCGAGCGGCGGCATCGCGGTCGTGAAGTCGGTTGGCACCGACAACGAAATCACGCTCAGCGTGCTGCGCCCCGGTGACGTCGTGGGCGAGCTCTCGTTCCTGGACGGTGCGCTGCGTTACGCCTCGCTCGTCGCAGAGAGCGGCACGCGCGTGCTCGGCCTGAGCCGTGGCGACCTCGAAGGCCTGCTCGACCGCAATCCCCACCTCGTCTATCGCGTCATGCGCGCGATCGTTCGCGTGGTGCACGAACTGCAGCGTCGGTTGTCGATGCAGACGGCCGAACTGACGAACTACCTCTACAAGACCCACGGTCGGTACTGAAGCGTCGGCCGACCGCCCCGCTGGACTTCGCGCACCTCCCCGGAACCACAGGTCTTCACTGAATGTCCCCGATCCGACTGGCCTGGCTGCTGGTGCTGTTGTTTTTTTCGAGTCTCGCGGGCGCGGCGACGGACGATCCGAGGTCCGACGATTTCTGGTACGGCACCGCGCAGGACGGCACACCCACCGTCCGGCTGTATTACTTCTTCTCGCCGACCTGCCCGCACTGCCAGGCGGCCAAGCCGTTCATCGCCGAACTCCAGGCCCGTACTCCGTGGCTCGAGGTGAAGCGTTACTCGGTGAAGGATCACCGTGGCAATGCCAGGCTCTACTACGAGACGGCGCAGGCGCTCGGCGTCGAGGCGCTCTCGGTACCCGGCCTGGTGTTCTGCCGCCAGATCATCATCGGCTACGACTCGGCCGAGACGACGGGCAAGGAACTCGCCGACGCATTGCAGGCATGCCACGACAGGCGCGCCGCGAACCCCGGTGCGCCAGACCCTGCACCGACTGTCGGCGGCGGCGCCATCACCCAGCTCTCGGCGGCCGAGGAGAATGCGGGCACCACGGTCAACCTGCCGTTCATCGGCCCGGTGGACGCCAAGGCGTTCTCGCTCCCGGTGCTGACGCTGGTGCTCGCGGGCATGGACGCGTTCAATCCCTGCGCATTTTTCGTGCTGCTGTTCCTGCTCAGCCTGCTGGTTCACGCCAGGAGCCGCACGCGCATGGCGATCATCGGCGGCACGTTCGTGCTGTTCTCCGGGCTCGTCTACTTCGTGTTCATGGCCGCGTGGCTGAACGTCTTCCTGATCGCAGGCGAACTGCGCGTGATCACGTTCGTCGCGGGACTGGTCGCACTGACGGTCGCCGCACTCAACATCAAGGACTATTTCTGGTTCAAGGCAGGCCCGAGCCTGTCGATCCCGGACGCGGCCAAGCCCGGCCTGTTCAAGCGCATGCGCGAGGTGGTCGCCTCCGGCAGCATCGGTCCGATGCTGGTCAGCACGGTGCTGCTCGCGATCGTCGCCAACTCGTACGAACTGCTCTGCACCGCGGGCTTCCCGATGGTGTACACGCGGGCGCTGACGCTCGCGGACCTCGAGTCCTGGCAGTACTATGCGTGGCTTGCGGCATACAACGTGATCTACGTCCTGCCGCTGCTCGCGATCGTAACGGTGTTCACGAAGACCATGGGCGCACGCAAGCTGACCGAATCGGAAGGCCGCCTGCTCAAGCTGATATCCGGCTTCATGATGCTGGGTTTCGGCCTGCTGCTGCTCATTGCGCCGACCATGCTCACCAACCCGCTCGCCTCGATCCTCGTGCTGGCCGCCGCCGTCGGCGCCTCCCTGGTCGTGGCCCGGTTGGCCGCGTCGCGCCCGGCCTGAGCGTCGCGGGTCCGGATGCAGGCAGCCGCACCCGATTCGCACGCCGACGCGCTGCAGCGTATCCGGGTCGTGCTGGGCGAGGCGGGCTGCATCGACGCACCCGCAAGGACAGCGCGCTTCCTGACGGATTTCCGCAGCCTGTACCGGGGCGCCACACCCTTCGTTGCGTGCCCGGCGACCACCTCGGAGGTCTCGCAGGTGCTCGCACTCTGCCACGAGGCGCGTATCGCCGTCGTGCCCCAGGGTGGCAACACCAGTTACTGCGGCGGTGCCACGCCGAGCGCCCACGGCGATCAGCTCCTGCTGTCGCTGCACCGGTTGAACCGCATCCGTGAAGTCGACGCTGCCAACTTCTCGCTGATCGCCGAAGCCGGTTGCGTGTTGATGGACGTACAGGCGGCTGCGCAGGCCCTCGACCGGCTGTTTCCGCTGTCGCTCGGCTCGGAAGGCAGTTGCCAGATCGGCGGCAATCTCTCGACCAATGCCGGTGGGCTCGCGGCCGTGCGCTACGGCGTGGCCCGCGACCTCGTGCTGGGCCTCGAGGTCGTGCTGGCCGACGGGCGCGTCATCGACGGCTTGTCGAGCCTGCGCAAGGACAACACGGGGTATGACCTGCGCGACCTCTTCATCGGTGCGGAAGGCACGCTCGGAATCATCACTGCCGCGAGCCTGAAATTGTTCCCGCAGCCACGCACGATCGAGACGGCATTCGTCGCGATACCCGGCATGCAGGCGGCTGTTGCCCTGCTCTCGCAGCTGCGCGAAGCCACGGGCGACTGCGTCACGACATTCGAATACCTGCCCCGCATCGCGGTCGATTTCGTGGTCCGCCACGTTCCCGGCGTGACCGACCCGCTGGGTACGCCGCATCCTGCATATGTGTTGTGCGAGGTGTCGACGGCTCGTCACGACCCCCAACTGCGGAGCCTGCTCGAAGACGCGCTGGGTGCCGCGATGGAGCGCGGAGACGTGCTCGAAGCGACGTTCGCCGAGTCGATCGCGCAGCGCGAGGCGCTCTGGCGACTGCGCGAGTCGGTGCCGGAGGCCCAGCGGCTGGAGGGGGCCAGCATCAAGCACGACGTGTCAGTGCCCATCGCTGCGCTGCCGGCCTTCCTGGCCAAGGCCGCCGTGGCTGTCGCGCAAGTGGCGCCCAGCGCGCGTCTGGTGGCATATGGACACGTCGGCGACGGCAACCTGCACTTCAATCTCAGCGAGCCGCCGGGCGGCGGCGACCGCACGGCGTTCTTGGCACTGCAGGAGGCCCTCGGTCATGCCGTGCACGGATGCGTGCGGGAATTCAGGGGCTCGATCAGCGCCGAACACGGCATCGGGCAACTGAAGCGCGACCTGCTCGCGCGCCACAAGGACCCGGTCGCGCTCGCAGCGATGCGATCGATCAAACAGGCGCTGGACCCCAGGGGCATCCTGAATCCAGGCAAGGTCCTGCGCGAATAGGGCGAGCCCTGCCGCCGCAGAGCAAGCCGCGGCTGCGCCCAGCCGCAGCCGCGATCCGGCCAGGCTTGCGCTTGTGACCCACCGCCTTTGGCCGCTAGAGTGTCCCGGGGCCTGGTTCGGGCGCGAGCGCCCGGCCGTCAGCCGTCAATTGACAAAAAGACAAACTCACGCGGGAGAGACTCGATGCCCATGTCGAAAAAACTGGCTGCTGAATTCATCGGCACGTTCTGGCTCGTGCTCGGTGGCTGCGGCAGCGCCGTGCTGGCGGCTGCGTTTCCGGACGTGGGAATCGGATTCGTCGGCGTATCGCTTGCTTTCGGCCTGACGGTGCTGACGATGGCCTTCGCCATCGGCCACATTTCCGGCTGTCACCTGAACCCGGCGGTCACCGTGGGCCTGTGGGCAGGCGGCCGGCATCCGCTCGGCGAAGTGCTGCCTTACATCGTGGCGCAGGTCATCGGCGGTTTCGTGGGAGCGCTCGTCCTGTACTCGATCGCATCGGGCAAGGCGGGGTTCGACCTTGCCGGTGGGCTCGCGTCGAACGGCTACGGGGAGCATTCGCCCGGTGGCTACTCGCTGGCGGCCGGCTTCACCGCCGAGGTCGTCATGACGCTGATGTTCCTGCTGATCATCCTGGGCGCCACCGATCGCCGCGCACCTGCCGGCTTCGCGCCGATCGCGATTGGCCTCGGCCTCACGCTGATCCACCTGATCAGCATTCCGGTCACCAACACCTCCGTGAACCCTGCGCGCAGCACGGGTCCGGCGCTGATCGTGCAGGACTGGGCGCTGTCGCAGCTGTGGCTCTTCTGGGTGGCGCCGATCGTCGGCGCCCTGTCGCGGGGTACGTCTATCGCTGGCTCGGCGAAGAACGGTAATTCACCGCGTTGCCAGAGACGCGGCGCGTGCGGGTGTCGCGTCATCCGCGCGACCAATGCGACGAGCATCTGCAGAGGTGAGGGACATGGGCAGCATTCTGAAGTCGAAGATCGTCCGGGTATTGGCCGGCCTGCTGTTGCTGTTCGGCCTCTACACCGTGCTCGGCTTCTACGCCGCACCCGGCATCGTGCGCAGCCAGGCCGTCGATTTCGTCCGCGAAAAATACGGGCGGCAGCTCTCGATCGGCGAGATCAGGATCAACCCGCTCAAGCTGCAGGCAGAGATCAAGGACCTTGTGCTGCCTGACAAGGACGGCAAGCCGATGCTCGGCTTCCGCCGGCTGTTCGTGGACTTCGAAGCCTCGTCGCTGTGGCGGCGCGCTTTCGTGTTCAAGCGATGTGCAGCTCGATGCGCCGATGGCGCGGGCGGTGATCCGACCCGACGGTTCCGTCAATCTCGCAGACCTCGCGCTGCCGGACGACGCTGAAGACGACGCACCGTTGCCCGCGATCTGGATCCAGCAGTTCGTGCTCGATGGCGGTACCGTGCAGTTCGCCGACCTGGCCCGGCGAGTGCCGCTCGAGCGCCGGTTCACCCCGGTCAATCTCAAGCTCGACAATTTCAAGACCACGCCGGAAGGCGGCGCCTTCGGACTCACCGCCAAGACCCAGAACGCGGAGCTGCTGGAATGGCACGGCAAGTTCGCGCTCGCCCCGCAGATCTCTTCGTCGGGCGAATTCGCAGTCACCAAGCTGCACGTGCCCGGCATGCTCGAGGTGGCGGGCGTCGAGCTGCCCTTCGTCATTGCACAGGGTGAAATGAATCTGCAGGGCTCGTACAGCGTTGTGCTTGGCGAGTCCCTGCAACTCGACGTGCGTCTGCCACAGATGCAGCTCAACGGCCTGACCGTGCGCGCACATGGTCTGGCGGAGGATTACGTCACGGTTCCGGCAGTCGTCATCAGCGATACGACGATCGCGATGCCGGCCAATACCGTGACGCTGGGCACGATCGCGGTCGAAGGCGTCAAAGCCGACATCTGGACGATGCCGGACGGCACGCTGAACATCGATCAGCTGTTCGCTGAGCAGCCCGCCGGCACGACTCCAACCGCGCCTGCTGCAGACACCGCACTCGCACCCCAGGACGCCGGTAAGCCGGCAGCAGCACCCGCCGCGCCCGAAGCCCCCTGGACGCTGACGGTCGCGAACGTGGCGCTGCGCGATGCCGCCGTGAGTTACGAAGACCGTGCCGTCGAGCCGGTGGCACGCTTCGAACTGTCCCCCCTCGATGTGACCGCGACCGATGCGAGCCTCGACCTGTCGCAGCCACTGCCGGTCAAGTTCGACGCGACGATCAATGGCACCGCGAAGCTGACGGGTAACGGCAACGTGGTGCCGGAGCCATTCGCGGCAGACGTCGACATCGACCTCGCCGGGTTGCCGTTGCAGGTGCTGCAACCGTATGCCAACGGCACGACCGACCTCACGATCCGGCAAGGCACGGTGGGCGCCACTGGCAAGGTCTCGCTCGCACCGGCCGGCTCCGGCCGACCGGAACTCCAGTTCGCCGGCAACGCGACCATTGTGGACTTCAAGTCGATCGACAACGCGCTCGAGCAGGACTTCATCAACTTCGAGCGAGTCGAGCTGTCGAAACTGAAGTACGCAATGGCGCCCGACTCGCTCGGCATCGACCGCGTGCGCATCGTGAAGCCGTTCGCCCGGGTGATCGTCAGTTCCGACGCCGTGCTCAACGTCTCGGCAGTGTTCGATCCGCAGGGCACGGCCGCTGCGGTGGCACAGGCGAAAGCCGACCAGGCCGCGCAGGAAGCGGCGCCCAGGCACAGGAAATCGCGCGCGGAAATCCGGGCGGAAAAACAGGCCGAGGAAGCGGCGGCGAAGGCGCGCAAGCTCGCTGCCGCCGCGCCGCCGCCCGAACTCAGGGAAACCGGCATGCCGATCCGGATTCGCGAAGTCGACGTCGTGGGTGGCACGATGGATTTCGCGGACTTCAACGTGCAGCCGAACTTTGCCGCTGCAATCAAGTCGGTCAACGGCAGCATCACCGGCATGTCGAGCGATCCGAATTCGCGTGCGACAGTCGAGCTCGCGGGCAACGTCGGCGAGTATTCACCGGTGCTGATCTCCGGCACGACGCAGCCGTTCGCCTTCGATCGCTACACCGACATCACGCTCAAGTTCGAGAACATCTCGCTGCCGGTGTTCAATCCGTACTCGGGCAAGTTCGCGGGCTACAACATCGCGCAGGGCAAGCTGTTCACCGACCTGCATTACCAGATCGACAACCGCAAGCTCGAGGCACAGCACAAGATCCGCATCGACCAGCTGGAGTGGGGCGAGGCCACTGCGAGCAAGGAAGAAGCGACGCTGCCGGTGAAGTTCGCCACCTCGCTGCTCAAGGACGCCGACGGGGTCATCAACCTCGACATCCCGGTGAGCGGCACGCTCGATGACCCGACGCTCCGCATCGGCCCGATCGTCTGGCAGGTGATCAAGAACATCCTGACGAAAGCGGTGACGGCGCCGTTCAAGGCGCTCGGCGCGCTGTTCAAGGGGGCCGAGGAAGCGCAATTCATCGACTTCGCGCCGGGCTCGGCCACGCTCGATCCGGCCGCCGCGGAACGCCTGGGCGCGCTGGGCAGGAGTCTCGCGCCCAAGCCGGACCTGCGACTGGAGGTGCCGATCGGTACCGAAGCGTCGCTCGACGGGTCGGCGCTGGCCGAGGCGCGCTACCAGCGCGAACTGCAGGCGGCCTCGCGCACGGCTCTGCTCGGCAAGAGACGCGCTGACGAAACGACGCCGGTGCCGGCGTTCGAGACGCTGCCGGCTGAGCAGCAGGAGAAAGTCCTGACGGCCCTGTACACGCAGCTGTCCGGCGCCGCACCCGTGATCCCCGAGCCGCCCAAGCCCGCGGACGAGGTCTCACGCAAGGAAGCGAAGGCACGGGCCGGGCAGGCACGCCTGGCGTGGCTGGAACAGGAATGCCGCGCGCGTGCAGTGGCGCAACCCAGCGACCTGGAACAGCTTGGGCAGCAGCGCGGCACAGCCGTGGAGGGCGCCCTGCTCGCCGGCACTGGCCTGTTGCCGGAGCGCGTGTTCCTCGCGCGTGACGGCAAGGTCTCGGCCAACGGGCAACTGGTGCGGTTCGAACTCGAGGTGAAGTGAGGCCGGTTCAGCCTTCGCGCACACGCATCAGGCCTTCCTGTGCGGTGCTGGCCACGAGCCGGCCGGCGCGGTCGAAGACGCGCCCGAAGGCCATGCCACGCGCACCGCTGCTGCTCGGGCTGATCAGCGCGTAGAGCAGCCAGTCGTCGATGCGGAACGGGCGGTGGAACCACATGCCGTGATCGAGGCTGGCGAGCAGTACGTCCCCCGTGTAGAACGACAGGCCGTGCGGCAGCGTTGCCGTCTCCAGCAGGTGGAAATCCGACACGTAGGCCAGCAGGCATCGATGCAGCACGGCATCGTCGGGACATTGCCCGACAAGACGGAACCAGACGTGACGCACGCCGGGTCGCGGCCGGCCGTCGTTGATCGCCTCGACCGAACGAAACTCGAAAGGACGGTCGAGTTCCCAGAATCGTCGCCGCTGGTCAGGCAGGTCCTGCAACCGCTGCCGCACCGTGGCCGTGAGGTCGGGCAGTTCCTCGGGCGGCGTCACCACCGGTGCCTCCACCTGGTGGTCCGGCCCCGCCTCCTGCGACTGGAACGAGGCCGAAAGGTGGAAGATCTGCTGGCCGTGCTGGATCGCGACGACGCGGCGGTTGGTGAAGCTCGCACCGTCGCGGCTGCGGTCCACTTCGTAGACGATCGGCGCGTCGAAATCGCCGCGCCGCAGGAAATACGAGTGCAGCGAATGCACCGCGCGATCGGGCGCAACCGTGCGGCTCGCGGCCATCAGCGCCTGCCCGAGCACCTGCCCGCCGAATACCTGCGGGCTGCCGATGTCGCGGCTCACGCCCCGGAACAGGTTCATCTCCAGCCGCTCGAGGTCGAGCAGCTGCAGCAGGTCGGCGAGCACCGTGCTCATGCGTCGCTCACTCGGTTACGCCGAGCCGCTTCTGCATGATCGGACTGGTCGTCGTGTACTGCAGGTGCACCTTCTTCGCAGGGTTCAAGTGCTCGGCGATGGCGAAGGCCGCCAGCGCCGCTTCGTGGAAGCCGCTCAGGATCAGCTTCTTCTTGCCCGGGTAGGTGTTGATGTCGCCGATCGCGAAGATCCCGGGAATGCTGGTCTGGAATTTCGCGGTGTCGACCTTGATCGCCTTCTTCTCGAGCTCGAAGCCCCACTCGGCGATCGGGCCGAGCTTCGGATGCAGGCCGAAGAACGCCAGCAGGTGATCGGCGACGACGTCCTGCGACGTGCCATCCGAGCGCCTGACGGTCACGCCGGTGAGCCGGCCGTCTTCGATCGCGATGCCGGCGGCGATGCCTTCGATGTATTCCATCTTGCCGGCCGCAACCAGCTCGCGCATGCGCGCGACCGACGCGGGAGCCGCCTTGAACTCGTTGCGGCGATGCACGTGCACGATGCTTTTCGCCTTGCCGTTCAGGTCGATGACCCAATCGAGCGCCGAGTCGCCGCCGCCGAAGATGACGAGCCGCTGGCCGGCGAACTCCGACGCGTTGCGAACCCGGTAGTGCACCTGCCGGTCTTCGAAAGCGTCGCAGCCCTCGACGCCGAGGCGCCGCGGCTGGAACGAACCGAGTCCGGCGGCGATCACGACCGTCTTCGCCAGGAATTCGGTGCCGGCCGAGGTGCGCAGGAAGAAGCGACTGTCGTCCCGCTGCTTCAGTTCGGCCACTTCCTCGCCGAAATGGAACACGGGATTCATCGGCGCAATCTGCTGCAGGAGACGCTCGACGAGTTCCTGCGCGCCGCAGACGGGCAGCGCCGGGATGTCGTAAATGGGCTTGTCGGGATACAGCTCCGCGCACTGGCCGCCCGGGTGCTGCAGGGTATCGACGACGTGGCTCTTGATACCGAGCAGGCCGAGTTCGAAGACCTGGAACAGGCCGGCCGGGCCGGCGCCGATGACCAGGGCATCCGTTTCAATAGGGGTCGCTGGGGTACTGGGAACGGTCAAGGGGGAACCTCCGGCAAAACTCCGTCGATTCTAGCGGATCGCCCGTAAACTCCGCCGGGGGGATGGCGCACCGCGACCCGCCCTATCGGTGTTTTCCGCAACGGCTGCGAAAACTTCCGCTTGAAACCGCGGGCCAGCTTAGACAAATTCTCATCCTTGACGCACATCAAGGCAGGATGGCGGGCCCGGCCGCAGGCTCAACCCCGCTCCACGCAGCCCAGGAACGCAGATGAACTCGCACCAGATCCGGTTCGATGAAGACCTAATCCGCCGCTACGACCGTTCGGGCCCGCGGTACACGTCCTACCCGACCGCCGTGCAGTTCTCGGACCGCTTCAGGGTGAACGAGTACCGCGCCGTCGCAGTAGCCAGCAACCAGGACCCGATCCCGCGGCCCCTGTCGCTGTATGTCCACATCCCCTTCTGCTCGAGCCCGTGCTTCTACTGCGGCTGCACCAAGGTCATTACCCGCAACCACGAGAAGGCGGAGGCGTACCTGTACCGGCTGCATCGCGAAATCGAGATGCAGGGCGAACTCTACGACCGCGACCGCGTCGTCGAGCAACTTCACTTCGGTGGCGGCACGCCCACTTTCCTGACCTCGCTCGAGATCGAACGGCTGGTCGAGAAGATGGGCCAGCACTTCAAGCTGTCGTCGGCCGAAGACCGCGAGTATTCGATCGAACTCGACCCGCGCACGATCACGACCGACACGCTGCGCGACCTTTATCGCATCGGCTTCAATCGCTGCAGCCTGGGCATCCAGGACTTCGACCCGGCCGTGCAGGAAGCGGTGAACCGCGTCCAGTCCGTGCCCGACACGCTGCGCCTGATCCGGGAAGCGCGCGAATTCGGCTTCAATTCCGTCAGCGTCGACCTGATCTACGGCCTGCCCAAGCAATCGGTCACGGGCTTTGCGAAGACGCTCGACACGGTGCTCTCGGCCCGGCCGAACCGCTTCGCCGTCTACGCGTACGCGCACCTGCCGCAGATGTTCAAGCCGCAGAAGCAGATCAAGATCGAGGATCTCGCCACGCCCGAGACACGCCTGCAACTGCTCGAACTGACGATCGACAAGCTCTCGGCCGCAGGCTACATCTACATCGGCATGGATCACTTCGCGCTGCCCGACGACGAACTCGTGCTGGCGCAGGAGTCCGGCACGATGTACCGCAATTTCCAGGGCTATTCGACGCGCGGCTACTGCGACCTCGTGGGCCTCGGCGTAAGTTCGATCGGCAAGGTCGGCGACCACTACATACAGAACCTGAAGACGCTGCCCGAGTATTACGGCGCGATCGATCGCGGCGAACTGCCCGTGCACCGCGGCTACACGATGACGGGCGACGACGTCATTCGTCGCGACGTGATCCAGCAGATCATGTGCTACGGCGTGCTCGACTACGACGCCACCGCGAAGCGCCACAACATCGACTTCCGCCAGTACTTCGCGAGCGAGCTCGCCGCACTCGAGCCGATGGTCGCGGACGGGCTCGCCGAGTTCGCCGAACCCGGCCTGCGCGTGCTGCCGGCGGGTCGGCTGCTGCTGCGTCATCTCGCGATGGCGTTCGATGCCTACCTGCCGTCGGTGCAGGCGTCGGGGCAGCGGTTCAGCAAGGCGATCTGACCGCGGCGGCCACTCGCTGCCTCACGTCGTCGTTGTCCGGGCCGTACCCGGCAGGCATGATCGGCGCTGTCGACCACAGCGGGCACCCAGCACATGCGAACGACGAAGTCCGACCGGCGGGATACCGCGGGCTGCAACCGTAGATCGAGAGTCCGGGCGCGGGTAGCGCTGCTTGCCATCGCTGCCGCACTGCCACTCGAGCCGCCCGTGGCTGCGAACGAACTGCAGGTGCCTGATGCCTTCGAGGCATGCGCAGCCTGTCACTCGTACCAGCAGGACGAACCAGCCCAGGAAGCCCCGCCGCTCTGGGGTGTCGTGGGGCGCAGGACTGCCAGCGTCGAGGGCTTCGACTATTCGCCCGCCCTCAAGTCGCTGGGAGGCGTGTGGGACCGTGCCAGGCTCGACCAGTTCCTGACCAACCCGAAAGCGATGGTGCCCGGCACCCGGATGAAGTTGGGGGGCATCCAGGACCCCACCAAACGCGCTGCGGTGCTCGACTTCCTCGAGCGGCTTGCTCCGGAGACCGACCGCCGCGACCAGCCAGTGATAGGCCAGTGATCGGCCAGTGATCGGCCATTGACCCGCCGCTGACCTGACCCCGCCCTGCGGCTATCCCTTACGCCGCCAGTGCTGCGCTTGACCTCGGTCAAGGCGTCGCACCACTGCCACGCACACGATTGCGCCCAAGGAGCGGCCGTCCTGCCGCTGGGAGCCTGCAATGACGAACACGAATCGATTGTGGAAGGTGCTGGCGGCACTGCTGGTGGTGTCCTTCAGCATCCTCCTGTACTTCGGGCACGAGATTTACATCGCGGCGCCACCGATTCCCGCAGCCGTAAAGACGACGACGGGCGAAACACTGTTCACCAGGGAACAGTACGACATGGGCCGGCAGGTCTGGCAGAGCGTCGGCGGCCACGAGATGGGCTCCATCTGGGGCCATGGCAGCTACGTGGCGCCGGACTGGTCGGCCGACTGGCTGCACCGCGAAGCAACCGGGTTGCTGGACCTCTGGGCCACGCGTGAGACGGGCAAGGCGTACGCCGACCTCGATTCGATGCAGCAGGCAAGCCTGCAGGCGCGCCTCGAAGCCGCGATTCGCACCAACACCTATGACCCGGCAACGGGCGTGATCACGGTCGACGCGGACCGCGCGCAGGTGATCCGGCAGGTAGCCGACCATTACATGCGCCTGTTCGGCCCCGACCTCGAGCTGAACACGTTGCGAGCGCAGTACGCGATCCAGCAGAACCCGATCCCGGACGTCGCGCAACGCCAGGCAATGATGGCGTTCTTCTTCTGGACCTCGTGGTCCGCATCGACGAACCGGCCCGACAGCAACATCAGTTACACGAGCAACTGGCCCTCGGAGCCGCTGGTCGGCAACGTGCCGACGACCTCGACGTATCTCTGGACGTTCATCAGCATCCTGGGGCTGCTCGCCGGCGTCGGCGCACTCACCTGGTACTACGTCGCGACGCACGGACAGGAGCCTGCACCGGTCATTCCCGACCGTGACCCATTGAGCGCACTCAGGCCGACGCCGTCGATGAAGGCGACGGCCAAGTACTTCTGGGTGGTCACGGCGCTGATCGTGGTGCAGATCGTGCTCGGCGGCATCACCGCGCACTTCGCCGTCGAGGGCCAGGGCTTCTACGGCATTCCGCTCGCCGAGTACCTGCCCTATTCCGTCGCGCGCAGCTGGCATCTGCAACTCGCGGTGCTGTGGATCGCAACCGCCTGGCTCGCCACGGGCCTCTACATCGCGCCAGCGATCTCCGGCCACGAGCCGAGGTTCCAGCGGCTCGGGGTGAACTTCCTGTTCACCTGCCTGCTGGTCATCGTGGTCGGTGCACTCGGCGGCCAGTGGGCAGCCGTGATGCACAAGATGGGCCTGGGGCTCAACTTCTGGTTCGGCCACCAGGGTTACGAGTTCACCGACATCGGCCGCTTCTGGCAGATCTTCCTCTTCATCGGCCTGATGCTGTGGCTGTTGCTCGTTGGCCGCGCCCTGTGGCCCGCGCTCAAGGCGCGTGACGACAGCCGCTCGATCACGATGCTGCTCTTCCTCTCGACGATCGCGATCGGCCTGTTCTATGGCGCCGGCCTCATGTGGGGCCGCAACACGCACCTCGCCATGGTCGAATACTGGCGCTGGTGGGTGGTGCACCTGTGGGTCGAGGGCTTCTTCGAGGTGTTCGCGACGGCGGTCATCGCCTTCCTGTTCACCAAGCTCGGCCTGGTGCGACCGAAGACGGCAACCAACGCCGTGCTGTTCGCCACGATCGTATTCCTGACCGGGGGCGTGCTCGGAACGTTCCACCACCTCTACTGGACCGGCACGCCAACGGCCGTACTTGCGGTCGGCTCGATCTTTTCTGCGCTCGAAGTGGTGCCGCTGGTGCTGGTCGGGTTCGAGGCGTACGAGAACTACAAGCACAGCTACGCGACGCCGTGGGTGGCCGCGTATCGCTGGCCGATCCTGTTCTTCGTGGCCGTGGCGTTCTGGAACCTGGTGGGCGCCGGCCTGTTCGGCTTCCTGATCAACCCGCCGCTCGCGCTCTACTTTATGCAGGGTCTCAACACCACACCGCTGCATGGCCACACCGCGCTCTTCGGCGTGTACGGCATGCTGGGCATCGGCCTGATGCTGTTCTGCCTGCGCGGCCTGAGCCGCACGGCCTACTGGGACGAGAAGCTGCTCGCGAAGTCGTTCTGGGCGATGAACATCGGCCTCGCGCTGATGGCGCTGCTCTCGCTGCTGCCGATGGGCCTGCTGCAGGTGCACGCGGCGATATCGCACGGCTTCTGGTACGCGCGCTCCGCCGACTTCCTGCAGCAACCGCTGCTGCAGACGATCGTCTGGCTGCGCATGCCGGGTGACGTGATCTTCGCGACGGGCGCACTGATGCTCGCGCTATTCGTCTTCCGCCTCTTCGTCGGCAAGGCGAAGGAAGGCGCGGTGGTGCCGGTCAAGGCCGAACAGCCGGTCCGCCTGGGAGGTTAAGCTCCCTCTCCCCAGGTGCGGCGGGCGCCCCGAGGACGCCCGCCGTTTTTATTGAACGGCGGACCACTGCTGCGACCAATGACTTCGATGCCAGAATCCAGGGTTCCAGGACCGGGCAGCGCCGCGCTGCTGGCAGCGCCGCACCGGACGCTCTTCTTCGCCGGCCTGCTGAGCCTGCTCCTGGCAAGCGTGTGGTGGGCCCTGCACATCGTCGCCCGCTACAGCGGCGCCCCGCTCTTTGCACTGGCGCTGCAGCCCGCTCCGCTCTGGGCCCACGCCTGGCTCATGCTGTTCGCCGTCTTGCCGACGATGTTCTTCGGCTTCCTGTTCACGGTGTTTCCGCGCTGGATGAACGGTCCTGTCATAAAGCGGACCGAGTACGTGACGACCGCGGCGCTGCTCGCGACGGGAACGCTGCTGTGGCTCGCAGGCACGTTCGCAGGTCCGCCGCTGTTGCTCGCGGGCTGTGCGGCGACGGGCGCGGGCTTGCTGGTCGGCACGATGGCGCTCTTCCGCGTGCTGATTTCTGCGCCGCAGGTGGTGCCGCACGCGGTGGTCATCCTGACGGCGCTCTGCGTCGAGCTCGTGGCCCTCGCCGGATTTGCCTACGGCGTCGGCATACGCAACGACTTTGCGCTGCACTTCGCGGTGCGAACCTCGCTGTGGGGCGGTCTGCTGCCGGTCTTCTTTGCTGTCTGTCACCGCATGATCCCGTTCTTCTCGCAGGGCGCCGTCAGGGATTACGTGCCATGGCGTCCCACGTGGATACTGGTCGCCGTGGTTGCGCTCTGCTATGCGCGACTGCTGCTCGGAACCACAGGCACGCTCAGCCTGTTGCCGTGGGCAGACGCCGCACTCGTGCTGCTGACGCTCACCTGCGCCCTGCGCTGGACCTCGTTGCGTGCACGCGGCAACCCGCTGCTGTGGACGCTGTACGCGGGTTTCGCCTGGTTGCCCATCGCTGCGCTGCTGCAGCTGGCCCGTGACGGCGCGTTCGTCCTGACCGGCGAATGGGCGCTCGGTCGCGCGCCGGTTCACGCGCTCGGCATGGGTTTTTTCGGTGGCATGCTGGTGGCGATGGTCACGCGCGTGACGATGGGCCACTCCGGGCGACCCCTGCGCATGGATCGCGTCACGCTCGGCTGCTTCATCGCGCTGCAACTGGGCGCGGCCAGCCGCGTGCTGAGCGAAATCGTGCAGGCAGCGGCGGTCGTGCAGTGGTTCCTGCTCGCGAGCGTGGGTCTCTGGGTCGCCGCCGTGGCCGTCTGGGTGCAGCGCGTCGGCGCCATCTATCTCGCCCCGCGCATCGACGGCAAGCCGGGCTGATGGCCGAGTACTACCTCTCGCTGCGGCACGCGCACATCGGGTTCGCGATACTCTCGGTGAGCCTCTTTACGCTGCGCGGCTGCCTGATGCTGGCGCAGTCGCCGCACGTGAACTCGACCTGGCTGAAGTACCCGTCGTACCTCATCGATACCTTGCTGCTGACGGCCGCGCTGATGCTGGCCTCCGTCATTCACCAGTACCCGCTCGGCAACGGCTGGCTGACGATGAAAGTCGCGCTGCTCGTGGTGTACGTCGTGCTCGGCAGCATCGCGCTCAAGCGTGGCCGCACGCGCCCTATTCGCATCGCGGCGTTCGTTGCGGCACTGCTGACGGTGGCATTCATCGTCAGCGTCGCTCGGGCCCATCATCCGCTGGGCGTCTTCTCCGGTCTCGCCGCCTGAACGCGCCTCGAGGCGGCAGGACGGGGTCGCAGTCGGCTGCGCATCCCGGCATCATGCACGCCGGTGGATCCAACCAGCGCCCCCATCTGCTGTTCGCCGGCGGACACGAAATGACCCTGAACGACACGATCGCTCTCGCAGGCATCCGCGCGCACCATCTCTTTGCCGGGCTGTCCCCGCCGCAATTGCAGCGCCTGCTGGCGACGGCGAGCATCGAGGAGGCCGATGCGGGGCAACTCCTGTTCGACCGCGGGCAGCCGGCCATGCATTTCTACGTCGTCGTCGAGGGCCAGGTTAACCTGGTCCTTTATTCCAAGGCTGGCGAGGAGAAGATCGTGGACATCCTCGGCCCCGGCCAGAGTTGCGCCGAGGCCGTCATGTTCATGGCGGGCCCGGTCTATCCGGTCTCTGCCATGGCGGCATCGCGGGCGCGGATCGCGCGGTTTTCCAGCACCGACTACGTCGCGATGCTGCGGGAAAGCCCGGAGACCTGCCTGCGCATGCTCGGGCACCTGAGCCAGCGCCTGCACCTGCGTATCCGCGAAATCGAGTACCTGACGCTGGAAAGCGCCACGCACCGGCTGGTGCGAATGATCGAGAGTCGGTTACCCGCGGACACGGACGGGCCGGCTGAGATCCAGCTGCAGGAATCACGGCAGGAGATCGCTTCGCGCCTGTCGATGAAACCTGAAACCCTGTCTCGCATTCTCCGCACGTTATCCGACAGCGGCGTGATCACCGTCCACGGTCGTGCGCTGGTGGTGCCCAGCCGCCGCAGGCTCCTGTCGATCCTCGACACCACAGCCTGATCCGCCCCGCCGGGTCGGCTTGACCCGGATCAAGGCGCTTCCCTCGGCACGGCCCTACAGTCTGGTTCAGTACGTGACCCGACAGTTCCCGGCATGGGAAAGGACGAGGAGAAAGCAATGCCCAACGCCCTTCGCACGCCTGCCATGAGGGCAGCATGGTGGCTCGCCATTCCGATCGGCGCATCACTGGGCGCCGGCGCGCTGGCGCAGCAACCGTCCAGCAGCGGCAGTTCCCCCCAGGTGCACCAGGCCGAGGTCGCCGCTGGAGCGGCAGCCACCCCCGCGCAGCTCCAGGCCGGTGAAAAGGTCTACCAGACCGTCTGCCTCGCCTGCCACCAGGCCGACGGCAAGGGCCTCCCGGGGGCATTCCCGCCGCTCGCCGGATCGGACTACCTGATAGGCCACACGGAACGCGCCGTCGGCGTCGTCGTGAACGGCCTGCAGGGCGAGGTCGTCGTCAACGGCGCAAAATTCAATTCCGTGATGCCGGCGATGGTGCAGCTGTCGGACCAGGAGATCGCGGATGCACTGACCTATGCGCTCAACTCATGGGGCAACCAGGGCGGCGCCGTCGCGGCCTCGGCGGTTGCCGCGGAGCGGGCGCGCGCGGCCAGCCAACCGAAGCAAGCGGACTCACCGACGCAGCACCCGACCACCACGTCGGAACTGAAATACCAGGGGGCCCCCTCGCCCGTCGGCGCGGCCGGCGCCCAGGTTCGCGTCACGCCCGGGGGCACCGGACATGACGATGGCGGAATTCGAGCGGGCGCAGAAGATCTACTTCGAGCGCTGCGCGGGTTGCCACGGCGTGCTGCGCAAGGGCGCGACCGGCAAGCCGCTGACGCCCGACATTACGCAGAAGAAGGGCACCGACTACCTCAAGGTGTTCATCAACCAGGGCTCGCCGGCCGGCATGCCGAGCTGGGGCAAGAGCGGCGAGTTGTCGCAGGAAGAAGTGGACATCATGGCCCGCTTCGTCCAGCACGAACCGCCGCAGCCGCCGGAGTTCGGCATGCCCGAGATCAAGGCCACGTGGAAAGTGCTGGTCCCGGTCGACGCACGTCCCAAGACCAAGCAGAACAAGTTCAACATCGACAACATCTTCGCAGTCACGTTGCGTGATGCCGGCCAGGTGGCGCTCGTGGACGGCGACACCAAGCAGATCATCAACGTCATCAAGACCGGCTATGCCGTGCACATCTCGCGCCTGTCCAACTCGGGGCGCTACGTCTACACCATCGGCCGGGACGGCCGGATCGACCTGATCGACCTGTTCATGCCGATGCCCGACCGTGTCGCCGAGATCAAGGTCGGGCTCGAGGCGCGCTCCGTCGAAACGTCCAAGTACAAGGGCTACGAGGACAAGTACGCGATCGCCGGCTCCTACTGGCCGCCGCAGTACACGATCATGGACGGCGCGACGCTCGAGCCGCTCAAGGTCGTCTCAACCCGCGGCATGACCGTGGACACGCAGGAGTTTCATCCGGAGCCCCGCGTGGCCGCCATCGTGGCCTCGCACGAGCACCCGGAGTTCATCGTCAACGTCAAGGAGACGGGGCAGATCCTGCTGGTCAATTACGAGGACATCAACAACCTCAGGACGACGACGATCGGCGCCGCCCGCTTCCTGCACGACGGCGGCTGGGACGTCACCAAGCGCTATTTCCTGACCGCAGCCAACCAGTCGAACAAGATCGCGGTGGTCGACTCGAAGGAGCAGAAGCTCGCCGCGCTCATCGACGTGGACAAGATTCCGCACCCCGGCCGCGGCGCGAACTTCGTCGACCCGCAGAACGGGCCGGTCTGGACGACCAGCGCGCTCGGCAACGAGAAGATCACGCTGATCGGCACCGATCCCGTGCAGCACAAGGGCAACGCCTGGAAAGTCGTGCGCGTGCTGAAGGGCCAGGGTGGCGGCTCCCTGTTCGTGAAGACGCACCCGAAGTCGAAGCACCTCTACGTCGACACGCCGCTCAACCCGGATCCGAAGATCGCGCAGAGCGTGGCCGTGTTCGACATCGACAATCTCGATGCGGCCTACACCGTGCTGCCGATCGCCGAGTGGGCGAATCTCGGCGAGGGCCCGAAGCGCGTCGTGCAGCCGGAGTTCAACGCGGCGGGCGACGAGGTCTGGTTCTCGGTCTGGAACGGCAAGGAGCAGAAATCGGCGCTGGTCGTCGTCGATGACAAGACGCTGAAGCTCAAGGCGGTCATCGACGACCCGCGCATCGTGACGCCGACCGGCAAGTTCAACGTGCACAACACGGTCGACGACGTGTACTGACCTGGATCCGGCTCCCGGGCGCAGCACTGCCTGGCCCTGGGCCCCGTCTCGCTGAGAGGCGGGGCCCTCTTTCCCGGCGCACGCCTCAGGGCAATGCAACGCCCCTGGACGCGGCCAGCACCCGATACCAGTCAGCGCGGGTCCAGCTGACTTTGCAGGCGTCCGCAGCCTCGCGGATGCGACTCGCCTGCTGGCTGCCGACGATCGGAACGATGCCGGCCGGGTGCGCCATGATCCACGCATAGCTTGCGGCGGCGCGCGAGACGCCGAAGCGCCTCGCCTGCCCGTCGAGTTCGGCACAGACACGCTGCGCACGCTCATCGTCGCCGGGTGCACCGATACGGCCGCCCGCCAGCGGCGACCATGCGAGGACCGAGATCCGGTGCTGCATCGCGAGATCGAGCGTGCCGTCCGCGAGCGGCTCGAGCACCAGCGGCGAGAACTCGGGCTGGATGCTGGCCAGTGGAATCTGCAGGTGCGCCACGAGCGCAGCCGCCTGCGTCGGCGTGTAGTTGGAAACGCCGACTGCCCGGACCTTGCCGCTCGCGACCAGTGTTTCCAGGGCTCGTGCCACTTCGGCCGGGTGCGTCAGCACGTCCGGACGGTGCACCTGGAACAGGTCGAGGCGGTCGGTGCCGAGACGCCGCAACGAGGCCTCGCAGGCGGCGACCAGGTAGTCGGCGCTGGAATCGTAGGGCACGCCCGGGACCACGCCGCCCTTGCTTGCGAGCACCATCCGTGATCGCAAACCCGGATCTGCGTCGAACAATCGACCGAGCAGGATTTCCGCGTCGCCGAACCCGTCGCGACCATCGAAACCATAGATGTCCGCGGTATCGAACAGGTTGATGCCCGCATCGAAGGCCGCGTCGACGAGCGCGCGCGCATGAGCCAGGTCGTCACCCTGGAAGCGCCACATGCCCCAGGCCAGACGCGATACGCGCACGTCGGTTGCGCCGAGCGCCACAAGGCTACTTCGCATACGTGGCCAGCAGGTAGTCGCGAATCGCATCCGACTCGAACAGCTCGGTGCCCGTGTTCGGATCGACCAGGTACGGCACCTGCACCTTGCCCGCGCGCTGCAGCAGTTCCACCCGGTTGCGACCCGCCACCGGCAGCGTCGGAAAAAGCGTCGCCCGCAGGATCGGCGGCCCCAGGTCCTGCCACCGGGCCTTGCCGGTACTGCGCAGCAGATAGGGAAGCTCGAGTTCGCAAAGCAGCTCGCGCACTCGCCGCGAGTAGGGGCTGGACTCGAAGCTGAACAGTTCCAGCGGGCGCCTCGGTGCTTTCGACGGTCTGGCCCGGGCGCCGTCGCGCAACCGCGGAATGCCGGCCAGCACTGAGGTTGAAACATCGAGCGGTCGCAGCAGGCGTGTGGGTGCCGCGCGCCCGCCATAACGCCGGTACAGGTAGTCGATGATGGCGTCGGACTCGTACATCGACTCGCCGGTATTGGGATCCACCAGGAACGGGAACTGTTGCTTGCCGCCAAGCTCCGCGACCTTGGGTCGAAAGCGCTTGCCGCCGTGGGGTGCCGGGTAGATCAGCGCGTCGAGGTCGAGCTCGGTCAGCGCTTCACGCACCAGGCGGCAGTATGGGCAAGCCTCGAACTCATAGAGCTTGAGATGCCTGGCCGGCTGCCGCGCCGATCCGCGCGCATTGGTGCCACGCCACAAGCGCAGCGTCGAAGCCAGGGACGAATTCAGGACGTCGAGCGTGTTGCCCATGCCACCATTAAATCATGCGGCATCGACCGATGTGCCCGGACGGTCTAGAAATCGTAACGCAGGCTGGCCGAAGCATTGAAGCCGGCTCGCGTGTAATAGGGCACCAGGGGATCGGTCGCGACCCGACCGCGGACGTCGGCCCATTCGATGTAGTCGGTGTCCGTGAGGTTGAACAGCCCGACGTTCAGCCGCAGCCGCGGACCGAGGCTGAAGTTCGCCAGCCAATCGAGCGTGGCATACCCGTCGGTGCGGTAAAGGTCCGCCCGGCTGCGATCGACCTCACGCTGCGCCTCCACCGCGGTCACCGCGAGTTCCGATCCCCAGCGCGCCGATGGGGCGTCGTATCTCACGCCGAGCACCAGCCGCGGCGGATCAATCGAATTGAGCGGCACCTCGCGCGTAAGGTCCTGGCCGCGGATCCACGATCCGGCGAGTCGTCCGGTCCAGCCCTGCAGTCGTGGCGACCAGGCCGACGCGTCGACACGCGCATCGAACTCGACACCGTAAATTCGCGCTTCGGCGACGTTGCGTGACTGGAACAGCGTCACGCCGGTCGCCGGATCGACGCCCAGGTTCACTTTCGACTCGATGAAGTCACTGTACTCGGTGTCGAAGATACTGGCCGTCAGGGCGAACGGCGACCCGGACAGGCGCACGCCGAGCTCGAAGCCATCGCTGGTCTCGGGCTGCAGGTCCGGGTTCGGGATCGCACGCACGTTGAACAGCGGGATCTCCAGGCCGATGTTGACGTCCTCGGGTGGTGGCGAGCGAAAACCGTGCGCGTACTGCAGGAACACGCCAAGGCGATCATTGATCCGGTAGATCGCGCCGAGCTTCGGCGCGAACGACAATTCGTCCACCGCAACGGGTGTCGTCGACGGGTTGTCTTCACGGTAGATGCGATCCGTCCGTGGCGAGAGATGGTAGTAATCCACGCGCAGCGCCGGCACCAGCGTCCAGCGCGAGTCGGCCAGCTGCATCTCGTCCTGCGCAAACACGCCGATCTCGACCACCGTGGACAGCGGCAAGTCACGCAGCGGGAAAGTCTCGCCGAGTATCGTCGGCGTCGTCGCGCCCGTGCTCAGGTTGGTCTGCAACCCGTCCCGCAGCTCCTCGAGTTCGGAACGCGTGGCTTCGAAGCCGTACACGACCTCGTGCACGAGCGAGCCGGATTCGAGGGTCTTGAGGGCCGTGAACTCGAACCCGAGCGTGCTTTCGTCGAAGTCGAATGCGCGATCCAGCTGCACGGGCGGCGTGCGTGGCGGCACGGCACGACGCACTTCGTAGGTGTCCTGGTCGGTCTCCGTGCCCTGCCAGTAGGCGCTCCAGTCGGCCGAATCGAAGACCGCGTTCGAACCGTGCAAGGCCTGCTGCAGACTGACGCGATAGCGCAGCATCGCGTCGTCACCCTGGAGCACGGTGGTATTGAGGAAGCGGCCGACCCCGAGGAAGGCATCGACGTCGGTTGCCTGCCGCGCGCGCCCGGCTTCGGCCGTGAACGTCAACGGACCGCCCGGCGCCTCGCCCGTCACCTTGAGCATCACCGAGTCGTCGGTGAATTCGACGGGGTTCGGTGTGACGTCGGCGGCCGTGCCGGCTTCGTGCCCTTCGCGGCGCGAGTAGCCGACGAGCCAGTTCGCGCTGCCCATCGTTCCGGCTGCGAGGACCGCTGCACGCCAGCCCTCGTTCTCCGAGTCGTACCCGGCCTCGGTGCGCACGGCGTGGTCTTCCCCCCCCTGCGCCAGCAGCTTCGCCGGGGTGAGCGTCGTCATTGCGACCACTCCGCCGAGCGCGTCGCTGCCATACAGCGACGACGCCGGTCCGCGCAGGAACTCGACGCGATCGACGAATGCCGCGTCCACGAACGCTCGCCCCGAATCCGCATAACTGCCCACGGCAAACCCGCCGGCCGCGGGAATGCCGTCAACCTCGACGGCAACACGGTTACCGCCGAGCCCACGCACGGAAATCGTGTCGAGCCCGAACCGGAACGGGTCGTTGCGAACGCTGAGCCCCGGCTCGTAGCGTACGAGTTCACGGATGTCGGTCGCGAGCGTCGTTTCGATGCGCGCCTGGTCGATCACCGTCACCGTGGCCGCGACGCGCGCGACCGGCGTCAGCCGGCGCGCGTAGACCGTGATCGTCTCGAGGTCCGGGGCGGGCTGGCCTGTGGCTGGTACCGCCGAGGTACCGAGCAGCAAGGCGACCAGGGAACACCAGCGAGCCGGTTTGCGCGAGCGGATGGGCATTGGTTCGAATTCTTCAGTTGGATGCGCCGACAGGCGCCCCGCAGGC
Organism: uncultured Gammaproteobacteria bacterium; assembly: GCA_963793675.1. Taxonomy (GTDB): domain Bacteria; phylum Pseudomonadota; class Gammaproteobacteria; order Steroidobacterales; family Steroidobacteraceae; genus RPQJ01. The sequence continues at coordinate 89,324 of CAWCBA010000008.1, read as the reverse complement.
GGAGGATGGGCCACCGCCGATGCGACGGCCATGACCTGGATCAATTGCCGCCACCCCGGCATCCAGGCAGCCGCAGTTCCTTGCCCCGTTCTTAGCGCATAACCCGTGGTTCTCAAGCGGGGACAAGGTCGACCCGTTTCCGGACAATGCCCGGGTTGTCACTTTCCGACCTGCAAGGCCCCCACCATGAAGCTCGAAACCCTCGTCGTTCACGCCGGCTATTCGCCCGACCCGACCACCAAGGCCGTCGCCGTCCCGATCTACCAGACGACGTCCTACGCGTTTGACGACACCCAGCATGGCGCCGACCTGTTCGACCTCAAGGTCGCCGGCAACATCTACACGCGCATCATGAATCCGACCACGGACGTGCTGGAGAAGCGCGTCGCTGCACTCGAAGGCGGCGTGGGTGCCCTCGGGCTCGCCTCCGGCCAGGCGGCGATCACCTATGCGCTGCTTACCATCACCGAGGCCGGCCAGAACATCATCAGTTCGTCGGCACTCTACGGCGGCACCTACAACCTGTTCGCGCACACGCTGCCGCAGTACGGCATCTCGGTGAGGTTCGCGGACCACCGCCAACCGCAAGCGTTCGAGAAGCTGATCGACACGAACACGCGCGCGATCTTCTGCGAGTCGGTCGGCAACCCGGCCGGCAACGTCACCGATTTCGCGGCGCTCGCCGAGATTGCGCACCGTCACGGAATTCCGCTGATCGTCGACAACACGGTGCCCTCGCCGTACCTGTGCCGCCCGTTCGAACACGGGGCGGACATCGTCGTGCACTCGCTCACGAAGTACCTCGGCGGTCACGGCAACAGCATCGGCGGTGCGCTGGTCGACTCCGGCAATTTTCCCTGGGCGGAGCACGCGGAAAAGTTTCCGCGCCTCAACACGCCGGACATCTCGTATCACGGCGTGGTGTACACGGAGGCATTCGGTCTGGCGGCGTTCATCGGTCGCGCCCGCGTCGTACCGCTGCGCAACATGGGGGCAGCGATCTCGCCGTTCAACAGCTTCCTGATCCTGCAGGGCATCGAGACGCTTGCCTTGCGCATGGACCGGATCTGCGACAACGCGCTCGCCGTCGCGACGTACCTGCAGCGGCACCCGAAGGTGCGCTGGGTGAATTACGCCGGTCTGCCCGATCACCCCAGCCACGCCCTGGCGCAGAAGTACATGGGTGGCCGCGCGTCGGGCATCCTGACGTTCGGCATCGAGGGCGGCCTCGCCGGCGGCAGCCGCTTCCAGGATGCGCTCAAGCTGTTCGTCCGGCTGGTCAACATCGGCGACGCAAAGTCGCTGGCTTGCCATCCCGCCAGCACGACGCATCGTCAGCTGAACCCGGCCGAGCTGGAGCGGGCCGGCGTCAGTGAAGACATGGTGCGGCTGTCCGTCGGCATCGAGCACGTCGACGACCTGATCGCGGATCTCGAGCAGGCGCTGGCGGCGGCGTAGCAGTGGACCCGTACCCCCGCCCTCTCCCGCTGGTGCGGGAGAGGGAGCGGTAATGGCAGGCTTGGGGGTACCATCCGGCCATGGAAAAACCTTCGCCGGATTTCGCGCGAGTGCGCGAACTGAGCCCGCGCCGCAACACGACGCGCTCCGCGGCCATTCCTGAACTCGTCGACGAGCAGCTCAGGCATTTCTCGATCGACCCGCAATCCGAATTCGGCCGCCGCATGGCCGACTTCGCCACGCACCTGTACGCCGGCAATGCAGCGGCGCACCAGCTCTGGGAAGTGACCCTGCGCGAACTCGCGGACCTTGAACCGCGGGATCGCGTCGCGCGCTTCAATGCCAAGCGGTTTCTCTGCTTCCAGCTCGCCAAGATCCTCGACACGCTGCAGAACCCGCTGCGCAAGTCGTACCAGTCGCTGCTGCACGATTCGACGCAGTCGGCGATCAAGGGTCCCTACCCCATCTTCGACAACGTCACGGCGATCTTCAGCGCCACGCCCGTCATCACGCGCACCGCGACATACCTGTATGCCTGCACCGAGTGGGTCGAGGACGCCTTCAAGGGCCGCGAGCCGCTGCACGAAATCTACTCGCGCCTGCTGAACCCGACCTCGATCAGCCTCGCCAATCACATAGTCGACCTCGAGGCCGGCCCGCTCGCGGGCGAATACCTCGCCTGGAACTTCAACTCCGGCATGGCCGCGATCGATGCGACGCTGTCGAACCTCGTGGGCTACAACGACGTCGTGCTGTCGAGCCGGAACGTGTATGGCGGCACCTACCAGCTGCTGCACGACTGGTACGCGAAGAAGAGCAACCTCGACGTCGCCGTCGAGTGGTTCGACGGCTTTACCGTGGAGGACTTCGGCCGCGCACTGCAGGCCACGCTCGCGAAGCACCGCGACCGCCTCGATCGTGGCCGTCGCATCTACGTCTTCCTGGAATCGCCCTGCAACCCGCACGGGTACGTGCTCGACGTGCCGGCGATCTGCCGCGCCGCGCACGAATACGGACTCACGGTCATTTGCGACGCGACCGTCGGCACGCCGATCCTGCAGCCGGTGCTGCAACGCGAGGATCCGATGGAGCGCCCCGACTTCGTCATCCACTCCTACACCAAGGACCTCGCAGGCACGGGCACCACGACGGCCGGCGTCTGCATCGGCCGCAACGAGCGAATGTTCATTCCCAAAGGCGACACCGTCACCACCACGACGCCAGACGGCAAGCCGTGCGTCTATCGCTGGGATGAAAGCCTGTTCTGGAACGTCTACTACATCAAGGGTGCGTTCCTCGACGCCGACAAGGCATTCGAGGTGATCAACGGCATGCGCACGGTGGAAGTGCGCGTGCTGCTCAAGACCATCAACACGCTGGTGCTGGCCCGCGCGCTCGCCGCTCATCCCGCGATCAACGTGCAGTGCTCTGCGGTCGAAGGCAACGAGAATTACGCGCTGCGCGAGCGCCTGATGTACCTCGGCCTGCCGGCGCCGCTGTTCACGATCGACCTGGACACCGAGATGGGCCGCAAGATTTCACGGCACGCGTTCCAGCGTTTCTTCGACTGCCTCGAACCCGCGTTCGGCCTGCAGGTGACGCTCGGGCAGGTCAACACGGTGGTCGTCTGTCCGGCGCTGACGAGCCATTCGGAATTGTCCGGCGAGGCACTGCGCGAAGCAGGCATCTCGCTCACGACCATCCGGATCGCGGTGGGCGACGAAGATCCGCGTGGCTTGCTGGCGCACCTGATGCAGGCGGCCGAGCTGGCGCTGGAACCGGAATGCCCGGGATTCACGCGCCACTTCGGCCAGCCGCACGAGATCGACGCGCTCTACGAGTCAATTTACGTGGACGTACACCGGCGCTACGCGGCGAGCCGGCCGCGGATGCAGCAGATGCTTTCGAAGTAGCCCAGGCGGTCCAGTGTTGCAGGTATGGGTGACTACTGTAACCATACAAATCAATATGTTACGACAACTTCCTCAGTACCTTTGTCTTGGCCTGCCGTTGGCCCGAAGTGTATTTTCGCGACCTTGTCTCTGGTTCAGGCGCGAGGCTTGCGGGACACTTCGCCACCACCCCGCCCCGGACCAGGCATGCCCGCAGCACGAGTCGAGATGCGCACCCCGCTACTCCTGGCGCTCAGCGCTGTCACGACGCTGCTCGCCGCGTGTGGCAGTTCGGGTGGCAGCACGGGTGCCGGCGCCGGCGGTGGCACGGACAATCCCTGCGGCGAAACGGCGCGCAAGCAGTGGGTCCTCGACGTCACGCGCGAGTGGTACCTGTTTCCGGACCTGCTGCCAGCCTCGGTGGACCTCACGTCCTACCAGACCGCGGAAGACCTGCTCGATGCATTGACCGCGACCGCCCGGGCGCAGGGCAAGGATCGCTTCTTCAGCTACCTGACGACGAAGTCCGCCGAGGACTCCCTGCTGGGAGAAGGCCAGTTCGACGGCTTCGGCTTCCGCTCGCGCACCGACGCCGGCAATCGGCCATTCATTCTCGATGTATTCGAGGCCAGCCCGGCAGCGGAGGCGGGCCTGCAGCGCGGCGACGAGGTCGTCGCCGTCGACCAGGGCGGCGGCTTCGTGCCGGTCTCACAATCGCTCGCGGACGGCTCCAGCACGTTCACCGACCTGCTTGGAGCCGCCGCCGTGGGTATCCAGCGCGGCCTGCGGGTGCTGCGCGACGGGCAGACCATCGAGATGCAGCTTACCAAGCGCACGGTGACGATCGACCCAGTCCCGGATTCGTTCGGAACGCGCGTCCTGCCCGTGGCCGGCACGACCGGCGTGGGCTACCTGCACCTGCGCAGCTACGTCAGCACGGCCGATCCGCAGCTGCTCACGGCGTTCCAGGCATTCCGCGCGCAGAACGTCCGCGACTTCATCATCGACCTGCGTTACAACGGCGGCGGTCTCGTCAGCACGGCCGAACTGATCGACAACCTGCTCGGCGGCGACCGCACGTCGGCCGATACCCAGTACTCGATCGTGCACAGCCCTGCCAGATCGGGCCAGGACTCCACCGTTCGCTTCCAGCCGCAGTCGCAGTCGGTCCGGCCCGTGCGCATCGCGTTCCTGACCACCGCTGCGACCGCATCGGCGAGCGAGATCAACGTCAACGCCATGCGCGCCTGGGTCGAAGTGGCCATCGTCGGCAGCGACACCTACGGCAAGCCCGTCGGTCAGCTCGCCTTCGATCTCGCGAACGCCTGTACTGACCGGTTGCGACTCATCGCATTCAAGACGGCCAATGCAGACGGCGCCAGCGACTACTACGCAGGGCTCGCGTCCAGCATGCGTTTCGCATGCGCGGCGGACGACACGCTCGGTGCCCCGATGGGTGACCCGGCGGACGGCCTGACGCAGGCGGCGCTGCAGTGGATCAACACCGGCGCCTGCGCGAACGTGATGAGTCCGTTCGTGGCTGGCCAGGCGAAGACGAACCCGTCGAGCCGATACCCACTCTCGCAGCAACCCTCCGCCGCCGAACGCTGGGTCCCCGGCATCCAGTGATCCGGAGACACCGCAGGACAACGGCAGTCCCGCGCCGGGCTGTCGTCAATGCTCGTCGTCGTTGACGTTGCCCTCTTCGATCGGCCGGCCGAGGGTGAACATCACGCTCATGCCCTCGACCGTGGTCGTCGCGATCGACAGCCTGATCGGACCGAGTGGCGTGCGCCCACCGAGCAGCAGTGAACCGCCGAGGACCGCAGGCTCGTGCATGCCATCGACGCGACCCGACATGTCCGCCGCCGCAAGCTCCGCGCCGAAATAGAGCGACTGCCCGAACAGCGTGTTGATGTCGCCGATCTTGTGCAGGTAGGCGGCAGATCCCGCCCAGTACGACGTACCACGCAGCTGGCCGAGCCCAAGCCCTGGAAAGCTGCGCGGGCCGCCTACCGTGAAGTACTCGTAGAGCGGCAGTTCGCCTTCGAACGAGGCTCCCCCGCTGACCCGGAACTGCAGCAGGTCGCTGAGCAACGGCATCGCCTTCAGCACCATGCCTTCGATCCTGTCGTACTCGGTCGCCGAACCCAGCCCGTCCAGCGCACGGTAGTAGCGAACGCGGCCAAGCCAGCCGGGCGTGATGAGCGCGTCGCGATCGCGGTCGTCGAAGGTGATGCCTGCGGTCAGTCCACCGTAGCCTTCGTTGTCGATGTTCGGCAAGCCGGGAACCGCGATGTCCCGCGTGGCGCCCTGGAAGCCGGTGCGCAGCCCCGCACGCAGTTCGGCGCGGGTTCCGATGACACGGCCGCCTTCGAGGTACACGTAGCCCGAGTCGAAGTTGTAGCGCGTCGCTGCCTCGCTGCCGACATAGATGTCCTCGGTGGAGCGCATCACCTGCACGCCGGGTTCGACGAACCAGCGATGGCGCTGCTCGAGCGGCTGGTACAGCGATAACTGTCCCAGGCTCGTGCGACCCAACTGCAGCACTCCGTGCAGTTCGCCACCGAGCGCATTGACCCACGGCCTGAGGTAGTCGGTGGTCAGCACGAAGGCCGTCGAGTCGAGCGTGGTCGCAGCGAGGCCCAGGTCGAAGCGCAGGATGTTCGGACCCGACGACTTCTCGCTCACCTCGACCGTCAGCCGCGGATTCTGCGGGTCGCCGGTCAGCGTGTAGCGCACGCCATCGAAGTCGCCGAGGTCGAACACGCGGTTCGTCGCCGTCGCGAGCTGCTTCTCGTTGACGACGCTGCCGGCCTGCAGCGCAAGGCTCGAGCGGACGTACGCTTCGTCGACCCGGTGGAGGCCCTGCACCGTGACGTCGGCGAGCACCACCTGGCGCGTGTCCGGCCGGCGGGAATGCTCGCGCCAGGCGCGATACTCCGCCTCCGAAAGCGAATAGCGGTGCAACTCGTCGCGGTGCCCCTCCGCCGCACGCCGGCCCAGCGGAATGGCATCCGCGACGCGGTCGAACGAACCGGGACCGATGCCCTCCATCGACACGATGATCTTCACGTCCTGCGGACCGAGCGTGTCGAGTTGCTGCTTCTCGTTGGCGCCGATCAGCACGTCGAGGGTGCGCGACACCATTGTCAGTGGCGACTGCAGCGCCTCGGGCTCCGGCGGCGGCGTCGGCACGGCGACGGCGATGACGACGTCCGCGCAGGTCTGCCGCGCGATATCGACCGGCACGTTGCGCGTGAGGCCGCCGTCGCCAAGCGTGCGGCCATCGATCGTCACCGGCGAAAAGACGCCCGGAACCGCCATGCTGGCGCGCATCGACAGCGCGAGGTCGCCTGCACCGAGCACGACCATCTCGCCCGTCATCATGTCGGTTGCGATCGCGCGGAACGGGATCGGCAGCTGGTCGAAATTGCTGGTGCCCAGGCTGCGTGACACCAGGTTGCGGATTGTCTGTTCGATGTTCTGCGTGTTGATGAATCCGCGCGGCACGGCCACCTGGCCGTCGCGATACCCGAACTCGAGATTGTTGGAGTAGGCACGTCCGGCGAGCTTGCGTCGCATCGGCAGCTTGGCGCGACGCCCCTCGAAACCGATTGTCTCGGACCAGGAGATGGCCCTCATCGCCTGCTCGACTTCTGCAGCCGTCATGCCCGCCGCGTAGGTACCTCCGACCAGCGCACCCATGCTGGTGCCGATGACGCAGTCGACCGGAACCCGCATGTCTTCGAGCAGCGTCAGCACGCCGACGTGTGCCGCTCCCTTTGCACCACCCCCGCCCAGCACCAGGCCAATGCGGGGACGCGCGTATGCCTGGCCGATGGCGGGCGCCACGGCTTGTGGCGAGGGACCCGGCCCGGTGGCGCCGGCCCGCGGGCTCGCCCCGGCCGTGACGGTGAACAGCAACAGGGTAGCGAGTGCCCGCAACGCCGGGGCCCGGCGGCACGCGACGCTGGCGAAAGCATAGGCTGGCATGAGAATCCTTTTCGTCGACCCGAATCGCTGAACGGCGCGCATCGTAGCGCACCGCCAGCGTCACCCCGAAGCCTCAGGCCGATGCGCGCGCGAGCAGGGCCAGGCACTCGACGTGATGCGTGCCGGGGAAGAAGTCGAAAGGCGTGAGCGAACGCACCTCGTATCCCGCCGACTCGAACACCGCCAGATCCCGCGCGAGCGTTCCGGCACTGCACGAAAGGTAAGCAATCCGGTCCGGGCGCAAGTCGTGCGCCAGTGCTTCGAGCAGTGCCGCCTCGAGCCCGGAGCGAGGTGGGTTGACGTAGCAGGCACGGCGGGAATGACCGCCGCCGTGCCACCAGTCCCGCACCTGTGGCATGCGCTGCTCGCAGGTTCCGCGCAGCACGACGGCACCGGGCGCATTGATTCGCGCGCAGTCGACGGCGCCGCCGGCCAGTTCGACGCCGAGCCCGGACGCCCCTGCCGACAGCCATTGGCGCAGCGTGGCGCCGATCCCGCAGTACAAATCGAGCACCGCGACACCAGGGGCCGGGTCGAGATGAGCGCGGGCCAGCATGACGGATTGCGCATGCAGTTCGGGCAGCAACTGCTGGAACGCAGCCGGCCCGTGCACCAGTCCTGCCGCGTCGAGCGAGGTCGGTGCGCCCCATGCCAGGTACCAGCCCGAGCGCGCGAACAGCTTGCGGCCGGCCGAGGCGTGGCAATGAACCCAGAGTCCTTCGATGCCCGTCGCTGGCAGTCCCGCACGCAGCGCGTCGAGGTGAGCGGGCTGGTGGTTCCTCGCCTTGACGATGAGCGTCGCCTGACCACCCGCGACGTGCAGGTACGCGAGTGGGAGATCCGCATGCGGCGGGAGCGTGGCGCGCAGCAGCGCGACGAGTCCGTTGACGCGAGCCGAATGCACGGGACACTCATGGATCGGGATCAGTTCGTCGCGCCGCATCATCCCGAACTGCCAGCCAGCCGAACCGTCGCAACCTGCGTTCAAGGTAACCCGATGGCGATAGCCGAAACGCCGGTCGTCGCGCGGCGAACGCACGGGTTGCAGCACGGCTTGCCAGCGTTCCAGAACGCGCTGCAGGTACCCCTGCTTCTGCGCGACGCTCGCCGCCATGCTCAGCGTGCGATGGCGGCAGCCGCGGCAGGCGGGCTCGCAGCCGGCGGGTAATGTTTGTTGTACGCTCACGCGTCTATGGTGCGACGATTCGTCCGACGCCGACAGGGGAACCCAGCCTCATGACCCGCATTCCCGACTTCGACGACGTCCGCGCCGCCGCGCGCCGGCTCGAAGGGCACGCCCGTCGCACGCCACTGCTGGCCGATACCCCGCTCGACCGGCTCACCGGCGGACGCATCCTGCTCAAGCTCGAAACGCTGCAGCACACCGGGTCGTTCAAGTTTCGCGGCGCCTGGAACCGGTTGGTCCAGTTGAACGCTGCCGAGCGGGCCGCCGGCGTCGTCGCCTTTTCGTCCGGTAACCACGCGCAGGGAGTCGCCGAGGCTGCCCGGCGTCTCGGCATCCACGCGGCGATCGTGATGCCCTCCGACGCCCCCAGGGTCAAGTTGCAGAACACGCGGGACATGGGCGCCGAAATCGTCGAGTACGACCGCGCACACGGGAGTCGCGAGCAGATCGCAGCCAGGCTGGCCGCCGAGCGGGGTGCAACGCTGGTGCCGTCGTACGACGACCCGGACATCATCGCGGGCCAGGGCACCGCGGGCCTCGAAATCGCCGAGCAGGCGGCCGCACTCGGCCTGACGCTCGACGACGTGCTCGTGTGCTGCAGTGGCGGCGGCCTCACGGCGGGCATTGCGATCGCGATTGCGCAGCTCGCCCCGCAGGCGGGCGTCTGGACGGCCGAGCCTGAGGCGTACGACGATCACCGTCGCTCGCTGGCCGCAGGCCGGCGTCAGTGCAACGAACCTGGCATGCCGCAGTCATTCTGCGATGCGCTGCTGGCACCGATCCCCGGTGAACTTACGTTCTCGATCAACCAGCCGCTGCTGAGGGGCGGACTCGCGGTGTCCGATGACGAAGTAAGGCAGGCCATCGTGTTTGCCGCGCGCACGCTGAAGCTCGTCGTCGAACCCGGCGGTGCGGTCGCGCTCGCAGCCGTGCTCGCCGGCAAGCTCGAGGTCGGCGGACGCACCGTGGCGGTGACGCTGTCGGGCGGCAACATCGAGGACGCGCTGCTCGCCGAGCTCCTGACGACGCACTGACCGCCGCTGAAACCGCACGCACGCATCCGCCGAAAACCAGAACACCCAACGAGGCCCCGCCAATGCTCCAGACCTGGCTGCACGCCCTGCCCTTCCTGCTCGGCGCAGGATTCCTGACCTGGCTCGTGAGCGTCCAGCTCCGCAACGTCACGATCGTCGACACGCTGTGGTCGCTGATGTTCGTGATCGCGGCCTGCAGTTACGCATCGAGCTCGCTGCCGCTCGGGCCGCGCGCACAGCTGGTGCTGGTGCTGGTCACGGCCTGGGGCCTGCGGCTCGCGATCTACCTTGGCCGGCGTAATTTCGGCCACGAAGAGGACCGGCGTTACCAGAAGATCCGCCGGCGCAACGAGCCCGGCTTCGCGTGGAAGAGCCTGTATCTCGTGTTCGGGCTGCAGGCGGTCCTCGCCTGGGTGATTTCGCTGCCGCTGCTCGGTGCCATCGCCGGTGACGCGAGCCCCCTCGGCTGGCTCGATTACGCGGGCGCCGCGCTCTGCCTGGTCGGCCTGTACTTCGAAGCCGTCGGCGACTGGCAGCTCACCCGCTTCAAGGCAGACCCGGCCAACGCCGGGCAGGTGATGGACCAGGGGCTGTGGGGCCTCACGCGTCATCCCAATTACTTCGGTGATTTCTGTGTCTGGTGGGGGTTTGGCCTGATCGCGCTCGCGGCCGGCGCATGGTGGTCACTGGTCGGCCCCGCGCTCATGAGCATGCTGCTGCTGCGAGTCTCGGGCGTCACGCTGCTCGAACGGGACATCGGCAAACGGCGGCCGGGCTACGCCGAATACATCCGGCGCACCAACGCCTTCTTCCCGGGACCGCGTCGCCCTTAGCCTCCCTGCGCCCGGCCGAACCTGTAACTGGCGGCATTGACCCTGCGTGTCTGCAACCAGTAGCGCCAGGTCGAGTACGGCCAGATCGTGAAGTTGCGGCCATCGGCCTGCTGGTACCAGCTGCGGCACCCGGAACTCCAGACCGTGCCCTGCAGGGCGCGCTGGATGCGCTCGTTGAACTGCGCCTGCGCGGCCGGTTGCACGTCGAGGTAATCCGCGCCGCGTGCGCGCAGCGTGCGCAGGCAGTCCAGGACGTACTGCACCTGCGCCTCGATCATGAAAATGATCGAGTTGTGCCCGAGCGCGGTGTTCGGGCCGACCAGCTGATGCAGGTTCGGGTAACCCGTGACCGAAATTCCGTAGTACGCCTCGGCGCCCGCCTTCCAGTCGCGGGCCAGCTCGTGGCCGGGCATTCCAGTGACAGGGAAGCCCTGCATGTAGATGCGTGGATCGACGACGAATCCCGTGCCGAGAATGATGCAGTCGACGGGACGTTCGACGCCGTCCGCGGTCACGATCGAGTGCTCGCGGATTTCGCGGATGTCTTCGGTCACCAGTTCGACGTTCGGTTGGCGGAACATCGGGTACCACTCGTTGGAGATCAGCACCCGCTTGCAGCCGATGGTGTAGTCGGGGGTCAGCTTGCGTGCGAGCGTCTCGTTACCCACGGCGCGACGAATGTTCCACCGCGCGAGCCGCTGCAAGCCACGCGCCAGGGCCGGATGAAAAATCGGCCAGACCCGCGACTCGTTGGTCCAGTACAGGCGCGTGCGGTGCAGGCGCCGCAGAACGTCAAACCGTCCGAAGCGCTTTTTCGCTGACTCACTGTAGGTGCGGACATCGCGCGGGATCACCCACGCAGGCGTGCGCTGGAAAACGTGCAGCCGGGCGGCGGCCGGCGCGATGCGCGGGCAATACTGGATCGCGCTGCCGCCGGTGCCGATCGATGCGATGCGTTTGCCGGCGAGGTCATAACCGTGGTCCCACTGCGCCGAATGGAACACCTTGCCGGCGAAGCGCTCGAGACCTGGCAGGTGCGGCAGGTTCGGCCTGTGCAGCGGACCGGTCGCCAGCACGACGTGACGAGCGCGCAGCTCGAGGCCCGACGCCATGATGACGCGCCAACGCGCGGTATCCGGGTCGAAGTGCAGTCCGGTCACTTGCTGGCCGAACCGGACGTACGGACGCACGCCGAAGCGCTCCGTGGTGTCCAGTATGTACTGCTGGATTTCCTGCCAGCCCGCGTAGCGCTGGCTCCAGTCGGGTTTGCCGGCGAACGAATATGAATAAAGGTGCGACTGCACGTCGCACTCGGCGCCAGGATAGGAGTTGTCGCGCCAGGTGCCGCCGACCTCGGCACCCTTCTCGAGGACGGCGAAACGGCGCTCACCCTGTGCCAGCAAACGGATGGCCATGCACAGGCCGCCGAAGCCGGCGCCGACGATTGCGACTTCCAGTTCTTCCGGAGCCGCGGGCTCCGGGACGGGTGGCTGTAGCGATGCGTTCATGGCGCCGCGCACTGTGCTGTCTTTTGCTGCGCGCGGCAACCGGAAAGACCGCCAACTTCGTTGGACTGCAGACAGCCGGGTGTCCGCTTGACAGTGCCGCCCCCTCCCGTATCTGCTACGCGGACCACGTCTAAACCCGAACCACCAGGAGCCCGTCGAACCATGAACTTACGTACCCTCGGCATGCTCGGCCTGGCTGCAGGCCTCGCATTCATCCCGGTCGCCGCGTTCGCGCAGGAACCCGCCACTGCAGGCCCGACGGCCACAGAGGCGACCGCAACTCCGGCCACTGCGGCCGCCCCGCTCAAGCTCTCGAACAAGTGGCGCATCAAAGTCAGCGAGGGCGCGAACAACACGGGCACGCTGCTGTTCCGCGTGACGCCGGACAAGGGCACCGCGACGGACATCGTCGTCAACATCGAGAAGGGCCGCAGCGAGAACGGCGTGGCGAAAGACATCAGGAACACGTTCGAAAAAGCGCTCGACCCGAAGGTCTATCACATCGAAAGGGACGACGGCGAAGACGTGCTGGTCAAGAAGCGCAAGGGCCCGAACTTCGAAGTGAAGTTCGTCGAGTCGACGCTCAAAGGCACCCGGATCAAGATCCACAAGGAATGATTCGGCGGCAGCCCGGCGCGCGGGCACCTGAACGGCCCCGCGCCTGAAGCTGCGACCGGCAGGCGCTCAGCCAGACACGATGCTCAGCACCGTCACGAAGTGACAGGCGACGCCCGCGAGCACGAAGACATGCCAGATGGCGTGCGTGTAGGGACGGCTCTTCCAGAGGTAGAACGCAACCCCACCCGTGTAACAGAGACCGCCAGCCATGAGCCAGCCGAGTTCGAACGTCGACAGGTGCTGCATCAGTGGCTTCGCGGCCAGGACCGCGAGCCAGCCCATCAGGAGGTAGAGCGCGACCGACATACGGTGGAAGCGGAAGCCGAGGGACGTCGTCTTGAAAATGATACCGAGCAGCGCGAGTGACCAGATGACCGCAGCGAGCGACCCTCCCCAGCTGCCGCGCAGCGGGCCGAGCGTAAACGGCGTGTAGGTTCCGGCGATCAGCAGGTAGATGGCGGCGTGATCGACCCGCCGCAGACGCAGCCGCGTCACCGGGTTTCTCGACGCGTGGTAGAGCGCCGAGGTGGAGAACATCAGCAGCGCGCTCAAACCGAAAGTCAGGCCGCCCACGAGCAGCCACGGATCTCCTGCGCGCTGCGCCGTCAGCAGCAGCAGCGGAAGGGCGACCAGGGTCGCGACGATGCCAACGACGTGCACCGCGCAGTTCAGCCATTCTTCGCGGGCCGAATAGGTACTGGAGGTCATGTCCTCACCTCCCGGCAGGAATCCTGCGGATGCCATTCTCGCATTCTTCGAAACCCCGGCGCTGTACTAAGATACCCGTTCCAGCGACTCTTCCACGGCCGTCATGACCTCTGTCCTTGTCCTGTACATGAGCCGCGGCGGGCACACGGCCCGCATCGCGCGCCGGCTGTGCGAACACATCGGCGCCTGCGGCGGCCGCGCCGAGATGATGAACCTGGTCGAGGCCGAGCACGAAGGCGTGGACTGGAGCCGCTACGACGTCGTCGTCCTGGGCGCACCCGTGCTGTACGGCAAGTACGACAAGAGCGTGATCGAGTTCGTGACCCGCCACCGCAGTGCAACTCGAGGCGAAGCCCAACAGTTTCTTCAACGTCTCGGTCGTGGCGCGCGTGCCGGAGAAGTCGACCGTCGAGGGCAACCGCTACATGCAGAAGTTCCTGCAGCTCTCGCCCTGGCGACCACGCGACCTGAAAGTGATCGCCGGCAAAGTCGACTACCCTGCGTGGCCGTGGCTGGACCGTTTCATGATCCGGCTCATCATGAAGATGACCAACGGCCCGACCGACACCACGGCGGTCATCGACTACACCAACTGGGACGACGTGCGCGCGTATGGCGCGCACCTGCTGACGCTGCGCTCGGGCAGTCGATGACTGCGCCAGAACGCAGGCACGTCGCGCACGTGATCTTCGACGGCGCGTGCTGGTTCCTGCACCAGCAACCGCGCGATGCCTGGACGTTCGAACCGGACCTGCGCCCCTGGTCGGAGCGCTGGTAGCGAGAGATCTACTCAGGCCGGCGCCGCTTTCCTTCGCCGCGCCTTCGTCGTCTTGCGAACTGGCGCAGCCTTCGCCACGACCGCTTTCTTCCGCCCCTTCCTCGCCTTCCTGACCTTCCTCACGTCTGCCCGCGGCTTGGCGCGGCGTCGAGCCGTCGTCTTCTTGTCGACACCGCGGAGAAACACCCGCTCGAGCTCATCGATCGCCTCGCCCGTGTACACCGCAAGACGCTGCAGGTGGGGCACCTTGTCAGCGCACCCGGTGAAGCCGAAATACAACCCGCCTGCATAGCTCAGCACCGTGATGTTGAGCGCCTGGCCATGGAAGAGCGCCGAAACCGGGTAATACGCCTCCATCTCCGAGCCCATGAAGAACAGCTTGCCGCGCGGGCCGGGTACGTTCGAGATGATGACGTTGTAGGTCGGCGGCACGCGCGAGCCGATGCCGGGCAGGCGCGTGAGGATCTGCGGCGAGCTGATCAGCACCGTGTAGTCCATGAGCGCCTTCGTGCTCATCTGCTTGAGGAAGTCGCGTCCGGCGGCGCTGCTGCGACGGATGACGTCGAACCGCTCGCGCACGTCCTCGATGTCGGTGCCAAGGCGCACGTTGGCGAAGCTGATCGCATTGCCGCCAGCCTGGCTCGAGTCGCGCGGCAGTGCCACGGGAATCGACGTCACCAGCGACTTGCGCGGTAACTCGCCGATCTCGAGCAGGAAGCGCCGCAGCGCTCCGCTGCTGGCTGCAAGCACCACGTCGTTGATGCTGCCGCCCGCCGCTTCGCCGATCGTCTTCAGGCGTTCGAGGCTGCTGGCCTGCGTGGCGACACGGCGTTGCGGAGTGACGTTGACGTTGAAGATCGTGCGCGGCGCTTCCGCCAGCGACGTGAAGTCGGGATTCGGCTTCACGCCGAACAAGGCCTTGGCCGTGCCCGCGAGGCCCTGCACCAGGCTCGGCAATTCCTTCGCCTGGCTCGCGAAGGCCGCCTGCAGCATGCTGAAGGCGCCGAACCGTCCCGGAATCTGCGGCGTGCGCGCCTTGCGCGGCCGCTCAGCCGCCCAGATCGGCGGCGTCTCGCTCGCATGGGGATCGGTCGAGAAGTTCAGCAAGCCTACGCCCGACACGCCGTCCGCCAGCGAATGATGGAGCTTGCAGTACAGGGCGAAGCGTCCGCCCTGCAGGCCTTCGATCAGGTGCATCTCCCACAGCGGGCGATCGAGGTCCATCGGGTTCGAATGCAGCCGCGAAACGAGGATGCCCAGCTCGCGCTCGCCGCCGGGATAGGGCAGCGCCGAATGCCGCAGGTGGTAATCGAGGTCGATCTTTGCGGCGACCTCGAACGAGGGGCGCAAACGGCCCGACCCTACCCCGCGCAGCCGGTAATTGAACGGCGCGGCGGTGACCGGAAAGCCGCGCAGGTATTCGTAAACCTGGCGCGGGTAATCGCGCGGCGCGCCCGCCGGCAGCACGAAAGTCTGCAGGCCTGCGACGTGCATCGGGGTCTGACGCGTTTCCATGAGCACGAAGCTCAGGTCGAGCAGATTGAGAAACTTGCTGTCGGCCATGGGATCCTCCGTTGTTGGCAATATAGGCGACAGCCAGACACGGAGCCAGAATATGACGTCGCTGCCCGCCAGCCAGGTATCCCACCCGCAACTGCCCCAGCATCCCGTGCCGGCCGTAAGGTGGTTTGGGGCAGTGCGCGGCTGGCTGACGTCACCAGCGGACCAGTGGCACCCGCGTAGAAACAAGCGCACGTCGTGAACACGAACCATCCGCAAATCAGGCAGTTGCGCCACCCGGTCACTGCGCCTCAGTGACTGCTCTTATTGCCGCCCCGGGTGACAGCGAGCAGGATTTCAAGGCGATTTCGGTTCGCCGGTGAGGGTCTCATGGTCATGGCGGCCCCGGGCACGCAACGGGCAGTGCTCCGCGCGCGTAACCTTGGCAAGGTCTACCGCACGGGCGAGGTCGAAGTGCACGCGCTGCGCGGCGTGGACCTCGACCTGTGGGCCGGCGAGATGGCCGTGCTCCTCGGCCCATCGGGTAGCGGCAAGTCGACGCTGCTCAACATCCTCGGTGGCCTCGATTCAGCCACCAGCGGCGAAGCATGGTTCGAAGACCACGACCTCACCCGCCAGGACGATCGCGACCTCACGCGGTATCGCCGCGAGCACGTCGGCTTCGTCTTCCAGTTCTACAACCTGATCTCGAGCCTGACCGCATTCGAGAACGTCGCCCTGGTCACCGAAATCGCCACGCGCCCGATGGAGCCCGGGGCCGCGCTGCGGCTGGTCGGCCTCGGCGAACGACTGCACCATTTTCCGGCACAGCTGTCGGGCGGCGAACAGCAGCGCGTTGCGATCGCCCGCGCCATCGCCAAGCAGCCCGAAGTCCTGCTCTGCGACGAACCCACCGGCGCGCTCGACAGCCAGACGGGCGTGCTCGTGCTCGAAGCGATCGAGAGCATTCACCGCGAGCTCGGCACGACCACGGTGCTGATCACGCACAACGCCGTCATCGCCGACATGGCTGATCGCGTGCTCGTGCTCGGCGACGGGCGCATCCAGCAGGAACGGCGCAACCCGCAACGCCGCCCCGCGCGCGAGCTGGCGTGGTGACGCCATGAGGCTGCATCCACTCGATCGCAAGCTGCTGCGCGATCTCTGGCACCTGCGCGGCCAGGTGCTGGCGATCGGACTCGTGATTGCGTCCGGCGTCGGACTGCTCGTGATGTCGCTCACGTCGCTCGAGGCACTGCGCGATACCTCGGCCGCTTATTACGAACGCTACCGGTTCGCCGACGTGTTCGCGCAGGTGAAGCGCGCACCGGAAAGCCTTGCGGCACGCATTGCCGCGATCGACGGCGTGCAGTCCGTCGAGACCCGGGTCGTGCGCAGCGCGGTACTGGACGTGAGAGGCTTCGACGAACCCGTCATGGGCCAACTGGTGTCCGTGCCGGAGAACGGCGAACCGCTGCTCAACCGGCTGGCGTTGCGCGCAGGGCGCTACCCGCAATCGGGCAAGCCGGACGAAGTCGTGCTGTCGGAACCCTTTGCGCTTGCGCACGGGCTCGGCCCCGGCGATCACCTGCGCGCGGTCATGAACGGACGCTGGCGCAACCTGGTGGTGGTCGGCGTGGCGCTCTCCCCGGAGTACGTCTACACGATGGGTCCGGGCGCGCTGATGCCGGACGATCGTCGCTACGGCGTGTTGTGGATGGGCCGCGAGACGCTGCAGGCCGCGTACGACCTCGATGGCGCGTTCAACGAAGTCTCCGCCAGCCTGTTGCGCGGCACGAACCCCGAACGGGTCGTCGATGCAATGGACCGTTTGCTCGATCGGTACGGCAGCCGCGGCGCTTACCCGCGGGCGGACCAGGCCTCGCACTGGTTCCTGACCAACGAGATCGACCAGCTCGAGACGATGGCACGTTTCCTCCCCACCGTCTTTCTGGCGGTGGCAGCGTTCCTGACGAACATGGTCGTCGCCCGGCTGGTGGCGGTCGAGCGTCCGGAGATCGGCCTGCTGAAGGCCTTCGGCTACGGCAATGCGGCGATCGGCTGGCATTACGTGAAGTTCGTGCTCGTGATCGGCACGGTGGGAACGCTGCTTGGCTGGTTCTTCGGCTACTGGCTCGGGCTCTACAGCACGACCATGTACGCCGATTTCTATCGATTCCCGTTCCTGCTGTTCCGGCCGAGCGCCGGCCCGTTCCTGCTGGCGGCCGGCGCCAGCGTGGGCGCGGCGTTGCTCGGCGCGATCGGGGCCGTGCGCCGAGCCGCGGCACTGTCGCCTGCCGCAGCGATGCAACCACCCGCCCCGCCGCTGTTCCGCCGCAACCGGCTGCCCCTGCCGCGGCGGCTGCTCGAGCGACTCGACCAACCGACGCGCATCGTGCTGCGCCAGACCTCGCGCTGGCCCCTGCGGTCGCTGGTCACCAGCATGGGCATCGCGATGTCGGTCGCCGTGCTGATAGTCTCGATGCAATGGCTCGACGCCATTCACCGCATCGTGGATGTCTATTTCCTGCAGGCGCAGGGACAGGACGTCACCGTAGGGCTGGTCGAGGCGCGCTCGAACGCAGCCGTGCGCGAACTGGCGCGCATGCCGGGCGTCATGGCGGTCGAACCGATGCGCACGGTGGCGGCAAAACTGCGCTTCGGTCCGCGCGTGGTGCGCGACGCCGTCCAGGGCGTTCCATCCCACCAGTCGCTCTATCGTGTGTATGACGCGCAGGGCACGGCGCTCGACCTGCCTGCGGAAGGACTGGTGATCTCCACGGTGCTCGCGGATCGGCTGGCGGTACGACCCGGAGACACCATCACCGTCGAGGTACTCGAAGGCCGGCGGCCGGTGCTCGAGATTCCGGTGGTCGCGACGTTCGAAACCTACATCGGCCGTCCTGCCTACATCGACATCGAGGCGCTGAATCGCGCGATGCACGAGCCGCCAAGCGTCACGTCCGTGCACCTGCGCGTGGACCCGATGTACGAGACACGCCTGTACCGGGAGCTGAAGCAGATGCCGCAGGTCAGTGCCGTGAACCTGCGCAGTGCAGCGGTGACGACCTTCAACGAGACGCTGGCCAAGACCATGCTGATCTACGTAGGGTTCTTCATCGTCTTTTCGGCGACGCTGGCGTGTGGGGTGACTTACAACGCGGCCCGCATCGCGCTGGCCGAACGTGCGCGCGAACTGGCGACGATGCGGGTGCTCGGATTCTCGCGGCGCGAAATCGAATACATCCTCATCGGTGAAATCGGCCTGTTGACCGTCGTTGCGCTGCCGCTCGGCGCCGGCATCGGCTGGCTGCTCGCACGGTGGCTCGTGCGGGCCTTCCAGACCGAACTCTACCGCGTGCCGTTCGTCGTCGAGCCGTCGACCTTCGGCTGGGCCATCCTCGGCGGGTTCCTCGCAACCCTTGCCTCGGTGCTGCTGGTCCGCCGGCGGCTCGACCGGCTCGATCTCATCGCCGTGCTCAAGACCCGGGAATGAAGTGATGACACAAGCAAGCTGGCGCAGGCTCTGGATCTGGCTCCCCGCTTTCGTCGCGCTCGCGGGCGTGCTGGCGTGGCTGTTCCGTCCGCAGCCGGTGGCCGTGGACCTGGCGAAGGTCGCGCGCGGCGCGCTGCAGGTCAGCGTGAGCGATGACGGTGAAACGCGGGTACGCGACATGTTTGTCGTCTCGGCGCCCCTGGCTGGACACATGCGACGCATCGAACTGGAAGCCGGCGACAGCGTCAGCGCGGGCGAGACCATCGTTGCGTTCATCGAGCCATCGGATCCGTCGTTCCTGGATCGCCGCAGCGAAGCGGAAGTGCGGGCCGGAATCCGCGCCAGTGAAGCCGCGCGCGTGCACGCGGCAGCCGAACTGCGGCGTGCCCAGGCGGAACGCGATTTCGCGGTCACCGAACTGAAGCGCTACGAGGGTCTCGCCGCAAGCCGCACGATCTCACAGAACGATCTCGAATCGGCCCGCCGCCGCGCGCGCACAGCCGAGGCCGCGGTCGACGAGGCCGTGGCGGGACTGCGCGTGAGCGAATCCGAGCTCGAACAGGCGAAAGCCCGTTTGATGACACCCGGCCAAGGCACGGATCGTCGCGCGGACTGCGACTGCGTCACCGTCAGGTCACCGGTCAGCGGCAAAGTGCTGCAGGTGCTGGCCGAGAGCGAGGGCGTCGTGGCGTCCGGCACACCGCTCGTCGAGATCGGCGATCCCGGCAAGCTCGAAGTCGTCACGGACCTGCTCTCCACCGAGGCGGTGAAAGTGCGGACTGGTCAGCGCGCGCTCATTGAGGGCTGGGGAGGCGACGATGCGCTCGAAGGCGTCGTGCGGCGGGTGGAGCCCTACGGCTTCACCAAGGTCTCGGCCCTTGGTGTCGAGGAGCAGCGCGTGAGGGTCGTCATCGACATCACCGACCCCGCCGACCGCTGGCGACACCTTGGGCATGGCTATCGCGTCGAACCGCGCATCGTCCTGTGGGAGTCCAATGACGTGCTCAAGGTGCCGCTGTCGTCGTTGTTCCGCCAGGGCGGTGACTGGTCCGTGTTCGTGAATCGCGGTGGGCGCGCACGACTCGCGGCCGTCGCCGTCGGTCACATGAACGGCATCGACGCGGAGGTTCTCAAAGGAGTGGCGGCGGGCGACGTGGTCGTCGTCCACCCAAGCGATCGGGTCAGCGAAGGTTCGCGCATCGTGTCGCGGTGACGACGTGCGACTCTTGCCGCGTGAGCGGCGAGCGGCACGCGAAGACCCGGCCGGCAAGCCCGCGCTCGAGAGCGCATGCCTATGTCGCCGATCCATAGAACGTATTGGATCGCTGGCCGCCACGGGACTACATTCAAGAGACGCAGCCACTGAACAGGGAAGGAGCAAGCCATGCCGAGTGAAGCGAAATGCCCGGTCACCGCGATGCACGGGGCCCGAACTCATGCCGGAGCCCAGTCGAACAGTGACTGGTGGCCCGGCCGGCTGAACCTCAAGATCCTGCACCAGCACTCGGCAAAGTCCAACCCCATGGGCGAGCAGTTCGACTATGCCGCCGAATTCAAGCAACTCGACCTGGCTGCACTGAAAAAAGACCTGTACGCGCTGATGCGGGATTCGCAGGACTGGTGGCCGGCCGACTGGGGCCATTACGGCGGGTTGTTCATCCGCATGGCGTGGCACAGCGCGGGGACCTACCGCATTTCGGACGGGCGCGGTGGCGGTGGCACCGGCAATCAGCGTTTTGCGCCGATCAACAGCTGGCCCGACAACGGCAACCTCGACAAGGCGCGCCGGCTGCTGTGGCCCCTCAAGAAGAAATACGGCAACAGGATCTCCTGGGCCGACTTGATGATCCTGGCCGGCAACTGCGCGCTCGAATCCATGGGTTTCAAGACCTTCGGCTTTGCCGGCGGGCGCGAAGACATCTGGGAGCCTGAAGAGGACGTCTACTGGGGCAGCGAAGACACCTGGCTGGGCGACCAGCGCTATACCGGGAACCGCGAACTCGAAACCCCCCTGGCCGCCGTCCAGATGGGCCTGATCTACGTGAACCCCGAAGGCCCGAACGGCAACCCTGACCCGGTGGCTTCAGGCCGCGACGTTCGCGAAACCTTCGCCCGCATGGCGATGAACGACGAAGAGACCGTCGCCCTGGTGGCCGGCGGCCACACGTTTGGCAAGGCGCACGGCGCGGGTGATCCGGCGCTGTTGGGCCGCGAACCCGAGGGCGCGCCAATCGAGCAGATGGGCCTCGGCTGGAAGAATGCCTTCGGTACCGGCAAGGGCGCGTACACCACGACCAGCGGCATCGAAGGGGCGTGGAAGCCGAACCCGACCCACTGGGACATGGGTTACTTCGACATGCTCTTCGGCTACGAGTGGGAACTGGTGAAGAGCCCTGCCGGTGCGTGGCAGTGGCTGGCGAAGGACGTCAAGGAAGAGCACATGATCCCCGACGCGCACGACCCGTCGAAGAAGCATCGGCCGATGATGACGACGGCCGACCTGTCGCTGCGCTTCGACCCGGCCTACGAGAAGATCTCGCGCCGTTTCCACCAGAACCCGCAGGCGTTCGCCGACGCATTCGCCCGCGCATGGTTCAAGCTGACCCACCGCGACATGGGTCCCCGCACACGCTACCTCGGACCCGAAGTGCCGGCAGAAGAACTGCTCTGGCAAGACCCCGTGCCGGCCGCCGACCACGAACTGGTGGACGAGCAAGACATCGCGAGTCTCAAGGCAAAGGTCCTCGCATCGGGTTTGTCGATCTCCCAACTGGTGACCACGGCATGGGCGTCGGCAGCGACCTTCCGCGGCTCGGACAAGCGCGGCGGCGCCAACGGGGCGCGCATTCGCCTGGCGCCACAGAAGAACTGGGAATCGAACCAGCCGCTCCAGCTGGCTACGGTGCTGCAGAAGCTCGAAGCAATACAGAAGGCATTCAACGACGCCCAGACCGGCGGGAAAAAGACTTCGCTGGCGGACCTCATCGTGCTGGCGGGCTGCGCTGCGATCGAAGAGGCCGCAAGGAAGGCCGGTCACGAGGTCAAGGTGCCGTTCTCGCCCGGGCGTACGGACGCTTCGCAGGCGCAGACTGATGTGGAGTCGTTCGCCGTGCTGGAACCCATCGCCGACGGTTTCCGCAATTACCTCCGTGCCGGCCTCAAAGCGCCCGCCGAGGAGCTTCTGCTGGATCGCGCCCAGCTGCTGACGCTGACCGCGCCCGAAATGACCGTGCTGGTCGGCGGCATGCGGGCCTTGAACGCGAACTTCGGGCAGTCCGGACACGGCGTCCTCACCAGCGCGCCGGGAACGCTGACGACCGACTTCTTCGTCAACCTGCTCGACATGAATGTCGAATGGCGACCCTCCTCGACCGAAGGGATATATGAAGGACGTGATCGCGCCTCTGGCCAGGTCAAGTGGTCGGGCACCCGGGTCGACCTGGTGTTCGGTTCGAACTCCGAGCTCAGGGCGCTGGCGGAGGTCTATGCCTGCAATGACAACAAGCAGAAGTTCGCGGACGACTTCGTTGCGGCCTGGAACAAGGTGATGAATCTGGATCGCTTCGATCTGGCGTAATCGAAGACGCGAGCTCCGATTGACAGGGCGACGCACGGTCTTGCGCCAGGTCCTGGCGCAAGACCGTGCGGGAATCTAGCCCTGCTCCCCCTGCTGCGGCCGGCCTGACATCCGGTCCAGCAATGGCTTGAAGAGGTCGATGGGCACCGGGAAGACGATGGTCGAACTCTTTTCGCCGGCGACCGCCGTGAGAGTCTGCAGGTAACGGAGCTGCATGGCCTCCGGTGCCAACGCCAACCGTTGCGCCGCTTCCAGCAGTTTGTCCGAGGCCTGCAATTCGCCTTCGGCATGAATGACTTTGGCGCGCCGCTCGCGCTCGGCCTCGGCCTGCCTGGCGATGGCACGCACCATCGTTTCGTTCAGGTCGACGTGCTTGATCTCGACGTTCGCGACCTTGATGCCCCAGGCGTCGGTCTGCACGTCGAGCACCTGCTGGATGGCCAGGTTGAGCTTTTCCCGTTCGGCCAGTAACTGGTCGAGTTCGTGCTTGCCCAGGATGGCGCGCAGCGTCGTCTGCGCCAGCTGGCTGGTGGCCATCAGGAAGTCCTCGACCTGGATGATCGCTCGCTGCGGATCCATCACGCGGAAGTAAACCACCGCATTCACCTTGACCGAGACGTTGTCCCGGGTGATCACGTCCTGTGGCGGCACGTCCATGACCACGGTGCGCAAGTCCACCCGCACCATCTGCTGGATGCCGGGAATCAGGATGACGAGCCCCGGGCCCTTGACGCTCCAGAATCGACCCAGCTGGAACACCACGCCGCGCTGGTACTCGCGCAGGATGCGCAGCGAGGAGGCAACCAGCAGCAGCAGGACGACAGGGATGAAGCCATAGCCGATTTGCCAGTACATGTGTGTCTCCTTCGATTGATTTCACCGACCCGCAGCGCTGGATGGCCCTGCGGCGGCGGGCTGGTCGACGGCCGGTGGCGCTTCTGGCTCGACCTGCAGGACGAGACCGTCGCGGCTCGTGACGCGCACACGCTGTCCCGCGCGCAGCGGCGTGCTCGACCGCCCGCGCCAGCGCTCACTGTGGACCTGGATCCAGACGCCATCCTCCCCGCTCTCGAGGACCTCGCCGCTGGCGCCCAGCATCTCCTCGGAGCCGCTCACGACCGGCCGTCGCCGGGCCTTGAGCGCGAGCCGGAAGACCGCGGCCACGAACAGCACGTTGAGCACGGTGAATGCAGCGACCAGACCGAGCGGAATGCCGAAGCCGGGCACGTCGGTGTCGATCAGCATGACCGAGCCGATGACGAAGGCGACGATTCCGCCAACGCCCAGGGCGCCAAAACTGGGCAGCAACGCCTCGGCCACCAGCAGCGCGAAGCCGAGCACTATCAGCGCCACGCCAGCGTAACTCACCGGCAGCATCTGCAGCGCAAACATCCCGAGCAGCAGCGAGATCGCGCCCGCCACGCCGGGCACGCCGAAACCGGGCGACGTCAGCTCGAAATAGAGGCCGTAGATGCCGAGCAGCAGCAGCAGGTAGGCGACCGTCGGGTCCGTGATGACGCTCAGCACGCGCGCCCGCCAGTCGGGGTCGATCGGCACAGCCTGCGCGGTTCGAGTGTCCAGTTCGCGCTGGCTGCCATCGCTCATCCGTACCGAGCGGCCGTGCGCCTGGTGCAGCAGGGCCGTGACGTCGACGGCAATGAAGTCGATTACGCCGCTGGTTTGCGCTTCCGTTGCCGACAGGCTGGCAGCCTCGCGCACGGCGCGGTCCGCCCACTCGACATTGCGCCCGCGCATCTGCGCCAGCGAGCGCAGGTAGGCGGCGGAGTCGTTGACCATCTTGCGAGTCATCGCGTCTGCGCTCCCGGTCGCGTCTTTGCCTGCGGCCGGCTCCTGATGCGGCGAGTCCGGCGCGCCGGGTTCGTCTGGGGCAGGCTTTGGCTGCGTGCCGGGCAGCCCGCCGATCTGTATCGGAGTGGCGGCACCGAGGTTCGTTCCCGGCGCCATGGCGGCAACATGGCTGGCATAGACGATGTACGCGCCGGCGCTGGCCGCGCGCGCACCGCTGGGCGCCACCCAGGCCGCGACGGGCACCGACGATGACAGGATGTCCTTGACGATCTGCCGGGTCGAACTGTCCAGCCCGCCCGGCGTGTCGATCTGCAGCACGACCAGTGGCGCACGGTCCCGTGCGGCCTGCTGCAGGCCACGGGCGATGTAATCCGCCGTCGCCGGCCCGATCGCACCGCTCACGCGCAACTGCGGAATCGTCGTCACCGCGGGCATCGCGGGCGCGGGTTCCTGCCCGGCCGCCGCCACGGCCGTGAGCATGAGGTATCCGAGCGCGAGCCACCGCCAGGATCGCAATGACCGGCTGCGCGTGGTCGCCGCAATCACCTGACTGATGCCAGTCATGAGGGGACCTCCGTGACGAATTGATCCTGAGTCGCTGGCACCCCGTCCGCGCAAGGCGGCAATGAGAGCCAGCGCGTAGGCCGACTCGCGCCGGGTCGCGGACTCGACCTGGATCCACCTGCCCATGTTATTCAATACGCCGCGTCATGGGTCCGGGCGATACGTAGATGGCGCCAACGCGATCGTCACGGCTTGGCCAAGCGATGAGCGCAATTCACGGCTTCGAGAACAGGACCTCGCCGTCGTCCGACAGGTCGAACCGGCTGGACATCGGCACCTTCGGCAGGCCCGGCATGCGCAGGATCTCGCCGGTGATCGGGATGATGAACCCCGCCCCTGCCGCCAGCTGGATTTCGCGCACGGTGACCAGAAAGTCTTTCGGCCGTCCCAGCAGGGCCGGGTTGTCGGACAGCGATTGCTGCGTCTTCGCGATGCAGACCGGCAGCTTGTCGAAGCCGGCCTTCTTCAATTGCTCGAGGTCGCGCTTGGCACGTGCCGTGTAGTCCACGGCCTGCGCGCCATACATCTCGCGCGCGACGGTCGCGATCTTGTTCTCGACCGTGTCGCTCCACTCGTAGAGCGGCTTGAAGTCGGGTTCCGTGCGCGCGACGAGGTCACGCACCACCTCGGCGAGTTCGACGCAGCCGCTGCCGCCTTCGCTGAAGGGCTGCGCCGACACGGCCTGTACGCCGAGGCTGGCGCAGTGCTTCTGCAACGCAGCGATTTCCTCCTGCGTATCCGTCGGAAACCCGTTGATCGCCACGACACAGGACTGGCCGAACTTGCGGATGCTCTCGATGTGCTTCTCCATGTTGGAGAAGCCGCGGGTCATCGCCTCGACGTCCGGCTTGCTCACCTCGGCGAGCGGCTTGCCGCCGTGCATCTTGAGCGCGCGGATGGTCGTCACCAGCACCGTGCAGGCCGGCGCGAAGCCGCCGTAACGACAATTGATGTCGAAGAACTTCTCGGCGCCGAGTTCGAATGCGAAGCCCGCCTCGGTCACGACGATGTCGGCGTACGAGAGCGCCGCACGCGTCGCGGTAATGCTGTTGGTGCCGTGCGCGATGTTGGCAAAAGGCCCGCCATGGACGAATGCCGGCGCACCTTCCGTCGTCTGCACCAGGTTCGGCTTGATCGCCTGGCTCATGAGAGCGGCCATGGCACCGACGGCACCAAGCTCACCCGCCGTGACGGCGGTGCCGTCCGAGCGTGTAACCCACGACGATGCGCCCGAGCCGGGCCTTGAGATCGGGTATGTCGCTGGCGAGACACAGGATCGCCATGACCTCGCTGGCGGCCGTGATGTCGAAGCCACTCTCGCGCGGGATGCCCTCGGAGCGGCCGCCGAGGCCGATGACGATGTCGCGCAGCGCACGGTCGTTCATGTCGACGACGCGCTTCCACGTGACGCGCCGCGGGTCGAGCCGCGACGGGTTGCTGTTGTGCAGCGTATTGTCCACGAGCGCTGCGAGCAGGTTGTGCGCGCTCGAGACGGCGTGGAAATCGCCGTTGAAGTGCAGGTTGATGTCCATCATCGGCAGCATCTCGGAGGCGCCGCCGCCCGCGCCGCCGCCCTTCATGCCGAAGACCGGGCCGAGGCTCGGCTCGCGCAACGCCGCGGCGCTGCGCACGCCGATTTTTGCGAGGCCCTGCACCAGGCCGATGGTGGTGGTCGTCTTGCCCTCGCCTGCCGGAGTCGGCGTGATGGCGGAGACCAGCACGAGCTTGCCGCGCTGCGGGCGGTCCTTGAAGGCGGACAACGGCAGCTTGGCCTTGTAGTGGCCGTAAGGTTCCAGCACCGCGGGGTCAATGCCGATGGTGCGCGCGACTTCGCCGATAGGTTTCATCAATCGTTCCCCTGGTTCGGGCCAGTCGTCGTCCATGACTTCCGCCCGATGTTGTTTGTGTCTGTACCGTGGAGTCTTGCACAGTGCACCAGCGGAGTGAACGCGGCCCTTGCGGATGTCCGCTGCCCCGAGCGCATGCCATGGCGCACCAGCAGCCAGAGCGGCCATGATTGCTGCGGTGCAACGCGGGTACAGTGATGCGCAGGATTCACGCCAGGCGACCGTCGCCTGTGGAGGCCGCGATGACCGTCCATTCAGACTATTGCCCGCGCACCCGGCATCTGCGACTGCTGGTCGCGTCGCTGGGACTGTCGCTCGTCTGCGGCTGCGTCGCACCCACACGCGAACCTTCGCCGCCAGCGCCCGAACTGCAATTGCTCGGTGCCGCAGAACTCGCGATCCCGCGCGGGTGCGAGGCGACGTCGGGAGTGGTGTACCGCACGCGCTTCAACGTCCAGCCGGATGGACGAGTCAGCGACGCCGCTTCGGAGTCAGGTGATGGCTGCATGCAACGGGCGCTGCGCACCTGGGTGACGACCTTCAACTACGCCCCGCTGCACGAGGCGACACCCGTGGCGTTCGACTGGATGCTGGTGACCGCAGCCCGTAACGATTGACGGGCGGCTCGTTCGCCATCAGTACGGACCGCTCGCCGACAGGTCCGCCAGAGTATCGATGTCCTGCGCCGCGGACGGCATGGGCACCCCGATTACCCGCCCTGGATGGCGCGACAGCACGACGCGTGCACCGCGATCGCCCTGCAGCTCCGCCAGCTCGCGGAACAGATCGGCCGGGAAGATGGCGGGAACGCCAACCTTATCGGCGTACTGCGCGGCGACGATGCGGTCGGGTTGCTGCTCCCAGCGTGACACGAGCCGCCGCAGGTCATCGGCCGTCACCGCAACCTGGTCTGCAAGCACGATCAACGCTCCGCGTGCATCGAACGGCGCCTGCGCCAGGCCGACGCGAATGGAACTGGCCAGGCCCGATGCATGGTCCGGATTGAAGGCCACGTGCGCCGAAGCTGCGCGCACCAGGGGCTCGAGACGCTCGGCGTGCGCGCCGAGCACCACGGTCACGGCGTGTCGTCGCTCGAGCTGCGAAACGGTCTCCAGTGTGCGCGCGAGCATGGGCCGTCCCGCAACGTCGGCCAGCTGCTTCGGCGAACCGAAACGCGACGAACTGCCGGCAGCCAGCAGTATCACGTGCAGGCTGGCAGCCGCGGTGTTGCGATCCAGTGCCTGTCCATGCCTCCTGCCGTGCAGATGCGCCTGGATCTCCGCGGTGATCGCCAGCGCGATACTCGCCGGATCGCGCCCGCCGAGTTCGAGACCGACCGGTGCATGCAGGCGAGCCCCGAACCTGGCTGCAGTCGTCGCGCCCAGGTCCGCCAGCAGTCGTTGTCGACGCGACGCGGGACCGAGCAATCCGACGTACGGGATCGGGGTGGCGGCCAGAGCCGCGAGTGCCGCAAGGTCGGTTGCGAGGTGATGGCTCATGACCACTGCGGCATCGAACCGTGCCAGGTCGACGTGCTGCGCCAGTTCCGCCGGGGTGGTCAGGACCACGCGTCGCGCCCGTGGAAATCGCGCAGGATCCGCGTACGCCGGTCGATGGTCCGCCACGGTCATGCGCCAGCCCAGCGCAGCTCCGAACTCCACCACCGGCAGTGCGTCCGGACCGCCGCCAATCAGCAGCAGTTCGCGCGGGATGCCGGCGGAGGCGACGAACAGGCGCAGTCGGGGACTGTCGAACTCGACGATCCCGGCGGTCACCGCGCCGACGGCGTCATCGGCCTGGGCGGCCAGCCAGGCAGTCAACGGTTCGGGTAGTCCGCCGGGCGGGACCGGGCCGCCCGCAAGCCAGAGCGTCGCGCCGGTGGGTAGAGCCGGCACCGCAGAATCGAGCACCAAAGCAAACCTTGCACGCTCGCGCTGCTCGAAACATCGTGACAGGGTGGCGAAAGGCTCCCAGTTCGCCGCGGGATCGAGCTTGACGAGCCAGACGTCCATGCCCCCTTCGCAGCCGGCGCCCAGTCCCCACAGCAGGTCGTCGTCCCCGCCATTCTCGTACCGGACCAACTTCGGAGTGCCCGTCTCGAGCACGGACGCCGCACGGGCAGCGAGATCGCCTTCGAGACAGCCGCCCGAAAGAATCCCCTCGTACCGGCCACCGGGCCCGATCAGCATCTGCGCCCCCGTCTTGCGGTAGGTCGAGCCGCGGGTGGCGACGACGGTCGCGAGCACGAGCGCCACCCCCTCCGCGCGCGCCCGTTCGTACATTGGAACCAATTGATGCAATGATCCATCCATAGGACGGCTTTATACTAAATTCCACTGGCCGGCCTACCGGCACCTGCATTCCTGCGCTGGGGACACTCCATGATTTCACTCTCGCTCAACGGCAAGACCGTGCAATTGTCCGCAACCCCCGACACCCCGCTGTTGTGGGCCCTGCGCGACGAACTCGGCTATACCGGCACCAAGTTCGGCTGCGGCATTGCCGCGTGCGGTGCCTGCACCGTGCACGTCGACGGCAAGCCGACACGCGCCTGCGTGACCACGATCGAAGCGGTGGCCGGCAAGCAGGTGACCACGATCGAGGCGATGGACTCGAACCGCATCGGCCAGGCGCTGCAGGCCGCATGGATCCGCAACGACGTGCCGCAATGCGGTTACTGCCAGAGCGGGCAGATCATGAGCGCGGCCGCATTGCTGGCGCGCAATCCCAAACCCAACGACGCCGACATCGACGAAGCCATGCGCCGGAACCTCTGCCGCTGCGGCACCTACAACCGGATTCGCGCCGCCATCAAGGATGCGGCCGCGACGCTCAGCGCCTGACGCACGGAGACAGCCATGAGCACCAGTTCGTTCACCACGCGTCGCGATTTCATCAAAGGCTCCGCCGCCGCCACCGGCGCGCTCGTCATCGGGTTCACGCTGCCCATGACTTCGCGGTTCAGCCAGGCAGCGGCGGCAGCAACCCCAGGCGCAGGCTTTGCACCGAACGCGTTCCTGCGCATCGCACCGAACGGACAGGTCACGGTCGTCTGTGGCCTGTCCGAGATGGGCCAGGGCGTGCACATGGGCATTGCCTCGCTGGTTGCCGAGGAACTCGATGCTGACTGGAAGAGCGTCCAGCTCGAACAGGCGCCGGTGGACAAGGCCTACAACAATCCGCTGTTCGGCATGCAGGCAACGGGTGGCTCGACCGCGATCCGCGGTCACTACGAGCCGATGCGCAAGGCAGGCGCAGCAGCACGCGAAATGCTGGTCGCCGCAGCCGCCACGCAATGGGGCGTCGATGCCGCCGCGTGCCGCACACAGGATGGCCGCGTCCTGGGTCCCGACGGCAAGTCGGCCGGCTATGGCGACCTCGTCGCGGCCGCCTCGAAACTGCCGGTGCCCCAGAACCCCACCCTCAAGGACCCGAAGGATTTCCGCATTCTGGGCAAGGGCCTGACCCGCATCGACACGCCGGCCAAGGTCAACGGCAGCGCGGGTTTCGGCATCGACGTCAAGCTGCCGGGACTGCTGACGGCGGTCATGGTGCATGCACCGGTGCCCGGCGCGAAGATCGTGTCGGTCGATGATGCCGCCGCGAAAGCGATTCCGGGCGTGAAGCAGGTCGTGCAGATTCCGCAAGGCGTCGCCGTGCTGGCGGACGGTTACTGGACCGCCCTGAAGGGCCGCGATGCGCTGGTCGTGAAATGGGATGATGGCCCGCTCGGTTCATTGTCGTCCGAAGGGATTTCGAAACTCCTGACCGATGCGACGACCAGGCCGGGCGCTGTAGCGCGTAACGACGGCGACGTGACCGTCGCCGTCGCGAAGACGGTCGAGGCGGTCTACGAAGCGCCCTACCTCGCGCACGCCTGCATGGAGCCCATGAACTGCACGGCCTGGGTGCGTGCAGGCGAGGCCGAAGTGTGGGCGCCGACGCAGGGGCCGGGCCCGCACCTGGGCATCGTCGCGCAGTTGACGGGACTGCCACCAGAGAAGGTGCAGGTGCACACGACCTACCTCGGCGGCGGATTCGGCCGGCGCTTCGCGCCGGACTTCGTCATCGCCTCCACGCTAATTTCCAAAGCGGCCGGGGTACCGGTGAAACTCGTCTACACGCGCGAAGACGACATGCGCGCCTGGTTTTACCGGCCCGCATCGGTCACGCGCTTCACGGCCGGTCTCGACGCAGCCGGCAATCCGGTGTCGTTAACCGCACGAGTCGCGTCGCCGGCACTGTCGATTGCCGCTGGCTTCGCGAAGGAGCTGCCGAAAGGCATCGATGACACCGCGATCGAGGGCATCGGCGACATGCTCTACGCGTTCCCGAACCTGCGCGTGGAATACGCCCGGACGGAGCCAGGCATCCCGCCCTGGTTCTGGCGCTCGGTCGGACATTCGCAGAACGTCTATTTCATCGAAGCGTTCATCGACGAGCTTGCGGCGGCGGCCGGCAGGGATCCCGTCGAATTCCGGCGTGCGTTGCTGGCCAAACAGCCCCGCCTGCGCGGCGTGCTCGATCTCGCGGCGCAGAAGTCCGGCTGGGGCTCGCCCTTGCCGAAGGGCATGCACCGCGGCGTGGCGATCACGACCTGCTTCGGCAGCTTTGTCGCACAAGTGGCAGAGGTCTCGATGGCCGCTGACGGCAAGCCGCGAGTGCAGCGGATCGTCGCTGCCGTGGACTGCGGGCTCACCGTGAACCCGGACGTGATCCAGCGCCAGGTCGAAGGTGCCGTCGTCTACGGACTCAGCGCCGCGATGTACGGGAAGATCACGTTCAAGAATGGCCGCGTCGAGCAATCGAACTTCACCGACTACCCGATGCTGCGCATGGACGAGATGCCCAGGGTCGAAGTGCACATCGTGCCGAGCACGGAGGCACCCGGTGGCATCGGTGAACCGGGGCTCCCGGCGGCCACGCCTGCGGTAGTCAATGCGATCTTCGCAGCGACGGGCAAGCGGATCCGCACGCTGCCGATCTAGGATTTCTTCAGCAGCGACGCCAGGTCCGCAAACGGTGAGTGGGTCGCGCCCGGCGCGCGGTCCGCCTCGCGCAGCGCCGTGCCACCCTGGTCGACGTAGCGCTGGTGCTCGTTGTCGTGGCAATAGAGACAGAGCAGTTCCCAGTTGCTGCCATCGGGCGGGTTGTGATCGTGGTCGTGGTTCTTGTGATGAACCGTCAGCTCATGGGCGTTGGAGTGATCGAACTCTCGCGCACAGCGGCCACAGATCCACGGGAAGAGCTTCAGAGCCCTGGCGCGGTATCCCTGGTCGCGCTGGTCACGCGCACGGCGCGCGTCGGCGACGACGCGATCGAGCCGGTCGAGATCGGGGGTCACGCGCTTGCGGGTGGTCATGCGCCGATTGTGATCACGCACGAACGGATAAGGAAGGGCCGCGATACGCCGACGTCAAGATCGGGGCGCCCGCCGCCCGCTGATCGCCTGACAGGTTAAGCTACGACCGCCGCACGGATTTCGCGGCGCCCTGGGCTCCCGGCATGGCCGATATCTTCGTTTCCTACTCACGCACCGACAGAGCGCGGGTCGTGGCACTCGTGGCCGCGATCGAGGCGCAGGGCTGGACGGTCTGGTGGGATTCAGCGATCAACACGGGCCAGGAATTCGACAGCCAGATCGAGAACGAGCTGCAGCAGGCCGCCGCCGCGATCGTCGTCTGGACGCAGACCTCGGTCGCTTCCCGCTGGGTGCGCGGTGAAGCGCGCGAGGCGGCCGATCGGGGAATCCTGGTGCCGGTGCGCTTCGAGGGGGCGAAACTGCCAATGGACGTGCGCGCCATCCACACCACCGATCTCGACGACTGGAACGACGATCCGGCCAGCGCGCCGTTCCAGGAACTGCTGCGCGCACTCGGCTCGATGATCGCCCGGCAACGTGCCACCCGCGGCGGATCGGTGGCCTCCGGCAACGCGGAAGCGAACCATGCCGCTGACGCGACGGCTGCACCTCGTGTCGCGATCTGCGTGCTGCCCTTCGTCAACATGAGCGGTGACGCCGAGCAGGAGTACTTCAGCGACGGCATCACCGAAGACGTGATCACCGACCTGAGCAAGGTCTCGGCACTCGCGGTCGTCGCACGCAACACCGCGTTCACGTTCAAGGGCAGGAACGTCGAGATTCCGCTGATCGCACGCCAGCTCAAGGTCAGCCACGTGCTCGAGGGCAGCGTGCGCAAGGCGGGCCAGCGCGTGCGCATCAGCGCGCAGCTGATCGACGGCACGAGCGGCAGTCACGTCTGGGCCGAACGCTATGACCGTGACCTGAACGACATCTTCGCGCTGCAGGACGAAATCTCGGAAGCCATCGTCAACGCGCTCAAGCTCAAGCTCCTGCCGGAGGAGAAGAAGGCCATCGAGCAGCGTGGCACGACCAATCTCGAGGCCTACAACATCTACCTGATGGCACGGCAGTACAGCGTCACCGGCAATTACGGCAACGCGCGCCGCTGCGAGGCAATCATCCGGCTGTGCCGCAGCGCCACCGAGATCGACCCCGAATACGCGGCGGCGTGGGCACTGATGGCCGTGTCACAGGCGGCCCTGCGATTTCACTTCAGCGAACCCGGGGACGGCGGACTTGCGGCGGCTGAACGGGCGCTGTCGATCGATGCCAACCTCGCCGAGGCGCACGCTGCCATCGCGCGCGTGCTGACGTCGAATTCGAAATACGACGAGGCCCAGCGCGAAATCGAGACGGCGCTGCGGCTCGACCCGGAGTCGTTTGAAGTCAATACGGCCGCTGCGCGCCTCAACTACGCGCAAGGCCGCTATGAGGATGCCACGCGCTATTACGAGAAAGCCGCGTCGCTCATGGAGAGCGACTTTTCCTCGGTGGCGATGCTGATCGCCACCTACCGTTCGCTTGGCAACCAGGAAGGCTTGCGCCACGCCGCACAGCGCACGCTGGCGCGGGCCGAGAAGATCGCGGCGCAGGAACCCGACAACGGCATGGCCATGGGTTACGTGGTGGGGGCGCTGATCGCGCTCGGCCAGGGTGATCGCGCGCGGGAACTGGCCAAGCGTGCGATGCTGCTCGACCCCGACAACCTCACCATGCGGTACAACTTCGCCTGCGGGTTCGTGGAACTGGACGACGCCGAAACGGCGCTGAACCTGCTCGACACGGTGCTCCAGCAGGACACGCTGGAGACCGTGAACTGGGCGAAGGTGGACCCCGACCTGGATGCCCTGCGCGATCATCCACGTTTCAAGGCGATGCTCGAGGGCGCGGACAAGCGGCTGGCGACGACGGGCGGATAGGCGAAGACGCCTGCGTTGAGGCCGACTTGTACGGATTCTTATGTCCCTGCCACCGGTGTACATTTCAGACGAGGCGCGATTTGAATCGCGCATGTCGATTGATGCCAGGAGGTAGGGCTCATGGATACCAACACCAGTACTGAACGACTCATGGCGGACCTTCAGGCGGTCGTCCGCGACACCGAGAACCTGCTGAAGGCGACTGCGGGCGATGCCAGCGAGCGTGCCGCCAAGGCGCGTGCGCACGCCGAGGAATCCCTGCACAAGGCCCGCGCTCGCATGAGCGAGCTGGAACACGATGTCACTGCCCGGGCACGGGAAGCCGCGCAAAAGACCAACGCCTACGTCCACGACAATCCGTGGCCGTCGATGGGGGTGGCCGCTGGAGTCGGTCTCCTGGTCGGGCTGCTGATCGGCCGGCGCTGAGCGCATTCGGCTGCCGACGAGCACGGCGATGGGCGATTCCGACGTACCCGCAAGACCGGTAGGCGGACTGCTCGATTCCCTGCGCTCGCTCCTCGCAACGCTCGCTGCGATGGCGCACACGCGGGTCGAGCTGTTCGGCACCGAGATCGAGGAAGAAGCAAGGCGCGTCGTCGCGCTCTTGCTGGGCGGTGCGCTCGTACTCGCGCTCACGAGCCTGGCGCTGCTGTTCAGTGGCCTCGTGGTGATTGCGGCTTACTGGGACACGCACCGCGTGGCCGCAACCGTGTGCGTGGCCACAGGCTTCATCGTGCTCGCCGGCGTGTCGTATCTCGCGGTAAGAGAGCGCACGCGACGGCGGTCCCGCTTGCTGTCGTCGACCCTCGACGAACTGGAACGGGACCTGGAACTGCTGGACAAGCAGATTTCGCCATGAGCCGGAGGCAGGAACTGGCCGCGAAGCGAGCCATGCTGGTGGCACGCAGCGAGCTGCAGCGGCGGGAGTTCGCGATCAGCGCCGGCGATGTCGCTTACTCGCTGCGCAGAGTCGATGCGGCCGTGAGTGCCGCTCGACGGGCTGCGTCGCACCCGCTGCTGGTGGCCGGTGCAGTGATCCTCGCGGTCGTCATCGTCCGTCCACGCCGCTGGCTGCAAGGACTCAGCTGGGGATTGTCGGCCGCTGTCGCGGCGCGTCGTGCCTCCACGTACCTTCGCACGGGGGCGTAAGTCACGATTGCTGGCCGAGGCGCTGGTGCAGCGTGCGCAGGGCATAGAGGCTGAGCGCAGCGCCGGCCAGCCCGCAGACCACGAGCCAGACGATCTTGCGATTGACCACGCCGTCACCGAGCAGAACGGCGCCGACCGCGTACGGCAGCTCGGCCACGGCCAACGCGGCGAAATAGGTGCGCAGGCGAACGCGCAGATAGCCACAAAGGTAGCCGGGAATCTCCGAAGGCAGTGCCAGGCACAGCAGCAGGACCAGGACGAACGTGACCTCATCTGGAGCACGCTGGCGGTAGAAATCGAACTGGCCTGAAATTCCGGCTGCGTCGCCCCGCGACCGGTGCAGTCCGCGACCCAACGCGTAAGTGCACAGGCCACCCAGCAGCCAGCCGAGCCACAGCAGGCAAAGCGTGACGGTATTGCCCCACGTGAACACGGCCGCCGGCAACAACAGCGCGCTCGAGAAGAAAGCGAGGATCGCCGACACGGCGGCGAACAGCACGAAGACGACGGCGCCGAGGTACGGGTGCGCGGCAATCAAGGGTTCCGCGGCAGCGAGTGCGCGCTGCAGATCTGCGTAGACTCCATCGATGGAAAGCAGGAGCGCGAGGGCCGCGCAGATCAGCAGGAATGCGGCAGCGCGGGCCCAGCTGCGTGCGCGGGGCCGCAAAGCGGAAGCGTAGCTCGGCGAGTCAGTCATCGGTTCGCGGCCACGGACACAGGAAGAACTCGTGCCGGGGAAATCCCGACCTGAGTCGGCCCGCATGCGACCTGCCCTCGTCTCCACGTTAGCAGGCATGCGTGCCGGCGCAGCGTCGGAATTTGCGTACACGCAGCGGCGTGACTGCGACCGGGCGTGCCCGCGCCCTGACGGATCGGCTTGCAGCCCCGCCGTCCACGATGGCAGTCTGTGCGGGTCACCGTCCCGGTTTCGGGGAAAGCACGTCACGATGCCTGCGAGCCATGCCGTGCGGTCGCGCACCTCGGGTACGCACGCGTTCCTGTTCAGCACGTCATTCTGAGAGACGCCCGCATGCTGTCCCTGCTGGGTATAACGGTCGCCACTTTCATCGGGACCGCGCTCGACAATCTCCTGATCCTGGTCGTGCTGCAGGTATCGGGAACGCCGCGCCGGGAGATCGCCACGGGATTCCTGTCTGGCAGCGCCGTCATACTGATCCTGTGCTCCCTCGGTACCGTGCTTTCGAGTGTGGTGCCGGTGCAGCGGATTGGCCTGCTCGGCATCATCCCGATCACGCTGGGCGCGCTGGGGCTCATCTCCGCCGTGCGAGGCCCGGGTCCCGACGCCGCCCCACTGGCGCCGTCCGGAGCGCTCGGCATCGCCACGCTGCAGGTGGCCTCGAGCTTCGACACACTGGCCGCGTTCCTGCCGCTGTTCGCGGATACCGTGCGGCCGCAGGGGCTCGTGATCACGGGCGGTTTCGTGCTGATGAGCTTTGCCTGGCTGCTGGCCGCGAGAACCCTGGCTCGCACGCCGGGCGTCACAGGCTTCATCCGGCCGTTCGAACGGTTCGCGCGCCCGATGGTTCTGATTCTGGTCGGGCTTTACGTGCTCGCCAATACCGCAACCGACGTCGAGCCTGACCGGGTCACGGACTTGATGGTCGCGCCGGGTCACCACGCCAGGATCGCGGCGACTGTGGCGACGCCTTCCGGACAGCCATGATTCCTGATCTTCCGGATCCTCTGTAGGCTGATCCTCGATCCGCCCGACAGCAGGTCAGCGGCGTCGGAGCCTCGCAATCCTGGACCGGGTCACGTGGCAGCGCAGCGGCTCCAGCCGGGCACGATGGCGCGCACCGCAACGCCGCTTCACCTGAAATCACGCGGCTGTTTCCCGGTCCATTTCTTGAACGCGCGACGGAAATTACTGCTGTCGCTGAATCCCACCAGCATGGCGACTTCGTCTACGTTCATGCGCGATGACTGCAGATAGTTGACCGCCAGCTGTTTCCGCGCGTCGTCGAGTAATGCCTGGAATGAGGTGCCGTGCCGCCCGAGCCGATTACGGAGAGTGCGGGAGGTGACTTTCAGGCGTTCGCTGACGCTTTCCATGTCGGGGAAGTCGCCTCCCTGAAGCAGTACTCAGATAGCGCACCTGCTGCACGAAATCCGCCACCCCGGTCTGTCTGGCCAGTTGTTCGGAGCAGATCTGACGCGCCATTTTTGCGTTGAATTTATTCGACCTGACGACCGGTGCTGCAAGAAAGCCTGCCCGGAACACCATCTGGTTCTTCGACTGCCCGAAGTGGACCGGGCACCCGAACAGGGCCTGGTACTGCCGGTAATACACGGGGCTCTTGTAGCTCAGATCGACCCGCACCAACGGCATGCGCCTGCCCGCCAGCATTTCGAGAGCGGCGTGAGTCGCACTCATGTGCTCCTCCATGACGCAGGGCAACGCGCCATGCAGGGAGCGAACCGGAATCAGTTCGAGCACCCCCAGGTCTTCATCGTCAAAGAACAGCACGTCCACCATGCTGCCGGCGGTGGGATGGAAGCGCAGAATGGCATTGATCACTTCGCCGATGTTCGTGCAACTGAGCATCGCATAACCCAAGGTGCCCCAGTCGGCGGGCGACTCGGCGCGCCCTATGCGCAGACCCAGGCCCGGTTTCCTGGTCAGCCGGGCGGCACGCTCTGTGAATGCAACCACCTGGTCGAATGTGAGCAGGG
The DNA here is from genome assembly GCA_963793675.1 of uncultured Gammaproteobacteria bacterium. Taxonomy (GTDB): domain Bacteria; phylum Pseudomonadota; class Gammaproteobacteria; order Steroidobacterales; family Steroidobacteraceae; genus RPQJ01. The sequence continues at coordinate 51,393 of CAWCBA010000008.1, read as the reverse complement.
AATCGTTATTCTGGATGTGCTTCGCGGAGATTCCGGTTCCCCGCAGGAGTTCGGTCTCGCTGACTCCTTCCGCAAGCAGCGCCTCGCGCATCAACAGGACGTTGATTGCGGGGACGGTCCTGAGATCGGCGCTCTCGCCAATGTTGTTCGCTACCCGGCTCGACATTGCTCCGCGGCGCTCCGGGTGGTGGATGGAGGGACCCGCAAATGACGGTCTAGCCAGTGGAATATAGATCACCTCTTTTCCGAATACGACACCGGGGAGCAGAGCGGCGCCCGCGAACCCGGCAACTCAAGGTCGAGCGGGACATGCGGCCAGGCACCGCTGACTGGCGATTGAATCAGCGCGGCCGCCAACGCGAACGAACCCTCCGTAGCACCGATCCATGCCACCGGTGTTGTCGGGCGGGTGGTCGGGGACATTAAGCCTGCCGGATCAACCCACGACGGGGCAGGTGCCGGCGATCAGCACGTACTTGGCGACATCTTCCTGCACGTCCCAGCGAATCCGCGAGCCTTTCGGTACGTAAAAGCTGTCGCCCGGTTTCAGTTCAACCGGTGCCGCATCGTCGAGCGTGGCGATCACCCTGCCGCGATACACGGTGACGAACTCGTTGTACGGCAACACCGGCATCTCGATGACCCCGACCGTGCAGGCCCAGATGCCGACCAGGGGACCCGTTTCGAAGGAGCCGTGATCCATGCGCACGCTCTGCACCGGCGAACCGGCAACGATGGTCCAGCCATCTTCCTGCAGGGGGTGGTAAGGCGTGATGCCGGCCTGCAGCGAACCCTGGCGATAGTCCGGCGAGTTTCCTTGCCGCGGCAGTTCGCATGGACGGGCGATTGCTCATCGCCCCGCACCGCCGATGGCGCAACCATACCCAGCAACGATGCCCCATGCCCAGCAACGCGCCACTGGTAAAGCCCCGACGCGTAATGCCCGGGTCTGGCAGCCCGTTACCGGGGCGTCTATTGTCCTGTTTCGACATGAACGAGCTCACCTGTGCCGTGGACTTCGATTGCGTGCGCGGTCGCGCATCTGCGCACCGCGGGCGAGCCTTGAATCTAGTCTGCCTTCATTCGTTCCACAGGTCATTTGCGGAATAGTTACCTGTCATTTACGGAAACCCGTCAAGTCGCCACATCGACACAGTGGTCGCCAACTGCTCAAGGACGCCGTGTGGAAGGCGGCGAAGCCGTGCGACGTCGGGCCGCAGCTGCCGGGTGTTGCGACGATTGGCTGTCCAGTCAGGCGTGTCGTGCGGAAGCCAGCTTGATGGCTGCGCTGGTGAGCGCCATGGCAATCACCGCCCCGATCATCGCCAGCTCATAGACGCTGTTGAAACCTCTGGCTTCGATGGCGGCGCCCATCACGCCCGGACCGACCGCGCCGCCAAGACACAATACGAAAGCGATGATCACCGTGTAGCGCCCGGAAATATCCACTTCGGTAATGAGACCCATCTGGAATACCACGAGGAACTGCACCAGTGCGTTGATCAGGCAAGCCGAAATGCCAAAGGCCTGCGGGCCGCTGCCAAGCAGCAGAATGCCGCTGGCAAGAATGACCAGGCACATCGCGCCGAGAATGGGAACGAGGTGGCCAAAACGCTCGCCCATCCCCCGCCGCGAGCAAGGCGCCGCACAGTCCCGTCAGCAGGGACAAAGTGAGGACCGTGCCAATCGTGCCGCTATCGATGCCTGATTCAGTGCCTATGCGCTCCATGAAGCCCCACAGGCCTGCCAGCGCGGCGAATTGAACAAACAAGGCGATGCAGGCCAGGATGGCCGGAAAATTGACGCCGGACGACGTGGAGCCTCCGACAGTTTCCCTGGTGCCACGCAAGAAGTTGCCTGGGATCCACCGCAAGCCCAGCGCTGTGGCGCCGTCGGTAATCAACACGGTCCAGATGAATCCCTGGTAGCCAAACCGTTCCGTGACGAAGCCTGTCATCACGAACATGAGAATGCCGGCGAGCACCATTTCGGCGGTCAACTTGAAGCCGAAGGCACGATTGGGGTCGGCAGCCGCGGAAAGGATGCCGAGGGCGATGGTAAATATCGATATGCAGCCGGCCCCCAGCAGGGCCATGACCCAGTGAATCTGGTCGGCTCTGGCATGGCCCATCCACATGAGCGCAACGGCAATACACGCGTAACCTGCGATCGCCGTACCGCGCCACGGAAGTCGTGGCATCCACAGCGGCGCCAGAAGTGATACGAGTGCCGCCGCGCCGAGATAATAGGTCCCGAGCAGGCCGAGTTCCTCGTCGTTCAATCCGTACTGCCGGGCAATCGAGCTGAGGAACAGGGGAAAGGCATTGAAGACCAGCCCGCCAGCGGCAGAAATCAGGCAGGCGGCGAAAATTGACTTGTTGTCCAGGCCGGCGTGAACGGTGATGTGCAAGCCCCGTCAGTGCTGCTCGTGTCCAAGGCGCAGATCACAACGCCCGGCGGCCGATAATCCGCCGCCGCGTCGATGGGCACCTGCAGTCACAGTTTTGCAAGAGCCTGCATCGTTGCGCGGCGGCCCTGCTCGACCCCTTCGCTCCACATTTGCCGCCCCCGGTTTCGGAATGGCCGAAGCTCACTCGGCCATAACCAGCCTGGACGGTATTCATTGGCGAACGCACGCCATCGCGATCGAAAAAGAAGCCTGGCCCCGGGCAGACGTAGGCGTGACCCCAGCGATTGGTGATGATTCCGCCAATGTCGCGCTCCGCGTCGAATCCGTAGGCGGAAAATAACTGCGTGTAGTGGCGAACCACCCATGCCTCGATGTCCGCATAGGACATGGAGAACAGGCGCGCCCTTCCCATGATCCCCTGCGATTTCGCGTCGTAGCCGGGTGACGGGAACGCGATGTAATTGGATAGCACCACTGGCTTGTCGGGATCCAGCGGCATCGTGGATCCGTCCATCTTCATTGGCTGCCGAATATTGAGCCAGAACCCCATTTCACCACCGAACCAGCGCACCGCCGACGCACCGAGCTTCTCGAGGAAGCGCCAGTTGCGCACCGCCACGTTCACGGTGAGCATCGGACCGTGATTGAAATGCTCATAGGCACCCCGAATTTCCGGGGTCAGGTCCTGCAGGACGTGCTTGTTGACCCAACCCCCTCCACACATGACGACCGAGCGGGCCTTGACCGTGTAGACCGTGCCGCCCTTTTCGTAACCCACGGTGAGGGTCTTGGCGGTATCAGGATCGCCGTCGTGCCTGACATACACGCCGGTCGACGACAGACGCATCCGCACCTGGTTGCCAGGCTTGTCCAGCACCGAAAAATCGAGCTTGCCGTCGTGGATATCAGTGTAGTTGTAACCGCCTGAGATCGCCGTCGGGAACATCGCCTTCACGAAGTAACGCGCGATGCCGGCATTGCCACCGGGGAACGTACCGAACTCGACCTTTTCCAGCAGTTCGCGCCCCGGCAGGCCGTAATAGCCGACGGTACCCGGGTAGACGAAATGGGCGGCGCCGTAGGCGGAATACGCCTCGGCACTGAATGCAAATGCGCCCAGTGCGCCGACGTCGTCGACATAGCGCGTCATCTGCGGGCTGTAGCCCAGTATTTTCTCGATGTAGTCCTTGTAGGACATCGTGTCGAGCCATGCTTCCCAGCCCTTCTGAGGCGCCTGCCGAGGCACCTCCGTCTGGTACACGAAGCGCATGAGTTCGGCTTTTTCAACGTCCGGAATCGGCGCATCGCGAAACGCGGTACCCCACGGATCCATTGCCCACTTTCCGCTCTTGCCGTCCGCGCTGAAGTAATAGTGGGCCTGGGTCGCCTCACTCATCTGATGGATCTGCGGACCAAAGTTGTCTCTTGCGACCTTTATCTTTCCTTCGATTCGCGGGTGCGTACTGACGAATTCGAACCGGTTGGGCAGGCCCAGCTTGTCCCAGTACGGATGCAGCAGACCGACCTGACGGGAGAATTCATTCGGCAACAGGAAGTCGTTGGAACCCTGCGGCGCATACAGGCGATACCCGTCCACGGCAAGAATGTTCATCTTGCCTTCCCCGCCAAATATCGGGTGGTTATCCAGGATCAGGCACGAGTGTCGGCCTTCATTCATGACCGTATAGCCGGCGCTCAAGCCGGCAAACCCGCCTCCGATCGCCACGACGTCGTAGACTTCACCGGTGCTGACGGCGTCTCCGGGCAGCGGGCTGTACGCGCCTTGCGCAATGGCGTGTGCCGAGTTGACTACGTGGTGGGTGTTGCCGTTCGACGGGGCGTAGTCGCCCAGGCCGCCGGGCCCTGTCCACTCCGGGCCCAGTCCTCTCGGCGGCCAATTCGGGCGCACGGACGGCTGCGCATCGCCCCACGCGACCGAGGGCGCTGCCATCCCCAGCAGCGAAGTCCCCACGCCGAGCAACGCGCCACCAGTGAAGTCCCGGCGCGTGATGTTGCGGTTCTGCAGCCCGCGTTCCGGGCGTTTGCCGTTGTCCTGTTTCGACATGAGCGACCTCGCCTGACGTGCCAGCTGCCGGATTCTAAGTCGTGTCCGGCCATCACCATGGGTCAATTACGGAATGCAACGGGGTCATATCCAGAAGTGGCCCGCGCGTGGCCGCGGTGTGCAACAAGTACTGGTGTGGCGGAGGTCATGGAACTCGCCGCAGGACCCGCTTGCCATTGCGTCGCTGCAGCGGCCGAACTGCAGCGGCCGCCCGGTCCGCTGCCGTTGCCGTTAATGACCTGCGTATTTTCCGGAAGCGACCCCTGTTGATTCCGCCACGTTGCTAGTGTTCATGCCTCGCGATTGCCGTGTCGCGGGACAGAAAACAACAGGACCACGCACTGTTGCAGCCGATGCGGCAACCATGCCGCGCCGCAACGCGCGAGCGGCCAGACGCTGACACGAAGCACGTCAATTTCATTCCGGGAGGGTGATCATGAAATGCGAACTGACGCCAATGCCGCTGGCAATAGCGGTCTCACTGGCGATCGCCACGACGACGGTCCGGGCCGAAGTGCTGGAAGAGGTGATCGTCACGGCGCAGAAGCGCAGCGAGTCGGTGCAGGACCTGCCCATTTCGGTTACGGCCTTCAGCGGCGACCAGATGAAGAAGCTCGGCTTCGAGAGCAGCATCCAGCTCGCCTCACAGACACCGGGCCTGATCACGGCGCAGAACAACGGCGAGGGCAACATCGCGACGGTGAGCATCCGCGGAGTCGGCCTCATGGACTACTCGGAGCACAACGAGAGTCCTTCCGCCGTGTACGTCGACGAGTTCTACAAGGCGAACCTGTCGGGCCTCGACTTCCAGCTGTTCGACCTGGACCGGGCCGAGGTGTTGCGCGGTCCGCAGGGGACGCTGTTCGGGCGCAACGCAACCGGCGGCCTGGTGCACTACGTCACGGCAAGGCCTACCCAGCAGAATGAAGGCTACGCGGCACTGACCGCCGGGCAATTCGGCGAGTTGAAAGCCGAGGGCGCCGTTGGTGGCGGGATCACGGATACGATCTCCGCACGCCTGTCGGGCATTTACAGCGTACACGACGGCATCAACAAGAACCTGTACCCGGGCGGCAAGGATGGCAATGCACTCAAGCTGTGGGGGGTTCGCGGTCAGGTGCAGTTCGAGCCCGCGCAAGGGCTGTCCGTGCTGCTGAAACTGGAAGCCGGTGAAAACGACAACGACGGCGGCAACCCCTACGTGCACCAAGGCCTGGCGCCAGACCCGGTCACGGGCCTTTCCGTTGAAGCGCCGACGGACTTTTTCGGTTACGCCAATGGCAACCGTGACCCGCGATCGGTGGAACCAAACCGTCCGAGTAGCCTGAACAGCAAGGTGCAGTCAGGCCTGTTGCGGGTCGAATGGGACGTCGCCGACATGACGCTGACGTCCATCACCGGCTTCGAACAACTCGACAAGAACTTCTCCCAGGATCCCGACGCCTCCCCCGTCGACGTGTTCAACACCACCTTCAAGCCGCGGGGGGACGAGATCACGCAGGAACTGCGCCTGCAGGGCGACGGCAATCGATCGCGTTGGGTCGGCGGCCTCTACTACATGAGCTACAAGAACCGCGGCAAGCAGGTTGGCGATGTGCCCGTTTTTGGCATCGTCCAGGACGTGAGCTGGGACATGGGGACCGACACCTGGGCGGCCTTCGGGCAGTACGAATACGACATCGCCCCCGACTGGACCGCCGTGGCGGGCCTGCGCTACACACAGGAAAACAAGCACATGGAAACCATCTGGGACACGGTCGTCCCGGGGGTGGGCGTGGTGGACAGCGCCGTGTTCAACCAGGCTTCCGTGGGCGACCTTGCGAAGTTCGACAAGAACAACGTCTCTTACCTTGCGCGCCTGAACTGGAAACCATCCGAAGACCTGCTGCTCTACGCGTCAACTTCCAATGCGTTCAAAGGCGGTACGTTCAACCTCGGATTCTTCGCTCCCACCGGCACGGACGGGCTGTTCGACCCGACCCGCGTCCCGGTCGGCCAGGAAGGCTCACCAGTTACGAGACCGGATTCAAGTCGACCATCCTCGGCGGAGCGGCAAGGCTGAATGGCGCGGTCTTCTACTACGACTACACCGATTATCAGGCCTTCCTGTTCGACGGCCAGACACTCACCAACTATCTCTTCAACAACGACGCCAACGTCAAGGGCGGAGAGCTGGAACTCGCCGCATCACCGGCGGACGGTTGGGACATCGCCGTGGGCGCATCCTATCTGGACGCCGTAGTGGAAAACGTGGCGGACAAGGGCGCGCTGGTGGGCGGCGTCACCACGGTCAAGGACAGACCGATGCCGCTCGCGCCGCACTGGAGCCTCAACGGGCTGGTTCGTTATGGATTCGCGGTGCCCTGGGGCGGCGAAATGTCGCTGCAGGCGGACATGAACTACGTGGGAAGCCAGCACTTCGACCCGCTGGGGAGCCCCGCGATGGAGCAGGGTTCTTATACGCTGGGCAACGTGAGGGTGGCCTGGACGAGCGACGACCGCCGCTGGACGGTTGCGGGCGCGGTCCAGAACGTCACCGACGAGGCGGTCATCGCTTACTCCTTTGATCTCGGTGACGCCATTGGCGTGCGTCAGGACGTGTACGTCCGGCCACGGTGGGCATCGGTCTCGGTCGACTATCACTGGTAGTCGACGGAACGCCCGACACGCGAGGCTGCCCGAGGCAAGGAGTACCCATGAGCAATTTCTATTCGCTGGACGACGCCGGCAAGACACCGTCGTTCCAGCGTCTGGTCGAACAAGCCTTGCCGCTCTGGGGCATGTCCGGTGCTCGCGCCGCCATCATCAAGCAACGCGAGAACGCGGTGTTCAGCCTGCAGTGCGCTGACGGCACGCGCGCCGTGATGCGCGTCCACCGCGCTGGCTACCATTCGAACGCCGAACTGCATTCAGAGTTGCAGTGGATGAAGGCACTTGACGCATTCGGGGTCCACACGCCGGCGGTCATTCCTGCACTGGACGGAGAACTGTTCAAGACAGTCTCCGTGCCTGCCGTCCCGGAACCCCGCCAGGTGGACGTACTGGCCTGGGTCGACGGGAAGGACATCGGATCCATCGAAGCGGGCCTCGGGGACCTGGCCACGGCGCGGAAGAACTACCGTTTGATCGGCCAACTCGTTGCCGGCATGCACGACTTTTCCAGTCGCTGGGAGTTGCCCCGGGATTTTCGCGTCACGCCTGGGACGAGGCCGGCTTGCTTGGCGAGCAGCCATGGTGGGGGCGCTTCTGGGAACTCGAACTTCTCGACGATGCGCGTCGCGCACGTCTCCTTGCGGCGCGGGACAAGGCGAGAGCAGAGCTTCGGGCCTACGGCAGAGCCAAGGACCGTTACGGACTGATCCACGCCGACACCCTGCCCGAAAACTTCCTCGTCGATGCCGATGGCACCGTGCGCGTCATTGATTTCGATGACGGGGGTTTCGGCTGGCATCTGTTCGATTTCGCCACCGCGCTGTTCTTCGCGTCAGGCGAAGAACGTTGCAACGAGCTGCTCGAAGCGATGGCCTCGGGCTATCAGCAGGTGCGTGCGCTCCCGCCGGAATTCGAGCGGCGGCTGCCGCTGTTTCTTCTCATGCGCGGTTTTGCCTACCTTGGCTGGATCCATACCAGAAGCGAGACCGACACGGCCAGGACACTCGGCCCGGTCGTGCTGGAAGGGGTCATGAAGATGGTGGACGACTTCCTGGCGGCCATCCCGCATGACGGTGGCGATGGCGGATGAGCGAGAACCTGTGAGCGACGACTCGACAGAAGGGCCGGGCCCCGCCGCGCTGGGAAGCACCGGGCTGGCCGGAAATGCGCTCAATCGCGAACTCATTCTCCGGCGCGAAGCGCACGTGGGCGGCTCGATGCTTTTCTACCGCAACCCGGTGCACGTCGTGCGGGGGGAAGGTGTCTGGCTGTACGACCAGGAAGGCCGCCAATACCTCGACTGCTACAACAACGTCGCCAGCGTCGGGCACTGTCATCCGCGAGTGGTTGAGGCCATCTGCCGGCAGGCAAGGCTCCTCAACACGCATACCCGCTACCTGCACCAAGGCATCGTCACTTACGCCGAGCGCCTCGCCAGCACCTTCCCGGGGAGCCTCGACGTCTGCTTATTCGTCTGCACCGGAAGCGAGGCCAATGAATTGGCCATGCGCATTGCTCAATCCGTCACCGGACGGACGGGCGCGGTCGTCATGGAGAATTCCTACCATGGCAACTCCGGCCGGACCAACGAGCTTTCCACCTGTACCAGTAAACCCGGGTCGCGGCCGGCATACGTTGCTGCAGTCGAGCCGCCGAATACGTATCGCGGACCGTTCGGGCCTGGCAGGCCGGCGGGGGCGCAGTACGCTTCGCTGGTCGGCGATGCGATCGACCAACTGAATGCCTGCGGCAGCGGTCTGGCAGCCTTTCTCTGCGACAGCATCTTTGATTCCCAGGGCACCCTGGAGGCGCCGCAGGACTACTTCACGGACGTCTACCGCCGGGTGCGGTCTGCCGGTGGCCTGTGCATCGCCGATGAAGTACAGGCAGGGTTCGCTCGCACCGGAACGATGTGGGGCTTCGAACACTACGACGTCATACCGGACATCGTCACCCTCGGCAAACCGATAGCGGCCGGACATCCCGTCGGCGCGGTCGTCACTCGCATGGACATTCTCGAGCAGTTCAGCAAACAGAATCTCTATTTCAATACCTTCGGAGGAAACCCGGTGTCCGCGGCGGCTGGTAATGCCGTGCTCGACGTCCTCGAGGACGAAGCCCTGCGGGAGCACGTGGTCGATGTGTCGCCATATCTTCGCGCGGGGTTGCTGGAGTTGCAGCAGCAGCACCAACTGATTGGTGACGTGCGCGGACGAGGCCTTTTCATGGGGCTCGAACTCGTCGTGGACCGCGGCAGCAAGGAACCTGAGCGCAACGCGGCCCTGGCCGTAGCGGAAGCCATGCGCGAGCACGGTGTCCTGATCGGCGTCACCGGACGGCACGGCAACGTGATCAAGATCCGGCCTCCCCTGCCGTTCTCAAGAGACAACGTGGACCTGCTGATGGACAAGCTCGACATAGCGCTGTCCCTTGCAACATCGAAAACCTGACTCACGCTGCCGAATGACCTGGAGAAGCTGAACATGCCAAGCACCGGCCGCGTCCCGTCGTATCTCGTCGCCCTGCTGGCGGCGAATGCGATCGCCACAGCGGCGCTCGCCGAACCGGACGCGGCAGAGCTGGCGAAGGAACTGGCGAACCCGGTCTCCTCGCTGGTCTCGGTTCCACTCCAGGTCAATGTCGACGACAACATCGGAGCCCTCGACGAAGGTTCGCGCGTTGCCTTTGTCGTGCAACCGGTGATCCCCTTTTCGCTCAACGAAGACTGGAACCTCATCAGTCGTACGATCGTTCCGCTAATTCGCCAGCACGACATCTTCCCTGGTAGTGGCAGTCAATCCGGGACTTCGGCGATACCGATCCAGAGTTTGTTCTTCTCCCCGGTGAAATCCTTCCATCAGTGGTTGGATCTGGGGTGCTGGTCCCGTGCTCCTGCTGCCGACATCGACCGACCGGTTGCATTGGTACTGGTAAATGGGGCGCTGGTCCCACGGCGGTCGCACTGAAACAACAGGGCCCGTGGACTTACGGCTTCCTGGCCAACCACATCTGGTCGTTTGCCGGCGACGGCAAGCGCAGCGACGTAAACTCCACGTTCATGCAGCCTTTCGTGGGATACACCACGGCAAGCGCCTGGTCGTTCGACCTCCAGACCGAAACCACCTACGACTGGGAAAACGAGCAATGGAACGTACCGCTGGTACTGCTGGTGTCGAAGGTGACTTCGATAGGAGACCAGCTGATCCAGGTGCAGGCCGGCCCGCGTTACTTCGCCAGGCATTTCGACGGTGGACCTGAAGGACTTGGTTTCCGGGTCGCCGTGACCTTGCTGTTCCCGCGCTAGTACTGCACCAGCGCAATCTGATCCGCTCAGGAGTCATGCATGAAACTGATCGCAATTCTGACAGCGGCCACCCTGTGCGCAGTGGCAGGTTTCGCCGCCGCTCAGGATGCGCCGGGGGTCGCGCCCAAGCCTGGCACGGTCTATTCGCCCTATCCCGCGCAGAATTTCCCCGACCGGGTGTTCTTCGGCGACACGCACCTGCACACCGCATTCTCGCCCGACGCGGGTCTCATCGGTGCGACGCTGACGCCGGACGATGCGTTCCGCTTCGCCAGGGGCCAGACGGTGATCTCGTCGACCGGATTGCCGGCGCGACTTGGGCGGCCGCTCGACTTCCTGGTGGTATCCGACCATTCCGAAAACCTGGGACTGCCGACGGCGGTCGCCAACCGCGACCCGCAGCTGCTCGCTACCGAATTTGGTCGCAAGATCTCGGAGATCATGGCGCCAGGCACGCTGGAGAGCAAATTCGCGGGCTACGAGTTCTGGGAGCTGGCGTCACAGACCGGCAAGGACCCGCTTGCCGGATCCGATTTCGGCAAGAGCATGTGGCTCAAGGCGACCGAGGCAGCGGAACGTAACAACATCCCCGGACAATTTACCGCCTTCATCGGCTTCGAGTGGACCTCTACGCCTGACGGCAACAACCTGCACCGCAACGTGATCTTCCGCGGCGGCAAGGAGACGGCGGACAAGATCGTGCCGATCTCGGCCTACGACACCGAGGATCCCGAGCGGCTGTGGGACTGGATGGAAAAGGCCGAGAAGACCGCCGGAGTACGCCTGCTCGCCATCCCGCACAACGGCAACCTGTCGAACGGACTGATGTTCGATGACGTGACCTACACGGATCGTCGCCCGCTAGACCGCGCCTACGCCGAGCGGCGGATGCGCTGGGAGCCGATCTATGAGGTCACGCAGATGAAGGGCGACAGCGAGGCGCATCCCAGGCTCTCTCCCAGGGACAAGTTCGCCGACTTCTACACCTGGGACAAGGGCAGTTTCGGGCCCCAGCCCAAGACGCCCGGGATGCTCCCGCGCGAATACGCACGCGAGGCCTTCAAGCGTGGCCTCGCCTACCAGGCAAGTCTCGGCGCCAACCCGTTCAAGTTCGGCTTGATCGGCAGCACCGACTCGCATACCGGGCTCTCGACGGCGGAAGAAGACAACTACTTTGGCAAGATTGTTGCGTTGGAACCGACCGCCGACCCCATTCGCTTCAACGAGCCGCTGGTCGGGCGGTTTTCGGCGAAGGACAGCGACAAGACCTTTGCGTGGCAGACGGCGGCCGCCGGCATCGCCGCAGTCTGGGCGCGGGAGAACACCCGCGCAGGCCATCTGGGACGCACTCGCCCGCAAGGAGGTCTACGCCACGACCGGCACCCGGATGATGGTCCGGGTGTTCGGCGGCTGGGGATTCAAGACCGCGGACCTGGACCGTTCGGACTTCGCCAAGCACGGCTACGAGCATGGTGTGCCGATGGGCGGCGATCTGCAGCATGCGCCGGCCGGCGCCAGGCCCGGCTTCCTGATCCGCGCACTGCGCGATCCGGAAGGCGCCAACCTCGATCGCGTGCAGGTGATCAAGGGCTGGCTTGCAGCCGATGGCACCGCCCGCGAGCAGGTCTACGACGTCGCCTGGTCGGGCAATCGCAAGCCGGGCAGTGACGGTGACGTGCCGCCGGTCGGCAGCACCGTCAACGTGGCCGATGCGAGCTATACCAACGCCATTGGCGCACCCTTTCTGCAGGTGTTCTGGACCGACAGCAACTTCGACCCCGGCCAGCGCGCGTTCTACTACGTGCGCGTCATCGAGATTCCGACCCCGCGCTGGACGACCTACGACGCGAAGGTGTTCGGCGTGAAGATTCCGCACGGCGCACCGGTGGATGTGCAGGAGCGCGCCTACACCTCGCCCATCTGGTACACGCCGGGCGGGTGACGAGGTACATTCCTGACAGGCTGTCGCAGTTCCTGCGGACGACGCCTGCCCAGCCGCCGGTTCGCCAGTATTCGCTTTCGTGTCCGCTGATTCCATGCCCCGCGGATCAGGAAGGACTGCAGATGCGTCCGAACAACTCGACCTGAATCTCCTCGCCGTCTTTGACGCGATCTTCACCGAGGGCAATCTCACCCGTGCGGCGGCCCGCATGTGCATGAGTCAACCGGCGATGAGCAACGCGCTCAACCGGTTGCGCCGCGTCGCCAAGGACGACCTGTTTGTGCGCGACGGACGCGGCATTCACCCGACGCCCGTTGCCGTCGAGCTGGCGCCGATCGTGCGCCAGGCGCTCAGTCTCCTCGAGATGGGGCTGGACACGACGCCAGGACTGCGGGCCGGCCGAATCCAGTCGTTTTCGATTGCAGGGCATGGACTACTACGAAGTCGTCATTCTCCCGAAGCTCCTGGCGACAATCGAACGCAACGCTCCCGGCACCACCATCAAGGCGACCACGGGACTTTCCTCCGACCTGGAGAAGCCGCTGCGGTTCGGCGACATCGATCTGCTGATCGACTACGTTCCCGCTGGCCGGCACCGGAGTTCCGGTGCGAAGTGCTGTTCCTGGAAACGCGGGTCGTCCTCATGAACGCGGATCCCGGACACGCCGAAGACGAGCATTTCGCTCGAGGAATTCGTGGCCAGCGGGCACGTCGGCCGTACCGCGCGCGAGGGCGATGCGCGCATCGACGACATCGGCTTCCTGCTGGCCACGATCGGCAAGCCGCTGGGATGTTCGCGTCACGATCAACAACTGGCTGGCATTGCCGGCCGTGCTGTCCGGCTCGCAGCTGATCGGCGTCGCACCGCGCCGGATCGCCGAGTTGTACGCCGGACAAGTTCGGCCTGGCCATTGCGCCACTGCCGCTGGAGGTCCGGCCGTCCCGATCTACATGGTGTGGCACGAGAGCCGCGAACAGCACCGCGAACACCGATGGCTGCGCGCCCAGCTGAAGCGTGTCTGCCGCAGACTCTGACTCTGCGACCTGGCGATAGGATCGACGCCTGCCGCAACCGGCAGAACCGGCGATGCGAGGCTGCCCGGGATGCCGGTACGCGGCGCCCGGCCGGTTCCACTGGATTGTCGCCAAAGACTTTTCTGTCCTGCTGCGACAATTCCCGCGGCAGACGAACGGCTAGTATTTGGGCAATTGCGAGCAGGAGGACGCCATGAGCAACACACCGATCTCAGATCATCTGCGCCAGACAGGCGCCTGGAACGACGTCTGGGACGACTTCGCCGAGCTGGATCCGTTGTGGACCGAGAAATTCATCGACATGGGCTCGCTGCCCATGCGTTCCGGCGCGCTCGACAAGGAAGACCATCGAGCTCGTCTTCATCGCCGTCAATGCCTCCTGCACCCATATGTACGCGCCGGGCGTCCGTCGTCATATCCGCCAGGCGCTCGCGCTGGGCGCCACCAAGGAGCAGATCATGGCGGTGCTGCAACTGGTCAGCGCGATCGGCATCCACACCCTGTCGCTGGGCGCACCGATCCTCAAGGAAGAACTGGCCGCGCTTGCAACCGCTCAGGCTAGCACCCCGAAGTAGTCCCGGCAGCGGCAGAAACATCGCCCTGCCGTGGTGGAACTTCGACGGTAACTTCATGTCTTCGGGTAACTTCATGTGTTCAGGTGACTTCATATGTTCAAGGGACGAGAAATGCGCGCGACCACGCTAGCGATGCTCCTGCTGGTGGCAGTACCCGGGATGTCGTTTGCCCAGAGTTTCGGTGCCAGCGGCAGCCGGGCCAACACCTGGGACTTTTCCCTGGGTGGCGTCTACCAGTACGGCCAGAAGTCGGCTGGCAAGAGTGGTTCGTCGCTCGACCTGAAGAGCGATCTCGGCTTCACGTTCGGACTGGCTTACAACATCACGGACAAGCTGGCGCTGGGCGGGGACTTCAGTTACCTGCGCCCCGACTACACCGCGATCATCGCCGATGCGGAGGGTTCGGGGACCACGGCGCGGATCGACCACACGCTGTCGCAGTACGACTTCCGCTTCAAGGGGACGTACAACTTCCTGGACGGCCCGTTCACGCCGTTCGTCGAACTCGGGCTGGGCTGGACGAATCTCGATTCGAATGTCGCGAAGGGACCGCCCGTGACCGGCTGCTGGTGGCACCCGTACTGGGGATACATCTGCGGCAACTACTCGCGGACGTTCTCGGGAACTGACTTTTCGTACGGCGGCAGCCTGGGCCTGCGCTACGACTTCATGGGCAACTCTTTCGTCCGCGCCGACTACAGCATCTATCAGCTGGACATCGGCGGCGACGTTTCAAACACCCAGCTCGATTCGATAAAGGTCCAGTACGGCTGGCGTTTCTGACGCACGCAGCCGCGCGCTGCGTCGAGCCCGTAACGACGCAGCGCGACCGCCCTTTCCCTCAGGAACTCGCTGAATCCGCTCAGGGCGAAACCTGGTCCGGTGCGGCCGCTTTCCGCTCTGGCCCCTGCTGGATGCAGCCGCTCATGCCCACGCCCATCAGGCTCAAGACGCGGGAGAATTCCATCAGCGAGCACTGCAGCGGCCGCAGGCTGTGCCTCGACACGAGCCTGACCGTTCCGGCAAAGGAGGTCGGGCTCCACGGCAGCAGCACCGCCACGGACCCGTCCGCGCACTCCTCCACCACATAGCAGGGTGTCGCCGAGCCGTCGTCGGCCATCACCAGGGCCGGCCTGAAGTTCGCCGAGTTCACGTCCAGGAAGCTCTGGGAAAGCGACTTGAGCATCGGGTACATCGGCAGTTTGGCCAGCACCCCGCGCTCGAACGCCGCGCCGAACAGGCCGGCGATTGCCGACCGGGAAATGAGACCGACGATTGCCGCGGCGATGAACAACAGTATCGCCGCGAGAATGCCCGGCAAGTGCGTCCCGGAGAAGAATTCCTGCGGGAACAGCGGCACGATCGGATCGACCAGGGCGACCAGCAACTGGAAGATCTGGCCCAGGGCCAGCCAGAGCAACAGCAGCGGCAGGAGAATGAGGAAACCGGCCAGTATCGTGGACTTGATGAACCGCATTGTCGTTCCTCCCGGTCTCCCGGACTCGGTCAGCCCAGCACGTCCCGCACGGTGCGGATGATGGTCTCCGCCTGATTCTCGTCCAGAATCAGGACGGGTCGAAATTCGACGGCGCGTCGTTCGTATTCCGCAGGCAGCACCAGGACCCCGGCCTCGAACAGCCGGCGGGTCATTTCGTGCGAGTCCATCGTGTCCGAGAACAGACCCATGCAGAGTCCCACCTGGTTGACACGGAAGGGCGCACCGGCGAAGCCTCGCGGAACTGCTCGATCAGCCGCTGCACGTTCGCACGGAATGCCGGGCGGGAAGTGATGTCGCAGACCGTGGCCGTCGCGACGCAGCCGAGTTCGTTCCCGCCGAAGGTGGACATGTGCGGGAACTCGGTGTCGAGGAACCAGTCCTTGATCGCTGGCGCCATCAGTAGCGCGGCGTTCGGAACGATGCCGCCGCCGAGACCCTTGGCCGTCGTCACGATGTCCGGGACGACGCCCTCCTGCTGCCACAACCAGAAGCTGCCCGAACCGCCGAGCCCGGTCTGGACTTCGTCGACGATGAGGACCGCTCCCTTGTCGTCGCAGACCTTGCGCACGGCCTCGTAGTAGCCGGGTTCGGGCGCCGGGAATCCCAGCTGCGCGGGACTCGCCTCGAGCAGCACGCACGAAGTCTCGTCGTCCACGGCCGCACGCAACGCAGCGACGTCGTTGTAAGGCACCTTGACGAATTCGGGGAAGCCCGAGCAGGTAGCGCTCGTGCGCCTCGGCATTGTCGCCCGCGGCCATCGAGAAACAGCTGCTGCCGTGGTAGCTGCCCTGCAGCGAGACGAGCTTGCGGCGCCGCGTAAAGCCGCGGGCAGCCCGGATTGCCACCTCGTTGGCCTCCGATCCACTGGCCGCGTAGGTCACGCCGGTCAGCAGGCCATCCGTGCTGGCGACCAGCTTCTCCGCTGCCACGGCCTTGTGGCCCGAGCACAGGAACAGGTTGCCGACCTCCAGCTGGCGCATGGCCTCGCCGAGCGCGGCGAGCACTTCCGGATTGCGGTGTCCGAGGTTGTACACCGAGCCGTTGCGATGACAGTCCCAGTACCACCTGCCCGTGTAGGCGTCCTGCACCCGGGCGCCTTCGCGCGCGCCATAGTGAATGCGGGTGCCCAGTGCCTTCATCAGCCTGGCCATGGCCGGCCCGACATGCTGCGCAAAGGCCGCCTCGGTGGCGGCTGCGCTCGGGTAAGGCGGAACCATGGTCACCTTCAACCGCGCAGACTTGACCGCGTCCCCGAGCGGGGACCGGCAACGAAAAACCGCCGTTGCTGCGACTGCATCGCAGCAACGGCGGCGTTCAGACAACTTCCCACGGCATCACGCCATGAGCCGAGTGCCCCGGTGTCGGTCAGAACTTCACGCCGACCGAAACGCCGTAAGTCCGCGGCGGATGATACGACTGCTGGACGTAGCCCAGGTCGGCGGACAGGTCGAAGGCGTAATTCAACGGCATCTTCGTCGGTCAGGTTCCTGACGTAACGCCGCCACTTCATAACGGTCGCTCGGGCTGTTCCAGGACAGTCGCGCGTTGAACAGGAGTGACGCACCCCTGCTTCGTGCCGGGCGCATTGATGTTGTCGAAATACACCGAGGTGCTGTAGTTCCCGTCGACCTGCGCCGCCAGCGCGCTGCCGCCGGACAGGTCCCAGGTGTAGCGCGCCATGGCACTCAGGCTGAACTCCGGCGCCAGCACCATCTCGCGGTCCTTGACCACGCCGTTCTTGTCCGCGACGTCCTTCACGGTCGTGTCGAGATAACCGAGTACCGGCCGAAATCTCCAGCGCGTCGACCGGCAGGCCGGTCCATTCAAGCTCCGCGCCCTTGACGGTCGCGTCGGCATTGAACAGCAGCTGGTTCAGGTTCACGAACTGGAAGGCCTGCATGTCCTGGTAGTCGTAGTAGAAGACGGCACCCGACAACCGGTTGCGACCGTCGCCCGATTCAGACTTGAAGCCGACCTCGAAACTGGTCAGGTCTTCGGGTTTGACCGTGTAGACGGGTCGCGGGGACCGGGCCGAAGCCCGAGTTGAACGTGCCGCCCTTGAACGAGTTGGCGATGCCGGCGTAGAGCATGGTGGCGTCGCTCGACGTCCCAGGTGACCTTCGCCGTGTAGGACACGTTGTCCTTCTTCAGCGTCTCCTTGGGATACGGCACGCCACCGGTGAAGCCCAGCGCGTCTTCGGGCACCGTCTTCAGGAAGACCTGCGTCATCTCGGTCTTGTTGTCCGTGTAGCGCAGGCCGCCGATCAGCGCGACGTCGTCGGTGATCCGGTACTCGAGCTGGCCGAACGCGGCCCACGACGTGGTCGTGGTATCGAAGGTCGTGCTGGTCGAGTCGATGACGAGCTGCCCGTCGGATCGAACAGGAACGGCAGCGATGTCGCCCGACAGAGCTCTGCGCACCCTTGTTTTCCAGGTTGAAATAGTAGAGGCCGGCATTCCACAGCAGCTTGCCGACCTCGCCCTGCAGCCGCACTTCCTCGCTGAACTGCTTGACCTTGGTCGTGTAGTCCGTGAAGCAGGCAGTCGGCCAGGTGAACTGTCGCAATCCTGGATCTGGTGCTTGTCGAAGTCCTGGTAGTTGGTGATGGACACCAGGTCGACAGCGCCGAAGTCCCAACCGAGCCGGGCCGTGGCGGAATTGAACTTGGTGTCGGTCTTGAGGCCGGCGCTGACGTTGATGTCGTTCAGGTCGCTGGTGCCGACGACGTTGTCGCGGTTCGCCTTGTCGATTTCCGTTGGCACCACGGGCTCGGGGGAGTTCCATTGTCGTACAGCGCCGGTGCGTAGCGATACGGGTTGCCGCCGGCATTGTCGTTCCTGCCGGTCTCGAGCGAGAGCAGCAGCGAGCCCGCATCCGAGAGCTTGAAATCCAGCTGGCCACGGGCCGCGGCGAGGTCGATCTGGTCGCCGTCCTTGCCGTCCGGATTGACGTTGTGCCGGACGCCGTCGTTGGTGTGGTAGATGGCGGACAGCCGCCCCGACACCGCGTCGCTGAGGGGACCGCCGACCGCGGCTTCCGCCTTGATGTCGCCGTAGGACCCGCCGCTCAGGCGCGCGTATCCCTCCAGCGTGTCGGTGGGCCGCCGCGTCAGGTAGTTGACGAGGCCGCCGGTCGCGTTGCGCCCGAACATCGTGCCTTGCGGGCCCTTGAGGACTTCGACGCGCTCGAGGTCATAGAGGGCGAAGTCGAGACCCGCCAGGGCCCCCTTGTAGACTTCGTCGACGTAGACCGCGGACGGGCTCTCGTTGAAATCACGGAAATCGTTGAGGCCGACGCCACGGATCGAGATGTTGGGGACGTTGCCGACGCCCTGGACCGGCGCAATGGCGAGGCCGGGCGTGTACTGGGCAACGTCGTTGCCGCTCTCGACGCCCAGTTGCACCAGCGAATCGCCCGTCAGGACGGTGACGGCGACCGGCGTGTCCTGGGCGGACTGTTCGCGCTTCTGCGCAGTGACCACGATCTCCTCGAGCCGCCCCTGTTCCTGAGGTTCCTGAGCGATCGCTGCCGCGACTGGCAGCGCCACCAGACCCGACGAAAGCCACAACACGTTGAATGATTTCATTGACGACATCCTGAGATAAACGACCGTTACCGACTGGGACGCCGGCCGGAATTGCTGCCGTGACCCCCCCGTATCCCCGCTGGTCCGTTCCGACGGGAACGCGTTGACGCCGTACCCAGGCCGAGGACCACGCCATCCTACTGCGATCGCCTGCTGCATAAATTGCTCATGGATGACGACTTTTTGATTTCTTGTGACTAGTTTTGACGTGCATGCCGCCTGCCTCGAGGTTGCTCACACGCCGCTCACTCCAACGTCTGCCTGCGCCACGTCCTTGGCGTCATGCCGAACCAGCGTCGGAACGCGTGGTTGAATGCGCTTTGATCGGCGTAGCCCAGCATGTAGGCAAGGTTGCCCAGCGGCAGGTTCCTGCTCGTCAGATAGTCGCGCGCCATCCGCGCGCGAGTGTCATCCAGCAGCTCGGCATAGGTCAGGCCAGAGACTTTCAGCCGCCGCTGCAGCGTGCGCCTTTGCACGCCAAGTTGATCAGCCAGAACGTCGACCGAGAACTTGCCGGTGGGGATGAGTTTTGCCAGCAGCGAGCGGACCGCCGCGGAAAGATCCTCGTCCGCCCGCAGCACGCGCGAATCCAGGTATTCCAGCAGGAAGCCGTGGACCTGCTGGTCGTCGATCGGGTTCGGCGACTTCAGGTCTTCGCGGTTGAGGACGATCCCGTCAAAAGGCGCCCGGAACTTGATGACCGTGCCGAAGGATCGTTCGTAATCGGTGCCCTCCACCGGCGCATGCCGGCAATACACGGCCTTGGGCAGATAGCTCTCGCCCAGGAAGAGTCGCGGCACTTTCATCGCCGTCAGCAGCGATTCTTCCATCCACTGGTTGGCGTGGCCGCGTAGCCTGTCTTCCATCTGGATCTGCCAGCTCGCCGTGGTGCGTCCCACCTCCAGCACTGGCGTATAGCCGGTGGAGTGAGCACGCATGTATTTCATGCAGGACGACAGGCCGTGCTCCAGGTCCCTCGAGTACTTGAAGATCAGGACGATCGGACCCAGGAAAGACAGGTCACGATGGTCGGACAGTCGCAGGCCAAAATTGCCACACCCGGTGGCGCCCGCCGCCAGTTCATACGCCACGATGACCGATCGGAACGAAATCCATTCATCCGGCCGATTCACGCACGGCGGCGTCGAGCCCGGCGCGTTCCAGGACCTTCCTCGGGTCCGCGCCCAGTCGAGCGACGAGGTCGCTGAACCCCTGCATCGTTCGAGCGCGTACCGAGGCATCCATGTCACGACCTGCTCTGCGCAAAATCGGGCGTGTCGCAGGATAGCAAAACGCTGACACGCTGACACAATCCCTGCGAGCGGATTCCCTGCTAGGATCGCGTCCCCAGAGCTCGGCTTCGCGCCCGGCACGGCATCAGGGTGGCTGAAATGAATTCTCGATTCATCCGCGTCGTGCTGATCCCTGCGGGGGTTTTCCAGAGCGTGATATTTGGGGGCGCGTACGGAACCGGGCGGGAGATCGCCCAGTTCATCAGCTCCATGGGGCCAGTCGGGGGTCTCCTCGCGGTGGCGGTCGCAGCCCTGGGATTCGGACTGACCATGGCCCTGAGCTTTGAGCTGGCCCGGTTGACGCGCAACTATGACTACCGTGGATTCCTGAAGACCCTGGTCGGCCCGGGCTGGATCGCCTTCGAAATCCTGTTCCTGGTGTCGCTGTTGATCGTCCTTGCGGTGAATGGCTCGGCAGCGGCCAGCGTCCTCAACGACCAGCTCGGCATCCCGTCGCTGGTCGGGGTCGGATTGCTGTTTGCCGCGGTCGTCGGGCTGAACTACTTCGGCAGGACGATGCTGCAGGAGTCCATGTCGATATGCATGATTGCACTGACGATCGTGCTGACCATCGTCTGTGCAATGACGTTCGTCGAGTTTCACGAGTCCATCAGGCTCGCTTTCCGTGATGCAGCCCCGACCGGCAACTGGCTGGCCAGCGGTGCACAGTGGATGCTGTACAGCGCCGCCGTCGTTCCCGTCCTGCTGTACTCCGCCAGGGACCTGCATAGCCGCGGCGAATGCCTGGTCAGCGGCTTCTCGGCCGGCATAGCCGGCGCCTTTCCCGCGCTGGTGTTTCACCTGACGTTCATGGCCGCCTATCCCGCGTCGCTGCACCAGACGTTGCCAACGTACTGGATGATTGGAAAACTGCAGCACCCCTGGCTCATGACCCTGTACATCATCGTCCTGTTCGCGATGATCATTCAGACCTGCGCGGGGCTGCTGCAGGGAGTCAACGAGCGACTCGATGCCTGGCTCATGGAGCGCAGCGGCCGCAAGTGCCCGCCGAAAGTCCACGCCGCCGTCGGCGGCGCCACGCTCGTGATCAGCATGTTCCTCGCCAGCTTCGGCATCACGGCGCTGGTTGCCAAGGGTTACGGCAACATGGCGTGGGGCTACCTGGTCATCTACATGATCCCGCTGCTGACCGTTGGCGTCTTCAAGATCTGGCGAGGCGCCAACTGACCAGGCGTTTGCCCGCTATTTCTGCAGGACCCTGCGCATTGCCGCCGTAACGGTCTCGACGATCTGGTCCGCCTCCTTCTGACTCAGCACCAGCGGCGGTGCGATCAACAGCACGTTGCAGCGGCCGGGGATCGTGTTGCTGTTGCGACCCAGGATCACGCCGTTCTTGACGCAGTCGCCGACGATGCGCATGACCTGCCCATCTGACAGCGGGACCTTCGTCGCGCGGTCCTCGACCAGTTCGATTCCCATGATCATGCCCTTGCCGCGTATTTCTCCGGCAAAAGGATGGTCCGCGAGCGCCTGCTGCATCTGATTCAGCAGGTACGTGCCGACCTTGCTGGCATTCTCGGGAAGTCGCTCGTCCTCGACGATCTGCAGGGCCCGCAGCGCAACCGCGGAGGCGACCGGGTGACCGCCAAAGGTATTGATCTGCCGGAAGTGCCGCATTTCCGACGGGTCGCCGTAGAACTTCTCGAAGATGCTCTCCTTGACCACCGTGGCCGCCACCGGGATGTAGCCGCTCGCGAGTCCCTTGGCGAAGGTGTAGATGTCCGCCTGGGTCTTCCAGTGCTCATAGCCGAACATCTTGCCGAGTCGGCCGAAGCCGGACACGACCTCGTCGAAAATCAGCAGCACACCGTGCCGGTCACAGATTTCGCGGACCAGCGGGATGTAGTTGTCGGGTGGCACCAGCACGCCGCCGCCGGAGATCAGCGGCTCCATGATGAAGGCCGCCACCGTTTCGGCTCCTTCATGAATGATGGTTTCCTCGAGCTGCCGCGCACATTCCTCGGCATGCTCTTCGGCGGTCAGCTTCGGATGCGCGCGGTACGGATACGGCGGCATCACGTGAATGAATCCCGTCGGCCCCGGCTCGTAGCCCATCTTGCGCTCGGCCTGCCCGGTTGCCGCCATCGCTCCCATCGTATTGCCATGGTAGGCACGGTAGCGCGAGATGATCTTGTAGCGGCGCTCACCGCCGTTGCCCGCCTGCAGGTGATACTGGCGCGCGATCTTGAAGGCGGTCTCGTTGGCCTCGGAACCGCTGGACGAAAGGTACACGTGGCCGTCGAAGCCAAGCATCTGCTGCAGTTTCTCGGCCAGGTCGATGACCGGCCCGCTGCTCATGATCGGCGCGAGGTAGTTGAGCTCTGCCATCTGGCGCCCTGCCACCTCGGCCAGCTCGGTGCGTCCGTAGCCCACGTTCACGCACCAGAGCCCGGCGATGGCGTCGAGCAGGCGGTTGCCGTTCTGGTCGGTAAGGAAGCAGCCCTTGGCGCTCACTATCCGATTGGGCAGGGCGCCACGCAGACCCTGGTGCTGGGTCATCGGGCGCCACAGGTGATCCGGCAGGCCCTGGTTGTTTGCTTTGGTCATCGTCATTCACCTTGTCGAATCGGTGGCAGGTTGCAACAGGTCAAGATCCGCCGCGCGGGACTTGCCCGGGCTACTCGATTGAAGTCTTGATCCGCATGTCCACCAGGCCCTGCGTCAAGGGGGACGTTATCCCGCCGGTCTTGACGTCGAGCAGGGACGAAATGGACCTGTTCATCTTCAGCGCACGCTGTATGGCGGGGCCGATGTCGGACGGCGCGGTGACCGTCTCGGCGTGGGCGCCGCCGCCTTCGAAGACCGCCGCAAAATTGACGTCGCGCAGGCTGGTCGCGCAGACGCGTCCCCACATCGCCTTCTGCTGCGCCTGGATCATCCCCCACTGGGCGTTGTTGGCGACGATGATCGTGACCGGCGCGTTGTGATCGATCGAGGTCTCCAGCGGCGTCACGCCCGGCGCCAGTCCCAATGATCCGTCGCCGGTCACCAGCACGACGTTCGAATCCGGATAAGTCATTTTCGCCGCGGTTGCGTAGGCCGGGCCAGTGCCCATCTGTTCCCATGGGCCGGGGCTGACGATCCCCTTGATCTTGCGTCCCTGCAGGGCCCACAGACCGATCGCGGTCTCGAACCAGGCCGCGATGTCCCCGCCGTCGATGACGATGATGTCGTCCTTGCCGAGTGACATCAGCGCCTCGTAGCACAGGCGCAATGGGTGAATGGGCTGGTCGTCGGACGTCAGCAGCGGCAGAAACTCGGCGTAGCTCTCCGCACGACGCTGCCGGACGCGGGCCAGCCAGCCGTCCTCGACCTTGAAAACCCCCGCCTCAGCCGACAAGGCCTTCAGGAACATCTGCACGTCGCTGCAGACGCGCACGTCGACCAGCATGTTGTTGCTGAGCTCGCGCGCGGTCGGGTTGACCGCGATCATTTTCAGTTCGGTGTTGAACAACGGCGCTTCGCCGAAGTTGAGCGGAAAATCGAGCCGTCCGCCAAGCAGCAACACCAGGTCCGCCTCTTCTCCAATCAGGCGCGAGCAGGGGTTCTGGTGGTAGTCGACGATGCCCATGTTGGACTCGTGCGACATGTCGTACAGCTTCAGGTGCGTCACCGGGACGAACACCGGGATGCCGTACCTGGCGGCGAGCGACTGCAGTTCTTCTTCCGCGTGGCTGAACCAGGTGCCCGGCCCGGCGATGATGACCGGCTTGCGCGCCTGCTTGAGCAGCGGCAGCAGCTCGGCGATGTCATCGGGGTTCGGCACCGGCTTGTGCACCTTCTTGCGTCGGGTGTCGAATTTCCGCGACCCGGCGCGCTGCTCCAGCTCGACCCGGCCGGAAAAGAGGAAGTTGGTCGGGATCGCAAGCTGCACCGGGCCGGTCGGCAGGTTCATGGCGATGTCATACGCCTTGTCGAAGAACCAGCCGATGCGCTGTGGGTCGTTGACCTCGATCGCGTACTTGGTCATGCACTTGACCACGTCCGCCTGCGGCATCTCCTTGAAACCCGCGTTGTCGAAGTTGTTGGTGTTGGCCGACGCGCTTATGAAGATGACCGGGTCGCCGGTGTAGTGCGCCTCCGCGACGGCGGAGATGTAATTGGTGAAGCCGCTGGGTTCCGCCAGGCAGACGGCAGGCTCCCGCGTCAGGCGCGCCATCGCCGCGGCCATGAAACCCGCTTCGAGTTCGTTGCGGCAGCCAATGACCTCGATGCCGAAATGCTCGCAGCCCATGTAGGCGGGATTGATGAAACCACCGCACACCGAAAAGATTCGTTTGATGCCCTTGTCCGCCATCGCTTTCGCGAGCAGATGACCACCGGCGATCTTGCCGGCAAGCGGTTTTGCAGCGACAGACATGTTCAGCCTCCGTCAGAGTGTTGGCGGCCATGGCTCGGCCACAGGTGCAGAGCGGCATTCTGGTCCAAAAGCCATTTCGACTATTGATAAGACATGACGAATTGTTGCTTTTCGATGCCAAGGCAATTCGACGTCGAGTCATCATTTCGATGAATCAATATCATTCAAACAATAAATTTTCTATGAGACGAAGTCTGTGTCACGTTCCCCCTTACATGTCGAGGCGCGTCCGCTGCTCGGACGTGACCGACCGAAGAGCGCGGGGAACCATCGCTGGAACACGTCACGCGGACGTCTTCGCCGGAGGACGTCGGCCCATCGTCACGCCGAAATCGGTAGCGGCCGTGGCAGGACGATCCACGCGAGGCATGCTGGAACAACGTCCGTACAGGAACGCAGATGGCCAAGACGCAGAAACTGTTGCCGTTCAAGCAACCGGAAAAAAGCTATGACGTGGTAATCGTCGGCGGTGGTCTGCACGGCCTGGCGACGGCCTACTACCTGGCCCGATACCACGGCATCAAGCGGATTGCCGTGCTGGAAAGACGCTACATCGGCTTCGGCGGCTCCGGCCGCAACACCGAAATGATCCGCTCCAACAAGCGTGCGCACGAGACCTTGCCTTTCTACAAGGAAAGCCTGGCGATGTGGTACGACCTCAGCGCCGAGCTGGACTGGAACCTGATGGCGCAGCAGAAAGGCATCATCGCGCTGGCCCACAGCGACCCGGAAATGGCCGCCATGCGCATGCTGAGCGACAGCCAGCGCAGGGCCGGCATCAAGATCGAGATGCTCAACCCGAGCGAGCTCAAGAAGCTGGTCCCGTCACTGGACGTCAGCGACAAGCCGGCACTGCCGATCTTCGGCGCGCAGTTTCACCCGGAAGGCGGGACGGTGCACCACGACGCTGCGGTCTGGGGTTTCGCGAAGGCGTGCGCGCGGTACGGCGTCGATCTTTGTGTCGGGGTCGAGGTGACCGGCATCAAGCTCGACGGGACAAGGGTCACCGGCGTCGACACCAACTTGGGCCACATCGCAGCGCCCAAGGTCCATGTGGCAGTTGGCGGCTACTCATCGCAGATCGGGCGGATGATCGGGATGAAATTCCCGGTCGTCAACTTCGCGATGCAGGTGATGACGACCGACATCATGGCGCCGTTCCTCGACCACTACGTCGCCTCGCCGCGCCTGCATTTCTATACGCAGCAGACGCTGAAAGGCGACCTGATCCTCGGGGGACCGCTGGACCACTTTCAGTCGTGGGGTTCCTACACAACCTGGGAGGAGTCAGCCGACCGGGCCGTCAAGATTGTCGAGTACTTTCCCGACCTGGCCCACGTCCGGATCGTTCGTACCTGGTCGGGTCTGTGCGACTGCACCGGCGATTCGGCCCCGATCATGGGCGGATGCGGCATCGACGGACTCTCGCTCGATATCGCATGGGGCTATTACGGGTTCAAATCAACGCCGGCCTGCGGCAAGTACTCGGCCGAGTACATCGCCACGGACCGGGTGCCCGAGAAGATCAAGCATTTCGGACTCGACCGGTTCTTCAACCGGCGACTGGTTCGTGAAGTCATCCTGTGACAGGTAGTACGCATGGCATTTCTCATTGATTGTCCAAATTGCGGTCGTCGCAACCCGTACGAGTTCAACTTTGGCGGTGAGTGCA
The DNA here is from genome assembly GCA_963793675.1 of uncultured Gammaproteobacteria bacterium. Taxonomy (GTDB): domain Bacteria; phylum Pseudomonadota; class Gammaproteobacteria; order Steroidobacterales; family Steroidobacteraceae; genus RPQJ01. The sequence goes on along the minus strand of CAWCBA010000008.1, from coordinate 24,980 downwards.
AGAGCGCTCCGGCCCAAGGCGCGGACATGAAAGCGTGGTGCAACTACCTCTTCTTCCACGAAAACATGCCTGAATTTCAGGACGAATGGTGGTTCCACACCATGGGTTGCCGGGACTGGATCAGGGTCCGACGCAACATTGCCACTCATGAAATCCGCAGCATCGAGGAATAGCTCCATGACTGGCCGACTGCCCGAGAGCCCGACACAGGTCTTCGACCGCACCAAGCCGGTCAGGATTTTCTACGACGGCCGGCCCATCGAGGCCTTTGCCGGGGACACCGTCGCCGCAGCGTTGCTGGCCGCCGGAGTCGACACGTTCTCGCGTTCGTTCAAGTACCACCGGCGACGCTCACCGTCGTGCCTGAGCGGCCAATGCTCGCGCTGCACGATGAATGTCGACGGCCGGATGCACGTCAAGACCTGCCAGACATCCGTCAGGGAAGGCATGGTCGTCGAGCCGCAGGGCAACGTCGAGTTTGATCCCAAGGTGATTGCCGACGCGTTGTCGTGGGCGATGCCGACCGGCTTCTATTACAAGATGTTCTACAAGCCCCGGTGGTTCTGGAATCGGGTCAAGGAGACGATCCGCGCGATGCCCGGCAGCATGGCCGTGGTGAAACCGCTGGCGCAGAAGCCGCATTTCGATTCGGTGAACCTGAGCCCGGAAATGCTGGTGGTCGGCGGCGGACTGGCCGGCATGGAAGCGGCAATTACGGCGGCGCAGGCCGGCGTCCGGGTCGTCCTGGCCGAAGCGGACTCGCACCTGGGTGGATTCGAAGCCTTCCAGGGCGACGTCGGCTACCGCCGAGCCCGGGAGTCGATTCGCCGGCTGGAACAGCACGGCAACATCAAGGTGCTGACGGACACCACGGTCTCGGCCATTTTTCCCGACGGCCTGGCCGTGTGCGTCCAGTCCTGCGGCAGCAACGAAAAGTTCGTGGAGCGCAGCTATCACGTGCGCCCGAGGACGGCGGTCATCGCGACCGGTGCGGGTTCGATGCCGATGGTGTTTGCGCACAATGACCGGCCCGGCGTCCTGTTGCCCGAGGCAGCGCAGCGACTGGTTCATCTCTGGGGTATCAAGCCTGGCCGCCAGGTGCTGCTTGCCGGCGGCGACGACCACCTGGCGCAGGTCGCGCTGCAGTTGCTGGAAAAAGGTGTCGGGGTGGCAGGCCTCGTCGATTTCCGGAAGGACGGCCTTGGCGAAGCCCTCAAGTCCACGCTCGCCGCCAAAGGCGTCAAGGTCTGGAACGGCTATACGCTGACCGGTTCGCGTGGGCGGAAAAGGATCACGGCAGCCACGTTGGCTGCCCTGGACGGTTCCGACGCCCAGGAGGTGAGCTGCGACACCATCGTGGCCTCGTCCGGTCGTTACCCGCGGCACAAGCTGCTGGGGCAGATCGGCACCCGGATGCTCTACGACGCCCGGCTGAATTTCTATCTGCCCGAGAAGTTGCCGCCCGCCTACCAGGCGGCCGGCCGGGTGCTCGGCCTGGAAGATCCGGAGGCGATCAAGGCGCAGGGCCGCATCGCTGCCGCACGCGCCTTGCAGAGCCTGGGCATGGAGATCGCGTCAATCGAGTCCGAGACCGGCGGCTTACTCCCCGGTGCGTCAGCCGCAACGACCGTCGCTCTGCAGCCGATCCTGACCGAAGACAGGAACAAGAAGAAGACGTTCGTCTGCTATTGCCACGATGTCAGCGAAGCGAACATCGAACAGGCGATCGCCGAGGGGTTCGACAACATCGAAACCTGCAAGCGTTACACGACAGCGACGCAGGGAACCTGCCAGGGCGGCATGTGCGAGGCCAATTTCGCTCATCTGCTGGCCAGGAAGCGGCCGGAACTGGCCGCCCGGGACCTGCCGACCACGCGACCTCCGGTGTCGACCATCAGCCTGGGCTCCCTGGCTGCCGGCCATCATGATCATCCGCAGGTCTCGCCCCTGCACCACGTTCAGCTTGCGCAGGGCGGCAAGGCAGCCCGGATGGGCAACTGGATGCGGGTGATGGACTTCGGTGACCAGGAAGCCGAGAGCCTGGCCGTACACCGGGCAGCGGGCATTTGCGACGTGTCCATGCTTGGCAAGTTCCGCGTGTTCGGACCGGATGCGGAGAAGCTTCTGAACCGGATCATGACGCGCAAGGTCGAGAATCTGGCAGAGGACAAGATCCTGTATTACGCGGCCTGCAACCAGGCCGGCATCCTCATCGACGACGGCGTGGCCCTCAAGATGGGCGATCACGATTATTTCGTGACCACCACCACGGGACGAGCGCCCGTCACCGAGGAGTGGTATGCCCGCTGGCGTCGTGAGGAAGACTGGCAGGTGTGGGTCGTCAACGTGACCGAGACCAGGGCCAGCATCAACCTCGCCGGACCAAAAGCCCGGGAGATTCTCTCCCAGCTGACCGATGCCGATGTCTCCGACCAGGCGCTGCCGTTTCTCAGCTGGGCTCAGCTAGAGGTCGCCGGGGTCAAGCTCATCGCCATGCGCATGGGATTCCTGGGCGAGCTGAGCTATGAATTGCTCTGCCCTTCCAGCCAGGCCAGCTACCTGTGGAATCGGCTGCTCGAAGTGGGCAAGCCGCTCGGCCTGCGGCCGTTCGGGCTGGAGGCGCTGAACATCTGTCGGCTCGAAAAGGGACACGTGGTGCCGGGGATCGACACCGATTCCTTTACCACGCTGGCGGAGTCCTCGTTCGGCTGGATGCTGAATCGCAAGAAGACCGAAACGGTCGGCAAGCCCATGCTGGATCTCTACACAGACCAGGATCTGCAGCAGCAGGTCATTGCATTCAGCATGAACGGCAGGTCGCCGATCGCCGACGGCTGCCTGGTGGTCAACGGGCCTTTGCAGCTTGGCCGCATTACCAGCATTCGCTACAGCCCATTGCTCGACAAGACCATTGGCCTGGCACTGGCTGACCGGCATGAGGACTGGCACGAGGGCGGCAAGGTCAGGCTCTGGCACGAGGGCCGGGAGATCGAAGCCGAATTTGTGAAGCCGCCGTTCTACGATCCTGCTGGCGAGAGGATGAAGCTGTGATCACACGCACGCGCGCAATCGTTCTGCCGGACTGGGCCGGACGACCCGTGGAACAGGAGCTGGCCGGCTGGCCCGTCGTCGAGCGCTTCGAGCCGCCAGCGGGAGACGGCGAAGTCGCGCTGACGGACCTCAGTCATCGCCCCAAGGCCGTGGTGCAAGGACCGGCTGCGCAACAATTTGGAGCGCTCAAACCGGGCGAGGCCAGGTGGGCTGGCCAGGCCCTCGTTGGTTGCCTGAAGCCGGGTGAAGTGATCGTGTTCGACCTTGCCGGTCCGATGGAACCCGAATGGCCCGATCCCGGTTACACCGACATGACCAACGGCTGGATCCTGCTGGGACTGTGGGGCCCGAGGTCACTGGACGTGGTGCAGCGATTGGTGACGGCCGACGTGGAACGACCTGAAATCCAGGGTCCACTCTACCTGGCATCGAGCAGCCACGGCATCCGTGTGCAGCTGGTCAACCTCAGGGCACGGCACCCCGGCTTCGTCGTTGCCTGCGATCGGTCGCACGGCCAGAACCTGTTTGAGGCTTGCCTGCGGGCCGGCCGCCAGTTCGACATGAAAATCACCGGGCTGCAGGCCTTTGACGACTGGATGAACAGCCTGGCGATGCATTCCACATGAGGCACACGATGCAAGCACGTACCAGGCACGGACTTGGAAAAGCAGGTTTGCTGCTGACGATGCTGCTTGGCAGCGCAGCACTGGCGGAGAGCTGGCACGCGGATCCCATCTCGGGATGCGCCGTCCACGACGAGGACAACCCGCAGACCAGGGTCGTGATCTCCTGGTCCGGAGAATGCGACGAGAAAGGTCACGCCAGCGGCAGCGGCGTCCTGAGCTGGATCGATGACGGCAAGTTGCTCGGCCGCTACGTCGGCGAAATGCGCGATGGCAAGGCGAACGGTCGCGGCATCCTGTACGTCGTCGCCGACGCGGGCGGCCATGACCGGTTCGAAGGCGAGTTCAAGAACAACGAGATCGACGGCCATGTCGTGGCGAAGACGGCGGCCGGCATCAGCTTCGAAGGCCAGCTGCGCGAAGCCGACCTTTCCGGCAACGGGGTCGCCACGTCGGTGACCGGTGACCGGTACACCGGTGAGTTGCTGCACGGAAGGATGAATGGCACCGGGCATCTCATCCTGGCGAACGGCGATCAGTTTCGCGGAACGTTTCAGAACGACGAGCCACAGGGCGAAGGTGAGTGGCTGGGCGCGAACGGGGACTATTACAAGGGCAGTTTCGCGGCGGGCCAGTTCTCCGGCAAAGGGCGTTACGAAGCAGCGGATGGCGATGTCTACGAAGGGGAATTCGCGGCCGGCGATCCAGACGGCCTCGGCCGATTCGTCGCTGCCACCGGGCGCGCAATCACGGGGCGCTTCAAGGCAGGCTGGCCCGATGGAGAAGTCAGCGTGACGAACGCGGACGGCAAGCAGCTGCTCGAGGTGTGGTCCGACGGCAAACTGGTGGGTAACCAACAATGAAGCGCCATACAGCAGTGCTCGTGACCGGGATGATCGTGACGGCCATCGGGATGCAGCCTGTCTACAGCCATGCCGGCGCCTTCGATGGGGCGCTGGGCGGTGCACTTCTCGGCAACATGGTTGGCGGCCGGAAGGCTGCGCGTAAAGGGGCGATCATCGGTGGCGTGATCGGCGCGACCAACGCGGTCGCCAACGACCAGCGGCAGCGGCAGCAACAGGCCGAAGCGCAGCAGCGCAGGGCCGAATGGGAGGCGGCGCAAAGGGCCGAGCAGACACGGATCGAGCGACAAGCCGCCGCAGCGGCTCCGGCAGCGGCCGCCAACCAGACATTGATTGTCGAGACCCAGAAGTCATTGATCCGGATGGGGTACAACCCCGGCACGCTCGGTCAGGCAGGCCCGGAACTGACGGCGGCTGTATTGCAGTATCAGAAGAAGAAAGGTCTCCTCGAAACCGGCGAATTGTCGCAGGCGCTGTTGACGCACATGCTGCGAAACGGCGGCTGACGCGCACGCCTTCCAGCGGCAGCGTCCGCTCTCATCTGGCCGCGTCGGGGCGGACGCGCGGAGCGCCACCCGCGAATTCCACTGCCGGGGCATCAGCGCTCGCGGGGACGAGCGTGATCGCCGACGGCGGGCCCGCCTGCACTTCGATCTGGAAGGACTGGACCGGTGAGGTCGCGTTCGCCGGGCCCACGAGAACCGCCACTGCACCCGCGCGAGTGATCGGCGGCAACCTGAATTGGGCCGTACCATCCGGGCCGGTGGTCACTTCAATCGGTGGGAAGTAACCAGCCGAGTCGCGAGCGACCATAGGAACGTTTCCGAGCGCGTTGTTCCAGGCATCGACGAGGCGCGCAGTGAGCGGTTCGGCAACGGCCACTCCGGCCAGCGTGACCTGTGCGTCGCCGGACAGTTTTTCGATCCGCTGCGGTGGACCAGCCAGCACGGTCACAGCAACCGCCTGCTCGCGCCGGCCGCTGGCGACGATCACGTGGGTCAGTGCAGTCGCCGCCCCGGTGGACCTGACGAGGCCCTGCTCCGTGACGCGCAGCAGAGCGGGCTCTGCGGCGTGGAAACTGAACTTCGCCCCGCCTATCGGCTGCCCGGCCCGGTCGTTCGCCTGCGCGTACAAATACGCTTCGCCGCCGGCACGCAGGGTCAACGCGGCAGGAACGGCGACAACCGCAGCTGGCTCGACCACGGCCCTCGGCAGGTCCACGGGATCGCGCGAACACGCGCAAATTACCGGGCCGACGCCAACCAGCAGCGTGATTCGCACGATACTTCGCACTGGGAATCCTCGCCGCAGTCCGCGGGTCTTTGCACAGATGTTCATATAGTATCGGGCAGTATTCCACAGAATACCGACAGTCCACTTATGACAGTTCACTGCGGAAAATCGGCCGGCCCGAGGTCGGTGCTGGCGCTCATCGCGTTGCTCCTGGCGGCCGGCGCGGTCGCTGACTCTAGCCCCTCCGGCACTGCCGACGCGACCGGCAAGACGAATCCGGAGGTCATGGCGGGTCGCGCCGCCCAGGTTCCTGTGCGATTCAGGGGGCGGACACTGTTCGTAGTCAGCTCGCCGATCGGCGAACTGTCGCCACCGGAGCGGGCGGCCGCCATCGAGCAGCGGCTGCTCGCAGTCGCGGCAGGCCCGTCCGACGTGCTCGAGCAGTTGCGCGTCACCGAGCGCGACGGTATTTCGGAGATCGCGGTCGGCGACACGCTGATCCGCGCGGTCACCGACCAGGATGCGCTGCACACGGGGCGCACCCGGCGCCAGCTCGCGGCCGACCAGGCCGCAGTCATCCGCGCGGTACTCACGGTCGAGTTTCACGACCGCAGCACCGCCAGCCTGTTGCGCGCAGCACTGCATGCGGTGGCCGCAACGGCGCTGTTCGTCGTGCTGCTGGCCGGCCTGCGCCAGCTGTATCGCCGGACACGCGACCGCATCACGCGCGCCGCGCATGAGTGGCACCTCACCAGTGGCCTCGACCGTCTCCGACTGATGTCGCCCGAGACAGTCGCCGCGGCGAGCGGCTCGGTGACCACGACGCTCGCCTGGACGCTGGGTGCTGCGCTGCTCTATTTCTACCTGCAGTACGTGCTGTCGCTTTTCCCGTGGACACGCGGCATTGCCGCCACCATGGTGAAGACGGCCCGCACGGCCATCGTCGACGTGGTCTCTGGCGTCGTCGGGTACCTGCCGAACCTGATCAACATCGTCGTCATCGTCGTGGCGGCCCGGCTCGCGCTCAAGGGCCTGCATGCATTCTTCCAGCGCGTGGAGGCGGAGCGCCTGTCGTTCCAGGGCTTCTACCCGGAATGGGCGCAGCCGACGTATTCCCTCGTCCGGTTCCTCGTGATGGCGATCTCGGCGGTGATGATCTTCCCGTACCTGCCGGGCTCCGGCTCCGCGGGCTTCCGCGGCGTGTCGGTGTTCGTCGGTCTGTTGATTTCGCTGGGCGCGGCGTCGGCCATCGCCAACGTGATCGCCGGAACCGTGATCACCTATATGCGCCCCTTCCGTGTCGGCGACCGGGTCAAGATCGCGGACGCGATCGGCGACGTGACCAGCAAGGACCTGTTCGTCGTGCGCCTGCGAACCACCAAGAACGTGGACATCACGATCCCGAACTCGCTCGTGCTCGCCAACCACATCATCAATTTCAGCTCCAGCGCGCACAGCAAGGGCCTCATCCTGCACACGACGGTGACCATCGGTTATGACGCACCCTGGCAGCAGGTGCATGAACTGCTGATCACGGCCGCGAGGCGCGTCGACGGCATACTCTCCGAGCCTGCGCCGTTCGTGCTGCAGACCAGCCTTGACGACTTCTACGTGTCCTACGAACTCAACGCCTACACGAACCGCCCGGAGGCGATGCCGGCGCTCTATTCGCGACTCCACGGCGAGATTCAGAATGCATTCAACGAGGCCGGCCTCGAGATCATGTCACCGCATTTTGCGGCTGTGCGTGACGGCGGCCGCATGGCGATACCCGACGAACACCTGCCAAGGGACTATCAGGCACCTGCCATCAATCTCGTGTCGCGAATCCTGCGAGCAGGCCGGGGGGTATCGTGAAACCGCTGGAAGGACTGCCGGGTTGGCTGACGGAGCCTTTCCTGACGCTGGGAAAGACGGAGATCAGCCTGGCGCGACTGATCGCTCTCGCGGTCATCGTCATACTGGCCTGGTGGGTCGCCAAGCAGGTCGAGCATGGCCTGCAGCGTCTTGCCGACCGCCTGGCCGACGAAAGCGAACCCGGCTCCGGCGCAGGCGCATACGCCTTCAGCCGCGTTGCCCGCTACCTGATCTGGATCCTCGCCACGGTCATCGGCCTGACGTCGCTCGGCTTCGACCTGACGAGCCTCGCAATTCTCGGCGGCGCCATCGGCGTCGGCATCGGCATCGGCCTGCAGGGCTTTTTCGGCAACCTGCTGGCGGGGCTGGTGATCCTGTTCGAACGATCGGTGAAGGTCGGCGATTTCGTCGACCTGCAGTCCGGCGTAATGGGACGGGTAAGCGAGATCAGCATGCGTTACACGCGTATCACCACCAACGACTCGGTGGACATGTTCGTGCCGAATTCGGAATTGACGAGCGGCCGGGTCATCAACTGGAGCTACGGCGACCATATCCGCCGCATCCACGTGAGTTTCGGCGTCGCTTATGGCTCCGACAAGCAGCAGGTGCGGGAGGCAGGAATCGCTGCCGCGAAGACCGTCGAAGGCACGATCTTCGGTACCGGACGCGACCCGGAGGTCTGGCTGGTCCGTTTCGGCGAGAGCAGCCTCGACTTCGAATTGATCGTCTGGGTATCGCGTGACTTGCTGCTGTCACCAAGCCGCACGCAGGCAAAGTACCTGTGGGCGCTCGAAACCGAGCTGGCGGCACGCGGGCTGGAAATTCCATTCCCGCAGCGCGATCTGCACCTGAAATCGGGCACGATCAAGGTCGACGGGCCGGATGCGCAGCGCTCCTTGCGCATCGGCACCGACTGAGACGGCATAAGGAACCAGCGAGCAAGCACCACGCATGCCACCCCTGCCGTCACCGCACGCTGCTGCCGCACTGATCCTGACGGTGATCACGTTTACCGCGTTTGCCAATTCCCGGCTCAGGATAGAACTCGTTTGCCTGCTGTTGATTGCGGTGCTGGCGCTGGGCTTCTACGTGTTCCCGCTGCAACACCCCCACGGCCTGACCGGGATGGAAATTGCATTCGGCGGATTCGGCCACGAAGCGCTGGTTGCCATCTGCTGCCTGATGATACTGGGGCGTGGCCTGATGGTGACGGGAGCGCTGGATCCGGCTGCGCATCTGCTGTCCCGCCTGTGGAGTTACAGCCGGACACTCGGCATGCTGTTCTCGCTGCTGGTGTGCATGAGCTTGAGCATGTTCGTCAATGACACGCCGGTGCTGGTACTGACGCTGCCCATTCTCCTGACTATTGCCGTGCGCGCGCGCGTGCCTGCTTCGCAGACACTGATGCCGATCAACTGCGCAATCCTCATCGGTGGCATGGCTACCACGTTCGGGACATCGACCAATCTCCTCGTCGTATCGCTGGCCGAGGACCTCGGTGTCGCGCCGTTCGGCGTGTTTTCGTTTGCGGACATTGCGATCGTTGCAGGTCTGGTGGCACTGCCTTACCTCTGGCTCGTCATGCCCAGGCTGCTGCCGGCGACTCCCAGCGACGATTCCGCGCCAATCCGCGACTATCGGGCCGTCCTGCATTCACCCGCCGGTGAAGCGCCTCTTGCAGGCACCCTGGCGGGGGCGAAACGTCGGATCGGCATTGGGGCACGCGTGATCGGCGTGTTGCGGGCCGACCGCACGATGTCGGACCTGGACGATGAATTTCGCCTGGAGAACGCCGACAGTATCGTCATCGAGGGCAGTCTCGATCAGCTGCGGGAGGCGAGCGCGCAGCTGCGCGCGCCGCTTGCAGCCCATACGGTCCTGGACAACGTGCGCACAACGGCACGGAGCAAGAGCCAGGACGAGGAGATTGCGGAACTCGTCATCGGCGCGGACTCGTCCCTGCGGGGCCGCAGCGTCATGCAGGCAGCGATTGCGGATCGCTACGGAGTGGCCGTCATTGGCCTGGCGCGGGCGACACCAATGCCATTGCGAACCCGTGCCGTGCCACAGCAGGAAATACTGGAGGTCGGGGACGTATTGCTGGTGCGCGGCCCGCGAGCCAAGCTTGCCGAACTCGAACGCGGCGAAGGCGCGCTACTGTTGCAGGGTGGCGTCGAGCTTCCGCGCAGTTCACGAGCGCCCCTGGCACTGGCAATCGTCGCGACCACCATCATTCTCGCGGCAACGAAGCTCATGCCGATCGCCCTGGCGTCGCTTGCCGGGGTCATTGCCATGCTGGCAACCGGCACGGTCCGGTTCGAACGTCTCGGGCGTGCGCTCAGCCTCGAGGTCATCGTACTGGTTGCCGCCAGCATCGCACTGGGCCGCGCGATCGTCGAGACGGGCGCCGCGGACTGGCTGGGCCTGATATTCGCCATGGGCCTCAAGAACGTCCCGCCAGCCATTGCATTGGGCGTCCTGATGACCTTCGCCGCCATATTGACGAATTTCGTCTCCAACGTGGCTGCCGCGGGCATCGGCACGCCGCTGGCCGTAAGCATCGCAGCACAACTTGGCTTGCCCGCCGAGCCTTTTGTACTGGCCATTCTCTTCGGCTGCAACGTCTGCTACGTGACGCCAATGGCCTACCAGACCAACCTGCTGATCATGAGCGCCGGCGGGTATCAGTTCCGGGATTTTGTCCGGGCTGGCCTGCCATTGGCGGTGATCATGGTCGTGACGCTGTCCATCCTGCTCGTGAGGCGATTCTCGCTGTAGCGCCAGGGGGGATGCGGGATAAAGGGGGAAACGCCATGGCGAAGCAAATCGTCGACCTGTCGCCTCAGCACTACGCCAGGATCTGCGGCGTGCTGTATCTGTACATCATCGCAGCCGGAATCTTTGCCGAATCCGTCCGCTCGAAACTCGTCGTGTCAGCGGATGCCGCTGCCACCGCCCGCAACATCCTGTCCAACGAGTCCCTGTTCCGCATAGGCTTTTCCGGCGAGCTGCTGCACCTCGCGTGTGACGTGGCAGTCGCGACCATCCTGTACATGCTGCTGCGGCCGGTCAACCGCAACCTGGCGCTGCTGGCAGCGTTCATGAGACTGGCGTGCGACATCGTTCTTGCCGTCGCCAGCCTCAGTCACTTTGCGGTCCTGCGCCTCCTGCACAACGCAGACTACCTGCAGGGCTTTCAGCCGGATCAGTTGCAGACGCTGGCGTTGCTCGCATTGAAGCTGCACGGTGATGGCTACGCCATCAGCCTGGTGTTCTTCGGGTTCGCGTGTCTCGCACTTGGGTACCTGGTTTTCAGGTCGGGCTACCTGCCGCGGACCATCGGCGCACTGCTGGCGATTGCCGGCGCCTGTTACCTGACCAACAGCTTTGCGCTCTTCCTGCATCCTGCGTTCGCAGCCAGGTTGTTTCCGGCGATCCTGTTGCCCTGCTTCGTCGCGGAGCTTGCACTTGCTTTGTGGCTGGTCGTGAAGGGTGTGAACGTCGCGCGGTGGCGGGAGGCGGAGCTCTCGTCGACGCAGTAGCGCGAACCCCGCTGGAAGCGCCGCTCCTCAGTTTCCGGCTGGCTGGGCTATGATCGGGCCAGCCGCTCCCGGCTGGCGATACAAGGCAGTCCAGAGTGGCAACCCTGCGAAACCGGCTGGCCAGCGTCCCCGAGGGCAGCGCCGCGCTGTTCTTCATCCAGGTCTTCGCGACGCTCGGCTTCGCGGTTCTCTACTCGACCCTCGTCCTGTACGCGACGCGTCACCTCGGCTTTCCGGCCCGGGAAGCGTCCGCGATCATGGGCGTGTTCGGCGCCTTCAACTACGGCCTGCACCTGTTCGGTGGCTATCTCGGCGGCCGGTTTCTCAGCAATCGCAACCTGTTCGTCGGCGGCATGGTGCTGCAGGTGGCCGGTTGCGCGCTGCTCTCGCTCGGCACGGTGGCGTCGCTCTACTGGGGGCTCGCCTTGTTTCTCACGGGCAGCGGACTCAACGTCACCTGCATCAACATGATGCTGACGCAGCGCTTCACGCCGGAGGACGACCGGCGCGAAGCGGCGTTTCTCTGGAACTACGCCGGCATGAACATCGGCTTCTTCGTCGGCTTCGCGGTGGCCGGCCACTACCAGCTGACCGAGAGCTACTCGAGCCTGTTCCTGTTCGCCACCGTCGGTAATTTCCTCGCGATCGTGCTCGCCGCGATCAACTGGAAGGTGCTCAAGGACCTGAACACGCCGCTGCTCGACGCGAGCTCGTCCGAATACCGGCGGCGCTTTGCGATCGGCGTCGCCATCCTGCTCGGCGTGCCCGTGATCGTCTGGGCGATGCTGCAGCACACGGGCTCGACCGAGTGGCTGTTGAAGCTGGTCGGCGCCGGCGTCTTTGCCGCCCTGCTCTACCTGACATGGAAGCACCCCGACGCGCGCGAGAGGAACAACATGTGGGCCTACCTGATCCTCGGGTTGGGTTCGCTGGTGTTCTGGTCGCTCTACCAGATGGCGCCGAACGGGCTGCAGCTGTTTGCAGTACATAACGTGGACCTGCGCGTCTGGGGCATCGAGATCGCGCCGCAGTGGGTGCAGAACATCAACACCGTCGTCATCGTCGTCGGCGGCCCGATCCTGGCCGCGCTGTTCGCACGCCTGCGCACGAAGGGCTGGCGGATCGACATCCCGCAGCAGTTTGCGGTCGCGCTGATACTGATGGGCCTCGGGTTCCTGGCGCTGCCGGTCGGGATTTCGCTGGCGAACGAAGCAGGCCGTTCGGCGTTCTTCTGGCTGTTCCTCAGCTACATACTGCAATCGATCGGCGAGTTGCTGATCTCGCCCATCGGCTACGCGATGATCGGCAAGCTGGCCCCGCGCCAGTACCAGGGCATCATGATGGGCAGCTGGATGATGGTGACCGGACTGGCCTCGCTGTTTGCGGGAGACTTCTCGGGGATGATTCCGGAGCCGTCCGGTACCACCGCCATCGTCACCAACCCGGACTACGCGCGGCTGTTCGCGAACCTTGGCTGGGGCAGCACGGCGGTGGGCATCGCGCTGGTGCTGCTCATTCCATTCCTCAGGCGACTGATCAAGGACGTGGGAAAGTCTCCGGCCTGAGCGCCGGCGCTCAGCCCAGCCGTTCGCGCAGTACCTTGCGATAGCGGCGGCTGACCGGCACACGAATTTCGCCGGCAAGCCTCGCCTCACCGTCGCCGGTATCGAACGGCACGATCTCCTGGACGCGATCGAGGTTCACGATGGCGGAGCGATGCACCCGCATGAAGCCTGCATCGGCCAGCCGCGCTTCGATGCCCGCCATGGTCTCGCGCAATGGATAGGCGCGTGTGCCCACACGCAGGTTGACGTAGTTGCCCGACGCCTCGATCCAGTCGACGTCAGCCACCCGCACCAGGAACTCGCGACCGAGTTTCTTCACCAGGAAGCGGTCGATGACGGGCTGCTGAACCGCCGGCGCGTCTTCGGTGCCTTCGGCCAGGAACTGCGCCTCGCCCTGGGCCCGGCGCAGAATGAAGCGATACAGGTAGACGAGGGCCAGGAAGCCGGCGTAACCGCGGAAGTCCTTCAGGTACTCGTAGAACAGTTCGTCCGGCAGGTCGCCGAACCGGTAATGCTCGCCGGCCGCGAGATACGCAAGCGTGCGCAACAGCACCATGCCGCCGACATGCAACAACGACCACGGCACGGTGAACAGGGCGTGGGCCGCAAGTCCACGTCCGATCCCGCCTCGCTGAATGGGAAAGCGTCGGTCGAAGGCCAGCATCACGGGAATCAGGAGCGCCAGCACCAGGCCCGACGTGCCCTCCCAGACGACTGGCTTCCAAGCCGGCGTATCGAGCCCCATCTTCTGCAGGTCGAGCGAGACGACGACGCTGTTGGCGAGAAAGTTGACCAGGAAGAAGGCCGCCCACATGCCGACCTCAAAGGCCCGCCGGTGTCGCAGGTACCGCTCCAGGGTCATACGCAACCACTCCCCGTTCGTCCCTCAGGATCGCCGTTGGCCCCCGAGTTTGCGCAAATCATACTCGCAGCACCTGTATTCCGATCCTCTCCGTCCCCGCCGGGCGGTACTTCGTCACCGGCTGGGATCGGTCCGTCACCTGGCGCTGGTTCCGATGTGCACGCCACTTCATCGTGGGCTCATCAACACCGAGGAACCCGCGATGAATCCCACCCCCGCCGATCCCGTCCGCCGCCACGACATTGACGCCCTGCGCGTCTTTGCTTTCGGCCTGTTGATCCTGTTCCATGTCGGGATGTTCTACGTGCCCTGGGATTGGCACGTGAAGTCCAGCTACGTCGCCGACTGGCTCGAACTGCCGATGACACTGACCCACCAGTGGCGCATGCAGCTGGTGTTCCTCGTCTCCGGCCTGGCCCTCAACTTCCTCAGGCGCCGGGTCGGCGACGGGCAACTGGCACGCCAGCGCCTGTTCCGGCTCGGCATTCCGCTGCTGTTCGGCATGGCGGTCGTCGTTCCGCCGCAGGCCTACCTCGAGGCCCTGCGCCATGGCGCGACGGAGCCGGGTTACCTCGCCTTCCTGGGCAAGTACTTTGCGTTCCAGCCCTGGCCGAAGGACGCCTTCGCCGGCTGGCAATTCGGCATCACCTGGAATCACCTGTGGTACCTGCCTTACCTCCTCGCCTACACACTGGTCGCGATTCCGTTGATGCGCTTCTTCGACGGCCCGGGCGCGCAGCTTCGCCGCCGCTTCCAGGCGTTGCGTGGCAGCTGGATCGTCGCTCTACCGCTCGTGCCGTTGATGGCGTCGGGCCTGTTCGTTTACCCGCACTTCCCGTACATGAGTAACGCACTGGTGGGTGACTGGTACGCTCACTCGCAGTATTTCACCTTCTTCTTCATCGGCTACCTGATCGGCACCGACGCCGGGCTGTGGGGCGAGTTGGCCCGGCATGCGCAGACGCGCCCTGAGCCTGGCCGTCGCCAGCTTTGCGACGTTCATGTACCTGTCCGAGATCTTCCCTGAAGACTTGAGCGGTTCGCAGCAGTTCGCAATGCTGCTGGTTACCTACGTCAACCGCTGGATCTGGCTCGTTGCCATTCTCGGTTTCGCCCACCACTTCCTGAACCGTCCGTTCCCCTGGCTCCGCTACGCCAACGACGCCGTTTATCCCTGGTACGTGCTGCACCAGACCATCACGGTCGTCGCCGGCTACTGGCTCTCTCAACTCGCGCTCGGCCCGGTTGCCGAATCGGCGTTGCTGCTGGTCGCCACGATTGGCGGCTGCGCGGTGCTGCACGAGTTAGTGATCAGGCGCAGTCGCCTGTTGCGCCCATTGTTTGGCATGAATCCACTGCGGGCAGGCCCACCCGACATTGCTTCGGGAATCGGTGCGGGAGGTACGACTTGTCCGTTGCCGGCGGTCGCAACAGACTTTGCTGGCACCGACGTGCCCACGCGATCCATACCCTGAGCCGCAGGCGCAACTGTGACTCTTCCATTGGCCAGGTTGCCTTGATCCATCAAGTGAGTCCTTCGCGCAAATTTCCAGCGACCATCGATACCGGCGACGCGGTGCTGCAGGGCGACGTCGTACTGCCCCAGGCCGCGCACGGCATCGTGCTGTTTGCGCACGGCAGCGGCAGCAGCCGCTTCAGCAGCCGCAATCGTTACGTTGCCAACCACCTCGTGGAAGGCGGGCTCGGCACCTTCCTCTTCGACCTGCTCACGGCCGAAGAAGAAGAGCGCGACATGCGCGATGCGAGCCTGCGATTCGACATCGACCTGCTGACGCGCCGCCTGGCAGGCGTGAGCCGCTGGCTCGCATCACAGGACTGGGCCACGAACCTGCGGCCAGGCTACTTTGGCGCAAGCACAGGCGCCGCGGCGGCGCTTGCTGCGAGCGTCGAGTGCGACGTGCACGCGATCGTGTCGCGGGGCGGGCGCCCTGACCTGGCCGGCGCGGCACTGCCACGCGTGACTGCGCCCACGCTGCTGATCGTCGGCTCACGGGACCCCGTCGTCATCGAACTCAACGAACAGGCGTTGCAGCTGCTGCATTGCGAAGCGCGGCTGGAGATCGTTCCGGGCGCAACCCACCTGTTCGAAGAACCGGGCACGCTCGAACAGGTCGCGGCCCTGGCGCTGCGGTGGTTCCGACGCTGGCTGGCTTGAAGTGAGACTCGCCAAGGTTGGAACATCGCGTACGTGCCACCCAGAGATCGTGATTCACCTGCGCGCCGAGCCACATCTCCGCAACTGTGCCAAACGCCCCCCTCGAGGCGCAGCACCATCGCCGCGCTGACGCCGGCTCGACCGTTCAGGACTGCGGAGAGCGCCTGACGCGAAACGCCCAGACGCTTCGCGACTTCGCCAATGGACAGCTCCTCCGGCAGGTACTCCCTGAGAACTTCGCCAGGGTGTGCGGGATTGTGCATCGTGCTCATGCGTGCCTGATTCAGGCGGCTGAATTCCTGCCTTCGCGCCGCTTTTCAGATTACGCCAACATGGTGATGCTCGGTTGTTCATGAAAGCGCGCGGCTCGCGTCGCGGTAACGCTCTTCCACCGCGCGGCGATCACCATCTTCCGGCAATCGCTTCGCGCGCGCCCCGGACGATCATCTCGGCGTGGCGGTGCAGCGCGGCCCGGTCGTTCGGTCGATGCGTGGCCCCCGCGATCACGGCGATCGTCTCCAGAAGGCGGATCGTCACGACTGCGCTCGAGCGGGCGTACTGCCTGATCGGGTCGAACGACGCGTTCACGATCTCCGGGAACGTAACGGCTGGCACGACCACCCGGAGTCGATCCTGCTCGTCGAGGCGAAACGGGGACGGCATGTCCCGCTGCGCAAGGCGATGCAGCGCCGACCCCAGCCGGTCGACGCAGGTGATCGCCGTGAACGGGTCGTTGATGCCGGGGGAGAGCGCCCGCACCGCGATCTCGACGAGTTGGTGGATGGCGAACTCGATGTCCTGGGCGGCGGTCCGCTGGTGGCCCAGGATGAAGACGGCAGTTGATCCGCTCCTCGAGCGGCTCGGTGACCCGATCCCCGGGCCAGACCGTCACCAGCGGGCACCCCATGACGACGTATTGTCCGGGCCGTCGCTCCAGCCGAAACAGCGCGTTCTCCTGCGTTCGCCAGCGTCATCAGGGCATCCGCGTCGATCGACTGGAGGTAGCCGTCTTCAGCCGACCCGACGGGCCGGGCCTCGCGGTCGAAGCCGTCGGGCAGCCCTGTGCCGGCGAGCACGTCCGCGGGACGCGGTGCTCCGTGCCCCATGCTGTTCCGGGAACAGGCGGTCGATCCCGTGGATCAGTTCGGCGTCGACCCGCGCGACGACCTCGTCGGCCTGGATCGAAACGGAGACGTGATGGATGAAATAGATCAGCACCCCCAGGCTGACGATCGCGAACAGCACCCCGATGGTCACCGACAGGTGGGGGACGAAGACGACCTCTTCGGCACGGCGGATGGTGCGCAGGACGAGCAGGCAATACACGAAGGTGGCGATGAACGTGCCGAGCACCACCTGGTTGGTGCGTGTCGCGCATGAAGTTGCGCAGCAGGCGGGGCCCCAACTGCGACGAGGCGAGCGACAGGGCGACCAGGGTCATCGAGAAGACGACTCCGGCGATGGTGATCATCGAGCCGGCGATCGTGCTCAGCACCAGGCTCGCCCCCTCCGCGCCCCCGGTGTAGGCCCAGCTCTGCTCGGCCATCCAGCCCGTCGACCGTCACCGACTCGTCCAGGGCAACGGTTGCAAAGGCGAACACGACCGCCGCGCCGGTCATGATCGCGGGAACGAACCAGAAGCTGGAGCGAAGACGCTCCCAGTACTTGAGAAGCTGCGCTTTCACGGCGACGGCACCTCCGTGGCCCGGCGGCCGGCGGCGATCCACGGCGCGAGCCAGCTTAACGTTGCCGATACATCGTACCCCGATCCGCGGCATGACTCGGTGTACCGGACGGGCGTGACCTGGCTGTACGGCAGGAACGGACGACGCAAGACTTGTCTATGCAAATATCCGCTGATCACCGGCGTGTCATGGCCTTGCGCGTGACGTATCCAATGGAGAGCCCCTGCACGAGGATCGAGAAGACCACGACGCCGTAAGTCAGCGCCACGACCGTGTCACCTTCGGGTCCGATCGGCAGTGACAGGGCGAGCGCCACGGAGATGCCGCCGCGCAGACCTCCCCAGGTCAGTACCTTCCAGGAACCGCGCGGCAGGTTGAAGGCCTTCCGCAGCAGGGGCACGGGCAATCCGACGGTGAGCAGGCGCGCGAGCAGCGTCACCATGATCGCCACGCCGGCGGCGACCAGTTCGCTGGCCGAGAACACCACCAGCAGAACCTCCATGCCGATCAGCACGAACAGCACCGCGTTGAGGATCTCGTCGAGCAGTTCCCAGAACATGTCGAGGTAGCGGCGCGTCGTGTCCGACATCGCCAGCTCGCGACCGTGATTGCCGATCATCAGGCCGGCGACCACCATGGCCAGCGGCCCGGACACGTGCAGCTTGCTCGCCAGCGCGTATCCGCCCATGACCGCGGCCAGCGTCAACAGCACCTCGACCTGGTAGTTGTCCACGCTCTTCAGCAGGCGGAAGGTCACGTAGCCAATTGCGAATCCGAACAGCAGGCCGCCACCCGCTTCGTGCAGCAGCAGTCCCAGGCCCTGGCCCAGCGTCGGTGTCACGCCGCTCGTCACCATGCCGAGAAGCAGCGAGAAGATCACGACTCCCACGCCGTCGTTGAACAGCGATTCGCCGGCGATCACGAGTTCCAGTTCCTTGGGGCGCGCCGGCCGACTTGAGGATGCCCATCACGGCGATCGGGTCGGTGGGCGAGATCAACGCGCCGAACAGCAGGCAGTACAACAGCGGCAAAGGCAGGCCGACCAGCGGCAGCGCGAGCCACATGCCATAGCCGACCACGGCGGTCGACAGCAGCGTGCCGAGCACGGCCAGAGCGACCACCGGCCAGCGGAATGACTTGAGTTCGCTCAGGTCGACGTGCAGCGCGCCGGCAAACAGCAGCAGGGAGAGCATTCCCTGCATCAGGACGTCCGAGAAGTCGATCGAGCGCAGCAGCGACCTCTCGTACTGCAGGAGCTCCTCTGCGACGCCCAGGGCACTCAGCCCGACGAGCGACAAGGAAAGCACCAGCGCGGCCGCCATGACGCCGATGGCCGTCGGCAACCCCACGAAGCGATGGTTCAGGTAGGCCAGAAGCGCCGTGATGACCAGGCAGATGGCAGCGATATCGAGCATGCACTTTGGCGATAGCAATGCGGCCGGGACTGATGATATCTCGCGCTTCGTGCGAGGACGGCACCGCTACCGGGTCTCCGTGCACGCAGTCGATCGCGTCATCGGAGAGAAGCAGTAGCGGCCCGCCCGCTCATCGTGCGTCCTTGCTGCCACGGGCGATTGCTCCCGCAATCGCTTCCCAGGTGGCGTCGAACGCTGCGCGAGTGAAGGCGGCGCCCGAGGGCAACCAGTTCCCGGTACCGCCGCCGGCCAGCGTGTAGTGTCCGACCACGTCGAGGTGATCGGCGCGCGCGACGTGCAGCACCCGGCCGTGCAGTTGGCTCAGCGTCGGCACGATTCCGTCGCTGACGCGCGGCGTGACCTTGAAACGGAGTCCTCGATCGAGCCGCCGCTGCGTCGCCTTGGTCGGTTTCTGGTACGCGTAACGCGGGTGCAACTCTGCCGTCAGGGCGTGCAGAAGCCTGAACAACGAGCGAAGTGCAACGTACTCCGGATCCAGGACTTCCTCAATCCTGCAGTCCTCGCGCGGCCTGGGCACGCCCGTGACGACACAGCCGTAGTTGATTCCAGCTCGATCCGCAACGGCCGCCTCGAACAACTCGATGCCCTCCGGCGTGAGTTGCAGCACCGCACCCTGGTCCTGCTCGATCTGGCCGAGGTACTTCCAAAGAGGGTCGCGGCGATTTACCCGGATCCTCCGCAACAGACCCGCGGCGATGCGATCAAGCGGAGTTTCCGCGCGTCCGAGCCAGTCATCGAGCTGCGCGACCAGGGCAATCGCCTTGGCCGCAGTGTAGATCGCGCGACGGCCCGGCCCCGAAGTTGCCAGGGCACTCAACACCAGCAGCAGCGTCTGGCCCTTGACGGTGAGGAAGTGATTCGCGAGCGGCGTGCCATGGTGCGGCGTGCTCACGGAAATGGCTGTCCGCGTAAGGCGGGCAATGCGCTCCGCTGAGCCGCCGCCGGCGATCTTCACACCCGGCGTCAGCAACATGCGCACGTCGAGCCCGCCCGTCGAGTGACCAACGAAGTGCAGCGCCTGCGCACCCAGGCCACCGCTGTCAATCACCTGGCGGCGCAGTGCATCGGTGCGCCGCGGGATCGAGGCCGTCGGCTGCGTCGTACAGCGCACGATGCGGGCTTCGACACCACGCCGGCGCAGCGCGCGGCCAAGCGTGAGCTCAACGTCCTCGAAGTAACTCACCGCGCCGGCGGACGTGAAGCCGAAGAAGCCCGGCACCAGGAACACGAGCCGCTTTGCCATGGACGAATTATGCCTGCTTGCAGCAGCCCTGAAATCCGTAGGCACCGCGCGAATGCTCGAACACGGGTGTGCGGCGTAGACTGCGCGTAGTAAAGACAGGCGCAACCGCCCCTGCGGCCGCCCGGAGTCACTGCACCATGCTGCTGTTCAATCCCTCGACCTACGAAGCCGCTCATTACGACGAGCCGACTCGCCACGCACTGCTGGCCGTGCGCCGATTTTTCGAGACTAAAGGTCACGCCGCCCTGAAAGCGGAAAGCCACGACGCGACCTGGTACGACGATTTCCTGGCGATGATCGCGCGCGAAGGCGTTTTCGCACGCTTCGGCACGCCCGCCGCGGTCGGAAAATTGAGCAGCGGACCCGATGCGACGACCGCCCGCTGGGACACCGCACGCAACAACGACCTGAGCCAGTTGCTGGCCTGGTATTCGCTCGAGCACTGGTACGCCTGGCAGGTCACCGTCCTGGGCCTGGGGCCGGTCTGGACGAGTGGGAATGCCGAGGCCAAACGCCTGGTCGGCCAGTTGCTTGCACAGGGCGGACTGTTCGCTTTCGGACTCTCGGAGCGCGAGCACGGCGCCGACATCTACTCCACCGACATGGTGCTGACCCAGGACGGCGCCGGCTGGCGCGCCAGCGGCGAGAAGTACTACATCGGCAATGGGAACTGCGCCGCCCGCGTGTCGGTGTTCGGCCGCGTGCAGCGCCCGGATGGACCGTCGGCCAATCCCGCCGACGATTACCTGTTCTTCCTGGCCGACCCAAAGCACCCCGGATACGAGCTGGTGCAGAATGTCGTGCACGGCCAGATGTATGTTTCGGAATTCCGGCTCACCGATTACCCCGTGAGCCCAGCCGACGTGCTGCACACGGGCAAGGCCGCCTGGGATGCGGCGCTCGCCACCGTGAATGTCGGCAAGGTGCAGCTCGCCTGGGCCAGCATCGGCATCGCCGAGCATGCATTCGTCGAGGCGATCGGGCACGCCCATCGCAGGGTGCTCTACGGCACGCGCGTCACCGATTTTCCGCACGTACGGCGACTGCTGGGCGACGCCTACGTACGACTGGTCGCGATGAAGCTCTACAGCGCGCGCTGCTCGGATTACGAGCGCTGCGCTTCAGCCGAGGATCGCCGCTTCCTGCTCTACAACCCCATCGCGAAAATGAAAGTCACCAGCGAGGGTGAGCGGGTGGTCGATCTGCTGTGGGAAGTGATCGCGGCGAAAGGATTCGAGAAGGACACGTACTTCGAGCAGGCGACCCGCCACATCCGCACGCTGCCGAAACTGGAGGGGACCGTCCACGTCAATCTCGCGCTGGTGCTCAAGTTCCTGCCGGCCTTTGCCGCGGCCGGGGTCGGACAGGGCGTGAAGTACGCACCGGTGCCGGTGCGGCTCGATCCCGTCGACGACACTTTCCTGTTCGCGCAGGGGCCGGCGAGTGGCCTGTCGCGCATCGGCTTCCCGGACTGGCGCGGCGCCTTTGCACGGTTCGCGCGGCTGCCGAACGTCGCGACTTTCATCGGCCAGGTGCAGGCTTTCGGACAACTGATGGCCACGGTGGCGCCGCGCGGGGAGCAGGCCAAAGACCTCGATTACCTGCTCAACGTCGGGCAGATCTTCACCCAGATCGTCTACGCCCAACTGGTGGCAGAAGCCGCGGCCCTGGCCATCGACGGCGCACCGGGCGGGACACGCACCGGAACGACCGCCGCCTGCGCAGGTCTCGACGAGCACCATGTCGACCGGATGTTTGGCGTGTTCGTGCAGGACCTGAGCGAGTACGCGGTCGCCGTGCACGGGCAAGCGTCAGCGACCCCGGAACAACAGGCCGGCGCCATGGCGCTGATCCGTCGTGCAGCGACCGATCCGGCGACGGCCGCCAGCCTGCACGCCGAAGTTGTCTCTTACGCAGGCTGAGCGGTCGTTGAATTTACTGCCGGACGGAGCACCGTGGAGCCGCTGCTGTGACGTCGATCGCAGCCATGCTGAGATGACCAATTGTGGACAGGCGTGCAATTCTGACCAGGTTCGGGGTGTAACAGGCGTCCAAGATTGACCACCCCGTACCCTGTCCGGCCGAGAGGCTGCGGCAGGGGTAACTGGGGTGCTGTGCGTGGAGACGATAGGCAAGATCCGCCGCCGGCGGCTGGTGAAGCAGGACTCGATCAGCGGCATTGCGCGTGACCTGGGGCTGTCGCGGAACACGGTGAAGAAGGCGCTGCGATCGGGCGTCGAGCCGTTCGAGTACCGGCGCGAGCACCAGCCGCGACCCCAGCTCGGACCCTACCTCGGCATGCTCGATGAGTGGCTGGCGGCGGACGCGAAGCTGCAGCTGCGTGAGCGGCGCACGCGGGCGATCGAGGCGTTTCGATTCCACGATCTGCGGCACACCTGGGCCAGCTGGCACGTCATGAGTGGCACGAGCTTGCAGGAGCTCATGGAGCTGGGAGGCTGGAAGTCGTACGAGATGGTGCTGCGGTACGCGCACTTGGCGCCGGAGCATTTGTCAGCGGCGGCCCAGCGGATCGAACGGGTTTGGGGTGTCGTAGACAGTGACTCTACAATTTCCCTACACCAGACAGCATAAAGGCCTACGGGTTAGCGTAAGCCTTTGATACTACTGGTGCGCCCGGAGAGATTCGAACTCCCGACCTTCTGGTTCGTAGCCAGACGCTCTATCCAACTGAGCTACGGGCGCGCAATGAACTTCCTGGCGGAGAGAGAGGGATTCGAACCCTCGAAGGGCTTTTGACCCTTACGCCCTTAGCAGGGGCGCGCCTTCGACCACTCGGCCATCTCTCCGTTTTTAGGAGAGCCGCGAAGGATAAACGTCCGGAGCCGCCCCGTAAAGCTTGGGGCCGGAAAACGGCGTGTCACTTGACCTCGGTGGCTCGCGGGTCAGGGATACGGCTCGTGCTCCATGCCATCGGTGGCATGGCCATTGCCGCTCGTGCGTACAGCGGCCGGACGGGCAGACGTCGTGCCACTGCCGTCCTGCTCTTCGCGCTTGATGCGCTCGAAAATCTCTTCCCGGTGGACCGCCACGTCGCGCGGCGCGTTGACGCCGATGCGGACCTGGTTGCCCTTGACGCCGAGCACGGTGACCGTCACGTCGTTGCCGATCATGACGGTTTCACCTACGCGTCGCGTGAGAATCAACATGCTGAGCTCCCAGCCAGCTTGGCTTCGTACTGCGTCGGACTCGAGTCCCTTCAATCCTTCGGCGTGCATCCCGCCAGGAACGGCTTCCGACACGCGATGCCGCCCACACCTTGCAGACGACGGAATTAAGATACTGGACCAGGCCTGCGAAAGTTATGCGCATAGATATGCGCACTATTTCCGCGCACGAACAATACGCTCCGTGACGACAAAAGTCAGCATGCTGCTGGCCGTCGCAGTGCCGAATCTGAATACAGTAGATTTTTTTTACTCGAAGAACGGTCGACCTTTGCAGTCGAACCGTCCACGCAGCGATGCGTCAGCTCGTCACAGCACCTGCGGGCCGAGCCACGCCGCGAGACCGTCGAGTGCTGCGGCGAGATTGCCCGGCTGCGTGCCGCCGGCCTGCGCCAGGTCCGCACGACCGCCGCCTTTGCCACCGACCTGCTTCGCCACGTGATTGACGATGTCGCCCGCCTTCACGCGCGCAGTGAGGTCGTCGGTGACGCCGGCAATGAGCGTCACCTTGTCGTCGCCAGCCGGCGAACCCAGCACGATGATTGCGCTGCCGAGCTTGTTTTTAAGCTGATCCACGGCCGTGCGCAGTGCTGCCGCGTCCGCGCCTTCGACGGTGGCAGCGACGAGTCTCACGCCGCCGCCGATCGTGAGCGCTTCGGCGGCCATGTCGCGGCCGCTGCCGGTCGCAAGTTTTTCCTTGAGCTGCGCGATCTCCTTCTCCATGCGGCGCGCACGATCAAGCAGTTGCTTGACCTTGTCCTCGACGTCGTCGCGCGAGCCACGAACGAGCCCGGCCACGTCCCTCAGCTTGTGGTCCGTTTCGACCACATACTGGTAGGCGCCCCGGCCCGTGACGGCTTCGATGCGTCGCACGCCAGCCGCAACGCCGCCTTCGCTCACGATCTTGAACAGCCCGATGTCGCCGGCACGGCGCACATGGGTGCCGCCGCAGAGTTCGGTCGAATATGCACCGATGCGCAGGACGCGCACCTGGTCTTCGTACTTCTCGCCGAACAGCGCCATCGCTCCAGCGGCCACCGCGGCGTCGAAATCCATGACTTTGGTCTCGGCGTCCGCGTTCTTGCGCACTTCCGCATTCACGATCGCCTCGACCCGCTGCAATTCTTCGGGCGTGACTGCCGAATAGTGCGAGAAATCGAAACGCAAACGGTCGGGTGCGACCAGCGAGCCCTTCTGGGTGACGTGTGCCCCCAGGACCTCGCGCAACGCCGCGTGCAGCAGGTGCGTGGCGGAGTGATTGGCGCGGATCGCGTCGCGGCGTGATCCATCCACCGTCGCGGTGACCGTTGCGCCGACCTGCAGCGTGCCGGCCGCGAGCTTGCCGACGTGCACGTGCGCCTTGCCGAGCTTCTGCGTGTCGCTGACCGCGAAGCGGGCCGTCGACGTCGACAGTTCGCCGGCGTCACCCACCTGGCCGCCACTCTCGGCGTAGAACGGCGTGAGGTCGAGAACCACCCGGCCCTCGTCGCCCGCCTGCAGCTCGGTGACCGCGTCCTTGCCGCGGAACATCGCGACGACACGACCCTGGCCAGTCTCGCTGTCGTAACCGACGAACGACGTCTGGCTGTCGACGCTCAGGTCGCCACGCAGGTCGGCGCTGAACTTGCTGGCGGCACGCGACATGGCGCGCTGCGC
>CAWCBA010000007.1:0-139117 GCA_963793675.1 uncultured Gammaproteobacteria bacterium | reverse complement strand
AGGTTCGAGAGGATGCCCACCGAGTCGTTCTTGCCGAACGTGAAGTACGACAACAGCAGCAGGCTGCCGGTGATGCTCATCAGCCAGAACACCGTCGGGACGACGGGCCGGCCGTGGCGCCGCGAATAGAACATCTGCACGAACCAGCGGCCCGCGAACAGCGCGACGCCGATGTAACCGATGAGCTTCCACGGCGTGACCGTGATGCCAAACGCCACCAGCATCGGTTCATTCATGGTCGTCCTGCTCCAGGTTCGGCGGCGGCGCGCGTGCGTGCGCGCTGCATGTCAGCGTCGGTATCGATTCCAGGTCCGGGCGGTTCGACGCACAGGGCCACCGTGATGCGCAGCCCCGCCTGCAGGGCGCGCAACTGTTCCAGCTTTTCCGTCTGCTCGTAGCTCGAAGGCGCCATGGCCGTGATGCGTTTCAGCGCCCCGACGCGATACGCGTACAGGCCCACGTGCCGCAACGCCCCGGTAATAGTCGGGTCTGGCTGCCGAGCCCGGCGCTCGCGCCATCGCGCGACCAGGGGATCGGCGCGCGGCTGAAATACAGCGCCGCGCCATCGGCCGCCAAAACCACCTTGACCACGTTGGGATCGAGAAAATCGCGCAGCGACTCGATCGGGGTCGCAAGCGTAGCGACAGCGGCCGCGGTATCGCGCTCCAGCAGACCCGCCACCTGGTCGATCAGGCGTGGTGGCACGAACGGTTCGTCCCCCTGCACGTTGACGACGATCGTGTCGTCGGACCAGGACTGCTCGCGTGCGACGGCGGCGACACGATCCGTGCCGGACGGCAATGCGGCATCGGTCATCATGGCGATCAACGACGCGCGTCCCCGTGGGTCGTGCACTGCCGCTGCAATTCGTTCGTCGTCGGTGGCGACCAGCACCTGGTCGGCGTGGCTTGCCGCCGCCTGTTCCACCACGCGCTGGATCATCGTACGGCCGCCGATGTCGAGCAGCGGCTTGCCGGGCAGGCGCGTCGAGGCGTAACGCGCCGGTATGACCACGTGATAGGCCACTGTCGCTCAGTCCTTGAGCAGCGGGTCGTCGGAATTCAGGCGGCGCGCCTCTTCCTCGAGCATCGCAGGGACACCATCGCGCACCGGAAACGCCAGCCGGTCGGCGCGGCAGACCAGGGACTGCTCGTCGCGATGCCATTGCAGGGGCCCCTTGCAGAGCGGGCAGGCAAGGATATCGAACAACTTGTTATCCAAGAGGCACTCCCGCACCGGCCAGTCCGGTGCGTTCAAGAACGGATGCGAGCAACGCCGCGGCTTCCGCACGGTCGATGCTCACTTCCAGATCGACCCACCACCATTCGGGTCGGGCGAGTTGCCGGCATTTTACGGCATCTTTCTCGGTCATCAGGACAATGGCGTCCGCGGGGAACGGCAGGGTCCCGGGCGCCAGTGGCGAGTGGTCCGGCAATGCATGCGGCTTGACGACCAATCCACGCTCCGCGAGACCGCGAAAGAAGGCGTCGGGATGGCCGATGCCGGCAATCGCGTGCAGGTTGGAGGCCTGCGCAAAGCCGTCCAGAGGCCTGCGCTCGCCCGTCAGCAGGTTCACTGCATCGCCGAGTTGAAGCCGCGCGTGCACCAGCAGCGGCGATCGCACTGCAAACTCCGTGCGCTTTTCCCCGCCACGCTCCGTCACGACGACCGCGTGGACCGATTCCAGCTCGCCTGCGGGCTCGCGCAGTGGACCGGCCGGCAACAGCCGACGATTACCGAACCAGCGCGCGCCGTCGACAACCGCGATTTCATAGTTGCGCGCCAGGCGAACGTGCTGGAGCCCGTCATCGCAGATGACGACCTCCGCACCCTGGACAGCCGCGAGCTGCGCCGCCGCCACCCGATCCGCGCCGATCACCACCGTGTGCACGCCACGCCGGGCGTGCACCAGCGCCTCATCGCCGGTGACGCTCGGATCGTCCGCCGGCGTCACGACCCTTGGCGCACCGCGATGCGATCCACCGTAGCCGCGCAGCACGACCCCGACCCGCCTGCCGCGACTCTCGAGCTGTCGCGCGAGCCAGGCGGCAACGGGAGTCTTGCCGGTGCCGCCGACCGTCAGGTTGCCGACGACGATGACCGGCACGTCGACGTGCTCGACGCGAAGCAAGCCGCTGCGATACGCCAGCGCACGCAAGCTGATGATCAGTCGGTACAGCAGGGCCAGCGGCCACAGCGGCAGGCTGCGCCAGGCGGGGCCATACCAGACGCTCTGCAGCCGCGCATCGAGCGACATGCGTCAGTCGTTGAACTGCAGCCGGTGCAGCACGGCGTACTGGCCGTCGCGCGCCAGCAATTCCCGGTGCGTCCCGGACTCCACGACGCGCCCCGAATCCATGACGAGAATGCGGTCGGCTTTCTCGACCGTCGACAAGCGGTGCGCGATCACGAGCGTCGTACGATTGGCCATCAGCGCTTCGAGCTGGTCCTGGATCTGCCGTTCGATCTCGGTATCGAGCGCCGAGGTCGCCTCGTCCAGGATCAGGATCGGCGTGTTCCGCAGCAACGCGCGCGCGATCGCAATTCGCTGGCGCTGGCCGCCCGACAGCAGAGTGCCACGATCGCCCACCACGGTGTCGAGCCCGAGTGGCAATTGCGCGCTGAACTCATTGACGCGTGCGGTCGCGGCGGCGGCTTCGATTTCGGCCGCTGTCGCTGGAAAGCCGAAGGCGATGTTGCTCCTGATCGTGTCGTTGAACAGCACCACGTCCTGGCTCACCAGGCTGACCTGCGAGCGCAGGGCGCCGAGCGAAAATTCGCGCACGTCGTGGCCGTCGACCAGCACCTGCCCCGCCGTCGGGTCATAGAAGCGCGGCAGAAATCCCACCAGCGTCGACTTGCCGCTGCCGGAACGGCCCACGATCGCGATCTTCTCGCCCGGCCGCGCGTGAAAGCTCACGCCGTGCAGCACGGGATCCGCCGACGCCGGGTACTTGAATTCGACATTTCGGTACTCGACCTCACCGCGCGCACGATCCAGCCGGAACGCGCCGCCCTGGTCCTCGAGCGGGGCGTCGAGCACCTCGAAAATGCTCTGCGCGGCTGCGATGCCCTGCTGCAGCGGCCCTGCGACGTTTACCAGGCGGCGCAGCGGCGCCGTGATCAGCATCAGCGCCGCGATGAACGACGTGAACTCGCCCACTGTCATCAGGCCATTGATGGCGTCGACCGTCGCCAGGTACAGCACGCCCGCCAGGCCGATGGCCGCGATCGTCTGCACGATGGGATTGCTCATGCCCTTGGTCATCATGAGCTTCATGTGCGAGCGGCGGTTGTGCTCGGTCACCTCGTCGAACATCCGCGCTTCGTAGTCCTGCGCGTTGAAGACGCGGATCACCCGCGGCGCCTCGATCGCTTCCTTGGCGACGCGCGTGACGTCGCCCATCGAGTTCTGTATGCGCCGGCTGTAGCGGCGGAACAGCAGGTTGATCTTGCGGATCAGCACCGCGATCAGCGGGCCCACGATCAGGCTGAACAGCGTGAGCTTCGGGTTGAGGTAGAGCAGGTAGCCGATCAGGCCGATGATCGTCAGCGTGTCGCGGATGAACACCGTGACCGAATCGGTCGTCGCCGTGGCCACCTGCTCCGTGTTGTAGGTGAGCTTGGACAACAGCACGCCCGACGTATTGGTGTCGAAATACGCCACCGGCAGGTGCACGTAGCGCTCGAATATCTGTCCGCGCAGCGTCTTCACGATGTGCCGGCCGACGAAGCCCGGGCAGTAGGTCTGCATGAAATCGCCGACGCCGCGCAGGATGAAGAGTCCGACGAGCGCCACAGGCACCAGCCAGACCATGCGCGGATCCCTGGCGACGAAGGTGCCGTCGAGGAAGAACTTCACGAATGCAGCCCAGCCCGCGTCGGTCGCGGCGAAGATCGTCATGCCGATCACGCCGACGGCGAACATGGCCTTGTGCGGCCGCAGGTAGCCGAGCAGACGCTTGTACGTCTGCAGGGCGCCCTCCGGCATCTTGAGGTCTATGCGCTTATCGGCTTTCCGACCCATCGTGAACCGTGGCGATGTTGATCTGGCGATAGCCGAGTCGCCCCGCGACGTCCATCGCCGTGACGACCGACTGGTGCACGGCCCGTGCGTCGGCGCGGATCGTGAGGGGCTGCGCGCGGTTGCCGTTGGTGGCGCGCGCCAGTGCCGTGGCGAGCGTGTCCGGACTGTTGTTGACGAGATCGCGACCGCCCACGCGGTAATTGCCTTCGGCGGTCACCTCGATCTCGACGGTTTCCTTGAGCGAGGACTGATCGGGCTGGACACCGGCTGCGGGCAATCGCACGTGCAGCCGCCCCTCGTCGATGAACTTGGTCGACATCATGAAGAAGATCAGCAGCAGCAGTACGACGTCGATCAGCGACGTCATGTTGAGCTCGACCTCCTCCCGCTGCTTCCGCTGGAATTTCAAGCCACGGCTTCCTGCGAGTCCGGCGGGTCCGACAGCGCGGAGCCGATCTCGACTGCGGACCCGGGACGCAGCGCGCTCGCGCGGTCGATCGCCTGCACCAGCTTGAGCGACTCCTTTTCCATGTCGATGACGTGTCCGTCGACCCGGCTGCGCAGCATGCGGTACGCCACCAGCGCCGGAATCGCGATGATGAGGCCCGTCGCGGTCGTGATGAGCGCCTCGGCGATGCCCGACGCCATGGCCGTCGGGTTCCCGACGCCGGCGAGCGTGATCGCCTTGAACGTCCGGATCATGCCGGTGACGGTCCCGAGCAGGCCGAGCAACGGCGAGATGGCCGCGATCGTGCCAAGGGCATTCAGGTACCGCTCGAGTTCGTGGGCGACGTGGCGTCCGGCGTCCTCGATCGCCTCGATCATCAGTGAGCGGTCGCGGTGGCGATTGGCGAGCCCGGCCGCCAGCACGCGCCCGAGCGGCGAGTGCTGCTGCAGAGCGAGGATCTGCTTGTCGGACAGGGTACGGTTTTCGACCCAGCGCCACACCTTGTCCACGAGTTCCTCGGGCACGACGCGCTGGCTCCGCAGCGTCCAGAGGCGCTCGAGCGTGATGGCGGCGGCAAGTATGGAGCAGAGGATGAGCGGCACCATGACGATGCCGCCGGCCTTCACGATTTCGAACATGTCGCGTGCTCGAGTCCCTGTGTCCGGCAGAAATGACCTGCCGATGATACTGGAACCCCTCCTCCGCGGCGACGGGCATGGTTCAAGGATCGCGCCATGGGCGCGGATGTTCGCGCCGCCATTCGATCGGCCGCGCCAGGGCGCGTCCGGGTACGAGCTCGAACGTGATCGCTCCGCCATCGCTCGTCCGCACTCCCTGGGCTCCAGCTTGCTCCCAGCGCTCCACGACGCGCCGCACGGGGAAATTCCAGCGGTTGCGGTACCCCACTGCATAGACCGCCCAGCGCGGCCGTGACGCAGCCACAAAGTCCTGCGTCGAAGAAGTGCGGCTGCCATGGTGCGGCACGACCACGATATCGACCGGTGCCAGGACGCCCGCGCGCACCAATTCACCCTCAGCTTCGGCCTCGATGTCGCCGGTGACGAGCACCGCGTGCTCGCCTGCGTTTACCAGCAATACGCATGAACTGTCGTTGTCCCGCTCGTACTTGACGTCGCCGGGGTGTATCCAGCGGAAACCGACTCCATTCCAGGTCCATGCCTCGCCACGCCGGCAGGTGTCCCGCGTCAGCTGCGCATCGATGTCGTTGAGCGTGTTCGCCCGCAGGCTCGGCCCCAGGATCAGGGTGCGCGCGTGCATGAGGCCGAGCACGCTGCCTGCCCCGCCCTTGTGATCGTCATCGTCATGGCTCACCACGACGCGATCCACCGCTCGAATGCCGCGTGACTTCAGGAACGGAACCACGACGAGTTGCCCGGTGTCGCTGCCCGTGCGGAACGAGGGGCCTGCGTCGTAGACGAGCGTGTGCCGGCGCGTTTCGATCACGACCGACAGTCCCTGCCCGACGTCGAGAATCGTGACGCGCGCGACCCCTTCCGGCACGAGCGCAGGCCGCCACAGGCAGGCTGCAGCAATCAGTACGCCGCCGGCAGTGCGACCCGGGACCGGCAAGGGTGACAGGGCCGCGAGCGTGCCAAGGATGAGTGCGAACCACGCGATGCCATCGGGCCCGGCGACCGACCAGGTGGCGAGCGGCCATGACGCCGGCACCTCGATCAATGGCCACGTCGATTCGATCAACCGGCCGGTCCAGCCAAGCAGGACCGTGCCTGTGCCAGCGGCAATCATCGCCACGGCGCACGACACCAGCACCGCGGGCACAACCAGCAGCGTATAGAGCGGAATCGCATACAGGTTGACCAGCGCGGACACGAGCGACACCGAGCCGAAGCTGCCCGCGAGGACGGGCACGAGTCCCAGTGTGACGACGACCTGGACCAGCAGGTAGCTGCGTACGAAACCGGGGGGCCGGACGTGCCCGGTGGCGCCGTAGAGAATCACGGCCACGGCGCCGAACGACAACCAGAACCCGGCTGCGAGCGGCGCCAGCGGGTCGAGCAACAGCACGCCGACCACGCAGAAACCCAGCCCATCGGCGACGCCGATCCGTCGACGCAACAGGAGCGCAGCGGCGCCACACGCGATCATGACCATCGTGCGTTGCGTCGGCACGGACCAGCCCGCCAGCAGGCTGTAGCCGAACGCTGCGATCGCCGCTGCAACGACCGACGCGTCGCGCGTGGCGCCGGTCGCACCACGGCGCTGCCGCAATCGCTGCACTCGCCCACCGAGCCAGGCAAAGACCGCGGCCACCATCGCGATGTGCAGGCCCGAGATCGCCATCAGGTGGCTGGTGCCGCTGCGCGAGAGCTGCAGCCACTGCTCGCGGCTCAGCGCGTCCTGGAGACCGACGGCGAGCCCGGCGACGATGCCGGCTGCGGGCCGTTCGCCGAGTGCTTCACGAATGATCAGCGCGACTTTCGCGCGCGCGAGCAGCACCGGGTACTTGAATGCAGCGTTCGGTTCGCGGCCGAGTCGTTCGCCGGAACGCACGTAGCCGCTTGCGCCAACACGATCGCGCAGCATCCGCGACTCGTTGTCGTGTCCGCCCGGATTGGCAAACCCGCGGGGACGACGCAGTTTCACTTCAAGTTCGAGCGTCTCCGCGGCATCGACCCGGGTGGGGGCGTCGTACCAGGTCAGCTCGATGAGCCGGGGCAGCGATCGTGAGTCGCCGTCCGGCAGGGGCGCAAAACGGAACTTGAGCACGTCGAGCGTCCCCTGCGGCACGCTCGTGACCACGCCACGCACGCGCACTGCCTGCCCTTCCAGAGCCGGGTTCAGCCGGTCGGCGAGCCCGGCATTGAGTTGCAGGGCGGTGAGCCAGAACCCCACCCCGGGGCCCAGCAGCCAGGTCTTGCGCCAGGCGCTGGCGCCAGCGAGGCTCGCGCATAGGCTGGTCCACACCAGCGCGACCGGAGGCGCCTGCGGCAGGCTGAGCACTGCACAGGAGCCCGCCAGGAGGCCTGCCGCCATTTGCCACATGTTTCGACGCCCCGACCGCGAGGAGGTCAGCGTGCGGGGCAGCCGCAGTCATTGGCGACGCGACTAATCGGCGCCTTCAGCCCGATTCAGCCCTCGACCAGCTGGCCATCCTGCAGGGTGAGGACGCGCTGCATGCGCGCGGCGATTTCACTCGAATGCGTGACCAGCACCAGGCTGGTGCCGAGCTCGCGGTTCAGCTCGAGCATGAGTTCGAGCACGCCCTCGGCGTTGCGGCCATCGAGGTTGCCGGTCGGTTCATCCGCCAGCACGAGCTTCGGTCGCGTCACCAGCGCGCGCGCCACGGCTGCACGCTGCCGCTCACCGCCCGAGAGCTGCGATGGCCGATGGGTGAGCCGCTGACCCAGGCCCACGCGCTCCAGCAACCATTGCGCTTCGCGCCGTGCATCCGCCGCCGAGGTGCGTCGCACGAGCAGCGGCATCGCCACGTTCTCGAGCGCGCTGAATTCAGGCAACAGGTGATGGAACTGGTATACGAAGCCGAGCGCGCGGTTGCGCAGGTCGCCGCGCGCGGCGTCCGACAACTCGGCGAAGGCCATGCCCATCAGTCGCACCGTCCCCCTCGTCGGCAGGTCGAGACCGCCGAGGATCTGCAGCAGCGTAGTCTTGCCGGAACCAGAGGCACCGATGATGGCGAGCGTCTCGCCCGCTCGCACCTGCAATTCGACCCCGCGGAGGACCTCGAGGCGCTGCCCCGCTTCCTCGAAATGCTTGTGCACGCCGTCGCACGCGAGGATCAATGGTTCAGTCATGGCGCAGGGCCCTCGCCGGATCGGTGGTCGCTGCGCGCCACGCGGGATACAGGGTGGATAGACAGCAGAGCGCGAACGCCGTGCCCGCGATCAGCAGCACGTCGTCGGGTTCGACGCGCGCCGGCAGGTCGCTCATGAGGTAAACGCTCGCGTCCATGAAATGCACGCCGAAAACACGCTCCAGGCCGTGCACGATCGACTCGAGGTTCAGCGCGACCAGCACGCCGAGAGCCACGCCGCCGAGCGTGCCGAGCAGGCCGATCACGGTGCCCTGCGTGGTGAAGATCGCCAGGATGCTCGAGGGTCGCGCCCCGATCGTGCGCAGGATGGCGATGTCCGGCTGCTTGTCCTTCACCGCCATCACCAGCGTCGACACGATGTTGAACGCCGCGACCGCCACGACCAGCAGCAGGATGAAGAACATCATGCGCTTGGTCAGTTCGATCGAGCGGAAAAAATTCGCATTGCGCTGCGTCCAGTCCTCGACGTAGAGCCCGCCGCCGAGTTCGTTGGCAACTTCGCGCACGGCGAGTGGCGCCTCGTAGGGATCCTTCACCGCCAGGCGCAATCCCGTCACGTTGCCACCCAGTCGCAGCAGTCGCGCCGCATCGGCGATGTGCACCACCGCGAGCGTCGCGTCTATCTCGTACATGCCGGAGCGGAAAATGCCTGCGACCTTGAAACGACGCAGTCGCGGCAGCACGCCGGCGGGCGTCACGCTACCTTTGGCGACGGCCACGACGACGGCGTCGCCCAGGCCGACGCCCAGCTTGTTCGCCAGCTCCTCACCCAGCAGGACCGTGAACGAGCCTGGCTCGAGCGACTGCATCGATCCACTGGTGAGCCGTTCACCCAGCGCCGACACCTGCGCCTCGAGTGCCGGGTCGATGCCACGCAAGGTGGCTGCGCTGGAAGCGCCAGCCGCGTGATCGGCAATCAGCAGCGTCTCGGACTCGACGAACGGCGCCGCCGCAGACACTCGCGGATTCCTGAGCGCCGTGTCCCGCATCGCCTCCCAGCCGACGAGTCCCTCGCCGAATGCCGTCACCGTCGCGTGCGACGTCAGGCTCAGGATACGTGACCGCAGTTCGTGCTCGAAGCCGTTCATCACCGACAGCACGACGATCAGCACGGCCACGCCGATCGCCACGCCCACCATCGAGATCAGCGAGATGAACGAGAGGAAGCGGTTGCCGGTCGAGCGCAGGTAGCGCCGGCCGATCTTGAGCTCGAAGGGAGCGCCACGCCCTGCCATGGTCATTCGTACCGCAACGCTTCGGCGGGCTCTGTGGCCGCGCCGCGGATCGCCGGATAGATCGTCGCAACGACCGTGAGCGTGAACGCGACCAGGGTGATGGTAAGGATCTGCCCGACTCTGAGCTCCGCCGGAATTTGCGTGATGTAGTAGACCGACGGGTCCATCACGTGGAAGCGGAACACGCGCTCGAGCACCGGCACGATGGTGCCGACGTTGGCGGCGACCAGCACCCCGAGCACCAGACCGAACAGCGTCCCGACGGTGCCGATCACGAGGCCCTGGGTGAGAAAGACGCCGACGACGCCGCGCGGGGTCATGCCGAGCGTGCGCAGGATCGCGATGTCCGAGCGCTTCTCGTTCACCACCATCACCAGCGCCGCCACGATGTTGAACGCCGCCACCGCGACGACGAGCAACAGGATCAGGCTCATCATCGTCTTCTCGATGCGAATCGCGCGGAAGTAGGCCGAGTGTTCTTCGCTCCAGTCCTTGACCTGCAGCCCCGCGCCTACGGCCTTGCGCAGGTCGGCAGTGCGCGCGGGCGCGTTCATCACGTCGTCGAAGCGGATACGCAGCCCGGCGGGTGTCGCATCGGCGGCGCCGCTCAAGTCAGCCGCATCGGCGATCGACACGAGCGCGAGCGAAGCATCGTGGTCCTGCAGCCCGACCTCGAAGATGCCGGTGACGGTGAACGTCTGCAGCAGCGGCCGGCCACCCGCCGCGAGCATGTCGCGGCCCGGCACCATCACGGTGAGTTCATCGCCGAGCTCGGCCCCGATCTGCCATGCGAGCACGCGACCGATGACCATGCCGCGCGAGCCAGGCTGGAGGTCGCTGAGTTTTCCTTGCAGCAGATTGTGTTCGATCGACGACACGTTGGCTTCGGCTGCCGGATCGATGCCGTGCAGCAGCACC
This sequence comes from uncultured Gammaproteobacteria bacterium, assembly GCA_963793675.1. GTDB lineage: Bacteria > Pseudomonadota > Gammaproteobacteria > Steroidobacterales > Steroidobacteraceae > RPQJ01. The sequence continues at coordinate 128,675 of CAWCBA010000007.1, read as the reverse complement.
GGTTCGAGCATGCCGGCGCGCCCGAGCATCGCCTGCACGTCCACAAAAGGCGCGACGCCCTCCACGCCCGGCACGGTTCGAATGCGCTCGGTGACCGACTGCCAGTTCGCGAGCCGCCCAGGCGGGCCGGATACGGTGGCGTGCGCCGTCAGCGAAACCAGGCGGTTGCGCAGTTCGCCCTCGAAGCCGTTCATGACCGAAATGATGGTGATCAGCGCGGCGACGCCCAGACACACCCCGGCCATCGAGATCCAGGAGATGAACGAGACGAAAAAGCCCTGCCTGCGGGTGCGGACGTAGCGCAGGCCAACGAAGACGGGCAGCGGGTGGAACACCGTGAATCGAGGCTCGCGTGGCGGTGGGAGGCCGCAAGGCTACCCGGCGCGGCCCGGCTTTGCACGTTTCCTGCCGCACCAGATAGTGAACTGGAACAAGGAATTAGGCCGCGAGGTTCCGGCTCTTTCGCGTCGAATGCTATAGTTCGGCGGGCCTCATCGGAGACACGGAAGCATGCGCAAGCAAAAATTCACGGCAATCAGCCTCTGCCTGGCCGGACTTGCGACAGCGCCGGCCCTGCCTGCCCAGACCCTCGAAATGACGAACCCGCCTGCGGCTACCAGCGCCGTGGCAACGCCTGCCCGCGGCCAGAGCATGGCCCAGGTGGAGCGCCAGTTCGGAGCGCCGGCCGAGCGATTCGCCGCGGTCGGACAGCCGCCGATCACCCGCTGGGTCTACGCGGACAAGATCGTCTACTTCGAGTACGACCACGTGGTTCACGCCGTCACGCTCCGCCGCTGAACCGAACCGCTAGAATCTCCGCCTCCCCCGCCTGAAGCGGGGGTGTCCGGCGTCTGCGCCGGGCCAAGGGCGGGTCGAAACCCCGTCGACGTCCACTGCGAATCTCTGCCGCGTCCAGGCGCGGGAGAGCGTCGCCCGTTGCCCGCTGGAATCCGATGCCCGTCGACCAACCCGCCCTGCTGCCCACGAACGAACATCCCAGCCTGCGCTGGATCGGCCTGACCGGGGCCGCCACGGCCCTGCAGCTTGCGCGTGCGGCCACGCTGGCACCGGGCCCCGTCCTGCTGGTGACCAACGACGCGGCGACGGCCGCGCGGCTCGAGGAAGAACTTGCGTTCTTCTGCGCCGGCGCCGTCCCGATCTTCGCCTTCCCGGGTTACGAGACGCTGCCATACGACCAGTTCTCGCCCCATCCGGACATCATTTCGCAGCGCCTGCGCACGTTGGCCCGGCTGCCCGCACTGCAGCGCGGCATCGTGATCGTCGACGTGCAGACGGCCCTGCAGCGCCTGCCACCACGCACCTTCATTGACGGCCATGCGCTCAGCCTGAAAGCCGGCGAAGCGATCGACCTCGAGCAGTTCCGATTGCGGCTGACGGGTGCCGGCTATGCCAGCGTGCCCCAGGTGGGTGAGCCGGGCGACTTCGCCATCCGTGGCTCGTTGTTCGACGTGTTTCCGATGGGCAGCGAATCGCCGCTGCGGATCGACCTGTTCGACGACGTCATCGACAGCATCCGCAGTTTCGACGCCGAATCGCAGCGCTCGCTCGAGAAGCTGCCACGACTCGACCTGCTGCCGGCCCGCGAATTCAGCCTGTCGTCCGCGGCGATCAAGGACTTCCGGCGCCGATTCCGCACCCGCTTCGAGGGCGACCTGGCACGCATGCCGCTCTATCGCGACGTCGGCGAGGGCCTCGCCCCGGCCGGCATCGAGTACTACCTGCCGCTGTTCTTCGAGCAGACCGCCACGCTGCTCGATTACCTGCCTGCACGCGCGACCGTGATCCTGCCGTCCGAGCACGACGCTGGCCTGCGCGATGCCTGGAACTCGCTGGTCGAACGCTTTGAGGAGCGACGGTACGACATCGAGCATCCCGTGCTCGACCCGGCCGAGATATGCGTTCCGGTGGATGAGTGGCTCGCCGCGGCGACCGCGTTGCCACACATCCTGCTCGGACCTGCGCCATCGATCCCGGCGCACACCGAACCGCCCGCAACGATCTCCTCGCAGCCCGTGCCGGTGGTGGACTTCGGGACCGAGCCCGCACCGTCCGCCCGCATCGACCAGCGCCGCGACGAGACGCTGCACGCCTTCGCCGACCAGCTGCGCTACACCGCCGGGCGCGTGCTGCTTGCCGCCGAATCGGCAGGCCGTCGCGAGCTGCTGCTGGAACTGCTGCGGCCGTACGCCATCACGGCCAGGGTCGTCGGCAACTGGCAGGAGTTCCTCGATTCCGACGCGCGCATCGCGCTCACCGTCGCACCGCTCGCCTCCGGCGTCACGCTGCGCGATCCCGCGGTCACGATTTACGCCGAGGAACAGCTGTTCGGTGAACGTGCCCGCCAGGAGCGGCGACGCCGTCGCACCGACCGCGATCCCGCCAGGATCATCCAGCAGCTGGCGGACCTTCGTCCGGGCGCCCCGGTCGTGCACGAAGATTACGGTGTCGGCCGCTACACCGGTCTCACGACCATGGACGCCGGCGGCATGACCGCCGAATTTCTCGTGCTCGAGTACGCCGAGGGTGACAGGCTCTACGTGCCCGTCCAGGCACTCGAGCGCATCAGCCGCTATACCGGCGCACCCGCCGAGTCCGCACCGCTGCACAAGCTCGGCGGCGAGCAGTGGGCGAAGGCGCGAGCGCGAGCGGCCGCAAAGATTCGTGACGCGGCGGCGGAGTTGCTCGACGTCTACGCGCGTCGCGCTGCACGCCAGGGCCACGCCTTCCGGGTGGACGACCAGCAGGTCCGCGCGTTCGAGTCCGGCTTCCCGTTCGAGGAGACCGTCGACCAGCTGAGCGCCATCCAGGCAGTGATCGAGGACCTGCGCTCGGGCAAGCCGATGGACCGCGTGGTCTGCGGCGACGTCGGCTTCGGCAAGACCGAGGTGGCACTGCGCGCCGCGTTCGTCGCGGTCCAGGGCGGCAAGCAGGTCGCGGTGCTGGTACCGACGACCTTGCTGGCGCAGCAGCACTACGAAACGTTCGCTGACCGCTTCGCCGACTGGCCCGTGAAGATCGAACTGCTGTCGCGCTTCCGCGCGGGCGCGCAGTCGAAGGTGGCGCTCGACGGCTTGGCGTCCGGCAAGGTCGATATCGTCGTCGGTACCCACCGGCTGCTGCAGCCTGGCGTCAAGTTCAAGGACCTGGGTCTCGTCATCATCGACGAGGAGCACCGCTTCGGCGTGCGCGACAAGGAGCGACTCAAGTCGCTCCGCGCCGAGGTCGACGTGCTGACGCTGACGGCCACGCCGATTCCGCGCACGCTCAACATGGCGCTGGGCGGTCTGCGCGACCTTTCGCTGATCGCCACGCCGCCGGCCGCACGGCTCTCGATCAAGACGTTCGTGACCGAATGGAGCGACCCCACGGTGCGCGAGGCCTGCCTGCGCGAACTGCGTCGCGGCGGCCAGGTGTATTTCGTCCACAACAGCGTCGAGACGATCGACAAGACGGCACAACAGCTGACCGAGCTGGTGCCTGAAGCACGCATCGTGATCGGCCACGGCCAGATGCGCGAGCGCGACCTCGAGCAGGTGATGCTCGATTTCTACCACAAGCGCGCGAACGTGCTGCTCTGCACGACGATCATCGAGAGCGGCATCGACGTGCCGACCGCGAACACGATCATCGTCGACCGTGCCGACCGCTTCGGCCTGGCGCAGCTGCACCAGCTGCGCGGTCGCGTCGGCCGCTCGCATCACCAGGCGTACGCCTACCTGATCACGCCGCCGAAGAACGCCATGACGGCGGATGCCGCACGCAGGCTCGAGGCGATCGAATCGCTGGAAGACCTGGGCGCCGGCTTCGTGCTTGCCACGCACGACCTCGAAATCCGCGGCGCCGGCGAACTGCTCGGCGAAGGCCAGAGCGGCCAGATCCAGGAGGTCGGTTTCGCGCTCTACATGGAGCTGCTGGAACGCGCGGTGAAGGCGATGCAGGCCGGGAAGACACCGGAGCTCGAGAAGCCGCTGCACCACGGGCCGGAGATCGACCTGCACGTGCCGTCGCTGCTGCCTGAAGGCTACCTGCCCGACGTGCATGCGCGGCTCGTACTCTACAAGCGCATCTCGTCGGTGCAGTCGGTCACGGAACTCGACGACCTGCAGGCCGAAACGATGGACCGATTCGGGCCCTTGCCGGACCCGGCGAAAAATCTTTTCCGCATCGCGCGGCTGCGCGTGGTGGCCAATCCGCTGGTCATCGAGCGCATGGACCTGGGCAACCGCCAGCGGGTCGGTGGCGTTCGGCGACGAGACGCCGCTCGACCCGGGCTCGCTGATCCTGCTGCTGCAGCAGAGCAACCGGACGATGCGCTTCGACGGCCCGCGGAAGATCCGCGTGACGGGCAAATGGGACGACCCCGAGGAGCGCTTCACCGCTGCGCAGAAGCTGCTCGACCAGCTCACGCGCTGCGTGCCGGACAAATAGGGTTCAGATCTCCCCGCGGGTGGCACGATTGCCACCGCGCGCCTTCGACTCGCCGACGGCGACCTGGGTCGCCTCCAGCATCAGCGCGTGACTCGCCCCGCGCGGCGGCCGTGCAGTCACCACGCCCGCGCTCACGGTAAGGAACTTGCCGGTAACGGAGCGCGGGTGGTGGATGGAGAGCGAACGGATGCGCGAAACGATCTGGTCGGCAAAGTCCAGCGCTGCAGCGGCCTCCATCGAGACGCCAAGCACGAGGAACCCGCCCTGCCCCGCACGGGCGACCACGTCACTGGCGCGCTTCATCACCGCGGCGATGGTACGCCCGACCTGCCGCAGCACGTTGTCACTCGCGCCGCGGCCGAAGATCTCCAGGTAGTCCGCCCAGGAATCGATCTCGAAGTGCATCAGCGTGACGCTGCGCCCGTCGCGCTGGCCGATCGACCAGTCGCGCACGAGCATCTCAAGCAGCTGTTCCTCGGTGCTGAGGCCGCTGGAACGCTCGAGCGCCGCGGCGAGCGCGCCCGGCGAATTGCGCGGCACGGGGCGGTAATAGAGCGCCATCCGTCCACCCGACAGCATCACGGCCCAGCGCTCGCAGTCGACCAGCGTGCCGTCGACGCGCTTCAGCCGAACGCGGGAGCCGGCGCCCGTCGTGGTCAGGTTGGGATCGGCCGGAGCCTCGACTTCGACGTCCTCGAGCCGGCGCCCGGCCACCCAGTCTTCCGAGCGGCGCAACAGCGCGGCGAGTGTCGCATTGCCATACGCCACCTGGGTGATGCCGTCACGGGATTCGACGACGGCAATGCCGTCGAGCGCGTGACGCAGCACCTCCTCGAGCAGTTGCGCGTCGCTGGTTGTCGTCACCATCGCTGCATCGTTCATCGTTCTGGAACTCCCCCGTGCCCCGGTCCGTAGTCAGGCGTTCAGCTGCAGGCTCGGCGCGTCACGGCAATGGTCGATCGCCCGCTGGCATTCGGCCCATTGCGCGGTCCTGCGCAGTTGTTCGCGGCCCGGCATCGGCCGGCCGTGCAGTCGCACCAGGCGCACCTGGCTCAGCGGATCTGCCGCGCCTTCGAGCTCGGCGAGCGTCGCGAGCACCGGCAGGACGGTCGTTGCAGATCGGCAACAGGTCGCAGCCCGCTTCGATCGCGCGGCGTGCGCGCTCCGGAACGGTGCCCGCAAACGCGGCACCACCCATGCTGAGATCGTCCGAGAACACCGCACCGGTGAAGCCGAGACCCCAGCGCAGCTCCTGCTGGATCCAGCGCGCCGAAAAGCCCGCGGGCGCTGCATCGACTTCAGGGAACAGCACGTGCGCGACCATCACGGAGGTCAGGCCGTTCGCGATCATGCGCCGGTAGGGCAACAGTTCGTCGGCGAGTTCGCTCAACGGCCGCCGGTCGATCGGCAGCGCCTTGTGCGAGTCCGCCACGACGGCGCCGTGGCCCGGGAAAATGCTTCGCGGTGGCAGCCATGCCGGCCGTGCGCATGCCCTGCATGCAGGCGACAGCGAGGCGCGACACCACCTCGGGATCGCGGTGATACGCACGGTCGCCGATGACTTCGCTGACGCCGTAATCGAGGTCGATGCAGGGTGCGAAACTCAGGTCGATGCCGATCGAGCGCAATTCGGCGGCGAGCAGCCACCCGCACTGCCAGGCGAGACGGCGGCCCGCCTCGGGGTCGAGATCGTACGCATGGCCGATCGCACGCTGCGGCGGCAGCACGGTGAATTCCTGGCGGAAGCGCTGCACACGCCCGCCCTCGTGATCCACGGTGACCAGCAAGGGCGGGTTACGGACCGCGCGGATGTCCCGGACCAGCGCTTCCAGTTGCTCGTAGCTGGCGAAGTTGCGCGTGAACAGGATGACGGCGCCGACCAGCGGGTGCGCCAGGATCCGCCGGTCCTCGTCGGTGAGTTCGAAGCCGGCGACGTCGACCATCAGCGGGCCGAGCGTCATCGCGTCACTCCGGGTGCACTGTCGTCCGTCATGCATTCCTCATCGGTCGAACACCGCCATTGCCTCGACGTGTGCCGTGTGCGGGAACATGTCCATGACGCCCGCCGCCGTCAGCCGGAAGCCGTGCTCCCGGACGAGCAGGCCCGCGTCGCGCGCGAGACTGCCCGAGTGACAGGAAATATACACGACGCGCCTGGCGCCGCTGGCGGCGACGACCGGCAGGATCTCCTTGGCCCCGGCCCGCGGTGGATCAAGCAGCACGCTGTCATAAGGTCGTCGTGCCCAGGGCAGCCCTGCCACGTCCTTGAACAGGTCGGCCACGTGAAACTCGACGTTCGGGATGCCATTGCGTCCGGCATTGTCGCGCGCCCGCTGCACCAGACCTGCGTCGCCTTCGACCGCCACGACCTGGCCGGTGCGCCGGGCGAGCGGCAGCGAGAAATTTCCGAGGCCGCAGAACAGGTCGAGCACCGTTTCGCCCGCCGGCGGTTCCAGCACGTCGAGCGCACGCGAAACCATTGCCCGGTTGAGCGGGCCGTTGACCTGTACGAAGTCGGTCGGCTCGAAGTCGATCACGATATCGTGCTCCGGCAGGCGATAGCTGAGCGGTGCAGGTGGGCGCGACGGATCAAGCGGCGCGATGCTGCCGGGGCCACCCGGTTGCAGGTAGATCCGGACGGAAAACTCGCGTTCGAAATCGGCCATGCGTTCGAGGTCGGCCGCTGCCGGCGGATCGAGCACTCGCAGCACCAGCGCCACGACGTCGTCCGACACCGCGACCTCGGCCTGCGGCACCCGGCTCGCGATGGTCAGGCCCTCGACCATCCGCCCGAGCGGCGTGATCAAGGCACCGACCGGCTCGACCAGCACGTGGCATTCATGCAGATCGGTCACGTACGGCGACGAACGCTCGCGAAAGCCGACCAGCACCTTGCCCTTGCGTGGCACCAGCTTGATGCCGAGGCGCGCGCGCCTGCGGTAATTCCAGACCGGGCCACGGAGCGGCTCGAGCAGACGCCCGGCCTGCACCGCGCCCAGCCGCGACAGGTTCTCGACCAGTTGCGATTGCTTGAACGCAAGTTGCGCGTCGGGCGCGAGGTGCTGCAAGGCGCAGCCCCCGCAGCAACCGAAGTGCGGGCACTTCGGCTGCACGCGGTCCGGGCTGGCGCGCAGCACCTGCTCCGTGATCGCGTAGTCGAGCTTGCGCTGGCGATGCGTTCGTCTGAGCACCACGCGCTCGCCCGGCAACGAATCAGCCACGAAGACCGTCTTGCCATCGATACGCGCGACGCCCTGCGCCTCGTGCGTGAGGTCGACGATGTCCGCCTCTTCGGGCGCCATCTGCAGGCGCTTCATGCGCTGGTCACCTGCCGCACCTTGCCCACGCGTCCACGTATTCCTGCAGATGCGGCTTCCCCGCTCCGAGCAGCCCCGCGCGGACGAGCTCCACCTCGCGGTCGTGCTCCTCGTGCGTGAGGCGGCCGCGCATCAGCTCGAACCGCAGGTAGATCAGGTACGTGTTGACGACGTCGGTCTCGCAATAATTGCGGATGTCCCCGCTGCGGCCCTGGAGATGCGCGTCCCAGACGCCCTCGCCGGACATGCCCAGCTTGCCGGGGAAGCCGAGCAGCTGCGACATCTGGTCGAGACCGACGCGACCGCGGCCCTGGAACCCCGAGAGCACGTCCATGAGGTCGACGTGCCGCCAGTGGAAACGGCTGATGTAGTTGTTCCACTTGTACGACTGGTCCATGTCGCCCATCTCCCAGTAGCGGTGGGCCTGGACCTTGTGGCGCAGCGCACGGTAGTGCAGCACCGGCAGGTCGAATCCTGCGCCGTTCCAGCTGACCAGCGTCGGCGCGAGGCGCTCGATGCCGTCGAAGAAACGGCGCACCAGTTCCGCCTCGGACGAATCCGGCTCGCCAAGGCTCCAGACCTTGAAGCCGTCGCGCGAACGCATCGCGATCGAAATCGCGACGATGCGCTGCTGTTCCAGCGACAGGAACTCGTTGCCGGTCTGCTCGCGCTGCCGCGTGTGCATGACGTAACCGACCTGCTTGTCGGTCAGGGTTTCGAGTCCGTGAAGCCGGCGGCCGAACTCGACGTCGGGGACCGTCTCGATGTCGAACGCCAGGACGTTATTGATGATGCTCATTGCGATCGCTCCACACGCTTCATCAGCACGGCGACGGCCACCACGAGACCCGCCTCGTCGGTCAGCGTCACGTGTCCCTCGCCGGCGCCGAGCCTGTCGCGCAGCGCACGCCCGCGCTCGGACCAGATCACCTCGGGCCGGCCCCACGCGTTCGGCGCGATGCCGACGTCGCGAATCCAGATGCCATGCGCAAAGCCCGTTCCCAGCGCCTTGACGATGGCTTCCTTGGCGGCGAACCGCATCGCGAGGAAGCGCACCGGGCGCCTGTAGTCGCGGAACCCGGCCTCTTCCTCGGGCAACAGCAACCGGCGCACGAAATGCTCGCCGTGCCGTGCGTAGACTTGCTTCGACCCGCGCGAGCTGCACGACGTCGGTGCCGATGCCGAAGATCATGCGCGGGCGCTCAGGGCGCGCTCGTCGGCAGGCCGCGGCGAGCCTCGACCATGAGGCGTCGCATTTCGCGCACTGCCGCCGCGAGGCCGTCGAACACGGCGCGCGCGATGATCGCGTGACCGATATTCAGCTCGACGATCTCCGCGATTGCCGCGACCGGCTGCACGTTGTGATAGTGCAGGCCGTGTCCGGCGTGCACGGTCAGGCCGAGCTGCGCCCCGTGGCGCGCGCCGTGGAGCAACCGCATCAACTCCTTCGCCCGGTGTTCGCCGATCGCTTCCGCATACGCCCCGGTATGCAGTTCGACGACGGGCGCGCCGACTCTCGAGCGAGGCCTCGACCTGTTCCGGGTCCGGGTCGATGAACATCGAGACGCGGATGCCGCTTTCACGCAGGGCCGCACAACAGTCCCGGAGCCGCGCCTTCTGTCCGGCCACGTCCAGACCGCCCTCGGTCGTCACCTCGGTGCGCTTCTCCGGCACCAGGCACACGTCCTGCGGGCGCACCTGGCGCGCAATGGCGATCATCTCGTCGGTGGCCGCCATTTCGAGGTTCATGCGCGTCTGCAGCGTGGACCGGAAGCGGTGCACGTCATGATCCTGGATATGGCGTCGATCCTCGCGCAGGTGCAGCGTGATGCTGTCCGCGCCGGACTGCTCCGCGACCAGTGCTGCATGCAATGGATCGGGGTACGAGGCACGGCGCGCCTGCCGCAGCGTCGCGACGTGGTCGATATTGACGCCGAGCTTGATCGGGTGGGTCAGTTGCAAGGGATCAACCTCCGTCCGCCTTGCCTGCATGTGCGCGCATTTCGAGAGCCACCTCGCGGGTCCGCAACGGGCGGCCGTCGAGCAGCCGGTCGAGCGCCGCCCGCAGCAACCGCCGCGCCTCCGCGAGACTGCGCGGGTCGTTGAGCTCGTCGCGCGCAAGCGAGAGCAACGACGCGCCGCAAAATATCAGGGGTCCCTCAGCCACTCCAGCGATCGGCTCCGCGCCGCCCTCGATGCCGTACCGGTAGCTGCGTGCCGGCTCGAGCGGCTCGCCGCTCGTCGCTTCGTGTTCGAGATTGAGTCCCCAACCGAGTTCGTCGAGCAGCCGCTTCTCGAACAGGCGTAACGCCCGCCCCGGATCGTGGTCGGGCGCATAGAGGCGCTCGATCAGGATCGCATAGGCGTCGAACAGCGCCGGATGCGGATCGTTCCGCTGCAGCAGCTTCAGCAGCAGTTCGTTGGCGTAGAACCCGCTCATCAGGCGATCGCCGGCCAGGGTCGCGGGTGGACGGACGCGTTCGGCCGAGGTCAGGTGCCCCGCCTCACCGCGGCCACTCCAGGAGACCAGCGACTCCGTGAACGGCTGCAATGCGCCGCCGGTCGCCGTGGAACCCGACTGCCGTGAGGCGCGCGAGAACACCGAGACGCGGCCGTGCGTGCGCGTCATCAACTCGAGGATGCGGCTCGAGTCACGCCAGGGATAGTGGTGCAGCAGGAAGGCGGGTTCCTGGTTGACCCGCCGGGCTCCAGTCATGACTCGTACCCGAACTTGCGCATCGCGTTCTCGTCGTCCGACCAGCCTTCCTTGACCTTGACCCAGAGCTCGAGGTGCACGGGCTGGTTGAAATAACGGTTGAGGTCGAGCCGCGACTGGCGGCCGACCTCCTTCAGCAGCGAACCGCCCTTGCCGATGACGATGGCCTTCTGGCCCGCGCGCTCGACCCAGATCACGGCCTGCACCACGAGCTTGCCGGGCTCGTCCTCGGACGGGCCGATGCCTTCGATCTCGACGACGAGGCCGTACGGCAGTTCTTCCTGCAATCGCAGCATCAGCTTCTCGCGGATGAGCTCGGCCGCCATGAAATGGTCAGGCGAATCCGTGACCTGCTCCTGCGGGAAGATGCGCGGCTGCTCGGGCAGGTATTTCGCGATCACGTCGGGCAGCTTTTCCAGCGTCGTCTTGCGCGTGGCCGAGATCGGCACCACCTCGGCGAAGTCGGCCTTCTGCGTGAGGTCCTGGATGAAGGGCAGCAGCCTTTCCTTCGGGTGTGCGCGGTCGACCTTGTTGATCAGCAGCACGATCGGCAGGCCCACCTGCTTCAGTTCGTCGAGCACGCGCTCGTCTTCCTCGGTCCAGCGCAGCGCCTCGACCACGAACAGGTTCACGTCCACGTCCGACAGCGACGAGATCGCGGTGCGATTCATGTACCGGTTCATCGCGCGCGTCTGCCTGGTGTGGATGCCTGGCAGGTCGACGAACGCGATCTGCATCCCGGGCTTGTTCAGCACGCCATGGATGCGCGTGCGTGTCGTCTGCGGCTTCGGACTCACGATGCTGATCTTCTGCCCGATCAGCGCGTTCAGCAGCGTGGACTTGCCGACGTTCGGACGACCCGCGAGCGCGGCAAAACCGCAGCGGACCGCCGGCTCTGCAGCTGGGGATGGAACGATCGATTCGTCTGTCATGACTTCTCCTGCGCGCGGCCCAGGGCCTCCAGCACGCTTTGCGCAGCTTCCTGCTCGGCACGGCGCCGGCTCGAGCCCCTGCCCGTCGCCCGCAACGCAAGATCGGCGGTTTCGCAACTCGCGACGAACCACTGTTCGTGCGGTTCGCCGCCGACTTCCTCCAGCGCGTATTTCGGCAGCGCGAGTCCGCGCGCCTGCAGTTCTTCCTGCAGTCGCGTCTTCGGATCCTTGAGCGTCTCCGCCGAGGGCAGTTCGCGCAGCCGCTCGCCGAGCAGCCGGTGCACCACGTCGCGGGCGGCTTCGATGCCGCCGTCGAGGTAGATCGCGCCGAGAATCGCTTCGAGGCTGTCCGCCAGGATGGAATCGCGGCGAAAGCCGCCCGACTTCAGTTCCCCGCTGCCAAGTCGCAACTGGTCGCCGAGGTCGAGTTCGCTGCCGATCGCCGCGAGGGTCGGGCTGCTCACGAGCGCGGCGCGAAACCGGCTGAGGTCGCCTTCGGGGGCCTGCGGGAACGTGCGGAACGCGAGCAGCGCGATCGCGAAGTTCAGGACCGAGTCACCGAGGAATTCGAGGCGCTCGTAGTTCGTGCGGCTGGCGCTGCGGTGGGTCAGCGCCGCCTCGAGCAGCCCGGGATCACGAAAGCGATACCCGAGCCGCTGCGCGGACCATTCATCGGCGTTCAGCAAGACCCGCCGTCACTGTGGGATGGAGACCGTCTTGTCGAACTTGACCAGCAGGTACACGTTCGCAATGAACGGCTGCTCGGCCTCGTAGGACGCGATCATGTCGTAGCCTGCGGCGGTCTTGTCGATCTCGATTTCCTTCCAGCCGATGCTGCCGATGTCCTCGACGTCCCAGCGACGTTCGAGCGAGCGGCGGATGAGCGCCGGGTTGGTGTCGATTGCGGCGTGCTCGTCGCGCACCTGTTCGAGCGCGCGCGCGACCTTGGTGTACTCGAGGTATACCGGCACGAGCCGGATGCCCGCATACAGCGCCGAGCCGAGGATCAGCAGGATTATGACGATGCCGAGAAACGTCGCGCCGCGTTCACGTTGTCTCATCACGGGTCTCCCTTTCGAGTTCAATTGATGGGCTTGCCGATACGCTCCCACAGGGGCGCGCTCGGCAACTTCCAGTTCAGCCAGATGCGGACGGCCTTGCCGACGACGTTTTCGGCCGGCACATAGCCGACTTCCGGGAACCGGCTGTCGCGGCTGTTGTCCCGGTTGTCGCCCATGAAGAAATAGTGGCCCGCCGGCACCACGTCGTCGAAGTCCACCGAGGGGCGTTCGTCGATGTAGAGCGTGCGGTGTTCGACAGTGCCCAGCCGTTCGATGCCGATCTGCGCCCGGGGCGTGCTGCCGTAAGGCTCGGAGTAGCCGTCGAGCGTGACGTCCTGCAGCTGGTCGTTGATCCAGACGCGCTTCGCCCGCACCACCAGGTGATCGCCCGGCATGCCGACCAGCCGCTTGATGTAGTTGGTCGCCGGATCCGACGGCAGGCGGAACACCACGACGTCGCCGCGCGCCGGCTCACCCAGCGGCACGATCTCGGTGTTGACCACCGGCAGGCGCAGCCCGTACGTGAACTTGTTGACGAAGATGAAGTCGCCGTCGAGCAGCGTCGGCATCATCGAGTCGGACGGGATGCGGAACGGTTCGTAGAGGAACGACCGGATCACCAGCACGAGCAGGATGATCGGGAAGAACGACCGCGCGTACTCGACCAGGATGGGTTCGGGCGGGCCGCCGACAGCACTGCCCGTCCCGCGTTGGCGTCGCGGACGGAACACACGGGCGTCGATCAACCAGACCAGCCCGGTGACCAGTGCAGCGATGACCAGGAAAAAAGAAAAGTCGAAGACCAAGCGGCACCTCTTGGAACGGGGCGGAGTATTGGTTAATTATCTCGCGGAATCAATGCTTTGCGTCACATTGTGCGAGCGGATGAGCAAATCACTCCTTGCGCCCCACCTGCAGCACGGCCAGGAAAGCCTCCTGCGGGATTTCCACCTGGCCGATGCTCTTCATGCGCTTCTTGCCCTCTTTCTGCTTCTCGAGCAGCTTGCGCTTGCGCGAAAGGTCGCCGCCATAGCACTTCGCCAGGACGTTCTTGCGCAGCGCCTTGACGGTCGAGCGCGCGATGACGTGCGCGCCGATGGCGGCCTGGATGGCCACCTCGAACATCTGTCGCGGGATCAGCTCCTGCATCTTGTCGACCAGTTCGCGGCCCCGCTGATAGGCGGTGTCGCGGTGGCTGATGATGGAGAGCGCGTCGACCTTGTCCTCGTTGATCAGGATGTCGAGCCGCACCAGCGGCGCCGCCTGGAAGCGGTCGAACTCGTAATCGAACGAGGCATAGCCACGGCTGCAGCTCTTGAGGCGATCGAAGAAGTCGAGCACGACTTCGGCGAGCGGCAGTTCCCACTGCATCGAAACCTGGTTGCCGAGGTACAGCAGCTTCTTCTGCACGCCGCGCTTTTCGAGGCAAAGCTTCATCACCGGGCCGACGTAGTCCGGCGGCAGCAGGATATTGGCGACGATCATCGGCTCGCGCAGTTCCTTGATCCTGTCGACCGGCGGCAGCTTGGCCGGGTTGTCGACGTTGACGATCTCGCCGTCGGTCGTCAGCACTTCGTAGACCACGGTCGGCGCGCTGGTGACGAGCGAAAGCTCGTACTCGCGCTCGAGCCGCTCCTGCACGATGTCCATGTGCAGCAGGCCGAGGAAGCCGCAGCGGAAGCCGAAGCCGAGCGCCGTCGAGACTTCGGGCTCGTAGTTCAGCGCGGAATCATTGAGCTTCAGTTTCTGCAGCGCGTCGCGAAAGGCCTCGTAGTCGTCGCTGCTCACCGGGAACAGGCCGGCGAACACGCGCGGCTTGATCGCCTTGAAGCCCGGCAGCGGCTCGGAGCACGGCCGGCTATCGAGCGTGATGGTGTCGCCAACCGGCGCGCCGTCGATTTCCTTGATGCCCGCGATGATGAAACCGACTTCACCCGTATAGAGCGCGTCGGCCACCAGCGACTTCGGCGTGAACCTTCCAAGCTTGTCCACCTGGTGGGCACGGCCGGTGGTCCAGACCCTGATCTTCTGGCCGGTGCGGATGGAGCCGTTCACCACACGCACGAGCGACACGACGCCGACGTAGCTGTCGTACCAGGAGTCGATGATGAGCGCCTGCAGCGGGCCTTCGGGATCGCCCTTGGGCGGCGGCACGCGCCGCACGAGTTCCTCGAGCAGCTCGTCGACGTTCTCGCCGGTCTTGGCGCTGACACGCACGGCGTCCTCGGCCTCGATGCCGATGATTTCCTCGATTTCCTTGATGACCTTCGCGGGATCGGCCGAGGGCAGGTCGATCTTGTTGAGCACCGGCACGACTTCGAGTCCCTGCTCGAGGGCGGTGTAGCAGTTGGCGACGCTCTGTGCCTCGACGCCCTGCGCCGCATCGACGACGAGCAGCGCGCCTTCGCACGCTGCGAGCGAGCGCGAGACTTCGTAGGAGAAGTCCACGTGCCCCGGCGTATCGATCATGTTCAGCTGGTAGGTCTCGCCGTCGCGCGCCTTGTAGCGCAGCGAGACGCTCTGCGCCTTGATCGTGATCCCGCGCTCGCGCTCGAGGTCCATCGAGTCGAGCACCTGCGCCTGCATCTCGCGGTCCTGCAGGCCGCCGCAGATCTGGATGAAGCGGTCGGCGAGCGTCGACTTGCCGTGGTCGATGTGCGCGATGATGGAAAAATTGCGGATCAGTTTCATCGGGAACCAGGTCGTCCGGCGCAACCCGGGGTTCGGGCGCGTCAAAACCCGCGATTATAACCCGAGGGCGGTGGCGACCTTGTCACGATCGTAGCAGCCTTCGCACGCCACGAGACCGTCCACCGTGAGCACCGGAACGCGCAGCCCGAACTCGGTTGCCAGCGCCGTTTCCGTATCGACGTCGCGGGTTTCGAGGGTGTCCAGCAGTTCCGGATGATCGAGCGAAAAATTGAGCAGGAACTCGTCGCAGAGGTGACAGCCCTCGCGGACGTACAGTTCGAGCTTGGCCGACCTCATGGCTGGTCCGGCCAGGTAGTCTCAGTGTTGCCGAGCCACTGCCACCGCACCGGGACTCCGGCCCGCGTCCAGCGCCAGGCGATCAGGCCACCGGCGAACAGGCCGAGCACCGCCCCCAGCAACGGGGCGACCCCCTGCTCCAGACCCGCGACCCGCAGCAACGCCGGGCCTGCCAGTAACCCGGCCAGGGGGGGCAGGTACAACCGGCACGCCGCCCGCAACAGGCTGGCATCGTCGACTTGCACTGCAAGCCGGTCGCCCGGCTCGAGCGTTCTGATGCCCTGATGCGCGTCGATTTCGAGCCGGCGTGGCTGGTTCGACCGCTGCCAGCCGCAGCCGCGCCCGGCGGCGCAAGTGCCGCAGGCAGGCTGATTCGAGACACCGCATTCGACGCGGGCCCGGCCGGCCTCGACCCGGGTTACGACCCCGGTGACCTGTCCCATGGCTCAGCGGGCAGAACTGGCCGGGACATCAGCCGGGGCTTCGGAGCCCTCGACCGGCACGACCGAATTGGCAATCTCCCGGACCGTTGCTGCGGGCACTTCGCCGATGGCGGTGACCATGTGCCCGTGCACGCTCGTGGAATAGGCGTTGGCCGACCCCATGCTCGAGGTTTCGGGTGGACGCGGTCCGGTCTGTGCGCCCGGCTCGATGAAGATGGAGATGGCTGCGATGCCGTCGGAAAAGATCAGGTGCTGGGCCGGCATCGGCGAACCGGGGATCGGCTGCAGCCGGCTGGCCACGAGCCGGAACCCCGGTGGCAGGCGCAACGGCCGCCACCCGCCATTGCTCGGCAGCTGCGGCATGGCGGCGAGCTTGCGGCCGGTGCGGATCCACTGGAACCCGGTGGCATCGACCGTCGGTTCGACGTCGCGGGCCGGAATGCTGTCCTTCATCTGCAGTTGCGTGAAACGAATGATCTCGATCGGGTTGCCGAGGCCATTGGTCACGACCGATTGCAGGGGCATGGCCGTGTCCTCGTCGAGCCAGAGGCGGTAGCCATAGCGGTAGATGTCCTTGGGCCGTACGTCGATGACCCGGACCTCGCGGCCCAGCAGCCGACTTCCTTGCGGGCCGACGGCAAGCTCGTAGTAGCGATCGAGCGCGGGGCCCGGGGTGGGCAGCGACTTGAGCAGCGAGCCGTTGTCGCCGCGCGGTTCCACGATCACGACGCGGCGGTCAGGCAGGTAAACGTGCACTTCCTCGCGCGTGCGCACGATTTCACGGCCACTGCCGTCAAGCGACACGAGGCGCTCGAAACTCTTGCCCTTGTCGACCCCGTGCACGATGCGCATCGTCTCGGCCTGGCGCCCGGTCGAATGCGTGAACAGGCCGTCGTAGTTGCGTGTGGCGAGCGACTCCGACATGCGTTCGATCCAGGCCCGCGCGTCATCCTCGGCGTAAGCCGAGAATGCCAGCAGGCAGGCGGCGACGCACACCGCGGCTCGCCTCATCGCGGCTCCACTCATCCTAGGGCGCCTCTCCCATCTCGTACGAGACGCGCGTGATGCCCGGGTCGGCGGCGAGGAGGCTCGAGAGCACGTTGCGACGGACCATCGGCGTCGAGAACTGGCTGTGGGCGACCATGTAGCCCGCGAGGCGCTGGCTCTGTGCCGGGGTCGGGCTCGCGGACATGGCGAACGAACTGGCTGGCGTGACCTCAAGCTGCGCAACTGGCGTGACGTCAGGACGGAACAGCAGCACTGCGGTGACAGCCGCGCTGGCAGCGAGAGCCGTGCGCACGATCGGTCGCTTCCAGGCCGTGACGTGCTGCGGCAGCTCGACAGTTGCGGCCGGGCGTGCCGTGGGTGTCTTCTCGACCATGGCCGGGGCCTCGCCGATGGCGGCACTCACGCGCGCCGCGAACGAAGGCGCAGCGATCCGACCGCCCGGGGCGCGCAGCGTTTCGCCGATCAGCGCGTAGGTGCCGAAGGCCCGGCGCAGTTCGGGATCCTTGTCGAGGCGCCGCATGAGCAGGCCCATTTCGTCCCGCGGCAGCTCGCCGTCGAGCAATGCCGATAGCTGTTCACGAATCTGGTCGGTCATATTGTTCTCGGCACCAGGTTTCAGTCGAGCAGGGGTTTCAAGGCGCGGTCGATGGCTTCACGGGCACGGAAGATACGCGATCGGACGGTACCCACCGGGCAGTCCATTGCCGTCGCGATTTCCTCGTAACTCAGGCCCTCGATCTCACGCAGTACGATGGCGGTGCGCAGGTCTTCGGGCAGTTGCTCGATCGCGGCGTTGACGGTCTGGCGGATCTCTTCCGAGAGGACCGTAGCCTCGGGCGTGTCGTCGTGCTTGAGTCGCGCCGCCACGTTGTTCTGCTCGCCTTCTGAGAGTTCCACTTCGTAATCCAGGGGCCGGCGCTGGCGCGAGGCGATCGAATTGCGGGCTGTATTGACCGCGATCCGATAGAGCCAGGTGTAGAACGCGCTGTCGCCCCGAAACGAACCGAGGGCCCGGTAGGCCTTGACGAAGGCTTCCTGGGCGACATCCTCGGCTTCGGTCGGATCGCGCAGCAGTCGTGCCACCAGCTTGATGACCTTGTGTTGGTACTTGAGCACCAGCAGGTCGAACGCCCCGCGTTCGTTCTGCTGGGCCCGCCGCACGAGCTCGAGGTCGCTTTGCTCGGTGCCTGCAGGCAGGCCGGCATCTTCGTCCCCGGGTTCTCGCGACTTCATAGACTCGTCCGGCGGGGGAAAGTTCTGCATGGCTTGCATGGGTAGGCTAGCGCGACGGCCGCCCCGTCACGAGCTGGTCACCCGCCCGGAACGGCGCAAGACGACACTGCAGCGGCGAATTGCCGATGTCGGGACGTCGAACGGCGTCAGCCAGCTGCGCAGGCGCTCACCGGCCCGGTTGGAATCCGCAAGCAGATCGAGGAAAACCGAGGGACCAATCAACCGCGTGCCCGGGCCAAGGGTCGCCCGGCAAGGGGGCTGGCCCACCGTGTGCAGCCAGAGGGAGCCATCCGGGCAGGCCACGAGTCGTCGGGCCGGTTGGCCCGTGGAGCGCACCCAGGACCGGACCCGGATCGCCACGATCGCACTGCCCGCCAGCGACAGCAGCAGGGAAGCAGTCATCGACCAACCCGAACGGACAATGGCCCACGCCAGGAAGGCCGTTGCCAACGCCACGATCGCACCGACGGCGAGGTCGGCCGCAGTCACCGGGGGCAGCTCAAGGCTCGAGTCGGCGGATGCAGGCGATGATCGCACGCTGGGGTTCCTCGGCCGGGGCGGCCCGACCCACAAGATACCCGAACAGGTCGGGGTCCTGCAGTTCGACCAACTGCACGAATGCATCGCGTTCGGCGGATGACGCCGTCTCCCAGACCCGGTCGAGGTAGCGGGTGAGCATGACGTCGAGCTCGCGCATGCCGCGCCGGCAACGCCAGCGCAACCGTGCCAGGTTGAAGTCGGCGACAGCAGTCACCTGCCCTCACCCGACCGGCGCGCGACCTCTCCCACTGGCCCCGGGGAGGCTGGACGGGGCATCAGTGCTGCCGCTCGACGATCATCTTCTTGATCTCCGCGATGGCCTTCGACGGATTGAGGTCCTTCGGGCAGGCCTGCGCGCAGTTCATGATCGTATGGCAACGGTAGAGACGGAACGGGTCTTCGAGTTCGTCGAGACGTTCGCCCGTGGCCTCGTCGCGCGTGTCGATGATCCAGCGGTACGCCGCGAGCAGCGCCGCCGGACCGAGGAAACGGTCGCTGTTCCACCAGTACGACGGGCAGCTCGTCGAGCAGCAGGCGCACAGGATGCAGGCCGACGGACGGTCGATCTTTTCCTGGTCTTCCTTCGACTGCAGGCGCTCGCGGTCGGGGGGTGCCGGCGTGCGGGTCTGCAGCCACGGCTTGACCGAAGCGTACTGCGCGTAGAAGTTGGTGAGGTCCGGCACGAGGTCCTTGATCACCGGCATGTGCGGCAACGGATAGATCTTCGCGTCGCCCTTGATCTCGCCGATGGCCTTGGTGCATGCCAGGGTGTTGACGCCGTCGATGTTCATCGCGCACGAACCGCAGATGCCCTCGCGGCACGAGCGGCGGAACGTCAGCGTGGAGTCGACCTCGTTCTTGATCTTGATCAGCGCGTCGAGAACCATCGGGCCGCAGCTGCCCATGTCGACCTCGTAGGTATCGACGCGCGGCTTCTGGTTCGAGTCGGGGTCGAAGCGGTAGATGCGGAACGTCTTGACGTTCTTCGCACCCGCAGGGGCCGCGTGGCTCTTGCCGGGCTGAACCCGTGAATTCTCGGGAAGTCTGAATTGGGGCATTTGCTTCGCAGGGGTTAGTAGATACGGGCCTTGGGCGGGATGGCTTCGACGTCGCTGGTGAGCGTGTTCAGGTGCACCGGACGGTAGTCGATGCAGACCTTGCCCGAGGCGTCCGCCCAGGCCAGCGTATGCTTGAGCCAGGTCACGTCGTCGCGGTCCTTGAAGTCCTCGCGGGCATGGGCGCCACGGCTTTCCTGGCGATTGGCCGCCGACGACATCGTCACCAGCGCCTGTGCGAGCAGGTTGTCGAGCTCGAGCGTCTCGATCAGGTCCGTGTTCCATATCATGGAGCGGTCCGCCACCCGCACGTCGGCGAACGTGGCAAAGACCGCATCGAGCTTCTGCACGCCTTCGTCGAGCGACTCGCCGGTGCGGAACACCGCCGCGTGGTTCTGCATCACGCGCTGCATGTCGAGACGAATCTCCGACGTGCGGCGCGTGCCCTTCGCGTTGCGGAACCTGTCGAGCCGGCTGATGGCCAGCTCGCCCGCGTCCTTCGGCAACAGCTTGTGCGACGTGCCGGGCTTGACCGTCTTGCCGCAGTGATGCGCAGCCGCACGACCGAACACGACCAGGTCGAGCAGTGAATTGGAGCCGAGGCGGTTCGCGCCGTGCACCGACACGCAGGCCGCCTCGCCCACGGCCATGAGGCCCGGGACGACCGAATCCGGGTTGCCGTTGCGCAGCGTGACCACTTCGCCGTGCACGTTGCAGGGAATACCGCCCATGTTGTAGTGCACGGTCGGCAGCACCGGAATCGGCTCGCGCGTGACGTCGACGCCCGAGAAAATGCGCGCAGTTTCGGCGATGCCCGGCAGGCGCTCGTTGATCACGGCGGCGCCCAGGTGCTCGAGGTGCAGGTGGATGTGGTCCTTCTGCGGGCCCACGCCCCTGCCCTCGCGAATCTCGATCGTCATCGAACGGCTGACGACGTCGCGCGAAGCCAGGTCCTTCGCGTTGGGTGCGTAGCGCTCCATGAAACGCTCGCCCGCGGAATTGGTGAGGTACCCTCCTTCGCCGCGCGAGCCCTCGGTGATCAGGCAACCCGCGCCGTAGATGCCGGTCGGGTGGAACTGCACGAACTCCATGTCCTGCAGCGGCAGGCCGGCGCGCAGCGCCATGCCGCCGCCGTCACCGGTGCAGGTGTGCGCCGAGGTGCACGAGAAGTACGCGCGGCCATAGCCGCCCGTGGCGAGGATCACCGTGTGCGCGCGGAAGCGATGCAACTGGCCGCTCGACATGTCGAGCGCCACGACGCCGCGGCACGCGCCGTCTTCCATGATCAGGTCGACGGCGAAATATTCGATGAAGAAGCGCGCCTCGTGCTTGAGCGACTGCTGGTACAGCGTGTGCAGCATTGCATGGCCAGTGCGGTCCGCCGCAGCGCAGGTGCGCTGCGCGATGCCCTTGCCGTAGTGCGTCGTCATGCCGCCGAACGGGCGCTGGTAGATCTTGCCGTCCTCGGTGCGCGAGAACGGCAGGCCGTAGTGCTCGAGTTCGAGGATTGCGGCCGGCGCTTCCTTGCACATGAACTCGATCGCGTCCTGGTCGCCGAGCCAGTCCGAACCCTTGATGGTGTCGTAGAAGTGGAAGCGCCAGTCGTCCTCGCCCATGTTGCCAAGCGCGGCGCTGATGCCACCCTGGGCAGCGACCGTGTGGCTGCGCGTCGGGAACACCTTGCTGATGCACGCCGTGTCGAGGCCCTGCTCGGCCAGGCCGAAGGTGGCGCGCAGTCCTGCGCCGCCGGCGCCGACGACGACGACGTCATAGGTATGATCGGTGAACGCGTAGTCCGCGGTGGTCATGCCTGGGCTCCGAACGCGATGCGCAGCACTGCGAGTATGCCGATCAGGGCGGCCACCACCAGCGCGAACTTGAGAGCGACCAGCACCACCAGGCGCGTGCCCTTGTCGCTGATGTAATCTTCGAACACGACCTGCAGGCCCAACTGGGCATGGTACGCGGTGACCGCGACCAGCAGCAGCGCCATCACCGCCGAGAACGGCGAGCGCAGCCAGCCAACGACCGCCGCGTGCGGGGCGCCAGCGCCCAGCATTGCGAGCGACGCGACGAACCAGAACCCGAGAATGACCAGCGCAACGGCCGTGACGCGCTGCGAATACCAGTGGCCGGAGCCGCCCCTGGCGGAACCGAGGCCGAGGACACGACCGAGCGGGCTGCGCAGGCTCATGCCACACCTCCGAGCGAGGCGCCGAGCACGGACCACAGCACGATCGCCAGCACAACGGCGCCGATCGCCGCAGCCCAGCCGGTCTTGCGCGCGACGGGCAGCTCGAAGCCGTAGCCAGCGTCCCAGAACAGGTGTCGGATACCGTTCAACAGGTGGTAGCAGAATGAGAACAAGCCGCCGATCAGCAGCAACCGGACGAGCGGCGACCCGATCGTGGCGAGCGCGGCGGCGTAGCGCTCAGCCCCGGAGGCCGCGGCGGCCAGCCAGTAGACCAGCACGAAAAAGCACAGGCTGAGCAGGATGCCCGTGATCCGATGCAGGATCGACAGGGTGTTGGTGTATTGCCAACGGTACTGCATGAACGGGGACAGCGGCCGCTCGGGCTGCGCCATGACGCTACCTCTCCTCGGGAATCCGGTACGCTAGAAGTCGATACAGCGCCCCGCCTTCTCCCAGTCCCCGAACCGTGTCGGCTCGGGTCCGTCCCGTCCTCCGATTTCGCGCGGCAGGACCGGCGGCGGCGGAGATTCCCGGGTTTGCGGCCCGACCTTGGGCGGTGCGGCCGAGGGGTCGATCTGGTGGGCGGTCTGCTCGTCGTGCGAAGGGTTCATATTCAACCAGTGATCTTGCCAGATGTCGCCTATGTTCTCCACCGAGAGCTTGGGCTATGGTCCCGCCATACAGGCTGAAATCGAACCCCGGTTGATCAATGAACGAAGATTCTACGCAAGCCATTCGCGCGGTGCTGCTGCCGGGTTTCGGCGTATTGCGCATTGGCGGCGCCGATGCCGTGACCTTCCTGCAGGGCCAGTTCACGAATGACCTGCGCCTGCTGGCGGACGGCCGGACCCAGGTGGCGGCCTGCTGCACCAACCAGGGACGCGTGATCGCGCTCGTGCGCTTCCGCCAGGCCGACGAAGTGATTCATGCGCTGCTGCCGGCCGATTTGCTGGGCAAGGTGGCCTCGCACCTGCGCAAGTTCGTCCTGCGCTCCAGGGTGGAGATCCTGCAAGCGGCCGACCTGAACGTCGGCGCGATCCTGACCGATGACGCGGCCGCCGCGGCGCAGGCACACCACGTGTTCGACGAAGCCGCGCTCACGATGTCACCCGTGCCGCTCGCGGGCTCGGCCGAAGTCGTTACGTTTCAGTACGCGCCTGGTCGCGAAGTGATCGCGGCGCCGCCCGTCGCGTGGCGTTCGATCAGCGGGCTCTCGCTGAGCAGGCCCGGTCCTCGTGCACAGTCCGAATGGCTCGCTGCCGATATTGCTGCCGGCCTGCCGCACGTGTTCGCGGCCACGTCGGAGCAGTTCACTCCGCAGATGCTGAACCTCGACCTGATCGACGGCGTCAGCTTCACCAAGGGCTGCTACACCGGACAGGAGATCGTCGCGCGTACGCATCACCTGGGCCGCGTCAAGCGGCGCACGATGCGCTTTCACCTGCAGTCAGGCGCCGCAGCGCCCGCGCCGATGTCCGGCCTGCTGCTCGATGGCGCAAAGGCCGCGGACGTGTTGATGACGGCCGAGACGGACGCCGGCATCGAACTGCTGGCGGTGACGAACCTGGACGCGGCAGGAAAAGTGCTCCGGTTGGAGGATGGACGCAGCGCCGAACCACGCGCGCTTCCGTACGGCTTCTAGGGCAGGAAGGGCAGCCAGCGCGGATCCTGGCGGAGCTTCGCGAACGGCGGGCTGCCCACGATTTCGGCCAGGCCGCCGTCGTGGTAGGCGACGGCCTTGTCGAGCCACTCGAACGCGCGGTCGGACTCGGACCTCTTCCCCAGCGCGTGCCGATCTGTCACGCGCGCCTGCGAGCGCTATTTCCGCTGGTACTTGGCGCGGACGGCGGCGATGAATCCAGGCCATTCCGCCGCTTGTCGGGCTGCGATGGACTTCACATGCGGGCGCTCCCGGAGTCGCTGCAGCAGGTCGCGCGCGGCGGGAGAATCGGCAAGCGGATCCAGTTCGAACAGTCTCGTCGCGACGACCGTCGCGATTTCGACCGAGTAGAGAAACACGATGTCGGCAACCGTCAGCGAGTCACCCGCGACATAGGGCGAGAACCTGGCATGGCGCTTCAGGGTGGCGAAGCCGGCGAGCAGGTCTTCACGCGCCCTGGCCTTGATCGCCTCGGGCACGGGCACCGCACCAAATATGGCCTCGGCATAGCAACTGCGTGCAGGAAGCTCGATATACAACTCGATTTCCTTCGTCAGCGACCGTACGCGGGCCTTCTCGATCGGGTCGGTGGGCAGTAGTCGGATACCTTCGCCGGTATCTTCGAGGTATTCGAGGATGACGTTGGCCTCGGTGATGCAGCCGTTCGGTGTTTCCAGGAACGGGACCTTGCCGCGCGGACTCCTTGCGAGCAGCTCCGGGCTCTGACTGGGATAGGTCAGCACATACTCGAAGGGCACATCCTTTTCGAGCAGGGCCAGGTTGACGATGTTGACGTAATTGCTGGACGGGAAACCGTAGAGCTTGAGCACGATTGTCTTCCGGTGTCTGGCAGCTCGATCAGGAATCCAGGTTCCTGGATGGGTTGATCAGGTATTTCCCGCCCGTCGAACGCTTGCTGTAGACGGCGATGTTGTCGAGGTGCAGGGCTTCGGCCAGCGACACCTCCCGGTTGTAGTGGCAGGCGAAGGTCGTCTTCAGGTCCTCGAGAACGCGGGACTGCATCTGCGCTCTTTCACCGGGGTGCAGCTTCTGCAGATGGTGGGTGAGCAACCAGCCGCCGATCCCGAAAGCCAGGCCGAAATTAAGCCTGAAGACCGCCGGCGCCCGGTCGAGAACACCATAGATGTAGACCTGCTTGTGGGTCGAGGAGCCGTAGCGGCTGTACGTGCCTGCAGATCTGTTGAGCATCGATTCCATGATCGTCAGAATCCGACTTGCCAGGTCCCCGCCGCCGATCGCATCAAATGCCAGTGTTGCGCCCGTGGCAATGATCGCATCGATGAGGTCCTGCTGGAACGTGGGTGCCGCGGAATTGCAGACCCACCTGGCGCCCATGCCAAGCAGCAGATCCTGCTGTTCCTTGCTGCGAACGATATTGACCAGGCCGATGTCTTCCTGCTGGCAGAGCCTGACCAGCATCTGGCCCAGGTTGCTCGCCGCGACCGTATGCACAAGCGCCTTGTGCCCCTCCTTGCGCATTACGTCGACCATGCTCAACGCGGTCAGGGGATTGACGAAGATTGCGGCGCCGTCGGCGGCAGAACACCCCTCTGGAAGCGCGACGCACTGGGCGGCCTTGGCGCAGCGAAATTGCGCGTACATGCCGCCACCAAACGTGGCTACCGTCTTTCCCAGCAAGGCTTGTGCCTCTGGGGAGGCTCCAGCCTTCACGACGCGGCCTGCGCCTTCGTTGCCGACCGTCATTGATTCATTGAGGCGGCCCTGCATGGCCGGCATGGCGGCAGCAGGAATCGCTGCGGTTACGACGGGACCCTCAGCCGAGCCGGAGGCTCGGGCGGTCGTGAGGTCGGCCGCCCCGAAGAGCAGGCCGAGGTCCGAGGGATTCAGCGGGGTTGCCTCGACACGGATGATGACCTCATCGACGGCAGGCTCCTCGACGGGGACTCTCGCCAGGGATAACTCGAGTTCACCGCTGTCCTTGATCAGGGAGCGAAGCTGCAGTCCCGTGCTTGCTTTCGATGGGGTCACTGGTTTCTCCTGCTGGTGCGTGCAGCCTCTCGCCAAGCAGGTCATGGGGCTATCGGAATACCGCACACTCGACACTGCCCCTGGCGAATGTCCGCTCCCTGGCGCTTACCCAGCCGAAGGTCAGCACGAATTGGCGATAGGGCCACCGACTGACGCCCCCCTCCCCTTTCTACTCCGGCTTCATGTGCGGAAACAGCAGCACGTCCCGGATCGACGGTGAAGTTCGTGAACAGCATCACCATGCGATCGACGCCGATGCCGAGCCCGGCCGTCGGCGGCATGCCGTATTCCAGCGCGCGAACGTAGTCGGCGTCGTAGAACATCGCCTCCTCGTCGCCGCCGCTCTTGCGCGCGACCTGCTCGCGGAACCGCGCGGCCTGGTCTTCCGGCGTCGTTGAGTTCCGAGAACCCGTTCGCGATCTCGCGGCCGCCGACGAAGAACTCGAAGCGGTCCGTGAGGAACGGATCGGAGTCGTTGCGGCGCGCGAGCGGCGAAACCTCGGCCGGATACGCGTACACGAACGTCGGCTGCAACAGCCGATGCTCGGCCGTCTTTTCGAAGATCTCGATCTGCAGCTTGCCGGCGCCGTCTTCCGGCTTGACCGGAATGTGGAGTCTCGCGCATTCGCCGCGCAGGTACTCGACATCGCGCAGGCGCGTGCGGTCGATTCCCGGCGTGAAATGCACGACCAGGTCTTCGACCGTCACGCGACGGAAGGCCGAGCCGAAATCGAACGTCTCGCCCTGGTACTCCACCTTGCGGGTGCCGCAGACCATGTCCGCGATGCCCTGGAACATCCGCTCGACCATGTCCATCAGGTCGCGGTAGTCGGCGTAGGCCTGGTACAGCTCGAGCATGGTGAATTCGGGGTTGTGGCGCGTCGACAGCCCCTCGTTGCGGAAGTTGCGGTTGATCTCGTACACGCGTTCAAAGCCGCCGACGACGAGCCGCTTCAGGTACAGCTCGGGCGCGATGCGCAGGTACATGTCGACGTCGAGCGCGTTGTGGTGCGTGATGAACGGCTTGGCGACCGCGCCGCCCGGGATCACCTGCAGCATCGGCGTTTCGACTTCCATGAAATCGAGTGCGTCGAGAAAGCGGCGCAGGTACTGCACGATGCGCGTGCGCGTGCGGAACACCTCACGGCTCTCGTCGCTGACGATCAGGTCGACGTAGCGCTGGCGGTAACGGCTCTCGACGTCGGCCAGGCCGTGCCACTTGTCCGGCAGCGGGCGCAGCGACTTCACCAGCAGGCGCAGCATCTCGACCTTCACCGAGAGTTCGCCTGTACGCGTCTTGAACAGCGTACCTGCGGCGCCGACGATGTCGCCGACGTCCCAGCCCTTGAACTCGTCGTAGGTCTCGCCGAGCGCAGTCTGCTGCAGGAACAACTGGATCGAACCGCTGCGATCGGCAATCTTCGCGAACGACGCCTTGCCCATGATGCGCTTCGCCATCATGCGGCCGGCCACCGTCACGCGCGTCGGATGCGCGTCGAGCCACTCGCCGGTTCGATCGCCGTAGCCGGTGTGCAGTTCGTCGGCCGAGGCATCCCGGCGGAAGTCGTTCGGAAACGCCGGACCTTTCCCGCGCAAACGCTCGAGCTTCGCCTTGCGCTCCGCGATGAGATGATTTTCGTCGGCCGGTGCACCGGCGGCGGGAGACGGCTGTTGTTCGTCGCTCATAGTCCCTGCTTCAGGCTTTCTTCGAGGAACGGATTCAGGTCTCCGTCGAGGACCGCGGTGGTGTTGCCGATCTCGACGCCCGTGCGCAGATCCTTGATGCGCGACTGGTCGAGCACGTACGAGCGGATCTGGTTGCCCCAGCTCACGTCCGACTTCGAGTCCTCGAGCACCTTCGCCGCGGCGTTGCGCTTGTTGACCTCGAGCTCGTACAGCTTGGCCTTCAGCATCTTCATCGCCGTCGAGCGGTTCTTGTGCTGGCTGCGCTCGCTCTGGCACGCCACCACGATGCCGGACGGCATGTGCCGGATGCGCACCGCCGATTCGGTCTTGTTCACGTGCTGGCCGCCGGCGCCGCTCGAGCGGTAGACATCGGTCTCCAGGTCGGCCGGATTGATGTCGATGTCGATGTCGTCGTCGACCTCGGGCGAGACGAACACCGACGCGAACGAGGTGTGGCGCCGCGCGTTGGAGTCGAATGGGCTCTTGCGCACGAGGCGATGCACGCCGGTTTCGGTGCGCAGCCAGCCGTAGGCGTACTCGCCTTCGAACTTGATCGTCGCGCTCTTGATGCCCGCGACTTCGCCACCGTTGGCGTCGACGACCTCGGTCTTGTATCCGTTCTTGTCGCCCCAGCGCAGGTACATGCGCATCAGCATGTTGGCCCAGTCCTGGGCCTCGGTGCCGCCGGCACCCGCCTGGATGTCCAGGAACGCGTTGTGCGAGTCCATCTCACCCGGGAACATGCGCTTGAACTCGAGCTTCGCGAGCTGCGCGTCGATGCCGCCGAGGTCCTGCTCCACCGAGTGGACCATCCCCTCGTCGGCGTCGGCCTCGGCCATGTCGAGCAACTCGGCGGCTTCATCGATACCGATGGTCATCCTGTCGAGCGTGGCGACCACGCTGTCGAGCTTGCCGCGTTCGCGGCCGAGTTCCTGGGCCCGTTCGGGGTTCTGCCAGACGGCCGGATCTTCGAGTTCCCTCAGGACCTCCGTCAGCCGCTCGGCCTTGCCGGCATAGTCAAAGGTACCCCCTGAGCGCATCGGTGCGCTGCTTGAGTTCTTCGATCTGGCGGCGTATCGGATTGATTTCCATACAAAAAAGGTCACGGGTGAGGGAGACGGGTAGAACTGCGAATTCTAGCATTTCCGGCCGCAACCACGCTGCGGGGGCGCCGCCGACCCTAAAGCCTCCCGACCCACTCCGTCACCAGCTGCAATTTGCGGGTGCCCGTGTAGTCGTCGACGCCGGTGCGGTACGCGGCCTGGATGCGATCATTCGCCCGGATTTCCGGCGCATCGGCGCCATCGAGGTAGCGGAAGGCGATCGCATCGACGACCTCGCCGGAGGCCGCCCGCAGCTTCAGCTTGAGATGGCGATTGCCGACCACACGCGTGTCGACAACGCCGAAGACGCCATCGAACATCGGCTCGGGGAAGCCGGATCCCCAGGGGCCGCCCTCGCGCAGCGCCTCGGCGGTTGCGACGTTGAACTCGCCAGCCAGCAATTCGCCGTCGGTGTGCAGGTGGCCGGCGAGCGTGTCCTCGTCGATCCAGCGTTCCACTTCCTGGGCGAATTCGGCTTCGAACGCCGGCAGGCTCGATTCGAGCAGCGTGAGCCCGGCCGCCATCGCGTGCCCACCGAACTTGTCGATGAGCCCGGGCGTGCGCGTGGCGATGGCATCGAGCACGTCGCGCACGTGCACTCCGGGCACGGACCGCGCCGAACCCTTGACCCAACCCGGCTCCGACCGCGCGAACGCGATCACGGGCCGATGCAGCCGCTCCTTTACGCGTGACGCCACCAGGCCGATCACGCCCTGGTGCCAGCCGTCGTCGTACACGCACACACCGGCCGGCACGTGCCCTTCCAGCAAAGCGACCCGCGCATCGATCAACGACAAGGCCTCGAGTTGCATCTTCGCTTCGAGCTCCTTGCGATCCGTATTGAGCCGCGCCAGGTCGAGCGCCAGGACACGCGCCTGCACCGGATCGTCCGTGAGCAGGCAACGAATGCCCCGCGTCATGTCGTCGAGGCGCCCGGCTGCGTTGAGTCGCGGACCCGCCTGGAAGCCGAGGTCCTGCCCCGTCACGCCGGCCAGCGTCCGACCCGATGCCTCGAGCAGCTCCCGCAGTCCCGCGACGCAGCGGCCACGGCGGATGCGCTGCAGTCCCTGCGAGACGAGTACGCGATTGTTGAGGTCGAGCGGCACGACGTCGGCGACCGTGCCGAGCGCGACGAGGTCGAGCAGGCGTGCCGGATTCGTATCCACGCCAGCCGGCAGTGCATCGCGCTTGCGCAGCTCGTGGGTCAGCGCCGCCATCACGTAGAACGCGACGCCCACGCCCGCCAGCGACTTCGAGGCGAAGCGGTTGCCGGGGGCGTTGGGGTTCACGATGCAGGCCGCGGCCGGCAATTCGCGCCCGGGCAGATGATGGTCGGTCACGAGCACGTCGATGCCGTGACGACGAGCCTCCTCGACCCCGTCGAGCGACGAGATGCCGTTGTCCACGGTGACGATCAGGCCGGGTTTGCGCTCGGCCGCCACCCGCACGATCTCCGGCGTGAGACCGTAGCCGAACCGGAAGCGATCCGGCACCAGGAAATCCGGCTGCTCGAAGCCGAGCGCCGCGAACTGCCGCATCATCAGCGCGGTGCTCGTCGCGCCGTCGGCGTCGAAATCACCGACGATCAAGATCCGCCGGCGCGTGCGGTGAGCCGAGGCCAGCAAGTCGGCCGCACTCTCCGCACCGTCGAGCGTGCTGACCGGCAGCAACTGGTCGAGTCGCAGCGCCAGATCGTCGGCGCCGGTGATTGAGCGGGCCCCGTACACGCGCCGCAGCACGGGATGCAGCGTCGCCGGCAACGCTGCCTGCAGCTCGGCGCTCGAGTCGCGCCGCAGAATTCGGCGCAACGACGTCATGCGAGCCACCGCGACAAAGGGACGGGTCGGCGCCAGAATCGAAACCGGGCGGACGATTCGACGTGCAACGTCGCGCTGCCGACCAGCAGGTCGAGGCTCTGCATCGTGCCAGCACGCAGCTTCGACGCCAGCATGGACAGCAAACCTGCGTCGATGGACGTCAGCGACTCCCGGGTCCGCTGCGCAGGCGGCTGCGACAGCGCGATGAGAGTATCGGTGCGCAACGTATCGCTCCCGACCGCAGCGATGCCACCTGCATCGCTGCCCAGCGCGCGCCCGAGCGCGCGCAGCCAGCAATCGTCGCTGCGCCAACTCCAGCGATTGACGCCGACTGTCGAAGCTTCCGGCAATGTGTCACCGAAGCCCCAGAGCCACCAGCCATTCACGGGCAGTTGACGGGCCCGCTCGCGGCGCAGGTTGACCGGATGCTCGTGCAACAGCATCTGGATCTCGTTCATCTGGCTGCGAATGCGCGCGCCGTCGCGTCCTGCGGGCATGAAATCGTGCACGTTGCGTCCCACGGCTGCATCCGGTGGCTGCGTCGAACAGTCGATGGAGCCGGCACAGCGCAGCAGCCATGCGCCATGGCCGTATGCCGCCACGGTCAGCTCGTCGGCCGCGAAATGCGAGTTCACCAGTGCGCCGAGTGCGCTGGCGTCGTCCTCCGCTGAGTGACGCCTGGACGAGCGGCGCCAGCCGCAGGTGATCGAGCCCAGCAGCGAGGTGCACCGGTTGCGCGACACACCAGGTGCCGGGGCCAGCCGCAGTCAGGCCGCTTTCCAGCGCGAGCACCGGCCCCGCAGGCCAGTGCGCCAGCAGGTCCGCCCCGCCGACGGGTTCGAGCAACCATTCGCGCCAGGCTCGTGGTTCGTCCAGCACCAACCGCCCGCGCCCGCCGAGCCATTGCAGCGCATTCATGGCCGGCGCTGCGTCGTGCGCCGACGCCTCGGCCAGCGCCGCCTGCAACCAGGGCAGTGCAACGCGCGCGCGCGCAGCTGCCATCAGGAGACGCCTCCTGTCGACAGCGGGTGCAGCCGTGAACTCGCGCGACGCATGCAGTATCGTAAGGCCATGAAGCTCCAGCTGGAAAACCCGACCGGCACGAACCTGGTGCGCAGCTACGGCCCAGGGCAGTTGCGCATCGGCGACCGTACGCATTCGACGAGCCTGATCGTTGCGGCGAGGGCGATCATCGCGCCCTGGCGACCCACGACGGCACAGGAACTGACGGCGGCCGACCTCGAGCCCCTGCTCGGCCTGGCACCCGAGGTCGTGCTGCTTGGCACTGGCGCGCGGCAGCTGTTTCCCGACGTGCAGGTCCTGCGCATCCTGCACGAACTGCGGATCGGCGTGGAGGTGATGGACACCTCGGCCGCTTGCCGCACCTACAACGTACTGGTCACCGAAGGCCGGAACGTCGCTGCCGCGCTGATCGTCTGAGCTGGCTGCGGGGGCTGCCTCAGGCGAGGCCCTGCAGCAGCGGCACGAAGGTCACGGGTCCCAGCACTTCGCGCTCGTAACGATCGCCGCGCCGGGTGATGCGCAGCAGCTGCTGCTCGCGGTCGTTGCCGACGGGGATCACCAGCCGGCCGCCGTCGGCCAGTTGCTCGAGCAAGGCTGGCGGCACGGCATACGAGGCGGCGGCGACGATGATGCCGTCGAACGGCGCGTAGGCCGCCCAGCCCTCGAAGCCATCGCCGTGTTTCATGTACACGTTCGCGATGCGCAGGTCGCGCAGGATCTGCCGCGCCTTGACCTGCAGTGCCGCGATGCGCTCGACGCTGTATAGCGTCGCTACCAGCGGCGCGAGCACGGCGGACTGGTAGCCGCAACCCGTGCCGACTTCGAGGACCTTGCGTGGCTTGCCGGCCTCGAGCAGCGACTGCGTCATGCGCGCGACGATGTAAGGCTGCGAAATGGTCTGGCCGTGACCGATCGGCAGCGCAGTGTCTTCGTAGGCGCGGCTCGCAAGCGCCTCGTCCACGAACATGTGCCGTGGCACGCCGCGGATGCGCTCGAGCACCTCGTTGTCGGTGATACCCTGCTCGCGCAGGCGCGCCACCAGTCGCTCGCGCGTTCGCGCCGACGTCATGCCGATGCCACTGACCTTGCTCTGTTCGTTCACGTGCGCTTCACCCGCGTCATTCGGTCCGCCCGCCGAGCCACTCGCCGATCTCGTCGATCGCCGCATGGCGCGTCAGGTCGACCTGCAATGGCGTGACGGAGACGTAACCGTTGGCGACGGCATGGAAGTCAGTGCCTTCGCCTGCATCCGCGCCTTCGCCGGCGGGCCCGACCCAGTACACCGGGCGACCGCGCGGGTCCGATGCACGCACGACCGGCGCCGACCGATGCCGGTGCCCGAGGCGCGTGGACTTGAGGCCGCGCAACTGCTGGTACGGCAGGTCCGGAACGTTGACGTTGAGGATCATCGACGAATGGAGCGGTGAGCGCTGCAAGCGCATCAGCAGTTCACTTGCCACGCGCGCGGCCGTGCCGAAATGCCGGCCTTCGCGCACGACCAGCGAAATCGCGATCGCGGGCAGACCGAGGAAGCGTCCTTCCACCGCCGCGGCCACCGTGCCGGAATAGAGCACGTCGTCGCCGAGGTTGGCGCCGTCGTTGATACCCGAGACCACCATGTCGTGATCGATCTCGCCTTCGAACAGGCCTGAAATGGCGAGGTGCACGCAGTCCGTGGGGGTGCCGTTGACGAAATGACGCTGGGGACCGTACTCGGCGACGCGCAGGGGGACGTCCAGCGTCAACGAGTTGCTGGCGCCGCTGCGATTGCGCTCCGGGGCGACCACCGTCACCTGGGCAAGCGGCAGCAACGCCTCCACGAGGCGCTGCAAGCCCTCGGCGCGGTAGCCATCGTCGTTGCTGACCAGGATTCTCATGTGGCGCGGGACCGTATCGTTATCAGGGCCCCGGCGGCAACGGGGTTGGCCACGAACGCGGCGCAACTATACTGGAATCCCTGCCCGCCTCGGAAGCGAACTCCCACGGCATGACGACCCGAACCCCGCCGCCGGGTGATGACGACCCGGACGCCTTTCGGCGTGCCATGGTCGGCGTGCGTCCACTGCCAAACCGCCCGACCGTCCCTGCGCGGCCGCGCCCGCAGGCGATTGCGAAATTCACGCGCGCCGAGAGCCAGGACCTGCTGCACGAGAGGCATGCGACTGCGGCCGACCCCGCGGTGCTCGAAGCCAGCGACACGCTGACGTTTCGCCGCGCGCACCTGCGCGACGCGACGATGCGCAAGCTGAAGCGTGGCCAGTTTGCGATCGAGGCCGAGATCGACCTGCATGGACTGCGCGGGCACGCAGCGCACGCGGCACTGCGGCAATTCCTGAACGATTGCGTGCATCGCGGCCTGCGCTGCGTGCGCG
This sequence comes from uncultured Gammaproteobacteria bacterium, assembly GCA_963793675.1. Classification (GTDB taxonomy): domain Bacteria; phylum Pseudomonadota; class Gammaproteobacteria; order Steroidobacterales; family Steroidobacteraceae; genus RPQJ01. The sequence continues at coordinate 95,068 of CAWCBA010000007.1, read as the reverse complement.
TCATTCACGGCAAGGGACTGCGCTCGGGCCCCGGTGGCCCGGTACTCAAGCTGGTCGTCCACCACTGGCTGCGCAAAGTCGAAAACGTCGAAGCGTTCGCGGCCGCACGATCCGTCGACGGCGGCTCGGGTGCGGTTTACGTCCTGCTGGCGGGTCGGAAATAGGCCACCGCTCACTGCTCCCCGCCTTCGCCGGCATCCCAGGCGTCGGCCAGCACTTCATGCAGCACGGCGGTGGCAAACGTGCCCCGTGGCAGGACGAACCGCAGGACCAGTGTGTCGTCAGCGCCAAAGCTCCACTCGAGTTCACGGACCGGCAGGCGCAGGCTGCGCCGCTCGTGATCGATGCGCTCCGACGTGAGCAGCACGACCAGTTCGGCATGCGGCGCGATCACGCTGTCCTCGAGTTCGCGTGCCGGGCCCGTCGCGGGGGACTCACCGCGACCCGGCAAGGGACCGCTCGGGTGCACGTCCATCGCGACGCGACGCGCTTCGAGCGCGGCATCGGCGGACTCCGCGATGAAGAAGCTGCGGCGGCCGTCGAGCATGACGGCCTCGCCCGGCAACAGCCTGTTCCAGTCGCCGCGCGCCACCCGTGTCGCAAGAACCGCGTTGAACAGGTGGCTGCGCGCTGCCGACAGCGTGAAGCTGCGCTGTGAGCGGTCGCGTGGTCCGGCATCACCTGCTGCCCAGGCCATCGCCCGCCGCAGATTGCCGCCTTCGCGCCCGAACCGTTGCGGGCCGAAGTAATTCGGTACGCCGCGTTCGCGGATCGCCGCGAGTCGCGCTTCGATGGCGTCGTGGTCACCGCGCAGGTCACGGATCCGCAATTCGAACCGGTTCGCACGATGTGAGCCAGGGCGAAGCTTCCGGCCGTGCCGGTACGCCGCGCGCACGGCATAGCCCTCGCCCTGCCATTGCAGGCACTGGGCCACATCGAACAGCGCCGGCAACGGCAGCGAGTACGCCTGGGTAGTCAGTGCGTGGCGATCCTTGTGGCCGCTGAACCCCACCTCGCGCACCGCCACGCCGGCATGTCGCGCGAGCTGCGCCGCGACCCAGCCCGTGTTGGCGCCGCGCTTCTCAACGACGAGCAGCCCGTGATTGCCTGCCCCGTCCGGCTCGAAGCCAAGTATCTCGTCGACGACGAAGTCGGCGGGCTCGCGGCGGATCGCGCCCGTGGCAGGAGGCGGGCCGTGCGCACACGGCGCCACGCCGAGGCCGGGAACGGCAATCGGATCGCTCAATGCCCGCTCGTGTCCGTTCTTGTGCCCGTTATCGCCGTGCGCGAGCAGCACGATGGCCTGGCAGGCAAGGCCTTCGCCGCGCCCAAGCGCGCCGAGTTCTTCCGTCGTCGTGGCCTTGACGTTGATGCTGTCGATCTGCACGCCGAGGTCATCCGCAATGTTCTGCCGCATGTGCGCCCGGTGAGAGCCGATGCGTGGAGCCTGCGCGAGGATCGTCAGGTCGGCGTTGACCAACCGCCAGCCCTGCTCCTGCACCAGCGCTGCGCAATGCCGCAGGAAGCAGCGGCTGTCGGCGCCCTTCCAGCGCGGGTCGCTGTCGGGGAAATGCTCGCCGATGTCGCCGAGCGCCATGGCGCCGAGCAGCGCATCACATAGCGCGTGCAGGGCCACGTCGCCGTCCGAATGCGCGATCACTCCCCGGGTATGCGGGATGCGCACGCCACCGAGCGTCACGTGATCCCCATCGCCATAGGCATGCACGTCGTAACCGATTCCCACCCTCATGCGACCATCCTTCGTCTCCGGTTAGGGTTCCTCTGACCGCAGGACCGCCTCCGCCAGTGCGACGTCCTCCGGGTTCGTCACCTTGATGTTGTCGGCGCGGCCGCGGACCAGCCGGGGCCGCAGTCCCAGGCTTTCGATCGCGGCTGCTTCGTCCGTGACCGGCCGGTCGCGCTCCGTGCAGAGCCGGAGCGCGCGCAGCAACAACCCATAGCGGAACATCTGCGGCGTGAGCGCGCGCCAGAGCCCGTCACGTGCCACGGTTTCAACCACGCGCTGCGCGCCGTCCGCACGCTTCAGCGTGTCGGCGACCGGAACGGCGAGCAAGCCGCCGACGGCATCCGCAGCGAGCGTGTCGAGCAGCAGTTCGAGATCGTGGCGGCGCAGGCACGGACGCGCGGCATCGTGGACCAGCACCCAGTCAGTGTCCCGGGCATCACCGCCGAGCGCGTCGAGCGCGTTCGCGACCGAATACTCACGCCGCGTGCCGCCGATGCAGCGCCGCACGCGCTGATTCGAAAACTCCGACAGGCCTTGCCAATGGGTGTCGCCGTGCGCGAGTGCGACCACGATGCCGTCGATGCGGGGCTCGGCCAGCAGTGCGCCCAACGTCCAGGAGAGCAGTGGCCGCCCGAGCAGCGGCGTGTATTGCTTGGGTAGCGCAGCGCCGAAGCGCGAACCCTGCCCCGCCGCGGGCACGATCGCCCAGCGCCGGACCGCGAGGGTCACGGCAAGTCGGCCCGGGCCGTCCTTTGCCCCGCCGCCGCAGCGGCAGGTGCCGGCGTGGTCGCCGATCCGGGTTGTGCGGGCGGCACGACCTGGAAGAAGGTCTCGTTTGTCTTGACCATGCCGAGATCCGTGCGTGCACGTTCCTCGATGGCCTTGCGGCCTTCCTTGAGGTCGCGGACTTCCGCGGCAAGCGTGCGATTACGGGTTTCGAGCCGGGAATTTTCGGCGGACTGGACGTCGATGGCCTTCTCGAGACGCCAGACTTCGCGCATGCCGTCGGGCGATGCCCAGATACGGTACTGGAGCAGCATCAACACGACGGCCAGCAGGCCGGCCATGATCCGGGTGGTCATGGGCGTGGAAGATTAGCAGAAACCGGGCGCATCAAGCACAACTGACCGCGGCGGCGACCGGGAAAGCCTCCCGGCCGGCGTAGGACGCATCGGCTCCGAGCTCGGCCTCGATACGCAGCAGCTGGTTGTACTTGGCGATGCGGTCGGAGCGGCAGAGCGATCCGGTCTTGATCTGCGTCGCCCGCGTGGCGACCGCGATGTCGGCAATCGTGCTGTCCTCGGTCTCGCCGGAACGGTGCGAGATGACCGCGCTGTAGCCCGCCTCGGCCGCCATGTCGATCGCCTCGAGCGTCTCCGTCAGCGTGCCGATCTGGTTGGGCTTGATCAGGATCGAGTTGGCCACGCCCCGGGCAATGCCCTCGCGCAGGATCTTCGTGTTGGTCACGAACAAGTCGTCGCCCACGAGCTGGATCCGCTTGCCGAGCCGCTGCGTGAGCAGCGACCAGCCGTCCCAGTCGCCCTCGGCCATGCCGTCCTCGACCGTGATGATCGGAAAGCGGTTGACCAGGCCTTCGAGGTAATCGACGAACTGCGCCGGACTGAAGCTGCGGCCTTCGGACTCGAGCGAGTAGACGCCGCCCTTGAAGAATTCCGAGCTCGCGACGTCGAGCCCCAGGTACACGTCCCGGCCCGCCTTGAAACCGGCGCGCTCGACCGCCTCGAGGATCGTCTCGAGCGCCGCTTCGTTCGACGGCAGGTTCGGCGCAAACCCGCCTTCGTCACCCACTGCCGTCGCGAGCTTGCGCTCGTGCAGCACCTTCTTGAGCGTGTGGAAGATCTCGGCGCCGTAACGCAACGCCTCGCTGAAGTTCGGAGCACCCACCGGCAGCACCATGAACTCCTGGATATCGACGCTGTTGTCCGCGTGCGCGCCGCCGTTGATGATGTTCATCATCGGCACCGGCATCACCTTGCGGCCCGGTCCGCCGAGGTGGCGGAACAGGCTCTGCTTCGAGGCGCGCGCCGCCGCATGCACCGACGCAAGCGAAACGGCGAGCAGCGCATTCGCACCCAGGCGCGACTTGGTCTCGGTGGCGTCGAGCGCGATCATCGTCGCGTCGATGCCGCGCTGGTCCATGACGTCGTGGCCGAGCAGCGCAGTGCGCAGTTCGCCGTTGGCGTTGCGCACGGCCTGCAGCACGCCCTTGCCCATGTAGCGCTTCTTGTCGCCGTCGCGCAGTTCGACGGCCTCGCGCGTGCCCGTTGACGCGCCCGACGGCACGGCCGCACGGCCCATCGCGCCGCCTGCGACGAAGACGTCCGCTTCCACGGTGGGATTGCCGCGCGAATCCATGATTTCGCGGGCCTTGATGTCGATGATCCTGGTCATAGATTCGATTCCTCAAAGGGCCGCTGCTTCACGGCTGCGTCAATCTGCTGCATCACCTCGAGCAACGAGCGCATGCGATCGAGCGGCCACGCGTTGGGGCCATCCGAGAGCGCTTTCGCCGGGTCGGGGTGGGTTTCCATGAATACGCCGGAGACGCCCGCGGCAACCGCTGCCCTTGCCAGCACCGGCACGAATTCGCGCTGCCCGCCCGAGGCGCTGCCCTGTCCGCCCGGCAGCTGCACCGAATGCGTGGCGTCGAAGACGACGGGGGCGTACTCGCGCATCACGGCGAGCGAGCGCATGTCGGATACGAGGTTGTTGTAGCCGAACGAGAAACCCCGCTCGCACGCCATCACCTGTTCGTTGCCGGTCGACCGCGCCTTGTCGACGACGTTCTTCATCTCCCATGGCGACAGGAACTGGCCCTTCTTGATGTTGACGGGCTTGCCCTGGCTCGACGCGCTCAGGATGAAGTTGGTCTGGCGGCACAGGAAAGCCGGGGTCTGCAGCACGTCGACGACCGAGGCGACCTCCGCCATCGGCGTGTCCTCGTGCACGTCGGTGAGCACCGGCAGACCGAGCTGGCGCTTCACTTCCGACAGGATGCGCAAGCCAGCTTCGATCCCGGGGCCGCGAAAGCTCGCCTGCGACGAACGGTTCGCCTTGTCGTAGCTCGCCTTGAAGATGTAGGGGATGCCGAGCGCACGCGTGATCTCCTGCATGCGGCCCGCGACGTCGAGCACGAGGCCCTCGCTTTCGACGACGCAGGGTCCCGCGATCAGGAAGAACGGACGGTCGTGCCCGACCTCGAAACCGCAGAGCCTCATGCGCCCGCCGCCACCGGCAGCTTGCCCGTCTTGTGCTCGCGCGCGGCGCGGATGAACCCGGTAAACAGCGGATGCCCGTCACGCGGCGTCGAACGGAATTCAGGGTGGTACTGGCTCGCGACGAAGAACGGGTGCTGCGGCAGTTCGATGATCTCTACCAGGCCGTCGCGCGAGAAACCCGAGAACCGCAGGCCCGCGTTCATCAGGCGCTGCAGGTAGTTGTTGTTGAACTCGAAGCGATGGCGATGACGCTCGCGGACCACGTCGGTTCCATAGACCGCATGCGCGAGCGAGCCGTGCGAGATGCGGACCTCCTGCGCGCCGAGCCGCATCGTGCCGCCGAGCTGCGACGCCTCGTCGCGCGCCTCGACCGTGCCCTTCTGGTCCTGCCACTCGGTTATCAGCGCGATGACCGGATGCGGCGAAGCGCGATTGAACTCCGTGCTGTGCGCGCCCTCGAGACCGGCGACGTGGCGCGCGTACTCGATGATGGCGAGCTGCATGCCGAGGCAGATGCCGAGGTACGGGATCCTGTTTTCGCGCGCATAGCGCACGGCTTCGATCTTGCCTTCGATGCCGCGCTCGCCGAAGCCGCCCGGCACGAGGATCGCGTCCATCCCGGCCAGCGCCCTGGAGCCGTGCTTCTCGATGTCGGTCGCCTCGATGAACTCGACCCTGACGCGCGTTCGCGTGCGCAAGCCCGCGTGGATCAGCGCCTCGTTGAGCGAGATGTAGGCGTCCTTGAGGTTGACGTACTTGCCGACCATCGCCAGGTCGATCGTGAGGTCCGGGCTGGCCTTGGCAGCCACCACCTGGTTCCATTCCTTGAGGTCGGCTGCCGGCAGGTTGTGCAGGCCAAACTTCTCGCAGACGATTTCGTCGAGTTTCTGCTCGTGCAGGAGCGAAGGGATCTTGTAGATGTCGTCGGCGTCCACTGCCGAGAAGACAGCCCGTTCTTCGACGTTGGTGAACAGCGCGATCTTGCGCCGATGCTCGGGCGGCAGCGGGTCCTGGCAACGGCAGAGCAGCAGGTCCGGCTGAATGCCGATCGAACGCAGCTCCTTCACCGAATGCTGCGTGGGCTTGGTCTTGATCTCGCCCGAGGTCGCGATGTAAGGGATCAGCGTCAGGTGCATGTACAGCACGTTGTTGCGGCCGAGTTCAACGCCCAGCTGGCGGATCGCTTCGAGGAACGGCAGCGACTCGATGTCGCCGACCGTTCCACCGATCTCGACCATGCAGACGTCGGAATCGCCCGCGCCCATGCGGATGCAGTGCTTGATCTCGTCGGTGATGTGCGGGATGACCTGCACCGTCGCGCCGAGGTAATCGCCGCGGCGTTCCTTCGCGATCACGCGCTCGTAGATGCGCCCGGTCGTGAAGTTGCTGTTGCGGCCCGTGGTCGTGCGCACGAAGCGCTCGTAGTGGCCGAGGTCGAGGTCGGTCTCGGTGCCGTCGTCGGTGACGAAGACTTCGCCGTGCTGGAACGGGCTCATGGTGCCCGGGTCCACGTTGATGTACGGGTCCAGCTTGACCATGGCCACCTTCAGGCCACGGGCCTCGAGGATGGCACCCAACGACGCGGCAGCAATGCCCTTGCCCAGCGACGAAACGACACCGCCGGTCACACAGATGAATTTGGTCATTGGAGTCCCCGTCGCATGAAGTACGACGGGAGAGCAGTCTAGCGGATCGGAGGGTCTGCTGGCCACTTCGATGAGAGCACGTCGGCTTCGGTCACGGCGCCACGCCGGTTCCAGGCGATGCGCCACGAGGGCTCGTCGGAGCGGGCGGCAAATTCCGCCGCAACCCCAAGATCTGCCACGGCGATCAGGCGATCGCCCGCGAAAAGCAGCGGCAGGTCCTGCCGACGCCAGGGCAACACGTCGTGTTCCTGCAGCCACTTGCGCAACGGGCGGTGATGTTCGCCTGCGGCAGGCAGGAATACCTCGCCACCGGTGCGTCTGCGCACGTCGACCCGCCCGGGCAGGCGCTCGCGACTGAGCCCGACGCCGACGTCGGGCAACAGCGCGATCGAAGACCCGGCGGACCAGGCATAGGTCGCGCCACCGGCCGTCGGCCAGCTGCCCTCGTGCGGCTCGACCTCGCCCGCCGCATCGGCATGCAGGCGCCCGCGGTAACGACGGACCACCACGCCCGGCCAGCGCGTCTCGGGAATGCGATCCGCTGCCGCGATCGTCATGTCGCGCCGCAGGGCGGCCAGGCTGCGCGCGGACGCGGGCGCGAGGTTCAGCCCGGCCAGCCAGGCGCGCAATACGGCGCGCTGTCGCGGCTCGGGCAGCGATTGCAACGCGTCGAGTTCGATCGCAGTGCCGGCCAGGACCCGCGGCAGGTCCTGCGCGACGCAGGCGGCCTCGGCTGCGAGCGCGTCGCGGGCGTATTCGGCCACCCGCCCTGCGGTCGCCGCGACCGCAGGCCAGCGCTGCCGCAGCACGGGCAGGACTTCGAGGCGCAGGTAATTGCGGTCGAAACGACGATCGAGGTTCGAGGGGTCCTCCTGCCAGCGCAGGCCCTGCGTGCCGGCCCAGGCGGCCAGCTCGTCGCGCGTGAAATTCGAGCAGCGGCCGCGCGTGCCATGCCGCCGCACCGAGGCGGCCGAGCGGCGCCATGCCCGCGATCGAGCGCAGCCCGCCTCCGCGCAGCCACTGCAGCAGGATGGTCTCGAGCTGGTCGTCGGCGTGGTGGGCGGTAAGCAGCACCTCACCGGGTCGGAGCCGGGCCGAGAGTGCGGCATAGCGAGCCTCGCGCGCGGCAGCTTCCGGACTCTGGCCCGCGTCGAGGTTCACGGCGACCCTGACTTCGTCGAAGGCGACACCGTGCAAGCCCGCCAGCTCCCGGCACGCACGCGCCCACTGCGCTGAATCGGCATGCAGCGAATGATCGACGTGGATGGCGCGCAGGCGCGCGGCCAGGCTTCCCGCTTTCGCCAACTGCGCCAGCGCGACCAGCAGTACCGTCGAGTCGAGCCCGCCGCTCAGCGCGATGCAAAGTCCTGCAGATCGTTCCTGACTGGCCGCTGGGACCACGGCGAGCAAGGGAGCGAGGCTTGCCGCCAGTCGGTGAGGGGTGAACACGTCCTGCGGGCCCGGGCGGGCGCGGCGCGGCTCAGTTGGCCGCGCGATAGACGCCCTGGCCGCGCAGGCGCTCATACCGCTGCGCCAGCAGCGCGTCCTCCGGCTGCTGCGAAACCTCGTCGAGGTGCCGCACCAGCGCTTCCTTGAGCGAATCCGACATGGCCTGCGGATCGCGGTGGGCGCCGCCGAGCGGCTCACGCAGCACTTCGTCGACCAGGCCGAGCTTGTCGAGGCGCTCTGCAGTGATGCCCATGGCATCAGCCGCGATTTCCTTCTTGTCGGCGCTCTTCCAGAGGATGGACGCACAACCTTCCGGCGAAATCACCGAGTAGATCGAGTACTGCAGCATGATCAGCCGGTCGCACACCCCGATGGCGAGCGCACCGCCCGAACCGCCTTCGCCGATGACCGCCGTGATCACGGGCACGCGCAGGGAGGACATCTCGAACAGGTTGCGGGCGATCGCGCCGCTCTGGTTGCGCTCCTCGGAGCCGACGCCGGGATAGGCCCCCGGGGTGTCGATCAGCGTGATGAGCGGGATACGGAAGCGCTCAGCGAGCTGCATCAGCCGCAATGCCTTGCGGTAACCCTCAGGCTTCGGCATGCCGTAATTGCGGCGCACCCTTTCCTTGGTGTCGCGGCCCTTCTGGTGGCCGATCAGCATGACCGGCCGGCCCGCGAGTCGCGCAAAACCGCCGACGATCGCGAGATCGTCCGCATACATGCGGTCACCGTGCAGCTCCTGGAATTCGTCGAAGATCGAAACCGCGTAATCGAGCGTGTACGGACGCTGCGGGTGGCGCGCGAGCTGTGCGACCTGCCACGCCGTGAGGTTGGCGAATATGCTGTTGGTGAGCGCCCGGCTCCTCGCCCGCAGGCGCGCTATCTCCTCGCCGATATTGATCTCGGCGTCGGAGGAGACGAAGCGCAGCTCGTCGATCTTCGCCTCGAGCTCGGCGATGGGCTGCTCGAATTCCAGGAAACTCAATGCCATGGGCCCGAAGGATGCCGGACACCCGGCGCCGGCGCAAATCAGCTGGCTGCAACTCAGCCGGATTCGGGCCGCTGCGACGTCACTGCTACAACAGCATCGCAGCCCACGCCGGGTTCCGACCGGACGGGATGCCGCAAACCCGCCCACGGCACGGCCATAAGACCTTCAGGGTACGGAGCGCCCGGGCACAGTCTTGAGGCGTCCCGGCGAACGACGCCCGCATCGACGGGGCGACGCCTGCCGTTCAGGCTTTGAGCGTCGCCCGCCACTGCGTGGCGTTGCGCATGTCGAGCGCGCCGGCGATGGTCTTGAGTGCAGCATTCTCCGCTTCCGTGCGTGCGGACTTGAGACCGAGCAGGCCACCGGCCGCGTCGGCGACATCCTGGCACCAGGCGAGCAGCAATTGCGCCTCGTCGGCGCCGAACTCTTCCTTCAGCCTGCGGTCGCTGCGTGCGAGTTCATTGAGCGCGGCGAGATCGGCCTTCAACTGCTGCTTCGACGGAGGCTCACTGAGCCAGCGCGCAAGCGCATCTTCGCCGCCGTGATCGAGCATGCCGCGCTCACGTGCGATGTGCAGGATCACGTCGCGTTCGCTCTTCTGGATCTTGCCGTCGGCCCAGGCGACGTACACGAGCGGCAACAGCGACACGACGCGATACGCTTCGCGCGGTACCCGGAGTTCCTTCAGCCAGCCTTCCATGTCCATGTAGCGCCACCCTCCCGCCATTATCGATTTGCACGCATTCTTACATGGGTCCGGGGAACGGCCGCAAGTGCCGCCGGAACGACGCTGCCGAGCGCACTTCAGGTGTCGCGCGGCGCGTAATACAACTCGACGCCGTCACGGCCTACCAGACTCCCCAGCCGTTCGATGAGCTCGCGCGAGGGCCGCACCTTCCACTGCTCGCCGAACTGCAGGATCGCGGCAGCATCGCCCGTCGCGTACCGGATGGCGACGTTGCAACGTCCACCCTGGCTCGGCTTGAGGGCCTGCTCGAGCGCGGCGACGAGCTTGCCGGCATCTCCGTTTCCCGCCCCGGCGGCCGGCCAGCGCAACACGAGGTTGCGCGCGTACTGTTCGCGCGCCTGGTCGACGTCCATGATCTTCTTCGCGCTCAGGCGCCAGTCGTCGATGAAGTCGTCCCAGCGCAGGCCGCCCTCGACGACCAGAATCGCGTCCTTCGAGACCAGCGAGCGGAACTGCTGGTAGACGTCCTCGAACATCGTGACCTCGAGCCGTCCACTGCGATCGTCGAGGATGAAGCTGGTACGCCCGCCGCGCTTGCGGATCTCGAGCACGAGCCCGGCGACGGTCACGCTGCGCCCCGGGCCGCGCCATTGGCTGCCCTTCTCCTCGCCCGCGGCGCCCACCGGCTTGGCGCCACCGACGTCGGCGATGGGCCCGCTGGTGATCGGCCGCAGCTCGCGCTCGTATTCGGCAATCGGATGGCCGGTGAGATAGAGACCCAGAGTTTCGCGCTCGCCGGTGAGCCGGACGGCCTCGCCCCATTCGGGCAGCGTTTCCTGCATCACCTTCGCGTCAGCCTCGGCCGCAACCGGTGCCGCTGCGGCGGGCGCCGGCTCAGCGAGCCCGAACAGGTCCTCCTGCCCGGCTGCCTGCGCGCGGCTCGACTGGTCGGCGGCCTGCATTGCCGCCGGCAACTGGTGCATGAGCGTCGAGCGGTAGCGCATGCCGCCCATCGAGTCGGCCGCACCGGAGCGGATCAGCGCCTCGAGCACGCGGCGATTGACCTTGTTGAGATCGAGCCGGCGGCAGAGGTCGCGCAGGTCGCGGAAGCGTCCGTTCCCGTTGCGCTCCTCGAGCATGTTCTCGACGGCCGCCTGCCCCACGCCCTTGATCGCGCCGAGGCCGTACCGGATCGACCTCGGACCCGACACGGTGAACATGTACTGCGAGGCGTTGACGTCGGGCGGCTCCACGGTGAGCCCCATCCGGTTGCACTCGTCGATGAGCGTGACCACCTTGTCGGTCTTGTCCATGTCCGACGACAGCACCGCCGCCATGAACGCCGCCGGGTAGTGCGCCTTCAGCCACGCCGTGTGGTAGGACAGCACGGCGTAGGCCGCAGAGTGCGACTTGTTGAAGCCGTACCCGGCGAACTTCTCCATCAGGTCGAAGATGTGCACCGCGACGTTCTCGGCGACACCGCGGGAGGTGGCGCCTGCGACGAAGATCGAACGCTGCTGCGCCATCTCCTCGGCGTTCTTCTTGCCCATCGCCCGACGCAGCAGGTCGGCGCCGCCGAGCGTGTAGCCCGCGAGCACCTGCGCGATCTGCATGACCTGTTCCTGGTACAGGATCACCCCGTAGGTCGGGAACAGGACGGGCTTCAGGTCCGGGTGCAGGTAATCGATGCCGCCGCCGATGCGGCCGTGCTTGCGATCGATGAAGTCGTCGACCATGCCCGACTGCAGCGGGCCCGGACGGAACAGCGCGACGAGCGCGATGATGTCCTCGAAGGTGTCAGGCTGCAGGCGCTTGATCAGGTCCTTCATGCCGCGCGACTCGAGCTGGAACACGGCCGTCGTCTCGCAGCGCTTCAGCAGCGCATACGTCGGCGCGTCGTCCATCGGCAGCGTGGACATGTCGAGCGGCGGCTCGCCGGACCTCGCGCGCTCCGCGTTGATCGTGCGCACGGCCCAGTCGATGATCGTCAGCGTGCGCAGGCCGAGGAAGTCGAACTTGACCAGGCCCGCTGCCTCGACGTCGTCCTTGTCGAACTGCGTGACGACGCTGGTGCCGCCTGCCTCGCAGTAGAGCGGCGCGAAGTCCGTGAGCACCGACGGCGCGATGACGACGCCGCCCGCGTGCGTACCCGCATTGCGCACCAGGCCTTCGAGCGCTCGCGCCAGGTCGATCAGCTGGCGCACGTCGTCCTCGTTCCGGTAGCGCTTGCGCAGCTCTTCTTCCTTGTCGAGCGCGTCGTCGAGCGTGATGCCGAGTTCGAACGGGATCAGCTTGGCGATCGAGTCGGCGAAGCCGTAGCTCAGTCCCTGCACGCGCGCGACGTCGCGCACGACCGCCTTCGCCGCCATGGTGCCGTAGGTGATGATCTGCGAGACGCGCTCCCGCCCGTAACGCTGCGCGACATAGTCGATGACCCGGTCGCGCCCTTCCATGCAGAAGTCGACGTCGAAGTCGGGCATCGACACGCGCTCGGGATTCAGGAACCGCTCGAACAGCAGGTCGTAGTGCAGCGGATCGAGGTCCGTGATACCGAGCGAGTACGCGACCAGCGAGCCGGCGCCCGATCCGCGGCCCGGCCCGACGGGCACGCCATTCTCACGCGCCCAGTGGATGAAGTCCGCGACGATCAGGAAGTACCCGGCGAACCCCATCTGGCAGATGACGTCGAGTTCGCTGGCGAGGCGGCTCTCATAGTCCTCACGCGGAATGTGCGTGCCGAGTTGCGTCGCAATGACGGGCCAGCGCTGGTCGAGGCCGAGCTTTGATTCCGCTCGCAGGTGCTCTTCGGTCGTCTGGCCGGCGGGCACGGGGTAGGCCGGCAGCGACGGTTTGCCGAGCTTGATTTCGAGGTTGAGCCGGCGCGCGATTTCGACGGAATTCTCGAGTGCCTCGGGCAGGTCGGCAAACAGCGTCGCCATCTCGTCGGGCGAGCGCAGGTACTGCTCTTCGCTGTAGCGTCGCGGGCGCGATGGATCCGCGATCATGGTGCCTTCGTGGATGCAGACCCGGGCTTCATGCGCCTCGAAATCCTCGGGCCGGATGAAGCGCACGTCGTTGGTCGCGACGACCGGCACGCCGAGCGTGACCGCCAGCTGCAGCGAGCCCGCGATGCAGTCTTCCTCGCCCGGCCGGCCCGTGCGCTGCAGTTCGAGGTAGTACCGGTCGCCGAACAGTTCCAGCCAGGTGTCGAGCGCCGCACGGGCTTCCGATTCACGGTTGCCGACCAGCGCGCGGCCGACGTCGCCTGCCCGCGCGCCGGAGAGCGCGATCAGGCCCCGGGTCGTCTCGCGATTGAGCCATTCGCGATGCAGCGTCGGGCCGTGCTTGCCCTGTCCCTCGAGGTAGCTGCGCGTGACGAGGCGCGTCAGGTTGAGGTAGCCACGCCCATCCTGGCACAGCAACACCAGCCGCGACGGATCGTTGCGCTCGTTGTCGTCGCGGACCAGCGCGTCCACGCCGATCAGCGGCTTGACGCCGGTCGATTGCGCGGTCTTGTAGAACTTGACCAGTGCAAAGAGGTTCGCCTGGTCGGTGAGCGCGACCGCTGGCATCCCCATGCGCACGGTGGCGTCGAGCAGCCCTTCGCGCAGCACGCGCCCGTCCGACGTGTCGCTCCCGATGCGGACGACGCCATCGACGAGCGAGTACTCGGTGTGAACGTGGAGATGAACGAACCGGGCTGCCATGGACGGCGGGCTTCTGCAGTCAGCGGGGGATGCAGGATTGTACCGGTGCGAAGCTCCGCCGGTGCACCGGGGATGGCCCCAATCGACGCAGGGCCTCGAGGTGCCCGGGCGTGCCGTACCCCTTGTGAACCGCAAAGCCGTAGCCGGGGTAGCAGACCTCGAGCTCGCACATGAACCGGTCTCGCGCCACTTTGGCAAGGATCGAAGCCGCTCCCACGCAAGTCACGCTGGCGTCGCCCGCGACGACCGCCTCGATGGTACAGTCGAGGGGCAACCCGGCGAGACTCGGACAACGATCGCCGTCGACGATCACGTGTGCCGGAGCGCAGCGCAGGCCGAGCATGGCGCGACGCATGGCGAGCATCGTTGCCTGCAGGATGTTGAGCGAATCGACTTCGCAGGCGTCGGCCCAGCCGAGCCCGAAGGCGATGCTGCGTTCCTGGATTCGCAGCGCCAGTTCTGTCACGCACTTCTGGCGCGAGGACTTTCGAATCCGCGATGCCACGGATCGGGCGCCTGCGATCGAGGATCACGGCGGCCGCAACCACCGGGCCCGCGAGCGGGCCGCGACCAGCCTCGTCGATGCCTGCGGTGAGACCGACCTTGCGCAGATCGAAACCGGCTTGCTGCGGATCGGCGCGCCTCATCGCATGCCGCTGCGCTGGTCCCGCAACTCCAGGATGGCGTCGGCGGCTCGCGCACTCGCGTCGCGTCGCAGCGTCGTGTGAATCGCCGTGAATGTCGCGATGAGCTCCGCGTGATCGGGGCGCTGCAGCTGCGCCAGGAGCGCCGGGCCAAGCACTGCAGGTCGCACGTCGTCCTGCAGATACTCCGGCACGACCTGCCGTCCGGCCAGCAGGTTGGGCTGCGCGAAGTAGTCCGCCTTCATCAGCTTCATGCTGCGCATCAGCCACGCCGTGAGCGGCGCGAGGCGATACGCGACCACCATCGGCCGCTTGACCAGCGCGGTTTCGAGCGTCGCGGTGCCGGACGCGACCAGCACGGCATCGGCGGCCGCAAGCGCTTCCTGCGCCCGACCGTCGATGACGGCGATCGGCACGCCCGGGGCGTGCTGCGCGAGGCTGTGCTCGAACAGCGTCCGCACCGCGGCGTTGGCCATCGGCGCAACAAAACGGATGTCGGGACGACGTTCGTGCAACCACGCCAGCGTCGCGGCGAACGGGCCACCGAGCCTGGCGACCTCGGCGCGTCGGCTGCCCGGAAGCACCGCCACCGTCGGTGCGCCAGGGTCGAGACCCAGGGCTGCGCGTGCGGGACCGGCAGGCGATTCGAGCGGAATGCGATCCGCAAGCGGGTGGCCGACGAACACCGCTCGCACGTCGTGCGCGTCGTAGAAGCTGCTTTCGAACGGCAGCACGCAAAGCACGAGATCGACTGACTGACCGATCGTGCGCACCCGGCCCTGGCGCCATGCCCACACCTGCGGACTGACGTACTGCACCGTTGGAATACCCTGCGCCTTGAGCCGGGCCGCGACGCGGAGATTGAATTCGGGCGAGTCGATGCCGACGAAGACATCGGGTTGCGCTGCAAGCAGTCGCGCGACGAGGTCGCGGCGCAGGCGCAGCAGTCGCGGCAGGTGCTTCAGGATCTCGGCGAGACCCATGATCGCGAGTTCTTCGGACGATACCCAGGCCTGACAGCCCGCCTCCACCATGCGCGGCCCGGCCACGCCGAATGCAGTCAGCGCAGGCTGCTGCGCGTGCAGTGCGCGCAGCAGTCCTCCACCGAGGTTGTCGCCCGAGGCTTCGCCGGCCACGAGCGCGATCTTCATCTCTCCGACCTGGGCTGGAGAGGTCGCGCCGGGCGCGGGAGATGGGCTGGTGCCCTCACCGAGCCTGTACCCGACCTCTCCCGGTGAACCGGGAGAAGCTGATTACCGGATCCTCGCTCATGCGCCTCAGCGCACGAGGCTGCGCGTGGACTGCGGGATGAAATCGACCAGCAGCTGCACTTCGGGCTGGTCCTTCGCCGCTTCGGTCAGGCGCTCGACCGCATCCTCGAGTGGCAGGCCCGAGCGATACAAGGTGCGGTACGCATTGCGCAGGTTGCGGATCTGCTGCGGCGAAAAGCCGCGACGCTTGAGCCCCTCGGAATTGATGCTGTGCGGCCTGGCCGGACCGCCAACGGCCATCACGTAAGGCGGCACATCGCGCGTCACCGCGGCATTGTTGGCGAGGAACGCATGCGCGCCCACCTTGCAGAACTGGTGCACGCCCGCGAAGCCGCCCATGATGACCCAGTCGCCGAGCACGACGTGGCCGCCGAGCGTGGAGCAGTTGGCCAGGACGCACTGGTTGCCGACGATGCAGTCGTGCGCGACGTGTGAATACGACATGAACAGGTTGTCGTCCCCGATCATGGTGACGCCGCGGTCCTTGGTCGTGCCGCGATTGAGCGTCACGAACTCACGGATGACGTTGCGGTCGCCGATCTCGAGACGCGTCGGCTCGCCCTTGTATTTCTTGTCCTGGGGCGCGTCGCCGATCGACGCGAACGCGTGGATGACGTTGTCGACGCCAACCCTGGTGTGGCAGTGGATTGCCGCGTGCGCGCCAAGGCGCGTGCGCGCGCCGATCTCGACCCCGGGACCGATCACGCAGTACGGCCCGATCTCGACGTCCTCGCCGAGAATCGCGTCCGGCGCGACGATCGCCGTCGCGTGGATGGAGCCACTCATCGATACCTCTCCTTCGTGCGCCCGCGGCTTCAGCCCGGCATCACCATCATTTCTGCCGAGCAGGCTTCCTGGCCCGCCACTTCCGCTACCGTCGAGAACTTCCAGATCGTGCGAATCCTGCGCTCGAGCACGACCTTGAGCAACAACTGGTCCCCCGGCACGACGGGGCGACGGAACCGCGCCTTGTCGATGCCGGCAAAGTAGAACTTCACGTTCTCATCGGGATAGATGCCTGCGGTGATGAAGCAGAGGATGCCGGCGGCCTGGGCCAGCGCCTCCAGCATGAACACGCCGGGCATCACGGGACGTCCCGGGAAGTGCCCCGCAAAGAACTGCTCGTTGGCCGTGACGTTCTTGACCGCGACCAGGCGCTCGCCGGAGACGCATTCGAGCACGCGATCCACCAGCAGCATCGGGTACCGGTGCGGCAGGCGCCGCATCACTTCGTCGATACCGAATCCACCCTGTGTTTCGCTCATGTGTCCTTCCCATCGTGTTCGACTTCGTCAGTGGAACCCCGACCCTTTTCGAGGGCGCGCACGCGGCGTGCCAACTCGTCGAGCTGCTGGAACCGTGCGCTGTTGCGGCGGAAGCGTCGCGCTTCATCGAAAGGCAACTGCCCCGAGTACAGCCCGGGCTTGGTGATCGAGTGCGTCACCATTGTCTTCCCCGTGAGATACACGTCGTCGGTGATCTGCAGGTGACCGACGATGCCGACCATTCCGCCAATCATGCAGCGCCGGCCGATCGTGACGCTGCCCGAAACACCGACGCAACCCGATATCACCGTGTGCTCGCCGATGCGACAGTTGTGCCCCACCTGCACCTGGTTGTCGATCTTCACGCCGTGCTCGATGACCGTGGCACCGATCGTCGCGCGGTCGATGGTGGAATTTGCGCCGATCTCGACGTCGTCCCCGACCAGCACGGAACCAACCTGCGGGATCTTGATGTAGCCGTCCTGGTCCCGCGCGTGCCCGAAACCGTCGGCGCCGATGACCACGCCCGGATGCATCAGGCAACGCTCGCCGAGCCGCACGTCCGCGCACAACGTCACGTGCGCGACCAGGCGCGTGCCAGAGCCAATCACCACACGGTCGAACACGACGCTATTGGGGCCGATCTGCACCCGCGCGCCGATCCTGGCGCCCGCACCTACGTAAGCATTCGGGCCAATCCATGCGGTGGGATCGACTGCGGCGTCCGCGTCGACTACCGCACTGGCATGGCGGCCCGACGGGCTTGCAGCCTCGGGATACAGCACCTGCGCAATCCGTGCGTACGTGGCGTACGGATTGGCAGCGACCAGCGCGTTGGTCTGGCAGTCGTCGACGGTTGACGCATCGAGCACCACCGCCGCGGCACGCGTGCCTCGCAGGTGGCGTCGATACCTGGGATTGGCCAGGAACGAGATCGCGCCCGCTCCGGCTTCCTGCAACGTCGCTACACGCTCGATCGGCGTGTCGGGATCGCCGCGCAGTTCGCAGCCGAAACGCACCGCCAGTTCGCCCAGGCGCACTGGCATGCTCGGTCGGATTCCCTGCGTCCTGACCCGGCCGGGATCAGGGCTTCGCGGGTGCGCGGCCCTTCGCCTGCAGCGCCGCCAACACCTGGCTGGTGATGTCGATCGACGGGCTGGCGAACAGCGCGTCCGCGATCACGAGGTCGAGCCCCGCGGTCTTGGCGTAGTTCTGCACTTCCTGCAGCACCGAACGCTGCAGCTGGCCGAGCGCCTCGTTGCGGCGCACGTTCAGGTCTTCCATGAATTCGTTCTGCTTGCGCGCGAATTCGCGCTGGCCGTCGCGCAACGCCTTTTCCTGGTTACGGCGATCGGCTTCGGCCATCGTCGCGCCGTCCTTCTGCAGCTTGTCGTCGCGCGCCTTGAGGTCCCGCTCCAGGTTCTGGAGGTCGCGCTTGCGCGCGGCGAACTCGTTTTCGAGCGCCTGGGAGGCGGCCTGGGCCTGGGGCGTTTCCTGGAGCAGGCGCGCCACGTTGACGACGCCGATCTTCGCCTGCGCCTGTGCGGCGGAGAGCGGCAGCGAAACCGCAGCGAGTGTCAGGAAAGCAAGCAGGGTGGTCTTGATGCGCATGGAACTTGGTACCTCAGAAAGCCTGGCCGATCGAGAACTGGAAGCCTTCCGTCTCGTCGGGATATTCAACCGCGTTGCCCTTGAACTCGTTGAGCGGCACGGCGTAGCTGAACCGGAAGACGCCGAGCGGCGCCATCCACTGGACTGCGACGCCGGTCGAATAGCGTAGTTTATCAAACGAGAAATCATAACTCACTGGCGTCACTCCGTCGCGGCCGACGAACGCGACGTCGTCGTTGGAGAAGACGTTGCCGATGTCGAAGAACAGGCTGAAACGCGCGCTGTTCTTCCATTTTGCCGGCATTGGCAGCAGCAGCTCGAACTGGTTGGTGAACTTGATGTTGCCGCCATAGGGATTGCCGAAAGAATCCTTGGGGCCGAGGCGGCTTTCACGGAAGCCGCGCACTGTTTCCGGGCCGCCCGCGAAGAACCGCCGGTACGGCGGCATCGACGTCGTGTCGCCCAGCGCCTGCCCGTACCCGGCCTCGCTGTTGAGCATCAGCGTGAACCACTTGCCCATCGGGATGAACTGCAGGTAGTCGTAGTTGAGGCTGACGAAATCGATGTCGCTGCCGGGCAACGTGTACGACGCGCTCAGGCGGTGACGCCCGCCACGATCGGCGAACAGGGCCCGGTTGCGCGAATCGAACGACCAGCCGACCGAGTATTCGAACGTGTCGAACTTGGTGCCGTAGTAGGTGAGGCCGATCGGCGGGATGCCGACGTTCTGCACTTCGGTGTACGTGTTGCCGTTGTTCTGCACCCAGTAGAGCGCTTCGGCAGCGCTCCGGTTGGGGTCGGTGAACAGGTCCGAGCGCTGCGCCGCGAGACCCATGCGCACGGACTGGAACTCGGAAATCGGCCACGCGTAATCGAGGCCGAGCGTGCCGGTCTCGGTCTGGAAATCCGACGATGAGGTCGTGAACTGGGAGATCCTGCGCCAGGTCGCCGAGACCGTGCGCGACACGCCGTCGATCGTCGTGTACGGATCGGTGTGCGACAGGCTGAACACCTTGCTGTACTGGCCGGCGTTGAGCTCCGCGGCGACGCGGTTGCCGGTGCCCATGAAGTTGCTGTGCACGAAGCTGCCATTCAGCAGGAACGACTGTGACTCCGAGTACCCGATGCCGCCGCTGAACTGGCCCGGCAGGCCTTCCTTGATGTCGTAAGTGACGTCGACCAGGTCGGGCGTGCCCGGCACCGGATTGGTCTCGACCTCGACCTTTTCGATGAACGGGAGGCGCTGCAAGCGGATCTTCGAGCGGTCGATGGCCGCGTTCGAAAGGTAGCCGCCTTCCATCTGGCGGATTTCGCGGCGGAGCACGTCGTCGTTGATGCCGGTGCTGCCCGTGAACCCGATGTTGCGCACGTAGGCGCGGTTGCCCGGATCCACGAGGAAGGTCAGTTCGATTTCCTTCGTCTCGGGGTTCTCCTTCGGCACCGGATCGATCTTCGCGAAGGCGTAACCGTCCTGGCCGAGGCGCAACTGCATGAGCTCGGTGGTCGCGGTGACCATCTTGCGCGAGAACACGTCGCCGCGACGCACGGCGACCAGCGCCTTGAGCTGCTCCTCGGGCACCACCAGGTTGCCCGCGATCTTCACGTCGGAGATGCGGTAGACCTCGCCTTCCTTCACGTTGAGCGTGATGAAGATGTCGTCCTTCTCGGGCGTGATCGCGACCTGCGTCGTCTCGACGTCCATGTTGGCGTAGCCACGATCCATGTAGTAGGAACGCAGCTTCTCGATGTCGCCCGAGAGCTCCTCGCGCGAGTACCGGTCGTCCTGCTTGTACCAGGACAGCCAGTTCGGCGTCTTCAGCTTGAAGTCTGCGAGCAGGTCGTCGTCGCTGAACGCTTCGTTGCCGACGATGTTGATCTGCCGGATCTTCGAGCGCTTGCCTTCGACGATGTCGACCGCGATCTTGACGCGGTTGCCGGCGACTTCCTCGACCCTGGTGTCGACCTTCACCGCGTACTTGCCGCGCGAGAAATACTGGTCGGTCAGGAAGCGCTCCACTTCGTCGAGCGTCGACTGGTTGAACGTCTTGCCGCGTGAGAGGCCCACGTTGCGCAGCGACTTCTCGAGGTCTTCGGTCTTGATGTCCTTGTTGCCCGTGATCGTGAAGCTCTCGATCGACGGGCGCTCGAGCACGGCGATCACGAGCGTGCCGCCGTCGCGGCGGATCTCGACGTCACGGAAGAAGCCGGTCGCATAGAGCGCGCGCAGCGCTTCGTCGACGCGACGGTTGTCGAGCCGGTCGCCGATGTTCACCGGCAGGTAGTTGTAGACCGTGCCTTCCGTGATGCGCTGCAGGCCTTCGATCCGGATGTCGCCGACGGTGAATTCCGCGCCCTCGGTCTGGGCGAGAACGGCAGGTACGGCAAGGAGGAAGGCCGGCAGGACGGCCGCAAACTTCAGTCGCATTGTTTTACGGGAAACTCAGCTGAACAACCGCGAGAGGTCGTTGTAGAACGCGAAACTCATGAGCACGAGCAACAGCAGGATGCCGATCTGCTGGCCCACGGCCTGCGCGCGCTCCGAGAGCGGGCTGCCCTTCACGACTTCGGCCAGCTGGTAAACCACCTGGCCGCCATCGAGGATCGGGATGGGCAGCAGATTCAGCACGAACAGGCTCACGCTCACGACCGCGAGGAAGGAAAGGAACGACAGTATGCCCTGTCGCGCGGAAAAACCGGCGTACTCCGCGATGTTGATCGGCCCGCTCAGGTTCTTGACCGAGACGTCCCCGGTAGCCACGTTCCAGATCATGCGGATCGTCAGCACCGACATGTCCCAGGTCTTTTCGATCGCATGACCGACGGCAGCGACCGGCCCGAAACGTTCGACGGTCTTCATGCTCGCCGGCACCGCGAGACCCGCGACCGGCTGGATGCCGATACGGCCGATCATGCGGTCACCGTCGCGCTGCGCCTCGACTTCGATCGGGACTTCGAGTCGCTCGCCCTTGCGGTCGACCGAGAACGTGAGCGTCTTGCCGGGGCTCGGCTGGACGATCTTCACCATCGCCTGGAAATCGGCAACTGGCTGACCCGCCACGGCCACGACGCGATCACCTGTCTGCAGGCCCACCCTCTCCGCCGGGCTCCCCGGCACGATCTTGCCGATCTCGGTCGGGATGGTCGGGTACCAGAAATCGAAGCCGAGGCCGGACATCAGCTCGCCCGGCTCGGTGAGTGCCCGACGGTCGCTCTGGATCACGAGATTGACGTTGCGGCGGCTCGCCGCGCCGTCGCTGCCCTGCACTTCGAGCTCGATCGGGGTGCCATCCATCAGGCGATCGAGAATCGCGAGCACCGCGCCTTCTCGCGTCGCGACCGGTTTGCCCGCCACGCCGACGATGGCATCGCCCGACTGCAGCCCGGCGCGGGACGCGATCGAATCGGCGGTCACGTCCCCGATGACCGGCTTGAGCGCCGGCGTGCCGACGACCAGCAGGATCCAGTAGGCGACTGCGGCAAACAGGAAATTGGCGAACGGACCGGCCAGCAGCACCAGGATGCGGCGCCAGACCGGCTTGCGGTTATAGGCCTGGCTCGCCAGGGCCGGCTCGACTGGACCTTCCCGCTCGTCGAGGAGTTTGACGTAACCCCCTAACGGAATTGCAGAAAATGCATATTCAGTACCAGCCGCGTCGCGCCGTGACCACAACACGCGACCGAAGCCGATCGAAAAGCGCAGGACCTTGATCCCCATGCGCCGGGCCATCCAGAAATGACCGTATTCGTGCACCGCAACCAGGATGCCGATGGCCACGAGGAACGCCAGGATGTAAGTCAGTATCGTCATGTTCCTGCCCGGGCAGCCTGTCCCAGCCTCCCCTGTGCGAGGTCACGGGCCCAGCGATCTGCCTCCAGAATGTCCCCTATGTCGTTCGCAGGCGCATTGCGATGCGCGTTCATCACGCCATCGATCAACGCCGGAATGCCGAGGAAATCGAGCCGGCCCTCGAGGAACGCCGACACCGCCACCTCGTTGGCCGCGTTCAGCGCCGCCGGCGCCGTCCCGCCCGCTTCGGCCGCGGCCCGCGCCAGCACCAGCGCGGGAAACCGCGCCAGGTCCGGCGCCTCGAAATCGAGCCGCGCGGCGGCCACGAGATCCAGAGATTCTACACCGGAGCCGATCCGCTCCGGCCAACCGAGGGCGTGGGCGATCGGGGTGCGCATGTCCGGGTTGCCGAGCTGCGCCAGGATCGAACCGTCCACGTATTCCACCATCGAATGCACGATGCTCTGCGGATGTACGACCACGCTGACGCGGGACGGTTCCATCCCGAACAGCACACAGGCCTCGATCAGCTCGAGCCCCTTGTTCATCAGGGTGGCCGAATCGACCGAAATCTTGCGGCCCATGCGCCAGCGTGGATGGGCGCAGGCCTGGTCGGGAGTGACGCCCGCCATCTGCTCGCGGGTGGCGCGCAGGAACGGCCCGCCCGACGCGGTGAGCAGGATGCGGCGCACGCCTTGCGGCACCTCGCCGGTCAGCAGCGAGGACGGCATGCACTGGAAGATGGCGTTGTGCTCGCTGTCGATCGGCACCAGCACGGCACCGCCGCGGCGTGCGGCGTCGACCAGCAACGCGCCCGCCATTACCAGCGATTCCTTGTTCGCGACCAGCACGTGCTTGCCCGCGCGTGCCGCCGCCAGCGTGGACGGCAACCCGGCGGCGCCGACGATGGCCGCCATCACCACGTCCACCTCGGGACTGGCCGCGACCTCGTTCAGCGCATCGAGGCCGCAGACCACTGCCGTCGGACACCCGGCCGCACGCAAGTCGAGTGCGAGCAATCGTGCGGCCGCAGGATCCTGCAATGCCGCGACTGCGGGCCGGAATCGCACGCACTGCTCGAACAGCGCCGTCCTGTTCGAGGAGGCGGCCAGCGCCGTGACGACGTAACGGTCCGGGTGACGCGCCAGCACGTCGAGCGTGCTGACGCCGATGCTGCCGGTGCTGCCGAGGACCGCGACCCGCTTCACGGGACCAGGCCCAGCACCAGCAACCCGAGCAGGAACGTCGGCGCCGCCGCGGTGAGGCTGTCGATGCGGTCGAGGACGCCACCGTGGCCGGGCAGCAGCTTGCCGCTGTCCTTCAGGCCGACGTGCCGCTTGAACATGCTCTCGGTCAGGTCGCCGACGACCGACACCAGCGCGACGAGCTCGCAGATGAAAAGCCAGGGCCAGAATGGCATGTCGAAAATGAACACGCCCGCGACGGCCACCGAGGCTGCGGCCAGCATGCCGGCCGCGAAACCTTCCCACGTCTTGCCCGGGCTGACGTGCGGCGCGAGCTTACGGCGCCCGAACGTGCGACCGCCGAAGTACGCGCCGACGTCGGCCGCGGCAATCAGCACGAGCAGGTAAAGCAGCAGCAGCTGTCCGTGCGGCTGCAGCGTGACGAGGTGCGACAGGCCGACGCCTGCAGGCACCAGCACCGGGAATCCGACCAGGGCGGCCGCGAGCCGTCCGCCCGCCTGCGCCCGCAGCGCCAGCCACACGAAGGCGATCAGCCACCAGATGCAGGCGATCCGCAGGATGTCCGTAAGCCAGCGTGGATCGGCTGCGAGCATCTCGGCGCCGGTGAGCGCCAGCAGGATGGCGGCGGCATATGCGAGCCGGGCCGGCACGGCCTGCAGCCGAGCGAACCCGGCCCATTCGTAAGCGCCCGCGAAGATCGCGACCGCAATCATCGCCACCGCCACGTCGGGCGACAACCAGACCAGGACGACGACGACCAGGGCTGCGAGCAGCAGCGCTGTCACGATGCGCGCGCGCAGGGCGGCGTTCATCGTGCGGCCTGCGCGTCGGTCAGGCCGAAGCGTCGCTGACGCGCTGGCGTAGAAACGCAACGCGGCGTCGAGCGCGGCGTCGTCGAAGTCGGGCCACAGCGTGTCGCAGAAATACAGTTCGGAGTACGCCAGGTTCCAGAGCAGGAAATTGCTGATGCGGCTGCTCGCCGCCGGTGCGGATGAACAGGTCCGGATCGGGCGCACCCGCCAGCTGCAGCTGGTCCGCGAACAGGGCCTCGTCGATCGCTTCGGGCTTGATCTCGCCGGCGACGGCGCGTGCCGCCAGCCGGCGCGCGGCCTCGACGATGTCCCAGCGCCCACCGTACGAGATCGCGATGAACAGGGTCATGCGCTGATTGGCAGCAGTGCGCGACTCAGCGGCGGCGATCTTTGCGCCGAGCCCTGCGCGCAACCGCGACAGGTCGCCGATGAAGCGCACGCGAATGCCGTTGCGGTGCAGTTCGTCGACTTCCTTGTCGATCGATTCGACGAACAATTCCATGAGCCGCGTGACTTCTTCCTGCGGCCGCTGCCAGTTCTCGCTGGAGAACGCGAAGATGGTGAGCGCCTCGACGCCGCGCCGGGCACAACCTTCGACAGTCGCGCGCACGGCCTTGGCACCCGCCCGGTGGCCGAGATGGCGTGGCAATGCGCGGCGCTGGGCCCAGCGCCCGTTGCCATCCATGATGACGGCGACGTGGCGTGGGAGGCCGGACGCGCCTGCTGCGGCTTGCGACACGACGTCAGACCTGCATCAGTTCCTTTTCCTTCTCGTGCAGGACCACGTCGACCTCGGCGACGTACTTGTCGGTGAGTTTCTGCACGTCTTCCTGGGCGCGTCGGTCGTCGTCCTCGGAGACCAGTTTCTCCTTCAGCATTTCCTTGAGGTCCTGCATGACGTCGCGGCGCACGTTGCGGATCGCGACGCGCGCGTTCTCGGCTTCGTGCTTCACGACCTTGGTCAGGTCGCGGCGGCGCTCTTCGGTGAGCGCGGGCATCGGCACGCGGATCACGCTGCCGGCGGTGTTCGGGGTGATGCCGAGGTCCGACTTCATGATGGCCTTCTCGATCACCGCGACCATCTGCTTGTCGTACGGCACGATCGTGAGCGTGCGCGCGTCTTCGACCGCGACGTTCGCGACCTGGTTCAGCGGCGATTCGGCGCCGTAGTAGTCGACCCGGATGTGGTCGACCAGGCTCGCGCTGGCGCGACCCGTGCGCAGTCGCTTCAGTTCGTGCCTGTAGGCTGCAACGCACTTGGCCATGCGTTCGGCTGCGTCTTTCTTGACTTCTTCGAGCATGGAATCTCCCGGTCGAACGGCTCGGGCCGTCTCAGTTCGTGACCAGCGTGCCCACGTCGTCGCCGGCGGCGGCACGCACGAGGGCACCCGGATCGTTCAGGTTGAACACGCGCAGCGGCAGGCGGTGGTCGCGGCAGAGCACGATGGACGTCTGGTCCATCACGTTGAGCCGCTGGTCGAGCACCTGGTCGTACGTCAGGCGATCGTACCGCTTTGCCGCTGGATTGAGCATCGGGTCGGCGTCGTAGACCCCGTCCACCTTGGTGGCCTTCAGCAGCAGGTCGGCCTCGATCTCGATGGCGCGCAGGCTGGCAGCCGTGTCGGTCGTGAAAAACGGGTTGCCGGTGCCGGCGGCGAAAATGATCACGCGCCCCTTCTCGAGATGGCGAACGGCGCGGCGGCGGATGTAGTCCTCGCACACCTGGTTGATGCGCACGGCCGACATGACGCGGGTGGCCACGGCCATGGATTCGAGAGCGTCCTGCAGGGCCAGCGAGTTCATGACCGTGGCGAGCATCCCCATGTGGTCGCCGGTGACGCGATCCATGCCGGCACGCGCCAGACCCGCGCCGCGGAACAGGTTGCCACCGCCCACGACCACGCCGATTTCGATACCCGTTTCCTGGACGCTGCGGATCTCGGTGGCGAGCCGCCGGAGGAAAGCCGGGTCGATGCCGTAGTCGGAGTCCCCCATGAGGGCCTCACCCGACAGCTTGACGAGGATGCGGCGGTTGCGCCGGTGCGGATCTGCTTTCGGTTCCATCGTCCCTCGCCAGCGCCCATCTGCGGGCCGCCATTATAAGGAACCCCGCTTGCGCGGGGTTCCGTGTAGGTCGAAATCGCCGGGCGGACCCGGAACTCAGGAGCCCCGGACCGCGGCCGCGACTTCCTCGGCGAAGTTTTCCTGTTTCTTCTCGATGCCGGCACCAACCTCGAAGCGCACGAAGCGCGCGACCCTGGCGCTGGCCTTCTTCAGGACGTCGCCGACCGCCTGCTTGTCGTCTTTCACGAACGGCTGGCCGAGCAGCGTGATTTCGCCGAGGAACTTGCGGATCTTGCCGTCGACCATCTTGGCCACGATTTCCGCCGGCTTGCCGGCGGCCTTCGGGTCCTGCGCGACCTGGGCGATGAAGATTTCCTTTTCCTTGGCGACCTGGTCAGCCGGCACGTCGTCGGCCGACAGGTACGTCGGATTGATCGCGGCGATGTGCATCGCCAGGTCACGGCCGAGCGCATCGTCGCCGCCCTGCAGGGCCACGACCACGCCGATGCGGGTGCCGTGGGTGTAGGTGGCAAGCGGGGCGTCCGACCGGATGACCTCGAAGCGACGCACGCCGATGTTCTCGCCGATCCGGGCGATCAGTTCACGGCGGGTCTCCTCGACGGTCTTGCCCGACGCGAGCTTCGTGGCGAGCAGCGCGTCCAGGTCGGCCGGCTGCGCGGCGAGCGCAGCCTTGGCGACGTCGGCGGCGAAGGCCTGGAAGTCCTTCTCGCGCGCGACGAAGTCCGTCTCCGAGTTGACCTCGACGATCGCAGCCTGCTTGCCGTCAGCCGCACGCTCGACGACGACCACGCCTTCGGCGGCCACACGGCCGGCCTTCTTGTCGGCCTTTGCCAGACCCGACTTGCGCATGATCTCGGCGGCGGCTTCGAGGTCGCCGTTCGTCTCGACCAGCGCCTTCTTGCACTCCATCATGCCGGCGCCGGTGCGCTCACGCAGCGCCTTGACTGCTTCTGCGGTAACGGCCATGGTCAGGCCCCTTCGGTCGGAGTCGGGACAACTTCGGCCGCGTCGGCAGCAGGGGCAGCGGCAGCGGCAGGAGCCGCCGCAGCCGCCGGCTTCTTGCGGGCAGCCTCACGACGGGCCATGAACGCCTCGGCGCTCTCTTCCGGATCTGCCTCGACGAGTTCTTCAGCGCGCTGGTCGGCAGCCGCGGTGTCGTCGGCCGGCTTGCGCCTGGGGCTGGCGGCGGTCTTCTTGCGGGCCGGGGCCTTGCGGGACGGCTTCGGCGCGCCGGTGCGCGAACGCGGCTTGCCTTCCTCGTCGAGTTCGACGAATTCATCTTCACCGACCGGCATTTCGAGGACCGTCGAGCGGCCTTCAATGACGGCATCGGCGATGCCCGAGGCGTAGAGCTGGATCGCCCGCATGGCGTCGTCGTTGCCCGGGATGACGTAGCTGATGCCTTCCGGCGAGCAGTTCGTGTCGACCACGGCGACCACCGGGATGCCGAGCTTCTGCGCTTCGTGGATCGCGATCTTCTCGTGACCGACATCGATGACGAACATGACGTCCGGCAGGCCGTCCATGTCCTTGATGCCACCCAGGCTGCGGTCGAGCTTCTCGCGCTCGCGGCGCACCATCTGCGCCTCGCGCTTGCTGCGCTGGTCGAGCGTGCCGTTCGCCTGCATCTCGTCGATTTCGGCGAGGCGGCGGATCGACTGCTTGATGGTCTTGAAGTTGGTCAGCATGCCGCCGAGCCAGCGATGGCTGACCCAGGGCATGCCGCAGCGGGCAGCTTCCTGGCGCGATCGCTTCCCGCGCGGAGCGCTTGGTGCCGACGAAGAGGACCTTGCCGCCGTCGGCAACGACATTGCGGATGAAACCCGCGGCCTCGTTGTAGAGGGGCAGCGAATGCTCGAGGTTGATGATGTGGATTCGGTTACGTTCACCGAAGATGAATTGGGACATCTTCGGGTTCCAGAAGCGGGTCTGGTGTCCAAAATGAACACCCGCTTCCAGCATCTGTCGCATGGACATGCCGGTCATAGCAAACTCCTTGAAGGGTTGAACCTCCACACACCCCATGCGGCAACCCAGGAAAGTCTCACGACCTGCCGGGCACCCAGCCACACGTGACGGTGTGTGTGCGGATTTCGTTGTCAAAAAAGGCCGCGCTTTATACCATCGCGACCTCGGATTTTCAAATACTTACAGCACCCTCACCCGATTTGCCCGCCTCGCCCGCTGCGCTTTCCGCTCCCGCCAGAGCGGGACAGGGCCGCGGGGGAAGGTCCAGCGGTGAGGCCCCGAACGCCAGGACGCGCCCCAAATGCAGTATTCCCCGACTCCGGTGCCCGCTTCGTCCAAGGACGCCACCGGGCATGTGCTGATCAAGGGCCCCTCGGAACAGGCCGCCATGCGCGTCGCGGGCCGCCTCGCCGCCGATGTGCTGGACATGATCGGGCCGCAGGTCGTCCCGGGCGTCACGACGGACGAACTGAACCAGATTTGCCACGACTACATCGTGGACCAGCAGCAGGCGATACCCGCCCCGCTCGGCTACCGGGGCTTCCCGAAGTCGATCTGCACCTCGGTGAACCACGTCGTCTGTCACGGCATTCCAGGCGACAGGAAGCTGAAGCACGGCGACATCGTCAACATCGACATCACCGTGATCAAGGACGGCTTCCACGGCGACTCCAGCCGCATGTTCCACGTCGGCAAGGCGCTGCCGCACGCGGTGCGCCTGTGCGACCTCACCTACCGGGCCATGTGGCTCGGTATCCGCACCGTGCGGCCCGGCGCGCGTCTCGGCGACATCGGCGCGACGATCCAGCAGTTCGTCGAAGCGAACCATTGCTCGGTCGTGCGCGAATACTGCGGTCACGGCATCGGCCGCGGCTTTCACGAGGACCCGCAGGTGCTGCATTACGGCACGGCCGGCACCGGGCTCGAACTCGAGGCCGGCATGACCTTCACCATCGAGCCAATGGTCAACGCGGGCCGGCGCGACGTGCGCCTGCTGCCGGATGCCTGGACGGTCATCACGCGCGACCATTCGCTCTCGGCACAGTGGGAACACACGATCCTCGTGACCCCGGCCGGCCATGAAGTCCTGACGCTTGGCGCCAACGAGCAGCCCCCGGCGTGAGCACACCGCTGGCTCCGCTCGATGATCTGGACACGGGTCCGATCCCATTTGAGCCTGCCCCGTGGCCCTTCCTGGACACGCTGCCCGGCGCACTGGACACGAACGGCGATCCGGTCGCGGCATTTCGCACGGCCCTGACAGATGGCGACAGCAGCCTCAAGCGGCGGTTTGCCGACGATGAACCGGTGGAAGGCCTCGTGCGCGATCGCGCGCGCATGGTCGACATCGTGCTGCGCAGCGCCTGGCATCTGCACGTGGGTGAGCATGCGGGCGAAGTGAACCTGATCGCCGTTGGTGGCTATGGCCGCGGCGAACTGCACCCCTGCTCCGACATCGACGTCCTGATCCTGCTGCCGAAGAGCGAAGTCGTCGCAGCCGAAGCCGGCATCGAGCGCTTCCTGACGTTCCTGTGGGACATCGGGCTCGAGGTCGGTCACGCGGTGCGCACGATCGACGACTGCCAGCGCGAAAGCGCGGCGGACGTCAGCGTGGCCACCACGTTCATCGAAGCGCGCCTCCTGTCCGGGCCAGACCACCTGTTCCAGTCGATGCGCCGCGCCCTCGCGCAGGACAAAGTCTGGTCGTCGAAGGCGTTCTTCGAAGCGAAGGTCGCCGAGCAGCAGTCACGCCATCACCGCTACCACGACACCGGTTACAACCTCGAACCGAACGTGAAGGCCAGTCCGGGCGGCCTGCGCGACATCCAGACGATCGGCTGGGTCGCCAAGCGCCATTTCGGCGCCGAAACGCTCGACGAACTGATCGGCCACGATTTTCTCACGGCCGCCGAGTTGCGCAAGCTGCGGCAGGCGCAGGCGTTCCTCTGGAAGGTGCGCTTCGCGCTGCACACGATCACCGGCCGGCGCGAAGACCGGCTGCTGTTCGACCACCAGATCCGCATCGCGAAGCAGTTCGGCTACGAGGACGCGACCTACACGCTCGCTGTCGAGCAGTTCATGCAGCGGTACTACCGCACCGTCATGGACGTCAGCCTGCTCAACGAAATGCTGCTGCAGCTGTTCCGCGAGGCGATCCTGAACGAGGGCGAGAACACGATCGTCCCGCTCAACCCGCGCTTCCAGATCCGCAACGATTACCTCGAAGTGACGAGCGACGACACGTTCGTCCGCAGCCCGTGCGGCCATCCTCGAGCTGTTCCGGCTGCTGCAGGAAAACCCGGAAATCCGCGGCGTGCGCGCCACGACCATCCGTCTGCTCGGCCGGCACCTGTGGCTGATCGACGAGGAGTTCCGCCAGAACCCGCGGCATCACCGGCTGTTCCTCGAGCTGCTGCGCGCACCGGCGGGCGTCACGCACGAACTGCGCCGCATGAACCTGTACGGCGTGCTCGGCCGCTACATCCCGGCGTTCGGCCGCGTCGTCGGCCGCATGCAGTACGACCTGTTTCACGCCTACACGGTCGACGCACACATCCTCTTCGTGCTGCGCAACCTGCGCCGCATGGCACTGCCGCGCTTCGAGCACGAGCTGCCCGAGATGTCACGGCTGTTCGCCACGCTGCAACGGCCGGAGCTCGCGTACCTCGCCGCGCTGTTTCACGACATCGCCAAGGGCCGCGGCGGCGATCATTCCGAACCTGGGTTCGGTCGACGCCGAGGCGTTCTGCCTCGAACAGGGACTCACGCGTTACGACTCGCGCCTGGTGTCCTGGCTGGTGCGCAATCACCTGCTGTTCTCGGTGACAGCGCAGAAGAAAGACGTCTCCGATCCGGAAGTCATACAGGATTTCGCGCGGACCGTCGGCGACCAGACCCATCTCGACTACCTGTACCTGCTGACCGTCGCCGACGTGCGCGGCACCAACCCGAAGCTCTGGAACTCGTGGAAAGCCTCGCTGTTCCACGACTTCTACCAGCGCGTTCGCCGCGCCTTGCGCCGCGGCATCGAGTCGCCCGTCGACCGCGACGAGCTCGTGGCGGAGACCAAGGCCAAGGCCCTCGAACTGCTGACGCAAGAGGACGTGAAGCCCGAACGCGCCGCGTCCATCTGGGCGCGAATGAACGACATCTATTTCCTGCGCTACACGCCGGCTGAAGTTGCCTGGCACACGAAGCTGCTCGCCGACACCGAGCCCGAGGACGTCTCGCTGCTCGTGGCCGTGCGTACGGCCGTCGAGCGCGGCGGCAACGCCGTGCTTACCTGCGGCCCGCATCGGCAGGAAAACTTCGCCCGCACCACCGCCCTGCTCGACCAGATGGGACTCAACATCGTCGACGCTCGCATTACGCCGCTCGACGGCGGACTGGGGCTCGACACCTACCTGGTGCTCGAGGACACGGGCCTGCCGATCGCCGACAGGCATCGTGCCCATCAGATCGAGCAGCAGTTGCGCCGGGTCCTGCTCAGCACCGAAGCCGACCTGCCGGTCGTGACGCGTCGCGCACCGCGCCAGGTGCGCATGTTCACAACCCCGACGCAGATCAGCTTCACCGAGGACCCGCTGCAGAACCGCACGGTGCTCGAGATCATCGCCGGCGACCGGCCCGGCCTGCTGTCGGAGATCGGCCGCGTGTTCCTCGCCGAACAGATCGACGTCAACACCGCCAAGATCATGACCATCGGCGAACGCGCCGAGGACGTCTTCTACATCACCGACGCACAGGGCGGGCCGCTGACGGCAGCAGCCTGCGATCAATTGCGTGAACGCATCTCGCAGGCGCTCGATCGGCGCGACCAGGCACTGCGCCCGGCCTGACATGACCGAACGCTGGAGCCGCCTGCCTTGAACCCTCGCCTCGACCTGCTGCAGCCATATCCGTTCGAGCAACTGCGCGCGCTGCTCGCCGGCGCAGCCCCACCGGCTGCGCTGTGCCACATCCCGCTGTCCATCGGCGAACCCAGGCACGCCCCTCCAGCGTTCATCGGCGAGGCGCTGGTCGGTGCGCTCCGCGAGTCACTCGGCAGTTATCCGGTGGCGCTCGGACTGCCACAACTGCGCGAGGCGATCGCGCGCTGGCTGGAGCGACGGTTCCGCCTGCCCGCGCAGACCGTGCGCCCGGATGACATGGTGTTGCCGGTGAACGGCACCCGCGAGGCGCTGTTCTCGTTCGTACAGGCGGCGGTCGATGCTGAATCCGCTGCGCGTGGCGCGCGACCGCTCGTGCTGATGCCGAACCCGTTCTACCAGATCTATGAAGGCGCGGCCGTGCTGGCAGGGGCCGAGCCACGGTTCCTGAACTGCACGGAAGCGAATGCCTATCTGCCCGACCTGGACGCGGTCGACGCGGCCACCTGGAACCGCTGCCAGGTGCTGTTCCTGTGCACCCCCGGCAACCCCACCGGCGCGGTCATGCCAGACGCGTACCTGCAGCGCGTGCTGGAACTCTCGTCCCGCCACGGTTTCGTGATCGCATCGGACGAGTGCTATTCGGAATTGTATTTCGATGAAGCTTCGCCGCCCACCGGCCTGCTGCAGGCTGCTTTTCGCGCCGGCAACACCGCGTTCGAACGCTGCGTCGTGTTCCACAGCCTGTCGAAGCGCTCGAGCGTGCCGGGACTGCGGTCCGGGTTCGTCGCGGGTGACGCGCAGTTCCTCGCGCGCTACCGGCTCTACCGCACCTATCACGGCTGCGCCGTGCCAGTGCACACCCAGCTCGCGAGCCTGCCGGCCTGGAACGACGAAACGCACGTCGTGGAAAACCGTCGCCTGTACCGCGAGAAGTTCACACGCGTCACGCCCGTGATCGCGACAGCCCTGCAGCAGGACGTTGCGATTCCCGCGGGCGGCTTCTACCTGTGGCCTCGAGTAGCTGACGACGAGGCCTTCACGCGCGGCCTGTTTGCGCAGCAACACGTGACGGTGCTGCCGGGCCGTTACCTCGCGCGCGCAACCGAGTCCGGCAATCCCGGGCTTGGCCGCATCAGAATTTCGCTTGTTGCCAGTCGCGCTGACTGCGACGAGGCCGCGCGCCGCATCGCCGAATTCGCCAGCGGCTACGCCCAGTCCCGTAAGCGCAGCCCCAGCCACGATTGCGCCGCCGGCAAGCGCCCTCTATCGGGTCAGCCGTTCCCGCCGCAGCTTGTCGGCGATCGCGGCGGCAATGTCGTGCAAGGCAGCGTCGGTCGATCTCGAGTTTGCGTCGCGTGAACGTACCAGCGTATAGACCAGCGACTTGTCGCGCGTCTGGTAGAGCCTGGACGCGACCCGGGCCTGCGCCCTCGGCAACCGTGAATGCAGGCGCGGTCGCGAATTACCGTAGATTACCGGTACGCCATACACGCCGTAGTAGCCGGTCGCGAATCCCGCATCCGTGGCCTTGTACGACGCGTTGCCGCGCGTGTCCCTGCCGCCGCCTTCCTTCGCCTCGATTTCCCGGAAACGAGACTGGTCGCCAGCACTGCGTCGGCCTGAGCCGCCGCGATCGCCTGCTCGATGCTCTCGAGCGTCAGCGGGTTCCTTCTCCACTACCGCGTCGCAGCTCCGAATTGCCTGGACCGACTCGCTCGTCAGTTGCGACGCCATGAAGAACTCGAACGCGCAGCGCTGATTGACGTTCGGGGTGACGCCGACGACCAGCACCCGGGTGAACGACTGCTTGCGCGGCGCCCCTTCCTCCCAGGCGCCCTTGACCGTCGTCCTCGCCTGGACACATCCGGCGAACAACGCGGCCCCGAGCAGGTAAAGCATCGCTCCCGGCGGCCATGCTGCCGAACGGGTCGGCTGATTGAAGGTCCTGGTAAGCACTGCGTGTTCCTGGTCTGGTGATGTAACGGGGCACGTTGCGCCGAGCTCGCGCCCGCTTCGCCCCCTCCGCAGTCTACCGGGACCGACGCTGAAGCGGGCGTCAGGTATCGAACCCACCCCCACCCGCCCTTGAGCGACGTCGAAGCCTGAGTGGCGGTCGAGCCGGCCCGGCCTCAGGGAATGCCGAACTTCGTCTTGAAGCGCTGGATTTCGTCCCACACGGCCGGGATCGACGGTCTGCGGATTGACGCGGGCGAAAACGCGCGTGAGTACGTCCCTCTCCTGGTCGTCGACGGTGCCGTCCTGCAAAGCGAGACGCTCGAGCATCTGCAATTCGTCGCGGTCGATGAGGCCATCGTTGGCGAACACGTGCAGGAATGAGTACTGCATGATCGCGTTCCAGTTGCTGCCGTTGTTGGTCATTGTTCAGGCGCGCTCCCTCGTTAAACTTCCCGTCGATTGGTTCTTGTGCCGCAGCGTAGCCCCGTCGAACCGGGGGTCTAAACCCAGGATGGTCGGCCAAGACTATGACGACAACCTGACCGTTTTATGACAGCAGCGCTTCCGCTGACCGCACGCGGTAGAGTTCAAGCGTTTTCTTCGAAATTCGACATAAGCCTATGTGTGTAAACAATTTTTAATCTGACTGTCATCGCATGGTAACAACCGCTGGTTACGCTGCGTGCAGTAGGCCGGCGCAACCCAGCCGCGTCGGTCAGGAGGTGCTCATGGCGTCGCCGGTGACCGCCGATCTCTGGCATCGCGTCGACCACGCGGAGCACGCGTTGTGCCTGCGGATGAATCGGGGCGCGCGTTACACGCCCGTCCGCCGTTTGTTCGCGATCAGCAGCCGGCTCGGCGACGGCATCTTCTGGTATCTGCTCATGCTCGCCTTCGCGCTGAGCGGTGCCGACGGTGCCCGCGTAGCCTCGCAGATGGCTGCAGCGGGAATTGTCGGCATGGTGCTCTATCGCCAACTGAAGCATCGTATGGTGCGCGAACGACCCTTCATCTCGCACGCGGGAATCAGCCTGGGGGCCGCGCCGCTCGACCGGTACAGCTTCCCCTCGGGACACACCCTGCACGCCGTGTGTTTCACACTGATCGCGACGGCCCATGTGCCGGAACTCGTCCCGATCCTGGCTCCTTTCGCGCTGCTAGTCGCGGCATCGCGCGTTGTGCTGGGACTGCACTACCCCACCGACGTGCTGGCCGGAGCGGCCATCGGCATGGTGCTTGCGCGCGGCACGCTGGCACTCTGGCCGGCCTGAGGCCCGTCGGCACCCAGCCATACGAGGAGGCCCGTGGCTGACGGAGTGTTGTCCGCTACGTCGACACTGGGGCCACACCAGCGGCGCCGGAATCACGCGGCTGCGCCAGCGCGCTGACGAACTGCCGCGTGCACGCCGCCCAGGAATAGCCGAGTGCGTGCGCACGACAGGCTGCCGGGTCGAGTTTCAGCGCCGCAACGGCAGCTGATCGCAGGTCCGTGTCCAGGGCGCCCGTGACGCCGTTCGCGACCACGTCGATCGGTCCGGTCACGGGATAGGCGGCCACCGGCAGGCCACAGGCCATGGCCTCCAGCAGCACCAGGCCGAAGGTGTCGGTGCGGCTCGGGAAGACGAAGACATCGCAGGCTGCGACATGACGCGCCAGGTCCTCGCCGTGCTTGTAGCCGACGAACTTGGCATCCGGAAATCGGGTTGCCAGCGATTGGCGCGCAGGCCCGTCACCGACGACGAGTTTCGTGCCGGGCAAGTCGAGCCTGAGAAAGTCCTCGACGCCCTTCTCCGCGGCGACACGACCAAAGTAGAGCCAGACCGGGCGCGGCAGGGAGAGGAAACCCTTGTCGCGGGGCCGGAACAATTCGCTGTCGACGCCGCGACTCCAGCGCGCGATGTTGGTCAGGCCGTACGCCTCGAGTCGCCGCTGCATGGATGGCGTGGCCACGAGAGTGCGCCTGGCGGCACCGTGGAACCAGCGCATGAACGCATAGCTCGCCGACAGCGGCACCGGCGCACGTGCGCGAACGTACTCGGGAAACTGCGTGTGATATGCGGTCGTGAACTCGTGCCGGGCCCGGATGCACCAGCGGCGAGCGGCAAGACCAATGGGGCCCTCGGTCGCAATGTGCACGGCCGTCGGCTCGAGTTCGACGAGCCTGCGCGCAACCGTCTTGCCGGCAAACAGCGAGAGCCGGATCTCCGGATACGTGGGACAGGGCACGGTCCGGAACCGTTCCGGCGAGATCACGTGCACTTCGAGTCCATCGGCGCGCATGCAGTCGACGGTCGTGGCCATGGTTCGCACGACACCGTTGGTCTGCGGATACCAGGCGTCCGAGGCGACGACGACCCTCAAGCCGTCACCGCTATCGGAAAGGGCGGTCTTTCGAGCGGCTCAGGCGCCTGGCAGCCTTTGCATCCGGGATGTGCGCCTGGGATGAAGACACTACGGGTTCGCAGCGTCATGCGCTGCAGCGGCCCTGCGTTCATAGTGCATGACCCTCTGGCCTCGTTCGACCAATAGTGAGGCTCACCAATGAACACTCGATGAACGCAGCAAGAATCTTCTGTAACGACCCCGCCCCCCCGCCTGCCCGCCACCGCGGGCATGCAGTCCGGCGTCAGTGGCGCAGGCGCTGCTTCGTCCGCTTCATCAGCGTGACGTGCGTGCCGTCGCGGGCGACTTTCGCTGCACGGCTGTTGCTGGTGCACTGCACGTAACTGCCGTCCGCCTGCATGATCCAGGCGTTGCGCAGGTCCGCGAGCTGCAGCTGCAGCACTTCCCAGAGCCGTTCTTTCAGATGCCGGTTTTCCACCGGGGCGACGGCTTCGACGCGCCGCGACAGGTTACGATCCATCCAGTCGGCGGAGCCGAGCAGGAAGTCGCCGGCGAGCGGATCTTCGCTGCCATTCGCGAAATGGAACACCCGGCCGTGCTCGAGGAATCGGCCGACGATCGAGCGCACCCGGAGGTTCTCGGTGAGACCGGCAATGCCGGGTCGCAGGCAGCAGAAACCGCGCACGATCAGGTCGATCGGCACGCCCGCATTCGACGCATCGCAAAGCGCCTCGCAGATCGGGCCGTCCTCGAGCTGGTTTACCTTGACGACGATCCGCGCCGGGCGGCCAGCACGGGCGTTGGCGGCCTCGCGCGCAATCAGGTCGACGAAACGCGTCCGCATGTTGAGCGGCGCGACCAGCAGCTTCTCGAAACGCGGCGAGCGCGAGTACCCGGTCAGGTGGTGAAACAAGGTGACGACGTCGCGCGTCAGCACCGGGTCGCACGTGAACAGGCCGAAGTCCGTGTACATCCGCGCTGTTTTCACGTGGTAATTGCCCGTGCCGACGTGGACATAGCTGCGCAACCCGTCCCCTTCCTTGCGTACGACCAGCGCGAGCTTGGTGTGGGTCTTGAGCCCACGCATTCCGTAGATCACGTGGTCGCCGGCCTTCTGCAGTTCCTCGGCCCAGTGCAGGTTGCGTTCCTCGTCGAAGCGCGCCTTGAGTTCGACCAGGCAGGCCACCTGCTTGCCGTTCTCCGCTGCCTTGATCAACGAGCGGACGAACGGCGTGTCGTCGCCGAGGCGATACACCGTCATCTTGATCGTGGTCGTGCCCGGGTCGTCGGCCGCGTCGCGGATGAATCGCTCGACCGAGGCATCGAAGCTCTCGTACGGGTGATGCACCAGCACGTCGCCCGCCCGGATCGCCGAAAAGATGTCGGCGTCGGCATCGATGCCGAGCGGCGGCTGCGGGGCCCAGGGCGGATCGCGCAGTTCGCTGATCGGCAGCGAGGCGATCTCGAACAGGCCCGAATAGTCGAGCATGTCCGGCAATTCGTAGACGTCGCTCTCCCGCAGGTCGAATCCCGCAGCAAGGCTGTCGCGGATCTCACTGCTCGAGCCCTCGCCGAATTCGAGCCGCACGACCGGCTGGAAACGCCGCTGACGCACCTGCTCCTCGACCATTTCCTTGATGCTGTTGTCGCTGTCCTCCTCGATCGCGATGTCGGCATTGCGTGAGACCCGGAACAGCGTCGTGCCTTCGATCTCGACGCCGGGGAACAGGCTGGCGGCGTTGACCCGCACCAGTTCCTGCAGCGAGATGAAGCATCGCTGCCCGGTCTCGACACCGCGTGCGCAACGGCAGCCATTGCGGCAACTGTGACGGCACCTTGACCCGCACCAGGATGCGATCGCCCGTATCCGCTTCCTTGAGAACGAAGCCCCAGGAGGTCGACAGGTTCGACATGAACGGGAAACGGGTGCGAAGGATCGAGGCTCAGCGGCGTGAGCGCCGGCGACACATGGCGCTCGAAATACTCGCTCGCCTCGCGCTGCTGGGCCGACGACAGTTCGTCCCAGGTCGCGAGCCTCACCCCGTGTTTCACCAGCCGCTGGCGCAGCTCCTCGAAGCATCCGGCCCGGCGCAGGAGCAGCGGATACAGCGCATCGCGCAAGCGATGGATGTGCGCGTTGAATTCCTCGACGACTGC
Organism: uncultured Gammaproteobacteria bacterium; assembly: GCA_963793675.1. GTDB lineage: Bacteria > Pseudomonadota > Gammaproteobacteria > Steroidobacterales > Steroidobacteraceae > RPQJ01. The sequence continues at coordinate 56,622 of CAWCBA010000007.1, read as the reverse complement.
GCTATTGCCGCTCGCGTAGGCACGGGTGCGCATGGCACCGACGCGTTTCATGAAGAACTCGTCGAGGTTCGAGGTGAAGATCGCGAGGAACTTGAGCCGCTCGAGCAGCGGCACGCGCTCGTCGACGGCTTCGGCCAGCACCCGGCGGTTGAATTCGAGCCAGCTGAGGTCCCGGTCGAACCACGCCTCCTTCAGCATCCGTGCTCGCAGCTTCGCATCCATCTCGACGAGAGTCCCCCGGCGCCCGTGCCGGCCGGTGATCGGGCTGTAACAGGCGATTAGCATATAGAATCTACCGCCGTCGTTACCGAATTGTTGCGGTGTGACGGCTTCCTTGCCCTTTCATGACGGAATGCCCATGACGCTACCGGCTGCCCATGTTCACCTTGCCGCCCAGATGGACGCCGCCTTCGCACGAACGGTCGTCGCTGACCCCCGCCAACGCCCCGCCCGACATCGTCGAGGCCGTGCGCCAGGCGATCGACCTGCTCGATTCCGGCGCGGCTCGCGTGGCCGAAAAAATCGCGGGCCACTGGCAGGTCAACGAGTGGCTGAAGAAGGCCGTCTTGCTGTCGTTCCGCCTGTTCGACAACGTTCCGATCGACGCCGGCTACACCAGCTTCTACGACAAGGTACCGCTCAAGTACTCGCAGCACGACGCCGAGCGCTTCCGGGCTGAGGGCGTGCGTGTCGTGCCGCCGGCCGTCGTGCGCCGCGGCGCGCACATTTCCCGCAACGTCGTGCTGATGCCGAGCTACGTCAACATCGGCGCCCACGTGGGCGAAGGCACGATGGTGGATACGTGGGCCACAGTCGGGTCCTGCGCCCAGATCGGGCGCAACGTGCACCTGTCGGGCGGCGTCGGCATCGGCGGCGTGCTCGAACCGCTGCAGGCCGGTCCGACGATCATCGAGGACAACTGCTTCATCGGCGCGCGCTCGGAAGTCGTCGAAGGCGTCATCGTCGAGGAAGGCGCCGTGCTGTCGATGGGCGTCTACGTGGGCCAGAGCACCCGCATCTACGACCGCGAGCGCGACGAAGTGAGTTATGGCCGCATTCCGGCCGGCGCCGTGGTGGTGCCCGGCACGCTGCCGGCGGCCAACGGCAAGTACGGGCTGGCGTGCGCCGTGATCGTGAAGCGAGTCGATGCGCAGACGCGCGCCAAGGTCGGGATCAACGAGCTGCTGCGCAGCACCGACTGAGCCGGCACGCGCATCGATGGCGCGGCTCAGGCCGCGTCGGCCTGCCTGCTCTCCTGGCCCATCATGTAGAGCACCTGCTCCGCGATATTGGTCGCGTGGTCGCCGATGCGCTCGAGCCCCTTCAGCGCGAAGATCGTGTCGATCGTGGGGCGCAGAAAACGGTGGTCTTGCAGGACGTACGACATCACCAGGCGGAGCGCCGCGGCGAACTCGGCATCGAGTTCGGCATCGCGCTCCAGGACGCTGCGTGCGAGCCCGGGATCCATCTCGTCGGCCGCCCGTACCGCGCTGCGCAACATCGAGCCGGACAGCGCCGCCATGTGACGCAACTGGCGCCCGACGGCGAGCACCGGATCGCCGTCGTTTGCTTTTTCCAGCGACAGCGCAAACCGCGCGATCTTCTTGGCCTCGTCGCCCGCCCGCTCGAGCTCACGCCCGATGCGGACGATGGCCCGCGCCAGTCGCAGGTCGTTTGCGACTGGCTGCTGCAACGCGATGAAAGTCAGGCTGTCGCGGTCGAGCTGCTTCTCATATTCATCAACGCGGTCCTCGCGCACGAGCACGGCCTGCGCCAGCGTCGCATCGCGTTCCACCAGCGACTTGACCGCACCGGCGACCTGTTCGATCACGAGCGCACCCATCTCGAGAGCGTGCAGCCGCAGGCCCGCCACTGACTGGTCGACGATGCTCGACGTGTGCGGCTCGGTCGGATCTGACGCCTGCGTGAGCACGGACTGCACCGCGGCTCAGCCGTAGCGGCCCGTGATGTAGTCCTCCGTCGCCTTCCTGGACGGGTTGGTGAAGATCTTCGACGTCGCATCGACTTCGACCAGTTCGCCCAGATACATGAACGCCGTGAAGTCGGACACGCGCGCAGCCTGCTGCATGTTGTGCGTGACGATCAGGATCGTGACCCGCTGCCGCAGCTCGCTGATCAGCTCTTCGATCTTTGCCGTCGCGATCGGATCGAGCGCCGAGGTCGGCTCGTCGAACAGACAGGATTTCGGGCTCCGTCGCGAGCGCGCGCGCGATGCACAGGCGCTGCATCTGGCCGCCCGAGAGCGCCAGCGCCGAGTCCGTCAGCCGATCCTTGACCTCGTCCCAGATCGCCGCGCCGCGCAGGGCCTTCTCGACGCGCTCGGCCAGCTCCGTGCGGTTGCTGAAGCCACGCAGGCGCAGGCCGTAGGCCACGTTCTCGAACACCGTCTTCGGAAACGGGTTCGGCTTCTGGAACACCATGCCGATCCGCATGCGGACCTCGATCGGATCGACTTCCCTGCCGACGAGGTTCACGTTCTCCGGGTGCAGCATGATGCTGCCCGCGTAGCGGGTGTCCGCCTGCAGGTCGTGCATGCGGTTGAAGCAGCGCAGGAACGTGCTCTTGCCGCAGCCCGACGGGCCGATCAGCGCCGTCACCTGGTTTTCCGGGATCACCAGGTTGATGTTCTTGAGCGCCTGGTTGGCGCCGTACCAGAAGTCGAGCTTCTCGGCGACGGCCTTGGCCGGATTCGCGCGCAACGCCTTGCGTTCTTCCATTGCGATGGAGAGCGTCGGCTTGGCGTTCGGTCTTCTCGGCGACGGTAGTGTTCATGTCGGGGCACTCACCAGTTGATCTTCTTGCGGAAGCGATAGCGGATCCAGATGGCGACCGCGTTCATCGCCAGCGTCATGGCGAGCAGGATGGCCGCCGCGGCGGCTGCGTTCTGCTGGAACGCCTGGTCCGGCCGTGAGACCCAGTTGAAGATCTGGATCGGCATCGCCGTGAACTCGCTCTTGAGCCACTCGAAATTGACGAACGGGAACTCGCCGGTCACGGGCGAGCCCGGCAGGAATGCGATGAAGCTCAGCGCGCCGATCGTGATGATGGGCGCCGTCTCGCCGATCGCGCGTGACAGGCCCAGGATGAGGCCCGTCAGGATGCCGCCGGTCGAGTACGGCAGCACGTGATCCTTGGTCACTTCCCAGCGCGTTGCGCCGAGTCCGTAAGCCGCCTCACGGATGGCCTTGGGCACCGCTCGCAGGGCTTCGCGCGTGCCCACGATGATGATCGGCAGGATCAGCAATGCGAGCGTGAGGCCGGCCGAGAGCACGCTCTGGCCGAAACCGAACTTGTAGACGAACAGCCCGAGCGCCAGCAGGCCGTAGACGATGGACGGCACGCCCGCGAGGTTGGTGACGTTGATCTCGATCACGCCCGTGAACCAGTTCTTCGGTGCGTATTCCTCGAGGTAGATGGCCGCGGCGACGCCGACGGGCAGCGCCACGAGCGCCGTCACCAGCATGATCATCGACGTGCCGACCCAGGCCGACAGGATGCCGGCGCGTTCCGCCTTGCGCGATGGGAATTGCGTCAGGAAGTCCCAGCCGAACCGCGGGGCGCCATCGCGCACCAGGTCGAGGAACAGCAGCGCGAGCAGGCCGAGGCAGCTCAGCAGGATGAACAGGCCCACGACGACGAACACCTTGTCCAGGTTCTTGCGCCAGGAAAGGCCGCGGCGCAGTTCTTCGATGGTCATCACGGCGGACATATCAGTACGCCTCCCGGAACTTGCGGGTCAGGAAGAAGCCGATGACGTTGAACACCAGCGTCATCAGCATCAGGACCAGGCCCGCCGCAAAAATGCTCTGGTAGCCGATGCTGTCGTGCGGCAGGTCGCCGAGACTCACCTGCACGATGTAGGCGGTGATCGTCGCCGCCGGCTCGGTCGGGTTGAACGTCAGCGTCGGCTGCATACCGGCCGCGATGGCAACGACCATCGTTTCGCCGATCGCACGCGAAATTCCAAGGATGTAAGCGGCCGCGATGCCCGAGAATGCGCCCGGCACGACGACGCGCAGCGCGGTCTGCAGCTTGGTGGCGCCCATCGCGTAGGAGCCTTCGCGCATGTAGCGCGGCACCGCGCGCATCGCGTCTTCGCTGACCGAGGCGACGTACGGAACGATCATCAGGCCGATGACGAGGCCCGCGCTCAGCATGTTGAAGCCCGGCAGGTCGGGCATGAACCTCTGCAGGAACGGCGTCACCATCAGCAGCGCGAAGTAGCCGTAGACCACGGTGGGCACGGCGCCGAGCAGCTCCAGGACGGGCTTTACGGTCTCGCGCGTGCGGTGCGTCGAAAACTCCGACAGGTAGATCGCAATGATCGTGCCGAGCGGGATGGCGACCAGCAGCGCGACGAACGTCACCGTCAGCGTGCCCGAGACCAGCGGCATGATGCCGTAATGGGCGTCGGCGAAGAGCGGGGTCCACATCGGGTCGGTCAGGAAGTCCTTGATCGACACGTGCTCGAAGAAGAACGAAGACTCGCCGACCAGGATGACCACGATCGCAGCCGTCGTGAACACCGCCACCAGCGCGCAAGCCAGCAGGAGCAGTTCGACGACGCGATCGCGGGTCTTGCGGTAGGCAAGCGAGGAGAACGCCCCCTTCCCCATCGCAGTCGAACGAGTTGTCGTCGTTGCCGACATGAGCCCTTCCCCGATCCGGCGCCCGGCGAGCGCCCTGTGACAGACACGAACGGGCCGGGACCTCGCGATCCCGGCCCGGCCGCTCTGGAGTGTGCCGATTACAGTTTCCTTCCATCGTCTGCAGCTGCTTCGATCGTGACGCCGACCTTCGGCACGCCGCCGAACACCGTGCCCAGCTTGCCGTCCGTGAAGTGCTTCCAGGCCAGGCTCGTAGGCCGCTTCGGCAGCGGCAGGTAGCCGACTTCGCTCACGAGATCGCCGTTGTTCAGCATGAACTGCACGAATTCGCGGACTTCAGGACGCTTGGCAGACGTATCGCGGACGTAGATGAAGAACGGACGCGACAACGGGTTGTAAGTGCCGTTGGTCACGTTCTCGAGGCTCGGGCCCACGGCACCGGTTCCCTTGCCGCTGTCGATGGCAACCGCCGTCATCTTGTCCTTGTGCGCGGCGTAATACGCAAAGCCGAAGTAGCCGATCGCGTTCTTGTTGTTCTCGACGCCCTGCACCAGCGTGTTGTCGTCTTCGCTGGCCGTGTAGTCGCCGCGACTCGCCTTCGCCTTGCCGTTGACGGCTTCGGTGAAGTAATCGAACGTGCCCGAGTCGGCGCCCGGCCCGAACAGCATCAGCTTTTCCTTCGGGAACTTCGGGTTGACCTGGTTCCAGGTCGTGATGCGGCCCTGCGCGGCCGGTTCCCACATCTTCTTCAGGTCGGCGACCGTCATGGATCTTGGCCCACGTGTTGGCCGGGTTGACGACGACCGTCAGCGCGTCGAACGCGATCGGTACTTCCATGTACTTGATGCCGGCCTTGCGACAGGCTTCCATCTCCTCCACCGTGATCGGCCGGGAAGCGTTGGCGATGTCCGTCTCGCCGCGGCAGAACTTCTTGAAACCGCCGCCGCTGCCGGAGACGCCGACCGTCACGCGGACCTTGCCGCGCTTCTGGATCTGGAACTCTTCGGCGTAAGCCTCGGCAATCGGGAACACGGTGCTGGAGCCGTCAATCTTGATCGCGGCCTGCGCCTGGGCGCGCTGCGGCGCACCGAGGGCCAGGAGGCCCAGCGCGAGGGCCGGGAGGGTGATCTGCTGCCAGGAAAGCTTCATGAAAGGCATCCTCTGCTGTGGGTCGGCTCGGGGCGCGGTCGCCCCTGTGGATGCCGTGCAGTCTGCCGCCCCACTGTGACAGCCATGTGACAATGGCGGTGTTGCCGCAAGTGCTTGATTCGACGGGCCTCTATGGCTCTAATGCCGGACCCGGCCCGAGCCCGGCATCCATATCAGGAACGAACCCAGCACGATGTCCCCGACCCTCGCCCTGACCGAAGACCTGCTGCGCCGGCCCTCCGTGAGCCCTGAGGATCACGGCTGCATCGACCTCATCTGCGCCCGCCTCGAGCCGCTCGGGTTCCGCAACGAACGGCTGCGGTTCGGCCCAGTCGAGAACCTCTGGTCACGGCGCGGCGATGCAGGCCCGGTGCTCTGCTTTGCCGGTCACACGGACGTGGTTCCGACCGGCCCGCGCGAAGACTGGCGCACCGACCCCTTCGAGCCGGTCGTCGCCGATGGCGTGCTGTATGCGCGTGGTGCCGCCGACATGAAGAGCAGCCTCGCCGCCATGGTGACGGCCACCGAGCGGTTCATCGCGAAGCATCGCGATCACGCGGGCTCGCTCGCGTTCCTGTTCACCAGCGACGAGGAAGGCCCGTCGGTCGATGGCACGCGCAAGGTGATGGAGGTGCTCGACGCACGCCACGAGAAGATCGACTGGTGCGTCGTCGGCGAACCCACCAGCGGCGAAGTGCTTGGCGATACCATCAAGGTGGGGCGGCGCGGCTCGCTCTCCGGTCGCCTGACGGTGCACGGCGTACAGGGTCACATCGCCTACCCGCACCTCGCCGACAATCCGGTGCACGGTTTTGCGCCTGCGCTGGCGGAACTGGTCGCAACGCACTGGGACGAAGGCAACGAATTCTTCCAGCCGACCACGTTCCAGGTATCGAACATTGCGGCCGGCACCGGCGCGCCGAATGTCGTACCCGGCGAACTGAGGGCGCGCTTCAACCTGCGATTCTCAACGGAACAGACCGTCGAGCAGCTGCAGCAGCGCGTGCTCGAAGTGCTCGACCGTCACCGCGTGAAGTATTCGCTGGAGTGGTTCGTCTCGGGACTGCCCTTCCTGACGCGCCCCGGCACGCTGACCGCAGCCGTGGAGCAGGCCGTGCGCGAGACAATGGGGCGCAGCCCGCAACTCTCGACCACCGGCGGCACCTCCGATGGACGCTTCATCGCGCCCACAGGTGCGCAGGTGGTGGAACTCGGCGTCATCAACGCGACGATCCACAAGGTGAACGAGTGCGTGCGCGTCGCGGACGTCGACACGCTGAGCCTTGCCTACGAGCGGATCATGGAGCTGCTGCTGACGGGGAAGTAGCGGAAGGGGTGGAAGGGGTGGAAGGCCAGGAAGGGGTTAGTCGGAGTTGAGGCTGAATCGGATGCTGCAACAGCACCTCCGACTAACCCCTAACCCCTAACCCCTTCTTCCACTTCCTACCGCTTCCGCCAGTTGGCGAGCACGCCGAGTCGCGGCGAGACCGGCCAGGTTGAGCAGCACCCAGAACGGCATGCTGAACCCGAGGAATCGCCACGTGACCTTGGCACACTCCCCCGATCCGCTCAGCACCTTGCCCAGCACTTCATGCAGTGGCAACACGTCCATCATGTACTCGAGACTCGCGCCGCATTCCGCGACCGCACCGGGCGGAGCGTTGATGACGTAGACGTGACGGGCTGCGACCGAGATACCGGCCAGTGCCGCGAGCACGATCAGCGCACCGTAGACCCGACGCATTCCTGCGCTGGCAGGGTTGTGCAGCGACGCGAGCAGGAACAGCACGCCCGTCGTGATCACCGCAACCCGCTGCAGGATGCAGAGCGGGCACGGTTCTTCGCGCAGCCCGTACTGGACGAACAGCGCGTAGGCCATGAGGCCGGCACACCAGAGGAACCCCGCCAGGTTCAGCGTGCGAGTCTGCAGCCACCAGGGCTGCCGGGAATCGAAAGAAAGGTTCAAACGCGATCTCCGCGTCGCTCGTCAGGAAACGTCAGGCCCGTACCGTGGCTCGCGCCGCCTGGATCTGTCTTTCGACATCCTCGATCGAGAGGTGCCGGATGTCCTTGCCCAGCACCATGTAGACCACGTACTCGCAAATGTTCTTGGCGTGGTCCCCGACGCGCTCCAGCGCGCGGGCCAGGTACAGCACGTCGAGCGTGCGACGGATCGAACGCGGGTCCTCCATCATGAAGGTGATGCACTGACGCTGGATGGCCTCGTACTCTTCGTCGATCAGGCGATCCCGGCGGGTCACTTCGAGCGCCGCCTCGGTGTCGAGACGGGCAAAGGCATCGAGTGCGCCGTGCACCATGTCCGCGACGAGTTCGCCGATGTGCTTCAGCTCGCGGTAGCGATCCGCGGTGCGATCGGAATTCGAGAGGCGCGCCGCGGCGTGACCGAGTTTTTCGGCCTCGTCACCGATGCGCTCGAGGTCGGTGATGGTCTTGATGACTGCCACGATCAGGCGCAGGTCCGAGGCGGTTGGGGCACGCGTGGCGAGCACGCGGCTGCAATCTTCGTCGATCTCGACTTCCATCGCGTTGACATTGTGGTCCAGCCGGCCTACTTCCTCGCCAAGCCGGCTGTCGCCGCTCACGATGGCCTTGACGCCGTTCTGCAGCTGCTGCTCGACGAGCCCACCCATCCGCAGCACGCCGGTCCGGATGCCTTCCAGTTCCGCGTTGTAGCGGCTGTGAATGTGGTGCGAGAGGTCGGAGGTGTCCATCACGATTATTGATCTCCCGAAGCTGCTGTCTTGTACAGGACGGCCCGGACCTCGGCAAGTTCAACCGGCGCTGAAAAAAAGCCTCCCCACGCCCTCGCCGGGGAAACTGGCGAGGGGGGCCCTTGCGGGCCCGGGGGAGGGTTCCACCGCGGACCGTCGGATCAGAACTTGTAGTTCAGGTCCAGCTGCAGCCGCTTGTAGTCGAGCTCGGTGCCGACGTCCTTGTTCAGCGTATTCAGGAAATAGGTCCCGGCAAACGTGAAGTTCTTGACCGGCGCGTAGGCTGCCTTGAGCACCCAGCCCTCCGTATCGGTGTTGCCGTTACCGAAGTCGGAATCGACCCACTGCCCGAACAGCGCATCCTTGTCGAGCGACTGGTAGAACAGACCCGCTTCCCAGGTCCTGGGATTGCTGGCCTTGCCGACCATCGCGCCGACCGCGTACGCCGTGTCGTACTTGACGTCAGCAGCGAGGTTCTGTGCGTAGTTGGCCCAGAAGGTGACCGGCAAGCTGGCCACGGTGACGCCCATCTGCGCGCCGACCTCGAAGATGTCGTAGCCGTACTGCAGCAGGTTGGTCGGACTCGTCCCGACGCGAAACGTCGTGTTGCCATTCGCGTTATTGGCATAGAGCGGCGAGTTGTTCTTGCAGGCACCGCACTCGTAGTAGTTCGCCGCGATGACGGTTTCGCCGCCCAGCAGCGCGAACTTCATGCCAGCCTGCAGGCCGAAGATATTGGCGTCGGAATTCTCGCCTTTCGGGTCCGAGTTGTATTGCTCCGTCAGCCACCAGCCGTAGGCCGTGCCGAAGAACATGCCGCGATCGAACTTGACGGCACCGCCCTCCGGGTTGAAGTCCCCGTCGTAGAACAGGCTCTGGCCGGGCCGGAAGATCGTGTACGGCTGCTTGCCGAGGATCAGGTCCCCGCCCTGCATGAACTTCCAGTCGATGTAACCCATGTCGAGGCCGATCGACTTGCGGGTGCCGGTTCCGCCCAGCGTCTGGTTCGACGACCGTGGATCGTCCCCGCCGGTGGCGAAGAGCAGCGTGCCCGCGAGGGTGTCGGTGACTTTGTAGTCAAAGCCGAGCCGTGCGCGGATGCGCATGCGTTCGCGGTCCGCAGCATCCTCTGCCACACCGTTGACGGCGCGCTCGGCCCAGATGTTTTCATTGCGGAAGCGGAAGTCGCCGCGGGCCTTGATCTTCGTGGCCCAGTCGGCGCCCTTCACTTTCGAGAGATCGTTTGCGGTGTTCGCGCCTTCCGCGCGCAGGTCCCGGGTCTGGGACTTCAGGTAGTCCATTTCCGCCTCGCGGCGGTCGGCCAGCGCCTGCAGCTCCGAGTTCTGCGTCTTCAACTCGGCGTTGGCCGATTCGAGACGGCTGAGACGCTCGGCGAGCGCCTGCATCTGCGCCTGGATGGACTGAACTTCGGCCTTGGTGGCCGCGCCTTTGGTCTGCGCGGACGCGTCCGCGGCACTGAGCGCCAGCACTGCAGCGACGGCGGTCGCGAGCATGGTCGATTTCACATTGATCCCCTTTCGGTGGTTTGCCGGTCTTGTAGGCCGCGCCGGGTGCGATGCAGGGCTGCACCACCCACGCCTCTCCTTGGGCAGACTGTTTACACCGCGTTTGTGACAGTCAGGTTGCATTGCAGCGACGGCATTGCTGCACACTGCGGGGCTGGTATGTGGAGTCAACGTCCGGTTGCGGGTGGGTGGCGTCGCCTCAGGCCCTGGCCCGTCCTCACCCAAGTGCGGGGCGGGGACGTCAACGAACCTGAGCGACTCCCGCAGCTGGACCTTCACGCGGCTGGACTCGCGCGGGCGGAAAGTGGCAGGTGAACGTGCTGCCTCGGCCCTCCTCGCTCTTGATTTCGAGTTGCGCGCCGTGTCGCTGCAGCGCGTGCTTGACGATCGCCAGCCCGAGCCCGGAGCCTCCAAGCTTGCGTGAACGACCCGCGTCGACACGATAGAAGCGCTCCGTCAGGCGCGGGATGTGCGCGGCCGGAATGCCGATGCCGGTGTCGCTGACCGCGACGTGGCTGCCGCGGCCGTCGGTCCAGTAACGCACTGACACCGTGCCTTGCGGCGGTGTGTACTTGACTGCGTTCGTGATCAGGTTATGGAAGATCGAGTGCAGTTCGGTTTCGGCACCGAGCAGCAGCGCGTCCGAGTCCAGGTACAGGTCGAACTTCGCCGGCCGCTCGGTCCGCGAGAGGACTTCCCTGCGCATCAACGAGAGCAGCCCGGCGATGTCGATCGGTTCCATTTCCGCCTCGACCCTGCCGGCTTCCAGACGCGACAGCTCCAGCAGGTCGGACACGATGCCGTGCATGCGCTCCGACTGGCGCTGCATCTCGTGCACCGGCTCCCGCCAGGTCTGGTCCAGCGTGGGATCTTCGGCCAGCGCATCGAGGTAGCCACGCACGACGGTCAGCGGCGAGCGCAGTTCGTGCGACGCGTTGGCGACGAAATCGCGCCGCATGCCTTCGAGTCGTGCTTCGCTGGTGACGTCGCGCACGATCAGCAATTGCAGGTCGCGCGCGCTGGTCGTGACGAGATTGAAGGCGAACCAGCGATCACCGAGGTTGGGTATGTGGATGCGGGGCCCCGGGCCGCTGCCGCCACCGGCAACGTATTCCACGAACTCCGGCTGCCGGATCAGGTTGTCGACGCGGATGCCGTAGTCGAGCCTGCGGCGCAGCCCCAGCCATTGCGCCGCCATCGGATTGAACCAGAGAATTTCGCGCGCCGGCCCAAGCAGGATCGCGCCATCCGGCATGGCCGACGTCATGCGCCGCAGTTCCCGCAGCAGCGTGTGCGTGCGGCGCTTGTGAAAGCGCTTGCGCTGGTAGAGGCGGTTGGCGACAGCCACCGCATCCCCCCACAGGCCACCCATGTTCGGTGGCGGCAGGATGCTGCGCAGCCGCAGCCAGCGCTCGAACCGGATCAGGTTCCAGGCCTGCACGGCAACCATGAGCGCCAGGTAAACCGCGGCGAAAAGCGCTGGCCGCCCCGCGATCCAGCCTGCCGCGAGCGCGGCCAGCAAGCCGCTGACGATACCGACAAGATGCTGCCAGGCAGGTCGGGTCAAGCGCTGCGGTCCTCGGTCCGTGGATCGGCCCGCTTACTCGGGTCGGGTCGAGAAACGATACCCCGAACCGCGGACCGTCTGCACCAGCGAATCGCAGTCGAATGGTTCCAGCGCCTTGCGCAACCGGCGGATGTGCACGTCCACCGTGCGCTCCTCGACGTACACGTTGCCGCCCCAGATGCGGTCGAGCAGCTGGCTGCGCGCGTACACGCGCTCGGGGTGTTCCATGAAGAACTGCAGCAGGCGGTATTCCGTAGGACCAAGCGAGACGGTCTGCTCACCGGCGATAACCCGATGGCTGACGGGATCGAGTCTGAGCGCACCCGCCTCGATCGCTTCGCCCGCAGCCGTGGGCGAGGCCCGGCGCAGCACCGCCTGGATCCGTGCCAGCAATTCCCGCGGGCTGAATGGCTTGGTGACGTAATCGTCCGCGCCGCCTTCGAGACCCGCCACCTTGTCCTGCTCGTCCGCGCGCGCCGTCAGCAGGATCACCGGCAGGTCCTGTGTGTCCTTGTTGCGCTTGATCGAGCGCGTGAGTTCGAGGCCGCTCTGGTCCGGCAGCATCCAGTCGACGAGCAGCAGGTCGGGACGCGAATCGACAATGCGGGAACGGGCTTCGCTGCAATCCTCCGCCTCGCTGACCGTGAAGCCGGCGCGGCGCAGCCCGAACGCGATCATGTCGCGAATCGGCTTCTCGTCTTCGACGATCAGGATCTGCTTGCCCGTCATGACTGGTCCGCTGGCGCTGAATGCCATTGCAGGCGCATTACATGCGCCAATTATGACAGTCCCGTGACGGCCGGCCGCGCGGGACGCGCGACATCGTCACGAATGTAGACCGGCAGCGCCTCTGCCGCCTCGACGCCTTCGTCATTCTGCAGCATTCGCTCGCCGAGGCGAGCAATCGCGTCGGCGCACGGATACAGGCCTTCCTGGTAGCTGAGGCCGGCGGATTCGAGCCGAGCCTGGAGTGCCGGATACCGCGGGATGCCGTTGCCCGCGAAGTGCGTGACAGTGGGCGCCGGCTGCACTCGGTCTTCAGGGCCGACCGTTTCCGCCGTCAGTACGATGGGAACGCACGGGTCGGTCGCATCGAATCGATAGCAGCCCCAGTACACCTCGTTCATGCGCGCGTCGTTGCAGACGAGAATACCGGAGGAAGGAGAGGAAGGCCCGGAAGGGGCGGAATGGGAGGAAGGGGCGGAAGTGGACGAGGTAGTTGCGCGGAACGCGACGGCGGCGAGACTGGAGACCGGCGCGACGCGCAGACCGGCTCCATACGCGAGTCCCTGAATGACGCCCGCAGCAATGCGCAGCCCGGTGAAGCTGCCGGGTCCGCGACCGAACGCGAGCCCGTCGAGGTCCTCGAGCCTGCAGTCCGCTTCCACCAGCAACTCGTCGATCATCGGCAATATCAGGTCGGCGTGGCCGCGCTCCGTGACGATCAACCGCTGGCGCACCTCGCCGCCGGACCACAGCAGCGCGGCCGAGCAGGCCTCCGTCGAAGTGTCGATCGCCAGCATGCGCAGCGGCGTCATCCGAGTTTCTCCCGCAGGAATGCCTGCACGTCTGCCAGTGCGCGCGTGCGCCGCATCGGCGGCAGGCTGGTGATGAACTGACGTCCATAGCCCTTGGTCACCAGGCGAGTATCGCAGAGCATGACCACGCCGCAGTCGGTTTCGTCGCGGATCAGCCGGCCGACGCCCTGTTTCAACGCAATCACGGCCTGCGGCACCTGCTCGTCGAAGAACGGGTTGCCGCCCTGCTCGCGGATCGCCGCGAGCCGCGCCTTGAGCAGCGGGTCGTCCGGCGCCGCGAACGGCAATTTGTCGATGATCACGACGCTGAGCGCCTCGCCCTTCACGTCGATGCCCTCCCAGAAACTGCCGGTACCGAGCAGCACGGCATTGCCGGCCTCACGGAACGCGCGTAGCAGGTGATCGCGCGAGGCAGCGCCCTGGATCAGCACCGGGAACGGCGGTGTCTCGCCCCACTGCCGATAGAGCTCTTCGGCACCCTCGCGCAGGCCACGATGGCTGGTGAACAGGATGAACGCACGGCCACCGCTCGCTGCGAGCACCGGCAATGCCGCGTTGATCACGTTGCGCGAGTGGTCGGGCGCGCCCGGTTCGCCGAGGCCTTTCGGCAGGTACATCAGCGCCTGGTTGGCGAAGTCGAACGGACTCTCGAAACGCACGGTGGTCGCCCGTGCGAGCCCGCTGCGACGCTTGAAGTGGGAGAAGTCGTCACCGACGGCCAGTGTCGCTGACGTGAGGATCCATGCGCAGGGTTGCGTCTCCAGCAGCGACGAGAGCTGGCTCGCGACGTCCACGGGCGCGAAGTGCGCGCTGACGTTGCGCGCACTGGTTTCGGCCCAGCGCACGCCGCCCGGCGCTTCTGCGGCCGTCAACGAACGCAGCCGGTCTGCATTTTCCTCGAGCCGCTCCTGCAGGCGCTTGAACGCGGCCTGCCCGTCGGCGCCGAGCGGCGCGATGGCCTCAGCCAGTTCCCCGGCGCGAGCGCCCAGCCCGTTCAACGCTTCGAGCAGGCGATCCGGCCATTGTGCGTGCTCCAGCCGTGCGTCCTGGCCGCCGGTGACCGCCAGCACGGCCGCGATCTGCGAATCCAACCCGCTCAGTGCGCCGTCGACCTTGCCCGCCATCTGCTGCGCGAGCAGCAGTTCTCCCGCAATGTCCTTGGAAAGCGTCGCCAGCTGACGCGTGCTGACGCTGTAGCCCAGGAACTGTGCCGCGACGTCCGGCAACTGGTGCGCCTCGTCGATCACGATCGCGTCGGCGCCCGGAAGCAGGTCGCCAAACCCTTCTTCCTTCAGCACGAGGTCGGCCATCAACAGGTAGTGATTGACGACGACGATGTCGGCGGCCTGCGCCTCGCGACGTGCCGCGAGCACGAAACATTCTTCGAACTTCGGGCATTCCGCACCGAGGCAGTTCTCGCGTGTCGACGTCACCCACGGCCACACGGGATCCTGTTCGCCGAGACCGGGCAACTCGGCGACGTCTCCCCGCTGCGTCGTGTAAGACCAGGAACGAACCCTGGGCAACGCAGTCGCGACCTCCCTGCGCAATCCGCGCGCATAGGCCTGCTGCTCGGCCATGTCGAGCCGGTGACGGCAGAGATAATTGGCGCGACCCTTCAGCAGCGCGACGCGCGCGGGCCGGCCGATCGCGGCACAGATCGTCGGCAGGTCACGATGAAACAGCTGATCCTGCAATGCACGCGTGCCGGTGGAGACGATGACCTTGCGACCGGACAGCAGTGCGGGCACGAGGTACGCGAACGTCTTGCCGGTACCGGTACCTGCTTCGACCACCAGTTGCGCGCGTTCCAGCAGCGCGGCGGCCACGTGCTCCGCCATCTCGATCTGCTGCGGACGCGTCGTGTAGCCCGGCAAGGAGCGGGCCAGCGGCCCTTCGGGCCCCAGGATCTCAGCCAGCGGCAGCGCCATGCGCGTCAGGAGAAGGTCGCGCGAAAGCGCAGCAGTGCGGTCGAGGCCGGACCCAGCGGCTTCCTGAGCACCCAGCGCACGTGCGTGTATTCGTTTTCGAGCGGCTTTCGCTGCCCTTTCCTGGCGCCACCCGTCGCGCGCGCCAGCGTCTCGGGCGTCGCGAACGTGTCGCCGCCATCGACCGAGAACTGCACTTCGGCGGCTGGACCCGTGGCCGAGCCACGCAGGTAACGCACACCGAACGGCAGGCGCTTGGTGACGACGACCGAGTCGACCGCCTGCTTGCCTGGATTGCGCACGCGCAGGGTGTAGTGAATCTCGTCGCCGGCGCTGAGCCGCTCGGCGGGGACCCAGCGACGAACCTCCTGCCCGCCCGGGCCCAGGCTCACTTCGAGCTTCTGCACCGCGATCGACGTCTCCAACGGACCGGATCCGGTGGCCTCGGCAACGTTCGGGTTCTCTGCGACGTCCTGGGCCAGCGCGCGACCCTGCCAGACCGGCATGCCCATCAGCAGCAGAACGGACGCCGCGAACGCCACTGACGAGCCGCGATCGGGCCTGACAGTGCCCAGTTGCAGGGGGGGTGCGCTGTAGGTGCGGTGGGCAGGCATCGGGGGCGGACTCTGCGGGACGGGCGGGTTCGAGGCAAGTGACATACAGGGCATTGGTACCCCGAAATAAGCTTGTGGCACAGCGGGTTTCGGTTCACCCGGGCGCGGTCCCGGCCGGGGCTGGGCATATCTACCGATTTGACAGTACCTGCAAGCTGGCTTATTGTGCAATGCAGCAATGCTGCGATGCAGCACTACTGGTCAACCGGACAACCCTTAGGAGATCACCATGTTCGTAGATATGCAGGAATACATCGCCGAGGGCGGTGATCTGCTCACCGGCAAGGTTCGCAGCTTCCGCAAGAATTCTGCTGAAACCGTGCGGGAAGCCATCACCGGCTCCGCCGAAACCCTCAAGGCCCTGAAGAGCCCCGTCCGCATGATCGCCCGGTCCGGCGTCAAGCTGACGTCGGTCTCGCAGACGGCCGTGCAGAGCCTGATCGAGCTGCAGTCGGACGTCGTGACTTCCGCTCTGACCGACATGGCCCTGCGCCTCGAGCGTGCGACCCGTGCAGAAAACATCGTCGAACTCGTGCGCGAGCAGATCGAGCTCACGCCCGCCACGCGCGCGCGCATGACGGAAGACGCGACCCGTGTCGTGACCATCGTGAAGGTGGCAGGCCGCGATTTCCGCAACGTCGCCAGGCACGCTTACCAGAGCATCGTCGAGAAGGAAGTCGAGGCGCCGAAGGCTGCCGTGCGACGCAAGACCACTGCTGCCAAGCGTGCGACGCGCAAGACCGCCAAGCGCGCCCGCAAGGCCGCGTAACCGCCTGATTCAGGACGAAAGCCGGGCCCGCACCGCCGCCGCGTAAGACCAAGACGCGGGCCCTGGCCACAGGTCTCCCCCTGATTGCGCCCTCCCCGGAGGGCGCTTTTTTTGCCTGGTGCGTACATTCCCGCACGCGCAGCTCATGTCGCAACGCAGCGCAACAGGGGTCGGGCGGCTATAATTCATCGACTGTGGCACAAGGTCCCTTAATGACTACGAATACATCCCTGCAGGATTGGGTTGAGCAGACCGCGAAACTGACGCAACCCGATCACATCCACTGGTGCAACGGATCGGACGTCGAGCGCGACGAACTCGTCGGGCAGATGCTCGGCACCGGCGACCTGATCGAACTGAACCAGGCGACCTTCCCCAGGTGCTACCTGCACCGCTCCAGTCCGTCGGACGTCGCGCGCGTCGAGCACCTCACCTTCATCTGCACGCCGCAGCAGGAAGACGCCGGCCCGAACAACAACTGGATGGATCCGGCGAGCGCGCATGCCCGGATCGATGCATCTGTTCGCAGGCTGCATGAAGGGCCGCACGATGTACGTCGTGCCCTACTGCATGGGCCCGATCAACTCGCCCTACTCGCGCTGCGGCGTCGAGATCACCGACAGCCCTTATGTCGTGCTCAACATGCGGATCATGACGCGCATGGGCACGCCGGCACTGCGCCGCATCGAGCAGGACGGCACCTTCGTCAAGGGCCTGCACTCGATCGGCGATCTCGATCCCGACAAGCGCTACATCATGCATTTCCCCGAGGAACTCTCGATCAAGAGCATCGGTTCGGGCTACGGCGGCAACGCGCTGCTCGGCAAGAAGTGCCATGCGCTGCGCATCGCAAGCTTCCAGGCGCGCACCGAAGGCTGGCTCGCCGAGCACATGCTGATCGTCGGCATGGAAAATCCGCGCGGCGAGGTGCACTACGTGCTGGGCGCATTCCCGTCGGCCTGCGGCAAGACCAACCTTGGCATGCTGATCCCGCCCGACACGATGCCGGGCTGGAAGGTCTGGACGATCGGCGAAGACATCGCGTGGCTGCACGTGGGCAGCGATGGCCGCCTGCGGGCGATCAACCCGGAAGCCGGCTTCTTCGGCGTGGTGCCGGGCACCAGCCCGAAGACCAACCGCAACGCCTACGAGATGATCCACCACGACACGATCTTCACGAACGTGGCGCTGACGGCCGACAACGAGCCGTGGTGGGAAGGCCGCACGTCGGGCACGCCGGTCATCGACTGGCAGGGCAAGCCATACGACAAGGCCACCGCGAAGACGCCGGCCGCGCACCCGAACTCGAGGTTCACCGTCCCGGCCAAGCAGAACCCGGCGTACTCGCACCTGATGGAGCACCCCGACGGCGTCCCGATCTCGGCGATCCTGTTCGGCGGTCGCCGTCGCGAAGTGGCGCCGCTGGTGTACGAAGCCCGCGACTGGGCGCACGGCGTGATGATCGGCGCTGGCATGGCGTCGGAGACGACTGCCGCGGCCGTTGGCCAGGTGGGCGTAGTGCGCCGCGATCCGATGGCGATGAAGCCGTTCTGCGGCTACAACTTTGCGGATTACTGGTCGCACTGGCTGAGTTTCGAAGGCCGCGCGAAGCAGCTGCCGAAGGTCTACCACGTCAACTGGTTCCGCCAGGACAAGGACGGCAAGTTCCTGTGGCCGGGCTTCGGCGACAACCTGCGCGTGCTGTCCTGGATCGTCGATCGTTGCGAAGGCCGCGCGCAGGCAAGAGAAACACCGATCGGCTTCCTGCCGCGTCCCGAGGACATCGACCTCAAGGGCCTGAACCTCCCCGAGTCATCGCTGCACCAGCTGCTCGACCTCGACACGGTCGCGTGGCACGTCGAGATCGACGACATCGGCAAGTACCTCGAGAGCTACGGCGAACGCATGCCGCAGCAGCTCAAGGACAAGTACCGGCAGGTGAAGCAGGCGCTCGGCTGAGGTGAAGGGGCGGAGGAAGGACAAGAAGGCCAGGAAGTGGAGGAAGTGGAACGGTTGAAGGGCTCCTGCCTGTCCTGTCCTTCCTGACCTTCCGCCTTCCTGGCCTTCCTGGCCTTCCTGGCCTTCCCCTAGTCCTCGAGCGAAAACCGGATGACGTCTGCCGCGTTCGGATCCGGCAATTTCCCGAGTCCGATGTATCCCTCGCCCTGCAGTGCGACGGAGTCGCGCCGCACGAACGACTCCTTGCCGTCCGAGTTCAGCACGAACGTGCCGTTCGTGCTCTGGTCCACCAGCAGGAAGCGGCCGCGCACGAGTTCGATCCTGGCGTGCAGGCGCGAGATCAGCGTGCCCTTCTGCACGACGCTGTTCTCCTCGGCCCGTCCCATCGTGATCTCGTTGCGGGCGTCGTCGAGCACGATCTCGCGGTCGAGGTGCCGGACGCGAACACGCTGCGCGCCGTGCATGCCGCCCATCGCGATCGAGGGCAGCATGCTGGTCGCGTCTTCCTGCTGCCAGAGGACCTCGTAGAGTTCCACTTCCTCGTTGAGGCCACGCAGCGCAGTCACGTCCACGCGACGCGAAACTGCGCGCCACTCCGGTGAACAGCGACGGACCGAATCGGCCGAGAGAATGATCTGCCCGGCCTTGGCCTGGCTGGTCATGCGGTTCGCGGTGTGCACCGACGCGCCGAAGATATCCTTGTTCTCGAGCACGACCGGCCCGAAGTGGCAGCCAATACGGATGGCCACGTGCTGGCCCTGCACCATGAGCTCGGGGCGGGCGCCGATGTCCTGCTGCATCTCGCCACCGGCGTTCACGGCGTCATCGACGGTCGGAAAAATCGCGAGGATTTCATCACCGATGGTCTTTATGACCGTGCCCCGGTTGCGCCCGGTCGCGTCGCGCATGATCTCGACGCAGAGCTGGATCAGCTCGCGCGCACGCTGATCGCCGAGCAGCTCGTACAGGCGAGTGCTGCCCACGACGTCGGCGAAGAGGACGGCAACTTCCGTCTCGGTGCTGGTCACGCTCGGCAGAACCCCTGGGCGCCCGGTAGCGGGCAGATTGATCCGGATCGACTTTACATTATAGCGGGTGTGGCCCGCCGCGCCGTGCTTGCCGGCAGGAGCCGGCCGGCGCCCGAATGGCTGCTAGGCCGCGTCCCGGAACATCCGCAGGGAATCCCGCAGGACCTCGGCGCCCGCGCCGGGCTGTATCGCGTGCTCCGACAGGTAGCGGCGCCACGCACGGGCGTTCGGCAGGCCCGCAAAGAGACCCTGGACGTGGCGCAGCATGAGCGGCAGGCGATGGCCCTCCGCCAGCATGCGCTCGACGTAGTCGGCGTAGCGTTCCACCACCTGCTCACGCGACGGCGGCATGAAGCCGGGGCCGAGAAAGTGCGCGTCGAGTTCGGCGAGCAGATAGGGTTCGTGATAGACCTGCCGGCCGATCATCACGCCATCGAACTTCGGCAACCACTCGCGTACCTGCGACACGGTCTTGATCCCGCCGTTCAGGATCACCGTGAGCTCCGGATGCTCGCGCTTCAGCCGTTCCGGCACGTCGTAGCGCAGCGGCGGGATCTCGCGGTTTTCTTTCGGCGTGAGGCCCTGCAGGATGGCGTTGCGTGCGTGCACGACGAACACGTCGACGCCCGCTTTCTGCACGGCCAGCACGAACCACTCGAAGAAGCCGTAGTCCTCGAGTTCGTCGATGCCGATCCGGCACTTCACGGTGACCGGGATGCTCACGGCTTCGCGCATGGCGATCACGCACTCCGCGACGATCTCGGGCTCGGCCATCAGGCACGCGCCGAAACGGCCGCTCTGCACGCGATCGCTCGGGCAACCGACATTGAGGTTGAGCTCGAGGTAACCGTACTGCTGGCCGAGCTTCGCCGCACGGGCGAGCAGTTCAGGATCGGACCCGCCGAGCTGCAAGGCGACGGGGTGCTCGAATGCGTCGAACCCCAGCAGGCGGTCGAGGTGACCGTGGACCAGCGCATGCGCCGTCACCATCTCCGTGTACAGCAGCGAACGCGGGCTCAGCAGTCGCAGCAGGTAGCGGCAGTGGCGATCGGTGTAGTCCATCATCGGGGCCACCGAGAGGCGCCGGTCGAGCCCTGGTACCGTCATCGCGCCGTCTCCAGCACCAGCCAGTCGACCACCGCACTGAAGGCTTCCTGCGGGTCGGCACCCGCCTGCAGCGCGCGCTCGAAAATCCTGAGCTGTCGATGCGCACTCGTGCCACGCTCGAGGATCTCGCGCAGGCCTTCAATCTCGGGCAGGCAACCGAGCTCGAGCGCGTCCTCGCGCAGCAGCTCGATGATCTCTTCCACGAGCTCGCGCAAATGGAACGATGCGCTGGCGGCCGAGGTCCAGCAGGCCTGCATCGCAGGAATATCGCATCGCGCGCCAGCGGTTCTCGCCGATCAGCAATTCGGGGTACGGACGCCACTGCTGGTTGTCACGGCGCAGGCGATACAGCTTGCGCATCAGGCACAGGTCGAGCGCTGCGAGCCGCACCGAGTCCTCGAGCGAAGTGCAGGAGTCCATCACGCGCGTCTCGAGCGTAGGGTACCGTGCGCTCGGCCGCAGGTCCCACCAGATCCGCGACGTGTCGGCGAGGATGCCGGTTTCGATCAGCATGTCGGTGTGGCGCCGATACTCGTTCCAGCTCGCGAACTTCTCGGGCAACCCGGTGCGCGGAATGCCGTTGAAGATCATCAGGCGGAACGACATCAGGCCAGTGCGCTCCCCTTCCCAGAACGGCGAGCTGCACGAAAGCGCCAGCAGATGCGGCAGGAAATACCGTGCCTGGTTCATCAGGTCGATGCGCAGTTCGTCGTCGTCGATGCCGATGTGCACGTGCAGGCCGCAGATCATCATGCGACGCGCCACGCCCTGCATTTCCTCGAGCAGCGCGACGTAGCGTTCCTTGTCGGTGCGCTTCTGCTTGGACGACAGCGAGAACGGATGGCTCGCCGAGGCGATCGGCGCCAGCCCGAACCTGGCAGACTCCTCGACCACGGCGCGTCGCAGCCCGATCAGCGACGCGCGCGCCTCGCCGATCGTGCCGCACACCGGCGTGGCGACTTCGATCTGCGAGCGCAGGAACTCCGGAAATGCGCGGCCCTCGGTGCGGTCGTGCAGCGCCGAGAACAACTCGGGCGGCGGATCGTTCGCCACCGCGCGCGTGTCGACGTCGACCAGGAGGTATTCCTCCTCGACGCCGATGGTGAACGGCGGTGCGTGATCAGGCACGGGGCGCCACCTTCTCGAGCGGCTGCAATGACTGCGGCTCGGCCAGTATGTCGCCGATGCTGCGCGCCAGCAGGCGCACCCACCGTTCGATGCCCGCGGGCGAACTCAACAGGTCCTGCCGGACTTCGATACAGACATGCGGCAGACCGTGGGCCTTGGCATGGTGGTCGATCGTGTAATTGGCCGGGTGTTTGCCGCTGTAGGGCTCGTTGTCACCGATCACCAGCCCCTTCTGCGCCCTGAGCCGATGCGAGCAGCCGTTGCGCATTGGCCTCGTCACGATCCCACAGCACGCCCGCGTGCCAGGGTCGCGCGTTGCCCGCCAGGGTCGGCGAGAAGCTGTGCACGGCGACCAGCAGCGGCACGACACGGCGACTCCGGAACCCGCGGACCATGGCCTCGATGCACTCGTGGTATGGATCGAAGAAGGACGCGAGACGCAGGCGTCGGTCGTAGTCCGTCAGGCGCTGGTTGCCGGGGACGGTCCAGCCGTCGCTCTCCTTGCGGAAGGCCTCCACGTCGTCCGGAGAACGGTTGCAGTCCACGACCAGGCGCGAGTAACCCGCCAGCACGGCCGGGGCGCCCAGCGCGTGGGCCAGGCCCCTGGCGAGCTCCCCTGCCCCGATGTCCCAGGCGATGTGCTGCCAACTCGGCAACTCGGCCAGTCCGAGGCGGTCCAGGGCCTGCGGGAACGCCCGGCTGGCGTGGTCGCAGACGACCAGGACCGGCGCCGGCCCGTGCTCCTCCAGCACCACGAACGGCGCGGGGTCGTCCCGCCCGATCAGGGGCACGGTGGCAGGCATCCTGGGCGGTGAGGCTTCCATGGGGCGCGAAGTTTACACGGGCTCCTGCCCCCTCTCCCGTCCTGGCGGGAGAGGGTTGGGGTGAGAGCGTCATTTCCGGACCCTCGCCGGGCCTGACGGCCGACCTTTCCCATCGCGATGGGAGGGGTCAAAAGAGGTGATGTCTGTCACAACAGAGTCACTCACTACGGCCATAACATTCGGCTGTGCCCGTCCGTGCGGGCGAAGGATCCTTGCGTTCCATGAGCTTGCACCCGCTACTGAAGCAGCAGTTCGACGACTCCCGCGAGGAAGGCGGGCAGCTCGACCTGCGCAAGCTCCTGCGCGCCATCAGTGACGCCTATGCGGACTGGGACGACGAACGCAAGGGCGTCGTGCAATCGATGCGGCTGCTTGCGGACGAGACCAGCGCGTTCACGCGCGAGGTGCGCGCGAGCGCAGCGGCGCAGCTGCAGGTCATCCTCGATCACGTCAAGGACGCGATCATCACCGTCGACGAGACGGGCCGCATCGAAACGCTGAACACGACCGGCGAGCGGGTCTTCGGCTATGGCGAACAGGACGTTCGCGGCCAGGAAGCTCGACCTGCTGATTCCATCACTGGCGCACCGCCCGCGCATCGTCGAGACGCTCGAAGAACTGGCGGCCTCCGTCGAGAACACCCAGGCCGACCTCAAGCCACGGGAGACCAGTGGCCGGCACCGGAACGGCAACCTGTTCGACGCCGAAATCGGCGTGAGCAAGGTACGGCTCGACAGCCGCGAGCTCTTCGTGGTCTGCATGCGTGAAACCACCGCACGCAAGGCGTCGGAAGCGGCGATCCGCGAGAGCGAAGCCCGCTACCGCACGCTGGTCGAGAACGCGCCGGAGGCCATCGTCGTACTGGACATGGACGCCGGCAGGTTCGTCGAGTGCAACGAAAACGCCGTGCGCTTCTTCAAGATGACGCGCGACGAGCTGCTGGCCGTCGGTCCGGAGCAGATCAGCCCCCCGATCCAGCAGGATGGATCGCCGTCCTTCGGCGTCGCCCGTGGCCACATCGATCGTGCGCTCGCGGGCGACGCGCCGTGTTTCGAATGGCTGCACCGGGACGCACTCGGGCACGACATTCCCTGCGAGGTCCGCCTGGTCCGCCTGCCCTCGTCGGGCAGGCGCCTCATTCGCGGCAGCATCATCGACATCACCGAGCGCAAGCGCAGCGAACTGCTGTCCGCGGGCGACCGGCGCGTGTTCGAACGAATCACCGGCAATGCCGACCTGACCGCCACGCTCGAAGCCATCACCGAGACGGCCGAGAAGGTCACTCCCGACGCGCTGTGCACGGTATCGGTCTACGAAGCCGAGACCAACGCGCTGCACCACGTGGCCGGCATGCGCCTGCCGCAGGACTACCTGGACGCGAAGCGCCGCCTCGAAATCGGTCCACGCAACGGTTCGTGCGCGGCGGCGATCTTTCTGCAGCGCCAGGTGATCGTTGCGGAAATTACGCGCGACGCACTCTGGGAGCACCTGCGCGCGCCGGCCGTCGCAGCCGGGCTGCGGGCCTGCTGGTCAACGCCGGTCCGCGCATCGGACGGCCGCATGCTCGGCACCGTCGCCCTGTATTTCCAGCAGCCGCGCAGCCCGCTCCGCCGCGACTTCGAATTGATGGGACGCCTGACTGCGCTCGCGGCAATCGCCATCGAGCGCAAACGGTCCGAGGAGGCGCTGCGCCACAGCGAAGCACAGTACCGCAGCCTGTTCGAGAACGTCATCGAAGGTGTGTACCGCTCGACCGTCAAGGGCGGCTTCGAGGCAGCGAACCCGGCGCTGGCCCACATGCTCGGGTACGACACCGTCGAAGACCTGCTGACAGTCCCGGACATGGCCGCCGTGTATGCGGACTCGAACGAACGCGACCAGGTCATCACGACCCTGCATCGCGACGGCGTCATCCGCGAGGCGGAATGCCAGCTGCGGCGACGCGACGGCACGCAGATCACGGTGTTGATCAACGCACGCGTGATTCGCGGAGAAAAGTCCGAGATCACGGGCTACGAAGGCACGATCACCGACATCACCGTGCGCAAGCGCGCGGAACTGCAGCTGTACGAGGAGAAGGAAAAGGCGCAGGTCACGCTGCAGTCGATTGGCGACGCCGTCATCACGACCGACGCCGACGGTCGCGTCGAATACCTGAACCCGGTGGCCGAAGAACTGACGGGCTGGGAATCGCAGGAGGCTCTGGGCCGCCCGATCGCCGAGGTGTTCCAGGTAATTTCGGAGACCACGCGCCTGCCGGTCGACAGCCCGATCACTCGTTGCCTGCGCGAGGGTCGCATGGTCGAAATGACCGAGCCGTCGCTGCTCGTGAACCGTCGCGGGCAGGAAATCTCGATGCAGGACTCGGCCGCGCCGATTCGCGACCGTGGCGGCCGACTGATCGGCGTCGTCATGGTCTTCCATGACGTCAGCCACGAGCGTCGGCTGCAGCGCGCACTGTCCTACCAGGCGACCCACGACGCCCTCAC
Organism: uncultured Gammaproteobacteria bacterium; assembly: GCA_963793675.1. Lineage (GTDB taxonomy): Bacteria > Pseudomonadota > Gammaproteobacteria > Steroidobacterales > Steroidobacteraceae > RPQJ01. The sequence continues at coordinate 31,636 of CAWCBA010000007.1, read as the reverse complement.
GGGCCTGATCAATCGCCGCGAATTCGAGCATCGTGTCAACGAGGCCCTGCAGACCTCGCGCTCCGATCCCGCGACCCGCCACGTCGTGCTGTATCTGGACCTGGACCAGTTCAAGGTGGTCAACGACACCTGCGGCCACCAGGCCGGCGACCGGCTGCTGAAGCAGGTTACGAGCGTGCTGCAGACCCGCATCCGCACCTCCGACACCCTCGCCCGGCTCGGCGGCGACGAATTCGGCGTGCTGCTGCTCGATTGCAGCCTCGACATGGCACAGCGCATCGCCGAGGGCCTGCGCCAGGCGATCCGCGATTTCCGCTTCACCTGGCAGGACCGGATCATGAACGTCGGCGTCTCGATCGGCCTCGCCGGAATGAGCGGCGACAGCGACACTCTGTCGACGATCATGAGCGCCGCCGACGTGGCGTGCTACACGGCGAAGGAATCGGGCCGCAACCGCGTGCACACCTACAACCAGGGGCACGCTCCCGACCGCTTGCGCGAGATGCAGTGGGTTTCCCGCATCAATCGCGCGTGCGAGGAAGACCGCCTGGTGCTGTATTGCCAGCCGATCGTGGCGATTCGGCCCGGGGCCGAGGCCTTCCGCCAGTTCGAACTGCTGCTGCGCATGCGCGACGAGAACGGCCAGCTGGTGCAGCCGGCGGAATTCATCCCGGCGGCAGAACGATTCAACCTCATGCCCGCCCTCGACCGATGGGTCGTGCGGCAGGCTTGCCAGCACCTTGCGCACAAGCGCTCCGACGACCTGTCGCCGGCGCCATACACGATCACGATCAACGTCTCGACGACGACGATCAACGACGAGCAATTCCTCGATTACGTCATCGCCGAGATGGCCACTGCCGACCTGAGCCCCGGCGCGCTCTGCTTCGAGTTGACCGAAAACACGGCCATGACCAGCCTCGCCGCGGCGACGCACTTCATCAACGAACTGCGCAAACGCGGCTGCAGGTTCTCGCTCGACGATTTCGGCAGCGGCCTGTCTTCGTTCATGTTCCTGAAGAACCTGCCGGTGGACTACATCAAGATCGACGGCAGCTTCGTGCACAACGTGGCGCAGGACGTCATCGACCGCAGCATGGTCGAGGCGATTACCCAGATCGGCCGCTCCATGGGCATCGCAACCATCGCCGAGCGCGTGGATTCCGCCGAGGTGCTGGATCAGCTGGCCGAACTCGGCGTGCAGTACGCGCAAGGACATTTCATCGCTTCGCCGCAGCCGATCGAAATGCTTGCCGCGCTCGTCGCCTCGGCGCCGGAGATCCGCGACGGAGCGGCCGGACAGCGAATTCGGCCTCAGGGTCGGCTGATCCCTCGCCCGTCTCGCTGCGAAACGGCTGCAACGGCAAGCCACCGGGCCGCCGTGACGCGGGCGCGGCGAGACGACGCATCGGTCAGCGACGCCAATGCGTGCGATTTGCGATGCGCGGAGGCTTACTCCGACTCGGAGGCCCGACCCGACCGCTTGCGATCCAGCTCCTTGAGCGCGCGCTTGCGGATGCGGATCGACGACGGCGTGATCTCGACGAGTTCGTCGTCTTCGATGAACTCCATCGCCTGCTCGAGCGTGTAGCGGATCGGCGTCGTCAGCACGATGTTCTCGTCCTTGCCGGCCGCGCGCATGTTCGTGAGCTTCTTGCCCTTGAGCGGGTTCACGACCAGGTCATTCTCACGGCTGTGGATTCCGATGACCTGGCCTTCGTAGACCTCGTCACCATGCGCGCACATGAGCTTGCCGCGCTCCTGCAGGTTGAAGAGCGAATAGCCGAGCACCGTGCCCTGCCCGTTCGAAATCATGACGCCGTTCTGGCGGCTCGCGATCTCGCGCTCGGACACCGGGGCGTAGTGATCAAAGACGTGGAACAGCAGGCCGAGTCCGGACGTCATCGTGCGGAACTCGGTCTGGAAGCCGATCAGGCCACGCGCCGGGATGATGTAGTCGAGGCGCACGCGGCCCTTGCCGTCCGGGTGCATGGCCTGCAGCAGGCCGCCGCGGCTGCCGAGCGCCGTCATCACGGCGCCCTGGCTCGAGTCCTCGATGTCGACGGCCAGCACTTCGTACGGCTCGTTCTTGACGCCGTCGATCACCTTGATCACGACGCGCGGGCGCGAAACGGCGATCTCGTAGCCTTCGCGCCGCATGTTCTCGAGCAGCACGCCGAGGTGCAGTTCGCCACGGCCGTAGACCTGGAACTTGTCCGGGTCGTCCGTTTCCTCGACGCGCAGCGCGACGTTGGTGAGCGCCTCGCGGAACAGGCGCTCGCGGATCTGGCGACTCGTGAGGTACTTGCCTTCGCGACCGGCGAACGGCGACGTGTTGACCTCGAACGTCATGCCGATGGTCGGCTCGTCGACGACGAGCGGCGGCAGCGCTTCAGGCTGTGCCGGATCGCAGAGCGTGTCCGAAACCGCGGGAATCTCGATGCCGGCGAATGCAACGATGTCGCCGGCGCTGGCAGAATCGACCTCCATGCGGTTCAGGCCGTGGAAGCCGAGCACCTGCGAGATCTTCTCGGTCCGCGCATGACCCGTGCGGTCGACGACCGTGACCGTCTGGCCGCGCTTGATGACACCGCGCTTGATGCGGCCGATGCCGATCGCCCCGACATAGCTCGAGTAATCGAGCTGCGATACCTGCAGCTGCAACGGGCCGTTCGGATCGACGTCCGGCGGCGAGCAGTGCTTGATGATCGTCTCGAACAGCACCTTCATGTCGCCGCCGCGGTGGGCGGGATCGTAGGTCGCGAATCCCTGGATGGCCGACGCATAGACGACCGGGAAGTCGAGCTGCGCTTCGGTGGCGCCGAGGCGGTCGAACAGGTCGAACGTCTGGTCCAGCACCCAGTTCGGGCGGGCCTCGTGGCGGTCGATCTTGTTGATGACCACGATCGGACGCAGGCCGTGCGCGAACGCTTTCTGGGTGACGAACCGCGTCTGCGGCATCGGGCCGTCGACGGCATCGACCAGCAGCAGCACGGAGTCGACCATCGACAGCACGCGCTCCACCTCGCCGCCGAAGTCGGCGTGACCCGGGGTGTCCACGATGTTGATGCGGTACTCGTTCCACTTGATGGCCGTGTTCTTGGCCAGGATGGTGATGCCGCGCTCTTTTTCGAGCGCGTTCGAGTCCATGACGCGTTCAGGGACGACCGTGCGGGCGTCGAAGGTGCCGGATTGCTTCAGGAGCTGGTCGACAAGCGTGGTCTTGCCGTGGTCGACATGCGCGATGATCGCGATGTTGCGAAGGTACTGCGTGGGGTTCGAGGACACTTGGTGCGCCAGAGGCCGGGGGGCGGAAAAAGGGCGCGAAGTATAGCGGATCCAGTCCTCGCTTGCTGCACTGCAGGAAACCCTGCCCCTGGCCTGCTTCAGCGGGAGAGGGGAATCCCGCTGAAGAGGTACCAAGACTTACTTCGGTTCCTGCGCCGGCATCGACTGGATCGCCTGGCCCGTCGTGTCCTGCGGCGGGCTCGACTTCTGCGCTGACGGTGGATCGCCGATCACCACCGGTATCGCGAAGGCGCGGCTCTCGGTCTGCACCTTGGTGCCCATCTTCGCGATCACGCCGATGTAGTACAGGCCCGCAGTGTCGCCCTTGACCAGCACTTTGCTCGTATACGACTGCCCGCTCGCGATCGGCGAGAACCGCGCCGTCTTCTCTCCGACGATCGTGAGGCCCGGGGCTTCGGTGATTTCGATGTCGAGGCTGTCGGCCGGCAAGCGCGTATCGAATACCAGTTCGATTTCGAACGGCTGGCCCAGCTCGGGCTTCGACAGCAGGTCGTACTTCATGTCGACTGGCGCAGTGGTCTTGCTGTCCACCACCGCCGTGGCGAGGCGCGCGTGCTTTTCGTCCACGGTGGCGGGCGGGGCAGCCGGAGCGGTCTTGTTCGCCTTGGCCTTCTCGGTCCTGGCGACAGCCGCCTCGTCGTCATGGCCGCCACAGGCCGTCACGAACGCACCGGCCAACAGAGCGACAGCGGCGGCGAGGGTCAAACGTCGAAAACCGGTGGTCCGGACATCATTGTTCAACGTCATGCGCATGCCTGCCTCTGGATTCCCTGGGGCTGCGTCAGCCCGTGACCGATACATTGAAACACGTGTCGCCGCGTCGGTCCGCTGCCGAGTATGTCGGATCGATGTGGCTCCACTCGTAGACCTCGATCACGTATTCGCCCGGCTGCGAGCGTCCGCGTGAGCGTCTCGTCGCCGTTCGCCGTGGATTCTGCGATGTCGAGAAAGCCGTTGTTGTACAGCACGATGTCCGGATCGGGGTCTGGGGAAAACGGGGCTGTCGACCCGACCGACGCGTACTGTGCCCGCACCGTGACCGAGCGCGTGGCCGCCACCGCGAACCGCAGGAACAGCCGGTTGCCGATCTTGTTGTAAGTCCCGGCGGCGGTCGTGCCGCAAACGGACTGCGCCCCGCCGTTCAAGGTGAGCTGCGAGTAGATCGGCAGGGCTTGCGGCACCAAGCCGCTGTTCGTCTCATCCCTGCCCCACTCGTCCGTCACGTGAATGCTCTGCGAGGTGACAAGCGTGTCGATACCCGCGACCGGAGCACCCGTCCGCCCCTTCAGGTCGGTGATGAACGGGTAGACGCTGGTCAGCGCCGGACCGCTGCGGAGCGGGCCCGTGAGCGCCTCGTACAGCGGCCTGTAGCCGAGCGCTACCGCATCCGAGCCGTCGGTCGCCGCATCGTACAGGTCCCAGGTGACGGAAGAAATCGAGCCCTCGTTGTACCAGCCCGCCGGTGAAGCTGCGTTACTTTCCAGGCTGAAGGAGAAACGCTGGCCCTGCTGCGAACCCAGCGAGTCGCTGTAGACCGGGTCGTTCAGCACCATCCCTGAGAACGCGTTGGCAAAGCCTTCGCTGAAGGCAACCCGCAGGTCGAGCCGTTCATTCGGTGAATGCGTGCCGCCCGGCGATTCGGAACGACTGATCGTATCTTCCAGGAAATGATGGAACTCGTGCACCAGCACGTGCTGGTCGTATTCGTCCGTGTCGACGTTCTCGTCGCCGAGCACATAGATACCCGCCGGCGGGTCCGCCCGACGAACCAGAGGTGTACAGCGTGGAATCGATCTGGCCCAGTGACACGTCGCCCGATGACGAATTGTTCTTTGGACTCCAGAAGACATCGAGCCCCGGCAGATCGAGCGTCGCATTGCCGTTGTCGACGACGAACGCCGCCGCCGCCAGCAGCGTGTCGAGGATCGCAAACGGGGCCGCGGCGCGGACACCGGTATAGCTCGTGCCGCCCCAGCCCGAACCCGCGAGCAGGTTCTTGGTCTGGTTCGTCGTTCCGGAGTTGAAGGCCGCGCTGTCGAGCACGTACAGCGCGTTGCCGCTGGTGTTGTCGAGCACGCGAATGTTGCGCGCCGGAGTCGTCGTCCTGCGTGACTGCGCCTTCACGCGCACGAACACGCTGGTGTTCGCGGGCGCAGTGAGCGCGTAGTTGCCATTGCTGTCGGTCGTGGTCGTCGTGAGCGTGCCGCCGCCCGACTGGATCAGTTCGACGACCGCTTCGCGTATCGGTTGTGCCGTGGTGCTGGCGTAGCTCAGCCCGAGGTTCACGTTGCTCGAGAACGGCACGCGCTCGTACGTGGCCTTGCCGCTGACCGTGACGCTGCTGGGCGGGGCGTGGGGCTGCCGCCACCGCTCCCGCCCCGCCACCGCCGCAGGCGACGAGCAGCGATGCAAAGATGGTCGGTACCGCGGCACGCCAGATGATCCGGCGATTGAATGGTGCGGTCGCAGCAGGCGCAAGTCCGTCAGCGCGTAGGGTCACGAAGGCACCGGGCAGGTCTGTGTAGACGGGGCCCGAAAGAATACCACGTGGCCCCCGCAGCGCACGCGGACCGTCGCCGCTGCAACGAACCTAGTTGCGCGTCAGGCCCGGCTCGCTCTGCAGCCGGTATTCCCAGTCCAGCTGATTGCGAACGATCGTCTCGAGGTCGTCGAACCGCGGCGCCCAGCCCAGCACCTCACGGACCCGTTCGGCACGCGCAACGAGGGACGGCGGATCGCCGGCTCGGCGCGGGCTCTCGACGACGGGCAGCGACCGGCCGCCGTTGATGCGCTCCACCATCTTCACGACTTCGCGCACGCTGTAGCCATGGCCGTACCCGCAGTTGAGCGTGGTCGACGCGCCGCCCCTGTCCAGGTAATCCAGCGCGCTCAGGTGTGCCGAGGCGAGGTCCTCGACGTGGATGTAGTCGCGCACCCCGGTGCCGTCAGGCGTCGGATAGTCGGTGCCGAAGATCGACAGCGCGGGTCGTACGCCGGCGGCCACCTGGCACGCCACCTTGACGAGCAGCGTCGCCGTCGGCGCGCTGTGCCCGATGCGCCCGCCCGGGTCGCTGCCCGCAACGTTGAAATAGCGCAGCACCACGTAACGCAGTTTCGAGGAGGCCGCGGCAAGATCGCGCAGCATCCACTCGCTCATGAGCTTCGACGTGCCGTAGGGGTTGATCGGCACGGTCGGCGAGTCTTCGCGCGCGAGACCCTCGGCGGGAATGCCGTAGACCGCGGCCGTCGACGAGAACACGAAGCGGCGCACGCCCGCGGTGTCGCATTGCTCCAGCAGGTTGCGCGTCGCGCAGGTGTTGTTGCGATAGTACTTGAGCGGATCGGAGACCGACTCCGGCACGATCGTGTGTGCCGCGAAGTGCAGCACCGTGTCGATGGCATGGTCCCGCAGGACCTCGCGCCACGAGATCGCGATCGCCAGTGTCGCCGACGATCAGCGGCGTGCCGAGCACGGCGCTGCGGTAACCCGTCGAGAGGTTGTCGAGGACCACGACGCGCTCGCCGCGCTCGACGAGCTGGCGGACCGTGTGACTGCCGATGTAACCGGCACCGCCGGTGACGAGAATGGGGCTTCTGGACATCAGGGAATCTTACCTCGCCCACGTCGGTGGGACGTGACGTCGAGCACGGTTGCACGCATTGGCGCCAAAGCGGTTGATCCGGAGCCTAGCGCGCGCGTTTCTGCCTTTCCAAGCGCGACGGACTGCCGGATCGGGCGCCCCGACTCTCCTCCGCTGAATCAGGAAATGAAGCACGGCATCAGAACGACTCTTCCATGGCCGCAAGCTGTTCCCGCAGGTCCAGCACGTGCTGCTCCCAGTATTTCGGCTCCTCGAACCACGGGAATGCGCGCGGGAAAGCCGGGTCGTCCCAGCGGCGGGCCAGCCACCCGGCGTAATGCATGATGCGCAGGGTGCGCAGGGGCTCGATCAGCGTAGTCTCGTGCTGATCGAAGTCGGCAAACTCCTGGTAGCCCTCGAGGATGTCGTCCAGCTGGGCGCGCATCTCCTGCGGCCGCCCCGACAGCAGCATCCAGAGATCCTGCACCGCGGGCCCGGTCATGCAATCGTCGAGGTCGACGAAATGCGGGCCCTTCTCGGTCCACAGCACGTTACCCGGGTGACAGTCACCGTGCAGGCGCAGCGTGCGCAGCGGCATCGCCTCCTCGAAGCGCTGCTCGACGAGGCTCAACACGTCCTCGGCCAGCGATTCGTAGGCCACTTCGAGGTGCGACGGGATCCAGCCCGAGTCGAGCAGGTAGTTGGCCGTGTCCTGTCCCAGCACACGCCAGTCCAGGCGCGGTCGATGGCGAAACGCACGCGTACGCCCGATCCCGTGGATACGCGCCAGAAAGCGACCCATCCACTGGCGGTCGTCCCTGGTGCCGAGTTCGGGCCAGCGCCCGCCCGCCCGGGGATACACGGCGTAGCGGAAGCCTTCGTGCTTGAAGAGACTGCGCCCGGCATGGACGTCCGGTGCGATGACAGGGAGCTCTGCGCGCGCGAGTTCGAGCGCGAACTCGTGCTCCTCGAGGATCGCCGCGTCGGGCCAGCGCCCGGGACGATAGAATTTCACCACGACCGGAGTGCTGGTCCTCCCGGCCGACCTGGTAGACCCGGTTCTCGTAGCTATTGAGCGCCAGGATGCGGCCGTCGCATCGATGCCCGAGTGCCTCGACCGCACTGACGACGACGTCGGGGGTCAGGCGCGGAATACGGGTGCGGGGCATTCATTGCTTCGATTGTACGGGGTCACGTACCCTTCCCGGCACTTCGCCATGGCACGCTCACCCTTCCGCCCCCGCTCCCTTACCGGCCTGATCCTGCTCGGCTTCGTGATCGTTGCGCTGCCCGCCCTGCTCGGCACGATCAGCGCCGCCATCGAAATGCGCAACCTGTCGGCCGCGAGCGAGCGCCTCGTGGTCAAGGGCGTGGCAGCCACGCAGTACACGCAGGCGCTCGTGCGACAGGTCTCGTCGCTCGAACGGACGGCGCGGCTCTACCAGATCATTCCGGGCCCGACCCTGCTCGATACTTTCCAGCAGAACCGCGACCTGCTGTGGAAGACGCTGGCTGATTTCTCGGCGCTGACGGGCGGCAACGACGAGCGCGTACGAGTCATCGACAGCATGCACGAAACGGTCGATCAGATCTCGCGCGCCATCGAATCGCAATCGCCCGCGCGCATCACGCGCACGCTGCGCGAATTCACCTCGCTGGCCCGCGATGCCGGGCAACTCTCGAAACTGGCAAGCGCGCAGATTGACCAGGAACTGAAACACCTCCAGGCCGAAACCGAGAAGGTGCGGCGCCGGCTGTACTGGCAGTCGCTGGCGCTGATCCCGATCACCGTCGGCCTGATCGTGATGTTCGCGCTGGTACTGGCGCGACCGATCCGCCAGATCGATGCGGCAATCAGTTCGATCGGGCACGGGCAGCTGAGCGAGCCCGTCAAGGTGCAGGGGCCTTCAGACCTGCAGGCGCTCGGCCGGCAGCTCGAGTGGCTGAGGGTACGCCTGCAGGACATCGCCGAGGAGCGCAACCGCTTCCTGCGCCACATGTCGCACGAGTTGAAGACGCCGCTCGCCAACATCCGCGAAGGCACCGAACTGCTGATGGAGGGCGCAGTCGGTTCGCTCAATGGCGAGCAGCGCGAAGTGGCTGGCATCCTGCGCGACAACAGCCTGCGGCTGCAGCGGCTGATCGAGAACCTGCTGTCCTTCAGCGAGTGGCAGGCGAAGCGCAGCGACCTGGAGGTGGGCGAGATTCGCCTGTTGCCGCTGGTAAAGTCCGCGATCGAGACCTACCAGTTGCCGCTCAATGCACACAGCCTGCGACTCGACCTGCAGGTACCGGACCTCACGCTGGCAGCGGACCGCGAAAAACTGCGGCTGATTCTCGACAACCTGATCTCGAACGCCGTGAAGTTCACCCCGGACGGCGGCACCATCACGCTGCGCGCGGCGTATGACGGTGACGGCAGGAACCTCGTGCTGGACGTGGCCGATACCGGGCCGGGGATCCCGGCGGAAGAACGCCCGCGGGTTTTCGACGCGTTCTACCAGGGTGCGACACCCCATGGTGGACTCGTTCGCGGCACTGGCATCGGGCTGTCCGTGGTGCAGGAATTCGTCCATGCACATGGCGGCAGTATCGAGATCGTCGACGGTGCGTTTCCAGGCGCTCATTTCCGCTTGCGGCTACCGCTTACCCCCTCTCCTGCCGAAGGTGAACGGAGTCCGGGGTGAGCGCTGCTGCCATTCCTGATTCGGACTATCATTTCGCGCCTGCACCCCGCTGGCGCACCCATCATCCGGCAGCTTTGCCCGAAATGACCACCATCCTGCAACCGACTGTCCGTAGAGCGCTTCTGGCCGTTGCCGCGATCGCCCTGGCCGCGTGCACGGGCCTGCAGCCGGCGAATAAGCCGGGGGTACCCGGCCAGGCCACCGCAGCGCCTGCGCCGAAACCGGCCGGCACCGCCTCGTATTTCGAAGTGCTGGATCTCATGGCGCCGGGCGACGCCGTCCGCCAGTCGACCGAGCTGGCTTCGACGCTGGCCCAGGCGCAGCAGGATCCGACCTCATCGAATCGCCTGCGCTATGCCATTGCACTCGGCGCAGCGGGTCACGTATCGAGCAATCCTGTCGAGGCCCGCAGGCTCATCACCGAACTGCTCGCAGGCCAGAACGACCTGACGCCGCAGGAACTCTCGCTCGCCAACGCTTTCCTGCGCGAATTCGATGCGCGGGTTGCGCTGTATGCCGACCTGGCGCGACTGCGCGAGGAATCGGAAAGCCAGATGAAGTCCATCGACGCAGACGACGACCGCCGCTACAGCGCGCTCAATGCCGAGACGCAGCGCTTGAAGAAAGCGCTGGCCGAGGCCGAGCGCAAGCTCGAAGCCGTCGCCGAAATGGAGCGTGCGCTCACGCCGGAAGGCCAGTGAGCACCTGAGCTTGGCCATGTCGCGGACCAGCAAACGCACACCGAAGATCCTCGTCGTCGACGACGATCCCGGGCTGCTGCGCCTGCTCACGATCCGGTTACGATCGCAGAAATACGAAGTCGAACCCGCGGAGAATGCCGCCAAGGCGCTCTCCGTCATCGCACGCTTCCGGCCCGACCTCGTCATCACCGACCTGCGGATGGCCGAAATGGACGGCATCGCGCTGCTGCGTGAACTGCAGCGTCGCTGGCCCGGGCTCAACGTCATCATGCTCACCGCTCACGGCACCATCCCGGATGCCGTGAAAGCCACCCAGTCAGGCGCCTTTGCATTCCTGACCAAGCCGGTCGAGAAGGAACAGCTGCTGGAGGAAGTACGGCGCGCGCTCAAGACCTCGGGCTTTGCGGACGCGGCGGAGGAATGGCGGACGGAATTCGCTACCCGCAGCCCCGTGGTCGAGGACCGGCTGGCCAAGGCTCACCTGGTCGCCGGGACGGATTCGTCGGTGCTGATTACAGGCGAACCCGGCACTGGCAAGGAACTGCTGGCCCGGGCGATCCATCGGGCCAGCAGCCGCCGCGAGGGGCCCTTCGTGTCCGTTGACTGCAGCTCGCTGGATGGCGCTGCCGAGCACCTGGCGACCTGCGAGCAGGAACTGGCTCGAGCCGTACAGGAAGCCACGGGAGGGACGATCTTCCTGCGCAGCGTCGACGACCTCGCCCTGAACCTCCAGACGCGCCTGGCGAGCCTGCTGCGCGGTCCGCGGGACGTGCGGGTACTCGCGACCAGCGATCGCCGACCGGACGAACTGGCGGCCGATGGGCGTTACTCCACCGAACTGCTGGAACGCGTGAGTGCCGTCCACATCGACCTGCCCCCGCTCAGCCGGCGCCGGGAGGACGTGCCACTGCTCGCCGCGCAGTGCCTCGAAGACCTGGCCGCCGAAACCGGACAGACCAAGCGCACGCTTTCGCCGGAAGCCATGGAAGCGCTGGCCAGCGCCAAGTGGCCGGGCAACGTCCGGCAGCTGCGGATGGTCGTGCGGCAGGTCGCGTCGCTGGGCGCTGGACCGGTGATCACGATCGAGCAGGTGCAGGACGCGCAGGGTCAGGCCACGCAGCTGCCGAGCTTCGACCAAGCCCGTGATGAGTTCACTCGGAACTATCTCGTGCAACTCCTTCAAATCACTCAGGGAAATGTCAGCCAGGCGGCGCGGATGGCGAAGCGGAATCGCACCGACTTCTACAAGCTGCTGACCAAGCACGACCTGCGGCCGGAAGAGTTCAAGGACTAGCTACCCCACCTCTCCCGCAGCAGGGCCGGTGACGCCAATTGGCGACATTTTTTCGGCCCTTCTTGCACCCTGTTCAGCCCTGGTTTCTTCCGCCGGGAATGGCGACCGGCGTCGCAGTCGCGCGAAACGCGAACCACCGCACGTTTACGGGCTCTGCCGTTGCGGAGCCGGCGCACCGGGACGACACTCGCCCCTCAGTTAGTTAAAGGCAAACCCGTCGCAAGGCGGGGACGCAAAGCCTCCGGTCCACGGCTGCAAAGCCTGGGGATAGCGGGGTTGCCAGTCAGGCGGCTGGGCGTCGCGCGCGGAGCACCGCGCGGTCGCGCGAGTCGCCGCTGCCAGCCCTCCCGCATTCCCACAGCTGCATCCGTCGGGCCACGAACCTGCTCGGTGGAGTTGTGGAATGTCGATCATCAATGCCAGGACTCGTGCACTCGCACTCTCGTTCCTGATCTCGCTGTCGCTGACGGCATGCTTCGACGGCGGTAACAAGCGCGCCGTGGATTCGACTGGCGCCGGCCCCGTTGCGGCGCCGCCCAGCACGCCGACCACGCCGGCAGCCACCCCGCCGGCAAGTACGCCAAACCAGCCGCCGAAAATCTCCGGCACGCCGGTGACCTCGGCCAAAGTCAACCAGACTTACGCCTTCCAGCCGACCGCGGTCGACCCGGATGGCGACAAGGTCACGTTCAATGTCTACAACAAGCCCGCCTGGGCGACGTTCGACACGAAGACCGGCAAGCTCGCCGGCACCCCGTCCAGTTCGTCGACCGGCAAGTTCAGCAACATCACGATCGTCGCCTCCGACGGCGCGAGCAGCAGCCAACTCGGACCGTTCGACATCACCGTCGCGGCGACGGCCACGACCGGCTCGGCGACGCTGAGCTGGCAACCTCCGACGGAGAATGCCGATGGCTCGCCGCTCACCAACCTGGCGGGATACGTGATCCGCTACGGCACCAAGGTTGATGCCCTCACGCTGGAAGTGCGCATCGGCAACCCGGGCATCACGACCGCGATGGTCGAAGGCCTCGCACCGGCGACGTGGTATTTCACCGTCAGCGCCTACACCTCGGCGGGCGTGGAGAGCGCGCCGTCGGCCACAGGATCGAAGACCGTCACGTAATGGCGTCCCCACGGGGATTCGAACCCCGGTCGCGACCGTGAAAGGGTCGTGTCCTAGGCCTCTAGACGATGGGGACGTCGTGGTGGAGCCAGACGGGATCGAACCGTCGACCTCCTGCATGCCATGCAGGCGCTCTCCCAGCTGAGCTATGGCCCCACGAGGGCCGCGAATTGTCCAAGTTGCCGCCAGGCTTGTCAATCGCCCTGCTCGACAAGCGTCCGATCAAGGCCGTCGCCGGGTCGGCGCCCACTCTCGTGCGGCGCGCGAAGCGTGACGCAGATTCACTCATTTCCTGTTGCGAGGCGCTACGTTAGCCAGCAGTTTCAGCTTGCAACAGTTGCAACCGGCAAGACACGTCACCAATAGCAAACCCGTCGCAAGGCGGGGACGCAAAGCCTCCGGTCCAGCGGCCCAGCGCCAAGGGATAGCGGGGTTGCCGAGAGAGGCCTCGTTATGCTTTCTCATGCCACCAGGCTGCTGGCCATCACCGCCCTGATCGCGCTGACCACCTTCACCACGCCCGCCGAAGCCGCCAGGCGGCGCAACCAGGCGCCCACGATCAGCGGCACGCCGGTCACCACCGTCGTCGCCGCGTCCACCTACGTTTCCAGCCGACCGCGTACGATGCCGACGGCGACGCGCTCAGCTTCAGCATCGCCAACAAGCCGATCTGGGCGACTTTCAGCAGCACCACCGGCCGCCTGAGCGGGACGCCGTCCAACACCCAGGCGGGCACCTACAGTTCGATCTCGATCAAGGTGAGTGACGGCAGGCGGGTCGCGACGCTGCCGTCCTTCTCGATCACGGTGACGGCCCCCGTCACAAGCAACAATCCACCGGTGATCACGGGTTCCCCCGCCGTGTCGGCGCAGGCCGGCCAGCCCTACAGCTTCCGCGCCAGTGCCAGCGATCTCGACGGTAACCCGCTCACGTTCTCGATCCAGAACAAGCCCGCCTGGGCGACGTTCGACGCCAGCACCGGCACCCTGTATGGAACACCCAGTGATGCCGATGTCGGCAACGACACCAACATCCTGATCAGCGTCAGCGACGGCAAGGCCTCCTCGAGCCTGCCGGCCTTCACGATCACCGTGTCACTGCCTGCGACCCGCACGGCCACTCTCAATTGGACCCCGCCCACCCAGAACATGGATGGCAGCCCGATCACGAACCTGTCCGGCTACAAGGTGATGTACGGCAGCAGCCCCGGCCAGTACTCGCAGACGCTGAGCGTGCCCGTCGCAACGATGACCTCGGTCGTGATCGAGGGCCTGGAGGCCGGCAGCACCTGGTACTTCACGGTCAAGGCCGTGAACACCAGCGGCGTCGAAAGCGACTTCTCCAACGTGGTCAGCAAGCTGCTCTGACGGCGCACTCCCCGTCCGGGCCCACCTCGCCCCTGCGCCCGACGATCAGCGTGCGGCTGTATCAGCCCGCACAGGCGGCGATGGCCCGATCGAGCCGCTGCAGCGTCGTGTCACGGCCAAGGATCTCGAGCGTGACGTCGATCGGCGGCGACACCGAGCCGCCCGATACCGCGACGCGGATCGGCTGCGCGACCTTGCCCAGGCCCGCCCCGGTTTCCGCCGCGACGGCCTGGACGATCTCGTGCAGTTGCGCCGCCTGCCAGTCGCCCAGCGCAGCCATGCGATCGCGCACGGATCGCAGCAGCGGCGCCGCCTCGGCCGTCAGGTTCTTTTTCGCGGCCTTCTCGTCGTAGCTCGTGACGTCGCGGAAAAAGAACACGCTGTTCTGCGCCATTTCCTTCAGCGTCTTTGCGCGCTCCTGCTGCGCCCTGGCCACGGCCGCGAGCTTCGCCGGATCCCCGGTCTCGATGCCAAGGGCCGCCAGCTGCGGCTGCAGGTACTGCGCCAGGCGCTCGGGCGTGGCACGCATGATGTGCTGCTGGTTGGTCCACAGCATCTTGTCGATGTTGAGCGCCGAGGCGCCCTTGTTGACGTCCTGAATGTCGAACAGGCGCGTCATCTCCTCCAGCGAGAAGATCTCCTGGTCGCCGTGCGACCACCCGAGGCGACCGAGGTAGTTCAGCAGGCCTTCCGGCAGGAAGCCGTCGTCGCGGTACTGCAGCACGCTGACCGCGCCGTGGCGCTTGGAGAGCTTGGCGCCATCCGGGCCGAGGATCATCGGCACGTGCGCGTACAGCGGCGGCTCGACGCCGAGCGCGCGCAGCATGTTGATCTGGCGCGGCGTGTTGTTGATGTGGTCGTCGCCACGGATGACGTGGGTGACTTTCATGTCGTAGTCGTCGACGACGACGCAGAAGTTGTAGGTCGGCGTGCCATCCGAACGCGCGATGATCAGGTCGTCGAGTTCGCCGCTGTCGAACGTGATCGGCCCGTGCACCACGTCGTTGACCACGACGGAACCCGTATCGGGATTGAGGAAACGCACCACCGGAGTGACGCCCGGAACCGGCTCCTTGCGCTGGCGGCAGCGACCGTCGTATCGCGGCTTTTCCTTGCGCGCAGTCTGGCCGGCGCGCATCTCGTCGAGTTCTTCCCTGGAGCAATAGCAGTGATACGCCTTGCCCTCGCGCAGGAACTGCTGGATGACCTCGCCGTACCGCCCCATGCGCTGCGTCTGGTAGAACGGGCCTTCGTCGTGATCGAGGCCCAGCCACTGCATGCCCTCGAGGATCGCGTTCAGCGCCTCGGGGGTCGAGCGCTCGCGATCGGTGTCCTCGATGCGCAGGATGAAGGTGCCGCCGTGCCGCCGCGCGTACAGCCAGCAGAACAGGGCCGTGCGGACCCCGCCGATGTGCAGCATGCCGGTGGGGCTGGGGGCGAAGCGGGTTCGGACGGTCATTGATTCACCGAAGCAGAAAAAGCCAGCGCGAAATAGGGGAAATAGGGGACGCTCACCTATTTCCAGGGGGAAATAGGGGACGCTCACCTATTTCCCGAAATGAATACGCCGGCTGCTGGAGCCGGCGTAGCTGTCTGGTGGGCGGTACTGGGATTGAACCAGTGACCCCTGCCGTGTGAAAGCAGTGCTCTACCGCTGAGCTAACCGCCCGATAGAAGGCCGCGTAGTTTAGGGGGGCGGACCAGGAGGGTCAAATCCGCCCCTGCTAGCCCGGCTCGCCGCCCACCAACGCCAGCAACTCTGCTGTCTTGTCCCTCATCAGCGCTTCATTGCCACGGCTTTCGACGTTGAGCCGGATCAGCGGCTCGGTGTTCGACGACCGCAGGTTGAACCGCCACTGGTCGAACTCGACGCTGACGCCGTCGGTGTGGTCGAGGGCCTTCGCCATCGGGCCATATTTCTCGAGCACCTCGGCGATGGTCTTCTTCGCGTCGGAAACCCGGCGGTTGATCTCACCGCTGGCCGGGAACATCCGGATACGCTCGCCCACGAGTTCCGACAGCGGCTTGCCGCTGACACACATCAGCTGCGTGACCAGCAGCCAGGGAATCATGCCGCTGTCGCAGTACGCGAAGTCACGGAAGTAGTGGTGAGCACTCATCTCTCCGCCGTACACGCCATCCACTTCGCGCATGGTGGCCTTGATGAACGCGTGGCCCGACTTCGACTGCACGGCCTCGCCGCCCATGCGCTGCACGATGTCGAGCGTGTTCCAGGTCAGGCGCGGGTCGTGAACGATGCGACTGCCGGGGTAGCGCTGCAGGAACGCAGCGGCCAGCAGCCCGACGATGTAATAGCCCTCGATGAATGCGCCCTTCTCGTCGAAGAAGAAGCAGCGGTCGAAGTCGCCGTCCCAGGAGATCGCGCAGTCGGCCCCGTGCTCGCGCAGCGCCTCGACTGGCGCGGCATGGTTCTCGATCAGCATCGGGTTGGGCACGCCGTTAGGAAACGTACCGTCCGGCTCGTGGTGCACCTTGATGAACTTGAACGGCAGGTACGGCTCGAGCTTGTCGACGATCAGGCCGGCACCGCCATTGCCTGCGTGCACCACGACCTTCAAGGGCTTGAGCTTCGAGCGATCGACGTAGGTGAGCAGGTGCTCGATGTACTCCGGCATGATGTCGACGGCGAAGCGCTCGCCGATGCGCGACGGCCTGGTGAATACACCCTGCTCTGCGATGCGCCGGATGTCCTGCAGGCCGTTGTCCCCGCTGATGGGACGCGAGCCCTCACGGACGAACTTCATGCCGTTATAGTCCGGCGGGTTGTGGCTTGCGGTGACCATGATGCCGCCGTCCATCTCGCGCGCGAACGTCGCGAAGTAGACGACCTCGGTACCGCACAGGCCGATGTCGTAGACGTCGACGCCGGAGTCCAGCAGGCCCTGCTCCAGTGCCTTGCCGAGCAACTCGCTCGAGAGCCGGATGTCGCGACCGACGATCACGCGCTTCGGCTTCACGAACTCCGCGTAGGCGCGGCCGACGCGATAGGCGACGTCCTCGTTCAGTTCGTCAGGGATGCGACCGCGCAGGTCGTAGGCCTTGAAGCCCTGGATCGTTATCGGATTCACTTGGTCGTCCCTTCCCTGCCGTAGATGTCCTCGAAGCGGACGATGTCGTCCTCGCCGAGGTAACTTCCGGACTGCACCTCGATGATGTGCAGCGCGACTTTACCCGGGTTCGCGATCCGGTGCTTCGTGCCGACCGGGATGTAGGTGGATTCGTTCTCGCTGAGCAGGAAAGTCTCCTCGCCGCGGGTGATCTGCGCCGTGCCGGACACGACGATCCAGTGTTCGGCGCGGTGGTGATGCAGCTGCAGCGACATGGTCGCACCCGGCTTCACGACCAGGCGTTTTACCTGGAATCGATCGCCGTGGTCGATGCTGTCGTAACTTCCCCACGGGCGGAACACCTCGCGGTGCAGCGCCGATTCGTAGCGTCCCTGCGCCTTGAGGTGGGTCACCAGTGCCTTGACGTCCTGCACGCGGTCGCGCGGCGCCACCAGGACTGCGTCCTTGGTCTCGACGACGACGTGATCCTTGAGGCCGACAGCGCCGATCAGGCGGCTGGTCGAATGCAGGTAACAACCGCTCGAATCCTCGACCAGCACGTCGCCCGTCACGACATTGCCCTGATCGTCGCGCGGGAGCGCGTCCTGCAAAGCCGACCAGGACCCTACGTCGCTCCAGCCGGCCTCGAGCGGCACGACCACCGCCGAATCCGTTTTCTCCATCACTGCATAGTCGATGGAGTCGCTCGGGCAGGCGCCGAATTCCTCCGCGGGCAGGCGCGTGAAATCCAGATCGCGTGTCGCCGCGGCGACGGCGTCCTCGCAGGCCGACAGCATCGCCGGTGCATGGAGCTTCAGCTCCGCCAGGTACACGCGGGCACGGAACATGAACATGCCGCTGTTCCAGTAGTGCTCACCCGATTCACAGTACGTCGTCGCCGTCGCAGCATCGGGTTTTTCGACAAACTGCTGGACGGCGTACGTCGGGCCGTCGCCCCCGGCACGACGGATGTAGCCGTAGCCCGTTTCCGGCCGATCCGGAACGATGCCGAACGTGACCAGTTTGCCCTCTGCCGCCGCCGCCAGTCCCGACACCACCGCCGACTGAAACGCCTGCACGTCACGGATGACGTGGTCGGCCGGCAGCACGAGCAGGACGGGATCAGCATCGTTGCCGCCCTTGTTCTTGCGCGCACGATCGAGCGCCACGAGCGCCGCGACCGCGACGGCCGGCGCGGTATTGCGCCCGACCGGCTCGAGGATGATGGCTTGCGGGGTCGTGCCGAACCCACGCATCTGCTCCGCCACCATGAAGCGATGGCTTTCGTTGCAGACCACTATGGGAGGCGCGAGGTCCGGCAAGCCGCTCACTCGTGCGGCCGTCTCCTGCAGCATGGTCTTGTCGCCGACCAGGGGCAGCAACTGCTTCGGATAAAGCTCACGCGAAAGCGGCCAGAGGCGCGTGCCAGATCCACCCGACAGGATCAATGGAGTAAGCATGTTGGATTCCAGGATCAGGAATTCCGGCCGATGCCGAAATACTGCAAGCCGAATGACTTCACGAGGCTCGGGTCGTAGATGTTGCGGCCATCGAAGATGACCGGGTTGGCCAGCTTGTCGCGGATGGTGTCGAAATCCGGGCTGCGGAATTCCTGCCACTCCGTGATGATCGCGAGGGCATCGGCGCCGTCGAGCGCGGCTTCCGCATCGGCAACGAACACGAGGTCGTCGCGCTGGCCATAAATGCGCCCGGCCTCGTCCATGGCGACCGGATCGTACGCGCGGACGGTCGCACCGGCTGCCCAGAGCGCTTCCATCAGCTCGCGCGCCGGTGCCTCACGCATGTCGTCGGTATTCGGCTTGAACGCCAGGCCCCAGAGCGCGACGGTCTTGCCCTTGAGCTTGCCGCCGAAGTAATCGTGAATCTTGCGGAACACGACCTGTTTCTGGTTCTTGTTGACGGCCTCGACCGCCTTGAGCAACTGCGCGTCGAACTTGTGCTCGCCCGCGCTGTGGACCAGCGCCTTGACGTCCTTCGGGAAACACGAGCCGCCGTAACCGGCACCCGGGTAAATGAAGCTGTAGCCGATGCGCGGATCCGAGCCGATGCCGACTCGAACCTTCTCGATGTCGGCGCCCATGCGCTCGGCCAGGTTGGCGATCTCGTTCATGAAGCTGATCTTGGTGGCCAGCATCGCGTTGGCTGCGTACTTGGTGAGCTCGGCCGATCGGACGTCCATCACGATCATGCGATCGCGACTGCGCGTGAACGGGTCGTAGAGCGTCTTGAGCAGTTCGGCGGTGCGCGGGTTGTCGGTGCCGACGACCACGCGGTCCGGCTTCATGAAGTCGTTGATCGCAGCGCCTTCCTTGAGGAACTCGGGGTTCGAGACGACGTCGAATTCGAGCCTCACGCCACGCTCGCCGAGCGTCTGCTCGATGCGCTCCTTGACCTTGTCCGCCGTGCCGACCGGCACCGTCGACTTGTCGACGACGATGCGGTACTCGCTCATGTGGCGGCCGATGGTTTCCGCGACCGCGAGCACGTGCGAAAGGTCGGCCGAGCCGTCCTCGTCGGGCGGGGTGCCGACCGCGATGAACTGGAACAGGCCGTGGCGAACGCCTTCTTCAGCGTCGGTCGTGAACGTCAAGCGGCCCTTTTCGAAGTTGCGCTTGACCAGGACGTCGAGGCCCGGCTCGTGGATGGGGATCTCACCCTCCTGCAGACGGGCTACCTTGTTGGCGTCGATGTCGACGCAGACGACCTGGTTGCCCGCTTCGGCAAAGCAGGCGCCCGTGACCAGGCCGACGTAACCCGAACCGAACACTGTAACTTTCACGTTTAAGCCTTTGAATTTACTTTGTTTTTAGGCGAACCGAGCCGCCTGTTAACGGGTAATTCTAGCAGACGGTCCCGCCCGGACGGTGGGCCGACCGTGCCGGGTGTCGCAATTTTGCCGAGTAGCAGAGCGTAATGGCGCTTGCGGCACGCGGAGTGATCACTAAACTAACCTTAGTTCACTCGAGTACAGGTCCAGATATGGCTGCCCCCACCGTCATCAATATCCACCATGCCAAGACGCACCTGTCCCGGATCGTTGAGGAGGTTGCGGCCGGGGGCAACGAGGTCATCATCGCCAAGGCGGGACGACCCGTGGCGAAGCTCGTGCCGCTGGCGCCGGTGGTGCAGAAAAAGCGCCTTGGGCTATTGCGAGGCATGTTCGCCATTCCAGACGACTTCGATGCCCCCCTCCCAGAGGGGATACTCGAAACTTTCGCGGCCAAGTAAGTGCGTGTGGTCATCGATACGCACGTGCTCCTCTGGGCATTGCTCGATCCGCAACAACTTTCGCCTCGCGAGCGCGAACTTATCGACGACAACGAGGTCCTTGTCAGCGCAGCGTCGATCTGGGAGATCGGCATCAAGCATGCGACTGGGAGGCTCGACTGCGATCCACGCCAGATCCTGGAAACCTTGGAACCCGCGGGGTTCGAAAATCTCGGGATCTCCGGCCTGCACGCAGTCGTGGCAGCTTCCCTGCCCCGCCTGCATGGCGATCCGTTCGACCGCATGCTGATCGCACAGGCCCAGGCCGAATCGGCCCTGCTGCTCACCCGCGACAATGCGTTGACGGCTTATGGTGGCTTCGTGACCTTGGGATGATGAGGCAGGTTGCGCCTGCATTCCGCTCAGTCCGAGCGGATCTCCCGGGACGCGACGGCCCGCCTGGTGTCGAGCTGAGTCACCTTGGTCTGGCTTTCGCGCAGCGCTTCCTTGCGGGCCCAGACCAGGTCGGCTGACATGGGAGCCGGCGTAAATTCGTGCACCGCGCTCAGCAGAACGCCAAGTGTTGCCGGCACGTCGAGCCTGTTCATGTCCTCACGGAGTTCTTCAAGCAACGATTCAACCCGAGTCCATGACAGGGACGGCTCCAGGGCCCGCATGATCATCGGGTGTTCCGTGCCGGAGACGTTCGAGCCGATCAGCAGCTCTTCGTACAGCTTCTCAGCCGGCCGCAATCCGGTGAACCGTATCTCGATGTCCCCGTCGGGATTCTGCTCGTCCCGCACCCGCAAGCCGGACAGGCTGATCATGCGTCGGGCAAGATCTGCGATCTTCACGGGCTTGCCCATGTCGAGCACGAACACGTCGCCGCCCTTGGCCATCGCGCCCGCCTGCAGCACCAGCTGGGTGGCCTCGGGAATGGTCATGAAGTAACGAATGATGTCCGGGTGGGTCACCGTGACCGGACCGCCCTTGCGAATCTGCTCGCGGAACAATGGCACCACGGAGCCCGACGACTCGAGGACATTGCCGAAACGCACCATGCAGAACCTGGTGCGTCCGCCGCGGGTACTGAGGCCCTGCAGGACCATCTCGGCAAAGCGCTTCGTCGCGCCCATCACGTTGGTCGGGTTCACTGCCTTGTCCGTCGAGATCAGGACGAACGTTTCCACGTTGCAGGCCAGCGCCGCTTCCGCGGCATGCCAGGTGCTCAGGACGTTGTTGTGAATCCCCGCAATCACGTTCTGCTCGACGATCGGCACGTGCTTGTAGGCGGCAGCGTGATAGATCGTCTGCACGCCGTATGTCTGCATGATCTCGATCAGGCGATTGCGGTGATGCGCGTTGCCTAGCAAAGCCGTCAGTTCGAGATTGAAGCCTTCATGCGCGGCCAGCTGCGTCAATTCGCGCTCGATGCTGTAGAGCGCCAGCTCGGACATTTCGAACAGCACCATACGGCGCGGACCGACGCGCGCGATCTGGCGGCAGAGCTCGGAACCGATGGAGCCGCCCGCCCCCGTGACCATGACCACCTTGCCGCGGATGCACGCATCGACCAGGGACTGGATCGGCGCGACCGGCTCGCGCCCGAGCAGATCGTTCGCCTCGACGTCGCGCACGTCCTCAAGGTTCGCATTGCCCGCGAGAATGTCGCTGATGTCGGGGACCGTCTGCACTCGCAGGCCGGGTGCCTGGATGCGCTCGAGCACGGTGCGCCGCACCGCACGGCTCGCCGAAGGCATGGCCAGCAGGACCCGGTCAATGTCGTATTCGCTGCGCAGCCGGTCGATGTCAGCGGGACGGTACACACGAAGCCCGCCGATCACCGAACCCCACAAGCTGCGGTCGTCGTCGATGAACGCGATCGGCTGGGCCTCGGTGCTCATCGACATGGCCTGCGCGAGCCGCGCTCCGGCTGCACCTGCCCCATAGATCACCACGTGGCTGGTCGAGTTCGAACTCGGCGCGAGCAGCAGTCGAACGAGATACCGGCTGCCTCCCACGTACAACAACGCCAGGGACCAGTAGATGACCAGCGACGACCGCGGGACCGAGCCGAAGCCTGGGGCGTACGTGAGCAGGGCGAGAATGATCGTCGAAACGGTCACGCCCAGCAGCGCAGCGAGCAGCGCCTGGCTGCTGATGAATCGAATGACGGCCCGATAGAGCCCGAGCCTGATGAGGATGGGAACCGTGATGAGCGGCAGCGCGATGTACAGAAGACCACCGCCGGAATCCCCGTGTTCGAGGCTGCCCAGCCGCAGGGTGATGGCAAGCCAGAGGACGAGCGGCAGCGCGATCAGGTCCGCCGCTACCATCAGTATCTTCTTGGCGTTGCGGGGCCAGTAGATGATCGAGCGCAACACGCGGTGCACAAACTGCAACTTTGACTCGTCTGTCATCGGCATCCTGCCTTCGTATGGCACCGCAACCTTGCAAGCTTGCCGGAATCGTGTGCCTCCAAGCCATGATCCCGGAAGCCGATCCAGTCACCTGCCTGCATGGTAGCGCATCTGGTCCGTGCAGACCATGAGCAAGGCGTTGCCGCACGTGGCCGAGTCGGCTAACGGTCGCGAATCAAGAGCGCCTTCAGGGTCGCTGGCTGCGCCCAGGATTTCGCTCTCGTCCTTGAACTCGACTGACGCCCAGTCCGTGATTCCAGGCCGCACCGACAAAACCAGGTCGCGGTCCTCGGGTGAATACAGCGCGACTTAGCGAGGAATCGGCGTCCCAGTTTTCGGTTGAGTGGAGCGGAGTGAATCGCCGCCAATAGCGGATGACGGCCTCGTCAGCGCAGGGAGCCGTCCCAGACCCCTTAGATTCCGGCCCGTCGCTTAAGCGCCGCCACACAGCGCTCGGCCGACTTACCGTCCCAGAGCGCCGGCTTGCGACCCGCGGGCCAGCGGCCGGCCAAGGCCTCACCGATCTGATGGTGCAGTTCTGCGGACTTTACGAGGCGGTTCGAGCCTTCGGTGACGGTGATCGGCCGTTCCGTATTCTCGCGCAGCGTTAGGCACGGAATACCGAGGTAGGTGCTCTCTTCCTGCACGCCGCCTGAATCGGTGATGACGGCTCGCGCGCTGCGCACCAGGTTCATGAACTGGATGTAGCCGAGCGGCTCAGAGAGGGTGATACGAGAGCCATCACCTCGGCCCTCTACCAGCTCTGATGGGTTAGGGTGGCCGGAGGCCGGGTGAGGGTTCTGCAGTATCTCCAGCAGGCCGAACTCCTCCAGTTTCTTCCGTGTCCGAGGATGCACGGCGAACACGAGAGGGATGTCTTTCGAGACACAAACCAACTGCTGAACGAGCGGCCCCAGCGCCTCGCGCGTGTCGACGTTAGATGGACGATGTAGCGTGACCACGACGTAGTTGCCCGCCTCGAGTCCCATCGAAGCGCGTGTACCGTCGGCCTCAATCTGTGCACGCATCATCTCGAACGAGTCCAACATGATGTTGCCGACACGATCAATCTTTTCCGAGGGCACGCCTTCGCGCGCGAGGTGCTCGTCCGCATCGGGCGACGGCGTCCAATAGACATCGCAAATCGAGTCGGTCACCAACCGGTTGATCTCCTCAGGCATGTGCCGGTCACCGCTACGCAGGCCGGCCTCGAGATGTACTACCGGAATCCAGAGCTTGGTGCCCACCATGGCGCAGGCGGCGGTCGAATTGACGTCGCCTACGACGACGATCCAGTCCGGCTTTTCGCGCATAGCGACTTCTTCATAGGCGATCATCACACCGCCAGTCTGCTCCGCGTGCGTTCCGCTACCCACCTCGAGGTGGAAATGCGGCTTGGGTAGTTCTAGGTCGCGGAAGAACGCGTCGGACATGTTCGCGTCGTAGTGCTGACCTGTGTGGACGATCTGCGGGCGGCACCATGATTCACGCGCCAGCGCGTGATAGAGGGGCGCAACCTTCATGAAATTCGGGCGGGCGGCGGCGACGAGATGAACTGACAAAGGTGGCTTGGACAAGACGCGATTTCCGCCTGATGAATTGTTCGCAGGATCATGCCACAGGGCACATGAAATGCCATTCTCCAAATTTTCAATGGCCTGCGAAAGGCCAGCAGGTCAGACCGCCTACACTACAAATAGAATCTCAGGAAGCGCAGAAGGAAGCAGTTCCACGACTCAAGATCTCGCGCCAATCTCACCCGGACGCCCCGCCCCCAGCCTCGCGGCCACGACGAATAGTGGAACTAGGGCGACCAATGCGAACGCGCAGCCGCCGCTCGGCCAACATATCGCGGCAAGCGCCCAAGGGCCGAGCCAGAGAACATTGACCGCGGTGAAAGCTAGAGTCACTGGCCTATGCGCTCGCCAGTGTCTGCTCAGGCGCTGATAGGCGTGGCTGCGATGCGCCTCTGCGAGAGAAACTCTTGCCTTCGCTCGGACGGCTAGTGTCACCGTTGCATCGGCGAGGAACGCCCCGCCAAGAATCAACCACACCCAAGGAGTCAGCCAGCCTTCAACCACAGTCCAGAGGGCCAGCACGCCGAGTGCGTAACCGAGGTAGCCGCTACCCGCATCGCCCATGAAGATCCGGGCCGGTGGCCAGTTCCAAACCAGGAATCCCACCGTGGCTGCAGCGAGCAGCACGATAGGCAGCACGGCGTCGGTCCCTCCCCCGGCGAGATGCGTCAACGCCGCACCGCCCGCGGACATCCACAGCGCCTGCGCACCGGCGATGCCGTCGATGCCGTCCATAAAATTGAACAGGTTGAGAGACCAGGCGAGGTACAGCAGCAGAAGCAACGTGCCGACCCAGCCGAGGTCGACGGGACCCCGTCCAAAGTCGATCAGCGGCAGCCCCCCGAGCAATGCAACCGCCCAGACAAATGCGAGGACGTGCAGAGAAAGGCGCAACGACGCATTTACATGGCCGTGGTCATCGAGGAATCCTATGATGGCCACGGCCAGGCCTCCAACGACGAGCGCCGACGCAAGGTGCTCGTCCGAAAGTCCCAGCGCGCTCGCGGCGGTCACTCCGCACAGGTGCGCAACAGTCAACGCGAGCCCGCCGCCCCGCGGAGTGGGCTGCGAATGGGAACTGCGATCGTTCGGCACGTCGAGCAGGCGCCGCAGCGCGTAGCGACGGACAAGCGCAACGCCGACCCACGATCCGACAGCAACCGCCCCGATCAGGAGCATGAACGCTGCTCCAATCACCGCACGCCAGCCCGGAAGACTCGCGCCATTTCCGCGATGCCAACAGCAGGCGCGACCGATGGCCTCCAACCCAGCAGTTCTCGCGTCTTGGTAATGTCTAGCTCGAGCGACTGCGTCAACCGATTGACTTCTCCTAACATTCCGATCGGTCGGGCCAACATTCGCATCACACCGACGGGAATGCTGAACGTTCGTGCCGGACAGCCAAGTGACTCGCAGATCATTCCGTAGAGTTGTGGCGTTGACAGCGGCTCGCCGTCGGACACCAGAAAGACTCGACCCGGCGCGGCTGGGTGCGTCAAGCAGCGCTCGATGAGGCTCGCGAGATTGGCCACTCCGACAAGATCCCGACGATTGTGTATGGCTTTGAACGGCACCGGCAGTCCCGACATAGCCAGTCGACAGAAGCGGGCGAGGTTGCCTTTTGCGCCAGGGCCGTACACGAGCGGCGGCCGAATAATCACCGGCTCGAGACCGGGAATCTGCCGCAAACCAACCTCTGCTTCAAGCTTCGAGCGGCTGTAAAGATCAACCGCGTTCGGCGCGTCGCCAGAATCGAACCGTCGATCAGTCGTCGCCTCCCCATTCACCTTGACCGTGCTGATGAAGACGAACCGTCGCGCTCCGGCCTCGACAGCAGCGTGGGCGAGACGCAGTGTGCCTTCAGTGTTTGTGCGGTGAAATGCCTCGGCATCCTCGGCAATGTCGCGCATCACGTGCACCCGAGCTGCCAAGTGCACGACGGCATCGATGCCGTCAAGGGCGGGCCTCCAATTCGTAGAGTCGCCAAGTTCCCCGACAACGACCGATTCGTGGGTCAGCCCGGAATGCGGCGAGCGCAACGCCACGCGCATGCCGTGACCTGCAGTCGCAAGCAACCCGAGCGTCGGCCTTCCGACGAATCCCGTCCCACCGGTCACCAGTACTTTCATCGAGACAAATCTGCTAACCATCCTTCGAGGCGACCGATTAGTCGCCCCCTATCGAACTCCTCGTCGCTCAGTCGACGAGCGCGCGCAGCCATCTCGGCTCGCACCTCGGCGCTCATGGCCGCCATGCGTGCAACGTTCGCCGCAAGCCCCGCGGAATCACCAGCGCGGCAGACCAGACCGACACCGCTACGTTCGACGAGCTCCGCGCCCTCCCCGTCCAGCATCGCGACCAACGGCCGACCGGCGGCGAGGTACGACTGAACCTTACCGGGAATGGTCATCGCGAAGATCGGCTCGGCCCGCAGGGACACGAGCAGTGCGTCCGCCGCTTCGAAGAACGATGGCATACGCCCCAGTGGGAAGCGTCCGAGCAGGGAAAACTTGCTGCCGAGCCCGCGCTGCTTGACCTCCCGTCCGAGCCACTCAAATCGCCGGCCGTCGCCGACGATGACCCAGCGTATGTCCGCGCGTTCTTTCAGCAGTTCCGCAGCCGAAAGTACCGCCGGGAAGTCCTGCGCATCACCGACGTTGCCCGCGAAGAGTACCGTGAAGACACCTGGCACGGCCGGAACCTCTGGCGCACGACCAATCTCATCCGCAACTGGTGATGAGTCCGACCAACTTGGGAAATACTCTATCCGCGGCCGAGGTCCGGCGTACCGGCGAATCTGAGGGATGAAGCTACGCGACTGCGCCAATAAGAGATCACAGCGGCTATAGATGAAGGAGACCATCCGGCCCACGCAATCCAGCGCGAGCTTCGATCGAATAACGCCAACTGCCTGTAGCGTCTCCGGCCACTGATCGAGCACCCAAAATGCAATCGGAACCCGCTTAAGTGCATGAAGCAAAACAGCAGGCAGTCCGACCGTTACCGGCGACGGCTCGAAAACCAAGATACAGTCAAATTCTTGCGCGCGCAGCCTCCAGGAGCCAACGACGCTGGCGCTGAGCGCGAACGTCAAGTAGTTCAGGGACAACCGCAATCCTCCCGAACCGCGAGAGAGCATCGGCACCCGAATCACGGGCACGCCCGCGAACTGCCTATATAGGCCAGGGCTACTCCGATACTCCGGAAAGATCTCTCCGTCGGGATAATTCGGTAATCCGGTAAGCACAGTCACCGCATGATCACGACGCGCCAATTCTCCAACAAGATCATTGACGCGAAAATTCTCAGGCCAGAAGTATTGGCTGACGACGAGGACACGCATGAATTCGGATCACGCATTCTTTCGCCACACGACTCTGTTTACGTAGTCCGTGTAGCTGTGAATCAAGCGGACAACCTTGTCGGCGACGTTCGGCGCCGTGTAGTCATCAACCATGCGCAAGAGCCTATCCGCGCCCCTCGACTGATTCCTCAAAATCTCGATCCCCTGCATTACCCGATCCACGTCGAGGCCCACCATCATTACGGACCCTTCTTCCATGCCCTCCGGTCGCTC
Organism: uncultured Gammaproteobacteria bacterium; assembly: GCA_963793675.1. GTDB lineage: Bacteria > Pseudomonadota > Gammaproteobacteria > Steroidobacterales > Steroidobacteraceae > RPQJ01. The sequence continues at coordinate 3,701 of CAWCBA010000007.1, read as the reverse complement.
GTGGGCCTCGCGAATATTCAGCGCAGGGAAATTCAATATCGACGACTCTTCAGTGATCGTCCCGCTGTCGGACAGGACGACTCGTGCGTTCGTCTGCAGTTTAACGTAGTCCGAGAATCCAAGTGGCCGCAACAGTCGCACATGCGCGTCGAGTTCCACACCAGTCGCCTCGAATCGCTTGCGAGTCCGGGGATGAGTCGAGACGATTACCGGCAATCCATATATGCTCGCAACCTCGTTGAGTACATCGACGAGCTTACGGAACCTAGCGTCAGAATCGACGTTCTCCTCGCGGTGGGCACTTACGACGAAATAATTCCCCGTCGCAAGCCTGAGGCTCTGAACAATTTCAGAAGCTTCAATCCTGTCCAAATTGTGGTTCAGAACCTCGAGCATCGGACTGCCAATCTTGATCACAAGCTCCGGCCTCAACCCCTCGCGCAACAGGTACTCTCGTGCGATACCGCTATAGGTAAGATTGACGTCGGCCGTGTGATCGACGATTCGGCGGTTGATCTCCTCTGGAACGCGCATATCAAAACAACGGTTGCCAGCTTCCATGTGGAAAATGGGTATCTTGCGTCGCTTTGCAGGGATCACCGCTAGACAGCTGTTCGTATCGCCCAGCACTAACACGGCGTCCGGCCGCACCTCGCCCATCACGCGATCCGCCGCAATGATGACCCTCCCTATCGTCTCGGATCCCGATGCTCCAGCGGCGTCCAGATAGTGATCCGGCTTCCGTAGTCCCATGTCCTCAAAGAAGATTCCGTTGAGTTCATAGTCGTAATTCTGCCCGGTATGCACGAGGACGTGATCACAATACTCATCGAGCTTCGCCAGCACGCGCGACAGCCTGATGATCTCCGGGCGCGTACCAACGACCGTCATAACCTTCAGCTTTCTCATAGGTCTATTCTCATACGGGCGAAGCGATCGTGTCCGGCCGCTCGCGATCGAAGACCTCGTTTGCCCACAGCATGACGACCAATTCTCCCGTACCGGTATTGGTGATGTCGTGGGTCCAGCCTGGGATCGTCTCGACTATCATCGGCGGGTCTCCAGTGACGTTAACCTCGTGGCGTTCTCCAGTCAGGACATGCCGGAAGCGGAAGCGCGCCGTACCCTTGATCACGAGAAATTTCTCAGTCTTGGAGTGGTGATAGTGACCGCCACGTGTCACGCCTGGATGTGCGGTGAAGTACGAAAACTGGCCGGAATCCACCGTCTTCAGCATTTCCACAAATGTGCCGCGAGGATCGGGGTGACTCTCCAACCCGTAGGCGAACCTGTCGACCGGCAAGTAGCTCACGTACGTGGAATAGAGAGCTCGAACGAGCCCGGCTCCCACTCGCTCGATCACAAGAGTCTCCCGGCAGTCGCGGAAAGCCTGGATTTGCCGCGAAAGTTCACCGAGTGTGGTCCGATACTCCGGTGCAACAAGGCCCCGGCGAAGACCCGCAACCGGCGCTGCAAGGGTGGCGATGAACTCAGCGACAACATCATCCACGTGCACCAGTCGGAGCTGAGCATCGGGCTCGTCAACTCTAATCGGCAGGTCGCAAGCGATATTGTGGCAAAACGTCGCGACTACCGAATTGTAGTTCGGTCTGCACCATTTGCCGAAGACGCCGGGCAACCGGTAGATGACCACCGAGCAGCCCGTGCGCGTCGCAAGGGCTTCCGCGGCCTGCTCAGCAGCGCGCTTGCTACGGCCATATGGATTGTCGCGTTCCGCCTGTATCGAGGACGCGACGAGCAGCGCGATTGGACGGCCGGCTCGCTCAATCGCATCACACAGCGTCCGTGTAAAACCGGCGTTTACTGTCTCGAACTCGACGGGATCCTGCGGGCGATTCACGCCCGCCAAGTGTACCACCGCGTCGGAGGCAGCGAGCCGGGCGGCCAGCGACGCTGATTCATGCTCTCGTCCGAATGGAATGACCTCGTGGCCCTGCCGCTCGCGAAGAGCCAAACTTAGGTTCTTGCCCACGAAGCCGCCAGAACCGGTGATTAAGACTCGCATGCCGATCGGATCCCTCAGATTGCCACTTATATGGCCGACCTCGCGATCAGGCGATGCGCCAAGAATCGTTCGGTAGACGCCATATTAGCAGGGTGACCACGTCAAGCAGCGCGCTCAGAGCAACCACTATTGCATCGCAACGCGACCCCCGATATTAGCCAAGAGCACGTGACTTGCGGGCTGTCCTCGGTCCGCTGGTCGCCTGGCAGATGGCCGTCTCCGGGTTAGTTGCTGCAGTCAACCTCTGCTTGAACTAGCCTGACGTCAGCGGCCCCAGGCTCGACTGCGGTCGAATCTGATTGTACAGACGACGGAACTGATCGATGGCGATCTTCGCATCTATCCAATTTCTGAACTATTCCATGCTCAGGCATGCATCGCGGAGCTTGCCGCTGAACCGTAAGCTTCCCCGTCAAGGCGACAGTTCAGAACTAGAGTTTCTGGCGACTTGACGTTGGTCCCGTTCGTAGACAGTTTTGATCTAGAGTTCGGCTGACTTCCGGGCCCGGTTCTCCTGACGGTTGCGAACGAACTCGCTGGGTGTCAGGTGACCCAGTGAGCTGTGGGGTCGTCGCTGATTGTAATCCACGCGCCACGCTTCGATCTTCGCCCGCGCATCGTCGAGCGACATGAACTGCATGACGTTCAGGCATTCGTCTCGCAGCCGACCGTTGAACGACTCGATGTGCCCGTTTTCCATGGGCTTTCCTGGCCGGATGAAGTCGAGCTTCACGCCGCGTCGCCACGCCCAGTCCTCGAGCGCCTTCGACGTGAACTCCGAGCCGTGATCGACGGTAATCGACACCGGCGCCGGCATGTCGACGGTGCGTGCCTCCAGAGCGTCGGCGACCCTCTGTCCGGACATCGCAAAATCGACCTCAATCAACGGACTCTCGCGACTCAACTGATCGACCACCGTCAGGATGCGAAACGGACGACCGTCGAACAGCTGATCGTGCACGAAATCCATGCTCCAGCGCTCGTGCGGCGCGCTCGGCACGGGCACCGGACCACGATGCAGGCACATGTGCTTGCGGCGACGAATCCGTGTGCGCAGCTGCAGCCCGTCGAGCCGGTACAGCCGCCGAACCCGCTTCTTGTTCACCGGCCAGCCCTCCCGTCGCAGCATGACGTGGATGCGCTGGTAGCCGAATCGTGGTCGCGCATGCGCGATCTCGCGAATGCGCAGCCGCAGCGCCGACTGATCCTTGGCCCTGCTCTTGCGGTAGAACCCGGCGCGCGAGAATCGCGCCAGCCGGCAAGCCCGCACCGTGGCCACCTGAAAACGCTCCTTGATCCAGCCCGCCAGCACGCGACGCCGAGCGGGCTTCAGAGCTTTTTTGCGATGACTTCCCCCAGGATGTGCTTGTCCAGCGTGAGGTCCGCGACCAGGCGCTTCAGGCGTGCGTTCTCATCGCGCAGCTGGCGGAGCTCCCGGATCTCGGTGAGCCCGAGCTTGCCGTACTTCTTCTTCCACACGTAGAAGCTCGCCTCGCTCACGCCCATCTGCCGACAGACGTCCGCCACCGGCGTGCCGCCCTCGGCCTGGCGCAGCGCAAAGGCGATCTGCTCCTCCGTGTACCTCGACTTCTTCATGCCCTCATCTCCCGTGCTGAGGACCCGAGAAGCCAGCTTAGTCCAGTTCTAATCTGTCGTCGAAAAGTGGGACGAGGTC
>CAWCBA010000006.1:0-10068 GCA_963793675.1 uncultured Gammaproteobacteria bacterium | reverse complement strand
TCGGGCTCCACGAACCATTCCTTGATCTGCCACCATGGCCGACGTGCCCAACGCGCACCGATGGTCGGTTCAGCCCAGGCAGTTGAGCGTCATGATTCATCCGGACGACGACTCCCACAGCCACGTCTTCGACTTCAGCAATCCGGTCGCGGAGCGCCGCACCCGCCAGGTGATGTGGCTGACCGCCGCCATGATGGTCGTCGAGATTGTCGCGGGCACGGTGTTCGGGTCGATGGCGCTGCTGGCCGATGGTTGGCACATCGAGTTCCCACGCGCTGGCCCTGGGCGTTTCGGCCATGGCCTACGCGCTCGCTCGTCGCATGGCCGACGATCCACGATTTGCGTTCGGCACCTGGAAGATCGAGGTGCTCGGCGGCTACACGAGCGCGGTATTCCTTGTGGGTGTCGCTGCCTATATGGGCATCGAGTCGGTAGCTCGACTCGTGAATCCGGCCACCATTCACTTCGACGAGGCCATTCCGATAGCGATCTTGGGCCTCGCCGTGAACGTGATCTCGGCCTGGCTGCTATCCACCGGGGAGGTCGGCCATGGTCACGATCACGGCGGGCACGATCATGACCACGGGCATCATCACGACCTCAACCTCCGGTCCGCCTACCTGCACGTCGTGGCAGATGCGGTGACGTCCATCCTCGCCATCGCGGCGCTCATCGGTGGGAAGTACTTCGGTGCGGCGTGGCTCGATCCGGTGATGGGGCTGGTGGGTACGGTGCTGGTCGGGCGCTGGGCCCTGGGGCTGCTGCGCGACACGGGGCGAGTGCTGCTCGACGCGGAAATGGATGCTCCCGTCGTCGAAGCGGTGCGGGAGGTCGCCCGCGGACTGCCACAGCCGACCACGGTGCGAGACCTCCACGTCTGGCGGGTCGGCAAGGGCAAGTACGCGTGCATCCTGAGCCTGACCACCGGGGCGGCGCTCGATGCTCGGTCGGTTCGCCGCGCTCTCTCGGTGCACGAAGAACTGGTGCACGTCACGGTCGAGTTGTCGCACGTCACGGCCGATCTACAAGGCGGGTGACAAACCGGCTGCATGGGATATGATCGCGCCCTATGCCCGAAAAGTGGTCCCGTCGGTTCGCACTCCTGCAGCTCGCCGTGCTGCTGGCGACGTTCGTGTCGCCCGCTTATGCCGCGGGCGCAGTCGCGGATCCCCTGCATCACGCGCATGTGCATGCCGGTGACGCCGACCACCACCATCCGGGCGACCTGCCGGATCCCGCGCAGGACGAAGGCCTCGATCCACACCAGTTGATCGGCCACGTGCTGGCACACCTGCCGCCGGTGGCTACGGCCCACCGGACGGCCCTGCTGCCCATCCTCCGCGATACGCCGGTACTCATGCCGCATTCGGCACCGCCCGGCGCCAGTTCCTTCGAAACTCCGTTCCGACCCCCGCGCGCCCTCTAGCGTCGATCCAAGGCGCTCCCGTTTGTTGGGAGCACTTCGTCACGTGTTGAGGAGGGCGTGCCAATGGCGCGCATTAGCAAGCGGCCCGTGCGGTTTCGCACGGGACCGATGCTCATGGGGTTGCTGGCGGCCACCATTTGCAGTGGGTCGCACGCCGAGATTCTCGAGCCTATCAGCGAGTCCACAGTCGTCCGGGCAGCGCTGCAGCTGAGTGCAGCCCGCGAGCTGCGTGCGGCAGCGCTCGACGCCGCCTCGGGCGAGCGTGATCGTGCCGGACGGTGGTCCAATCCGGAGATCGGCTGGAACCAGGAGAAGCTCGACGGGCCGGTCGATGCGACCGAGACCGTGTACGGGCTGACACAGACCATTCCGCTGGGAGGCAAGCTCTCGCTCGAACGTGATGCGGCCGCACGCCGCTACGATGCGGCGGAGCAGGCGGCTCGCGGCGGCGACGTCGAGCGGGCCGCCGCGGCGCGGCGCGCGTTCACCGAGGCGCTTCACCGCGACGGTGCTGCCGCAGTGCATCGGCGCTGGGCCGACGAACTCGGGCGCGCGGCCCTTGCAGTGGATGCGCTCGCCAAGGCGGGTGATGCATCCCGTTACGACGCGCAGCGTGTCGCGCGGGCGGCGGCCAACGCGCAAGCCCTTGCTGCAGCCGCGGACGCGGAGCGATTGCACGCACGCGAGCGGCTCGTCGGCCTGACCGGCGATTCGTCGCTGCGCTCTGCTCCGCTCGCCGGCGACCCGCCAGCGCCCCTCCGGCCACTCGAGGCGTACCTGGATAAAGTCGCGGCCGACCCGCGGCTGCGAGAGTTTGCGTCCCGGGCCGAAGCTGCGGAGTTCGAATCGCAGCGAGCCGGCCGACGTTCGGGTACCGGACCTCGATGTCACCGTTGGGCAGAAGACCGTCGAGGTTGCCGGTGCGTCGGAGAGCGGTCTCGTGCTCGGATTCAGCGTGCCGCTGCCGCTCTTCGACACGGGCTCGGCCGAGAAGCGACAGCTGGCCGGCGAGGCTCGCATCCTGCGCAGTCATTACGCCCTGCAGATGGCCGGGCGCGAGGCCGACGTTCGCGGCACGTGGGAGCTGGCACGCAGCCTCGAGCGCACGGCGAGTGACCTCGCGCCGTCCACGTCACTCGGACAGGTCGCTAGCGCCGCCTATCAAGGTGGCGAGGGTTCGCTGCTCGAACTCATCGACGCCTACGACGCCGAACGCGAAACCGCGCTGGTGTCTCTCGAATTGTCCCAGCGGGCCCGCATGGCCCGCATCGAACTCGACGCACTCGTCGGAGTCATCCCATGAAGCGGATCCTGATTTCGTTCTGTCTGGTCCTCGCACTGTCGGCCTGCCATCCCCACGAGCACGAGGGCGATGGCGATCACGACCACGATGCGGCTGAAGCACAGGAAGAGGGCGACCACGGCCATGGGCACGGTGGCGGACTGCGCTACCTCGTACTTCACGCCACTCACGGAGCTGTTCGTCGAGTTCGATCCGTTCGTGGTCGGCCGGGAATCCGCGTTTGCGGCCCATCTCACCCACCTCGCCACGTTCAAGGCGGTGTCCGACGGTCGCCTGACGGTCGTGCTGACCGGCGAGGGGGGCGAGGATCGCGTCGAGGCGGAGGTGAGCGACACGCCCGGGATCTTCCGGCCAGCGCTGACTCCGCAGCGCGCGGGAAAGCGCCGGCTGACCCTGCGCTGGTCGGGGCCCGCCGGCGAGTCGGTCCACGATCTCGGTGACGTCACGGTACACGCGACCGCACAGGCAGCAGAAGCTGCCGGCGTGACGCCGGATGCGCGTGGCTTCTCCTTCACCAAGGAGCAGCAGTGGCCGATGGATTTCGCCACTGAACCTGTCGTCGAACGCGACCTGCGTGAGTCGGTTTCGGCGACGCTCGCGGTGCGCGCGCGGCCCGACGCCGAAGCACTGCTGACGAGTCCGCTGGAAGGCATCGTGCGCGCGCCGGCATCGGGCTGGCCGACGATCGGTCAGACAGTGAAGCGCGGCCAGATCCTGCTCCACGTCGTGCCGCGCCTCGGTGGCGAGTCGGACGTCGCCGAGCTGCAGCTCAACGTCACGCGAAGACAGGTGGATGCCGACCGGGCTGTGCGGGAGCGCGAGCGCCTGCAGGGCCTGCTCGAGGTTGGCGCGGTGCCCGAGAAGCGATTGCTCGATGCAGAGGCAGAGGAGAAGGTTGCTCAAGCCGCACTGCGCGCGGCGATCACCCGGCTGGATGGTTACTCGGGTGATGCGACGGGTGTCCCGATCCGGTCCCCGATCGACGGCATCGTCCTGCGTGTGCCTGCGGAGTCTGGCGTTGCGCTTGGCACCGGCCAGCCGCTCGTGCACGTCGCGAATCCCGGTCGCCTGTGGGTCGAAGCGCGGGTAACCGAGGCGGACGCGCCGCTGCTCGCGACGCCCGCCGGCCTCCTGTTGGTTCCAGCTGCCGGCGAGCCGCGCTCGCTAGACGTCGGCACGGACGTGCGGCTGGTCGGCGCGGGCGGCGCAATCGACCCGGCGACGCGCACGTTGCCGGTCATCATCGAGGCGCCTGCCGCCGCGGTCGGGCTGCCTATCGGCACGTTCCTGCCGGGCCGCGTATACACCGGCAAGTCGCAGCGCGGTCTCGCGCTGCCGACCAGTGCGGTGACCGACGACGCCGGCGTGCCGGTGGTGTTCGTGCAACTGGAGGGCGAGAGCTTCGAGCGGCGTCCGGTCGAGATCTCCTACCGTGACGGCGCATGGGTGCGCGTCGTGGCTGGCGTGGCTGCGGGTGAGCGCGTCGTCACGCGCGGGGTCCCGCAGGTGCGCCTCGCGTCCGCGGGCTCGGCCGAGATCGGCCACGGCCACGCGCACTGAGGGTAGGGCAATGATCGCACGCACCATCGATGGCGCACTGCGCGCCAAGGTCCTCGTGCTCGCGCTCGCGAGCCTGCTGCTGGTCGTCGGCACCTGGACGGCGTTGCGCATGCCGGTGGACGTCTTCCCCGACCTCACCGCGCCAGCGGTGACCGTCGTGACGGACGCCCGAGGGATGTCTCCGCTCGAGGTCGAGCAACTCGTGACCTTTCCCATCGAGGCATCGCTGAATGGGGCCGCCGGCGTGCGCCGGGTGCGCTCGCTCTCGAGCATCGGCCTGTCAGTCGTGACCGTGGAGTTCAGGTGGGGCGAAGATCTACTGGTTGCCCGGCAGACCGTAAACGAACGTCTGCAACTGGCCCGCAGCGCGTTGCCGCCGGAGCTTGATCCGCCACAGATGACTCCGGCCGCCTCCGTGATGGGCGAGATCCTGTTCGCAGCGCTGGTCAGCGATCGTCACGAGGGAATCGAGCTCAAGAGCGTCGCAGATGTGCGCGTGAAGCGCCGCTTGCTCAGCGTGCCGGGTGTCGCCGAGGTCATGACCATCGGTGGCGAGGACCGTCAGTACCAGGTCACGCTCGACCCGTCCCGTCTGCTGGCATATCGGATTGGCATCGACGAGGTGCTCGCAGCGCTGCGGGCCAGCAACCAGAACGTCCCGGCCGGCTTCTACACGGAGCAGGACCGCGAATACGTCATCCAGGGTCTCGCGCGACTGCAGGATGCCGAGGATATCGGCGCGGTGGCAGTGGCGAGTCGCGGCGGCCAGCCGATCCTCGTCCGCGACCTGGGCGAGGTGGCGCTCGGCGGTGGCACAGTGCGCGGCCTGGGCTCGCACAACGGCCGGCCGGCGGTGATCCTCGCCATCCAAAAGCAGCCCGGAGCCAACACGCTGGTACTCACGCGGCAACTCGATGCCGCCTTTGCGGCACTGGCGAACGAGTTGCCGGAGGGCATGACACTCGAGACACACGTCTTCCGGCAGGCGGATTTCATCGAGCGCGCGATTTCGAACCTCACGGCGGCTCTGCGCGACGGAGCGATACTGATCGTGCTGATCGTCTTCGCCTTCCTGGTCTCTGTGCGCGCCACTATCGTCACGCTGGTCGCGTTGCCGCTGTCGGTGCTCGCCGCCGTGCTGACCCTGCAGGCGCTCGGGGCGACCCTCAACACGATGACGCTCGGTGGCCTCGCCATCGCGCTCGGCGTTCTGGTGGACGACGCGATCATCGTCGTCGAGAACGTCGTCCGCAGACTGCGGGAGAACGTCACGCGACCAGAGGATCAGAAGCGATCGGCAGTGGAAGTTGTCGGTCGCGCCACGCACGAGGTGCAGGGATCGATCCTGTTCGCCACGCTCGTGATCGCGCTGGTGTTCCTGCCGGTCTACGTGTTGTCGGGCGTCGAGGGTCGGCTCCTTGCGCCGCTCGCTACCTCATACCTGGTGGCGTTGCTGGCGTCGTTGGTCGTCGCCATTACCGTCACGCCGGTCCTGTGCCTGCTCGTGCTTGGCCGGGACTCGCGCCTGATCGGGCACGACGTCCCCCGTTGGGTCCAGGCGGTGCAGCGCGCATACGCGGCGTCCCTGGATCGGCTGCTGGCTCACAGTCGTCTCGTGACGGTTACCGCAGCCGCGGCGCTGGCGTCCGCGATCGTCGGCATCGTCCTGGCCGGACGGGCGTTCCTGCCGGACTTCAACGAAGGCGGCCTGACGGTCAACGTCGTGACTGTCCCGGGGACGTCGCTCGCTGCCTCCGACGAGATTGCCGGCCGGGTGGAGCGGATCATGCTGTCGCATCCGGAGATCGTGCAGACCGCACGCCGCACGGGCCGCTCGCCGGGCGATCCGCATGCTCAGGAAGTCTACGCATCGGAGATCGAGGCGAGTCTCGAGATGGAGGATCGGAGCAAGGCGGAACTGTTGACGGCGCTCCGTGAGGACCTCGTTGGGCTGCCGGGCACCGCCGTGACGATCGGGCAGCCGATCTCGCACCGCATTGATCACCTGCTGTCCGGCACGCGTTCCGCGATTGCGATCAAGGTCTTCGGGCCGGATTTGTACGAACTGCGCAGGCTCGGTGCGCAGGTGCAGAGCGTCGCCACGGAAGTTCCCGGCGCGGTGGACGTGAGTCTCGAGGCGCAGGCGGACGTGCCGTACCTGACGATGAAGTTACGCCGCGAGACCCTGGCCACGTACGGACTGACCGTGGCGCAGGCGGCGGAAGCGATCGAGACAGCCTTTGCGGGGCAACCGGTCGGGCTCATCCACGAAGGCTCAGCCGCGTTCGACCTGGTCGTGCGTCTCGATCCGCGACTGAAGGACTCCGTCGAGACCCTCTCGGCGACCCGGTTCGTGACTCCGTCGGGCGCCGAAGTGCCGCTGTCGGCCATCGCCGACATCCGCCGCGATCGCGGACCCAACATGGTCGGTCGTGAGGGTGTCGAGCGGCGGATCATCGTCAGTGCGAACGTCGCCGGCCGCGATCTCCAGGGAGTCGTCGACGACATACGCCGAGGGATCGACGCCGGCATCACGATGCCGGACGGTTATCGCTACGAACTGGGCGGACAATTCGAGAGCGCCCAGAGTGCGTCGCGATCGCTGTTGTTCGTCGGCATCCTGGTGCTGCTCGGCGTCTATGCGCTGCTGTACCTGGCCTTTCGATCTGCGCGGGATGCGGCCGTCATCATGCTGAACCTTCCACTTGCGCTGATCGGCGGCGTGGTCGGGATGTACGTCGCGGGCGGCACGATGTCAGTGGCGACGCTCGTCGGGTTCATCACGCTGTTCGGCATCGCGACGCGTAACGGCGTCATGCTGGTTGCACACATCCGCTACCTGATCGAAGGGGAGGGCATGCGCGACGTGCGTGCCGCGGTGGTGCGCGCAGCACGCGAGCGTCTCGTGCCAATTCTGATGACCGCGTTGGCTGCTGCCCTGGCGTTGATCCCGCTGGCGCTCGCCGCCGGCTCGCCCGGCAGCGAGATCCAGGCGCCGATGGCCATGGTGATCCTCGGGGGGCTCGTCACATCCACGTTGTTGAACATGGTGGTGGTGCCGATCGCCTACCTGCGGTTTGGGGGACTGGCAGCCGGACCGAGGACATCCGATCCGTCGGGCGAGTTTCAGCGGGAACGACCCGCCTGATGAGGCTGGCCGCATGTCGCTAAGTTATTGAATCGAAAGCGCCAATTGACCGACGCAACGTAATTGCTTGGATCGGTAGCAGGCCCCCGCTACCAACGCATTCGAAGCAAGCGGCCCCGCTGGGGCCGTTCTGCTTTTCAGGACGGACGCCCGCCCGCATCGACGTCCCCCCTGTCTTGAGTAGCGCTGCCTGGGTCTCACCTGGAGAGCCCGGCGAACTGCTGCGCTGCAAACTGGCACGCCTCGGTCTCACCCGTTCAGGGGATGACGTGCCCACCGGGAATGAGTAAACACCCAGCCGACGTTCGGTCTTGTCGTGTTGTTCGCAGCCATCTTGACGGCACCAGGCTCGCCAGCGTTGGCTGGGAAGCCGATAAAGCCCCCGACGCAGACGCCGGATCCATGTGAAAACATGAACGAACCCGGCGCCTTGTTCCCGAGTTACGTGTTTACAAGGCGTCTCAGTAGTGGCAACAGCGCGACCTGGGGCATCTACCTGGCCGATGCGGGCGGCAAGTGTGAAAGACTGGTCAACACTTGACGGCACAAAAGTCATGATGAAGTCGTACGGTGATTCCGCTACCGACGGATCCGGGAACGTTACCTGGGTCTGCGCGTTCAATTCAAACCCTGGCGATCTGTCGATCTCTGATTGCAGCGCCATCCACTATGGGGCGCAACCTGAGTTTGTGAGTTCAGTATGGGGAAGTACTGGTCAAGCGGTGTACTTCACCCATCGAGCCACCAGTGGCTCCGGGAACGCCCTCTACCGCCTGACGTTGCCACAAGAGCCGGAAGGTGTTCCGGTGGTCGAGCAAATATGGAGCCTGGGAACAATGTTCCGGGACGTGAAGGTCACCCAGTCGGGCGACAAGGAGTTATTGGCCGTATCGGAGACGAGGCCGGACTTCTGTGCCAGGATCTACGTCGTGGACGCAGGCGAGTGCGGCGCGAACGGATGCACCATTCTCAATGGGGAGGGGCACCCGGCGCGATGGGGTGGCTGGCTGCCGAACGGTCGGCTCATTGCGGACGGACAATCTTCCCCGAACAAGCGGAATGGCTGCTATGCGACCAACCAGATCGTCACGTTCGAACCGGATGACACTACAGGAACGGTGACTGTACTGGGCGTTGGCTATCAACCGGACGGTGCCGGCTCCGGCTGAAGATTCCTGATCAACCTGCGAAAACGACGCCCCGGCCCCGCGCCGGGGTCTCTGTTCTGAGTCTGCTCGATTGCTCGAAAAGGAGCATCGAACAGACCTGTAGCCGACCTGCTTCCCAGATAGCGATCCGAGGCTGATCGCGTCACCGTGGGGGCAAGCCAGGCCATCCAATGACCATTCCGGGCACGATCAATGACCGGCGGCGATGAACTCGTCGAGGAATGGCGCTAGGCGGCGCGCGCGGCCGGTCTTGAAACGGGCCGTGGATGTCGAGCGGCTTTACATATGCATAGCGAACGGGATTCGAGTCCGCCAGACAAATTGATGTTTCTCAATTCTTTGGAGAGAGAATCAAGAATGGCATGACACTTGCTTGGTATTTCCTCACTCGGATTCTGTCAAAGAATGGGTGCCGGCCGAGGTTTCGCCGAGGTGCGGTGATCCTTTAGGGGAGGCATGATGAAAGAGAGAAAGAGTCTAGCTGTGGTCGCGATGGTGCTGGCGGCGTCCACCGGCTCGGTGACAGCCCAGGGAAGCACAATCGTCGTCGCGAACGACGAGTGGTCCCTTTCTGACAGTGGATTCAACCTAGCCTCGACAACGCCGACGTTCGTCTCAAATCTGGTCGCCGAGTTCGGCCCTAGGATTCATGCCTACTCGGGTAACTTCGGATTCACCGGAGCCCGACTCGCGGCGGCCATGGCGGCCGCAGGCGCGACGTACACGGTTGGCACCGGGATCTCGTTCGATATCCCCACGCTGTCACAGTACAACGCCCTTTTTCTCGGAGGAACGTATCTAGATTTGTCGCAGATCGGTGTCCTGCGGAGCTTCGTCGCGAGCGGTGGAGGGGTCTACATCGCGGGTGGGACCGGCGCCGGTGGCGCCGGGACGGAAGCGGCTGCCTGGAATCCGTTCCTGTCTGACTTCGGGCTGCAGTTCGCGTCGAGCTACAACGGGCTCAGCGGCGCCGTCGATGTGAGCGGCGATTCGATCTTCAATGGGGTCCTCGCTCTGTATCAGAATAACGGTCAGTCGATATTCGGATCGTCCGTAGTGTGCTGCGATAGCGGTGGGCTCTATGCCGTCGTTCGCGGTGACGTTGAACCTCCACCGTCTGTCCCCGAGCCCGGCACGCTCGCGCTGCTCGGCCTCGGCCTCGCCGGTCTCGGCCTGAGTCGGCGACGCACGACCGCATAAGCGACACGCCCAATCGCGACACGAAGCCCGGCCCTGCGCCGGGCTTCTTGTTTCCCGCTGCATTCACCCGTTCGCGTTCGTCGACGTCGGCATCGGCGGTCTGACCCGCAACTGTCCCGGCGCACCGCTGACGTGGCACCTCACGACGATCGGCAATCGGTGCTCGCCGTGCCCCGCCTTAATGATCCGCCCGAGGTCGAGCGTCACCCACCGGTTACACCGGGAGGAGTTGGGCCGCGTTCCGTGCGAGTGCGGGGGACAT
>CAWCBA010000005.1:0-426847 GCA_963793675.1 uncultured Gammaproteobacteria bacterium | reverse complement strand
GTTTCCGGCGGGTGTCGCTGGTTACAACCTCGTCCTGGACCTGCGACACAAGAAGGTGCAGCAGGCCGAAAGAGCTTAGGGATTAGAGGTCGGCAGGCTGCGCAAACCCCTAGCCTTTGCGCAGCGACAGCGTTGCGCGCTTGCGCTCCGGCGGCACGAGCAGCGGCTTCACCTCGGCCGGCGTCAGCTTGCGCCATTGGCCGACCGGCAACGTGCCGAGCTGGATGTGCATGATCCGGACGCGCTGCAGGCGCCGCACGCGGTAGTCGAAGTGCTCGCACATCCGCCGGATCTGGCGGTTGAGGCCCTGCGTCAGCACGATACGGAACGTATTGCGGCCGACCTGCGTACGCGACACGGGTCGGTCAGCGTGTCGAGGATCGGGACTCCACTCGCCATGCCCGTCCAGGAATTCGCTGCGTCAGCGGCCGGTCGACCGTGACGATGTATTCCTTCTCGTGCTCGTGCTCGGCGCGGAGCACCCGATTGACGATGTCGCCGTCGTTGGTGAGCAGGATCAGGCCTTCCGAATCCTTGTCGAGGCGGCCGATCGGGAAGACGCGCTCGCGGTGGCCGACGAAGTCGACGATGTTGTCCGGCACGTCGCGCTCGGTCGTGCATTCGATGCCGATCGGCTTGTTCAACGCGAGGTAGACGCGCTCGGGCTTGAAGTCCAGCGGGCGGCCGTCGAGCGATACCGCGTCGCCCGCCGCGACCTTGGTTCCGAGGACGGCGGTCACGCCGTTCACCGCGACGCGGCCGGCCTCGACCCATTGGTCGGCCTGGCGCCGCGAACAGACGCCCGTCTCGCTCAGGTACTTGTTGATCCGGACGCTGGAGTCAGCCACCGGACCGGCGCACCGTGTAACCGAGCTTGCCGAGTTCTTCGAGCAGCAGGTCGCGATGGTCGCCCTGGATCTCGATGACCCCGGCGTCGACCGTGCCGCCGCAGCCGCAGCGTTTCTTGAGCCTGGTGGCCAGCGCCTCGAGTTCGTCGCCGGCGAGGGGCACGCCCTTGATCACCGTGACGCCCTTGCCCTTGCGGCCCTTGGTCTCGCGACCGACGCGCACGATGCCGTCGCCAGCCACCACGATGGGCTGTGCCGGCTTGCTGCGCTTGCAGCGGCACTCGGCCAGCGGACGGGTGCACTCGGGGCACAGGCGCCCAGGACCGGTGGAGTAGACGAGACGACTGGAACTCATCGCGGGCCATTGTAAGCCATGGCCGCATGGGTCCCGTATGGCCAGGCTGGCTCGCGCTGGCCCGCCCGTGTCGGCACAATCCGTCCATGGCCGGACCCATCGTCGAATTCGAAACGGAGCGCCTGCGGTTGCGCAGGCTCGGTCGCGTCCGACGACTCCTTCATCCTCCGCCTCGTCAATGAGCCCTCGTGGCTGCGGTTCATCGGCGACCGGGGCGTGCACGATCTCGACGACGCGCGCCGCTACATCGCGGAGGGTCCGCAACGCCTGTATGCCGCCCACGGCTTCGGGCTGTTCCTGGTCGAGCGCCGCAGTGACGCACTGCCGCTCGGCATGTGCGGGCTGATCAAGCGCGACACGCTGCCAGACGTCGACATCGGCTTCGCCTTCCTGCCCGAGCACTGGAGCCAGGGGTACGCGCGCGAGGCGGCCGAGGCCACCTTGCGGTATGCACGGGAGCGTCATCGCCTGCCGCGCGTCATCGCGATCACGAGTCTCGACAACGTTGCGTCGGGTCGCCTGCTCGAGCGGCTCGGCCTGCAGTTTGAGGGCACCGTGCGCCTCGCCGGCAGCAACGAGGACGTGCGCATCTTCGGCACCACGCACGCCTACCAGTTCGACGCGCCGAACACCCGTCCCGTGTTCGACCACTTGTGGACGTCGGGCCAGCTATCGCGTGCCGACATCCAGCGCCTGCCGGAGCTGGGCATCGAGGCAGTCGTCAATCTTGCGTTGCCGACCGCGTCGAACGCGCTCCCTGGCGAGGCCGAGGCGGTCACGGGGCAGGGGATCGCCTTCGTGCAGATCCCCGTGCCGTGGGAGCAGCCCGAGCCTCGGCACCTGCAGCAGTTCTTCGGCGTGATGGACGCGTTCGCCGGCCGCAAGCTCTGGGTCCACTGCGCGAAGAATTTCCGCGTCTCGGCGTTCGTCTACCTGTACCGGCGCCTGCGTCTGCGCGAAGCGCACGAGGCGGCGCAGCATCCGCTGCGAACGGTGTGGCGGCCCAATCCCACCTGGCAGAGATTCATCGAGCAGTCGCTGGCGAACCCGGATCAGGGTCCGGACGCGGACACCACCCGGTAGATCACGCCCGCGTAATCGTCGGTGATGAAGATCGCGCCATCCGGGCCCTGCGCGATGCCGGCGGGTCGACCGAGAACGCCGGCGTCACCGAGGAAACCCGTCAGGAAGTCGCGCTCGACGATGCGTCCGTCCGCTTGCCAGTCGAGAGCGACCACCTTGTAGCCGTCGGGTTGACTGCGATTCCACGAGCCATGCAGCGCCACGAGTGCGGTGCGTGAATAGCCTGGAGGAAGATTCGAGCCGCGCAGGAAAGCGAGCCCGAGTGGCGCATTGTGAGCGCGAAACGCATGGGCCGGTGCGATGGCGCGCGCAGCCTCTGCGGCATGCCCGGCACCGAGGTCGGGATCGGGCACGCCTGCACCGTAGACGAACGGCCAGCCGTAGAATTTGCCCTGCTCGATGCGATTGAGTTCGTCGGGCGGGAGGTCGTCGCCCAGCAGGTCGCGGCCGTTCTCGGTCGCGTACAGCGCGCCATCCCACGGCGCCCAGTCCAGGCCCACGCTGTTGCGCAGCCCGGTGGCGTAGATCTCGCGCTGGCTGCCGTCCGGGCGCATGCGCATGATCGTCGCGCGGCGACCGTCCTGCTCGATGCAAGCGTTGCACGAAGAGCCCTGCGACACGTAGAGCCAGCCGTCGGGGCCGAAGGCGAGCGTCTTCGTGGTGTGAAAGCCATCGCTCGTGAAGTCGTCGACGATGTGCTCGAAGGCGCCGGACACCTGTCCCGCTGCTGCGTCGAACCGGATACGACCGATGCCGCCTGATTCGCCAACGTACAGCCACCCGTCGCGCAGGGCGAGTCCATGCGGGTGCCTGAGCTTGCCGAGCAGTATTCGCACCGCGTCGGGTTTGCCGTCGCCGTTGGCGTCCCGCTCGAGCAGCACGATTTCGTCGGCGCGCGTGCGGGCCACGATAAGGTCGCCCGCCGGGGTCACGAGCGGCCAGCGCGCGAGGGGCACGTCGGTGGAATACACCTCGAGCCGGAAGCCAGGGGCAACCCGCAGCTGCGACGCGACCTGCTCGGCCGTCGGCGGCCCGATCGAGCGGCCGAGCAGGAAGTCGAGCATGACTTTCTTGTCGCCCACCGCGACCGGGCCGAACCAGACGTAGCCGAGTCCAGCGAGCACGAGCAAGGCGACGACGATCATGAGCGCGCGCAGGAGTTTCTTCATGCGCGGCAGTCTAGCGCCCGGTGTCCAGGGTCGGTACAAGGCTGACCCTGAGGGTCGGCAGCAGGAACTCCAGACGATCTCCGGTACGCAGCAAGGCTCCGCCGAGCAGAGGTCGTGGCGCCTCTCGTTTGCCGGCCTTGGCAAAATACTGTAATGATAGAGCGGTAATTCCCGGTTCGCGGATGAACCCGGAGGCAGCCACTTCAGGCGACGGGCCGGACGAACCGTGCCAGGCGCGCAAAGATTCGACGGGGCAGATTCCCATGAAAGACCATCTCCCATCGGACCCACGACCGGCACCGGCACTCGCGTCGGCGCAGGACGCCGCGCCGCAAGAACGCGCCGGGAGACGTGCCGGACCTGTTGGAGGGGGCCAAGATCTTCCGTTCGGGTCACCGGTCTTGACGTCAACATCGACGACATCAGCGACGAAGACGACACTGCCCGGTTGCCGGGCATTACGAGCCTCCCGGAGGGGATCGAAGTCGTCGAACACGAGATCGGTCGTGCCGTTGGCCAGTGGGTACTGACGGTGCGATGCCAGTGCGGCAAGCGCTGGTTCGAACTCGAGGCGATCGAGGCCGCAACCTGTCCGCGCTGCAACGCGCTGGTCTACGTCGACATGCTCCAGGCCCGGCCCGACTGACCCGGGCCTGCAACGCGCGGTGCTCGGCCGACTCCATTCGCGGCGCTCGACGCCCTCATTTGCAGGAGACTCGTCATGAAGAATCTCTCCGGCCGTTTGACCTCCATCGTGGCCTGCCTCGCCGCCGCCGTGCCAGCGGTTGCAGACGGCAATTTCCGTTGTGGCAGCAAACTCGTCGTGACCGGCATGACGCAGGCCGAGGTGCTGGAACTCTGCGGACCACCGGCGTCGAAAAGCGAGGAAAAGGTACCGGTACGGAGCGGTAACCAGGTCGTCGGCGAGACGATGACCTATCGCTGGACGTACCAGTCCTACGGCGCGACCCGCGTCCTGGTGTTCGATCGGGACGTGCTCAAGTCGATCAGATGAGTGCCGGCCGCTGCGGCGTGCGCCTGTTGCCTGGAACTGCTGGAGAGTCCTGCCGTGCGTGGATTGATCGGTTGGATGGGTGCGTTCCTAGCGGGGACCGCGGGCTGGTGGCTTGGAGCCAAGGCCGGCCTGGGCGTGGCTGTCGTGCTGGGAGCGGTGGCATCCGGCTGCGGACTGTATGTCGGGCACCGCTGGTTCGACCAGAACCTGAAATAGACGTGCCGGCCGGCGTGAAGCGGGGTTGAGGACCTCGTGACGAACCCGTACCTCGAGCCAGTCTCTTCCCTGTGGACGCGCATTGCAGGCATTGCGCTGCTGGTCGCAGCAGCCGGCCTCACCTCGGTCACTTGCTCGCGGGATTTTCGATTTTGTCGCCCATGCGGGAGACCGCCGCAGCTTTCACGAGTTCGACCGTCGTTTTTGCGCTCATCCTGCTGGCGCTCTGCGGGATCTGCTGGCAGGCCGGGATGCGCCTCGCATTCAATCGAAGCGGCGGCCCGCCGACGCTCTTTTCCAGGCCAGCATGGTTCGCGATCGGCACGGCACTGACCGTCACGGCTGCACTGATGGCTGCGGTCATTTTCTCCGCGCGCCGGCCGACTCTCCTCGATTACCAGGTGGTGCTGTCGCTTGGTGCCTTCGGGGTCTGGTGCATCGTGCTGGCCTTTCGCCCCCGCATCGAACGGCGCACCGATGCAAGGAACGGCGACCGCAAGGACGACCAACGCGCCTGATCAGGCAGGGCGGCGAGCGACCTCGTCGAGCTCTGCCATCTCTTCGGCGGTGAACACCCGCGACCGGGTGTGGAACGCCTTGCCTTCAGGTCCTTCGAGCGAGAAAGTCCCGCCGTGGCCTTCAATCGCATCGATGATCAGCTGCGTGTGGCGCCAGTACTCGTACTGCGCCTTGCCGATGTAGAACGGACAGCCGCCGATGTCGCCCAGGTACACGTCGCCCGCGCCGATCGTGAGTTCGCCCAGCAGGTAGCAATTGGCCGCACTGTTGTCGCAGCAGCCCCCGGACTGATGAAACATCAGTCCGGGGCCGTGCTTCGACTTCAGCAGTTCGATCAGTTCGACGGCCGCTGCCGTGGCGATGACCTTCTCGACCATGCTCAGAAGAAGCCGAGCTCTGCTTTCGCTGTAGCTGACCAGCAGGTTCTTCGTCTGCTGGTAGTGGTCGAGCATCATCTTGTGGGTCTCGCGGCCGATGCCCGATTCCTTGTAGCCGCCGAACGCCGCATGCGCGGGGTAGGCGTGGTAGCAGTTGGTCCACACGCGGCCGGCCTTGATGGCGCGACCCATGCGATACGCCACAGTTGCCATTGCGGCTCCACACGCCGGCACCGAGGCCGTAAAGCGTGTCGTTGGCCACGGCCAGCGCTTCGGCTTCGTCCTTGAAGGTGGTCACGGCCAGCACCGGGCCGAAGATCTCCTCCTGGAAGATGCGCATCTTGTTGTGGCCCTTGAACAGCGTGGGTTGCACGTAGTAGCCGCCTTCGAGTCCGGCGCCCAGCTGCGCCTGCTCGCCGCCGATGAGCACCTTCGCCCCTTCCTGCTTGCCGAGATCGAGGTACGACAGGATCTTCGTGAGCTGTTCCTTCGACGCCTGTGCACCCATCATGGTGTCGGTGTCCAGCGGGTTGCCCATCTTGATGGCGGCCACGCGCTTCAGCACGCGCTCCATGAACCTGTCGTAGATGCTTTCCTGGATCAGCGCACGGCTCGGGCAGGTGCAGACTTCGCCCTGGTTGAAGGCGAACAGCACGAGGCCTTCGATCGCCTTGTCGAGGAACGAGTCATCCTTGTCCATCACGTCGGCGAAGAAGATGTTGGGCGACTTGCCGCCGAGTTCCAGCGTGGCGGGAATCAGGTTGTTGGCCGCGGCCTGCGCGATCACGCGGCCGGTCGTGGTGGAGCCCGTGAAGGCGATCTTGCCGATGCGCCTGCTCTGAGCGAGCGGCAGGCCGGCTTCGCGACCGTAGCCATTCACGATGTTGAGCACGCCGGGCGGCAGCAGATCGGCGATCAGGTCGGCGAGGATCAGGATGCTGATGGGCGTGGATTCGGCAGGTTTCAGGACCACGCAGTTGCCGGCGCCGAGTGCGGGAGCCAGTTTCCACGCCGCCATCAGGATCGGGAAGTTCCACGGAATGATCTGGCCGACGACGCCGAGCGGCTCGTGGAAATGATAGGCCACGGTGTTTTCGTCGATATCGCTGATGCCGCCTTCCTGCGCTCGCACGCAGCCCGCGAAGTAGCGGAAGTGATCGACCGTGAGCGGAATGTCGGCGTTGAGCGTCTCGCGGATCGGCTTGCCGTTGTCCACGGTCTCGGCGTAGGCGAGCAGTTCGAGATTGGCTTCGATCCGGTCGGCGATCTTGAGCAGCAGGTTGGCGCGCTCGGCCGGCGGCGTCTTGCCCCACTTGTCGGCCGCGGCATGCGCCGCATCGAGCGCGAGTTCGATGTCTTCGGCCGTGGAGCGCGCGACCTTGGTGTAGACCTTGCCGCTGATGGGTGTGACGACGTCGAAATACTGGCCTTTGACCGGGGCCACCCATTTGCCACCGATGAAATTGTCGTAGTGCGCCTGGTAGGTCAACTTGGCGCCTGCGGCGCCGGGTGCAGCGTAGAGCATGTGGTGTCCCCCTTGTTGGACCGGGTCATCCTACACCCGAATTCTGCGACGGAGTTTCGAGCCGCCGCCCTTTAGAGCCAATCTCGGCGGATCGCTTCCTCGATCAGGCGGAACACGCGCCCGTTGTCGTCCGCCGTCGTTCTGCCGAGCAATCCGTGTTGCCAGGTGACGGGCAATCCGTCCTTGCCGTGCAGCGCGCCGACGGCTGCGCCGACGAGGGTGGCGATCGTATCGTTGTCATGGGTGTCGTTGACCGCACGCACGATCGCTTCTTCCGGGTCGTGCGCATGCCGGGCCAGGATCCACAACGCGCTCGGCACCGTTTCGAGCAGGTAGGCGCCGGACGACCACGCATCACAGGCTTCACGAGTGCTCCAGTCGTGGCGCGCGGCTTCGCCCAGCACCAACTCGAGGTAGTCAGGCAAACGAACCCTCGCCGGTCGTGAAGCGTCCGCTGCGGGCACGGTACGGCTGATCCGTACAGACCTGACGCACGGTGGCGACGAACGTGGCGATGATCCAGTCGGACGTCGGCGGTGCCGGTAATCGCAGCAGGCGCGCGAGCAGGTCGACGAACGCGACGCACGACGCGACCGAACTCGCGTCGCGGTGGGTTACGATCGACGCCAGCGCGACATCGAGCCAGAGGGCTGCGCTCGTGCCCTGCGGATGCAGCAGCACGAGGGGCGCGATGCGCATCAGCGCGCCGTTGCCCGCACTTTCGGCGCCGTAGTGGTACCAGGACGCCACGCCCTGTGCGCGATTGCGCAGGAATTGCTGCATGGACTTGCCGAGTCCGAAGATTTCACGTGCGGCGAAGCGGGCAGACAAGTCGTCCGGATCCAGCTCCCCGCGTTCGAGCAGGCTTTCGAGCGTCCAGAACGCGAGCTGGCTGTCGTCCGAGGGCAGGCCCACGCGGTGGCCCGACGATCGGCTGTTCGGCAGGTAGTCGCGGATTTCGCCATAGCGAGCCTCGCGCTCCAGGACCGGGAGAGCTCTCGCTGGTGTTGCCCAGCGCATCGCCGATCGCCAGGCCCAGCAGCATGCCGCGGATCCGGCCCGGGGCAACCGGACCGCTGACGGGATCGCGTGGACCCTGCAGCAAGGCGGATCGGGCCGGCAGGAATCCTTCGGAGATGACACGGGCAGCGAGTGACAGGTTCGAACTCATGCTAGAGGCCGGCCGCCGGGTCGTCCGGCGGCCATTGATCCGGCGCAGCACCGCTGCAGACGTGTTGCTTGATGAAGGCGTCGCTCGGTGTCAGCCCAAGCTGGCAGCTGCGTACGCACAACGCACGGAATGATGCAGCGTCGAGGCCGGTGGTCTCGTGATACAGGCGCGTCACACGCTCCCAACGGGACGCGGGGATTGGCTGCGCGCTGCTCTGGAACGAGCTGCAGTTGCGACTGGTCGCGCACGACTCGGCAGCCTTGATCACGGTTGTGCAATCCGCGCGGCTCAGTGACCTGCGCGGCTCGCGTCTGCGTGTCACCGTGACGGTGCCCGCCGCCGTCAGCGTCGCGCTACGATGCTCGCCGTTCCAGACGCCGAGGTCGATCTGCACGCCGTCTGCCGACGCAAGCACTTTGCCGGCACCGGGGCCGGCGCCAACCCAGAGTCCCGTTGCCCGCCGTACCTCGGGCGGTCGGCCGGCCCGCAATTCGAGCCAGAACGGTTGCTGCACGCCGCACGGCGCGATCGTGCCATTGCACCGGGTGAATCCGACCACGATTTCCCGGTCCGAGAACACCGCGCGACGCGCCACCGAAATCGCGTCGTTGCGCAGCCCCGGGACGGCTCGGCCATCGAGCGCGACGACGGGCCTGGCGCCTGATTCGTCAACAGATCCTATTGTCAGGGTGCCTGCCACGGTCGCAATCGGCAGCCGCGACTTGTCCAGGGCCTCCTGCGACTCGAGTCGACTGGTGACGGCCTGCGCGGCGGGACGCGCGGCGGGACGCGCGGCACGGGGCGCGGTCGTCGTCGCTGTTGGCAGCGGGCTGTCGCTCGTCGTGGGCGACGACGATCGACGGCTCGGGTGTCGACGAGTCCTGCCGGTCGAGCACGGCATGGACCGCGACGGCCGCCAGCAAGGTTGCCGCCACCCATGGCCATTTGCGCCAAGCGCGTCCGCCGGCGTTGTTGCTGCGGCCGGCCGCCGGTGTCGACGGCAGCGGCACCGATGGCGTTGCACGGATGGGCGCGATGACTGGCCGCCCAACGGCATCCTTCAGAACCGGACGGGTCCGATCGACGTGCAAGCTGCGGCCTGCCGCCGGTGCCGGCGGCAAGGGCGCTGCTGGCAATGCCGGGGAGGGCACGGCCGGAGGCTGCGGCACGGCGTCCGTCACGACACGGTCAGTTCTCACGGCAGCGGTCGTGTCCAGCGTGGTGCGGGTCCGGCTGCGCTGCGCGCGCAGACAATGCCGCGCCTCGGACCCGGTGAGCCGGTGCAACTGTGACGAGTCCGTGATCGAAATGGCGACATCCTTATGGTGACCGGCGCCGCTCCCCGGGCTGAAGACCGGCTCGACCAGTCCGACGGCGCGAACCCATTGCCCCACCCATGTCGCGTCGGGAACGTTCTGTCCGCTGGCGAGGGCCTCGGGCCAGATCTTCAGGCAGGCCATGTCGTGTGACTGATTCGCAAACTCGACGCGCAGGCAGGGCGTGTCGCCTTGCGGTGACGAGTCCATTCCGACCCGCACGATCTTGCCGATCATTTCTACGCGATCGCCCACGTGACTGCAGCACTGCGCGAAGTTCGTCGCATCGACGACGTCGCACGCCGGGACGTACTCTCGACGCAATAGCAGGGCTGCATCGCCCGTCAACACGACCGGGCGGGTCGGGATATTGCGTCCTGCCAGAAAGTCCTCGAACGTCGGGATCTGTTCGAACGGAGCGGCGCAGATGGCCGCGAAGTCCTGCACTCTTTGCTCCAGCCCCGGCACCGAGGCCAGCAGGCTGAACGCAGGTGAGCTGGCCGGATCAGCAATGTCCGCGGCCCGCAGGATGAACGCGTCCGCATCGCTGTCGGATTGCTCCCAGAGTTCGGGCCGACGGCGGAGCGCATCCAGTGCGAGATCGAGGAGCGAGAACGAGAACGAATCGAGGCTGGCGTTGAAATGCCGGCCGCGGCGACCGGAATGCTGGAAATTGCGCTGTCCGAGTTCCGTGCTCTGCAGGCCCGCAAGTCGCGGTACGAACATGCCGTCATAGTCGATCAGCCGCAGGCGGGTTGCGCTCTGGGCGATCACATTCGTGGGCTGGATGTCGCCGTGTGCAATGCCGTGCCGGTGCAGCTCACGCGAGATTCCCCGCAGCGATGCGCGCAATTGCTCGAGCGCATCGGCGTCGGCGCGGTGCGCGGCAACGAACGCCGCGAGTGTCTGGCCAGGCGCCCAGTCCATCCGGACGATGGGGTAGGTGCCGCTCTCGGTCGTGATACCGGACGGCTGGAACTCGAAGTCGACGAAACAGTCGCTCTGGATCGGGCGCAGGTGACTGCAGATGGCTTCGTACCGAGCCTGCAGCGAATCGGAGGGCTTGTGGAAGCAGCGGACGGCGTAACTCTTGCCGTCGACGACGACCTCGAACGTCAGGGCGAAATTGCCGCTGCGAACGATCGGTTGTCGCGGTCCACGTGAGCGGAGGGTGCCACGGCCCAGCAGCGGGTCCGACAGAGCGATGCCGAGGCTCAACTGCAGGGCGTCGGAGTACTCTGCGAGAGTCGGATAGTGCATGTTCCTGCGCCGGGGACCGGCAGATGTCGCGGCCACCTCGTGTAGTCTGTTCCAGCGCAATTTTCACACGACTGAGTGACGTGGCAAAGCTCATTTGCAGTTAAATGGGCCACCAGGGGTCCGCTCGGCCATGTGTTCATAGCGAGATCAGGCTAAATTCAAGGGTGGATTGCTTGACTCAGGCTTGCTTCCGGGTGCTGTATTTCGGGCAATTGCCGGGCCTGGGTCCTGAATGCTGGATCGCAGACTGAGCCCAGTGCCGAGTGACTGGATTGCGGAGGCGTGCTTGAGATGAAAGTGCTGTTCGTGTGCATGGGCAACATTTGCCGGTCGCCCTCCGCCGAAGGCGTGTTCCGCGCACACGCACGCCTGCACGCCCCGGGCCTCGAAATCGAGATCGACTCTGCCGGCACACACGCTTATCACGTAGGTGAGCCACCCGATCCACGCACGATCGCAGCCGCCGCCAGGCGGGGCATCGACCTCACCGGCCTGCGAGCACGACAGGTGCGTGAGGACGATTTCTCACGCTTCGACCTGATAATTGCAATGGATCGACTGAATCATGCGACCTTGGTCGACCGCAGCGCACCGGAGCACCACGGGCGTATTCGCACGCTGCTCGAATTTGCCGGCAAGGTGGCGCCGGCTGACGTGCCCGACCCCTATTACGGCGATGCAAAAGGATTCGACGACGTGCTTGACCTGATCGAGTCTGCGGCCGCGGGGCTGCTGGCCGAGGTCCGCCGCAGGTCGGGAGTCCGTTGACGCGACGGCACGTTGCGATACGGCTAGACTCCACGGGTTGACGCGTCATGGGGAACGCGCCGTCAGGACGGCGCGGCGGTCTGCGTCGTCGAGAGATCGAGAAACACGGGGTTCGGGGCGAGGAATGAATTCAGCCGCGCGCGCGACGCTGGTAACGGCGTTGCAGCAATACTTTTCGATTCCCCGGGATGAAGCCGCGCTGGTGCTCGACGAGTTCGAGCCGTGCGTGTGCCTCGGTGGCGATTGGCTGTTTCGCCAGGGTGACCAGGCCGATTGCCTGTTCCTGCTGGCGCGAGGTCGCATGCAGGTCTGGCTGGCGCAGTCAAATGGCCAGGAACCCGGCGAACGGCTCGTGGCCGAGGTCAACCCGGGAGAGACCATCGGCGAGATTGGCATGCTGACCGGCGGGGCGCGTTCCGCGAGCATTCGCGCCGTGCGCAACAGCCTGTTGCTCAAGATGACCTCGGCGTCGTTCGACCGGCTCGCTCGTCAGCGACCCGATCTCACGCGCCACATCGCGGGCGGTATCGCTGGTCGGTTGCGCGATCGGACCGCAGGCGTCTCGCACATCCGGCGCAACCTCAAGACGATCGCACTGGTGCCACTGGGCTCTGTTCAGTCAGCCGAGGCACTGGCGGCCAGACTCGGCGCGGCGCTGCGGCAGTACGGACCCACCTGCGTCCTGTCAGCCGCGGCAATGCGAGACGCGGGTGCGCCTGCCTTGCCGGCAGCGCGACACCAGGACCAGTCGCCGGCGATGGTCGACTGGCTTGCCGTCAAGGAAGACGAGCATCGCTTCGTACTGTACGTGGCGGACCCGGCCGACGCCGTCTTTACCGACATGGCGCTGCACAACGCAGACCTCATCCTGCTGATCGGTCAGGCTGGCGATGATGCCGCGCCCAGGACCTGGGAAACGCAGGTGTTCGACGAGACCAGTGCGCCCGTCGCGCGTCGCGCTCTGGTGCTGTGGCACGAGAAGCACGGCGACACGCTGTCCGGAACGGCTGCCTGGCTGGCGCCACGTAAGCTGGATTTTCACCTGCACGTTCGTTCCGGCATGCAGGGCGACCTTGACCGCCTCGCCCGTGTCATCGCAGGGCGCGCCGTCGGCCTCGTGCTCGGCGGTGGCGCCGCGCGTGGATTTGCGCATCTGGGCGTCTATCGAGCGTTGCATGAATCCGGCACGCCGGTGGACTGGCTCGGTGGCGCCAGCATCGGCGCCGTCATGGCGGCGGGCATGGCGACGGGACTCGAGCCCGGCATCGCAATCGAGCGGGCACGCAAAGCGTTCGTGGATGGCAAGCCCTTCGGCGACGTGACCGTGCCGATCATCTCGTTCCTGCGTGGACGACGCATGGAGCGTCTCATCGATACCCACCTGCCGGGCGAAATCGAAGACCTGCCGGTGCCTTTCTTCTGCGTCTCGAGCAACCTCGGCAATGGCAGCGTGCAGGTTCACGACCGCGGTTCCTTGCCACGCTCGTTGCGCGCGAGCGTGTCACTGCCGGGTATCTTCCCGCCGGCCGTGGTCAACGGCCAGCTGTCCGTCGACGGCGGCATCCTCGACAACCTGCCGGTCGACCTGATGCGTGCCCGTCCCGTCGGCCGCGTGATCGCCGTCGACCTGAGTTCGCGCAAGGATTACACGGTCAATTACGAATCCGTGCCTTCGCCGTGGCGCGTGCTCGCGGGCCGTATGCTGCCGCTTACAACCCGGTATCGCGTGCCGAGCCCGGTCTCGCTGATGCTGATGGCGATGTCCATCGGCGCGATCGGCTCGGCCCGGGCAGCCGGCGCGCGCGCGGATCTGCTGGTGCGGCCGCCAGTGGGTGGTTTCAGCTTCACGGACGTGCGCAACTTCGACCGCGTCGTCGAAGTCGGTTATCGCGAAGCGAAAAAGGCGATCGCAGAAGACTGGTCTCCGCGGGACTGAGTCGAAGGTACTCGGCCGCGGGGCCGGCAAAGCAGGGGGAAGTTTGCAGTATTCAATCCAGGTCGGGCGGCTCGCGCGCGTGGCTGCGCTGACGGCAATCGCTTGGGCAATCGGGTGCCAGTCCGCAATGGCAGTGTCGGCAGGTGCGGACGCCGCCATGCAGACCGCTGCTGGCGCACGGGGAGTTGCAGCCCTCGGTCGCATCGAACCCTACGGTGGCATCGTCCGCGTCGCCGCCGCCTCGACGCCCGACGCGATGTCGGGTGCCATCCTGAGCAAGTTGCTGGTTGACCGCGGCTCGGACGTGACCGCAGGCCAGCTGCTCGCCGAGGTCGACACCGCGGCGCTCGCGCGCAGCCGCATCGTCGAAGCAAGAGCCGAACTCGAGACCGCGAAGCGCGATGCCACCGCATCGGTCAGCCTCGCGGACGAGGCATGCGTACTCGCCGACGTTGCGGCCAAGCGCTCGAAGCGCAAGCAGGACCTGCTGGGCCGTGGGCTCGCCTCGAGCGAGGACGCCGAGCAGGCCAAGGGCGATGCCGATGCCGGTGCGGCTTCGTGCAAGGCGCGACGTGCCTCGGCCAGCGTCGCCCAGTCGCGCATCAGCGCGGCCGCCGCGCGCGTGACACGCTCTGAGGTGGAACTCGAGCGCTCGCTCGTCCGTGCGCCCTTTGCCGGCCGTGTCATCGACGTGCTGCGCCGGCCCGGCGAAATCGTGGGCGTGGAGGGCGTCCTCGAACTCGCACGCATCGACCAGATGCAGGCGGTCGCGGAAGTCTTCGAAGCGGACGTCCGCCGCGTGCGGATCGGTCAACGCGCGCTGGTGCGCAGCAAGGCGCTGCCGCAGGACCTGACCGGTACCGTGACGCGCATTCGCCCCAAGGTGCAGAAGATCGACCAGATCGGTGACGACCCCGTTGCGCGCAAGGACGCCCGCATCGTCGAGGTGGAGATCAAGCTTGACGACGGCCGCGCGGCTGCGAATCTCACGAACCTCCAGGTGGAAGTCGAGATTGGCCGCTGAGCGCACGTGGAGCCGGCTGCTGCCCTCCGTGCCGCTCGGGTGGCTGCAGCTTTGGCACAAGCCGCTGCGCCTCAGCGTCGCGGTCGCGGGCATCGCGTTTGCCGTGCTGCTGATCCTGATGCAACTCGGTTTTCGCTCGGCGTTGTTCGAGAGCACGCTGCGCTTCCACGAACGTTTCCGCTACGACATTGCGCTCTTCAGCACGGACAGCGTGTTCATCGTGCGGCCGGCACCGTTCACGATCCGCCGGCTGTACGAGGCGATGGGCTCGCCCGACGTCGAGTCAGTGAGTCCCGTCTACATCTTTCCGGCGACGTGGAAGAACCCGTGGAACAACGCCCGCCGCAGCATCAATGCGGTCGGCGTCGAGCCCACGCGTAACGTGCTCGACACGCCGGGCTTCGCCGACAACTATCCGAAGCTGGTCGCACAGGACGTCGTGTTGTTCGACAGGGCCTCGCGGCCGGAATTCGGGCCGGTGGGGGAGAGCTGGCGTGCTGAGGCACCGATCAGCACCGAGATCAACGATCGCGCGATCTCGGTCGTGGGGCTGGTGGAGATCGGTCCCTCGTTCGGCATAGACGGCACCGTGCTCACCAGCGTCGACAACTGGCTGCGGCTGTTTCCGGACCGGTCGCGCAACCAGATCGAGCTGGGCCTCGTGACGCTGAAGCCCGGCGTCGACGTTGCTGCGGCACGCGATCGCCTGCGCTCCTACCTGCCTGCGGACGTGCTGGTCATGACCAAGGCCGACTTTGCCGCCCGCGAGAAAGCGTACTGGAACGGGGCCACGCCGATCGGTTACGTGTTCGCGTTCGGTGCGATCATGGGCCTGGTAGTCGGCGCGATCATCGTCTACCAGATCCTGTTCGCGGACGTGTCCGAGCACTTGCGTGAATACGCCACGCTGCGCGCCATCGGCTATCGCAACCGGTTCGTGTCCGGCATCGTGCTGCAGCAGGCGGCAATCCTCGCGGTGCTCGGCTACCTGCCGGGCATGGCGGCGGCGTGGTTCCTGTACCGATCGGCGGCGCACGCGACCCGTTTGCCGCTGTACCTGACGACCGATCGGGCAATCACGGTGTTCGTGCTGACGCTCGTGATGTGCGCGCTCTCCGGCTTCCTGGCGCTGCGCAAGGTGCGCCGCCTCGATCCGGCGGAAGTCTTCTGATGCCTGGCAGTGCCGGCGCGCCGGTCGTCGTCGAGAGCCTCAATCACTACTACGGCAAGGGTCCGCTGCGTCGGCAGATCCTGCATGACGTCACGACGACGATTCCCGCGGGCGAGATCGTCATCGTCACCGGGCCGTCGGGCTCCGGCAAGACGACGTTGCTGACGCTCGTCGGTGCGTTGCGTGCGCCACAGGAGGGGCGCCTGCGCGTCCTCGGTCACCAGCTCGACGGCGCGCAACGCGCGGCGCTCGAGGACGTCCGCAAGCGCATCGGCTTCATCTTCCAGAGCCACAACCTGCTCGGTGCATTGACTGCTTCGCAGAACGTGCAGCTCGGTCTGCGAGTGACCGGGCGCGCCGCGCGTGCCGAACTTCGACGCCGGGCGGATGCGATGCTGGAGGCGGTCGGCCTTGGCGAGCACACCCACAAGCGCGCGGAGCAGCTCTCGGGCGGCCAGCGGCAGCGGGTGGCCATTGCGCGCGCCCTGGTCGGCGAGCCGGCCATGGTGCTGGCCGACGAACCTACCGCATCGCTCGACAGGGCCTCGGGCCGCGAGGTGGTCGACCGCATGCAGTCGCTGGCGCGTGAGCGAGGTACGACCATCCTGATCGTCACGCACGACAACCGCATTCTGGACGTTGCGGATCGCATCCTGCACCTCGAAGACGGCAGGCTCTCCACCTTCACGGATGCCGTCATCGCCAATACGCAGCAGATGATGCACCTGCTGGCCCAGAACACCGACCGGCAGCACCTCGAGCAGCTGGTCGATGCAATGGACGAGACGGCGTTTCGCAGCACGCTGCAAGAGCTCACGCAGCAGTCGCAGAAGTTCCTCGAGGTGACCGCGCTGGCGAGCGACGTGGCCTACCAGAGCATGCTGGAGCAGTCGCTGCGGATCTTTACGCGCCGGGTCGGTGAACTGCTGGCGGCGGAACGTGCTTCGCTGTTCCTGGTCGACCGCGAGCGACAGCAGCTCGTGCTGCGCGTCGCGCAGGACATGCCGGCAGGCGATTACGTCCGTATTCCGCTGGCGAGCGGCATCGCCGGCGCGGCCGCAATGTCGGGCGAGGTCGTGCGGGTCGACGATGCCTACGCCGATCCGCGTTTCAACCAGGCGGTCGACGCCGAAACCGGATTCCGCACGCGTTCCATGCTGTGCCTGCCCCTGCAGGATCGCAGTGGCGCGGTGTTCGCCGTGACACAACTGCTCAATCGGCGCGACGGCCGGCCGTTTGACGAACATGACACGCGCCGCTACGCGGAGTTTGCCGCGTCGCTGTCGGTCCTGCTCGAGTCGCTGGTCAAGCTTGGCGGGACTGCCGCGCGGCGGGCGCCATGATTGGATCGCCCGACACTCCCGTACGGTTGCTGCAGGTCACCGATCCTCACCTCTTCGGCGACGAGGCACGAATGATCTACGGCGTGACGACGGCCGTCTCGTTGCGCAGGGTTCTGGCCGAGGCCTTCACGCCCGGGACGCCGCGGCCTGACGCGATTGTCGTGACTGGCGACATCGCCGACGATCACAGCGCCGCCGCATACGACAATTTTCGCCGCGCACTGCGTCCGTACGGCCTGCCCGTGTTCTGCCTGCCCGGCAATCACGATGAGCCCGGCCTGATGGTCGACCTGGTGGACAGCGATGGATTTCATTACGGCGGCACGGCCGAATTCGGCGCGTGGGGCGCGGTGTTCATCGATACGCACGTGCATGGCCGTCCCGAAGGCAGGGTCGAGCCGCAGGAACTGTTGCGCCTCGAGTCGGCGCTGCAGGCCTTCGGCGACCGCCCGGTCCTGGTGTGCCTGCATCATCCGCCGTTGCCCGTCGGCAGCAGGTGGCTCGATGGCGTGGGCCTGCGCAATGCGGGTGAGTTGCTGGCCGTCGTCGAGCGGTATCCCACCGTACGTGTCGTGCTCGGAGGCCACGTGCACCAGGCGTTCGAGCGACAGCACGGGCAAACCCTCGTGCTCGCGACGCCTTCGACGTGCGCGCAATTCACGCCGCGCACCGAGCACTGCGTGATGGACCTCAGACCGCCAGGCTACCGCTGGCTGGAGCTGTTGCCCGATGGCCAGGTGCGCACGCAAGTGAGGTGGCTGCAGGATTGGGAAGTGGCCAACCGGCCGCCCGACGACCGTTTCTAGTGACCGCGGGAATCCACATGAAAGATAAACTGCCGTTTCCGCTGCTGGACAGTCCTGCCGCCCTGGCCAGTTGCGATGGCTGGACGGAGGCGGTCTATCACGACCTGCTGGCACTGCAGGCGGGTGCCATCAATCATGAGACGCTGGATGCCAAGTACCTGTACCGCCGGGCCATCCTGACGCTCGACCTCACGGGTTTCACCGTGCATGCGATGAAAGGCCACCCGCTCAATGCGTTGCTGCGCATCCTGGATGCACAGAAAGTCTGTATCCCGGTGCTGCAGGAGCACGGTGCGCTGCTGGTGCGCGCGTTTGCCGACGATCTCGTCGGTCTCTTCGACGCGCCCGGCCCGGCGCTTGACGCGGCATTCGAAATTCACCGCCGTCTGACCGCGTTCAATCACTCGGAGCACGCGTCGGAACAGCCGGCACTCGCCTGCATCGGCATCGGCTATGGTGACGTGTACGCGATCGGTCCCAACCTGGCGATGGGCGACGAAATGAACCGCGCGTCAAAGCTCGGCGAGGACACGGCTCGCGGCAACGAGACCCTGGTGACGTCGAATGTCCATTTCGCGTTGCGCAGCCGCTCCGACGTCCTGTTCGAGCAGCTGGCGAGCGACGACCAGCTGTTTCCGTATTTCCGGGCGTCGCCGCTCTGAGGTTCCAATAGCCAGGTGTCGCCGGCACTTCCAACCGTCGCAATAATCAGCGAGCCGGCGCGACGGTCCGGCAGTGATGGAGAAAACCGGCTAAAGCTTCCTGCCGCCAAGCAGGAGCAGGGCGGCGCCAATTGCGATTGCGCCGACACCAACCCAGACCGGAACGTTGACCGTCTGCTTTTCCTTCACGGACATTTCGATCGGTCCCACGTTGATGTCGTGAGTCCGCTTCGTGTAACTGACACTCCCGTAGGTGAGCCCGAGGACACCGGCCACGATCAGCACAATTGCGGCAATCTTGGTTGCGTTCATGTTCACCCCATTCAC
The DNA here is from genome assembly GCA_963793675.1 of uncultured Gammaproteobacteria bacterium. Lineage (GTDB taxonomy): Bacteria > Pseudomonadota > Gammaproteobacteria > Steroidobacterales > Steroidobacteraceae > RPQJ01. The sequence goes on along the minus strand of CAWCBA010000005.1, from coordinate 407,956 downwards.
GTCCGTCGCGTGCCAGTTTCCGTACCATCATATATGGTCGCCGTGACGCTACGGCATTCGGTGGCACGGCCCGTGCGGTAGCGAACTCGCTCACACCTTGGCACGAAGAAAGCCCGCTGCGTAGCGCAGCGGGCTTTTTTCGGCTGAACGAGTCGCCTACGGCTCGTTGCGCGGCGTCGTCACGTCCGTTGGTGGAGTGGGCGTCCACTCGCGTGGCTCGGAGGCCGTCGCGACGGGGGTCGGCTCATGCACCACGACGGGCGCAGGTGCCTGTTCGCCGGGCGGGGCCGGCGGAGGAGGTGGCGCTGCGGGACGGTCGAAGTCGAACGAACGCGGCTCCGGCGGCCAGGGCGCATCGAAGCTTCGTGCGGGTGCTTGCGACTCGCCGGGCGCGTCAGGCTCGCGCGCAGGCGCGACCTCGCGCGGTGCGTCGAACGTCTGGCGGGGCGCTGCAGCATCGAACGACTGCTGAGCCGGCGCGCGAGCCGCTTCTGTCGTTGCCACCCGCATCGTCTCCACCCTACCGCACCCGGCCATCGTCGAAGTTGCCTTCGCCGGCAGCGCCTGCGCCGCAGCGGCCGGCGCCATAACCTTCGCCACCGCCATCACTGCGGCCGCGGCGGCGACGGCCACCGCGACGCGACCTGCGTCCGGTGCGCTCGCTGCGATCTCCTTCGGGACGCTGCTGCTGGCCGTCGCCCATCGGCGGTGCGACTGCTGCGTCGGCAGTGCTCATGTCGTTCGCAACGGCCGCGACGACTGCGGTTGGCGCGGCAACCTGCTCACGCGGTTCCTGCGGCTCGCGGTATTCGCGCGGCGGCCGCGGTTCGCGCGGCGGACGCGGTTCACGCGGCGGACGCGGTTGCTGTGGCTGGCGCTGGCCTTGCTGGCCGCCTTCACGACGCGGCTGGACCTCGCGTGGGCCGCCTTCGCCGCCCTGGCCACCGTCACGACGTCCGCCACGCGGGCTTCGTCACGACGCGGCTGTTGTGGCTGCGCACGAGCCGGCTCGTCACGTCGCGGTTCGTTGCCGCGGGCCGGCTGGCCCGATGCACCTTCGCACGGTTTTCGCGACGCGCTTCGTCACGCGAGCCACGCTCGCCGCGGCCCTCGCTGCGTCCGCGCCCGTCACGGTTGTCGCGCCCGTCGCGACGACCATCACGGCCACGGCCGCGTTCGCTGCGATCACGATCGTGACGCGGACGGTCACGCTCGCCTTCCTTGCCGCCGCGGCCGATGTTCGCGGACGGAGCCGGCTGCGGTTCGGGCGCACGCTTGTCGCCTGCGAACCAGCGCCACATCCGCACCAGCACGTTGTCGCGCGGTCCGTAGACCGGTGCGGCCACGGCCACCGGAGCCGCGGCGAGCGCGACCGGCGCGGCCACGACCTCGGGGGCCGCGGGCGGGGCAGGGGTGCTCGGGATGATAGTCGTCACCGCGGGCTGCTGTGGCGTCGGGGCCTTTTCTTCCTCGGCCGAGGCGATCGCATCGAGGTCGATCTTCGGCTCGACAGCCATGTGATGGCTGATGACCGAGTTCTCGGGCAGGTCGGTCTCGTCATCGCGCACTCGGCGCAATTCGTAGGACGGCGTCTCGAGGTACTTGTTCGGCACCAGCACGATGTCGACGTGGCTGCGCGCTTCGATGTCGTGCAGCCAGTCGCGCTTCTCGTTCATGAGGTAGGTCGCGACGTCGACCGGCAACTGCGCGATGACCTTGGCGGTGCGGTCCTTGCGGGCCTCTTCGCCGATCAGTCGCAGCACCGCGAGCGCCAGCGATTCGACGCTGCGGATCACGCCCATGCCGGTGCAGCGCGGGCAGACGATGTTGGTCGATTCGCTGATCGACGGACGCAGGCGCTGCCGCGAGAGCTCGAGCAGGCCGAAGCGGGAAATCTTGCCGAGCTGGATGCGGGCTCGATCCTGCTTGACCGCGTCGCGCAGGCGATCCTCGACAGCGCGCTGGTTCTTGGTCGACTCCATGTCGATGAAGTCGATGACGATCAGGCCGCCGACGTCACGCAAGCGCATCTGGCGCGCGATTTCGTCCGCGGCCTCGAGGTTGGTGTTGCAGGCGGTCGTCTCGATGTCGGTGCCACGGGTGCTGCGTGCCGAGTTGATGTCGATCGAGACCAGTGCTTCAGTGTGATCGATCACGATGCTGCCGCCCGAGGGCAGCGTCACCTTGTGCGAATATGCCGACTCGATCTGGCTCTCGATCTGGTACCGCGTGAACAGCGGCACATGGTCGTCGTAGATCTTGAGCTTGCGCAGGTTGTTCGGCATGAAGCGCTGCATGTACTCGCGCGCTTCCTCGTAGACGTCCTGCTTGTCGATCAGGATTTCGCCGATGTCATCGCTGAGGTAGTCACGGAGCGCCCGCAGGATCGCCGTGCTCTCGCGGTAGATCAGGAACGGCGAGGGCCGGCTGTCGGACGCCTGCTGGATCGCGTTCCAGATGTCGACCAGGTTGTTCAGGTCCCACTGCAGTTCTTCCGGGCTGCGACCCACGCCGGCGGTGCGCACGATGGCGCCCATGCCGTCCGGGATCTGCAGCGAGTCCATGGCTTCGCGCAGGGCGTCGCGGTCCTCACCCTCGACGCGGCGTGATACGCCGCCGGCGCGGGGGTTGTTCGGCATCAGGACCAGGAAACGGCCCGCCAGGCTGATGAAGGTGGTGAGCGCGGCGCCTTTGTTGCCGCGTTCCTCCTTCTCGACCTGGACGATGATTTCCTGGCCTTCCTCGATCAGGTCGCGGATGCCGCGGCTGCCGCCTTCCTGACCGGGTTGCTTGTCCTTGAAGAACGCCTTGGAGACTTCCTTCAGCGGCAGGAAGCCGTGGCGCTCGGCGCCGTAGTCGATGAACGCGGCCTCGAGGCTCGGTTCGACGCGGGTGATGCGACCCTTGTAGACGTTGGCTTTCTTGGTTTCGCGCGACGGGATTTCGATGTCGAGGTCGTAGATCCGCTGGCCGTCCACCAGCGCTACGCGCAACTCTTCTTCCTGAGTTGCGTTGACCAGCATTCTTTTCATCGGCCCTCTCGTTATTGGAGGTTGGGGCCGCGTACGGTTCGGACGGGTAATGGTGCCGTGGCGTGGGGAAGAGGTCGGGCAGCGTCTGTGCGAGCGCTCATTTGCTGTTCTTCGGCACCGGCGCAGGGCGCACGGTGCGTGACCGAATCCTGATGCTGTCGGGCATCGTACCCGCCGAGGTCGCTGCTGGTCCGCTGCCCGCCGGGGCTGCGGCACCTGCGCGTGTCCGCGGCAGATCGATGGTCTGAAACTTCAGAACCAACTAAGATTGCGGGCGCCCCGCACTACCCGAAGGGCGTGCAACCGCGCGTCGCTCATTCGGCGCAGCCTGATGTTGCTTGGACGCACCAGCGCTTTGCCTAGCGCCGGAATGTAACAAGCGAAGGCCCGAAAATCAATGGCTTACGAAAACAATCCGGAAACCGACGAGAAGCAGACCGAGCCCGAGCCGGGACGCGGGGTTACGCACGTAGAGGTGACCGAGGACGACGCCGGTACGCGGCTCGACAATTTTGTGGTCCGGCAGCTGCGGGACGTGCCGCGCACGCACGTGTTCCGCCTGCTGCGAAAGGGGGAGGTGCGCGTCAACAAGAAGCGCGCCAAGCCCGATCAGCGGGTGGCGCTCGGCGACATCGTCCGTATTCCGCCAGTGCGCAAGGCCGAAGACGTGCCGCCACCGGCAACGCCCCGGACGGCCAGCGAATCGCTGCAACAACTGGTGCTCGACTCGATCACCTATGAGGACAGCGATCTCATCGTCCTCAACAAGCCGCCGGGCCTTGCCGTTCACGGCGGCAGCGCGACCGACTTCGGCCTGATCGAAGCGCTCCGCGGCGCCCGCCCCGGGCAGCCCGACCTCGAACTCGTGCATCGGCTCGACCGCGACACCAGCGGCTGCCTGTTGGTGGCCAAGCGGCGCGCTGCGCTGCGCGACCTGCATCGGCAGCTGCGCGAGGGCCAGACCGAAAAGCACTATCTGGCACTGGTATGCGGCAAGTGGAACCTGGGAACCAAGCGCATCGAACTGGCGCTCGACACCGACGAGCGCCGCAGCGGCGAGCGGCATGTGGCCGTGCGCCAGCACGGCAAGAAGTCGGTCAGCACGTTCAAGCCCGTGCAGTTCTTCGGCAACCTCGCGTCGCTGATGGAAGTCGAGATCGACACCGGCAAGACCCACCAGATCCGCGTGCACGCCGCACATGCCGGTCATCCTGTGGCGGGTGACGACAAGTACGGCAACCGGAGCTTCAACGAAATATTCAAGGACTACGGCCTGAAGCGGATGTTCCTGCATTCGTCGTCACTGGGATTCACGCGACCCGGCACCCGCGAACCCATGCTGGCAAGCGCGCCGCTGCCGCCCGAGCTCAGCGCGGTGCTGGACACGCTTACGCGCGGCAAGGCCCGCGCGCCGCAGGACGAGCGCGGCAAGACCTTGAAGCCCGAGGGCGCGCGTGGACCGGCCGTCGCACCGCGCGTGCAGCGACCGACACCGGTGGTGCAGACGGGCAAGCCGAGGATGGGCAATCCCCGGACGGAAAAGCGTGGCGCGGCTAAGGGATCTGGACCCGTGCGCGGCGAAGGGCGCCGCAGAGCCAGGACAACGGGAGGCCGGTGAGGCCTGTCGGGTCGGTCGATTCGATCCGGTCGAAGAGGGCGATGCCCAGGGATTCGGCCTTGAAACCTCCGGCGCAGTCGAGCGGCTGGTCGCGCTCGATGTAGCGGTCGATTTCGTCGTCCGACAGGTCCCGGAATTTCACGATCGTGCGGTCGACGTGCGATTCGCTGCGGCCGGCGGAGCCATCGATGACGTGGACCGCGGTCAGGAAGACGACCTCCTGACCGGACGACGCCCGCAGTTGCTCGCGGCAGCGCTCGACGCTACCGGGTTTGCCGAGCACGTCCATGCCACGTAATGCCACCTGGTCCGAGCCGATGACGATCGCTTCCGGGTGCCTGGCGGCGACTGCTTCGGCCTTGATCCGGGCGAGTCGCATGGCCATCTCGGCGGCCGGTTCGTCGGGCAGGCGGACCTCGTCCACAGCGGGTGCGACGCACTCGAATGGCAGCCCGAGCCGCTGCAGCAGGGCGCGACGGTAACGGGACGTCGAGGCGAGAATCAGGCCCTTGGAAAACAAAGATTTAGGCTCGTTTTTTCTTTGACAGGGCGGGGTCGCGTCACTATTATACGCGCCCCATGTCGCCCGGCCCTGCCGATCAGGTCAACGCCAAGGAACTGTCGGCACGAGCCGCCGTCATCGAACGGCATCTGGATCTGCCACAGCTCGAACGCGTCGTGCAGGCGGGCGGCCTTCCCGGCACCCGCATCGATGCGCGATTGCTGTTCGGCGCCTTCGAAGGCCGGTCGACGGTCGACGTTCGCGTCGAGGGTACGGTAGTGCTGGAGTGCCAGCGCTGCCTGCGGCCTTGCGAGATCGTGGTGGACGAATCGGCGCTGGTCGCCATCGTCCGCGCCGAGACCGATGACGTGCCGGGCGGCTACGAGCCGTTCGTGGGAGAGCCGGAGTGCGTGTCGCTCGCGGCGCTGATCGAAGAGCAGGTGCTGCTCGCGTTGCCGCTCGTGCCCGCGCACGAAGCAGGCAGCCCGGAGTGCCTGTCGTCCGAGGCGGAAGTGGTGGCATTGATGCCGGCTTCCGTGGTCGAGCCCGCTGCCGTTGAGGCGGCGGTGGAAGAGAAACAGACGCCCTTTGCGAATCTGCGGGAGCTGCTCGAGAAAGACAACGAGCGCGGACCCGCTTCAGGAGAGTAGACCATGGCAGTCCAGAAAAGCCGCAAGACCCCGTCCAAGCGCGGCATGCACCGTTCGCACGATCACCTCGGCAGCCCCGCGCTGTCGGTCGACCGTACCAGCGGCGAGACGCACCTGCGTCACCGCATCACCGCCGACGGTTTCTACCGCGGCAAGAAGGTGATCGAGAAGCCGGCTGCCGACGAAGGCCAGGAGTAATCCTGTTCCGACGGGCCCGCGCATGAACGCCGGCCTGACCGTGGCCGTGGACGCGATGAGCGGCGACCACGGCGCCGCAGTCGCCGTTCCCGCGGCACTCGATGTCCTCGCGTCCACGCCCGACCTGCGACTGATCATCGTCGGTCGCCGCGACGTCGTGCTGCCTTTGCTGGGCGCCGTCCTCGACCACGACCGCTGTCGTTTCGTCGAAGCGACCGAAGTCGTCACCATGGATGAGCGTCCGCAGGACGCGCTCCGCCGCAAGAAGAACTCGTCGATGCGCGTCGCGATCAACCTCGTCGAGCAGGGCGAGGCGTCGGCGTGCGTTTCTGCAGGCAACACCGGCGCGCTGCTCGCGACCGCGCGTTTCGTGCTCGGCATGGTGCCGGGCATCGACCGCCCCGCGATCGTCTCGGCCGTGCCCTCGGCGGGCGGCTACACCGTGATGCTCGACCTGGGCGCCAACCCCGACTGCAACGACGATCACCTGGTGCAGTTCGCGGTCATGGGTTCGGTGATCGCGTCCGACCTGCACGGCATCGCGCGTCCCCGCGTCGGCCTGCTCAACGTCGGCGAGGAAGACATCAAGGGCACCGAAGCGATCAAGGCGGCGCACAAGCGCCTCGCCGGCTCTGCCCTCAATTACTGTGGCTTCGTCGAAGGCGACAAGATCTTCTCGGGCGACATCGATGTCGTGGTCACCGACGGTTTCACTGGCAACGTATCGCTGAAGACGATGGAAGGCCTGGCACGCTTCATCAGCGGGGCGATGAAGGAAGAGTTCACGCGCAACACGGTGCGCAAGCTCGGCGCGCTTGCGGCGGCGCCGACGCTCAAGGCATTGAAGGCGCGACTCGACCCGCGCGCCTACAATGGCGCGAGCATGGTGGGATTGAAGGGCGTGGTCATCAAGAGCCACGGCGGGGCCGACCACGTGTCGTTTGCCAACGCTGTGCGTGTCGCGGTCACGGAAGCCCGCAACGGCGTGCCGGACCAGATCGTGGACTTGCTGGCGAGAGTGTCAGCCGGACCAGTGGCTGATGATTGATCGGAACAGGAGCGCGACCCGCTTGCGGTCGCTGCTCACTGTTCGCTCTTGTGCCGGCGCCGCATGCGCGCCATCAGTTGTACGCGCCGCCTCGCGATCTTCTCCGCGACGTCGGCCGGTGCCCTGCGCAGCACCGAGCGCTTCATCAGCGATTCGCGGTATGCACGAAAATCTTCGTAAGCCTCGAGTTCGTGCCGGAGTTCACGGAACACGAGTTCGATCATTACGGCGTCGTCGAGCAAGCCGATGCCGGGGATGTCGTCGGGAATCAGGTCCTCCGGGTCGCACAGGTAGGCGAGCCCCGAAAGCACCGGATTCCGTTCGTCGTCTGCCAGCGGCCAGTCGTCGTCGGTGACCATGGCGATCAAGGTGTCGAGTTGCTCGAGCCGCTCGGTCACGAAGTCGGGCAGATCCGCGCCTTTCATGGTTTTGACCAGGTCAGCCGCCGCGCCGAGGATTTCCTCGTCGTCTGCAATCTGGACCGAATCGCGCGCCTTCTTCAATTCCCGGCGAAAATGGCGCAAATCGCGATCGGAAAGCTCGATCGTCAGCTTGTATGGCATGGGTCTCCCTCGCGGCCGCAAGGCTACGGGCGGTGCCGTGTCCGGGTCAATGCGTGCTAGCAGCGCGTGGATCGTCGCCATGTCGCTAGAATAGATGCGGGCAATGGAGGGAATGTTGCATGCAAGTTAACCGTGTCGGCCAGTGGTTCGCCGCTGCGCTGGTCGCAGCGTTCGCACCGTTCGTCGCCAATGACGTCCGGGCAGGCGAATTCCTGCTGCCGCTCAATGGCGACAACGTGATCGGCGCGGTCAGCATCGCCGTGGCAGAGCACGAGGACACGCTGCTCGACATCGGCCGGCGCTACGGCGTCGGGTACGAGGAAATAATCGCCGCGAACCCCGGAATCGACCCCTGGCTGCCCGGGGAGGGCACCGAAGTGGTGATTCCTGGCCGATTCCTGCTGCCGGATGCGCCGCGCGAGGGGATCGTGGTCAACCTGCCCGAGCACCGTCTTTACTACTATCCGCCCGCCCAGCCGGGCCAGCCGCGCGTCGTTCGCACGTACCCGATCAGCACCGGCAAGATGGACTGGAAAACGCCGCTCGGCACCACCCGGGTCGCCTCGAAGCAGGAACGACCCAACTGGTACCCGCCGAAGTCGGTCCGGCTCGAGCACGAGGCGAAGGGTGACCCGCTGCCGCCGTTCATCCCGCCGGGTCCCGACAACCCGCTGGGCGAGTACGCGTTGCGGCTCGGCATCCCCGGCGGTTCGTACCTGATCCACGGCACCAACCGTCCTGCTGGGGTCGGCATGCAGGTCACGCACGGCTGTATCCGCATGTTCCCGGAGGACATCGCAGAGTTCTACACGATGATCCCGGTGAACACGAAGGTGAACCTGATCGACCAGACGACGAAGGTCGGTTGGTCGCGCGGCACGCTGTTCATCGAGCGACAGGCGCCGCTCGAAGGCACGGACAACCCCTCGCACATGGACCCGGCAGAACTCGATCGGGTGGTGCAGGCCGCCACGGCGGGCGTCGATGTGACGATCGACTGGGACACGGCACGGCTGGCGTTCCAGCAGGCGTCGGGTGTGCCGGTGCGTGTGGGTGAGCGAAATTTCTCGCGTGTCCCTGCCGCCGCACCGTCCGATGCCGGTACCGTCGCACGGGATTCCCTCACGGAGTCACCCGCTGGCGCCGTGCTGCGGGAATCAGGGCACTGACGATGGCAGCCGTCAGCGACGTGTAATCCCCGTCGAAATGATGCCCACCTGCCAACGCGACTTCGCGCACCCCTGGGCCACGCAGTCCCCGGCACGCGGAATCGTCGTCGTCCTGGCCGTAAATGCAGAGCACGGAGCCAAGCCTTCCGCTCATGACTTCCGGCCGGGTCGGCAGCCCGCCCTTCGGCGTGCCGATCCAGTGGCTCAGGTGAAATTCGAAAAATGCCTCTGAACCCATGCCGATCAGGACGGTGGCCTTGACCAGTCGGGCAGTGTCGGCCGAGAGCCGGTTGATCATGAACGGCAATGTGTCGGCACCCTGCGAGTACCCGAGCAGCAGCACACTCGATTTGCGCCACGCATGCGTGTAGTGGCGCATGACGCGGTCGAGATCGCGGGCGGCACCTGCTGGCGTACGCGCGTCCCAGAAGTAGTGCAAAGAATCCCAGCCCACCACGGCAATGCCGTGCGCGTTGAGCTCACTCGCCACCGCCTTGTCGAGGGCTGACCATCCGCCGTCGCCCGAGAGCAGGATCGCGCAGGTATCGCCGGCGTCAGGCGCGACCGGAAGCTCGAGCAGGGGCAGGTCGTCGACGCTGTTCGATGCAACCGGAAACGTCGTCGTACTTGCCGGTCCGGTGGGCGCGGCCGCCTGTGTGCAAGCCACACAGGATGTGCAGCAGTAAACGACGACGAGCAGGGTTGGGAACCAGGCGCGATGTCGTGGCAACGGCAGCTCCCGGTTGCTAACGCGCCACCGGGATTTCGGCGTGCGAGTCCCGGCGTACGGCGTCCAGCAGCTTGCCTGAGATCAGCGTCGTCACGTCCAACAGCACTCGCGTCTGCGCCAGGCCGCCGGGTGCGGCGAGATATCGAGGTCGCCACTCGGGCTGGAATTTTTCCTTGTACTGGCGCAGTCCCTCGAAGTTGTAGAAGTCCTCACCATAGCGATAGATCAGGCGGCCCACCTTGTGCCACGCCGGCGCCAGCCGATGAGCCTCCAGGCCCGCCAGTGGCGCCATGCCCAGGTTGAACCAGTCATAGCCCTCGTTGCGGCCCCACAGCATCAGTTCGGTGAAGAGAAAATCCATCACGCCCTTCGGTGCCGCGGTGTTGTGCCGCATCAGGTCGACCGACAGTTCCGCGCGCGAATCACTGTCCCACAGGTTGGCAAAGGCGATGGGCTCGCCCGCGTGTTCGACCAGTGCCAGGGGAAACCAGCGCAGGTAGGGTTCCGAGAACCGGCCGAGCGAGAAGCCTTTTTCGGCGACCGATTTACTCCGCTTCCAGTCGTCGGAGATCTGGCGCAGGCGCGGCATCAGGTCGGCAACGTCGCCTGGCCGGACGATCCGGAAGCTGAGTCCTTCGCGCCGTGCCTTGCGGTTCGACTGCCGCAGCGCCGCCCTGGCACTGCCGTCGAGTGAGAAATCGCCGAGCCTGACGCGGGCCTCCTCGCCGAGCTTGCTCAGGGCGAGCCCGGCATCGACATAGAGCGGCAGGTTTTCCGCGGCGACTTCGTAGAACACGCTGTACGCGCCGGCGCGATCGGCGCGATCGCGGAAGTGCCAGACCATCTCGGCTTGTTCCGCCACGGGCCCGACCGGGTCGCCCATGGCGACCCAGCTGCGGCGGGCGATGCCGTACATCACGAATGACTTGCCGCTGGCGCTGAAAAGCAGCGACTTGTCGCCGAGCAGCGCCAGGTTGGCCGAAGTGTTGGTCGAGTTGCGGATGATCGGCACCGCACGCCCGAGTTCCGCGTCGGTCGGCAGAGCCGGTGAGGCACGCGCCGGCGCCAGCAGGCGCAAAGTCGCGATGCTGCCGAAAAGCAGCACGGCAAGCATGCTGGCGCGCAGCATGCGGGGAGCGTGACCGTCGAGAGCGAACTGCCACCACAATTCGCTCGCGTAGGGCACATGACGATAGGCGAGCAAGCCAATCCAGATCGACGCGCCGATGGCGATGGCTGCACTTGCGAGCCATGCCGGCGACAGGGATTCCACCACGAGCGAGGAGGTGCGGTAGAACTGCGCCCGCGTCAGGTACAGCGCCGATGCGACCAGGCCGAGCAGCAGCGCCTCTTCGTAGTCAAGCCCCTTCAGCAGCGATGCGAGGGCGCCTGCGCCCAGCAGCGCCATGGTCACTTGCCAGGCGCCGTCGAGGCGTCGCGCGAGTCCGTGTGCCAGGATCAACAACAGCACGCCCACTGCCGAGCCCGCGAGATGCGACGCTTCCAGCACTGCCAGCGGCATGAACCGGTAAAGGGCCGCCAGTCTCGTGGCCGCAGCGGGCGTCGCACCCGACAGCAGCAGCACGAATCCGGCGCCGAACACCAGCAGGGCGATCGCCTGTGGCACGACGAAGTCGAGCGAGCGCTGGGTCCAGCTCCACGCGCCCGACAGGCGATGGCGTTGCTGTCGCACCTCGCGCAGCGACATCAGTGCGACTGCGATGACAAAAGGCAGCGCGTAGTAGACGAGCCGGTACGCGAGCAATGCACCCAGCATCTGGGTAGGTGGAACGCGGGGCAACAGCAGGACGAGGATGGACTCGAAGACGCCGAGGCCTCCCGGCACCAGGCTCAGCACGCTCACGGCGAGCGCGACCATGTACAGGCCGAGGAATGCCACGAAGGAAACGCCGGCCGACTCCGGCAGCAGCACGTACAAGGTGCCGCAAGCGAGCGTGAGGTCCACGACGGCGAGAGCGACCTGGCCGGTGGCGATGCCTGCCGACGGCAGCGTGATCGAGTAACCGCGCCACTCGAGCGGGGTGCGTCGCAGCGAGCAGGCTGCCAGGTAGCCGCCGACCGCCGCCAGCGCGACGATGCCCAGCAGACGTGAGACGCCTTCCGATGCGTGCAGCAGGGACGACGCCTCGCCTGCGTCCACGATCAGCGACAGGCCCGCCAGGGTGCATGCGCCCAACCCGAACGTCGCGGTGCAGAAGGCGACGATGCGTGCAATTTCCGCCGCACCCAGGCCCAGCGGCGAATACATCCGATAGCGGATCGCGCCGCCGGAAAGCGTTGCGACGCCGACGTTGTGGCCGACGGCGTTGGCAATGAATGACGACAGTGCGGCCGTGCCCAGTGGCAACTCGCGGGCGACGTAGGAGAGCGCGAGCCTTTCGTATCCGACCAGTGCCGCATAGCTTCCGGCCGCGAGCGCGATCGCCGTCAGCAACTGCCACGGCTCGATGGCGGAAAACTCCGCCAGGATCCCGCGCAGTTGAAATTCACCGCCCAGCCGGTGCAGTGCGACGATGGCCAGTCCGAACATGACGATCGGAACCAGCGCCGGCAGGTAGCGTCGCAGGGATGAAGGCCGCACCACGCCTCCGATTCTACTCCGCCGGATTACACCGCCGATTGCGTCGTATTCCGCGCAGATCTGTTCGATGAACTGGTTGCGCACACGTTGCAGCGCCTCGGCGAACCACTACGCATGTCGATTGCAGAGCGGGGTGCGCACGGTTGTGCCCGGTGTCGTCGGGGCAGCGACGGCTCCAAAGAAAACGCCGCGGAGGTCCGCGGCGTCTTCGTATCGCTAGAGCGATGGAGTCAGTCGATTACTTGCCCATCGACTTCTTGAACGCGCGATCGATCTTCTCGTTGGTCGCGTCGCAGCAGGACTGCGAAGCCTGCGCAGCCTGGAGGGCCTGGTTGGCCGTGCTCTGCGCGGCGCTCGAGGCGCTGGCGGCGCTCGAAGCCGAGGCGGCAGCGGCGTCGGCAGCAGCCTTGGCGGCGGCGGCGTCTGCAGCGGCAGCCTTGACGGCCGCATCGGCGCTGGCCACATGCTCGTCAAACTTCGTCTGGCTCACGCAGCCCGTGGCTGCGGTGAGCACAACAGCGGCGGCGGCGGCGGTCAGGATCTTGGTGATAGCGGTCTTCATTTGTTGATCTTCCTCGGTTTTGAATCAGGCAAGCCAATGTGACGGCCGCAGCCCGTCAACACGTTTCCATGTGCGCAGCGCAGCCGAACAGCGAGAGACTAACTCATTCGAAAACAACGATAAAGATTACTGTGCCGTGCGTCGCATGCGAAGGGTTCGCATTCGACGACAGGGCGAGCAGCCACCGGCCGCGCCCGCCCACCCACAAGCGTTGCGGTTGGCAGCGGATTTCGCGGTATTCGCTGCAATTCGCGGGTCGCCGGAACCCGCGCAGCAGCGTGGTATGACCGCCTCGCCTTGAGCGCCGGCTTTTCTTTGCCCGACGAGCTGTTTCCTTCCGCTTGCCAACAGGCAGGCAGGGCTGTATATATAAACAGTAACTGTATGGGTATACAGGGAGGGACGACCGATGGAAGACCTAACGCCGCGCCAACGCCAGGTGCTCGTATTCATCCAGGACAGCCTGGCCGAGCAGGGCCTGCCCCCCACGCGGGCCGAAATCGCCGAAGCCCTGGGCTTCAAGTCCGCGAACGCGGCCGAAGAACATCTGCGTGCCCTGCAGCGCAAAGGCGTCATCGAGTTGCGTCCCGGGGCCTCCCGCGGCATTCAGCTCAAGGATTCCCTGCGTGACCAGATCGGCCTGCCGTTGATCGGCCGGGTCGCCGCCGGCCGGCCCATCCTGGCCGAAGAGAACATCGAAGCGCGCTACCAGATCGACCCGGCGCTCTTCCAGCCGCGGCCGCATTACCTGCTCAAGGTCAAAGGCATGAGCATGCGCAACGTCGGCATCCTCGACGGCGATCTCGTTGCGGTCCACCGCACGCCCGAAGTCCGCAACCGCCAGATCGTCGTCGCGCGCCTCGAGAACGAAGTTACCGTGAAGCGTTACCGGCAGGACGGTTCGATCGCCTGGCTGTTGCCCGAGAACGAAGACTTCGAACCCCTGCGTATCGACCTGCGCGAGCAGTCGCTAACCATCGAAGGCCTCGTCGTCGGCGTGGTGCGGCAGGACACGCAGCGGTTGTCCTGACGTTTCCCGACCTGGACATTTTCCCTGAGCATTCTGGCTGCCCGGCAATCCCACCAGAGTCATGAGCATTTCCGTCGAACAACTGCTGCAACAGAATTCCGCGCGTCTCTGGCGTGCAAGGGAAACGGGCAGTAGCGCGACCGCGGCCGTGCCGGCGGGACTGCCCACGGGCTACGCCGCGCTCGACCGTTGCCTTCCGGGCGCGGGCTGGCCCCGGCAGGGTCTCATCGAAATCCTTTCCGATCAGCGGGGCATCGGTGAACTCCGGTTGCTGCTACCCGCGCTCGCTGTGCTTTGCAGGGACGAAGGCGCGGCCGACGAGGTTTATCCGTCACCGCATGACCGGGACAGCGCGGGCTGGATCGCCTGGGTCTCGCCGCCGTATCGTCCATATGCGCCATCGCTCGCAGCGTGGGGCATCGATGTCGGGCGCATGCTCGTCGTCAACGGCGCGGGCGCCACCGAGTGGGTGATGGACCAGGCGCTGCGCTCGGAGTCTTGCAGTGCCGTGCTCGGTTGGGCCAATCCCCGTGATCCGCACGCCTTGCGACGGTTGCAGCTGGCGGCAGAGGCGTCGCGCAGCCTTGCAGTGCTGTATCGCCCGCTGCAGGCGGGGCTCACGCCTTCGCCAGCGGTGTTGCGGCTTGCGCTGCTCGGGGGCGGCACCGAAGGCCTGCAGGTGCGCATCGTCAAAAGCCGCGGAGGCCGTCCTGCCACGGTGAACCTGGGGTACTGAGATGGCCCCGCTCGCCAGGCCCCCGTCTCCCCACCATGTGCGGGTCACGCCGGCATTCCGTCCGTCCTCGCTTTCCGTTCCGGGCCGCACACCGCTCGCACAATCGCGCTCGCGTGAACTCTGGCTCGCCATCCACCTGCCGTCATTGATGCTCGATTCGTTGCGTGATGTGGCGCTTGCCCTGCCGGGTCGTCCGCCTGTCGCCATCGTCGACCTCGGGCGCAACGGCAAGGTCGTGCGTGCCTGCGAGGAAGCCGTGCACGCCGCAGGTGTGCGCGAGGGAATGTCGATCAACGCGGCGCTCGCACTCGTACCGGGCCTGCATGCGCTGGCACGTGATGCGCGGCGCGAACGCCAGTTGCTCGAAGCGGTGGCACAGCGCGGAGTGCGGTTCACGCCGAGGGTCAGCATCGAGCAGCCCGACGGCGTGCTGCTCGAAGTGCGTGGCAGCCTGCGGTTGTTTGGCGGCGCCAGGCAACTGTGCGTGCGCTTGCAGCAGGAACTAACCGACGCCATGGGCGCAACGGTTCGCTTTGCGATCACGCCGTCGCCGCTGGCATCGCTGTGGTTCGCGCGTGCGTGTCCGCCCGGCGCGCGCCCCGTGTTCGTGCGCAACCGCGACGAGCTGGCTGCGCGGCTTGCGCTGCTGCCGCTCGGGTGCACCCGCTGGCCCGAACGCGGCATCGAAACGCTCGGCACCATGGGCGTGCGCACCGTGGGTGACTGCCTGCGCCTGCCGCGCGCTGGCTTCGCGCGCCGCTTCGGCCAGGAGCTGCTTGCCACGCTCGACCGCGCCACGGGCCGTGTGCAGGAGCCGCGTGCAGCGTATGCCGCGCGCGAACGCTTTGCCACGCGGCGCGACCTCGAACCCGAAATTGCCGATACCGCGCGGCTCGGCCAGGCGCTCGCCCCCCTGTTCGAAGAGCTGTGTCAGTTCCTGCGCGAGCGCGATCGTGGCGTGCAGGCGATCGAAGTGCAGCTGCGTCATCGTGATGCACCGGTCACGCGCGTGCGACTGCGTTTCGTGCAACCGGTCGGTGCGCAGCCGCGGCACATGGCGGAGTTGCTGCGCGGGCGTCTTGCGCCGCTCGTGCTGCCACAGCCCGTGCGCAACGTGCGCCTGCTGAGCGGCCCGCTCATCGACCTGCAGGCCGGCGCGATCGAGCTGTTTGCGCATGACCGGCGCGGATCCGGCAAGAACCTGCCGCAGCTCGTCGAGCGGCTGCGCGCGCGGCTCGGCAACGATGCCGTGTACGGACTCGCCTGCGTGTCCGAGCATCGACCAGAGGCGGCGTGGCGCGCCGTCGAGCCGGCAGCGACGAAGCCCAGGGCGCGGCAGAAAGCGTCGTCGCGCAGTGCTTCACCGAACGCGAGTTCGCCCTCCGTGCCTCTTCCATTGCGATGGGAGAGGTCGGTCGCAAGGCCGGGCGAAGGTCGGCCTCTCTGGCTGCTCGACCGGCCGGAGCCATGCGACGTCGACCGGCTCGTTCTCGAAGAAGGCCCCGAGTGCATCGAATCCGGCTGGTGGGACGGTCACGACATCGCGCGTGATTACTACATCGCGCGCAATGCGCAGGGCGCCCGGTTGTGGGTGTTCCGCACGCGCCGCGAGACGGTCGAGGGCGCGCGCTGGTTCCTGCATGGCTGGTTCGCGTGACTCACCGGTCCGCCATCTGCTGCGCGCCGCACTGAGCCGGGCTCGACGCGGTTGCCGTGTACGCCGAGCTGCATTGCCTCTCCAACTTCAGTTTCCTGCGCGGCGCTTCGCGCCCGGAAGAACTGGTCGAACGCGCTGCGAGGCTTGGGTATGCCGCGCTCGCGATCACCGACGAGTGCTCGGTGTCCGGTGTCGTGCGCGCGCACGTCGCTGCACGCGAGCACGGTCTCAAGCTCATCGTCGGTTCGGAGTTTCGCCTCGAGGACGGACTGCGCTGCGTGCTGCTCGCGCGGAACCGCGCAGGGTACGGTGGTCTTTGCCGGTTGATCACCCGCGGCCGGCGCTCCGCCGCGAAAGGGGAATACCTGCTGTGCCGCGACGATTTCAATGAAATCGTCGCAGGGGATAGGGGATGGGAGTCGGGGGATAGTCGGAAATCGCTGGCAACGCCAGCTTCTTCACTAACCCCTAACCCCTATCCCCTAGCCCCTCTCCTGTGCCTGTGGCTGCCCGCAACGCAACCGGACGCTGACGAAGCCCGCTGGCTCGCCACGCTCTTCCCCGGCCAGCTCTGGATCGCGGTCGAACTGCTGACGACGGGTCGCGATCGCAGGCGACTCGAGCAGTTGCAGGACCTCGGTCGCGAACTCGAACTGCCACTCGTCGCGACCGGGGACGTGCACATGCACGCGCGCGGGCGTCGGGCGTTGCAGGACGTCCTCGCCGCGACGCGGATCGGTACTACCGTCGAACAGGCGGGATTCGCACTGTTTTCCAATGGCGAACGCCACCTGCGCCCGATCCAGCGCATCGCGCAGCTGCACCCGCCCGAGCTGCTCGCCGCTGCGGTGGAGATCGCCTCGCGCTGCACGTTCACGCTCGACGAGCTGCGTTACGAATACCCGCGCGAGATCGTGCCGGAGGGGTACACGCCGGCCGCGTGGTTGCGACGCCTCACGGAGGAGGGCGCCAGTCACCGCTGGCCGGGCGGCGCGCCTGCCCCGGCGCGTCAGGCGATCGAGCACGAGCTCACGCTGATCGCCGAACTCGGGTACGAGCCGTACTTCCTCACCGTGCACGATATCGTGCGGTTTGCGCGCTCGCGGCGCATTCTCTGCCAGGGCCGCGGCTCGGCAGCCAACTCGGCGGTGTGTTTCTGTCTCGGCATCACCGAAGTCGATCCGGCGCGCATGTCGCTGCTGTTCGAACGCTTCATCTCCAGGGAACGCAACGAACCACCCGACATCGACGTCGACTTCGAGCACGAGCGCCGCGAAGAAGTCATCCAGTACATCTACGCGAAGTACGGCCGCGAGCGGGCTGCGCTGACGGCGACGGTCATCAGCTATCGTCCGCGCAGCGCGCTGCGCGACGTGGCGAAGGCGATGGGGCTCGATCCGCTGCAGGTGGCGGCGCTGGCACGTTCGATGCAGTGGTGGGATGGGTCGAAGCATCGACGCGACACGGGTTCGTGAAGCGGGCATGGATCCCGACAGTCCTGTGCTGTCGAAGGATACTGTCGCTCGCACGCACGCTGCTCGGTTTTCCGCGCCACCTCTCGCAGCACGTCGGTGGGTTCGTCATCGCGCGCGACCTGCTCGAAGAACTCGTTCCGGTCGAGAATGCCTCGATGCCCGGTCGCACCGTGATCCAGTGGGACAAGGACGACCTCGACGCGCTCGGCCTGCTCAAGGTCGACGTGCTCGGGCTCGGCATGCTGGCCGCTATCCGCCGCGCATTCGACCTCGTGCACGGCTGTCGCGGCCAGCGCTGGACACTCGCGACGGTGCCGGCGGAAGACCCGGCGGTCTACGACATGATCGGGCACGCCGACACCGTGGGCGTGTTCCAGATCGAGTCGCGCGCGCAGATGGCGATGCTGCCGCGACTGCGGCCGCGTTCGTATTACGACCTCGTCATCGAAGTCGCGATCATCCGGCCCGGCCCGATCCAGGGCGACATGGTGCATCCGTACCTGCGCCGGCGCGCGGGCGAGGAGGCGGTCACGTATCCCAGCGCAGAGGTGGAAGGGGTGCTGAGACGCACGCTCGGCGTGCCGATCTTCCAGGAGCAGGTGATGCAGCTTGCGATCGTCGCGGCGGGATTCACGCCGGGCGAGGCGGACCAGTTGCGGCGCGCGATGGCGGCATGGAAGCGCAAGGGTGGGCTGGGCCACTTCGAGGAGCGGCTGATCCACGGCATGCGCGATCGCGGTTACTCCGAGGAGTTCGCGCGACGCATCTTCCAGCAGATCCTCGGTTTTGGCGAATACGGTTTCCCCGAATCGCACGCGGCCAGCTTCGCCCTGCTCGTGTACGTCTCGGCGTGGC
Source organism: uncultured Gammaproteobacteria bacterium (assembly GCA_963793675.1). Classification (GTDB taxonomy): domain Bacteria; phylum Pseudomonadota; class Gammaproteobacteria; order Steroidobacterales; family Steroidobacteraceae; genus RPQJ01. The sequence goes on along the minus strand of CAWCBA010000005.1, from coordinate 389,529 downwards.
TGAAGCGGCACGAGCCCGCGGCTTTCGCGGCCGCACTCATCAACAGCCAGCCCATGGGTTTTTATGCGCCCTCGCAGATCGTGCAGGACGCACAGCGTCACGGCGTCGAGGTGCGCCCGATCGACGTGCGCACGAGCGACTGGGACTGCACCCTGGAGCACCGCGCCGACGATTCGCCCGCTCCCGCGTTGCGGCTCGGCCTGCGGCTGGTGAGGGGGCTGGCGCAGGAGGCGGCACAGCGACTGGTCGATGCCCGCGCGCGCGCGCAGGCCCACGCGTTCGAGAGCGCACAGCAACTGGCGGAACAGGCCGGCCTCGATCGTCGTTCGATGGGCTGTCTCGCGGCGGCGGGCGCACTGGCGGGTCTCGGCGGGCATCGTTACCGCGCGGCCTGGCAGGTTGCCGGACTCGAGGGCTCGCTGCCCATCCTGCCCGAGGTGCGCATCGCCGAAGGTATTCCGCTGTTGCGTGCGCCACGCGAAGGCGAGGACATCGTGGCCGACTACGCGCACACGGGGCTTACCTTGCGGCGTCACCCGGTCGCGGTGCTGCGCGATCAACTCGGTGCCCGCGGTTTCCTCGATTCTGCGCAGCTGCGCTCGTTGACGAACGGCTCGAACGTGCGCACCGCGGGCCTCGTCATCACGCGGCAGCGACCGGGCAGCGCCGAGGGCGTCACGTTCGTGACGCTCGAAGACGAGCATGGCTCGATCAACCTGATCGTCTGGCGCGCCGTGGCCGAGCGGCAACGCCAGGCGTTGATCGGTTCACGCCTGATGGGCGTGGCCGGCAAGCTGCAGACGGAAGGGGAGGTGATGCACGTGATCGCGCATCGGCTGGTCGACCTGAGCCGCTGGCTCGGCCGGTTACGCTCGGCGTCGCGCGACTTTCACTGACCCTTGCGCGACCGCGGGCGGTCGCCCACGTCGTAATCGTCGAAGTCGCTCAGCAACTCCGACGTGCGCTTCTGTTCCATCATGCGTTCGAGTTTGCGCCAGGCGGGTTCCGCGCCTTTGGGCGCGCCGCGCTTGCGCTTATCGAGGTCCTGGATGAGGCGATCGACATCGAGGGCTTCATCGCCCCCGACGGCTTCCTCGGCGTCTTCGTCCTCGAACTCGTCCGCTGATTCCGGCTTCTCGTGCATCGAAAAACCCAGTGGGCAAGGGGCGCGAATTTATACTTCGGTCGCGGCGAGTCGCGCAAGGCGATATTCCACGATCGGCAGCCGAATGCGTCAATGCAATAAACTCGCCATGCGGCGCCGGTACTGGATGACGAGCGGATCCTGCTCACCCAGCACCTCGAACGCCTGCAGCAGCGCCCGGCGCCCGGCGTCGTCACCGAACTTCCTGTCGCGTCGCATCAATTCCAGCCACTCGGCCAGGGCGGTCCCATAATCGCCCGCCAGCGCATGGTGCGCCGCCAGTGCGTGCCGTGCCGCCGCGTCGGTCGGGTCTGCTTCCAGGGCTGCACGCAGCGACATGACGTCCGGTCGGGCATTGGCTGTCCGGACGAACGCGAGCCGCGCCCGGAGTGCTCCCAGCTGCGGGTGGTCGGCCTGGGTGGCCGCCAGTGCCTCGATCGCCTCCGCCGCGCCCTCGGCCTCCCTCTGCTCCAGCAGTCGTGCAACGAGGTCCTCGGGCCGGTCGGACGATCGCGGCCGCGGGGTCCGACTCGACGACTGTGCCCGCTGGGGTCACGTACCGGTCGAGCAAGGCCCTGATGGCCGGCTCGGGCTGCAGCCCGACGAACTGCTCGACCACCTCGCCCTGGTGAATGAGCACGACCGTCGGGATGCTCCGGATCTGGAAATGAGATGCCAGTTGTGGCTGTTCTTCGGTATTGACCTTGGCAAGGATGAAGCGGCCCGCGTAATCGTCCGCGATCCGGTCGAGCAACGGCATGAGCGTGCGGCAGGGGCCGCACCAGGGGGCCCAGAAATCCACGAGGACGGGTCTCGAGCTGGAAGCCTCCACGACGTCGGTCATGAAGTTTTCGGTGGTGGCGACGATCTTCTGCGCGGTTTCAGGCATCGGGTTCATCCAGATTCGTTGAACCGGGAGTTTTCGCGCGCCGCGGGGTCGATGCAAGCAGATTTCCGCTCGATCCGCCTTGCGTAGGCCTGCGCAGGTCGGGCGGCTATACTCGCGCCCTTTTTTCCCCGCCAAGAGCCCGGCAAGGAGCTTTCGATGTCCACGATCCGTGTCCCCCAGCTTTGCATTGCCCTCGCACTCTGTGCCGCCACCATGCCCGCCCTGGCCGACTGGACCGGCAAAGGCGACATCGGCGCGTCATTTGCGACCGGCAACAGCGAGAACCAGGCTGCGAGCGCCAACCTCGAACTGAAGAACAAGGTCGACCGGTGGCAGCACACGTTCGGTTTTGCCGGAAATTACGGCAGCGACGGCGGCGGCACCACCGCCCAGCGCTGGGAACTGCGCGGGCAGACACAGTACGACTTTACCGAGCGCGCATACGCTTTCGGCGCGGGCCGCTATGAAGACGACCGTTTCAGCCAGTACGACTACCAGGCCTCGCTTGCCGGTGGTCTCGGCTACAAGATCATAGACACCGAACGCACCAAGTTCTGGGTGCAGGGCGGTCCCGGCTACCGCTATGCCCAGGTCCGGGACACCGGCGAGTCCGAGGACGGCGTCATCTTCCGCGGCGACCTCGGTTTCGAGCACCAGCTGACCAACACCACCAAGTTCGTCGACCGCTTCCTGGTGGAAACGGGTTCGGACAACACCTATATGCAGAACGACCTCGGCCTCGAGGTCACCATCACGGGCGCGCTCGGCCTGCGCGTGGGTTACCAGGTCCGTCACAACACCGACGTCCAGCCCGGCGTCGACAAGACGGATACCCTGACCACGGTCGGCCTGCTCTACGAGACGAAGTAGCGGCCGCGTAACGCGGTGCAACACGTCCCGCGGCAGGCGAACCTCCGCGGGACGACTGCGTTTTTGGATAGAATCGGGGACCTTTCCTGCAGGCGAATCCCCCATGTCTGGTTCGAGTCGCGAAGCGCCCTCGTCGCGTTTCCTGTTTCCCGATGCCCAGGACTTTCTGACCCCGGTCGGTCTGGCGATCAACGACGATTTCCTGGGTGACGAGGAAGTCCTGGTCCGCTCGCTGGCGGACATGGCTCGCCTCGATCCGGCGCAGCACGATGAAGTGCAGGCCACGGCACGCAAGCTCGTCGAGGCGGTGCGCAGGGCGCCCGCCGCCAAGACCGGTCTCGACGCGTTTCTCCGGCAGTACGACCTGTCGTCGCAGGAAGGCGTCATTCTCATGTGCCTCGCCGAGGCGCTGCTCCGCATTCCCGACGACGAGACGGCGGATCGCCTGATCGCCGACAAACTGCGCGCAGGCGACTGGGCCAGCCACCTGGGCGACAGCCAGTCCCTGTTCGTCAATGCCTCGACCTGGGGCCTGATGCTGACGGGCCGCATCGTGCGGCTCGATCCGAACGACGTTGCCGCGCCGGAAGGCGTGATGAGCCGCGTCGTCGGCCGCATGGGCGAACCCGTGGTGCGCACGGCGATGCGCCAGGCCATGCGCATCATGGGTCACCAGTTCGTGATGGGCCGCACGATGAAGGAGGCGCTCGACAACTCGCTGAGCGGCGCCAACCGGCGGTACCGCTACACGTTCGACATGCTGGGCGAGGCGGCGCTGACCACGGCCGATGCCACCCGGTATTTCGATGCCTACCGCACGGCGATCGGCGCGCTGGCGGCCCGCGTCGACGAATACCCTGATTTCGAAGCGCGCCCGAGCATCTCGGTGAAGCTCTCCGCGATGCACCCGCGCTTCGAGCGTTCGCACCGGCAACGCGTTCATCGCGAACTCACGCCGCGGCTGGTGGAACTGTGCCGACTGGCCCGCGATGCGGGCATCGCGCTGACGCTCGATACGGAAGAGTCCGAGCGGCTCGAACTGACGATGGAATTGCTGGCGGCCGTCTGCCGCGATCCGTCGCTCGCCGCCTGGAACGGCTTCGGCATCGCCGTGCAGACCTATCAGAAGCGCGCGCTGCCGATGCTGAAGTACATCGTCGGCCTGGCGAAGGAGACGCGTCGCATCCTGCACGTGCGCCTGGTGAAGGGCGCGTACTGGGACGCCGAGATCAAGCGCGGCCAGGAGCGCGGCCTGCCGGGTTACCCGCTGTACACGCGCAAGCCCAATACCGACGTGTCGTATCTCGCGTGCGCGCGTTACGTGTTCGAACAGGGCAAGGACGTGCTGTACCCGCAGTTCGCCACGCACAACGCGCACACCGTCGCGGCCGTTGCCAGCATGGCCAGGAAAGCCGGGGTCGAGTTCGAGTTCCAGCGCCTGCACGGCATGGGTGAAGAGCTCTACACGCACGTCACCGACCGCAGCGGCCTCGGCACGCCATGTCGCGTGTACGCGCCGGTCGGCGAGCACGAGGACCTGCTGCCGTACCTGGTGCGCCGCCTGCTCGAGAACGGTTCGAACACGTCCTTCGTCAACCGCATCGTCAATGAGAACGAACCGATAGACTCGATCATCGCGGACCCGGTGCGCACGGTCGACGGTTTTGACCAGGTTGCGCACCCGCGCATCCCGCAGCCGCTCGACATCTACCAGCCGGAACGCAGGAATTCGCTGGGCGTGCACCTCGCGAACGGCGCGGTGTGCAAGGCGATGGCGGACCGCATGGAGCGCGTGTCGCGTCGCAACTGGGTGGCAGCGCCCCTGCTTGGCGGTGAGGAGCAGAGCGGGGCTGCCGACACCATCCGCAATCCAGCCAACCACGCCGACGTCGTCGGCAGCGTGTCGAATGCGACGACGGCGCACGTGCGCACGGCGATCGACATCGCCGTGCAGGCGCAGCCTGCCTGGGACGCCACGCCCGCAGACGTGCGCGGCGACGCGCTCGACAAGGCTGCCGACCTCTTCGAACAGAGTACGGCAGAACTGGTCGCGATGTGTGTGCGGGAGGCGGGCAAGTCGGTGCCGGACGGCATCGCCGAAGTGCGCGAGGCCGTCGACTTCCTGCGTTACTACGCGGCCCGTGCCCGGCACGAGTTCGCGGGCCCGCAGCGTCTGCCGGGGCCGACCGGTGAGAGCAACGAGCTCAGCCTGCACGGACGCGGTGTGTTCACCTGCATCAGCCCCTGGAACTTCCCGCTCGCGATCTTCGCGGGGCAGGTTGCCGCTGCATTGGCAGCGGGCAATGCCGTGCTGGCCAAGCCGGCCGAGCAGACGCCGCTCGTGGCGGCGCACGCGGTGCGTCTCATGCTGCAGGCGGGCGTCCCGGCCGACGTGCTGCATTTCCTGCCGGGCGATGGCGCCAGCGTGGGAGCTGCTGCGGTGGCCGATCCGCGCATCGCTGGGGTCGCCTTCACGGGCTCCACCGACACTGCACGGATCATCAATCGCACCCTCGCCAGCCGTAACGGACCGATCGGAGCGTTGATCGCCGAGACCGGCGGCCAGAACGCGATGATCGTCGACAGCTCGGCGCTGCCGGAACAGGTCGTGATCGATGCAGTCCAGTCGGCGTTCAACAGCGCGGGACAGCGCTGTTCCGCGCTGCGAGTGCTGTGCGTGCAGGAGGACATCGCTCCGAAGGTCAAGCGACTGCTGGCCGGCTACATGGAAGAGCTGGTGGTCGGCGATCCCGCCTACCTCGAAACCGACGTCGGCCCCGTCATCGACGAAGCGGCGCGTGCCATGCTCGACGGACACGCGCACGAAGTCATGCAGAAGGCTGCGTGGCATCACCGCATCAGGCTGCCGGACGCCACGCGGGCCGGCACGTTCGTCGCGCCGCTCGCCGTGGAGATCTCGTCGTTGTCGGTGCTCGAGCGCGAGTGGTTCGGCCCGATCATGCACATCGTGACCTACAAGGCACGCGACCTCGAAGCGCTCGTGGATGCGATCAACGCGACGGGCTTCGGCCTCACGTTCGGCATTCACAGCCGCATCGACGGCACCGTGCGTCGCGTTGCGAGCCGCGTTGCCGCCGGCAACGTCTACGTCAACCGCAACATCATCGGCGCCGTCGTGGGTACGCAACCGTTTGGTGGCTCGGGCCTGTCCGGCACCGGACCGAAAGCGGGCGGGCCGTTCTACCTTCACCGCTACGCGCACGAGCGCACGATGACGGTCAATACCTCGGCGGTGGGTGGCAACGCCTCGCTGCTGGCAATGGAGTAAGCGGGCCCGCCGCGCAAGGAGTTCATGAACCTCAGCGTCCTCGACATCTTCAAGATCGGCGTCGGCCCGTCGAGCTCCCACACGATGGGGCCGATGAACGCTGCCTGCGCGTTCGTGCACGACCTCGACTCGATGTCGCTGCTCGGGCGCGTCGACAAGGTCGTCGCGCAGGTCTATGGCTCGCTGGCACTGACCGGTCTCGGGCACTGCACCGACCGCGCGATCCTGCTCGGCCTCGAGGGCAACCAGCCAGCCACGATCGATCCGGCCGCGATGGAACCGTCGCTCGAACGCATCCGCAACACCGGCCGCATCCTGATCGCCGGCAAGCGCGAGATCGCCTTCGACGAACCGCTCGACCTGCTGTTTCACCGTGACCAGACCCTGCCGCAACATCCCAACGGCATGCGTTTCACGGCGCTCGACCCGGCCGGTGAGGTGCTGCATCGGGAGGAATTCTTCTCCACCGGCGGCGGGTTCATCGTCCGCGCGCGCGATTTCGGCAAGACGTACGAAGGCGGACCGCAGGTCGACGTGCCTCATCCATTCACCTCGGGTCACGACCTGCTCGAGCTGGCGCGCAATCGCGGGCTCGAGCTGCACGAGCTGATGCTCGAGAACGAGCGGGCCTTCCGGCCCGACGCGGAGACGCGCGTCGCGCTGCTCAACCTCTGGTCGATAATGGATGGCTGCATCCAGCGCGGGTTCGAAGCCGAACGGTCTGCTGCCGGGAGTGCTGAAGGTGCGGCGTCGTGCGTCGCGCATGCAGCGCGTGCTGCGGGAGCAGTCCGCACAGCATCGCCCGCTCGATGCCATCGAGTGGGTCAATGCGTTCGCGCTGTCGGTCAACGAGGAGAACGCAGCCGGCGGTCGTGTCGTCACGGCTCCCACGAATGGTGCGGCGGGCATCGTGCCGGCGGTGCTCGCGTACTACCGCAAGTTCGAGCTTGGTGCGAGCGAGAACGGCATCGTGCGCTTCCTGCTGGTGGCCGGGGCCATCGGCATGCTCTACAAGCGCAACGCCTCGATCTCGGGTGCCGAGATGGGCTGTCAGGGCGAGGTCGGCGTTGCGTGTTCGATGGCCGCTGCGGGACTGGTCGCGGCGCTCAATGGCACCAACGAGCAGGTGGAGAACGCTGCCGAAATCGGCATGGAGCACAACCTGGGGCTGACCTGCGATCCGATAGCCGGCCTGGTGCAGATTCCCTGCATCGAGCGCAACGCGATGGGCGCGGTGAAGGCGATCAACGCGGCCCGGCTGTCGATGCGCGGCGACGGGACTCACAAGGTGTCGCTCGACCAGGTGATCAACACCATGCGCCAGACCGGTCAGGACATGTCGACGATCTACAAGGAAACCAGCCAGGGCGGCCTGGCAGTCAACGTCCCGGAATGCTGAGTCGAACGGTCCCGCGGAGGCACGATGCCGTCAATCGATTCGGTGGTCGTCATTACGGGCGCGTTCGGCACGTTGGGTTCCGCGACCGCGCGGGCCTTTGGCCAGGCCGGCGCCAAGCTCGCCTTGATCGACATGTTGCAGCCTTCCGCCGAACTGCAGCGGGAGTTCGGCGGGGCAGGGCACCTGCTGCTCGGCGGCGCGGATCTCGCCGACGTCGATGGGACGCGGAAGGCGATGGCTGCGATCGCGATGCGCTTCGGCGGCATCGACGTGCTGGTCAACGTGGCCGGCGGGTTTCGCTGGGAAAAAATCGAGGACGGCGACGTCGCGACCTGGGATTCGCTCTACTCGACGAACCTGCGCTCGGCCGTCGTCGCGTCGAAGAGCGCACTCCCGGCCATGCTCGAGCGCGGTGGCGGCCGCATCGTCAACATCGGCGCCGGTGCCGCGGCCAGGGCGGGACTCGGCATGGGAGCCTATGCGGCGTCCAAGGCCGGCGTGCAGCGCTTCACCGAGGCGCTGGCGGAGGAAATGAAGGATCGCAACATCACGGTGAATGCGATCCTGCCCGGCATCATCGACACGCCGCGCAACCGGCTCGACATGCCCAAGGCCGACTTCACGCGGTGGGTCAGTCCCGATGCGATCGCGCAGGTGATCCTGTTCCTGGCGTCTGCGGAGGCAGCGTCGGTGACTGGTGCCGCCATTCCCGTGTCCGGGCGCGGCTGACGCCGCAGCCCGCTACACGCGGTTGCGCGGGTAGTCGAATTCGGCCTCGATGCCGCTTTCCCAGGCGAGCTGCGACCAGTCGTCCAGCGCGAAGCACGCGGTGAAGACTCCGCATGTCGGCAGCGTGTCGATGTGATCGCCGGCCGAAAGCCTGTTGGCGCAGTCCGTGATGCCCGGATTGTGGGCAAACACCATCACGTGTTTCGCATCGCCGCCGAGTTCATGGACGACCTCGAGGATACGTTTCGGGTCGGCGAGGTACAGACGCTCATCCTGCGCGATCCGGTCGGCGGGCACTTTCAGTTCGCGCGCCATGATGCTGGCCGTCGATAGCGCCCGCACGGCGGGGCTGGACAGTATCAGGTCGGGTTTCAGCTTGCGCGAGCGGAGGCGGCGCGCCATTTCCGGTGCGTCGTGCTGGCCGCGACGGTCGAGCACCCGGTCCCAGTCCTGCTGCCCCGGCAGCGGCGTGTCCGCCTTCGCATGCCGGACCAGCGTCAGTCGTCGCATCGCGGCGGTGTCCTGACCGCTCGCTTCGAGCTCGTGCTCCTTGTGCCTGTTCTGTTTCCCGGTGCTCATTCGCCGGCGACCTCGACGTAGCCGTCCACTACGCGCGTCGCGTAGCTCTTCACCGGCTCGTACGCGGGAGGTGTCAGCGCCTTGCCGGTGCGCAGGCAGAAGCGGGCGCCGTGGCGCGGGCAGATGACCTGGTGGTCCTCGACTGCACCGCCGGAGAGGCCGCCGCCGTCGTGCGTGCAGACGTCGTCGATCGCGAAGAACTCGCCGTCGATGTTGTAGACGGCGACGAAGGCGTCGCCGACCTCGGCTGACGCGTAGTCACCGGGCTCGATGTCCGTGGCGGGTGCAACGCGGATCCACGTACTCATCGACAGAGCCCGCGTTCTGCATCGGCCCTGATGGCAGGCGGACATCCGGGCCACAACATGATTCGCCGGGACGCCGTAAACCCATCCTTGGGCGCTCCGGGCTCGGCGTCCATGCCTCGCACAGCCCGGCGAATCAGTTCTGGCCCGACTGTCCTGGCCGTCATGTGGCCGATGCGACGTCGACTCACATCATCCCCGTCTGCAGCCGCGCCGCCTCGGACATCATCGACTGGTCCCACGGTGGATCGAACACGAGTTCGACGTCTGCGTGCTTCACTGTCGGGATGATCTCGACTTTTTCCTTCACGTCGGCGACCAGCACGTCACCCATGCCGCAGCCGGGTGCAGTCAGCGTCATCTTGATCGACAGCACGCGGCCATCGCCGTCGGGAACGACTTCGCATTCATAGACCAGGCCGAGATCCACGATGTTGATCGGGATCTCCGGGTCGTAGCAGCCCTTCATCTGCTGCCAGGCCACCTGCTTCACGTCGTCGTCACTCGCATTCGGCGGCAACGCGGGTGTCTCTGCCGGCTCCTTGCCGAGCGCATCCGCGTCCTTGCCCGCGATGCGGAAGAGGTTGCCCTCGACGTAGACGGTGAAGCTGCCACCGAGGGCCTGCGTGATGTAGCCCTGCTGGCCCTGGCGCAGCTTCACGTTGACGCCCGCAGGAACGATCACCGCGTCCACGTCGCGGGTGAAGTTCACGGGCTCGTTGTCGGCTCGGTACAAGGCGCGCTCCTGTCGATCGACGATTATTCGGTCGAGACCTGTTCCTGCTGGTGCAGCGCCGCGTCGAGCGTGTGCCAGCAGAGGCTCGCGCACTTCACGCGGGCCGGGAATTCACGGACGCCGGACAGCGCGCCGAGCTTGCCGAGGCGGGCCACGTCCATGTCGATGTCGTCGCGTGTCAGCAGCAGATGCATCTGCGCGAACAGCTCCTCGGCCTGCTGAATGGTCTTGCCCTTGACGCTCTCGGTCAGCAGCGAGGCCGAAGCGACCGAGATCGCGCAGCCGCTGCCGTTGAAGGACACGTCGCTGATGCGGTCGCCGTCGAGCTTCACGAACACCGTCAGCTTGTCGCCACAGAGCGGATTGAAGCCGTCGGCGCGGCGATCCGCGTCCGGAATCTCGCGGAAATTGCGCGGGTTCCGGTTGTGGTCGACGATGACGTCGCGGTACAGGTCCTTGAGGTCCATCAGCCGAGCATCTCCCGCGCGGTGTGCAGGGCCTCGACCAGCCGGTCGATCTCGGCACGCGTGTTGTAGAAAGCAAACGAGGCGCGCGCCGTCGCCGGCAGCCCGTAGAACTCCATGACCGGCATGGCGCAGTGGTGGCCGGTGCGGATCGCGACGCCTTCGTGGTCGAGGATCGTGCCCAGGTCGTGCGGATGCATCCTGTCGATGGTGAACGATACGACGGCCGCCTTCTCCGGCGCCGTGCCGACGAAGCGCAGGCCGGGAACGGTTGCGAGCCGTTCGTTCGCGTAGACGAGCAATGCATGCTCGGCGGCTGCAATGCGTTCCATGCCGAGCGACTCGAGGTAATCGATCGCTGCGCCGAGACCGATCGCGCCGGCGATGTCCGGAGTGCCGGCCTCGAACTTGTAGGGCAGGCCGTTGTAGACGGTCTTTTCGAAAGACACCGCCAGGATCATGTCGCCGCCGCCCTGCCAGGGTGGCATCGCGTTCAGCAGCGATTCGCGTCCATAGAGCACGCCGATCCCGGTCGGACCGCACATCTTGTGGCCGGAGAAGGCATAGAAATCGCAATCGAGCGCCTGCACGTCCACGCTCATGTGCGGAACGGCCTGCGCGCCGTCGAGCAGCACGGGCACGCCACGCTCCCTGGCCGCTGCGATGAATCGGTGCACCGGGACGACCGTACCGAGTGCATTCGAGACGTGGGCCAGCGCAACCAGCTTCGTGCGCGGGGACAGCAGGGCAGCGAATGCATCGAAGTCCACTTCGCCCGACTGCGTGATCGGCGCGACCTTGAGCGTGGCGCCCGTCTGCTGGCAGAGCATCTGCCAGGGCACGATGTTCGCGTGGTGCTCGAGCCACGACACCAGGATCTCGTCGCCCGGACCGAACCGCGGCCGGCCATACGATTGCGCGACGAGGTTGATCGCCTCGGTGGTGCCGCGCACGAATATCACTTCCTGCGTCGACTTCGCGTTGATGAAGCGCCGCACCTTGGCGCGCGCGCCCTCGAACAGGTCGGTCGCCTCCTGGCTCAGCGTGTGCACGCCACGGTGCACGTTGGCGTGGGAGTTCTCGTAGTAATGCGAGATGGCATCGATGACGGCGCGCGGGCGCTGGCTCGAGGCGGCGTTGTCGAGGTACGAGAGCGGCAGGCCGCGGATCGTGCGCGCGAGCACCGGGAAATCACTGCGGATGGCCGCGATGTCGAGCGCGGCCGGAGCATCGGCCGCGGCATGAACGGCGTTCACGCGGCCACCTCCAGCAGGCGCACGAGGCGCCGATCGAGCTCGTCATGCACGTGGCTCGCCAGGGCGGGCTCGTCGACGCGCGCCAGCACCGCGCCGGCAAACGCCCGCGTCAGGGCACTGCGCGCTTCGGGTTCGCTGAGCCCACGCGAGCGCAGGTAGAAGAGGGCGTTCGGATCCAGCTGGCCCGTGGTCGTGCCGTGGCTGCACTGCACGTCGTCGGCGTAGATCTCGAGGTCGGGCTTGGTGTCGATCTCGGCGCCCGGCGTCAGCAGCAGGTTGCGGTTGACCTGGCGCGCATTGGATTTCTGCGCGCCCTCGTGCACGATCGCCTTGCCGTTGAACACGCCGCGACCCTTGTTTGCGGCAATGCCGCGGTAATCCTGGAGACTCGTGGTTCCGACAGCATGATGTCCGACGTGGATGTGCGAATCGAGGTGACGCGAGCCGTCCGCGAGGAACACGCCCGTGATTTCGGTGGCCGCCGCGCGGCCATCCAGGCTGACGTTCGTGTCGAGACGCGCCAGCGCGGCGCCGAGCTGCGAGTCTCGCATCACGAACGTGGCGTCTGTCGCCGACGCGGGTTTCGATCCGTTCGATGTGGAAAGCACGCTCACCCTGCCGCTGCAGTCGATACAGAGTGAGGTGCGCTCCCGCGCCGAGCTCGATGTCGAGCACGGCGTTGGTGAAATGTTCGTGCGCGCCATCGTCGACGTGGTCGATCAGCAGGCGTGCGCGGCTGCCAGCCGCCATGCGCACGGCGACGCGGGGGCTCGCGAGCGTCGGCTCCGCGCCCGTCGTAAGCAACGTGAGTTGCAGGATGTCGTCGCTCTGCTGGCCGGCCGTCGTGGACAGCAGCAGCGGGCCGATGGTCAATGCGGCATTCAGCGCTGCAAAGCGTTCAGTGCCACCGCCGGGCAGCGGGCGCAGCAACTGTTCCTCCGACGAGACCGTCAGCGTGCCGAGCGTGAACCCACCGAGTGACGCCGGGATGCCGTCCACCGGCGAGCCGTTTGCAAGTACCAGCCGCTGCGTGACGAACGCAGCCGGCACATCGACTGGCGTCGTCGTCGGAGTGGCCGGTGCGAACCGGCGCGATTCGAGACGGCGCAGGCTCGTGTACTTCCAGGCCTCTTCCCGCGCGCCGGGGAATCCCAGTTCCGCAAAGCGCGCCATCGCTGCAGCGCGACGCGTGGCAGCCCCGCCCAGCACGGGCTGCAGCCGCTCGAACGCTTCGCGGTAGTGCACGGTGGCCGGGGAAGGGGCAATGGCGCTCATGCCGCGCTCGCCTCCTGCTTCACCCAGTCGTAGCCGCGCTGCTCGAGCTCGAGCGCGAGCGACTTGTCGCCGGTGCGCAGGATGCGGCCGTCCGAGAGCACGTGCACGAAGTCGGGTTCGATGTAGTCGAGCAGGCGCTGGTAGTGCGTGACCATCACGATGGCGCGCTCCGGCGAGCGCAGGCTGTTGACGCCGGTCGCGACGACTCGCAGGGCGTCGATGTCGAGGCCGGAATCCGTCTCGTCGAGCAGCGCGAGCTTTGGCTCCAGCACCGACATCTGCAGGATCTCGTTGCGCTTCTTCTCGCCGCCCGAAAACCCCTCGTTGACGCCGCGGCTCAGGAAGCTCTCGTCCATCTGCATGAGCTTCATCTTGTCCTTGATCAGCGCCAGGAACTCAAAGGCGTCGAGTTCTGGCAGGCCGCGCTGCTTGCGCACGGCGTTGAGCGCCGCCTTCAGCAGGTAGGCGTTGTTCACGCCCGGAATTTCGACGGGGTACTGGAAAGCCAGGAACACGCCGCGACGCGCGCGTTCCTCCGGCTCGAGGGCAAGCAGGTCGTCGCCCAGGTAATGGACGGTGCCCTTCGTGACCTCGTAGCCGGCGCGGCCCGCCAGCACGCTGGCGAGCGTGCTCTTGCCGGAACCGTTCGGTCCCATGATGGCGTGCACTTCGCCGGGCTTCACCTCGAGGTTGACGCCCTTCAGGATCTTGCGGACGCCGATCTGGGCGTGCAGGTCGTGGATGCTGAGCATGTCTGTTGTCACCTTGGGACGTGGATCAGCCGACGGAGCCTTCGAGGCTGACGGCGAGCAGGTTCTGGGCTTCCACGGCGAACTCCATCGGCAGTTCCTTGAAGACCACCTTGCAGAAGCCGTTGACGATCATGTTCACCGCGTCTTCTTCGGATACGCCGCGGCTGCGGCAATAGAAGAGCTGGTCGTCGGCTATCTTCGAGGTCGTGGCCTCGTGCTCCACGACGGCGGTCGGGTTCCTGATCTCCATGTACGGAAACGTGTGTGCGCCGCACTTGTCACCCATCAGCAGCGAGTCGCACTGGGTGAAGTTGCGGGCACCTTCGGCCGAGGGCAGGACTTTCACCAGTCCGCGATACGTGTTCTGGCCCCGGCCCGCGGAAATGCCCTTGGAGACGATCGTGCTGCGCGTATTGCGGCCGATGTGAATCATCTTGGTGCCGGTGTCCGCCTGCTGGTAGTGGTTCGCCAGCGCGACCGAGTAGAACTCGCCGACCGAGTTATCGCCGGTCAGCACGCAGCTTGGGTACTTCCACGTGATGGCCGAGCCGGTCTCCACCTGTGTCCAGCTGATGCGCGAATTGGCGCCGCGGCATTCGCCACGCTTGGTGACGAAATTGTAGATGCCGCCGACGCCGTTTTCGTCGCCGGGGTACCAGTTCTGGACCGTCGAATACTTGATGTTCGCGTCCTTGAGCGCGATGAGTTCCACCACGGCGGCGTGCAGCTGGTTCTCGTCGCGCATCGGCGCGGTGCAGCCTTCGAGGTAGCTCACGTGGCTGCCTTCGTCGGCAATGATCAAGGTGCGCTCGAACTGGCCGGTGTTGGCCGCGTTGATGCGGAAGTAGGTCGACAGTTCCATCGGGCAGCGCACGCCCTTCGGTACGTAGACGAATGAACCGTCCGAGAACACCGCCGAATTCAGTGCGGCGAAATAGTTGTCCGCGTAGGGAACGACGCTGCCGAGGTACTGCTCGATCAGTCCGGGGTGGTTCTGCACCGCGTCCGAGAACGAGCAGAAGATCACGCCCGCCTTGGAGAGCTTCTCCTTGAACGTCGTCGCGACCGAGACGCTGTCGAACACCGCGTCGACGGCGACCCCGGCGAGACGCGCCCGCTCGTGCAGCGGCACGCCGAGCTTTTCGTACGTGGCGAGCAGCTTGGGATCGACTTCGTCGAGGCTCTTCGGGCCGTCGGTCTTCGCCCTGGGAGCGGAGTAATACGAGATCGACTGATAATCGATGGGTGCGATGCGCAGGTGGGCCCAGTCCGGGTTGGCCATCGTGTGCCAGTGCCGCAGCGCCTGCAGGCGCCAGTCGAGCATGAACTGCGGCTCGCGCTTGATCTTCGAGATGACCCGGACGACGTCTTCGTCGAGACCGGGCGGCAGCGTGTCGGATTCGACGTCGGTGACGAAGCCGTGCTGGTACTTCTGCGCGACGAGTGCGTCGAGGTCGGTCGGGGTGCTGGCCATCTTTGAATTCCTCAGAGCCGGCCGGGACCGCGCGTCGCGGTGGATGCGCGGACCGCGGCGGACAGGGCCGGGCGCCAGACGGCGACGGCTTCCTGTCCCGACAATTGCGCGAGCGAGATTTCATCGAGCGAACGACGGATGGCGCCGTTGATGCGCTGCCACGCGTTGCCGGTGCTGCACGACAGTTCGAGGTCGCAGGCGCTGTGGTTCCCGCTGCACTCCGTGATCGCGACAGGGCCCTCGATCGCGTCGATGATGGCGGCTGCGCTGATCGCCGCAGCCGGACGGGCAAGTTGATAGCCGCCCCGCGACCCGCGCGTGGAGGTGAGCAGACCGGCCCGATGGAAGCTCTTCAGGAGCTTGCTGACCGTGGGCAGGCCGAGCCGAGTGCGCTCGGCCACCTCGGTCGCCGTCAGTCGGCGGTCCGGGGCGGTGGCGAGGCAGGCCAGGATGACCGTGCCGTAATCGGTGAGTTTGCTGATGCGTAGCATGGCGCGTTTTCCAATTGGGACGATTTTAGTCCTATACGGGCACCGCGCCAACCCCACCGCAGCGTATGCGGGACGGGAAAGTCCGCCAATCTGCTAGAATCGCGCGCTCTCGTGGGCCGTGCCGCCAGTCACCGGTGGTTCGAGATCGGGGAACTCGAACGGGCCGTGGCGGTCTGTTGCCATTAAGCAACCAAACAACGAACTCGTGAATAACCAACCCGGACCTGCCGCAGCCTCCGCTCCGGCGGCCCAATCGCCGTCGATCGCCGTGCTGCGCGGTGTCCATTTTGCCGTGGACTCGGGCAAGAGCGTCTTCAGTGGGCTCGACATCGAGATCCGCCGCGGCGCGGTCACGGCCATCATGGGACCGAGCGGCACGGGCAAGACCACCCTGCTGAAGCTCATCACCGGGCAGGTCTGTGCGGACCGCGGCCAGGTGGTCGTGGATGGCCTCGACGTGGCCAAGCTGAATCGCAAGCAGATGTACGCCCTGCGCCGGCGCATGGGCATGCTGTTCCAGAACGGGGCGCTGCTCACGGACCTCGACGTGTTCGAGAACGTCGCGTTTCCGCTGCGTGAACATACCCGGCTGCCGGAGCGCCTGATCCGCACCATCGTGCTGACGAAACTGCACGCTGTCGGCCTGCGTGGCGCCGCCGACCTGTACCCGCAACAGCTCTCCGGCGGCATGGGACGACGCGTTGCACTCGCGCGTGCCATCGTCATGGATCCCGAGATCCTCATCTACGACGAGCCCTTTGCCGGCCTCGATCCCATTTCAATGGGCGTGGTGCTGCGACTCATCCGCTCGCTCAACGACGCGCTCGGCATCACCAGCATCGTGGTGACGCACGACGTGCGTGAAATCTCGCAGATCGCCGACTCGAGCTTCATTATTTCGGAAGGCAAGGTCGTGGCAAGCGGCACGACGGCGGAACTGCGCGACCACCCGTCGCCGATCGTGCACCAGTTTGTCGATGGACTCGCGGACGGTCCGGTTCCGTTCCATTATCCGGCCCCCGATTACCACCAGCAACTGCTGGGCGGCAAGGTGTTCGCATGATCACGATCGTGCGCGAGTTCGTGCAGAGCTTCCTGACGTTCCTCGAACGCGTCGGGCTGCTGGTGCGTTTCGGACTGCGGCTGTTCGCGATCCTGCCGTCCGGCCTGCTGCGCGCCCGGCCGATCGTCGAGCAGGTGTACAACACGGGTGCGATGTCGCTGGTCATCATCATGACCTGTGGCCTCTTCGTCGGCATGGTCCTCGGACTGCAGGGCTACGACCTGCTGACGCGCTTCGGGTCCGAGGAATACCTCGGCACCGCGACCGCGATCAGCCTGCTGCGGGAACTCGGTCCCGTCGTCACGGCTCTCCTGTTCGCTGGTCGTGCCGGCACCGCGCTCGCGGCCGAACTGGGCCTGATGCGTGCCACTGACCAGATCGCCGCGATGGAGATCATGGCCGTCGACCCGATGCGACGCGTGGTCCTGCCGCGCTTCGTCGGGGGCGTCATCGCGATGCCGCTGCTGGTCTCGATCTTCATCATGGTCGGCCTGTTCGGCGCGCAGCTCGTCGGCGTGGAGTTCTTCGGAGTCGACTCCGGCAGCTACTGGTCGCAGATGCGCGGCGCCGTGGAACTCAGCGATATTCGCGAAGGTCTGATCAAGGGCCTGGTGTTTGGAGTGGCCTGCAGCCTGATCGCTGTCTTCGAAGGTTACAATGCAGTGCCCACGGCCGAGGGCGTCGGGCGTGCGACGACGCGGACGGTGGTCATCTCTGCCGTCGTCACGCTCATCCTCGATTACATACTCACTGCCTTAATGCTGTAGGACGAACCATGCGTTCAACGCGTACTGTCGACATTTCCACCGGGCTGTTCGTGTTGCTCGGCTTCGCCGCGATCCTGTTCATGGTCACGCAGATCACGAACCGTGGGTTCTCGTTGAAGAGCGACTCGTACCGCCTCCTGGCAGCGTTCGAGAACGTTGGCGGCCTGAAGCCCGGCGCGCCGGTCTCGATGGCCGGCGTTACGATCGGCCGGGTCGAGGACATCCAGTACGACATGAAGCGGTACAAGGCGATCGTGACGATGCGGATCAGCGACAACTATCGCGCGATCCCGAACGACAGCGACGCCAGCATCTACACCGCCGGATTGCTCGGCGGCCAGTACATCGGCTTGACGCCGGGCGGCTCGGACGAGCCCTACAAGGACGGTGAACAGGTCGTGATGGCGAACGACGCCATCGTGCTCGAAAACCTGATCAGCAAGTACCTCTTCAATTCGGCCGCCACGAAGTCGAATGCGACAGCGGCGCCCGCGGCACAGGAGTGATTCCAGCAATGCCAGCAAAGTGCAGCTTCGGTGCCTGGTCGATGTGCGTCATTGCGCTGGTCGGACTGGCGCCGCTGCCGCTGCCGGCGCAGACGGCGCCCGCCGCCAAGTCGGCGGTTGCGGTGCCAGGACCCGGTCCGCAGGAGCTGATGCAGAAAGTCTCGCAGGACCTGCTGCGCGAGCTCGACGCGAACCGGGCAGCGATCGCCAAGGATCCGTCGGGGCTGCGCGCGCTGGCCGACAAGTACCTGCTGCCGAATTTCGACGTCGACTACGCGGCGCGCCTGGTGCTGGGCAAGCACTGGCGCACGGCGTCCGACTCCCAGAAGAAGCGCTTCATCGACGCCTTCTACCAGTCGCTGATGCGCAACTATGGCGATGCGATCGCCGAATTCACCGCCGACCGCCTGACGATCCTGCCCTTCAAGGGCGATCTCGCGTCGGGCGCCGCGACCGTGCGCACTGAAGTGAAGCGCAGCAACGGCACGCCGGTACCGGTCAACTACACGATGCGTGCTACGCCGCAGGGCTGGAAGGCCTGGGACGTCACGATTGAAGGGATCTCGTACGTCAAGAACTACCGCACGGACTTCGGCGCCGAGATCGACCAGAAGGGCATCGATGCCGTGATCCAGCGGCTCGAGGCGCAGAACGCGGCGGGTAAGCCGGATGCGCCCGGCACGGGCCCGGCGGCCAAAGCCGGTCGTTGAGACGACGGCAGCAGGCACCGGTCTGGAAGTGGATCAATTCAGCATTCAACGCGTGGCCGAGGGCCGGCTCGAGGCGAGCGGGGTGCTCGGCTATGCGACTGCAGGCCGCGCGTTGCCCGCGGGTCTCGCCTTGATCCCCAGGGACGCGACGTGCACGATCGACCTGTCGCGCGTCGCCGAGGCCGACAGCGCTGGTCTCGCTGTACTGGTCGAATGGCTGGCGACAGCGAAGTCGCGAGGCTCGGTAATTCAATACGAAGGCATTCCGGCGCAGATCCTTGCTGTCGCGCGGATCTCGGACCTCGAAAGCCTGCTCACCGACGGGCACTGAGTTCTCCGCATATCGGTCGCGACAGCGCGCGAACGAGCCGCCCGGCACCTGCGTCAGCCGCGCATTCGCGCGTGAGCCTCACTGCCGCCTGGGTGCACCGGTTTCATCAGCCGGCGGTTCCACCGCGTCGCCTTCGTCTGCGGCCGGCTCCTCGCTTTCCCTCAGCGCTTCCTCGGCCCAGTCCTCGTCTTCCCCGGACAGCTTGTCTTCCGGCGGATTGCCGTCGTACACCGCGTACTGCCGACGCTGCAGGTACGCGTTGCGCACGAATGCGTAGGGGTCGTATGTCTGCGCCAGCGTGTTGTCGAGCGGCAGGAACTGCGCGCGTTTGTCGATGAAGCTGAGCCCGAGCGAAAACCAGCGCTCCGAGCCCGAGTTGTACCAGCGGAATGGCTGCGTGAAATCGTCGGCGATGCGTGCCGGTGTGTCCCGCAACGTGGCCGGCCCGAGGAACGGCAGCACGAGGTACGGTCCAGGCGGCACGCCCCACCGGCCGAGCGTCTGGCCCGAGTCCTCGTCGTGTCTCGGCAAGCGAGTGCCACCGGAGGCCACGTCGATCAACCCGCCCCAGCCGAGTGTCGTGTTCAGCAGGAAGCGCCCGGTGTCCTGCGCGCCCTCCTTGAACTTGCCCTGCAGGAACTGGTTCACGATCGTGGTCGGATAACCCAGGTTCTCGAAGAAGTTGCCGACACCGGTCTGCACGAGTTGCGGCGTGTAATCGTGATAGACGGTGGCCGCGGGCTTCAGCGCGTAACGGTCGAGGGTGTCGTTGAACTTGTAGACTCCGCGATTGAACTTCTCGACCGGGTCACGGTTCTTCTCGCGCGGTTTGCCGTCGGCCTGCGTCGTTGTGCAGCCACCCAGCAACGCCGCCGCGACCAGCAGGTTGAGGACAACCGCCAGGGAGGAGATCAGCGACCGGGGTGCGCTGCGAGAAGTGCGGAGCAACATAGGACCCTTCAGCCGTGGCGACGGAACGACGACGCTGTCGTTCTCCAGGCGCGGCATTCTACCGATTCGCGTGGCGTCGTCGTTGCCTTAGCCCGGCGAGCGCTGCCGGTCCGGTGAACGCTCTCCATCCGGCGTCTGCTCGTCCGACGGCTGCTTCGACCGGTTGCGTTCCTTTGGCAGCCATTCACGCACTTCCTTGAGCCGCGCCACGAATTTGGCGCGCTGCTGTTCCGTGATGCTCGGTACCGACAGCGCAAGTTCGAGCTGGTTGATGGCGAGCATGAGGTCACCGCCCATCAGGTGGTATTCCGCCATGTAAGAGTAGGCGTCAGCCACGTCCCCTGCCGCGTTGGCGGCCATTGCCGTCAGCCGGATCTGCTCCTGCGTCGGCGGCACATTGTTGAAGAGGTCGAGCAGCACTTCGTGGGCGCGCTTGGCGCGACCCGCCTGCATCAGTGCCTCGCCATAACGGACGGTGACCGGCACGTTGCGGGGGGCCAGCACGAGCGCGCGTTCCAGCGTCTCCAGCGCCGCCTGTGTCCTGCCCGTGGCGAGCTGCGCCTGGCCGAGCGCGGTGTGGAATGCCATCACTTCCGGGTGCTGCTGGCGCAACCGCGTGAACGTGACCACCGCTTTTTCGGCTTCGTTGCCATAAAGTTGTGACAGGCCGCGGCCGTAAGTCTGGGCGAGCGTCAGGTCGGCTTCGTTGTCGCCGAGCGCGTTGTAGTAGTCGCGGGGGTCGCCGCTGCGCGAGACAAGCAGCACGCGGATGCGTTCCTTCATCAGCGCGTAGCTGAGGCTGTCCTTCGCGTTGACCTGCGGGTACTGCAAGGCACGGTCCTTGGATTCCGCGATGCGGTTGCTGGTGACCGGATGCGTGCGCAGCAACTCGGGCACGCGGTCCGGGCCGAGCTGGGTGCGGCGGAACATCGTGTCGAAGAACGCCGGCATCGCGTTTGGATCGAACCCTGCAGAGGCGAGCACGCCGATGCCGATGCGATCAGCCTCGTATTCGTTGTCGCGGGTAAAGTTGATGCCTGCCTGCGCGGCCATGCTCTGGGCCGCGCTGATCGCGCCCATCGTCACGTCCGAACTGCCGCCTCCGACCGCGCCCACCAGGATCGCCGCGAGCATTGCGGCCGTGGACATCAGGTTTGCGCGTGACTGTGCTTCGAGTCCGCGCGCAATGTGCCGCTGCGTGACGTGCGCCACCTCGTGCGCCAGCACGCCGGCGAGCTCGCTCTCATTGCGCGTCTCGAGCATGAGGCCCGAGTGAATGCCGACGTACCCGCCTGGCAGGGCGAACGCGTTGATGGCCGGATCGCGCACGACGAAGAAATTGAAGTTGCGGTTGCCATCCTGGGCAAGGCTCGACAGCCGCAGCCCCAGCGACTGGATGTATTCGTGCACCTCCGGGTCCTCGAGGACCATGCCGGACTCGCGCAGGTTCCGCATGACCATGCGACCGATCTGGCTCTCGTCCTCGAGGCTGAGCGCAGCCTGGGCCGCCGTCCCCATCTCGGGAAGCTGGTCCTGCGACGACCTCTGGGACTGTGCCAACGCCGGCGCAGTGGCCAGCACGAGGGCGAGCGCTGCCAGGCGGGAACGGCGCAGGATGGTGGTGAGATTCATGTGTTCCCTCTGACAGCGGACCCTGCCGAGGGTTCCTCGGGACGACCTACAGCGTCTCGGAGGCGAAATCCGCGAGGCGTGAGCGTTCGCCGCGGGTCAGGGTAATGTGGCCGTAGTGCTGCCAGCCGCGGAACCGGTTCACGACGTAGGTGAGGCCGCAGGTGGTCTCGGAGAGGTACGGCGAATCGATCTGGGCGATGTTGCCGAGACAGACCAGCTTGGTCCCCGGGCCAGCCCGCGTCACCAGCGCCTTCATCTGCTTGGGAGTCAGGTTCTGCGCCTCGTCCAGGATCAGGTAGCGGTTAAGGAAAGTGCGGCCGCGCATGAAATTGAGCGAGCGGATCTTGATGCGGTTGCGCAGCAGGTCGTTGGTGGCGGCACGACCCCAGCTGCCGCCTTCCTGGCTTTGTGTCAGGACCTCGAGGTTGTCCATCAGCGCGCCCATCCATGGCTCCATCTTTTCCTCTTCCGTGCCTGGCAGGAAGCCGATGTCCTCGCCCAGCGGGATCGTCACTCGCGTCATGATGATCTCGGTGTAGCGGTTCGTCTCGAGGGCCTGCGACAGTCCCGCGGCCAGCGTCAGCAGCGTCTTGCCCGTGCCCGCTGGACCGAGGATGGTGACGAAGTCGATGTCTGGATCGAGCAGCAGGTTGAGCGCGAAGTTCTGCTCGCGATTGCGCGCGCTGATGCCCCAGACGCCGTGGCGCTCGCTGCGGTAGTCGCGCGCCACTTCTATGACGGCAGACTCGCCTTCGACCGAACGCACGATGCCTTCGAGGCCGTGGTCGTCGGCCTGGTAGACGAATTGATTGGGCGCCCAGTTGGCAGCCAGCTTGTTGCGCACGCGGTAGAACGAGCGGCCGCCGGCCTCGTGCCAGGATTCGAGCTTGCGGCCCGCTTTGTCCCAGAAATTGCCTGGCAGCTTTTCGATGCCGGTATAGAGGAGGTCGGCGTCCTCGATCGTCTTGTCGCTGTAATAGTCCTCGGCGCGCACCCCCAGGATTGCCGCCTTGATGCGCAGGTTGATGTCCTTGGACACCAGCGTGACGCGTGCGTCGCGGTGCTCCTGCTGCAGCGCGAGCGTCTGAGCGAGGATTGCATTGTCGGCACCGTGGCCGGGGAGGGTGGCAGGCAGGTTGCCGTTGAGCTGCCTGGTCTGGAAATAGAGGCGGCCGCTCGGCGGCTTCTTGCCGCCCGGCGTGAACTTCGCCGAGGGCAATTCGATGCCGTGATCGATCTGCAGCTTGTCCGAGTTCGCCATCAGCTCGTCGAGAAAACGGCTGACCTGTCGAACGTTGCGGGCCGATTCCGAAAGCCCTTTCTTGCCGGCGTCGAGTTCTTCGAGCACGGTCATGGGAATGAAGATGTCGTGCTCCTCGAACCGGAATATGGCCGAGGGGTCGTGCATCATGACGTTGGTGTCGAGAACGTAGATCCTGCGGGGTTCGATCTGCTTCCGGGTCTTTGCCAAGTCGGGCTCCGCTGATGTGGTGGTGACGGGAAGGGGCAGCGACGATCCGCCGCGTCAGAGCGCCGCAGCAGCGGCGAGCACTTCTTCCGCGTGGCCGGGCACTTTCACCTTGCGCCATTCCCTGCGCAGCACCCCCTTGGCGTCAATCAGGAAGGTGCTGCGTTCGACGCCCATGTACTTCCTGCCGTACATGCTCTTTTCCTTCCACACGTCGAACAGCTGGCACACGGCCTTGTCCTCGTCGGCGAGCAGCGGAAACGTGAAACCGTACCTGGCGATGAACTTGTCGTGCGATGCGACGCTGTCCGGCGAAACGCCTACGACCACCGTACCGGCCTTCTTGAACTTCGCGTGCAGGTCGCGGAAAGCCTCGCCTTCCCTGGTGCAGCCCGACGTGTTGTCCTTCGGATAGAAATAGACGACGAGGTTCTTGCCGGCGGCATCGGCCAGCCGCCATTTCCTGCCACCGCTGGCGGCAGCGGAGAAGGCAGGCACCTTGCGGTCGAGCGTTACGGTCTTTTCAGGCATGGGTTGAGTGGCTCAGGACTTCAGCGGTTCGAGGATGGCGTCCAGGTTCATGTGATCGCAGAGATCCATGAACTCTTCGCGCAGCGCGGCGATGTGGATCCGCGTCGGCACGTGGATGACCATGTAAACAGAGAACATCGGGGCGCCCGTGTGCGCGGCGTTGTAGGTGCGAGTGCTGATGTCGCCCACGTCGATGCCGCGCGACGAGAAGAAGCCGGACAGCGTGTGCAATACGCCCGGCTGGTCGAGGCACACGACATCGACCGTGTAGCTGACCATGTCGACGCGGGGAGGGCGCTGCTCGGTACGATGCACCGTGATCGTGAGGCCGGAGGCTTCGCCGAGCTTGGCGAGTTCGCCTTCGAGCTTGGCCAGCGTGTGCCAGTTGCCAGCGACGAGCAGCAGCATGGCGAACTCGTTGCCGAGCGCCGTCATGCGGCTTTCGAGGACGTTGCCGCCACATTCGGCGACCACACGGGTCAGGTCGTAGACCAGCCCGGTCCGGTCGTTGCCAATGGCGCAGATCGCGATCAGTTGCTTCATGGATGCTTGGACTCAGTGTATCGGCGCCGCACGGGCACGTGTACCGTGATTTTGCCTTGCTTCGCTGCTTTCCGCTTGCGTAGCATGAGCAGTCGTCCCACCGAGGCGCCCGACGAATGTTCAAAGGCAGCATCCCTGCGCTCGTGACGCCCATGCGCGCCGACGGGGCGGTCGATTTCCAGGCCTGGGAGCGCCTGCTGGATTTTCACGTCGCTGAAGGCACCGACGCCGTCGTCGTTGCCGGCACGACCGGGGAATCCCCGACCCTCGAGCCGGCTGAGGTCGCGGAACTGGTCCGGCGCGCCAAGGCGCGCGTCGCCGGTCGCATGCCGGTCATCGCCGGCAGCGGCACGAACTCCACGGCGAAGAGCATCGAACTGTCGCGCGAGCTGGCCGCCGCCGGCGCCGATGGACTGCTCACCGTCGTGCCCTACTACAACCGGCCCACGCAGGAAGGCTTGTACCGTCATTTCAGCGCCATCGCTGATTCGGTCAACGTACCGGTCATTCTCTACAACGTGCCCGGTCGCACCGTGTGCGACATGCTGCCCGAGACTGTCGTGCGGTTGGCCGAGCATCCGCGGATCGTGGGCATCAAGGAGGCGACGGGCGACATGTCGCGAGCCGAATCGATCCTGGGCGCGGTCAGACCAGGCTTCCTGCTGCTGAGCGGCGACGATCCGACGGCTGCCGAACTGATGAAGCGGGGTGCCTGTGGCGTGATTTCGGTGACAGCCAACGTCGCACCGCGTGCGATGCACGACATGTGCGTGGCGGCGCTCGAAGGCCGGTATGCGGAGGCTGCGGCGCTCAACGAGAAGCTGATGCCGCTGCACCTGGCGATGTTCGTCGAGCCGAACCCGATCCCCGTCAAGTGGGCCGTGGCCCGGATGGGCTTGATGGAGCGGGGCATTCGGCTGCCGCTGACCTGGTTATCCGAGCACCTCGAGGCCGAGTTGCTGGCCGCCATGAAGGCTGCAGGCGTGGGGATCGCCTGATTTCGACCGTGCCCGGGGATCGATGGAGGCTACTAGCCGGGTAGGCAAGGGGCGTGTACCCTTCCGCCCCCTACGGAGAGGTGGCCGAGCGGTCGAAGGCGCTGGACTGGAATTCCAGTTACATCTTAACGGGTGTACGTGGGTTCGAATCCCACCCTCTCCGCCACATACAGGCAACAAAGCGCCCCGCAAGGGGCGTTTTTCGTTTACCTCTCCCAGGTTCGAGCGAGGCCGAGCCAGGTTTGGAGCCTTTTCGGGGGCGCCATGCGCGCGCCAACTGGCAGGCCATCCGGCGTCAGTGTTGAGATGTAAGTTTCGTAAAATCAAACATCTACGAGATTTTACTCAAGCACGTCTCAAGGTGATCGACGGCCCCGAGGATCCCAGGCCACGACGATCTGTTCGTCCTCGACGGGGTGTGGCAGCCGTGAAGCCCAGTGTTCGGCAGGCGTCACGATGCGGGTGGCGCAGCACACATTCGCCGCCACAGGTCCCGCCGCTGCCTGGGACGCCAACGCTTGGCGCGGCCGGCATCAACGTCTGGCCCCGGAACCGCCGCGACGCGTTGGGTGGCGCCACCGGACTCGATGAATACGCCCTGTATTCTGGACGCGGGGGCATGCCGGCAGGGTCACCTGCAGGTAGCCCATTCGAGCGTGCGGAAGCCGGTGCGCGGGGGCAGAATCACTGTCCCTCCTCACCAAGTCATTGCACATGGAAACCCCCCTCACCCCGCTCGATTTCCTGCGCCGGGCGCGCAAGATCCATGGCTCGCGCGAGGCCGTCGTCGACGGCGACTTGCGCCTTACTTACGAGGAGTTTGGCCAGCGTTGCGATCGATGGTCGACTGCACTGGCGAAACTGGGCGTGCGGCAGGGCGACCGCGTGGCGACGCTTGGCACCCAACACGCATCAGCACCTCGAGCAGTATTACGCGGTGCCGCAGTTGGGCGCGGTCATCGTGCCGATGAACTATCGACTGGTCGCGGACGACTTCGTCTACCTGGCGAACCACAGTGGCACCAAGGTCCTGTGCGTGCATGCGGACTATCTCGATACGGTCGACAGCGTGCGCAGCCAGATGACGACGGTCGAGCATTTCGTGGCGCTGGAGGGCAGCAAGCCGGGCTGGCTCGAATACGAACAACTGCTTGCCGCGAGCGACGGCGTGTTCAAGGGCCCTGCCATCGACGAGGGCGACCTGCTTTCGATCAACTACACCAGCGGCACCACCTCGCGCCCGAAAGGCGTGATGATCACGCACCGTAACGCCTGGGTGAATGCGATCGGCACGCTCGCACACCTGCCGATGACGCCGGCCGACCGCTACCTGTGGACGCTGCCGATGTTCCACGCCAACGGCTGGACCTACACGTGGATGGTGACAGCGGCGGCCGCGCTGCACGTGTGCCTGCGCCAGGTCGAGGCGGCGACGATCTATCGATTCGTGAACCAGGAGCGCATCACGATGCTCTGCGCCGCGCCGACGGTACTCATCGCCATCGCCAACGGGCCGGAGGAAGGGCGCAAGTCATTGCGGCGCGGGATCCGTGTCGCGACGGCCGGCGCTCCGCCAGCAGCTGCCACGATCGAACGCATGGAAGGTGAACTCGGCTGGACCATCACTCAGGCCTACGGCCTCACCGAGACGGCGCCGTTCATCTCGATCTGTGCGCCGTTGCCCGAGCACGACGCGCTCGAACCCGGCGAGCGCGCGCGGATCAAGGCGAGGCAGGGCGTCGAACTCATGACGTCCGGTGACCTGCGGGTCGTCGACGAAGCGATGCACGACGTTCCCTGGGACGGCGCCACGCTCGGCGAGATCGTGGCGCGTGGCAACGTCGTGATGAAGGGGTACTACAACGACCCGGAAGCGACCGAGAAGGCGTTCCGCGGCGGCTATTTTCACACCGGTGACGCGGCCGTCGTGCATCCTGACGGTTACGTCGAGATCCGCGACCGCTACAAGGACGTGATCATCAGCGGCGGCGAGAACATCTCGTCCATCGAAGTCGAAGGCGCGCTGCTGCGGCATCCGGCGGTTCTCGAGGTCGCGGTCGTCGGCATGCCGCACGAGCGTTGGGGTGAATCGCCACATGCGTTCGTCGTGCTGCGGCCTGGTCAGGCGGCGACGGCCGAGGAAATGCGCGAATTCGCCCGCAGCGTGCTGGCCCATTTCAAGGTGCCTTCCGCCTTCACGTTCGTGCAGGAACTGCCCAAGACGGCCACCGGCAAGATCCAGAAGTTCGTATTGCGAGGCGGCAAGGCAGCGATCGCGAAACAGTGATGGCGCCCGTCCACGCCCGGCTCGTTCGCGCAGTCAGGGTCGGCAGTTCAGTGCTGGCTGGTCATCTGCGCGGCGTCGTCCTCGTCAGTGCGTGCGCGCGTCCGCCGGAGCCCGCGCAGTTCGCCGGGCCGACGATGGGAACGACTTACCACGTCACCGTGTCGGGTGCGGACTCGTTGCAGAAGCGCCGCGCCGTGCAGTCTGCAATCGATCGCGTGCTCGCTCGAGACCGAACAGCACCTGTCGACATACAACGAACGAGCGAGATCTCGATGCTCAACCGGGACGAGAGCGGCTCGTGGCAGGAGGTCTCGCCGACCCTGTTTCGTCGTGTTGCAGGAAGCGCACGACGTGAGCGAGCTGACGGGAGGAGCGTTTGACGTCACCGTGGCGCCGTTGCTGGAACTGTGGGGCTACGAGCCCGGGAGCGTCGAAGTCGCCGCGCGAACGACCTTCACGCCGCCCACGTTCGATCAGCTCCGACAGGCCCGCGACGAGCGTTGGGTACGCCAAACTCGAGCTTGGCAATGCGCCGCGTACGTCGGTCCGCAAGCGAGCGAGCGGCATGCGGCTGACCGTGGACGGCATTGCGCCCGGCTACGCGGTGGACCGCATCGCGACCGAGGTGCGGGCGCTCGGGCATCGTGACTTCATCGTCGAGATCGGGGGCGAAGTTCGTGCCGCAGGGCAACGGCCGGAGGGCGGTCCGTGGCGGATCGCGATCGAAGCGCCGCTCGCGACCGAGCGTGAACCCCTGGTCGGCCTGCGATTGCGTGATGCCGCCGTGTCCACGTCGGGCGATTACCGAGACGCACGCGTCGACTCAGAAGGCCACGTGTATTTCCACACCATTGATCCCCGCACCGGGCGCACGGTTGCGGGCGCGCTGACTGCGGTCACCGTGATCGACGCGAATGCGATGCAGGCCGATGCCTATGCGACGGCCCTGATGGTCATGGGCACCGAGGCCGGGCTCGCCTGGACGCAGGCACTGCGGGTTCCCGCCCTGTTCGTGGAACGCACCGCGAAGCCGGGCGAGTGGCGACTCGTGGAATCCCCCGCATTCAAGGAATGGCGGGAGTAGGGCGGTGGCCCGATTCGTTATCATGCTGCGATGGACCCGCTGACCAAGTTCCGCCGTCGCCCCTTCATGGCGCCGCTGCTGATTCCGTTGCTCGGAATCCTGATGGCGGCGGCTGGCGTCTATTGGCTCGGCACCTGGGCCCGGACGACCGTCGTGGTGCTGGTTCGGCATGCCGAAGCAGGTGAAAGCACCTCGGGCGATCCGGACCTGAGTCCGGCCGGTGAGAAGCGCGTGGCGGCGCTGGGTGCCTTGATCGACGACGCGCTGGCCGACCGCAAGGTCGACTATCTCTATGCCGCCGATACGCGGCGGGCCCAGCAGACCGCGGCGCCCATCGCCAACGAGTTCAAGTTGCCGATCAATGTCATCGCGAGCAGCGACTGGTCCGGTCTTGCCGCTCGCATCAAGCGGGAGCATCGGGGCAAGACGGTGGCCGTAGTGGGCTACGCGACGACTCTGCCGGGTGTGATCAGTCAGCTGAGCGGCAGTGACTACGCCATGCGCGACGATGAATTCGATGCCATCTATGTCGTGGTAATACCGAGCCCGGGTGAAACCCGCGTGCTGCGGCTGCGCTATGGACAGCCGACGCCACCGGAAAAACCTGCATCAATGTCGAGATAGTGCTCGTAACAGTATGATTTTAAGATTGTTAACTAGTCAACGGATCAAACTCGCTTAACCACCACCCCTAACCCCTAGCCCCATGCTCAGACAGCGCCTGCCGCAAGAGCCGCCTGCACGAATTCCTCGTGCGCCCCGATCCGCAGGTCGGCCAGCACCGAGTCCTGGATCTTGCCGTCCGCACCGATCAGGTACGTGCCACGACGCACCCCGAATCCGAGCGGACCGTCCACGTCATAGGCCTTGACCGCTTTCTTGTCCGGGTCGGCGAGCAGCGGGAAATTGAGGTTGTGCCTGGCTGCGAACTTCTTGTGCGACTCGGCATCCTGCGGACTGACCCCGACCACGCGCAGCTTGGCCCGCACCAGATCGTTCTGCAGGTCGCGGAAGGTGCAGGCTTCCTTGGTGCAGCCCGGCGTGAAGTCGGCGGGATAGAAATAGAGGATCAACGGCCCCTTCGCGAGCAGCGACTTCAGCGTATGGCGCTTGCCGTCCTGGTCCTCGAGGTCGAATTCCGGCGCTTGGGATCCCTTCTTGAGCACGGTCAGTCTCCTTCGTTGGCGCCCTTAATGGCGCCAGAGTTGTCCACTTCCATGACGCGGTAGCCACCGTCGCGCATGCCGCAGCGCTCGTAGGTGCGGCGCGCGGCCTCGTTGTCCAGTTCGACGTAGAGCCGCAAGCCGATGACGCCCGGTGTGCTGCGGGCCAGCGTGTCGACGTGATCGTACAATGCGCGGAATACGCCGCCGCGCCGCGCTGGTGGCGTCACGTAAACGCTCTGGATCCACCAGAACTGGCCGTTGCGCCAGTCGCTCCACTCGTACGTGATCATGAGCTGGCCGACGGCATTGCCCGCATCGTCCTCGGCCACGAAATAACGGCCGTGTGCCGGATTCTCGAGGGCGGCGGCGACGCCGCGACGGATCGTCACCGGATCGAGTCGCTTGTGCTCCGTCTCGAGCGCCATGGCCTCGTTGCCGTGTGCCAGGAATTCCTGGTCAGAGGGCTTTGCGTCACGGATTCGCAGGTTCATGCGTGAATCATACCGGGCCTGGAAGACTGCGGTTGCGGTGCGGCAACCCGATGCTACAATGCGCGCCCTCGTGTGGGGCGGTAGCTCAGCTGGGAGAGCGTCGCGTTCGCAATGCGAAGGTCGAGGGTTCGATCCCCTTCCGCTCCACCATTTTTCCCGTCAGGCTACTCCGCCGCCACACTCCGGACCGCATGCCCCGGTAGCTCAGTGGATAGAGCGACCGCCTCCTAAGCGGTAGGTCGCAGGTTCAACTCCTGCCCGGGGCACCATCATCGCGATTGCGTGGCTTGAATACAAAAAAGGGCAGCCTCGCGGCTGCCCCGTTTTGGCTTGCGTCAGCGTGAAGTCACTTCCATTCGACGCGACGGAAGTTCATTTCACCAAAGAAGCTGCGGAACTCCTCGTATCCCTTCACGAGTTCGTCCTGCTTCGCCTTCTCCAGTCCCTTGCGGAACTCCGCCATGAAGGCGTTATAGCGGGCTTCGTTGGGTTCCATCATTTCGCCGCTGACGAATTTCTGCACCAGCATGACGTTGAAGTCCCCGCCGGCGCTGGTTTCGCTGACGAAGATACTGCAATCCTCGATCACGCCCTGCTTCTTGCTGATGGCGCAGCCGTCTACCCAGCTCCGCTTGAGGCCGCCGAGGTAGTCGTCGATGCGATTGGGGACGACTTTGACCATCGTGACGTTCCAGACGGCCTTGCTCGGCACGTAGTCCTTGTAGATTTCCGCGGACTGCGCCGTCGCAGAAAGCCCGAAGACGGCCAGAGCGGCAAGCATGGTCATTTTTCGCATCGATTCTCTCCCTCGTGTTACGCGGGTCAATCTGCCCACGGCTGTTACTGGCATTTCACCGGGACCGACTCCTGAAATCCTGTCGGCACGGCATCTCGGAACCGTACTCCCCCTGATGATGACGGTCAACGAACTGGCGCGAATCGCACGCGTGAGCGTCACCCAAGCTCTGTAGCACCCCATCAATCGAGGCGCGTGTGCCACCTGGCCCGACGCGGGTGGCGCTAGGTATCGCTCGAACTAGACGGCGGTAGCCATTGACGGATCAGAAAATTCTCCCGACGTCGTCGCACTCACGGCGCAGCACCGCGAGGGCAGGGGAATCGAACCTCGACCCTGGGCGATGCGGACGCTAGAATCAGCACATAAAGATTGTGGGTGCCGCTCGAGCGAGGAGCTGGACCATGGAATTCAATCTATTCTCATGGTGGGAACGCAAGCGCATTCAGGCGACGGTGCGGTTGTCCGGTCGCCCGATGCACTTCCACCACGTCAGCAACCCCTATCATGCCGTCAGCATCAAGGCTGGTCCGGGTTGTTACTCGACGGCGCAGAAGTTTGGTGGCCGGCGGTTTCTCTCCGGTGAAGCGCCGCCACTGCCGCAACCAACCTGCAACGTCAGAGCGTGTGAATGCCGGTACGTCCATCACGAAGATCGTCGCGACGGATCTGATCGCCGCCAACGGGATGTATGGGCCCTGAGTTCCCAGCTGGCGAACGGCGGGGGGCGACGCGCGAGCGCCGGGCGGAGAGTAACGGATCACTAGCAGCTGGCTTGCCCAGGGAATAAGTTCAATCTGCACCAATACCGGTTTTACCCAGTGTAATAGTGCGTGAGGCCTAAGGATTCGCTGAACGAAAAGGCACGCGCTAAGAAGAAGACGAAGTAGACCTCATTGGTCATTTCGAGAGGGGCGGGTAATCCTGCCTCTTTTTTTTGACTGCCATCCACGCCAGAGCGCTCGTCTCAATGCTCCCGGCCTGGGTGCCGGGGGCAGCGATCTTCTCCGGTGAATACGGAGCTATGAGCCGGATTGCGCCGTGCGTGCGCGCATGTTCACAGCGTGGGCAACCATCACCGCTTGATCTCCTCCGTGCAGATACCCCGTGTGTCCGCCTGGACCGGCGCATCCGTAGTCGGCTGGCGAGTCGTACATGACATAAGTCGGAGAAGTGTCCGCGAGATTTCGTCCGCACATCACTGAAAGGATTCAAGTTCCTTGCCGGACACAATCGCGCACGACGAGTTATGTCTGCGATGTGCGACAAATTCGCTCTTGTTCCCTTCGTGTGCGTGTCGATACTCCGCTCACTCCGTACAGGCCTGCGTCGTCTCCGGGAAGGGGGAACGGCGCAGAGCATCCTGACGGTGTCGGTCCAGCTCGCATGGGCAGGCCGCGGCCGTTCGGCCGAACGCTGACAAAGGCAAACCTGCCGTAAGGCAGGGTCGCAAAACCTCCGGTCCTCGGAAACATTCCGAGGATAGCGGGGCTGCCGGCAGTCGATAGTTCCCTCGGTCATTGCGACCTTTGGAATATCCACCCGCGCATCCCTCTCTGGTCCTGCCGCAAATCGGCAGGCGCCGGTTTGCGTCGTCCCTGAGTCAGCCATTAGACGCGCCGCAGGCGCGGGCAGTGAAAAAATTGGGGCTGACCGATGCGCGCAATCGCCGGGTGCGATTGCGCGAGAGGGACCGCATTAGTGATGCAATTACCGTTTGCTGGAGGCAAGTCTCCAGTCGTTTCCATTCTGTGCCTGGTACTGTATTTCTGCCAACCGGCGGTGGCCTCAGCGGCCAACAGGGCGCCCCTCATCTCCGGAAATCCGGCCACCACTGCCTATGTCGGCAAGATCTACTCCTTCCAGCCGACCGCGTCGGACCCAGACGGCAACAAGCTGACATTCAAGGTCAGCAACAAGCCTGCCTGGGCCACGTTCAGCAGCACGACCGGCAGGCTGACGGGTACGCCATCCGCGTCCAGGATAGGGACGTATTCGAACATCGTCATCCGCGTCAGCGATGGCATCGCAACCAGATCGCTACCGGCGTTCTCGATCAAAGTGGTGCAGGCTGCGTCGACCACAACACCGGTGACGTTGTCGTGGACGCGCCCGACACAGAATGTCGACGGTACCCAGCTCAGCAACCTGGTCGGGTACCAGATCCACTACGGCCTGGTGTCCGGCCAGTACGATTATTCAGTGTCCGTCGGCAGTCCGAGTATCACGTCGGCCACGATCGAGAGTCTGGCGCAGGCCCGGTGGTATTTCGCAGTGACGGCCGTGACGGACGCCGGGACGCAGAGTGACTTTTCGCGGGAAGTCAGTAAGGTCGTGCTCTAGCAATTGCCGATGCCGGGCACGAAGCCCGGGCTGCTACCCTGGTGCGACATGAACATTCGCTGCCGCTGGCTGGCGCTGGTCCTGGGCGCCACCTTCCTGCTCACCCTGCCGGTTGGCGCCGACGAAGCGCTGGAGGAGGTTCTGGTCACTGGCCAGCAACCCGGGCCAGGACTGTGGAAGGTGACTCGCCCGGGTGATCCGCACGGACACGTGCTGTGGATCCTGGGCAATTACAGCCCGTTGCCAAAGAAAATGAAGTGGCGCTCGACCGAACTGGCAGGCGTGCTGGCGGCGTCCCAGGCCGTGCTCGCACCCGTGTCGGTCAGTGCCTCCGCGGGGCCGCTGGGTGGAGTCACCTTGCTGCCTTCGTTGATCGGTGTGCGCAGCAATCCCGACGGCAAGCGACTGCAGGATGTCGTGCCTGCCGATCTCTATGCGCGCTGGCTGCCGCTCAAGGCGCGCTACCTGGGGAATGACGACGGCGTCGAGAACTGGCGCCCAGTCTTCGCCGCGCAGGAACTGTATCGCGCAGCGCTGAAGAAGAACGACCTGGTGCCCTACGAAGGGGTCTGGCCCGCGGTCGAGAAGCTCGCGCGCAAGGCGCGAGTACCGATCACGAGACCCGAAATCGAAATCAAGGTGGAGAAGGCACGGTCCGCGATCAAGGAGTTCAAGTCGACCCCGCTCGACGACGTCGACTGCTTCTCGCGCACGCTGCAGCGACTCGAGTCCGACCTCGACCTGATGCGCGAGCGCGCAAATGCGTGGACTGTCGGCGACGTGGCGCGCTTGAAGCAACTCGCGCCGATCGAACGGGCGAGCGCATGCATCGGCGTGATGCTGGAGTCATCGTTCGTGCAGGAACGGGGTTACGGCGACGTACTGGAACGCGTCAGGAATGCATGGGTCGCTGCGGCCGAGCAGTCGCTCGCTGGCAATGTGTCCACCGTGGCCGTGTTGTCCGTGGACGAGATCCTGAAGCCGAACGGCTATGTCGCCCAACTGCAGAAGAGGGGATACGTCGTTGCGGACCCTTGAGCCAGGAAGCCGGAAAGGCTCGGGGCCTGCGCGGCTTGTCGTGACGACAACCGCCAGCGCAGGGCGGCATCGCTGCCGCCCTGCGACCTGTCACTGGCTGGCCTGGGGCGCGACCTTGTCGCCGCCGGCCCGTTCAGTTTCTTCACCTTCGCCCATGGCAGGCGAAGCATCCGTCGCCGAATCCTCGCCCATGGGTGCGGCCTCGGTTGGTGCAGCCTCGGCCGGAGCCGCTTCGACCGGTGCGCTGGCTGCCGGCTCGGGCATCGGCGCCGCAGCTTCCTCTTTCTTCGCGCAGGCTGCCAGCAGCAGGGCAGCCGCGACGACAGCACTGATCCTGATTGCTTCCTTCATTACCTTATCCCCCGATTTGTGTTGAATGAAGCCCGGCGTCCCAGTCGCGAGGCTGCGCCGAGCCTATTCGAAGCCGATGCTCCTCAGCAACTCCGTGAAGCGGGGGTCGTTGCGCAGGGGATCGAGCAACGGGTCGTTGCGCGCGTAGACGAGTCCCGAGTCGCCGATTGCGCGAGCCTGTTGCAGGCGCCCGATCGCCACGTCGAGCTGGCCCCATTGCGACAAGACCTGGGCCTGCTGGTACAGCAAGCGGTCGCCTTCCTGCTCGACCCGCGCGAAGGCCTCGTGCGACGCCTTTGAGTGGCCGAGTCTGTGTTCTGCGACGGCGAGGCCGGTCAACCCGAAATCGGTGGCCGTTTCCTCGAGGTATTCCTTGCGGGCCTCGTCGACGCGACCGAGCATGACCAGCGCATCGCCGATCGCCGCATGCACGCGCGACAGGCGCGGGTTCATCTTCAGTGCCTGGCGTGCCGGTGGGATCGATGCGGCGTAATTGCGCGCGGCGTACTCGATGGCGCTCGCGGCACGAAAAAGCAGGGGATTCAACTTGTCGAGCAGCAGCGCGCGCCGGATCGACTCCGCGGCTTCCTGCTTGCGGCCGACGCGCGCACAGTACTGTGCGAACCGTGCCAGCACGGTGGCTTCGCCCGCGCCGAGTTCCCTCGAGCGCTCGAACGGTTGGCGCGCACCGCGCGCATCCAGTCGTCCCTGGAACAGGGTGAAGCCGAGCGTCGAGTAGGCGTCGGCGAGCCCGGGCGCGATGTCGATCGCACGCAGCGCCGATCCGATGGCGGACTCGTACAGTTCCTTCAACTGTCCGGCCTTGCCGTACTGGTTGGCAATGGCCGTCAGCGAGCGAGCGCGAGCCGCATGGGCCGGCGCATAGTTTGGGTCGGTGGCGATGGCCTCGTCGAATTGTGCGAGTGCGGCACGTTCCGACGCTTCGTCGACGCTCAGGTCGTAGAGTGCGCGGCCGCGCAGGTAGGCGTCATAGGCTTCGGCACTGCGAGTCCCGCCTTCGGCGGAGAGCGCGCCTGCGCTGCCTGCGGGTACCTTCGGGTCGGGTATCATCTCGGCCGCGAGCGCGCTGGCCACGGTACGCGCAATTTCGCTCTGCACGGCGAAGATGTCGTGCAGCGAACGGTCGAAGCTCTGCGACCACCGGCTGAAGCCGGTGTGTCCGTCGACCAGGTCCGCGGTGATGCGCGCGATTTCGCCCGACTTCCGGACCGTACCATCGAGCAGATAAGCCACGCCGAGGCGCGACGCGATCGTCACGGCATCCTCGGCGCGGTCGCGGAACATGGCGGACGATGCCTGGGCCATTACCTGCAGCTTCAGGTTGCGGGCAAGGGTCGAGCGCAGTTCTTCGGAAAGTCCATCAGAGAAATAGTCCTGGCTGGTATCGCCGCTGATGTTCTTGAAAGGCAGCACCGCAACGCTGTTGCCCGTCGCTGTGGTCGCGCCGCCATCGGGGCGACCGCGGCGCCACGCGAAGATTCCCAACGCTCCGGCCAGCGCCGTGCCGCCCGTGGCCAGCAGCATCGTGCGGCGCGTCAGCGCGAGCAGCTGGCGGGGAGGTCGGTGCGTGCAGCTTGCCCGGATGTGCGGCAGCGTCATTCAGCCGACCCGCGACAGCTTCGACGCCACGCACGATGGTCGCGATCTGCGATGCATTGGCATCACCGCGCCAGCCCAGCAGGTCGACCGAGAGGTACTGCCTGAATCCCAGGGGCGGCATCGTGCCGTCGAGCGAGACCGGCACCAGTTTGCGCATGTCGCGTCCCTGCGCGGCCTCGTCGAGCACCCAGTCGGACGACACCGAGACTTTCGACCAGGCGACGATCACGGCGTCGCAGCGGGCGAGGGCGACCTCGACGGACTTCGCGAAGACCGCCCCGCCCTCGATCAGCGTGTCCCACCAGACGCTGATGCCGGCCTGCTCGAGCGCGTCGGCCAGCAGGCGGACCCGGTCCTGGTCCGCGTGTGAATAACTGAGGAATGCCGTCGGGCGCGTTCCTGCACCCTGCATGCCCTCGTCCTCCGACATCGTGCTCGATTCCTCCTGCCGCCTGTCCGCCGAGTCTAGCGCGGAAGGCTGTGGCCCGCGCGGGTCGCAGACACCCCGGAGAGTGACGTCGAGCTGATGGAGGTCCCCTTTGTCTCAGGGAACCAGCGACAGGAACAGGAACGCGGCGAAGATCACGACCTGCACGGCCCCCTGCATGATGTTGGTGCGGCCGTTGCCGAGCCCGATCGAACAGACAATCAGGCTCAGCACCAGCAGGATCATGTCCTTGGGCTCGAGCCCCAGCACGAGCGGCAGGTCAAACAGGATCGCGACCATGACGACCACCGGAATGGTGAGGCCGATGCTGGCCAGCGCCGAGCCGAAAGCGAGATTCATGCTGGTCTGCAGCCGGTTGCTCAACGCCGCGCGAATGGCGGAAACGCTTTCTGGCAGCAGCACCACCATCGCGATGATGATGCCGACGATCGCGCGCGGGGCTCCAGCAGCCACGACCGCAGCCGTGATCGCGGGCGAGATCAGCTTGGCGAGACCCACGACAGCGGCCAGTGCAATTACCAGCAACACGAAGCTGAGCCAGGACTCGGGCGTCGAAGGTGGCGCCGCATGCACGGCCTCGTTCGATGGATCGGTCGCCGGCAGGAAGTAGTCGCGATGCCGCACCGTCTGGAAGAACACGAATGCGCACCACACCAGCAGCGAGCTCGAGGCCACGAAAATGAGTTGCGTCGTCGTGTAACTGGCCCCGGGGGCGCTTACCGTGAACACGGGAAGAATCAATACCAGCGTCGCCAGTGCCGTCAGTGCAGCGAGTGCGGGGCCTGCGCCCTCGATCCGGAACGACTGTTCGCGATGACGCAGGCCGCCGAGCAGCACGCAGATACCGATCACGCCGCTGCTGATGATCATGACCGTGGCATAGATCGTGTCACGGGCAAGCGCGGCCTTTTCCTCGCCGGCGGCCAGCATCAGCGATACGATCAGGGCCACTTCGATCGCGGTGATCGCGAGCGCCAGCACCAGCGTGCCGAACGGCTCGCCGACCCGATGTGCCACGACTTCGGCGTGATGCACCGCCGAGACCACGACCGCCAGCAGCATGACTGCGCTCGCAGCGGTCAGCAGTGTCCCGCCGTTCAGCCACCAGGCGGCGAACAGCAGTCCCGCCGCGGCGATCGGGATGACTTTGTGCCAGAACGACATCGATGCTCCATGCAGGGTAGGGCAGCCGCGAACGGCGGCTGCTGCGCGGTAACTCGACCGGACTGTAACCCGTCAGCTGGCCCGGAATGGCTTACCTTGGCCGGGTGGGCCGGTTTACTGCCCAGGCCCCTCGAATTCGATAAACTACACGGCCATTTTTTCCAGAACCGATTGCCTGGATCCAACCTCCGGCGGGATCCGAACGGGACGCGATGACCGAACCCAAACCGATGCTGACGGCCACCCCGCTGGCGGCCGGAAACGATGCCTACGTCGAGGCGATGTACGAGCGTTATCTCGCGCAGCCGGACTCGGTTGACGCGCGCTGGCGTGATTTCTTTGCCAGCCTGGGCCCTTCCGTCCAGGACGTTGCCCACGGCCCCCTGATCGAAGAGTTGGCGCGCCGCGCCAGGGCCGGGCGTCGCCCGTCGCCGGCGGGGTCCATCGCGGCCGGTCCGGCCGGCTCGCCCCCGCTGGGCGATTCGGTTGCGGCCAAGCAGGGCGCCGTTTCGCGACTCATCCAGATTTACGCCAACCGCGGACACCTGATAGCGAACATCGATCCGCTCGGTCTCACGGTGCGCCCGGTGCCGAAAGTGCTCGGGCTCGATTACCTCGGCCTCACGGATGCCGACCTCGATACCGAATTCCTGACCGGCAGTCGCAACGAGGCAATCAAGTCGCGCCTGCGGCTCCGCGAGATCATTGCGCAACTGAAGCAGATCTATTGCGGCACCATCGGCGCCGAGTTCGCGCACGTATCCGACGAGACCGAGCGCCTGTGGTTGCAGGAGCACTTCCAGGTCGGCCGCACGCGGCAGCATTTCTCGGTCCAGGAGCGCAAGGAGATCCTGCAGCACCTGACCATGGCCGAAGGCCTGGAGCGCTACCTCGCGACGCGCTACCCGGCGCAGAAGCGTTTTTCGCTGGAAGGCGGCGACAGCCTGATTCCGCTGCTCGAGGACTTGATCCAGTCCGGCGGCTCGAACGGCGTCGAGGACATTGTCTTCGGCATGGCGCACCGCGGCCGGCTCAACGTGCTCGTCAACGTGCTCGGCAAGTCGCCCGGGGAACTGTTCTCCGAATTCGAAGGCAAGTACGACCTGAAGCAGCTCAAGGGGTCCGGCGACGTCAAGTATCACAAGGGCTTCTCGTGCGACGTACGCACGCCCGCGGGCAACGTCCACGTCGCGCTCGCCTTCAACCCGTCGCACCTCGAGGTCGTCAATCCGGTCGTCGAAGGCTCGGTGCGTGCCCGACAGGAGCGGCGCGGCGACCAGCGTGGCGACAAGGTGATGCCGGTGCTGATTCACGGCGACTCGGCGTTCGCCGGGCAGGGCGTCATCCAGGAAACCCTGCAGATGTCGCAGGCCCGTGCGTTCTACACGGGCGGCACGATTCACCTGATCGTCAACAACCAGGTCGGCTTCACGACGCACGACCCGAGGGACACGCGCTCGACGCTGTACTGCAGCGATGTCGCCAAGATGATCGAGGCGCCGATCCTGCACGTGAACGGCGACGATCCGGAGGCGGTCGTGTTCGCCGCTCGCTTTGCGGTCGACTACCGCATGAAGTTCCACAAGGACGTCGTGATCGACCTCGTCTGCTACCGCCGGCTCGGCCACAACGAAGCGGACGAGCCCGCGGCGACGCAGCCGGTAATGTACGCGACGATCCGCAAGAAGCCGACCACGCGCCAGATTTACGCCGGCACGCTGGTGGCCGAAGGCGTCATTGCCGCGACGGAAGCCGAGGCAATGGTCGAGGCATACCGCCGCGGCCTCGACGACGGCAAGCCGCAGACGAAGGACGTGCTCGGCCTCATCGGCAACAAGCACACCGTCGACTGGACCAGGTACCACGACGTCGACTGGTTCGAGGAAATCCGTTCCGGCGTGAAGCCGGCGCTATTGAAGGACCTGGCGGCCAGGGTCACTACGTTTCCCGAAGGCTTCGTCCTGCAGCGGCAGGTGCAGAAGATCATGGAAGACCGCCGCAAGATGGCGGCCGGCCAGGTGCTGGTCGACTGGGGCTTCGCCGAGACGCTGGCCTACGCGAGCCTGCTCGAGGAAGGCTACGAGATCCGCCTGACAGGCCAGGACAGCGGCCGCGGCACGTTTTTCCATCGGCACGCGGTTGGTCACGACCAGGGCACCGGTGCTACGTACATCCCGCTCAAGCACCTGAAGCCCGGGCAGCCGCGCTTCCGCGTGACGGATTCGCTGCTGTCCGAGGAAGCCGTGCTCGGTTTCGAATACGGCTACTCGATCACCGATCCCAATTGCCTGGTGATCTGGGAAGGCCAGTTCGGCGACTTCGCGAACGGGGCGCAGGTGATCATCGACCAGTTCATTTCGTCGGGCGAAGCGAAGTGGGGCCGCTACTGCGGGCTCACGCTGTTCCTGCCGCACGGCTACGAGGGGCAGGGGCCCGAGCACTCGTCGGCCCGGCTCGAGCGCTTCCTGCAGTTGTGTGCCGAGAACAACATGCAGGTGTGCGTGCCGTCCACGCCCGGGCAGATGTTCCACATGCTGCGCCGGCAGATGCTGCGCTCGTTCCGCAAGCCGCTGATCGTCATGACGCCGAAGAGCCTGCTGCGGCACAAGCTGTCGGTCTCGGCGTTCGACGAACTCACCAAGGGCACGTTCCGGTGCGTCGTGAACGAAATCGACGAGCTTCAGCCGAAGGACGTCACGCGCGTCGTGTTCTGCTCGGGCAAGGTCTACTTCGACCTGCTCGAGGCGCGCCGCGCCGACGAGGCCCGCAACGTCGCGATCGTGCGCATCGAGCAACTCTATCCGTTCCCGTCCGAGGATTACGCCGCGGCGCTGGCGCATTACCCGAACGCGCGCGAGATCGTCTGGTGCCAGGAAGAGCCACAAAACCAGGGTGCGTGGTACCAGATCCGCCACCGGCTGCAGGAATCGCTCAAGGGCAACCAGGAGTTGCTGTACTCGGGCCGCCGTCCGGCCGCGGCTCCCGCTACCGGTATCCCGCAGCTGCATGCAACGGAGCAGCATGGCCTCGTTGCCGCGGCGATCAACGCGTCCACGCAGGAACAGTCTGCGCGCTCCACCCCACGTCTGCGCGCCACGGCCAGTACCAGGAAGAAGTCATGAGCACGATCGAAGTCCGCGTCCCGCAGCTGCCCGAGTCGGTGGCCGACGCCACGCTCGTCGCGTGGCGCAAGCAGCCCGGCGATGCCGTCAACCGCGACGAGAACCTCGTCGACCTCGAGACGGACAAGGTCGTGCTGGAAGTGCCGGCGCCGGTGAGCGGCGTGCTCCGGGAAATCAAGGTGCAGAACGGTGCGACCGTCACCGGCGGGCAGATCCTGGCCGTTATCGAAGAGGGCGCCGTTGCCCCTGCGACTCCCACCGCGGCGGGCGAGGTAAAGAAGGACTCCGACAAGCTCGCACCCTCGGTACGACGCCTGGTCGAGGAGCACAAGCTCGCGCCGGCCGAGATCGCAGGCTCGGGTCGCGATGGCCGCATCACGAAGGGCGACGTGCTGACCCATCTCGCTGACAAGGGTACGGTACCCGCTGCAATGCCCGCGGTCGCGCCGGCCGCCAGGCCTGCAGCAGCCCCGGCAGCTTCGCTCCCCGCGGGTGAGCGGGGCGAGCGACGCGTGCCCATGACGCGGTTGCGTGCGCGCATCGCGGAACGCCTGATCCAGGCGCAGTCGACGGCCGCGATGCTGACGACGTTCAACGAGGTCGACCTGAAGGCTGTCAACGAGCTGCGCGCGCGTTACAAGGAAAAGTTCGAGAAGGAGCACGGCGCGCGCCTCGGCTTCATGTCGTTCTTCGTCAAGGCGTGCGTCGAGGCGCTGAAGCGCTTCCCGGTCGTCAACGCGTCGGTCGACGGCAACGACATCGTCTATCACGAGTTCTACGACGTTGGGGTCGCCGTTTCGACGGAGCGCGGCCTCGTCGTGCCGGTGCTGCGCAATGCGGACCAGCTCGGTTTCGGTGAAATCGAGAAGGCGGTTGTCGGGTACGCGACGCGCGCACGCGAAGGCCAGTTGACGCTCGAAGAACTCACCGGCGGCACGTTCACGATCACCAACGGCGGTGTGTTCGGCTCGTTGCTCTCGACTCCGATCCTCAACATGCCGCAGAGTGCGATCCTCGGCATGCACAAGATCCAGGAGCGACCGGTCGTCGTCGACGGCCAGGTCGTCGTGCGGCCCATGATGTATCTCGCGCTCTCCTACGATCACCGCCTCGTCGACGGCAAGGAAGCTGTGCAGTTCCTGGTGTCGGTGAAGGAATCGCTGGAAGACCCAGCGCGCCTGATGTTGCAGATCTGATCGGGAGCGTCCATGCCTGATTCATACGATGTGGTTGTGATCGGCGCCGGCCCGGCCGGCTATCCCTGCGCGATCCGCGCGGCGCAGAACAAGCTCAAGGTCGCCTGCATCGACGAGTGGCGGAACTACGACGGCAGCTACGCGTTTGGCGGCACCTGCCTGAACGCCGGCTGCATTCCGTCGAAGGCGCTGCTCGAATCATCCGAGCTGTATCACCGCGCGCACTCGGAGTTTTCGGCGCACGGCATCTCCGCGACGGGTCTCGCGTTCGACGTTGCGACGATGCAGAAGCGCAAGGCGGGCATCGTCAAGGCGTCCACGCAGGGCATTACCGGGCTGTTCAAGGCCGCGGGCGTCACGGCGCTGCAGGGCCACGGCAAGCTGCTGTCCGGCAACCGCGTCGAATACACCGCGCCCGACGGCAGCAAGCAGGAACTGGTCGCGAAGCACGTCGTGCTGGCTTCGGGCTCGCAGCCGATGGCGCTCAAGTCGCTGCCGTTCGACGGCAAGCAGGTGGTCGATTCCTGGGGCGCGCTCGAGTTCGGATCGGTGCCGAAACGCCTGGGCGTCATCGGCGCCGGCGTCATCGGTCTCGAACTCGGCAGCGTGTGGCGCCGTCTCGGCGCCGAGGTTGTCGTGCTCGAGGCACTGGACCAGTTCCTCGCCATGGCCGACCAGGCCGTCGCCAGGGAGGCGCAGAAGCACTTCAAGAAGCAGGGTCTCGATATCCGTCTCGGCGCGAAGGTCAGCGGTGCGGACCTCAGGAAGGAAGGTGTGGCGCTGAAGTACACCGACGCCAGGGGCGAGCAGACGGTCACGGTCGACAAGGTCGTAGTCGCGATTGGCCGCCGTCCGTTCACGGACGGATTGCTCGGTGAAGGCACCGGGGTAAAGCTCGACGAGCGTGGCTTCATCCAGGTCGATGAGGAGTGCCACACGGGTGCGGGCAACGTCTGGGCGGTGGGCGATGTCGTGCGCGGCCCGATGCTGGCGCACAAAGGCAAGGAGGAGGGGGTCATGGTCGGCGACCTCATCGCGGGACTGCACTCCGAGGTGAACTACAAGGCGGTGCCGTCCGTGATCTACACCGCGCCGGAAATCGCCTGGGTCGGCCAGACCGAAGAACAGGTCAAGGCGAGCGGCCGCGACTACAAGGTCGGCTCGTTCCCGTTCATGGCGAGCGGCCGCGCCCGCGCGATGGAAGCGCCGGCCGGATTCTGCAAGGTCATCGCGGCAAAGGACGACGACGAAATTCTCGGCGTGCACATCATCGGCCCGATGGCGGGCGAACTGATCGCTGAAGCCGTGCTCGCGATGGAGTATTCGGCCAGCACCGAGGACTTGCAGCGCACGATGCACGCGCATCCGACGCTGAGCGAAGCGCTGCACGAGGCGGCGCTCGGAGCGGACAAGCGCGCGATCGATTTCCCCAATCGCTGACGGGTGACCGGCCCTCAATGCCGGCGGCGGGCCCGGATCACGCTCGGCAATGACGAAAAGCGCGCGAGCAGGCGGCTCAGTTCCTCGAGCCCGTGCACTTTCACGGTCACGTCGACCGATGCCGTGTTGTCCGCGGCGTCCGTCACGGTATTCATCGCCTCGATGCTGATGTGCTCGTCCGCGAGTACCCCCGAGATATCGCGCACGAGCCCGCGCCGGTCGTACGCATCGATCAGGATGCCGACCGGGAAGGTTCGCTCCTCCGACGGCCGGCCCCAGTCCACGGTCAGCACGCGCTCGGGGTTGACCTCGCGCAGTCGCAGCAGGTTCG
Organism: uncultured Gammaproteobacteria bacterium; assembly: GCA_963793675.1. Taxonomy (GTDB): domain Bacteria; phylum Pseudomonadota; class Gammaproteobacteria; order Steroidobacterales; family Steroidobacteraceae; genus RPQJ01. The sequence continues at coordinate 345,500 of CAWCBA010000005.1, read as the reverse complement.
AGCAGGTTGCGCGATGGATGCTCACGCCGCGGCCGATCGTGATGTAGCCGAGGATTTCCTCGGGTGGCACGGGCCGGCAGCAACGTGCAATCGTGCTCAGCAGGTCGCCGACCCCGTCGATGACCATGCCGGCAGAGGCGCCGTTCGCAGCCGGCTTGGCGAGTCGCGGGCCGCGCTGCACCTCCTGGTGTTCATGCAACCGGCGATGCACCGCACCGGCCACCTGTGCCAGCGTGATGTCGCCTTCGCCAAGGCCCTGGTAGAGCGCATCGGCATTCGCGAGACCCAGGTCGCCCAGGATTTCCGGCAGCGGCGGGGCACGTACGCCCAGCCGGTCCAGCTCGCGCTCGAGCATCTGCCGGCCCTGCTCGCGATTCTGGTCCTCGTCCTGCTTGCGGAACCAGGCGCGGACCTTGGCGCGGCTGCGCGGCGATGCCAGGAAGCCGAGCTGCGGCAGCAGCCAGTCACGGCTCGGATGCGGCTGCTTCGATGGAATGATTTCGACGGTGTCGCCGTTCGATAACTTGAAGTCGAGCGTCACCATGCGGCCGTTGACGCGGGCGCCGCGGCAGCGATGACCCAGGTTGGTGTGCACCTGGTAGGCGAAATCGAGGGGCGTGGCGCCCTTTGGCAAGTCGACGACCTCGCCCTTGGGGCTGAGGGCGAAGACCCGGTCTTCGAACACTTCCGCCTGCAGCCCGGCCAGCAGGTCAGGTTCTGCGCCCTCGCGCTGCGAAGGTTCCAGCAGTTGCCGCAGCCAGACCATTTTCTGCTGGAAGCTCGCTTCGGCCTTGCGGCCCTCCTTGTATTGCCAGTGCGCCGCGACGCCAAGTTCGGCGTGCTCATGCATCTCGTGCGTGCGGATCTGCACCTCGAGTGGCAGCTTGCCGGGCCCGATGACCGCCGTGTGCAGCGAACGGTAATTGTTGCTCTTGGGGGTCGCGATGTAGTCGTCGAATTCGCCCGGAATGTAGCTCCAGAGGCCGTGGACGATGCCGAGCGTCGCATAGCATTCGGCGATCGTGTCGACGATGACGCGGACCGCCAGCACGTCCATGACCTGGTCGAACTGCAACGACTTGCGCTTCATCTTGCGCCAGATGCTGTAGATGTGCTTCGGCCGGCCCGTGATCTCGCCACGAATGCCGAGCTGTCCGAGCTCGCGACTCAGCTCCCGCTTCACGTCCTCGATGTATTGTTCGCGCTCGGCCCGCTTGTTGAGCCAGCCGGCGATCAGCTTGTAATCCTCGGGGGCGCTGAAGCGGAAGGCCAGGTCCTCGAGCTCCCACTTGAACTGCCAGATGCCGAGGCGATTCGCGAGCGGGGCGTAGATTTCCTGCGTCTCGAGCGCCGCCCGGCGCAACTCGGCCTCGGGCGCTGATTTCATGCCGCGCATGCGCACGAGTTGCAGCGCCAGCCGGATCAGGACCAGGCGGACGTCGGAGGCGAGCGCGAGCAGGAGCTTGCGCAGCCCTTCGGCCTGTTCGGGGCGCAGGTGCTGGCCCGGGTTCCATTCGGCCGGAATGCCGCTGTCGCCGACCCGCTCGAGTTCCGTCGCCAGCCGCAGGGCCGGTTCACCGAAGAGTGTCGAGCGCCCGCGGCTCCTCGATCAGCCCACCCTGACGCAGGGGCACGAGCAGCGCCGCCAGCAGCACGTCGTCGTCCGCCTGCAATTGCGCGAGCGCCGCCATCAGCTCGACGCTGCGCAGGGTGTGTTCGTTCGGCGCAAGGACGCTCACCGCCTCGAGCGCGGTGCGTACCCTCGGTGCCAGCGAACGGATGTCGATCTCGGCGGGCTTCAAGCGCGGTTCTCGGCGGGACTCGCGGGCGTGCGGCGCCCGGAAGAAAGACGCTATCATACGACGACCGATTTTCAGGCTCAGTGCCGGGTGGTTATTTGCCGAGAATCAATCGCGGCGGACGGCGCTGGACGCTCGCATCGGGCGCGACCGGGACCGCCGGCGAGACGGTTCGCATCCTTGGCATCGATCCGGGTTCGCAGACGACCGGCTTTGGGGTCATCGACTGGCGGGACGGCGACGCCCGGTACGTCGCGAGTGGCGCCATCCGCACGCGTGGCGCGGCGTTTCCGCCCCGGTTGCGCCAGATCTTCGACGGTGTCCAGGATCTCGTCCGGCAGTACGGCCCGCAGGAGGTCGCCATCGAGCGCGTTTTCATGCATCGCAACGCCGACAGCGCACTCAAGCTGGGGCAGGCGCGGGGCGCGGCCATCTGCGGCGTATTTTCGGTGATCACAACCGTGTACGAGTACGCGCCGCGCGAAGTGAAGCTCGCGATCGTCGGGCAGGGCGGCGCGCAGAAGGAACAAGTTCAGCTCATGGTGATGTCGCTCCTCAAGCTGCAGGGTGAACTCGGTCCCGATGCCGCTGACGCGATCGGTCTCGCGCTGTGCCATGCCTATTCGCGCGGCGCACGCCAGGCCGTCGACGCCTCCATCGCGCTGCTCGGAGCCCAGCCTTGATCGGTTTCCTGCGCGGACGACTCACGGCGAAGCATCCGCCCGTGCTGCTCATGGACGTCGGCGGAGTCGGCTACGAGATCGAGGCCCCGATGTCGACGTTCTACGGCCTGCCGGCCGTCGGCGCGGAGGTGACGCTGCACACGCACCTCGTCGTGCGGGAAGATGCCCACATCCTGTTCGGTTTCGGCACGGAGCGTGAGCGCGGCCTGTTCCGCGAACTAATCAAGATATCGGGCGTGGGTCCGCGCATCGCGCTCGGCATCCTCTCCGGTGCCAGCGTGGACGAGTTCCACCGTTGCGTCGAAGCGCAGGACGCGGCATCGCTCACCCGCATTCCGGGCATTGGCCGCAAGACGGCGGAGCGCCTCATCATCGAGATGCGCGATCGCCTGCAGGCACTGGCCACGGGCCAGTCGTTCCAGGTTCGCGGCCCGGCCGGCTCGGGAGCGCCGACACCCAGCCCGCAGGCCGAGGCGTTCACTGCATTGGTCACGCTGGGTTACAAGGCGTCAGAAGTCACGCGCCTGCTGCAGAAGGTCGACCCGACCGTGACCACCACCGAAGAACTCATCCGCCACGCGCTGCGTGCGGCCAGCAGCTGATGCCGCACCGAGCCAGGACAAGCCAGTGACGATCGAACCCGACCGCGTCGTCTCCGCCACGGGCCAGCGCGAGGAAGAGGTCTACGACCGCGCCGTGCGGCCGAAGACACTCGCCGATTACGTCGGCCAGCCGGCCATGAAGGCGCAGATGGAGATCTTCATCGCTGCGGCCCGCAACCGTGGCGAGTCGCTCGATCACACCTTGATCTTCGGCCCGCCGGGACTGGGCAAGACGACGCTTGCGCACGTCATCGCCAACGAGCTCGGCGTCGGGTTCAAGCAGACGTCCGGGCCGGTTCTGGAGCGTGCGGGCGATCTGGCGGCGCTGCTCACCAACCTGCAGCCCAACGAAATCCTGTTCGTCGACGAGATCCATCGGCTGAGCCCCGTGGTCGAGGAAATCCTCTACCCGGCGCTCGAGGACTTCCAGCTCGACATCATGATTGGCGAAGGCCCGGGCGCGCGCTCGATCAAGATCGACCTGCCGCCATTCACTCTCATCGGCGCCACGACGCGTGCAGGCCTGCTCACCTCGCCGTTGCGCGATCGTTTCGGTATCGTGCAGCGGCTCGAGTTCTACGGCCACGACGAACTGCAGCGCATCGTGCAAAGGTCCGCCGGCATCCTCGGCGTGGCGACCGACGTGGACGGCGCCTCCCAGATCGCGACCCGTTCGCGCGGCACGCCCCGCATTGCCAACCGGCTGTTGCGTCGGGTGCGCGACTTCGCGGAGGTGAAGGCGAGTGGACGCATCACGCAGGACGTGGCGCGCGCTGCGCTCGACCTGCTCGACGTCGACCGCCAGGGCTTCGATCCGATGGACCGCCGGCTGATGCTCACGATCATCGAGAAGTTCGACGGCGGTCCGGTCGGTGTCGACAGCCTGGCCGCGGCGCTCGGCGAAGAGCGCGGCACGATCGAGGACGTGATCGAGCCGTTCCTGATCCAGCAGGGCTACATCATGCGCACCGCGCGCGGCCGGGTGGCCGCACGCAATGCGTATCTGCATTTCGGCCTGACGCCACCCGCCATCGAGGCGCGGCCGGCCAATCTCGGACTGTTCGAAGGCTGACGAGGTGATTCAAGCATGATCGGTGAGCATTCCATCCTGGAACTCCTGCTGCAGGCCAGCCTCATCGTGCAGCTGGTCATGCTGCTGCTCATCGGCGCATCGGTGGCCTCGTGGGCGATCATCTTCAGCAAGCGCAAGCTGCTCAACGACGCCCGGCAGGCAGCGGACCGGTTCGAGGACGACTTCTGGTCGGGCGGCGACCTCGCCGGGCTCTACAAATCGCTTGAAGGCGGCACGGCACACCGGCATGGCCGACATCTTCGTCTCGGGCTTCCGCGAGTTTTCGCGGCTGCGATCGCAGCTCGGCCTCGCCGGCGCGCAACTGCTCGATGCGAGCCGACGCTCGATGAAGATCGCGCAACTCAAGGAAACCGACCGTCTCGAGCAGAGCCTTTCGACGCTCGCGACGATCGGCTCGACCAGTCCATACGTCGGCCTTTTCGGCACGGTGTGGGGCATCCTCACGGCCTTCCAGGCGCTCGGCAACGTGCAGCAGGCGACGCTCGCCACGGTGGCTCCCGCCATCGCAGAAGCGCTGATTGCCACTGCGATGGGTCTGTTCGCCGCGATTCCGGCCGTCATCGCCTACAACCGCTATGCGGACCAGGTGAGCCGGCTCGAACTGCGCTACGACACGTTCATGGAAGAGCTGTCCGCCATCCTGCAGCGCCACGCTGGCGGCGTGCAGGGCTGAGGAGACGCCGACGATGTCGCGCAGACGCGGCCGCAAGCTGATGGGCGAGATCAACGTCGTGCCGTACATCGACGTGATGCTGGTGTTGCTCATCATCTTCATGGTCACCGCGCCGATGCTGAGCCAGGGCATCAAGGTCGACCTGCCGCAGGCGGCGGCCGAACCGATCGAGCCCGATGATCTCGAGCCTCTGCTGCTGAGCGTCGACAGCGCGGGGGCGATGTACCTTAACCTCGGCGATCCCAGGCAGGCCCTCGACGACGCCAGGTTGCTCGAGGTGGCGGGCGCCGCCCTGCGCCGGGAACCTAAGCGTCCCGTTCTGGTCAAGGCTGACAGGGCCGTGCCATACGGGCGCGTCGTGGAGGGCATGGTGCTGTTGCAGCAGGCGGGGGCAAAGAAGGTCGGGTTCGTCACGGAGCCCTTGTCCGCCGATCGCAGATCCGGGTCGCGCTGACCGATGGGTCGCGCCGCGAGCGGCAGTCTGCGGCCCTGGATCGGGTCGGCCATCGTCCATGGCCTGGTCGTGGTCGTGCTTGCGGTCGCGGCCATACAATGGCGCACGGATCCGCCGCCGCCGCAGCTTGCGATCGAGGGCAACGTCGTTCGTTACGAGGATCTGCCATCGTCGGTGAAGGCGGGCAAGGCGCTGCGCGAGCCCGCACCGGTCGCACCGGTCAAACAGGCGCCCCCGCCGGACCCTGAGCCCAAGCCGGAGCCCGAGACCAGGCCAGATCCGGCCCTGCTCGAGGAGAAGGCGCAGGTTGATGTGCGAGCCCAGGCCGAAGCCCAGGCCAGCGCCGAGGCAGCGGCCGAGCGTCGCCGTGCGGACGAGGCCCAGGCTGCGGAAAAGAAGGCGCAGGACGCGGCCGCACTCGTCGCAAGGAAGCGAGCCGAGGCGGACGAAAAGCGCAAGCAGGAAGCGACGCGCCAGCAGCAGGAAGCGGCGGCGAAGCAGCAGCAGGCCGAGCAGGAAAAGGCCGCGCGCGCGGCCAAGCTGAAGGCGGCGCAGCAGGCGCAACTGCGCCGCGCACTCGAAGACGAGGAGGCGGGCGAGGCCCTCGCGCGCTCCGGTGTCGTGGACGAGTACCGCACGCTGTTGATCCAGACCATCGAGCGCAACTGGAACCGGCCGCCTTCGGCGCGTGCCGGCCTCGAATGCACGCTGTACGTCACGCAGGCGACCGGCGGCACGGTGCTCGACGTGAAAACTGGCGATTGCAACGGCGACCAGGCGGTACGCGAATCCGTCGCCAATGCGGTGTATCGTTCCTCACCGCTGCCTGCGCCGCGCGATGCGCGCGCCTTCGAGCGCCGGCTGGTCATTGTTTTCAAGCCTACGGAGTGATTGTGGAGATGACGTTTCAACGCGCCCAGGCGCGTCCCGCACGGATGAGTATTGCCCGGGCGTTCGCCTGGTTCTTCGTTCTCGCGGGTTCGCTCGCGACGAGCGCCCATGCGCAGCTGCGCCTCGACATCACCCAGGGTGTGCGCGACGCCGTGCCCATCGCCGTAGTGCCGTTTGGCGGCCAGGCCGAAGGCGGTCCGAACGATGTCGCAGCCGTCATTGCGGGAGACCTGCAATTGAGCGGGCGCTTCAAGCCGCTCGAGCGGCGCGATCTGGTGGCGCGACCGACGCGCGGCGAGCAGGTCCGCTTCGAGGACTGGCGCCTGCTCAAATCCGATTTCCTCGTCATCGGGCATGTCGCGCCCGAGGCAAGCGGACTTGCCGTCGAGTTCGAACTTTTCAACGTGCAGACCGGCCAGCAGCTGCTCACGCAGCGACTGGTCACCAGCGAGCGCGGCCTGCGCGCGACGGCGCACCGGATCGCCGACCTGGTTTTCGAGCGGCTGACGGGCGTTCGGGGCGCGTTCTCAACGCGCATCGCCTACGTCGCGGTCGACGGCCGGCCGCCGTCACAGCGCTACCGACTGATGGTTGCGGACGCCGACGGCTACGGCCCGCGCATCGTCACGGAGTCGTCGGAACCCATCATGTCGCCGGCCTGGTCACCCAACGGGCAGGACCTCGCGTACGTTTCGTTCGAAGGCAAGGCGTCCGCGATCTACGTGCAGCGGCTTGCGACGGGTGACCGCAGGCGTGTCTCGGCCCGATCCGGCATCAATGGCGCGCCCTCATGGTCACCCGACGGCCGCAAGCTGGCGCTGACGTTGTCGCGTGACGGCAATCTCGACCTGTACGTGCTGGACCTGGCCACGCAAGGCCTCACGCGCCTGACGTCCGACAGCGCCATCGACACCGAGCCGGAGTGGTCGCGCGACGGTGCGTCGATCTATTTCACTTCGGACCGGGCGGGCAGTGCGCAGGTCTACCGGGTAGGTGCGGGCAGCGGCCAGGAAGCACAGCGCCTCACTTTCACCAACGGGTATAACGCACGGCCCCGCCTGTCGCCGGATGGCGAATCGCTGGCGCTGGTCACGCTGGACCGCGGCGCCTACCGCATCGCGACCTACGACCTCAAGACGCGCAACGTGCACGTGTTGACGGATGGCCGGCAGGACGAGGCGCCGAGCTTCGCGCCCAACGGGGCTATCCTCATCTACGCGACCCGTACAGGCGCCAAGGGCACCCTGGCGATGGTCTCGGCCGACGGCCGGTTCCAGCAGCGGCTCAGCTCGGACACGCGGTGACGTCCGCGAGCCCGTCTGGTCGCCATTCCCGCCCTCACAGCGGTGAAGCGCGCGTCGACGCAAGGTATCATTCGCAGGATTTAACGGCCGCCACTGCGCGGCCCGACTATTCAGGAGTTCGATGACCATGAAATGGACCCATGCCGTTGCCTTTGCCTTGCTCGCCGTCGGCCTCGCGGGCTGCTCGAAGCCGAAGCAGGTGCAGCCGGAAACGACGACCCAGGCACCGGTCGACAGCGGCGCACAGACGAGCGGCCTCGGCAACGAGACCGGTCCGGCCACGGGAGCTGGCGCGATGAGCGCGGCGCAGCAACAGGCGCTCGCAGCCCTGCAGTCCCGCAACATCGTCTACTTCGAGTACGACAGCAGCGAGATCCGCGCTGACTACGTCAGCGTCGTCGCGGCGCACGCGGCCTACCTGACCAAGTACCCGACGGCGCGGGTGCGCCTCGAAGGTCACGCCGACGAACGCGGCTCGCGCGAATACAACATCGGCCTCGGCGAAAGGCGTGCGCAGACCGTGCGCAAGGCGCTGATGCTGCAAGGTGTCACCGAAGCGCAGGTCACGACGGTCAGCTACGGCGAGGAGCGTCCTGCGGTCGAGGGTTCGGACGAATCCGCCTACGCGCAGAATCGTCGCGTCGAACTCGTGCAGGTGCAGTGACCTGATGAATACCGTCGTGCGTGGCGTCTTTGCCGTGTCGGTCTTGCTGGCCAGCTCGCTGGCCCATGCGGCTGCCAGCAACAAGGAACTCGAAGCGCGGGCGGATGCCAGCGACCAGCGTCTGGGCACGCTCGAAAGCCGGGTCAACCAGTCGCTGCTGGGCCTGCAGCAGCAGCTCGACAGATCGCAGCAGGAGCTGCGCACGCTGCGCGGCCAGATCGAGGAAGCACGGCACGAGCTCGAGTCCCTGCAGCAGCAGCAACGTGACCTCTATGGCGACCTCGACCGGCGCCTGCTGGTGATGGAGAACGGCGTCGGTGGCGTGCCCGTCGCGGCGGGTGGGGCGACCCAGGCACCCAATGCCGTGTTCGCCGACGAATCCTCCGTGTACGGCGAAGCGTTCGCCGCAATGAAGGCGGGCCGCTACGAGGAAGCCGCGCGCGGCTTCCAGACGTACCTCGCGAAATATCCACGGGGCCCGCGCGCCGACAACGCCACGTACTGGCTCGGTGAGGCGCAGTTCGTCCAGCTGCAATACGAGGCCGCCCTGCGATCGTTCCAGGCTGTCAGCGCCTTTGCCGAGTCGCGGCGCGTACCGGATGCGATGTACAAGGTCGCGCTCTGCCAGTACGAGCTCAAGGCATTCAAGAACGCGCGCGCGACGCTGAACAAGGTCATCTCGACCTACCCGGACGCCGACGCCGCCAAACTGGCACAGGCCCAGATCGACAAGTTGAATGCCGAGGGCCGGTGAGCCGGCTCAAGATCACCGAGACCTTCGTCTCGATCCAGGGCGAAGCCGACGCTGTCGGCTGGCCCACGCTCTTCGTCCGCCTCACGGGGTGCCCGCTGCGTTGCGTGTACTGCGATACGCAGTATTCGTTCCACGGCGGCGAGTGGCGCACGCTCGATGAACTGCTCGTCATCGCGCGGGAGAGTGGTGTGCGCCACGTCTGCGTCACGGGCGGCGAGCCGCTGGCACAGAAAGCCTGCCTCGAACTGCTGGCCGCCCTGTGTGACGCGGGCTATCGGTGTCGCTCGAGACGAGCGGCGCCCTCGATGTCGCCGCGGTCGATCCGCGGGTCAGCCGCGTCGTCGACCTGAAGACGCCGGAGTCCGGCGAAGTCGAGCGCAACAAGCTCGAGAACCTCGACGTGCTGACGTCGCGCGATCAGCTCAAGTTCGTGCTCTGTTCGCGTGCCGATTACGAATGGGCGCGTGACCTGCTGCGGGGGCGCGCCTTGCCGCTGCCGGCGCAGGTGCTGTTCTCGCCGGTGTGGGGCCAGGTCGAGCCGCGGGACCTCGCGGACTGGATCCTTGCCGATCGCCTGCCGGTGAGGTTGCAGGTGCAGCTGCACAAATACCTCTGGGGCAACGAGCCGGGTCGCTGATGACGAAGCAGGACGTCGATACGCGCGGCACCGACGCTGCCGCGACCGGCCATCGTGCTGGTTTCGGGTGGGCTCGATTCCGCGACCTGCCTCGCCATCGCACGCGCCGAGGGATTCCGCTGCCACGCGCTCAGTTTCCAGTATGGCCAGCGTCATCACGCAGAACTGCATGCCGCCCGCCAGGTGGCGGCCCAGCTGGGCGCCGTCGAGCACCGCATCATGCAGATCGATCTCGGCGCATTCGGTGGATCGGCCCTGACAGATGCGTCCATCGCCGTCCCCGAGGACGGGGCGGGCGACGCCACCATCCCGGTCACCTACGTACCGGCACGCAACACCGTTTTCCTTGCGCTTGCCCTGGCGTGGGCCGAAGTCCTGCATGCGCACGACATTTTCATCGGCGTGAATGCCGTCGATTACTCCGGTTATCCGGACTGCCGTCCCGAGTTCATCGATGCGTTTGCGCGCATGGCCAACCTCGCCACCCGCGAGGGCGTCGAAAGCCGGGATCCTCTGCGGATCCGCACGCCTTTGATCGACCTGACCAAGGCCGAGATCATCCGTCGCGGCGCTGCCCTGGGCGTGGACTTCGGCAGCTACCGTTTCCTGCTACCAGGCGGACGAACAGGGCAGGGCCTGTGGCCGCTGCGACTCCTGCCGCCTGCGGGCGGCCGGGTTCGCGGCCGCCGCGGTGCCCGATCCCACCGTTTACCGATGATCGGCTATGATTGGCGGCTCGTTGCAACGGGCCGTTAGCTCAGCGGTAGAGCAGCTGGCTTTTAACCAGTTGGTCGATGGTTCGATCCCATCACGGCCCACCAAAACCCTGATCTGCCCCCAGCTCCAGTGCCGCGGCAGGGTTCGTAGATTTCAATTGACGTCGGATGGCGCCGGCGCTAGCCGCGTGATGGCTTTCGGGTCAGGCCCTTCAGCATCAGGTTGATGGCAGTGTCGAGCCTGGCGATGCGGTCGAGGTTCGCGTTGTCCGCCGGTGCGACTGATGGGCGGGGCAGACAGCTTAACCCGGCTGCCTATGCCCTACGTCTTGCACGCGCCTTTCAACTTGAGCAGGGCCTTCACCCTCGCTCCCTTGGCTTCGAGCGAAGGCCGCAGCCACTCCTGCATCCACGGGAACGTCGCGGCCAGCTTCGCCAGCACCAGCGTGGAGCGGGCGAGGGCACGCTCGCGCCTGCGATCGATGGCACAGGCCACGATCGCATCCGCCACCTGCGCGGCGGTCAGGATCGGTTGCGAGAACACCAGGTCCGGCACGTGGTCGAGGTCGTCGAGCACGAACGGCGTTGCAATGGGACCGGGCGAGACCACGCAGGCAGCCACGCCTGCCTCACGCAACTCCTCCCGCACCGCAAAGGTGAACCCGCGCAGTCCCCACTTCGACGCGCAGTAAGGCACTTCGTGCGGTAACGGCACATGGCCGGCGATCGATGCCACGTTGACGACCACGCCCCGGGACTGGCGCAGGTACGGCAGCGCGAGTCTCGTCAGCAGCAGCGGTGCCTTGAGGTTCGTGTCGATGATGGACGCGATGGCTTCCGGGTCGAGCGTGTCGAGCGCACCGCGAGTGTTCGCCGCGGCGTTGTTCACGACGACGTCGATGCGGCCACATCTCGCGATCGTCGTGTCGATCAGCCTGCGCAGGTCGCTGAGTTGGCTGACGTCGGTCGGTATTGCCAGGCCACCGAGCGACTTTGCGAGATCGGCAATCTTCTCCGCGGAACGCGCAGCCAGTACGACCACGGCACCTCGTTTTGCGAACGCGCGAGCGGCCGCCTCGCCGACGCCGGAGGACGCGCCGGTCACGATCACGACTTTTCCCGTCAGCGCTGAATCCATGACTCATCCCTCCACGGCGGCAAGCGCCACGATTCAACCAGCCGGCCTGGTCCTCGGCAAGGAGAGTTCCACCCGGCGTTGTTCGTACTGCCAGAGCTGAACATACTACGTACCGGGTGCGGGATGCCTCGGGGACTCCCGTCGTCGTCCGTTGCGATCACGGTTGGTAAGTGGTCCAACGCGATGCTGAACTCCTCCCGAGCTGTCCATTGGCGAGGAAGCGACCGCCTGAGGTGCGACCTCCAACGAGGGGGTATTGACCGCGAGGTTCTGATTGCCGCGAAGCCGGGCGGCTCGCTATTCTAAGCGTGTAATCAGCCAGCCTTGCTGGAATCGTCCGGCACACTCCCGTGCCGACTTGCGGTCGTCTTCCGGATCGGAATTGACGTCTGGTCATCGCGAGCGTTTCGCTCTTGACGCGAGCCATTCTGTTTCACTGCAGGGGATGAACACAATGAACGGCGCAAGGTACCGAATTGAGGGCAGCTACTACGAAGCCTGCAATTGCGAGGCAATCTGCCCCTGTCGCCGTCAGAACCAGGTTGCCGGAGGACTTTCAACCTACGGCGTCTGCGATTTCCTGCTCTCGTGGCTCATCAGGAAAGGTGACGCCGGCGGCGTCGATCTGACGGGCTGCAAGGTGTGCATGGCCGGTTCTTACCGTGATGACGTCGCGGGGAAGCCCTGGAGCGTCATGATCTACGTCAGTGACCAGGCTGACGATCAGCAGTGCGACGCCCTCTCGCGGATCTTCCGCGGCCAGTCCGGCGGCAGCATCACGTTTACGAGCGCAATCGCCGAGGTGCTGGGCGTACGCCGTGCACGAATCGAACTTGACCATACCTCCGGATCTGAACGAATCAGGCTCGCGGACATCGGCAGCGCAGAGGTTGTCAGGGCTGTCGATTACGAAGGGACCGTTTCCTGCGGAATTCCCGGTCACGATCGCCCGGGCCAGGAGAGCGTTTCATCCCTTCACCTGAAGGATGGCGTGTTCGACTGGACCTACGAGGAGCGCTGCGGCTTTGCAACCGACTTTGCATATTGGTCCTGAGCGCAATGCCGGGTCGGTTGCGGGCATCGGTACACGCTCATACATGAAACGGGGCATCCTGCTGACGTTCGCGGGATTGTTGCTTTCGGCCTGGGGACTCGTTGTCTGGTCGGCGATGCACATGGCTGCGCCGGTCGTGACCTTGATGATGCCGATGCAGTCGGCGTGGACATTGTCCGAAGTTGCAGCCGTCTGGATGATGTGGGCGGTCATGATGGGCGCGATGATGCTGCCGTCCGCTGTTCCAGTCGTCGTCATTCACAGCCGCGTCTCATCCGCACGTGGAGGCGAGCCCGGTGCGGAAAGCCGCTGGTTCATGGCTGCCTACCTGGTCATGTGGTCGTTCTTCAGTGTCGCCGCAGCTGGGTTGCAGTGGCTGCTGCAGTTCACGGGCGCCTTGTCCCGTATGTTGGTGATCACTCAGGGGTGGCTCGCCTGCGCACTGTTGATCGGTGCCGGTCTGTATCAATTGACGCCCGCGAAGTTTGCCTGCCTGCAGAGATGCCGTACGCCGATAGGATTCTTTGCGACCGAATGGCGTCAAGGAAGATTCGGCGCATTTCGCATGGGCGTGAGGTATGGCAGCTACTGCGTCGGGTGCTGCTGGGCTCTGATGGCGGTGCTTTTTGTGTTCGGCGCGATGAACCTCGCCGCCATTCTCGTATTGACCGCCGGGATCGCGGCGGAGAAGCTGCTGCCGCAGGGTGCGCGGACCGGCCAGGCATTGGGCGTGATGTTGATAGCCTGGGGTCTGCTGCTCCCGTTTCTCCGATAGAAACGTCCCGTTGCGGGTACGGGATGCTGGTGCCCGCGTCCTTGAAGGCATCCCAGATCGCGAGATGGAGATCCGATCGGACGTCGTTGATGCCGTCCTCACGAGTCCCGTGAACGGTTGATTGCTCCCGGCAGCTAAGCCTGCGCGTCGCAGTAACCTCGCTTGTAACCGTCTTGCCAACAGTCCTCGGCAAGCTGGTGGCGGGCTGGTCGATGCATCACCGGCAAGATCGCCACATGGTCGTGCGCGCCCTGGTCTGCAGCATGAGCGCCGTCGGCCATTGCGCCGACAACGCGGCATGCGGCGGCTTTTTCCGACTGCTCAAGCGGGAACGCGTGCACCATCGCCGGTACCGCACACGCGACGAGGCACGAGCGGATTCGTTCGATTACCGCGAGCGGTTCCATAACCCGCGGATGCGTCGTAGAGTCGCCCGGCGGGGATCGGGAGTTTGCAGCCTTAACTCAACCGTCCGTGGAAATGGGGTAGAACCCTTGAAAGGAACCCAGCAAATGCGCGTATTCGCTCTGGCCTGCGCCATCGCCTTCCTGGCCGGTTGCGCCTCACAACCGAGGTCTCCCGCGGTCCATGCGGCGGTCCCCGTGGCCAGCACGACGCAAGAGGCGGCGCTGGCACCTGCGGCGGCTCCTGCCGCGAAGAAACCCAGCGCGCCTCCCGGTTACAAGGTGGTCGAACGCAACGGCACCACCCTTTACTGTGCCAAAGTGGCCAGCCTGGGTACGAAGTTCAAGCAGGAAGTCTGCATGACGCAGGACGAATATGACGAGGTGCAGCGTCGCGGCGAAAGCGTCCGCCAGGACCTGCGCAACAGCACCAAAATTTGTGCCGGCGGGACTGGCCCGAGTTCCTGCAGTGGCGGGTGAGCGGAACCGATTCGACGCCGGCGGGCTTCCCGCGCTGGTCGTCCGGGCGCACGCTTCTCGTTGAGAGCCACCTCCGGCCCTGTTAAATTCGCCGCTCCTCCCAACCCCGGATCTGAGAGAACCATGAAGAACAAGGTATTCGCTTCCCTGGCTGCAGTCGTGCTCGCGTTTTCCGCCCCCGCCATGGCGCAGAAATCTGCGGGCGAAATGGTCGACGATGGCACCATCGCTACTTCCGTAAAGGCCAGTCTCCTGACCGAAAAAGGCGTGCCGTCGAGCGACGTCAACGTCGAGGTCTACAAGGGCGTCGTGCTGCTGAGCGGCTTCGTCAAGACTCAGGCCGAGAAGGACGCGGCGGGCAAGGTCGCCAAGAACGTCAAGGACGTGGCGTCCGTGCGCAACCAGCTGGTGGTGCACCCGTCCACGTCGATGGGCACCAAGCTCGACGACACGGTGCTGGTCAGCAAGGTCAAGGCCGCGCTCGTGGATGCCAGCGACGTGAAGTCCGGTCAGATCAACGTCGAAGCCCGTGGCGGCATCGTGCAGCTCGGCGGCTTCGTGACTGGCGAGAAAATGAAGGAACGCGCGCTTGCCATCGCCAAGGGCGTGTCAGGCGTCAAGCAAGTCGACGACGCGCTGTTCGTCAAGCCGGAATAACCCGGCATCGAGCGACCAGGGAAACCTTGCGCGAAGAGGCCCCGCTCGCCGGGGCCTCTTTGCGTGCAGGAAATACGAGATCGATGAAATCGCTGCGACAACTGCCGACGATCTCACTCTGCCTGCGGACGCCTGGCCTGGCGATGCTGTGCCGGGGCGCGCAATGAGCCGGTGGCGGCGCACTTGCCGGACCGTGCTGTTCGGTCTCGTCTCGGTGCTGGTCATCCCGCCTGCCGCGCATGCCGACGGCGCGATGGACGCCACGGCGATCGAAGCGCTGGCGTTCGGGATCGCGGCGAAAATGGACGCGCGCGTCGCTGAAATGCTGCCGCGCATCGACGGCACGGGCGGCAGACTGCTTGCGCTGCGCTCCTACCTCCGCAGTGAAGGTCACCTGTCCGAGCGCTGGAGCTGGACGCAGGAACAGATCGCGGCTTACGAAGGCTCGATCGAACGACAGGAACTGAACGCGGAAGTCCAGCGTGTGCGCGAGGCCTTCGAGCAGTCGAATCCGGGATACGAGCTGTTCGTGAACCCGCAGGTGCGCAGTCTCGACATCCAGCTCGCGAACTGGAATCGAAACGAGTCTGTCGCCGCGGCTTCCGTGCGGATGCTGCAGGACGCAATCGCGCATCTCGGCACGACGTCAGGGAAAGCCGCGAGTGAGGCCATGCTCGAAACTTTCCTCGAGTCGTACGCGCCGGAACCTGTCCCGACATGTGGCGGCGCCCGGTCTGTCGCCACACGGACAGATGCGTGCCATCGATTTCCAGGTGCACCGGGGCGGGGAGATCGTCGCCGGACCCGACACGCAGACGATCGCGTCGGCCTGGGAGCGGGGCGGCTGGGCTGCCCGGCTCGACACGGCGGTGCGCGAGGCGAGCCGGAAGTTCATCGGACCGCTCGTTTCGCCGCGCGAACCCTGGCATTACACCTACTCCCCGGTCGCCGTCGCCGACCAGTAGCTCGAACGGCCGAGCCTGCTCGCGACAGGCGTCCTCCGGTTTGACCCGCAGCCGCGTTCAGCTACCATGCGCGACTACAGTTTCATTCGTAACTAACTTGCGGGAGGGCTGCCATGGCCGACCTCTTCGAAAACCCGATGGGTACCGACGGCTTCGAGTTCGTCGAGTACACCGCGCCTGATCCCGAACTGCTGCGTTCGCTGTTCGAGCGCATGGGTTTTCCCGTCACCGCGCGTCACCGCAGCAAGAACGTCACGCTGCACAAGCAGGGCGACGTCAACTTCATCATCAACGCCGAGCCGGGCAGTTTTGGCCAGCGCTTCGCGCAGCAGCACGGTCCGTCCGCCTGCGCGATGGCGTTCCGCGTGAAGGATGCCGCCAAGGCATTCAAACGCGCCGTCGATCTCGGCGCGAAGCCGGTGCAGAACCCCGTCGGCCCGATGGAACTCAACATCCCGGCCATCGAAGGCATAGGCGGCAGCCAGGTGTACCTCGTGGACCGCTACGGCGAGAGCACGATCTACGACGTCGACTTCGTCCCGGTGGAGGACCGCGGTTCGCTGCGTTCGACGGGACTGTCGGTCATCGATCACCTGACCCACAACGTGCATCGCGGCAACATGGCCAAGTGGGCGGGTTACTACGAAAAGCTGTTCAACTTCCGCGAGATCCGCTACTTCGACATCGAAGGCAAGAAGACCGGCCTGTTCAGCAAGGCGATGACCAGCCCGTGCGGCAAGATCCGCATCCCGATCAACGAGTCGCAGGACGACAAGTCGCAGATCGAGGAATACCTGCGCGAGTACCAGGGCGAAGGCATCCAGCACATCGCGCTGCACACGTCGGACATCTACGCGACGGTTGACGCCCTGCGCGCCAACGGCATCCAGTTCCAGGACACCCCGGCGACCTACTACGAGGGCGTGCCGGCCCGCGTCGCCGGACACCGCGAGAAGCTCGAGGAGTTGTCGAAGCGCGGCATCCTGATCGACGGCAGCGCGAAGGACGGCATCCTGCTGCAGATCTTCACCACCAACGTCATCGGGCCGATCTTCTTCGAGGTCATCCAGCGCAAGGGCAATGAAGGGTTCGGCGAAGGCAATTTCCGCGCGCTGTTCGAGTCGATCGAGCTCGACCAGGAGCGGCGCGGCGTCATCTGAGGGGAAGGACAGAAGGATAGGAAGGGCAGGAAGGACAGGAAGGACAGGAAAGTGCTAGGGGCTGGTCGGAAGGCCGCGTTGCGGCCGCTCCGGATGTCCGACTAACCCCTAACCCCTTCCGCTCCTCTATTCCCCATTCACTGAGGTCACGAAGTGAAACGTTACATACCAGTTTCGCGCGTCGAGGGCGTCGCCTCGCGACAGGCGCACTGCGACCTGCCCGAAGGCACGTACGAACGTGAGATGAGCAAGGAAGGGTTCTTCGGCCCGGCCGCGTTCTTCCACCATCGACATCCGCCGACGGGCTGGACCGGGTTCGAAGGCCCGCTGCGTCCACGTGCGCTCGACCTGACGCAGCTGCCGGTCGGGGCGACCAGTCCCTGGTCGGCGGCTGAGGTGCTCGCGAATGCATCCTGCCGCGTCCGCTTCTGGCGTCTGCCGCAGAGCATGGACAAGCTCGCGCGCAACGCGGACGGCGACGAACTGCTGTTCCTGCACAGTGGGGAAGCTGAGCTGTACTGCGATTTCGGGCACCTGGGCCTGCGTGCCGGCGATTACGTCCTGCTGCCGCGCGGGACGATGTGGCGGCTCGACATCACGGCGCCCATCGACCTGCTGCTGATCGAGTCCACCAACGCGAGCTACATGCTCCCCGAGAAGGGCCTGGTCGGCCCGCACGCAATCTTCGATCCGGCGATTCTCGATATTCCGCGCATCGACGCGGCGTTCACGGCGCAGCAGTCGGCCACGCAGGGCTGGCAGGTCGAGGTCAAGCGCCGCGGCGAGATCTCGCGCATCACCTACCCGTTCAACCCGCTGGATGCCATCGGCTGGCACGGCGAACTCGCGCCGGTGCGACTCAACGTGCGCGACATCCGGCCGCTGATGAGTCATCGCTACCACCTGCCGCCGTCGGCGCACACGACGTTCCTGTCGTCGCGCTTCGTCGTCTGCACGTTCGTGCCGCGGCCGTTCGAAACCGACCCGAAGGCGCTGAAGGTGCCGTTCTTCCACAACAACGACGACTACGACGAAGTGATTTTCTATCACGCGGGCGACTTCTTCAGCCGCGACAACATCCACCCGGGAATGCTCACCTATCACCCGGCGGGATTCACGCACGGGCCGCACCCGAAGGCGCTCACGCGGATGTACGAGCAGGTCAAGCCCGCGACCGACGAATACGCCGTGATGATCGACACGCGCGATCCGATTGAGGTCAGCGCAGGCGGGCTCGCGGTGGAGTGGGCCGGTTACGTCGACAGCTGGAAGGGCAAATGAAGCTCGCCACCCTGCGCAACGGCACGCGTGACGGCCAGCTGGTCGTCGTCAGTCGGGATCTCAGGCGGGCGATGCCCGTGCCTTCGATCGCGCCGACATTGCAGGCTGCGCTGGACGATTGGTCCCGTGTTGCGCCACGGTTGCGCGAAGTGTCCGATCGGCTCGCCGCGAGCGATGCCAGCGGTGCGCTGTCGTTCGATCCGCACGCTGCGCTGGCGCCGCTGCCGCGTTCGTACCACTGGGTCGACGGCTCGGCCTACGTCAACCACGTCGAACTCGTGCGCAAGGCGCGCAAGGCCGATATGCCGCCGAGCTTCTGGACCGATCCGCTCGTGTACCAGGGTGGCTCGGACGACTTTCTCCCGCCAACCGCCGACGTGCCGGTGCCGAGCGAGGACTACGGCATCGATCTCGAGGGTGAGCTCGCCGTGATCACCGACGACGTGCCGATGCTGACCACCGTCGACGAGGCTGCCGCTCACATCAAGCTGATCATGCTCGTCAATGACTGGTCGCTGCGGAACCTGATCCCGGCCGAGCTCGCCAAGGGGTTCGGCTTCTACCAGTCGAAGCCCGCCACGTCGTTTTCTCCCTGTGCGATCACGCCCGATGAGCTCGGTGCGGCCTGGCAGGGCAACAAGGTGCACCTGCCGCTGGTGTCGCACATCAACGGCAGGCCGTTCGGCCGGCCGAACGCGGGCGTCGACATGACGTTCGATTTCGCGCAGCTCATCGCGCACGTGACCAGGACGCGACGCCTCGGCGCCGGCGCGGTCATCGGTTCGGGCACGGTTTCCAATTACGACCGCTCGAGCGGGTCGTCCTGCCTGGCGGAAACGCGTGCGCTCGAGCAGATCGCCGACGGCAAATCGACCACGCCGTTCCTGCGTTTCGGCGACCGCGTGCGGATCGAGATGTTCGGCCACGACGGCGCCAGCCTGTTCGGTGCAATCGATCAGCAGGTGGTCGCGGCCTTGCCCCGTCCCGCCGACGGCTGACTCGGGGCGCCGGACTCGGGCATCATGCTGCGGTCCGTCCGCACAGGTGCCGCCATGTTCGAAACGCTGGAACCGCTCGCGCCCGACTCGATCCTCGGCGTGACCATCGCATTCCGCCGCGACGCTTCGCCGCTGAAGGTGGACCTGGGCGTCGGCGTTTACCGCGACGATTCCGGCAATACCCCGGTGCCTGCCGCCGTGCGCAAGGCCGAGCGCGCCCTGATCGATGCGCAGACCACGAAGAGCTACGTGGGTCCGGCCGGCAACCTCGAGTTCAATGAACGGATCATCGCCCTCGCGCTCGGGCCGCTCGCGGCCGGGCTCGCGGACCGCACCGCGACGATCCAGACCGTCGGCGGCTGCGGCGCGCTCAGGCTCGGCGCCGAACTCGTCAAGGTCGCGCGCCCTGGCACCGTGGTGCACGTGAGCGATCCGACGTGGGCCAACCACGAACCGCTCATTGGCAGCTCGGGCATGCGGCTCGAGCGCTACCCATACTACGACGCCGGGCGTCGGGTAGTGGCGTTCGACGCCATGCTCGCGCACATCGACAGTCTGCCGTCGGCTTCGCTGGTGCTGCTGCACGCCTGCTGCCACAACCCGACGGGCGCAGACCTGTCGCCTGACCAGTGGCAGGCGCTCGCCGCGGTGATCGAGCGCAGGGGGCTGGTGCCCTTCGTCGACCTCGCGTACCAGGGGTTCGGCGACGACCTCGAGACCGACTCCATCGGGCTGCGTACCCTTGCGGGGCGGGTGCCGGAACTCCTGCTCGCGGTGTCGTGCTCCAAGAATTTCGGCCTGTACCGTGAGCGGACCGGTGCCCTGGCGGTCATTTCGGCCAACGCCGCCGCCAGGGCCGCCGTTGCCACGCACCAGGCCCGGCTGGCCCGGCGCATGTATTCCATGCCCCCGGATCACGGCGCGGCCATCGTGGCCCGTGTGCTGGCCGATGCCTCCCTGCGGCAGCAGTGGGAGGAGGAGGTCGGCTCCGTGGTGGTCCGAATGAAGGCATTGCGCGCCTTGTTCGCGGCCCGTCTGGCCGCTCGACTGCCAGACCACGATTTCGGCTGGGTTACCCGTCAGCGCGGCATGTTCTCGTTGCTCGGGCTGCCGCAGGCGGACATCGCGCGGCTGCGGGACGAGCACCACATCTACATGCCCCCCGACGGGCGGGTGAACGTGGCCGGTATCAGCGATGCCAACGTGGACTACGTGGCCGAAGCCGTCGCGAACCTGCTCGCCTGATCCGTAGATGAACCGGGCAGCCGGGGTCGCCCGCCTGATGCGACTAGCCGGGGTAGGCGGCTTTACTATAGAATCCGCGGTCCGAGGTATCCGTGTTGCCCGTTGGGCAGGGCGGACCTTGGCCGGTTCAGGGCACCTCGCGGCGCTTTGAGGCGGCGGGTGATTCGCCAGAGAGGTCCCCGCAAGCGGGGATTTTTCTTTTGCGACGGTCGCTGCGACCGGTTGCAGTAAGAAGGAAATGGGCCGCGGGCCCATTTTTCGTTTGTGGGGTTCGAACGAGGACGGAGCGATGCTCAGGGACAAGCTGACGGCGCTGCTGCAGCCGGTCATCGCCGGGCTCGGGTACGACCTTTGGGAACTCGAGTATTCGCCGGGCCGTGGCAACGCCCTGCTGCGCATCTACCTCGACACGGACGCCCACGAGGGCATCACGGTCGCGGACTGCGAGCGGGCAAGCCGCGCGGTCAGCGAGACACTCGACGTGGCCGATCCGATCCCGGGCAACTACACCCTCGAGGTGTCGTCGCCGGGCGTCGAGCGGCCACTGCGCTCGGCGCGGCATTTCGCGCCGTACGCGGGCGAGCGGGTTTTCGTGGAGATGGTGCATCCCGTAGAGGAGCGCCGCCGGTTCAAGGGCCGGATGGTCGCCGCCGGGGACGACACGATCGAGGTTGAGGTGGACGGCCGGCTTTACCGGCTGCCGATTGCGGGAATCAGGAAGGCGCATCTCGCGCCTGATTTCTGACCGCAGACGATTCAGAGGACGACGAGCGATGAACAAAGAGATCCTGATGGTCGTGGATGCCGTCTCGAACGAGAAAGGCGTCGAGAAGGACATCATCTTCGAGGCACTCGAAGCCGCGCTCGCGTCCGCAACGCGCAAGAAGTACGGCGAGGAGATCGACGTCCGCGTGTCGATCAACCGCAAGACCGGCGACTACGACACGTTCCAGCGCTGGAAGGTTTTTGCCGACGACTCGACCGAACTCGAGTTCCCGGACAAGGAACTGCGCCTCGAGGACGCCCTCGACGTTTCGCCGGAGGCCGAGCCGGGTGGTTACGTCGAAGTGCCGCTCGAGTCGGTCGCGTTCGGCCGCATCGCGGCGCAGACCGCGAAGCAGGTGATCGTGCAGAAGGTACGCGAGGCAGAGCGCGCGCAGGTCGTCGAACTCTACCAGGCCCGCATCGGCACGCTGGTGTCCGGCCTGGTGAAGCGCGTCGACCGCAACGGCATCTTCGTCGACCTCGGCGGCAATGCCGAAGGCTTCATCCCGCGCGACCAGATGATTCCGCGCGAGCCAGTCCGCACGCAGGACCGCATCAAGGCCTTCCTGAAGGACGTGCGCTCCGAGCCGCGTGGTCCCCAGCTGTTCCTGAGCCGCACCGCGCCGGAATTCCTGATCGAGTTGTTCAAGCTCGAAGTGCCGGAAGTGGGCCAGGGCCTGATCAACATCCTTGGTGCCGCGCGCGATCCGGGCGCCCGCGCCAAGATTGCCGTCCGCAGCAACGACCCGCGCATCGACCCGGTAGGCGCCTGCGTCGGCATGCGCGGTTCGCGCGTGCAGGCCGTCTCGAACGAGATCGCCGGCGAGCGCGTCGACATCATCCCGTTCGACGACAACGCTGCGCAGTTCGTGATCAACGCGATGCAGCCGGCGGAGGTCAGCTCCATCGTCATGGACGAAGAGTCCCATTCGATGGACATCGCCGTGGCGGAGGAAAAGCTGTCGCAGGCCATCGGCCGCGGCGGGCAGAACATCCGTCTCGCGAGCGAACTCACCGGCTGGAAGCTCAACATCATGAGCGAGCAGGCGGCCGAGGAAAAGAGCGAGTCCGAGCAGAAGGTGCTGCGCGAGTTGTTCATGCAGCAGCTCGACGTCGACGAAGACGTCGCCGCGATCCTGGTGCAGGAAGGCTTCTCGAGCATCGAGGAGATCGCCTACGTGCCGCAGTCCGAGATCGCGTCGATCGAGGAATTCGACGAGGCAATCGTGCAGGAACTGCGCAATCGCGCGCGCGACGTGCTGCTGACGCAGGCGATCGCGAGCGAAGAGACGGTCTCGGCCCCGGCGGCCGACCTGCTCGAAGTCGAGGGCATGGACGGCACGCTGGCCGCGGAACTCGCTCGCCATGGCATCGTGACCCGGGAAGACCTGGCCGAGCAGGCGATCGACGACCTCGCCGAGATCCCGAATCTCGACGAGAAGCGCGCGGGCGAGTTGATCCTCGCTGCGCGCAAGCACTGGTTCGAACAGGGCCAGCAGGCGTGAGCGGAGGTCTGATTACATGGCAGAAGTAACGGTCACGCAGTTTGCCGAGGTCCTGAAGGTCCCCGTCGACCGGCTGCTCGCGCAGCTGGGCGAGGCGGGCATCAAGGTGGGCGGCGCCGACGACATCATCAGCGAAGAAGCCAAGATGGAACTGCTGACGCACCTGCGCCGCGCGCACGGTCGTCAGGGCGAAGACGCCGCGGCCCCGCGCAAGATCACCCTGCAGCGCAAGTCGCAGCAGGAGATCAAGCTCGCGTCCACGCAGGGCCGCGCCCGCACGGTTGCGGTCGAAGTCCGGCGCAAGAAGACCTACCTCAACCGGTCGGTCATCGAGGAAGAGCAGCGCCAGCGCCAGGAAGAAGTCGACAAGCTGCGCACGACCGACGAGAGCGGGCGCCAGGAAGAGGAACGCGCCG
This sequence comes from uncultured Gammaproteobacteria bacterium, assembly GCA_963793675.1. Lineage (GTDB taxonomy): Bacteria > Pseudomonadota > Gammaproteobacteria > Steroidobacterales > Steroidobacteraceae > RPQJ01. The sequence goes on along the minus strand of CAWCBA010000005.1, from coordinate 322,387 downwards.
AAGCCGATCGCCGCGCCGCCGAGCAGCGTGAGCGCGACCGCGTCGAAGCGGACGAGCGGCGAGTGCTGGAAGAAGCCGCGCGCGTGCGCGCCGAAGCCGATGCCCGCACTGCCGCCGAACAGCAGGCCCGCGAGCGCACCGAGCGTGAGCGTGAGCGTGCCGACGCCGAGCGTCGCGCGTCCGAGCCGTCGCGCCCGTCGAAGTCCGTTCGGGCGCCGGAGCCGGCACCGAGCCGCTCCCCGGCGTCGGGCGCCCCGACCAAGTACGGGCGCCAGGAACTCCATGTCTCGGCGAACGCCAAGGCGAGCTTCAAGAAGAAGCAGCAGCCTGCCGGCCGCTACCGCCGTTCCGGCCAGGTGCAGGTCGAGGCGCGCCACGGTTTCGTGGAGCCCACCGCGCCGGTCAAGCGTGACGTGCAGATCCCGGAAACGATCACGGTCGGCGAGCTCGCCAACCGCATGGCGATCAAGGCCAACGAAGTCATCAAGACGATGATGAAGATGGGCGTGATGGCCACGATCAACCAGCCGATCGACCAGGACACCGCGACGCTCGTCGTCGAGGAGTTCGGCCACACGGCGATCGCGCTGAAGGAAGACCAGCTCGAAGACCAGCTGCTCGCGACCTCGGCCGACATCGAAGTGCTGCCGCGTCCGCCGGTCGTGACCATCATGGGTCACGTCGACCACGGCAAGACGTCGCTGCTGGACTACATTCGCACCACCAAGGTGGCGGCGGGAGAGGCGGGCGGCATCACGCAGCACATCGGCGCCTACCAGGTGCAGACGCCGAAGGGCCTCATCACGTTCATCGACACCCCGGGACACGCGGCATTCACCGCGATGCGTGCCCGCGGCGCGAACGTCACCGACATCGTCATCCTCGTGGTGGCCGCTGACGACGGCGTCATGCCGCAGACGATCGAGGCGATCCAGCACGCCCGCGCGGCGGAGGTGCCGCTCATCGTCGCCGTCAACAAGATCGACAAGCACGGCGCGGATCCCGACCGTGTACGCAACGACCTCGGCAAGCAGAACGTCATCCCCGAGGAATGGGGCGGCGACGTCATGTTCGTCAACGTGTCGGCGCGCACCGGTGAGGGCATCGACAAGCTGCTCGAATCCATCCTGCTGCAGGCCGAAGTGCTCGACCTCAAGGCGCCGACCTCCGGCCTCGCCGTGGGCGTCGTGCTCGAATCGAGCATCGAAAAGGGGCGCGGTCCGGTCGCAACGGTGCTGGTGAAGCGCGGCACGCTCAAGACGGGCGATCCGATCATCGCGGGCCAGGAATTCGGCCGCGTGCGCGCGTTGTTCGACGCGCTGGGCAAGCAGGTGCAGACGGCCGGTCCGGCCCAGCCCGTGCAGGTACTTGGCCTGTCGGATGCGCCGGGCGCCGGCGACGACCTGCTGGTCGTCGAGAGCGAGCGCAAGGCACGTGAAGTTGCCCTGTATCGCCAGGGCAAGTACCGCGACGTGCGTCTCGCCGGCGCGACCAAGAAAGTCGAAGACGTCTTCTCGCAACTGGGCGAAAACGCAGGCCAGTTCGTCAACCTCATCGTCAAGGCCGACGTGCAGGGCAGTGCCGAAGCGTTGCGCGATGCGCTGTCGAAGATCGGCACCGACGAGGCGTCGGTCAAGGTCATCGCGAGCGGCGTTGGCGGCATCACCGAGTCCGACGTGTCGCTGGCTGCGGCTTCGCGCGCGCGCATCATCGGCTTCAACGTCCGCGCGGACGGCGCGGCTCGCGCCGCGATGAAGGACCAGGGCGTCGAGGTCAATTACTACAGCATCATCTACGAGGCGCTCGACGACGTGCGCAGCTGGGTCTCCGGCATGCTCAAGCCCGAGATCAAGGAGCAGATCGTCGGCCTCGCTGAAGTGCGCGAGGTGTTCCGCTCGAGCAAGTTCGGCACCGTCGCGGGCTGTCTCGTCACCGAAGGTGTCATCAAGCGCGGCAATCCAGTGCGCGTGCTGCGCGAGAACGTGGTCATCCACCAGGGCGAGCTCGACTCGCTGCGGCGGTTCAAGGACGACGTCAGCGAGGTTCGCGGCGGCACCGAATGCGGCATCGGCGTGGTCAAGTACAACGACATCCGCGTAGGTGACCAGATCGAGTGCTTTGCCCGGTTCGAGGTCGCGCGCAGCGCGTAAGGCAGATGCCACGCGAGGTACCACGCGCGCGACGCATCGCCGAGCAGGTGCAGCGCGTCCTCTCGCAGCTGTTGCTGCGGGAGGTGCGCGATCCGCGCCTCAAGCCGATGACGGTCACCCACGTCAAGGTGTCGCCGGACCTCACTCACATGTGGGTCATGTACACGTTGCTGTCCGGCGATTTGCACGACGAGTTGCAGCAGGAAATCCTGGACGAGGCGGCGGTGTACCTGCGAGGTCCGCTGGGACGCGCACTGAAGCTGCGCCTCGCACCTCAGCTGCACTTCGCTCCTGACGAGGAGCTCGAACGCGGCAATCGGCTTGGCGACCTGATCGGCCAGGCCGTCCGTGACGACAAGGCGCGCCACGTCGACGACGAAGTCGAGGGTGCTGCCCCGGATGCAGCCGGCGAAGACGACGACCTCGCGCATTACGACAGCGATCTCGACGACAAAGCCGACGACGAGCGCCCGTGAGCACGAGAACAGGGGAGGTTCCCCAATTTTGACGGGGCAAAATTGGGCAGCCTCCCCAAAGCGCTCCCCAAAGCGCTGGCGGGCGGTGGATGGCATCGTCCTGCTCGATAAGCCGCAGGGACTCACCTCCACACAGGCGCTGCAGCGCGTGCGCCGCCACCTGCAGGCCGAAAAGGCCGGGCACGCCGGCACGCTCGACCCAATGGCCACCGGCATGCTGCCCCTTTGTTTCGGCCAGGCCACCAAGGCTTGCGGCAGCCTGCTCGGTCGGCGCAAAGCCTATCGCGCCACGGTGATGCTCGGCGTCGCGACCGACACGGGCGACGCTGAAGGGCTGCCGATTGCCGAAGTCGAGGTGCCGGACTTCGACGCGGGCCAGCTCGAGCTGGCGCTTGCCGCCGTGCGCGGCGAGCGGCTGCAGGTTCCGCCGATGTATTCCGCCCTGAAGCGCGACGGGCGGCCGCTTTATGAGCTGGCCCGGCAGGGCATCGAGGTCGAGCGTGCGGCGCGCCCGATCACCATCGAGTCGCTGGTCGTGACCGGGCAGGGCGACCGGACCCTCGAGCTCGAGGTAGTCTGCTCCAAGGGCACCTACGTGCGGGTCCTGGCCGAAGAGATTGCCGCGGGCCTCGGCACGCGCGCCCACCTGGGCGCCCTGCGGCGGCTCTGGGTCGAACCGTTCGAGGCGGCCGCCATGGTCACTCTCGCCGAGATCGAGGCGACCCCTGCGGCGGAAACCGATCATGCTCCCTGGCTCGCCCCGGTGGACTCGGCCTTCCCGGACCTGCCGGTCGTGGTGCTCGATGCCGTAGAGGCGCTCCACCTGTGCCAGGGCCGCACGGTGGCGCGGCCGGAGTTGCTTCCCGCAGCCGCTCATTACCGCGCTTACGACCCCGCGGGACGCTTCCTCGGGCTGGTCGAACCGGGGCCGGCGGGGCGGCTGCAGGTGCAGCGACTGTTCGTGCCGGGGGTCGGTACGAACGGAATTGGTCCAAAAACTTGAGTAAAAGGGTGCCGTGCGGCTAAAATGCGCGGCTCACAAAGGCGAACATTTTTAGGTTTCGAGGTTTTATCACCGATGGCACTGTCCACCGAGCGCAAATCTGAGATCGTAGGCGACTTCAAGCGCGGCGCAGCCGACACGGGCTCGCCCGAGGTCCAGATTGCATTGCTCTCCGCCCGCATCAATGGCCTGGGCGAACATTTCACCGCGCACAAGCGCGACCATTCGTCGCGCCGCGGGCTGCTGAAGCTCGTCACGCAGCGACGCAAACTTCTCGACTACCTGAAGGACAGCGACCCGTCGCGCTATCAGGAAGTCGTCGCACGGCTCGGCCTGCGCCGCTGACCGTTGCCTGCGTGTCCGGCCCGCTTTGCGGGCCGGTTTCGTTTTCGCCCCTAGTCGGGCCACCGCACCAATTCGGACACCTCCAACCGTGAACGTCCACAAGACCAGCTTCCAGTACGGCCCCCACACCGTCTCGATCGAAACCGGCCGTCTCGCCCGCCAGGCCGACGGTTCCGTCCTCGTTTCCATGGGCGATACCGTGGTGCTCGTCACCGCGGTAGGCCGCCGTGAAGCGCAGCCGGGCAAGGATTTCTTCCCGCTCACCGTCAACTACATCGAGAAGACGTATGCCGCGGGCCGCATCCCGGGCGGCTTCTTCAAGCGTGAAGGTCGTCCTTCCGAGAAGGAGACGCTGATTTCGCGCCTGATCGACCGCCCGATCCGTCCGCTCTTCCCCGAGTTCTTCTTCAATGAAGTGCAGGTGGTGGCGACGGTCGTCTCGCTCGACCCGGAAATCGATTCGGACATTCCGGCGATGCTCGGCGCGTCCGCTGCGCTCGCCATTTCGGGCATTCCGTTCAAGGGCCCGATCGGTGCAGCGCGCGTGGGCTACATCGAAGGCAAGTACCAGCTGAACCCGTCGACCAAGGACATGAAGGTCTCTGACCTCGACCTGGTCGTGGCCGGCACGGCCGACGCGGTGCTGATGGTCGAATCCGAAGCCGAACTTCTGTCCGAGTCCGTAATGCTCGGCGCCGTGGTGTATGGCCACGAGCAGATGCAGATTGCCATCAACGCGATCCGCGAACTCGCCGCCAAGGCAGCCAAGCCGGCCTGGGACTGGAAGGCGCCGGCGCTCGACGCCGATCTCGCCAAGGCTGTCGCCGCGCACGCGGAAGTAGAACTGGTCAAGGCCTACCAGGTCACCGAGAAGCAGGCGCGCCACGCGCGCGTCGGTGAGATCAAGAAGTCGCTCGTCGAAGCCCTCGCCACCGGCGACGGCGCCAAGTACCAGCCACGCCAGGTCACGGACGAACTCGGCCGCCTCGAATACAACATCGTGCGTCGCCGCATCATCGCCGGCGAGCCGCGCATCGACGGCCGCGACATGCACACCGTGCGCAAGATCACCGTCGAGACGGGCGTCCTGCCCCGCACGCACGGTTCTGCGCTCTTCACGCGTGGCGAAACACAGGCGCTGGTTACGACGACGCTCGGCACCGGCCGCGACGCGCAGATCATCGACGCCCTTGCGGGCGAGCGCAAAGAGCCGTTCATGCTCCACTACAACTTCCCGCCGTTCTCGGTGGGCGAGACCGGCATGATGGGCTCGCCGAAGCGCCGCGAAATCGGCCACGGCAACCTGGCCCGCCGCGGCGTGTCGGCGGTGATGCCGGACATGACGACGTTCCCCTACATCATCCGCATCGTGTCCGAGATTACCGAGTCGAATGGTTCGAGCTCGATGGCCTCGGTCTGCGGCACCAGCCTCTCGCTGATGGATGCGGGCGTGCCGCTCAAGGCGCCGGTGGCCGGGGTCGCGATGGGCCTCGTGCTCGAAGACGGCAAGTTCCAGGTGCTCACCGACATCCTCGGTGACGAAGACCACCTCGGCGACATGGACTTCAAGGTGGCCGGCTCCGCCGCTGGCATCACCGCCCTGCAGATGGACATCAAGATCGAGGGCATCACCAAGGAAATCATGCAGGTCGCGCTGGATTCGGCGCACAAGGCCCGCTTGCACATCCTCGGCGAGATGAACAAGGTCCTGTCGAGCGCGCGTCCGCAGATGTCGGAATGGGCGCCGACGATCATCACCATGAAGATCGACCCGGAGAAGATCCGCGAAGTCATCGGCAAGGGCGGCGCCGTCATCCGTGCGATCACGGAAGAGACGGGCACAACCATCGACATCGAGAACGACGGCACCGTCAAGATCGCGTCGGTCAGCGGTGCGGCTGGCCGCGAGGCGCAGCGCCGCATCGAGCTGATCACTTCCGAGGTGGAAGTCGGCTCGGTCTACGAAGGCAAGGTCGTGCGCCTGATGGACTTCGGCGCGTTCGTGCAGATCCTGCCGGGCAAGGACGGCCTCGTCCACATCTCGCAGATCAGCGAGGAGCGCGTCGAGCGCGTCAGCGACAAGCTCAAGGAAGGCGACGTCGTGCGCGTGAAGGTGCTCGAGGTCGATCGCCAGGGCCGCGTGCGTCTGTCGATGCGTAACGTCGACGGCTGATCCGGAAGTGATCCGTGGCTAGCGCCTGGTGACTAGCCAGAGGAAAAAGGCCGGCATTCGCCGGCCTTTTTCATTGGTCATGTCTCCGCTCTGCGTAGGTGACTTTCTACGCTCCGTCCCGGAAGAAGTCGTTTACAGGGCGGGAACGTCTAAAAAAGGGCGGTCCGTCCAAGGCTCAATCAGCACATTGCACGGGGGCAAACGACCCGTTGCAGTCATGACCCGTTGCAGTCATTCGGCGACGTCGCCCCATCAGGTCGCTGCCTAATCCTGGCCCCTCCCATCCTTCTGTTTCCTGTGGGTGTGGAGAAAGCGGCCGAATGCCCGATCCTTCCTGCGCCGATCAACGTAGGACAGGTCGTCGAAATCCGCTTCCTTCTGCAGCTTCAGGAAGTTCCGCAGGTGTTCTTCGCTCAGCTGGTGTCGCTCGATTGCGGCACGTACCTCGCAACCGGGCTCGCTGGCATGACGACAGTCGGCATACCGGCAGCCTTGTGCGAGCGCTTTGATATCGGCAAAGGTCTCACCGATGCCTTCCTGGGCGCCGAGCACTCCGAGCTCGCGCATGCCGGGCATGTCGATCAATAGCCCGCCATGTTCGAGCACGACCAGTTGGCGCCGCGTGGTGGTGTGCCGTCCCTCGCCTGTGTGGCTGACCGCCCCGGTTTCGAGCGCGCCGCCCCCGATCAGACTGTTGATGAGCGTGGTCTTGCCCACTCCTGACGAGCCCAGCAGGCAGCACGTCCTGCCTGGAAAGACGAGTTCCCGGACCCGTTCGACGCCGGATCCGGTCACGTTGCTGAGGCAGACGATCTGGGCGTTGACCCCTCTGGCTCGGATCCGGCCAACCAGTTGCTCCAGGGCGTCCGGGGTGACCAGGTCGGTCTTGGTCAGCAGCACCACTGGCTCGACGTGGCCGTCCCGGGCCATGACCAGATAGCGCTCCAGCCGCTGAACATTGAAGTCGAAGTAGCAGGACTGCACGATGAACGCCACGTCGACATTGGCCGCAATCATCTGGAACTCGACGTCGCGTCCTGCGGCTTTGCGCCGCAGGAAGGATCGGCGCGGCAGCACGTCATGGATGCTGGCTTGTGCACCGCCATCGCGGTATTGCACGCACACCCAATCGCCCACGCACGGCAAGTCGACGGCAGACTCGGCGAGATGGAGGAACTTGCCCGTCAACTCGGCCGGCACTTCATCGGCCTCGCCCCGGACCAGGTACCGCCCGCGGTCAACCGCGGTGACTCTGGCAACGGATGAATCCGGCCCGCACCTTGCGGCCTCGCTGGCCCAGCCCTGATCCAGGCCAAGGTCAAAAAGTGTCATTCGCGCACTTTCGCAGAGGGAACGATGCCCGCCAAGCAATGCAGCCAGGATCGCGATATCAGGGCCTTGACCGACTGTTCCTGGCCGGTTTCTGCCGTAGCCCAAGGTCCGCTTGCCGCTGCGACGGCCGGCCAATCGCCAGTCCCTAGTCCCGGTCGTCGCGGCCAAACGGCCGCGGCAGGCGCGCAAAGACCTCTTCCTGCAGCGCCTTCCAGCGCTGGTAATTCTTCTGCGCCACCTGCGTCACGGTCTCCAGCGGATCGATGCCGACCACGTTCTTGAAGCGGTCGCGCAGCTCGCGCTGCTCCTTGGCGAAGAGCTGGATGCTCTCGTCGAGGTAGCGCCCGACGAAATCCTGCAGCCCGCTGCCGTAACTGCGGATCACGTGCGACAGGAAGTCGCGGCTCATCAGCGACTCACCGCCGCCTTCCTGTTCGGCAATCACCTGCAGCAGGATGCTGCGCGTGATGTCCTGCTGCGACTTGCGGTCGAGCACGACGAAGTCGATGCGTTCGACGACCAGCCGGCGGATGTCTGCCAGCGTGACGTAGCGGCTCTCGACCGTGTCGTAGAGCCGGCGGTTTGGATACTTGCGGATGACGCGCGGCCCCTTGCCGCTGCCGCCACCGCCGGCGGTACCACCGCCTTTCGATTTTCTCGTCCTGGTCTTCGTAGCCGCAGTCGTCGCCATCGTGCTGTGTCCTCGGCCGGCGGTGCCGGCGCTAGCAAGCCACTTGCGGAGCCGCGCGCGCCGCGCAACCCGCAAAACCCTCCACGCGCCAATGCTCGCGTGCCCAGTCCCAGATCGCGTGCAGCGGCGCGCGCGCCAGCGCTGCCGGCGGCGATTGCCCGAGAAACTCGAGCACCGCGACCAGCTGCCCGGCCAGGCCGCCCCGTCCTCCGATGGCTGGCGCGTCGCCTGACTTGGAGAGCTTAAGGCCTCGGTCGTCCACGGCAAGGGGCAAATGCAGGTATCGCACCGGCGGCAGGCCGAGCGCACGCTGCAGCAGGACCTGCCGGGCCGTGCTCGACAGCAGGTCGCAGCCGCGCACCACGTCGGTGATGCCCTGTGCCGCGTCGTCCACGACGACGGCCAGCTGGTACGCATAGAGGCCGTCCCGACGCCGCAGCACGAAGTCGCCCACGGTCGCCCCGACATCGATGGATTGCCGGCCCAGGCTGCGGTCGTCGAAGACGACGGCGCCGGCCGGAACACGCAGTCGCAGGGCCTTGCCGGCGGCGTGAGCACCGTCGATTGCCAGGCAATCCGCGGGGTGGAACAGCTCCTCGCCGGTGCCGGTCGGGCGAGACTGATTCTCGGGCAGGCGCGCGAGGACCGAACGCGTGCACCCGCATTCGCGCAGGCAATGCGAGCCGGCAAGGCATTTGATGGCCTCGGCGTAGGCGTCGAACCGGGAGCTCTGCTGCAGGACCGGCCCGTCCCACTCCATGCCGTAGGCCTCGAGCTCAGCCAGGATTTCTGCGGCGGCGCCGGCGCGGGTACGCGGCGGGTCGAGATCTTCGATGCGCACGAGCCACTGGCCGGCATGGGCGCGCGCGTCGAGATAACTGCCGACCGCGGCCACCAGCGAGCCGAAATGCAGGGGACCGGTAGGCGAGGGCGCGAAGCGCCCGCGGTACTCGCCCGGGCGCAGCCCGGCTTGCTCAGGCGACGCGGGAGAGGCAGCAGGGGCCATCCGAGGACTCAGCGGTAGAAGTCGTCCCGGTCGCCAAACTGCTTTTCGCGGCGTTCGCGACGCTCCTGCGCCTCGACGCTGAGGGTCGCGACCGGGCGGGCTTCGAGGCGCTTTACGCCGATCGGCTCGCCGGTCTCGAGGCAGAAGCCGTAACTGCCGTCCTCGATGCGCTTCAGCGCTTCGTCGATCTTGCGGATCAGCTTGCGCTCGCGATCGCGTGTGCGCAGTTCGAGGCTGAATTCAGACTCCTGCGTGGCGCGGTCGTTGGGGTCGGGGAAGTTGGCAGCTTCGTCCTTCATGTGGAGCACGGTGCGATCCACTTCCTGCATCAGATCCCGCTTCCAGCTGGAGAGGATGGTGCGGAAGTGTTCGAGCTGCTCCTTGCTCATGTACTCCTCGCCCTTGCTGATCTGGTAGGGCTGGACGTTGCGCGGGCCGGAAAGCAGGCCTGGGTTCATTTCGAAATCAGCATCCTCGGCGCGCGTGGCGCCGCTGACCGGCTCCGGCACGCGGGCCGGCTTGGTCTTCGCAGGGGCGGGTTTGGGCACTGGCCTGGCAGCGGCGGTAACGGTCTTGCGTGGCACGGCCTTTTCCTTGGCATTCACGGGCTTGGGGGCCGCCTTCGCGACGGGTTTGGCCACCGGCTTGGCGGCCTTGGCAGAAACAGTCTTCTGGGCCTTCGACGGCTTGGCAGACGGCTTCTTTGCAGGCATCGACTAACTCCCCACTCCGGTTGGAGGCGCGCGATTATACAGGCGCAACCGCAGTCGTCCACCCCGAAAGAAACGGGTCGTCCGGGCCGCTTGACCCGGCTGGACCCGGCGACCGGAAATGCTGTGAGGCGAGTCCGATTCTTTTAGAATTCTTCTTTCGCTGCGCCTCGCAGTTTTCCCGGGTGAATGATGCGTCTGACCAAGATCAAGCTGGCCGGTTTCAAGTCGTTCGTGGACCCGACCTCGGTCGGTTTCCCGACCAACCTGGTCGGCGTCGTCGGCCCGAACGGCTGCGGCAAGTCGAACATCATCGACGCCGTGCGCTGGGTCATGGGCGAGATCTCGGCCAAGCACCTGCGCGGCGACTCGATGGCGGACGTGATCTTCAACGGCTCCGGCACGCGCAAGCCCGTGGGCACCGCATCGGTCGAACTCGTCTTCGACAACAGCGACGGCAAGCTCGGCGGCGAGTACGCGGGCTATTCCGAGGTCTCGCTCAAGCGCGTCGTTGCGCGCGACGGCCAGTCCTCGTATTTCCTGAACGGCGTGCGCTGCCGTCGCAAGGACATCACGCAGCTGTTCCTCGGCACGGGCCTCGGCTCCCGCAGCTACGCGATCATCGAACAGAACATGATCTCGCGCGTGATCGAAGCGAAGGCGGACGACATGCGCGCCTTCCTCGAGGAGGCCGCGGGCATCTCGCGCTACAAGGAGCGCCGCAAGGAAACGGAGAGCCGCATCGCGCAGACGCGCGAGAACCTGGCACGCCTGTCCGACCTGCGTGACGAAGTCGAAAAGCAGCTGCGCCACCTGCAGCGCCAGGCCGCCACGGCACGCCGTTACCAGACCCTGAAGCAGGAAGAGCGGCAGACGCACGCCGAGTTGCTCGCGCTCAAGCTGCGCGAGGTCGAGAGCGAATCGAGCGCGCGCCAGGCGATCCTGAGCGAGCGTGACCTGGCCCTGCAGGCCGCGCTGGCGGATCAGCGCGCCATCGAAGCGGCGATCGAGCGCGCCCGGCAGGAGCACGACGGGCAGGCGGCGGTGCTTTCCGAAGTGCAGGGGCGGTACTACCAGGTCGGCGCCGACATCTCGCGCACCGAACAGGCCATCGACCATGCGCGTGAAATCCGCGCCCGCCAGAAGCAGGAACTCGACCAGATCGCGCAGGGCATCCAGGACGCGGACCTGCACCGCGTTCGCGATCGCCAGCTGGCTGCCGAACTGGAAGCGGTGCTCGCCGAAATGGGCCCGGGCCTCGAGCAGGCACGCGCCACTGAACAGGCCACCGCGGCCGAGCTCGCAGCGGCAGAAGCCGCGATGTCGAGCTGGCAGGAAAACTGGGAAAGCTTCAACCAGTCGCTGCGGCAGGCCTCATCGGCCGCCGGCGCCGAGCGCGCCCGCCTCGAAGTGATGGAGAACCAGCTGCGCGGCCTGCTCAACCAGCGGGACCGCGCCACCCAGGAACACGGCACGTTGTCGGCGGCCGATGTCGCCGCCACGCTCGCGGCCCTCGAAGGCCAGGAGGCGGAAGCGCGCGAGCAGCATGAGGCTGCACGCCGGCACATGGACGAACTGGTCGCCACGCTGCAGGCCGAGCGCGGCCGCGAACGCGAACTCGCCCAGGCCGCCCAGGCCGCGCGCCGCGAAACGCAGGAAGTCGAAGGCCGCATCGTCTCGCTCGAGGCGTTGCAGCGGGCCGCGCTCGGGCAGGGGCAGGGCAAGGTCGTCGACTGGCTGAAGTCGCGCGGTCTCGAGCACAGCCCGCGACTCGCGCAGCAGCTCTCGGTCGACAAGGGCTGGGATCGCGCGGTGGAAACCGTGCTCGGCGGCTACCTCGAAGCCGTCTGTGTCGACTCGCTGGACGACGTGGCCGGCATGCTCGAAAGCCTCCTGGCCGGCACGGTCACGTTCTTCGCCGGGGCCCAGGGCCCGGCCTCTTCGGGTCACGCCGAGCGCACGCTGCGCTCGCGCGTGCGCGGCCCTGCGGGTCTCGACGCCCTGTTCGAAGGCATCGTTGCCACCGATACCCTGCACGACGCGCTGCGCCTGCGGCCCGAACTGCGCGCGGGCCAGTCGGTCATCACGCGCGACGGCATCTGGATCGGTCCGGACTGGCTGCGCGTCAGCCGCGACAAGGACGCCCACGAGGGGGTGATCGAACGCGAAGAACGCCTGCGTGTCGAACGTTCCACGCTCGATGCGCAACAGACGAAGCACCGCACCGCCGAGTCCGAACTCGAAGCGCTGCGCGGCCGCGTGCGTGACCTCGAAGATCGCCTGGCGAGCCACCAGGCCGTGGTGTCGCGCAGTGGGTCGACCCACATGAACCTGCGCTCGCAGATCGACAGCCTGCGAGCCCGTGCCGAACAGCGCGGCCAGCGCATGCAGCAGCTCGCGCTCGAGATGACGGAAGTCGAGGGCGCGCTCGATGCCGCCAACGCCGGCAGCCGTGCCGCCCGTGGACGCCTCGAGGAAGCCGTCAACGCCATGGGCGAACTCGAGGAGCGTCGCGTCGCGCTGGAAGGCGAGCGCGAAGTGCTGCGTGGCCGCCTGATCGAGACGCGCGAAACGGCGCAGACTGCACGCACGGCAGCCAACGAGGCCGCGATCCGCGTCGAATCGCGCCGCACCAGCTACCAGTCCCTGCTGTCGGGTCTCGAGCGCCTCGACGCGCAGGTTGGCCAGTTCGAACTGCGCCGCCAGGATCTCGATGCGCAACTCGCCAGCGGCGAGCATGGCGAGGCCCAGCTCAAGCTCACGCTCGAAGAGGCGCTGCAACGTCGTGTCGCGGTCGAGGCGGAGTTCTCGGCTGCACGCCACAAGATGGAAGAAGTCGATGCCAACCTGCGCGGGCTCGATGAGCGTCGGCTGGCGGCGGAAGCCGCGGTCGAAGCAGCGCGGTCCGCCCTCGAGAACATTCGCTTCTCGGTGCAGGAACTCAAGTTGCGACGTGAGACCTACATGGAGCAGTTCGCGCAGACGCGCCTCGAGCTGCAGGTCGTCGTCGCTGCGCTGGTCGAAGAAGCCAGCGTCCCGGTGTGGGAACAGCGCCTGGCCGAGACCAGCGAGAAGATCGAGCGGCTCGGTGCGGTGAATCTCGCGGCGATCGACGAGTTCGCCGAACAGACCGAGCGCAAGGAATACCTCGATCGCCAGTTCGCCGACCTGAACGACGCGCTCAGCACGCTCGAGGACGCGATCCGCAAGATCGACCGTGAGACCAAGTCGCGCTTCCAGGATACCTTCGACCGCGTGAACGCCGGCCTGAGCCAGAAGTTTCCGCGCCTGTTCGGCGGCGGCCAGGCCTATCTCGAACTCGTCGGCGACGACGTGCTCGAAGCCGGCGTCGCGATCATGGCGCGTCCGCCGGGCAAGCGGAACAGCTCGATCAGCATGCTGTCCGGCGGCGAGAAAGCGCTCACTGCCGTTGCGCTCGTGTTCTCGATCTTCGAGCTCAACCCCGCGCCGTTCTGTCTGCTCGACGAAGTCGACGCTCCGCTCGACGAGAACAACGTCGGTCGGTTCTGCGACATCGTCCGCGAGATGTCCGACCAGGTGCAATTCATTTTCGTCACGCACAACAAGACGACGATGGAACTTGCCAACCAGCTGCTCGGCGTTACCATGAACGAACCTGGCTGCTCACGCCTCGTCGCCGTCGACGTCGACGAGGCCGTGCGCATGGCGGCAATGTGAGTCACGCAAGGAAGCCTGCGACTCGATGAACGAACTGCGCTGGATCCTGCTCGTCACCGGGGCGTTGTTCATCGCCGGCCTGTACCTGTGGGGCACGCGCTCCCGCTGGCAGGGGCGGGGCGAGACCGAGTCCTCGCGGCGTCCCGCCGTCTTCACGGGCGGCGCCAAGGGCTTCGAGACCGAGGCGTCGGTCCCGTCTGTCGACATCGATATCGACGTTGGTGTGGATGGCGACGTCGACTTCGACTTCGAGGAGCCGGAGTTGCGCGCCGAATCCCGTGCGGAGCGCCGTATCGAGCCGAGTTTCGACCAGGACGAAGTCCACGCGCCCGACGCGCCCGAACCGCGACGCGTCGATTTCGACAACGAGAGCGACTTCGAAAGCCCTGCGATCGGGCGGCGCGAGCCGACCCTGTCCTCGACTCGAACCGATTCTGTGCCGACGCTGCGGCCGGAACCGACCTTGCGCGTCGAGCCCACCCTCAGCGCACCGCCGGTCGAAGAGACCGAGCTGCCGCCTGCCGCGTCGAGCGAAGCTCCGGCACCGCGACGCAGCACAGAAGATCATCGCGATCCGCGTGACGGCCTCGGCGCCGGCGCGCTTCGACGGCGCGGAGTTGTTCGCCGCGCTGCGCTCCGAGGGCCTGGGATTCGGTCGCTACGAGATCTTCCACCGCCTGCACGACGACGGCCGGCCGATCTACAGTGTCGCCAGCCTGCGCGAGCCGGGCACATTCGACATCGAGGCGATGCCTGCCACGTACTACCCGGGCGTTGCCATGTTCGCGGTGCTGCCCGGTCCGGTGCCGGCAGCCGACGCCTTCGACGAAATGATTTTTTCGGCCCGCGCCCTGGCCACGCACCTGAACGGGTTGCTGACCGACGAGCGCGGAGCGCCGCTCACTGCGCTGCGCGTGGGCAAGCTCCGCGAGGAAGCGCTCGAATTCGAGCGCGGCGCCGGCTCGGCCTGAGACCTGGTCATGGCGACGTCCCGCGAGGTGGCGAGACGGGCCCGCGAACTGCGCGAGCTGATCGAGAATCACAATTACCGCTACTACGTCCTCGACGACCCGGAAGTCTCGGACGCGCAGTTCGACGCCTTGATGCTCGAGCTGAAACGGATCGAGTCCGCGCATCCCGAACTGGTCGATCCCGATTCACCCACGCAGCGGGTGGGCGGCCAGGTCGCGCGTGAATTCCGCGAGGTCGTGCACGCAGTTCCCATGCTTTCGCTCGATAACGCCTTCAGCGAGCAGGACATCGTCGACTTCGACCGCCGAGCGCGTGAACGCCTCGACGTCGAGCGCATCGGCTACTCGGCTGAACCGAAGATCGACGGTCTCGCGATCACGCTGCGCTACGAGCGGGGCCGGCTGGTCCAGGCGGCGACCCGCGGCGACGGCTCGCGCGGCGAGGACGTCACCGTCAACGTGCGTGCCATTCGTTCGGTTCCGATCCAGTTGCGCGGCAACCAGCCGCCGCCGGTGCTCGAGGCGCGCGGCGAAGTCTTCATGACCCGCAAGTCGTTCGAGCTGCTGAACCTGCGCCAGTCCGAGCGCGGCGACAAGACGTTCGCCAACCCACGCAACGCCGCGGCCGGCAGCCTGCGGCAGCTCGATCCGTCGATCACGGCCGAGCGCTCACTCGACTTGTTCTTCTACGGCGTGGGTGCCATCGAAGGCTGGACCGTGCCAGCGCGTCACAGCGAGATCCTTGCCGTCCTGCGCCAGTTCGGCCTGCGTACCTGTCCGGAAATCGCCGTGGTCGACGGCGCCGACGGCTGCCTCGACTACTACCGCCGGATCGGCGAGCGCCGCGAGGCGCTCGCGTACGACATCGACGGTGTTGTCTACAAGGTCGACCGCCTCGACTGGCAGCGCGACCTCGGTTTCGTGGCACGCGCGCCGCGCTGGGCCATCGCGCACAAGTTTCCGGCGCAGGAAGCAACGACCGTGGTGAACGACGTGCAGTTCTACGTCGGGCGCACGGGAGCGCTGACGCCGGTTGCCCACGTCGCCCCCGTGTTCGTGGGTGGCGTGACGGTCAGCAACGTCACCCTGCACAACATGGACGACGTTGCGCGCAAGGACGTGCGCATCGGCGATAGCGTCATAGTGCGGCGGGCCGGGGACGTCATCCCCGAGATCGTGCGCGTGATTCCGGAGCGGCGGCCAGCCGACGCGCGCCGCGTGAAACTGCCGGCGCGGTGTCCGGTCTGCCAGTCCCACGTCGACCGCACCGAAGGCGAGGCCGTGGCGCGCTGCTCCGGTGGACTCGTCTGTGCAGCGCAGCGCCTCGGCGCCATCCGGCATTTCGCATCGCGCCGCGCGCTGGACGTGGATGGCCTCGGCGAACGGCTCGTCGAGCAGTTGATCGGGAGCGGGCGCGTCACGACGGCAGCCGATCTCTATAGCCTCACGGTGGCAGAGATCGCTGGGCTCGAGCGCATGGGTCCCAAGTCTGCGGCCAACCTGGTGGCCGCGCTCGAGCAGAGCAAGCAGACTACGCTGCCGCGATTCCTTTATGCGCTCGGTATCCGCGACGTGGGTGAGGCGACCGCGCTCGCGCTCGCCGAGCATTTCGGCGACCTCGATCCGCTGCAGGCTGCGAGTTTCGAGGAGATTCAGCAGGTGCGTGACGTCGGCCCCGTCGTCGCGGCGCACGTGCGCGAATTCTTCGACGAGCAGCGCAATCGACTGGTGATCCAGAAACTGCGCGCGGCGGGTGTGCAGCTGGCCGGTCACTCAAGCGCGCGGCCGCCGCGGCCGCAGGTCCCCTGGCCGGCCAGGTCGTCGTGATCACTGGCACGCTCGCGACGATGTCGCGCGAAGAGGCAAGGGCAGCCGCGCGAGCGGCGGGTGCGACCGTCACGGATTCCGTGTCAAAGAAGACCACGCTGCTGGTCGTGGGCGCGGAGCCCGGCTCGAAGCTCCGGAAGGCACAGGAACTGGGGGTCCGCGTCGCCGAGGAAGACCGAGTTCCGGCAGTTGCTCGAGAGCAGCGGGTCGGCGCGATGACGCTGGACGCGGGCTGACGCGATGCTGCGTTACGCCCTTGGTCGGCTGCTTGGCATCGTGCCGACGCTGCTCGTCATCGTCACGGCGGCCTTCTTCGTGATGCGGCTTGCTCCGGGCGGGCCATTCGACGAGGAGCAGATGATCCCGCCCGAGATCGAGGCGAACCTGCAGGCGGCCTATGGACTCGATCAGCCGGTCGTCGTGCAATACGGCCGCTACCTGCAGGGCCTGGCGCACGGTGATCTCGGTCCGTCGTTCAAGTACAAGGATTACCGCGTCACGGAACTGATCGCACGTGGCCTGCCGGTCACGCTGACGATCGGGTCGCTCGCGCTGCTGCTCGCGCTTGCGCTGGGGGTTCCGCTGGGGATGGCTGCAGCATCGCGTCATGACACGGCGCTGGATCACGTCGTCATGACCTTTGCGCTCGCAGGCATCGCCGTGCCGGGATTCGTGCTGGCACCCGTGCTGGCGCTGTTCTTCGGCGTCAAGCTCGGCTTGCTGCCGGTGGCGGGCTGGGAGTCGGGCAGCGTGAGGCACATGGTCCTGCCGGTCGTCACGCTGGCGTTGCCGTTTGTCGCCTACATCGCACGTCTCACGCGTGGCAGCCTGCTCGAGGTACTCCAGGCGCCGTATCTGCGGGCCGCACGCGCCAAGGGACTCGATCGCAGCGCGCTGATCCGTCGGCACGCGCTGAAGCCGACGCTGCTGCCGGTCGTGAGTTTTCTGGGGCCGGCGGCGGCGGCGCTCCTGACCGGCTCACTCGTCGTCGAGCAGGTGTTCGGCCTGCCAGGCGTGGGACGGTACTTCGTGCAGGGTGCGATCAACCGCGACTACACGCTCGTGATGGGCATGGTGATCTTCTATGCCGCGCTGATCCTGCTGCTGAACCTCGCTGTCGACCTGCTGTATGGCTGGCTCGATCCGCGGATCCGGCATGGTTGAGGCAGTGCACACGGACGCTCGCAACCAAAGCCTGTGGGGCGACGCCTGGCAGCGCCTCAGGCACAGCCGCGCGGCGATCGTGGCCGCGTCGCTGCTGCTGCTCGTGTGCGCGCTGGCGCTCGTCGGCCCATGGCTCAGTGCCTACACGGTCGAGCAGGTTGACTGGGCGCAGGCGACGCTGGCAACCGCGCCGTCACTCGCGAACGGTCACTGGTTCGGTACCGACGCCAACGGCCGTGACCTGTTCGTGCGGGTCTGGATCGGTGCGCGCATGTCCCTGCTCGTGGCCCTGCTCGCGACGATAGTCAGCGTCGTAATCGGGGTCGCATGGGGCGCGACGGCGGGTTACCTCGGCGGACGCGTCGACGGCTGGATGATGCGATTCGTCGACGTGCTCTATGCGCTGCCGTACATGTTCTTCGTGATCATCCTGACCGTCGTGTTCGGCCGCAGTCTCGTCCTGATCTTCCTTGCGATCGGCGCGGTCGGCTGGCTGACGATGGCGCGCATCGTGCGCGGCCAGGCGCTCGCCCTGCGACAACGTGAGTTCGTCGAAGCCGCGATTGCTCTCGGCTTGCCGCCCGCCACGATCATCGCCCGCCACATCGTGCCGAACGTGCTCGGCACGGTGATCGTGTATGCGACGCTCACGGTGCCGCAGGTGATCCTCTTCGAGAGCTTCCTGAGCTTCCTCGGCCTCGGCGTGCAGGAACCGCTTACGAGCCTGGGCCGGCTCGTGGCCGAAGGCGCGCTCGAGATGGAATCCTCGCCGTGGCTGCTGCTGGTGCCCTCGGCCGTGCTCGCCATCGTGCTGCTGTGCCTGAACTTCCTGGGGGACGGGTTGCGCGACGCGCTCGACCCGAGGCAGCGCCGATGACTGCCGGTCCGTTGCTGCAGGTACGCGACCTGGGAGTGAATTTCTCCACCTCGCAGGGCGAGGTGCAGGCGGTGTCCGGTGTTTCGTTCGACCTGCGCGCTGGCGAATGCCTCGCCGTGGTCGGCGAGTCGGGATCCGGCAAGACCCAGGTGCTGCTGGCGTGCCTCGGATTGCTCGCGGCGAACGGCGCCGCGCGCGGGTCAGCCCGGTTCGCGGGCCGGGAACTGATCGGTGCGAACGAACGCTCGCTCAACTCGGTACGCGGCACCGGGATCGGCTTGCTGTCGCAGGATCCGCTGAGTTCGCTCACGCCGCACCTGCGCATCGAGACGCTGTTGACCGAAGGCCTGCTCGATCGCGGGCTCGCCACTCGTGATGCCGCCCATGAGCGTGCACTTCAGGCGCTGGCTGAGGTCGAGGTCCCGGAGCCAGAGGCGCGTTTGCGCCAGTACCCGCACGAACTGTCCGGCGGCATGCGCCAGCGCGTCGCCCTCGCAGCCGCCCTGATGTGCGGTCCGAAGCTGCTGTTCGCCGACGAGCCGACCACCGCGCTCGACGTCAGCGTGCAGGCACGCGTACTGGAACTGCTCGCGCGGGTGCGCAACCGTGGCGTCGGCGTGTTGCTGGTCACGCACGATCTCGGCGTGGTCGCGGGTCTCGCGGACCGGGTCGCGGTCATGTATTCGGGTCGGATCGTCGAGACCGCCACGACGGACGAACTGTTCTCCGCGCCCAGGCATCCTTACACGGCGGCGTTGCTGGCAGCCGTGCCGCGACTGCGCGGCGACGCTCAATTGCGACTGGTCGGGATTCCGGGCGATCCGCCACAGCCTTGCGCGCGTCCGCCGGGCTGTGCGTTCGCGCCTCGGTGCGTGCGGGCGGAGGTTCGGTGCAGCGACTCGCGCCCCGAGTTGGCGCCGTGCGTTGGCGCCAGTCGGTTTGCGGCCCCGCGGGCGATTCGATCGCGAGCCGTGCCGACTGCCGCGGTCGCCTGCCATCGGCCGTTGCAGGACCGGGCGGGGATGGCATGAGCACGCGCCTGAATTCGCCGGGCGAAGAAGGGGAGAACGTGTGAGCCGGACCTTGCCTTTGTTGCAGGTGGAGCGCGTCAGCGTCCGCTACAAGCTGCGGGGCGCCGGGCTGCTCGCGCCGGCATGCACCCTCGAAGCGCTGTCCGACGTCTCCATCGCGATCCGTGAGGGCGGCCGGCTCGGCGTCGTCGGTGAGTCCGGGTCAGGCAAGTCGACACTCGCGCGTGTCGTCCTCGGGCTCGTGCGCGCCCGGGCGGGTCGAGTGGCGTGGGAGGGCCGCACCATCGATTACGACGATGCGACGGCGATGCGCTCCCTGCGGCGCGAACTGCAGGTGGTATTCCAGGACCCGTTCGGCAGCCTCGATCCGCGCATGACGGCGGGGCAGGTAGTTGGCGAGGCATTGCAGGCATTGGCCGGTCCCGTGGCTTCCGTCGCGGCACAGGACCGCATTCGAGCGGCGTTGTCCGAGGTCGGGCTGGCGTCGGCTTTCGCCAACCGCTATCCGCACGAGATGAGCGGCGGGCAGTGCCAGCGTGTCGCGATTGCGCGTGCGATCGTCGCCCGACCGCGCCTGCTCGTTTGCGACGAAGCCGTGAGCGCGCTCGATGTGTCGGTGCAGGCCCAGATCGTCAACCTGCTGCACGAGCTGAGCGAGCGGTACCAGATGTCGCTGCTCTTCATCAGCCATAACCTCGCCGTGGTGCGACACCTGTGCGACGACGTTGCCGTGTTGTGCCAGGGGCGGGTGGTGGAGCACGGTAGCCGCGATGTCGTTTTCGGCGACCCGCAGGCGCAGTACACGCGCGACTTGCTGGCCGCGGTGCCGGAGCCGGACCCCGTCTTGCAGCGGGCGCGTATCACCGCGGCGGTGAATGCGAGCAGGACGAGCCGATAGTTTCCTGCGTCGTATCCAGTGGCTTTTCCGGCCCGCGGAAAGGCAGATACGCGGGCCGCAGACAGACCCGGATCGCAGGCCTGCAGGCCCGCACCTGATCCGCCTTCGCCGGACCGAAAAGCCCCGAGGTCCCGTAGGGGAATCCCGCGGTTGGAATCCGTCCAACCCTATGGTTATCTGCGAACCTGATCGCAGCGTCTTCAAGGCGCTGGGACTGGGAAACGCATGAACATGGAACTTGGCCTGCTGGTGCTGACAGCCGTATCGATCGGCTTCGTCCACACCGTCCTCGGGCCCGACCATTACCTGCCGTTCGTCGCGATGTCCGCGGCACGCAACTGGACGCGCCGCAAGACCATGCTCGTCACCGCGTTCTGCGGCGTCGGTCACGTGCTCGGTTCGATCGTCATCGGTTTCATCGGCATCGCGATCGGCGCATCGCTGCACCACCTGCAGTGGCTCGAGGGCCTGCGCGGCGACCTCGCCGCCTGGGCGCTGATCGCCTTCGGCCTCGTCTACATGGCCTGGGGACTCAAGCAGGCGTGGCGCAACCGCAAGCACTCCCACGAACACATCCACTCGGACGGCACGCGCCACCGGCACGCGCACGGCCATCACACGCAGGACGAGCACGCGCACGTCCACATCCAGCTCGACACCGACAACGTCCGCAGCATCACGCCGTGGGCGCTGTTCGTGATCTTCGTCCTGGGCCCCTGCGAGGCGTTGATCCCGCTGGTGATGTATCCGGCGTCACAGCACAGCTGGTGGGCGCTCACCGTGGTCGTGCTGGCGTTCGCGGCGGCGACGATCGCCACCATGACTGCGATTGTCTACCTGGCCACCCGCGGCCTCGAGCGGTTCCCGCTGGCCTCGGCCGAGCGGTACGTCCACGCCCTGGCCGGTGCCGCCCTCAGCCTTTGTGGAGTGGGCATCGTCCTCGGCCTCTGACTGGTGCGATAATCGGCTGACGGTTTCCCGCCAGGCATCGCGACCATGTCCACCCGTTCCATCCGGCCGAGTCCCGGCCTCGCCAACGTCCGCTACGAGATCCGCGGCAAGCTTGCCCGTCGCGCCCAGGAAATGGAGCGCATGGGTTACGACGTCGTGTCGCTCAACATCGGCAACCCGGGCGCCTTCGGTTTTCGCACGCCCGAGACCATGCGCTTGGCGATGATCGAGAACCTGCGCGCGGCCGAAGGCTACTGCCACCAGAAGGGCATCTTCCCGGCACGCGAGGCCGTGGTGATGCAGCAGCAGGAGCGGGGCGTTCGCGGCGTCACGGCAGACGACGTATTCATCGGCAACGGTGTCAGCGAACTGATCGACCTCACGCTGCGGGCGCTGCTCGCCGCTGACGAGGAAGTGCTGGTCCCGAGCCCCGACTATCCGCTCTGGACCGCGGCCGTGAACCTGAACCGCGGGCGAGCCGTCCACTATCCGTGTCGCCCCGAGCGCGGCTTCGTGCCGGACCCCGAGGAAATCGAATCGCTGATCACGAAGCGCACCCGTGCCATCGTCGTGATCAATCCTAACAATCCGACCGGCGCGGTCTACCCACGGGAAGTGCTCGAGGCCATCGCCCGCATCGCAGAGAAACACCACCTGGTGATCTTCGCGGACGAGATCTACGACCAGATGACGTATGACGACACCGAGTTCGTGCCGATGGCCACGCTCGCGCACCACACGCTCTGCTGCACCATGAGCGGCCTGTCGAAGGTCTACCGGGCCTGCGGTTATCGCGTCGGCTGGGCCGTGTTCTCGGGCGACCTCGAAAACGCCCGTGAATACCTGTCGGCGCTCGAACTGCTGTCGTCGCTGCGACTCTGCAGCAACGTCGCCGGCCAGTGGGCCGTGCAGACGGCGCTCGGCGGCTACCAGAGCATCCAGGAGCTGGTCCGACCCGGTGGACGGCTGTACGAGTCCCGCAAGGCCATCGTGGACGCCGTGGCGCGCAGCAAGTACCTGGCACTCACTGTGCCGCGCGGTGCGATGTACGCCTTCGTAGGCGTCGACACGCAGCGTCTGCCGGGGTTCGACGACCGCCGGTTCGCCATGGACCTGCTGGAGCACAAGCACGTGCTGGTTGCCCCGGGCACCAGCTTCAACGTGGCATACAACACCCATTTCCGCATCACCAACCTGCCGGAACCCGAGGTGCTTGCCGAAGTGTTTGGCCGGATAGAAGAACTGCTCGACAACTACGCGGCCGGTGACGAACCGGTTTCACGGCCGACGTCGCTGCGTGCGGTCGAAGCGTGACTTCGTGCAAGTTGTAAGGTATATCCGGTAACTTACTGATTCATAAATGTAAAACAGTCGAGTTTTCCGACGAGCTGCAACCTGGCACGAGCTACGTCGCGCCCACCCGTCGCCTCGCCCATTTTCTGCGAGCCCGTCATGACGCGGCCTGCCAGGCCCGCGACCTGCGTGTCTGGCAGACGCCGGACGTGCTCACGTGGACCGAGCTGCTGCGTCGCCAGTTCGACCATGACCGCGCGGCGGGCCGGACGGCGGCCCGCTGGCTCGACACGAGCCATGGCCTGATCGTCTGGGAACAGATCGTGCGCCGCGACGTGGACCTGCGTCCGGTCCTGCTGCCGTCCGGGCTCGGTGCCATGGCGCAACGTTCCTGGGAACTGCTCCATGCCTACCGCATTCCCGTCCGGGTCCTCGCCGACGATTCAAGCCCGGAGGTCCGGTCGTTCGCCCGTTGGGCGGCCGAATTCGGTCGCTGGCTGGACCAGGGCGGTTGGCTCGACCCCGCCCAGGCTTCGCTGACCGTCGGCCCGCCAGCCACGGACGCGCCGGTCGAGTTCGTCGGCTTCGACCGCTGGACGCCGGCGCAGGCGGCGTTCGTCGAGCGGATATCGGGCCAGGGTGCGCGTGTCACGGTGCGTCCAGCCGTGCCCGGGGACGGGACGCTCGAGGCCCACGTCGTCGAATGCAACGACTTCGACGCCGAACTCGCAACCGCCGCACGCTGGGCCGCCCAGCGTCTGCAGGAGCGGCCGGATGAACGGCTAGCCTTGATCGTGCCGGAGCTTGCCCAGGTGCGTGCGCGAGTCCGTCGCGCGCTCGACCGCGTGCTGGTACCGGGTGCAGCGCTCACCGGTGGGCCCGCGCCCGAATCGACCGCCTATGAACTCGCGGCTGCACGGCCGTTGCTGGAGCGACCGGTGGTGTCGGCGGCGTTCGACTGGCTCGCTGCCTGCATCACGCCGCCTGAACTGTCGGCCGCCAGCGCGCTGCTGCGCGGCGCACACGACGGGGCTGCGGTCAGCGAGTCGTACGCGCGTGCGGAACTCGACGTGAGGCTGCGCAAGTCCGGCGTGCCGAAAGCCGGGCTCGATTACCTGGCACGCGAGGCTCGCGAGCACGGTTGCCCCGTTACTGCGACGCAGTTGCAGGCAGCGGCAGTGCGCGCGCGAACGTGGACGGGATCGCGACTGCCGAGCCTGTGGGCACCCGAGTTCTTCGAGTTGCTGCGCGCCGTCGGCTGGCCCGGTCCCGACCCCGGCAGCGCCGAGCATCAGGCGGTGCAGCGCCTGCAATCGCTGCTGGGCGAATTTGGGGCGAGCGACGACGTGGCCGGCCCGCTGCGGGTGTCGGCCGCGTTCGCTCACCTGCGCGATCTCGCCACCGCGACCGCGTTCGAACCGCAGGAGATCGAGGCGCCGCTGCTCGTGATCGACCCGGACACGGCGCTCGGAATGCATTTCGACGCGATCTGGGTATGCGGACTCGATGCCGCGCGCTGGCCGCCGCCGGCGAACCCCGACCCGTTCCTGCCGCGCGAGTGGCAGGCGCGGCAGGGAGTTCCAGGCGCAACCGCCGAGTTGTCCGAGCAGCAGGCGCGACGAACGCTGCAACGACTACTGGCTGCGGCGGCCACCGCACTCTGCAGCGTGCCACGCTTCGAGGACGAAGCTCCGCTGCTGCCGAGCGCACTGGTCGCCGAACTGCCGCGACTCGAGGCCGTGCCGTTGTGGCCCGGAGTGCAGGCATCGTCGGCGCAGTTCGATGCGCGTCCCGCGCTCGACACACTGATCGATGGATCGCTGCCTGCGTTTGCCCGGCATGAAGTCGTGACGGGCGGCGCCCGGCTGCTCGAACTGCAGGGCGCGTGTCCGTTCCGCGCGGCTGTCGAACTGCGCCTGGGTGGTGTCGAACTCGAGAACCCCGCCGCGGGCATCGCTGCCACCGAACGCGGCAAGCTCGCGCACGCCGTGCTGCAGGCCTTCTGGGACGAGGTGCGCGAGCAGTCGGCGCTGCTGGCAATGAGCGCCGACCAGCGCGCCGCGATCGTGCGCACGCACGTGCAGTCGGCACTGGCACCGTTGCGTGCGACGGCCGACGAGGTCGGCACGAGCTTGCTGGATCTCGAAGAGCGCTGGCTGGAGGCACGGGCGCTCGAACTGCTGCAACAGGATGCTGAACGCGCGCCGTTCACGGTCGAGTTCGTCGAGGAGCGGCGCGTGATAGACGTCGGCGGCGTGCAGACACGCATCGTCCTCGACCGGGTGGATCGCCTGGCGGACGGCACGTACGCCGTCATCGATTACAAGACCGGCGCGAGTGCGAGTCCTGCCGCGTGGATGGGTGAGCGTCCCGAGTTGCCCCAGCTGCCGCTGTACGTGCGCGCGATCGGTCCGGACCAGGTGAGCGCAGTCGCATTCGGCATCGTCTGCAGGGGCAGCACCGAATACCGCGGTTTCGCGCGCGACGGCGCGGTGTTCCCCCAACTCAAGCCGTTCGACGCCGCCAAGGCTCCGTTCAAGGACTACGCCAACTGGGGCGACCTGCTGCAGGCCTGGAACAGGCGTCTGGAGTCGCTGGCGCAGGAGCACGCGCAGGGCGACGCACGACTGGCGCCGAATCCGACCAGGGCCTGCCGCTACTGCCACCTGCCCGGCGTCTGTCGTTCGGCACAGGCGCTGCTGGAAGTCGAGGAGGGCGACGATGCAGCCGGCTGACCTGCTGCAGTCCGACCGCAGGCGCGCGCGACGGCGTTGCAGGTCGATCGCAGCTTCATCGTCCAGGCGCCAGCGGGCTCGGGCAAGACCGAACTGCTCACGCAGCGGTTCCTCGCACTGCTCGCCGTGGTCGACCGGCCTGAGGCGTTGCTCGCCATCACGTTCACCCGCAAGGCCGCTGCGGAGATGCGTAACCGCATCCTCGAGTCGCTGCGGCAATGCGAGGACCTGCAGTCGAAGCTGCGCGATGACACGCGCGCGCTGGCGCGCCGCGTGCTCGACGTCGATGCCCGCAACGACTGGGGCCTGTTGCGCAACCCGAGCCGCCTGCGCGTGCTGACGATCGATGCGCTCAACCAGTCGCTGGCACGGCGCCTGCCGGTGCTTTCGGGTCTCGGTGCCGGACTCGGCATCGATGAAGACGGCGATGATCTGTACGAAGAAGCGGCAGAGCGCCTGTTATCGCATCTGCCCTCCGACGATCCACGCGTCGCGGAAGCGGTCGCGATCCTGCTCGAGCACCTCGACAATAACGTCGGCAAGCTCATCGAACTGATCAGCGGCATGCTCGCGCGACGCGAGGCATGGCTGCCAGTCCTGCCCGCAGACGTTGCGGAATATGGGCAGGAAGGGGCGGCGCGACGCGAACTCGAAGCCGGCCGCGCCGACATCGTGCGCCGGCACCTGTCGGCATTGAGCGAGGCGTTTCCACGGTCGCTGCTCGACAGCGGCATCTCGCTACGCCTGCGGCGCCGCGCGGGTGCTGCGAACCAGCGGCAAGGAGTCGCCGATCCTTGCTTGCGGCGAAGGCATGCCGGGCACCGACCTCGTCGACGTGCCGCATTGGCAGGGTCTCGCGGAGTTCCTGCTCACGAAGGCAGGTGAGCCGCGCAAGAAGTTCGACAGTGGCGTGGGAGTGCTGGCGCAGGACAGGAAGCGTCCGGAACTCGCCGGGCTCAAGACGCGCATCCTTGAGCTGGCGGACGAGTTCGCGCGGCACGAAGAACTGTTCGAGCCGCTGCATGCCACGCGCGCGCTGCCCCCGCGTCGAATACGAAGACGCGGAGTGGACCGTGCTCAAGTCGCTGCTGCTCGTGCTGCGGCTCGCGGCCGCTGAGTTGAAAGCGGTCTTCGCCGATCGCAAGGCGGCGGACTATCCCGAATTCGCAGCGGCTGCGCGCCAGTCGCTCGGTGCACCCGACGAGCCGACCGACACCGCGCTTGCCCTCGATGCGCGGCTGCGGCACGTGCTGGTCGACGAGTTCCAGGACACCTCCGAAGCGCAGGTGCAGCTGCTGCAGAGCCTGACAGCAGGCTGGGAGCGCGGTGACGGCCGCACGCTGTTCCTGGTCGGCGATCCCATGCAATCGATCTACCGCTTCCGCAACGCGGATGTCGGCCTGTTCCTCGACGTGCGCGACCGCGGGCTCGGCGACATCGCACTCGAGCCGTTGACGCTGCGCGTGAATTTCCGCTCGACGCAACCGGTCGTGCAGTGGGTCAATCAGTGCTTCGCCCGCGTGCTGCCGTCGCATGACGACGTGCTGCGCGGCGCCGTGAAGTATGCGGAAAGCGTGGCGGCGCCGCAGGCGACCGACGAAGGGGGCGTGCAAGTCCACGCGTTCCTGCGCAGCAGCCGGCGCTCCGAGGCCCGGGCGGTCGCCGACATCATCCAGCGACGTCACGCGGCCAGGCCCGACGCGCGCATCGCGATTCTCGTGCAGGGCCGCAGCCACCTGCTCGACATCGTGGTCGAACTGGCGCGGCGAGGCATCCGCTTCCAGGCGACCGATATCGATCCGCTGGGCGCGCGTCCCGCCGTACTCGACCTGCTGGCACTGACGCGCGCGCTGGCGCACCTCGGCGATCGCGCGGCCTGGATCGGCGTGCTGCGCGCGCCGTGGTGCGGCCTGACCCTGGCCGATTGCCTGGTGTTGC
This sequence comes from uncultured Gammaproteobacteria bacterium, assembly GCA_963793675.1. Classification (GTDB taxonomy): domain Bacteria; phylum Pseudomonadota; class Gammaproteobacteria; order Steroidobacterales; family Steroidobacteraceae; genus RPQJ01. The sequence continues at coordinate 295,117 of CAWCBA010000005.1, read as the reverse complement.
TCGGGGGCGACCGGCATGCGTCGGTCCCGCGCCTGCTGCGCGAAGAGCCACTGCGGCAGAAGCTGGGAGCCGGGGCACGGCACCGGCTCGAACGTTGCGTGCCGGTGCTGGAGCAGGCTCTCGACGAGAAGCGGCGGCTTGGGCTGCGCGACTCCGTCGAACGCGCCTGGCATGCCCTCGGTGGCCCGGCGACGCTCGGCAGACGAGCGGGAACTGGCGGAGGCACATGCCTACCTCGATGCGCTCGGCGACGTGGAGGACGAAGCGCCCGGCGCGCCGGTGGATCTCGCACGGCTCGGCGCGGCATTGCTCGAACTGTATGCGCCTGCGTTGCCGCGGCCCGACACGTATGTCGAACTGCTGACAATCCACAAGTCGAAAGGGCTGCAGTTCGACACGGTGATCGTGCCGGGCCTGGACCGGGTCGGCGCATCCGATACACCGCCGCTGCTGCGTTGGCTCAAGGTGCCGCGACGAGACGGGCACCAGTTGATCATCGCGCCCGTCGCGGAGACCGGCGCCGATGCAACGCAATCCGCTGTATCAGTGGCTCGGTCGCCTCGAGCGCGAAAAGCTGCTGCAGGAGAAGCGCCGGCTGCTCTACGTGGCCGCGACGCGTGCTGAGCGGTCGTTGCACCTGCTCGGCTCGTGCGATGTGATCGCGGACAGGAAGACGGGCGAGTTGAACGTGCGCGCGCCGGCGCAGGCCTCGGCGCTGGGTCTGCTGTGGGTCGAGCCGTCGTTGAGCGGCGAGTTCGATCGAAGGCTGGCGGAGTCGGGCGATATCCAGGGCGAGGCGGGAAGAGTCATCCCGCGCGATCCCGTGTTGCTGCGTCTGCCTGACGGCTGGCAGCGTCCCGAAGCGCCGGTGGCGCCGCCGATTCAGGTCCGCAACCTCTTGCGTGCGACCGCGGTCACCGCGGTCGAGTTCGACTGGGCGACAGAGACGGCGCGCCACGTCGGTACCGTGGTGCACCGTGAGCTGCAGCACTTCGCGCGCGAAGGTGGGGTCTTGCCCGGCGACGAGGCGGGACGTCATGCCGCGCAGCGACGCTACGCAGCGGAACTCGCCGAGCTCGGCGTGCCGTACGAGCGACGCGCTGCCGCGGCAGCGAAGGTACTGGAGGCGGTGCGTCGTACGCTCGGGGACGAGCGCGGGCGCTGGTTGCTGAGCGATTCGCACCGTGTCGCGCAATCCGAGCTGGCGCTCACCGGCGTCGTCGACGGCGGTCTCGTCAGCATCGTCATCGACCGGACCTTCGTGGACGCGGCGGGTCTGCGCTGGATCGTCGACTACAAGACCAGCAGCCACGAGGGTGCGGGGCTCGACAGGTTCCTGGACAACGAACGCGAGCGCTATCGCGGGCAGCTCGAGCGCTACGCGCAACTCGTACGGGCTCTCGGCGACGAGCCGATCAGGCTCGGGCTGTATTTTCCGCTGCTGTCCGCATGGCGCGAGTGGGCGCCGGACGGTGCGGCGTGATCAGAGCGTGCCGCCGACGCTGAATTGATGCCGACCCGTCGCGTCGGCCGGACCGAGCAGTTGCAGCGAACGCTCCATCGCCGGCGGTACGGGTCCGCGCGGCGCGAGCGTGCCTTCGAAGGCGAAGTTGCGCGCGCGGCTCAGCGTGAGTTGAGCGTCGACCGAGTATGGGCCGTCCTTGTCCTTGACCTGCGCCGTCAGGTTCGCGGGGTCCGGCGGTACCGAGAGCGATGGCTTTGGCGCCACCGCTGGAAACACTGCGTGGAAACTGCCCACCGGCGCGTTGCGTGGCGGCGGCGCCACCAGCCCGTCGAGATCGAGCGAGCCCTTGAGGGTCGTGGGCCAGCCTTGTCGCAGTTCGATGGCATCGAATTGCCCGGTCGCACGGCCCTGCCAGCCTTTCGGCATGCCGAGCGGCAACGCATCCAGTGCCGCGAGCGGCAATGCGAATCGCGCCGTATGCAGTTGCAAGTCACTGCCGGAAAACGACAGATCGAAGTCCGACTCGATCGACCCATCCGTGGCCGTGATTTTCGCGTGACCGGCGATGCGGCCTGTCAGCAAGCGGGCCGGCGCAATTTTCCATTCGGCGTCGCCGATGGCAGCCCCACGCCACGACAGTGCCGTGGCTCGTCCAGACCAGAGTGAACCGCCGAACGCACCTGCCTCGATGCCAGCCTTGCGCAGCGGCCCGGCCGCCATTCCCGCCGGCAGCGTGACGACTGCAAAAGCGAGCAGGGCCAGCACGCCGAGCGCGATCAGCCAGCGGGTACGTGGTGTCACGGGAAACTTGTCGTGGGAAGGGAGCGCAATCAGCCTGCTGCGCCGGCGTGCTTCAGGCTCAGCGTCGCGTTGACGAGGCCGGGTGCGGTGGCGGCACCGACGGTGGCGGACTCGATGCCCACGCCGTATTGCTGCTGCAGGTTGGCGAGCCAGGTGACGAGCACATCGAACGAAGCGCCTTCGATGCGCAGTCGCAGGCCGTTGTTGCCGTCCGGGCTCTGGTCGCGGAGCGAGGTGGAGAGCCCGGCTTCGCGCGCGGTGCGGTCGACCAGCACCACCAGTGAATCGCCGCCTCCTGCGCCCTGAGCGACGCCCGCCGCGGCCATGGCCTGCGGCGCCGATGCCTGCATCCAGGCGAGATCCGCAGTCTTCTGTGCGACTCGCGTGGCCATTTTCTTGCCGGATGCCTGGAACGGCAGCACCAGCACGAGGTAGACCAGCGCGACGGCAACGAGCGCGCCGGCGACGTAGACGAGGTTGCGCTCGCGGTCGTTCAGGTTGTCGAACCAGTCACGAACGTTCATGCCGCCCCCAGGCGGACCTGCAGGCGGCCCTCGACCAGCTGGTCGCGCGGGTTCGCGGACTGCAGTTCGACCGTCGCGCCGTCGCGGCTCATGGCCTGCTTGATGCCGTCCAGCGCCTCCACGTTCGGCGCCACGAGATGCAGTTCGAGCACGCCCGCCCGGTAGCTCATTGCTTCGACGCGCGTGGCCGGTGCCTGCGCGATGGCCTGTGCCAGCAGCGAGATCGCGGGGAGCAGGGCACTGCTCCCGCCGCCGGCGCGGGCCAGCACACCCTGGATCTGCGCGCGCGGATCGACGATCGGCTGCCCGGGCAGGATCTGGTTGAAGGTCGCGGTGATCTGCGCGTCGAGCTGCTTCTCGGCCTGGTGCAGCTGCCAGAGCCTGAGACCCTGCGCGCCAAGGAAGGCGACCAGCGTAGCGACTGCCAGCGCGGCTGGCATGCGCCAATGCTTCAGTTGCGAGCCGAGCGACGTCGGCGCCGCGTAGATGCCCTGCAGCAGGTTGATCGGCCTGGCGACCGGTACCTGCGAGGCCAGCAAGGGCAGGATCCCGTCGGGCAGCAGCTTGACCTGCAGCGTGGCAGTACGCGTGCGCAGGCCTTCGATGGTTTCCTTGTTTGCTTCGTAGTCGGCCGTCGACACGTAGAACGTGACGTGTTCGCCGGCTTCGGTCTGCTCGCCGAGCGCGAGTTCGAACGCGACCTGCAACGATTCGGCGTCGAGGGCATAGGCTGATTGATCAGGCCGGCTCACGTGCAGCGTGCCTTCGTCGAGCACGAGCACTGACGCATTCGGCGCGGACGGGATGAGTGAGGATTCGGCATAGGCCGCGTCCGGGCGGATGCCGGCGGCGTCCCACATCGCCTGCCAGCGTTCGAGCGTCGAGCGGGCGACGATCGCGACTGGCATGGCGCTCGACGATGCATCGCGATGGCCGATCGCGAAGTGCAGGTTCTCGAGATCGGAGGCGAGTTGTTCTTCGAGCGCGTAAGGGACTGCCTGCACGATGCGGGCCGCACCGCGGACCGGAGGCAGGTCCGGACGGGCGAGCGTGACATCGGCGGCAGGCAGGATCACCACGGTGCGGCGGGCCTGCGACAGGGCGAGCGCGTCGGAGATCGGGCCGCTCTGCAGGTTGCCCGAACGGGCGCCATTGGCGTCGACGATCAGCCAGGACGCTGGCGCGTCCTCGGACGCCCGGAGACGGATCACCAGGGTTTCAGTCATACGGTCATTCGGCTCCGAAACTGCGCAGGACAGGCCGCACGGGTCCGGCCCCACTGCGCGCGAGGAGACTGTACAGGGTGAACTGGGTAGTGCCAATAGTGACCCATACGGTCGCGCGGAAGTAAGTGCTTGATTCCGAAAGTGTGTCCTTGATCTGGTCGTAGTCGGCCTGACCCAGCGTGCCGCGCAGGTCTTCGAGCGTCGGAAAGCAGACGTCCTTGCGCCGCTTGGCCAGGTCCTCGGGGTTCAGGCTGAACTGCCGCTGCGACTCCGAGAGCGAGTCGAGCACGATGCCGGGCGCCGTGCAGACGTTCAGCTTGGTGCCGACCGGCAGCGCCGTCACGTACGGCTGCAGGCGGCGAAAGCGCTCGGCGCCGAACTCGGGCAGCACCATGAGCTCGCTGGCGCGGGTGATCGGCATGTTGGCAGCGAGGTGCGGGGGATCGAGTCCCGTGTAGACCGAGTCTTCGGCGCCATCCGGAAAGCCTGGCTGGGTATCGGCGTCGATCCAGTCCGCCATGGCTACAGCCCACGCCGGCTCGAGGTCGAGCATGCCGAGCATGCGCTCGAGCTGCTTGACCGCCTTTGCATTGGTCGTGCCGTCACTGAACACGAGGTTGTTCAGGTTGAAGCGGCCCTGCATGTCCTCGATGCGACCTTCGACCGTGCCGACCCCTTCGTCGATCGGGAGGGCCGACAGCGACTTGGCCCAGATCTCGCCGTAATGATCTGTCTGCGAGTCCTGTGCGTCCTTGCGCAGGATGTCTGCGGCCCAGGCTTCCGCCCCGAGCGCGACTTCGAAACCCTGGTCGAGAGCAAACAGGTTGGCGCTGCGACGCTGGTCGACCATGCCGCGGAACGTCACGTTGACCGCGAGGATCGTCGCGAGCGCGACAATCAGCACGGCCATGATCAGCGCGACGCCACGCTGGCGTGCCGGGAACGCTGCGCTGCCTTGCCGCTGCATCAGCCCGCCACCTCGACGACGCGCCTGATCTCGCCCCAGTCCTCGAGGTCGAGCGTGACCTCGATCGCGGCAGGCCGCAGCCGTTCCTGCTCGAGCGGATTGCCGCCCAGCTGTGGCCAGCGCTCGACCCACTCGAGCGACGGCGACATGAAGCGGAACCTCACCGAGCGCACGCCGCTCAGGAGCCGCACGCGCACCGGTTCGGAAACCTGCGTGCGATCGAGCACGCGCCAGTGGTCGCGCCAGAGGCCGTCCTGGTCCAGGCGATACCCCACGCGCTGCAGCGTTGGGCGCGGCAGGCCTGCAGTGTTCATCCAGCCGGCCCGCGTGAACTCGAGCTTGTATTCGACCGACTCGCCGGCCAGCACGGCGGGCACGCGTTGGTCGCCGATCGGCTCGCGAATCGGCCGCGGCTCGATCTGCGTGAGATCCTGCGCCAGCGTCTGCACGGCGCGCTGCACCTCGCGCACGCGTTCGAGACGCAACTGCTGGTACTCGGTCTGCTTCTGCAGTTGCGTGTAACCCGACAGCGCCATCACCCCGACGAACGCGAAAATGGCGATTGCCACCAGTACTTCGAGCAGCGTGAAGCCGCGCGCACGGGTCGGCAAGCCTGCAGGCCGGCGCCGGGCGCTGCCGATGCTCATTCTTCGGCGTCCGTCGGCAGGCCCGGGGATTTGCCCGGCGGATTGCCCGGAGCCGGGGCGGATTCATCCGCATTTTCCTCGCCTCCACCCGTGCCGGGTGCGCCTGTACCGGCCCAAGGCACGGCACCGCCGCCGCCGGCGCCGCCCACGGCTTCGCCATAGAAGCCGGAGACGCTGGCGAGCGGGGTGCCGTCGGGCGTTTCGGCGCGGCGCACGGCGATGTCGATGCGCCGCAGGCTGGCGACCTGGGTCTGCGTGACGGTCATCGACCACTGCCATTGCTGGTCCGCGAATTCGACGCGGCCGGTCGATTCGGCGATGTCGGGCGGCGACGCCTGCAGGCGCCGCTCGGTCAGGACGTTCATGCCGATCCAGTGCGCGAGCGTCTTGTCGCGCAGGTAAGTGCCGTTGCGTGCCGACTGCGTCACGGCCTGGATCGCCGCGATCATGCCGAGCGCGACGATGACCAGCGCTGCCAGCACTTCGATCAGCGTGAAGCCACGCTGGGCAGGTGAGCGAGTGGCGGCGGGGCGCATGGTCAGCGTTTTTCGCGGGTGTCGTCGTGCACTTCGATCTTGCCATCGATCGTGCCGCTCACGCGGCGCTGCTCGTCGGTGCCGTCGCGCGCGAAGCCGACGTCGAACGGAACCTGTTCGCCCGACGCCTGCAGGATCACCTGCGGCTGGATGGGGTCGCGCTCGGTCGCCGGCTCGCGCGGCTTCAAGAGCACATTGCGGCCCTCGAGCCGCAGCGAGAGCCGCAGGCCTTCGGGCAGCGAGCGCGCGCGCAGCAGGGGGTCGTCTTCGACCGCGTTCCAGCGTTCGACGCGGCCGTCGTACGCCAGAAACTCGTAACCCGTCGCGTCGAGCCGCATGCCGATGTCGCGGCTCTGCAGGATGGCGTCCTCACGCGTTTGCAGCAGGATGGCCTGCAGGCGTTCGGCTTCCTGCTGCATCTCGTGATCGCCGCCGAGCACGTGGACGGAGATCACCGCCATCGAGGTGAGGATGCCGATGATGACGACGACGACGAGCACCTCGAGCAGGGTGAACCCCGAGGTGCGGCGTGCGGCTGCGAGCCGCGGCACGGCGTTATTCGATGTTCCAGTTGCCGATGTCGGCATCGGGTCCTTCGCCGCCCGGCTGGCCGTCGGCGCCGAGCGTGTAGAGATCGTAGTCGCCGCGGGTGCCCGGTGCGATGTAGGCGTAGTCGTTGCCCCACGGATCCTTCTTGAGGCCGTCGATGTAGCCGCCTTCCTTCCAGTTCTTGATGTTCGGGTCGGCAGGGCGGGTAACGAGCGACTGCAGGCCCTGCTCCGTGGTGGGGTAGCGGAAGTTGTCCATCCGGTACAGGTTGAGCGCCGTCTCGTAGGCGCGAATGTCCTGCTTGGCCTTGGTGACGCGCGCATCGTCGATGCGACGGATCACGTTCGGCGCGACCAGCGCGGCAAGGATGCCGAGGATCACGACGACGACCATGATCTCGATCAGCGTAAAGCCGCGCATGCGATGCAATCTGGTAAATGTCATGTGGAGTGCCGTGGTTGACGGTAAATTTCACTGATCATAGCAAACCCATGCCGCTGGAACCGGCGCACGCATGAACCTGGGACGTCTCTCGCAACTGGTGCAACTGGCGCAGTTGGGCGCGCGCGCGTGGCGCGCGCCGCTCGTGCTCGCGCTCGTGCTGGTCGCGGTCCAGTCGCTCGGCGCCCGGGGCTGGGAGACCCTGCCGTACGACCGCGCCGCCATCCTGCGCGGTGGCGAATACGCGCGGCTCGTCACTGCCCATTTTTTCCATTACGACCTGACGCACCTCGCCTGGAACCTGGTTGGCCTGGCGCTGGTGGCCGCGCTTTTCGCAAGGGAATTCGACCTGCGCGGCTGGCTCGCCATCCTCATCGCTTCGACCGTCGCGGTCGATCTCGGGTTCCTCGCATTCGAGCCGGAACTCGAGTGGTACGTAGGGTTTTCCGGCGTACTGCACGGATTGATGGCGGCCGGGCTCTGTGCCTGGCTGTGGCGTACGCCCGATGCCATCACCGCCCTGGTGGCGGGCCTGTTTGCGCTCAAGCTCGGCTGGGAACACCTGGTGGGTCCGCTGCCGTTCACGGCCTCGACGCTGGCAATGCCAGTCGTACACCAGGCGCATACCTACGGCGCCATCGGGGGCGCGGCGGCGGCACTCTGGGTGCTGTGGCGGCAGCGCCCTGCGGCTCCATCGCTATAATCACGCCTCAGCATCAAGACTGGCCGCCCAGCGGTCACCAGGGGAACACTGCCGATGACACTCGCTTTCGTCTTTCCGGGGCAGGGGTCCCAGTCGGTCGGCATGCTGGCCGAGCTCGGCGCGGCGGAGCCCGTCGTGCGCGCCACCTTTGCCGAAGCGAGCGACGTGCTGGGCTACGATCTCTGGGCACTCTGCCAGGACGGGCCCGAGGCCGATCTCGGTTCGACGGAGCGCACGCAGCCGGCGATGCTGGCAGCCGGGGTCGCAACGTGGCGGGTCTGGATCGGTCGCGGCGGGCCGCGGCCCGTGGCGATGGCAGGACACAGCCTCGGTGAATACACGGCGCTCGTGTGCTCGGATGCGCTGGACTTCAAGACGGCCATCGACGTCGTCCGCTTCCGCGGTCAGGTGATGCAGCAGGCTGTACCCCTGGGGCAGGGGGCGATGGCGGCAATCCTCGGGCTGGAGGACGCGGATCTCGATGCAGCCTGCCGGGAGGCGGCGCAGGGTGAAGTGGTCGAGCCGGTGAATTTCAATGCTCCCGGCCAGACCGTCATCGCGGGCAACGCGACGGCGGTGGAGCGGGCAATCGCAGCCGCCAAGGCCCGTGGCGCCAAGCGTGCGGTGCTGTTGCCGGTCAGCGTGCCTTCGCACAGCAGCCTCATGGTGGGCGCGGCGGAGCAACTGGCGGAAAGGCTCGCAACAGTGGACGTGCGGCTGCCGAACGTCGCCGACGTCTACACCGTTGACGTGCGCAAGCACAACTCGCCCGCAGGCATCCGCCAGTCGCTCAAGGAACAGTTGTTCAAACCCGTGCGCTGGGCTGACACCGTTCGCGCCATGCTTGCGGGCGGCGCCACCACTTTTGTCGAATGCGGGCCGGGCAAGGTGCTGACATCGCTCAACCGCCGGATCGAGCGCAAGCCCGAGCTCAAGATGCTTGCGCTCGAAGACACGGCATCGATAACGGCCGCGCTGGCCGCCTGTGGAGAGAATTCATGAGCAGCCTGGCAGGCGAATTTGCCCTGATCACCGGCGCCACGCGCGGCATCGGCCGCGCCATCGCGCTGGAACTCGGCAGGCGCGGGGCGCGTATCGCGGGCACCGCGACGACGGCAGCCGGTGCGCAGACCATCGATGCCTATCTCCAGGGGGCGGGCATTACGGGACGTGGCCTGGTGCTGGACGTCGCCGACGCCGGTGCCGTCGAGGCCTGCCTCAAGGGCGTGGAGGCGGCGGAGGGCACGCCGTCCATCCTCGTCAACAATGCCGGCATCACGCGCGACGGCCTGCTCATGCGCATGAGCGCTGACGACTGGCAGGCCGTGCTCGATACCGATTTGACCGCGGTTTACCGTACCTGCAAGGCCGTCATGCGCGGAATGATGAAGGCGCGCAAAGGCCGGATCGTGAACATCGCGTCCGTCATCGGCGTGATGGGCAACGCCGGCCAGACCAACTATGCGGCGGCCAAGGCCGGCATGATCGGCTTCAGCAAGAGCCTTGCGCGCGAGGTCGGCTCACGCAACATCACGGTGAACGTGGTGGCCCCGGGCTTCATCGTCACCGACATGACGGACGCCCTGGGCGAGGCCCAGAAAACCTCGCTGCTGACGCAGGTTCCGCTCGGCCGCCTGGGGTCGCCCGAGGACATCGCGGCGGCCGTAGCCTTCCTGGCGGGGCCCGAAGCGGCCTACATCACCGGCGAGACCCTGCATGTGAACGGCGGTATGTACATGATCTAATTAGCGTTTCTGGCTAATTGGACCCTTGCCACGGCCTTAACATAGAATACGCGCCCCATGCCGGTCGCCTGCAGGCCCGGATCGGCAGATTTTGTTTCCTTCCAAAGGATCCCTACGACAATGAGCAGTATTGAACAGCGAGTAAAGGCGATCGTCGCCGAGCAACTGGGCGTCAAGGAAGAGGAAGTCACCAACGAGTCCTCCTTCGTCGACGACCTCGGTGCGGACTCGCTCGACACTGTCGAACTCGTGATGGCGCTCGAAGAGGAATTCGAGACCGAAATTCCCGACGAGGACGCCGAGAAGATCACGACCGTCCAGCAGGCTATCGACTACATCAACGAGCGCCGCACCCAGGCCTGAGCGGCACCTCGTGCCGGGCCGCCACGGAAGGCGGTCCTGCAACATTGTTTCAGTGAATCTTCGGGGGAACCCAGCTTGTCCAGGCGCAGAGTCGTCGTCACAGGTTTAGGCATCGTTTCCCCGCTCGGCAGCACGGTCGCGACCGCCTGGGAAGGCGTGGTGAACGGTCGCAGCGGCATCGGCCTCATCGACAAGATGGACCTGAGCGCTTTCCCGGTCCGCATCGGCGGGCAGGCGAAGGACTTCAATGCCGAGGAGTACATGGCGCCCAAGGACGTGCGGAAATTCGATCCGTTCGTGCCGTTCGGCGTCGCCTCCGCCACGCAGGCCATCAAGGATTCCGGCTTCGAGGTCACCGCGGCCAACTGCGCGCGCATCGGCGTCGCCATGGGCGCCGGCATCGGCGGGCTTTCGACCATCGAAGAGAACACGGCAAAGTGGCTCGAAGCGAAGACACCGCGCAAGATTTCGCCGTTCTTCATCCCCGGCAGCATCATCAACGCGGCCGCCGGGCAGGTGTCGATCCATCACGGCCTGCGGGGACCGAACATCGCGTTGGTCACCGCGTGCACGACTTCGACGCACTCGATCGGCCTGGCCTGCCGCCTGATCCAGTACGGTGACGCCGACATCATGGTTGCGGGCGGTTCCGAGATGGCGTTCACGCCGCTAGGCGTCGGCAGCTTCTGCCAGGCGCGTGCGCTGTCCCTGCGCAACGACGAGCCCGCACGCGCAAGCCGTCCGTGGGACAAGGACCGCGACGGTTTCGTGATGGCCGAAGGCGGCGGCGCCATCGTCCTCGAAGAGTACGAGCACGCGAAGGCGCGCGGCGCACAGATCTATGCGGAGCTGGTCGGCTTCGGCATGAGCGGTGACGCGCACCACATCACGGCGCCGCCCGAAGACGGTGAAGGCGCACGGCTCGCGATGACCGCGGCCATCCGCGATGCCGAGATCAATCCCGAAGCGGTCGACTACATCAACGCGCACGCCACCTCGACCGAACTCGGCGATCGCGCCGAGACGGTGGCGATCAAGCGCACGCTCGGCGAGCACTCGCGCAAGGTCGCGGTGAGCTCGACCAAGTCGATGACGGGTCATCTGCTCGGGGCCGCGGGCGTCGTCGAAGCGATCTTCTCGATCCTCGCGATCCGCGACGGCGTGCTGCCGCCGACGATCAATCTCGAGCACCCGGACCCGGAGTGCGACCTCGACTTCGTGCCGGGTGCTGCGCGCCAGGCGCCGGTCCGCATCGCGCTGTCGAACTCGTTCGGCTTCGGTGGCACGAACGGCAGCCTGATCTTCCGCGCGCTCGGCTGAGCGCGCGAGCCGCCTCCAGCCATGCGCGAAGCCGACCTGCTCGCGCTGCACGAGCGCTTTCCCGCCCGTTATCCCGTCCTGCTCGAGAGCGTGAGCGGCGCAGAGCCGCTGGGGCGTCACGACGTCCTTTTCGCGTTACCCGGCGAAAAGCTGGCGCAAGCGCCTGACGGCGGGCTGACGGGCGACGTCGCTCGAAGCGGCCTCGGGTGGCCGGTTTCTCGACGCGCTCGACCGCTGGGTGGCCCGTGAACGCGGCACGGGCAACGCCGTCCCGAGCGGGACCGTGTTCGCCGACGGTTGGTTCCTCTACCTCGGCTACGAGCTTGCGGGCGAGATCGAACCGACGCTGCGCCTGCCTGCACTCGCACCTGCCGCGTGCGGTGGCCTGGCGCATGCGTGGCGCGTTGATGCGTGACCGGCGGACCCGCGAGGTTCGCATCGTCGCGCGTGAAGCCGGGGTCCTGGAGCAGCTGCGCGAGCAGGTCCGTGCCGATGTCGCCGCCATCGCCAGCGCGGAAAAGCGGATTCCACCCGCCGCGCTGGCCACCGCGGTCGAAGAGCAGGAGCCGCAGGTGTTCCTCGATGGTGTGCACGAGGTGCTCGACGCCATCGCACGCGGCGACGTCTACCAGGCCAATCTCTCGCGCTCCTGGCGCGCCGGCCTGGCGCCGGGCGCCACGGTGTCGGACCTTTACCAGGCGCTGCGGCGCGCGAACCCGGCACCTTTCGCCGCGCTCGCACAGTTCGGCGATTTCGCGCTGCTGAGTTCGTCCCCCGAGCGCCTGCTGCAACTGCAGGACGGCATCGCCAGCACCCGCCCCATTGCCGGTACACGTCCGCGGGGGCGGGACGATGTGGCCGACGCGGCGCTCAAGAGCGAACTCAAGCTCAACGAAAAGGAACGCGCCGAGCACATCATGCTGGTGGATCTCGAGCGCAACGACCTCGGTCGCATCTGCCGCGGCGGCACCGTCGAGGTCGACGAGTTCATGACCATCGAGACCTACGCGACGGTGCACCACATCGTCTCGAACGTGCGCGGCGTGCTGCGCGACGACGTGACCCCGGGCCAGGCGATCGCCGCCGTGTTCCCGGGAGGGACGATCACCGGTTGCCCCAAAGTGCGGTGCATGGGCCTGCTCGCAGGGCTCGAGCGCGAGCCGCGCGACGCGTACACCGGGTCGCTCGGGTACCTCGACCTGAACGGCGCCATGGACCTCAATATCCTGATCCGCACGCTGACAGTGCGCGGCGGTGAGATCGGATTTCGGACCGGGGCCGGCATCGTGGCAGACTCCATACCCGAGGCTGAACTGGCGGAAACCCGCGCGAAGGCGAACGGAATCCTGCGCGCGCTGGGAGAACGAAGATGATGGGTCGGAAGTTCGTGAATGGCGTCGAAGGCGGCAGCGTGTCGGTGGACGACCGCGGGCTGCATTACGGCGATGGCCTGTTCGAGACGATGGGTGCGACCAACGGGCGGGTGCGGCGCTTCCAGAGCCACATGGCGCGCCTCACCGAAGGTTGTCACCGCCTCGGCATGCCGCCGCCGCCGGTCGACCTCATCGAAACGGACTGCCTGCGTGCCCTCGAAGGTTTCGGCGCCGCCGTGGTCAAGCTCACGCTGACGCGGGGCCCGGGTCCTCGCAGCTATCCGCCCCCGACCGACCCGAACCCGACGCGTATCGTCATCTCGACGGCGCAACAGGTGTCGGAGTCCGAGGCCGCGCGTCCGCTCTCGCTGCTGGTCTGCGAGACGCGGCTGGGCCGCAATCCCCGGCTCGCTGGCATGAAGCACCTCAATCGCCTCGAGCAGGTGCTCGCCGGCGCCGAGTTGCGCGATTCCGCGGTCGACGAAGGCATCATGCGTTCGACCGACGACCGCATCGTTTGTGCCACGGCGGCCAACGTGTTCCTGGTGCGCAACGGCGCACTGCTGACGCCGCAGATCAGCGACTGCGGCGTTTCGGGCGTGATGCGCGAGGTGGTCCTGCGCCTGGCGAAGGCGCTCGGCATCCACGTCGAGGTCGGCGACTACACGCTCGACGACCTGGCCCAGGCCGATGAATGCTTCCTGACCAACGCCGTGCGTGGCATCCGGCCGGTCGGCGCCGTCGTGGGCGTGAATGACTTCCGGTCGGGAGAGATGACGGCACGGCTGCGTGATGCGCTCGAGACCGACGAGGAATGAAGTCGGTGCGGCGCATGCTGCTCGCGCTGCTGACACTCGCGGTGCTCGGCGCCGCATCCGGGACGCTGTACGTGCGTCACTGGCTGGCACAGCCGCTCGCGATCGGCGCGGAACCAGCTATCGTGGAAGTCCGGCCCGGGCAAACGCTCACGGCTGTCGCGCGTGAACTCGCTGCGCGCGGTTTGCTCACTCACCCGCGGCTGCTCGCGCTCTACGGCCGGTTCATCGGCGTCGACTCCCGGATGCACGCAGGAGAGTTTTCGATCAAGCCGGGCACGTCGCCGCGAGGCCTGCTGCAGGCCCTGGTGAGCGGGAGCGTCGTCCAGCATTCGGTCACGGTGGTCGAGGGTTGGACGTTCCGCGAGTTGCGCAGGGCGCTCGCGGCCGAACCGACGCTCGAGCACGCGACACGCGGCATGCAGGACGACGCAGTCATGCGCGCGCTCGGCGAGGAGGGCAAGCCCCCCGAAGGCCTGTTTTTTCCCGATACCTACCTGTTCGGCAAAGGCACCCGCGACATCGACCTGCTGCGCCAGTCGCGCGATCGCATGCGCAAGGAACTGGCGGCAGCCTGGGCGACGAGGCACGAGAACCTGCCGCTCAAGGACGACTACGAGGCGCTGATCCTCGCCTCGATCATCGAGCGCGAAACCGGGCACCCGGACGAGCGCGCACGCATCGCGGGCGTGTTCATCGAGCGACTGCGCTTGGGCATGCGTCTGCAGACGGATCCAACGGTCATCTACGGGCTCGGCGAAAAGTTCGACGGCAACCTGCGGCGCGCTGACCTCGAACGCGACGGGCCGTACAATACGTACACGCGGGCGGGCCTGCCGCCGACGCCGATTGCGCTGCCTGGGGCCGCTGCGTTGCGGGCTGCGGTGCAACCCGACGAGCGCGGCGAACTCTATTTCGTCGCGACGGGCGAGGGCGACGGCAGGCACGCGTTTTCACGGACGCTGAGGGAGCACGAGGCCGCCGTGCGGCGCTACCTGGTGCGTTACCGTCAGCAGCACAGCAAGGGTCATTGAGCGGCGTGCAAGGCAGGTTCATCACGTTCGAAGGCGGCGAGGGCGTCGGCAAGTCGACGCAGATCAGGCGCGCGGCTGCCTGGCTGGCAGCAGAGGGCGTCGATGTCGTGTTGACACGTGAGCCGGGCGGTACGCCGAGGGCCGAGCTGCTGCGACGCATCCTGCTCGAGCCTGCCGACGAGCCCATGCCGCAGTCGTGCGAACTGCTGCTGATGTTCGCTGCGCGCGCGAGCCATCTCGCCAACCTGATCGAGCCTGCCGTTGCGCGGGGTGCGTGGGTCCTGTGCGACCGGTTTACCGATGCCACCTACGCTTACCAGGGTGGCGGCCGCGGCTTACCCGCGGCCGAAATCGATGCGCTCGTACGCATCGTGCACCCGCAGCGCCAGCCCGATCTTACCGTGTTGCTCGACGCACCCGTCGCAGTCGGCATGGCGCGCGCGCGCGACCGCAACGGGGCTGATGGTCCCGACCGGTTCGAGTCTGAACGCGCCGAATTCTTCGAGCGTGTCCGGCAAACCTATCTGCAGCGCGCGGCGCAGGAACCGGCACGGTTCCGGGTCGTCGACGCGAGCGGTGAACTCGAGCGCGTCGAATCGTCGGTCCGGGCAGCCCTGCAACCGCTGCTCATCCTGCAGGCGTCGTTGCGATGAGCCAGGACGCGGACGACGACACCTCCGGCAGCGCGGGCGACCAGGATCTAGCGCCGCTGCCGATCGACCTGCTGCCATGGCATGAGTCCGCATGCGACAAGCTGACTGCGGCGGTCAGCTCCCATCGCCTGTCGCACGGATTGCTGCTGCAGGGACCGGCGGGCGTCGGCAAGCAGCGTTTCGCCTCCGCGCTCGCGGCAGCGTTGTTCTGCACGGCTCGAGGCGAGCGCCTCGAGGCCTGCGGCGAATGCGCCGAGTGTCACCTCAGCAAGGCAGGGACGCACCCGGACATGCACTGGTTGCGAATTCCCGAAGACAAGAAATCGATCGGGGTCGACCAGGTGCGTGAGGTCTGCGAGCAGCTTGCGATGACGAGCATGCGGCGTGGCTACCGGGTGGCGGTGATCGCACCGGCCGAGAAGATGACGCCCTCGGCGCAGAACGCATTGCTCAAGACGCTCGAGGAGCCGGCGCCACGCACGGTGCTGGTGCTGGTCACTGCACGGCCCTCTGCGCTGCTACCCACGCTGCGCAGCCGGTGCCAGCGAGTCGAAGTGTCGCGGCCCGAGAATGCGCTGGCCCTGGGCTGGCTCACCGCGACCCTCGGCAGCGCCCCGCCACCCCGTTTGCTGGCCGTGGCCGGAGGTTCGCCACTCAAGGCGCTCGCGCTGGCGCCGCATTTTGCGGGTCTCGAACAGCAAATGGCGGGTCTGCTCGAAGCGTTTCTGGACGACCGGATCGAGGTCACACGGGCCGCTGCCGACATGCAAGGCGCAGGGCTGCCGACTCGCCTCGACTGGCTCGAAGCGTGGCTGGTTGCCGCCATCCAGGCGGCGGCCGGGGTCGTTAATGAGAATCCCCTCACGTTTCGGACCGGTTCGGCCTTGCAAAGGGCAGCGGCCGAGTTGAACATAACCGAGGCGTTCCAGGTATTGGACCGCTTGCGCGAGGCCCGCCGCCTGCTCGAAGGCTCGGCATCCGCGCCCCTCGTGGTCGAAACCTTGCTGCTCGCATTGCGAGCCGCGGTGGCGGCCCGCTGATGGAGCACTGAGAAGGTCCTGATGAGCCCCGCCCCCGCGCGACAACCGAACAAGCCTGGCCTGCTGACGCTCACCATCAAGGACAAGAGCGCGCTGTACCTCGCTTACATGCCGTTCGTGAAAAACGGCGGACTGTTCATTCCGACCAGCAGCAATTACCGCCTCGGTGACGAGGTGTTCATGCTGCTCAACCTGATGGGCGAGGATGAGAAGCTGCCGGTGGCCGGCCGCGTCATCTGGATGACACCCAAGGGGGCGCAGGGCAAGCGCACGGCCGGCATCGGCGTGCAGTTCAGCGAGCAGGATCGCGGAACCACCCAGCGCAAGATCGAGTCGTACCTCGCAGGCGCACTCGGCGGCGACAAGCCTACCCACACAATGTAGCTTCGGACGGGCCGGAGCCCTCCGGGGTATTGATGAGCGAACCCCGGTTGGAGGTCACCAATGAATGCCTTGCTTCGACTTCTGTTGGTTCTCGTTGCCCTTGGCAGCGCCCTGCCTGCGTTCGCCGCGGAGCCGGGGCAGGCTGTGGCCGAGCCCGCAGCAGCCGCGGTTCCTGCTGCCAGCGTCGCTCCGTCCGCTCAGACTGCCAAGCCAGCGGCTGCCGTCGCAACAAAGCCCGGCGACGGTCAGGAAACGACGGTTGCACGTGTTCCGCCCGGCTACAAGTCCAGGCAGCTCGGCGGCGAGACGGTCTATTGCCGCAAGAGCACTCCGCTCGGCTCGCGCTTTCCGACCGAGGTCTGCATGACCGTGGCGCAGTACGAAGCATCCGTGCGCCAGGCGGACGGCCTGCGGCAGGAACTCACTGGCAAGCAGAAGAGCTACTCGATTTCACAGTAGGGCAGACGCCGGCGCAGCACGTGCAGCAGCTGGCCGTGCAATAGTCGGTGCTTCGTTCCCGTCAGCGGATCAGCGGATCAGCGTATCGGCGAGACCGGTCTCGGCAATGCCGCCGCGCAACACGCAGACTTCGAAGCCCCGTTCGCTCAGGATGTAAGCGGCCGCAGAGCTGCGACGGCCGTTGTCGCAGACCACGACGTAGCGGATCGCCGGGTCGAGCGTCTTGATCTTCAGGCGAATGAAATAGAGCGGCACGTTGAGCGACGGCTCCAGGTGCCAGTGCTCGTATTCGCTCGGCAGGCGCACGTCGAGCCACATGCCGCCTTTCGCTACGATCTGCAGGCCCTGCTCGTGGTCGACCCACTGCAGCATCGGCTCGTTGAGCAGGGTGTTGAAATCGTCCTTGGCGAGGCGCATCAAGACGCCGTCGGTCAGCATCGTGACCGTGGCGTTGCGCGTCGCGCCTGAGATCAGCGCTTCCTCGCCGAAGGTCTCGCCCATGCCCAGTTCCGCGAGCCGGATGCCTTCGCGGTTGAGCGGCGTCTCGCGGCTCACCGAGCAGCGGCCCGAGACGATAACGTAGAAGAAGTCACCTTCCTCGCCCTGGCGGATCACCACGTCGCCCGCCGAGTAATTCACTCGCTGCAGGCGCATGAACACGGCCTGCAGGTTGGCCGGCGGGATGCGGTGGAAGGCACGGCTCTGCAGCAGCATGGTCATCCAGTCGTCCGCTGAATCGCCGCCAGCATGCAGTTCGCCGACTTCGTAGATGCCCGTCTGGTCCCAGGTGATGAGGACGTCGAGCATGTCGCTGTCGATGGACAGGTACTCGATCTTTTCGGAGGCCACCCGCGCCGAGCAGCGGCGGGGCAGGAGCGGCGCGAGCGCGTGGCGTGCGTCGGGCGTGCCCCCGCGGATCGTGCCCACGATGCGGCCTTCCGCCAGCAGTTCGACTACCCCGCTCGCGAGGTAGTAAGTCCGCTTCTCAGCGTCGCCTTCCTTGAACAGGAGACGGCCCTGCGGCAGCTCGCGCATGACGGTCTTGCGCGCGAGCGCCCCGAGATTCTCTTTCTTGAGCCCGTCGAGCGGTGAAAACGCTCGCAGGACGCTCAGTTCGACGGTGGTCGGATCGCTGCTCATGAAGGTCCGCTGCAAAAGTTGCGGGATGGTATCACGGCGCGCCGGGACCACCGAAGCTCGACCAGCCCGGATCCGGCCGGAATCGTTCGCCGTGTTTCGCGGCCAGCACCTCGAGGCGCGCCACGACGTCCGCAACGCCACGCTCCCGCGCATAACGCAACGGTCCGCCACGGAACGGGGCGAAGCCCGACCCGAAAATCACGCCGGCATCGATGAGGTCGCCGTCTGCCACCACGCCTTCCCGCAGCACTGCCATGGCCTCGTTGACCATGGCCAGCATGAGCCGATCTTCGAGGTCGTCGGGGGCGCGCGCAGAAGGGTCGACCGGTGGCTTCACCGCCTTGCCATCGCGCCATTCATAGAGGCCCTGGCCCGTCTTCTTGCCGAGCTTGCCGGATTCGACCAGCGGGGCCACGGCGTCAGGCGCAGGTCCGCCGAAGGCCGCCGCAAGGATGCGGCCGACGTGCAGGCACACGTCGAGGCCGACGATGTCTGCAAGCTCGATGGGACCCATCGGCATGCCGAAATTCACGGCCACCTCGTCGATCGTGGCGAGTGGCACGCCGGCGCCGGCCGCGAGCATCGCCTCGGTCATGTACGGCATCAGCACCCTGTTCACCAGGAAACCGGGCGCGCTGCGACAAGGCAGCGGCAGCTTGTCGATGGCCCGGGTGAAGGCGAGTGCAGCGGCAAGGGTCTGCGGCTCGGTCGCGGCCGACTCGACGACCTCGACCAGAGGCATCTGCGCGACCGGGTTGAAAAAGTGCAGGCCAACGAGCCTGCCCGGTGCGGCGAGTTGTTCCGCGAGTGGCTCGAGCATCAGGCTCGACGTATTGGTGGCGAGGAGTGCACCAGGCTTCAACCGGGGCTCGATGCGCGCGTACAGCTCGCGCTTGGCTCCGGCGTTCTCGTAGATGGCCTCGATCACCACGTCGGCTCGATCGATCCCGTGGCCTTCGACGTCGGCCTGCAACCGCGCCAGCTGCTCTGCGGCCCTGCCGGGAACGCGACTGCGCTTCTCGAAGAAGGCACGCGCACGATCGAGCGCGGGTTGCACGAGCTCCGCGCCGCGGTCCTGCAGCGTCACGGTGAAGCCGCGCAGCGCACACCACGCGGCGATGTCGCCGCCCATGACGCCCGCGCCGACGACGTGCACATGGCCGCCCGTCGGCAGTTCCCTGCCGCCCAATCCCTTCAGTCTTTCCTGCAGGAAGAACACGCGCACGAGGTTGCGTGACGTGGGCGTACACACGAGCCGTGCGACCGACTGGGCCTCGGCCTCGTAACCCGTGCGCGGACTCGCGCCGTGGCGGCGCCAGAGCTCCACGATCGCATACGGCGCGGGATAGTGCTCCTTGCGTACCCGTCGGCGAACCTGGTTCTCGATCTTGCCAGCGACGAAGCTGCGCGCCAGGGGCAGGTTCAGCAGGCGCTGGCTGAACGGCGCCCGGCGCCGTGTACGTGGGTGCAGCGCCAGCGCCTTGGCGGCGTCATGCAACCGTCCCGCCGGAACGATCTCGTCGACCAGTCCCAGCTGCAGCGCCTTGTCCGGGCGCAGGTTCTTGCCCGTGAGCATCAAGTCCATCGCCGTCGCCACGCCCACCAGTTGCACGGCGCGCACGGTACCGCCGAAACCAGGATGAATGCCCAGCATCACCTCCGGCAGCCCCAGCGTCACCTTCGGATCGTCGGCGCAGACGCGGTGACGGCAAGCCATGGCGAGTTCGAGCCCGCCGCCGAGGCAGTAGCCATTGATGGCGGCAACGGTGGGGAAGGGCAGGTCCGCGAGCCGCTGCAAGACGCCGTGCGCCGCGCGGATCGACGGCACGGCTGCAGCAGGCTCGCGCACCTGGCCGAACTCGGACACGTCGGCGCCTGCGATGAAGCCACTCTTGCCGGAACGGATGACCAGGCCGGCCGGGCGCTGCTGCTCGGCCTCGCGCAGGCGCTCGTCGAGTTCTTCCATCGCCGCGCGCGAGAGCGAGTTGGCGCTGGCGCCCGGTTTGTCGAAGGTGAGCCAGGCGACGCGATCCGAGTCGATCTCGAGGGTCCACTGGCGTGATGTCGAGGCAGTCGCCGAAGTGTTCATCAATCCTCCATGAACCACGCGGACCGAGGTCAGCCGGTGATGTGGAAATCGCAGACCAGCGGCCGGTGGTCGGAAAACGTGACTTCGGGAATCTCGAAAGAGTCGATCTCGATGCCCTTTGAATACAGGATGAAGTCGAGTTCCAGGCGTGGCTTGCGTGCTGGATACGACGGCAGGCCCGCGACGTTGGCGCTGCGCAGTCCGCTCGCCTCCATGAACAGCGACATCTCGTGCTCGCCCCAGAACGTGTTGAAGTCGCCCGCGACGATCACCGGCTTGGTCGAGCGCTTCACGAGGTTGAACACCTGGCGCAGTTGCGCGTGCCGGTGCCGGAACTTGAGCGAGAGGTGGACCAGGAAAACGCAGACGTCGTCGAGTTCGAGTTCGATGATCAGGCGCTTGATGCCGGTGTCGAAGTAGTGGAAACGCTCCCCCTCGACGCGCGGCGCCGCCAGGAAGGCGTTGGACTGCTTGTTCAGGATCGGTACGAACGTGTTGAACGAATTCGCGCCGTACTTGCACTGGTAGATCGAGTAGTGCCCGAGGGAATCGGCGATCACCTCGGCCTGGTTGACCTTGCCGGTGCGGATCGAGCCGGTGTCGACTTCGATCAGCCCGACGATATCCGGGTCCTGCCCCTTGATGAAGCGGGTGATCCCGGCCAGGACGCGCTTGTCGCTGCGGAGGTAGCCGGCACCCGGGATCGGGAGGTGGAAAGCGGCGCCGGTGCCCGTGGCGTAACGGATGTTGTAGAGCAGAAAGCGCATCAGACCTCAATTCTACGGGTCTGGACGCTGATCCGGAACGGAATGCGCTAGGCTAGACTATCGGCGTCCGCCCGGTAGCAAGGATGTCGACGGAGGCTCCGTGAGCAGCATCACCCAGAAGAACCCGATCCGGCTGTTCGTTTGCCACGTATGGGTGGAGGACGAGGATTACCACCGGATCTTCGAGTACGTCGAAAGCAGCCCCAACTTTTTCTATCGCAACACCAGCACGCCGGACGCACGCCCGTCCGGCGACAAGGAAGCCTTGCGCGAGTCGCTGCGGAAGCAGATCGGCGAGGCCGAGGTGGTGATCGTGCCGGCGGCGCTCTACCGCAGGAACGTGGACTGGGTCGAGTTCCAGATGCACTGCGCCAAGGCGTACGACAAGCCGCTGATCGTGCTCGAACCGTTCGGCGGCACGGACACGATCCCCCCTGCGGTGCAGGAGCTGGCGGACGACGTGGTGCCGTGGGATCAGCGCCAGCTGGTCGATTCGATCAAGCGGCAGGCGCGTCACGAAGAAACGACGCGTTTCGACGTGATCGAATTCAAGCTCGACTGAGGAAGGCCGGGACTTCGAACAAGTCGTCGGTGAGCGGGTCGTCGTCGTTCGCGACGATGCGCAGGCGTGGCGCGCTTTCGCTTTCGTCCAGCGCCGACAGCACCATGAACATGTCCAGGATTGCAGTAGCGTGTTCCGCTGCGTCCTTTTCGGACATCTTGCGGGCAGAGGCTTCGGGAGCAGTCATGCCACCGGCAGCAGGCGCTTCGTGCATCGCTGTCCTGAGCCTGGCGAAGCGATCACGAACAGCTTCGGGCAGATCCTGCTCGCGCAGCGAGGCGAGGTGACGACGGTAGGCATCTACCAGGCGCTGCTTAACTGCGCCCGCGCCAACAAGCACCTGCAGCGCGGCGTGAAAGTCGTCCGAATGTGCTGTCATCGCACGCCCCTGACATCTGAAAGATGTTATTTTTCAATCGATTGAATCTGACTCTTAATCCAAAACTTACGAATCTATCCGATACGTAAAAGCCGAGGAGAATCAGCCGTCTACAGCTTGAATATACGCCAATGTATTAGATGCGCAACCAGGGGGGGCAGGATGCCAGCAGCGGAGGCCGCAAGATCTCCTGCGGTTCAAGGTAGCCGGCGCACCTCGCCGCGGCCGCGCGGGTCGGACGCGGCATCCCAACCTGCCTGCGTGCGAACGATGAGTTGCACATCACCGAGCGGCCATTCGTGCGGTTCCACCCTGTAACCCCGCTGCCGCAATGCCTCCAGGGTGACCGGCGGGAATGCGCCGTCGAAGGTCAGGAGATCGACCGGCACACCCTGGTGATGGAACCGTGGCGCGGACACCGCCTGCAATGCGGTCATGCGGAAATCGACGACGTCGACCAGAACCTGGAACACGCCGGTGATGATCGTCGAGCCACCCATCGAGCCTGCGACCAGCGCGACCCGACCGTCGCGGTCCAGCAGTATCGTCGGCGACATCGACGACAACATGCGCTTACCAGGCTGGATCGAGTTGGCGTCGCCGCCGAGCAGTCCGTACACGTTAGGCACGCCTGCCTTGGCGCTGAAGTCGTCCATCTCGTTGTTGAGCAGGAAGCCGGCACCGGCAACGACCACGCCGCTGCCGAAATCCGAGTTCAACGTGTAGGTGTTGGCGACGGCGTTGCCCCAGCGGTCGATGATCGAAAAGTGCGTCGTATGGCGAGGTTCGGCAAGTCCGGGACCGACGCTCTGCGCAGCCGAAATCGCGTGGGGGTTCACGCCTGCCGCGCGCTCGCGCAGGTAGGCCGGATCCACCAGTCGGCCGATCGGCACGTCGACGAAATCAGCGTCGCCCGCGTATTCCGCGCGATCGGCATAGACGCGCTTGGCGATCTCGGCCACCAGGTGCACGTACTGCGCTGAGTTGTGCTCCAGGCCCTCGAAGTCGCTGGCTCGCGCATCTTTCATCCCCAGCAACTGCAGCAATGCGAAACCGCCCGAACTCGGCGGCGGCGACGACAGCAGGGTCTGGTCGCGCCAGGTGCTGCGCAGCGGTGCGCGCCACACGGCACGGTACGTGCGCAGGTCTTGCGAAGTGATCAATCCGCCACCGCGCCGCATCTCGCTGACGATCAGGTCGGCCGTCTCACCCTCGTAGAAGCCGGCAGCACCGGATTTCTGAATGCGCTGCAGCGTCGATGCCAGCTCAGGCTGCCGGAAGGACGCACCCTGGCGCAGTCGGCCGAAATATCGAGCGAAGTTGGTACGCTGGAAACGCGGCTGTTCGGTAGTGGCCCGCTCAGCCAGCAGGGGTGGTACCTGGAACCCGCGCTGTGCCAGTCGCACTGCAGGCTCGATCACATCGCGCCAGGGCAGCTTGCCGTAGCGCTGATGCGCTGCCCAGAGACCGGCCACGGTGCCGGGCACACCAACGGCTCGGTGTCCCGTCAGGCTCAGGCCTTCGATCACCTCACCCCTGGCATCGAGGTACATGTCGCGCGTCGCGGCCGCAGGCGCCGTCTCCCGGTAGTCGAGGAACTGCGCGACGCCATCGACGTAGGTCAGCATGAAGCCACCTCCGCCCAGGTTGCCGGCTTCCGGGTAGGTCACGGCCAGTACGAGGGCGCCTGCCACGGCTGCGTCCACCGCGTTGCCCCCCGCTGACAGGATGCGCGCAGCGGCTTCAGCGCTGTACGAGTCCGGCATCGCGACGGTGCCGCCCGCTCCGGCCGACCCGAGCTTCGGCGCCGCTGCCGGTCGCTCGGCGGGCTTGACCGTGCAGGCGGACAGCAAGGCGACGAAGGCGAGCAGCAGGGAGCGACGAAGCGGGTTCATGCGGATTCCATCGCGGTAGGCGGGCGCCAGATCCTAACGCAGCAGCGGTGGCCGTTGCCCACGCTTCAGGTGTCCGCCGTTCACATGTCTATAATCGGAATGAATCGACACGACCCAGCGCTCGATTGCGGGGCGCCGGGGTCGGGCCCCTCTCACGCCCGCAGGACCACAGATGACGAACGCTACCGCTGAATCGACCCCTTGCCGCGGCTATGCGGCGGTTGATGCCCGCAGCCCCCTGGCTCCCCATGCCTTCATGCGGCGGGCGTTGCGGGCCAACGACCTGCGCATCGACATCCGTTACTGCGGCGTCTGCCACTCGGACCTGCACCAGGCTCGCAACGACTGGCGCAACACCGTCTATCCCTGCATCCCCGGTCACGAAATCGTCGGGCAGGTTGCGGCCGTCGGGCCGTCCGTGAAGCGCTACAAGGCGGGCGACTGGGTCGCGGTCGGTTGCCTGGTCGACAGCTGCGGGGAATGCAGCGAATGCAATGCGGGCCGTGAAGTGTTCTGCCAGAAGGGCTCCACGCTCACCTACAACGGCAAGGATCGCCAGACCGGCGAGATCACGTACGGCGGCTATTCATCGCACATCGTCGTGCGCGAGGAGTTCGTGCTGCGCATGCCGGAGGGCCTCGACCCCGCACGTGCGGCTCCGCTGCTCTGCGCCGGCATCACCACGTATTCGCCGCTCAGGCACTGGAAGGTGGGCCCGGGTTCGAAGGTTGCCGTGGCGGGTCTCGGCGGTCTCGGTCACATGGGCGTGAAGCTTGCCAACGCCATGGGCGCGGAGGTGACGGTGCTCACGCGTTCGGCGGCCAAGGCCGACGCGGCGAAGTCGCTTGGCGCGCACCACGTGCTGCTTTCGTCGGAGCCCGACGCGATGAAGCGCGCGACGGGCACGTTCGATTTCGTCCTCGACACGATTCCCGTCGTGCACGAACTGGACCCGTACCTGCGGCTCGTCCGCACCCACGGCGCGCTGGTGCTGGTCGGCGTCATCGACACGATCCCGGCATTCAGCAGCCGCCTCGTCATCGGCGGGCGCAAGACGCTCTCGGGTTCGGCGATCGGCGGCATCGCCGAGACGCAGGAACTGCTCGACTTCTGCGCGGCGAAGGGCATCGTCGCGGACTGCGAGATGACCACCATGCCGCAGATCAACGCGGCTTTCGAACGCATGGAGCGGGGCGACGTCCGTTACCGCTTCGTCGTCGACATGCAGACGCCGTAGCTCGGCGCACAAGATACGGACCTGGTCCTGGCCATGCGCACGGGCGAACCGCCGCAATGATCGTTTCCACGACGCTGACCGGGAGCAATGCCGACATCATCGGCGATGCACTGGCTTCCGTGCTGCAGCAGGTCGACCGCTGCATCGTGATCGACACGGGCGCAAAGGACGACACCATCGCAGTCGCGCGCAGGGTGGCGGGTGACAAGCTGCTGTTGCGCGAGTTTCCCTGGAAGAACGATTTCGCCGCGGCCAGAAACTATGCGCTCGAGGCCGCGACCGAAGCGGGCGCAACCTGGGCCGTCACGCTCGACACGGACGAGCGACTGCTGTTCGATCGGGACTTCGACCTGGCGCGCACCCTGGCGCGCACGCAGGCGCAGGTCTGCATGGTACTCGACGACAGTCGGCAGCTATTCGAAGGAACGCATCGTGCGCGTGCCGGCGAAAGTGCGACTGGGAAGGCCCGACGCATGAATGCCTCCTCGGACGCACCACCGCCGAGACGCTGAGCCTGCGAGGCGTCCGTTTCCACGAACTGCCGAAGGATCCCGAGGCCACCCGTCGCAAGTTCGAACGCGACGTGGCGATCCTCAAGCGCTACACGAAGCAGCACGCGAAGCAGGCACGGTGGTTCTACTACCTCGGCGCTTCGCACCAGCAGCCTCGGACGAGTTCGCTGCTGCGATCGAGGCGTTTCGCACCTGTGCCGAACTGCGCGGCTGGGAAGAAGAGGGGGCCTGGGCGTGCTATGGCGCTGCCGAATGCTGTTGCAGCCTGCTGCGCTGGCAGGACGCCGTGCAGTTCTGCGCCGCGGGACTGGCCATCCGTCCCGCCACGGCCGAGCTCGCGTGGCTCGCGGGTTTCGCGGCTTACAAGTCCCAGCGCTACGACGATGCCGTGGCCTGGTCGAACATGGCCGTCGCCAACGGGTTGTTCCGGGGTCGTGGTGCGCAGTTCGAGCGCATCGGCTTTCGGCATCTGCCCGGGCTCTATGAAGGTCCGTTCGACGTGCTGCGCTGGGCGTACAAGTCCCTGGGTAACGAGAAGGCCGCCGCCGAAGCGCTGCGCGACCACGAACGTGCGAAGCGCGCGCGCGAAGCTGCGCCGGCGACCTGATCGCAGCACGACAGGACTCCGGGAGATCGATTTGTCGATTCGAGCGATGGCCGACGCAGATGATCCGGCGCGGCGTGGTCGGCGATGCGACATGGCTTGCAGCGTTTGCCGCGCGAACATTTGCCGAAGCTTTCGGTGACGACACCGGTCGCGGACGACTTGCAGGCTCATCTTGCGGCGACCTATCGGCCGGACCTGCAGGCGCGTGAACTCACGGACCCGACGGTGATAACGCTGCTGGCGCTGCAGGACTCACGGATCGTCGCCTATGCGCAGGTCCGTCGGAACGAAATGCCACCGGCTTGCGTCAGGTTGCCCGGGGCGGTCGAACTGCAGCGTTTTTACGCAGACCGGTCAGTGCGCGGTACCAGCCTCACCACGCGACTCATGGAGCGCTCGCTCGAAGCGGCGCGCGAACTCGGCGGGCGATATGCATGGCTCGGTGTCTGGGAGCGCAACGCGCGGGCCATGGCCTTCTATCGCAAGGCCGGATTCCACGAGATCGGTTTCACTCACTACGTGGTCGGATCGGATCGGCAGACCGACCGCGTGTTCCTTGCATCGCTGTCACCACTCGACCTGGCTGATACGGCGCGCTCGCACAAACCCGCCCGGACGGAGCGACCATGAAGAAGTACAAAGTGATCCAATGGGCCACCGGCGGAATGGGCAAGAACTGTCTGCGCGCGGTAATCGACCACCCGGCGATGGAACTCGTTGGCGTCTACGTCTACGGCGCCGACAAGGACGGCAAGGACGCGGGGACCATCGCACGACGCGAGCCCACCGGTGTCCTCGCCACGCGCAACGTAGACGCGATTCTCGCGCTCGATGCCGACGTCGTGATTCACGCGGCACGACTCGCGCCGCCCTACGGCTCGCACGATGCGGACATCCTGCGGCTGCTGGCTGCCGGCAAGAACGTCATCAGCATCAACGGCTACAGCCGGCCACAGCACTGGGGCGGCGAGCGCCTGGCGGCGCTGGAAGCCGCCTGCCGGCAAGGCGGGACGTCGCTGCTTGGCGCAGGCCTGAATCCCGGCTACGCGGGCGAACAGCTTGCGGTCGTGGCGACGGGGGTGTGCACGGAAGTCGATCACATCGAGGTCATTGAGAGCGTGGATTGCCGACCGGTTCGCAGTCCCGACTACGTCTTCAAGATTCTCGGGTTCGGCGCGGAGCCGAACGCCGTCGACCCGAACGACCCGTCGTGGGGACCGTCGTCCTCGCTCAATGGGATGTATGCGGAAGTCCTGTCGACCATGGCGGAGCGCCTGGGGCTGCCGCTTGACCGCGTGGATACCGAGCACCGGGTTTTTCCGGCGTCGGCGGACCTGCAGATCGGCGCCGGAACGATACCGAAGGGCCGCGTCAGCCACTTCAACTGGCGCTGGCGTGGCATCGTGCAGGGCATCACCCCGTCTCACGATGTCCATTCACTGGTACATGGAGACGGCACACCTCGACGATCCGCATCCACCATTGTGGCGAATCCACGTGCAGGGGCAGCCCGGTGTGCGCATCGCGCTCGACATGGAAAAGCGCGCCGGGGACACGTCACCGACGTCGGCCGAGCAGATTGCCGTGGCCGGCTCGGTGATCAACGCGATTCCCATCGTCTGCGCGGCACCACCCGGGGTCATGACGCGGCCCCTGGCTACCCCGTACCATTTTGGTCTGGCCCATCCGCTGTCCGGCTGACGGGCCGCCGGATCGCGTCCTGATTCCAGGCTGCAACGCTGCAATCAGTAAGGGGTTCCGTCCTTGTGGAAATAGCCGCCGCCGCCCGTGTAGCGCCCGGCCTTGAAGCTCATGTCGATGTCCGAGTATTCGCCGCCGTCTTCGTTGCTGCGGTTGCCGGCGACCAGGAACGTGGCGTCCTCTTGCGACCGATTCTGCAGGCAATGACCGTTGCGTACGCCAGCCGGAAAGCCCGCGCTGTCGCCCGCCACCAGCACTTCTTCGCCTTCGTCCGTCACCAGCACGAGTTGACCTGACAGCACGTAGACGAACTCGTCCTCGTGCGTGTGCCAGTGCCGCTGGCTCGACCAGGCGCCGGGGGCAAGCCTGACCAGGTTCACGCCAAGGTGCGTCAGTCCGGCCGCGGTGCCGAGCCGTTGCCAGCTGCGGCCGCGACAGGGTTCGTCGAACGGTGACGGGTAGCTGGAGCCTGATCCAGCTGGGGCGGCCTGCAGATCGATTTTCGGCATGGCGATCCTCCTGCAATTCGTGGCGGGCGAAGGTACCTCGGGTGACAGCTCTACCCTGGACCAGTTTGCGGTCTATGCCGTGGATGATTGCGAAATCGCGGCAAGAATGCCCGCCAGGATGCGCGTCGGGGAAGGCGGGCATCCCGGCACCACGACATCCACGGGAATCACGTTGGCTACGGCGCCGCAGCTGGCATAGCCGCTGCCGAAGATTCCGCCGCAGGCACCGCAGTCACCCACGGCAACGACAAGCCTGGGATCGGGCGTGGCATCGTAGGTACGACGGAGTGCGGCCTCCATGTGGCGAGATACCGGGCCGGTCACGAGCAGCAGGTCCGCGTGACGCGGGCTGGCAACGAAGCGGATGCCGAGCGACTCGATGCTGTAGATCGGGTTGCCGAGCGCATGGATCTCGAGTTCACAGCCATTGCAGGACCCCGCATCCACTGCGCGAATGCACAGCGCGCGACCGAGCACTTCGCGGATGCGCGATTCCAGCGCCCCGCGCACGCGCAGTTCTTCAGCCGGAGCAGGAGGCGCCTCGGTGACGATGCCGGTCTTCAGTATCTGTTGCAGGGTCTTGAGCATGTGCTGCTGGGATCAGAGGTCGTGGCCGCTGTAGGACAGATTGAATGACTTGTTGATGAGCGGAAAGTCCGGAACGATGTTGCCGATGATCGCGTGTTCGAGCGCGGGCCAGTTGTGCCAGGACGGGTCCTGCGGATGACAGCGCAGGATGCCCCCGTCCGGTCCGGCCTCCAGGCCGACGATGACGGGCCCGCGCCACGCCTCGATGAGTCCGACTCCGACGGCCCCGGCCAGCGGTACGGTCATGGCGGCTGCATGTTCGCCAGACGGCATCGCACGCAGGATGCGCCGCACTATTCGTACCGACTCGACGAATTCGTCGAAACGGATGGTGACTCGCGCGAGTACATCGCCGTCCTGCTGGATGCACGGGCGCACGCCAAGTTCGTCGTAAGGTGCGCAAGCCGCGTCCACGCGCAGATCGAGCGGCTGTCCGCTCGCACGCCCGGCGAGGCCGACGAGCCCGAGCCAGGCCGCGAGTTCCGGCAGGATGGCGCCCGCCCCCGCGAATCGATCGCGCAGACCCGTGTGTTCCTCGTAAATTCCGCGCAGCACGGTCACCTCATCGGTGAGGTGAACCATGCACGCGTCAAGCGCTGTGGCAGCGCTAGGCGCGAGGTCGTGTCGCGTGCCGCCCGGCACGACGAAGTCGAGCAGGTAGCGTTGCCCAAGCGCCTGCTCGGTTGCGCGCAGCAGGATTTCCTTCAGTCGCGAGAACTGCGCGAGCCCGAAGGCGAACCCGGCATCGTTGCCGAGTGCGCCGAGGTCACCGAGATGGTTGGCGATGCGCTCGAGTTCCAGTGCCAGCGCCCGCAGCCACGCCGCGCGCCGCGGCAACGCGCTCCCCGCCAGGTGTTCGAGTGCCTGGCAATAGGCCCACGCATAGGCCACGGCGGAGTCACCGGACACTCGCGCCGCGAGGCGGTGCCCCTCGAGGATCGGCAGCTCGGTGAAGCGTCGCTCGATGCCCTTGTGCACGTAGCCCAGGCGCTCCTCGAGCCTCAAGACTTTTTCACCCACGACGGAGAAGCGGAAGTGCCCGGGCTCGATGATGCCGGCGTGCACCGGGCCCACCGGAATTTCATGCACGCCATCGCCCGCGACCCGCACGAACGCGTAATCGTCGATCGGCGCCTGGGGCGGCGAGGGCATAGGGTCGGCGGACAAAGGGAACGCGTCCGTGGGCCATGCAGCATGGCGCAGCCATGGCCGGGTGTCCCGATCGGTCGAACGCAGTCCGCAGAGATCGAACACCGCCCGCTGCATCCGGCTGGCCGACGGGAACACATCTTCGATGCCGTGGTAACGCCCGGTGCCGTCTGTAATGGGGACGGTAACGAAAAGGGCGCGCGGCTGAACGATGACCACGGCATGCAGCGTGTCGCACTGTCCGACCCGGTTCGTACCCCAGAGCGCAAGCAATCGACCACCGGCAGCGGCGATGTCCTGCGCCAGGTCACGCCATTCGGCCGGGTCGACGACAAGATGCGAGATCGCTGCTCCAGCCTGCGTCGACGTCGCCCGGGTCAGCCAGCGCGAGAGGCTCACGTCAGTGTCCCACGATCATGCCGGCCGCGGCTCGATACCAGTCGGCCAGGTAAGGAGGGATGTACAGGCCGAGAGCCAATACCAGTGCAAGGTGCGCAAAAACCGGCAGGAGGGCAGGTTGGTGCGGCAGGCGGCGCCCCGTCGGTTGGCCGAGCACCATCGACTGCACGCGGCTGAAGATGGCCGCGAACGCCACGCCCAGGGCCAGCAGCAGGATCGGCGTGGCCCACGGCTCCTGTTTCATCGCGGTGGTCAGTATCAGGAACTCGCTGGCGAACACGCCGAAGGGCGGGAAACCGAGGATCGCAATCGAGCCGAGCATGAGGCCCCAGCCGATCGTGGGATTGAGCGCCAGCAGTCCGCGGATGTCTTCGATCTTCTGCGAGCCTGTCTTCTGGGCCGCGTGACCCACCGCGAAGAAGATCGCCGACTTGGTCAGCGAGTGCACGGTCATGTGCAGCAGGGCGGCAAAGTTGGCGACGGCTCCGCCCATCCCGAAGGCGAAGGCGATGATGCCCATGTGCTCGATCGACGAGTAGGCGAACAATCGCTTGATGTCGCGCTGCCGCCAGAGGAACAGGGCCGACAACACGACGGAGAGCAGCCCGAAGACCATAAGGATCTTCGACGGCAGCGTCGACTGCAGCGCGCCCTCCACCAGGATTTTGCAGCGGACGACGGCATACATGGCGACGTTAAGCAGCAGTCCAGACAGCACCGCGGATACGGGCGTCGGGCCTTCCGCGTGCGCATCCGGCAGCCAGTTGTGCAGAGGCGCCAGCCCGACCTTGGTGCCGTAGCCCACGAGCAGGAAAGCGAAGGCCAGCCCGAGCACCGTGGGCTCGAGTTCACCTTTCACGGCCGCGAGGTGTGTCCACAGCAATGCACTGACGCCTTCGGCGCCCAGGACTTTCTCTGCTGCGAAATACAGCAGGATCGTGCCGAACAGCGCCTGTGCGATGCCGACGCCGCACAGGATGAAGTACTTCCAGCCTGCCTCGAGGCTGGCCGGTGTCCGGTACAGCGTCACCAGCAGCACGGTCGACAGCGTCGCCGCCTCGAGCGCCACCCAGAGCAAGCCCATGTTGTTCGTCGTCAATGCCACCAGCATCATCGTCATGAAGAGCTGGTACATCGAGTGGTAGAGCCGCAGCCGCCCCTGGCTCAGGCGTCCATGCTCCGTCTCGATCCGCATGTAGGGTCGCGAGAAGATCGAGGTCGTGAGGCCCACGAAGGCGGTCAGCGTCACGAGGAAGACGTTGAACGGGTCGAGGAAGAACTGCTCGTGCGCTGCGGTCAGGTTGCCCTCGTTGATCACCCGCACGGTGACTGCCACCGCTGCGAGGAAGGTGCCAAAGCTCAGTGCGATGTTGATCTCGGCGGCACGCGGGCGTGCGCCCCACACGGCGAGCAGCAACGCGCCGAGCAACGGAGTCAGCAGGAGGGCGGAAAATTCCACCTACTGGTCCTCCTTCAGCGACTCGAGGTGATGCAGGTCGAGGCTGTCGAACTGTTCGCGAATCTGGAAAAAGAACACCCCGAGCACCAGCATCGCGACCAGCACGTCGAGGGCCACGCCGAATTCCACGATCATCGGCATGCCGTAGGTGGCGCTCATGGCGCCGAAGAACAGACCGTTCTCCATGGACAGGAAACCCACCACCTGTGACATGGCCTTGCGGCGCGTGATCATCGTGATGAACGCCAGCAGGATGACTGCCACTGCGATCCCCAGGGAATTACGGGTGGCGGTGCTCGCGAGCTGGGCAATCGGCTGTGCCAGGCCAAACGCAAACACGACGGTCACGAGCCCGACGAGCATGGTGCCCGGCACGTTGAGCAACGGCTCGCTGTCCCACTGTACCTGCAGGCGCCGGATGAGCGCGTGCAGCAGCCACGGCAGGGCAATGACCTTGAGCCCGAGCGTCAGCGCGGCCGAGACGTACAGGTGGCTCTGTCCGGTGCGCCAGGCCAGCAGCAGGGTGGCGATGAACAGCATGGCGCCTTGCAGGGCCAGGAGATTGACGAGCGCCACGATACGTCGCTGGGCGAGCATGGCGAATGACAACAGCAACAGGATCGCAGCGCAGGCGTTGAGCAGTTGCAGGTCGAACGGCGTGTGCTGCATGCCTCAGGCTCCCAGCAACAGGTGCACGAGCAGGCCCAGCACCGCGAACATGAACGCGGTGGCCATGAACTCGGGAGCGCGGAATACGCGCAGCTTGGCGGAAACCGTTTCGAGCAGCGCAAGCCACAGGCCTGCGACACCCAACTTCGCCAGGAGTGCCGGGATCGACAGGGCCAGCGCGCCGATTCCGGCTGCTCCGGTGGATGCGCCCCACGGCACGAACAGCGCAAAACCGATGCAGGCATAGTTGAACAACTTCAGGGCGGCTGCCCACTCCATCAGCGCCAGATGCCGTGCCGAATACTCGAGCAGCATCGCTTCGTGGACCATCGTGAGCTCGAGGTGCGTCGCCGGATTGTCCACTGGTATGCGGGCGTTCTCCGCGAGCAGCACCATGGTGAAGGCGACCGCCGTGAATGCGAGGCTCGGATACAGGGCGAGTGGCTGGACCATGAGCCGTTCGGCGATCAACGGCAGGGCTGTGGTCGCGGAAATCAGCGATGCCACGAAGATGACCATCAGCAGCGCAGGCTCGGCGAGGAAGCCGATCATCATGTCGCGTCGCGCGCCGAGCGTGCCGAACGCGGTACCGATGTCCATCGCGGCGAGCGACATGAAGACACGTGCGATCGCCAGCAGTCCGACCAGTGCGATCGCGTCGGCCGCGGAGCGGAATGGAAGTCCCGTGCCCATCGAGGGAATCACCGCCGCTGCGGCAACCATCGCGCCGAACACGATGTACGGCGCGAGGCGGAACAGCGGCGACGCGCTCTCCGCGATCACGGCGTCCTTGTGGAACAGCTTGCGAATGCCGTGGTACGGGAGCAGGACGCTCGGTGCGCGCCGGTTCTGCAGCCACGCACGACACGCATTGACCCAACCCAGGAACAGCGGGGCCAGGACCAGCGCTGCGAGCACCTCCAGGAACTGGGTGAGCCAGGCGACCGCGCTCACAGCATCACCGCGAGCAGCACCACGAGCGTGATGAAGCTGTACGTCAGGTAGACCGAAATGCGGCCCTGCTGCAACCAGGCCACGGAGTTTGCAGCCCGCTGCAGCAGTCCGGCGATTGGCAGGTAGGCGACTTTCCAGAACCGGTCGCTGACCTTGACGCGATAGCGTGGTGCCAAGTCGAGCGGCGAGGGCAGGTCACGCTCCATTTCGAAGAACGAAACGAAGATGTGCCGGATCGGCTGGCCGAAGCCCTCGGCCGTGTCCTGCATGCGCGCATCGAGCCGGCCGAAGCCACAATCCCAGGTTGGGGCCCGGCGCACCGGTCGACGGTACACGACGCGCACGATCAGGAAGGTTGCCGCGACCACTCCCACAATGACCGCCAGCAGTACCAACGGTGCGTACGACACGTCCCTTTCGGTCAGCGGCGCCAGCATCCACCACGACTGACCGGCAAGATCCGGTGCGGCACCCACCAGCTGTTCGGTGGCTGCGCCAAGAGCGCGGATCACCTGGTTGGGCATGAGTCCCAGCAGTACGCACCCGATCGCCAGCCAGACTAGACCCGCCTTCTCGAATCCATCCACGTCGTGTGCCACGGCAAGCGAGGGCTCGCGCGGCTGTCCCAGGAATACGATCCCGAAGAACTTCACCATGACGTAGCCAGCCAACGCAGCCGCGAGTGCCACGATGGCCGCGCCCAGCGGCAGCAGCATGTTCACGAACGGCTGTGGCACTTCGTGGGAGAACAGGAATGTCTGCAGCAGCAGCCACTCGGACACGAACCCGTTCAATGGCGGCAATCCGGCGATCGCGAGGACGCCCACCAGTGTCAGCCAGGCTACCCACGGCATGCGGTGAATCAGTCCGCCAAGCCGCCCGAGATTTCGCTCGCCCGTGGCATGCAGGACCGCGCCGGTGCCGAGGAAGAGCAGGCTCTTCAT
This sequence comes from uncultured Gammaproteobacteria bacterium, assembly GCA_963793675.1. Lineage (GTDB taxonomy): Bacteria > Pseudomonadota > Gammaproteobacteria > Steroidobacterales > Steroidobacteraceae > RPQJ01. Next base: position 260,512 of record CAWCBA010000005.1, on the reverse strand, counting down.
GAACGCATGGTTGATCGAGTGATACAGGACCGCGATCAGCGCGAGCGCCGCGAGTTCGGTCATGCCGACGCCATGGAAAACGATGGCCAGGCCGATGCCGGTAAACAAGATGCCGATGTTTTCGACCGACGAATAGGCGAGCAGGCGCTTCATGTCCGTCTGCACCGCGGCAAAGATCACGCCAAAGATGGCCGTGGCCAGTCCCAGCCCGAGCGGAATCAGGCCCCACCACCACAGCGGGTCACCGATAAGGTCGAACGTGACCCGCAGCACGCCATAGATGGCGGTCTTCAGCATGATGCCGCTCATGAGCGCCGACACGGGTGAAGGTGCGGCGGGGTGCGCCTCCGGGAGCCAGACGTGCAGAGGGAGGAGGCCGGCCTTCGCGCCAAATCCGAACAGCGCGAGCAGGAACGCGGCGGTGGCCCACGGGGTCGACAGCGTGCTCGCGCGCATGGCGTCGAACGAGAACAGCCAGGTGCCGCCCTGCAGGATGCCGAAGCTCAGCAGGATGGCGATTGCACCGACGTGCGCCATGAGCAGGTACAGGAACCCCGCGCTGCGAATCTCCGGGATGCCGTGCTGAGCGGTCACCAGGAAATACGACGTCAGGGCCATCGTCTCCCACGCGACCATGAATGCGTAGGCGTCGTCTGCAACCAGCACGAATCCCATGCTGGCGAGAAAGAAGTGGTACTGCAGTCCCAACAGTCCCGGCGCAGTTCCCTCACCCTTGCGGAAATAACCGGCCGCAAACAGCGACACACCGGCGGATGCGCTGCCCAGGAGCACCAGGAACACGCGAGAAAGATTGTCCAGCCGCACGTGCATCGGCAAGTCGGGCAAGCCAATGAGCAGGGTGGCGCGCTCGACCGGTCCCGCGAGGCTCAGGGCCGCTACGACTGCGAGGCTGACACCAATGATTGCGCCGAGAGGAAACAACACTCGGCCGACCAACGCGACGCTGTTGGGCCGCAGCAGTCCGGCCGCGCCGACCACCGCCCAGCACGCGAGAAGCGCCAGGCAAGCGATCAGGGGCGAGTCGATCGGGCTCATGTCGCGATTCTACTCTAATGTAAATTAGATTATAATAACGCGCACATGATCCGGGCACTCTGAGGTGTTTGCTTGCCACTCGAGGACCGCACCGCTCGTCTGACCGTCTTGATCGACCCTCGCAAGAAGGCGCTGCTGGAGCGCCTCTGCGCGGAGCAGGACACGACGCCCTCACAGGTCGTCAGACAGTTGATCCGGCGCTACATCGAAGACCGGACGGGAACGCCGTGGACGCCTGAAGAGCCGGACGTGGTCGAGCGGCGGGCCGGAAAGAGGCGTTGATGACCCGCAAGTCCGAGCGCTCGCCGCAGCGCAGGCGCATGACGCGACTGCATGTGGCCTCGCCACAGCAGCAGGGTTGGGGACCGGTCAGCCAAAGAAGCGAGGACCTGCTGTCGCTGGGCGGACTCACGGTCGACCCCGGCACGCTGGTGCGCGTGCTGGAACCGACCGAAGCTGCGTCGGCAGTGCTGTGCCAGCGACTGATGGCGGGCACTTACGACAAGCCTTTCCTGGTCGAAGACGGCAAGCACCGCGCCTTGTGCTTCACGATCGATGGCAGCGTCCAGAGCGAGATGCGGATCGATGATCCCGACGCGCTCGTGAACGATTACACGCGCAAGATGATGGGATTCGTGCTGTTCTGTCCGCAGCCAGGACGCGTCCTGATGATTGGACTCGGTGGCGGATCACTGGTCAAATTCTGCAACCGGCATTTACCGTCGACGCACGTCACGGCTGTCGAGATCGATGCGAACGTCATCGCACTGCGATCGCATTTCAGGATTCCCCCGGATGGGACTGACTTGCGTGTGATCCACGGCGACGGCGCGCGCTACGTCGCGGACCTGGTCGACGCCACGGAATTCCCTGACGTGCTGCTGGTCGACGCCTACGACCGCAATGGAATCTCGCCGTCGATCGCCGACTACGGGTTCCTGGAAAACGCCCGCCGCATCCTCGGGGACGGCGGGGTGTTCGTGATGAACCTCGCCGCCCATGAATCGGCCAGTGCGATGCAGGTGGAGAGAATTCGCCACGTCTTCGGTGACCCCGTCATTCCGGTCACCGTAGGGTGGGGCGGCAACATGGTCGTTTTCGCGGGGCCTGCCTTGCGAGATCGGCGGCGACTGGCTGCCGCCCCGGCAAACGCTCGTCGCGTGCAGAAAACGCTCGGCCTGGACTTCCGGATCCTGCCGGGGCTCGTGCGGAAGCACCTGCGGGAGGCGTCACTCGCCGCGCAGGGCTAATCCTGGTGGGCTTCAAGGACTTCGAGCTTGCCACCGCCCATGTCCCCTAGATCCTCCGCGCAATTCCGCTTGGCTTCCTGCAGCACCTCGTCGTAGGTTGACTCCCCGCGACTCCCGACGAACTCGACCGTTGTTACGGTCTCCGCCTCGCCCGACTCGTAGGCCTTCTGGTCGCATCCGGAACGGCCGCTCTGCGCGCATTCTCTTGTCTGACGCATCAGCGATTCCGGCGTCGGTTTCCTGGTGCAGGAATACAGAAGCTTAGGGGGAGCCAGCCGCTTGAATTCTTCATATTTCGCATCGGAAATGCCACCGGGGGTCCCGCGCACAAACAGCATCCACAATGCGACCAGAAGCGCGACGATCATCAGTGGGCCAGCAATCGCTCTCATAACCGTCACCTCCAGCCGAAGTTCCTGCTGCGTTGGCCACACCTGTAACACCCAGACCTCTCAAGCGCGCAATTTTTCGTAGGTCATTGAACGGCAGATCGAGATCGACGACTGCGGTGCCAATGGTAGTCAGCCGGGATTATCAGTCGGAAGCAGTACGCATAATGTATATTATGTTAAATAATAGTTATGAGTCTTAGTACTCCGCTGCTTTGGACAGATTGACCACGTTACTGGGCACAGTCCCCTGCGATTCGGGACGGTCGACGATGCGTTCCAGCGTGCCTTCCACTTGGGCTCCACATGTCATCTGCAAGGCACGGTATTTGATGGCGCCGGTAATGCGCGCGTGCGCCTGCAACTCGATGAAATTTTCCACCTCGAGGTCGCCGCGGATTGTTCCGTTGATGATGGCGTCGTGCACCCGGACGTTGCCTTCGATACGACCTTGCTCGCTCAGTACCAGCAGCCCTTTGGCTTCCGGTTTTGCCAGTACGTTGCCGACAACATGGCCGTCGACACGGACTCCGTCCGTGACGATGACGTCACCGGCAATTTCGACGCCGGCCGCGATCAGGCTGGACAATCGCGACACGTCAATGGAAGGCTGGTCGGTTTTTCTGCGAAACATAGAATTGTCCTCGAATGATCAGCAACCCGGTCGAACCTGGAGTGTCACCGCGCGCTGCCCGGGCGACCGCTTTGCGCATCAAAGAAGTCCAGGCGGCTCTGCAACGCGCTCGTTTCCTCGTTCAGAATCGCCACCTGGCGTGCGAGCGCAGCGCGCGTCGAGCGCTCCAACTCCAGTTCCATGAGCGCACGCGAGAGATCCGCCCGTAGTGCCGCGTTCTGTTGCTTGAGAGCTGTCAGTTCGGCGCCGAAGGCCTCGCTGTCCACGTAGAGCCGTCGGCCAAACATGATGAACAGGAAGATCAGCGCTGACACGGCAGCAAGGTGCAGGACTTCCTTCAGTCGACGATCGCTGCGGAACTCCAGACGCGCGGTAGCGAGTTTGAGCGTGGGAGTGGTAACAGTAGAACGCATCACTGTGGGTTCCTGGCCAGGACACTTTCCAGCACTTGGCCGGGTGCGACACGCTTGCCGTGACTGATGACTTCAAAGTGCAGGTGCGGTCCCGTCGAGCGGCCAGTGGAACCCACCGCCGCGATTTTCTGCTGGGGCATCACGAGTTCACCCGCGCGCACGTACAGCTTCGAGCAGTGACCATACAGCGTCTGCAGTCCGTGACCGTGATCAATGACGATGGCTTTGCCATACGGACCGCGGAAGCCGGCCGAAAGCACGCGGCCTCCACCGCTCGCGAGAACTGCCGTGCCATGAGCTGCGGGTATATCCAGGCCCATGTGACGCGCAAGTCTGCCCGTGAATGGGTCGTGGCGAACGCCGAATCCAGAACTGATCTCCGGCATCTGGCCCTGCACCGGGGGGCGGCTCGGATACGCCATGGTCGTCAGGTCGCGGTCGGACAGGACGCCGGCCATGTGATCGAGCGATGCCTCCAGCAGTTCGATTTCCATCTCGACGTGCGATAGCCCAGTGCCGTAGTCGACCACTGGTTGTTGCGCGGCTGCGATGGACATCGGCGCATCGTTGCCAAGCGGCAGCAAAGGTCCGCCCTGCGGCCGGTAATCGCCAGCCTGCTCCTTGCTCGCGGGTTCTGCCAGTGGCTTGCGACGGTGCGATGCCGAGTCGCCTGGCCAGCTCTGCTGTCTCGATCTCCAGGCGGATCAGCCTGCCTGACATGTCGCCAATGCGATCGACGACCACGAGGCCTTCGGGGCGCTTCAAGTCAAGTGAGTCGCCTTCGTCGACAGTCGTCATCGAAGTCGTCGCGCTCACGGTGGTCTGCGCCATGCTGTAGCCGAGAGCAATGCAGCCACTCGCCAGCACGATCACAATGGCCAGGACGCAGGCAAGCAGCCGACCGGCCCCTACCGTCCGCATCCGGCAGGCTGTCAACGGACCTGCAGCGACGATAATGAAAGCCACGCAATCACCCGCGTATGAGATGGTCGTACTTAAACGCGGCTCGTCAACCGAGACAACCTCTACGTCCATCGGTGCGCGAATGTGTGATGCAATCCGCAGCTTTTCACAGTGTGCGCCCGGCGCTGGACCGGCCGTTGTCATGCAGACATACTTTTCGGATCAGCATCAGGCGTGGCCGACCCGGAGAAGTGTTTGCGCAGTCGAAGCTCAGTTGATTTCGTGCAGGAACCACCTCGCTATCCGCTTGCCATTGCAGCCTGCTGGATCGGCGGTTGTGGCGTTGTTGATGCTGCAACAGGAGGTGCGTTGCGAGCCGAGCCTTTCTACCTGCCCGCGGTCCTCGCCCTTGCCTGGTATTACGGCCGGAGTGTCGGACTGATCGCTGCGGTTGGCGCGACCGTCGTTGCGTCGGTCGCCGAGTTCGCGACCCGCGTCACCGTCGACATCGGCATCCTGTCCTGGAATTTCGTTGCGCATGCGATCCTTTTCGCGCTGCCGGCATGGCTCGTGTGCGAGTTGCGAGCACAGCAGCGCCGGCTCGCCAGGCTGGATACCACGGACGCCGCTACCGGTTTCGCGACCCGGCACGGCCTGATCCAGGCGCTTGCTGAAGAGCTGGTCCGGACCGAACGCCTCGGCGGCGAGACCAGCGTCGTCTGCATCAGCCTGAACGCCTTGCCGCGGCTGGTGGCCGAGCATGGGCGGGAACATGCGCAGAACCGTGCAGCTCGGGTTCTGCGAGGCCGTCCGGCTCTCTGCCCGGCGCATCGACACCGTGGCGCGACTCGCCGACGACGAGTTCGCGCTGTTGCTTCGTGGAACTGACAGCTCAGCCGCGGCAGTTGTCGCCGATAAGCTCGCTCAATCGTTGACCGACTGGCTCCTGACGCAGGGTCACGATCTGACTTGCAGTGTCGGTTTCACGACGGCCCCGCGGGGGCGTCTGCTCGACGCGGACACGCTGATTGCGCGCGCAGTTGCCCATTTGTATGAGCGCCGCCTGGCGGTTCCACCTCGCAGCGCCCGCCCGCGTCGGTGTCTGCACCAGTCGCTCCAGTCAAGTCCGCGCGCGAGTCGGCCTGCGGCGGGGGTTAACCACTACCCTGCTCCACCGTCACCTCTGGGGGCAGAGACTCCATGGCCAATCCATCGAACCGATATCTCGCTGGCCTCAACATCGGTATGATCCCCGCGCCAATGAAAACCCCTCCAGAACTGCAACCTCTCATCGACGACGGCGTGATCGACGAAGTCATCCGTTCGCTCAAAAGCGGCAAGGAAGCGACCGTATACCTCGTGCGTTCGCGCACCGGAGATGCGCTGCGCCAAGGTCTACCGGAACATGGCGCAGCGCAGCTTCCAGAAGCGCGCCCAGTACCAGGAAGGACGCAAAGTGCGTGGCAGCCGACAGGCCCGCGCAATGAGCAAGAGCACGTCGTTCGGTCGCGCGGAACAGGAAGCCGCCTGGAAAAACGCCGAGGTGGATGCGCTGTACCAGCTGATTGCCGCTGGCGTGCGCGTGCCACGGCCTCACGGTTATTTCGACGGCGTCCTGATCATGGAACTCGTGGCGGATGCCGACGGGAATCCGGCGCCACGCCTGGGCGAGGTCGAGCTCTCAGCCGAGACCGCCCGTGAGTACCACCGATTCCTGATCCGACAGGTCGTGCGGATGCTGTGCGTCGGACTCATTCACGGCGATCTTTCCGAATTCAACGTGCTGGTCGCGCCCGACGGGCCTGTGATCATCGACCTGCCGCAGGTCGTCAATGCAGCGGGAAACAACGCTGCGCTGGCGATGCTCGAGCGCGACGTCAACAACCTGCGGTCCACGCTCGGCCGCTTCGCGCCCGAACTGCTCGTCACTGAGTTCGCCAGGGAAATGTGGGCGCTGTTCGAGCAAGGCGAACTGCGGCCGGAGACCGAACTCACCGGTGTCTTCGCGGCCGATGAAACCATCATCGATCCGGACGACGTCATGCTCGTCATCGACGATGCTCGCGAAGAAGAGATCCAGCGTCGCCTGAGCCTGCTCAGCCAGCCGCTCGAAGCGTTCTAGCGGCGACCTGCCCTCTTCTTCTTCCATGACGGCTGCACGGCGAGCCGCACCTTGCCGACTTTGCGATCGGCAATCGAGCTCAACACCAGTCGCCCGCGCTCATCGACTTCGCATGGCACCACGAACACGCCGGGACGAAGCAGGGCCTGGATCGCCTTGGCCGAGGCGCGCCGCTTGAACAGCGTTGCCGTCGTCGGATCGTCGAAGGACCACGAATCCTCCTGGACCATGTAGTAGAGCGAAATCCCGGGCAGCGTCGCGCTGACCAGCAGGAAGCGAGTGCGGTCCTCCATGTCCTTGACGTGTCGATCCAGCGCACGACGTTGCGCCGCGGTCAGGGGCGGATCTTCATCATCGCCCGGACTCCGCGTTTTCGTGGCTTGCTTGCGCTTGGCTCTGGCCATGGACCGCTCCTGTTACTTGCTCGATGCGTAGGTCTTTACGAGTTCGTAAAGGAAGTCGCGACCCTCATACAACGAACTCGTGCGGATCCGCTCGTTCAGGCCGTGGATACCGCCGAGGTCGGGATCGAAGAAATGTGCGCCGATGCCGTAGGTCGGAATGCCTGCGGCACCGAGGAACTGGCCGTCCGTCGCGCCCGCCTGGAACAGCGGCAGCACCGGCACGCCGGGATACACCCTGGCCGCGACCTCCTCGATCGGCTTCATGATCTGCGGCGTGAGCGGCGGCGCCTTCGCCATCGGTCCGCGCGTCGCGAGCGTCGTCACCGTCACCTCCGGATCGGCCACGGCGCGTTCCAGGTCCTGCCGCACGTCCTCGAACGTCTGGTCCGGATAGATCCGGCAATTGACGTTGGCGCGGGCGCGCTGCGGCAACGCATTGGTGGCGTGTCCGCCATCGAGCATCGTCGCGACGCACGTAGTGCGCAGCATCGCGTTGTAGGTTGGATCCGCGGTGACCATCGCGACGGCACTGGCGTCCGTCGGGTCCTTTACGAGCGCACGCATGGCCGTACCCATGTCGCCGCCCTTTATGTTCGCCATGCGCGTGAAGTACTCGCGCGTCGCGTCGTTCAAACGGATCGGGAACTCGTAAGCGCTGATGCGCATCAGGCCGGCCGCAAGGTGATAGATCGCGTTGTCCTTGACCGGACGTGAGCTGTGACCGCCCGGATTGCGCACCTCGAGCTGGTAGTCCTGGGCGGCCTTCTCGCCCGCCTGCACCGTCATCATCACCTTCTTGCCGTGCTCGTCGAGCGTGCCCCAGGCGCCTTCATTGAGCGCGAACTCAGCGTCGATCAGGTCGCGCTGCTGGGTCGACAGGTATTGCGCGCCATTGAACGCACCGATGGTTTCCTCACCGCAGGTCAACGCAATCTTCAGGGTGCGGCGCGGCTTGAAGCCGTCCTGCAGGAACCGGACCAACGTGTCCACCCAGACCGAGGCCATCGCCTTGTCGTCGGCGACGCCGCGCGCGTAGAAGTAGCCGTCTTCCTCGACCAGCGTGAACGGATCCCGCGTCCAGTCCTCGCGCCTGGCTTCGACCACGTCGATGTGTGCGAGCAGCAGAATGGGCCTGGCGGTCGGGTCGCGACCTTTCAGTATCGCAACCAGGCCGCCCTCCTTCGGGTGGTCAGGCACTGCGAACGGATGCAGGTCGGCTTCAGGCAGGCCAGCCTTACGCAGCCGGGCGGCCATCTTGCCCGCCGCCTCGGTGCAACTGCCGGTGGACAGCGTGGTGTTGGTCTCGACGAGTTCGCGAAACAACTCGCGGTATGCCACCTGGTCGGGGCGCAGCGTATCGCTGGCGCTGGCCGGTGCGGTGGCGAGCAGGAACAGGGCCGTGCCGGCAGCGGTGGCCAAAGATCGTCGGATGGTCACGTTGCGCGTCCTTACGGAAATGGAGGATTGGATAGATCTGCCATCCTATCAGGCCGCGCAGCACCACCAGCGCCAGCCCTTCGGCCAGCCCGCTACCGCCCGAACCAACTTGAGCCACTTGCGGCGAGTGTCGGCCGTCAGAACCTCGACGCAACCAGTTGCACGTCGGCGTGCTGCCACGCATCCGCGAGCTGGCTCCTGACTGCCACCGCATCCGCACTCCGCTTCTGCTGCTCCAGTGCCAGTGCGAGTCCTTGCAACGACCAGCCGTTGCGCGGATTTCGCCGCAGCTCCTCGCGGTAGACCTGTTCGGCATCCGCCGGTCGACCCGCCGCCAGCATTGCAGCGCCCAATGACTGCCGGACCGGCGCATGCCAGCCGGGAGGCTCGTCGTAGGGAATGTGGTCCTCGATGGCGACAGCTTCGGTCAACGCCACGACGGCCGCGGCCTGGTCACCACGTGCCAATGCCAGCTCCGCGTATACGGTGCGTTCGGCGATGCGCGCGGCGTATGCCAGCGGATAGCGATCCCAGACCAGCAGGGTGTTCATGATCGGATCGGCTGCCAGCTTCGCCAGCGCAGCGTAATGACGGTTCGCATCCTCGATCCTGTTCTGCCGGATCGCCGCCATCGCCTGCGCATAGTTCCAGATCGCCGTAACGTATGGCAGGTCAGGCGCGGGATTCGGTGCGACGTGGATTTCGTCCCAGCGGCCGAAGCGGACGTTGTCGAACCAGGGCGTCATCCAGTAATGCTGCAGGCCTGCGTAACCCGGTTGCCGCATGAGGTCCGGCAGGTTGACGCGTTTCGCCGTCATGCGCGCGGCATCCTGCGCGATCTTGCTGGCACCCTCCATGCTGGCCGCGAACCACAGGAAATGCGGGTTGTGAGGAACGTAGCCGAGTGGATACACGCCCTTGGCGTTGCTCCCGCACACGGCCAGGTAGTCGTTGTCGGCCGCGATGGCCGTCTGGTTGGCCACGACGGCATCGTGCCAGCGCCCCACGCGTGAATAGATGTGCGCGGGCATGTGAACCAGGTGGCCCGAGCCGGGGATCAACGTGCGCAGCCGATCGGCTGCGACGACGCCGCGCTGCGGATCAGCCGAGGCTTCGACGGCATGCACGTACAGGTGCAGTGCTCCCGCGTGGTTCGGGTCCTTCGCCATGACCGTTTCCAGCAGCGAGACGACTTCCGCGGTACCTCCCTTCGGTTGCAGCGTTTCGTCGTAATAGTCCCAGGGCTGCAGGTCCATCAGGGCCTCCGCGCGGAACACCTTGGCATCGAGGTCGTCAGGTCGCTGCGCCACGAGCTCGCCCGTTGCCTTCGCATAGGCCTCATCGAGGGCGCGACGGTCCGCCGGTGGGTTCTCGGCGTACCGGGCTTCCAGTGCGCGGATGAAGGCGCGCTCCCTCTCTGTTGCCCTGGGCGCGAGCGCGACAGCTCGCTGCAGGCTCTGCCACGCCTTCGGATTGTCTGCAGGATCCATCGTCGCATTCACGTGCGGGCCGAGGACCAGCGCCGCGCCCCACCAGCACATCGAGCAATCCGGATCGATCTGCGCGGCCTTCAGGTACGAGCGTTCTGCGGCGTCGTGATTGAAACCAAAGGTCAGCATGAGCGCCTGGTTGAACCAGCGCTGCGCTTCGGGTTCGCTGGTCGTGATCTGGAACTGGTAAGTACCCAACCCAGGCAAAAGGGTTGCGCCGGCAAGGGCCGGCGGCGGTGCGGTAACCACAGCACTCATGCGAGGTCTGTGTGTCCCGACGTAAACACCTGCGATCACTGCGGACAGGATTCCGGCCATCACCAGGATGCGTTTCATGTTTCCCCCTCCCCTGGCCGTCGCCGCCGTTCGCAACACGCGCGCGTTCGACGGCCCGATTGGGTGGGGGTTTACTCGCAAGGCGAGACTCTGTCCAGATCCGGGCCGACCGGCTCTCCTAAAAAGTGCAATGTACTTGCAAACACAAGTATATTGAATATACTTTCCATCATGAAAAAGCTTGCCGCCAGTTCCGTCCTGCGTCTCCTGCGCGCCCAGTCACACGTGCAGAACCGCTTTGGTTCCGAGCTCGGCTCGGTGCACGGCCTGTCGCTCAACGAGTTGCTGCTGCTCATGCAACTGGACCAGTCCCGCGGCGGGCGCCTGAAACGGGTCGAACTCGCTGACCGGCTCGACCTGAGCCAGTCGAGCGTTACACGCATGGTGGCGCCGATGGAGAAAGTCGGTTGGGTGTCGCGAGCGGACGACCTGCGGGACGGGCGCGTGGGATACGTGGTGCTGACCGAGGCTGGCCGAAGCCTGGTTCGCGAAGCCGCCAGGACCCTGCAGCACCAGGCGACCGCCCTGTTCGGCGACCACTGGACCGACGACGAAATTGCGACCCTCAACCGTCTCCTTGGCCGGCTGATCGTGAACCTGCCGGGTCAACTCGGTGCGTGACGTGGCGGGACGCCAGGCGGTCTCAGAAGGCGTCCCTGCCGGAGAGTTCCTTCTCGATGCGGTCAGCGCTGTACATCACGACTTCGATCACTTCGCGCAGCGCCGCCGCATCGGCATCTGCATTCACCTGCGCCAGGAAGACGACGAGGTATTCGTCCTTGCCCTGGCTCACCTGCCAGGCGCCCAGGACCATGCGGACGTTCTCCTGCAGCAGGTGAATCGCAAGATCGGCGGGCACCGTGCCTTTGCCTCGCGCCGCCACTGACCATACGTCCCGGACTTCCAGCGGCGGCAGCGAAGTCGTTCCTGACGCGATCCACACACGCTGGCTGCGGGTCTCGTCGACCTTGTAATCGAGTCGATAGTCGCCGTCGTCGATCTGGAAGCCCAGCCCCGCGGCTTTGAGCGCGGTCTCGACACGTGCATCGGGTGCAGTCGCGCCGCCGCTGGTGCCTGCGCGTCTGCCATGCCAGATGCCGTCAGCAGCATCGCCATGGCTGCCATGGCTGCCATCACGCGCAGAGAGGATGTCCGGCTCACGGCGTAGCCTTCTTCGGAAAATTCACTTGTGCCGGGCCACGATGGCGCGACCGTACGACGACGGTGCCGGCGAGCTTGTCATGCCAGCCTTGTTTACGCGGATCGAAGGCGACCCAGACGATGCCTGCCATCAGGGGCAGCATCGAGACGTAGTAACCCAGGTAACGCACGATCAGTTGCCTGGTGCTGGGCTTGCCGCCGGTATCGGCGTCGACGATCCGCGCGCCGATCGCGATCTTGCCGGGCGTCGCCTGCCGGTAGATCCAGAAGACCACGACCGCGATCGCGGGCAACAGCCAGTTGATGAGGAAATCGGCCGGCCCCTGCAGCAACGCTGTCCGAGGTCCAGTAGGTGCGGCCGTAGACGAAAGTCACCAGGGGCACGCACACGATCAGCACCAGTACGGTATCGATCAGGGCCGCGCCCACGCGGGCCCAGAACCCGACGTACTCGAGCTCGTCCGCATCCGGAGCAACCTGAGCGCTGGGTGGGCATCATGGCTGCGCCGCTTCGCAGTTGACTTCGACGGCGACGGCGAACCACTTCCGCTGCGCGCGGAACACGCTCTGCTCCGTCTTGCCGGGATCGACGTTGACGCTGGAACGGTACGGCGTCTGCGGCGAAGCGTCGTACCGCAATTTGCAGCGGACTTTCTGGTCCGTGTCGTTGGTGAGCTTGACGACCAGCATGCCCGTCATTGCGACGGGTTCGATCTTGATGTCCAGGTCGTTCAGGGTCGGGTGAACCTCGACCGTGTAGGTCTGCCCGAATGCGGCTGGCGCGAACAGCACGGTCAGCGCCAGCGCACGGGCGAGCATGTTCAGGCGACCAGGTCGGTGACCTGTTGCACCATGTACAACACGAGCGCGCTCAACATGACGTAACCGACGACTTCCATGATCACTTTGCTCCTTGAAGCGCCAGGCTGGCGCGAATCGAACGGTGATCATGCTAGGTCTCCAGGGTCTGTGATTCCAGCGAATAGCGACGAGTCGTGCGGCCGTCGCGACGAAGTGCGGCGCGGCTCATTCCTGTGCACGCCTGCGACCGGGCTGCGCCACGACGATCGTGACGCTCGAGTCGAGTGGATCGAACAGGATTCGCGCCTCGCTACGTTCGAGTTGTCGCAGCACCTGCGCAACTTTCTGCTCGTGCGAAAACGTGCGGTCACCGTAGTCAGTGCCCTCGCGCAGGATGAAGTTGTCGATCACGCCTTGCAGCGCAACGACGGACAACTCCGTGTGACGGCACGGCGACCGGCTCGGGTCGCTCCTGCGGGTCTTCCCAGCGGTCGTTCATCGGATCAGACCCCGGCTGACGGGATGCGGAAGCGAAGGCAGCGTGGCCGTCATGTGTGCAAGCGTGTGTCCTGGCGTGCTCGCATGATACGCCGCAGGCATCCGCACGTGTTCCTGTGCGGTCGTTGAGGTGCGTCACACCCTGCGCGAGGAATCCACCGGATCGTACTCGCCCTGCTCCCAGCGCTCGCGCAGCACGAACTTCTGGATCTTGCCCGAGCCCGTCAGCGGAAACTCGGGCAGGAACACCCAGTACCGCGGCGTCTTGGGCGCCGCCAGTCTTTGTCGCACGTGCTGGCGCAAGTCGTCGACGTCCGGCCTGACGTCACCCGAGACGCGGATGAAGGCAACCAGTTCCTCGCCCATGCGCGGGTCGGGCACGCCGATCACGGCCACCTCGGTGACGCTCGGATGCTCGATCAGTGCCGATTCGATTTCGGCCGGGAACATGTTCTCGCCGCCGCGGATCACCATGTCCTTGAGCCGGCCGGTCACCCGGCAATAGCCTCGCTCATCCATCGTGCCGAGGTCGCCTGTGTGCAGCCAACCATCCCGATCCACGGTGGTGGCCGTCGCTTCCGGCTTTTCGAAGTATTCCTGCATGACCATGTAGCCACGGGTGCAGATCTCCCCGATGGCGCCGAGCGGCACGGGTTCACCGGTGATCGGATCCGCAATCTTGACCTCGCATTGCGGCATCGGCTGGCCGACGGTACTCGCTTTGTCGTCCATCGCGTCGTCGAGCCGCGTCATCGTGATCAGCGGGCAAGCCTCGGTCTGGCCGTACACGATCGAGAAGGTCACGCCGAGCTTCGCCTCGATGGCACGGACGATTTCGGGTGGCACGCTGGAGCCGCCGGCGACGGCGACTCGCAGGCTGGACAAGTCGCGCCGCAGGAAATCCGGGTGCTCCATCATCGCGATCATCATCGTGGGCACGCCGAGCATGGCCGTGCCGCGCTCGAGCTCGATCAGTTCGAGCAGCCGGGCCGGATCGAACGCCGGCAGAAAGGCATGCGTGGCGCGCGCCTGGATCGTGCCGAGCGTCGCCATCACGCAACCCGCAGTGTGAAAGAACGGCATCGCGTGGCCATAGACCTCGCCTTCCTGCAGCTGGATCAGCTGCACGTAGTAGCGCGAGTTGTTGGTCAGGCCGCGGTGGTTGAGGAGCGCCCCCTTCGGGCTCCCAGTCGTGCCGGAGGTGTACTGGATCTGCGCGGGGTGATCCGGCGTGACCTCGGGCAACTCGATGCCCGCGGTGGCGGAGCCGAGGAAGGTCTCCCAGTCCTCGATCGCGAAGGCGTGACGCAGTTGCGACAGGCCGGGGCGTGTCTCCTCGACCCAGCGCTCCAGCGGGTTGCCACGGAACTGCCCCGTGTGAAACACGCCGACCGAGCGCGACTGCCGCAGCACGTACTCCAGTTCCCTGGCCCGGTAAGCCGGATTGACCGTGACCAGCACGAGTCCCGCGAGTCCTGCTCCCAGTTCCAGCAGCAGCCATTCGGCCGAATTCGGCGCGTACACGGCGATGTGCTCGCCGGGCTCGAAATGGGTCAGCAGCGCCCGGGCCGCACGCTCCGCATCCCGCAGCAACTCGGCATAGGTCCACGTGCGGCGTTCGCCCGGGAGCGCACCCCACGCCGCTACGGCAGCGGTCGATCCGGCTTCAGCGGTTGCTTCCTGCAACACGGATCCGACCGTCGATTCCCGCACGGGATCGTCCGTCGATCCCTGGCAAAGCGAAGCCCCGGCTGCCGCCTCCATCCTGTCTCCCCCTGCTGATCGCTTGTTGCCGGCCGTCGCTGGCCAGGCTGCTGCTCAACTCGCCATCAACGTCGGTCCGCCCTTGGCTTCCGCGCGCTGGTACGCCGGTCGCGCGCGCATGCGCTGGTGGTATGCGGCAATTTGCGGGTACTTGCCGCCAGCCGTCGAGCGCGACAGCAGTGCTTCGATCCCGAAGCTCATCTGGAAGTCCGCCATGCTGATGTCGCTGCCCGCGAACCACGTATTCGCGCCAGGTGAGCCTCGATGAAGTTGAGCGAGTTCTGCAGGTTGGGATCGATCAGGGTCGACTGCACCTTGTCGCACAGGCTGCGTGCGATGGGCTTGGCGAAAAACGGCATTGGTCGCGTCGGGATGGTGCTGAATACGAGCTTCATCACCAGCCAGTTCATGAGCGAGCCCTCGGCGTAATGCATCCAGTACTTGGTCTGCCAGTACGCGGGCGTTCCCGCCGCAGGCGCAAGTTGCGCAAGTTCGCCCGTGCCGAGGTGCCCGAACTTTTCGACGATGTACTCGATGATGACGGCCGACTCCGCGACCACCGTGCCGTCGTCCGTCACCACCGGTGACTTGCCGAGCGGATGAATCGCCTTGAGCTCCGGCGGCGCCAGGCGAGTCACCTTGTCGCGCCTGTACACCTTGAGCTCGTACGGGGCGCCGAGTTCCTCGAGCAGCCAGAGGATGCGCTGTGAGCGCGAGGTCTCGAGGTGGTGAACCGTCAGCACCGGCCCTGCCCCACGCTCACTTGACCAGCCTGATGACGCCGCACGCTTCGCGCGTGCCGCCCGCGCAACCCTTCTTGAGCTCCGACTCCTCGTCGCAGTACGTGTCGGGTTGCGTGTGCACGACGATCGCGCTGCCATCCGCGTCGAAGAGGCTCAGGCGACCCGGCGACAGCGTGACGCGGTTGGTCGTGTGCTTGAACGTGCCGACGCCGTTCTTGACGTCGAGGTTGATCAGGTCACCCATGTGGAACGGGTGGTTGATGTCCGTCGCCGGCATCGTGTCCATTGCCGAATCAGGCCGTGACTGTCCCGCGGGACCCGGATCGTGGTGACCGCCCGCCG
Source organism: uncultured Gammaproteobacteria bacterium (assembly GCA_963793675.1). GTDB lineage: Bacteria > Pseudomonadota > Gammaproteobacteria > Steroidobacterales > Steroidobacteraceae > RPQJ01. Next base: position 244,769 of record CAWCBA010000005.1, on the reverse strand, counting down.
CGGAGCACGGCTCGCAGGCGCCGACCTCGTGGATGTGCACGGCGTGCTTGCCATCCGGCAGGCCCTTGACCTTGAGTTCGACCGTCACCTCCTTGACGCCCTCGGGGGTGACCTGTTCCTTGAGCCTGGCGGTGCCGGTGATCGCGGCGTTGGTGCAGCCCTTCAGCTCGGCAACGGCTGCAAGGCCGTCGGCCACTGCGATGGCTGGCAGAACGATGAGACTCGCGAGGAGAAATCTGATGATGCGATGCATTGGAGGCTCCTTGTGGCCGTTACTTCGTCGTTCAGCGATAGACCACTGCAATGTGCGGTACGGTCGTCACGCCCGGTTGCTTGAGCAGGAAATTCCGCAGGAACGTCGTCAGCTGCTTTTCACAGAGCGCCATGATGGCGGGATCTGACGCCAGTTGCTCGCCCCTGGCCTGCGCGCGCTTCGACGCCTCGGCGTACAGCTTCAGTGCCGCGGCCTTTTCATCGGTGAGCAGGCCTCCGGAGAGAACCTTGTATTTCAGGTTGGTCACCGCGGGCGTCGCCACCAGCCGCGGCTTGCCGACCTCGACCCGGATGCCGTCCGGGCCGGACTTGATGTCATAGCGGTCGGGCGCGAGGTCGTAGCCGAAGGAATACTCGACCGAGTACCAGATCGCGATCGTGCCCGTGGAATGGAACCCGAGCACGGACTGGTCGATGACCTGGGTCACGGCATTCGGGTGGCTGACCGTCGCGGCCAGGAACTTCTGCTTTGCTGCGAGCTGCTTCTTGCCTTCCTGCAGGTAACGCACGTACGTCGTGTAGCCGAGCAGCGCCCGCTCGCTTGCAGTGACCGAATCCTGCAGCAGGTTGGCCCGTTCGCTGGCGGAACGGACCTGCCCCTGCATGACGAAGAACGTCACGGCGGCGGCGATCGCGGCGGCTCCGACCAGCCAGGATGTACTCACGGGACGTGTCATTCGACTCTTGCCTCACCCGACGCTGCTGCGGGACCGGTCCGCTCACCGTCCAATATAGCCGTTCAGGGCCGGTTGCGGCCCAGCTTGTCATGGCTGCTGACCCAGTCGCCGGCCAGTACGGCCGACCCCAGTGAGACGTCCCCGGCCAGCACGACGGCCGCCACGATCTCCGCCAGCCGGTCGGCCTTGCCGGGCCCGTAACAATCCAGCATCTCCAGGCACTCGCGCTGGGTGGCGAGCCCGGTGCCGCCGCCATAGCTCGCGACGATCAGGGACGGCAGCGTGACTGACCAGTAATAGTCGCCGTTCTCCAGCAACTGCGCGTAGGTGATGCCTGCGTGCGACTCGGCGACGTTGGCCACGTCCTGGCCGGTCGCGATGAACATCGCCGCTATGCCGTTGGCGGCATGCGGGCCGTTGTAGGCCGAGCCCGCCATGAACGAACCCGCCTGGTTGATCTGTCGCGAGCGGAACAGCGTCCTCGCGTCGACACGCATCAGTCGTTGCAGGGTCTCGTTGCGGATCGTCACTTCCGCGATCACGCGACGACCGCGCGTGCGCAGGGTGTTGATGGCCGAGTGCTTCTTGTCGGTATCGATCGAGCCCGAGAGGATGTAGCTCGGGTGCAGCGGGTGCTGGGCCTTGATCCATTCGCACGCCGCCAGCGTCGCCTTGCCGGTCATGTTCTGGCCGGCCGCATCGCCCGTCGTGTAGTTGCAGCGCGTGTACAGCAGGTTGCCGACGGCATACTGCTCGATGTCGGTCAGCTTGCCGACCCGGGTCGTGGCCTCGGCAGCCGCGCGAATGGCGTCGAAATGTTCGTGCAGCCACTGCCCGAAATCGCGCGCCTCACGTGCACTGGCGAATTCGAAGACCGGTGCGCGCTGCATCGAGCGCTTGACCACCGTAACGGTCACCCCGCCGCTTTCGCTGAGCAACCGCATGCCGCGGTTGTAGCTCGCGACGAGCGTGCCCTCGGTGGTGGCAAGCGGGACGTAGAAGTCGCCCCTGGCCTCTTCGCCGTTGATCCGCAAGGGTCCGGCCAGGCCGATCGGCACCTGCGCGACACCGAGATAGTTCTCGATGTTACCGGCCACCTGCGCCGGGTCGACGGTGAACGAGCCGACGTGCTGCAACGACGTTCCGGTGCGGCCGGCCACGAACTCGCGCCGTTGCCGCGCCATCTCCGCCGTGTAGTCGTTTCCGGGATCGCGGGGTATTGGAATGCGGTCGCTCATGCTCCCTCCTCGGCACGTCGGCGCGAAAGCGCTCGCCCGACGACTCTCAGAACCAGTTGAAATTGAAGCTGATGCTCACGCGCTCGGCGTGCACGGGGTTCGCTGGCACTTCGTGTCGCAGCCAGCTCTCGAACAGCAGCACGGTTCCGGCCGCAACGGGCATGGTCACCCACGGCTGGTTCCCGGGCTTCGCGCTCGCCGTGCGGGGCGGTGCCGCCATGTAACGATCGAGGCGCGGGTCCTCGAGCTTCAGGCCAGGCACGCCCTTCGGCGTGCGCACGTAGTACGTCCCGCTGATGGTCGAGAGCGGATGCAGGTGCAAGCCGTGCTGGACGCCCCGGGGCATCATGTTGATCCAGCAATCCGTCATCGACAATTCGCGGCCGTCGAGGTCGTACTCGAGCGTGCGGGCGTAGGCCAGCACGTGCCGCTGCAGCTTCCTGCCGAGCAGCGCAAACGTCGGCGACAGCGTGTGCATACGGTTCAGCGAACCGTAGGAGGTGTAGCCGCCCGGGTACCGTTCCTTCGACCAGGCCCGCCCGGCCACGTCGTCTGCCCGGTATTGCGCGCACTCACGCAGCAGGCGGCTATTGAAGGCTTCCAGACCGGACGCCTGCAGCTGCGCTGTGTAAACCCGCGTCGGGAACAACGAAAGGACCGGCATCGTCGACCTCGCAGGGTGTGCTCAGTACACGAATGGCAGGAGCGCCCGCGTGCGTTGCGCATAATTGCCGTAGGCGTCACCGAGTGCCGCATGCAGCGCGGCCTCCTCCACCTTGATCCGCTGCAGGAAGGCGAGCGTGATCGGCACGGCCAGCGCGAGCAGGGACACCCGGTTGCCGAGGCAGATACCGTAACCGACGAAGGCGACGATGACGCCGGTGTACGAAGGATGCCGCACGAACCGGTAAGGCCCGGTAGCGACGACGCGATGGTCGTCTGCGATTGCGACGTCGACCGTGAAGAAACGGCCGAGGTGCACGATGGCCCACCAGCGCAGGGCCAGCCCTGTCACGAACAACGCGAGGCCCAGCGGATAGAGGAACTCGAGCATGCGGGACCCGGCCTGCGGCAGCAGGGTGGCCGACATCACCGCCACTGCAACGCTCAGGAGGATGGTGACCCACAGCATGCGCAGCGTGCGATCGCCGGCTGGCCGTGACCTGCCCCGTGAGCGCCTGACGGCCGACAGTGCGAGTTCGGAGCAGCCGAATGCGATGCCGAGCAGGTCCGGGCCGGGGAGCACCATCGCTCAGTCCTCGACCGCCTGGCGGCGACGTCCCGGCAAGGGATCGTCTTCCTCGGGCAGCTTCTGCTGCAGGACGTCCAACACTGCGTGTGCCGCGCGGTAGCGGTACTCGTAGCGATGATCGAGCGGCGCGGGCCGTGCGCGCAGGTACAGTTCGAGGGCCTCGCTGACGACTTCGGCTTCGAGCTCGGGCAGCAGCAGCCTGATGGGACCGTTGGGCATTTGCGTATCGCGTGCAGTGATCAGGGCGCAGCCACGGCCGTGGATTCCGGCGTGTCTTTCGGCAATTCGAATTCGCCTTTTGAGGTGAAGCGCTGCGTTCCGAACATCGATGCGCCGTTCAGCTTGCCGCTCAGCGAATAGGTGAGCTTGTCGACGGGCTTGCCGTCGAGCATCCCAAGCACCTGGCGCGCCATGCGCATGAGGGAGACCGTCACCGGCACGGCGATGATCGCTTCACCGAAGCGCGGTACCGTGCCCGCCTGGTCGCTCACGCCGCTGGCAAAATCGCGCCCCATGACGTCGAGGTTCAGCGACACGCCGTCGTATTCGATCGACGTGTCGTTCGGGTTCTGCACGCGCAGCTTGACCAGCAGGCGCAGTTCCATGCCCTCACCGGGCAATGACTCGACGCCGGCAACGCTGACTTGCAGTGGATCGCGATGCGGCATCGACGCGCACCCGGTCAACATCAGCGTGGCGAAAAGCGGCCATGCGCCGGCGAGCCGGCGGGATCGAAAGAACATCTGGCACTGCCTCCCTTTTGCTGCAACGCGCCCGGATACACGCGGACGAGCGACTTGATTCCAACCCGGAACAGACGAATCCATCGACATGGGCCATGTTGGACCCTCCCCCGTGACGTAACAGTCAGTGCCGAGTGTAGCTCGTCACCAGTTCGTGCAGGAACCGGCGCGCGTCGAGCAGCGACTGCACACGGATGCGCTCGTTCAGGCCATGCGCCCCGCTGCCGGCTGCATCCGAAAATATACCGGAGATGCCGTAGGTGGGTGTGCCTGCTGCATTCAGGAACCGGCCATCGGTGGCGCCCGTGGACATCGTCGGCACCACGCGGGCTTCCGGCCACAGGGTTTTCGCAATGTCATGGATCGGCTTCATTATTTCGGCTGTGAGCGGCGGTGCCGGTGCGGGCAGTCCCATTTCGTCACCGAAATTGACACTGATCGTGTCGTCCGCGATCACGCGGACGAGGTCCGCCCGCACCTGCTCCATCGGCACGCCCGGCAGGATGCGGCAGTTCACGTTGACCTTCGCGCGCTGCGGCAAGGCATTCGGCGCGTGGCCACCCTCGAATTGCGTCGCGACACACGTCGTGCGCAGCATGCCGTTCCAGCTCGGGTTGGTCGTCCACAGCCGTTGCGCAGCCGCGTCGTTGGTCGGATCGGCGACGATGGCACGCATGTCGGCGGCCACTTCGGGTGGCGCCATTTCGGCCTGCGCCAGGAAGTAGGCGCGCGTGGTGTCGTTCAGGCTGACCGGGAACTGGTATGCCGCGAGCCGCGTCAGCGCGGCGGCCATGCGGTTGATTGGATTTTCTCGCGTCGGACGCGAGCTGTGGCCACCGGGATGCGTCACCTCCAGCCTGAAATCCTGGTACACCTTCTCGCCCGCCTGCACGTCGAGCGACAGGTGCCTGCCGCTGGCATCGAGCAGTCCGCCCGCGCCTTCATTGAGGACGAACCTGGCTTTCATCAGTGCAGGATGCGTCTCGAGCAGCCAGCGCACGCCGTTGAATTGCTCCGATGTTTCCTCGCCGCAGGTCAGCGCCAGGGTTACGCCGCGCCGCGGCCGGTACTTCTGCTCGCTCCAGCGCACGAGCAGGTCGGTGAAGATGGAGGCCATCGCCTTGTCGTCACTCGAACCGCGTCCGTAAAAGAACCCGTCTTCCTCGACCAGCGTGAACGGATCGCGAACCCAGTCCTCGCGGCGGGCCTCGACGACGTCGATGTGGGCCAGCAGCATGATCGGCTCGAGCTTCGTATCCTTGCCCGGGTACGAGGCGATCAGGGAGCCGCCCTTCGGGAACTCCGCGGGTGCCAGGATCTGCATGGACGCGGCCGGCATGCCCGCCCGCTGCAGTCGCGCGGCCATCCTTTCGGCGGCGATCGTGCAGCTGCCGGCGGAAAGTGTCGTGTTGGTCTCGACGAGTTCCCGGTACAGGTCCCGGAAGGCGGCCTCACCGGGATACGGATGAGGCGTGGCGGCGCCCAGCGCGATCGTGCATGGTGCGATGGCCGACACGACCAGGATCATCACCGACCGCACCAGGCGGCTCCCATGCTGCAGGGACAGACTCATTTTTTCACCGCTGGCACTGGCAGCCTTGGTTGCAGGATGGACGAAAGCAGGTCGGGCGTCTTCGCGATCCGCTCCAGGTGCGGATAGCGCAGCCCGTCGTGGTAATCGAGGCTGATGGTACGGAACGTGTCGGAGCTGCGAACCAGCAATTCGGTCGGCCGCTTCGAGTCGGCCTTCGCCGCCTTCAGCGCGTCCTTCAGCCGGCCGTGCGTGTACGCCTTGCCATTGACGGCGACGACGGTCATGCCGGGAGCCAGGCCGCCCTTGAATGCCACGCTGTCCCAGAACACCTCGCCCACCTTGCCGTCCTTGCCGAGGTTCATGCCCAGCGAGTACCGGAAATCCTGCCTTCGCATCCTTCGAGTCGCTTTCCTTGATCGAGGGCGTCGGCTCGTCCTTGAAGACGACTCGCCAGCCGCTGCGTTGCAGGCCATCGAGCGGCGCCCGCGAACCGTGTTCCTCGAGCCGCGAGCGCAGCATGCCGGCCCAGTCGTACGGAGCCACCGAATTCAGCGCTCGCCACGACGTCGTCGAACGTGTACGTCAGCGGCTCGATGCGACCGTCCTCGACGCCGTAGAAGGCGCGTGCAAAATCATCGAGTGAGCGCTTGCCCCGCGTGAGTTCACGGATCTTCGTGTCGACGTCCAGCCAGACGAAGAGACCCTCGGTGTAGTAATCCTTGCCGCGTTGCCAGCTCTCGTAGCTCTGCCTTCCCCGGTAGTTGACGATCGGCTGCTGTGTCGTGTCCTGGAGATTGCGCCACTGACGGCCGGCGCGGCCCAGGTCGTAGTTCGCGGCATACCGGGCAAGGATGTCGCGCGTCAGTTCCGGCGACCACAGCCCCGAGCGGCTCGTGAGAACCATCCCGAGATATTCGGTCATGCCCTCGTACACCCACAGCAGGCTCGGGCCCATCGGCACCTCGTAGGACGGTGTCCACAGGTCCGCCGGACGCCGGAACTTGCCGTTCCACGAGTGGATCATTTCGTGCGCCAGCAGATCGCGACCGTTGCCGTTGTTGTCCCAGTCCGTGAAGTAGCCGATTCCGACGCCGTTCTCGCTCGACTCGTGGTGCTCGAGCCCGATGCCGGTGAAATGGTCGCTGATCGCGAGCAGGAAATCGTATTCGCGGAAGTGTCGGGCGCCGAACAGCGCGACCGCCTCACTGACGGCGCGACGGTGTTTCTCGAGCTGCTCGTCCGTGGCCTGCAGTTCTTCCGGTGTGTCGGCAAAGATATTGAGTCGCACCGGCCCCGTCGCCGCCGTGCCAAGTTCCACGCGCCGATGATGCGTGCCCGCGAACAACGGTGAATCGACCAGTGTTTCGAGCGACACCGTCGCAAACCGCACGGTGTCGCCGGTGCGTTGAGCGCCGCGCAGCGCCGAGGCGAACTGCCATCCAGCCGGCAGCCGTACCGCAGCCGCCACCGGAATCTGACGGGCGTAGAAGCCCGCGGGATACAGCAGCGCTTTTTCCCACTGCAGGCCGAGCAGGTCCGGCGTCATCACGACGCGCCACTGGCTCGTGTCCGTGGGCGTGAGGTACTCGAACTCCAGCTGCAGCTGCGTGACTCCTGCCGGCACGTCGACGTGGAAGGCGTATACCTCGACCGGGTCGCGTTGCCATTCGAGCCGCTCGCCTGTATTGCTGCGAACGATCAGCCCCGCGAGCTTGTCGATCGGGCCAGTGGTCGAGTGATTGCCGGGCAGCCACTTCGGATAGAACAGCGTCGTGCGGCCTGGCGCCGCGACCGGGAGGGTTTCCGTGACGCGAAACACGCGATGGTCGAGGTCCGTCGCATCGACGTGCAACTGGATCACGCCCGGGTACGGCACGTCCCGCGGCGCAGGCAGCTGCGCGGCGATCGCTGTCGCATGGCCCTGGCCGACGCACAGCAGCAGCGCCAGGCCCCCGAAAAAGCCGATTCTTCGTACTTCGCATCAATCGTCGCTTCCGTTGTCAGTCGAGCAGGTTTTCGCGCAGGCGCTCGAGCATGGCAGGTTCGAGCGCGAGTTCGTCCAGCAGGTAGCGGCGCACCGAGCCGTGGCGCGCTTCGATGGCCCTCAGGCTTGCCAGGACGTATTCGGGACGTGCGGCCAGCATTGCGTCCCGTGCAACGGCCGACAACGCCAGGATGGGTTCCGCCGTCGCGGCGAGACCCGCGCCCGTGCCATCCCGACCGAGCAATTGGGCGCGCAGGTCCACGGCCGTGTCAGTCAGCGTGTAGTCGTCCACGATCGCTTCGCGGCGCACGCCGAGTGACTCGAGCACCAGGGCCACGGCGACGCCAGTGCGATCCTTGCCCGCGGTGCAATGGACGATCGCAGCACCCTGCCCCGCGTGATCGAGCGCTGCAAACACGCCGGCCAGTCGGGGTTGCAGGCCGAACGGCAGCCGCTGGTACATGGCCAGCATCGCCGCGCGCACGCTGGCAACGTCGTTCGATCCGGCGAAGGCCGGATCGCGGATCGGCGAAGATTCCTGCTCGCTGTCCCACTCGAAACGACGGACCTCGTCACCAAAGGACGGGTTGGGATGCAGCGCACGTTCCGCGGTGCGGCGCAGGTCGCAGACCGCTCGCACGCCCAACGCCCGCACCTGTGCAGCTGCGGCCGGCGACAGGCGGGTCAGCAGGCCGGAACGATATAGCCGTCCCCAACGCACCCGCGCGCCGTCGGTGGTCTCGTAGCCACCGCAATCGCGAAAGTTACAACCACCCTCGAGCGGCAGCACGCGTGCATGAGTCATCCGGCGATGATCACACGCTGCGTGAGCCGTTTCCACCGCGCCGGTGGACTACAATGGGCACGCCGCATACCGGGATGTCTGGTCTGCCAGACGGAGTGCTTGTCCGCATGAAGTATCAAATACCAGCCGCGCTTGCCGCACTTGTCCTGCTGCTGGCAGGTCCTGCCCAGGCTCAGCAGTCGTCTACGGACACGCCCGGCGACTCCACGATTGCAGCGACCATCAAGGCGGGCCTGCTCGACAACCGGAATACCAGCGGGACGCGGATCAACGTCGAGAGCTACCAGGGCGTGGTGCAGCTGAGCGGTTTCGCGCGCTCGGAAGGTGAAAAGACCACGGCGACCAAGGTGGCAGAGAGCGTGCCGGGGGTGAAGAAGGTGGTCAACAGCGTTGCGGTGGCGCCGGCCACTCCGATGGGCACCAAGCTCGACGACAGCCTCATCACGGGCAAGGTCAAGGCGGCGCTGATGGATGCGGCCGATGTCAAAAGCCTGCAGATCAACGTCGAGACCCACGACGGCGTCACGCAGCTGGCGGGTTTCGTCGCATCCGACGCGATGAAGGAAAAGGCGGGTCGAGTCACGGCCGGTGTCGACGGCGTCAAGAGCGTCGACAACGTGCTCGTGGTCAAGCCGCGCTGAGGTTATCGCTGGCCGCAGCCGGGGCGGTCGTCCAGTAGGCATACATGTGCATGCGGCCGGTGCGCACGTCGCACATGGCGCGTTTTGCTTGTCCCTGCTCCACCCATTGCTTGATGTTCACGCGTGCCGGCAGCTGAACGGGCGTCAGGAACTGCGCTTCGAGTCGGGCATCGGGCGGCGGGACGTCGATGGGACGTTCGGCCAGGCTGCGGGCAAGCGTCCACATGCCGTGAGCGATCGCGCCACGCAAGCCGAAGAAGCGCGCCGCGCGTTCGTTCAGGTGGATTGGATTGTAGTCACTCGAGACGCGTGCGTAGCGCCAGGCGCGGCTCAGGTCCACCGCCAGTTCCGTGAGCACCTGGCTGTCCTTCGGGGCTTTCGGCGGCCGTGGCGGCCGGCCGCCCTTCCGTTGCACCGAGTCGGGCCAGCGCGACATGAACACGCATGTCTCCCGCCACACGATTTGTCCGGCCCGCAGAATGTCCGTCACCATGTCGCAGGTCAGGCCGGCATCGGTTTTGCAGTAATTGCGGGCCGCGACCACGATGTTCACGGTCATGCCCGCTTCCAGCGCCCGGGGCTGCGCGATCGTGTTGGACACGTGAATCAGCCCCATCGGGCGCAACGGAAACGACGAGTGCCCCATGATCCGCAGGTGCAGCGGCATCGCGAGCACGTGGGGGTACGTGATCGGCACGTAACCGTTGCGCACGTCGGAAGCGTCGAAGGCGCAGACCGATGCGTACTTCGCCACGGCCTGCGGATCGATCAGCACCTGGTCGAGCCGCACCTCGAATTCGGGCGGCTCCTGCAGCGAAAGCAGGTCCGGACGGCGTGTCAGCAATACGCGCGGATAACTCGCCAGTACAGATGGCTGCCTCGACAGCTTGAGGTGAATGGCCGGCGTCGTCACCTCAGGGCTGGACCTGGTTGATGACCACGTCCAGGTTCTCGCTGCCGCCTTTCTTCTGCACCGCGCGGCCAATGAGGTCGCCACTGACCGTGACCGCCGTGCCGCCGTAGGCGATACGAGCGACGATCTCGACGTCGTTGACCGAGGACAGGTCGCGTCCCGCGATCATCGTGTTGGAGTCGCTCAGGACCACGACCGCCGGCAGGTCGTCCGTCGTGATGCGCGTCGCTGCGATCGGCGGGCCCGGGATGCCGGGCTCGCGGGCGGCGACGAACAGCGTGGCACCCGGCTTCACTTTGTCGGCGAGCGACGGGTCGACCCTCACGCTGATGCGAATCGTGCGCCCCGTGGGGGCCACGTCGCCTCCCATGCCGCCGCTCATGGGCCCCGCGCCCATGCCACCGGCTGCGGCCGCCATGGCCGGACCGGCAGTGCCGGCGCCGGGTGGAACGTCGACGCCGAGTTCCCTGAGCTGGGCCGCGATGACGTCACGAATCTCCGGCGGTGGGTTGCCCTCGAGGAGCTTCGTCCAGTTCTTCTTCGCGGTCTCCGTGTCCCCTGCACGAACGGCGATGACACCCTGGTACCAGAGCGCCTTCTGGTTGCCCGCATCTGCCGCGAGCGCGTCGTCGATGATTGCCTTGGCGCGCGGCTGCACTGCCGGGTCATCCGTCAGGACGAGCGCCTCCGCGAGGTCGAGCTGCAGGTCGATGTCTTGCTGCGGTGCGAGCGCATTGGCCCTCTCGTAGGCCTCGGCGGCCTTCATGGCATTGCCGCCAACCAGGTACGTGCGGCCCAGCATGCGCCAGCCCTCACGATCGTTCGGGTCCTTCGCGAGCCGCGCTTCGAGCGAGGCCGTCACCTCGTTCATCGTTCCGGCCGCGCCCATCTCGCCGTGGCCCGCGGGCACCGCTTCTGCCGCCATCGGGTTGTCCCAGGGGAAGGTATTCAGCTTGGCGTAGAGCCCGATGGCGCCCAGGCCCACGGCGACCGCCAGGGCGAAAGCGAGTGGAGCGGCCTTGGGTGCGGCAGGCTCGCCCTTGATGGCGGCTGGCTGCGATCGCAGCAGCGGATAAATCACGAACCCAATGGCCGCGATCACCATCAGCGCGACGACGACGAGAAATGCAGACGACATCACGATTGTCCAGCCTCCGGGCCGTCCGTATCCGCCTGCGCTGCCTGCTTGCGGATGATGCGGATACCCACGAACGTTCCAAGGAGCAGCAGCAGCACCGGAGCTGCCCAGAGCAGGTAATTGATCGGCGTCATGCGTGGCTTGTAGAGCACGAAATCGCCGTAGCGATCGACCATGAAGGTGCGGATCTCGTCGTCGGTCTTGCCGGCGGCGATCATCTCGCGGACCTCGCGGCGCAGGTCCTGGGCCAGCGTGGCGTTCGAGTCTGCAATGGTCTGGTTCTGGCAAACGAGGCAGCGCAACTCGCGGCCGATCTGCTCGTAACGCGCCTGCAGCGCCGGGTCCTCGAACGCGCGCTCGGTGTCGATGGCAAGCGCCGGGATCGCGAACGCGACCAGCAGCGCCATCAGCGTGGCGCGTGCGGCACGCGAAAAATGCGGCAGCGTCATGTCGTTCAACCCCCGGCCGGCGCGACGCCGGCGTTAGCCGCCTGGATGCGCGGCAGGAATTCCTTGCTCCAGACTTCCATGGTCATCGGGGCAATGTGCTTGAACAGCACCTTGCCGTCCGGACCGATCAGGAAGGTTTCAGGGGCGCCGTATACGCCCCAGTCGATTGCCACCCGACCTTCCGGATCGGAGGCGACCACTGCGTACGGATTACCCAGCCTGCGCAGCCATTCCTGCGCCGCGGCGCTGTCGTCCTTCCAGTCCAGCCCTATCAGGGGCACCGCGCCGGTCTGCGCGATCGCCATCAATGTCTGGTGTTCCTGGCGACAACCGCTGCACCAGGTGCCCCACACGTTGAGCACCCAGGTCTTGCCGGCCAGTTCCTTCGAGGCGACCGGATAGTTCGGGTCCTGCAGGCTCGGCAGCGTGAACTCCGGCGCCTGCTTGCCGATCAGCGGCGACGGCACGTAGGACGGGTCTCGCTGCAGGCCTACGAACAGGAACACACCGAGCAGCACTGCCAGTGCGAGTGGTACGCCGAACTTGAGCATGTCGAATGTCCCGGAGAGTCAGGTGGCTTTCGCCGTGTGGCCCAGGCCGACTTTCTCGTCGGCCTCGGACTTGCGCGTGCGATAGCGGCGATCGGTGATCGCAATGAAGCCGCCGATGGCCATCACCAGTGCCCCGAACCAGATGAAGCGGACCATCGGCTTGTATTGCACGCGCACGCTCCAGGAGTTGGCGCCCAGGTCGTCACCCATGGCGACGAACAGGTCGCGGTTCCAGTTCACTGCGATGCCTGCTTCAGTCATCGGCATGGTGCGCACGCGGTAGACGCGCTTCTGCGGGTTGAGCTTGGCGATGAGCTTGTCGCCTTCGGTGATCGTGAAGTGCGCCTGCGTCGCGTCGTAATTGGGGCCGGCCACCTGCTCGAGGCCTTCGAAGGTGAACTTGTAGCCCTGCATTTCGACGGACTGCCCCGGCGTGAGTGCGATGTCCTTCTCGACGCGATAGCTTTGCACCACGGTGACGCCGATGCAGAACATCGCGACGCCGATGTGCGCGACGGTCATGCCGAGCACGCCCCGCGACAGCGATTGCCGCTTGCGCAGGCGCTGGAACGGTTCGTACAGCGAGGACAGGATCACCCAGAACGCCGCCGTGAGGCCAACCGACGCCATGAAGTTGAAGCCGCCATAGGCGAGGATCGGGATGGCCACGCCCGCCACGGTCGCGACGGCGAGCATGGTGGCCAGCGCCTTCTTCTTCTCTTCGAGCCTGGCGTGCTTCCAGGCCGCGTGCATGCCGACCGCGAGCAGCGCCATCAATGGCAGCGTCGGGATCAGGAACACGACGTTGAAATACGGCGGGCCGACCGAGATCTTGCCCAGGTTGAGCGCGTCGAGGAACAGCGGGTACAGCGTGCCGATCAGGATCAGCGCCGCGGTCACGAGCAGCAGCATGTTGTTGAAGAGCAGGAACGACTCGCGCGAGACCACATCGAAGCTGCCCTTGGCGCGCAGCCCGGGACCGCGCCAGGCGTAGAGCGCCAGCGAGCCGCCGACGCAGAGGCCGAGGAAAGCGAGGATGAAGATGCCGCGGCTCGGGTCGCTCGCAAACGCGTGCACCGATACCAGCACGCCCGAGCGCACCAGGAACGTGCCGAGCAGGCTCAGCGAGAACGCGATGATGGCGAGCAGCAGCGTCCAGCTCTTGAAGAGTCCACGCTTCTCGGTGACGGCCAGCGAATGGATCAGCGCCGTGCCGACGAGCCAGGGCATGAACGAGGCGTTCTCGACCGGGTCCCAGAACCACCAGCCGCCCCAGCCGAGTTCGTAGTACGCCCACCAGCTGCCGAGCGCGATGCCGCAGGTGAGCAGCATCCAGGCGACGGTGGTCCACGGGCGCGTCCAGCGCGCCCACCTCTCGTCGAGCTTGCCCTCGAGCAACGCGGCGACAGCGAATGCGAATGCCACCGAGAAACCGACGTAACCGAGGTACAGCATCGGCGGATGCACGGCCAGGGCAAAATCCTGCAGCAGCGGGTTCAGGTCATGACCGTCCTGCGCGGCTGGCACCAGTCGCTCGAACGGGTTGGAGGTGAACAGGATGAAGCCCTGGAAGCCGATGCTGACGAAGCCGAGCACGCCGAGCACGCGCGCGGCGAACGTCTCCGGCAGGTTCTTGCTGAAAAAAGCAACGGCGATCGACCACGACGACAGCGCGAGTGCCCAGAGCAGCAGCGAGCCTTCGTGCGCGCCCCAGACTGCCGAGAAGCGGTAGAAGATCGGCAGCGCCGAATTGGAGTTGTTCGCGACGTACAGCACCGAGAAGTCGTTCTTGTAGAACGACCAGGCCAGCACGGCGAACGACATCGCAACGAAGACCCACTGCCCGGCGACGGCAGGCCGTGCTGCGGCCATCCAGCGCCGGTTCCCCAGCGCGGGTCCGGCGAGGCCGAAGAACGCCTGCGCGCAGGACAGCAGCAGCGCCAGGATCAGCGCAAACAAACCAAGTTCGACGACCATGCGGTAAATGCTCCGGTGCGGGGCTGGCTGGACTCGAGTCCGTGACGATCAGGTGCTGCCGGGGGTCGGCGGCGGCGGCGCGGCTGCGTTCGACGCATCCATGTGCGGCTTCAGGCTGTCCTTGACCTCAGGCGGCATGTAGTTCTCGTCGTGCTTGGCCAGCACTTCTTCGGCGACGAAGCGGCTGCCGTCCATCTTGCCCCGCGCGATGACGCCCTGCCCCTCGCGGAACAGGTCGGGCAGTACGCCCGTGTAGCTCACCGGTACCGTCTGCTGGTAGTCGGTAAGGATGAAGGTGACTTCCAGGCTGCCCGGCTCGCGCTTGAGGCTGCCGTTCTCCACCAGGCCGCCGACCCGGATGGACCGGGACGCCGGGGCTTCGCCGGCGTGCACCTGCGTGGGGCTGTAGTAATAGAGCAGGTTCTGGTTGAAGGCCTTCAGTGCAAAGGCGGTGGCGATGCCGACGCCGGCCACAATGGCGACGACTGTGACCATGCGCTTCTGTCGCGGTGTCATGACGATCTCTCCAGGGCAAGTTCATTGCGCCGCTTGGCGGCGGTCTGGGCTTCAGCTTCCGAGCGGCGCGCCGCCCACCAGTTCCAGATCAGGATCAGGGCCGTCAGGCCGTAGGAGGTCCACACGTAGCCCGCGTAACCTCCCATCTCAAAAAACTTCTGTAAGTCCATGATTAAGCTGCTTCTTTGAGCCAGTTTGCGTTGCGTTCCCGGCGCAGGATCTCGCCCCGCAGGCGGCGGGACACGGCCCAGCCGAAGTACAGCTGGAAGCCGGCGATCATGATGAACAACGGGATCAGCATAGCCATGATCGATCGACGGTTTGTCGAACTTGGTCACGCTTGCCGGCTGGTGCAGCGTGGACCACCAGTTCACCGAGTAATGAATGATCGGCACGTTGATCGACGCCGACCAGCGCCAGCACGGCGCTCGCCCGGTCGGCCCGCTGGGGGTCGTCGAACGAGGCCCGCAGCGCCATGTAGCCAAGGTACAGGAACAACAGCAGCAGTTCCGAGGTGAGCCGGGCATCCCAGACCCACCACGTGCCCCACATCGGCTTGCCCCAGATCGAGCCGGTCGCCAGCGCCAGGAACGTGAACGAGGCGCCGATCGGCGCGCACGCCGCCGCGGCTGCATGCGCCAGCTTGATGCGCCAGATCAGGCCGACGCCGGCCGCCACCGCCATCACGACGTACGTGAACATCGACATCCAGGCGCTCGGCGCGTGGACGTAGAGGATGCGAAAGCCGTCGCCCTGCTGGTAATCAGGCGGCGCCTTGACCAGTCCCCACCAGGTGGCAAGGAGAATCAATGCCAGCGAAGCCCAGCCGAACCAGGGGGCGATCGTGCCCAGGATGCGGTAGGCATGCGGCGGCGATGCGAGCTTATGGAACCAGGTCCACGACATGTTGTTCCTCTTGACCGGTCAGCGTGCGTTGCGTTCAGTGGATTGCGTCAAATACTTGTCAATTCTCGACGCTGATACGGATCGCCGCAGACATTGCCAGCGGTCCGAGACTCAACGCCATGAAGAAGATCGCCGCGAGCAGCTGCAGCGGACCGGCCGGGGAATCCCCGTCCATCTGCATGGACACCGCGCGGGAACCAAAGATCAACAGCGGCATGGCGAGCGGCAGCACCAGCAGCGACAGGAGCACGCTGCCCCTGCGCACGCCCACGGTGAGCGCCGCGCCGATGCCGCCCAGGATGCTGAGCGTCCCGGTGCCGAGCAGCAGCGAAAACATCAATACGCCCCAGACGCTGGTCGGCAGGCCGAGGCCCGTGCCGACGATCGGCGACATGATCACCAGCGGCAAGCCCGTCAGCATCCAGTGAGCTGCCACTTTGGCCAGCAGAAGATACCCGAGGGGCTGGCCGGAGAGCACCCATTGCTCCGTCGTGCCGTCCTCGACGTCGGCCCGGAACAGCGATTCGAGTGCGAGCAGCGAGGCCAGCAGCGCCGCCACCCAGACCACGCCACCACCGATCTGACGCAGTGCCGACAGGTCCGGCGTCGTAGCCAGGGGAAACATGGTCGTGACGACCACGTAGAAGATGAGTGGCTGCGCCACCTCGTCCCAGCGCCGCCATGCCAGCGTCATGTCGCGCTGGAAGACGAGCCTGGCGGCAGCAAGCGTCGGGGTGCGCACGGCGGTCATGGCTCGAGTTCCAGGCGCCGCAGGCACGGCGCGTCGTCGAGCAGCCGCTGGTGGGCCGCAGCAATGGCCAGGCCACCCTGCTCCACGTGGTCGACGATCAGTTCTTCGACCAGCCGGATGCCGGCGGTGTCGAGGTTCGTCACGGGTTCGTCGAGAATCCACAGCGCGGCGTCCGCAAGCAGCAGGCGCGCCAGCGCCAGGCGACGCTTCTGGCCGGCCGACAGCGAGCGGGCCGGCAGGTCGCCGCGGGACAGGATGCCGACGCGGTCCAGGGTTGCATCGATGGTCTGCGCCGTCAGCGACGTGCGCAGGCCGGCGAGGAACTTGAGGTTCTCGCGGGCTGTCAGGTCGCCTTTCAGTGAATTGAGGTGGCCGAGGTGGCCAAGTTCGAAATTGAATTCGTCGCGGCGTCCACGGATCGATTGGCCACGCCACGACAGCTCGCCGGTTTCAGCGGGCAGCAGGCCGCAGATCACGCGCAGCAGCGTCGTCTTGCCGACGCCGTTGGGACCCGTGACCTTGAGGAACTCGCCGGGGCGGACTGAGAAAGACACGTCACGCAGGATGTGCCGGTCCCCTCGCCATGCGTTGATTTCGCGGGCCTCGAATACGGCCCCGTCGAATGTCATCAAGCCTCCGCGCGAATTGCCTGCTTTTGCGCCCCGATTGGATGGTACAGGGTCGCGATTCGGCGCGAAGTCTAGCAAAACAGACTCATTCCAAGGTTGGGGATTGCCGCAGTCAGTCTGCGGGTTCTAGCCGGACCAGATCCGTCCCCTCCTCGACCCGCTGACCCGTCTGTACCTTGACTTCGACGACGTTTGCAGGCCATGGGGCCGTGAGCGAGTGCTCCATCTTCATGGCCTCGAGCACGAGCAGTACCGCGCCCTTCTCCACCCTCTGGCCGACCTGCACGCGCACGTCAAGGACGTGTCCAGGCATCGGCGCCCGGAAATGACCTTCGTGCTCCGCCGAAACCCGATGCTCTGCGCCGGTGTCCTCGACGAAATCGAAGCGCAGGCAGTGCCGGCGCACGCTCAATCTGCCATGGTTCGTTTCGACGCGTGCGCGTACCGGGTGACCGTCGATGTAGCCCTCGAGCACGTCGGACCCGGAGCGTCGCAGCGTCACCCGTGCAGCGTGCCATCGAGGACGACGGCCACGCCGTCCGGCTCGCGCTCGAATGAAAGCCAGTGCTGCAGCGGCCTGGTCTCCGCAATCGACGCGGGCGCGCCTTCGGTGTCGAGCCGCAAGGCGACGCGGACGCTCGACGGTCCGTTCAGCCGAAAGCCCGTGGCCGCTTCCCACGGACTCGCGGCGTGATGGGCAGCCCCCAGCTCGTCACCGGGCATGGACTGCAGCCGGGCGGCGGCAGCAATCAGCCAGGCGGACTGAATCTCGTGCGCTGCCACGCCGGGCACCAGCGTGGGATCGGTTTCGAGCAGTCGGGTGCTGACGTCACCCGCAAGCACGGCCGGCGCACACAGAATCTGCCAGAGGAAGCGTGCGTTGGTGCGCACACCCTCGACTTCGGTGGCTTCGAGCGCGTGCCGCAGTTTTTCGATCGCCGCGGTGCGATCCGGTGCCCAGACGATCAGCTTTGCGATCATCGGGTCGTAGTGGACCGTGACTTCGTCGCCCTCCTCCACGCCTGCGTCGATGCGCACGTCGGCCGTTGCAGCCGGGAAACGCAGGTGCGAGAGACGGCCCGTGGACGGCAGGAAGCCGCGCTCCGGATCTTCTGCGTACAGGCGCGCTTCGAGCGCGTGACCGTGGCGCGGGATCGCACCCTGTTCCAGCGGCAACGGTTCGCCGGAGGCGACGCGCAACTGCCATTCGACGAGGTCGAGCCCGGTGATCATCTCGGTGACCGGATGCTCGACCTGCAGCCTGGTATTCATCTCGAGGAAATAGAACTCGGCGCCGTCGAACAGGAATTCGACCGTGCCGGCGCCGCGATAACCCACTGCCTTTGCTGCCGCCACCGCCGCTGCGCCCATCGCCGCGCGAATCGTGTCGTTCAGGCCGGGGGCCGGCGCTTCCTCGATGACTTTCTGGTGACGCCGCTGCAGCGAGCAGTCACGCTCGTACAGGTGCACGGCGTTGCCGTGCGCGTCGGCGAACACCTGGATCTCGACGTGCCGCCCCGTTTCGACGAAGCGTTCGAGCAGCACGCGGTCGTCGCCAAACGACTTCGCGGCTTCTCGACGCGCACCGGCAAGGGCCTCGGCAAATTCGGCTGCGGCGCGCACGATGCGCATGCCTTTGCCGCCGCCGCCCGCCGTTGGCTTGATCAGGAGCGGAAACTGCAGCGTCCTGGTCGCGGCCACGAGCTTTGCGTCGGACTGATCGTCATCGTCGTAGCCCGGCAGCACGGGCACTCCGGCGGCGGCCATCAGTCGACGTGCCTCGCTCTTCGAGCCCATGCGATCGATCGATGCCGCCGGCGGGCCGATGAAGACGACGCCTGCCGCCTCGCAGGCGCGGGCGAAGCCGGCGTTCTCGGAAAGAAAGCCGTATCCGGGATGAATCGACTCGCAGCCGTGTTGCTGCGCCACCGCGAGCAGTTTCGCCCCATCGAGATAGCTGGCGCGGGCCGCCGCGGGACCGATGCAGACGGCTTCGTCCGCCATGCGGACGTGCAGCGCGCCGCGGTCGGCTTCCGAATAGACGGCGACGGTGCGCAAGCCAAGTCGACGTGCGGTGCGAATGACTCGGCAGGCGATCTCGCCGCGGTTGGCAATCAGGACGCTCTTGAGCATGGCGGGCCTCACATCCTGAAGATGCCGAAGGGGGTCTCGCCCTCGTCCGGCCGGCAGGTGGCGGCCGCGAGCGCGAGTGCCAGCACGTTGCGCGTGTCGGCCGGGTCGATCACGCCGTCGTCCCAGAGCCGGGCGCTGGCATACGTCGGGTGACCCTGGGTTTCGTACTGGCCGCGGATGTCGTCGCGGAACTTCTGCTCGTCGTCCTGCGGCCACTCCTCGCCACGGCGCTGCAGGCCTTCGCGTTTGACGATCGCGAGCACCGTTGCGGCCTGCTCGCCCCCCATCACCGAGATGCGCGAGTTGGGCCAGGTCCAGAGGAAACGGCCGCCGTATGCGCGGCCGCACATCGCATAGTTGCCTGCTCCGAAGGAGCCGCCGATGATCACGGTGAACTTGGGCACCGACGCACAGGCGACGGCCGTCACCATCTTGGCGCCGTCGCGAGCGATGCCGCCGGCTTCGTACTTGCGGCCGACCATGAAGCCAGTGATGTTCTGCAGGAATACCAGCGGCACGCGCCGGCGATTGCACAGTTCGACAAAGTGCGCGCCCTTGAGCGCGGCTTCCGAGAACAGCACGCCATTGTTGGCGACGATGCCCACCAGGTATCCCGCGATGCGCGCGAAGCCGCAGACGAGCGTCGTGCCGTAGAGTTCCTTGAACTCGTCGAATTCGGAGGCGTCGACGAGGCGCGCGATCACTTCGCGCACGTCGTAGGGATGGCGCGTGTCGCGCGGGACGACGCCGTACAGTTCGTCGGCGGCATACTTCGGTGCGCGAGCCGGCGCGGGCGGCGGCTTCGAGCCATTGCGGTTCAGGTTGCCGACCAGTCGCCGCGCCATCCACAGCGCATGCGCATCGTTGTCGGCGAGGTAATCGACCACGCCGGACTGCCGTGCGTGGACGTCGCCGCCGCCCAGCGTTTCCGCGTCGACGCGTTCGCCCGTCGCGGCCTGCACCAGCGGCGGACCGCCCAGGAAGATCGTGCCCTGTTCGCGCACGATGATCGCCTCGTCGCACATCGCCGGAACGTACGCGCCACCCGCCGTGCACGAACCCATGACCACGGCGAGCTGCGGAATCCCACGCGCCGACATCTGCGCCTGGTTGTAGAAGATGCGGCCGAAGTGCTCGCGGTCGGGAAAGACGTCGTCCTGCCGCGGCAGGAAGGCGCCGCCCGAATCGACCAGGTAGATGCAGGGCAGCCTGTTCTCCAGCGCCACGTCCTGCGCGCGCAGATGCTTGCGCACCGAGATCGGATAGTACGTGCCGCCCTTCACCGTGGCGTCGTTGCCGACGATGACGCATTCGAGGCCCGCAACGCGACCGATACCGGCCACGACGCCGCCGCTCGGGATCCAGTCGTCGTACAGGTCGTGACCCGCGAGCTGGCCGATCTCGAGGAACGGCGTGCCCGGATCGAGCAGGCGATCGATGCGGTCGCGCACCAGCAGCTTGCCGCGACTCTCGTGCTGGGCGCGGGCCGCGGCGGAGCCTCCGGCGCGGACCTTGGCGGCGAGTTCACGGAGTTCGACCGCCAGGGCTCGGTTGACGGCCTCGTTGGCCGCGAACTCGGGGCCAAGCCGGTCGATGCGGGTCTGCAGCACGCTCATGCTTCGAGTCTCCCCTTGCGCGATACGCGGCTCAGCGGCGCGCGAGCGCAGCCAGGATGCGCTCGGCCTGCTTGAGGTGCGGTCGGTCGATCATGCGGCCGTCGAGCGCCGCGGCGCCCTGCCCGCCCGCGGTGGACATCAGTTCGATGACGCGTCGCGCCCAGGTCACTTCGTCGCCGGTCGGCGTGAACGCGGCGTGAATCGGCGCGAGTTGCGCTGGATGGATCGCGAGCTTGCCGGCGAAACCGTCACGACGCGAGGCTTGCGCCCGTCGCTCGACGGCGGCGACATCGCGGAATTCGATGTCGGTCGTATCGTAGGCGGCGATCCCGGCAGCCGCAGCCATCAGCAGGCACGACGAGCGTGCCAGGCGGAACGTAAATTCGAATTCGCCGTCGGTGGCACGGTTGGCTGAGGCACCGACGTCGGCAGCCAGGTCTTCGGCTCCCCACGTGTAGCCGACGACCCGCGCCGGAGGTGCCGTGAAGGTCGAACCACTCAGCACCGCTTGCGCGGTCTCGGTGATCAGCGCGATCACCTTGATCGAGCCGCGCGGGTGACCGTGCTGCGCCTCGAGCGCCTCGAGCCAGTGATCGAGGCGGTGCAGATCGGCGCCGTTGCGCGCTTTCGGCAACACGATGCCGTCTGGACGCGCTGCGACCACGGCGGCGAGGTCGGGGAGCGCGTCGTCGGTCTGGACCGGGTTGATGCGCACCCAGAGCGGTAGCGATCGCCCGGTCGTGCGCAGCAGGTCCGCCACGTTGCGCCGGGCTTGCGGGCGCGTGACGGACGTCACGGCGTCCTCGAGATCGCAGATCACGGCGTCGGCGCCGCTCGCCAGCGCCTTCGAAAATCGCTCCGGCCGGTCGCCCGGCACGAACAGCATCGAACGCATCAGCTCACCCCCGCTGGCAGCTTCTTCATCAGTGCCATGCGCTTGCACACGGCCACCTCTTCGTTGCGCTGGTTGAAGCAGCGGTGGATGAAGGTGACGATGCCCGCGCCGGGGCGCGACCTGCTCGCGCGCATCTCGTGCACGATCGATTCGGTGCGCAGGGTGTCGCCAATGAACACGGGCCTGGGGAAGCGGACTTCGTCCCAGCCGAGATTCGCGACGGTCGTTCCAAGCGTCGTGTCGGCGACGGAGACGCCGACCATCAGGCTCAGCGTGAAGCAGCTGTTGACGATGCGCGTGCCGAACTCGGAGGACTTCATGTATTCCTCGTCGAGGTGCAGGGCCGCCGGGTTGTGCGTGAGCGCGCTGAAGATGAGGTTGTCGGCCTCGGTGACCGTGCGGCGCAGCACGTGCTCGAACCGCTGGCCCACGCTGAACTGCTCGTAATAGAGCCCGCCCATCGGCATCGTCGTTCTCCCTGTGCGTCAGGCCGTTGCCGCGAACAGTTCGCGGCCGATCAGCATCCGGCGGATCTCGCTGGTGCCGGCCCCGATCTCGTAGAGCTTCGCGTCGCGCAGGATACGCCCGGTGGGGTAGTCGTTGATGTAGCCGTTGCCGCCAAGTGCCTGGATGCCCTCCAGCGCCACCTGCGTCGCCTTTTCGGCGGCCAGCAGGATGCAGCCGGCCGCGTCCATCCGCGTCGTCCTGCCGGCGTCGCAGGCCCGGGCGACGGCATAGACGTAGGCGCAGCACGAACTCAGCGTCGTGTACATGTCGGCGAGCTTGCCCTGCATCAGCTGGAACGAGCCGATGGGCACGCCGAACTGTCTACGCTCGTGCACGTAGGGAACGACGCAGTCGAGCACGGCGCGCATCAGGCCGAGCGGACCGCCGGCGAGCACGACGCGCTCGTAGTCGAGGCCACTCATCAGCACCCGGGCGCCCTGCCCCACCTGCGCCAGCACGTTCTCGACCGGGACTTCGCAATTCTCGAACACCAGTTCGCAGGTGTCCGATCCGCGCATGCCGAGCTTGTCGAGCTTCTGGGCGGTCGAGAATCCCTTGCTGCCCTTCTCGACCAGGAACGCCGTGACACCGCGGGGACCTGCGGCGGGGTCGACCGTGGCGTACACGACCAGCGTGTCGGCGATCGGGCCGTTGGTGATCCACATCTTGTTGCCATTCAGCACGTACCGGTCGCCCTGCAGGCGCGCATGCAGGCGCATGCTCATGACGTCGGAGCCGGAGCCGGGTTCGCTCATCGCCAGCGCACCGACGTGTTCGCCGGACAGGAGCTTCGGCAAGTACCGCTCTTGCTGCGCCTGCGTGCCCCAGCGGTGGATCTGGTTGACGCAGAGATTCGAGTGAGCGCCGTACGAGAGCGCCACGCTGCCCGATGCGCGGCTGATCTCTTCCATCGCGATGACGTGCGCGAGGTAACCCATGCCGGTGCCGCCGAATTCCGGCGCGACCGTGATGCCGAGCAGGCCGAGATCGCCGAACTTGCGCCACAGGTCGAGCGGAAACTCGTTGGTGCGATCGATGTCGGCCGCGCGGGGCGCGATCTCGGCAGCGGCGAAGCTGCGTACCGTTGCACGCAGCAGGTCGATGTCCTCACCCAGGCCGAAGTCGAAATCGAACATGGCGGTCACTCCGCAGTTGCGTGGTCGGTCGAATGCCTCTATATTGTCCGACAATCGGACCATCCGTCAATAGAGACGCTCCATGACCGAGTCGACGCCAAGCTATAAGGCCCCGTTGTTCGAACCCCTTGCCCGGCAGCCGGCATCGCATCGAATCTCAACGGTCATCGAGCAGAAGATCCTGCGGCGCAGCCTGCGTCCGGGCGATCCCCTTCCGACCGAGACCGAGTTGGCCGAGCAGTTCGCGGTCAACCGTTCGACCGTGCGCGAGGCGTTGCGACGCCTGGAATCAAACGGGCTCGTCGGCCGTGAAGGCGGCAGCAAGCGTCTCAAGGTCACTCGTCCCGGTCACGCGGAAACCGCGTCGCGCGTTGGACGCACACTTGCCCTGGACGACGTCACCTTCATCGAATTGTGGGAAGCGATGCGCGCGGTAGCGCCACGCGTTGCGGCCCTGTCCGCCGAGCACGGCACCGGAACCGGACGTCGCCCAGCTCGAGTCGATCATTGCCGCGGTCGAAACCGCCCGCAGTGCCGACGGCGCCGTGAGCCAGGTCGTGGAGTTCTTCGGCAAGCTGGCCGAACTCAGCGGCAATCGTGTGCTGCAACTCGCGATGCAGCCGGTCACGCGACTGCTCGCCCCTTCCCTGCGCCGGATGATCGACCGCGTGCCGCAGGGCCGCACACGCATCCTGGTGGCGCAGCGTTGCATCGTCGAAGCCATCCGCGAGCACAAGCCGGACGAGGCCGAGTCGTGGATGACGCGGCATGTGCAGGATTTCCGTCGCGGCTACGAACTCGCCGGCATCGCGCTCGACACCAAGGTCGGCATCGGATCGATGGCCGACTAGGCGTGTGCCGGTAGGACGTGGACAGCACGCAAGTTGCAGCTGTGTCCAACAGGTTCTATTGGCCATGACAAGGAGGCCGGGCAGGCAAGCCCACGGCATGTTGAGAATCGGCATGCCCAGGCGCAGAGTTTCTGCGGGCGCTGCTTCCCAGGTGGTCTCATGTCGTCCCCGGTCCGGCTGCTCCGGGCGGCCGTCATTGCGACGTTCGTTGCGCTCTTTTCCGGCTGCGCGGTGCAGCGCACGGACTACGTCGAGGCTGCTGCCAACGCCGTTCCGCCCGGTGAAGGCCAGGCACGGTTGGTGCTGCTGCGGCCGCGGGACAAGGACGACGGATCGGGTAGTCGAGCCGCGATCCACGTCAACGACGACCTGACCACGGGACTGGCCTATGGTGAATTTCTTTTCGTCGACCTGGCCGCCGGCCCGGTCTCGATAAGGGCCGCTGGCCCCATCGCCGCTCTCGGCGCTTGCGAAGTCCAGGTCGAGCTTGCCCCGCGCAGCACGACGTATGTGGACGTCGGGCCGCGAATGTCCTACATGGTCGCGGCAGCGGCAGGCTCACTGTTGGGTGGACTCGTGATACCCGCACCCCAGGCGGCCGCTTCCGTGACGGAAGCCATGGTGGGCAGTGTCGTGGCGACGGCAGCCGGTTCAGGCGCGGGTGCTGTGGTGGCGGTCAGCGCAGAGGGTCGTGCCCTGACGTGCCGCGGCCCGTATCAGCTTGGGTCTGTTGCCCGAAGCAGAGGCCTGGTACCAATTGCAGGGGCTCACGACGGCGAAGTAGCCTGGCACGAACGGCTCCTGCGTCGCGTCCCGATCGCGCGACCGGCGGAGCCTGAAGTCACATCGAGCACCTGGCGTTCGTCGCAGGAAGAACCAGACATGAAATCGAAATCCAGCGCGATCAAGACCGCGATCGTGGGGGCCGGTGTTCCTGATCCCCTTTATCGTAGTACTCGCAGTCGCTGGCAAGGCTCAAGAAACGACGAGCATGTCCGAGATGGCCGCCGCGGGCCCGCCCGGCTCCGCTAAACTGCTGCCCGGGCCCCGGTGGCGAAACCGGTAGACGCTACGGACTTAAAATCCGTTTCCCGCAAGGGAGTGCCAGTTCGAGTCTGGCCCGGGGCACCAGCCGCCGTCAGGCCCGACCCGGGCCCCCGCCCAGCACGCGCGCCGGCAACAGCACCAGCGAACGCAGGAAGGCAAACACGCCTTCGACCGCGATGCCGATCAACCTGAACGGCAGCGAAATCAGCCACACGAGCGGCCACAGCAGCACCGCCAGGATGGCGAGCGGCCAGCAGACGACGAGCAGCAGCAGCCACAGCAGGAACTTGAGCATTCAGGTGTCCTCCACGCCTGCCAATGTACACGCCCCGAGCCGCTCGTGGCGCGCCTGCGTCGCACGCGGCGCACGCTTCGGCGCGTCGTCGGCCACTGCCGGCTCACGGCGCCTGGTCGGCAGGTCTTTGGCTCGCTGCCACTGTTCGACTAAGCTCCGGCAGACCGTCCAGCCGACGGACGCTGGAGCCTCCATGATCGAATTGTTCACGGCCGCGACCCCCAACGGCCACAAGATTTCCATCGCGCTCGAAGAACTCGCGCTGCCCTACCGGACCGCGCGTGATCGATTTTTCGCAGGGCGAGCAGCGGGAGCCGTGGTTCCTGCAGATCAATCCGAACGGGCGCATTCCCGCCATCGTCGACCACGATGCCGGCGACTTTGCCGTGTTCGAGTCCGGAGCGATCCTGATCTACCTGGCAGAGAAGACCGGCCAGCTGATGCCGGCCGACGCGCAAGGTCGATCGCTGGTGCTGCAGTGGCTGATGTTCCAGATGGGCGGCATCGGCCCGATGATGGGCCAGGCCAACGTCTTCTTTCGCTACCTGCCGGAGAAGATCCAGCCAGCGATCGATCGCTACCACGCCGAGGTGAAGCGCCTCTTCACGGTGCTCGATGGCCGCCTCGCGCACAACGAATTCCTGGCCGGCGACTACTCCATCGCGGACATCGCCAACTGGGCCTGGGTACGCACCGCCAAGTGGTCGGGCGTGCCTTTCGACGATTTGCCGCACCTTACGCGCTGGGTCAGGCAGATCCGCCAGCGTCCTGCCGTGCAGGCCGGCATCCTGGTGCCACCCTCGAAGCTGAGCGGCTCCGAGGACGACGCCGAGAAGGCGCGCAAGTTCGTCGAGGAAGCCCGCAAGATGGTCGTGACGGGCGGACCCGCGCCCGAAGTCGCCTGACTGCGATTCCTCACCTGCGGATCCACGCGTTATCCCCAGGGAGACCCGAGCATGAAACTGCATACCTCGCTGCGTGCGCCGAATCCACGTCGCGTCGACATGTTCCTGGTCGAGAAAGGCATCACCGGCATCGAACGCGAGATGTACGACCTCAACGCGGGCGAGCATCGCAGCGCGAAGTTCACGGCCATGAACCCCATCGCTCGCGTGCCGGTGCTCGAACTCGACGATGGCCGCTTCCTTGCCGAGTCGCGCGCCATCTGCAGCTACCTCGAAAGCCTCTATCCGGAACCGAACCTGATGGGCGTCGACGCCGAGGAACGGGCCTTCATCGAAATGGCGGACCGGCAGGTCGAACTGACGCTGCTCGCGGCCGTCGCCAACCACGTGCGCCACACCCACCCGGGACTGCTGCCGCTCGAGAACCCGCAGTTCGCCGATTACGCGGCCGAACAGGGCAAGCGCATGGTCGCCGCGGCCGCACTTTTCGATGCACTGCTGGCGCAGCGACCCTGGATGGCGGGCGACCGGTTCACGATCGCGGACATCACGGCGTTCTGCGGCCTTGAGTTCGCGCGGCTTGTGAAATTCCGCCCGGCTGATGCCGGCCTGAAGCACCTGGCCGACTGGCGGGAGCGCGTGGCAGAGCGTCCGAGCGCGAAACTCTGAGGGCGCCAGGGCCCATGCCGAAATGTGATGGAGCCGGGTTCTCCCCGCGTCAGCCGCTCGCCGGTCGAAATAGCGCGACCGTCCTGTAGCTCTCTGATTCTGCAGGCCTTACCATCGGCCGATGGTCGCCCCTCGGCGGCACGGGGGACTTTGGTGCATGGCCGCGACTGAGCTCGACAACGACTCGACCCTCGACAGCATCCTGGCGGAACACGTCGGGATGGACGGCCCCTTGCTGCCGATCCTGCACGCCGTGCAGGAGACGGTCGGGTACATCAGCTCCGCGCACGTGGCGCGCATCGCCAAGGCTCTCAATCTTTCGCGCGCCGAGGTTCACGGCGTCGTCAGCTTCTATCACTACTTCCGCCAGCACGAACCCGGTCGTCACGTCGTGCACGTCTGCCGTGCCGAAGCGTGCCAGGCCATGCAGTGCGAGCGGACCGAGCAACACGCGAAGAACGAACTTGGCGTCGATTACGGCGGCACGAGCGCCGATGGCGTGTTCACGCTCGAAGCGGCCTATTGCCTCGGCAACTGTGCGGCCGCGCCCACGGTAATGGTCGATGAAAGACTCTACGGTCGCGTCACGCCCGAGCGACTCGCGGCGATCCTTGCCGAGTGGCGGAGCCGCTGATGGCCGTGCGCATCTACATTTCCCGCGATGCCGCCGCCCAGGCCCTCGGTGCGGATGAAACGACGGCGGCGCTGCAGCTGGCGGCCGCCGCGAAAGGCGCCTCGATCGCGCTCACTCGAGTGGGTTCGCGCGGCATGGTCTGGCTCGAGCCGCTGGTCGAAGTCGAGGATGCGAGCGGACAGCGCATCGCCTATGGCCCGGTCACGGCAGACGAGGTACCCGGACTGGTGCAGGCAGGCTTGTTCGACGCCGCACCGCACCCGTTGCGTCTGGGCCGCGTCGAGGACATGCCGTGGTTCGCGCAGCAGGAGCGCCTGACCTTTGCCCGCGTCGGTGTCATCGATCCCGTCAGCGTCGACGACTACGTCGCGCACGGTGGCTACGCTGGACTGCAGCGCGCGCTCGGCATGACCGGCGCTGAAATCGTGCACGAAGTCGTGGAGTCCGGCCTGCGTGGTCGCGGCGGCGCCGCGTTCCCGACCGGCATCAAGTGGCGCACGGTGCTCGAGCAGCACTCGCCCCGGAAGTACGTCGTCTGCAATGCGGACGAAGGCGACTCGGGCACGTTCTCGGATCGCATGCTGATGGAAGGCGACCCGCTCTGCCTGGTCGAAGGCATGACGATCGCCGGTATCGCGGTGGGCGCGACCAAAGGTTACATCTACCTGCGTTGCGAATACCCGCATGCAGGACATGCCCTGCGCGAGGCCATCGCAGCGGCGCGTGCGCGCGGCTATCTTGGCGCCGACGTCTGCGGCAGTGGCAAGGCCTTCGAGCTCGAAGTGCGGATGGGTGCCGGCGCCTATATCTGCGGCGAAGAAACCGCATTGCTCGAAAGCCTCGAAGGCAAGCGGGCCGAGGTTCGTTACCGTCCACCGCTGCCGGCGATCAAGGGCCTGTTCGGCCAGCCGACCATCATCAACAACGTGATCTCGCTCGGCTCGGTGCCGGTCATCCTGCAACGCGGCGCCGCGTTTTATCGCGACTACGGCATGGGCCGTTCGCGCGGCACCCTGCCGATCCAGCTCGCCGGCAACCTGAAGCACGGCGGCCTGGTCGAAAAGGCGTTCGGCGTCACGCTGCGTGAGTTGCTCTACGACTTCGGCGGCGGCTCGGCCTCGGGTCGGCCGATCCGTGCCGTGCAGGTTGGCGGTCCGCTCGGCGCGTACCTGCCCGAATCGCAGTTCGACACGCCGCTCGATTACGAAGCGTTCACCGCGATCGGCGCGCTCGTCGGCCACGGCGGCATCGTGGCCTTCGACGACACCGTCGACATGGCCCGCATGGCGCGCTATGCGATGGAGTTCTGCGCGGTCGAATCCTGCGGCAAGTGCACGCCCTGCCGCATCGGCTCGACCCGCGGCGTGGAAGTCATCGACCGCATCCTGCAGGGTGTCGAGCGGCAGGCGAACCTCGCCCAGCTGGAGGACCTCTGTGAAACCATGCAGCACGGCTCGCTGTGCGGCCTGGGCGGCATGACGCCGTTCCCGGTCATGAGCGCGGTGAAGCATTTTCCTGGCGATTTCTCTCGCGACCGCTGAGGCACGAGGAGCTACTGGATGTTTGCGATCAATCGAACGGACGCGGGCACGCCGGCGGTCCAGGGTGAGTCGGTCACGCTGTCGATCGACGGCGCCGAGGTCACGGTACCGGCGGGCACGTCGATCATGCGGGCGGCCGCAGTGGCAGGCGGCGCGATTCCGAAGCTTTGCGCCACCGACACGCTGAAGGCGTTCGGCTCCTGCCGCGTCTGTCTGGTCGAAGTCGAGGGTCAGCGCGGCTATCCGGCCTCCTGCACCACGCTGGTCGCACCGGGCATGAAGGTGAAGACCGAGAGCGAGAAGCTGCGCCAGCTGCGCAAGGGCGTCGTCGAACTCTACGTCTCCGATCACCCGCTCAACTGCAAGGGCTGCCCGGCCGACACGCATTGCGAACTGCAGAGCGTGGCCGCAGACCTGGGCGTCACGAGCAGTCCGTACGGTTTCGCCGGCGCCAACCACCAGGATGCCCCGTGCGACGCCAGCAATCCGTATTTCCAGTTCGATCCATCGCTCTGCATCGCGTGCTCGCGCTGCGTGCGTGCGTGTGACGAGGTCCAGGGCACTTTTGCGCTGACGATCGAAGGCCGGGGCTTCGAGTCGCGCGTAGTCGCGAGCCAGGACGACCCGTTCCTCGAGTCCGAGTGTGTCTCGTGCGGTGCGTGCGTCGAGTCGTGCCCGACGGCGGCGCTCAGCGAGAAACCGCTCGCGATCATCGGCCGGCCGGAGCAGGCCGTCACGACCACCTGCGCCTATTGCGGCGTCGGCTGCTCGTTCGAAGCCGAGGTCAAGGGTGAGCAGGTGGTGCGCATGGTGCCGAGTCGCGACGGCAAGGCGAACCGTGGCCACGCCTGCGTCAAGGGCCGGTTCGCCTATGGCTACGCCACGCATGCGGATCGCATCACCACGCCGATGATCCGCAAGCAGATCACCGATCCGTGGCAGTCCGTCAGCTGGGACGAGGCGTTCAAGTACGCCGCGTCCGAATTCCGTCGCATCCAGGCACAGTACGGGGGCGGGTCCGTCGGCGGCATCACGTCCTCCCGCTGCACCAACGAGGAAGCGTTCCTGGTGCAGAAGCTGGTGCGGGCCGCGCTCGGCACCAACAACGTCGACACCTGCGCGCGTGTCTGCCACTCCCCCACGGGCTACGGCCTCAAGCACACGCTCGGCGAATCGGCGGGTACGCAGTCATTCGACTCCGTGATGCAGAGCGACGTGATCTTCGTCATCGGCGCGAACCCGACGGACGGCCATCCGGTGTTCGCGTCGCGCATGAAGCGGCGGCTGCGCGAAGGCGCCAGGCTGATCGTCGCCGATCCGCGTGCCATCGACCTGGTGCGCTCGCCGCACATCGAGGCGGACTTCCACCTGCCGCTGCGGCCCGGCACCAACGTCGCGCTGATCAACTCGATCGCGCACGTCGTGGTCACGGAAGGCCTCGTCAACGAGGCGTACGTCGCCGAGCGCTGCGAACCCGCACCGTTCCAGAAGTGGCGCGACTTCGTGTCGCAGCCGAAGAACTCGCCCGAAGCGCTCGCTGGTGTCACCGGCGTGCCGGCCGAACTCGTGCGTGGGGCCGCCCGCCTCTACGCAACCGGCGGCAACGGCGCGATCTATTACGGGCTCGGTGTCACCGAGCACAGCCAGGGCAGCACCGCGGTGCTCGGCATCGCCAACCTGGCGATGGCCACGGGCAACATCGGTCGCGAAGGCGTCGGCGTGAATCCGCTGCGCGGCCAGAACAACGTGCAGGGCTCGTGCGACATGGGTTCGTTCCCGCACGAACTCGCGGGTTACCGGCACGTGTCCGACGCCACGGCGCGGGCCCTGTTCGGCGCCGAATGGGGCGTGCAGATCGAGCCCGAGCCCGGCCTGCGTATCCCGAACATGTTCGAAGCCGCGCTCGACGGCAGCTTCAAGGCGCTGTACGTGCAGGGCGAGGACATGGCGCAGTCCGACCCCAACACCCAGCACGTCACGGCCGCGCTCTCGGCGCTCGAATGCCTGGTCGTGCAGGACCTGTTCCTGAACGAGACGGCGAAGTACGCGCACGTGTTCTTCCCCGGCTCGTCGTTCCTGGAAAAGGACGGCACCTTCACCAACGCCGAGCGTCGCATTTCGCGCGTCCGCAAGGTGATGCGGCCGCTCGCCGGGCTCGCGGACTGGGAAGCGACCGTCGGTTTCGCCCGCGCGCTGGGCTACGAGATGAACTACTCGCACCCGTCCGAGATCATGGACGAGATCGCACGCCTGACTCCCACGTTCACCGGCGTCTCGTACGAGAAGCTCGACCGTCTCGGCAGCATCCAGTGGCCCTGCAATGACGCCGCACCCGAAGGCACGCCGACGATGCACGTCGACCAGTTCGTCCGCGGCAAGGGCCGCTTCTACGTCACCGAGTACGTGCCGACCAGCGAACGCGTCAACGTGCGCTTCCCGTTGCTCCTGACGACCGGCCGTGTGCTCACCCAGTACAACGTGGGTGCCCAGACCCGCCGCACCGCCAACAGCCAGTGGTACGAAGAGGACGTGCTCGAGATTCACCCGCAGGACGCGGAGGATCGCGGCATCGGCAGCGGCGACTGGGTCGGCGTCACCAGCCGTGCGGGCGAGACCGTGCTGCGGGCGGTGGTTACCCAGCGGGTACAGCCCGGCGTCGTCTACACCACGTTCCACTTCCCGGATTCGGGTGCCAACGTCATCACCACCGAGAACTCCGACTGGGCGACCAACTGTCCCGAGTACAAGGTGACCGCGGTGCAGGCGGTCAAGGTGCAGCGGCCGTCCGAATGGCAGCGGCGCTTCCGTGAGCAGAACGAGCAGCAGCTGGGTTTGTTGCGCGGCGCAAAGGCCGCGGCACGCTCACGGCAATGAGGTGGGAGCGAGTGCCATGAACATCGAAAGCCTGGTGACGATGGCGAACCAGATCGCCGATTTCTTCGTCGCCGAGGCCGGCGCCGACGCGGCCCCGCAGGAGATCGCTGCGCACATCACCAAGTTCTGGGATCCGCGCATGCGAACGCAGATCATTGCGCACGCGGCGGCGGGTGGCGCCGGACTCAGTCAGCCGGCGCTGGCTGCGGCCAGGCAGCTGCAGCCTCCGGTCATGAAGGCGGCTTCAGCGGCTGTCTGAACCCGAGAGGTTGATGGCTGCCTGCAGCGTGTTGGCGAGCAGCATCGCGATCGTCATCGGACCTACGCCGCCCGGCACGGGCGTGATCGCAGCAGCGACCTGCGCGGCCGGCAGGTAATCCACGTCCCCCACCAGCTTGTCGCCGACACGGTTGATGCCCACGTCGATGACCACGGCGCCGGGCTTGACCCAGTCGCCCTTCACGAACTGCGGGATGCCAAGCGCGGCGACCAGGATATCGGCTTCACGGCAGAAGGCCCCGATGTCCCTGGTGCGGCTGTGACACAGCGTCACCGTCGCATCGGCACCCTTCTGCACCAGCAGCGCGGCCATCGGCTTGCCGACGATGTCGCTGCGGCCGATCACCACGGCATGCTTGCCGGCAGTTTCGATTCCGGAGACCTTGAGCATCCGCATGACGCCGGCGGGCGTGCACGGCAGGAAGCGCGGCCGTCCCTGCTGCATCAGGCCGACGTTCTCGGGATGAAAGCCGTCGACATCCTTCGCTGGCAGGATGGCGTCGAGGACCCGCGTGGTGTCGATGCCCTTGGGCAGCGGCAGCTGCACCAGGATGCCGTGCACGTCCGGATTCGCGTTCAGCGCCTGCACCAGTGTCAGCAGTTCGGCCTGGCCGGTGCTCGCCGGCAAGCGGTGCAGCGTGCTCTTGAAGCCGGCCTTGTCGCAGGCGATCTGCTTGTTGCGCACGTAGACGGCGCTGGCGGGGTCTTCGCCGACCAGGACGGCCGCGAGGTGCGGGATCACGCCCGTGCGCATCTTGAGAGCGAGGGCGCCTGCGGCTGCCTCCGCGCGGGTCTGCTCCGCGATCTGCTTGCCGTCGATCACCTTCGCCGTCATGAACTCGCTCCGCTCGTATTGCGTGGATCCCCGGGAGGATACATTGGGCTGCCGTCGCGCAGCCTGAAAAAAGGCGTCGCCGCAGGGGGCAACGGCGTATTGCCGAGAATCAGGTCGGCGCCCTTCTCGGCCACCATCATCGTCGGAGCATAGGTATTGCCATTGGTCACGTACGGGAACGCACCGGCGTCCACGACGCGCAGGCTCTCCAGGCCATGCACCCGCATCGAGCCGGGGTCGAGCACCGCATCCGGTCCCGTTCCCATCCTGGTCGTACAGCTTGGATGCAGCGCCGTCTCGGCATCCCGCCGCACCCAGTCGAGGATTTCCTCGTCCGACTCCACGCCCGGTCCCGGCGAAATCTCGCCGCCACTGAATTCCGCCAGCGCCGGCTGGTTGAGAATGCTGCGCGCGACGCGGATCGCCTCGACCCATTCGCGGCGGTCCTGGTCGGTCGACAGGTAGTTGAACTGCAGTGCCGGCGGCTGCCGCGGATCGCTCGAGCGGATCCGCACCGAGCCGCGTGCGTCGGAATACATCGGTCCGACGTGCACCTGGTAACCGAGGCCTTGCGACGGCGAGGTGCCGTCGTAGCGGATCGCCATCGGCAGGAAATGGAACATCAGGTTCGGGTAGTCGACTTCGTCGTTGCTGCGGCAGAAGCCGCCACCTTCGAAATGATTGGTGGCGCCGATGCCGGTCCGCCTGAACAGCCATTCGGCGCCCACGCCCAGTTTGCGCAGCCAGGAAATGTGAGGATTCACGGCAACCGGCTGCCGGCACGCGAACTGCACGTAGACCTCCAGGTGGTCCTGCAGGTTGGCGCCGACGCCGGGCAGATCCGCAACCGTCTGGATGCCCAGCGACTGCAGCAGGCTCGCCGGGCCGACGCCGGACAGTTGCAGCAACTGCGGCGTGTTGATCGCACCGCCGCACAGGATCACCTCTCCTGCACGTACGATGGCGGTCCCGCGTCCATAACGCGCGTACTCCACTCCCACGGCACGCCTGCCTTCGAACAACACCCGCGTCGCCTGCGCCAGCGTGTGCACGGTCAGGTTCGGACGGTGCATCACGGGGTGCAGGTAGGCGCGCGACGCGCTGAGACGACGCCCCCGGTGCACGTTGCGATCGAACCTGGCGAAGCCCTCCTGCCGGTAGCCGTTGACGTCGTCGGTACGCGGGTAACCGGCCTGCACGGCCGCACGAAAAAACGCATCGAACAGCGGATTGGTCGCGGGCCCGCGTTCGAGCACGAGCGGACCGTCCCCGCCGCGCCATTCGTCCGCGCCCGCGGTACAGGTCTCCATGCGCTTGAAGTACGGCAGGCAGTGCGCATAACTCCACGCCTGCATGCCCGGATCGGCAGCCCAGCGCTCGAAGTCGAGCGGATTGCCGCGCTGGAAGATCATGCCGTTGATGCTGCTCGAACCGCCGAGCACCTTGCCGCGCGCGTGGTAGACGCGGCGACCGTTCATGTGCGGCTCGGGCTCGCTCGAATACCGCCAGTCGTAGAATCGGTTGCCGATAGGCATCGACAGCGCCGCTGGCATGTGGATCAGCGGATCGACGATGAAATCCGAGTGACCGGCCTCGAGCACCAGCACCGACGTGCCCGGATCGGCGCTCAGCCGATTGGCCAGCGCGGATCCTGCGGACCCGCCGCCCACGATGACGAAATCGTAGTGACGCTTGCTCATGTGGCGGTCATGGTCGCCGGGTGCGGCCGTTCAGGCAAGTCGCGCACCCTGCCGGCGCAGCTCGGCCTGGACCCTGCCGATGTCGATGCGGTCGAACGGCTGGCCGTGCTGCAGCGAGATTGCAGCCGCAACACCCGCGCCCTGCCCGCTCACCGCGCAGCACATCATGTTGCGCACGGCGGCGTGCGAAACCTTGTCGCCGCCGATGCTGCGGCCCGCAACCAGCAGACTCTGCACGCCCTGCGGTACCAGCGCCCGGTAGGGAACGTGGAAGTAGCGCCCGGTCGTCGGCAGGATCAGCAGGCCGTAGCCGTCGATGAATTCCGGGAAGATGCCGATCGAATCGTCGAAGCGACCCTGCTCGCGCACGTCGGCGGCGGTCATGTTGTACAGCGCGTCGATCTTGCGTGTGTCGCGGATGCCGAGCGTCATGCCGAAGTTGCGCAGCTTGGCGCCTTCGCAGCCGGGCATGAAGTGCTTCAAGGCTTCGACCGCGTGCACGGCCTGGCGCCGGCCTTCCATCTCGCCGCGCGTCAGGTCGGCCGGGTCGGTGCCATCCGCCGAGAGATGAATCAGGTTCAGGTACGTGAGGTCGCCCTGGTCGCTCACGGCACCCCAGGTGCCGGCAATGGTCGCGAGCGACGCGGGGATGACGCCTGCCTTGACCGCCTGCTTGAACGGCTTGCGCAGGAACGGCGAGAACATCTCGTCTTCCTTGCCGGTGGTCTCGATCTGCCACTCGCCGCCGCCCTTCCAGTCGTTGTAGGTCTGCGGGTCTGCTTTCACGGCATCGATGAAGCGCTGCTTGTTGACGCCGGTCATCGAGAACATGACCGAGACCGACATCATCTCCTCGCGCGGCGTCTTGCGTACTTTCGCGCCTGCGCGGGTCGCGACATCGGCATCGCCGGTGCCGTCGATCACGCGCTTTGCCAGGATGGCCTCGCGACCGGCCTTGCTCTCGGTGATGATGCCGCGAATCTCGCCGGCCTCGACGATCGGTGCTACAAAACTCCGGTGCAGCATCGGTTCGACGCCGGCTTCCTGTACCAGCACGTCAGCGACGTACTTGAACATCTCGGCATCGAGCGCGTGGCTCAGGGACTGCGGCTCAGGGCTGGCGGCGCCCATGGCCTTGGCGCGCTCTTCGAACTCGATGCCGATGCCTTCGCTGTCGACGGTATCCTTGTGCCGGTACCAGGCAAATCCCTCGACGCCGACCTGCGTGATGTTGCCGCCGAAGCAGCCGTGACGCTCGACGAGTGTCGTCTTCGCCCCTGCGCGCGCCGCAGCCATGGCGGCGGCCAGGCCGCCGGGCCCACTGCCAACGACCAGCACGTCGGTCTCGTGGACGACGTCGATCTCGCGTGCAGGCTCGGTGATCTTGCGCATGCTCGTCTCGGTGCAGTCTCTCGCGTTGGGGGTCTCGGCCGTCAGCCCACGGCCGTGCCAGGACGCAGGCGCTGCTGTTCAGCCTTCCAGTCGATCGGCTTCACCTCGGGCACGACCACGAGCCAGGCCACCAGGCCGCACAGGGCGACCGCGCCCGAGACGATCGACGCCGAAGTGTAATTGCCGGTGCTTTCCACGAGATATCCGGTGACGACAGGTGCTGTCATCCCTGCGACATTGCCCACGGCGTTCTGGATGCCCATCCAGCGCCCCGTGGCGCGGGGTCCGGCGAAGGTCTGGGTGACCGAAGGATTCGAGGGGCTGTTGAAGCCGTCCATCACACCAGTCAGCAGCAGGATCAACGACGCGGCGACGAGGCCGGTCACGAGCGTGCTGCCGATCAGGCACAGGCCCACGCCCGTGCAACTGAGCGCCAGCGCCGTCTTGTACGCACGGTTGAAGCTGGCACCGCGACGGACCCAGCGGTCGAGCATGTACCCCACCAGCAGGATGCTCGCGCCGTCGGCAACGTAAAACGCAGTCGTCGCGTACGTCATCATCTCGAGCGTCAGCCCGCGTTCCTTGACCAGATACAGCGGCAGCCACGAGAAGACGAAATAGAACGCGTAGTTGGAGCAGAACGTGCCCAGCACGCCGCCCCACAGCGCGCGCTGACGCAGGATGACGCCGTACGACGGGTTGTCATCAGGCTCGGCCGCCGCCGCCACGGCTGGCGACGCCGGTCGCGCCCGCTCGGTCCGCACGCGGCGACGCCAGAAGAACAGCCAGGTCAGCGAGGCGCAGCCCATCACGACGAACATCGCGCGCCAGCCGAAGTGCAGCATGATCATGCCGCCGAGCAGCGTGCCGATGGCCGGGCCCAGCACGGCGCCGAACTGCATGGTCGCCGTAGCGAGGGCTCTTTGCGTCGGCGGCACGTTGCGGACCAGCAGGCTCAGCGCGCTGGGATAGAACGTGGCCTCGCCGGCGCCCATCAGCAGGCGCAGCACAATGAGCGACGCCAGCCCCCAGACGAGACCGGTCGCGGCCGTGGCGAGGCTCCACAGGGCGAAGCCGCTTGCCAGGACGATGGCCGGTCCGATGCGATCGGCCAGCCAGCCCATGACCGGTTGCAGCGGCGCATATGCCCAGTAGAAGACGGCCAGCACCCAGCCGATCTCGCTGGGCGACAGCTTGAGCTCGTCCTGCAGCAACGGGGCAGCCGTGGCGATCGCGCCGCGGTCGATGTAGTTGATCATCAGGGCGAGCGACAACATGACCACGAGGCCGGCCGGCGCACGCCCGAGCAATGCCGAATTCTGCTGCATGATTCCCCGGATCCCCCGCCTGGGCGCCGAGTGTAACTGGATCGTTGCGTTCCACCATTGAATGAATTTGTCCGTTCAGGAGGGACAGGCTTGCGGCAGAATTGGCTCATGCCCCGCGGCGACCCGCAGGGTCGAACAGGTGACCAGAGCATGAACATCAAAGTGGCCGTCGTGACGGGTGCTGCGCAGGGTGTTGGTTTCGAGACGTCGCAGCTTTTCGCGACGCTCGGCTACCAGGTGGTGATGACGGACGTGCAGTCGCTCGACGGTCCGGTAGCCTGCCTGCAGGCCGGAGGCGGCAGGGTCGAGGGTATCGTGGGCGACGTCTCATCCGAGGCCTTCGTCGAATCGCTCGCGGCCAGGGTGGCCCAGGCTCACGGCGCCGCGGACGTACTGGTCAACAACGCGGGCATCAGCATGATCCAGCCGGCGGAGGACACCACGGCCGAACAGTGGCAGCGTGTGATGAACGTCAACCTGCTCGGGCCCTTCCTGCTCTGCAGGCACTTCGGACGGCAGATGCTCGAACGCCGGTCCGGCAGCATCGTCAACGTGGCCTCCGTCGCAGGATTGGGTGGCGTGATTCACCGTGCGGCCTACAACGCCTCCAAGCACGGCCTGATCGGTCTCACCCGCACGCTGGCCGGCGAATGGGGCGGGCGCGGGGTTCGCGTCAATGCCGTGTGTCCCGGCTGGATCAAGACCGGGATGGACGTCAAGGACATGGGCTCGGGCGCATACACCGACGACGACATCATCGATCGCGTGCCGATGGCCCGGTTTGCACGAGCAGCCGACGTGGCCGCGGCCATCGCGTTCCTCGCCGACGAAGCGAGCAGCGCGTTCGTGAACGGTGTCAGCCTGCCGGTCGACGGCGGCTGGACCGGCGACGCGAGCTGGGATTCGCTGCGCCGGAAGACCCGCGGCTGACGCGACATCGAGACACGGCAGAACGACATTCAGGCAGGGGTGGCATTCATGGTTCGATCCACGGCACGGCGTGTCCTGTTCGTGATCCTGGGTGGCGCGGCGTGTACGGCAGTTCTCCTGGCGCAGGCAACGGCCACTGCCGGCGATGCGACGCTGTTGGTGCAGACCACGGAAGGCAAAGTCCACGGCGTCGCGGGCCAGGGCGTGCGCGAATTCAATGGCATCCCGTTCGCCGCACCGCCGGTCGGCGAGCTGCGCTTCGAGCCCCCGGCCCCGGTCCCGCCCTGGCCGGGCGTGCTGGACGCGACCGGCGATACGCGATGCCTGCCCGCAGGCCCGACGCTTCAACCTCACCGAGGAAAGCAACGTCGAGGACTGCCTGCACCTGAACGTCGCCGTGCCCACGAAGCCGTACCAGGGCGCACGCCCGGTGCTGGTCTGGTTCTATGGCGGTGCTTTCGTAGGTGGTTCCACCAGGCTCTACCCGATCGACTTCCTGGCGCGCGAAGGCGACATGGTCGTCGTCTCGGTCAACTATCGGCTCGGTCCGCTCGGTTTCATGGCACACCCGGCGTTCGGGTCCGAGGCAAACGGCGGTTATGCGCTCGAAGACCAGCGTGCCGCGCTGCGCTGGGTCCAGCGCAACATTGCGGCTTTCGGCGGTGACCCCGGCAACGTCACGATCGGTGGCGTCTCTGCAGGCGCGGCGAGCGTGTGCATGCACCTGATCTCGCCGGAACGCACGTCGGGCCTGTTCCACAAGGCGATCATTCAGAGCGCCGGTTGCACGTTCAAAATGCGCAGCGTCGACGAAGGCGTGAAGACCGGTCTCGCCGTGGCCCACGTCGTAGGTTGCGACGACCCTGCAACGGCGCTCAAGTGCCTGCGCAGCAGGCCGGTGAAGGAGCTGGTCGATGCCGGCACCGTGGTCGCTGGTGCCGACTACCGCGCGTTCGCGCCGATCCACGGCAATGGCACGGTGCCGCGGCAGGGTTCGGCAGCGCTGGCCAGCGGAAATTTCGTGCGCGTGCCGATCCTGAATGGCGGCGCCAGCCACGAGATGCGTGTCTACGTCGGTTACGAAGTTGAGGCCGGTGGCAGGATCACGCTCGACAACTACCGCGATCGACTGCGTGCGCTGTACGGTGACAACGTCGACGCCGTGCTGGCGGCATATCCCGCCAATCGCTATTCGTCCGTACCCACGGCGCTCGGCAGTGCGATGTCGGATTTCATGCCCTCAGGCGGTTTGAACAGTTGCCTGTTCCTGCGCACGGCCTGGCTCGCGTCGCGCTGGGTGCCGGTGTACCAGTACGAGT
This sequence comes from uncultured Gammaproteobacteria bacterium, assembly GCA_963793675.1. Lineage (GTDB taxonomy): Bacteria > Pseudomonadota > Gammaproteobacteria > Steroidobacterales > Steroidobacteraceae > RPQJ01. The sequence continues at coordinate 204,906 of CAWCBA010000005.1, read as the reverse complement.
TTGCCGATGACTCGGCGCCGCCCGTAATGAACGATCCCGGCTTCGAGCTCGGGGCCGTGCACACGTCCGAGATGCCGTATCAGTTCCCAGGTTTCTCGAATACGAGCGTGCTCAATGGTCCGCCGCTTGCAGCGCCGCAGCAGGAACTGGCGCGGCAGATGGTCGTGTACTGGAGCAGCTTCATACACACGGGTCGACCGGCGGGCGCCGGCTTGCCCGAGTGGGAGCCCTTCGATCCATCGCGACAGGCGCTCAGGCTCCGGCCGGGTGCCGTCGGAATGTTCGACGCCTCCAGTGCCCACCAGTGCCCGATGTGGGAGCGGCTCTACCCGCAGGAGTTGTCGCGCTGAGGAACAGCTAGACCGGTTCGACCGGCTGGATGGGCGGGATCGGCGTGGCCAGGCCGCCTAGCCAGTCCATGAAGGCCCTCACGCGCTCGACGGCGTAGGCGTCCTGGCGGCAGATGACGCCCCATGCGCCGGGACAGGTCACCTGGTGCTGCACCGGCTGCACCAGCCGGCCCGTCGCCAGGTCGTCCTCGGCGTATGGTCCATTGACGAGCGCGACGCCGCGACCTTCCAGCGCAATCTCGAGTGCCACGGCGAGCGTGTCGACGACGATCGCGGGCCGCGGCGAGTACTGCAGCCGCGCCGCTTCGAACCAGATGTCCCAGTTGTGCTGCTCCGAGTAGATCTCGACCAGCGGGAGCCCGAGCAGTTGCGCCGCCGTGGGTGATGGGCCGAGCCTGGCCGCGAGCGCCGGGCTGCAGACGGGCTTCAGCGTGTACTCGAACAGTGGCACCCAACGGTATTCCGGGCCCGGTGTCTCCGCGCAGTACACCAGCCCGACGTCGGCGCTCGATTCGTCGAAATCCCACTCGAATGCGCAGGTACTGAGCTGCAACCGCACGTCCGGATGACGCGCCACGAAATCGGGCAGCTTGCGCGCCAGCCAGCGGATCGACGCGGTCACGTACGTCTGCACTCGCAGCGGCGTGCCTGCACGCGTGCGGCGCACGGTCTCGGCACCCTCGATCAGCGTTTCGAGCGCCGTGCGCACGTGCTTGTAGAGCAAGCGACCCTCTGCAGTGGGGACCAGGGAACGCCCGGTGCGGGAAAAGAGCGGCACGCCCAGGTCCTGCTCGAGCACCTGGATCTGGTAGCTCACGGCTGGGTGCGTCAGGCACAGCTCTTCGGCCGCCTCGCGCACGCTTTCGCGTCGCGTCGTGGCCTCGAAGCCCTTGAGGGCATTCAATGGCGGCAGCTTCCGCAGGTCGATCTTGTTGCGCAAACGGTTCTCCCCCTCAGGGCACGAGCACAATCTTGCCTGTCTGCGCCTTGCCTAGGAAGTCGGATTGCGCCAGCGCGATGTCGGCGAGCGGATAGACCGCGCGAATCACCGGTTGCAGCGCACCCCCCTGGATCAGATCCACGAGGCGGGCAAACACCGCCGGTGTCGTCACCGTGCATCCCAGCAGTTGCAGGTCCTTGAGGTAGAGTGTGCGCAGGTCGAGCGGCACGATGGGCCCGGCAATCGCTCCGGCGACGGCATAGCGCCCGCCTCGCTTCAGGACGTCGAGCAGGCCGGCGAATGCGCCGCCACCGACCACGTCGACGACGACGTCAATCGATTCCCGGCCCAGCGCGTGCAGCGGGTCCGCGCCGCGCTCGATGACCTGCTGTGCGCCCAGCGCGAGCACGTCCCCACCCTTGTCGCGCGTCGTCACCGCAATGACGCGAGCGCCGCGCAACCGTGCCAGCTGCACGACCGCGGAACCGACCCCACCGGACGCACCCGTGACCAGCACGCTCTCGCCTGGTACGACGTCTGCACGTGTGAGCAGGTTCTCGGCCGTGCCATAGGCGCACGGAAACGAGGCCAGCTCGACGTCCGTCAATGCGCTCTCGATCCTGGACGCATTGCCGGCTGGCACGGTGATGAACTCGGCAAAACCGCCGTCGCGTTCGAGTCCGACGTAGCCGACATTCGCCAATGATCCGTCGGCTGGACGCAGCACGGGATCGACCAGTACGCGTTCCCCGATCCTTGCCTCGGTCACGCCTGCGCCAACCGCGACGATCCGTCCGCACGCGTCGGTGCCCTGGATGCGCGGGAAGACGAACGGGTTGCCGGCCCAGCCGCCGTCCGTCGCAGCGCTGGCCGTCTGCGCCGCGGCTGCGTCGGTCGCCGTCGTCACCGATTTCGAATACCAGCCAACCCGGGTGTTGATGTCGGTGTTGTTGACGGCTGCAGCGCCAATCCTGATCAGCACCTCGCCCGCCGCGGGCGTCGGCACCGGCACGTCGTCGCGGTAGTCGAGTTGCTCGAGGCCGCCGTGGCCCTTGAGCAGAACCGCTTTCATGGTTCGTGGAATCATGGCGTGCACCTGTCGCGGTGTGGCGTCATTCCCAACCCGCGCGCTGATAACCCTCGTCGGGAATCACATAGTAGTCGCCCTTGTCGGCGCAGAAGATGTGGCCTTCGGTGACGAGGCCGGTCGGTCCGTCGAACGTGCCGGTGGCGATCGAAATCCGCTCCGGACTCGCATCCGCCTGCCAGAACAGCGTCGACCCGCAGCTGCGAGCAGAACGCGCGTTGCGCAGTGTGCGAAGCGCGATACCAGCGCACGTGCTCGCCGCGCAGCAGTTTGAAATCGCTGCTCGCAGCGCTCGTGGCGGACAGGTAATGTCCGGTCTGCTTGCGACACTGCGTGCAGTGACAGGCGATCGAGTTGCGCAATGGGCCGTGCACTTCGAAGACAGTCTCGCCACAGAGGCACGAGCCGCGATGACATGGTCGTCATGCCGTCTTCCTCGCCCGGACTTTCGACTTCGTGCCCGGCGCGACGAACAGCTCGGCGAGCTGCTCGATCATGGCGTTGCCGAGCTGCGCGACGTCCGCGATCGCGACTGCCCGCTGGTAAAAGTCCGTCACGTCGTGGCCGATGCCGATCGCAACCAGTTCCACCGGCGAGCGGGTCTCGATCCACTTCACTACGTTGCGCAGGTGCTGTTCGAGGTAGCCACCGGGATTCGCCGAGAGCGTCGCCTCGCACAGCGGCACGCCGTCGGAGATCGCCATCAGGATCCGGCGCTGCTCGCTGCGGCGCAGCAGGCGCTCGTGTGCCCAGAGCAGGGCCTCGCCGTCGACGTTGTCCTTGAGCAGGTCTTCCTTGAGCATCACGCCGAGGTGCCTGCGAGCGCGCCGATACGGCACGTCCGCCGGCTTGTAGACGATGTAACGCAGGTCCGTCAGGCGGCCCGGCGCCGTGGGCCGGCCGGCCTTGAGCCAGTCTTCGCGCGACTGCCCACCGCTCCACTTCTGGGTAGTGAAACCGAGGATCTCGACCTTGACGCCGCAGCGCTCGAGCGTGCGCGCGAGCACGTCGGCACAGAGCGCCGCGACCATGATGGGCCGGCCGCGCATCGAGCCCGAGTTGTCGAGCAGCACGGTGACGACCGTGTCCTTGAAGTCGGTGTCGGATTCCTCGCGAAACGCGAGAGGCGCCAGCGGGTCGGTGACGACGCGCGCGAGTCGAGCCGGGTCGAGCGTGCCCTCCTCCAGGTCGAACTGCCAGCGCCGCGTCTGCCTGGCGAGCAGCAGGCGTTCGAGCTTGATCGCGAGCCGCGCGACGGCCGGCTGCAACGCGCGCGATTCGCGGTCGAGGTTGCCGCGCAACTGGCCGACTTCGTCGTCCGTGCACAACTCCGTCGCGTCGACGATCTCGTCGTGCGCCGTGGTGAAGACCCGGTAATGCCGGTTCGGATGGTCGGAATCGTCGTACATCGGCTCGCGCTGCATGCGCTCACCCGCGGGCTCGGCCTCCGGCTTGCGCTCGGGCTCGTCCTTCGCATCGAGTCGCGAGCCCACGACGTCGCCCGCATTGAGTTCGGGCGCGTCCTGCTCCATTGCGCCCGCCTGCTTCTTCACCGCTCCCAGCGGGTCGGCACCGGCGTCGTCACCCGGAACGACGGCTTCGATCGTCTTGACCGCAGACCTGCGCCGTTCGGCGGCTGCGCCGAGTTCGTGGCCGAGATCGAGGTCTGCGACGAGGTCATGGACCGCGAATGCATACTGCTGCTGGTCGCCGACGCTGGCAGCGAGCGTCTCGAGGCCACGGCCGGCACGCTTACGCAGGTCGTCCCGCCAGCGCAGCATGAGTTCGGCCGCCGCTGGCGGCGACGGCAGACCCGTGAGCCTTTCGCGGACCAGCAGGGCCAGGGCCTGCGCCATCGGCGATGGGCGCGCGCCGAACGGCGTCGAACCCGTCTTGCGCGTCAATTGCTCCACCAGCGCCGCCGTGAGGTTCTGCGCCACGCCCGCGAGGACATTGCTGCCCAGCGACTGGCAACGCATGTCTTCCACTGCATCGAAAATTTCCCGGGCGCGATGACCGGTGGGCCGGAAACGGGCATGCAGTGCCGGGTCGTGATACGCGCTGCGCAGCGCCAGGTGATCGGCATGGCCGCGAACGCGGGCCGCGTCGGCAGCGGATAGCGGCCACTTCACCGGCGGCAGCCGCACCGAATTCGCTGACTGGCCCGGCAGGCTCGGTCCGAACGTGACGTCGAGTTCCTTCGCTCCCGCCAGCGCACGCGTGGTCTGCACCAGCGCACGCTCGCCGCGCTCTGCGGGTGCGAGCGGCGCCTGGTGTGGCCGGTTGCTCAAACGACCTTCACGCGGGTGATCGCCTCCGGCAATTCGGCGGCGAAGGCACGCTGGTAGAACTCGGCGACGGTCGGACGTTCGAGTTCGTCGCACTTGTTGAGGAAGGTGACGCGGAAGGCGAGCCCGATGTCGCCGAAGATCTGCGCGTTCTCCGCCCAGGCGATGACCGTGCGTGGGCTCATCACCGTGGAGATGTCGCCGTTCATGAAGCCGTTGCGCGTCATGTCGGCGACGCGGACCATCGCCATGATCGTGCGCCGCCCCTCGGTCGTGTCGTACGCGGGCGCCTTGGCCAGCACGATCGCCGCTTCGGCGTCGTGATCGAGGTAGTTGAGCGTAGTGACGATCGACCAGCGGTCCATCTGGCCCTGGTTGATCTGCTGCGTGCCGTGGTACAGGCCGCTCGTGTCGCCGAGACCGATCGTGTTGGTGGTGGCGAACAGGCGAAAGTAAGGGTGCGGGCTGATGATCCGGTTCTGGTCGAGCAGCGTCAGCTTGCCGCTCGCTTCGAGCACGCGCTGGATCACGAACATCACGTCCGGACGACCCGCGTCGTACTCGTCGAAAACCAGCGCGATCGGGCGCTGCAGCGCCCAGGGCAGCAGGCCTTCGCGGAATTCGGTGACCTGCCGGCCGTCCTTGACCACGATCGCGTCGCGGCCGACCAGGTCGATGCGGCTCACGTGGCCGTCGAGGTTGATGCGGATCAGCGGCCAGTTGAGGCGCGCGGCCACCTGCTCGACGTGGGTCGACTTGCCGGTGCCGTGGTAGCCCTGCACCATCACGCGCCGGTTGTGGCGGAATCCCGCGAGAATCGCCAGCGTGGTGTCGGGATCGAAGCGGTAGCTGTCGTCGCGGTCGGGCACGTATTCGCTGTGCTGCGAAAACGCGGGGACCAGCATGTCGCTGTTCACGCCAAAGTCGCGCGCCGGGATTTCGATGTCCGGCCGCAGTGCAATGAGATCGTCGGAAGCGGTCATCTCAAGACCCCAGGTGGATCCACGCAGCCTTGACCTGCGTGTAGCTCAGCAGTCCCTCGAGGCACTTGTCGCCGCCCTGGCCGGATTGCTTGTAGCCGAGGAACGGCATGGTGGCGTCGCCATGATCCCAGCAGTTGACGTACAGCGTGCCGGCCTCGAGTTCGCGGACGGCGTGATGCGCCGAGCGCAGGTCGCGCGTCCACACCGATGCCTGCAGACCGTAGACCGTGTCGTTGGCGACGCGCAGGGCGTCGTCGAGTCCGTCCACCTCGATCAGCGTGGCGACCGGGCCGAAGATCTCCTCCTGCGCGATCGTCATGCGGTTGTCGACGTTGGTGAACAGCGCCGGATTGACGTAGTAGCCGGGACGGTCCGGCACGTCGCCGCCAAACTCGAGCTTCGCGCCTTCTTCGCGGCCCTTGGCAATGTAGCCCAGCACCCGCTCGTGCTGCTTCTTCGTCACCAGCGGTCCCATGTTCGTCTCGGGATCGAGCGGGTCACCGGCGACGTACGCATTCTGACCGCGCTCGATGAAGCGTCGCCGTGAATTCCGCTGCGATGCGCCTGTCGACCAGCAGGCGCGAACCCGCGCTGCAGACTTCGCCCATCACGCCGAAGATGCCATTGATGGCGTAGGTGACCGCGCGGTCCATGTCCTCGAGATCCGCCAGGAAGATCTGCGGTGACTTGCCGCCGCACTCGAGGCTGACCCGCTTCATGTTCGACTGCCCCGCGTAGACCAGCATCTTCTTGCCGGTCACGGTCGAGCCGGTGAACGAGATCTTGGCAACGTCCGGGTGCAGCGCGAGCGGCGCACCGGCGTCCATCCCGGTGCCGCTCACCACGTTCAGCACGCCGGCCGGGGCCCCTGCCGCGCACGAACAGCTCGGCCAGCAGCAGCGCCGACAGCGGGGCCTGCTCCGCCGCCTTCAGCACCACGCAGTTGCCCGCGGCGAGCGCCGGGGCGATCTTCCAGGCGATCTGCATCAGCGGGTAATTCCACGGCGTGATGCAGCCGACGACGCCGAGCGGCTCGCGCAACGTGTAATGGAACGCGTCGGCGGGCGTGGCCGTGACCTTGCTCTCGACCTTGTCCGAGAGTTCGGCGAAGTAGCGGAAGGTGAGCGCAGACTGCGGCACGTCGACGGCGACCATGTCGCGCACGGGCTTGCCCATGCACAGCGAATCGAGCAGCGTGAATTGCGCGGTGTGCTCGTCGATCAGCGCAGCGAGGCGGTTCAGGATGTCGAGGCGCTCGCGGGGCGCCATCCGGCGCCATGCGCCGGCACGATGAGCGCCGAGGCTGCTCGCGACGGCGGCGTCGACCTCGGCTGCACCACCGGCGGCCACGTCGCAAAGCGGCTGGGCCGTGGCCGGGTTGACGACCGTGAAGCACGCGCCGCTCCCAGCCTGGTGTTCGCCGTGAATGAAGTGACCGGTCGAATAGCGCAGCTCGGAGGCCAGGCGGTGCCACTCGGCGTGGCTTTGCGGAAGGGACATTGGAGACCTCGGGAGAGCGGGGATCGAAGGATGCGACGACCGGCCTGCAAGTTTAACGATTTCGGGGGCTTCGCGGCCGGTCGCCTGGACAGTTTCCGAGCGACTGCTTTTCCCGGTTGGTAGATAAAACTTTAGGCGGCTGGCCGCAAATTTGTGCGAGTCTTGCGGGCGCACGAACAGGTTCCCTGTCCGACGCCGAAATCTACGGAGTTGCACGTGACGGATACCCCGACCCCGGCTCGCCGGCCGTCCGGGCGCGACGCCCGCAGGGCGCAGCGCGCGGGCCCCCTACCCGACCATCTCCGCCCCGTGAAGCCCGGCATGGAATCCGGGCGTTACCAGCCCCTGTCGCCGGATGACGTGCAGAAGATCCACCGGACGGCCCTGCGGCTGCTGTCCGAGGTCGGCCTGGCCGACGCCCCGGAAAGCGGCGTCGAGTACCTGACCCGCGCCGGTTGCACGCTGAACGACAACGGTCGCTTGCTGTTCCCCGCGTCGCTGATCGAGGACACGCTGGCCAAGGCCGCCCGGCGCTTCGTGCTGCACGGGCAGGATCCGCGTTACGACCTCGAGCCCTGGGGCAAGCGCAGCTACTTCGGCACGGCCGGCGCGGCCGTCAACATGGTCGATCCACGCACCGGCTACCGCGAATCGACGATCAAGGACCTGTTCGACATCGGCCGCATCGTCGACGTCATGGAGCACATCCATTTCTTCCAGCGCGCAGTCGTGCCGCGCGACATCCCCGACCCGTTCGAGATGGACTTCAATACCTGCTACGCGGCCGTCTCGTCCACGACCAAGCACGTCGGCAGCAGCTGGGTGCAGCCGGAACACGTCGAGGCTTCCCTCGAGATGCTGCACCTGATCGCCGGCGGCGAGCAGCAGTGGCGCGAGCGTCCGTTCGTCAGCCAGTCGAACTGTTTCGTCGTCCCGCCGATGAAGTTCGCGACCGACGCCTGCAAGTGCCTCGAGGTCGCGGTCCGCGGCGGCATGCCCGTGCTGCTGCTCTCGGCCGGCCAGGCCGGCGCAACGGCACCCGCGGCTCTTGCGGGCGCCCTGGCGCAGGAAGTGGCGGAGGTCCTGGCGGGTCTCGTCTACGTGAACGCGATCAAGCCGGGCCACCCGGCGATCTTCGGCACCTGGTGCTTCGTGTCCGACCTGCGCACCGGCGCGATGTCGGGCGGCAGCCCCGAGCAGGCGCTGCTCTCTGCCGCCGCCGGCCAGATGGCGCACTTCTACGACCTGACGGGCGGGACGGCCTCCGGCATGACGGATTCAAAGCTGCCCGACGGCCAGGCGGGCGCCGAGAAGGCGCTCAACCACGCGCTGGTCGGCAACGCGGGCGCCAACATGATCTACGAGTCGGCCGGCATGCACGCGAGCCTGCTCGGTTTCTCGCTCGAGAGCCTGGTGATCGACAACGACATCATCGGCGCCACGCAGCGCACCATCAAAGGCATCGAAGTCAACGACGAGCGCCTGTCGTTCGAGACGATCAAGGACGTGTGCCTCAACGGCCCGGGTCACTTCCTGGGCAGCGACCAGACCCTGCAGCTGATGCAGACCGAGTACCTGTATCCCGGCGTCGGCGACCGCAAGAGTCCCAACGAATGGAACGAACAGGGCGCACTCGACGTCGCGCAGCGCGCCATGGCGAAGGTCGAGGAGATCCTCGGCCACAACTTCCCGTCGCACATCGCCGAAGCCGTCGACGCCGAAATCCGCCGTCGCTTCCCGGTGAAGCTCGAGCGGGCACACATGCGGCCGGCGGCCGAGTCGGCGGCCACGCGACGAGTCGGTTCAGGCTGATCGAGGACCCAGGCCGATGGCACTTCCAGGGCACGCGAATGTCGTCATCGTCGGGGGCGGCATCGCCGGCTGCTCGATCGCCTACCACCTGACGCGGATCGGCATCACCGACGTGGTGCTGCTCGAACGCAAGCAGCTCACCTGCGGCACCACCTGGCATGCGGCGGGCCTGGTGGGTCAGTTGCGCGCGACGCGCAACCTGACCGAGCTCGCGAAATACACGGCCGATCTCTACCACTCGCTCGAAGCCGAGACCGGCCAGGCGACCGGGTTCAAGCAGAACGGCTCGATCAGCGTGGCGCCAAGACCGCGTCCCGACTCGAGGAACTGCAGCGCGGCGCGTCGATGGGCAAGACCTTCGGCCTGCGCATCGACGAACTCACGCCCGGCGAGATCAAGGAACGCTGGCCGTTGCTCGAAGTCGGCGACGTGGTCGGCGGCATCTTGCTGCCCAAGGACGGCCAGACCAACCCGATCGACACGACACAGGCGCTCGCCAAGGGCGCCAAGCAGCGCGGCGCGAAGATCTTCGAGAACACCAAGGTCGACCGCATCCGCGTCGAGAAGGGTCGCGCCGTCGGCGTCGAGACCGAATCGGGCTACATCGCAGCCGACACCGTGGTGCTCTGCGCCGGCATGTGGTCGCACCGCCTGGCGGCCGACATCAACGTGGCCGTGCCGCTGCACGCCGCGGAGCACTTCTACATCGTCACCGAGCCCATCGAGGGCCTGCCCGGCAACCTGCCCGTGCTGCGGGTGCAGGACGAATGCGCCTACTACAAGGAAGACGCGGGCAAGCTGCTGATGGGGTGTTTCGAGCCGGTGGCCAAGCCGTGGGGCATGCAGGGCATTCCCGAGAGCTTCTGCTTCGATTCGCCTGCCCGAAGACTACGATCACTTCGAGCCGATGCTCGAAGCCGCGGTGCGACGCGTGCCGGCGCTGGGCTCCGCAGGCATTGCCCTGTTCTTCAACGGTCCCGAGAGCTTCACGCCGGACGACCGATATCACATCGGGGAGGCGCCCGAGGTACGCGACCTCTTCGTCGCCACCGGGTTCAACTCCGTCGGTATCGCTGCCAGCGGCGGCGTCGGCAAGGTCGTCGCCGACTGGATTCGCGACCGTCGGCCACCGCTGGACCTGGCTGATGTCGATATCCGTCGCGTCGTGCCGTTCCAGGCCAACAAGCGCTACCTGCGCGATCGCACCACCGAGACGCTCGGCCTGCTGTACGCCATGCATTGGCCGTACTACCAGTACGCCACCGCGCGTGGTGTGCGTCGCACGCCGTTGCACGATCGGTTGGTCGCCGCGGGCGCCTGCATGGGCGAGACCGCCGGCTGGGAGCGTCCCAACTGGTACTCGACGCCGGGCTCGAGCCCGCACTACGAATACTCGTACGGTCGCCAGAACTGGTTCGATGCCTGTCGCGCGGAGTGCGAGGCGGTCCGTGACGCCGTCGCGCTCTTCGACCAGACCTGTTTCGCCAAGTTCATCGTGCAGGGCCGCGACGCCTGTGCAGTGCTGAATCGTCTCTCGACGTCGAACGTCGACGTAGCTCCGGGACGCATCGTCTACACGCAGTGGCTCAACGACCGGGCCGGCATCGAAGCCGACCTCACGATCACCCGCCTCTCCGAGCGGGAGTACATGGTCGTCACCTCGGCGATCTGCCAGACGCGCGACCTGGCGTGGCTGCGGCGCGCGATCGAGGCACGACCCGAGTCGCACTGCACCGTGACCGACGTCACCTCGGGCATTGCCATGCTGGGCATCATGGGCCCGCGCAGTCGCGAACTGCTGCAGACGTTGTCTGGCGCCGATCTGTCGAACGACGTGCATCCGTTTGGCCACTCCCGCGAGATCGAGATCGGCTATGCCCGCGTGCGTGCGAGCCGCATCACCTATGTCGGCGAGCTCGGCTGGGAGTTGTACCTCCCCGCCGAGCAGTGCCTCGACGTGTACGAACAGTTGCTGGCTGCAGGTGCGCCGCTCGGACTGACGCTCGCCGGCTACCACGCCATGGGCGCATGCCGCGTCGAGAAGGGCTACAAGCACTGGAGCCACGACATCGGCGACGAGGACACGCCGCTCGATTGCGGGCTCGGTTTCACGGTGGCCTGGGACAAGCCGGGCGGCTTCGTCGGCCGCGAAGCGCTGCTGGCGCAGAAAGCTGCCGGTCCGCTCAAGCGTCGCCTCGTCCAGGTCATGCTGGACGATGCATCGGACACCGCCCCCCTGCTCTACCACGAGGAGCCGATCGTCCGTGACGGCGTGATCGTGGGCTCGATCCGCTCGGGCGCGTGGGGCCACCGGCTCGGCCGCTCGATCGGCATGGGTTACGTGAGCTGCGACGACGGCGTCGCCGCTGAATGGCTGGCGTCAGGCCGCTGGGAAGTGGAAGTCGCCTGCCGCCGGCATTCGTGCCACGTGCAGCTGCAACCTTGGTATGACCCTCGCAACGAGCGCATCAGGAGTTGATCGAAGCATGAAGACGCACGCCCGGGTGATCGTGATCGGCGGCGGTTCCGTCGGTGCCAGTGCCCTCTACCACCTGACGCAGCTCGGGCTCACGGACGTCGTGCTGCTCGAGCGCGACGAACTCACGGCCGGCTCCACCTGGCACGCCGCGGGCAACGTCCCGAACTTCTCGACCTCGTGGAACGTGATCAAGCTGCAGCGTCACAGCACCAGGCTGTTCGCGACGCTGGGCGAGAAGGTCGGTTACGACATCAACTACCACGTCACCGGCAGCGTGCGGCTCGCGCACACCCGCGATCGCGTCGACGAGTTCAAGCACGTCGTCTCGCAGGCACATGCACAGGGCATCGAATTCGAGATGCTGAGCCCGGCCGAGATCGTCGAGCGTCACCCGTTCGTCGACACGACCGACATCCTCGCCGGCCTCTACGACCCGTACGACGGCGACATCGACCCGGCGCAGCTCACGCAGGCGCTGGCCAAGGGCGCTCGCGACGCCGGTGCGACGATCTACCGCGGCACCAAGGTCACCTCGATCGAGCGCCTGCCGTCCGGTGAGTGGAAGGTGCACACGAACAAGGGTGCGATCCAGGCCGAGTCCGTCATCAATGCGGCTGGTTACCGCGGCGGCGAAATCGCGGCGATGGTCGGTGAGTACCTGCCGATCGTCACGCTGTCGCACCAGTACCTGATCACCGAAGACATTGCTGCCCTGGTCGACCGCGGCTCGGCACGCCTGCCGCTGCTGCGCGATCCGGACGTCAGCTACTACATGCGACAGGAACGCCACGGCCTGATCCTGGGTCCGTACGAGTGGAAGGCCACGGCGCACTGGCTGGACCGGATTCCCGACGAATTCGCCAACCAGCTGTTCGACGACGACCTCGGCCGTCTCGAGAAGTACATCGAAGCCGCGTGCGAACGCGTGCCGATCCTCGGCACCGCCGGCGTCAAGAAGGTGATCAACGGCCCGATCCCGTATGCGCCCGACGGCAATCCGCTGATCGGCCCAGCTCCCGGCCTGCCTGGCTTCTATCACTGCTGCGCGTTCACGTTCGGTATCGCGCAGGCCGGCGGCGCCGGCAAGATCATTGCCGAGTGGGTCGCGCATGGCCAGCCCGAGTGGGACGTGTGGCCGCTTGATTCGAGGCGCTATCTCGATTTTGCGAACGACAAGTTCGTGCTGGCCAAGGCCATCGAGACCTACCAGCACGAGTACGGCATCGGCTACCCCGCCGAGGAACGTCCGGCCGGACGACCCGCCAAGACTTCGCCGGCCTACCTGCGACTCGCTGCGAAGGGCGCGAAGTTCGGCGCCCGTGGCGGCTGGGAACGCGCCGTCTACTTTCCGCAGCCGGGCGATCCGACCGAGCCGGAAGTCTCTTTCCGTCGTCCCGCGTGGCACCAGGCGATCGCGCGTGAGTGCGAGGCGGCCGCAAAGCGCGTTGCCGTGCTCGACCTGCCGGGCTTCACCAAGTTCGAGGTGACCGGCGCGGGCGCTCCCGCCTGGCTCGACCGCATGGTCGCCGGCGTGGTGCCCAAGCCCGGCCGCACCGCGCTCAACTATTTCCTGAACGACAAGGGCGGCATCGTCACCGAGATGACGCTGACCAACCTCGGTGCAGGCCGCTATTGGCTGATCAGTGCCGCCGCTGGCGAGAAGCACGACGAGCACTGGCTGCGCGAGCACCTGCCGGCGGACGGCTCGGTGCGCATCGACAACGTGTCGGCGCGTTACGGCTCGCTGATCGTCGTCGGACCGAAGTCGCGCGAGTTGCTCGCACAACTGACGCGAGCCGACCTTTCGAACGAGGCGTTCCCGTGGCTGTCGGTGCGCACGATCGACATCGGCTACACCAAGGCCATCGCGCTGCGCGTGAATTACGTCGGCGAACTCGGCTGGGAACTGCACGTGCCGGTCGAACACGTGCTGTCGGTTTACGACCTGATCTGGGCAGCGGGTGAGCCGCTCGGCATCGCCGACTACGGCCTGTACGCGATGGACAGCCTGCGCCTCGAGAAGTGCTACCGCGCCTGGAAGGGCGACCTGACGACCGAGTACACGCCGTTCATGGCGTCGCTGGACCGGTTCGTGAAGCTCGACAAGCCGGGCGGCTTCATCGGGCAGGAAGCCTTGCGACGCGAGGCGAAGGCCGGGCCCGTCGAGCGCTTCGTGCCGCTGCTGGTCGATGCGGGTGATGCCGATGCGGCCGCGGTGTCGATCGTCTATGACGGCGACACGATGGTCGGGCTGGTGACCTCGGGCGGCTATGGCTACCGGATGCGGCAGAGCATCGCGCTCGCCTACGTCCGCACGGACCTGGCCGTTCCAGGCAAGGTGCTGGAGATCGAGATCCTGGGTGAGCGCCGTCGTGCCGTCGTCGGCCGCGAACCGCTTTACGACCCGGACAACCTGCGCCTCAGGGGCTGACCGCCCTTCGACTCAGCGCAGGTGGTCCTGCAGCAGCGCCTTGATGAAGCCGGGAATCAGCACCGCCATCAAGGCGAGGTAAGGCAGCGCCATGACGATGGTGGCCGACTGCAGGCCCTTCAGGCCGGCGTCGCCACCCAGCACCAGCAGCGTCGTTGCCACCAGCCCGATCAGGAACACCCAGAGCACGCGTTGCGGGCGCGGCGTGTCGGTGCGCCCGTTCGATGCCAGGTTGTCGGCCACCAGTGCGCCTGAGTCGACCGAGGTCACGGTGAAGACCACCAGCAACAGGACCACCAGCAGCGAGGTGACGGCGGACAGTGGCAGTTGCGCGAGGAACTGGAAGATCGCCATGTTGACGTCCTGCACTCCACCGGCGAGCGCGCCCCTGCCGTCGATCACCTGGGCGATGGCGCCGCCGCCGAAACCGGTGAACCAGAAAGCGGCGAACGTCGCCGGCGCCAGCATCACCACGCCCACCATCTGGCGGATCGTACGTCCGCGCGAGACGCGCGCGATGAACACCCCGACCAGGGGTCCCCAGCTGCACCACCAGGCCCAGTAGTACACCGTCCAGGCGTGATACCAGTCGGTGTCGGGGCGCAGCCTCCAGTCGGACAACGGCAGGACCAGACGCACGTAGTCCGCCAGCGCCGACAACAGGCCCATCAGGTAGGCGCCGATGCCCGTGCCCACGGCGCAGAACGCCAGCAGCAGGATGGCGAGTGCCATGTTGAGGTTGGAGAGACGCAGGATGCCGACCTCGATACCGGTCCAGACCGAGTACCCGGCAGTCAGGCAGACCGCCGCGATGAAAAGCACCTGCATTGCAAGACCATCGGGCGTGCCGAGGACCAGGTGCATGCCGGCGGCCGACTGCATTGCGCCAAGACCCAGCGACGTCGCGAGGCCGAACGTGGTCAACACCACGGTGAAGACGTCGACGCCCTGGCCGATCGGCCCGGCGTAGCGGTTTCCGATCAGCGGCGAGAGTGCCGAGCTCATCGCGAAGGGCAGGCCCTTGTTGTACGCGAAGTAGCCCACCACGAGCGCCGTGACCAGGTAGACGGCCCACGGGTGCAGGCCCCAGTGGAACAGCGCGGAACCCATCGCGGCGTGTGCCGCAGCGGGCGTTCGTGGCGTGACGTTCAAGGGCGTATCCGACCAGCCGGTGTAGGCCGCCACTGGCTCGGCCACGCCCCAGTACAGCAGGCCGACGCCCATGCCCGCCGCGAACAGCATCGAAAACCACGACACGAAGCCGAACTGCGGCAGGGCCTGCGACCCGCCGAGGCGGATCCTGCCGAGCGGCGACAACGCCAGGGCAACGCACAGCACCACGAACAGGTTGCCCATGATCATGATGAAACTGTCGAAGTGCTGCAGGATTCCGCCGCGCAGCCGCGCGACATTCGCATTGAATCCGACCGGGTCGAGCAACGCCGCGCTCACGGCCATTACGATCAGCGCCACCGCCAGCGGAAAGACGGTGCGGTGCACGCGCAGGCCGAGGAATTCCAGGCCGCGATCGGCAACGGTCTCGCGCTGATTCACGGCAGTCCGGTGCCGGCAGTCGTGGGCATCGTTGCCGGCCGGTTCATGCGACTGATTCGCGAGCAATCTCGTGCAGCAGGTCGACCACGTACTGCGTGAAGGAGCGCGCCACCTCCATGTGGAAGGTCTCGGGCGCGGTGCGCCACAGCACGATCTCGGCCTTGGCGAACACCGTGCGCGTGCACATGCCGACCGGAAAAGCACGCAGGTCGAGCGGCAGCGGACATTGCGCGCCGAGCAACCACTCGGCTTGGGGACCATTCAGTTCGAGCGTCACCTGGCGGTGACTCACGTCCACCAGCGAATGAGGCAGAACGCCGAGCGCGGCCGCCAGGTCGGTCGCGACGGCCGTCGCTTCGTTCTCCGGCGCGAGCAGCAGGAACTCGTCGGGACCGAGCCACAGCCCTGCACGCGCGCCGTTCGCTGCCGCGCGGCAGGCAGACGTGGGAAGCGCCAGGCCGAGGCGTTGTCCGGCAGCGGCCAGGGCGTCGGGATCGCCCCGGAGAACGAACTTCGCTGACGCAGGCAGGCTGCGCAGCCAGGGTGTCTGCGGTCACGGTGACCGGACGGCGGGCAATGGCATCAGCCATGGAGTCGCGCTCCTTCGGCGTCGTAGAACATCGGCGCCGTGACCTGCACGGCGATGTCGCCGCCGGGCATCGGCACGTACAGCGTCTGCCCGATCCGGGCCCGCCCGTCGGCCACCATGGCCAGCGCGATCGACCGGCCGAGCACCGCGCTCGCATAGGACGACGTGACGTGGCCGATGAGCTGCATCGGTGGCGACTGTCCCGGCGCTGCGACGACCTGCGCGCCCTCCTCCAGCACGGTGGCAGGATCGACCGTGAGCAAGCCCACCAGCTGCTTGCGGCCCGGCGCTTTGATTGCCGGGCGCTCGAGCGAACGCTTGCCGACGAAATCGGGCTTGGTCTTGCCGATCGCCCAGGTCAATCCGGCATCGTCCGGCGTGACGGTCCCGTCCGTCTCCTGCCCGACGATGATGTAGCCCTTTTCGGCACGCAGGACATGCATCGTCTCGGTGCCATAGGGCGTAATGCCGTGCGCCTTGCCCGCGGCGTACACCGCTTCCCAGACTGCCTGTCCGTAATCCGACGGCACGTTGATCTCGAAGCCGAGTTCGCCGGTGAAGCTCACCCGGAACAGCGTCATCGGGATGCCGCAGATACGGCCTCGCGCAACGCTCATGTGCGGCAGCGCGTCGGGCGACAGGTCGACGTCCGTTACCAGCCCTGCCAGCACGTCGCGCGCGCGCGGCCCCTGCAACGCGATCACGGACCACTGCTCGGTCGTCGAGGTCAGCCAGGCCTCGAGATCCGGCCATTCGGTCTGCAGGTAGTCTTCCATCATCCCGAAAACGCGGGCCGCGCCGCCGGTGGTGGTCGTCACGTGAAACCGGTCATCCGCGAGACGCGCGATCACGCCGTCGTCGTAGACGAAGCCGTCTTCGCGCAGCAGCACGCCGTAGCGAGCACGCCCGACGGCCAGGTTGGCGAAGTTATTGACGTACAAGCGGGACAGGAACTCGGCTGCGTCCGCGCCGACGACCTCGATCTTGCCAAGCGTCGAGGCATCGAAGATGCCGCAGCCGGAACGGACCGCGAGGCACTCGCGCGCCACCGCTGCATGCATGTCCTCGCCCGGGCGCGGGAAATAGCGGGCGCGCTTCCACAGGCCGACGTCCTCGAAGACGGCGCCGTTCGCCCGCGCCCACTCGTGGGTGGGCGTCGTGCGCACCGGATCGAACAGGTCGCCGCGATCGTAGCCGGCAAAACTGCCGAAAGTCACCGGCGTGTAGGGCATGCGGAAAGTCGTCAGTCCGACCTGCGGCGGGGTGCGGTCCTGGCCCGCGGCCACGTACGCGAGCGCGTTCATCCCCGAGGTCTTGCCCTGGTCGGACGCCATGCCGGTGGTCGTGTAGCGCTTGACGTGCTCGATCGACTCGAAGCCCTCGCGGGCCGCGAGCACCAGGTCGCGGGTCGTCACGTCGCTCTGGAAGTCGACGAACGCCTTGGCCGGTGGCTCGATGCCCGGCTGCGGCAGCGCACCCGGTGCGCCGCGCCTGCTGAATTCGCGCGCAACGGCACGGTAACGGGGCGCCGTGCCTGCGAATCCCGAGTCACTCGCTGCCGCGGCACCTGCCTGCGCGCCATCGTTGAGCACCACCTCGAGTCCGTCCACGCCACGGCAGGCGCCTGCTGAACGTTCGCGTTCGGCCGACTCACCCGGCACGAAGGCCTGGAGGTCTCCATCCCAACGGAGCTTGCCGCGCGACTGCGAGAACAGGTGCACGCTCGGTGTGTAACCGCCCGACATCAGCAGCGTGTCGCAGGCAACCGTATCGCCCCGGCCAATCGTGCCGTCCGCAGCCACGGACCCGAGCGTCACGCTGCGGATCCCCCGCCAGCCGGTCGTGGCGAGCACCGTGGCACGCGTGACGATCTGCAGTCCCGCGGCGCGCGCCGCATGCACGCCCTCGCCCGTCGCCGCATCGCGGACGTCGGCGACGATGGCGATACTGGCCCCCGCCGCGTGCAGGTCGAGCGCCGCCGCATACGCCTCGTCGCAACCTGCCAGCACCGCGATCCGTGACCCGACCCGGACGCCGAAGCGATGCAGGTAAGACCGTGCCGCGGAGGCGAGCATCACGCCCGGGCGATCGTTGCCCGGGAAGACCAGCGGCCGCTCGATCGCGCCCGTGGCCAGCACGACCTCGCGGGCCCGCACCTGCCACAGGCGCTCGCGCGCGGCTCCGCGCCGCAGGTGCCGCGAGGTGATCGGTCAGGCACTCGACCAGGCCGACCATGTTGTGCGGGAAATAGCCGAAAGCGGTCGTACGTCGCAGCAATGTGACGTTCGGCTGCGCACCGAGCGTTGCCAGCGTCTCGTCGATCCAGCGCGCGGCCGGACGCTCGTCGATCGTCGCAGCAGGATCGTCCAGCAACGAGCCGCCGGGTTCGGCCTGCTCGTCGCACAGGATGACACGCGCCCCCGTCGCGGCCGCCGCGAGCGTCGCGGCAAGGCCGGCCGGACCAGCGCCAACCACCAGCACGTCACAGTGCGCGAATCGCTGTGCATACCGATCCGGATCCGGAACCCGCGGCGCGTGCGCGGGACCTGCCGCGGCGCGAATGACGGGCTCGTACCAGCGATGCCACGCGAATCGCGGCCACATGAAGGTCTTGTAGTAGAAGCCGGAAGTCAGCAGCGGCGACAGCAGGCCGTTGACGGCGTTGAGGTCGAAGCCGAGGCTCGGCCAGCGGTTCTGGCTCTCGGCAACCAGGCCCTGGTAGATCTCCACCTGCGTCGCCTGCAGGTTCGGCGTGCGGCGCGCGGCATCGCGGATCACCGTTACCAGCGCATTCGGTTCCTCGGCCCCTGCCGCCAGCAGTCCGCGTGGACGGTGATACTTGAAAGAGCGGCCGAACAGCCGCACCCCGTTCGCGAGCAAGGCGGAGGCGAGCGTGTCGCCGGCGAACCCCTCGTAGCTGCGGCCGTCGAAGGTAAACGACACGGGCCGTTGCCGGTCGATGCGCCCGCCACTGGTCGTGCGTTGCGCGGTCACGGCGTGGCCCCCGTCGCGATTACGGGCGGCGCTTCGCCGCTGCGATAGGTCGCGATGAACCGGTCGGTCGTCGTGTCGCGCAGTGCGTTGAAGAACCTGGCACAACCACGCGCATGTCGCCAGCGCTCCGCGTGCACGCCACGCGTATTGGTGCGCAGGTAAAGGTACGCGGTCCATTCGTCGTCGCTAGTCGCGGCCGGGTCGGCCGGACGTGCGACGTGGGCCTGCCCCGCGTAGGAGAACTCGAGTTCCGGGCGCGGACCGCAGTAGGGGCAATCAATGATGAGCATCGTCGGGCCTCAGTGCGCCACGGCCGCCGCAGCGGCCTCGTCGATCAGCCGGCCATCGCGGAAGCGTTCGATGTTGAACGGCGCGACGATGGGATGCGGCTCGTCGTGCGCCATGGTCCACGCGAGCAGGTGCCCGGCACCGGGCGTGGCCTTGAAGCCGCCGGTGCCCCAGCCGCAGTTCACGTAGAGGCCCGGCACCGGCGTCTTGCCGATGATCGGCGAGCGGTCGGGAGTCACGTCGACGGTGCCGGCCCAGTTGCGCAGCATGCGCATGCGCCGCAGCGCCGGGAACAGTTCGCAGATCGCAGCGAGCGTGTGCGAATTGACGTGCAGCGCGCCGCGCTGCGTGTAGCTGGTGTAGGCGTCGGTGCCGGCGCCGATCACGAGTTCGCCCTTGTCGGACTGGCTGATGTAGGCGTGGATCGAGTTCGACATGACGACGCACGGCATCACCGGCTTGACCGGCTCGGACACGAGCGCCTGCAGCGGAAAGCTCTCGATCGGCAGTTTCACGCCGGCGAGGCCGATCACGACGCTGCTGAAGCCGGCTGCCGACACGCCGAGCCTGCGGCTCCTGATGAGGCCGCGTGAGGTCTCGACGGCCTCGACCGCACCGCTGGCGTCGCGGCGGATTCCAGTGACCTCGCAGTTCTCGATGATATCGACGCCGAGCGCATCGGCTGCGCGAGCGTAGCCCCAGGCCACGGCGTCGTGACGGGCCGTGCCGCCGCGGCGCTGCAGCGCGGCGCCGAGCACCGGGTAGCGGATGTTCGGCTCGATGTTGAGCGGCGGGCAGAACGCCTTCGCCTCTTCCGGGCTCAGCCATTCGTTGACTACGCCGTTACAGCGATTCGAGTGCACGTGACGCTTGAGCACCTGCACGTCGTGCACGCCGTGCGCGAGCATCATGACGCCGCGCGGCGAGTACATCACGTTGTAGTTGAGGACCTGTGACATGTCCTGCCAGAGGTCCAGGGCGTGGTTGTAGAGCCGCGCGCTCTCGTCGAAGAGGTAATTGGAGCGGACGATGGTGGTGTTGCGGCCGGTGCTGCCGCCGCCGATCCAGCTCTTCTCGAGTACGGCCGTGCGGGTGATGCCGTGCTCGGCGGCGAGATAGTACGCCGCTGCAAGGCCGTGCCCGCCCCCGCCGATGATGATTGCGTCGTACTCCGGCTGCGGGGCCGCGCGCCGCCACTGCGACTGCCAACCCTGCTGGCCGCCGAAGGCTTCCCTGAGCAGGGCCCAGGCGGAATACTTCTGCATCAGGCCCTCAACTCCAGGTTCTGCGGATCGTAGGGCGAATCGACGAGCACGGTCGCGCGCTTGCGCTCACCGAGCACTTCGACCAGCAGTTCGCTGCCGACGGCAGCGTACTCCGGTTTCACGTAGCCGATGGCAAGGCTCTTGCGCAGGCAATGACCGTAGTAGCCCGAGGTGGCCCGACCGACCAGCCTGCCGTCGGGCGCGAAGATCGGTTCGTTGCCGAGCGGATCCGCGTCCGTGACCCCGTGCACCTCGAGCGTGACGAAGCTGAGCGGCACGCCGTCCTTCTGCTGCCGCTCGAGCGCCTCGCGACCCGTGAAGGGGCCTTTCTCCATGCGCACGAATCGGGCGAGACCGCCCTCGAGCGGCGTGTTGTCGCGCGTCAGGTCGCTGCCCCACATGCGGTACGACTTCTCCATGCGCAGCGACTCCATCGCGCGCATGCCGGCCATGCCGATGCCGTAGCGTGCGCCCGCCTCGAAGATCGCGTCGAACAGCCCGTGCGCGTACTCGATCGGGAAATGCAGCTCCCAGCCGAGCGCGCCGACGAAGTTCACGCGCAGTGCGTAGACGTCGGTGGCGAGGCCGGCTTCGATGACCTGCCCCGTGAGCCAGGGGAACGAGGCGTTGTCGAGCGGCACGTCGGTGAGCTTCGACATGACGTCGCGGGCACGCGGGCCTGCCAGCACGAATACACCGCGCGAGCCGGTGATGTTGCGCAGCGTGACCGAGCCGTCGGTCGGCAGCCGCTTCTGCAGGAAATCCGAGTCGTAGCGTTCAGCTGCGCCGGCGCTGACGACGTAGTAGTGATGGTCCGCGAGCTTGGTGATCGTGAACTCAGTGCGGATGCCACCGCGCTTCGTGAGTGCGTGGCAGAGGGCGATGCGGCCGACCTTGGTCGGCACCTTGTTCGCGACCAGGCCATCGAGCCAGGCCTCGGCGCCCGCACCCGTCACTTCGAACTTGGTGAACGGCGTGAGGTCGATCACGCCGACCTGCTCGCGCAGCCGGCGGCATTCGTTGCCGACGTGCTCGAAATAATTGCTGCGGCGGAAGCTCCATTCGTCCTTCGGCTCGACGCCCTCCGGCGCAAACCAGTTGGCACGTTCCCAGCCGTAACGCTGGCCGAACACCGCGCCCATGCGCTTGAGCTTGTCGTAGACCGGGCTGGTCTTCACCGGACGGGCGTCCGGACGCTCTTCGTCCGGGTAATGGATCGTGAAGACGCTGCGGTAGGTTTCCTCGTTTTTCGCGACCACGAAACGCTTGCTGGTGTACGGACCGAAGCGACGCGGGTCGACCGCGAGCATTTCGATGCCCGGTTCGCCTTCGACGATCCATTCAGCGAGTTGCCAGCCCGCGCCGCCGGCAGCCGTGATGCCGAAGCTGTGGCCTTCATTGACCCACAGGTTGTTCCTGCCCCAGGCCGGGCCGATCATCGGCGAACCGTCCGGCGTGTACGAAATGGGGCCGTTGACGATGTCCTTGATGCCGCATTGCTCGAGCGCCGGGACACGGCGCTGCGCCGCCTCGACGTGTGGCAGCAGGCGGTCGAGTTCGCCCGGGAACAGGTCCTTGCCGTACCAGTCGGGCACGCCGTCGGCGAAGCGCGCCGGCGCGCCGGCCTCGTAGGGGCCGAGGATCCAGCCCATGCGCTCTTCGCGCAGGTAATACGACTTGTCGGACTCGCGCAGCACCGCGAGTTCGCGGCCACCGGCCTGGCGGTACGCCTTCAGCTCCGCCGACTCGTCGTACACGATGTACTGGTGCTCGACCGGGATCGCCGGCAGGTTGAGCCCGAACATGCGCCCGGTCTGCCGCGCGTAGTTGCCCGTCGCCATGACGACGTGCTCGGCGGTGATCTCGCCTTTGTTCGTCGTCAACTTCCACTCACCGCTCGCCGTTTGTGCAGCGGCCGTGACTTCCGTCTGTTCGTAGATCTCGGCGCCGGCAGTGCGAGCCGCCCTGCGCAACGCCATCGTCAGGTCGGCCGGCGCGATGTGGCCGTCGTCCGGGTGATAGAGGGCGCCGACGATCGCGGGCGTCTCGGCATCGCCGCCGAGATTGACCAGCGGCCACAGCGCCTTGACTTCGGCGGGCGAGATCAGCTGGAACGGCACGCCGATCGTGTTGGCGGTCCCGCAGTACTTCCTGTATTCGTCCATGCGGTCACGGCAGGTGGCGAGACGCAGGTTGCCGGTGACGTGGAAACTGACGTCCTGGCCGGTCTCGGCCGGCAGGCGCTTGTAAAGGTCGACCGAATACTTGTGCAGCTGGCCGACGGTGTAGCTCATGTTGAAGAGGGGCAGCAGGCCTGCGGCGTGCCACGTCGATCCCGCCGTCAGCTCGGTGCGCTCGAGCAGGACGACGTCGGACCACCCCTTCTTGGTGAGGTGATAGAGCGTGCTCACGCCCACCACGCCGCCGCCGATGACCACTACGCGCGCATGCGATTTCATCCGGGTTCCCCTTCCGAGACGGCGCATGTCCGCACGGGCCAGTTCCCCGCGGTTGCACGATCTATCGCTGCAGTTTAGCAACGGGACCGACGGCGAGCACTCCGTTTGCGACAAAGGCTTATTTAAATGCGTCAGCCGGTCGTATACTCGTTCCTACCGGCCCGGTCCGGCCGGGGGGAGACGTTCCAGTGAGATTGTCCGCGATCGACGCGAACCGCCACTCCGCGACGCCCAAGACTCGTTACGCGTTCCTGACGCTGCCCGACTATTCCATGATCGCGCTGACCAACGCGATCGAACCGCTGCGCATGGCCAATCGTGTGTCGGGCCAGGACGCATACGAATGGCTGGTCGTCTCGCTCGACGGCGCACCCGTCGCGGCCAGCAATGGCCTGATGATGACGCCGACGACGCGCCTGGCCGACGCGCTCAACGTCGACCTGGTGTTCGTGTGCGGCGGCACCAACGTGCGCGACGCTGTCTCGCCTGCCCTCGTCACCGCGCTGCGCAGGCTCGCCGCCAAGCGCCTGCCGCTCGGGCGGCCTTTGCACTGGTGGATACGCACTCGCGCAGGCAGGGCTGCTGGATGGGTACCACGCAACGATACACTGGGAGAATCTATCGGCGCTGCGCGAGCAATTCCCGCGCGTACTGATCTCGGACCACCTGTTCACGATCGATCGCAATCGCTACACCTGCTCGGGCGGCGTCGCGCCGCTCGAACTGATGCTGAAGCTGATCGACGAAAAGCTTGGCCCGCAGGTGTCGCAGCGCGTGTCCGAGCAGTTCATCGTCGAGCGCATTCGCGATGCGGACGACCGGCAGTACGTTCCGTTGCGCGCGCAGGTCGGCAACGTGCATCGCAGCGTGATTGCCGTCGCATCGATGATGGAAGCCAACATCGAGAACCCGCTGCCGCTCGAACAGATCGCCCGGCAGTCGGGGCTGTCGCGGCGGCAGATCGAGCGCTTGTTCCAGCGACACGTGAACTGCGTGCCCAAGCGCTACTACCTGGAACTGCGGTTGAAGCGCGCGCGCGAGCTGCTGTTGCAGACGTCGATGCCCATCATGGCGATCAGCACCGCGTGCGGGTTCAAGTCGCCTCCGCACTTTTCGAAGTGCTATCGCGGGCACTTCGGGCGCCCGCCGACGGCCGAGCGGCAGCCTCGGCGCGGCCCAGGGTCACCCGACGCCCTCGCGGCCGCGGTAGCGGCACCAGCGCGGTCCGCGAATCACTTCGCGGCGAGGAACGGATTGATCGCGGACGCGACGGCCCGCGGATCCTCCCAGTAGGCGTTATGGCCGAGAGTCATCGAACAGCCGGACCTCGGCCTGGGGCAAGCCCGAGCGCAACGAGCAACGGTCCCGCGCACCGAACAGATTGTCCTTGCCACCCCAGATCAGCAGCGTCGGCGCACGAATCCGCTGCAGGTCGGCGTGCAGGTCGCGCAGGTTCAGGCCCTGGTCCAGGATCGCGAGCCAGACGCGGACCGGGATTGCCGCAGCGTCACGTCGCTGCCGGCGCAGGAACTCAGCGTCCACCGGAACCGTCGAGCGCGTACCATGCGATCATGAACTGCGATTCCGGGTCGATTGGATCGCGCAGAGCCAGAATCGCGTTGCGGAAGTCGAAGGTCGCCTCGCCGGCCGGTTCTGACGCGCATGCGGGCAGCGGTCCGCCGGTCGAGGACTGCAACACGAGTCGACGGGTGCGCTCGGGCCAGTTCTCGGCGAAAGCCTGGGCGACCAGGCTGCCGAACGAAGTGCCAACCACGTCGGCGCGTTCGACGTGCAGGTTGTCGAGCAGCAACCGCAGGTCGTAGGCGAACGTGGTGCGGTCGTAGCAGCAATCCGGCTTGCTTGACTGACCATGGCCCCGCAGGTCCGGTATCAGGTAACGGCGTGACGGATCGAGATAGGGCAGCAACGGCACCCAACCACGGCCATTGCTGGTGTAGCCGTGGATCAACAGTACGACGGGCGCGTCGCGCGGCCCGACATCGACATAGGTGAGCGAAATGCCGTCCGGCAGCGCGACATGTCTGCGCGAGGCATCGAAAGCGTCGAGGTCGATCTGCAGCGACGGCGCGGCCACGACGGGACCGGACCAGGCAGCGAGCACGGCGGCCATGACCATGGGGCCACAGCGAGGAGTCGCAGCGCGCTGCTGGTCATTTCAATAGGTTCGGTAATCAATGACCCGCGCATCATGCGCCTCAGGTACGCATCCGCAAACCCTGCGGGTCGAACAGCGCACCCGTGCTGCGAACCGCAGCCCGACGCTCCCCCATCAACTCGACGGCAAACCCGCCCGTCTCGCCCGCCACTGCCTTGTCGACGTAACCGAGCGCGATCGACTTGCCCACCGTGTGGCCATAGCCACCCGAGGTCACCCAGCCCACGACCTTGTCGCCGTGCCAGATCGGCTCGTCGCCGATCGCGTCTGCATCCTTCGCATCGACGGCCAGCGTGATGAGCTTGCGCACGCCACCACTCGCCTTCTCGGCGGCCGCCGCGGCCTTGCCGATGAAGTCCGGTTTGTCGAGATGCACGAAGCGACCCAGGCCCGCCTCGTACGGACCGTAGATCGGACGGAATTCACGCGCCCAGTTGCCGAAGCTCTTCTCGAGCCGCAGCGAGTTGAGTGCCCTGCCGCCGAAGTTGCGCAGGCCATGACCCTTGCCAGCCTCGTGCAGCAGGTCGTACAGCGTGCGCAGGTACTCCGACGTCACCCACATCTCGTAACCCATCTCGCCCGTGAACGACACGCGGCCGACCAGCGCCGGCACCATGCCCACGTCCATCTGCGCGAACGACATGAACGGGAACGCAGCGGTCGACAGGTCGTGATCGACGAGCTTCTGCAGCACCGCGCGCGATTCGGGCCCGGCCACCGAAAGACCGAGGTATTCCATCGCGCAGGGCCGCACGTGGAACGCCGGTCGGCGGCAGGTGCTGTTCGAACCAGCGCAGGTAGAACACTTCGGCCGCGTACGTGCCGACGACGAAGAAGCGCTCGTCCGCGACGCGGCACAGCGTGAAGTCGCCGATCAGCCGGCCACGGTCGTTGAGCATGGGCGACAGCGCGATGCGGCCCACGGCCGGCACCTTGCACGCCATGATCGTCGACAGCCAGTCCGCGGCGCCCGGACCCGTGATCTCGAACTTGCCGTAGTTGGAAATCTCGATCAGGCCACAGGCCTCGCGCACCGCGCGGCATTCCTCGGCCACGTACGGATGCGCATTCGAGCGACGGAAAGTCGCGTCTTCCTTCGCCGGCTCGCCCTTCGGCGCAAACCACAACGGATGCTCGAGCGTGCAGTAGTCGCCGAACACGGCGTTCTCGGCCTGCAGCTTTTCGTAGATCGGCGTGGTGCGCAGCGGGCGGGCGGCCTCGAGTTCCTCGTTCGGGAAGCGGATGCGGAAACGGCGCGAGTAGTTCTCGCGCACCTTCGCGTTCGTGTACGGACGGTTGGCCCAGTCGCCGTAGCGCGCGACGTCCATCGCCCAGATGTCGGCGCCCGGATCGCCTTCGACCATCCAGTTCGCGAGCGACAGGCCCACGCCGCCGCCCTGGCTGAGGCCCGCCATGACACCACAGGCCACCCAGTAGTTCTTCAGGCCCTTGACCGGGCCGATGAGCGGATTGCCGTCGGGCGCGAACGTGAACGGGCCGTTGACGACCTTCTTGATGCCGGCGCTCTCGAGGCGCGGGAAATGCTCGAACGCCACGCTGATGCTTGGCGCGATGCGCTCGAGGTCGTTCGGCAGCAGGTCCTGGCCAAAGTCCCAGGGCGTCGTCTTCGGCGACCACGGCACGCCCGCGCGCTCGTACGTGCCGAGCAGCATGCCGCCGCGCTCCTGGCGCATGTAGATCTCGGCCTCGAAGTCGATGACGTGCATCAGTTCCTGCTGGCCCTTCAGTTCCGGCAAGTCTTCGGTGATGAAGTACTGGTGCTCCATCGCCAGGATCGGCAACTCCAGCCCGACGAAGCGCCCGACCTCGCGCGCCCACAGGCCGCCCGCGTTGACGACGTGCTCCGCATGCACCGTGCCCTTCTCCGTGACGACATCCCAGGTGCCGTCGGACCGCTGCCTCGTGTCGACCACGCGATTCTGGCGCACGACCTCGGCGCCGGCGATCTGCGCTGACTTCGCGTACGCATGTGTCACGCCGTATGGATCGACGTGGCCTTCGATCGGGTCGTAGATCGCGCCGAGGAAATGTTTCTCCTCGAGCATCGGGTACAGTTTCTTGGCTTCGGCCGGCGTGATCAGCTGCAGGTCCATGCCGAGGTAGCGTCCGCGGGCCTGCGCCATGCGCAACCAGTCCACGCGCTCGGCCGTACCGGCCAGCATGAGGCCGCCGGTGATGTGCACCCCGCACGAGACGCCGGAGACCCGCTCGATCTCCTCGTACAGCTTGATCGTGTACTGCTGCAGCTTGGCGACGTTGGGGTCGCCGTTGACCGTGTGCATGCCGCCGGCGGCGTGCCAGGTCGAGCCCGAGGTGAGCTCCGCGCGCTCGATCAGCAGCACATCCTTCCAGCCCGCTTTGGTGAGGTGATAGAGGACGCTCGCGCCCACGACGCCGCCACCGATCACCGCCACCTGCACATGGTTCCGCATGCCAAACTCCGCTGAATGATCTGTTCCGGTCTTTGCTTCGGAATCTGATTCCGACGCCGCGATTTTCGCGCTGGCCGCGTCAGGTGATCGGCGGCGCGCCGCCTTCAGCCGTGCGCCGATCGACGAACGCGTTCAATGCTTCGACTACGCCTGGATCGCGTTCGGGCGCCACGTAGCGCGCCAGCGTCTCCTGGTAGACGGCGTTGGCGCGCTCGGTCGCCGTCTTGGCGCCGTCGTTGGCCCAGGTGCCGTAATTGCGCCAGTCGGAGATGAGCGGCGTGTAAAACGCAGTGCGATAGCGCTCCATCGTGTGGGCGCACGCGAAGAAGTGGCCGCCATAGCCGACTTCCGCGATCGCATCGAGCGCCATGTCGGACGCTTCGGCGCCCACGGGCTGGAACAGCTCCGCGAACATCTGCAGCATCTCGATGTCCATGATGAACTTCTCGTAGGACGTCGAGAGTCCGCCTTCGACCCAACCGGCAGCGTGCAGCATGAAGTTAGCGCCACCCATGAGCGCGCCCCAGAGGCTCATCTGCGCTTCGTAGGCAGCCTGTGCGTCGGGCGTGTTCGAGGCCGTCGCATTCGACGAGCGCCACGGCACCTTGATGTAACGCGCGAGCTGGCCGGCGCCGAAGGCGGCCTTGGCATACTCGGGCGTGCCGAAGGCCGGCGAACCGGACTTCATGTCGACGTTCGAGGTGAAGCTGCCGTAGAGGATCGGCGTCCCGGCCGCACGCTCTGCGCGAGCGTAATGCCCGCAAGTGCCTCGGCGTGCGCAAGCGTCAGCGCGCCCGTGATCGTCACCGGCGCCATGGCGCCGGCCAGCGTGAACGGCGTGATGATCAGCACCTGCCCCGCCTCGGCAAAGTCGATGATGCCTTCGGCCATCGGGATGTCGAGCTGCAGCGGCGAGTTGGTGTTGATCACCGTCCACACGTACGGCCGCTGCTTGAACTCCTCCGACGCTGACCGGTGGGCGATGCGGATCAGTTCGAAGCAGTCGGCGATCTGCGCGAACCGCGCGCGAAGATGAACGGCGTCTTGTCCGAGAGCAGCAGCATCGAGCGCGTCGTTTCGTAGTGACGCAGTCCTGCACCGGCACTATCCTGCGGCTCGACCGCGCCGCCGAGCGAGTGGATCACGTCGAAGGTCTGGCAGAGCTTGATCAGGTTGCAGAAATCCTCGAACGTGCCGGCGCGCCGTCCGTTGTGGATGTCCATGATGTTCGGCGGACCCGACGTCGGCGCGAAGCAGACGTGCCGGCCGCCGATCTGCACGTTGAACTCCGGGTTCGAGCGTGTGGAAGGTGAACTCGCTCGGCGTCGTGGCCAGCGCCTTGGCGACCAGGCCGCGGTCGATGCGCACGACCTGCGAGTCGCCTCGTCGACGTCGCGCCCGCCTGAGCGTAGCGCTTGCGGCCCTTGGCGACAGCACCTTCATGCCCTGGTTTTCGAGCAGCGTGAGCGCGGCGACGTGAATCGCCGCCACCTGGTCGTCCGAGTAGATGCGAGGGTTCTCGTACGGGTTGACGAGCTTGCGGTACGCGCGCGAACGCTCGGGCGCCGGAGCGGGCGCGTTGACGGCGGCCGGACGCCGGCGGCCCGTGCCGCGGCGCGGGCTGCTCGATTCGATTTCGCTCATGCTCGGTGAACTCCAGGGATGCTCGCGACCGCGCGATCGACGGCGGCGACGGGAGACTTGCTCTCCGGGCCGAACTGTTCGATGAGCCAGGAGCGGAAGAGTGCCGTGGCGGTGTCGCTCAACGCTTCCGGATCCGTGACGAGGTAGTAGCCAAAGCCGTCGTGCAACGTCGTCTGCGAAGGGCTGCACGAGCCTTCCCACGGTGAGGTGATCGCGGAACAGGTCGAGGTCGACCAGCGCGATGCCAGAGCCGCTCAGCACGTACTGCACGGTGAGGATCTCGGTGTCGAACACCAGGCCGCGCTCCACGTCGAGTCCGGTGAGGCCGGCTTGCCGCACGAACTGCGACCAGAAATGCCGGCGCGGCAGGCCCTCGACACGCATGTGCACGAGTTCGTTGTCGCGGACGAACGCTTCGAGGTCTTTCTCGGCGTGCCTCGCGGCGACGTCCGGGTGACAGACGACGCCGAGACGCACGGGCCAGAGCAAGTCGCTGACTCGCTCCGTGACGGTCGGTCGCGTGTACAGCACCGCGATGTCGACGTCAGCGGCCGGCGGCCCGATGCCGTACGGGCTGACGAGATCGATTTCGACCTCCGGGTGATCCGTACGGAAGTCCTGCAGCAACGGCACCATCATGTGCGCGGCGAAGCTCGGCGGCATCTGCACGCGCAGGGTGCGCAAGCCGCGGCGTCCGGGAGTCGCGGATCTCGTCGATGGCATGTTCGAGCCGGTCGAACGAACGGGACACGACCGGCAGCAGGTGTTCGCCAGCGGCGGTCAGCACCAGGGAATGGGGCCGACGCTCGAACAGCTTCACGCCGATCAGGTTCTCGAGCGAGATGACGTGCCGGGAGAGTGCGCTCTGCGCGATGTTCAGCGCACTGGCGGCGCCGGTGAAACTGCCGTAGCGCGCGACACCTTCGAACGCCCGCAGGGCGTTGAGGGGCAGCCAGCGGCGGTCGATGCGGACTTTGTCGATCATTGCGCCCCCCTGAATGGCCTCGCCGTGCCCGGAATCCGGGCCTGGCGCCGGCCTGCGCGCGCGAAGTTCTGCGGACGGGCAAGCGTGGCGCATTCGCCACATCCGCGGCAATGCTTTTTTTGCGGTCCGGTTAATGCTTTTTTCAGATGATCATTTTGTGGACGAAAGCGTATTTCTCTTGTGATATGGTCGGGCGCACCGCGCGTTTTCCCGTCGTCGGACTACGTGGGTTTCTCAAAGGGTAACGAACCCCGCCAACGGGGACCGTTGCGTAGACAACACGAAGCCTTGGGGGTTAGAAATCGCATGAATTACAGACTCGCATCTGCGGTAGCCGCCGTGCTCGCCGCCAGCCCGACTCAAGCCGTCTGGGCCCAGGCAGCCCCCAGTGGTGGACTCGAGGAAGTGGTCGTCACCGCGCAGCGCCGCGCGGAGAGCCTGCAGGACGTCCCGCTCTCGATCCAGGCCCTGACCGGCGAGACCCTCAAGGAATTGAAGGTTTCGACGATCGACGAGTTCGTCAAATTCCTGCCCAGCGTCTCCACGGCCAACCTCGGCCCCGGCCAAAGCAACATCTACATGCGCGGCCTGAGCGTCGGCGCCTTCGGCACGCAGGGCACCGGTTCGGTCGGCCCCTGGCCGAACGTGGCGGTGTACTACGACGAGCAGTCGACCCAGATCCCGGGCCGCAACCTCGACGTCTACGCGGCCGACCTCGAGCGCATCGAAGTGCTCGAAGGTCCCCAGGGCACCCTGTTCGGCGCTGGCGCCCAGGCGGGCGTGCTGCGTTACATCACCAACAAGCCGGACCTGAACGCCACCACGTTCAGCGCCACGGCAGGTTACGCGACGACCGCGCACGGTGCAGACAGCAACAACGTCGAAGCCACGTTGAACGTCCCGCTGATCGACGGCAAGCTGGCCGCTCGCGTGGTCGTCTACAACGACAGCCGCGGCGGCTACATCGACAACGTCGAGAGCACGTTCACGCGTCGCGGCACGGACCTTGGCTTTGCCCTGCCGCACCGGCGGCGTCGTGCCGGCCGACTCGGTCGTGATCAACAACTACGACATCGCCCGGAACGACATCAACTCGGTCACGTACAAGGGCATTCGCGCCGGCTTGAAGTGGCAGATCAACGACGACTGGGATGCGCTGCTCACGCAGACCTTCCAGCAGATCAACGCCCAGGGCGTGTTCTACCAGATGCCGAACGGCTCCGAACTGCAGCCGCTGAAGGAACTCCAGGTCACGCTGTTCAACAACAGCTTCGTCGACGACGAGTTCTCGAACACCGCGCTGACGATCACCGGCAAGATCGGCTCGCTGGACCTCGTCTACAGCGGCGCGTACCTGACCCGCACGGCGGAACAGACCGGCGACTACACGAACTACGCGCGCGGCGTCTGGGGCACGTATTACCAGTGCACCGGCTTCTCGGGTGCTAGCGTGGACAAGTGCTACTCGCCGTCGAGCGTCTGGAAGGACGTCTCCGACAACACCAACATGAGCCACGAAATCCGCCTGAGCAGTCCCAGCGACTGGCGCATGCGCTTCGTCGGCGGCCTGTTCTACGAAAAGCGCGAACTCAACGGCCAGACGGACTGGCTGTACAAGTCGGTGCCGGAGTGCGGCGACACGGGCGTCTCGACCGGCAGCTGCTTCCTGTACCTCGATCCGGCTGCCGCTCCGAAGTTCCAGTCGGCCCTCGGAAACATGAACAACCCGAATCGTCGCAACGCGCGCACGGGCTTCATCAACGACTTCCAGCGCCAGTACGATCAATTCGCCGCATTTGCATCGGTCGACTTCGACATCCTCGAGAACCTGACACTGACCCTCGGCACGCGCTACTACGACATCAAGAACGAGATGAAGGGCGCGAACATCGGCAGTTTCTACTGCAAGGTCTACGGCACCGGCGAGACCGGTCCCTGCACCGGCGCACTGTATGGCTACGGCGACGCGCTCGCGCCGTATGGCACAAACGTCAGCGCGCAACCTGACAACAACAACCAGAACGACGGTTTCCGCAGCCGCGCCAACCTCACGCTGGCGGGTCAACAGACGACGTGCTGCTGTACGCGACCTGGTCTGAAGGCTACCGTCCGGGCGGCTTCAACCGCGGCTCCGGCTGCGGCCTGAGGGACCCGGCCACCGGCATCAACCAGTGGTGCATGCCGACTTCGTATGACTCGGACGACCTGACCAACCTCGAAGCGGGTTGGAAGACGACGCTGTGGGGCGGCCGCCTGCAGTTCAACGGCGCGATCTACCAGGAGAAGTGGAAGAACGTGCAGTCGAGCATCTTCGCGCCGCAGCTCGGGTTCCCGAACCTGACGGCCACGGTCAACGGTCCGGAATACGAAGTGAACGGCGTCGAGATGAGCGTCGTCGTTGCACCGATGGACGGCCTGACCGTCCAGGCCGCCGGCTCGTACAACAAGGGCGAGCTGCAGAACTCACCGCAGTTCATCAGCAACAACCCGGCGAGCCCGACCTTCGGTCAGCCGGTCACCGACTCGTGCCTGATCTACTCGCGCGGCGACCGGCTGTACCTCGCAGGTGCCGGTCACGAACGTGTTCGGCACGCCGGGCACGGAACTGGCGAACTCGCCGCGGGTGCAGTGGAACATCCGGGCGCGCTACGAGTGGGCCATGGGTGACTACGTGCCGTTCGTGTCCGGTGCCATCCAGCACCAGGACGAGTCGTACTCGACCGCCTCGGTGGTCAGCCGGCAGACCATGCCGTCGTGGACCACGATGGACGCGTCAATCGGCGTCATGAAGGACGACTGGAATGCCGAACTGTACGTGGTGAACCTGGCCGACGAGAACAAGAGCCTGTTCACCTCGACCTCGCAGTTCATCCTGGTTGAAGTTCCGATGCGTCCCCGCACCATCGGGGTGCGATTCGGGTATAGCTTCGGCGGCAAGTAACCGTCGACCGACGACGGGCCGGCAGGGCAACCTGTCGGCCCGTTTTCTTTGGGTCGCACTTTCCTTCATCATTTCGCGATGGAACCCGACGCCAACATCTCCTCCACTGCTCCTGCCCCCACGATCGACCTCGCCACCGAGTTGCCGCGCCTGCAGCAGCTGATCGAGCAGGGTCGGCACGCGGAGGCCGAAGCGGCCACCAGAGAACTGCTGGCCGTCGTGCCGGCACAGCGCGACCTGATGTACATGCATGCGGTCGCGCTGCGGCTGCAGATGAAGATTCCCGCAGGCCCTCGCGGCGCTCGAGGCGCTGGAAGACGCATATCCCGGCTACCCGCGCCTGTTCCAGGAGCGCGGCCACTGCTACGTGGGGTTGCGCGACGCGCCGGAGGCCATCAAGGCCTTCTCGCGCGCTGTCGAATTGAACCCCGCTTTGCCGGCAAGCTGGAGATTGCTGCAATCGCTCTACAGCATGACCGGCCGCCCGGACGATGCGCAGGTCGCGAGCCAGCACGTGGCGATCATGGATTCGCTGGCTGTCGAGGTCGTCACCGCCCGCAGCATGCTCGCCGACGGCAACCTGCGCGAAGCTGAAGACCTAATCCGTGGATACCTGCAGCGGTCTCCCCGGGACGTCGAAGCGTTGCGAGTGCTGGCGCTGATCGCGCACCAGAACGAGTTTTCGAAAGACGCCGTAGTGCTGCTCGAGGCCGTTCTTGCCGTTGCCCCGGACTACCGCCCTGCCCGCCATGATTACGTGCTGGCACTGATCGCGCTGCACCGGCACAAGGAAGCCCTCGAACAGATCGACATCCTGATCAAGGCCGAACCCGAGCGCATCGGCCAACCACATGACGCTGGCCAGCATCCTGGTCGGCCAGGGTGACACCGACGCCGCCATCGCGCTGTACCGCGAAGCTGATTGCGCAGCGCCCCACGGACCCTGAACTGCACCTGTCGATCGGCCATGCGTTCAAGACGCAGGGCCTGCGCACGGATTCGGAGCAGGCCTACCGCGAGGCGGCCCGGTTGCGTCCCAGCTTCGGTGACGCCTACTGGAGCCTCGCCAACCTCAAGACGTATCGCTTCCCCGATGCGGAACTCGCAACGATGCGCGAGCAGGTCGATGCGCGCCGCACCCCGAACGAAGACCGCATCCACCTCTGTTTTGCCCTCGGTAAGGCGCTCGAGGACCGCGGCGACTACGCTGAGTCTTTCAAGTTCTACGAGCGGGGCAATGCGCTGCGCAAGATGGACGGTCGGCTACCGGCCGGAACCGCTCGAACAGACGGTGCGGCAACAGATCGAGCTCTGCACGACCGAATTCTTCGCGGCACGCCGCAGCTACGGCTGCGACGACCCGTCGCCGATCTTCATCGTCGGCTTGCCGCGCGCCGGATCGACGCTGCTCGAACAGATTCTCGCCTCGCATTCGCAGGTGGAAGGCACGATGGAACTCGCGGACATTCCGCGCCTCGTCAGCACGCTCGACCTGCATCCGGGTGGCGCGCGCTATCCGGGCGTGCTCGCCAATCTGACGGCAGACGATTTCCGCGGCTTCGGCGAGGCCTACATCAACGACACGAAGCACTATCGTGTCGAGGGGCGCCCGTTCTTCATTGACAAGATGCCGAACAACTTCCGCCACCTGGGGCTCATCCACCTGATGCTGCCCAACGCGAAGATCATCGATGCCCGGCGCGATCCGATGGCCTGCTGCTTCAGCAACTTCAAGCAGCTGTTCGCCTCGGGCCAGCAGTTCACCTACAGCTTGCAGGACATCGGTCGCTATTACTGCACGTACGTGCGACTGATGGACCACTGGGAACAAGCGTTGCCATCCGGCCGGATCCTGCGGTGCAGCACGAAGACGTCATCGAGGACCTCGAAGGCAGCGTGCGACGCCTCCTCGCCTTCTGCGGGCTCGGAGTTCGAGCCGGCCTGTGTCGATTTCCACAAGAACGAGCGTCGTGTGCACACCGCCAGTTCCGAGCAGGTGCGCCGGCCGATCAACCGCGAAGGTGTCGACCAGTGGAAGCAACTTCGATCCCTGGCTCGGCGAACTGCGCGCGGCGCTGGGCGCGCTCGCCGGAGACTGACCGCATCGCTGCATCCAGAGCTGACTTTTTCCAGTCGGAGGACGGTCCGTGACAGACGACAATGCCGATGATCATCGGTCGACGGTCCGCGCCGCATTCGAACAATTGCTGGCGGGCCGTCTTGGCCGGCGCGATTTCATGCGCGTCGCGCTGCAACTCGGAACGTCGGCCGCCGTGGCCGGCTCGATGGCGGGCCTCGCATCCGCGGCGGCAACCCCCGCGGGCAGGACGGCACAAGGTGCGGGCGCCCGACCCAACATCATCCTGATCCTGGTCGATGACATGGGTTTCTCCGATCTCGGCGTGACTGGATCGGAGATTCGCACGCCGAACATCGACGGCATGGCTCGCAGTGGCGTGTTCATGTCGTCGATGTACAACGCGGCGCGATGCTGCCCGACGCGTTCTTCGCTGCTGACGGGCCTCTACCCGCACAAAGCTGGCATCGGGCACATGGGCGCCAACCTTGGCACGCCGGCTTACCAGGGCTACCTGCGCAAGGACGCGGCCACCATCGCCGAACTGCTGCGTCCGGCGGGCTACCGGACCCTGATGGCCGGCAAATGGCACGTCGGTGGTGACCTGTGGGCAACGCGCGTCGACAGCTGGCGCTCCGGCGATCCCGACCGCCCCACGCCGGTACAACGCGGATTCGATCGTTTTTACGGGATGCTGGACGGCGCTTCGCACCACTTCTCCCCGAACTGCATCATGGCCGACGACCAGCAGGTCCGGGTGTTGCCCCCGGACTTCTATTTCACGGACGCAATCACCGACCAGGCCGTCGGCATGATCGAGGAAAGCGTGCAGCGACAGCAGCCCTTCTTCCTTTACCTTGCGCATCATGCACCGCACTGGCCGCTGCACGCGCACGAGGCCGACATCGCGCGCTACGAGGGCGTGTACGACCGCGGCTGGGACGCCACGCGGACGGCACGCCACGAGGAGATGCAGTCGCGCGGGATTCTCCAGCACAAATGGCACATCTCGGCACGCGACGCCGACGCGCCTGCATGGGGAGACGTCAGTGCGAAGGGCTGGGAGGCGAGCCGCATGGCCGTGTACGCCGCGATGATCGATCGCATGGATCAGCAGATCGGCCGGGTGCTCGACACCCTGCGCCGCCTGGGTCAGTACGAAGACACGCTGATCCTGTTCCTGTCGGACAACGGCGGCTGCGCCGAGGAAATCAAGGAAGATGGCTGGGCGAAGTTCTATCCTGACGTCACTCGTGACGGCAAGAAGATCGAGATGGGTAACCGCGTCGGGCTGCGGCCCGGCTCGCCGCAGACCTTCATGAGCTACGGCCTGCCCTGGGCCAACGTGTCCAATACTCCGTTCCGCCTGTTCAAGCACTGGGTGCACGAAGGCGGCATCTCCACGCCGTTGATCGTACAGTGGCCGGCGCAGATCCGCCCCGGCGGCGTCACGCACGAGTCCTGCCACGTCGTCGACCTGGTGCCGACGATCCTGGATGCCGCCCGTGTGCCCTACCCGGTCGAACTCGCGGGCAACGCCCTGCAGTCGTTGGATGGGGAGAGCCTGATGCCACTGCTCCGCGGCCGTGCCTGGTCACGCGAGCGTTCGATCTACTGGGAGCACGAAGGCAACGCTGCTGCCCGTGCCGGCGAATTCAAGATCGTCCGGAAATACGACCAGCCGTGGGCCCTCTATGACATGTCGAGCGATAGAACGGAACTCAGGAACTTGAGTTCCCGCCATCGCCCGATGCTGCGCAAGCTCGTCGCCGAACACCAGGCGTGGGCTGACAGCGTCGGCGTGATCGACTGGAAACTGCAGCAACCGAAGGTCCTCGAAGCCTGGCAGATGACGGACATCCACGGCTGACCCGCTGGATCCACGGAGAAAGTCGATGCTTACGTACACCCGACCGCTGGCGGCTGCGGCAGTTTTCGCCCTCACCGTCGCGACGGCCGCAACCGCGGCAAGCCCCTGGCCCCTGCCCGACGACCACGCCGGCTGCAGCCGGCTTGTCGGCCGAGCGTCTCGACTCGATGACCGGCTTCTTCCGTGGGGAAGTGGCGAGGAACAACGCCGCCGGCTACGTCCTGCTGGTCGCGCGTGACGGCAAGCTGGCGTATTCGTCAGCGATTGGCCTGCGAGACCGCGAACGGCAACTGCCGATGACGCTCGACACGCGTTTTCGCATCGCCAGCATGACCAAGCCGATCACGTCGGTCGGCGTATTGATGCTCTACGAGGAAGGCCGGCTGCACCTGGACGATCCGGTCTCGCGCTTCCTCCCGGAATTCGCCAGCCCTCGCGTCTACACCGGCAAGGACTCGAGTGGCGCTGCGACGACCGTGCCGGCCGCGCAACCCATCACCATCCGCCACCTGCTCACGCACACCAGCGGCCTGGGGTATGGAGCCGGCTTCGACCGGTCATCGGACCTCGCGAAGATCTGGGGCGACCTCGACCTGTCCGTTCCCGGCACGCTCGCGGACAAAGTTCGTGCGATTGCCGGACTGCCCTTGTACTTCAATCCCGGCGAGCAATGGCGCTACAGCTACGCCGACGACGTGCTGGGCCGTGTCATCGAAGTGATCTCCGGCATGCCCTTCGAGCAGTTCCTGCGCAAGCGGCTGTTTGAGCCCCTCGGCATGGATCACACGGACTTCTGGATGGACGAGGCCGATGAAGGGCAGCTCGCCCAGGTCTACATGGCGGACGGCAAGGGTGGCCTGACGCCGTTCGCAGCAAAGATTATCGGTTCGCCGCACGACCGCGGTCGCTGGCCTTCTGGTGGCGGTGGCCTGATTTCGACGGCCGGCGACTACCTGCGCTTCGCGCAGATGCTGGCCAATGGCGGCAGCTTTGAAGGACGCCAGTACCTCTCCCCGGTCACGGTAAAGCTGATGACATCAAACCAGGTGCCGCCGGATGCCCTGGCGAAGTACTTCGGCCCGAACTCGCTCGGCCTCGGCTACGGCCTCGGCGTCGCGCCGGTGATCGACGCCAGCGTCGCCTGGCAGGCGGGACTGAACGGCGACTTTTCGTGGGGCGGCGCCCTCGACACGCACTGGATCGTCAGCCCGCAGAGCGGCCTGGTCGCCGTATCTGCTCACGCAGATGAGTCCGCTTGGCGGCACCGAGCCGCGCCGCACCTACATCGACTTCCGCAACCTGCTGTACGGCACGGTGACGACGCTGGACCCAGTCAAGGCACCCGCCAGGCGTTGAGCCAGACGCGCCCGTCAGCATTCGTCACGCGGAGCGAACGCGTCGCCATGTGGACGGACGCGCACGTCTCTTGATATGGTCAGCTGCACCCGGCGTTTTCCCCGGCGGGACTACGTGGGTTTCTCAAAGGGCAACGAGCCCCGACGACAGGGGCGTTGCGTAGACAACACGAAGCCTTGGGGGTTCGAAACCGTATGAATTACAGACTCGCATCCGCGGTAGCCGCCGTGCTGGCCGCCAGCCCGACTCAAGCCGTCTGGGCCCAGGCAGCCTCCAGTGGTGGACTCGAAGAGGTGATCGTCACCGCGCAGCGTCGCGCTGAAAGCCTGCAGGACGTCCCGCTCGCGATCCAGGCCCTCACCGGCGAGACGCTCTCGCAGTTAAACATCTCGACGGTCGAGGAATTCGTGAAGTTCCTGCCCAGTGTCACGACCGCCACCCTCGGACCGGGCCAGAGCAACATCTACATACGCGGCCTGAGCATTGGCTCGCTCGGCACCCAGGGATCGGGCACCAACGGCCCCTGGCCGAACGTTGCCGTATACCTCGACGAGCAGTCCACGCAGGTTCCGGGTCGCAACCTCGACGTCTACGCAGCCGACTTCGAGCGCATCGAAGTGCTGACCGGGCCGCAGGGCACGTTGTTCGGCGCCGGCGCCCAGGCGGGCGTGCTGCGTTACATCACCAACAAGCCGAAACTCAATGAGTTGTCCGGCAACATCAAGGTCGGTTACGCGAATACGGCGAGCGGCGACGACAGCTACAACGTCGAGGGCGTGGTCAACATCCCGCTCATCGACGACAAGCTGGCGATGCGCGTCGTGGCCTACCAGGACCACCGCGGCGGCTACATCGACAACGTCTACAGCACGTTCACGCGGCAAGGCACCGACCTGGGCTTTGCGCGCCGCACGGGCGGTGTCGTTCCGGCCGACTCCCTCGTGATCGACAATGCCGACGTTGCCGGCAAGAACTTCAATGAGGCCGAGTACCAGGGCATTCGCGGCAGCATGAAGTGGCAGATCGCCGACGACTGGGATGCCATCCTGGCCGTCGCGTACCAGAAGATCGAAGGCGAGGGTGTGTTCTACCAGCATCCAAACGGTGCCGAATCCGGTTGCGGGGTGAACGCCGACTGCCCCCAGTCGACTCAGCCGCTGAAGCCGCTCCAGGTTACGGTCTTCACCAAAGCCTCCACCCAGGACGAGTTCGTCAATACCGCGCTGACGATCAACGGCAAGGTCGGCCCGCTCGACCTCGTCTACGCCGGCGCATACCTGACGCGCGAAGCCCAATCGATCTCGGACTACACGAACTATGCGCGCGGCGTATGGGGCACCTACTACCAGTGCACCGGCTTCTCGGGCGCCAGTGTGGACAAGTGCTACTCGCCCGCGAGCTTCTGGGACGACACGAACGACAGCACCAACATGAGCCACGAACTGCGCCTGAGCAGTCCGACCGACTGGCGCATGCGGTTCGTGGGCGGCTTGTTCTATGAAGATCGCTCGGTCGAGGCCACTACAGACTGGCACTACAAGTCGGTGCCGGAGTGCCCGGACAGCGGCGTCTCCACCGGCAGCTGCTTCCTGTACCTCGATCCACGTGCCGCGCCGAAGTTCCAGTCGGCGGCACGAGACATGAACAACCCGAATCGCCGCGCTTCGGACATCGGCTTCTTCAACGATTTCACGCGTGATTACTCGCAGTTTGCGGCGTTCGCGTCGGTCGACTTCGACATCCTCGAGAACCTGACCCTGACCCTCGGCACGCGCTACTACGACATCAAGAATTCGATGGTGGGCGCGAACATGGGGAGCTTCTACTGCAAGGTCTACGGCACGGGTGAAACCGGCCCATGCACAGGCGCGCTGTATGGCTATGGCGATGCCTTGGCGCCTTACGGCACCAACGTCAGCGAGCAGGAAGACAACAACAACAAGGCCGACGGTTTCCGCAGCCGCGCGAACCTGACCTGGCGCATCAACCCGGACGTGCTGGTGTACGCAACCTGGTCCGAGGGTTACCGGCCTGGCGGCTTCAACCGCGGCTCTGCTTGCGGCGCCCGCGACCCGGTAAGCCTGGTCAACCAGTGGTGCTTCCCGACGTCCTACGATTCGGACGACCTGACCAACATCGAGGCGGGCTGGAAGACGCAGTTCTGGGGCGGGCGGGCGCAGTTCAACGGCTCGATCTACCAGGTGAAATGGACGGACGCACAGACCGGCTTGTTTGCGCCGGAGCTCGGCTTCCCGAACCTGCAGTCCTTCCTGAACGGCCCGGAGTACGAAGTCAACGGCGTCGAGTTCAATTTCGTCGTCGCGCCGATGGATGGCCTGACGATCACGGGGGCCGGCTCGTACAACAAGGGCGAACTCACGAACTCGCCGCAGGTGATCAGCAACAACCCGGACAGCCCGACCTTCGGCCAGCCGGTGACAGAGTCGTGCATCGCGGTCACGGCCGGCGTCTGCAGCACCGTGGTGCCCGTGGTAAACCTGTTCGGCACCCCCGGCACGGCGATGGCCAATTCGCCCGAGCTGCAGTTCAACATCCGCGCGCGGTACGAGTGGGCCTGGGGCGAGTACAACCCGTTCGTCGGAGCCGCGGTGCTGTACCAGGACGATTCGTTCTCGTCGGCGACCGTGAACAATCGTTTCGTGCAGCCCTCGTTTACCACGATGGACGCGTCGTTCGGCGTCAGTCCAAGGACGCGTGGAGCGCGGAGTTCTACGTCGTCAACCTGACGGATGAGAACAAGAGCATGTACACGACGGCCTCGCAGTTCATCCTGGTCGAAGTACCGATGCGTCCGCGGACCATGGGCCTGCGCTTCGGCTACAGCTTCGGCGGCAACTGATCGGCCTTGGCCTCGACGCGGGCCGGTGGGGCAACCCACCGGCCCGTTTTCATTGTGGAAAGCAATCCTTCATCATTCCATGATGCACCCTGCCTCCAGCCGAGCCGCTCATCGCCCACGCCCAGTCTCGACCTCGGAACTGCGCGAGCTGCAGGCAGCTGATCGAAGCAGCGTCGCTTTGACGATGCGCTTGCCGCCTGCGATCGCCTGCTCGAGCAGCTCCCCAGTGCACCGTGACCTGCTCTACATGCGCGCCGTGGCGCTGCGTCACCTGCAGCGCGTCCCGGAGGCCCTGGCGACGCTGGAGAGCCTCGAGGACGGCACCCGACCTACCCGCGGCTTGTTCCAGGAGCGCGGGCACTGCCACGTGTTCCTGAAGCAGGCGCCGGAGGCGATTCGGGCGTTTTCGCGCGCCGTCGAGCTGAACCCGGCGTTGCCGGCGAGCTGGCGCCTGCTGGCATCGCTCTACCAGATGGTCGGGCGCACGCAGGAATCCGCGAATGCGGCGCAGCACGTCGCCAAGCTGGCCACCCTCGCGACCGAGGTGGTGACGGCCCGCAGCATGCTGGCCGACGGCAACCTGCGCGAGGCCGAGGACCTCATCCGGGCGCTACCTGCGGCGCAAGCCGGACGACATCGAAGCGCTGCGGGTGCTGGCGCAGGTCGCGCACCAGAACGAGTTCTCGAAGGACGCGGCCACGCTGCTCGAAGCCGTGCTCGAGGCCTCGCCGGGCTATCGGGCGGCCCGCCACGACTACGTGCTCGCGCTGATCGCCCTGCACCGTCACAAGCAGGCCCGCGAGCAGATCGAGATCCTGATTGCCGCAGAACCTGACCACCCGACACACCGGATGACGCTGGCCAGCATCCTCGTGGGCGAAGGCTCGACCGAGGCAGCCATCGCGCTCTACGGAGAACTGGCGCGGCAGCAACCCGGCAACCCGGAGCTGCACCTGTCGCTCGGTCATGCCCTCAAGACGCAGGGCCGCCGCGAAGAGGCTGAGCGCGCCTATCGCGAAGCGGCCCGGCAGCGAGTCAACTTCGGCGACGCGTACTGGAGCCTTGCCAACCTCAAGACCTATCGCTTCGCCGACGAGCAACTCGCCACGATGCGCGAGCAGGTCGAGGCCCGTCGCACCCCGCTCGTCGACCGCTACCACCTCTGCTTTGCGCTCGGCAAGGCGCTCGAGGATCGTGGCGAGTATGCCGAGTCCTTCCAGTTCTACGCCCGGGGCAATGCGCTCAAGAAGGACGAGTGCAGCTATCGGCCGGAGGCGCTCGAGCGCACGGTCGAAAGGCAGATCGAGCTCTGCACGCGCGAGTTCTTCGAGCAACGGCCGGGCTACGGCTGCGACGACCCGTCACCCATCTTCATTGTCGGCCTGCCCCGCGCCGGCTCGACGCTGCTGGAGCAGATTCTCGCCTCGCACTCGCAGGTCGAAGGAACCATGGAACTGGCCGACATTCCGCGGCTGGTCAGCGCGCTCGACCTGCACGCGAGCTGGCGCACGCTACCCGGGCGTCCTCGCGCTGCCCTCGGCGGACGATTACCGGGCGTTCGGCGAAGCCTACATTCGCGACACGCGCCACTACCGGGTCGGCAACCGGCCGTTTTTCATCGACAAGATGCCGAACAACTTCCGCCACGTCGGCCTGATCCAGCTGATGTTGCCGAACGCGAAGATCATCGACGCGCGCCGCGAACCGATGGCCTGCTGCTTCAGCAACTTCAAACAGCTGTTTGCCTCAGGACAGCAGTTCACCTACAGCCTCGAAGACATCGGGCGCTATTACGCGCTGTACGTACGCCTGATGGATCATTGGGACTCGGTGCTGCCCGGTCGCGTCCTGCGCGTGCAGCACGAGGACGTCATCGACGACCTCGAAGGCAGCGTGCGGCGGATCCTGGACTACTGCGGCCTCGAATTCGAGGCTGCCTGCGTCGACTTCCACAAGACCGAGCGGCGGGTGCACACGGCGAGTTCCGAGCAGGTTCGCCGCCCGATCAATCGCGAGGGCGTCGACCAGTGGAAGAACTTCGAGCCGTGGCTGGGTCCGCTGCGCGAGGTGCTCGGACCGCTCGCCACACGAAGGGAAATAGGGGACGCTCACCTATTTCCCGCACCTATTTCCTCGGAAATAGGTGAGCGTCCCCTATTTCCCCTGTTTCC
Source organism: uncultured Gammaproteobacteria bacterium (assembly GCA_963793675.1). GTDB lineage: Bacteria > Pseudomonadota > Gammaproteobacteria > Steroidobacterales > Steroidobacteraceae > RPQJ01. The sequence continues at coordinate 161,354 of CAWCBA010000005.1, read as the reverse complement.
ACCTTCCGGTCGGTCACGCGTAGCGCGTTTACGCCGGGCAGATGCCCGTCGCCCGCTCCTCGTCCTGGACGATACGCTTCGCGGCGCGGAAGTAGTGCCACGTCGCCCACGCGCCCGTGGGCACCAGGCACAGCATGGCGAGCCGCAGCGATGCACCGTTCGCGACATGGTCCGGCGCGAACGCGTCGCTCAGGAAGCCCACCAGTTGCGGTGCGACGATCAGGTTGCCCACGTTCGCGACAAAGAGCGTGGCGGCGCAGAATTGCGCCCGCATGCGCGGTTCGCACAGGTTGTTGAGCAGGCCGAAGCACGGCCCGATGTAGAAATAGATCGCCGGGATGAAGAGCCAGAACAGGTACTGCGCGAGTAGCAGGTTGTGGGTCCAGTAGATGATGAACGAGACGACCGTCGCGGTGCCAACCCCCCAACCCATCATGCGCACGATCTTGCGCGGATCCTTCATCGATGGCTGCGCCAGCCACCAGCTCGTGGCGAGCGTCGCCAGGCCGCCGCCGATCAGGTGGACCGGCCCGAGGATCGAACCGGCCGCGCCAGGCGTCAGCCCGAAATTGCGGATCAGGTAAGTCGGCGTCCACCACATCAGCCCCCAGCCCCACAGCGCGGTGAGCGCGCTGGCCGCCATGACGTGCACGGCAGAGCGCTGCGTCCACAGGAAACGCATGCTTTCGGGAAATGACGCGCCTTTGTCGTCGCCGCCCTTCTTGTCGAGCTGGCCCCGGCGCGGTTCCCGCACCGTAAAGAAGATCAGGAGCCCCACGATCACGCCCGGGATGCCCAGCACCAGGAACACCGTGCGCCAGTTGTAGTGATCGTTGACGATGCCAGCGATGTCCGCGCCGATCCATGCGCCGATAGGTGCGCCCAGCGAGAAGACAGTCAGCGCCATCGGGCGCTTCGACTGCGGAAAATAGTCCGAGATGATGGAGTTGGCGCCCGGCGTGCCACCCGCTTCGCCGATGCCCACGCCGATGCGCGACAGCAGCAGCTGGATGTAGTTCTTCGAGAGCCCGCAGAACGCCGTCATCACCGACCACGCGATCACGCAGAACGCGATGATGTTGCGCCGGTTGCCACGATCGATGAGCCAGGAGATGGGGAAGCCGAGGACCACGTAGAACAGGGCCAGCGACACGCCGGTGAGGAAGGCGATGCCGGAATCCGTCAGCTGCAGTTCGAGGCGGATCGGTTCGAGCACCGTCGAGATGACGTAGCGGTCGGCGATGCTGAGCGTGTAGACGAGCACCATCATGAGCAGCACGTACCAGCGCTGCATCGTCGTGCCCACTCCGCCATCTGCCGCTTCCGGCCGTGCTGCTGCCATCATCTGGACCTCTCCCCCGAGCGTGCCGCGAATGACCCGCCGGTCTGTCGCCGGCTGGGCTGGACCCGGAGGGCCCGTGCGATGAAGCCCTCTTGTACTGAAATTCAGCGGCCGTTGCCAGTCACTTCGCCATGCGGACGCCCGCCTGCCGCCGCCAAGAATCCTTTCGTGTCCGCTGATATTTTTTGCTTGTTCGCCCAGAGGCCGTGCCAGTAGCCTCGTCCGCTCTAATGTCGGCCAAGCCGCCCGTGCCGCGGGCGCGCAACGCCGTCGTGGCAGACGCGCCAGGGGATCAGCGAGTGAGCAAGAACAACCGGATTGGCTTCATCGGGCTCGGCAACGTGGGAGCGTCGCTGGCGGGCAACCTGCTGCGCCACGGCGTGGACCTCACGGTGCGCGACCTCGACGAGGAAGCAGTTGCCCAGTTCGTCGCCAAGGGCGCCAAGCGCGCCGACTCGCCGCGCGCGATGGCCGAGGCCTGCGACATCGTCATCACCTGCCTGCCCTCGCCTGCGTCTCTGCGCAGGTCGTGGAGGGCCCGGACGGCATCCTCGAAGGCCTGAGCCCCGGCAAGCTCTGGCTGGAGATGAGCACGACCGATTCAGCCGAGATCAAGCGACTCGCGCCGAAGGTCGAAGCGAAAGGCGCCACCGCCATGGATTGCCCGGTTTCGGGCGGCTGCCATCGCGCCGCCACCGGCAACATCTCGATCTTCGCCGGCGGCTCGCGCGCGGCGTTCGAGCGAGCCCTGCCGATGCTCTCCATCCTGGGTCACCAGATCCTGCACACGGGCGAGATCGGCTCGGCCTCGATGCTGAAGGTCATGACCAACTACCTCTGCACCGTGCACCTGGTGGCGCTCGCCGAGGCGCTCACCACCTGCAAGGCCATGGGGATGGACATGAACACCACCTACGAGGCCATCCGCATCTCGTCCGGCAACTCGTTCGTGCACGAGACCGAATCGCAGGTGATCCTGAACGGCAGCCGCGACATCGGCTTCACGATGGACCTCGTCATCAAGGACGTCGGCTTGTTCGACCAGCTGGCGATCGAGCACAAGGTGCCGCTCGAGCTGTCGCCGCTGATCGTGAAAATCTTCAAGGAAGCGGCCGCGAAGTACGGCCCGCGCGAGAACTCACCGAACATCATCCGGCGCTACGAAGAACCCTGCGGCCTGAAGGTGCTCGGAACGGGCTTCCCGGCCACGATGGTCGACGACAACCCGAAGCAGCCGGGCTTCGAAGTCGTCCCCAGGGGCCGCTGACTTACCGGAAAATCACCGTCCGGTTGCCATTGAGGAACACGCGATGCTCGGTGGCGAGCCGGACTGCGCGTGACAACGCACGACGCTCGGAATCGCGCCCCGCAGCCACCAGCATGTCGGGCGTGTAGGCATGGTCCACGTGCTCGACGATCTGCTCGATGATCGGGCCTTCGTCGAGGTCCGCGGTCACGAAGTGTGCCGTTGCGCCGATCACCTTCACGCCCCGGTCGTACGCCTGGTGATAGGGCTTGGCGCCCTTGAAGCCCGGCAGGAACGAATGGTGGATGTTGATCGCACGGCCGCGCAGCTTGCCGCAGAGGTCGTCCGACAGGATCTGCATGTAGCGCGCCAGCACGACCAGGTCGGTCTTCGTGGAATCGATGAGCTCGATCAGCTTGCGTTCCTGCTCCGGCTTCGTCTGGGCCGTGACCGGCAGATGGAAGAACGGGATGCGGTTGTGAGCTGCAACCGGCTGCAGCGTGACGTGGTTCGACACGATGGCCGTGATGTCCATCGCCAGTTCGCCGATCCGGTGGCGATAGAGCAGGTCCTCGAGGCAATGGTCGTAATTCGAGACCATGATCAGGACGCGCGTCCGCTCCCGCGAGTCGTGGATGTTCCACTCCATCTGCTCGGCATCGGCGACTTCCTGGAACTGCTGGCGCAAGCCGGCGAGGTCCACCTTTTCGCCCCGCACGGCGCAGAAAGTGATGCGGACGAAGAACCGCTGCGAGATCGTGTCGTCGAACTGCTGCATTTCGACGATGTAGAAGCGCCGCGAGGCGAGGAACGTGGTCACCCGCGCGGTCGTGCCCATGCGGCTGGCGCAGGTGGCGGTCAACACGAAGGGGTGGTCGGTGTCGAAACTCATGCAGTTCTCCGCGGCCTGGATCGGGTTCGGTGGGTGCCGGGGGGCGGAGATTGTCAGAATGCGACGATGTCGCGCAAGCACGATCGGCGCCACGCGGCATGCCCTGCTCGACGGGGCGGTAGCGGCAGGCCCTGTCGCGGGGACGGCACGGTGGCGGTAGAAAGCATGGACCTAGCGAAAAAATAGATTCAACCGGGTGCTGCCGTGCAGCGGTCACGCCCGGCGAATCACGCTCTTTACACTGCGCGGCAAATGTCGCATCGTGACAAGCCTATGTCGCCGCAGCGTCACCGGGAAAGGCCCGTGATGCATAGAATCGGCGCAGTACCGGGGAGACAGCGATGTCCGACGACCAGACCGAAGCATTCGATCTCAACAGCCTGAGCGACGAGGAACTCGTCGAGCAGGTCCACGACGATCTCTACAACGGTCTCAAGGACGAGGTCGTCGAAGCGACCAACCTCTTCCTCGGTCGCGGCTGGGGACCCGACAAGGTCCTGAACGACGCGCTCGTCGAAGGCATGCGCATCGTCGGCATCGACTTCCGCGACGGCATCCTGTTCGTCCCCGAAGTGCTGCTCGCGGCCAATGCCATGAAGGCCGGCATGGAGATCCTGCGACCGCTGCTCGCCGAGACGGGCGCCGAGCCGATCGGCAAGGTCGTCATCGGCACCGTCAAGGGCGACATCCACGACATCGGCAAGAACCTGGTGTCGATGATGCTCGAAGGCGCCGGCTTCGAAGTGATCAACATCGGCATCAACAACCCGGTCGAGAAGTACCTGGCGGCGCTCGAGGAGCACCAGCCGGACATCCTCGGCATGTCGGCCCTGCTCACGACGACGATGCCCTACATGAAGGTCGTGATCGACACGCTGAAGCAGAAAGGCCTGCGCGACAAGTACATCGTGCTGGTCGGCGGCGCCCCGCTCAACGAAGAGTTCGCGAAGGCCGTCGGCGCCGACGCCTACTGCCGCGACGCGGCCGTGGCCGTCGAGACCGCGAAGACACTGATCGCGGCGCGACGCTCGGCCATCGCTGCCGCGGCGCACTGACGGTGCGATGGACGGAGAATCTCCCGTCCTGGTCATTGCGTGCGGCGCCCTCGCCCGCGAGATCGTCGCGCTCACCAAGCTGAATGGCTGGTCGGCACTGGACATCCAGTGCCTGCCACCCGAACTCCACAACCGACCCGAACGCATTCCCGCGGCCGTCCGCGAAGCCATCGTGGCGGGACGCGCGAAGTACGAGCGGATCTTCGTCGCCTACGCCGATTGCGGCACCGGCGGCCGGCTCGACCAGGTGCTGCAGGCCGAGCAGGTGGAGCGCCTGCCGGGTGCTCACTGTTACGAGTTCTTTGCCACGTCGGCGGCGTTTGCGGCGCATGGGCGCAGCAGAGCCCGGCACGTTCTACCTGACGGATTTCCTCGTGCGACATTTCGACAGGCTGGTCATCGCAGGGCTCGGCATCGACCGGCACCCGGAACTGGCCGACGAATACTTCCGCAACTACCGCAAGCTCACGTACCTGGTGCAAGTCGGCGGATCCGGCGCTTGCGAGCGCCGCTCGTGCTGCCGCCGGGCGACTGGGTCTCGAGTACGAGGAACATTTCACGGGTTACGGCGACCTCGCCGCCAGCCTCTCGTCCGTGGCGTCCCGCCGCGAACATCCGGTGTCCTGGGGGAAGACTGCATGGCGTCGTTGATCGTGATCTCGTGGCGTGACGTACCGGCGCAGGTCGTGGTGAAGCGCGGCCGCGAGACGGCCAAGGTGCAGCTGTCGCAGCGCTTCCAGGAAGCCGTCGACCGTGCCGCCATGCGTGCGGGCCGCGGCAGTTCCGACGCCTACCTCGAAGACTGGCGCCGTGCCCCGCCCCAGCCCTGCGGCGACGAACTGCAGGCCGAGGCAGAGGCCGCTGCGGCAGCCATCGAGGCCCGCTACACCGACGAGGACCTCGAACGCCTGATCCGCGCGAAGGGCATCGACGTCAACCTCCCGGACCCGTTCACGCCCGCGGCTGCAGGCGGACCGGCCTGATGTACCCGGTCCGCCTGTGGTCCGTTCGTCACGCCCGCGGCCTCGCCAGCTTCTACCAGGGGTTCGAGGGCGTGCTGAATCAGGCTGCACCCGTTGTTCCGGCGCATCGGCTACCAGCGGCTCGAGCGTCCAGTCGCGGCGGTCGAGCGGCAAGTGAAGGGCCTGCTGTTCGACTGCAAGATGTGTGGTCGCTGCGTCCTGAGCTCGACCGGCATGTCGTGCCCCATGAATTGCCCGAAGCAATTGCGCAACGGTCCCTGCGGCGGCGTGCGCGCAAACGGCAACTGCGAGGTCAAGCCCGAGATGCGCTGCGTCTGGGTCGAAGCCTGGCGCGGCGCTGAACGCATGCCCGGCGGACTCACTGCGATCCAGCAGCTGCAGCCGCCGGTCGATCGGCGCCTCGAAGGCACCTCGGCGTGGCTGCGGGTCGTGCGCGAAAAGAATGAGGCCGCGGCATGAAGTTCGAGGACGAACCGGTACCGGGCTATCCGCTGCCGATCCTGCCGGGCCACACCTCGCCGGGCCGCTTCGAGCGCGTGCTGCGCGCCGGCGCTTTCGCCGTTACGGCGGAGCTGGCGCCGCCGGACTCGGCCGACCCTGAAGAAGTCTACAAGCGCGCGCGCGTGTTCGACGGCTACGTCGACGCGATCAACGCGACCGACGGCAGCGGCGCCAACTGCCACATGTCGAGCCTCGCGGTCTGCGCGCTGCTGACGCGCGTCGGCTACGCACCGGTCATGCAGATTTCCTGCCGCGACAAGAACCGCATCGCGATCCAGGGCGACATCCTTGGCGGCGCGGCCATGGGCGTCTGCAACGTGCTGTGCCTGACGGGTGACGGCGTGCAGGCCGGTGACCACCCGCAGGCCAAGCCCGTGTTCGACCTCGACTCCACGTCGCTGCTCGGCATTGCACGCGGACTGCGCGACGACCACCACTTCGAAAGCGGCCGCAAGATCAGCTTCGCGCCGAGAGTGTTCCTTGGTGCGGCCGAAAACCCGAACGTCTCGCCCGTCGAACACCGCGCCGTACGCCTGGCAAAGAAGATCGCGGCCGGCGCCCAGTTCGTGCAGACGCAGTACTGCTACGACATCCCGCTGCTCCGTCGCTTCATGACCGCCGTCGAAGATGCGGGCCTGCTCGACCAGGTGTTCATCCTGATTGGCGTGGGACCGCTGCGCACGGCCAAGACCGGGGAATGGATGCGGAAGAACGTGCCGGGCATTCACATCCCGGACAGCGTCATCGAGCGCCTGAAGGGCGCCCAGGACCAGACCCGCGAAGGCCTCAACCTCTGCGTCGACCTCATCCAGGAGGTCCGCACGATCAAGGGCGTGAGCGGAGTGCACGTGATGGCCTATCGCCAGGAAGAGTCCGTGGCCGAAGTCATCGACCGCTCGGGCATCCTGGCAGGACGCACTCCGTGGTTCCCCGGCCGCGACACGCAGATCAACGAAGACAGGAAACTTTCATGACCGACACCGTCATCAGCTCGGCAACGCGCGAAATCGTAATCGGCTTCGACCGCCCTTCGTCATCATCGGCGAACGCATCAACCCGACCGGGCGCAAGCTGCTCGCCGCCGAAATGGCGGCAGGCGACTTCAGCCGCGTCGAATCGGATGCGCTGGCTCAGGTGGCGGCGGGCGCGCACATGCTCGACGTGAACGCGGGCATCCCGCTGGCCGACGAGCCGGCGATTCTCGCCAGGGCCATCCAGCTGGTGCAGTCGATCACCGACGTGCCGCTCTCGATCGACTCGTCGATCGTCGCCGCGCTCGCGGCCGGCCTCGCGGTCTACAAGGGCAAGGCGCTGGTCAATTCGGTCACCGGCGAAGAAGACCGGCTCGAGACCGTGCTGCCGCTGGTGAAGAAGTACGGCGCCGCGGTCGTCGCGATCTCGAACGACGAGACCGGCATCTCCGAAGACCCGGACGTGCGCTTCGAGGTCGCCAGGAAGATCGTGCACCGCGCGATGGATCACGGCATCCCCGCCTCCGACGTCGTCGTCGACCCGCTGGTGATGCCGATCGGCGCGATCAACCATGCCGGCGTGCAGGTGATGCGGCTGGTCAAGCGCCTGCGCGACGAACTCAAGGTCAACACCACCTGCGGCGCCTCGAACATCAGCTTCGGCCTGCCTGCCCGCGATGGCATCAACAGCGGCTTCCTGACCATGGCCATCGCCTCTGGCATGACCTCTGCGATCACCAATCCGCTGCACGGCGACATCGTGAAGGCCTGCATGGCCGCCGACGTGATGATGGGTCACGACCCCGACTGTGCGCGCTGGATCCGCCGCTTCCGCGAAGTGCCGCCGCCGGGCACGGGCGCTCCGGGCGAGCAGCGTGGCCGGCGCGAAGGTGGGGCGCGCCGTCGTGCCGGCACCCCGGGTGCGGCCTGAGGCAACGACGCGGTGACGCGGACCGATCCTCTCGTCGTCTTCACGCCCTCGGGTAAGCGCGGACGCTTTGCCGTCGGCACGCCGTTGCTGACGGCGGCGCGCCAGCTCGGCGTCGACATCGATTCGGTCTGCGGCGGTCGCGCGATCTGCGGCCGTTGCCAGGTGCTGGTCGCCGAAGGCGAGTTCGCCAAGCACGGCGTGCGCTCGAGCGCGGCCTCGCTCTCGCCGGTCTCGGAGACCGAACAGCGCTACGGCACGCGCAAGGTGCTCGCCGCGGGCCGCCGGCTCTCGTGCCAGGCGAAGGTCGAGGCCGACGTGGTCGTCGACGTGCCGTCGAACAGCCAGGTGCACCGCCAGGTGGTGCGCAAGGAAGCCGAGGCGCGCGACATCGAGCTGTACCCGCTGGTGAAGCTGCACTATGTCGAAGTCGCCGAGCCGGACATGCACGACCCTTCGGGGGACCTGCAGCGGCTCGAGCTGGCGCTCGAGCGCGAGTGGCAGCTGCACGAACCTCGGCTGCGATCTCTCGGTGCTGCAGCAGCTGCAGCCCGCCCTGCGTGCCGGGCAGTGGCAGGTCACGGTGGCGGTCCACGATACGTCGCGGATCATCGCGGTGTGGCCGGGGTTCCATGAAACGGCGTTCGGTCTCGCCGTCGACGTGGGCTCGACCACGATCGCGGCGCACCTGTGCGACCTCGTCAGCGGCGAAGTCGTGGCCTCCGCGGGACGCATGAACCCGCAGATCCGCTTCGGCGAAGACCTCATGAGCCGCGTCTCGTATTCGATGATGAATCCGGGCGGCGCCAGGCAGATGACGGCCGCCGTGCGCGAAGCATTGAGCGAGCTGGCGGCTGAGGTGGCCGACGTCGGCGGGCGTCGACAAGGAATCGATTCTCGAGGTGACGCTCGTCGGCAACCCGATCATGCATCACCTCGTGCTCGGCATCGACCCGGTGGAACTCGGCGGCGCGCCGTTTGCGCTCGCGATCGACCGTGCAGTGACCGTGACGGCGGCCGAGCTCGGCATCGCACTTCATCCCAATGCCCGGGTCTATGCCCTGCCCTGCATTGCGGGTCACGTTGGCGCGGACACCGCGGGCGTCATCCTGGCGGAACGGCCGGACCTGACCGAAGAAATGACCTTGCTGGTGGATGTCGGCACCAACGCCGAGATCGTGCTCGGCAACAGCAAGCGGCTCGTGGCCTGCTCGAGCCCCACGGGCCCCGCGTTCGAAGGCGCGCAGATCAGCTGCGGCCAGCGCGCCGCGCCCGGCGCAATCGAGCGGGTGCGCATCGACCGTGCGACGCTCGAGCCGCGCTTCAAGGTCATCGGCTCCGACCTCTGGTCCGACGATCCCGGCTTTGCGGACGCCGTCAGGAACACGGGTGTCACCGGCGTCTGCGGCTCGGGCATCATCGAGGTGATCGCCGAGATGTACCTCGCCGGCATCATCACCCAGGACGGCGTCATCGACGGCGCGCTGGCAGCGCGCTCGCCGCGCGTCGTGGCGAGCGGGCGCACGTACTCTTACGTGCTGCACGAAGGCGCGCAGACGCTCTGCATCGCGCAGAACGACGTGCGCGCGATCCAGCTCGCCAAGGCGGCCCTGATGGCCGGCATTCGCCTGCTGATGGAACGGCTTGGCGTCGAGAAGCTCGACCGCATCCGGCTGGCTGGCGCGTTCGGCGCCCACATCGACGTGATGTACGCGACCGTGCTCGGCATGATTCCCGACTGCGACCTGACCAAGGTCACGTCCGCCGGCAACGCCGCCGGTACGGGCGCACGCATCGCGTTGCTCGATTCACGGTCGCGCCAGACGATCGAGACGCTGGTCGGGCGAGTCGAAAAGATCGAGACGGCGATCGAGCCACGCTTCCAGGAGCATTTCGTCGAGGCGATGGCGATTCCGCACAAGACCGCGGATTACCCCAACCTGCGCAAGGTCGTCGAGTTGCCGCCGCTCAAGACGGCGGCGCAGCCGGCGGGCGAGACGAGGGGCAGCAAGAGTCGACGGCCGGTGCGACCGGCGTAAGTCTGCACCGGAAGCCGCGGCACGGTGGACGGTGCTTGCTCGCCGAACCGGTCCCAGAAATAGGGGACGCTCACCTATTTCTCACGGAAATAGGTGAGCGTCCCCTATTTCTCGCACGCTCACCCGCCCTACCCGCGACCTCTCCCGCTGATGCGGGTGAGGCGATCGTGTCAGACGTTCGAGTCGGGCGTCGCAGCCTTCTGCCGGTTGATGTAGTCGAGCAGCGCCTCGTCCACGGCCGGATCGAGCGGCGGTGGCACGTATTCGTCCAGCTGACGCTTCCAGAGCGCATTGGCGCGCTGCGCCATGTCGAGCGAGCCCTCGGCCTGCCACTGCTCGTAGCTGTTGTTGTCGGCCAGCGGCGAGCGGTAGAACGCGCTTTCGAAATTGGCCTGGGTGTGGGCGCAACCCAGGAAGTGGTTGCCAGGCCCGACTTCCTTGATGGCGTCCATCGCCTGGCCATTGGGAGTGAGGTCCACGCCGGCGAGCAGCGTGTGCATCATGCCGGCCTGGTCCACGTCCATCATGAATTTTTCGTACCCCATCGCGAGGCCACCCTCGAGCCATCCTGCGGTGTGCAGCACGAAGTTGACGCCAGCCAGGCACGTCGGCAGCAGTGTCTGCGCCGACTCGAACGCGGCCTGCGCGTCGGGCACCTTCGACGCGCACAGGCTGCCGCCAGAGCGGAATGGCACGCCGAGTCGCCGCGCCAGCGCCGCCATCGTGTACAGCACGAGGGCCGGCTCAGGCGTGCCGAACGTCGGCGCACCCGACTGCATCGAGATCGACGAAGCGAAGCTTCCCATCACCACCGGGGCGCCCGGGTTCACGAGCTGTGCGAACGCCATGCCGGCCAGCGCTTCCGCGAGCGTCTGCGCCGCCGTACCCGCCACCGTCACGGGCGACATCGCGCCCGACAGGATGAAGGGCGTGATGATGGTCGCCTGGTTCGCGCGCGCGTACACCTTGAGCGCGCCGAGCATGGTCGCGTCGTAGACCATCGGCGAGTTCACGTTGATCAGGCTGATCATCATCGTGCGCAGCCTGCCGGTCGCAGGATCGACCGCGTCGGCGCCGAAGGCGATCTTCGCCAGCTCGACACTGTCGTGCGCGCGCTCGGGCGCAGTGACCGAGCCCATGAAGGCCTTGTCGCTGTACTTGATGTGGCTGTACACCATGTCGAGATGGCGCTTGTTCACCGGCAGGTCCACCGGCTCGCAGATCGTGCCGCCGGAGTGGTGCAGCGAATTCGCCATGTAGGCGAGCTTGACGAAATTGCGGAAATCGTCGATCCGGGCGTAACGACGGCCCTCGTCCGCGTTCAGGATGAACGGCGAACCATAGGCCGGGGCGAATACCGTCGAGTTGCCGCCGATGCGGACGTTGCGCGCCGGGTTGCGCGCGTACTGCACGAACTCGCGCGGTGCATTGTCCTGCACCAGTCCGCGGCACATGCCACGCGGGAACTTGACCAGCGAGCCCTGGACCTCGGCGCCTGCGGCCTTCCAGATGGCCAGCGCTTCGTCGTCCTCGCGGAACTCGATGCCGTATTCCGCGAGGATCGTCTCGGCATTCTGCTCGATGATCGACAGGCCCTCTTCGGTCAGGACCTCGAAGTACGGGATCGAGCGCGTGATGTATGGAATGGAGGCGCCGGCGCGGGCCGCACGCGCGGCACGCTTGGCGTCACGGCCGCTGGTGCGTTGCGGGCGCCGGTCGGCGGCGGGCTGCTGTTCTTCCATGCTGGACATGGTGGTTCCGTTCCCGGCTGCGAGGAAACCAGTATGGTCGCCCCACTGCCGGGCGACTGATCAATTTGCGACAATGACTTGCCCCCGCGCGTCACCCAGGGCGACACGCGGGAGCCCGGTCCAGGATCAGGGCGCGCCGAATCGGTAGCTGGCGCTCAGGCCGTACCAGCGCGGCTTGGCGTAGACGCCGGCCACCACGCCCGAGAACAACGAGCTGTCGAACGCGTACACCCGGTACTTCTCCTCGAACAGGTTGTTGACGAAGGCCGCCACACTCCAGCGACCGCTGCCGCTGTCGTAGCTCAGCCTTGCGTTCGCCACGGTGTAGGCATCTTCCTGCTCGACCGGTGCGCAGAGCACCGTGAAGCAGAACTTGCTCGAGTACTGCACGTCACCCTGAAGCCCGAAGGTGCCGCCGGCAAGGCCAAACTCGTACCGGGCAAGCGCGTTGCCGGAGAAATCCGGCGCCTGCGGCAGGTCGTGATCCTCGATCGTGACGCCGTCAGGCAGCGGCACGTCCTTGACCTTGGTGTCGAGGAACGAGGCGCCGAGCTGCAGCGTCAGCCCCTCGATGGGGCGCGACGTGAGTTCGGCCTCGAGACCGGTCGTCTCGGCATCGAGGTTGATGACGGTCTGCACCGGGCCGAACTGTGCGAAGGCCTGGTAGTCGGAATAGTCGTAGTAAAACGCAGCGACGTTGAGGGTCGTCGAAGCACCCAGCCTGGTCTTCGCGCCGAGTTCGAATGCATCCAGCGTTTCCTCTTTGAAGGGCATGCCTTCGAGAAACGTGCGCGGGATCGTGAGACTGCCGTCCGGGTCGTACGGCGTGCCCGTCGAGAACGTGTAGCCGCCGCTCTTGCTGCCGCGGTTGAAGCTGGCGTACAGCAGCAGGTCGTCGGTCGGCTTCCAGTCGAGCTGCACGCGCGCCGTGACGCCGTCGAAGCTATTCTTCGCGTCCTTCGGCGTGATCGATCCGCCCGTCGGCGACACTTCGCGCTGGTTGAAGATGATCGTGACCGGCGCCGAGAACCCCGGCACTTCCGGCGCCGTGCCGAAGTAGGTGCCTTCGCGCTCGTCGTTCCAGTAGCGGGCGCCGACGATCAGCTTCCAGGCGTCGGCGAACTGCCATTCGTCCTGCGCGAAGACCGCGTACGACGTCGTCTTCTGCGACATTTCGACGGTCGGGTCGTAGCCGTAGAACGGATCGGCGAACTTGCCGGTGTACTTGCCGTCGACCTTCATGCCGTACAGGCCGGCCACCCAGGTGTGGGCACCCATCTGGCCCGACAGGCGGAATTCCTGCGAATACTGCTCGAGGTCGCTGCCCTGGTAGAACAGCACGCCGTCCACGGGCGAGGCGTCGCCGCCCTCGAGGTAGAACTTGGTGGCGTCCTGGTAGTCGGTGATCGAGACCAGGTGCAGCTCGCCGATGTCCCAGTCGAAGTGCAGCGTGGCACCGGTGATCTCCCGATCGACGTAGGAACGTTGCGTTTCCGCGGTCTTCCACGGATCGCCGCCGCGGCTCGGCGTGATCGCGTCGTTGCGATACCCCGTGCCGCCCTCGCCCGGCCCCGTGCCCCAGAAGGCGCACGACTGATCGGGTTGCGTAAATTCGCCCTGGAACTGGTCGTTCGGGCATGCAGGTTCCTGTGAATAGAGGCCCGCCTGCGTCTCCTTGTTCGCCTTCATGTAGCGGACGATGAGGTTCAGGTCCATCGTCTCGGAAGGCTGCCACGCGAGCTGCCCGCGCACCGCGTAGTGGTCATTGCCGCCCCGGTCCGGCACGCCGGCGACGACGGATTCCATGTAGCCGTCGTCGGTGTTGCTGATGGCGGCGATGCGTCCCTGGAAGTTGTCCGTGAACGGGCCCGACACGGCCCCCTCGACGATGAACTGGTTGTAGCTGCCGGCCGTGACAGTGGCGTAACCCTCGAAGTCCCTGGTCGGCTTGTTGGACACGAACTGGATCGCGCCACCCGTCGCGTTGCGGCCGAACAGTGTGCCCTGCGGTCCGCGCAGCACTTCGACGCGCGCGAGGTCGAAAATCGGGAAACTGGCGACGTTGATCGAACTGGCGTAGCTGTCGTCCTGGTACACGGCGACCGGCGGCTCCTGCTGGTCACCGTAGTCGTTCTGCGACACGCCGCGGATGTTGAAGACCACCTGCGAGGATGAGTACGCGTTCATCTTCAGGCTGGGCACGGCGCGCGTGATGTCCGTCGCCGTGTTGATGTTCAGGTCGGTGAGCATCGCGCGCCGAGGGCCGTGACGGCAATGCCGACGTCCTGCAGGTTCTCCTCGCGGCGCTGGGCCGTGACGACGATTTCCTCGATGCCGGAACCGGCACCGGCCTGCTGCGCATGCGCCGGCAGGGGCGCACCCATTGCAAGTGCCGCCGCGACGGCACCGGCGATCGATCCTGAAGCGCGTGCGGCCGTGGTCCGCGGGTGACGGATGCTCATGCAGGTCTCCAGAAGTTAGATCGGTCAGGTCAGGTCAGGTCGGGTCGGATTGGGCTGGGGCGCGAGCGCGGTCATCGCTGGTGGCGAGCGCGCGAATGACGTCGGTGGGTCCACACACGCCCTGCACGATGCCGCCTTCGGCAAGCAGCACGGGGCTGTCCGGACCGGCACCATTGAATGAGCTGGCGCAGCGGCGTGTCCACGTCGGCGACGATGAGGCCCTCGCCTTCCGCCGGCGACGTACGAATTCCGAGTGCCTGGCCCTCGAATTCCGCCGCGACCGGGTGGCCATGCTCGTCGAGAACGGCGCTGAACTGCCGGCCCGGATCGAGCCAGCGCAGCGGGCCATCTGCGGTGAGATCGGCCCATGGGCGCATCACCATGCGGCCATTCAGGACGTGCAGCGGATTCATGTGCTGCACGAACTCGCCGACATAGGCATTTGCCGGGCGCAGCACGATGTCCTCGGGCGTGCCGGTCTGCACGATGCGCCCGCCTTCGAGCACCGTCGTCTGGTTGCCGAGCTTGAGCGCTTCGTCCAGATCGTGCGTGACGAACAGGATCGTCTTGCGCACGCGCGCCTGCAGCGCCAGCAACTCGTCCTGCAGCTTGGTGCGGATCAGCGGGTCGAGCGCCGAGAACGGCTCGTCCATCAGCAGGATCGGGGCGTCGGTTGCAAACGCACGTGCCAGGCCGACGCGCTGCTGCATACCGCCCGACAGTTCGTGTCCGTAACGATCCGCCCAGCGCTCCAACCCGACCAGTTGCAGTTTCTCGTCGACGATGCGACGCCGTTCCGCGGACGGTTCGCCGCGCAGCTCGAGGCCGAGCCCGACGTTCTCGCGCACGGTGCGCCACGGCAGCAGGCCGAATTGCTGGAAGATCATGGCGATCGTGCCGCGGCGCAGGCGGCGCAACGTGGCCGCGTCGCACGTGGCGACGTCGACCTGTTTCTCGCCATCGTTGACCAGCACGTGGCCGCGAGTGACGCGGTTGAGACCGTTCGCCGCCCGCAGCAGCGTCGATTTGCCGGAGCCGGACAGGCCCATCAGCACGGAGATCTGCCCTCGCTGGACGGCGAGGCTCGCCTGGCTCACGCCGACGACGACGCCCGTCGCGGTCTCGATCTCGTTGCGGTCGCGGCCTTCGTCGAGTCGCTGCAGCGCGGACTTGATCGCGGCTTCGCGCTTGCGTCCCGACTCGGCGGAAAAGAGGATGTCGACCTGGTCGAATTCGAGCGCTGCGCTGCTCATTCCTGCCCCTTCTTCTCAGCCGGCCGGCTGATGCGATCGAGCATGATGGCGAGCAGCACGATGGCTATGCCAGCCTCGAAGCCCATGCCGACCTGCACGGTGTTGAGTGCGCGCACGACCGGCACGCCGAGTCCGCCCGCTCCCACCAGTGCCGCGATCACGACCATCGACAGGCTGAGCATGATGCATTGGGTGATGCCGGCGAGAATCATCGGCCCGGCACTCGGCAACTCCACCTTGAACAGGAGTTGCATCGGCGTGGCACCAAACGCCTGTCCCGCTTCGCGCAGCGTCTTCGGTACGGACGAGATGCCGATCTGCGTCAGGCGGATCGGCGCCGGCAAGGCGAAGATGATCGTGGAGATCAGCCCCGGCACGATGCCGAGTCCGAACAGCACCAGCGTCGGCGTCAGGTAGACAAACGTCGGCAAGGTCTGCATCAGGTCGAGTACCGGTCGCATCGCCGCGTACATCCGCGGCCGTTTCGCGCCCCAGATCCCGAGCGGGACGCCGATCACGGTGGCCACGATCGCAGCGACGAGCACCAGCGTCAGCGTCTCGAGCGTGGCGTCCCAGTAGCCCTGGTTCATGATGAACAGCAACGCGAGCACGACGAACACGACGAGGCCCAGCGATCGCCGCAACACCCATGACAGGGCGGCGATCAGCACGATGAGCGCGGGCGCTGGAACGCCGTGCAGGATCCGCGCGATGACGTTGGTCGAACCGGTCAGCACGGCAGCGACGCCATCGAACAGTCCGCGGGCGTGTTTCTTGGTGTATTCGACGAACGTCGTGGCGCTGTCACCGACCGGAATCCTGTTGGCCGTGATCCAGTCTTCGAACGCACTCAGTTGACCAATCTTCGCCGGTCCGTCGACGGCCTGCAGCGCGGACTGGCCATCAATGCGAGTGACGCCGGCGAGCCATGTTTCCACGACGGGCTGACGCTTGGCGAGCCACTCGACTGCGAGGTCGGCGGTCCGTACCTTGTCGCTCAGGATGCGGTCCATCCACTCGTTCTCGAGTTCGACTGAAAACTCGAGGTTCCTGAGCAACTGCGTGACGTTAGGGCATTCCTGCTGGTAGCCCCTGCGCACCAGAGTGCTGACGGTGGCGGCACCGTAATCCGGACCGAAGGTCGCATCGCCACCGGTGAGGTATCGCAACTTGAAGTGCGTGTTCATCGGATGTGGGGCCCACGCCAGGAACACGACAGGTGCCTTGGTCCGGTAG
The DNA here is from genome assembly GCA_963793675.1 of uncultured Gammaproteobacteria bacterium. Lineage (GTDB taxonomy): Bacteria > Pseudomonadota > Gammaproteobacteria > Steroidobacterales > Steroidobacteraceae > RPQJ01. The sequence goes on along the minus strand of CAWCBA010000005.1, from coordinate 144,695 downwards.
GCCCGTTCGACCTGTGCGAGCATTCCTTGCTCGCTCGATTCGATGAGCTTGAAGCCACCGAGATTGAACTCATTCCTCTTGATCAGGCCGAGGATCAGGCCATTGCCGTCATTGCCGGGCTCGATGCCGTAAATCGATGCCCCCAGCTCTTTTCGGAATCGGTGGATGTCGGAGAAGTCCTTGAGCCCTGCGTCGTAGAGATAGTCGGGGACGGCGAGCGTGTACTTCGCGCCAACCAGGTTGTTGCGAACGACCTCGACGGAGCCTTCAGCGGTATACGGCTTCAGTATCGATTCCTGCGCCGGCATCCAGTTGCCGAGGAAGACATCGATGTCGCCGTTCTTCATCGATTCCAGCGTAACCGGCACCGCAAGCACGGTGATCACCGGCTTGTAACCCAGGTCCGTCAGCATCTGGCCCAGCACGGCCGTCGTTGCCGTTTCCGCGGTCCAGCCGACGTCCGCCAACCGCACCACGCGGCAGCTCGGTGGGTCTGCAGTTGCCGCCGCTGCATCCCCGCCACCGGACGCAAACGCGAACAGCGTGGCCGCCACGATGCCCAACGACCGCACTCCGCGGAGCAGCGGGCCCACCCCCGGGCGCCAGCTCGAACGCATTACCTTCCCCTGCGTAAAAATCTTCTGACGCATTGGTAACAGGGACCGCACGCCCGCGTCAAACACGGCTGCAAATCCCGGTCATCGCCCGCCGCGCGGCGCAATCCTGCAGGCTATACTTCGGCGCGCGCTCCGGCGGAGAGCGCCTCACCACAGACGAGCCCGGCCGCGTGGACGCGGTGACGAGGCCAACGGAGCCAGCCTCGATGGAGATCAGCGAATTCTCGATGGACTTCTTCTCGCTCGCGGGCAAGAAGGCCATCGTCACCGGCGGCAATACCGGTCTCGGCCAGGCCTTCTCGCTCGCGCTTGCCAAGGCAGGCGCCGACGTGTTCGTGCCAAGCGTCATGGACGATGACGGCAGGACGGGCCCGCTGATCGCCGCGGCCGGCCGTCGTTATGAATACCTCAAGATCGACATTACTGCGCCCGGTGCGGCGGCCAAGGTCATCGACACCTGCGTCGAGCGTTTCGGTGCCGTCGACATCCTGGTCAACAGCGCCGGCATCTGCCCGATGGCCGAAGTGCTCGACTTCGGACGGCCGCAGTGGGACGCAACCGTCGCAGTGAACCTCACGGCCGCGTTCGAACTCAGCTACGAGGCTGCGAAAAGAATGATTCCGCAGCAGAGCGGCAAGATCATCAATATCTGCTCGCTGTTCTCTTTCCTGGGCGGTCGCTGGTCGTCGGCCTATGCTGCGACGAAGCACGGCCTCGCCGGCTTCACCAAGGCGTATTGCGACGAGCTCGCGATGCACAACATCCAGGTGAACGGCATCGCGCCGGGGTACTACGCCACCGAGATCACGCGCAAGACGCGCAGCAATCCCGAAACCAACAAGCGCGTGCTCGACCACATCCCGGCCGAGCGCTGGGGTGAACCTGTCGATCTCATGGGCGCACTCGTCTTCCTGTCGAGCCGCGCCTCCAACTACGTCAACGGTCACCTGCTCGTGGTCGACGGCGGCTACCTGGTGCGCTGACGCGACATGGCGACCCGGGGGCGTTACATCGTCGGCGTCGACAACGGCTCGCAGAGCACGAAGGTCGTGATCTACGACCTCGAAGGCAATGCGGTCGCCGAAGGCCGGCAGCCGCTGCGCGCTTCCAATCGTCCACGGCCGGGCGTCGTCGAACATCCGGATGACGACCTCTGGGATTCGATCGTCGTTGCCAGCAGGCAGGCGCTTGCGAATTTCCCGGGCGACCCGCGCGAGATCATCGGTGTCGGTCTCTGCACCATCCGCTGCTGCAAGGCCTTCCTGAAGGCCGACGGCTCACTCGCCCAGCCAGTCATGAGCTGGATGGACACTCGCGCCTACCAGCCGTACATGCCGGAGGATCCTGCCGTTGCCTATGCAACCACCTCCTCCGGCTACATCACGCACCGCTTCACTGGCGAATTCAAGGACACCGCCGCGAACAACATCCTGCTGCAGTGGCCCATCGACACGGATACCTGGCAATGGAGCGACGATCCGGCGTTGCTGCAGCAGTTCAACGTCCGGCGCGATCAACTATTCGGGTTGCTGCCGCCAGGGGCCGTCGCCGGCCACGTGACCGCCGCTGCTGCAGCGGCCACCGGCATTCCGGCTGGGCTGCCCGTAATCGTCACGGCCAACGACAAGGCGGTCGAAGCGCTCGGCTCGGGTTCGCTCGACGAGCGCACCGCGCTGATCTCCCTCGGCACCTATATCGCATCGATGGTGCACGGCGAGCGTAACCGTCAGGACGCCCGGCAGTTCTGGACCAACTTCGGCTGCGTTCCGCACCGCTACCTGTATGAGAGCCACGGCATCCGTCGCGGCATGTGGACGCTCACCTGGTTCATGGACCTGCTCGGGCCGGAATTCGCCGCAGCGACTGCTGCGCGCGGCGTCACGCGCGAGCACGTGCTGGAACAGGAAGCGCTGCAGGTCCCGGCCGGCAGCCGACGGTCTCATGAGCGTGCTCGACTGGCTTGCCCCCACCGACAAGCCCTTCCGCAAGGGCATCATGCTCGGCTTCGACGCGCGCCACACGCGTGCGCATGGCTACCGCTCCATCCTCGAGGCGATCGCGCTGACCATGAAGGACAAGGTCGACGCCATGGCGGACGAACTCGGCATCCAGCTGCGCGAGGTCGTGATCTCGGGCGGCGGCTCGTCGAGCGCTCTCTTCATGCAGATCTTTGCCGACGTGTTCGGCATTCCCGCGTCGCGTGCCCGCGGCCCGGGCGGCGCCAGCCTCGGCGCGGCGATCTGCGCGGCAGTGGCCACCGGTGTGTATCCGGATTTCGCGACTGCCGTCGCGCGGATGGAAAAACCCCGCGAGTCGTTCGCCGCGGATGCCGGAAACACCGACGTGTACCGCCGCATGAACGACGAGGTCTTCCGCGACATCCGCCATTCGACTGACCAGGTCCTCGAACGGTCCTGGCCTCTCTTTCACTGATACCGGCACCCGCCGAAACCGACCGAAAAGGACCGCATCATGGCCTTGAGCAAGACCGCCATCGTCCAGGGACTGCAGCAAATCGTTGGCGGCGCCAACGTCATCACGGACGAGAAGGAACTTGAAGCAGAGCAGCATCGACCGCCTGCGCCTCTACGAGGACGTGCACGGCGTGTTCACGCGCCCGATTCCGGCAGCGGTGGTGATGGCACGCAGCACTCAGCACGTGGCCGAAGTGCTGAAGTACGCCAACAAGAGCCGCATCAACGTGGTGGCGCGCACCGGTCGTACCGCGACGGAAGGCGGCCTCGAGACGGCCGTCGCCAATTCCATCGTGCTCGACGGCTCGGGCATGAACGGCATCCTCAAGATCGACACGTACAACATGCAGGCGACCGTGCAGTGCGGCGTGTGCCTGCAGACGCTTGAAGACGAGTGCCGCAAGGTCGGGGTGACCACCGGCCACTCGCCGCAGTCCAAGCCGATCGCGCAGATGGGCGGCCTGGTGGCTACGCGCAGCATCGGCCAGTTCTCGACGCTGTACGGCGGCATCGAGGACATGGTCGTCGGCCTGGAGGCGGTCTTCGCCGACGGCACGGTGACGCGCATCAAGAACGTGCCGCGTCGGGCCGTGGGACCGGACATCCGCCACGTCGTCATCGGCAACGAGGGCGCGCTTTGCTACATCACCGAAGTCACGGTGAAGCTGTTCCCGTACCTGCCGCAGAACAACACGTTCGTCGGCTGGACATTGAAGAACATGCGCCCTGGATTCGAGGCGCTGCGCGAGGTGATGGTGGCCGGCTACAAGCCTTCGGTCGCCCGCCTCTACGATCCGCCGGACGGTGCCTTCCACTTCTCGAAGTTCGCAGCCGCGGACGACTGCGTGCTGCTGTTCATGGCCGAAGGGCCGGCAGGCATCGTCAAGGCGACGATCGACGGCATCAAGGACCTGGTCGCGAAGTTCCCTGAGTGCAGGCCGGTGGATCCGCACCACCTCGAGGAATGGTTCGCCGACCTCAACTGGGGCCCGGACAAGATCGCGAACGAGCGCAAGGAAATCGTCGCCACCAAGACCATGGGTCGCACGACCGAGGTCTCGGCCGACTGGAGCACGATCTGCGACATCTACGAGAACGCGCTGAAGCGTCTGCGGGTCGAAGTGCCGGACATCACGGTGGCCGGCGGGCACAGCTCGCACAGCTACATCAACGGCACCAACATGTACTTCATCTACTACTACAACGTGAACTGCCCGCCCGAGCAGGAAGTGGACAAGTACCGCACCGAGATCAACCGCGTGATCTGCGAAGAAACGCTCAAGCTCGGCGGCTCGGTCGTGCATCACCACGGCATGGGCAAGGCGCGCACGCCGTGGATCCGCGAAGAGTACGACTCGTCGTACTACATCCTCGAACGCCTGAAGCGCGCGTTCGACCCGAACGACATCATGAACAAGGGCTGCATCATCCCGGAATAGCGATCCCGCCGGACGTTGGCGCGGCAGGCTGCGGCGACCCGCCCTGCCGTTAGCCATCTGCATTTGGTACCTGCGTCGTTCAGTTGAAAAACAGTGTCGTAAAAACGACATTTTGTGACTGGAATCTCGTGCAAAGATGCACGAGGGGCCGGTAGCGACACGGCCCCGAGAGGGGGAACACCGTGGCAGTCGAGGTCGTGCATGCGTATGACGACGCCCCGCTGCGTCCGTTTCACCTGCGCGTGGCCGTGGCCAGTTTCGGCGGCGTATTCAGCGACGGGTTCGGCCTTGGAATCATCGGTATCGCCCTCGGACTCGCTGCTCCGCAACTCGCGCTGACACCCCTCTGGCTCGGCCTCATCGGCGGAGCCTCGCTCGCCGGTCTCTTCCTGGGCGCCCTGCTCACCGGGCCGAATGCCGACCGTTTCGGCCGACGTCCCATCTTCGCCTACAACATGCTGTTGTTGGCCGTGTTTGCCGCCGCGCAGTTTTTCGTGCACTCCGCACGCAACTGCTGGCGCTCAGGCTGCTCATCGGCTTCCTGCTCGGCACGGATTACGTCGTCAGCAAGGCACTGCTGACGGAATTCACGCCCCGCGCTTTTCGCGGACGCATCATGAGCACCCTGTCGGTGGCCTGGGCCGGCGGCTATGCCTGCGCCTTTTTCGTCGGCTACGCGCTCACCGACGTCGGGCCAGACGCGTGGCGCTGGATGCTGGTGTCGAGCGCCGTTCCGTGTCTCCTCGTCCTGCCGCTTCGACTGACCTTGCCGGAGTCGCCGCTCTGGCTCGTGACCCATGGTCGCGATTCCGCAGCCGCGTCCGTGGTCCGCCGCTGGATCGGGGCGGACGTGGCGCGTCCCCTCGTTCCGCCGGCAGCACCGCTCGTCGCAGGACGCTGGGCACAACTGGTATCCCGCCGCTGGCGACGCCGCACGCTGGTCGCCTGCACGTTCTTCACGTGTCAGGTCATTCCGTACTTCGCGGTCGGCACCTTCGTCACTCGCGTCCTCGACGCGCTGGCGGTTGGCAACAGCTTCGCCGGCGGGCTGGTCTACAATTTTTCGCTGCTGTTCGGCGCCGTTCTCGGCTTGATCGTCGTCGACCGCATGCCGCGACGCACGTTCCTGGTCGGCAGTTTTGGGATCACCGCGGCGGCAATGCTCGCACTCATCGTGCTGGACGATCCTGGCAGGATCACCATCATCGCGCTGTTCGCCGTGTTCGCCTGCGTGCTGTCTGGCGCGTCGAATCTCTGTTACGTCTACCTGCCCGAATTGTTCCCGACCGACCTGCGTGCCTCCGGGATCGGGATGGCGATCGCCGTCAGCCGGATCGGATCGGCTGTGAGCACCTTTCTGCTGCCGGTCGTGGTCGCATCAATGGGCGTGCGCACTGCCCTGGGAGCCTGCTTCGTCGTGCTCGCCATCGGCGGGCTGGTCTGTTATGCGCTGGCGCCCGAGACGCGCAACTCACCGCTCGATTCTCCCAACTGACGGCGATGACCGGTAAAGACACCGTGCGGCTTGGTTTCCTGCTGTTCCCGCAGTTTTCCATGATGGCGTTCTCCGCGGCGCTCGAGCCGCTGCGCTCCGCCAACCGCCTGCTCGGCCGCGACTACTACCAATGGGTGATCGTTTCAGCGGACGGTGATGCGGTCGTGGCGAGCAACGGCATCCCGATTGCCGCGCAAGCCGCCTTCAGTGCAGTCGAAGGCATCGACCTGCTGCTCGTGTGCATCGGGCTGGATCCGCTGCAGGTCCAGGCCTATCCGGGACTGCGTGGACGACTGCGGCAGCTCGCGAGCCGCGGTTGCCAGGTTGGCGGGGTGAGCGGCGGTCCGTTCCTGCTCGCCGAGGCCGGCCTGCTGGACGGGCGGCGCTGCACGGTCCACTGGGAATACAGTGATTTCTTCGCCGCCCGCTATCCGCGTGCAAAGCTGCAGCAGGACGTATTCGTCGTGGATCGCGGCGTTTTCACCTGCTCGGGCGGCACTGCCGCGCTGGACATGACGCTGCACTTCATACGCGAGCACCACGGGTCCGATCTGGCAATGTCGGTCGCCGAGCAGTTCATCCACCCGCGCATCCGCGAGCAGGGCGACCGGCAGCGCATGGCCGTGCACACGCGCTACCGCATCACCAGCCCCAAGCTGGCCGAGGCCATCGAATTGATGGAGCAAGCCCTTGCCGATCCACCCGGGCTCGGCGACATCGCTCAGCGCGTGGAGCTTTCTGCGCGGCAGGTCGAGCGGCTTTTCCAGAGGCACATCGGCACGTCACCCAGCGAGTTCTATCTCAGTCTGCGGCTCGCCCGAGCGCGGACCCTGTTGCGCGATACGTCGCAGTCGGTGCGCGCGATCGCGGCAGAGTGCGGGTTCAAGTCCACGTCGCACTTCAGCAGTTCATACCGGCGCGCCTACGCACGTCGACCCACGGACGAACGCCAGCCGCAGGCGTCGCAGCCGAGAAAGAAGCGGTCGGCTCCAGGCAAACGCGTGGCATCCCGCAAGCACAAGATTCGTTGAACGAGGTTAACCGTCCACATGAGCATCCGACTGACGACCCATTGCCCGCTGTCGACCGCTGGACGCCTCTGCACGGCGGGCCTGCTGCTCGCGCTGCTTGCTGGAAATGCGGGCGCCGGGCCCGCAGCCGACCGCCTGCCGGAGCGGATAATGTTCAGCAGTGAAAGCAGCGCTACGCCGGCGGACAACGCTGCCTTCGCGCCGGGTGTGGATGCACTGCCAGCTGTCCCGTTCAACGGCACGTTGCGGCTCGCACCAACCGCGATGCGAACCCTGCCGGCGCTGTCGCGACCCGTGCTCGATGGCCGGGACGCACGCCTGTTTCCGGGCGTGTCGCTCGGCTTCGTCACTCTCGGCGACACCTTGGTTCCGCTGCAACGCGGCGAGATGGTGCGCGACACCGCGGCTGGCTCGGCCCCGAGCTATTGGCGCGTCATTCCACAGTTCGGCCGCGTCTGGCGAGAAAAGTCCGATGGCGACTGGTCGCGCGCCGCGTTCCCACTGATGCTGGTAAACGACACGGAGAATCACGCTCACCAGGGCCTCGCGACATTCCTCTATAAGGATGGGAAGATCAGTTCGTTGCGCGTGCAGTTCGTGCAGCAGACCGCGCCCTACCTGCTGAGCCCGCACTGTGTGTTATGGGGCTCGATCCCGGCGACGGTTTCATCAATCGACCCGGTGCGCATCGCGAACGAACAGGCGGTCGCAACCGCCGAACTCGCCGCGAGGCTGCCGTCGCGACCACTGGCAGACCTTCGTGCCCGGTTGCCGACAGGCACCCTCGACGGACTTGGCGGTCCGGTATTGCCGAAGTGGCAGGTCGCCGTGGGCCTCGTGCATGACGGCACGCTTTACTACGAAGCCTCGCCCACTCCCTACGGCGGCTATCCCTACCCACTCGAAATGCGCTTCGGGGTCCGGTCGGTAATGAAGGCCGTCGCCCCGCCCCTGGCGTTACTGCGTCTCGCCGAAGTCTATGGACCTTATGTGCTGAACCTCCGCATCGGCGATTACGTCCCCGGTCTCGATCCGAAGTGGAGTCGCATTCGCTTCATCGACGCCGCCAACATGGCCACCGGTTTCGGCGGGACGGGCACCCTCAAGACGCATCCGAATGACGAAGGCGACGGTTACCTCGAAGCCAATTACGACGCCTGGTACACGGCGCACTCACAGGCCGACAAGCTTGCACAGATCAACGCCAATCTGCGTCCGTATCCCTGGGAGCCCGGCACCGTTATGCGTTACCGGGACCAGGATCACTACTTGCTCGGCATTGCGGTCGACCGTTTCCTGAAATCGGTCCGGGGACCCGATGCCGACGCCTGGGAAATGCTGCAAAAGGAGGTCTTCCAACCCATCGGGATCGCGCACGCACCGGCAGTGCGCACGCGCGAACCCGGCGATCGCGATGGGCCGGTCTGGTTCAACGCAGGTTACTACCCGACGCTCGACGACCTCGCGAAGATTGCACTGCTGTTCGAAGACGAAGGCCGTCACGGCGACAAGCAACTGCTCCATCGCGAGTTGACGCGGGAATTGTTGGCGGCACACGGAGCCATCGACAAGAAAGGTGACGGCTCAGTCACTGCCGCGGGCCTCCGAGCGGATATGCCGCCGGCCAACCTCTACAAGATGGGATTCCACTTCACACCGTACGTGGGTAGCCGCTCGCACGAGTTGCATTACCTGCCGACGATGTCGGGCTTCGGCGACAACGAAGTGATCCTGTTCCCGGGTCGCACCGTGGCGATCCGGGCAGCGAAAGTCGCAGAGGTTCCGCAGGATGAAAAGGCCCGCTCGGACGACGCCGAGGCGACGGTACGGGCCATCGATCGCCTGGCCCCCTTCTAGCACCCGAGCAGCAAAGTGACCGGCATGACCCCAGATTCCAGACGGCGACGCGAAGGTGGACGGGTGCGGCGATCCGCGAACGGTTCGTTGCCCCAGTTGCCCTGGCGTGACGTCGTGAACCCATACCCGCCCATGGACATTCTTTCGGCCGACCAGGTCGAGGCGATCCACCGCACCTCGCTGCGAATCCTCAGCGAGCTGGGAATCGAGCTCATGTCACCGCGCGCACGCGCGCTGCTGCGTGCCTACGGCGCCGAGACGGATGAAGCGACCGGCAACGTCCGGCTCGACCAGGCAGTCGTGGAGCGCGCGCTGGCCACGGCACCGTCGTCGTTCACCCTGACGCCGCGCAACCCGTTGCGGCGCGTGGTACTGGGCGACAATCACCTCGTGTTCGGGCTCGTTGCCGGCCCGCCTTACGTGCACGACTTCGCGCGTGGACGGCGCACCGGCAACCATGTCGACTATTGCGACTTCATCCGACTGGCTCAGTACTTCAATGCCGTCCACGTGATCGGCAACCAGGTCTGCGCTCCCGTCGAACTGCCCGCCGGTACGCGACACCTCGATTGCTACCTGGCGAACCTGCTGCTCTCGGACCGCGCCTATCACTGCACGGCGATCGGTTCCGGCCGTGCGCGGGACGGCATCGCGATGATGGCCATCGCGCGCGGGATCCCGATCGACGCCATGGCCGCAAGCCCGGGCGTCATCACGATCATTTCCGTCAACAGTCCGCGTCGCTTCGACGAGGCGATGGCCGACGGCCTCATGACCATGGCCGAGTTCGGGCAGCCCGTCGTCATCACCCCGTTCACGCTGATGGGCGCCATGGCTCCGGTGACGCTCGCCGCTGCGCTGGCACAGCAGAATGCAGAAGCGCTGTTCGGCGTGGTCCTCGCACAGGCCGTACGTCCGGGGACGCCGGTGATGTATGGCGCTTTCACCTCGAATGTCGACATGCGCTCGGGCGCTCCCGCGTTCGGCACGCCCGAGAACGCCAAGGCCAACGTGGCCAGCGGGCAGCTCGCGCGGCGCTATCGCCTGCCCTACCGCACGTCGAACGCGAGCGCGTCGAACGCTGCCGATGCACAGGGTGCGTATGAGACGCAGATGAGCCTGTGGGGCGCCGTCCTCGGTGGCGGCAACCTCGTCTATCACGCAGCTGGCTGGCAGGAAGGTGGCCTCACGGCATCGTTCGAGAAATTCATCCTGGACGTCGAGATGCTGCAGATGATGATGGAGTTCCTCGAGCCGATGGTCGTGGACGAGGCGTCGCTGGGGTTCGAGGCCATCCGGCGTGTGCCGACGGGGGGACACTTCTTCGGCGATGCACACACCATGGAGCGTTACGAGCACGCCTTCTACCAACCTCTGGTATCGAACTGGCAGAACTTCGAGAACTGGGAACTTGCGGGCTCACGGGACGCAACGCAGCGATCCACTGAAATCTGGCAGCGCGCGCTGCAAGAGTACGAGCAGCCCGCAATCGACCCGGCCGTGCGCGATGAACTCGAGGCCTACGTGGCGCGTCGCCGCCAGGAGATCGGCGCTGGCGAACCGTGACCGGCCAGCCCCATCGACCGCCAATCAACCGCTCCAGGCAGGAATCCTGATCCAGATGCAAACACACGCCCAGGTTGTCGTCATTGGCGGCGGTGTCGTCGGCTGCTCCGTCCTCTACCATCTCGCCAAGTTCGGTTGTCGCGACGCCGTGCTGCTCGAGCGCGATGAGCTGACCTCCGGCTCCACCTGGCATGCCGCCGGCGGCATGCACACCATCAACGGCGACCCGAACGTCGCCAAGCTGCAGAAATACACCATCGATCTCTACCGGGAGATCGAGGATCTCTCCGAGCAGCCAACGGGCCTGCACCTGACCGGCGGCGTCATGCTAGCTGCCACGGAGGCCCGGTTCGAGTGGTTGAAGAGCCTTGCGGCGAAGGGCCGCTATCTCGGCATCGACTCGAAAATCATTACACCTGAACGTGCGCACGAACTCATGCCGCTGCTCGATCCGGCGTGCTTCGTGGGAGCGCTCGAGACGGTCGTGGACGGGCATCTCGATCCTTCCGGGACCACGCATGCGTACGCCAAGGCGGCACGGAAACTCGGCGCACACATCGAACGGCACACGAAGGTCGAGGAACTGGTGCAGTGCGCCGATAAATCCTGGCGTGTGGTCACGAACAAAGGCGAGATCCGCACCGAACACGTGGTAAATGCCGGCGGACTGTGGGCGCGCGAAGTCGGCCACATGGTGGGTCGGGAACATCCGGTCCTTGCCATGGAGCACATGTACCTCATTACCGAGGACATGCCTGAAGTCGCCGCCATCAATTCCGCGACCGGCAAGGAAGTGCTGCACGCAGTCGACTTCGACGGCGAGCTTTACCTGCGCCAGGAACGCGGCGGCATGCTGATGGGCACCTACGAGCGTGCCGGCAAGCCTTGGTCTGAACACGCCACGCCGTGGGATTTTGGGCACGAGCTGCTGCAACCAGACATCGACAGAATCCTGCCCTCGCTCGAAGTCGGCTTCAGGCATTTCCCGGCCTTCGCCAACGCGGGCATCCGCAAGATCGTCAATGGTCCGTTCACCTTCGCGCCCGACGGCAACCCGCTCATCGGCCCGGTGCGCGGCCTGCCCGGATACTGGTGTGCCTGCGGCGTCATGGCGGGATTCAGCCAGGGAGGTGGCGTTGGACTCGCGCTGGCGCAGTGGATCCTGAATGGCGACCCGGGGTTCGACGTCTGGGCCATGGACGTGGCCCGTTTTGGCGAGTGGGCCAGCAAGGCCTATACGAACTCAAAGGTGCGCGAGAATTACTCGCGGCGCTTTTCCATCCGCTTCCCCAACGAGGAGTTGCCGGTTGGAAGGCCACTGCGCACGTCGCCGATCTATGACCGGCTGCGCTCGCTCGGTGCGCAGTTCGGCGCAGTGGCCGGCCTGGAGGTACCGATGTGGTTCGCGCCAGCCGGTGTGCGGGACGAATTCAGTTGGCACCGATCCACCGATTTCAACATCGTCGCCGACGAGGTGCGCGCCGTGCGCAACGACGTCGGGCTGCTGGAGACGACCGGCTTTGCCAAGTACTCGATCAATGGGCCCGGTGCCGAGGACTGGCTCGATCACCTGCTGGCATGCCGGCTGCCGCGGCCGGGTCGCATGGTGCTGGCACCGATGCTGAAGGAGGACGGCCGGCTGATCGGGGACTTCACGCTCGCCAACCTTGGCGCCGAGGGATACTTCATCATTGGCTCCGGCGCGGCCGAGGAGTACCACCAGCGCTGGTTTGATCAACACCTGCCTGGGGATGGCAGCGTCGAGTTCCAATCCAGAACGAATGCCTTGGCGGGGCTCGCCATTGCCGGTCCCCGGGCCCGCGAACTGCTCGCTCGCGTGACCGCGGCCGACGTTTCGAACAAGGCACTCCGCTTCATGGACATCCGCCGCTTGCCAATCGGCATGGCTTCGGCACTGGTTGGGCGGGTCAGTTACACGGGCGACCTTGGCTACGAACTATGGTGCGAACCCGAGTACCAGCTGCACCTGTTCGAGACCTTGATTAATGCCGGTAAAGATCTCGGGGTACGCCCATTCGGTTCCCGGGCGCTCAACTCGCTGCGTCTCGAAAAAGGCTACGGCTCGTGGGCGCGAGAGTACCGGCCGATCTACGGACCGCTCGAGGCAGGCCTGGACCGCTTCGTTGCCATCGACAAGGCCACGCCGTTCATCGGACAGCAGGCCGCGCGACAGGAGCAGATCAACGGCGGTACGCGACGCTTGCGCACGTTCATCGTCGAGACGACGCGGACCGACGTGATTGGCGACGAGCCTATCTGGTTTGGCGACCAGGTCCGTGGTTGGGTGACCTCCGGCGGCTACGCCCACAGCAGCGGTCGGTCGGTCGCACTCGGATATGTCGATAAGGACATCGCAGAAAGCGATGGCCCCTGGAACATCGAGATTCTCGGTGAACGTTTCCCGGCACGCATGCAGCGTGTACCCTTGTTCGATGCTGACGGAGGACGCCAGCGCGGGTGACAGGAGCATAGTGTGGCGAGCCGTTATTCGATCTTCAGCCTGCTCAAGGAATCGTTCCGCGGCCACCGCGGCTGGGCCCCGGCCTGGCGCGATCCCGAGCCGAAACCGGCCTACGATTTCATCGTCATCGGTGGCGGCGGCCATGGACTCGCCACGGCCTACTACCTGGCCAAGAACCACGGTGCCCGCAATGTCGCGGTGCTCGAGAAGAGTTACATCGGCAGCGGCAGCGTCGGCCGCAACACGACCATCGTCAGGTCGAACTACCTGATGCCGGGCAACGTCCCGTTCTATGAACATTCGCTCAAGCTCTGGGAAGGCCTCGAGCAGGACATAAACTACAACGCGATGGTCAGCCAGCGCGGTGTACTGAACCTGTTCCACAACGATTCGCAGCGCGACGCCTGCGTGCGCCGCGGCAATTCCATGCACCTGCACGGCGTCGACGGCGAGCTGCTGGACCGCAACGACGTGCGCAAGCTCCTGCCGATGGCGGATTTCGACAATGCGCGCTTCCCGATCCACGGTGGCCTGCTGCAGCGGCGCGGTGGCACGGTGCGGCACGATGCCGTGGCCTGGGGTTACGCGCGCGCGGCGGACAGCCTTGGCGTCGACATCATCCAGAACTGCGAAGTCACGGGCATACGACAGGACGGCAGCGGCGTCACCGGCGTCGAGACGACGCGCGGCTTCATCGCCAGCCGCCGCATCGGCATGGCCTGCGCGGGCAACACCAGCCGCGTGGCAGCGCTGGCCGGCCTGCGGCTGCCGATCGAGAGTCACCTGCTGCAGGCGTTCGTGTCGGAAGGCCTGAAACCGATCGTTCCGTGCGTGGTCACCTTCGGCGCCGGCCACTTCTACATCAGCCAGTCCGACAAGGGAGCCCTCGTGTTCGGTGGCAGCCTCGACATGTACAACTCCTACGCAAGCCGCGGCAACCTGCCGCTGGTCGAGGAGGTGTGCGAGGAAGGCGTCGCGCTGATGCCGTGCCTGAGCCGCGTGCGGATGCTGCGCTCGTGGGGCGGCGTCATGGACATGTCGATGGACGGCTCGCCGATCATCGACCGAACGTCGGTGGACGGCCTGCTGCTGAATGCAGGCTGGTGCTACGGCGGCTTCAAGGCGACGCCGGCGTCCGGCTGGTGCTTCGCGCACCTGCTCGCCACCGACCAGACGCACGAGGTCGCCAGGGCCTATCGGCTCGATCGGTTCGCGACCGGCCGGCTGATCGACGAGAACGGGGCCGGCGCGCACCCGAACAGGCACTGAAGCCATGCGTATCCCCTGCCCCCACTGCGGTCCCCGCACGCTCGACGAGTTCACGTACTACGGCGACGCGACGGTGCGCCGTCCCTCGGCGACCGGTCCCGACGCGGAGCCCGCGTTCTACGACTACGTCTACACGCGCGCCAATCCTTTCGGCCTGCACCGTGAGCTCTGGTTCCACCAGGGCGGCTGCCACGAGTGGCTGGTCGTCGAGCGCGACACGCGCAACCACGACATCAAGGGTGCCGTGCCGGCACGCTCGGTCTGCGGCTCGGGAGACGCCAGGTGAGTTCCCGCATCGCACAGGGCGGTGCGATCAATCGCCTGCAGACGCTGCGCTTCAGCTTCGACGGCCAGGACTACAGCGGTTGTGCCGGCGACTCGCTGGCCTCGGCGCTGCTCGCCAACGACGTACGGCTGGTCGGTCGGTCGTTCAAGTACCACCGGCCGCGCGGCATCCTGAGTGCAGGGTCCGAGGAGCCGAACGCCCTCGTCGAATTGCGCAGCGGCGCTCGCCGCGAACCGAACACGCGCGCCACGGGCATCGAGTTGTATGACGGCCTCGAAGCGACCAGCCAGAACCGCTGGCCGTCGCTGAAATTCGACTTGCAGGCGATCAACGGCCTGTTCGCCCCGCTGTTCGTCGCCGGCTTCTATTACAAGACGTTCATGTGGCCTGCCTCCTTCTGGGAGAAGGTCTACGAGCCCATGATCCGACGCGCCGCCGGTCTGGGCCGGGCCGCGCTCGAAGCCGATCCGGACCACTACGAGAAGAGCTGGGCGCATTGCGACGTGCTGGTGATCGGCGCCGGTCCTGCGGGTCTGGCCGCGGCACTGACGGCGGCACGAACCGGGGCGCGAGTGATTCTCGCCGATGAGGATTTCGCCCCTGGCGGCCGCTGCCTCGCGGAACGCCGCACGATCGACGGACAGCCTGCGGCGGACTGGGCCGTGCAGGCGCTCGCCGAACTGCGTTCGATGCCGGACGTCCGGCTGTTCCCGCGCACGACCGTGTTCGGCGTGTTCGATGACGGCGTGTACGGCGCCGTCGAGCGAGTGAACGACCACCTGCCCGTCCCGCCGGAGTTCCAGCCGCGACAGCGCGTGTGGCGCTTCATCGCGAAGCAGGCAGTGCTGGCGTCCGGCTCCATCGAACGACCGCTCGTGTTCGGCAACAACGACCTGCCCGGCGTCATGCTGGCGGGCGCAGTGCGCACGTACGTCAATCGCTACGCGGTGCTGCCGGGCCGCCGCGCAGTCGTGTTCACCGACAACGACGACGGCTGGACCACCGCAGCGGATCTCGTCGCCGCTGGCGGCGCAGGTTGCGGCAATCATCGACTCACGCGAACCGGTCATCGTGTCGGAACTCGCGCGCAGGTTCCCCGACATCCAGGCCGTTGCCGGCGAAGTGAATGGCGCGCGCGGTGGCAGGCATGTCGAAGCGGTCGAGTACACCACGCGCACCGGCTCGAGTCACCGCGTGGACTGCGATCTCGTCGCGATGTCGGGCGGCTGGTCGCCGACGCTGCACCTTACCTCGCACAAGGGCAACCGGCCGCGCTGGGACGAGGAACGTTCGATCTTCGTCCCCGACAAGCTCCCCGCCGGCATGCTGGTGGCCGGCGCCGCCAACGGCGACATGACGCTGGGCGAAGCACTCGTGACGGGATTCCGGCAAGGTCTGACAGCCGCGGCTGCTTGCGGGTTCAGCGGATCGATGCCGGCCCTGCCGCGCGTCACCGACGAGTCGACACGTCGCGTCCCGCTCTGGCGAGTGCGCCAGGCCAGCGGCAAGTGCTTCGTCGACTTCCAGAGCGACGTGACTGCCGACGACGTCGAACTCACGGAGCACGAAGGTTACCGCTCGGTCGAGCACCTGAAGCGCTACACGACGCTCGGCATGGCCACGGACCAGGGCAAGACCTCGAACGTCACCGGGATCGCGCTGCTGGCGAAGCAGCGCTCGATCTCGATCGCGGAGACGGGCACGACGACGTTCCGGCCGCCCTACACGCCGGTTGCGATGGGCGCCCTGGCCGGGCATCACCGTGGCATGGACTTCCGTCCAACCCGCTACGCACCGTCGCATCGATGGGCCAGCGAGCTCGGCGCTTCGTTCATCGAAAGCGGTCCGTGGCTGCGCGCCCAGTGGTTCCCCCGTCCCGGCGAATCCGACTGGTTCGAGCCCACCTGCCGCGAAGTGCAGGCCGTGCGCTCGGCAGTCGGGCTGTGCGACGTGTCCACGCTAGGCAAGATCGACGTGCAGGGCCCGGATGCGCTCAAGTTCATCGAACGGCTGTACGCCAACAATTTCGCATCGCTCGCCGTCGGCCGCGCCCGCTACGGCATCATGCTGCGCGAAGACGGCTTCGTGTTCGACGACGGCACCGCCGCGCGACTGGCGCAGGACCGTTACCTGATCACGACCACGACGGCGCACGCAGTGCAGGTGTACCAGCACATGCACCTGTGCCACCAGACACTGTGGCCCGGACTCGACGTGCAGTTCGTCTCCGTCACCGACCAGTGGGCCCAGTTCGCCGTGGCCGGTCCGCGCTCGCGCGAACTGCTGCAACGCGTGCTCGACCCACGGTCCGACATCTCGAATGAGGCATTCCCGTTCATGGCCGCAGGCGAAGTCACGTTGCGCAACGGCGAACCCGCCCGCCTGTTCCGCATCTCGTTCTCCGGCGAACTGGCCTACGAGATCGCGGTGCCCGGCACGCGGGGCGACGACTGATCCGCACGCTGTTCGAGGCGGGGCAGGACCTCGGCGTCGTGCCGTACGGGCTCGAGGCGCTCAACGTGCTGCGGGTGGAGAAGGGTCACGTGGTCGGCAGCGAGCTGAATGGACAGACCACCGCGCACGATCTCGGCTTCGGCCGCATGCTGTCGACGCAGAAGGACTTCATCGGTGCGGTGCTTGGTCGCAGGGCAAACCTGATCGATCCTGCGCGGCCGCGACTGGTCGGGATCAGGACGGTCGATCGCGCGGCGAAGCTCGCAGGTGGCATGCACTTCATTCCGCAGCACGCGCAACGCAGCATCGAGCACGATCAGGGTCACGTGACGTCGGTCTGCTACTCGCCGATCCTGGGACAGTGGATCGGCCTCGGCCTGCTGACGAACGGACCAGAACGCCACGGCGAAAAGCTCATGGCCTGCGATCCGCTGCGTGGTACGGAGACGCTGGTGGAGGTCTGCCCGCCTGTTTTCATCGATCCGGAAGGAGCGCGACTCCGTGGCTGATGCATCGCATTTCGAGTTCCGCAAGGGTCGATTCGGACGCAGCGACGGCCAAGCGGGCGTCAGCGTTGGTGAAATCACCCACTTCGCGCTCGCCAGCGTCGTCGCCCGCAAGGACCAGGCGTTGCACGCGTCCGCCGCCGCCGAAGCGGCTTTCGGCACCGCCTTGCCGTCGCAGCCTGCCATTGCCAGCGGATCCGATCTGTCGTTCGTCTGGTCCGGCCCCGGACACTGGCTCGCGCTGGGTTCGGCGACGACTGCGAGCATCGAGAGGCATGTCAGCTCCGGGCTGCAGGGGCTCGCATCGGTCTTCGACCAGAGTGGCAGTCGCGTCCTGCTCGAGGTCGCCGGACCGCACGTGCGTGAGACGCTCGCAAAGGGCATCGAACTGGACCTGCATCCGCGCACTTTCAGTACGGGCTCTGCAGCGGTCACGACCGCGTCGCACATCGGCGTGCACCTCTGGCAGGTCGCTGACGACCCGGTCTACCGCCTGCTGGTCGTGCGCACCTACCTCGACAGCTTCTGGCGCTGGCTGGCCGCCTCCGCGGCCGAATACGGCTGCGAGGTCCTGGCGCCGACGCCGTACGCACGGCGCACGACCTGATCCACCGGAGCTGCCACGTGTCACAGTCAGGCTCGAATCCGTCGTTGACCGGTTGCCCCGAGCAGAGCCGGGCCGCGATCCAGCGATTCGAATCCGGGCACCCCACGGCCGCGGGTGACGACGCCGTCGCCGTCGAAGAACCGCTGGAGATCCGTCTCGGCCGGTTCGTGGACGGCAAGCTCCGTCTGCAAGCGGTGTCGATCACGATGCGCACGCCGGGCGACGACTTTGAACTGGCTGCGGGGTTCCTGTTCACCGAAGGCATCCTGCAGTCCAGGGAACAGGTCCGCGAGATCCTGCACTGCGGCAAGGGCAAGGTCGCCACCAACACGCTGCGTGTCGAACTCGTCGCCGGTGTCGACGTCGACATGCAGCGCCTGGAGCGCAACTTCTACACGACCTCGAGTTGCGGCGTGTGCGGCAAGACTTCGCTCGAAGCGCTGGCGACCGGAGCGCAGCGGGTATCGCCGCCCGCGGACTTCACCGTTGACGCCCGCCTGATCGATGACTTGCCGGCGCGCCTGCAGGCTGCAACAGCACGCGTTCCGCTCGACCGGCGGCCTGCACGCCTCTGCCCTCTTCTCCCGCAGCGGCGAACTGCTCGGCCTGCGTGAAGACGTCGGCCGGCACAATGCGCTCGACAAGCTGATCGGGTCGCGCTTCCTGGCAGGCACCTTGCCTGCCAACGACACCATCCTGTTCCTCAGCGGTCGCGCGAGCTTCGAATTGCTGCAGAAGGCGGTCATGGCCGGCATCCCGGTCGTCTGCGCCGTGGGCGCGCCGTCCAGCCTGGCGATCGACGCCGCACGTGAATTCGGCGTCACTCTGCTTGGCTTCGTCCGCGAAGGGCGCTTCAATGTCTACACGGGCACGGGAACGCCTGATCCACGGCTAGAGGTTCACCGAGATGCGCCAGCAAGTACGCGACGGTTTCTCCGCCACGATCGGCAACACGCCGCTGATCCGCCTGCGGCACGCGAGCGATGCCACCGGTTGTGAGATTCTCGGCAAGGCCGAGTTCCTGAACCCGGGCGGCTCGGTCAAGGATCGCGCCGCTCGCGGCATCCTTGACGACGCCGAGCGCCGCGGCTTGATTGCACGGGGCGGCACGTTCGTCGAAGGCACTGCGGGCAATACCGGCATCGGCTTCGCCCATCTCTGCAACGCGCGCGGCTACAAGTGCGTGATCGTCATGCCGGACAACCAGTCGCCCGAGAAGGCGGCGCTGCTGCGCACGCTGGGGGCCGAAGTGCGCGTCGTGAAGACCGTCCCCTACGCCGATCCGAATCACTACCAGAAGCTGGCGCCGAAGGTGGCGGAAGAACTGGGCGCGGCCGTCGGCAACCAGTTCGACAACACCGCGAATCGCGACGCGCACTATGCGACCACCGGTCCCGAGATCTGGCGTGATACCCAGGGACGCATCGACGCGTTCACCTGCGCCACGGGAACCGGCGGCACGCTCGGTGGCGTCTCGCGCTACTTGAAGGAACAGAAGCCTTCCGTGCGCATCGTGCTGGCCGATCCCATGGGCAGCGCCCTGCACCATTGGGTGAAGCATGGCGAACTGAAGTCGTCCGGTTCGAGCGCGGTGACCGAGGGCATCGGCATCGGCCGTATCACCGCCAACCTCGCGGACTCTCCCATCGACGACGCGGTGCAGGTCGAGGACCCGGAAATCGTGCGGACGACCTACGGGCTGCTGCGCGAGGAAGGGTTCTTCCTGGGCAGCACCAGCGGCACCAACGTCGCGGCTGCGATTCGTGTCGCGCGCGACCTCGGCCCCGGGCACACGATCGTCACGATTCTCTGCGATGGCGGGCACAAGTACGTCTCGCGGTTCTACAACCGCGAATGGCTCGAGACCAAGGGGCTGTTGCAGTATGCGGGCTAGCTATTCGGTGCGCCGCGATCGGACTATAGTCGACCGACACCAAGGTTGATCGCTCCCTGGAGATCCACTCGAAATGATCCTTTCTTCGCTCGAACGGCGCGACGCGAGCGGTCGCTGGTGGCTCGCCATGCTTGCCGCTCTGCTGGCATTCGCTGCCCAGGCGGGAGACCGTTATTGGCCGCCGATCGTCGACCCACCCACGGGACAGCACAATCCAGGCCGTTTCGTCTGGGGCGAGTTGGTGACGTCCGACGTTGCAGCTGCGGCCGGGTTCTACGGCAAGGTGTTCGGCTGGACGTTCGAGACGTACGGCGGTGACGACGACCGCGACACGTACACGCTGGCCCTCGCCGACGGCCTGCCACTCGGCGGCCTGGTGTTCGACCAGCGGGCCATGAAGGGCAAGACGCCTTCAGCGCGCTGGATCGGGTTGATCTCGGTCGCCGACGTGAAGGCATCCACGGCAGCGGTGACCGCCGGCGGCGGCAAGGTCATCTACGCACCCGTGATGCTCGGCGAGCGTGGCGAAACGGCCGTTTTCAAGGACCCGGAGGGCGTCCTGTTCGGTGTCGTCAACTCGAAGAACGGCGACCCACCCGACTACGCCGGCGACGTGAACGAGTGGTACTGGGTCGACCTCTGGACGGCCGATGTCGAAAAGGCGGCGACGTTCTATCGTGCTGTGGTGGGATACGAAACGTCACCGATCGCGGACGACGGTCCACGCAGCGGCCTGCGCCTGCTCTCTGGCGGCTTCGCGCGGGCGGGCATCATGCGCAAGCAGGATAAGAAATCGAGCTCAACCTGGCTGCCTTACATTCGCGTCGCGGATGCCAAGGCATCGGCCGAGGCTGCCAAGGCCGCGGGTGGCAAGGTGCTGCTGCCGCCCGTGGCATTGAGTCGTGCGACGGTCGCAATCATCGCCGACCCCACCGGCGCTCCCGTCGGCATTGTGCAGGTGCCCACCCAGGAGGCGCAGCCATGAGCGCGCGCAAGGTACTGCGGGTGTGCAATGCAGCCGCCCTGATAGCAACGGTGGTAGCCGCAGTGGCGCTGACTGGCTGCGCCGGCGACGGCGGCAACTCCAGCTACAGCGGGGTCTCCACCAGCGTCAGCGTGGGCGTTGGCTATGGTTACGGTGGGTACTACGGCGGCGGTTATTACCCCGGTTACTACCCCCCTGGATACCCGCCGGTTGTCATCGTGCCCCCGGATCGCCCCGGCAATCCGGGTGACCGTCCTGGGAGCGGCGACCGGCCGACGACGCTCCCGGCCGACGTCAGTCGTCCTTCCACCAAACCGGCGCCAATGCCATCGACGCGGCCTTCGGACGTCAGCAGACCGACCAGCCGTCCGTCACCGCGGCCCGCGCCGCGGCCGATGCCGCGCGGCCGACGCTAGCCGAGACCGAGCAATCGACCGGTGTGGCGGGCAATCGTGAGTTCTTCGTTGGTCGGGATCGTCCAGGCGGAGACCGCACTGTCCGGTTTCGAAATGCAAGTCGAATGCCTGCTGTTGGCCTCGTCGTCCATTTCGATTCCGAGCCACGCTGAGGCTTTGCAGATCCGCCGCCGCACCTCGGTCGAGTGCTCACCAATTCCCGCAGTAAAGACCAGTGCATCGAGCCCGCCCAGCACGGCTGCCATGGCGCCGATCTCGCGGGCAGCCCGATAGACAAAATAGTCGACTGCCAGCCTCGCGTTTGCGTCGTCACTCGACAGCAGTTCGCGCATGTCGCTGCTGCTGCCCGAGATGGCCAGCAGCCCCGAACGCCTGTAGAGCACGGTCTCCACCTCTTTCACGGACATCCCGAGTCCCTGAAAGAGATACAGGACCACGCCCGGATCCAGCGATCCCGGTCGCGTGCCCATGCACAGGCCGTCGAGCGCGGTGAACCCCAGCGAGCTGTCCATGCTGCGGCCGTTACGCAGCGCGCACAGGCTGGCACCGCTGCCTAGATGCGCAACGATCACGCGTCCCGAGGCGATCTCCGGCGCGACCGTTGGCAGTACCGAGGCAATGTATTCATACGACAGGCCGTGGAAACCATACCGCTGCAGCCCGCCGCGGCGCAGCTCCGCGGGCAACGGCACCAGTTCCGCGACGGCTGGCTGGCCGCGATGAAAGCCGGTGTCGAAGCATGCCACCTGCGGCACATCGGGCATTCGCTGCGCCATCGCGTCGATCGCGTCGAGATTGTACGGCTGGTGCAACGGCGCGAGTGGTTCAAGCTTGCGCAGTTCGCGCATCACATCAGGCGTGACGACGACCGGGCTGGCGAACCCCGGGCCGCCGTGCACGACGCGGTGACCGACACCGACGACGCGTAATCCAGTGAATGACGCGTGCAGCCATTCCAGCAGCCGGGCCAGGGCCGCGCGACTGTCGACGATGCTCGCATCCAGCGTCGGCACGGCCAGTCCGGCATTGCCGTGGCCGCGTGCCAACATGCGTGGCGAAGTGCCGATGCCCTCGATCTGTCCGCGGCACTCCGGGCGCCACGCCCCCGGCTCGCGGCACCGGTACACGGCGAACTTGAGGCTCGAGGAGCCTGCGTTCAGCACGAGTATCACGTCGTCCGCGGCTTTCAGGATCGCTGCCTCTTCTTGATCCAGACCATCAATATTCGTAGAACATCTTCTGGATCCGGGTCGGATCTCTGGTCTTCGTCAGCGCCAGCTGCAGCAGCACGCGCGACTTGGCGGGGTTCAGTTCACCCGACGCAACGAAGCCCTTCTCGTCGTCGTTGACTTCGTTGTTGCGGAGCACGATGCCTTCGGGCAGTCGCGTGCTGCGCACGATGACGATTCCGTTCCTGGCCGCACGACCCACGGCGTCAAGTGCCGGCGTTGTCATGTTGCCATCGCCCACGCCCGCGATCACCAGGCCTTTCGCGCCGTTCCTGACGGCCGCGTCGATAAGGTCCGCGCTCATGTTGGCGTGCGCATAGATCACGTCAACGCGGGGTAACTTGTCGAGACCGTCCACCGAGAACTCGGTGGCGGGTCCTTGCTTCTTGTCCATCGGTTCGAACCACTCGATCTTGCCGGTGTGCACGACCCCGGCCGGACCGCGGTTCAGGCTCTGGAAGGTCTGCACGCTGGTGGTATCGGTCTTTACCACGTTGCGCGCGTAGTGGATCGTGTCGTTCAGGCACACCAATGTACCCTTGCCCCTGGCACGCGCGTCGGCGACCACGGCCACGCCGTTGTAGATGTTGCCGGGTCCGTCGGCACTGACTGCGGTTGCCGGACGCATCGAGCCCACCATCACCACCGGTTTGTCGCTCTTCGTGACGAGCGAGAGGAAATAGCTGGTTTCCTCAAGCGTGTCGGTGCCGTGCGTGATCAGCACGCCGTTGATGCCGGACTCGGCAAGGGATGCGTTGACACGCTTCGCGAGCTTGAGCCAGACCTCGTCGTTCATGTCCTGGCTGCCGATGTTCGCAACCTGCTCGCCCGTGATCACGGCCAGCTTGTCCAGGTTCGGCACCGCGCTCAGCAACGAGTTCACGTCGTAGACGCCGGACCTGTAGCCGTAGTCGGTCGCACTCGCCTGGGCGCCCGCAATCGTTCCACCGGTCGCGAGCACGCGGATCTGCGGCAGGTCTGCAGCCTGCAAGCCCGCGGTGATGCCACCCATGGCGAACAAAAACAGCTGGCCGACCGCGACCATCTTCTGCCACTGCAGCATCACTGGCAGCCGCGTCATGAATCACTCCTTCGTTTGTGCGACCGGCGCTACGTCCGGCTCCGCGTCGAATCCTCCACCGAGGGCCAGGTACAGGTTGACGCGCTGGACGAGCCGCTCGGATTGCACTCGCAGCAGCGCGGACTGTGTCCCGAACACCGCGAGTTGCTGCTGCGAGACCGCCCGCAGGTCGCCGGAGCCAACCTTGAAGCGCTGCTGGCCGAAATCCAGCGCCGTCTTGTTTTCTGCGACCGCGCGGGCAAGCACGGCCTCGCGCCGGCCTGCTGCGAATTCCGCCGACATTGCATCCTCGACCTCCGCAAACGCGCGCGCGCCGATACGCCCGTACTCGGCGATCGCCTGCTTCTGCTCCGCGGTGCGGATGCGGACCTGGGTCTGCAGCGCCCCGCCATAAAAGACCGGCTGCAGGAGACTGCCACCCAGGCTCCAGACGGGCTGGTCCAGATCCTGCAGCACGAGCATGTCGCTCGTCAGGCTGGTCACTGAAGCCGTGAGCTTGATGGTGGGCAACCGGGCCGCCTGCGACTCCTGGATGCCGAAGAACGCCGCAGCGACACGCCGCTCGGCTGCGACGACGTCCGGGCGCCGTTCGAGCAGTTCGGAAGGCAAGCCAGCCGGCACGGGTGCGGTCGGCTGCACAAGCTGCGTGGCGATATCCACGTCCGCTGCCGGATACCGTCCCACCAGCACTTCGAGACCGCGTAACGCCTGCAGACGGGACAGGCTGAGCTTCTCGACCGTATCGCGGTACGACTCGAGACTGGCGCGGGCCAGCGAGGTGTCGTAGCCGTCGCCTTTGCCGACGTTCTGGCGCTGTTCGGCCAATGAGACGAGTCGCTGCGACGTCGAAACGGTGTCCTCCGCCAGTCGCAGTTGCAACGTCGCTTCGACGGCGAGGAAGTAGGCTTTCGCCACCAGCGCGGCCACCGACTGCCGGGCGTACTCGGTGTCTGCGACGACCGACTCGTACCCGGCTGCCGTGGCGGCGAGCTCCGATCGCAAGCGGCCCCACAGGTCGAGCTCCCAGTCGGCGAACAAACCTACGCCTTGCAGGCCCGTCGCGTCGCCGCCCATCTTGCCGCCGCCGCGGGCCAGCACATTGACCTGCGGATACAGCGTGGCATCGGCCAGCTTGACGTACTCGGACGCAACCTGGACCCGAGCGGCCGCGACTCGCAGGTCCAGGTTGTTCGCCATCGCTTCAGTCACCAGTGCCTCGAGCCGCGGATCACCGAACGTCGCCAGCCAGAAACCAGCCACAGGCTCTGCCCCCGCGCCTGCGGCCATCCACCGGTCCGGAGGCTTCACGCCGCCAAGAGCCTCGGCACGATAATCCTCCGGCTTCGGCGCCGGCTCCAACGCACAGGCAGAAAGCGTGGCGATGACCACCAGCACAAGCGTTTTGTTGCGAGTGTTCATGTCATCAATGCATCTTGAGAATCAGGTAATCCGTGTAAGCACCAACGCGAAGGATGACCATGCGCAGGATGTGGATGGCTTTTGCGCTCTCGGTGTAGACCGCAGCGTGGCCCGCCGCACCGGCCGCAACCAACAGCTCACGATCCTCCTCGTCGATGTCGAACTTGACCGCGAAGCGATTCGGCGGTGCCGCGAGCACACCCGTCATCGGCAGCGTGCCGCTCTGCTGCATCTGGCCCATGCCCTGCGCCCAGATGATCGAATCGACCTTGGCCCGCACGATTCGGCCGGGATTCGTCTTGAGGGAGAACTCCGCGTAGTTGCCGGGCGCGATCTGGTGCAATTCGTTCTGGTTGAACAACGCGACGACCTGGCCGTCGGCCTCGACGAGCGTCATGACCGGATTGAATGGCATGCCCGCGACAAATGCGCCTGGCCGCAAGGCCAGGTTGATGACGTAGCAGTCGCAAGGCGACAGGACGGTGGTCTGCTCGAGTTCCCACTCCGCGTTGGCGAGTTCGGCCTTGATCTTGGCGACCGAGGCGATGTCGCCACCCACCGTCGCGGTCAACTGCGCGCGGACCTGCGCTTCGTTGGCCATGGCCGTGCTCAATTGCGCATCGAGGTCCTTGAGGTCCGTTTCGGACTGCTCGAGGTCGAAGCGATTGCCGGCACCCGTAGCCGCCAGCTCACGGTTCTGTTGCACGCGTGTCTGGGTAAGCTTGATGCGAGAGCGGATGGCAGCTGTGTTGCCTTCAGCCGACCGCAATTGCTCACGCAACTGCTGGCTGCCGCCTTTGGCGCCGACAAGTTGCGCCATCAGGCTGTTCACGGCCAGCTGGTACGGCGTGGGATCGACCCGGAAGAGCACGTCGCCCTTCTTCACCAGGCGGTTGCCCTCTTCCACGGGTACTTCGATCACCCGTCCACGCACCTGGGAAACGATCGGGACCGTGTACTTGAAGACTCGTACATCGGCCGAGGACGGCGCCACGACGTTCAATGTCAGGATCAGCGCAGTCAGGGCAACGATCGGGATGATGGCGACAGTGACCTGGCTCACCGTGTTCCAAGGGAGCCACTTGAACTTAATGAAGATCAGCCAGACGAAAAAGCTGTAGATGCCAAGCAGGAGGATTTCCATCAGCGTGCCTCCTCCACCCTGCCTGCGAGCCGGGGCTCGAGGGCCGCCAATCGGTCGCGGATCTCCGACAACTCTATCGGCGCCCCATCCTGCGACACGAGCTTCTCGAGGTCCGCACGGACGCGAGCGACATCATTGCGCAAGCTGCCCACCTCAGCACCCGCCGCGGCCGGTGGTGCCTCGTGGCTTGCGTGCTTGTCGGTCCCGTATGCCATTTTGTAGAGCACCGGTTTGCTGAAAGCCCAGAGCCAGGCAAACGGCCAGAGCAGACCGCCAAACACGAGCGACAGCAGGCACAGCACCTGGATGGCCTCCTGCTGTGGGTGCTGGCGCTTGTGCGCGATCTTCTCCGGCAACACGTGGACCATCCAGAAGACCACAATGCCGATGATTGGCACCAGGATGATTACAATGATGGCAAGGACGTTCGCTGCCTTCGCCAGCGTCTCACCGTGCAGGAACGACGCGTGCGCCGGCAGGGCTGCCAACAGCGCAGCCAGCGACGCGATCAGCGGAGGGAGGCGTGTCCGTGCGGTCCGGGTGGAAGGCAATTGAGTCATCTTCGTCCTCACCTGGTGATGCATGTCATGTTTTACTGGCCGCTTCCGGTATTCGTGTGCGGCGAGCTGGAACGGTCCGCTGGAGCCGTGGCCACCCAGCTATCGAGAAGAGTGTAGGCGACCGCCAGCACGACCGGCCCGACAAAGATGCCGACGATGCCAAAAGCGATGAGCCCGCCAATGACCCCGGCGAAAATGAGCATGAGCGGCAGGTCGGCGCCGCGGCGGATCAGCACCGGTCGCAGGAAGTTGTCCAGGGTTCCGACCACGAGCGCCCAGACGAGCATGAAGGTGCCCCAGCCGATACCTAGACTGGTGAACGCCCAGACGGCGGCCCCGACCAGGACGATCAGCGGCCCCAACTGGGCGATGCAGAGCGCGAACATGATCGCTGTCAGTACCCCCGCGAAGGGTACCCCGGCGATCGCCAGCCCGATGCCGCCCAGGATCGACTGCACGAGCGCCGTGACCACCACCCCGAGCGCCACACCGCGAATCGCCTGACCCGCGAGCACGACCATGCGGTCGCCCTGCTCGTCGGCCAGCCTGCGTGCGAAGCCGCGCACCCACACTGCCCATGATTCACCCCCGGCATACAGCACTGCGGCCAGAATCACGATCAGCACAAACTGTGCGAGCAGCAGCACGAAACTGCCCGCATGCGTCGCCAGCCACTCGGCGGCGGCACGAACGTACGGCTGCGCCTGCACCATCAAGTCGGCAAGACCCTCATCGGCCAGATTGTTCCAGGCTGCATGAACGCGCTCGCCTGCGAGTGGCACCCTCGCGAGCCATTCCGGCGCGGCAGGCAGTCGCATCTCCGGGAGTCGCTCGAGCAACGCGATGAGTTCGTCCGCGTGACCGAGGATCGCCTGCAGCGCGACGCCGATCGGCACGAGCAGGATTGCCAGCAGGCCGAGTGTCATCGCGACTACTGCCAGCGACCTGCAACCTCCAAATGCACGCTCGACGCGACGCATCATCGGCCATGTCGCCACGACGATCATCGTGGCCCAGATAAAGGCGCCCAGGAATGGCCGGAGGATCCACAGAGAACCACCGATCAGTCCGCCGATGGCGAGC
Source organism: uncultured Gammaproteobacteria bacterium (assembly GCA_963793675.1). GTDB lineage: Bacteria > Pseudomonadota > Gammaproteobacteria > Steroidobacterales > Steroidobacteraceae > RPQJ01. Next base: position 116,801 of record CAWCBA010000005.1, on the reverse strand, counting down.
ACGGACAGCGTGATGCGGCCGAGGTCCTGGCGTTGGTTGGTCATGTCAGAACCGCTCGTCCACGTAATTGAACGGATACCTGGGACCACGATAACCGCGCTGCTTGCCGCGCCTCGGCAGCTTCACTTTATCCCGCGCCGTTCCTCGTAGGGAATCCTGCTCAGCAGGCGCGTGATCAGATTCAGACGGGCCCGCTACCTGTCATCGGAACGCGCCACGTACCACATGGTCATCGTGGTGCTGACGCTGAGCGGCCTGGACTTACTATAGCTCAATTGAAGCTGCTCTTCTCCCATGCACGCACGCGGACTCGAGCCGCATCGAAGATGCGCTCGTAGTTACCCATGCTGACCTTGTGAATGGCGTCTGGCGTCATCCGGGCCCAGATCGGATCCCACATATTGAAGACGCGCAGTTGCGTCGCCTGGTCGGCCGGCGCGACGTTGTCGGTGCCGAACAGGAAGCGATCCGGGTACTTGTTCAACATCGACGCGGTGTTGCTGATGGCCTCCGGCGACGACACGGCGTACTTCGCCACTTCGTCCCAGGAGATGTCGAAGTAGACGTGGCTCAGCGTAGGGTCCGTAATCATGGCCTCGACGAGTTCACGGTACGCAGGGTTACGCTCCGCCGCCTCTACCGTCGCCTGGCCCTGCACCGGATGCACGACACGACCCAGGCCTATGTGTGCCCATATGATCGTAGTCTGCGGGTGGCGCCGCAGCAGATCCTTCATCTGCTTGAGGAAGACGGGCTCGGCACCTGCCTTGGCAAACGGCATGTCGATGTCGCTGTGCAGGATCACGGCAAGCCCCACCTGGCCTGCGAAGTCGAGAATGCGATCGAGTGCCGGGTCCGTGAGGCTCGCGATCTCACCCGCCACCTTGGACGACACGAATTCCTTGTGGATCGTGAACTCACCGATCCCCGAGAACACCCCAGGGTAGGTCTCGAGCACGCGGCGGATGTGATCGGCCGCGTACATGTCGGCCGGGTTGAAACCCGTGATCATCGGGTCGAGGCGCTGACGCTGCTCCGGCTTGAGCTTCAGGTACTGAGTCGCGATCCAGGCGTCGGTGAACGAGTAGTAGTACAGGGGCGCGTCGGATTGCAGGTAATAGGTCGGCGCGAAGTCACCCGAGTTGCCGTACGACCACGTTTGCTGCAGCGGGATGCCGAACACCGTCGAGCGACAGACCTTGTCGCCCATGATCTCGTCGACGTACTTGCCCATGTCCGTGCCTTGCTGCACGTAGTTGGTCAGGTGAAAGTGCGAATCGTTGAACAGGCACTGCATGGCAGGGGTCGGCGGTTGCGGCTTCCGCGCCAGTGCGACGGACGGAATGACCGCTGCACAGGCCGCCGCCATGATCGCGACCGCGAGGTCGTGGCGCTTAGTTCTTGAAGGCATTGCGGACTCTCCTCACGAACGAAGACACGGCGACGCGCATGTCCGTACCGCGCCGAGTCAGAAGAACACCGAGAAACTCGACGCCAGCGTCCACCCTTCCTGACCGGCCACGTAGTAACCGAATGTGCTGCTCACCGGCGACTTGTTTACGTCCATGAGCTGCAGGTTGAGCCTGTGGTTACGCGTGGGCCACGGGTACCAGTTCATGCCAAGAATGTACTCCGAGCTGTCGCCGAACCCTGCCGACCCGTCGCCGTAGATCTGCGAGGTTGCGCCATAGACCTCGAGTTTCTCGCGAAGCGGATAGAAGGATCCCTGGACGTAGAAGCCGCTGTCCTTGATCTCCTGCACCGGCAACAGACCATCGGCCAGGAAGTTGTCGAGCGTGCGCCAGTAGTACTCGGCCTGGAGAAACATGCCCTTGTATTTCACGCCGGCGTCGACCGCGGTCACGGTGTAATCGGCTTCGTCGACCGTGACTCCAGGTGCCAGCGAGCCGGTCTCGAACAGGTTCACACCGTCGGCGAGCTTGAGTGTGGTGTTCTCCGGATTGCTGCCGGGACTGCGGAAGCTCTGTTCGGGACTGTTCACGGTCGAGACGCCGAAGCGCGTCGCAACCTTTTCGTGCCACTCCCAGTCGCCGTACGCGCCGCGCGGGCCGAACTCATGCGTCGTCGGCATCCACCAGAGCGAGCCGCCGACAGTCATCTTCCGGTCGAGCTGGCTGGCGGTGACGCCGAGCGCGCTGTTGTTGTTGGAAACCATCACGTCGTACCAGAGCCCGGGAACGATCTCGCCGATCGCCCAGATACCAGAACCAAAGTAGGGGCGGAAGAATTCGTCGGCCATCACCCGGTCGTGGCCCAGCCAGTACGGATGAGACCCGAGCAGTGAGCGCGACCCGGGATTGCCAGCGATACCCGCGTACAGGCTGAATTTTCGGCTGAACTGGTAGCCAAGGTTGCCGAAGATCGCATTCTGGTCGGTATCGTTGACCGTCCACAGGAAGACGTTGTAGACGAGCTTGGGATCACCGAGCCAGCCCTTGAGGAAGACCATGACACGGTGCGTGAAAAAGTCGTTGCGTATGTCGACGGGACGCTCGTTGCCGAGATGATCAGTGAAAACCTGGTCGTCGTCGTGCTGGCTCATGTAGCGCGCCAATGCATAGGCGCTGATGTCCAGCTCGCCGTAGTCGTTGCGCCCCACCACGAAACCGGTGCCTGGGTCGTAAACACCCCAGGTCTCGACTCGTTCTGCGGGCACCTGCTTTCCCGGCGCAGGCGTCGAGGCCTGCGCACCTGCGACGGCCGGTTCGCCCGGGGCAGGTGCGGCGGCTGCCGCCACTACCGGCGGCGCAACTGGAGCCGCGGAAACAGCGGGGACCGCGCCGGGCTGGCCGCTCGTCCCGAGCTGGGTTTCCAGCTGCCTGATGCGCGCGTCGCGCTCCGCGAGTTGTCGCTGCAGTTCCGTCTGCTGCTGCTTCATCGCCGACTGCTCGGCCTCGAGCCGCTGCAGACGCTCCTCGACCGAGGTCGACGTTCCCTGCGCACTGGCGAGCGTCGCCGACATGGCGAGCACAACTGCCACCGAGGCTTTCAAGATAGACATCGCGGACCTCGACTGAGCAGGGAAAGGCACCGGGGCAAAGTTGCCCCGGCCCGTTAAAGCATACGGCGGATACGCCGTTACTTCGTCACCATCATTGCTGCGGCATGCCACTGCCGATGCGTCAGCTCACTCCGGGTTCGGCCCGAACACGCCCACGCCGAGCTCACCCGCGATGTCGCGGATCGCCTTGAGCGAACGCACGCTGTTGCCGGCCTCGTTCAGCCGCGGCGAGAACGCCGCGATCGCGAACCGGCCCGGCACGACGGCGACGATGCCGCCGCCCACGCCCGTCTTGGCCGGCAGGCCGGCCGTGTACATCCAGTCGCCCGACTCGTCGTAGAACCCGGCCGTCGCCATGACCGCCAGCAGCTCCGGCACGTCTTCGCCGTCATCACCTGCTTCTTCGGTCAGCGGGTTAACGCCGCCGTTGGCCAGCGTGGCGCCCATCATGCCCAAGTCCTTGGCGCTGACGCCGACGGAGCATTCGCGCGTGTAGACCCGCAGCGCCTCTTCGGGCTCGCTGTAGAGCCGTCCCCAGTTGTAGAGCAGGTTCGCAATGCCGCGATTGCCGAACGCTGTCGTGTACTCGGACTCGTAGACCTTCTCGAGCACCGTCAGCGGGCGACCGGCAAAGTCGCTCAGGTTCTGCGACACCTGGTTCCAGCGATCCGCCTCGGACTTGGCCTGCACCAGGCTCGACCGCTGCGATCGCACCGGCGTTGACCAGCGGATTCACTGAGTTCTCGTAGATCGCCAGCGCCAGCTTCGAATTGAACGCCATGCCGGTCGGCTCGACGCCGATCTTCTCCTTGAGCACGGCTGGGCCCTGCTGCGTCATCACCAACGCCGCCGTGAACGGCTTCGACACCGACTGGATCGAGAACTGGTAGTCCACGTCGCCCGCGCTGTAGACCTTGCCGTCCTTCGTGACGATCACGACGCCGAACAGGTCGCTCGGCGTCTCGGTCAGGATCGGGATGTAGTCGGCGTTCTTGCCGTCCTGCAGGCCCTTGTACTTGGCGTAGGCGGCGTCAACCAGGCGCTGGAAATCCTTGACGGCCGGGTCCGGCAGCGGCCCTTTGGCGAATACAGGTGCCGCCATGGCAAGCGACAGCGTAGCCACCAGACCGGCGGCCAGCGAATTCCTGTTGATGGTTTTCATGCTCGTGTCCTTTGCTTGATGCGGCATCAGAGCTTGATGCCGAAGTTGTACTTGACGCTGAACTGGAAGCGCACGTCGTCTTCCGACGCACCGTCGTTGTTCTCGCGCTGGCCCCACATCAGCTCGCCGCCCAGCATCAGGTTTTCGGCGGGGTAATACAGCAGGTTGCCGGAGGCGTAGTCGATCTTCTTGAACGCGCCCGGATCCTGGAAGTTGGTGTTGTCCACTTCCGTGAAGCTGTAGCCGATCGAACTTGACCATTTGTCGCTCCAATAATGGTCGTAGTACGCGAGCACACCCATGAGCGGGACGGCCTTGGGCTGAAAGTCGGACGCCACGCCCGCGTCGTAGTCCACCGCCGGCGCGAGATCCATGCCGCCGTCGTTCATGTAGCTGGCGATGCCTTCGCCGTAGACGACCTGCAACCGGATCGCGTCCTTGTCGAGCACGTTGAACACGGAGCCGACGTTGATGCCCCAGCCGGTCTCGCTGCCCACGGTCCAGGGGTCCGCACTGTCAGCGCGGACTTCGTAACCGATCTTGCGCAGGATGCCACCGAACTGGAGGTGGCCCCAGTCGCCGCCGTAGCGGTACTGCGCCGTGAGGTCCGGGAGTTCCTCATCGTTGTTGACCTCCAGGCCTTCCAGCCCAGGGATCAGGCGCAGGTTGCCCGCGTCGATGTCGTTGCCGGGACGCTCGATGGCGATCGCGAAGTGGCTGGTGTCCGTCTTGTACGGCGTCCAGCGAATCTGCACGTTGCGGTAGAACACCATGCCCGACGGGCCCCAGTAGTCGATCGTGTTCGGGAACACGTCGATGTCCATGAACAGGCTGTTGGTCTGGCCGGCCAGGATCTGGCCCCACTCGCCATAGAAGTGACGCAGGCGCATGGTGGTCTGGCCCGCATCGACACCCGTGCCGAACAGGTCGAACTCGAACTTGAAGCTGAGCGGCGCGCTACCCTCGCCCGTCGGCATCGTGCCCTTCACGCCGAAGCGGCTCTGCTTGACGCTGATGCTCGCCTGCCCGTCTTCGCCGCACGCGCCGTCGAAGCAGATCTTCGAAGGCCGGAACGCATCGTCCCACGACGGGTCCAGACGACCGCCGATGTCCTGGATGTAGTCGGCCTGCGCAAAGCCGTAGATCTCGAAGCTGCGGCCGGAATCTTCAGCCACGGCCGGCGCAATGGCGAGCAGCGTGGCCGACACGGCGGCCAAGAGTTCCTTCGAATTCATTAATTTGCGAGTTTCCATGCATCATCTCCTGGGAGCGACCGCCGCACGCACAGGCACCACCGTCATCCGACGGTGGAGTCTGGCATCTCACTGGGTCATGCCAGTAAATGTATTCTGTTGCGACCGCATGGACTACTGAATTTGTGACAAATCCGATCAGAACCTTACGCGCAGCTCATGGGCATTTACCCGTATGGCCCGTTGACTCCGATTCTGTGCCTGGGAGAGCGCGCGTCGGTGTGTACGGCACCCTGCCTGAGATCCTGAATGTCTTCAGTGTCGACGTCGCCGACGTGCTTGATGCTGCCGGGCTGCCGGCCGACACGCTCGATGACCCGGACAACCGGATTGCCTACACTGCTATCGGGCGCCTGCTTTCGGCGAGCGTCCGGCTCACAAACTGCGACCACATCGGCCTGCTGATTGGACAACGCGCCCACCTGGCAGCCATGGGTCTTGTCGGTCAGATCGCACTCTCCGCAGGCACTGCGGGGGAAGCACTGCGGAATCTGGCCAACTCCTTTGCCGTGCATAACACAGCGGCGACCGTCAGCCTGATCAGGTCCGGCGACTTCACTCGTCTTGTGTTTGCAATCACCGAGCCCGGGATGGGCGACACCGGTCAGATTCAGCTGGGTGCGATGGCGCTCGCGTGCAACATCCTGCGTGACCTGTGCGGACCCGGATGGCTGCCTACGGCGATCACGGTGGCCAGTAGCGCCCCATCCAACCTCCGGCCGTGCCAGACATTCTTTCGCGCGCCGCTGCGCTTCGACAGCGCCGAGTCGGCGCTAATTTTCGAAAGTCGTTGGCTCGAGCAGCCACTGCCGCCATTGGATCCGCTCGAGCAGCAACAGGTCGAGGCAGCACTGCAGGCACATCGGGCCGCGATTCTGGCCGACTTCACGAGGACCGTGCGCCGCGTCGTGCGCAAGCAACTGACCCTCGGGGAATGCTCGATGGAGTCCGTGGCAGCCACCTTAGGTGTGCACCGCCGGACGCTCGCTCGACAGCTGCAGCGACACGGCACGCGCTACAACCAGATACTCGATTCGGTGCAGCGCGACGTCGCCTGCCAGTTGCTGCGCGATACCGCAATGCCCGTTCAGCGGATTGCCGAATCCCTGCATTACTCCAGCGCAGCAAATTTCTCCACAGCCTTCCGCCGCTGGACCGGGGTCACCCCTGGCACCTATCGGCGCCAGGCGCGCTGATCAGCCGCCGAGCGGGATTGCCACCGCAACCAGCAGCACCCCGACGAGCAGGTACACGAATCCCGCGATCCAGGGATTGGCGAGCGTGTGACGCGCCGCGCGCCAGCCAACTACGAACAACAGGCCAAGCAGGATTGCGTTGGATACCCGCAGCGCGAGCCGCGGGTCGTCGAGGAACGCGAACGGCAACACAGCCGGGAAACTGCAGGCAAACACCAGCCAGCCCGCCACGAGGGCGCCCATCAGGTCTGCACGTCGTACGGGATTCGGGCTCGGTGGGGTGCTGCGGACGTGCTCGACGATCGACTGGTACAGACGTTTTCGCATGGCATCGTCGGTCACGGGCACGAGCGTCGCATCGAGTTCGTCGGCAACCAGCTGGCGCGCTCCATCGGCCGAGGTAGCCTGCCTGAGGCTGACACCGATGCGCCGAAACCGCCCACGCTCGAAGAGTTGCCCGAGTACGTAGAGCGCCCCGTCGATGATGCCCCAAGCCAGGTTGCACCCCAGGATGCCGACCAGCATCTCACGCGCACCGGCACGCCCCTCTTCCTGGATGACGAAGCCGGCGGCCAGCGTAAAGGTCAGAGTCATGATGAGACCGAACAGGATCTCACCCATCTGCGTGCCAGGGTCGAGGTGCCTTGCGCTCCACGACCCCTTGCCGCTACCCCACACCCTGCGTGCCCGAGGCCACTAGAAAATGGCGCTGTAGGACAGCATTGGCCCTCGATACTTCCAGTTCAGGTTGCCGTTGAACTTGTCGCCGTCCACGTCCAGGTCGACGTTGAACTGGTTGTAGCCGAGGCCGAAACCCAGCCACTTCTTCGGTTGCCAGTTCACCATCACCTTGTAGTCCTGCAGGCTGCCGTCGTACTGGTCGATGTTGGCCGAGAAGATCTGCACGCCGGCGTCGATCCAGAAATTGTGCGGCAGCTGCCAGAGGCCGCGCAGACCGATGACCGGCAGCGGTACGTCGATGGTGCCTTCCCGCTTGATGTCCCCCGTAAGGGTGCCGTTCGAGGTCGACGCCTTGGCCGACAGCCCCAGCCCCATCGAGGCGAGGTGTACGCCGATGCTGCCATTCAACTCATAGGTATCGCGCTTCAGGAGCGCGTACTCGTAGGCCAGCTCGTAGATGTCGAACGAGAACTCGGCGTTGACTTTCGCGCTGACGGGATAGATCTCTCCACCGAACTCGATGTCCCTATCGAGTGTCCTTGATCCCTTCGTCGACGAGTTGAACCACATGAACCGGACCTTGTGCCGGTCGGTGTCCCCGAAGCGCCAATGGCCGTCGACCCGGAACCGGGTCTGGTCGCCACCACCGAAATTACTCTCCCAGTTGACTGGCGTGCCTTGGCCAATGTCGCCGTCGAACCGCACCGTCGTATCGCTGTTAAGAATAAATGTGCCGAGGCTCAGGTAAAACGGATCGCTGAGTATGTCGGGGGCGTCGTCGGCACCCAGCGCCGATGAACTGAGCAGGAACCCCGTCGCCAGCACTGCGAACGCGCTCGTACCCCGAAGCAGCTTGTTGGAATTAACCATTTGCATGTCCTTGATATTCCCCTGCGGTCAGACATTACCCTTATCCTCAGCGTATCATCCGCCGCGTCTGGAGCGTTACAACTCTGTACTTACCCCGGCTGTCGCTGTCTAACCTCAGCGCCAGCAGGGCGGCTTGACCGGCTATTGGCCGGCGGCTTCACGCTCCGCGACCTCTCCGCCGCGGAAGTCTCACCCCACCGACCTTTGGCAGAGAATCAAATGCGCGCTGGCGCCAACTGGAAGTATTCTGCGCAGTGTCCGGGTTGCTACTCGCAGTCAATGTGCATCGGCGCAACTACGCCTGGGAACTGACTCCATGACACGCTCAAACATTCGATCAACGGCGCCAATGGCGCTCGCCGGCTGCCTGCTGGCCTTTGCCGCCGCCTGCCCGGCCGCGGCTGAGCAGGCTTCCACTCAGGCTGCTGCGGGCCGCCCGAAGGTAGGGCTGGTTCTTGCCGGCGGCGGTGCAAGGGCGGCGCCCACGTCGGCGTCCTGAAAGCACTTGAGGAAATGCAAATTCCGATCGACTGCATCGCGGGCACCAGCATGGGCGCGCTGGTGGGCGGAGGCTACGCATCCGGCATCCCTGCGGCGGGTCTCGAGAAGTTCGTGCTCGGCATCGACTGGAAGACGGTGGTCGGCGGCGTGGGTCGGCGCGACCTCCAGACCATCGAGCAGAAACGCGCCGGGGTTACTTACAGCACCGACATCGAAATGGGCATCAAGGACAAACGGGTCCTGCTGCCCGGGGGCATCGTCAACACCAGCAGCATCGAGGACTTGTTGCGCACGTACGTCGCCCGCGCGCGCGCGCAGGCGGATTTTGACCGGCTGCCGATCCCCTTCCGTGCCGTCGCCACCGACATGCTCAGCGGCAGGATGGTGGTGCTGAAGGACGGCGACCTCGCGACCGCCATGCGCGCGAGCATGGCCATTCCCGGCGCCTTCGCGCCGGTAGTAACCGACGAGTACATCCTTTCCGACGGCGGCATGGTGCGCAACATCCCCGTCGACGTCGCACGCAAGCTTTGTGCCGACGTGGTGATCGTCGTCAACCTGGTCGAGCAGGAGGTCCAGCGCGAGAAGCTACAGACCGCCACCCAGCTGTTGCTGCGCAGCTCGGACGTGGGGATCGTGGCCAACGAGAACCTGCAGCTGGAATCCCTGACGGACCGGGACATCCGCATCGACGTGATCATGGGCGACATCACCACAGCGGACTTCGAGCGTGTGCCGGAGACGATTCCCCTTGGCGAAAAGGCAGCCCGCGGCATGGCCGACAGACCGGCCCGGCTGGCGGTACCCGCGGCCGAGTACCAGGCATGGCGAGCCGGAGTGACCGAAGGCCAGGGCATTGAAGCGCGCCTCGCCGACGTCAAATACGAGGGGCTGCAGCGGGTCAACCCCGAGTACCTGAAGACGCGCGCGGAGGTCAAGCCGGGCGACAACATCGACACGGCAGCGATCAGCGCCGAGGCGCGGCGCATGTCCGCCCTGCAGGAATTCGAGTCGGTCGAGTACCGGCTGACGGGCGACCAGGCGAATCCGACGCTCGAATGGTGGCCGAAGGAAAGGACGTATGGGCCGAACTACGTCAAGTTCGACCTCGGCCTGTACGGCTCCGAGGACGGCGACCTCGGGTTTGTCGTCTACGCCAAGCACACGCGCACGTGGCTGAACCCGCTCGGCGCGGAACGGCGCAACGAAGCGCAACTGGGTCACTTCAAGAACATCTCGACCAGCCTCGACCAACTGCTCGACACCGCACAGAATTTCTTCGTCGAACCGAAAGCGTTCTGGAGCGTTCGTGGGAGGACATCTTCTACGACAACGAACGGCTGGCCCGCACAGGTCCAGCGACTGGGCGGCACGATCGACGTCGGCGCCAACCTGGGCAACGACGCGCAGGTTCGTGTCGGCTATCTGTACATGCGACGCAAAGCGAGTGTCGAGACCGGCTCCACAATCCTGCCGGAGACCGAGCGCGATGACGCTGGCATATCGATGTCTGCGACGTTCGACAGTCGCGATACGCCGTTCAACCCGACGCGAGGCATTGCGGCGGCGATGGAGTACTGGTATGTCGATGACTCACTCGGCGCGGACTTCAACTGGCAACGGATCGAGCTGGGGATCGGCATGGGGATGCCGGTGCGCAACGACGTGGTCTGGGTGACGCTGGCCGGCGGTTCCGACCTGGACACCGACCTGCCGCCGACCGGAACTTCATGCTGGGCGGGCCTGGCAGTTTTCCCGGCTACGAACTCGGCGAACTGAGCGTCACCGACTACTGGACCGCGAGCGGCAGCTACCTCTGGAAGTTCAAGGACATCATGTCGATCCGGGGCGAGGCGTTATATGCCGGTGTGCGGCGAGGCGGGGCAGGCATTCGGTCGCCTCGAGCAACATCTGTCCTGCCGAATTTCGACGATTCCGAGATGATCTACGGCGGCTCGTTGTACGTGACGGCGCACGCAAGCGGGCCCCGCGACAGTGGGCATCGGCGCCACCAGCACGGATTCATGGAGCCTCTGGATCGCCGTCGGCCGGCCGGTCGGGCACGGATCCTCGAGCGCGCCGCCTTTTCCGTTGAACGCGAGAGGCGTCATTCAGCAGAGGGAGCTGCTGAGTCTTTTCATCGCCCCGGCCCCGATGGACCTGCAGTTCTGGCCGGGAGCCGTCATCATGGTGCTGCTCGCCACGTTCTGACGGTCGTGTTCGTCACGAACACGGGCCGGTCAGCCTGGTTCGTCGGCGTGATGCTGCCGTCGTCTACGTGACTTTCGCCATCACGCTGTACCTGCTGCCGCCGGCGAACCTGGTGCCTGCATAGGGCATGGGGCACTGGGCAAGCGCCTCAGCAAGGCACGATACTGCGCGATGTACTGCAAGCTAGGACTCTCGGCAAGCATGGAGTGGAACTCAGTCATCAGACTGCTTGCGCTGCTGGCGCTGGCGCTGATTTCGCAGCCCGCGGCAGCACAGGAACTCGAGGCACGCGCCTACGCGCCGAACCCAGCCGGCGCCCGGTTCCTCGTAACGTCGTGGACGAAATCGGACGGTGACGTGCTGCTCAATTCGTCGTCGCCGATCGAAGATTTCCAGATCCACGCCAACATCTACGCAGCCGGTATCGGCGGCAACGTTCGCCATCGCGGACCGACTGGCCAGCGCCGCGATTGCAGTTCCATTCGCCGACGGCACGGCCACTGGCCTGGTCAACGGCGTCCCCGAGCTGGTAGATCGCGAGGGGTTCGGTGATATCAGACTGCGCCTGACGCTCAGTCTGCTGCCGGGCTCTGCCCTCTCACCCGCCGAATTCATTCGCAGCCACCTGACAGACCCTCGGGATCAGCCTCGTAGTCTCGGCACCTACGGGTGAATACTTTCCAAACAAGCTGGTCAATATCGGCACCAACCGCTGGGCGTTCAGGCCCGAGGTCGGCGGCTCGCGCCGTTGGGACCGCTGGAACCTCGACGGCTCGCTCGGCGTCTGGCTGTTCGGCGACAACGATGAGTTTCTCGGCAGCAGCAAGCGCTCGCCGGAGACCCCATCCCCACCTGCAGGGGCACCTAAGTGCAGGCGTTCGCCCCGCGACTGTGGCTCGGCGCAAGCGGTACCTGGTACACAGGCGGCACCACCTCCCTCGATGGCGTGTCCGACCGGAACCGCCAGGACAACAGTCGCGTCGGCCTGACGCTCGCCATTCCCGTCGGACAGCAGAACTCGATCAAGCTCGCCTGGAGCAAAGGCGTCACCGCACGCTTCGGCGGCGACCTGGAGACATACTCGCTGAGCTGGCAATACCTGTGGTTCGATTGAGCAGTCATGGCGTGGAACGGTGCTCCTAGACTTTGCCGGCATGGCACGGGTACATTGTTCGTCGATGACGAGAAGTTGTGCGAAGTGACGATTCCAGACGCGCAGGCCTGATGTACAAGGCGACGATCAAGGAGCGAGCCGGCGAGGAACTGCGCAACTACGCGGTTGTCGCGGCCTATCTGTTCGTCTGCTTCGCCGTCGTGATGTTCTACGAATCGACCATACCCGGTGCCGGGGTCGCGGGCCCGTTCAGCCTGACCACCGCAGCCATCAAGGCCCTGATCCTCGGCAAGTTCATCCTGATCGGTGAAGCCGTCGGCGTCGGCGAACGGTCCCACGCGCCGCACCTGGCCGGCGCGATCGTGACCAAGAGCCTGCAGTTCCTGCTGCTGCTGGTCGTGCTGTCGGTTGCAGAGGAGCTGCTCGTCGGCAAGTTCCACGGCCGGGCGTTCTCGGCAACAATGGCCGACTACGAGCAGCAGAGCGTCCTGAACATGCTGGCAAAATGCCTGCTGATGCTGCTGATCCTGCTGCCGCTGATCGCGACCAGGGAATTCAGCCGGACACTTGGGCCCGGCGTGCTGCGCAGGCTGCTGACCGGGCGCGAGCCGGACGGCGGTTAATATCTGACACAGTATTTGGTCTTCGACCGCCCTGCCCGCCTTCGCCTTCCACCGCTAGCATCTCCTCCGCCTGCGCATGCGGAATCCCCGTAACCCGCTAGCGTTTAATGATTAGCGCGTGGCGCACACTGGCAACCGCCCCCCGCAGGTGTTGAGGGATAACCTGGCCAGCCATCCAGAGTCCGACGGCTGTCATCGGCTTCGATCTCAAGCGACAGTAACCGTCGGTCGCGGACCGGAGGTCCCCATGAAGTCGCACGACAGCAGCAATTCACCCATTTCCCGCCGGGACGTCCTGGCCGCCTCCGCCGCGTTGGTTACGGGCGCGGGAATCGGCGTCGCATTGACGGGCTGCGCCCCGAACGGGCCGTCGGCAGCCGTGCCGCCGCTGTCATGGAAATAGACAAAACTCGATCCGCTGGAGGCGGGACCGGCGTGCGTATCGCATCTACCTAGACAAGGAAAGAGGTGGCTGCGGCAATGCGTCATACCTCAGCCTGCTCGGCCTGCTGCAGGAGAAAGTCGGCCATCCGTGGACGACGATGCCCGACATGCTGATGGCGCACGCGGCTGCCGGTTTTGGTGGTCATGGAACCCTGTGCGGTGCGTTGGCGGGCGTCTCCACCATCATCAACATGGCCACGTACGGCGAGGTGCGAGACACCTGGCAGCAGAACAGCCAGATCATCGATCGGCTCTTCAACTAGTATGCGGAACAGGACTTCCCGCCCGAGCGGTTCGACGACATCTCCGAGCCACGCCGAAGCAGGTCAAGGCCAAGGCGAAGACGCCGCTGTGCCACACGTCGCTTTCGAGCTGGGCGATGGCTGCAGAGGAGAACATCAGGTCCGACGCCAAGAAAGGAGCGCTGCGCAAAAGTGACTGGCGAGGTCGTCTACGTCGTGACGGACTACCTGAATCAGTACTTTGCCGGCACGTGGACCCCACCGGTCGGGACGCCATCAAAGGAGACCGAGCATTGCCTCCAGTGCCACGGACCCGACACGGCGACCCATAGGGCGGACATGTGGGATCAGCAGGGTCACATGGAGTGTCAGCTGTGCCACACCGATCACACGGCGCAGCCAGCGGAGTGCGCTGCGGCTCCTCGTGGTCGTGCTGATCGCAAGAGAGATTGATTCATGAGGGACCGGTAGCCGAACAAGCTTAGCCGACGTGCGCAACATCTCTATGCGCCTGCGTCCGCGCGGGTGCGGATACCGGCGATAACTGGCAAACTCATCAATAGGAACGCGCGACCCGTCCAGGATCGGCGACGCAGCCATGACCGGGACGCCGAGCAACGAACTAGCTCGAACCCATGCAGATGAAAAAGGAGCAGAACATGAAGTTGCGGAAGTTCGCAATGGTGATTGGCATGTGTGCAGCGTTCGCTGTCGGACCGGTTGCAAGCATCCTCGCGAAGGAAGCTCCGCCGGAGACCACCCCGAGGGTCTGGTGCTGCAGAAGAATACGAAGAGCCGCATCGTGTACATGAAGCCCGGCGCCACCTTCACGCAGTACAACCGCATGGCGATCCTCGAACTGCCTGGTCGAATCGAGAAAGACTGGCAAAAGAACTACAACAGCAGTCGCATGGGGCTCGAAGGTCGCGTCTCGGATACGGACGTGGAGCGCATGAAGACGGGCTGGCAGCCGAATTCAAGAAGGTGTTCACCGACGAGCTGCAGAACAAGGGCGGCTACCAGGTGGTCGATACCGCCGCCCCCGACGTGCTGGTGCTGCGACCGGCGCTGCTCAACGTGGAAGTCAACGCGCCGGACATCATGACCGCCGGCATCAACCCGCACGGTCGTTCGCTCGGCCGGCCAGATGACGCTGTTCCTCGAACTCTGGGACTCAACGACGAACACGCTCCTCGCCCGCGTGATCGAGGCCGGCTGCCGACGACGATCCGTTCGGAAAACAGGCGAACCGCGTCACCAACACGCAGGCGGCCACGAGATTCTGCGCAACTGGGCGCATGCACGGCGCGTGCGGCTGGACGAGATCAAGGGCAAGTAACCTGGCGGGCTGTCGAGTTCGCCCGGCAACCGATCGGAAAAAAAGCCCGGCACCAGCAGTCCGTGTCAAAACGGACGGTGAGGCCGGGGTTCTGTTATCTGCCGTCTACTGAGGCACGAAGGTCCGGGCAAATACTCCGTCCGCGGCAGAGTCGCCGTATCGAGAAGCGGCGTGAATCGATCGGCGACGCGTATCGAGCGCACGACGTGCTCGCGTCACCCGAAGTCCCGCCGGCACCACTCAACCCGCGGGTGCGTGCTTGCAGCCGTAATCCAGGATCTCGCCGAACACGGATGCACGCGGCGCATCTATCCAGATCAGGTTCCCTCGCCCCGTGAAGCCTTCTGCACGACGTCACCCTGCAAGTCAGGACCCGCAAAGGCGCGCGTTTCCATCATCGCAAGCTTGCGCTGCGCGCAGTCGAGCCGGTAGTCGGTGCGTGCCGACTGGTAGGTCTTGCCCTTCTTCGCGGACTCCACCGGGGCCAGCGTAGTTCTGCTTGACGCGAACCTGCACGTGGTTCCCGACCCGCTGGATGGAATTTTCATTGACGAACGCAACCTCGTTACCCGAGATGGCGATCTTGTACCACTTGTCCGCGGCCGCTTCAGACTGGGCCAGCACTGCGGCAACCGGGGCCAGCAGCGCAAGCGATGCAGCGAGGGCCCGGGATGTCCGTCGAGGGTTCATGTTGTGTCTCCTTGAATTGCAGCACAAGTCGATGATGCGGACGGAGCCATCAGCTCTTTGCGCCTTGCAGTGTTTCTTCCGTCACCGGCACGATCGTGATCTCGACGCGACGGTTCTGCGCGCGTCCCTCGGGCGTCGCGTTGTCGGCGACCGGGTGATCCGGGCCCGCACCCACCGCCTGCAGTCGCTGCGGGGTCACGTTCCGGCTGGTCAGGTAGGTCTTCACGCTGTCCGCCCGCTTCTGCGACAGCTGCATGTTGTAGGCGTGGCTGCCCGTGCTGTCGGTGTGGCCCGCCACCTGCACGACCGACTGGCTGTAGTCCACCAGCGTCGCCGCGATCTTGTCGAGCGCCGAGTGGAACTGCGGATTGAGGTCGGCGCTGTCGGTAGCGAAAGTCACTCCGCCCGGCATGTTGATCGTGAGGTTGTCGCCCCAGCGAACGACCTCGACGCCTGTGCCGGCCATCTGCTTGCGCAGCGCCGCTTCCTGCTTGTCCATGTAGCTGCCGACCGCGCCGCCGGCCAGCGCGCCGACGCCCGCACCTATCAGCGCACCCTTCCAGCCGGGAGAGATCAGCAAACCGACGATCGTGCCACCGGCCGCGCCGATGCCCACGCCCTGGCGCGTCTTCTGCTTCTCAGGATTCTTGGCGAAGTCCTCCATCGACGCGCAGCCGCTCAGCGTCACGGCCGCGGCAACGACAACGAGCAACGGGGCTCTGAGGAGACAAGAGTTCATGTCACTTTCCTTTTCCGAGTTTCTGTTCTGATGGTCCGCGATGGAAATGCTGGGGCAATACCGTCGCCCCGCGAAAACGGGTCGAATGCATAATTGGCTAAGATGACACAGTGGTGCCTCGGTCGACAAGCGACAGCGGCGGCGGAAACCCGTGCATCAGCGGATGCAACGGCGGCGACCTCGTGCGTCTTCCAGATCGATTGGGCCGACGGCGAGCGCCTCGCAATCGCCTGAGAAGACCGGCGGTGCGGCCGCTCGACCCCCAAAAACCAAGGACGCCCCGCAAGCGGGGCGTCCTCTTATCCTTGCCTCACCATCCGTTTTGACACGGACTGCCAGCCCGGGCTCTTGACGGTGTCGAGCCTGTCGTCGTCGGGGTTACAATCACCCCCGGCGTGAGGCCGCCACGGCGGGTACCCGTTACAGGGTTTCCTGGCTGACGACGGTCAGCTTCGGCCCGCCCGGAGTGCCGTACAGCCCGAAGCGGCTATGCGGGACCCACATGTCGATGACGTCGCCCTTCTTGAGGCTGGAATACTTCGTGTCCTTGCCGCCCACGCTCAGGCCCTGGTCCGCCGTAGGGGCGAGTACGGCCTTGGAGACGCCTTTGCCATCCTTGTCTTCGAAAATCACCGTGATAGTGCCCTTATCGTTGTCGACGACCTTGGCAACGTAGCGGGCGTACACGGTGCCGTCCTTTTCCTTAACTTCGCGGCAGGCTCTGACCGCATTCGGAAACTTGGCGAGGACGTCGGCGCCGAAATTGACGCTCTGGCAACCAACGTCATCCGCCGCTAAGGCGATGGCGGGAACCACGAGCAGCGCCGCCAGGATCACACTCAACTTGATCTTCATGCGAGCTCTCCCAACTTGGTTGTTCAAAGAAGCACTGTTTGCGTCGGCACGATAACAGATCAATACGACATATCGCTGCGACAAATCGCTGCGACAAATCGCTACTCGGGCGGGTGCCGACGACTGCCCGCAGGGACGTGAAGGCTGGGGTCGCGCCCCCAGGCCCCTGCTAGGTGGCTGATCGACTTTGATGCGCGCGATGTGACTTCATCGACAAGGGATCGGTGTGCCTTCCCCTGCGGGTACGCTGCCGAGACGGCGGCGAGGTCAGGGCGGTACGCCCGCCGATGCCGGCGCGACTCAGCGGCGCGGGGGCATCTCAGCGAACTGCGGCAGTTCGTCGGTAATGTCGAACCAGGGCGCCTTCGACCCCACGAAGATGTGTGCGGCAGGCTCGATGCCAGGCTCGCTGTCGAGCGAACCGGCCGGCACCACGGCGATGTTGCGTTCCACCGACACGCGCGGCAGTTCCGACCCGCAGTTCCGGCAGAAGGCCGTGGTGAAATGCTGCGCGCCCGGCAGCGGGAACTCCTCGACGAGTGCGGCGCCGCGGGTCCAGCGGAAACCCGTGGCGTCGTAGAAGACGTTCGCGCAGTGTGCTGCGCTGCGACCCTGGCGGCAGCGCGAGCAGTGGCACAGAAACATGCGCAGCGGCGGCAGCGTGATCTCGTAGGCGACCTCGCCGCACAGGCAACTGCCCTGCGTCACGCCGGGCTTCAGTTCGACCGGCGTGCGCAGCGTTGAGGGCATGCCGAACTCGGGCGGGTACTCCTGGTGCTGGGGCAGGCCGTCCGTGATCTCGTACCAGCCAGCCTTCGAGCCTACAAACATATGCTTGGTAGGGCGGATGCCCGAGTCGCCTTCGAGGTTGCCCGCCGGCGCGATCACCATGCCGAGGCTCTCCTCGACCATCGGGGCGACGGAGCCGCAGATGCGGCAGAACTCCCGGTGGCCGCGTTCCGAGGAGCGGTAGGTCGCGAGGCTCGACGTGTCGCTCAACCAGCGGAAACCCGCGATTGGCGCCGCGGCCCAGGTAGCAAACGGCGTACCGTGGTGCTTGCGGCACATCGAGCAGTGGCAGTGGAGCATGTCCACGAACGGCCCGTCGATCTGGTAGCGCAGGGCCCCACAGAGGCAGCGGCCTTCGGTCATGTCGTTCTCCCCCAGGCGCCAACCCTTCGCAGATGTCCTTGGACGCCGGCGGATGCTCACCGGTCGGTGGCCCGAAAACAAGATGTGGAGGCTAGGGTCACGCCCTCAAAGTCTGATTAGGCATCTGATCTTAAACCGGTTTATCGGTGCGGTGCGGTCGAGATACCCCCAGAAATGCCCCCGCGTTGGTCGCGCTGCCCCCGGGTCTCGGCGGGACTTTTTTTGAACTATAACTCCGCCACCAGCGCAGCACCCAACGTTGGGAATTCTTGCTCGCAGTCCTCGAAACAGCAGCAGCCTACCCGAAGGCTGCGTCGAGAGCCGCAGTGAGATCTGCGATCAGCTCGTCCGGATCTTCAAGGCCGATCGACAGGCGTGCCGTCGTCCGTCCTATGCCCGACTGCACACGCTGCTCCGCATCAAGATCCAGTGGCTGCATCAGCTGCGGTGGAATGATGAGCGACTCCGTCGAGCCCAGGCTTGCGGTGATCGCAAACAGGCGCAGGGTCTCGGCGAACACACGGCTCTGATCGCCCGTGCCAGCGAGGTCGATCGTGACGATCGAGCCGAAGTCACGCATCTGAGCCCTTGCTAGCGCATGCCCCGGATCGGCAGCGAGCCCAGGATAGCGGACCCGTGCCACCCGCGGGTCGCGGGTCAGGAACTCAGCGATGTGTGCCGCCGAGTCGCACTGCGCGGCACGGCGCAGGGGGTATGTCTTGAGACCCCGCTGCACGAGGAATGCCGCGTGCGGGTCAAGCACCGGACCAAGCGAATTAGCCTGGGTGCGCATCCGCTGTATGAGTTCGCCCGAACCCATTATGGCACCGCCCATCACGTCGCCGTGCCCGGCGGCGTACTTGGTGAGGCTGTGGACGAAGAGATCAATGCCAAGGTCGCCGTGCGATTCAAGGCCGGCGAAGGTATTGTCGATCGCCGTCAGCGCCCCATTGCGGCGCGCGCAGGCGACAAGGTGCGCGATGTCGGGAACCTTGAGCACGGGATTGGTTGGCGCCTCGAACCAGACCAGGCGGGTCGGCCGCTCGGCAAGTGTCCGCTCGATGCCCGTGCGGTCCTCAATTGAGAGCAGCGTGTGAGCGATGCCAAAGCGCGAGAGCGTGCGTGAGATCAGCCCGCGTGTCGACCCGTAAGTCTCGACGAAGGCCAGCAAGTGATCGCCCTGCGAGAGAAGCGTGAGCATCGTCACCGCGACGGCCGCGATGCCGGTACCGACCGCGAGGCACGCGTCGCAACCCTGCAACTCGGCGAGCAGAGCCTCCAGGTCGCTCACCGTAGGATTGGAGGCTCGGCTATAGGTGAACCCCTGCGTCGGGTCGTTCCATGCGCGCTCCGTGGCCGCGAGGGTTTCGAACTCGAACTTGACGGACTGGTATATCGGCGCGACCAGTGGGCGATTGTCGGGCGCGAGTGGCGTGTGAGGCGGGTGGTTGACCCTGGTGCGTGGCTTCATTGCGCGAGGCTCCCGTCCGCGAGCTTTGCCGCCTTTCTATTTCTGGCCTGTACCGCATACGCGATGCCTGAGATCGCGATCGGGACCAGGGTCGCCAGCAGTTCCTCCCGCGTAAGGCTTGACAGTAGCCAACCAACGAGGCCAGTCGCCGCCAGGGGCACGATGGCGCCACCCGGAGCGATAAATGGCTTGCCAGCCTGCTCCACGCCCTTAGACCGCAGGCTCAGGACACCCAGGCAGCAGACGCAGTACACCACCAGAGAGGTAGCGCTGGGTGAATATCGCTAGGGTTCGGAACGTTCCGGTGATCGCGAACAGGGCGGCAAGGCTCGTAAAGAAGCCAACAGCGACGGCGGGCGTGCCGAATTTCGGGTGGAGCGCGGCCAGTACCTTGGGTAGTTGGCCGCGCAAGGCGAGCGCGTACAAGGCACGTGGCGCACAGAGCACATCGGCAACGAGGTAGCCAGTGGTCGAAATCAGAACGGCCGCAATCATAAGTCGCGAACCCCAAGGCCCGAGTATGACTTCGGCGACGCGGACGAGCGGCGCAGAGGCATTCGGGAGTTCAGCCCCCAAGACGCCCTGAGCTACCAGTTGCAGTCCAATGTACAAGACGGCAACGAGCAGTGAGGCGAACAGAATGGCACGCGGTATCGTGCGTCGGGGGTCTCGGACTTCGGCGCTCGCGTATAACCCGCTCTCGATGCCGAGAAACGCGAAGAATAGTAGCACCGTGGCATTGCCCACTTCGGTCACGGACGGTACGGTCGTCCAGCGTAGATTTACCGGATGGATGGCCACGAGCCCTATCACGACGAGGCCAACCAAGGGGACGAGTTTCGCGATCGCCAGCGCCACCGACAGTCGTGAACCCTGTCGAGCGCCCAGCACGTTGATGGAGGCGAGGGTCGCATAGATGCCCAGAATTAACGCAACCCGAGGGCCCGTCGCATCAATAGCTGGCCACACCACAGCCAGCGTAGCAAGCCAGAGGTTCGCGACGGCGGCGCTGCTGGATACGCAGGATATCCACATAAGGGTCCCGGTGACCCCGCCCACCACCGGTCCGAAAGAGACCGTCGCGTACGCGAAAGGTCCGCCCGCCTCAGTGACGCGGCTGCCAACCTCCGCGAGACAAAGGCCGATGAGTCCAAGCAGGACGGTGCTGACGAGGTAGCCGATTATGGCAGCCGGCCCCAGTGCAGCGGCTGCGAGTGCCGGCAATCCGAAGATCCCGGCGCCAACGATGCAATTGAATGACGCAAAGGCAACGCCGCCTACGCCAATTACGCGCGCTGGCAACGGTGACACTTCATGCATGGGTGACACCTGGAATTTCGATAACCACACTACCTGTGGCCGGGTGCCGGGGAGTCGGCGTCTTGTACTTCTAATTTTTTCGGGTCAATACTGGTTGAATATAGACGAAGATCAATCGGCATTCAAAGCAAGTCTGGCAAGATTTCGTACCGTACTTCGGTATTCAAATAGCCGACCTGCCAATAGTTTTGCGAATAAGAGAGATATGCCCCCGTCGCGCCGCCCGACGCGATCGGTTCAATCGGACCAGTGATCGCTGGAGATCAAGTCCGTCGGGAACGGTTTATTATCTCTTCACTTCACGTCGTACGCGCCGGAACTCCTCTGCGGTCATTTGTGCCAGTCTCAAACGCCCGCTTCCGGGCGATGAATTCGGCGTGGCCAACTTCTGCTATCGGCCGGGAGGTTGGCCGTGAAGAAGCGATTCAGTGAAGAGCAGATCATCGGGTTTCTACGGGAAGCCGATAAGGGCGTGCCGATGAAGGGGTTGTGCCGCAATCACGGGTTCCCGGAAGCGAGCTACTACCTGAGGCGGAGCACGTTCGGCGGGATGGACGTGTCGGACGCCAAGCGGCTGATTGAACCCGGCAAACCGAACCAGAAAGCATACGTCGGATCGTTCAACGGTCGGTTCCGGGACGAATGGCTGAACGAGCACGGAGGCGTGTCGCTCGCTCACGCTCGTGTAGTGATCGAAGCGTGGCGCCAGAAATACAACGACGAGCGAACGAAGAGATCACTAAGCGGGCTGACGCCCGCGCAGTACGCAAAGCAACGGGCCGCGAGGCCCGTTAAAATGCCGGAAAATTCCAAATCAACCTGCTACTGAAAGCGGGAGGACGTCGACCCGACAATGACAGCGCGCTCCCCGCCGCCGCTTGGCTGCTGCTCTCAGGTCTCGGGGGGGCTTGGCTTCATCGGACGACGGCCGAAAAGCACGATGTGGAGGCTAGGGTCGGAATCGAACCGGCGTACACGGCTTTGCAGGCCGCTGCATGACCACTCTGCCACCTAGCCGCGATGGCCCAAAACATCCTCCCAGAAACGCATGACCCCGGGCAAGCCGGGGTCATGCGAGGATCTGGAGCGGGTAACGAGGCTCGAACTCGTGACCTCGACCTTGGCAAGGTCGCGCTCTACCAACTGAGCTACACCCGCTTGGGCACACGAAAGCGTGCTTTCGTCAGCCGCGAATTCTCGCTGCCGATCCTCGGCCTGTCAAGCGACGGTCGATTTCCGCAGCTCCGGCCAGGCAATCTGCAGGTACAAGACCATCGACCAGAGGGTCAGGATCGCGGCGATGACCAGCAGCACGATGCCGATTTCGTAGACCGGGAGCCCGAGAAGGTCGCTGCGATAGACCATCAGGCTGAGGCCGACCATCTGCAGGATGGTCTTCCACTTGCCGAGCGACGACACCTTGACCTTGGCCCGCGCGCCGAGATGGGCCATCCATTCCCGCAGCGCCGAAACGGTGATCTCACGGCCAACGATGACCATGGCACTGACGACGATGATCGCGCGGGTGTCGTGCGCCACGAGCAGGATCAGCGCGATCGCGACCATCAGCTTGTCGGCGACGGGATCGAGGAACTCGCCGAGCGGCGTGGTGACGCCGAGCTTGCGCGCCAGGTAACCGTCGATCCAGTCGGTGATCGCCGCGAGGATGAACACGAGCGCTGCCAGCGGATCGCCAAAGGGTCCGCCCCAGTAGAAAAGCACCACGAACAGCGGCACCGCGATGATGCGGCCGATCGTGAGCGTGTTCGGGAGGGACTGCAGGTTCAAGACGGCGACTCGGTCAGGCCCCGGGATTCATTCGTTCGTAAATTTCTGCGGCCAGCTGCCGGCTGATCCCGTGCACCCTGGCCAGGTCCTCCACCGACGCCTGCCGGATACCCTGCAGCCCGCCAAAAGCCTTCAGCAATTCCCGGCGACGCTTGGGACCCAGGCCGGGAATCTCCTCGAGCCACGACTCGCGCCGGCTGCGATCGCGCGACTGCCGGTGACCGGTGATCGCAAAACGATGCGCTTCGTCGCGCACGCGCTGGATCAGGCGCAAGGCCGGCGAGTCGTCGGCGAGTATAAGCGCGGCTTCCTGCCCGGGAAAGAAAAGACGTTCCTGCCCTACCCTGCGGTCCGACCCCTTCGCGACGCTGACGACCGCGAGGTCGGTCACGCCCACCCGCGTGAGTGCTGCCATGGCCGCATGCAGCTGGCCCAGCCCACCGTCGATCAGCAGCAGGTCGGGCATCGGCGCCTCGCCACGCATCACCCGGGCGAAGCGGCGTTCGACCGCCTGTTCGATGCCGGCGTAATCGTCGCCCGGCGTGATGTTGCGCAGGTTGAAGCGGCGGTAGTCGCTTTTCAGCGGACCTTCGGCGCCGAGCACCACGCACGACGCGACGGCGGACTCACCCATCGAATGGCTGACGTCGAAGCACTCGATACGCTGCGGCGTCTTGCCGAGGTTCAACTCCCGGCCTACGGCATCGAGCTGGTCCGCGACCGTGGCGCGGCTCGACGCCCGCATCTTCAGGCCGAGCGCCGCGTTGTTGCGGGCCATCTCGATCCAGCGCGCACGGGTGCCGCGGACGTTGGTGCGAATCTCCACGGCGTGTCCCGCCTTCTGCGCAAGCGCCTGCTCGAGCGCCTCGGCGCCCTCCACCGGGCGCGACAGCACGATCTCGGACGGCGCCTCGCGCGCGAGGTAGTACTGCGCGAGGAAGCCGGCGAGCATTTCGCCTTCGTCGCCGAGGCCGCCCCTCGGGAAGTAGTTGGAGCTGCCGAGGTTGCGCCCGCCCCGCACGAAGACGACGGAGACGCAGAACTCGCCGCCCTCGTGCGCAATGCCGACCGCATCGATGTCGTGCCCCGACATCCGCGTCATGACCTGCGTCGCCTGGATCTGCTTCAGCATCTGGATCTGGTCGCGCAGGCGCGCAGCCTGCTCATACTCGAGCTTCGACGCGGCCTCTTCCATGCGGCGACCGAGGTCTTCGATGACCTCGACGTTGCGGCCGTCGAGCACCTTGACGGCGTCCGCGACGTCGCGAGCGTATTGCTCAGGCGAGATCAGGCCGACGCAGGGCCCGGTGCAGCGATCGATCTGGTACTGCAGGCATGGACGCGAACGGTTCGCGAAAAACGTGTCCTCGCAGGGCCGCAGGCGGAACAGCTTCTGCAGCAGCAGCAGTGTCTCGCGCGTGGCGACCGAGTTGGGATAAGGACCAAAGAATCGCCCGGGCAGTTTCTTCGTGCCGCGATAGAACGCGATGCGCGGATAGGCGTGGCCCGAGACGTGGATGAACGGAAAGCTCTTGTCGTCCTTGAGCAGAATGTTGTAGCGCGGCTTGTGCTGCTTGATGAGGTTGAACTCGAGCAGCAGCGCCTCGGTCTCCGACGCGGTGACCGTGATTTCGACGCTCGCCACCTGCGCGAGCATCGCCATCGTCTTGTCGGCGTGCGCGCGGCCATGAAAATAGCTCGAGACGCGGTTGCGCAGGTGCCGCGCCTTCCCCACGTAGAGAATCCCGCCGTCCTTGTCGAGCATGCGGTACACACCCGGCTTGGTCGGGAGCGCCGCGAGGAACGACTGCAGGTCGAAAGTCACAAGGGGTTAGGAATTAGGAGTTAGTCGGAGGCGCGCATTCGCGCCAATTGCGCTGCTCGTCCAACCACAGCGCGGAACATGTCGGTCGTGAGTCGTCGGGTATTGGTGTTGTACCGGCTGCAGTGGTACGAGTCGACCATCGTGAGATTGCGCGGCAGCGTGTGCTCGGCACCATGCGCGAACACGAACGCGGACTGCTTGAGGCCCAGCGCGCGCAACACCGCGCCGTGGGCGATCGCACCGAGTGCCAGCAGCACCGTACCCGCCTTCACGCCGGCGAGTTCGTGCGCCAGGTAACGGTTGCACGTCGCAATTTCGGCCGGCAGCGGCTTGTTGCCGGGTGGCACGCACTTGACCGCGTTCGAGATGCGACAGTCGATGAGGCGCAGGCTGTCGTCCGCCCTGACCGACTGCGGCCCGGTCGACAGGCCGAACGCATACAAGGTTTCGTACAGCAGGATGCCGGCGTGGTCCCCGGTGAACGGACGCCCCGTTGCGTTGGCACCGTGGAAGCCGGGGGCGAGGCCCACGATCAAGAGCCGGGCATCCGCGTCGCCAAATGGTGCCACGGGTGCGCAGTGATACTGCGGATACTGCAGCTTGCCCTCGGCGAGAAACCCGGCGAGCCGCGGGCAGAGCGTGCAGTGCGGATTGAAGGACGTGTCGGCTGGCGTCGTCATGTCGCGATGAGCATAGCAGCCGACCTCGCGCCTTTCCCCGAGCTTGGAAAGGCAGACACGCGCTCGTTGCAAGCGATCGACCCCGGGCCTTCCCCCGAGCTTGGAAAGGCAGACACGCGCTCGGGGGAAGGCCCGGGGTCAATCGCTTTAGTTACGCAGCGCCTGAGCGGCTCGTCGGGCAGGAACGAGAGCCGGCAATAGCGGCCATTGGTTCAGGCCCGACGACCCGCACGGCGCACGTAGCCGGTCGGGTGCAGAGGTGCTCAGGTCAGGCGGGTGCGCGCTGCTGACAGCCACTGAGAAGGTGCAGTCACTCGATAAGCGACGCGGAGTATTGCAACTGGCCAGGAGCGCGGTGATGTTGCGTGCGCCGTGCGCCTTTTTCGCCTTTGCGGAAAAGGAGCTCAGGCGCTGTATCGTCAGGCGTTCGATCCGTGAGCTTTCCCAGAGCGCGTGTCTGCCTTTCCAAGCTCTGGGGAAAGCCCCGGATCGGCCGCAGGCAGCCCCAGCCCGCGCCCGCCTCTCCCGGCAGACCAGGAGAGGCGCGCGGCGCAGTCAGCTCAGTGGTGGGCGCCACCCGTGTTGAACTGCTCTTCCTCGGTCGAGCCGTGCATGGCCGTAGTCGAGGAATGACCTTCCTGGATCACGTTGGTGACGTCGTCGAAGTAGCCGGTGCCCACTTCCTGCTGGTGCGACACGAACGTGTAGCCACGGTCGCGTGCCGCGAACTCGGGCTCCTGCACCTTCTCGACGTAGGCGGTCATGCCGCTCTTCACGTACTCCTGGGCCAGGTCGAACATGCCGAACCACATGTTGTGGATGCCGGCGAGCGTGATGAACTGGTACTTGTAGCCCATAGCGCCGAGTTCGCGCTGGAACCTGGCGATGGTCGCGTCGTCGAGGTTCTTCTTCCAGTTGAAGCTGGGTGAGCAGTTGTAGGCGAGCAGCTTGCCCGGGAACTGCTTGCGGATCGCCTCGGCAAACTTCTTCGCGAAGGCGAGATCCGGCTTGCCGGTCTCGCACCAGACCATGTCGGCATACGGCGCGTAGGCCAGGCCACGCGAAATCGACTGCTCGACGCCCGGCTTCGTGCGGTAGAAGCCTTCCGGCGTGCGCTCGCCCGTGCAGAACGGCTTGTCGTTCGGGTCGACGTCGCTCGTGAGCAGGTCGGCTGCTTCTGCGTCGGTGCGCGCGAGGATGATCGTCGGCACGCCGCAGACGTCCGCCGCCAGACGCGCGGCGGTGAGCTTCTGCACCGCTTCCTGCGTCGGCACCAGCACCTTGCCGCCCATGTGGCCGCACTTCTTCACCGAGGCCAGCTGGTCCTCGAAGTGCACGCCGCCGGCACCGGCGCGGATCATCGCCTTCATCAGTTCGAACGCGTTCAACACGCCACCGAAGCCCGCTTCCGCGTCCGCGACGATCGGTGCGAAGTAGTCGATGTAGTCCTTGTGACCCGGCGTGATGCCCTTCGAGTGCTGGATCTCGTCCGCGCGCTTGAAGGATGAATTGATGCGCTCGACCACCTTCGGCACGGAGTCGACCGGGTACAGCGACTGATCGGGATACATCGACATGTAGCTGTTGTTGTCGGCGGCGACCTGCCAGCCCGAGAGGTAGATGGCCTTGATGCCGGCCTTTACCTGCTGCATCGCCTGGCCGCCCGTCAGCGCGCCGAGGCAGTTCACGTACGGCTCCGTGTTGACCAGCTTCCACAGCTTCTCGGCACCGAGGCGCGCCAGGGTGTGCTCGATCTGCACGCTGCCACGGAGGCGGACGACGTCTTCGGCGGTGTAGGTGCGGCGAATGCCGGCCCAACGCGGATCTTTCGCCCAGGAATCTCTCAGTTGTTGAGCCGGATTCGTCATGTCGTCGTCCTCTGGTGGAATTCGTTGCGGGCAGACACACCGGACCCCGGGCATCGTGTTGCACCGCACAATGAAGAATAGACGCGCGGTTCAGTCCGGGCAAGCGTGAAATGCCCGCATCCGGGACAATCAGGTTCATGCAGCTCGTTCTGTTCAACAAGCCGTTCCAGGTGCTGCCGCAGTTCACCTCGCCGGACGGCCGCCGCTGCCTCGCCGATTTCCTGTCGCTGCCGGGCCTGTACCCCGCCGGGCGGCTCGATTACGACAGCGAGGGCTTGATGCTGTTGACGGACTTCGGACCCTGGCAGGCTCGCATCAGCCAGCCGGGTTCACCGCTCGTGCAAGCGTTACCGGGTGCAGGTCGAGGGCGATCCCACGGACGACGCGCTCGAGCCCTTGCGACGGGGTCTCATGCTGAACGACGGCCCGACCCGCCCGGCGCCGGCGCACGTAATCCCCGAGCCCGAGGGACTGTGGCCGCGCGACCCACCCATCCGCAGTCGCAAGGCGATTCCCACCGCCTGGATCGAGCTCGAACTGAGCGAGGGCCGGAACCGACAGGTCCGACGGATGACGGCAGCGGTCGGCTTGCCGACATTGCGACTCATACGCTGGGCGGTGGGGCCCTGGACGGTCGACGGGCTTGCGCCCGGGCGAGTGCGCGCCCGGTGTCGCGAACCGAGGCCGAAGCCGCACTGTCTGCCGGCCGGCGCGCGCTGCCGACCGTCAGGCCGAACGGGCAACGGTCGCGATCCGCATCGCGAGTTCGAGGGCCTGTTCGTAATTGAGCCGCGGGTCGACCTGCGACCGGTAATCCTTGGCGAGATCGGCATCGGCCAGGCCGCGGGCGCCACCGGTGCATTCGGTGACGTCTTCACCCGTGAGTTCGAAGTGCACGCCACCGAGGTAGCTGCCCATCGACCTGTGCACCTTGAACGCGGTCTCCAGCTCCGCCAGGATGTTTTCGAAGCGGCGTGTCTTCACGCCCGCTGCCGTCGATTCGGTGTTGCCATGCATCGGGTCGCACACCCACAGGACCGGCACCCCCGTGGCGCGCACGGACTCGATCAGCCCGGGCAATCTGGCCTCGACGTTCTTCGCGCCCATGCGATGGATCAGCACCAGTCGCCCCGCTTCCTTGTCGGGATTGAGCGTGTGGCACAGGCCCTGGACCCACGCTGCATCCATCGACGGCCCGACCTTCACGCCGATCGGGTTCGAGATGCCGCGGCAATACTCCACGTGCGCGCCGCCGAGATCCGCCGTGCGCATGCCGATCCACGGCAGGTGGGTCGACAGGTTGTACCAGCGCTCGCTGCGCGGGATGAAGCGCGTCTGCGCCTGTTCGTAGAGCAGGTGCAGGGCTTCGTGGCTCGCGTAGAACGGCGCACGGCTCGCTTCGTGCACGCGGCTGCCACTCATCGCCTCGAAGAAATCGAGCGAGTCGGCGATCGACGACGCAATCTGCCGGTACTGATCGGCGAGCGGTGAATGCTGCATGAATCCCAGGTCCCAGTACTCCGGGTGGTGCAGGTCCGCAAAGCCGCCGTCGATCAGCGCGCGGACGAAATTCAGCGTCAATGCCGCGCGTTCATACCCGCGCAGCAGCAACTCTGGATCCGGCTCGCGCTCGGCCGCCGTGAAGCCGAGCCGGTTGACGAGATCGCCGCGATAGCAGGGCAGCGTCACGCCGTCCCGGGTCTCGGTGTCGGTGGAACGCGGCTTGGCGTACTGGCCGGCAAAACGGCCCACCCGAATCACCGGCTTTTTCATCCCGTGCAGGAGCACCAGGCTCATCTGCAGCAGGATCTTGAGTTTGCGGGCGATCTGGCCCGAGTCGCAGTCGGCGAAGGACTCGGCGCAGTCCCCGCCCTGCAGCAGGAACCGCTCGCCTCGCTGCGCGTCGGCGATCTGCCGCTTGAGGGCATCGACTTCCCATGACACGACGATCGGCGGCAACCGGCCCAGGGAGTCGACCGCGCGCGCCAGCGCCAGCGGATCCTTGTAGGTCGGTTGCTGCTGCGCGGGACGGGCGGTCCAGCTGGACGGCGACCATTCCAGAGTGTGAGGTAGGGCGTTCATCCCATTGATCCTACCGGTAAACTTTGCGATGCAAAAGAAACCGGATATACGGCGGCACCCGGTTTCGTCAGAATCGCGCCCCTCAAACAGAGTTCGCGCTCTCGGTAGGCCGTTTGGTCCACCGCAAGGGCACAGTCAGGAGTTTTCGACGATGCAGAAGGTACTCATCCTAGGCGCCGGCAAGATCGGCGCCCTGATCTCCGGCTTCCTCGCGGAATGCCGGGATTACGAAGTCCACGTGGCCGACGTCAACGGCAATGCAGCCAATTCGGTCGTGGCGGCTCATGGTCTGCCCAACCTGCACGCCTACGAATTCGATGCCTCGAACCCGGCACTGCTCGAAGCCCACCTGCGCAAGCACCCGGCCGACGCGATCATTTCCAGCCTGCCCTTCTACTGCAACGTGAAGGTGGCCGAGATCGCCCGCAAGGTGAACGCCCACTACTTCGACCTGACCGAGGACGTCGCGGTCACCCGTTCGGTTCGCAAGGTGGCCGACGGTTCCACGCGGGCGTTCGTGCCGCAGTGCGGCCTGGCCCCGGGTTTCATCAGCATGCGCGGCCAACGCGCTGATCCAGCACTTCGACGAGATTCGCAGCGTCAAGCTGCGGGTCGGCGCCCTGCCCCAGCATCCGAACAACGCGCTCAAGTATTCGCTGACCTGGTCCACCGACGGCCTGATCAACGAGTACGGCAATCCGTGTGAAGCGTTGGTCGACGGTCGCGCCGTCGAAGTGGCCCCGCTCGAAGGTCTCGAGGAAATCGAGATCGACGGCATGATCTACGAAGCGTTCAACACGTCCGGTGGCCTGGGCTCGCTTGCCGAGACCTATGGCGAGAAAGCGCAAACGATGGATTACAAGACCATCCGCTACCCGGGCCACTGTGCGCAGATGCGCCTGCTCATGAACGACCTCAAGCTCAACTTCGACCGCGCCACGCTGAAGCGCGTGCTCGAGAACGCCGTGCCGCAGACGCTGCAGGACGTCGTGATCGTCTACGTCGCGGTGGCGGGCCGGCAGCATGGCGAACTGCGCGAGGAGAACTACGTCAGCAAGATCTATCCGCAAGTGATCGCAGGCCGGCTGTGGTCGGCGATCCAGGTCACCACCGCGGCCGGTATCTGTGCAGTGGTCGACCTCGTGATGCAGAACCCGGGGCGCTACCACGGCTTCGTGCGCCAGGAAGACTTCAGCCTGGTGGACGTGCTGGGCAACCGCTTCGGCAAGCACTACTCCGACGGCGGCGGCAAGGAAATCTCCTCGCGCATGATCGTGGCCGGCACGACCGGCCAGCAGCGCGTCGCCGGAGGTGCCCGATGATCGACGCACTCCTGAAGAGCCTGGGGCTCACGCAGACCAACGCCGGCACCTGGTCGGGCGCGGGCGGCTGGCTGGACGATGCCTCGGCGGGGGTGATCGAGTCGGTCAACCCCACGACCGGGGAGGTCATCGCCCGCGTGCGCGCCACCACGCCCGCCCAGTACGAGCAGGTCATGGCCTCGGCCGCCGCCACCGCGAAGGCCTGGCGCGCCGTGCCCGCGCCGAAGCGCGGCGAAGCCGTGCGCCTGATGGGCGAGGAACTGCGCAAGTACAAGTCGGAACTTGGCAGCCTGGTCTCGCTCGAGATGGGCAAGATCAAGCCCGAGGGCGACGGCGAAGTGCAGGAGATGATCGACATCGCCGACTTCGCGGTCGGCCAGTCGCGCATGCTCTACGGCGTGCAGATGCATTCGGAACGTCCCAATCACCGCATGTTCGAGCAGTGGCACCCGCTCGGCGTGGTCGGCGTGATCAGCGCGTTCAACTTCCCGGTTGCGGTGTGGTCGTGGAATGCGTTCCTGGCCGCGATCTGCGGCAACGTGACCGTGTGGAAGCCCTCGCCCAAGACCGCGCTCTGCGCCGTCGCCGTACAGCACCTCTGCAACCGCGTGCTCGAGCGGCACGGCCTGCCGCCGATCTTCCAGCTGTTCATCGACGAAGGCACCGAGCTTGCGATCCGCTTCGTCGAGGACCGGCGCGTCGATCTCGTCTCGTTCACGGGCTCGACCGCCGTCGGCCGCGATGTCGGCATGCGCGTGGCGAAGCGCCTCGGCAAGTCGCTGCTCGAACTGGGCGGCAACAACGCGATCATCGTCGACGAATTCGCGAACCTCGATCTCGTCGTGCCCGCGATCGTCTTCGGCGCCGTGGGCACCGCGGGCCAGCGCTGCACGACGACGCGGCGCGTGTTCGTGCACGAATCGCAGATGCCGGAACTCGAACGCCGGCTGACCGGCGCATACAAGCAGGTTCGCATCGGTGACCCGCTCGCACACGGCACGTTGATGGGCCCGCTGATCGACGCCGCTTCGGTCGCTCGCTTCGAGTCCGCGGTGGCGCAGGCCGTCGCGAGCGGTGGCCGCCTGATCTGCGGCGGCAAGCGCCTCGACCGTCCCGGCTTCTTCGTGGAACCCGCCATCGTCGTCGCGCGCGGCGACTGGGAGATCGTGAAGACCGAAACGTTCGGACCGGTGCTTTACCTGATTTCGTTCAAGACGCTCGATGAAGCGATCGACGCGCAGAACGCCGTCGCACACGGCCTGTCGTCGGCGATCTTCACGGACCGGTTGCAGCACGCCGAGCGTTTCCTGTCACCGGCCGGCTCGGACTGCGGCATCGCCAACGTCAACATCGGCACCTCGGGGGCCGAGATCGGCGGCGCATTCGGCGGCGAGAAGGACACGGGTGGCGGACGCGAGTCCGGTTCGGACGCGTGGAAGGCCTACATGCGCCGGCAGACCTGCACGGTTAACTGGGGCACGGACCTGCCCCTGGCCCAGGGCATCAACTTCGACGTCTCGGGCTGAGCCGCTAGCGGCCCGGGCGTTTCGACGCCAGGTCACGGTAGATGCTGCGGACGAATTCCTCCGGCGTCACGATGGCGCCGGGGCGCCCGAAACTCGCGTCGAATTCGGCCGTGGGCTTCAAGGTCCAGGATCTCCTCGACACCCATCCCGCTCTCCACGGCCTCGCGCAGCTTGCGGCCCACCGCCACGAGCATGTCGCGATAGGCCGCGAGTTCCGCCCGGTCCGAGACGGGGCCATGCCCGGGGATGACGACCGTGCGGTCATTCGAGCGGGCGAGCGTGCCTTCGACGGCAGCCACCATTCCCGCCAGCGAACCGCCCGACTCGACGTCGATGTAGGGGTACTGCCCGCTCCAGTAGATGTCCCCCAGTGCGACGACCTCTGCCTCGTTCCAGCGCACGACGATGTCCGACGCCGTATGAGCGTCGGCGACGTGCACGGCGTCGAGACGATCGCCGTTCATGTGCAGCGCGACGGCGTCCATGGTGGTGAGCACGGGTCGCGCCGCTGGCGCATCCATCGGGGATTCGGCATTCCCGGCCGGTACCGCGGGATCACGGCCGCCGTGTTCGCGCAGCGACTCGTGCCCGACGAGCACGGCGCCCTTGCGCGCGAAAAATTCGTTGCTGCCGACGTGATCGGCATGACCATGAGTGCTGATGACGAACTTGACCGGTGCGGCGGAAATCTGCCTGACGGCTTCGACTACGGCTGCCGAAGATGCGGCGAGGCCGGTGTCGACCAGCACGATGCCATCGGCGCCGGACCAGACCACGACGTTGCCACCGCCTCCCGTGATGACGTCCAGGCCCGGTCGAACGGCCTGCACCCGCAGATCGGTCGCGGGTTCCGGCGGCTTAACCGTCGGCGAGACGGGACTCTGCGCGTACGCAGCGACGGACGCGCACAGCGCCGCCAGGACCGACAAAGCCCTGCCGCTATACCTCATGCCACTGCGATTCGTCGTCATTCCTGGGCTCTCCTCGCATGAGTATAGTCGCTTGCGCTCAGCGTTGACTTCTTCCGCGCGTGGCGGGCGCGGCGGTGGAGCCCGCGGCCTCGCGCAACGCCAGTTGCAGTTGCTCCTCGAGTCGCTTCGCCGACACTGGCAGCAGGGTGCGCAGGTCCTGCGCAAACAGCGACAGCCGGAATTCCTCGACCATCCAACGCAGCCGCTCGCGTTCGTTCCCCGGCATGTCGAGGTCCGCGGACAGGCGCAGGCGCCGGACCTGCTGTGCATAAGGCGTGACCTGCGACTGCAGCTTGTGATCCCGCTCGACGTCGCCGCGAGCACGCTCCAGCCGGCGTGCGATCGCACGCACGTACTTGGGCAACTGGGTCCACCAGCCATCCGGGGTGTCGCGCACCCAGCCCGGCGCCAGCAATTCGGCCAGCTGATCGTTCACGCTGTTGCGCACCGCCGCGAAAGGCGCGCCGTTCAACAGGCCCATCTGCACGCGCACGTCCTTCAGCGCCAGCAGCACGGCTTTCACGACGCGGGCGTTTTCGCCCGCACGATCGAGCACGTCGGCGCGTCCCTGCTCCACCAGCGCCTCGAATTGGGCTCGTGTGCGCGGCAACTCACCGGATTGACCGAGTACGGCGTCGGCCACGGCGCGATCGGCGATCTCGCCAGGCAACTCCTTGCCGAATCCAGCCGCCGCCAGCAGCAATGTGAATTCACGGTCCGATGCCCAGTGCCGGCGCGCCAGTTCGTGTTGTTGCGGCAGGGCCAAAGCAGCCAGCCGCACGATCCCGGCCCTCGACGCACGCCGGGCGCCACCCTCCGTAGTGAACAGGTGCAGGCGCACGCTGGCACCCTCGTCCTGGATCCCGGGATACGCACGCAATTGCAGCCTGCCGCTGCGGACGGTGGTCTCGACCGGCCAGGCCGCAAAATCCCAGGCCCGCACGCCGACCCGCTCCCACGCAAAATCCGGGGCCGCCGCGGCGAAGGTCGAGCTACCGGACGCCGCTCGAAACTCGTCGCGCAGGCCCGTGAGATCGCGACTGGCCTTGAGCAGCCGTCCGGCGCCGTCGAGCACGCGCAGATTGACGCTGAGCCAGGGCGGCAAGGCCACGGCGGCCACCTGCGCGGGTTCGACGCGGATACCGGCTTCCTGGGTCGCGAAGGTTGCGACGTGAGTGAACAGCGAGCCCGTGCCGAACGCTGGCAGGGCGGCCAGCAACCGGTCCGCCGCGTCCGGAATCGGCACGATTTCGCGCCGCACTTCCTTCGGCAGTCCGCGCAGCAGTGCGATGACCTTCTCGCGCAGCCATCCCGGGATCAGCCACTCGAGTCGGTGTGCGTCGATCGCCCGCAGCAGCGGCAACGGTACGTCGAGCGTGACTCCATCGTCGGGTGCCGTCGTATCGAAGCGATAGTGCAGTTGCAGTTCGTTACCGTGGACGTCGAAAACCGCCGGATAATCGCTCGCCTGCACGACTGGCAAAGCCTGGGCCAGGAACACCGGCTCCGCAGCGTCGAGCAGGTGCGGCCTGGCTCGCTCCTCCTTGCGCCACCAGGATTCGAACGCTCGCGTCGAGGCGATCGCGGGCGGAATGCGTTCCAGGTAGAACCGCACCAGCACATCCTCACCGGCGAGCAAGTCGCGCCGGCGCAGGCTGGACTCGACTCGTTCCAGACGTGCCCGCATGGCCGCATTGCGCTCCAGGAACGTAAACGGCATCGAGGGCTGGCGGCGGACCAGCGCTTCCTCCACGAACATGCGTTGCGCTGCCGCGGGGTCCACAGTCGCAAAGTTGACGCGCCGCCCGCTGTTCAGCACGCGGCCATAGAGCGACACGGTCTCCCGCGCAAACGTCATGCCGCGCTGCGCGTCCCATTCGGCGTCGCCGTAGCTGCGCTTGACGAGGTGCGCTCCCGCCGCTTCGATCCACGACGGCTGCACCTGCGCCACCATGCGCGCATAGAGACGATGCGTTTCGACGAGGCTCGCGGCGACGATCCAGTGCGGCGAACGCCTGGCGAGCGGCGTGCCGGGAGCAATGATGAAGCGCGTGTCGCGCGCACCGAGATAGGTGCGGGCTTCGTCGAGCACGCCGATGCCGCCGAGGAAGCCCGCCAGCAGCGCCTGGTGCAGTACGGTCGTGCTGGCCGCGCGCCTGTCGCCGGCGCCCTGCGCCAGTGGACGCGACATGTCCGCGAGTTGATCGCGCAGGTCGCCCCATTCACGCATGCGCAGGAACGACAGAAAGTGCTCACGGCACCAGTGTCGCAGCACGCGGTTGCCGCCGGCCGCGGGTTCACGGCTTGCGCGCCAGAGGTTGAGCACGCCTACGAAGTCCGAGCGTTCGTCGGCGAACAACGCATGCTTTTCGTCGGCGGCCGCCGTCTTGTCGGAAGGGCGTTCGCGTGGATCCTGGATGCTCAGGAACGAGACGATGGTGAGTGCTTCCTCCATGCAGCCGGTGCGTCCGGCCTCCACCAGCACGCGCGCCAGGCGCGGATCGACCGGCAACGCGGCCATCTGGCGCCCGAGCCGCGTGATCCGCCGATCGCCGTCGACTGCGCCAAGTTCCAGCAGCAGGCGATAGCCATCGTTCAACAGGCGCGCATCGGGCGCGTCGAGGAACGGAAATTCCTGCGGACTCCCGAGTGCGAGTGCGGCCATCTGCAGGATGAGACTCGCCAGGTTGGTCCGCAACAGTTCGGGTTCGGTGTAACGCGGCCGCGCAAGGAGGTCGTCCTCCGCGTAGAGCCGAATGCAGATGCCCTCCCCTTCGCGTCCGCAGCGCCCGCGACGCTGGTCGGCGCTCGCCTGCGACACCGGCTCGATCGGCAGACGCTGGAATTTCGCACGGGGACTGTAGCGACTGACGCGCGCGAGCCCGGCATCGATGACGAACCGCACGCCGGGAATAGTCAGGGAAGTCTCGGCGACGTTGGTCGCAAGCACGACGCGACGGCGCGTGTGTCCGGCGAAGACTCTGTCCTGTTCCGGACCAGTCAGTCGCCCGTACAGCGGCAGCACATCCCAATCGACGCGGCTGCGCAACAGCAGGTCGCGGGTCTCGAGGATCTGCTTCTCGCCCGGCAGGAACACGAGCGCGTCGCCACGCAGGCCGCGCGCATCCCGCTCCAGTTCTTCGAGCGCATCACGCACCGCCTCGGGCAGTGGCGGCGCCGCCTCGTCTTCTTCCGCCAGCGGGCGATAACGTACCTCGACCGGGTAGCTCTGCCCTTCCACGTCGATGATCGGCGCGCCGCCGAAGAACTCCGCGAAACGCCGGGTCTCGATGGTTGCCGACGTCACGATCAGACGCAGGTCCGGACGCCGCGGCAGCAGGCGGTGGCAGACGCCGAGCAGGAAATCGACGTTGAGGTTGCGCTCGTGGGCTTCGTCGACGATCAGCGTGTCGTAGCGCAGCAGCAGTGGGTCGCCTTCGAGCTCGCGCAGCAGCAGCCCGTCCGTCATCAACTTCACGAGAGTGCGCGGGCTGGTGCGGTCGACGAAGCGCACCTGGTAACCGACCAGGTCGCCGGTCGTGGAACCCAGCTCCGCGCTGATGCGGTTGGCCAGTGCCTGCGCCGCGATGCGCCGCGGCTGGGTGTGCCCGATCAGGCCGGCTGCACCGCGTCCCATCTCGAGGCAGATCTTAGGGATCTGCGTGCTCTTGCCGCTGCCTGTGGCACCACTGACGATCACGACCTGATGCGCTTCGATCGCGCGGCGGATGTCGTCACGGCGAGCGTGGACGGGTAATGTTTCGTCGTAGACGATCGGTGGGATGGAGGCAAGGCGGGCCGCGACCAGTTCCACGGACGCATTGACCTGGGCGTGCAACCTGGCCACTTCACGCGGATCGGCGGCCGCGGGCCTGCGCGCCAGCCGGTCAAGCGTCGACTGCAGCCGACGCCGATCGCGCAGCAGGCACCGGGGAAGCAGTTCACGCAGGGCCGCGAGTCGTGCTGCGGCGGAATCAGGAGCCTTCACGGCAACTCAGCCAGGTTCCCGCTTGGCACGGGCCCAGAGCGCTTCGAGTTGCTCCATGTCGGCGTCGGCCGGGGTTCGTCCGTCTGCGGCGAGGTACGACTCGATCAGGCGGAACCGCCGCTCGAACTTGGCATTCGCGTCGCGCAGCGCGGTCTCCGCATCGACGCCGAGGTGACGCGCCGCCTGCGACAGGGCGAACAGCAGGTCACCCAGTTCTTCCTGCGCGCGGACCCGGTCACCCCTGTCAATTTCGTCCTGCAGCTCGCAGAGTTCCTCGCGCGCCTTCGCGATGACACCCGACGCGTCGGCCCAGTCGAAACCGACTTTGGCAGCGCGAGAACCAAGCTTGGCCGCCCGGGTCAGCGCCGGCAGGCCGAGAGTAACGCCGTCCAATGCGCCAGTGCCCAGCCCGCTGGCTGCGCGCTCCGCGCGCTTGTGCTCCTCCCAGGCCAGGCTCTGCGCCGCCGCGTCGTCGATCTTCGCGCCGGCAAAGACGTGCGGATGTCGCCGTTCGAGCTTTGCGGCGATCGATGCGGCGACGGCGTCGAAGTCGAACAGTCCGCGCTCCTCGGCGATGCGCGCCTGGAACACGACCTGGAACAGCACGTCACCCAATTCGTCACGCACCGCTTCGGGTTCGCCACGCGCGATCGCATCCGCCAGTTCGTACGCCTCTTCGATCGTGTGCGGCGCGATCGATGCCCAGTCCTGCTCGCGATCCCACGGGCAGCCGCCCGCCGGGTCGCGCAGCCGGACCATGATCTGGCGCAGCCTTTCGATGCGCGCTCATGCCTCCAGCTCGCGCAGCAGTCGTGCGAACGTGATGAGCATGCTGGCCGTCGCGCCCCAGATCTGGCGGCCTTCGATACGGTATCTCGTGCGTGATGATCGTATGGCCTGCCACCTGACGGTCGCGCGGCAGGTGGTTGCGCGCGTCCAGCAGGAATTCGAGCGGCACCTCGAAGACATTCTCGACCTCGGTCTCGTCCAGGCGCAGGTCGAAACCCGGGCCGCACGAAACCAACCGCTGGAGTCACGCGGAACCCGGAAATGACGAGGTGGTCCTGCAGGTATCCGGCCCGCGTGACGTACTGTGGATCGAGGCCGATCTCTTCACGAGCCTCGCGCAGGGCGGCCTCCCACGGCCCGGCGTCCGCAGGCTCGATGCGGCCTCCCGGAAAACTGATCTGGCCCGGATGGTTCTTCAGGTGCGATGCGCGCTGGGTCAAGCAGCACCTGCAGTCCAGCGGGACGCTCGATCAGCGGCACCAGCACTGCGGCGCGCGCGGGCTCCGCAGGGAAGAGCTTTCGCAGCCGGTCCATCTGCTCGACCGTGAACTGCGCGGCGTATGGAAACTCCGGGTTGCGGCCCGGCACCGTGTCCCGCAGCAGGCGCGCGATCCGCTCGCGCAGCGGCGAGGGCTGCGATGAGGTCCTGGGCAGTCAACTTAGCCGTCTCCCTTGCCCGGACCCGCCATGTTCGCCACCACGCGTCAGCGCGGCCGGATCGAGCAGCTTCGCCAGGCGCTGTTCACCCAGGTCCGTCATCTCCGCCGCCACCTCGATGATGGGGCGGCCCTCGGCATAGGCTTTCTTCGCGATCGCTGCCGCCTTGTCGTAGCCGATCACCGGAGCGAGCGCCGTCACCAGCATCGGGTTACGATTCAAAGCGAGTGACATCTGCCGCGCATGGACCGCGAAGCCCGCAATCGTGCTGCGCGCGAGCGTGCGCGATGCCGCCGCCAGCAGTTCGATGCTCTGCAACAGGTTGTAGGCGATCACCGGCAGCATCACGTTGAGCTGGAAATTGCCTGACTGGCCCGCGATGCCGATCGTCGCGTCGTTGCCCATCACTTGCGCCGCCACCATCGTGACCGCTTCCGGCACGACCGGGTTGACCTTGCCCGGCATGATGCTGCTGCCCGGCTGCAGTGCGGGCAGGGAGATTTCCCCGAGCCCCGCGAGCGGTCCGCTGTTCATCCAGCGCAGGTCGTTCGAGATCTTCATCAGCGCGACGGCAAGCGTGCGCAGGTGTCCGGACAATTCGACCGCCGTGTCCTGGGACGCGAGCGCGGCGAAGAAGTCGCGGGCTGGACGCAGGTCGAGACCGGTTTCCTGCGACAGCAGCGCCGCCACCTTCGGTGCGAACCGCGGATCGACGTTGATCCCCGTTCCCACCGCCGTTCCACCCTGCGCCAGTGCATGGAGACGCGGTCGGCAACTCTGCAACCGCGTCACCGCGTCTTCGAGCTGAGTCCGCCATGCACCCATTTCCTGGCCGAGCGTGACCGGCATTGCGTCCATCAGGTGCGTGCGGCCGGTCTTCACCGTGTCGCCGACGTCGCCCGCCTTGCGCGCGATCGTCTCGATGAGTTCCTTGAGCGCAGGCAACAGTGATTCCGACAGCGCGATGGCGGCAGCAAGGTGAATCACCGTCGGGATCACATCGTTGCTGCTTTGCCCGCGGTTGACGTGGTCATTGGCATGCACCGGCATGGTCGAGCCGCCGGCGTACCCGGTCGCGAGACGCGCAATGACTTCATTGGCATTCATGTTGCTGCTGGTGCCCGACCCGGTCTGGAAGACGTCGATCGGGAACTGGGCGTCGTGCCGCCCCTCGGCCACTTCCAGTGCGGCCCGCTGGATGGCGAAGGCCCGGACCCGGTCGAGATCACCGAGTTCGAGATTGGTTCCCGCCGCAGCCCACTTGACCAGCCCGAGCGCCCGGATGAAGCCCCGCGGCATGTGGAGGCCACTGATCGGGAAATTCTGGATCGCACGCTGGGTCTGGGCACCCCACAGCGCCCCGGCGGGCACGCGGGTTTCACCCATG
Source organism: uncultured Gammaproteobacteria bacterium (assembly GCA_963793675.1). Taxonomy (GTDB): domain Bacteria; phylum Pseudomonadota; class Gammaproteobacteria; order Steroidobacterales; family Steroidobacteraceae; genus RPQJ01. The sequence continues at coordinate 77,033 of CAWCBA010000005.1, read as the reverse complement.
CTGTCGCGTTCGACGCGGTAGTCGGTATCGGCCATGGTGAACTCCGGGGAACCGCGCAGGCGCCCCGGGCGGGCCGTGCGGTATCATCCGGAATCGTAGCACCTCCCGGATGACCGCATGAGTCTCACCCCGCTGACCGCGCTTTCCCCGGTGGACGGCCGTTATGCCGCGCGCTGTGCCGACCTGCGGGAAATCTTCAGCGAACAGGGCCTCATTCGCGCCCGCGTCCGCGTCGAGATTGCCTGGCTGCAGGCGTTGGCCGGGGAGCGACGCATCGTCGAACTGCGCGGCGTCACTGCGGCCGACCTCGCCGTCGCCCAGCAGATCGTCGATGGCTTCGATCCCGCGGACGCCGCGACCGTGAAGGCGTTCGAGCGCGAGACCAACCACGACGTCAAGGCAGTCGAGTACCTCATCAAGCAGAAGCTCGGCGCGCACCCGGCCTGGCAGGCACGGCTCGAATTCGTTCATTTCGCCTGCACCTCCGAGGACATCAACAACCTGTCGTACGCGCTGATGTGCCAGGAAGCGCGCTCGAAGGTACTGTTGCCGCACATCGACGCGCTGCTCGGCACCCTGCGCGCCATGGCGCACGCCCATGCCGACGACGCGATGATGTCGCGTACGCACGGCCAGGCCGCGACGCCGACGACGCTCGGCAAGGAAGTCGCGGTGTTCGTGCGTCGCCTGCTCCAGGCCCGCGATACGTTCGCGGCCGTGCCGATCCGCGGCAAGATCAACGGTGCCGTCGGCAATTACAACGCGCACCTTGCGGCTTACCCGGACGTGGACTGGCCGCTGCTCGGTCAGCGACTGGTCGATTCGCTCGGCCTGCAGTGGAACCCGTACACCACGCAGATCGAGCCCCATGACTGGACCGCGGAGTACTGCGACGCCCTTGCACGCTGCAACTCGATCCTCACGGACCTGTGCCGCGATTTCTGGGGCTACGTGTCGCTCGGCTATTTCAGGCAGAAGGTCGTCGCGGGCGAAGTCGGCTCGTCGACGATGCCGCACAAGGTCAACCCGATCGACTTCGAGAATGGCGAAGGCAACTTCGGGCTTGCCAATGCGCTGCTGCGCTTCCTGTCGGAAAAACTGCCGATCTCGCGCTGGCAGCGTGACCTCACCGACTCCACCGTGCAACGCAACCTGGGCGTCGCGCTCGCGCATTCCGATATCGCGATCCAGTCCGTCTCGCGCGGACTCGCTCGCGTCGAGATCGATCGTGCACGACTCGCCGACGATCTCGCGGCCAACTGGGAGCTGCTGGCGGAGCCGATCCAGACGGTGATGCGCCGGTACGCGGTGCCCGAAGCCTATGAGCAGTTGAAGGCGCTCACGCGTGGACGACGCATCGACGGGCCGGCGGTCGCAGAGTTCGTCGACGGGCTGCCGATCCCTGCCGCCGAAAAGGCCAGGCTCAAGGCCTTGACCCCGGCAACCTACATCGGTCTCGCGGCCCGACTGGCGCGCGAGGTCTGAGTCGCGATCAGCGACGTTTGACATAAGCCTGCCGCCGCTCGCCGACATGTCTTCGCAACCGATCCGGGATTACGTCGTGCGGCTTGCCACGTGGGAGCACGACCGCTGGCAGATTCAGCGCGTCCGACGGTCTGTTTTCATCGAGGAGCAGCAGATCGCGGAACGCGACGAATGGGACGAACTCGATCCCGTCATCACCCACGTTCTCGTTTTCGAACCACCGGCTTCCGCAAAACGTGACGCGGTTGGCACGGGACGCCTGGAACCCACCGGTAAGATTGGACGCGTCGCAGTACTGCCGCAGTACCGTGGCACCGGAGCTGGCGTCGCCGTGATGCGTCGCCTCATGGATCTCGCCGCCGAGCGCGGATTCCAGGAGGTGTACCTCAATGCGCAGGTGTCAGCCGCCAGGTTCTACGAGCGACTGGGTTTCCGGGCCGATGGTCCGGAATTCGACGAGGTCGGAATACCGCACCGGCGCATGCGCCGGGCGGTCGGGAAGCGCGATGCAACATCGGCTGGATCTGACGGGGACGCGCAGCATCCTCTCGAATCTTGAGGAATACCGGGCCGCGGTCGCAGAAATCGCGACGCGCGCCAATCGCACGCTTTCCATCTACACCACCGATCTCGAGCCGCTGATCTACGACCACGACCTCTTCCTCGAGCCGGTCAAGCGGCTCGTGCTGGCCCGCAGTCATGCGCGCCTGCGCGTGCTGATCTCGAATCCCGGCCGCGTGTCGCGTGAAGGCAATCGTTTCATGATGATGGCGCGCCGTCTCACGAGTTACATCGACCTGCGCAACGTCGCGCCCGAGTACCGCAGCAACCCCTGCTCGTTCATCGTGGCCGACGACAAGGCCATCGCGTTCCGGCAGCAGGCCTCGACGTGGGACGGCATCGTCGAGTTCAACGATGTCTCGGTCGTCAGGCGCCATCTCGCCTATTTCAACGAGGTCTGGGCCGGAAGCCTGGTCCAGCCCGAGATGCGCGCCACCGCCGCCGACTGCTGACACGGCCCCCACGGCGCTGTGACACACGCGCTTGCGCACCCAGCCTGAAGACAAACTGCCGCCCGCGGGCTCGCTATAATGACCGCCATGGTCTGGAAACCCGATGTCACGGTGGCGGCCGTCGTCGAACGCGACGGCAAGTTCCTGTTGGTCGAAGAACGCGCGGGTGGCCGGGTGGTGTTGAACCAGCCCGCCGGTCACCTCGAGCACAGCGAAACCCTGCAACAGGCAATCGCGCGCGAGACGCTCGAGGAAACCGGCTGGACGTTCGTCGCGCATGACATCGTCGGCGTTTACCTCTGGCAGCCCGAGCACCTGAGCAAGACCTTCCTGCGCATCGCGTTCCGCGGCCAGCTGGGGGATCACGATCCCTCGCGGCCTCTCGATCAAGGCATCCTGCGCACCCGCTGGCTCGACCGCGAGCAGCTGATGGCGGCGCAGGCGCGGCATCGCAGCCCGCTGGTGGCACGCTGTGTAGACGATTACCTCAGCGGGGCACGGTATCCGCTCGAACTGCTGACGCACCTGATGCGCAGCGTCGAGTCCGCCACGGACGAGACTACGTCAATCGCCGCCAGCGGTTGAGCTGCCTGGTAGCCGGCGTCCGACCCGGCCTGTCCTGTCGCGCTTGGAAAGGCAGACACGCGCGCGCCAGGACAGGCCGGATCGAACGCCCGGCTGCACGAACCTCCGCATCTTTTCCCCCTCAATCGAATACTGCGGCGCTGTCTGGCGAGCGGTCGATCCGGGACCTTCCCCCGGGCGCGTGTCTGCCTTTCCAAGCTCGGGGGAAGGTCCCGGGTCGACTGCTTGCAGCAAGCGCATATCTGCTTTTCCGATCTCGGCGGATTTGCGTGGAGAGCGAGCAAGCAAGGTAAAATCAAGGCATGTCCTCCTCCCGCGTAGTCCTCGCGATCTCCGGCGGTGTCGATTCCGCCGTCTCCGCCGTGCTGCTGCAGCGCGCGGGCTACGACGTGCACGCGCTCTTCATGCGCAACTGGGACGAGGACGAGGACGGCTACTGCACGGCTGCGGCCGACCTGCAGGATGCGCGTCGCGTCTGTGACGATCTCGGCATCCCGCTGCACGCCGTTACCTTCGCGGCCGAGTACCGGGATCGCGTCTTCCAGCATTTTCTCGACGAACTGGCAGCCGGCCGCACGCCCAATCCGGACGTCGCCTGCAACCGCGAAATCAAGTTCGGTGTCTGTTACGAGCACGCGATGCGCCTCGGCGCCGACTGGTTCGCCACCGGCCATTACGCGCGCATGCAGCAGGGCCGGTTGTTGCGTGGCGTCGATCCCGGCAAGGACCAGACGTATTTTCTGCACACGGTGCCCGGGCCAATGCTCGCACGCACGCTGTTTCCCGTCGGTGAGTTGCCGAAGGACGAAGTCCGCAGGCTTGCGCACGAACAGGCGCTGCCCGTGCACGACAAGCGCGACAGCACCGGCATCTGCTTCATCGGCGAGCGCCCCTTCGCCGAATTCCTCGCGCATTACCTGCCCGCGCAACCCGGCCCCATCGAAACACCCGCGGGACGCAGGCTCGGCACTCACCGTGGCCTGATGTATTACACGCTGGGCCAGCGCCAGGGCCTCGAGGTCGGCGGCGTGCGTGGCGCGGCCGAGAAGCCGTGGTACGTCGCGAAGAAGGACCTGCACCGGAACACGCTCGTGGTCGTGCAGCAGCACGAGCACCCGCTCCTGCTCTGCAACGAATTCGTGACTGAAACCGCGCATTGGACTGCGGGTGCGGCGCCGGCTGCCCGGTTTCGATGCAGCGTGAAAACCCGCTATCGGCAGGCGGACCAGGCCTGCGAGGTCCGCGTCCTGCCGGGCGGCCGCTGCAGCGTCCGCACTGACGTGGCGCAGCGCGCGGTCACCCCTGGTCAATCAGCGGTTTTCTACCTGGGCGACGAATGCCTGGGCGGCGCCGTCATTGCGGACCTCCCCGGGATGGCCTTCAAGTTCGAATCCGTGAGCGCTTCCGGGCTATAATTCCGCGGTTAACCGCTGCGTTTTCCGCCCCGGAGGATCCATGAGAGACAGCTTCAAGACCCGCACGACGCTTGCCGTCGGCAACAAGTCGTACGAGATTCACAGCCTCCCGGCGCTGCAGGGCCACGACCTCGCCCGACTGCCCTTCTCCCTCAAGATCCTGCTCGAGAACCTGCTCCGCTTCGAAGACGGCGTGAACGTCACGCAGCAGGACATCGAGGCACTGCTCAAGTGGGACGCCAAGGCGGCCCCGAGCCACGAGATCGCCTTCACGCCCGCGCGCGTGATCATGCAGGATTTCACCGGCGTGCCGGCCATCGTCGACCTGGCCGCCATGCGCGAAGCGATGATCCGCCTCGGCGGCAACCCGCAGGAAATCAACCCGCTCGCCCCGGCCGAACTGGTCATCGACCACTCGGTGCAGGTGGACAACTACGGCACCGCGGATTCGCTCGCCAGGAACAACGCAACCGAGTTCGGCCGCAACGTCGAGCGCTATTCGTTCCTGCGCTGGGGCCAGACGGCATTCAGCAACTTCAAGGTCGTGCCGCCGAACACCGGCATCGTGCACCAGGTCAACGTCGAACACCTCGCGCGCGTCGTCTTCGCCGAAGAAAAGAACGGCGTGCTGCGTGCGTTTCCGGACACGCTGGTCGGCACCGACTCACACACGACGATGGTCAACGGCCTCGGCGTGCTCGGCTGGGGCGTCGGCGGCATCGAGGCCGAGGCCGCGATGCTCGGCCAGCCGGTCACGATGCTGATCCCGCAGGTCATCGGCTTCCGCCTCAAGGGCGCGCTGCCCGCCGGCACGACGGCCACCGACCTCGTGCTCACCATTACCGAAATGCTCCGCAAGAAGGGCGTGGTCGACAAGTTCGTCGAGTTCTTCGGCGACGGCCTCGCCGCGCTGCCGCTCGCGGACCGCGCGACCATCGCCAACATGGCGCCCGAATTCGGCAGCACCTGCGGCATCTTCCCGATCGACGAAGAGACCATCCGCTACCTCGAACTGACCGGCCGTTCGGCCGAGCAGATCGCGCTGGTCGAGGCCTATGCCAGGGCCCAGGGCATGTGGCGCACGAACGGCATGCGCGAAGCCGACTACACCGACGTGCTCGAGCTCGACCTCGCGACGATCGAACCGAGCCTCGCCGGCCCGAAGCGCCCGCAGGATCGCGTCCCGCTGCGCACGTCGAAGGCGATTTACCGCGGTGCGCTCGCCAGGATGGTCGAAGAGCGCACGCTGAAGAACCCGAAGGCAACGGGCAAGGCGGTCGTCACCTCCGGCGGCAAGACGTTCGATCTGACCGACGGCGCGGTGATGATCGCCGCGATCACCAGCTGCACGAACACGTCGAATCCCGCCGTGCTGATCGGCGCCGGCCTGCTCGCGCGCAAGGCGCGTAGCCGCGGCCTGGTCGCGAAGCCATGGGTCAAGACCAGCCTGGCACCGGGCTCGCGCGTGGTCACGGACTACCTGACGAAGGCCGGGCTGCTGCCGGACCTCGAGAGCGTAGGCTTCTACGTCGTGGGTTACGGCTGCACCACCTGCATCGGCAACTCCGGCCCGCTGAAGCCAGAGATTTCGGAGGGCATCAAGGCCGGCGACATCGTCACCACCTCCGTGCTCTCCGGCAACCGCAACTTCGAAGGCCGCGTGCACCCGGAAGTGAAGATGAACTTCCTCGCATCGCCGCCGCTGGTGGTGGCGTACGCGCTCGCCGGCACGATGGACATCGACCTCAACAACGAGCCGATCGGCACCGGCACGGACGGCAAGCCGGTCTTCCTGCAAGGACATCTGGCCAACGGCGCAGGAGATCCAGCAATCGATGACGGCGAACATCAACTCCGCGATGTTCAAGAAAGGCTATGCGAGCGCCTTCGCCGGCGACGAGAACTGGAATGCGCTCAAGGTGCCCGAGGGCGAGATCTACCAGTGGGAGCCGGCCTCGACCTACGTGCGCAATCCGCCGTACTTCGACGGCATGACCATGACGCCGGGCGCGGTTGCCGACATTCGCGGTGCGCGCGTGCTGGCACTGCTCGGCGACTCGGTCACGACCGACCACATCTCGCCGGCCGGCAACATCGCCAAGACCAGCGCGGCAGCCAGTACCTCATGGCGCAGGGCGTGCAGCCCGTCGACTTCAACCAGTACGGCGCGCGACGCGGTAACCACGAAGTGATGATGCGCGGCACGTTCGCCAACATCCGCCTGCGCAACCTGCTTTGCCCTGGCACGGAAGGCGGCGTCTCGTTGCACGTGCCGACCGGGGAACAGTCGTCGATCTACGACATCGGCCATGAAGTACAAGGCGGAAGGCACGCCGCTGGTCGTGATCGCGGGCAAGGAGTACGGCACGGGCTCGTCACGCGACTGGGCGGCCAAGGGCACGATGCTGCTCGGCGTGAAGGCGGTGATCGCCGAGAGCTTCGAGCGTATTCATCGCTCCAACCTGATCGGCATGGGTGTGCTGCCCCTGCAGTTCAAGGACGGCGAGAACGCGCAGTCACTCGGGCTCACCGGCAAGGAAAGCCTCGAGATCATCGGCCTGAACGGCGGAGCCGCGAAGGTCGTGACCGTCGTGGCGACTCCGGCCGCCGGCAAGCCGATCAAGTTCGAAGCACGCGTGCGCATCGACACGCCGAAGGAGCGCGACTACTTCCAGCACGGCGGCATCCTGCAGTACGTGATTCGGCAACTGGCGTCGCAGGGCAAAGCGGCGTGAGCAGGGGTTAGAGGATAGGGGGCAATCGGAACAGCGACGTGGCTGCATCCGGCTGCCCTCGATCCAACCCATTGGCTGGTTCCTGCCATTACCACCTCCCTGCTCTCCGCCGCCGCCGCCCTCCGAGCCGCACGCCATGTGTGCGTGCTGACCGGTGCAGGAATTTCCGCCGAGAGCGGCGTACCCACTTTTCGCGACGCGCAGACCGGGCTGTGGGCCAGGTACCGGCCCGAAGACCTGGCGACACCGGAAGCCTTCGCGCGCGATCCGCAGCGCATCTGGGAGTGGTATGAATGGCGTCGCGAACTCGTGCGCCGGGTCGAACCGAATGCCGGCCACCGCGCGCTGGCGCAACTGGCCAACCTGGTGCCGCGCCTGACGCTGGTCACGCAGAACGTCGACGGACTGCACCAGCGTGCGGGCAGCGCGGGCGTCATCGAGTACCACGGCAACATCCTGCGCGACCGCTGTTCTGCCGAAGGGACGATCGCGGGACGCTCATCGCTCTCGATCACCGGCCTGCCGGAATGCGCGCGCTGCGGCGAGTTGCTGCGGCCTGACGTCGTCTGGTTCGGCGAAGCAATTCCCAGGCATGCAGCCATGGAGGCGGACGCGGCGGCAGCGGCCTGCGACGTCTTCCTGTCGATCGGCACGGCGTCGCTCGTCTACCCGGCGGCAGGGCTTGCGGAAACCGCGCTGCGATCCGGCGCGAAAGTCATCGAGGTCAACACGGAACCCACGGCACTTACACCGCTGGTCGACGTCGCTCTCCGCGGCACCTCGGGTGACCTGCTGCCGCAGCTGCTGCATGCCCTGCGCGGCTGAACGGGCCGCGCGGCCTGCGCGCTTATCAGGGGACAGGAGCCATGCTAAAACCGTCCCGACCGAACCCGGCAGACTTTGGGAGGTCTCATCCGGATGCGACGCACCAAACCCAAGCTGCAGCCCCTGCCCTCCGAGATCACGCCCCCCGACCGGTATTTCAATCGGCGCGAGCTCATTGCGGCCCTGGCCGCTGCCGGCGCCGTGGGTGCAGGCCTCCCTCAGGAAGCCTCGTCGGCCACGCTGAAATACGCCCGAAATCCTCGATTCAGCCTGAAGGAAGACCCCAATTCCTTAGAAGATATAACGACTTACAACAACTTCTACGAATTCGGCACAGATAAGGCGGACCCGGCCCGGAAGTCCGGCAAGTTCAAGCCTCAGACCCTGGTCGGTCGCCATCACCGGTGAGTGCGCCAGACCGGGCACCTACACACTCGAAGACATCCTCAAGCCCCATGCACTGGAGGAGCGCATCTATCGACTGCGCTGCGTCGAGGCCTGGTCGATGGTGATTCCGTGGGTCGGGTTCCCGCTCGGCGACCTGCTGCAGCGCTTCGAGCCGACGTCGAAAGCCAGGTACGTAGCGTTCAAGACGGTCATGCGGCCAGACGAGATGCCCGGCCAGCGCTTCCCGGTGCTCGACTGGCCCTACGTCGAAGGCCTGCGCATCGACGAGGCCATGCACCCGCTGACGCTGCTGGCGGTGGGACTGTACGGCCAGACCCTGCCCAACCAGAACGGCGCCCCGCTGCGGCTGGTCGTGCCCTGGAAGTACGGCTTCAAGGGCATCAAGTCGATCGTCGAGATCCGCTTCACCGAACGGCAGCCGCCCACGGCGTGGAACACTTCCGCGCCGCAGGAGTACGGCTTCTTCGCCAACGTGAACCCCGAGCGTGGACCACCCGCGCTGGAGCCAGGCGCAGGAAAGGCGCATTGGCGGGAGCCTGTTCGCCTCGAAGCAGGCGACGCTGCCGTTCAACGGTTACGCCGACCAGGTGGCCGCGCTCTACAAGGGCATGGACCTGCGCAGGTTTTATTGAGCCGCTGGCCATGAACGCCCCTGCGCGCCCGACTGCAAAGCGCTTCCGGGCCGACAAACCGCTCGTATTCCTGCTGTGCTCGCTGCCGCTGCTGTGGCTGGTGCTGCGCGCGTTCGGCGTGTCCAGCCTGTCGCTCGGTCCAAACCCGGTCGAGGCCCTGCTGCACGGGCTGGGACTCTGGGGGCTGCGCCTGCTGCTGCTGACACTTTGTGTCCGTCCAGCCGCCGTAACGCTGCGCCAGCCGCGCCTGATGCGCTTGCGGCGCATGCTCGGGTTGTTCGCCTTCACCTACCTGGTGCTGCACTTCCTGACGTGGCTCGGGCTCGACCGCGGCTTTGACCTGCAAGGCGTGGTGGCGGACATTGCGAAGCGCCCGTTCATCACCGTGGGCTTTGCGGCCCTGCTGCTGCTGATCCCACTCGCCGTCACGTCGACGGATCGCTGGATGCGACGACTGGGGCGAAGGTGGCATTCGCTGCACCAGCTGGTCTACGTCGCCGCCCTGCTCGGCTCCCTGCACTTCCTGTGGCTGGTGAAAGCGGACTGGCGCGAGCCTGCGCTCTACCTCGCGGCTTACGCCATGCTGATGCTGTGGCGGTGGTGGAAGCGGCCACGTGATCCCGCCACAGCCGCGACCACTGCCATCAGAAGTTGAGCATCACGTCCGTCGTAAACACCCAACCGTTGCCACCGACCACGAACGGCACGCTCGCGTAGCCGACCGGCGAGTCCTGCAGGTAGAGCCCCTGCAGGTTGACGCGCAGTTCCCTGCGCGTCAGCGGGAACCAGTTGAGGCCGAGTGCCGTGTCCCAGGGGTCGCCGTACTCGCCATAGATCTTGGAACCCGAAACGTAGGCCTGCAGCGAGCCCGGGACCAGCATGGTGGATGCCTGCAGCTGGAAACCGTGATCGGACAACCTGTCGACGGGAATCTCGCCCACGACCTTGAAATCGTCGACCCGGCGCCAGTAGTACTCGCCGTCAAGCGACCAGCCGCGATACTTGAACCCGCCGCTCGCCGCAGCCATCTGGTAGGTCGCCTTCTCGATCTGACCGTCGGTCGCGAACGCACCGGGCGCGAAGATGCGCGTGCCGTCGGAGAGCCGGATCTGGCTGTTCTCGAATTCGTTCACGCCCGGCTGGCTCTGCTTGTCCTCGCGGCTGCGGGTGTAGTTCAGGCTGAACAGGGTCGCCAGGTCGTCGTGGTACTCGAAGTCGCCAAATCCCTCACCTGGGCCGTATTCCCCGGTGGTTGGCATCCACCACAGGGCGCCCGACACGGCATGGATCTTGCCGTCGAGCTGGCCGGCGTCCACGCCGAGCTGACTCAGGTTGTTGCCGAGCATGACCCGGTACTTGAGCGTGTCGGAGAGCGCGCCCCAGGCCCAGATGCCCGACGTGTACGAGCCACGGAAGAATTCGTCGGAGATCGTGCGGTTGTCGACACGCAGCCAGTTCGGGAACGAGTAATTGGTGGACCGGGTGCTCGGCAGCGCCCCGATGCCGCCCGCGAGGCTGAACGCGTCATTGAAGTGGTAGCTCAGGTTGCCGGCGACGACCACCTGCGCCCCCTGTCCCTGGCTGGTGTTGGCCGTCCAGGTGTAGAACAGGTAACGGAAATCCGGATCGAACAGCCAGCCTTTGAAACTCAGGTTGACCTTCTGCAGCTGCACGTCCTGGCGCAGGCGCAGATCGCGCGTCCGGCCGAAGGAATCGGTGTAGCTGTCCTCGAGGGCGTTCTGGTTGATGTAGCGCACGTACGAGAACACGCTGAAATCGACCTCACCGAGGTCGGACCGGGCAAGGACCATGCCCTTGCCGCCTTCGTAGCGTCCCCAGTGCTGATCGTCGCTGGATGCGCTGCCCGCGGCCGGCGACTGGCCCGGAGTCGGTGCAACGACCGGCGCTGCCGGTCGCGGCGCAGCGGCGGGCGCCGGTGCCACGACGGCAGGCGGTGTGCCGGCCGCAGCAGCCGGAACACCGACCTGCGACTCCAGCTCGCGAATGCGGGCGTCGCGCTCGACCAGCTGCTTTTCAAGCAGGTTCTGGCGAGTCTTCGAGGGCCTTGAGCCGGGCCTCGACCGAGCCGAGTCGCAGCAGCGGTCGAAGCCATCACCGGCGACAGCGCAAGCATCGCTGCCGCGGCCATTCCGTCTAATCTCAGCTGGTCCCTTCGTGGCTGTACATCCGATCCACGCCGCTGCGAGTCCGCAGGCTTGCACCTGCCGACGTCGCCTGCCAATCGAGACGCGCTGACTGCTCCGCAGGTGGGCGACCTGCAGTCAATTCCGCACTGCGTCAAGTCAGGCCAACGCGCATGAACTCCACGCGGACGCATCACGGGCGATTCAGGTGCGTTTCAGCGCCGCGTGCGCCAACACGCTGCCGAGTATGACCGCCAGTCCCGGCATAGAACTGCAGGCCGAGTTCGCGCTGCTCGGACAGCAGCAGCATCGCGAGGACGACGGCATAGACGGGCTCGAGGCTGACTGCCAGCTGCGCGCTGAACGCGCTCAGGTTGCGCAGTGCGACCAGTGAAAGTGCGAACGGGAACAGCGTGCAGGCGATTGAGAGCACGAGCAGCAGCGTCGCATCGCGGGCATCGGGCAACGGCAGTCGGGTCATGTCACCCCCGAACACGCACGGCCAGCACCGTCAGGAACACCGTGCCCGCGGCCAGTTCGAGACCTGTCACGGCCAGCGGCTCGCCGTAGCTCGACGAAGCGCTTGTTGAGCGAGCCGAACACCGCGACCAGAAAGGCCGACAACACGCCGGCGGCGATGCCGAGTCGCATGTCGTGCGGTGTGCCACCGACGACGAGCATCACCCCGGCACTCGCTGCGACGCCGATCAGCAGTTCGCGCGGGTCGAAACGCCTGTTGGTGATCCACGGCTCGACCACGGACATGATGATTGGTGCCACGCCCATGCACGTCGCCGCGACCGAGGCGTTCGCAAGCTTGATCGCGCCGTAGAAGGTCACCCAGTGCAATGCGACCACGACGCCGATACCGGCGAAGACGCCGATCGTGCCGCAGGCTCATGCGACGCAGCCCGCGCCAGAACGCGGGAAGCAGCGCGAGCGCAGCCACGACCAGGAACATGCGCCACCAGACCAGCGCGAACGCGGGCAGCGTGATCAGCTTGCCGAGGATGGCCGTGAAGCCCCAGATCACCACGCAGAGGTGGATCTGGAGCAAGGCCTTGCGGGCGGGCAGCATGGTTGGCAGCGGCCTCCGGCGATGCCGGTCGACCGCGAACTCAGCCTTCCTTCTTCAGGTAGCCCTGCACGATCTCGAGCGCCGTGCGGTCGCTCGGCGGCAGTTCGACATCCGTCGTGCCGATCGGCGTCGTGCGCTCGCCCCAGCGTACGAGATGCGCACACCAGGTGAGGCCCGCACCGAATGCCGGCAGCAGCAACAGGCTGTCGGGTTTCACACGGCCTTCTTCGATGGCCTCGACCAGCGCGACCGCGACGGTCGCCGCGGACATGTTGCCGTACTTGTGCACGTTGACGAACATGCGATCCGCAGGCGCGCCGACGCGCTTGGCGACCGCATCCATGATGCGCAGGTTGGCCTGGTGCGGAATCACGACGTCGACGTCGTCGACCTTGTAACCCTGGGCGGCGAGCACGTCCGCGCAGGCGCCGGACATGCCGAGCACCGCGCGCTTGAAGATTTCCGGACCCTCGAAGATCCACGAAGTCTCGCCATAGGGCCGGCCCGTGTTGCAGTACCGACCGCCCATGCCCTCGACGACGAGCGTATTGCGCGCATCGCTGTCGCAGCCCAGCTTTTCGCCGAGCAGGCCTTCGACCTTGTCCGTGGCCTCGAGCACGACGGCGGCGCAGCCGTCGCCGAACAGCACGCACACGCCGCGGTTGTGCCAGTCCATGAAAGCCGGAAATCAGTTCGCCGCCGACCACCACCGCGTTCTTGACGACGCCCGTGCGGATCAATGCATTGGCGGTGCTGAGCGCGTACAGGAAACTGGTGCATGCGGTGTTCACGTCGTACGCGGCGGCGCGTTTCGCGCCCAGCCGCACCTGCAGGCCAGAAGCCTGGTTCGGCACCTGGTCGTCGAAGCTGCAGGTGCCGATGACGATCAGTTCGACGTCGGCCGGATCGAGGCCCGCTGCTGCCAGCGCCCGCATGGAACTGACGTATGCCATCTCTTCGAGCGACACGTGCGAAATGCGCCGCTCCTTGATGCCCGTGCGCGACGTGATCCACTCGTCGTTGGTGTCGAGGAAGGTCGCCAGGTCGGCGTTGGTCAGGACATTGGGCGGCAGGCACTTGCCCCAGCCCGTGATGGCAGCGTGAGTCACCGAGGTCCCCCGGGGCAGGTCGAGAAGAAGTACGCCACTTTACCAGTCCCCGAGCGCTATGGAATGATCCAGGCCAGCCCCATTCCGGGCCGTCCCCGCCAGAGTGACGCGAAATGCCCATTGCCCGTATCAACGGACACGACATGTATTACGAAGTGCTGGGTGAAGGCGACCCGGTGCTGTGCATGGGCGGCTGGGGCACTTTCTGCCACGACAATCACCATCACCTGGCGCGCGGGCTCACCGAGCGCTACCAGGTGATCCTGTTCGATTACCGCGGCATCCGCGAGTCGGGCGACGACCTCGGCGTGCCCTCCACGATGGAACTGCATGCCAACGACGCGATCGGCCTGCTCGACCACCTTGGCCTGCGCAGAGTGCACCTGATGGGCCTCGTCGGCATGGGCGCCTGCGTCTGCCAGGAGATCGCTATCCGGCGTCCGGACCTCGCCCGCAGCATGCTCAACATGGGCGCCTGGTGCGAGGTGGACGACTTCCTGCGCGACCAGCTCGAGATGTTCCGCTGGATCCATCGTGACCTCGGGTTCCTGCCGTTCCAGCAGGCGGTCACGCTGCTCTCCTTCGACGCCGAGTACTACAACGCGCACAAGGATCGCCTGCTCGGGCCGTCCGGCGGCTGGAAGGAGCTGAACGGCCGTTACGCCGCGCATTCGCGGCTGATCGACGCGTGCGTCGCATTCGACTCGAAAGACCGGCTGCGCGAGATCGGCTGTCCCTCGCTGATCATCCATGCCGGCAAGGACGTCGTGACGTCGCCGCGCAACACGCTGCCGATCGAACAAGGGATTCGCGGCGCCAGGGGCATCCTGTGGGACGACGTGGCGCACGTCGTCGCCGGCAAGGAACAGAAAGTGCGTTTCGCCCGGACCCTGTTCGACTGGCTCGCGGCCAACTGACGCGCCAGTGAATCAACTGCGGCACTGGATTGTCCTCGGCGCGCTGGCGCTCGGCATCAGCCTCGGCGCCTGGATCGATCACTCCGGCGGCGAGCTCGCGCATTCGGTCGCCAGCGGCATCGAGGCGATCGGCACGCTGTGGCTCAACGCACTGCGCATGACGGTCGGACCGCTGGTGTTCTCGATGCTGGTGGCGGCGGTTGCGAGCGTCTCGGACGCGATGGCGACCGGACGGCTGGCCTCCCGTGCCATCGGCTGGTTCGCTTTCCTGCTGCTCGTCGCGGGCACGCTGGCGGTCCTGCTGACGCAGGGCCTGCTGGCACTGTGGCCGGTCGACCGAACGACTGCCGACGCCTTCATCGCTGGCGCGAGCCAGGGCGGCACCGGCGCTGTCGCCAGCGTCCGCTGGACGGACTGGCTGCAGCATCTGCTGCCGCCGAACATCATTGCAGCGGCGGCCGATAACGCGATCCTGGCGCTGGTGGTGTTCGCGATCCTGTTCGGCTTCGCCGCCACGAAATTGCCGGCGCAGCAGCGCAATGCCTTGACCGGCTTCTTCGGCGCCATGGCGGAAGCGATGGTCGTGATGGTGCACTGGGTGCTGCTCGTGGCGCCGATCGGCGTCTTCGCCCTCGCCCTCGGCGTCGGCCGCCAGGCAGGTTTTGGTGCCGCGGGCCTGCTGGTGCAGTACGCGACGACGGTCGCCGCCGTCATCGCGATCGCGACGCTGTTCATTTACATCGTCGTCGCGGCCCGTGGACGCGTACGTGTCGGCGCGTTCGCCAGGGAAGTGGCGCCCGTGCAGGTGGTTGCGGCCAGCACCCAGAGTTCACTGGCGACGCTGCCGGTGATGATCGAGTGCGCGCGGGAGAGATTGGGCGTGTCGCCGCGAATCGCGAGCCTCGTGCTGCCGCTGGCGGTCGCGGTCTTCCGCTACACGAGTCCGCTCGGCAACCTCGCCGTCTGCTTCTTCGTCGCAGCGATGTATGGCATCGAGCCGCACCTGCTGCAGATGATCGGCGCGATCTTCGTCGCGTTCGCCGTGAGCGTCGGCTCCGTGGGCCTGCCGGGCCAGGTGTCCTTCATCGCCAGCGTCGCGCCGATCTGTGCGGCGCTCGGCCTGCCGGTCGACGTGCTGGGCATCCTCGTCGCGGTGGAGATCCTGCCGGACATCTTCCGCACCATCGGCAATGTCACGGCGGATGTCGCCGTCACGGTGCTGGTCGACGAATCCGAACCAACGCACGTCTGAAGCTGTCCTTTCGCGATCTGGAAAGGCAGACACGCGCCCGCTACAGGCGGTCGATCCGGGACCTTCCCCCGAGCTTGGAAAGGCAGACACGCGCTCGGGGGAAGGTCCCGGATCAACCGCTGCAGTTCCAGCAGCGCCTCAGCCTTTCGTGCACTCGGAAAAGATACACATGACGGTGATGTCAGGCGCTCGACCCGGCCTGTACTGGCGCGCGCGTGTCTGCCTTTCCAAGCGCGGCAGGACAGGCCGGGGCGAGCGCCTGCAACTCGCGCGTGTATGCCTTTCCAAGCGCGACAGGACAGGCCGGGTCGAGCGCCTACGAGCTGAGCGCTTCCAAGTACTTCACCACCTCGGCCGTGGTCGTCACGTCGGCATAGCGGCGCCCGACGTCAGCCAGGTTCGCCCGGTGCGGCCCCTCCTCCGCGTCGCCACAGCATTCGTCCGGCACGAGCACCCGGAAACCATGGGAAAACGCGTCGACGATCGTGGCGCGCACGCAGCCGCTCGTGGTGCAGCCCGTGACGATCACGGTATCCACCCGCTGCTTGACCAGGAAAGTGATCAGCGGCGTCTGGAAGAACATCGACGGCGCGTTCTTGCAGTAGGTGAAGTTACGCTCGTCGTGGATCTTCGGATCCATTGCGGTACACGGGTCACCGTAGAAGAACTCATCGCGAACCGGCTTCACTTTCCAGAAAGGCATGTCGGACAGGCTGCCGTACGCCGTGTAGCAGGCCGCCACCGGCACGTCCCGCTCGCGCGCGAGCTTGAGCAGGTCCGCCGTGCGATCACGTGCCGCGTGGATCAGCGGCAGGCCGCCGAGTGGCCAGCGCGGGTCGGTGAAGGCAAGCTGGAAATCGACCACCAGCACGGCCGGGCGGAGCCCGGCACTGAAGCTCGGCGAGCTGTAGCCGACCGTGGTGTACGTGTCGGCTGCGTTGCCCGCCATTTCAGGCTGCCTTCGTCTTCTTCTTGGCGACCCCGGCCGACTTCAGCACGCGCTCGGAGAACCTGGGCTGCTGCGGGGGTTCGTGGCCCGTCTCGGCCTTGCAGCGCGCCTTTAGCGACTCGATCGACGTGAAGCCGCGGTCGAACAGCGGCGCCGGCCCGCGCTCCGCTGTGAGCTTCGCGCGGAGTTTCATGGTCGCCGCCACGTCCGCCGTCAGGTCGGCATTGATGACGACACCGTAGTTGCGCGCGCCCTGCGGCGTCACCAGGCCCGCCTGCACGTCGAACACCACCTTCTCGATCTCGCGCTCGAACGGGTCGCCGCAGCCGCCGCCACCCCAGGTATCGGAGAGCAGCAGGTCGCCTTCGTTGACCTTCACCCGGTCGATCTTGGACGGCAGGTTTTCTTCGGTGCCGTCCGCGCGCAGCAGCGTCTTCTTGCTGCGTGCGCCCGGCAGGCCGCCGTTGACGCCCCAGGGGTAGGTGAGCCAGCGATCGTCGTGGATCGAGATCTCGCCCTGCTCGAGGAAGCGGTAGCCAATCCGCAGGCCGTTGCCGCCGCGGTTCTTGCCCGCGCCGCCTGTATCCGGAATGGTCTCGTAGATGTCGATGCGCAGCGGGAAATAGCTCTCGAGGAACTCGTTCGGCACGTTGGTGAACGACGGCCACAGCGAGTGACCGTCCGGCCCGTCACCGAAGGGTTTGCCCGGAATGCCGCCGAACGTGATCTGGTACAGCTGGTACCACTCGCCGGTCTTCTTGTAACCCGAGTACATGAAGTGCGGGCTGTCCGAGAAACCTGCGGCGCACATGAACGCCGGATTGCCCTGGCCGAGCAGGCCGCCAAGGATGTCGAAGATGCGGCCGAGCGCGTGCGTGCGGCACGACAGAGCCGCGGGCTTCAGCGGCTTGAGCAGCGTGCCCGGTGGAATTCGAACTTCCATCAGGTCGTAGAAGCCGTCGTTGAAGAGGATCTGCGGGTCGAACACCATGATCATGTAGACGCCCGCGAACATCTTGAACATCTCTTCGTTCAACAGGAAGTTGATCGACGAGATCGACTGCGGGTCGGTGCCCGTGAAGTCGAAGATGCACTTGTCCCCTTCGCGCCACATCGTGCACGCGATCTTGTACGGCCCCATGTTGAGGCCGTCGTCGCAGATGTAGTCCTCGAAGTACTGCTTCTTCTCCGGGACCGTCTGGCGGATGAGCTGGCGCATCGCGCGCTTGTTGCGCTCGAGCATGGCGTCCATCGCCGAATAGAACACGTCGTCGCCGAAGCGCGTCGAGATCTCGACGCAGCGGATCGCGGCCGTGCGCAGCGCCGCTGCGATGGCGTTGAAGTCCGAGAAGTTCCAGGTCGGCAGGCGGCAGTTGTGCAGGATCACCTTGAGCAGGTCGTCCTGCATCACACCGGCCTTGATGATCTTGATCGGCGGAATCGACACGCCTTCCTCATAGATGGTGCGCGCGTCGGTGGGCAGCGAGCCTGGCACCTTGCCGCCGACGTCCGTCATGTGACCGAACATCGCCGACCAGGCGATGACGCGGCCGTCCTTGAATACCGGCATCAGCATCAGCCAGTCGTTCTGGTGGCTGATCGCGCCGTTGACCGAGTACGGGTCGTTGGTCAGGAAGACGTCGCCTTCCTCCACGGTGCCGTCGTACCCCTGCAGGAAGCCGTGGATGAACGAGCCGAACTGGCCGACGACCATCTTGCCGTCGAGGTTCGCGATCAGCGGGAACTCGTCGTGCTGTTCGCGGATGCCGGGCGACATGGCCGTGCGGAACAGCACCGTGTCCATTTCGAAACGTGCGTTGCGCAGGGCGCTTTCGATGATGTCGATGGTGACGGAATCGACCTTCACCTTCTTCATCGGCTTGTTGTTGCGCTGGATGATCTTGGCAGGCATGTGCGTGTCTCCGGAAGAGTTGCGACCGACGGGTTCTACTTGGCCTTGCGGGCGGTCTTGCTGACCGCACGCTTGACCTTCGTGAGAGCCGCCTTCGGCTTCGCGGCAACCGCCTTCTTCTTCGGCGCCTTGTAATCATCGGGATAGATCAGGATGTTGCCGTATGCATCCACCTTGCCGTGATGCCGCGGCAGGATGACCGACGTCGAGTCCATCTCCATGACGATCGCCGGCCCCGGTATCCGGTTGCCGGCCTTCAGCAGCGCGCGGTCGTAGACGATGGCCACGCAGTCCTTGCCGTCCATGTAGGCCTTCTGCCGGCCGACGGCCGCCGACTTGGCCCAGGGGCCACCCCTGGCAATGACCTGCCGCTTGATCGTGACGCCCTTGCCCTGCACCACGGCCCGCAGCGCGACGAACTCGTGCTCGAGCGGCAACGCGAAGGTGAAGAGCCGCGTGTGCTCCGCGTCGAACGGACCGGAGATCGCCGTCAGCCCTTCCCTTTCGAGACGCTTCAGGTCGACGTCGACCGTCAGGCGCAGGCCCTGGCCGTGATAGCGCACGTCCACCTGGTAGCCGAAATCCATCTCCGACGCAGCCACCTTCTCACGCGCGAGGCTCTTCGTCGCCTTGACGGCGAGCGCCCTGAGCTGCCTGGCGATGTCGGCCGCATTCGTTTCGGAGAACTTGCGGATGAAAGTGCGCGACGACTCGTCGCGCACGGCCGTGGTGGCGTCGCCGAGCGCGCAGAGCACCCCCGGACCCGGCGGGATGATCGACGGCCACGAGCCGAGCAGTCGCGACAAGGCGTTGGCATGCAGCGGCCCGGCGCCGCCGAAGGCGATCAGCGCGTAGTCGCGCGGATCGTGGCCCTGCTCCACCGACACGAGGCGCAGTGCGCCGACCATGTTTTCGTTGACGATGTTGTAGATGCCGAGCGCGGCATCCTTTGCATTCTTGCCGAGCGCCATGGCGATCTTCTCGACCGACTGCTGTGCCAGCGCTCGGTCGAGCGGCATGTCGCCGCCGAGACGCTGCTGTTCCGGGAGATAACCGAGAACGACGTTTGCGTCGGTGACGGTGGGTTCCGTGCCGCCCTTGCCGTAGGAGGCCGGGCCCGGATCGGCACCGGCCGACTGCGGGCCGACTCGCAGCGCGCCGGTGAGTTCGGGAACGTGGGCGATCGAACCGCCGCCCGCCCCGACCGTGCGGATATCCACCGACGAGGCGCGCACCGTGACGTCGCCCACCGTGGTTTCACGGCGCAGCCGCGGCTGGCCGTTCATGATCAGCGCGACGTCGGTGGACGTGCCGCCGACATCCACGGTCAGCAGGTTCGGGAAACCCGCCTGCACGGCCACCCAGAGCGCGCCGGTGACGCCGCCCGCCGGACCTGACATCAGCAGGTTGACCGGGAAGTCTTCCGCCGAACTCGCCGACGCCAGGCCGCCGTCGGAACGCAGGATGTGCAGCTTGACGCGTTTCGCCTTGGCGTCGAGTTTCGCCTGCAGGTTCTTGACGTATTTCTGCACGCGTGGACGCACGTACGAGTTGGCGACCGTGGTGACTGTGCGCTCGTATTCCTGCATTTCGGGCACGACTTCCGACGACAGCGACACCGGGATGCCCGGCAGGACTTCCTGCGCAATCTCCTTGATGCGGCGTTCGTGCCTGTCGTTGGCGAACGCGTTGATCAGCGAGACAGTGAGTGCTTCGATGTTCTTCGCCCCAAGGGCGCGCAGGTCCTCGCGCAGCTTCGCCTCGTTCAGCGCAGTGACGACGTCACCCTTGGAACCCACGCGCTCGTCTGCCTCGATCGTCAGCGCGAGCGGCGCCATCGGCAGCGACTTGTTGTAGATGACCCAGCCGCCGAGGCCGCCCGGCACGAAGCTGCGCGCGATCTGCAGCACCTGCCGATAGCCCTTGGTGGTGACGAGGCCCACGCGCGCGCCGGTGCCCGTGAGGACAGTGTTGGTCGCGACGGTGGTGCCGTGCATGACGTGGTCGATTTCTTCGGCCGAAATGTCAGCAAGCCCGCAGACGCGCTCGATGCCGCGCAGCACGCCCTCCGACTGGTCATGTGGCGTGGAGGACACCTTGGCCTTCCACGTCTGCCCCGTCCTTTCGTTCACCAGCAGCAGGTCGGTGAAGGTCCCGCCCACGTCGACGCCGAGTCGGTAAGTCATGCAGTCACCTGTTGGGTTCGTGGTCGTCAGGCCGCCGCGGTCGCCGGCCTCGGAAATCCGCCCGCCTTCACCAGCATGCCGGGCACACTGCGCCCGAGCTGCTGCTGCAGCCACTTGCCGGTTTCGATCGCGGCATCGAGCGAAACGCCGGTCTGGTATCCGGCGCGATGCAGCTGATAAAGCAGGTCTTCGGTCGCGATGTTGCCCGTGGCCGCCGGCGCGAACGGACAGCCACCGATGCCGCCGAGGCTGGCATCGAGGGTCCGTACTCCCGCCTGCAACGCAGCGAATGCGTTGGCAAAGCCGGTATTGCGGGTGTTGTGAAAGTGGCAGCGCAGTGCGAATGCCCGGCACGGCTTCGCGCACGCGCGAGACGATCTCCGTGACCTGGGTGGGAACACCGACACCAATGGTGTCGGCCAGCGCGATCTCGAACGGCCGCGCGTCGGCGACGCGCCTGGCGACTTCGACGACGCGTGCTACCGCGATTTCACCCTCGAACGGACAGCCGAACGCGGCCGAGACCGTCACCTGCGCCCGGACGCCCGCCTGTTCGGCCGAACGGGCGATGTCCAGCCAGGCCGCGATCGAGTCGTCCGTCGACACCCCCTGGTTGCGACGGTTGAACGTGTCGCTCGCGACCACCGCCATGCCGATCTCGTTGCAGCCCGCCGCCAGCGCCCGCTCGAAGCCCTTGCGGTTGAGCACGAGGCCGATGAAGTGCACTCCCAGGCCTGGCGCGCCGAGTGCCTGCAGCACTGCTTCGGCATCGGCCATCTGCGGCACCTTCTTCGGATTGACGAAACTTGCAACCTCGACGCGACGCAATCCGGCCGCGAGCGCGCGCTGAATGAACTCGACCTTGGCCGCCGTCGGGAATGTGCCTGGCTCGCTCTGCAAGCCATCGCGGGGACCGACTTCGACGATGTCGACGTGCGTGCTCATTACGGGCTTCCGGTCGCGACTAAAACATATCTAATGTATATTAATATAACATTTGAGCCGGGCGTGCACGGCCAAGGTTAAGAAGCATGCTCGTCGAACACAAGGCGATCCCCAGGGTGACCCCCAAGGTGGCTACATGACTCATCCTGCCCGAGGCCCGCTCGCCGGGCTGCGCGTGATCGAACTCGGCACCCTGCTCGCAGGTCCCTTCTGCGGCCAGCTGCTCGGCGACTTCGGCGCCGAGGTGATCAAGGTCGAACCGCCGGGCCAGGGCGACCCGATGCGAGTCTGGGGTCGCGAGAAGGCGCACGGCAAGTCACTGTGGTGGCCGGTCGTGGCCCGCAACAAGAAAGCGATCACGCTCGACCTGCGCCAGCCCGAAGGCCAGGAAATCCTGAAGTCGCTGGTGGCGGAATCGGACTTCCTGCTCGAGAACTTCCGCCCTGGCACGATGGAGAAATGGGGCCTCGGCTGGTCGGAGCTCTCGGCCATCAACCCGAAGCTGATCATGATCCGCGTGTCCGGCTTCGGCCAGACCGGACCGTATTCGCGACAGGCCGGCTTCGGCGCCATTGGCGAGGCGATGGGTGGCTTGCGCTACGTCGTCGGCGACCCCACCACCCCCCCTTCCCGCATGGGTATCTCGATCGGCGACTCGCTCGCTGCGACCTTCGCCTGCATCGGCGCGCTCACGGCGCTGCATCACCGCCACATGACAGGCCGCGGCCAGGTCATCGATTCGGCGATCTACGAGGCCGTGCTCAACATGATGGAATCGCTCGTCACCGAATACGACAAGGCCGGCTTCATCCGCGAGCGCACCGGCGCGATCCTGCCGAACGTCGCACCTTCCAACGTCTACAAGACGCAGGACGGCCTGGTCCTGATTGCTGCCAACCAGGACACCGTGTTTTCGCGCCTGGCTGCCGCCATGGGGCAGCCGGGTCTGGCGACCGAGCCTCGATATGCCACGCACAGTGCCCGCGGCGCCAATCAACAGGAACTCGACGCGCTGGTCGAAGCCTGGACACAGCAGTTCACGACGCGCGAGGTCCTGGCACTCATGGATGAGCACGGCGTTCCCGCCGGCCTGATCTACCGTGCCCCCGAGATGCTCGACGACCCGCACTTCAAGGCGCGTGAAGCCATCGTCACCGTGCCGCACCCGGACTTCGGCGATCTGCGCATGCAGAACGTCGCGCCAAAACTGTCGGAAACCCCGGGCAGCGTTCGCTCCCCGAGCCCCGAGCTCGGGCAGCATAATGACGAGGTGTTCCTGCAACTGCTCGGATTGGCAGCCGAACGCTACGCAGACCTGAAGTCCCGCAAGGTAATCTGACGCCCGATATGGCGAGCCTCGACGAAAACTACGCTGGCGGCGGCTTCGGCCACGCCCTGCAGCCTGGCCAGCGGCCCGCGCTGATAGTCGTCGACTTCGTCATGGCCTACCTCAAGCCGGGCTCGCCACTCTATGCGGGCGTCGAGACCACGCGCGACGCATGTGCCTTACTGTTGGGAGCCGCGCGCGCTGCCGGTATTCCCGTGCTGCACACCAACGTTCGTTTCCAGGCCGGGGGGCGCGACGGCGGCGTCTTTTTCCGCAAGCTGCCGGCTCTCGGCTGTTTTGCCGACGGTGCCGATCCCGAGCTCTCCCGGTTCGATCCGGCGCTCGAACCGGCGGCTGGCGAAACCGTGATCACCAAGCAGTACGCCAGCGCCTTTTTTGGCACCACGCTGTCGTCCACGCTCACCGCCCTGGGCGTCGACACCCTGCTGATCGCAGGGGTCAGCACCAGCGGCTGCATCCGGGCCACCGCTCTGGACGCCTGCCAGCATGGCTTCATTCCCCTGGTCGTGCGCGATGCGGTCGGCGACCGGCACCCGGCGCCCCACGAAGCCAACCTGTTCGACCTGCAGGCCAAATACGCCGAAGTCGTGAGCCTGGAGACGGTCAGGCGCTACCTGTCCGACACTGTCGGCGCTACAATGCGCGGCACCAGGACCCATAGCCCCGAGAGGCCGATGATGAAGAAAGCGAACCTCGTGTTGATGGCTGCCCTTGCGGCGGCCGGGCTCGTCGGCGTGGCCGGCGGCTCGCTGCTGCCCGTTTCGGTGGCCGTAGCTGCCGAGAAGGAAAAGCCGGCTGCCAAGCAGAAACTGAGCCCCGCCGTGCAGAAGCCGCTGGTGGCGGCGCAGAACGCCATGACCGCAAAGAACTGGGACGAAGCCCTCGTCCAGATCCAGGCGGCCCAGGCCGTCGAGCCCAAGACGCCGTATGACGCTTTCATGGTCGATGAACTCGGCTGGTACATCTACCTGCAGAAGAAGGACTACCTGAAGTCCGCCGAAGTCCTCGAGCGCACGCTCGCGTCGGGCATGGTTTCCGATGCCGACAAGCCGCAGCGGCTGCGCGCGCTCACGCAGATGAACCTGCAGAACAAGCAGTACGACAAGGCCATCGCGAACGGTACCGAGTACCTGAAGCTCAACCCGAACGATGAGGAAATCGCCCTGTCACTCGCGCAGGCCCGCTACCTGTCGAACGACTTCAAGGGTGCCAAGGCTGCCGCCGAGCAGCTCATCGCTTCGAGCCCGAAGCCGGCCGAAGCGGCCCTGCTGCTCGCCCTGCGCTCGAACTACGAGCTCAAGGACGAACCCGGCATCATGCGTTCGCTCGAGGGCCTGGTGCGCCATTACCCGGCGCCGAAGTACTGGGAAGACCTGCTCAATGCGCAGCTCTACCGCACCAAGGACGACCGCGGCCTGCGTTCGCTCTATCGCCTGATGAACGACACCGACACGCTCGACAAGGGCGAGGAATACGCCGAGATGGGCAGCACGCTCGTCAACGGCGGTTTCCCGAACGAAGCCAAGCAGATTCTGGAACGTGGCATGGCGGCGAACCTGTTGCAGGGCGATTCGAAGGCACGCGCGCAGGCCGACCTCGAGCGCGCCCGCACCGGCGCGACCGCCGATGCCAAGGAAGTCGGCACTGCGGCGGCGCAGCTCGCGGCAGCGAAGACCGGCACGCAGATGGTAGCCATCGGCAAGCTGTACTTCAGCACCGGTGACTACGCCAACGCCGTCGATGCGATCCAGAAGGGCCTCGCGAAGGGTGGCGTGGCCGATGCCGACGACGCGAACATGCTGGCGGGCATCGCCAATTCACGCCTCGGCAAGCTGACCGAAGCCCGCGCAGCGTTCGATGGCGTCAAGGCGCCGGCATTGGCCGACCTCGCCAGGCTGTGGAAGCTCAAGCTCGACACGGCAGCGACGCCGGCCGCCGCCGGCTGATCGACGGCGTCGTCTGACGCTCACCGGGCCCCGCGGGCTACCAGCCTGCGGGGCCTTGTTCTTTTCGGCTTGTCAGTGACCGTCCGGAACCTGCCCCGAGCTTGGGAGAGCAGGCAGGCACCGGCTGCGTGCGACGTGCGAGTCGTCGGGCATGGGATGCTACCTCGCATCGGTCATTGCAGCATCGCCCGACGAGTCGCTCAGTCGCCGTCGCGAAAGTGGTCGATCCCGAGCCTTGTCCCGGGCGCGTGTCTGCCTTTCCAAGCTCGGGACAAGGCCCGGGATCGGCCGCTTGCGCCACCACGATCTCCATGAACGGCATCGACTGGGGCTCACCGGCAATCGCGCCAGCATCCGCGTCGCAGGCAAAAAGGGCACGGACCTGTGCCCGTGCCCTTGTGCTGCAATGCGGCGCGTTGCCGCGCCGGCAGGTCAGCGCGCCGCGATCTTCCAGAGCTTCGCGATCTCCGCGAACTTCGGATCCTTGACCCCGTCGAACGCCTTCTGCGCGCCGGCCTTGTCGCCCTTGCGCTTGAGCGCGATGCCGAGCAGCATCTCCGCATTGTCGGTGTCCGACAGGCCGCCCTTGGCGATGGCCTTCTGCAGCGCGGCCGACGCGTTGGCATAGTCACCCGCGCTGAAGTACAGCTCGCCGACCTTCGCCATCTCGTCACCGGTTTTCGCTGCGGCCAGCGCGCCCGCCGCCTTCGGCAGCGCCAGGCGTTCAGCACTAGCCTTGCGCGTCGCGGCGTCGAGCGTGCGCTTGGCACGCGTCATCTCGTCGCCCGCGTACACGTTCGCTGCGATGCCCTTCTGCATGATGCGCTCGCCTTCCTGACCGAAACCCGCGATGATCAGGGCCTGCGTCATGTCGGTGTATTGCCGATCCGTCTTCAGTGCGTCCACGTCTTCAGCCAGGCGATAAAGCGCCATCAGCGCGTGATCGTGCTTGGTCGTCTTCATGTAACCGTCGAGGACGCGTTCCCACGTGTCGGTCGTCGGGTAGTACTTCAGCAGCAGATCCAGCGCGGCTGCCGTGCCGGCGGCGTTACCAAGCTCGTAGTTGGAGCGCAGCAATAGCTGCAGCAGGTCCTGGCTCGGCGTGCCGCCGCCCTTCATGACGCGCTCGGCCGCCGCAATTGCGCCCTTGTAGTCCTTCTGCTGGTAGTACGCGTTCGCCACGAGCAGCTGCATGTCCTTGTCGCCCGGAACGGACTTCAGGTACTGCTGCCCGGTCGAAGCGGCCTTGCCATAGCTGCCCGCCCGTGCATAGAGCTGGGCGAGGGTCTTGGTCCGCGCCACCTTGTCGCCGGCGGACATCTGGCCGGAGGCGAGCTGGCCTTCGAGGACTCGTGCCGCGTCGGCGTTGCGGCCCTGCTGCAGGTACACGTACCACAGCATTTCGTTGATCTTGTACTGGTCATACGCGGTCTTGCCCGGCGCCGCGTCCGCTTCCTTGATCTTGGCCAGCGCGGCATCCCACTTCTTCTTGGAGATGCTGTCCTGCGCGGCCTTGAGCGGCACACCGACCTTCTGGCTTACCTTCTGCTGTGCTTCAGCAGTTGCAGGAACCACCAGCAGCGTGCCGGCGACACCGATCCAGCCCGCCACCGCGAGCGCACCGGTGAGAACGAAACTCGCCTTGCTCATCGAATTCCTCACTGGGAGTTTTAGTCCCGCTGACAAGGAAAAAGCCGCCGGAGCTCTTCGCCCCGGCAGCCCCTTATTATCCGATGCCGTCACCGCCGCCAGGCAGGTGCCGACAACCCTTTGCCTACATGAACTGCTCGTTGCCGACGAAGCCGATCTTGAGCAACCCGTTGCGCTGTGCAGCCGCCAGCACGCGCGCGACGACGTCGTACGACGCACGCTTGTTCGGGCGGATGTGCAACTCAGGTTGCGGATCGCTGGCCGCTTCGCGACGGAAATAGCTGTCGAGCGAGTCCACCGTCACCGGGGAACCGTTCCACAGCACGGTGCCGTCGAAGTCGATCTCGAGGTTGATCACCACCGGCTCAGACAGCTTCGGCGCGTTGGTCGGGCGCGGCATGTCGAGCTTGACCGCGTGCGTCATCACGGGAATCGTGATGATGAACATCACCAGCAGAACGAGCAGGACGTCGATCAACGGCGTCATGTTCATTTCCATCATCGGCTCGTCTTCGCCGCCGCCACCAATACTCATGCTCATCGTTCAGACTCCTGCAGCGGCTCAGCGCGCGAGGGCGCGATCGGGTTCGGTGATGAAACCGACCTTCAGGATGCCGGCCCGCTGGCACAGCACCATCACCCGGCCGACATGCTCGTACGCCGTGGCGCGGTCGCCGCGGACATGGATTTCCGGCTGGGGATCCATCACGGCAACCGACTTGAGACGCTCGAGCAGCGCCTCCTGCGTCGGGATCATCGCCGTGTTCCAGTAGACGTTGCCATCCTTATCAACGGCGATGTTGATGTTTTCCGGCTTGGTCTGCGTCGGAATGTTGGCCGCCTTCGGCAGGTCCACCTTCACCGACTGGGTGATCACCGGGATGGTGATCAGGAAGATGATGAGCATGACCAGCATCACGTCCACGAGGGGCGTGGTGTTGATCTCCGACATCGGCTTCTCTTCTTGATCCGGGATGCCCGAGGATACGTTCATGCTCATGGTGGATTCTGTCTCCAGCGGCTGCTAGGGGCTAGCGCTCGATTACTTCTTCGCGCCGCCCGAGATGACCTTGGCGCCCGCGCCTTCGACGCGCGAACCGCTGACGATCACCTGCTCGAGGTCGCTCGAGAACAGCTTGACGTGCTCCATGATCTGCTTGTTACGGCCGAGCAGGAAGTTGTAGCCGAGCACCGCCGGCACCGCGACCGCCAGGCCGATGGCCGTCATGATGAGGGCTTCGCCGACGGGACCCGCCACCTTGTCGATCGAGGCCTGGCCGGCCACGCCGATCGCGACGAGCGCGTGGTAGATGCCCCACACCGTGCCGAACAGGCCGATGAACGGCGCCGTCGATCCGGTCGTGGCCAGGAACGGCAGCTGCGTCGACAGCGCGCTGTTGATGCGTGCCGTGGCGCGGGCGAGCACGTTGTCGATCCACTCATGCAGCGGGACCTGCTGCGTGAGTCGCTCATCGTGGTGCTCGGCGGCGTCGATGGCTTCGCCCGCCATGCCCTTGAAGATATTGCCCTTGCCGGACAGCTTGTTGAGGCCGGTCTTGATGTTGTCCGCGGCCCAGAAATTCTTCTCGGCCTCGCGCGCCTGCGACAGCAAGCGACGCTGTTCCCACCACTTGGTGAAAATGATGAACCAGGAATAGGCAGACATGATGACGAGCAGGACCATTACGCCCTTCGCGACGAAGTCGCCCTGTGCCCAAAGGGCGCCAATTCCGTAAGGGTTGTCGACGGTTACGCTTTCGGTGGCCATTGAAATCGGTTCCTGTGTCTATTTCTACTGATACGACGTTGAGTTCAGGGATGGGTCAAGTTGCGAGGATCAATCGGTCAGCCTGAAGGTCACGGCAAAGGTGTGCCACATGGGCACCGGCTTGCCGTCTTCCTTGCCGGGGACGAACTTCCAGTTGCGCTGGACTTCCTTCACGGCCGCTTCATCCAGTTTGTCGAAGCCGCTGCTCTTTACGACGGAGACTTCGCTGCAGCGACCGTCTTCCTTCACGTAGCAGCGCAGCTGCACGGTGCCCGCTTCGCCTGCGCGCCGCGAGGCCGGCGGGTATTCCGGCAGCGAGGTGCGGGCGCCCTTGCCGGTGGCGGAAGGCGGCGTCTTGACGACCGCGCGCTCGACCGGCTTCGGCGGCGGCGGTGGCGCCGCGACCGGACGCTCCGACGTTACGTTCGAGATGGCGGTGGACGGACCGGTGTCGATCGCCAGGTCGACGGACACTTCCGGCGGCGGCACGTAAGGCGGCGGCTGCTCGATGTCCGGCGGCGGCGGCGGCGGCTCCTTGTTGTCGTCAGGGAGCTCTTCAATCATCTTCGTCTCGACCGGGCCCATGACCGTCTGGACCATCTTGGCACCGAGACCGGACGCGAGGATCCAGAAGAAAAAGACATGGATCAGGACGGTCAGGATGAAAGCAAGCGTTCGCTTGCTGTTCTTGGCCGGATCGTCGATCGAATAACTGTAAGCCACTTCCCCTCCACAACTGTGGGCGCACGGATGTTCCGGCCTCAGGCCGCGTCCTCCCCGGGACGGACGACACTACAAGACCGCAACCACCCTAGCAACCCCTGACGCTTACCGCGAAGGACGACTCAGGCTCTTGCTGAGCAATTCATTTTGTGCCTGCGCCAAAACCGTCGTTGTTCGCGCGCAATGCTGCATCGCAACACGAACGACCCTGGCGTTCCGGTGCAGGTGCAGCCGGTCCGCCACTGACGGCGGTCGCGACTTTACCGACGCGAATTGCGCAACACAATACTTCTGCCGTGCCAAACCTGTGCAAATTTTTTAGGCCACTGGTCGGGCAAGCTTCAAACCCCGGTCCGTCACTGCGCCAAGCGACGCACTGCTCACCAGCTCGGCGTACTTGGCGAGCACCCCGCGGGTCGCATACGGTGCGCGCGGCCGCCAGCTCGCGCGTCGCGCGACGAGTTCGTCGGCTGTCACGTGCAGCGTCAATTCACGCTGCGTGGCATCGATGCTGATGGAGTCGCCATCGTGCACGAGCGCCAGCGGGCCGCCGTTCGCCGCCTCGGGCGATACATGCCCGACGACGAAGCCATGGCTGCCGCCGGAGAAGCGTCCATCCGTGATCAGCGCGACCTTGTCGCCCAGGCCCTTGCCCATGATCGCAGCGGTCGGACTCAGCATTTCGCGCATGCCGGGGCCGCCGCGCGGCCCTTCGTAACGCACGACCAGCACGTCGCCCGCGCGCACGGTGCCGTCGAGAATCGCCTGCAGCGTCGCCTCCTCGCCGTCGAAAACGCGCGCGCGCCCCGTGAATCTGAGGCCTTCCTTGCCGCTGATCTTCGCCACCGCGCCTTCCGGCGCGAGGTTGCCGTAGAGCACGACCAGGTGGCTCTCGCGCTTGAGCGGATTCGTGAGCGGCCGCACCATGTCCTGCCCGCTCGGGTACGGCTTCACGCGCGCCAGGTTCTCGCGCAAGGTCTTGCCCGTGACCGTCAGGCAGTCGCCGTGCAGCATGCCGGCGTCGAGCAACGACTTCATCAGCGGCTGGATGCCACCGATGCGAATGAGCTCCGACATCGAGTACTTGCCGCTCGGCCGCAGGTCGGCGAGCACCGGCACCTTCGCCCCGATGCGCGTGAAGTCGTCGAGTTCGAGCGGCACGCCCGCGGCGTGCGCGATCGCCAGCAGGTGCAGCACGGCATTGGTGGAACCGCCAAGCGCGATGGTCACCACGATGGCGTTCTCGAAGGCTGCGCGGGTGAGGATCATCGACGGCTTGATGCCGAGCTTGATCAGCTTGACGACGGCGCGACCCGCCTTCTCGGCGTCATCGCGCTTGTGGCGCGAGACGGCCTCCTGCGCCGAGCTGTTCGCGAGACTCATTCCAAGCGCTTCGATCGCCGAGGCCATGGTATTGGCCGTGTACATGCCACCGCAGCTGCCAGCACCGGGAATCGCCGTGCGTTCGACTTCCTTGAGCTGCTTGTCGCTGATTACCCCGGCAGCGTGCGCCCCGACGGCCTCGAAGACCGAAACCACGTCGCGCTT
Organism: uncultured Gammaproteobacteria bacterium; assembly: GCA_963793675.1. Taxonomy (GTDB): domain Bacteria; phylum Pseudomonadota; class Gammaproteobacteria; order Steroidobacterales; family Steroidobacteraceae; genus RPQJ01. The sequence continues at coordinate 46,460 of CAWCBA010000005.1, read as the reverse complement.
CTTCTCGCCCGGCCTGATCGTGCCGCCGTAGACGAATACAGCGGGACGATCGAGCCGCGCGATCGCCATCATGCAACCCGGCATGTTCTTGTCGCAGCCGCCTATCGCTACCACGCCGTCGAAGCCCTGCGCGCCGACCACGGTCTCGATCGAGTCTGCGATCACTTCGCGGGACACGAGCGAATACCGCATGCCGGGCGTGCCCATCGAGATGCCATCGGACACGGTGATGGTGCCGAACGTGGTGCTCTTGCCCCCCGCCGCGTTGGCTCCCTTCGCCGCCGCATCGGCCAGCTTGTCGATGTGCATGTTGCAGGGCGTGAGGTTGCTCCAGGTCGAGGCGATGCCGACCTGCGGCTTCTTGAAATCACGGTCGTTGTAGCCGACTGCGCGGAGCATCGCACGGCTGGGCGTCTGCTTCACCCCGTCGAACACGAGCTTGGAATAGGGACGGGGATCCACTTTGCTGCGGCTCATCGAACAGGCTCCGGGCGAATGACGTTGCAACGCGTAATTGTGCGGCCTGCGGGGTGCCGCGGTCACGCGACGTTTGCGGCCACCTGCAGGCGATGCATGACCTGAAAACGATATGCCCCGTTCACGACGAACAGCATGGGCACCAGCAGCGCCGCCGGACCGAGTCCGGCGTGCAGGCGGCCGAGCAGGTGATACAGCGCGATCGTGAGCGGCGGCGCGACCAGCCCGCGGATGCCGGTGAGCGTCACGTGCAGCGCCATGTAGCGCGTCTCTTCACCGCGCGGGGCAAAATCGTTGTGACCGAGCGTCCAGCCGAGGCTGCCGGCCGCCGTGCTGACACCGAGCAGCACGGCGCCGGGCGCAAGCAACAGCGGCATGTGCAGCAGTACTGCGGCGACGAGCAGCACGACCGCGGCCACCGTGAACCTGCCCTGCAACGCGCGAAACGCCAGCACGCGATGCAGGTCGAGATAACGCGCCCACGGCTGGATCGCGAACGGCACCACCATGACGGGGATGGCGGTCGTGACGAGCACCTGCCACAAGGCCGGCAACTGCAGCACGTCGCCGAGGCTGATCACCATCAGCGGCGTGAGCGAGAGCAAGCCTGCGCCGAACATCGACATCGCGTACTGGTAGCGCCGGAACGCCTCGTCGCGGGCCAGCAGCGCGCGCATGCCACCGAAGCCGAAGGAGGCCCCCGCGACCAGCCGTGCGCGCTCGGCCGCAAGCAATCCTTCTTCGTGCCGGACCTTGAACTGCCGGAAGGCGAGCGCGCCCGCGACGCCACAAGCTGAGCCCGTGGCAATCGCGATGCGCCACCATGGACCGTCCTGCCCGAGCAGCCAGCCGATGCCGAGGCCGGTGATCGCGACCGCAATCGAGGTGTTGATCGTGATGCGCCCGGTGATCCGCGCCCGCAGCCGCGACGGGTAGTTCACGCTCCAGAGCACGGAGCGCACGGTCTCGACGCCGGCCCAGAGCAGGCGCGCCGCAGCGTACAGCGCGAGAAACAGCAGCAGACCTGCCCCACTCTTCGGCACCAGCGCCAGCGCGCCCACGCACGCCGCCAGCGCCAGCAGCAGCGGAAACAGGAACGACACCTTGCGCTGGCCCTGTGCGCGCCTCGCATATTGCATGCTCGCCAGGTTGGCCCAGGCCGGCGCCGCGCTCACGATGGCAACGACCAGGTCCACCGCAAGCGCCGGGGCCTGGTCACCGAACAGCGACCGGACCATCACCGCCGCGGTACCGCCTTCAACCAGCCCGAGGCAGAGGTAGATCAGCGTCCAGGCACGCCGTTCGTAACTAAGGTCGATCACGTTGCAGGTCGCTTCAGCGGCTCGTCCTGCGCTTGGAAAGGCAGACACGCGCTCCGGACGAGCCACTGAACCGACCTGCCTGGTGCAGCCTGCCCTGTTTACGCATAGCGTTCGACGAGCATTGCGTGCAGCGCGCGCACGGCATGCGCCTCCGCCCCGACGGGCCGCCCGGGCCGATCCTTCGGGTTCCACGCGAACAGGTCGACGTGCACCCAGTCCTCGGCGTTCGTCACGAAACGCTTGAGGTACAGCGCCCCGATGATCGCTCCTGCAAACGCCGCGGCCGATGCGTTGCTGATGTCCGCGACCTTGCTCGCGATGTCGTCGTCGTAACCGCTCCAGAGCGGCATCTGCCACAACGGATCCGCCACCCGCCGGCCGGCCTGCAGCAGCGCGTCGACGGTCGCCTGGCGCGTGCCAAACAATGCCGGCAGTTCGGGGCCGAGCGCCACGCGTGCCGCGCCGGTGAGCGTCGCCAGGTCCACCAGCAGGTCGGGCTTTTCTTCGTCCGCAAGCGCGATGGCGTCGCACAGCACCAACCGGCCTTCGGCATCCGTGTTGCCGATCTCGACGGTCACGCCCTTGCGCGTGCGGATCACGTCGCCCGGACGATATGCATTGCCAGCGATCGCGTTCTCAACGGCAGGAATCAGTACGCGCAGCCGCACGGGCACGCGCGACTGCATCACGAGTTGCGCCAGCGCCAGGGTGCAGGCCGCGCCACCCATGTCTTTTTTCATCAGCGCCATGCCGGCGGACGGCTTGATGTCGAGGCCACCCGTGTCGAAGCAGACGCCCTTGCCGATCAAGGTCAGTTTCGGGTGCGTCGAATCGCCCCAGACGAAATCGACGAGTCGCGGGCCGCACGTGGAGGCTTGTCCCACGGCGTGGATGGCGGGAAATCCGCGCCGTAATTCATCGCCCATGATTTCCTGCGGAACCGCGCCATGTTCGCGCGCGATCCGGATCGCCTCGGCTGCCAGCCGCGCAGGCGTCATGTCGGACGCCGGGGTGTTGACGAGATCGCGTGCGAGCGCCGTTGCACCGGCGAGCTGCATGACGTGGGCGTGGTCGACGGCTGGCGGCGCGATGAGACGTGCCCGCGCCGTTGCCGGCTGCGTCGTCGATTTGTAGGTGTCGAAACGGTAGCTGCCGTAGGCCCAGCCCAGCGCGAGCGCGCTCGCCGCAGCGACGGTGAGTTCGTTCGTGACCCGCCAGTGGCTGCCGGCCGGCAAGCGATCCGGCAGGCCTGCCACGTGCCAGAGTTCGAGCGCGTCCAGCGACGGGAGCGCTCCAAGACCGAGAGCCGCCCGGCGCGGCGTGCCGTCCGGAGACGGCAGCAGCACCACCTGGTGGCGCTCGGCCTTGAATCCCGTCGCGGCGATCCAGGCTCGCGCGGACGCATCCTGGGTATCCAGCCAACTGCCAAGCTCGCACTGCGGCACAAGCACGAGTTCGTGCGCGGTTGCGGCGCCCGGGGCGCCGGCTGGATCGACGAGAAAGTCCACGGTGGGCGGGTCCGTTACAGGGAGCAAGAACGCGGGTTGGTAGCTTAGCAGCGCCGTCCGCAGACGCGGTCCACACCGGATTGCAGCGGCCTCGGGCTGGGTCTTTTTGCACTGCGGTTGACAATGCACGGCACGCTGTGCTGCTATCCGCACCCGACTTTTTTCGCTCTCATGCACAGGCGCTGGATGCAGTCGTCGCTCGACTCCTCCCTCATCACCTCGGTCAGCTTGCTGGCCGGCCTGCTGCTTGCGTCGCTTACCCTGCTCCCCCTGCGGAGGTGCGGGGCTCCGGACTGAGAGCGCAAAGGCGCGATTGGACATCAGGAACCCCGCACGGCCAGCCAGCCGGCGCGGGGTTTTTAGTTTTGGTTACGGCAAAACGGAAACGATTCCGAGGAGATGACGAGATGCGTGCGTACTCGAAGAAGGACGTCGACAAGAAGGCGCTCAAGGGCGCGAAGATCGCCGTGGTCGGCTACGGCAGCCAGGGTCGCGCACACGCGTTGAACCTCAAGGATTCCGGTTACGACGTCGTTATCGGCGTCCGCAAGGGCGACAGCTGGAAGCAGGCGAAGAAGGACGGCCTCGCGGTCGCCACGCCGGCTGAAGCAGTCAAGGGCGCCACGCTGGTCGCGCTGCTCACGCCCGACACCACGCAGGCCGCGAACTACAAGGAGATCCTGCCGAACCTCGCCAAGGGCGCCACGCTGCTCTTCGCGCACGGCTTCAACATCCACTTCAAGCAGATCAAGCCGCGCAAGGACCTCGACGTCGTGCTGATCGCGCCGAAGGGCCCGGGCGGCCTGGTGCGTCGCCAGTACCAGGAAGGCCGCGGCGTGCCGTGCCTCATCGCCGTCGCGCAGGACGCCTCGGGCAACGCCAAGGCCAAGGCACTCGCCTACGCCGACGGCATCGGCGGCACGCGCGCCGGCGTCATCGAGACGTCGTTCAAGGAAGAGACCGAGACGGACCTGTTCGGCGAACAGGCCGTGCTTTGCGGCGGCGCCACGGAACTCGTGGTCAAGGGTTACGAGACGCTGGTCGAAGCCGGCTACCAGCCCGAAGTCGCCTACTACGAGTGCCTGCACGAACTGAAGCTGATCGTCGACCTGCTGCACGAAGGCGGCCTCGCCAAGATGCACAAGTACATCTCGCACACGGCCAAGTGGGGTGACCTCACCCGCGGCCCGCGCGTCGTGAACAAGGCCACGAAGAAGGAAATGAAGAAGATCCTCGGCGAGATCCAGGACGGTACCTTCGCGCGCCAGTGGATCAAGGAAAACAAGACGGGCCGCAAGAAGTACGACGCGCTGATGAAGAAGGACCTGGCGCACCCGATCGAAAAGGTCGGCGTGCAGTTGCGCGCCCGCATGCCCTGGCTCAACCAGGGCTGAGTCCCGCCCCCTCCTCTCCACCACGGTGACGACCATGTCCAACCGCGACCCGAACCGCGTGCTGATCTTCGACACGACGCTGCGCGATGGCGAGCAATCGCCGGGATGCAGCATGACGCAGCCGGAAAAGCTGCGGATGGCGCGCGCCCTGGCCGAGCTGGGCGTGGACGTCATCGAGGCCGGGTTTCCGGTCGCCTCGCCGGGCGACTGGGAGGCCGTGCATGAAATCGCGCGCGAAGTGCGGGGCCCGATCATCGCCGGCCTCGCGCGCTGCAACCGCGAGGACATCGACAAGGCCTGGAGCGCGGTCAAGGTGGCGGAGAAGCCGCGCATCCACGTGTTCCTCGCCACCAGCGCGATCCATCGCGAGCACAAGCTGAACATGGCGAAGGAGCAGATCATCCACACCGCCGTCGAAGGCGTGAAGTACGCGCGCAGCCTGTGCGCGGACATCGAATTCTCGCCCGAGGACGCCTCGCGCACCGAGCCCGAGTTCCTGCGTGAAGTGGTCGAGGCCGTGATCGAAGCCGGCGCGACCACGATCAACGTGCCCGACACGGTCGGTTACACGGTGCCCGAGGAATTCCACGACGTGTTCTCGTTCCTGACGCAGAACGTTCGTGGCGCCGACAAGGTGACCTTCAGCGTCCACTGCCACAACGATCTCGGCATGGCCGTGGCCAACAGCCTCGCCGCCATCCGCGGCGGCGCGCGCCAGGTGGAATGCACGATCAACGGCATCGGTGAGCGTGCAGGCAATGCCTCGCTCGAAGAGATCACGATGGCGATCAAGGTGCGCGAAGGCATCTACGGCCTGCACACCGGCATCGACACCAGGCGCCTGTTCCCGACGAGCCGACTGCTCTCGAGCATCACGGGCATGCCGATCCCCCGCAACAAGGCGGTGGTCGGCGAAAACGCGTTCGCGCACGAATCCGGCATCCACCAGCACGGCATGCTGAAGCACCACTCGACCTACGAGATCATGCGGCCCCACGACGTGGGCATGTCCCGCACCAACCTCGTGCTCGGCAAGCACAGCGGCCGGGCAGCCCTGCGCGAGCGCATCAAGGAACTCGGCTTCGAGCTGTCCGACGCCGAACTCGCGCGGGTGTTCGACGACTTCAAGGCGCTGGCCGACAAGAAGAAGGAACTCTTCGACGGCGACATCGAAGCGCTGGTGCTGAAGGCCGAGACCGGCCACGAAGGCGGCCCGTGGCAGCTCGAGAACCTGCACGTGGTCAGCGACTCGACGCGCTCCGCATCGGGCCGCGTGGTGCTGCGCCATGTCGACGGTCGCATCGTCACGCAGGAATCGTCCGGCGACGGCCCGGTCGATGCCGCGCTCAAGGCCATCGAGCAGGCGACCGGCGTGTTCCTGAAGCTGCGCAAGTTCGAGGTGCGCAGCGTGTCGAGCGGTGAAGACGCCCAGGGCGAGGCCGTCGTCACCTGCGAATACAAGGGGCGCAGCTATCGCGGCACCAGCGTCACCACCGACATCGTCGAGTCGGGCGTGCGGGCGTTCATCGAAGTGGTCAACGCCATTGAATCCTCGCGCCGCCGCGGCGCCGACCAGAACGAGACGTCGCCGCCTGCCGCGGCCGTCTGAAGCGAACGACCGGAGCCGCAATGACTGCGCAGAGCCTGTTCGAAAAAGTGTGGCAGAGGCACGTCGTCGTGCCCGAGACGTCCGACACGCCGGCGATCCTCTACATCGACCTGCACCTGACGCACGAAGTCACCTCCCCCCAGGCCTTCGACGTCCTGCGGGCCCGCAAGCTCAAGGTCCGCCGGCTCGACCGTACGCTCGCGACGATGGACCATTCGACGCCGACGGACACGGCACAGATATTCGGCGGCCTGCCGATCAAGCTCGAGTCGGCCGCCAGGCAGGTGCGCCAGCTCGAAGTGAACTGCGCCGAGTTCGGCGTGAACCTGATCGGGCTGCAGGACTCGCGCCGCGGCATCGTGCACATCATCGGGCCCGAACAGGGCGCCACGCAGCCCGGCAAGACCATCGTCTGCGGTGACAGTCACACCAGCACGCATGGCGCGTTCGGCGCCCTCGCCTTCGGCATCGGCACCACCGAGGTCGGTTACGTGCTGGCCACGCAATGCCTGCTGCAGCGCAAGCCGAAGACGCTCGAGGTCGTCGTGAACGGCCGGCTGCCTGCCGGCGTGTCGGCCAAGGACGTCGTGCTCGCCGTGATCGGCAGGATCGGCGTCAACGGCGGCACCGGCCACGTCATCGAATTCCGCGGTCCCGCCATCGAGGCGATGTCGATGGACGAGCGCATGACCGTCTGCAACATGTCGATCGAGGCCGGCGCACGTGCGGGCATGGTCGCGCCGGACGCAACGACGTACGAATACCTGCAGGGCCGCCCCTTCGCGCCGGCAGGCGCCGCCTGGGACCGGGCCGTGGCCGACTGGAACACGCTGCGCAGCGATACGGGCGCCACGTTCGACAAGTCGGTGACGATCGACGCCAGCACGCTCGAGCCGATGATCACGTACGGCACCAACCCCGGCATGGTCACCACCATCAGCGGCAACGTGCCGGAGCGCCCGGGTGATGCCGTGTTCGCGAAGTCGCTCGCCTACATGGGCCTGACCGCCGGCGAGCGCATGGCCGGCAAGCCGGTGCAGGTCGTCTTCATCGGCAGCTGCACCAACGCGCGCATCTCCGACCTGGAAGCCGCCGCAGCGATCCTGCGCGGACGCAAGGTCGCCGCGGGCGTGCGCGCCCTGGTCGTGCCTGGCTCGCAGCAGATCAAGCTCGCAGCCGAGCAGCGTGGCCTGGCGAAGATCTTCACGGACGCGGGCGCGGAATGGCGCGAATCGGGCTGCTCGATGTGCCTCGGCATGAACGGCGACCTGGTCGACGCCGGCCAGTACTGCGTCAGCACCAGCAACCGCAACTTCGAAGGCCGGCAAGGCATCGGGGCACGCACCCTGCTGGCGAGCCCGGCCTCCGCCGCGGCCGCCGCGGTGCGCGGTCGCGTCACCGACCCGCGCGAGTTCCTCGGCTGAGCCCAGGCGCGCCAACAACACAGAACCAGCACATGGACCCGATCACAGTCATCCGCTCGCGGACGGTCGTCATGCCGTCCACCAACATCGACACGGACCAGATCATCCCGGCCCGTTTCCTGACCACCACCGTTCGCGCGGGCCTCGGCGTCTCGCTGTTCGCTGACTGGCGCTACGACCAGGACGGCCAGCCGAAGCCCGACTTCGTACTGAACCAGCCGGCAGCCCAGGGCTGCCAGGTGCTGGTCGCGGGTCGCAACATCGGCTGCGGTTCCTCGCGTGAACACGCGCCATGGGCGTTGCTCGACTTCGGTATCCGGGTGGTCATCAGCACCGAGATCGCCGACATCTTCCGCAACAACAGCCTGAAGAACGGGCTGTTGCCGGTCATCGTCGACGAGTCGACGCACGAGTGGCTGCTGGCGAATCCGGGCGTCGAAGTCGAAGTCGACCTGCCCGCCTGCACCTTGCGGCTGCCGGACGGTCGTGCAGTGACGTTTCCGATCGAATCGTTTTCACGCTATTGCCTGATGAACGGCATCGACGAGCTGGGCTACCTGCTGAGCCAGATGGACGCGATCGAGCGTTACGAACGCACGCGGGAAGGCGCATGAAGGCGCGCATCGCTGTCCTTGGCGGCGACGGCATCGGTCCGGAAGTCACGGCCGAGGCCGTCCGCGTGCTGCAGGCCGTGGGCTCGAAGTACGGTCATGACCTTGAATTCTCCGAGGCGCTGATTGGCGGCGCTGCGATCGATGCGTCGGGCTCGGCACTGCCGCCCCGCACTATCGATGCATGCCGCGAGAGCGCTGCCACGCTGCTCGGCGCCGTGGGCGGTCCGCAGTGGTCGGATCCGGGTGCCCGGGTTCGCCCCGAACAGGGACTGCTGGAACTGCGCCGCACCCTGGGCGTGTTCGCGAACCTGCGCCCGGTGCGCACGATGGCGTCGATGCTCGACGCCTCGCCGCTCAAGCCCGAGGTCATCACCGGCACGGACATCATGGTCGTGCGGGAACTGACCGGCGGCATCTACTTCGGCAAGAAGAGCCGCACGGCGCATGAGGCCGAGGACATCTGCACCTACACCACCATCGAGGTGGAGCGCGTGACGCGGGTTGCCGGGCGTCTGGCGATGGGCCGTCGGCGTCGCATCGTCTCCGTCGACAAGGCCAACGTGCTGGAGACGTCCCGCTTGTGGCGCGCGGTCGTCGAACGTGTGCTGCGCGAGGAGTTCCCGCAGGTGGAGTTCGAGCACATGCTGGTCGACGCCGCCGCCATGCACCTCATCCGGCGTCCCGCTTCGTTCGACGTGCTGCTCACCGAAAACATGTTCGGTGACATCCTGACGGACGAGGCCTCGATGATCGCCGGCTCGCTCGGCCTGTTGCCCTCCGCCTCGCTCGGCGAGGGCAGCAACGGCCTTTACGAACCGATTCATGGCTCCGCACCCGACATCGCAGGGCGCGGCATCGCAAATCCGTACGGCACGATCCTGAGCGCGGCGATGATGCTGCGGTATTCCCTTGGGCTCGAAACCGAGGCGGCTGCCGTCGAGTCGGCGGTCGAAGACGCCGTCAGCGCGGGCGTGCGCACCGCGGACATTGCGCTGCCCGGCAAGGCCACTGTCGGCAGCCGGGAAGCCGGTGCCGCGGTCGTCGAACGGCTAATGTCAAGTTCTTAAAATTCAATCACTTACGGATTTATCCACAGAAACTGTCAAGCTAGGGTTTAGAACCCCCGGCCGACTGATTACCCGCTCGATTTCCGCTGGACTCCGACCGGATTTTCGGCGCTATACTGCGCGTCCGCAGGCGGGCCCAGGCTCCCTGCCCCCAGTACGCGAGACCGAATTTACGAGTAGCGAGGACTTGAGTCGGGTTAGTCTTTGTCTCAGGGAATGAGGCAGCTCGGGTCCCCCGAAGGCCGGCAGAAATGCCGGCCTTCTTTTTTGTGCGATCGCTGTCGGGCGTTCGTGACGACGCAATCACGGCGTCGACGGAATCCTGCTCGACCAGCACCGCGCGACAAGTCTCGCTAACGCCCCACGCGAGCCGCCGCTTCGAGTCCGGCCGTGAGGTCGCGCACGAGATCATCGCCCTCTTCGATGCCGATCGACAGCCGCACCAGCGTCTCGGAGATGCCGGCCCGCTCCCTCGCCACCGCGTCCATCGCCGCATGCGTCATGCTGGCCGGATGAGCCACGAGGCTCTCGACACCGCCGAGCGATTCAGCGAGCGAAAAGAGTTCCATGTTGCCGAGCAGCGCCTTGACGTTCTCGACGCCACCCGTGAGTTCGAAGCTGACCATCGCGCCGAAGCCCTGCTGCTGGCGCTGCGCGATGTCGTGGCCGGGATGCGCGGCGAGCCCGGGGTAGTAGACGCGGGCCACCGCGCGGTGCCGCGTCAGCAGGTCGGCGATGCGCTGCGCGTTCTCACCGTGTGCGCGCATGCGGGCGTGCAGCGTGCGCAAGCCACGCAGCGTCAGGAAGCTGTCGAACGGCGCGCCGGTGACGCCGATGCAGTTGCCCCACCATTTCACCTGCTCGTGCAGCTCGGCCGTGGCCGCGATCACGGCACCGCCCACGATGTCGCTGTGGCCGTTCAGGTACTTGGTCGTGGAATGAATGACGAGGTCGGCCCCCAAGGCCAGCGGCCGCTGCCACACGGGCGAGAGGAACGTATTGTCGGCCGCGACCAGCGCGCCCGCTGCCCTGGCGCGGGCTGCAACGGCAGCGATGTCGACGATCCGCAGCAACGGGTTGCTCGGCGTCTCGATCCACACCAGCGCCGGCCGGTCGGCAATCGCCGCATCGAGCGCTGCGGCGTCCTGGAAATCGACGAACCGTACCTGCAGGGCTCCGCGCAGGTTGAGCGCATTGAAGAGCCGGTAGGTGCCGCCATAGCAGTCGTGCGGCACGACGGCGACCTGGTTCGGCTTGAACAGCTGCGTTACGAGCGAGACGGCGCCCATGCCCGAGGCGGTCACGACCGCGCCGGAACCCCCTTCGAGATCCGCCAGGGCCCGCCCGAGTGCATCGCGCGTCGGATTGCCGGACCGTGAGTAGTCGTATTCGCGCTTCTCGCCGTAGCCGCTGAAGGCGAACGTCGAGGTCAGGTGAATCGGCGGCACGACGGCGCCGTGCTGGGTGTCCGTCTCGAGGGCCGCACGCACGGTGCGGGTCCTGATGCTGTCTTGCTTGCTCATGGGATCCGTTACGGTCTGGTCTGTTCGCTGGGTCTATTCGAGTGTGCGGTAGAAAACATCGCGCAGCACGGCCGACTCCTTGAAGAAGGCGTCGTGGCCGTACATCGAACTGATCTCGATCAGCTGGCAGGCGCTGCCGAACCGGTCGCGCAGGGTGCGCATGTCGGTGACCGGCACCAGCTGGTCCTCGAGCACGGCGACCAGGGTCATCGGCACGACGACGGTCTCGGGTTCGATGCGGTGCAGGTCGATCGATTCCGACAGGCAGACGAACGCCTCGGGCCGGTAGGTCCGCGAATAGGCCTCGCCGCGCGAGACGATGTACGCCTCGACCGGAAACACGAATCGCCCGTCGTGGCGCGTGGCCTCGCCCGGAAAGCGATCCTCGAATTCGCGCACCGAGCGGTACGTCGTCATGGCCAGGGCGCGCGCCAGGGCAAGCCCCTGCTCGCCCTCGCCATGCTCGATGGCGTAACGCACGAAATTGCGCTGGACGCTGCGCCACGCGGTCGACATCGGATGGGTGCGGTGAGCGGCGCTGACCACGATGCCGTGCCGCAGGCGCGCCGCGTGCTTCGCGCCCATCACCAGCGTGACCATGCCGCCGTAGGACGCGCCGATGCAGCCGTGCAGGCTAGCGATGCCGAGGTGGTCCATCACCGCCACCAGGCAAGCGGCCTGGTCATGCGCGCTGACGCTCTGGAAGACGTCGCCGTGTCCGGGTCCGGTCGTGCGGTGGCTGCCGCCGAGGAAGTCCATGCCGAGGACCCGGAAACGATCCGTGTCGAGTGCCTTGCCCGGCCCGGCGATTTCGTCCCACCAGCCAGGCACGCCATCGCGCACCTTGAATACGTTGCGACCTGCCGATATGCCCCCGAGGACCGCCACCACCGGGGCACCCTCGGCGCCAGCGATCCGATATGCGATCTCGACGCGCGACAGTTCGCCGCCGAAGTGCAACGGGAATGGCTCGCGGTCCAGGACGAGGATGTCCTCGTCAAACGCGTATCCGGCGGGCAACACGACCGGACGCAGGGCCGCGGCAGGATCCATCGACGACGGATCGGCGGCTCCATCCGGTGCGATGTTTTCATCGACGGCGGGCTGGCTGTTGCTCATGGTGACGGACGATGACACTGCTGCTCTCGAACTCGCGCTGAATCTGGACGACGTCTGGGCACGCAGGTCGAGGCCCGTGCCGGCCCGCCCGTCGAAATCGCAACCACGAGCAGGGAGTCTTTGCGCGCGCGAGGGATGGTTGCGGCGACCAACACCCCCGTCGGTCGTGAAACCGGGCGGGGCAGCCTCGCTGCAACTCATCTTCCGGCGACGCGCAGGGTCCCTGTGGAGTTGGCACCAGTTCGGGCGGGTTGGGCCCGATGGTTGCCCCGGCTTCAAAGGGCCATTCCCTCAGCCGGTCTCGATGAGCGGGGCGAAGTTTAGGTGTGACAGCACGTTAGCGCAAGGAACGGCAGCGCAATCGCGACGCAGTCCGCGCGAAGCCAGGAGCGCAAGACGTTCCGCGCCGACGTCGTTTCCGGTCCGGACGCGCCCCGAAAACCGTCCGCGCCATGGACGGCGCGGCCGGAGCCTCCATGGAGCGGACGGCTTTTCGGGGCGCGTCCGGACCGGAGACGCCGGCGGCGCGATGGCTTCGCGCTCCTGGCTTCGCGCGGACTAGTCTCGGTTGCGCTCGTTCCAATGTATTAACGTGCTAACACATTAATACACGCCAGCCAGCGAGACCCGTGAAGAACCACCGTGGAATCTCCCCCCGCCAGGAAGCAGCCGCCGAACGCGCGCTGTGCCAGGCCCTGCTGACCCTGCGCACCGTCGACGAATGCCGCGATTTCCTGCGCGACCTCTGCACTCCGGCGGAACTGCAGGCCCTCGCCGATCGCTGGACCGTGGTCGGGCTGCTGCAGGCGGGGATGCCCTACCGCGAGATCGCGAAGCAGACGGGCGTCAGCGTGACGACCATCGGGCGAGTCGCCCGCTACCTGGGTGCCGGCAACGGCGGCTACGAACTGGCGGCGCGCCGCCTCGGGGAACGCTGATGGACCGCCAGCAACGCCTGCGAATCGCCGTGCAGAAATCGGGGCGCCTGACCGACGAGTCACTGGACCTGCTCCACCGCTGCGGCCTGAAGTTCAGCCGCGGCAAGGACCAGCTCATGTGCTACGGCGAGAACATGCCGCTCGACGTGCTGTTCGTGCGGGATGACGACATTCCCGACCTCGTGCAGGAAGACGTCTGCGACCTCGGCCTCGTCGGGCTCAACGTACTCGAGGAAAAGCGCCTGGCGATGCTGGCGCGCGGCACCACGCCGAGCATCGAAATCCTGCAGAAGCTCGACTTCGGACACTGCCGCCTGTCGCTCGCCGTGCCGCAGGAATTCGTGTTCGAAGGACTGTCGAGCATCGCAGGCAAGCGCATTGCCACCACCTATCCGCACGTACTGGCGCGCTTCCTGCGAGAGAACGGCATCACCGCCGAAATCGTCACGTTGTCCGGCGCCGTCGAGATCGCACCGCGCCTTGGCCGGGCCGACCTGATCTGCGACCTCGTTTCCACCGGTTCGACCCTGACCGCCAATCACCTGCGCGAAGTGGCCGTCGTGCTCGCAAGCCAGGTGTGCCTGGTGCGCACACCGGTCGCCCTGCCCGACGTCAAGGCCGACTGGGTAAGTCGCCTGCTGGTGCGGGTCGATGGCGTCCAGCAGGTGCGAGAGAGCAAGTACATCATGCTGCACGCACCGCGCTCGGCCCTGTCACAGATCGCGAAGCTGCTGCCCGGCAGCGAGTCCCCGACCGTCATTCCGCTGGACGGCACCGGCGACAAAGTCGCGGTGCACGCCGTGTGTCGTGAAACCGTCTTCTGGGAGACGCTCGAAAGCCTGAAAGCCGTTGGCGCCAGCGCGATTCTGGTGCTGCCGGTAGAGAAGATGCTCGCATGAAGAGTCCGCTCGACATCCTCGACTGGGGCACGCTCGACGAGGCGAGTCGCGATGCCGTGCTGCGTCGTCCGGCCCAGCGCGACGCTGCGGGCCTGCTCGAGCGGGCCCGCCGCATCGTCGACGACGTTCGCGCGCGCGGCGACGCAGCGCTGCGCGAATACACGGCCAGGCTCGACGGCGTCCACCTCGAATCGTTCGCTGTGTCGGAAGCCGAATTTGCGGCCGCCGAAGCCGCGCTCACGCCGGTGCAGCGCACGGCCCTCGAACGCGCGATCGACACGGTCACCCGCTTCCACGCTCTGCAGACCCTGCCGCCGCTGCGGCTCGAAACCGCACCAGGTGTCGTCTGCGAACGCATGACCGTGGCGCTCGAGTCCGTCGGGCTGTACGTGCCCGCAGGCACCGCGCCGCTGCCCTCGACCGCGCTGATGCTCGCCGTGCCGGCCAGGATCGCCGGCTGCCCGGTGCGAGTCATGTGCACCCCGCCCCGTCCCGATGGCTCGGCCGATCCCGCGGTGCTCGTGGCGGCAAGGCTCTGCGGCATCTCGCAGGTGTTCAAGCTCGGTGGCGCGCAGGCCGTCGCGGCGATGGCGTATGGCACGGCCTCGGTGCCCAAGGTCGTCAAGATCTTCGGGCCGGGCAACTCCTGGGTCACGGCGGCAAAGCAGATCGTGGCACAGGACGCCGCTGGCGCAGCGCTCGACATGCCCGCCGGTCCGTCGGAAGTGCTGGTGATTGCAGACGAGTCCGCGCGCCCCGCGTTCGTCGCCGCCGACCTGCTCGCACAGGCAGAACACAGCGTGGATGCGCAGGTCGTGCTCGTGACGATTTCGCGCGCAGTCGCCGAAGCCTGCGTTGCCGAAGTTGCCAGGCAACTGGCCGCGTTGCCGCGGCGTGAGATCGCGGGCAAGGCGATCGCCGAAAGCCGCGTCATCCTCGTGCCGGACATCGCGGCCGCCATGGAAGTATGCGAACCGCTACGCGCCGGAGCACCTGATACTGCAGGTGACGAGCCCGCGCGACCTGTTGCCGCAGGTGCGCAATGCCGGATCCGTCTTCCTCGGCGCCTGGACGCCTGAAACGATGGGCGATTACTGCAGCGGCACCAACCACGTGCTGCCGACGTACGGCCATGCCCGCGCCTACTCCGGCCTGGGCGTGATCGACTTCGTCAAGCGCATCACCGTGCAGGAACTGACCGCGGACGGCTTGCGCAACCTTGGTCCGACGGCGCGCACGCTGGCACAACTCGAGTCGCTCGACGCGCACGCCAATGCGGTCACGGTTCGTCTCGACGCGCTGGCGCAGGCAGGCAACGCATGAGCTCCTCGATCCTGCAACTGGCGCGACCCGACATCCTCGAACTGCAGCCGTATCAGCATGCGGCGTGGGATCCCTCGCTCGAGCGCATGCACGCGAACGAGATGCCGTGGCGGGCTGCGGGCGACAACTCGATCTCCGGCCTCAATCGGTATCCCGAGCCGCAGCCGCGTGCGCTGGTCGAGCGCATGGCGCAGCTGTATGACGTGCCGGCACGGCAGCTGCTGGTCGGTCGCGGCAGCGACGAGGCCATCGACCTGCTCGTGCGTGCCTTCTGCCGTGCAGGACAGGACAACGTGGTGATCACCCCGCCCACGTTCGGCTTTTACAAAGTCGCGGCACGGATCCAGGGCGCGGGCGTACTCGAAGTCCCGCTGCTGCGCGATGGCTTTGCGCTCGATGCCGGGCAGGTCATCGCTGCCGGCCGGCAGGCGAAGATCGTGTTTCTCTGCTCGCCCAACAACCCGACGGGCAACCTGCTCGATGAAGCTGCGATGCTGCGCGTCTGCACGGAACTCGCTGGCAAGGCGCTGGTCGTGGTGGACGAAGCCTACGTCGAGTTCTGCGGCCGGGCGAGCCTTACCTCGCGGCTGCCAGAATTCCCGAACCTGGTCGTCCTGCGCACGCTGTCCAAAGCCTATGCGCTCGCCGGTGCGCGCCTGGGCACACTGATTGCCAGCGAGGAAGTCATCGGGCTGCTGCGTCGGATCATCCCGCCGTACGCGATCCCTGCGTCGACCGTTGAACAAGTCCTCGCCCTGACCGAGGCTCCGCAGCGTGCGCTCGCGGCGGCGCGTATCCGCACGCTGCTCGACGAACGCGAACGAATGCAGGAGCGACTCGAGCGCTGCGCCAACGTCGCGCAGGTCTTCCCGTCGGACGCGAACTTCCTGCTGATCGAATGCCGCGATTCAAAGCGGTTCTTCGAGGCCGGCAAGGCGGCCGGACTGATCGTGCGCGACTTTTCCTCCTACCCGGGCTTGACGCGCTGCCTGCGCATCTCGATCGGCACGCCGGACCAGAACCAGCGGCTGCTTGCCGCAGTGGAGCAGCCATGAGTGGAGCACGCGTACTGTTCATCGATCGCGATGGCACGCTCGTGGAAGAGCCGGTCGACGAGCAGGTCGACAGCCTCGCCAAGATCCGCCTGCTGCCGGGCGTGATTCCTGCGCTGCTCGAGCTCAAGCAGGCCGGCTACCGCTTCGTGCTGGTCAGCAACCAGGACGGCCTCGGCACGCACACGTTCCCGGAACCGACGTTCCGCGAACCACAGGATTTCATCCGCACGCTGTTCGCCTCGCAGGGCATCGAGTTCGACGCGGAGTTCTTCTGCCCGCACCGGCTTGCCGATGGCTGCGAATGTCGCAAGCCGAAGACCGGCCTGTTGACCGATTACCTGCGCGACCACCCCATCGACCCGGACCACAGCTACGTGATCGGCGACCGCGAAACGGACCTGCAACTGGCCGCCAACCTGGGCATTCCAGGCCTGAAGGTGCGTGCGGATGGCCAGGACGGAGCCACCTGGGCTGCGATCGTCGAGACACTGCGCCGGCCGGCCCGCACCGCCACCGTATCTGCGCAAGACGAGGAAACCGACGTCCGGGTGCGGGTCAACCTCGACCGCACCGGCCCCATCGCCATCGCGACCGGCATCGGCTTCTACGATCACATGCTGGAGCAGGTCGCGCGCCACGGCGGTTTCGCGCTCGAACTCACCTGCACGGGCGACCTGGAGATCGACGAACACCACACCGTCGAGGACTGCGCGCTGGCGCTCGGCCAGGCCTTGCGGGAAGCGCTCGGCGACAAGCGCGGAATCGCACGCTTTGGTTTCGTGCTGCCCATGGACGAGTCGCAGGCGCGGGTTGCCATCGATCTGTCCGGCCGCGCCTACGCCGTCTTCGAGGGCAAGTTCGGTCGCGAATCCGTTGGCGGCCTGCCCACCGAGCTGGTGCCGCACTTCTTCCGCTCGCTGGCCGACAGCCTGCTCGCTGCCGTGCACGTGCAGGTGACGGGCGACAACGCGCACCACATGATCGAAGCCTGCTTCAAGTGCACCGGCCGCGCGCTGCGGCAGGCCGTGCGCGTCGAGGGCACCGAGCTGCCGAGCAGCAAGGGCGTGCTCTGAGATGACGGACGTCGCGATCATCGCCAGCGGCGGCGCGAACATCGCCTCGTTGCGTTTTGCACTCGACCGGCTCGGCGTGTCCTCGCAGCTGACCGTCGATGCAGGCGAATTGCGTCGCGCGCCCCGCGTCATCCTGCCCGGCGTGGGCGCCGCGGCGGACGCCATGGAGCGGCTGCACTCACTCGGACTGGCATCCGTGATTCCGACGCTGACCCAACCCGTCCTCGGCATCTGTCTCGGCATGCAACTGTTGTTCGAGGCCAGCGAGGAAGGCGACACGAAGTGCCTGGGCATTCTCCCGGCCCGGATCAGTCGATTTCCAGACCGGCAGGGTTTTCCGGTCCCGCACATGGGTTGGAACCAGGTCGTGCCCCAGGGCGATTCGGCGCTGGCACGTGGTCTCGGTGACGGCTCCTACGTCTATTTCGTGCACAGCTACGCGGCACCGGTCGGCCCATGGACCGAAGCCGTCACCGATTACGGCGGCGAGTTCTCGGCGATCGTGCGCCACGCGAACTTTCACGGCGCGCAGTTTCATCCCGAGCGCTCGTCCCGGGCGGGCCAGCGGGTCCTCGCCAACTTCGTGGCGCTGAGCTGACATGCAGCTCGTTCCAGCCATCGACCTGCGTGGCGGTCAATGCGTGCGCCTGTTGCAGGGCCGCTTCGACGCCGAAACCGTCTACGGCAGCGACCCGGGCGTGATCCTCGGGCGCTACCGCGACCTCGGCGCCAGGTACGTGCACGTCGTCGACCTCGATGGCGCGCGTGCGGGCTCACAGGGCAATCGAGCGGCAATCGCCGCTCTGGCGCAAGCCTTCGCGGACACCGCCATCCAGGTCGGTGGCGGCGTCCGCTCACGCGAAGTGGCCGCGGAGTTGCTCGGTCTTGGCGTGCAACGCATCGTCGTCGGCAGCGTGGCCGTGACGAAGCCCGCGGTGGTTCAGCAGTGGCTGCGCGAGTTCGGTCCGGATCGCATCGTGCTGGCGTTCGACGTCCGCCTCGACGACGGCGGCACGCCGCGTCTCACGACGCACGGGTGGGAGGCACAGACCGAGGCGAGTCTTTGGGACACGGTCGCGGGCTACCTGCCGCACGGCGCCTTGCACGTGCTGTGCACGGACGTCGCCCGTGACGGCGCACTGTCTGGACCGAATCTTGCGCTGTACGCCGAGGCGGTAAGACGCTTTCCTGCGATTCAATGGCAGGCCTCGGGCGGCGTCAGCTGCGGTGCCGACCTCGTGGCGCTCGCAGCCACGGGCGCGGCCTCCGTGATCAGCGGCCGCGCCCTGCTCGAGAATCGCATGTCGTCCGCGGAGCTCGCCCCATTCTTGCCAAGCGCATAATCCCCTGCCTCGACGTTCGCGACGGACAGGTCGTCAAGGGCGTTCGCTTTCGCGATCACAAGGTGGTGGGCGACATCCTCGAGCTTGCCGCGCGTTACTGCGCGGAAGGCGCGGACGAACTGGTTTTCTACGACATCACGGCAAGTCCCGAGAATCGTTCGGTCGACCGCAGCTGGATCGCGCGCGTGGCGCGCGTCCTCGACATCCCGTTCTGCGTGGCCGGCGGCATCCGCACGGTCGCCGATGCCGAGGACGTGCTCAATTCCGGCGCGGAGAAGATCTCGGTGAACTCCCCTGCCCTGGCCGACCCCGACCTCGTGAACGCACTTGCTCGACGCTTCGGGTCACAGTGTGTCGTGGTCGGTGTCGACAGCCAGACCGTCGGCGACGAGTTCGAGGTCTACCAGTTCACGGGGGATCCCGACCGCTCACGCAGCACGCGCCGCCGCACGCTCGACTGGGTGCGTGAAGTACAGGACCGCGGCGCCGGCGAAATCGTTCTCAACTGCATGGCGAGCGATGGCGTTCGCCAGGGGTATGACTTGCGCCAGCTGCAGGCCGTGCGCAGTATCTGCCGCGTACCGCTGATCGCCTCCGGGGGCGCCGGCACGATGGAGCACTTCGCCGCTGTCTTCGCCGCTGCCGGCGTCGATGGGGCACTGGCCGCGAGCGTGTTCCACGGCGGCGCCATCGCCATCCCGGATCTGAAGACTTACCTGCGCGAACGACGCGTGGAGATCCGTCCATGAACGACCCGAACCTCACGCGACTCGACTGGGACAAGGGCGATGGCCTGCTGCCCGCCATCGTCCAGCATGCGGTCGATGGCCGCGTCCTGATGCTCGGTTACATGAACGAGGCGGCGCTGCGTCGCACGCTGAACGGCGGGCGCGTCACTTTCTTCAGCCGCAGCCGCAACCAGCTCTGGACCAAGGGCGAAACCTCGGGTCATTACCTGCACGTCACCCACGTGAGCGCCGATTGCGACCGCGACACGATCCTCGTCCTCGCTCGCCCGGATGGCCCGACCTGCCACAAGGGCACGCCCACCTGCTTCGCCGAAGCGCGCGAACCGGAGGCCTCGCGCATCGCGTTCCTGTCGACGCTGCAGTCGACGATCGCCAGCCGCATCGCCGAGAGCCCGGAAGGCAGTTACACGGCCCGGCTCTTTGCGAGCGGCGTCGGCCGCATCGCGCAGAAGGTGGGTGAGGAAGGCGTCGAGACGGCGCTCGCAGCCGTGACGCGCGACGATCCGGAACTCGTGGGCGAGTGCGCCGACCTGCTGTATCACCTGCTGGTGCTGCTGAAGTCCCGCGACCTCACGCTGGAGCAGGTCGTCGGCGAACTCGCCTCGAGGCACGGTGCCCGGGTTCCGGGCAGCCTCTAGTCAGTCAGCGCACCTGCACACTGTCATACGGCCCGCGCGCGGGGCTCACGCGCCAGCCAGGACATCCAGGTCGCACCAAGCGCGGTCACGATCGCAGCCGTGGTGAACGCCGTGCTCGAACCGAAGCGCTGCCAGATCGTGCCGAAAATCACTGCACCTGGCAGCACCAGCAGGCCGCTCGCCAGGTGATACAGGCCATAGGCGGTGCCGCGCTCGTGTTCAGAGGCGTGATCACCGATTACCGAGCGCTCCGCAGGCTCGGTCACGGCCAGCGTTGCGGCGTAGGCAATGAACAGCAGCCACACTTGCCAGGTTGGCGGTGCGGGCAGCAGCGCCAGCAGCAGCAGCACGAACACGCGCAGTGTCCAGCCACCCAACAGCACTGGAATGCGGCCGAGGCGATCCGACACGATCCCGGCCGGCATGGCAATCACCATCTTGGCGAGACTCGCAGCCGCCCAGACCAGGGGCACCCAGTGCACCGAGAGCCCGGCGCTGGTAGCCCACAGCACGACGAAGGCTTCCGGCACGGCGGCGAGCGCGAGCCAGCCTGCTGCCATGATCATCGCGCGCAGCCGGCCGTGCAGTGCGCGCCAGGAGAACGACGCGCGCGGCGGCGCGACGAAAGGCTGTCCCTGCGGCAGGCCGAACGCAAGCAGCAACAGCACGAGCAGCCCTGGCACCACGGATGCGAGGAACACGTGCTTGAGATCGACCTGCAGCGACAGCAATGCGAACGCGATGAGCGGGCCGATCACGGCACCCGCGTGATCCATCGAGCGGTGAAAACCGAAAGCACGGCCGCGATCCGCTGCGTGCGTGGCTCCCGCGATCAACGCATCCCTGGGTGCAGTGCGGAACCCCTTGCCGACGCGGTCGAGAAACCGCAGCAGCAGCACGGAACTCCAGGCTGCCGCCAGTCCGATCAGGGGGCGCGTCGCGTTCGACAACCCGTAGCCGGCGACCACCAGCGATTTCGCATCCACGCCGCGGTCCGCCAATCGGCCCGCGACCAGCTTGAGCACGCTCGAGGTGGCTTCGGCGAGGCCCTCGACGAGCCCGACGATGGCCGGCCCGGCGCCGAGCGTTGCCGTCAGGAAGATCGGCAGCAGCGGCGTGATCATCTCACTCGAGGAGTCGTTCAGGAGCGAAACGAACCCCAGCACGATCACGGTGCGGGGCAGTGACCGCGACACGGGCGCAGCATGGGTGGCAGGTCGAACCTCTTCGGGCAGCATGCGGAATAAGGGCTCTTACCGCGTAACCCAGCCGCCGCACACGGGAAATACCTGGCCGACGAAGCAGTCGGCGGCATCACTGCACAGGTACGC
This sequence comes from uncultured Gammaproteobacteria bacterium, assembly GCA_963793675.1. Classification (GTDB taxonomy): domain Bacteria; phylum Pseudomonadota; class Gammaproteobacteria; order Steroidobacterales; family Steroidobacteraceae; genus RPQJ01. The sequence goes on along the minus strand of CAWCBA010000005.1, from coordinate 25,054 downwards.
GGCGAACATCGCGTCTTCCCGCGCCCCCACCAGGCGTCCCAGCGGCACTTCGCGCTGCAACCGGTCCTGGAATGCCGGAAGCGCCTGCACCTCGGGCGGAAAATACGTCGGGTTCTCGACGAAGTTCTGCGCAATCGCATTGACCTGCACGTTGTGCGGTGCCACTTCGACGCCTACGGCCTGGACGTAGGCCAACTGGGCTCCCCGGGCCGCGCTGTACGTCGATGCGCGCTTCATGCCACGCAGCGCCGAAGCACTGCCAATCACCAGGATCTTGCCCGACCGGCGTTCGATCATCTGCGGCAGCACCGCCCGCACCAGGCGCGGCAGCGGCTCGACCAGGCAGCGAAAGACCTTCTGCCACTCGGCGTCGTCGACATCACGAGCCGGCGTCGTCGGAGCCGCGAGCGCCAGGTTCGCCACCAGGACGTCCACGCGCCCGGCGCGATCGATGATGGCTGCCGGTGCGCCGGGATCGAGCAGCGAAGACTCGTCCGCGAGGACATCAGCGCCCGCTTCGGCCAGCACCGAGCACAACACCGGGCCCATGAATTCACTGGCCTGGGTCACCAGCACCCGCTTGTCGCGGAGACTGACGATTCCCGTCATCGTGTCAGCGTGGCTCAAGGGTGGTCGGTTCCTTTACGCAGGGTCGTCATACTTGCGTGCGCTGCCGCGAAACTGGTCGACCGGGTACTTGACGGCATTCAAGCCGATCTTGCGCAATGCGGCCGCACCGAGATCGATGTCGAGTTTATCCGCAAGACGGACCAGGTAGAGCAGCACGTCCGCCATCTCCAGCGCCACGGCATCCTCGACGTCGGCAGGCAGGTTCGCGCTCTGCTGCTCCGAGAGCCACTGGAAGTGCTCGAGCAGTTCGCCCGCTTCGGCGGCAAGCGCCATCGCGAGGTTCTTCGGCGCGTGGAACTGGTCCCAGTCGCGCTCGCGCGCGAACTCGGCGAGCCGCGCGGCCAGTTCGTCGAGCGAGGGCTGGGCGCGCTGGCCGGTCATGAACGACGCTCAGCCCCGCTGCCGTTCGGCGAGGATGCGCAACATGCGGCGAATCGGCTCGGCGGCACCCCACAGCAACTGGTCGCCGACGGTGAAGGCCGTGAGGTATTCCCCACCCATGGCCAACTTGCGCACGCGGCCGATCGGAATGTCGAGCGTACCGCTGACCGCCGCCGGGCTGAGGCCGGCAATCGACGCCTCGCGCGTGTTCGGCACCAGCCGCACCCAGTCGTTGCCGCCGGCGATCAGTCGTTCGATCTCGGCGAGCGGCAGGTCGCGCTTCAACTTGATGGTCATCGCCTGGCTGTGGCACCGCATCGCGCCGACACGAACGCAGATGCCTTCGACCGGGATCGTCGCGCCGCCAGAGCGGCCGAGAATCTTGTTGGTCTCGGCCCCGCCCTTCCATTCCTCGCGGCTGACGCCGTTGCCCATGTCCTTGTCGATCCACGGGATCAGGCTGCCCGCGAGCGCGACGCCGAAATTCGCCTGCGGCAGTTCCGGAGAACGCAGTTGGCCCGCAACGACCCGGTCGATGTCGAGGATGGCGCTCGCCGGATCCTGCAGCAGCGAGGATGCGGCAGCGTGCACGCTTCCCATCTGCTGGATGAGTTCACGCATGTGCTGGGCACCCGCGCCCGAAGCCGCCTGGTACGTCATCGACGTGATCCACTCGACCAGGTCCGCGCGCAACAGCCCGCCGAGGGCCATCATCATCAGCGACACCGTGCAGTTGCCGCCGATGTAGTCCCGCACGCCGGTTGCAAGCGCCGCGTCGATCACGTTGCGATTCACCGGATCGAGAATGATGACGGCATCGTTCTTCATGCGCAGCGCCGATGCCGCGTCGATCCAATAGCCTTTCCAGCCGGTCGCACGCAGCCGCGGATGGATGTCGTTCGTGTAGTCGCCGCCCTGGCAGGTCACCACGACCTCGCACTGCGCGAGCGCACCCAGGTCATTGGCATCCCGCAGCGCGCCCGACGGGCGGCCATTGATCACGGGACCCGCGCCGCCCACCTGCGACGTGCTGAAGAAGACGGGGTCCACATGGTCGAGATCGCGCTCGACCGCCATGCGCTGCATGAGCACCGAGCCCACCATCCCGCGCCAGCCGACGATCGCAGTCTTCACGCGCTCACTCCAGTCGCCATTGACCAGCTCAGATGATCACTTCGCACGCAGGTTCGCGCAGGTTGTAGTGCGAGCTCATCGCGTGGCCATAGGCCCCCGCGTTCGCGATCAGCAGCACGTCGCCTTCCTTTGTGGCCGGCAGCAGCCGCTCGTGCCCGAGGTAGTCGGCGGACTCGCAGATCGGGCCGACGACGTTGTAAACCTCGGTGCCCGGTTCGCCGAAGCGCGTGAGGTTGACGATGTCGTGATGCGCGCCGTAGAGCGCAGGACGGATCAGCGAGTTCATGCCGGTCGACACGCCGACGTACTGCACCGCGCCCTTGCCCTTCAGCTGCGTCACCTCGACGACCAGCACGCCACCCTGCGCCACGAGGAAACGGCCCGGCTCGAGCCAGAGACCGACCTGCGGCCACCTGGCGCGGATGTCGTCGATGACCCCCTGCAGCGCGGCGAGGTCGACCGGCGACCTGCCCCGGCTTCTCGGGCACGCCGAGGCCGCCACCGAGGTCGATGGCCCGCGCGTGCGGAAAGCGCTGCGCGAGGCCGCCCAGCATGTGGCCGACTTCCTTCCAGTTGCGCTACGTCGAACACGCCGCTGCCGGTATGCGCATGCAGGCCCACGACGCGCGCGCCCACCAGGTTCGACCAGGCGCTCGACCTCGTCCATCTCGAACAGCGGCACGCCGAACTTGGAATGCACGCCCGCGGTGCGCACGTGATCGTGGTGGCCACGCCCGAAACCGGTGTCGATGCGGATCAGCATGTCGCGGTCGCGGAACAGCTCGCCCCATTCGCGCAGCGCGTAGACGTTGTCGATCGTCAGGTTGACGCCCTGCTCGAGCGCCCACTCGTATTCGCTGCGCGGGGCGAAATTCGGCGTGAACAGGATGCGGGACGGATCGATGCCCGGCACGACCTTCATCACGTGCTCGCATTCGCCGCGCGAGACGCATTCGAACGACAGGCCCGAGCCCCGCAAAGGTCTTGAGCAGCTCCGGGTGCGGGTTCGCCTTCATCGCGTAGAAGATGCGGTCGACGCCACGAATCGCGAGCAGTTGTCTCGCGGCGAGCTCCGACGAGGCGCGGTTGTAGACGTAGGCGCTGCCGTGCTCGTGTGCGATGCGCTGCAGTTCGTCGCGACGATCCTGCCACCACGGCGGCCCGTCCGTCGCGGAATCACCGGACCGAGGCCGTGGATCTGCTCCCACGTCGGGCCGAGCACGTGATCGGACGGCGCGTTCCAGACGATGACGTCGTGCAGGCGGCGCACGAGGCGATCCCCCTGCTCCTCGTCCACGACGAACGTGATGTTGAGGTCGTTCGCGGCCTGCGTCACGAGATAGATGCGCTGCTCCTCGAACAGTTCGAGTGCCTCGCCGAGCCGGTGCAGCGTGGCACGGATGCTGCGGCCGACGAGGCTCACCGCGGCGCAGGGCCCGATCACCTCGACGCGGCAGAGCCTCGCGAGCGAGGTCCTCGACCAGCGTCTCCAGCGCGCGACTGTCGAGCGAGTTGGCAGCTGGATCCAGCGAAACGGTCACGCTGGTCTCGGACGTCGACACCAGGTCAATCGAAAGACCGTGCGTCCTTGAACACGGCAAAGGCATCGGCGAGGAAACCCACCTGGTGCCACATGCCGAGCGTCTCGAGCGAGAGCAGCGTGATGCCCTTCTTGACGCAGACCGCCTTCACGCGCGCGCCGCCATCACCGCCCGTCGCGGCCATGACACCGTGCCTTCGAGCTCGGGCATGATGCGTGGCGTGCACGGTCAGCGGAATCGAGTACTGCTTGACCGGCAGGATGCAGCGCGGATGCAGGACCTTGGCGCCGCTGCTCGCGATTTCCTGCGCTTCGTCGTAGTCGAGCGACTTGAGCAGCCGCGCGTTCGGACACCGACTTGGGATTCGACGTGAACATGCCGGGCACGTCGGTCCAGATTTCGAGGCGGCGCGCGCCGAGCTTGGCAGCGAAGTAGCTGCCCGACGTGTCGGAGCCGCCGCGACCCAGCAGCACCGTGTCGCCGTGCGCGTCGCTCGCGATGAAACCCTGCGTGATCAGCACTTTGCCGCCCGACGCCAACCGCTGCTGGAACGCGGCGTCGGGTTCGAAGTTGCACGTCGCGGACAGGTAGTTCGCGCGTTCGGTAGCGCCGGGTCGTTCTTCGGCGTGCAGCAGCGTGCGGGCGTCGAGCCACTGCACGTCGATGCCTTCGTGCCTGCAGGAACGCCGCGCCGATCCGCGTCGCCATCAGTTCGCCGTTGGCCATCACGCGCGCGCGCAGTCGATCACTGACCTCGCCGATCAGGTGGATGCCTTCGGCGCTGCGGCGGAGATCGGTGAAATGACGGTCGAGCTCGGCGTCGATGTGAATGCCGAGATCGCGCGCGAGATCGACGTGACGTCGCTCGATCTGGTCCATGACCGGTTCCCACTCACCGGTCAGCGCCTTCGCCAGCAGTTGCTCGAGTCGGTCCGTGATACCGGACAGCGCCGAATGAACGATGACGGGATGCAGACCTTCGACCAGCCGCGCCTTGACGACGCCGGCGACGTTCTTCCAGTTGCTGACGCTCGAAACGCTGGTGCCGCCAAACTTCAGGACGACCCAGTTCGATTCGGTATGGCTGGTCATTCGGCGAACCCCGGCGCGACGCTGCATGTGGCGCCGCCTGCTTCTTCCTGACCGTGTCCGGCGCCATTTCGGCCGCCCGGACGGTCACTGGCTCCCCGAGTCAGGAGCCGGGGGCCCGTGTTGTTCCGGACGGACTACTTGTCTTCGTAGAAATCCTTGAGTTCTTTCTGCAGGCGTTTCTCGGCGAGCACGTCTTCGAGCTTGCTCCAGGCCGCCTTGCCCTTCTTTACGGCAGCCGCCTGCTTGCGCCGATCCACCCTGTCGATGAATCGGTCGTAGTTCTCTTCCTCAGCTCCAGCTACAAACTCGTCGTCCAAGTCGAAGTGTTCCTCGTCTCGTTCCATGGCGCGGCCCTGAGAGAAAATCCTGATATATCAACGCGCTGCCCACCTGAGCCCGGGGCACAAGGCTGCGAACTATACACGGACTGGTTTTCTTCTCAACAGATTCGTGTTGCGGCGCAATGACGCCACGCGCCGCCGTGTTCCGTCCCGTCAGACCGTGGATGCCGGGGCCGGTTCCCCTGTCCGCGTGGTTGATCCTTCAGCCCCGTCGCGGCGAGACGACAATCGGAGCGCCCCGGCCGAGACCGAGGCCCGCGGCGGCACTCTTTTCGGCTCGCGCGACCTCCAGGACCCCGAACGAATTGACCAGGGCGACGTATTCGCCGGGCGGGACCTCGGAATAGGTCCGCCGTAGCGGGATTTCCTGACCGCCGGCCACGTACCACCGGCGTCGTCACCTGCGCCACCAGTGGGGCGTCCAGGTTGGTCAGGAGGTTGCCGAAATGGTCCACCGTCACCACCACCCCGCTCAGCTGTCCCCCAGCCAGGACTGGCTCAGCGAGCCGACCCGGAACGAGTTCCCGAACCAACGGCCCCAGGGCTTCGGGACGTAACCGGCCGGCCGCCAGTTCGGCGGCCAGCGGCGCGAAGATGTCGCGACCGTGGAAGGTCGCGCTCGGCCGATGGATTCCCAGGTTCACGCAGGGCGCCGTCCTCGAGCCGCCGCAGGATGGGGGTGGATTCCAGTCGCTCGAGCACGCCGGCCAGCAGGCCGTTGTCGGGCGCCAGGAACAGGTGGCTGTCGGCTTCGACCAGGGCGATGTCGCGCGAACTGCCTACGCCCGGGTCCACGACAGCCACGTGCACTGTGCCCGGCGGGAAGTAGCGGAACGAGCGCCCGAGCCAGAAGCCGGCCTCGGCGGGCCAGTGCACCAGGATCTCGTGCGTCAGGTCGACGAGCCTGGCCGCGGGGAACCGACGCAGCACCTGCCCCTTCATCACGCCGACGAAAGGGTCCTGGTGGCCGAAGTCCGTCGTCAGCGTGATGACGCCGCACGGCTGGAAAGGTGTGGATGGCCTGGCCTTGGGCATGCGGACTTCCGGGCTAAACTGCAAGGCTTATGCCCTATCTCTATCTGGTACGCCACGGCCAGCCCGATTTCGCGGGCAACTACGATTCGATCACCGCCCTCGGCGCGCGCCAGTCGACGTGGCTCGGCGAGCATTTCGCGGGACGCGGCCTGCGCTTCGCCCGCGTGCTCGCGGGCACGCTGCAACGGCAGGTCTCGACGTGCGAACGGGTCTTGAGCGCGCTCGACGGTTCGAGCGACTTCACCCAGGACGCCCGTTTCAACGAATACGATCACCTTTCGCTGCTGCAATTCTTCGAAGGCGACCGGCTGCAGGCAATCCGGGCATCGGGCGACCGCCGCGAGTACTTCGCAGCGATCCGCAGCGCCATGCAGAAGTGGTCCAGGCACGATGATGTCGTCGCGGGTGGCGAAAGCTGGAGTGAGTTCGGCTCGCGCATCCGTGCAGGCGTTGCCGCGGCGTGCGCAGGGCTCGGACGCGACGACAACGTACTGATCGTAACGTCCGGCGGCGTGATTGGCCGATACACGTCGGAGGTGCTCGAAGCAGGAGCGGACGCGGCAATCCAGCTGAACCTGCAGATCCGCAACACCGGCGTGACGGAAGTGATCCGCCCGCCATCGGGCAATGCCCGGTTGGTGTCGTTCAACGCGATCCCGCACCTGGAGCGTGCCGATCGCGTCGACGCGATCACGCACTCCTAGGAAGGGAGGAAGGGCAGGAAGGAAAGGAAGGTTAGGAAGGGGTTTGATTCCGGCTCACCTATTTGGAAATAGGTGAGCGTCCCCTATTTCGCCCCTTGCCTCAACCCTAGCTTTGCTTGACCAGCGACACCAGGTTGCGCGTGTCGATCGTCTGCGCGGCCTGCTCGATCTGTGACTGGTATTGCGGGGCCATGCCACGCGCCTCGGCCAGCAACGACGCAAACGTTGCCTTGAGCGCCGCCGAATCGAGCGTGCGGCCGCCCGCGTAGTAACGCTGCGCCACGCGACCGATCGCGTACGTCGTGGCGAAGGTGAGTCCGGAACTCGCCGCCTGCCGGCCGAGCGAACGACCGAGGCCGCCGCCGATGCCGCCGAGCAGCCCGCCCAACAATTTGCGTCCGATCTGCTCGACGTACTGCGAGGTGAGGCCGACGCCCAGCGTGGCGATGAAATCCTTCGCGTTCGAGCTGTCCATCGCGTAGCCGTACGCCTTGCCGATGCGATACACGAGTCGCAACTGCAGCGGAATGATCGCCATCGAGGCGATCGACTCCGGCAGCAATTCGAGCGCCGCGTTGGTGATCGAAGCGGACATGATCGTCTTGTCCATCTCGGCATCGCTGAGGTTCGCCTTGCCGAGCACGGTGCCCGCCACGGCCGTCGGTGCCGCGGCAGCAGCCGTCATACCTGCCGGGGCAGCAGGACCAGTGGGTTCAACCGCTGCATGCGCCATTGCACTGGCTTGCTGCGTGACGGACTCCGTCGCCGTCGTGGGTAACTGCAGCGACCTGGCAAGTTGCGCGAGGAAGGCCGCTTCGGCCGCATTCTGCGAGCCGTCGGAGTTCACGACGCCGACGGCCATTTCGTAGGCGTACTGGCGCAGCCCCTGCGTGTCGAGCGGCTTCACGACTTCGGTGAGGTCGGGCCGCGCGAGCAGGACGTCGCGGTACCAGGCCGGCAGGTCGATGCTGGCTTCGGCTCCGAGCGCCTCGGTCAGCTGGCGGATCGACTCGCGTTCGCGTTCGTCCTTGAGCCCGTCGGCGAACGCCGCCATCAGGGCCACCGTCAGGATCGATTTCGTCTGTTGCGTGTCCATGCGGCAAAAGATACAGGATTTCAAAACGGAAGGGCCGCCCCCGAAGCGAGGGCGGCCCTGTCACCAGGGGGATGTCCGGGGTGCCGTGTTACTTGGCCCGGGCAGCCTCCTTTGCGACTTCATCGAACTTCTTCACGCCGTCGGCCGTCTTGCCGGACTGGCACAGCTTCTCGGCCTCGGCGCGCAGGTCCCTGGCCTTGGCCGAAGCATGCGGATTTGCCGTGATCGCTGCGTCCGCCTTCTTCTGCGCCGTGGCGCAATCTTCCTTGGTGGCCGTCGTGGCCGCGAAAGCGGCGGGAGCGATCAGCGCGGCAGCGGCAACCGTCAGCAGGGCATTGCGGATGTTCATAGGTTTCTCACTCCTGGAATCATGTTCAACACGTTTCGGTACTCGATCCGGGGATGTCCCCGGATGAAGGACAGTTGACCACCGGTTTGTAAGTGCAGTGTTGCGAGCCACCCCCCGTTCGGTAACGGAACGTTGCCGGACGGCGTCCTGTTACAGGCCGTTACACGATTGAACCCCTTGGCATTTGCGCGGTCGGAAGATCGACGCTCAAGCTTTCCCGCCCATGGAAACCAACCCGCACATCCTGATCGTCGACGACGACCGCGAACTCCGCGACCTGCTCTCGCGCTTCCTGACCGCCAATGGATTTCGCGTCTCCGTCGCGCGCGACGCGCGCGAAATGCGCAAGACGCTCGACGAAGCCGCGATCGACCTGGTCGTGCTCGACGTGATGATGCCGGGCAAGGACGGTCTCACCGCCTGCCGCGAACTGCGGGCCACCAGCGACGTGCCGCTCATCATGCTGACGGCCGTGAGCGACCCTACCGACCGGATCGTGGGCCTCGAACTCGGGGCGGACGATTACCTGCCGAAGCCCTTCAACTCGCGCGAACTGCTGGCGCGCATGCGCGCCCTGCTCCGCCGCAGCGCGACGCATCCACGGCGCGTGGCCGTCGGCGCAACCGAGTGCCTGCAGTTTGCGGGCTGGACGCTCGACGTGGGCCGTCGCTGCCTGTTGTCGCCCGAAGGCACGATGGTGACGCTCTCGACCGGCGAATTCGACCTGCTGCTCGCGTTCCTCGAGCATCCGCAACGCACCCTCACGCGCGACCAGTTGCTCGATCTCGCGCGGGGCCGGAGCCCGGTGCCGTTCGACCGCAGCATCGACGTGCAGGTGAGCCGGCTGCGTCGCAAGATCGAAGCCGACCCGCGGTTGCCACGGATCATCGCCACGGTACGTGGCGACGGTTACATGCTCGCGACATCCGTCGTGCGGGCGTGAGGCGCTTCGTTCCCGACACCGTAGCCGGCTGGATCGTCGTGGTCCTGGTGAGCGGGCTTGCGGTCGCGCAAGTCGCGACGCTCGCGATCAACGCCGGGGAACGCTCCCAGACCAGCTCGGTGCTGGCGCATTTCCATCTGGCCGAACGCATGGCGGACCTGGTTCGGCTCGTCGTGGTCACGCCGCCTGCGCAACGCGGTGCAATGCTGGCGTCCGTGCGTGGCGGCACGTTGCGCGTGAGCTGGGACGATGCCCCCGCGCCCACGGGCACGGACATCGACGACCGCGGCGCCAGGCTGTTCTCGCAAGTGATGCAGGCGGCCTTGTGGGACGTGCCCTGGCGTACGCTTCGCGTTTCATTCGCCCCGGCGCCCGTCGCGGGCTCCGTCATTCCTGGTGGCCGACCGAGCGACCGCTCGACCAGTCTCGGACGGCGTCTCGATTCCATCCTGACGGAGCACACCCACGTACCCTTGTTGCGCGTCGCACTGCAGCTCGACGACGGATCGTGGCTGAATTTCGAGGCGCCCTTTGTCGAGAACCCGCAGACCCTGTCCGGAAGTTCGCTGGCACTGCTCGCACTGGCCGCGCTCGCGATCATCGGCGCGTCGATCTGGGCCGTCCGGCGCCTGACCGATCCGCTGGTGACGCTGGCGCGCGCCGCCGAGCGGCTCGGCGACGACGTGAACGCGCCGCCGCTGCAGGAACGCGGAGCGCGGGAGCTGCGCCAGGCAGCACGCGCATTCAACGCCATGCAATCGCGGTTGCAGCGCCAGGTGCACGATCGCGTGCAGATGACGGCCGCCATTTCACACGACCTCCGTACACCCATCACCCGGCTGCGCCTGCGCGCCGAATTAATGGATGACGACGAGCAGCGCCAGAAAATGCTCGCCGACCTCGCGCACATGGATGCCTTGATCGGCTCGACGCTGGCTTTTGCAGGTGAGGATTCACGCCGCGAGGCGACGGTCGACGTCGACCTGGTGTCGCTGATCGAAGACCTGTGCGACGACAGGCCGGGCGTGTCATTCGCGTTCGCTGGTGACGCAGGGCCCGCGCGTACCCTACCCCTGCCAGCCGACGGCAATGCGTCGCTGCGTCGGCAATCTCATCGACAACGCGCTCAAGTACGGGCGCGTGGCGCGGGTCACCATCGAATCGACGGCGGCCGCGGTCCTGATCCGCGTCGATGACGACGGACCCGGCATCCCGGACCCCGACCAGGAACGGGTCTTCGAGCCGTACGAGCGGCTCGACCCCTCGCGCAACGCCGAAACCGGCGGCGCCGGCCTCGGCCTGTCCATTGCACGGATGATTGCCCGCGCCCATGGCGGCGACGTCCGACTCGGGAATTTGCCGGCCGGCGGGCTGGAGGCGGTCGTCATGCTGCCTCGCTGAGGCCCGGGCAGGCAGCCGCGCTGCGAGGCGCGTCAACGAAAAACGCCCTTGCGGGCGTTTCGTAAGCACCTGTTTTAATTGGTCGGAGCGAGAGGATTCGAACCTCCGACCCCTTGCACCCCATGCAAGTGCGCTACCAGACTGCGCCACGCTCCGACCGGGCGCGGATTATAGCCGAATCGCTCAGCGCCGCAGGATTTTGATCAGTTCTTCGAGCTCGATGCGCAGCTGGCGGGCCAGCTGGTGGGCCTGGGTGACGTCATCGCGGGCTTCCTCGCCCTCGAGCCGATTGCGGGCGCCGCCGATCGTGAAGCCCTGGTCGTAGAGCAGCGCCCGGATCTGGCGAATGACCAGCACGTCCTGGCGCTGGTAGTAGCGACGGTTGCCTCGACGCTTGACCGGCTTGAGCTGGGGGAATTCCTGCTCCCAGTAACGCAGCACGTGCGGCTTCACGCCGCACAGCTCGCTCACCTCACCGATGGTGAAGTAGCGCTTGCCCGGGATCGCCGGGAGTTCGTCGTTATTGCTGGGTTCCAGCATACGCTTCCACGCGCGCCTTCAGTTTCTGGCCAGGACGGAACGTCACGACGCGACGCGCGCTGATCGGGATCTCCTCGCCGGTCTTCGGGTTGCGACCCGGGCGCTGGTTCTTGCTGCGCAGGTCGAAGTTGCCGAAACCGGAGAGCTTGACCTGCTCGCCATGGGCGAGCGCCATTCGCAACTCTTCGAAGAACAAGTCGACGAGCTCGCGGGCCTCACGCTTGTTGAGGCCGAGCTGGTCGAACAATGCTTCTGCGATTTCCGCCTTGGTCAATGCCATCTTTGTCTTATCTGTCTCGTATCGTGGCGGAGCACTCCCGCTCCAGGTCGGAGACGACCCGAGCCACGACGGCATCCGTCTCATCGTCGGTAAGGGTGCGCGAAACATCCTGCAAATTCAAGCCTATCGCCACACTCTTGCGACCAGTTTCGATGCCCGCTCCGCGGTAGATATCGAACACCGTCGTGTCGCGCAGCACCGTCCCCGCGGCGTTCTGGACGCAGTCGAGCAGTTTCTGCACGGGCACCGCTTCCTCGACGAGGATCGCCAGGTCGCGTCGTACCGCCGGAAACCGTGACACCTCGTGGAAATGCGGCACCGCGGCAGCCATCGCGACCTCGAATTCGAGCTCGAAAACGATCGCGGAATATGTCAAATCAAGCTGGCGCTCGACGTCGGGATGCAGTCGGCCGATCCAACCTGCGTGTGTGTCGCCACGACGAATCTCGGCCGTCTGGCCCGGATGCAGTGCCGGGTGCTGGCCCGGCACGAAGCGGAATTCGTCGACCGCACCCGTCGCGCGCAGCAGTGCCTCGACGTCGGCACGCACGTCGAAGAAATCGACGGCCGCCTTGGGCGTGCCCCACTGCTCCGGCACGGCGGCGCCCGCGGCGACACCGGCGATGACTGGCACTTCCTGCAGCGCGCCATCGTCACGCGTGACGACAAACTTGCGGCCGATTTCGAACAGGCGCACGCGCGGCTGCTGCCGACGCTGATTCGACGCGAGCGCCGCTGCGAGTCCCGGCCACAACGAGGCACGCATCGTCGCAAGTTCGGCGGAGATGGGATTGCTCAGTGTCAGGCTCGGCGCGCCGGGCGCGAACAGATCGTGCTGGCCCGGCTCGATGAAGCTGTACGTGATCGCCTCGAAATAGCCGCGCTGGACGAGCACGTCGGCTGCCGCGTCGCCATCAATGCGGGTTTCGGTCACGGCGGGAATCGGCTGCCGGGCGGCCTGCACCGTTTCCGGAATACGGTCGAACCCGTGCGTACGCGCAATTTCCTCGATCAGGTCTTCTTCGATCGCGATGTCGAAGCGCCACGTCGGCGGCGTCACGCGCCACGCATTCGGCGCTGCGCTCGAGCTGTCATGCCGAGACCCGTCGAGCATCGACGCCATCGTCGCGTCGTCGATCTCAGCCCCGATGACGCGGCGTGCACGCTCCGGGCGCAGCCGAACGATCGCCGGCTGCGGTGTTTCGTTCGCGAGCTCGGCCAACTGTGTCGGGCCCGGGGTACCGCCCGCGCAGGCGCACAGCAAGGCCGTTGCACGTTCGATCGCGCGTTCCTGCAGCGTGGGATCGACGCCGCGCTCGAAGCGCTGCGAGGCATCGGTGACCAGGCCGAAGCGGCGGCCACGACCCGCGATCGCGTCGGGCAGGAAGAACGCGACTTCGAGCAGGACGTCGGTCGTGTCGTCACCGATACCGGAATGGTCCCCGCCCATCACGCCTGCCAGACCGAGCGATTTTTCGCGATCGGCGATGACGAGCACCGACTCGTCCATCGCGATTTCGCGACCGTCGAGCAGCTTGAGTGTCTCCCCTGCCCGCGCGCGACGCACGACGATGCCGCCGGCGAGTTCACGCAGGTCGTAGGCGTGCATCGGCTGGCCGAGTTCGAGCATCACGTAGTTGGTGACGTCGACCGCCGCACTGATCGGACGCAAACCGGCGCGACGCAGGCGTTCCTGCATCCACGCGGGCGACCTGGCCTGCGGATTCAAGCCACGGATCACGCGCGATGCGAAGCGCACGCAACCCGCACCGGCAGTCAATTCGACTGGAAAGCGGTCCTTCGACGCTGCGGGTACCGGGCTCCATGCCGGACCAGTGAGCGGCTGCCCGGTCAGCGCGGCGACTTCACGCGCGATGCCGAGGACGCTCATGCAATCGCCGCGGTTCGGCGTGAGGTTCACTTCGAGCAGGGTGTCGTCGAGACCCAGCGCTGCAACGAGCGACATCCCCGTCGGTTGTGTCCGCTGGCAATTCGAACAGGCCGCTCGATTCCTCGGACAGCGCGAGTTCGCGTGCCGAGCACAGCATGCCGAACGACTCGACGCCGCGCAGCCTGGCCTGCCTGATCTCCATGCCGCCCGGCAACTGCGCGCCGACGGTGGCGAGCGGCGCCTTCATGCCTGCGCGCGCATTGGGCGCGCCGCAGACGATCTGCACCGTCCCGGTCCCGGTGTTCACCTGGCAGACGCTCAGCGTGTCGGCGTTCGGGTGCTTCACGCGCTCGACGATCTCGCCGACGATCACGCCGGGCAGCGGCGGCGCGGCGGCCTCCACGCCTTCGATCTCGAGGCCCGCCATCGTCAGGCGCGCCGCGAGATCCTTCGGCGCGGGCAGCGGCCCGCCGATCCATTCACCCAACCATTGCAGACTGATGCGCATCGCCGCTTACCGGATCAGCCGAACTGCCGCAGGAAGCGCAGGTCGTTCTCGAAGTAAAGACGGATGTCGTTGACGCTGTAACGCAGCATCGTCAGGCGCTCGATGCCCATGCCGAACGCATAACCCGTGTAGTGCTCGGGATCGATGCCCACGTTGCGCAGCACGTTGGGGTGCACCATGCCGCAGCCCGCGACCTCGAGCCAGCCTGTCTGCTTGCAGACGCGGCAACCCGCGCCGCTGCAGAACACGCATTCGATGTCGACCTCGGCCGATGGCTCGGTGAACGGAAAGTACGACGGGCGGAAACGGATGCCAAGGTCGCGCTCGAAGTACTGCTGCATGAACTGGTGCAGCACCGACTTCAGGTTGGCGAAACTCACGCCGTCGTCGATGACCAGGCCTTCGACCTGGTGGAACATCGGCGTGTGGGTCATGTCGGAATCGCAGCGATAGACGCGCCCCGGCATGATCATGCGCAGCGGCGGCTTGTCGCGCAGCATCGCGCGCACCTGCACGGGCGACGTGTGCGTGCGCAGCAGCCGGCCGTCCGGGAAGTAGAACGTGTCGTGCATCGCGCGCGCCGGATGGTTCGCGGGAATGTTGAGCGCTTCGAAGTTGTGCCAGTCGTCCTCGACTTCGGGACCGTCTTCGACCGAAAACCCGGCATTGCGGAAGATCGCCTCGATACGCCGACGCGTGCGGCTTACCGGGTGCAGGCCGCCGGGCTGCTGGCCGCGACCGGGCTGCGTGACGTCGATGCGTCCCGCGGCGAGCTTGCGTTCGAGCTCGATACTGTCGAGTTCCGACTTGCGCGCCTCGAAGGCCGCGCCGATCTCGTCACGAACCGCATTGATGCGGGCGCCCGCGGCCTTGCGCTCGTCCGGAGCGAGCGCGCCGAGCGATTTCAGTTGCGCGGTGATCGCGCCTTTCTTGCCGAACAGTTCGACCTTCAGCGCTTCCAGGTCCGCGAGACTCGCGCAGGCCGCAACCCGCACCCGGGCGTCCGCCGCCAGGTCGTCGAGGCCGAAGGTCGTGGTCGTGTCGCTCATCGGGCGGAGTGAAATCAGGGGAGGAAAATAGGGGAGGCTCCCCTATTTTCCACCGGAAATAGGGGAGCCTCCCCTATTTTCCTCCCCCAACTTCCATTACTCGGCGGCGGGAAGGCTCTTCTTGGCCTGCTCGACGATCTTGCCGAACGCGTCGATGTCGTGCACTGCCAGGTCGGCGAGGAGCTTGCGGTCGATCTCGAGGCCCGCGGCCTTGAGGCCCGCCATCAGCCGGCTGTACGACATCTCGAACATGCGGGCACCGGCGTTGATGCGCGTGATCCACAGTGCGCGGAAATCGCGCTTCTTGGCCTTGCGATCGCGGTAGGCGTACTGGCCGGCCTTGATGACCGCCTGCTTCGCCGTGCGATACACCTTGCGGCGTGCGTTGTAGTAACCCTTCGCCTTGGCGAGGACTTTCTTGTGCCGGCGTCCAGCGATGACGCCACGTTTAACTCGTGCCATGGGTCACCTCAGGCGTGGGGCAGCAATTGTTCGAGCCGGACCAGGTCCTGCTTGGCGACCATGGTGGTGCCACGCAGATTCCGCTTCCGCTTGCTCGTCTTCTTGGTGAGGATGTGTCGCTTCTGCGACTGACCGCGCTTGAAGCCGTTCGCTGTCTTGCGAAAACGCTTAGCCGCGGCCCGGTTGGTCTTCAACTTGGGCATGTAACAACTCCTGAATTTTGATAGCCCGTTTCACCTCGGCCTTGCGGCTTCGGATCGAAGGCGAAAGACGGCCGAAACCGCCCTTACTTCTTTTTTGGCGCCAGCATCATGACCATCTGCCGGCCTTCCATCAGCGGATGCTGCTCGACCACCGCCACCGCGGCAAGATCGTTCTGCAACCGTGACAGCATCTGCCGGCCGAGGTCCGTGTGCGCCATCTCTCGGCCACGGAAACGCAACGTCACCTTGGCCTTGTCCCCTTCCTCGAAAAAGCGAATCAGATTCCTGAGCTTGATCTGATAATCGCCTTCGTCGGTTCCAGGGCGAAACTTCACTTCCTTGATCTGAATCTGTTTCTGCTTCTTCTTCGCGAGCGCCGTCTTCTTGTTCTGTTCGAACTGGAATTTTCCGAAGTCGATGATCCGGCAGACCGGCGGCTCCGCCATCGGCGAAACCTCGATCAGGTCGAGCTCTTGCGAGGCGGCAAGTTCGAGCGCCTCGAAGCGCGTCATCACCCCGACTTGTTCACCATCCGCGCCGATGACGCGAAGTTGCGGGGCAGTGATCTCGTGGTTGCGCCGGATGCGCTTGGTCGTTGGAGCAGTGATGCGATCAATCCTCTGAATCTAAAACAGTACGGCCGCGGCTCGCGACTTCTTCGGCAAGTTTCGCGCCGAGGGCTTCCAGTCCCATCGACCCGAGGTCCTTGCCGCTGCGCGTGCGCACGGCCAACGAGTTGGACCCTGTTTCGCGGTCGCCCGCGACCAGCAGGTACGGGACCCGCTGCAAGGTGTGTTCGCGGATTTTAAAGCCGACCTTCTCGTTTCGCAAATCCATTTCGACCCGAAGCCCCTGATTTTTCAGGAATTCGGTCGCCTTGCGCACGTAATCGGCTTGGGTCCCCGTGATATTCATCACCACGGCCTGTACCGGCGCCAGCCAGGTCGGGAACTTTCCGGCGTGATTTTCGATGAGGATCCCCAGGAAACGCTCCATGGAACCCAGGATGGCCCGGTGGAGCATGACCGGCCGGTGCACCGCCCCGTCCTCGCCGACGTACTCGGCGCCGAGGCGCTCCGGCAGCACGAAATCGACCTGCAGGGTGCCGCACTGCCAGTCGCGGCCAATGGCGTCCCGCAGCACGAATTCGAGCTTGGGACCGTAGAACGCGCCCTCCCCCGGATTCAGCGTGTAGTCGAGGCCGGCCGTTTCGACGGCCGACTTGAGGGCCGCCTCGGCCTTGTCCCAGGTGGCGTCGCTGCCCGCGCGCTTGGCCGGGCGATCCGAGAACTTGACCCGGACCTCGTCGAAGCCGAAGTCCTTGTACACGCTCATGAGCAGGTCGCAGAACGCGACCGTCTCGGCGTTGACCTGGTCCTCGGTGCAGAAGATGTGGGCGTCGTCCTGGGTGAACGCGCGCACGCGCATCAGGCCGTGCAGCGCGCCCGAGGGCTCGTTGCGGTGGCACGCGCCGAACTCGGCCATGCGCAGCGGCAGGTCGCGGTACGACTTGATGCCCTGCCGGTAGATGAGCACGTGCCCCGGGCAGTTCATCGGCTTGACCGCGAGGATCCGGTCCTCGGATTCGGCGATGAACATGTTGGGCCGGTAGTTTTCCCAGTGGCCCGACTTCTCCCACAGCACGCGATCGAGCAGCTGCGGCGTCTTGACCTCGACGTACCCGGCCTTTTCCAGCCGCTCGCGCATGTAGGTTTCGACCGTGCGCCAGAGGGTGTGGCCCTTCGGGTGCCAGAACACGCTGCCGACCGCCTCTTCCTGCGTGTGGAACAGGCCGAGCTCGCGGCCGACGCGGCGATGGTCGCGCTTCTCGGCTTCCTCGAGGCGGGTGAGGTACGCCTTCAGCGCCTTCTCGTCCGCCCACGCGGTGCCGTAGATGCGCTGGAGCATCGCGTTCTTCGAGTCGCCGCGCCAGTAGGCGCCCGCAACCTTCATCAGCTTGAACGCGCCGAGCTTGCCCGTGCTGGGCACGTGCGGACCGCGGCACAGGTCGAACCAGTCGCCCTGCCCATACAGGCTGATGTCTTCGTTCGCGGGGATCGCTGCGATGATCTCGGCCTTGTAGTGCTCGCCGAGCTTCTTGAACGTCTCGACCGCCGCATCGCGCGGCATGAGCTTGCGCTCGACTTTCAGGTCGGCCTTGACGAGCTCGTGCATCTTCGCTTCGAACTTCGCCAGGTCTTCCGGCGTGAAGGGCCGGCTGAAGGCGAAGTCGTAATAGAAGCCGTCCTCGATGACGGGGCCGATGGTGACCTGCGCTTCGGGGTAGACGGCCTGCACGGCCTGCGCGAGCAGGTGCGCCGTGGAGTGACGGATGATTTCGAGCCCGTCCGGGTCCCTGCCGGTGACGATGGACACCGAGGCGTCGCGGTCGAGGACGTGCGAGGTGTCCACCAGCCTGCCGTCGACACGGCCGGCGAGCGCCGCCTTGGCGAGTCCCGCACCGATGCTCGCAGCGAGGCCTGCCACGGTCACGGGTTGTTCGAAACTGCGTTGGCTGCCGTCAGGCAGTGTGATGACCGGCATCGTCTTTGGTCCCGTCAAGATTCACGATGACCCAGGTGCCGGGATCGTGGTGGGCGCACGTGGGATCGAACCACGGACCCCTACCATGTCAAGGTAGTGCTCTACCGCTGAGCTATGCGCCCTCAAACGAGCCGCGGAGGATACAGGAAGAAAGGGGTTACGGGATAGGGATAGGGGACGCTCACCTATTTCCCTCGACCTATTTCCCGCTATCTCCTAAGCAATAGGTGAGCGTCCCCTATTTCCCGCGCCTCAACCGGCCCGAGTCCCGGGGACGCCGAAAGCCTGGTGGCGCAGCGTCTCGATCTGATCGCGCATCCGCGCCGCCTCCTCGAACTCGAGGTTGCGGGCGTGCTTGTACATCTCGGCCTCGAGCTTCTTGATCCGCTTCATGGCCTGCTCCGGCGCGAGCAGCAGGTCGCCCTCGTCCGCCGCCAGGCCGCGGCGGCCATCCCGGTCGCCCTCGCTGCGCGCGCCTTCCATGATGTCCTGCACCGCCTTGATGATCGACTGCGGCGTGATGCCGTGCTTGAGGTTGTACTCGACCTGTTTCGCCCGGCGGCGATCGGTCTCGTCGATTGCCCGCTGCATCGAGCCCGTCACGCGGTCGGCATAGAGAATCGCGCGGCCGTGCACGTTGCGCGCGGCCCGGCCGATCGTCTGGATCAGCGCCCCCGTGGAACGCAGGAACCCTTCCTTGTCGGCATCGAGGATCGCGACCAGCGCGACCTCCGGCATGTCGAGGCCCTCGCGCAGCAGGTTGATGCCGACCAGCACGTCGAACTTGCCCAGGCGCAGGTCGCGAATGATCTCGACGCGCTCGACCGTCTCGATGTCCGAGTGCAGGTAGCGCACCTTTACGCCGTGCTCGTTCAGGTAATCGGTGAGGTCCTCGGCCATGCGCTTGGTGAGCGTGGTGATCAGCACGCGCTGCTGTGCCGCGACGCAGTGGTGAATCTCGGACAACACGTCGTCGACCTGCGTGCGGACCGGCCGGATCTCGACTTCGGGATCGATGAGCCCGGTCGGGCGCACCACCTGCTCGACGATGTCGCCGGCGGCGTGGCTCAGTTCGTACGGGCCGGGCGTGGCCGAGACGAAGATCGTCTGCGGCGCGAGCGCCTCCCACTCGTCGAACCGCAGCGGCCGGTTGTCGAGCGCCGACGGCAGGCGGAAGCCGTACTGGACCAGCGTTTCCTTGCGTGAACGGTCGCCGCGGTACATGCCGCCGATCTGCGGGATCGTGACGTGGCTTTCGTCGACCACGAGCAGCGCGCCTGGCGGCAGGTAGTCGAACAATGTCGGTGGCGGTTCACCCGCCTGGCGACCCGAGAGGTACCGCGAGTAGTTCTCGATGCCCGAGCAGTAGCCGACTTCCATCATCATCTCGAGGTCGAACGTGGTGCGCTGCTCGAGCCGCTGCGCTTCCAGGCCCTTGTCGGCTGCGCGCAGCTCCTTGAGCCGCTCGCGCAGTTCCTCGCGGATGTTCTCGATCGCGCTGTCGACCCGTTCGCGCGGCGTCACGTAATGCGACGACGGGTACACGGTGAGCCGCGGCACCTTGCGCAGGACCTCGCCCGTGAGCGGATCGAAGTGACTGAGCGTCTCGATCTCGTCGTCGAACAGCTCGATGCGCACGGCCTCGCGTTCGGATTCGGCCGGGAACACGTCGATGACGTCGCCGCGCACGCGGTACGTGCCCTGCGTCAGGTCGAGCTCGTTGCGCGTGTACTGCATGTCCGCGAGGCGGCGCAGCAGCTTGCGCTGGTCGAGCCGGTCGCCGCGGACCAGGTGCAGCACCATGCTCAGGTAGGCCTTCGGGTCGCCGAGGCCGTAGATCGCCGACACCGTCGCGACGATGATCGAGTCGGGCCGCTCGAGCAGCGCCTTGGTGGCCGAGAGCCGCATCTGCTCGATGTGCTCGTTGATCGAGGCGTCCTTCTCGATGAACGTGTCCGACGACGGCACGTACGCCTCGGGCTGGTAGTAATCGTAATAGCTGACGAAGTACTCGACCGAGTTGTGGGGGAAGTACTCCTTGAACTCGCCGTACAGCTGCGCGGCCAGCGTCTTGTTGTGCACCATCACCAGCGTCGGCCGCTGCACCTGCTGGATCACGTTGGCGACTGAAAATGTTTTTCCCGAACCCGTAACTCCCAGCAGCGTCTGGTGCGCGAGCCCGTTCTGCGAGCCCCTCGACCAGGCGCGCGATCGCCTCGGGCTGGTCGCCCGCCGGCTGGTAGCCGACTGCAACTGGAAAGCGCGGGGAACGTCGGTCATCGGTAGTTGCCGCCGATCGGTGTCATCTGCCTTGGGAGGACCGCCAGATTAGCCTAAAATGCGCCGTCTTTTTCACCTCCCCGGAATTCCCAAGTGCCCGTCCAACTCGCCGAGCGCGTCAAGCGCGTCAAGCCCTCCCCGACCGTCGCCCTCACCGGCCGCGTGGCCAGGCTCAAGGCCGAGGGGCACGACATCATCGGACTGGGCGATCGGCGAGCCGGACTTCGACACCCCGACGCACATTGCGGACGCGGGCGTCGAGGCGATCCGCAACGGCTTCACGCGCTACACGGCGGTCGAAGGCATCCCGGAGCTGAAGGACGCGATCATCGCGAAGTTCAAGCGCGACAACGGCATCGCCTACACGCGCCCGCAGATCCTGGTCTCGACCGGCGCCAAGCAGACGATCTACAACCTGTTCATGGCGGTGATCGACCCGGGTGACGAGGTCGATCATTCCCGCGCCGTACTGGGTCTCGTACCCGGACATGGCGCTGCTCGCCGAGGGCGTGCCGGTCATGCCGTATGCGGGCCCCGAACAGGGCTACAAGATCACGGCCGCGCAACTCGAAGCCGCGATCACGCCGAAGACGCGCGTGTTCATGCTCAACAGCCCGAGCAACCCGACGGGCGCGGCCTACACCCGCGCCGAACTCGAGGCGATCGGGGCGGTGCTGCGCCAGCACCCGCGCGTGATCATCGCCACCGACGACATGTACGAGCACATCTACTGGGCGCCGGAACCGTTCTGCAGCTTCCTGACCGCCTGCCCCGACCTCTACGACCGCACGGTGACGATCAACGGCGTGTCGAAGAGCTACGCGATGACGGGCTGGCGCATCGGCTACTGCGGCGGCCCCGTCGAGATCGTGACCGCGATGTCGACCATCCAGAGCCAGAGCACCTCGAACCCGGTGTCGATCTCGCAGAAAGCCGCCACCGCGGCGCTGAACGGCGACCAGGCCTGTGTCGGCGAGATGAACAAGCACTTCAAGGCCCGGCACGACTTCTTCAATGCCGGCCTGAACGCCCTGCCCGGCTTCAACGTCCTGCCGGCCGCGGGCACGTTCTACGCCTGGTGCGACGTCAGCGAAGCGATCCGGATGCGCGGCCTGGCCGACGACAATGCGTTCGCCGAGTTCCTGCTCGACAAAGCCGGGGTGGCGGGCGTGCCGGGCTCGGGCTTCGGCGCGCCGGGGCACATCCGCTTCTCGTTCGCGGTGAGCATGCAGACGCTCGAACAGGCCCTGGCGCGCATGGGCAAGGCGCTCGTTGGCGCCTGAGTGGAAGCGGGCTTCCTTGACTAACAGGGCCGCCAATCGCAAAATTGGCGGCTCTTTCGAGACCGTTCCGACATAGCTCAGCGGTAGAGCAGCTGACTGTTAATCAGCGGGTCCCTGGTTCGAATCCAGGTGTCGGAGCCAACCCCAGAATCTGTGATGCGGCTCACAGCCTGACCGCGGTCGGGTCCCGTAGGCTCTGCCCACGGGACTTTAACTTGCCGACCAACGGACGACTAACCCAAAAAGGAACACCAACCTCGCCATGAGCGCTACAATTTTGCCCGATTCTCCTGCTTCCAATCGCACAGCGATCAGACCGTTCGACATGCGCGCCCGTGCGGGGCAGCTGGCGACCTGGTTGACTGCGCTGGTGCTGCTCGCGGCCGCGTTCTTCGCCGGCCCCGCGAGCGCGGCCATCGATCTGCGCGTCGAATCGCGACCGATCGGCGACCCGATCGAGGCCTACGTGACCGTGACCGATGCGGATGGCAATCCGGTCGGTGGGCTCACGGCCGGCAACTTCACGCTGACGCTGGACGGCACTCCGCTCCCGATCCAGCCGTCGCGACTTCTCCCTGCCGCCGTCGGCGAATCCGGCCAAGAACGTCTCGGTCGTGTTCGCCATGGACTACAGCCCGAGCACCGAGGGCGACCGCGCGCGCCGCGATGGAAGGCGCCGTGGTCGACTTCATCAACTCGATGAACGTCGGCGACTACGCGGCCATCGTCAAGTTCAACGCCAGCAATCCGGCCGGGGCATCGATCGTCCAGCCGTTCACGCGGATCGGCGCGGCCGGCGGTACCGACGCCTGGTCAATGCGGCGATGCTGCCCTACCCCGGCGACGGTTCACCAACGTGTACGACGGCATCAACGTCGCGCTCGACCATTTCGTGTCGCCGCCAGCCGGCGTCACGCTGCCGGCCGGGCCCAAGGGCGGTCGTCGTGATCAGTGACGGCCTGGACAACGCTTCGGTCAATACGCAGAGTTTCGTGATCGACAAGGCGAGCAGCCTCGGCATTCCGCTGTTCACGATCGCCGTGGGCACGCCCGGCACGACGGGCAGCAACGTGATGAATGCCCTGGCGGCCCGGACCGGCGGCAACTACATCTCCGCGCCGACGCAGACCGAGGTCACCAATGCGTACGCGACGATCTCCAGCCGGCTCGACAATGGCTACCTGCTGAGCTTCGCGTCGTCGATCACCGACTGCAATCAGCATACGCTGTCGGTCACGGTGGCCGGCCAGGGCACGACCGAGACCAGGTTCACGCGGTGTGACGCCACGACCGGCCCGGTGACGGTGCCGAACGTCGTGAATCAGACGCAGGCGGCGGCGGCCACGGCGCTCACGGGTGTCGGGCTGGTCGTCGGCACCGTGACACAGCAGTCGAGCGCCACGGTGCCTGCGGGCCGCGTGAGCAGCCAGAACCCGGCCGCGGGCGTGGGCGTAACGGCGGGCTCGGCGGTGAACCTGGTGGTGTCGACGGGGCCCGCGCCGGCACCCGGGCCCGGTGACGGTACCGAACGTGGTGAACCAGACGCAGGCGGCGGCGACCGCGGCGATCAGCGGCGCAGGTCTGGTGCTCGGCACGGTCTCACAATCGTCAGCACGACGGTGCCTGCGGGCAGCGTGATCAGCCAGAGCCCGGCTGCGGGGACGAGCGTGGCGACCGGTTCGGCGGTCTCGCTGGTCGTTTCGACCGGCCCGGTCGCGGTGCCGAACGTCGTGAATCTGACGCAGGCGGCGGCGACCACGGCGATCACCGGTGCAGGGCTGGCGCTCGGTGCGGTCTCGCAGTCGTCGAACGCCACGGTGCCGTCGGGCAGCGTGATCAGCCAGAACCCGGCGGCGGGCACGAGCGTGGCGGCTGGTTCGGCCGTCGCGCTGGTCGTCTCGACCGGCCCGGTGGCGCCGCCCCCGCCCGCCCCCGCCCCCGACTAGCGGTGGTGGTGGCGGTGGTGGCAGCATGGGCCTCGGGGGCCTGGCGCTCGGCTTGGCTGCGCTGGCGGCCCGGCGGCGCAGGCGGACCTCAATCGGCTGAGCCTGAATCCGTGGCCGGTAGTCCGCGTCGAAACGGACGATGAGGCCAGGGTCACGAGGACGCCCCGCTTTGCGGGGCGTTCTATTTTCGGGGTCCGGGTGACCCTGACGTCGTCCCACTTTTCGACGACAGATTAGAACTGGACTAAGCTGGCTTCTCGGGTCCTCAGCACGGGAGATGAGGGCATGAAGAAGTCGAGGTACACGGAGGAGCAGATTGCCTTTGCGCTGCGACAGGCCGAGGGCGGCACGCCAGTGGCGGACGTCTGTCGGCAGATGGGCGTGAGCGAGGCAAGCTTCTACGTGTGGAAGAAGAAGTACGGCAAGCTTGGGCTCACCGAGATCCGGGAGCTCCGCCAGCTGCGCGATGAGAACGCACGCCTGAAGCGTCTAGTCGCCGACCTCACCCTGGACAAGCACATCCTGGGGGAAGTCATCGCAAAAAAGCTCTGAAGCCCGCTCGGCGTCGCGTGCTGGCGGGCTGGATCAAGGAGCGCTTTCAGGTGCCACGGTGCGGGCTTGTCGGCTGGCGCGATTCTCTCGCGCCGGCTTCTACCGCAAGAGTATGGCCAAGGATCAGGCGGCGTTGCGGTTGCGCATCCGGGAGATCGCGCATGCGCGACCCCGCTTCGGCTACCAGCGCATTCACGTCATGCTGCGACGGGAAGGCTGGCCGGTGAACAAGAAGCGGGTTCGGAGGCTGTATCGGCTCGACGGACTGCAACTGCGCACACGGATTCGGCGGCGCAAACACATGTGCCTGCATCGCGGTCCGGCACCTGTGCCGAGCGCGCCGCACGAGCGGTGGAGCATGGATTTCGTGCACGATCAGCTGTTCGATGGTCGTCCGTTTCGCATCCTGACGGTGGTCGATCAGTTGAGTCGCGAGAGTCCGCTGATTGAGGTCGATTTTGCGATGTCCGGACAGAGGGTCGCCGACGCTCTGGAAGCACGCACCGCGGACATGCCGGCGCCGGTGTCGATTACCGTCGATCACGGCTCGGAGTTCACCTCGAAGGCGCTCGAGGACTGGGCTTGGCGACGCGGTGTGAAGCTCGACTTCATCCGGCCAGGAAAACCCATGGAAAACGGGCACATCGAGTCGTTCAACGGCCGGCTGCGAGACGAATGCCTGAACGTCATGCAGTTCATGTCGCTCGACGACGCGCGGGCGAAGATCGAAGCGTGGCGCGTGGACTACAATCAGCAACGACCCCACAGCTCACTGGGTCACCTGACACCCAGCGAGTTCGTTCGCAACCGTCAGGAGAACCGGGCCCGGAAGTCAGCCGAACTCTAGATCAAAACTGTCTACGAACGGG